>NZ_PVTX01000022.1 GCF_003003075.1 Isoptericola halotolerans | reverse complement strand
GTGACCGCGACCGGCGGCCACCCCTTCTGGGTCCCCACCCTGCACGAATGGGTAGACGCCGGCGACCTCAGGCCCGGACAATGGCTCCAGACCGGCGCCGGCACCCACGTCCAGCTCACCGCCATCGACACCACGCGCGAGCAGGCCAGGGTCCACAACCTCACCATCGCCAGCACCCACACGTACCACGTGAATGTAGGCGAGGACGCTATCCTCGTCCATAACACCTGCTCAGCGAGTGGGCCAACCTTCATCGGCTTCGTGGACAGCCCTCCGGCGGCGATTCCGTCGGGAGCCTCAGGCCCTCTGGCAACAGACGGCCCAGGCTTCCAGTTCCTAGGAGGTTCTGGTGGTCTGGGTTTGGATAGCCGCGTGGCCGGCGTGCGCGTGATGGAAGCGACGAGTCACCATACCCGCCGTGTTGTCTACATGAACAGGACGGGACAAACTGTGAATCCTCAAACCGGCCAAACCGTAGCCAAGTCTGACTCCTGGGCTCATCTGCCATGGTGACGCGAGGGGGCGTGAGCGATTTGAATGGGCTTGAACTGAGTGCAGTCTGCTTCGTCCGGGACTACGTCGAGCTCCATTTTGATGGGCCAATCTTCCGTAGCCTAGGTGAGCCAATAGTCGAGACACAGCGAGACCGTTTCACACATCCGAATCCGGGCGCTCGAGACGCCCTCTGCGGGATGATCGGTTCCATCGTGGTTGACGCCACTGAGAGCGCGTCAACTATCAGGATTGCCTTCGAGGGGGGAGGTGCGATCTCGGTACCTTTGGAGTCGGAGACTGCTGGCCCAGAGGTTGCCCACCTCGTTCCGTTTTCGGATGGGTCGCCTGACATCGCAGGGATGCGCCTTTGGGCGAATCAATACCCAGACCCTGACGTGGACGCCGGAAGGCCGTGTCCAGACGGTGGCGAACGCCGATGACTCGGGCGTGGAGTATGTGTACGACGCGAACGGCAACCGGCTGATCTCGCGCACGGACACGGGCTCCGCGACTGAGACGACGCTGTATCTGGGGCATACCGAGGTCACGGTGAGCAGCACCGCGCCGGCGGTGGCGAAGGCGACTCGGTATGTCGACGTCGGTGGTGGGCACACTGCGGTGATCGAGGACGACGACGCCACGGTGTCGTTCGTGCTGAGCGACCATCAGGGCACGGGTCAGCTCGCGGTCCGGGCGGACACGATGACGTTGTCGCAGCGACGCACGACACCGTTCGGCACCGATCGTGGCACGGCGCCGGCTGACTGGGCGGGATCGCGCAGCTTCGTGGGTGGGTATGACGATCGGGCGAGCACGGGCCTGGTTTCTCTCGGTGCGCGGGAGTACGACCCGGCGTTGGGCAGGTTCGTGTC
>NZ_PVTX01000021.1 GCF_003003075.1 Isoptericola halotolerans | reverse complement strand
CCTCGGATGGATACGGGTCGTTGGTCTGGTGCAGACCGCTCCACGGTTGTTGGGGTGGGTGTACCGGTGGGCCGGCGGGACCGTCCGTTGCTTGAGAACTGCACAGTGGACGCGAGCATCCCAGATGTTCAAGTATTATTCTTGGATTTCTGTAGCATATTTGTAGTGTGTGTCGAAGTTTATAAGGGCACATGGTGGATGCCTTGGCACTAGGAGCCGAAGAAGGACGTTGTAGCCTGCGTTAAGCCTCGGGGAGCTGGCAAACGAGCTGTGATCCGAGGATGTCCGAATGGGGGAACCCGGCCGTAGTCATGTGCGGTCACCTGTACCTGAATTCATAGGGTGCAGGAGGGAACGCCGGGAAGTGAAACATCTCAGTACCGGCAGGAAGAGATATTCCGTGAGTAGTGGCGAGCGAAAGCGGATGAGGCCAAACCATATGCGTGTCAAGCTGTCAGGCGTTGCGTGTGTGGGGTTGTGGGACCTTTCGAGAGCCACTGACATGGTTCTGACCAGTAAAAAAGTCGTGTCATAGTCGAACCGCATTGAATGGCGGACCGTAGAGGGTGGGAGTCCCGTAGACGAAATGGCGTGGCCTGGTGAAGGGGATCCCAAGTAGCACGGGGCCCGAGAAATCCCGTGTGAATCTGGCAAGACCACTTGCTAAGCCTAAATACTACCTAGTGACCGATAGCGGACAAGTACCGTGAGGGAAAGGTGAAAAGTACCCCGGGAGGGGAGTGAAATAGTACCTGAAACCGTGTGCCTACAATCCGTCGGAGCCTCCCTAGCAGGGGTGACGGCGTGCCTTTTGAAGAATGAGCCTGCGAGTTAGTGCTCGGTGGCGAGGTTAACCCGTGTGGGGAAGCCGTAGCGAAAGCGAGTCCGAACAGGGCGATTCAGTCGCCGGGTCTAGACCCGAAGCGAAGTGATCTAGCCATGGGCAGGTTGAAGCGCCGGTAAGACGGCGTGGAGGACCGAACCCACTTAGGTTGAAAACTGAGGGGATGACCTGTGGTTAGGGGTGAAAGGCCAATCAAACTTCGTGATAGCTGGTTCTCCCCGAAATGCATTTAGGTGCAGCGTCACGCGTTCCTTGCCGGAGGTAGAGCTACTGGATGGCCGATGGGCCTCACCAGGTTACTGACGTCAACCAAACTCCGAATGCCGGTAAGCCAGAGCGTGGCAGTGAGACTGCGGGGGATAAGCTTCGTAGTCGAGAGGGAAACAGCCCAGACCACCGGCTAAGGCCCCTAAGCGTGTGCTCAGTGGGAAAGGATGTGGAGTTGCACAGACAACCAGGAGGTTGGCTTAGAAGCAGCCACCCTTGAAAGAGTGCGTAATAGCTCACTGGTCAAGTGATTCCGCGCCGACAATGTAGCGGGGCTCAAGTACACCGCCGAAGCCGTGGCACTCACACTTTACCCAGCATCCCCT
>NZ_PVTX01000020.1 GCF_003003075.1 Isoptericola halotolerans | reverse complement strand
CGACGAGCAGTATGTGCTCCTTAGAAAGGAGGTGATCCAGCCGCACCTTCCGGTACGGCTACCTTGTTACGACTTAGTCCCAATCGCCAGTCCCACCTTCGACCACTCCCCCCGGAAAACCGGTTGGGCCATGAGCTTCGGGTGTTACCAACTTTCGTGACTTGACGGGCGGTGTGTACAAGGCCCGGGAACGTATTCACCGCAGCGTTGCTGATCTGCGATTACTAGCGACTCCGACTTCATGGGGTCGAGTTGCAGACCCCAATCCGAACTGAGACCGGCTTTTTGGGATTCGCTCCACCTTACGGTATCGCAGCCCTCTGTACCGGCCATTGTAGCATGCGTGAAGCCCAAGACATAAGGGGCATGATGATTTGACGTCATCCCCGCCTTCCTCCGAGTTGACCCCGGCAGTCTCCCATGAGTCCCCGGCATAACCCGCTGGCAACATGGGACGAGGGTTGCGCTCGTTGCGGGACTTAACCCAACATCTCACGACACGAGCTGACGACAACCATGCACCACCTGTGCACCGACCTTGCGGAACCACCATCTCTGGCAGCGTCCGGTGCATGTCAAGCCTTGGTAAGGTTCTTCGCGTTGCATCGAATTAATCCGCATGCTCCGCCGCTTGTGCGGGCCCCCGTCAATTCCTTTGAGTTTTAGCCTTGCGGCCGTACTCCCCAGGCGGGGCACTTAATGCGTTAGCTGCGGCACGGAACTCGTGGAATGAGCCCCACACCTAGTGCCCAACGTTTACGGCATGGACTACCAGGGTATCTAATCCTGTTCGCTCCCCATGCTTTCGCTCCTCAGCGTCAGTAACTGCCCAGAGACCTGCCTTCGCCATCGGTGTTCCTCCTGATATCTGCGCATTCCACCGCTACACCAGGAATTCCAGTCTCCCCTACAGTACTCTAGTCTGCCCGTACCCGATGCAAGCCCGAGGTTGAGCCTCGGGATTTCACACCAGACGCGACAAACCGCCTACGAGCTCTTTACGCCCAATAATTCCGGACAACGCTTGCGCCCTACGTATTACCGCGGCTGCTGGCACGTAGTTAGCCGGCGCTTCTTCTGCAGGTACCGTCCACCCGAAGGCCTTCTTCCCTGCTGAAAGAGGTTTACAACCCGAAGGCCGTCATCCCTCACGCGGCGTCGCTGCATCAGGCTTTCGCCCATTGTGCAATATTCCCCACTGCTGCCTCCCGTAGGAGTCTGGGCCGTGTCTCAGTCCCAGTGTGGCCGGTCGCCCTCTCAGGCCGGCTACCCGTCGACGCCTTGGTAGGCCATCACCCCACCAACAAGCTGATAGGCCGCGAGCCCATCCCCCACCGAAAAACTTTCCAACACCCACCATGCGGTGAATGCTCATATCCGGTATTAGACCCCGTTTCCAAGGCTTATCCCGAAGTGGAGGGCAGGTTGCTCACGTGTTACTCACCCGTTCGCCACTGATCCACCCAGCAAGCTGGGCTTCACCGTTCGACTTGCATGTGTTAAGCACGCCGCCAGCGTTCGTCCTGAGCCAGGATCAAACTCTCCGTAAAAGAGAGAAAACAACCAACGACCCCCGAAG
>NZ_PVTX01000019.1 GCF_003003075.1 Isoptericola halotolerans | reverse complement strand
CCCTGTGGTGGGGGTGGGGGGTGTGTGGGTGGTGCCCGTTTCTCGGGAACCGCACAGTGGACGCGTGCATAGCAGAAGTGTTGGTGTTGAAGTTGTTGGCTTATTAGTACCGGTCAGCTGCGACAGTCGTTGGTCCTGTCTTCCACTTCCGGCCTATCTACCCAGTGGTCTAGCTGGGTGCCTTCACCCCACGAGGGGGATGGAAACCTCATCTTGAAGCAGGCTTCCCGCTTAGATGCTTTCAGCGGTTATCCCTTCCGAACGTAGCGAACCAGCGGTGCTCCTGGCGGAACAACTGGCATACCAGAGGTTCGTCCGTCCCGGTCCTCTCGTACTAGGGACAGCCCTTCTCAAGTTTCCTGCGCGCGCAGCGGATAGGGACCGAACTGTCTCACGACGTTCTAAACCCAGCTCGCGTGCCGCTTTAATGGGCGAACAGCCCAACCCTTGGGACCTACTCCAGCCCCAGGATGCGACGAGCCGACATCGAGGTGCCAAACCATCCCGTCGATATGGACTCTTGGGGAAGATCAGCCTGTTATCCCCGGGGTACCTTTTATCCGTTGAGCGACGGCGCTTCCACAAGCCACCGCCGGATCACTAGTTCCGACTTTCGTCCCTGCTCGACCTGTCGGTCTCACAGTCAAGCTCCCTTGTGCACTTGCACTCGACACCTGATTGCCAACCAGGCTGAGGGAACCTTTGAGCGCCTCCGTTACATTTTGGGAGGCAACCGCCCCAGTTAAACTACCCACCAGGCACTGTCCCTGATCCGGATCACGGACCGAGGTTAGATGGTCGATGCGGTCAGAGTGGTATTTCAACGGCGACTCCACTCGCGCTGGCGCGCGGGCTTCATAGTCTCCCACCTATCCTACACAAACCGCACCGAACACCAATACCAAGCTATAGTAAAGGTCCCGGGGTCTTTCCGTCCTGCTGCGCGTAACGAGCATCTTTACTCGTAGTGCAATTTCGCCGAGTTCGCGGTTGAGACAGCGGAGAAGTCGTTACGCCATTCGTGCAGGTCGGAACTTACCCGACAAGGAATTTCGCTACCTTAGGATGGTTATAGTTACCACCGCCGTTTACTGGGGCTTAAATTCTGGGCTTCGCCCGAAGGCTGACCCGTCCTCTTAACCTTCCAGCACCGGGCAGGCGTCAGTCCGTATACATCGTCTTGCGACTTCGCACGGACCTGTGTTTTTAGTAAACAGTCGCTTCTCCCTGGTCTCTGCGGCCCTTACCGCCGTCACCCGCAAGGGGTTGGACAGTTCGGGCCCCCCTTCTCCCGAAGTTACGGGGGCATTTTGCCGAGTTCCTTAACCACGATTTGCTCGATCGCCTTGGTATTCTCTACCTGACCACCTGAGTCGGTTTGGGGTACGGGCGGCTAGAACCTCGCGTCGAGGCTTTTCTTGGCAGCAGAGGATCACCCGATTCCCGCTTGAGCGGTCACCGTCAGCTCTCACCGTACGTGCTTCGCGGATTTACCTACGAAGCCGGCTACGGCCTTGGACGTGGTCTACCATCGCCACGCCGGGCTACCTTCCTGCGTCACCCCTGTTAATACGCTTACCTACTACCGGTTCGGGTCCCACGCCTCGCCACCGGTGTCACCCGAAGGTGACGGTGGTGGTCCGGGGTGGTTAGCATCACCGGGCTCGGTATGGGCGGTTCTTCGCCGGTAGGAGAATATC
>NZ_PVTX01000018.1 GCF_003003075.1 Isoptericola halotolerans | reverse complement strand
GAATGGGTAGACGCCGGCGACCTCAGGCCCGGACAATGGCTCCAGACCGGTGCCGGCACCCACGTCCAGATCTCCGCGACCGAGACGACGCACGAATACGCCACGGTCCACAACCTCACCATCGCCGGCATTCACACCTACTACGTGCTTTCCGGAAACACTTCGGCGCTGGTTCATAATTCCTCATGTCGTACATTCGGATTTGAGGATTCGCCGAACGTGCCGGGCGTCTATTCCATCACGATGAAGGACGGCAGAGTGTATGTCGAGTCAAGCTCAACCAACGTGCACGGTCGTTTGCATGCGGCCTTCAGATCGAACAATGCGGCTGTGAAAAATGCTGGCTACACGACAGATGATGTCTCAAATATTTCAGTCAACGACATGTCGGGGCATTCGCGGAATGCCATCAGGAGGCAGGAGCAGTCGGTATTTGATCAATATGGAGGAATCAATGGCGGGGTGCTTCTGAATCGGCGAAATGAGATCTCCTAATGCGTGCAGATTATGACGTGCTGAACCTTCAGGCCGATGGGCAGATTGATGAGAACGAGATTGTGGAACAGTATCGTTCCGGCCGATTCAATGGATTGTTCCTTAGGTTGAGCCGCGGAAGTCGACTGCGCAATCTCGACTTCCTGGCACGTATGCCACGGATCGAGTATCTCGAGATCGAAGGTCGGGTCGTTGATGATTCAGCGGCCTTTCAGGTGCCAGGTCTTCGTGAACTCGTGCTCTTGACCAAAGGAGAAGCGGCGATACCAAGAGGACGTAACTCCTCCCTTTCTGTGCTGGCGTTCGACGATCGGGGCGACAGGATTGACCTAGAAGGATTCCCTTCACTGACAGGTCTGACAATTTGGTCGTCGCTTAGAAGGGACTTAGATTTTCTGGGTGACGTGACCGAACTTGCGTCGTTCAAGTTGGAGGGCACGGGGCAGATCTTGGATCTCTCCGGTTTGGACCGGTGCAGGAAGCTCTACGAGTTGGAGATCGTTGAAACACGGGCCAAGAGTCTCGTCCCCCTTGGGCAACTGAAACGCCTTCGTCGCTGCTGGCTGGTTGGCGGAGGGCGTCTTGTTCAGGCTGAGCCTCTGGACTTTAATGATGTCTCAGGTTTGAGTGGCCTTGAGGAACTAAGGGTTACGTATGGTGGCGAGGTTCGTTCGGTCGCGCCGCTTCTCGGCATGAGTTCATTGCGTGACGTTCGCCTCAGAGGGACCACGGTTGTGGCGGGCGATTCTATATTGCTTGACGAGTTTCCGGATTCAGTGACAGTTGTTGGCCCTGACGGGTAGGGGTCTGTCTGATTAACGGCTCTGTCGTACTTCCGGTGGTTGGTCCTGAAGGGCCGGAATGTCTGTCATGATCGACCGTGGGCGATGCGAAAGCGCTGGTCAGAGCAGTCTTCCGGGGGCTGGATGGTCTCGTCGTGCACGACGTGACGGACCGCGGTGGCGGGCTGGTCGTGGCCGCCGCGACGGCGGGTGGGCCGGTGGGCTGTCCGGTGTGCGGGCAGCCGTCGCAGCGGGTGCACGCCTGGCACGAGCGGTCGCCGGCTGATCTGCCGGTCGCGGGGGTCCGGGTCGAGCTGCGGGTGAGAGTCCGCCGTCTGGTCTGCCAGGCCGCGGGCTGCGCGCGTCGGACCTGACTTGGGTCAGGTTGTCCACGGGGCCGGACGTGCGTACCGCTGACCTGCGGTGATGGTCGTGGTTCTGTGGATTGGTGTCCTCTGCGAGGCACTAAGATGGCTCAACGCAGATGAGGGTGTAGTGCTGCTGAGTTGGGCGGCTACGACGATCGGGCGAAGCCTGAGGACGAGGTGCTCGAGGTCCTCGAGCACCTCGTCGGACGCGACGTCGAAGTGGCTCGAGTTGCTGGCGCTACTGCTGGCTTAGCGGCACGAGCGCTCCCGTACGCCGGCGAACCGCCACGGGCGGAATCTCAACGATTTGAGCATGCTCCCCCTGGTCAGAGTTCATTCACACCGAAGAGGTCACTGGTTCGAACCCAGTATCGCCCACCGAGAGAGGCCCCTTGACCAGCGGAAACGCTGGGCAGGGGGCTTTTCGTTTTGCCGGGCAACGGGCTGCTGGTCTAGCTGCTGGTCTGTGACACTCGATCTGGCATGTGGGGGAGTGCGTCGTCGAGCTCGACGTCGGTGCGCGGTGACGGTGCGTGCGTGCCGACATGACTTCAGCGTCGACGTCCCGAATCCAGGCTTGAACTGCGTGAACGCTGTTCGTTCGACGCTCCCCGAGTTAGGTCGGCTGGTTGGTGCGGTGTCGCGGTCGGGTCCGTGAGGTGGCCACGGGCACGGCGGGGGTTGGGGCGTTCCGAAGAGGTCACTCGGCCGTCCTGACGCCTTGCCAGCTCCGTGGCCGCGTTGGAGACGGCCGTCCACGCCGTCGGCCGACGTCAAGAGACACCTGCTCATGCAGCAGTCCCGATCGTCGTTCAGTCCGCTTGCGTTTCGAAACCCATCGAGGACATCCGGCTCGGTGACCAGGTCCTCGCCACCGACGAAACCACAGGCAAGAGCGGGCCGCAGGACGTGGTTGCGCTCATCACGGGCGAAGGACACAAGGACCTCGTCAGCCTGACCGTGACCGACCACAACGGCGACGCTGGCACGGTGACCGCGACCGGCGGGCACCCCTTCTGGGTCCCCACCCTGCGTGAATGGGTAGACGCCGGCGACCTCAGGCCCGGACAATGGCTACAGACCGGCGCCGGCACCCGAGTCCAACTCACAGCGACCGAGACGACGCACGAGTACGCTCAGGTTCACAATCTGACCGTCGCCGGAACGCACACGTACTACGTCGATGGTGGAAATCTTGAACTCCTTAGTCATAGCACAAGTTGCAGGACATTCGATCATCTTTCTCCAAGTGGCCGACTTGACGTCTCCAACATGAGTGGCGTGTACAAGATTGAGATGGGCGACGGAAGGGCCTATGTAGGAAAAGCGACAGACATCCATGGTAGAATTCACGGCTCATTCCGCAGAGGTGGGGCACTCAATGACGAGGGCTATTGCGCGAGTGAGGTTAGGGGTCTTGATTGGATCGAGATGCCCGGCGCGTCGAGCGCAGAACTTTTCGAAATGGAAGCTGGGATGATCTCCCGCGCAGGGGGTATTAGCAACCTAGCGAATAGGGTCAATTCACCAGGTATCACAGGCTAGGGGGCAGCGTGGAGGTCTCTCAATACAAGACCATGCAGTGGGATCCATGGGATCCTGAGCAGCCTATTGCATCGGCCGCGGCCCGCTTCGCCGCGGCCGGGTACGACGGATTACATGTCATCCCCAAACCTGGCGGAACTTTCGACAATCTACAGTTTCTGCAGGACTTCGTCGGACTCAGATCTTTGAGCGTGACGTCGCCTACCCGAGACGACTCTGCAGCATTCGGGCTCGAGGAGCTCGAGGAACTGACGATTGTCACGGGATCATCAGTAGATATTCCGACAATCGTTGCAGATCGCTTGCGCAGGCTCTGCGTAGGATTTCGCCGACTTAGTTCGTCGCGTCAACTATTCCCTAATCTCGAACGGCTTCGAGTTGTGGACCCTTGGATAGGGCGAGATCTGCGAATCCTGGAAGAGCTTCCCTGGCTGCGCCATCTAGAGCTTGACGGTGGTGGAAGGTTGCACCGGCTTGACGGAATTTCATCTAGTGAGAGTCTCGAAAGCGTTAGACTGACGAGATTTGCAGTCTCGGACACTTCACCATTGGTGTCCAGTATCCAGTTGCGAGAAGTGCGTCTCATGGCGATGCTTCCCGTACCGCCGCATCATCGAGTCTCATTCATCGACCTTGCTAGCCCGCGCCTTGAAACCCTGGCAATCGGTCACGCCGATAGGCTCGTGGATCTTCAGGAAGGATTACTCTCGATGCCTCGCTTGCAACGCATCATTGTTCGCGAGACACCTCTGAGCGATGGGCAAATGGTCGCGCTCGCGGATCTCCCGCCTTGCGTTCGTCGGATCGTGTCTGCATAAGCATGCGGGGTTGTCCTTGAATTCCAGGCGACGAGAATCTCGTCGCCTGGGTCAGCGCCTTCGTTGCGTTGTAGTACGGCTCAACGCAGATGAGGGTGTAGTGCTGCTGAGCTGGGCGGCGACGAACGATCGGGCGAAGCCTGAAGACGAGGTGCTCGAGGCCCTCGAGCTCATCGTCGGACGCGACGTCGAAGTGGCTCGCGTTGCTGGCGCTACTGCTGGCTTAGCGGCACGACCGCTTCAGTGCGCCGGCGGACCGGCACGGCCAGAACCTCAACGATATGAACATGCTTCCGCCGGTCAGAGTTCATTCACACCGAAGAGGTCACTGGTTCGAACCAGTATCGCCCACCAGCACAGAGGCCCTCTGACCAGCGGGAACGCTGCGACAGGGGGCCTTTTGCTTTGCCTGGGGAGAGCCGCGAAACGGCCCTGGGCATCTACGGGCTGCGACTGGACGAGCCCATCGCGCTGCGGGCGCGATAGGCCTCTCGCCTTCTCAGCCGGCCTGGTCGCCCTGCACCGCCCGGTTGATTTCGGCAACACGATGCAGGGTGATCCCGTGAAGCTGCTCATGGACGAGTGGGTGATCGATTGCGGGGTCGAGCTCGACCCACGGCACCGTCCCGGGCTCGTTAGTGTGGAGTCGGGCGGCCATCGGCGCCGTCGACGGCTCGTACGGCAGGTTGTTGCAGAGCCACGCGAACATCGGCTCCAGCTGCGCCCGGTCGGGATCGCTCCAATGATCGGTCTGGGTTCGCATGCTCGCCTCGCTCAGCGACACCCAGACGGACCAGCAGAACGGACCGTCGTCGGAGTCGATGATCGGGATCACGATGTGTCCGCGCATGAAGTAGTTCGTGCTTCCGGCATCGTCGACCAACACGCACATGTCGGCGTTGAGCTCACTTCGAACGCGCTCGTCGTCGGACGCGAGCATCCACGGGTCCGGGGCGCGTGGACCGAAGACCATGGCGAGGCCTTCGTGGGTGGTCCCGCATAGCGCGCATGTCCAAGCGGTCGACGTCATTGATCCTCCATCTTGCCGGTCATGCGCAGGTCGTCGCGCATCCGTTGACGGCTCCGCGCTCGCGGTCCGGTTGCTCCCGATGGTCAGAGCGAACCGTTCGCGAAGCGGGTACGGACACTTCTCCCGGCGGAGCGTTCGACACGGCCCGATCATACGAGCCAGTCGCGCTGCGCGGACGTGCTCGACCGGTCCACCGGGGTCGTCAGGCGAGACCCGCCGTCGCGCAGAGACGTGAAGCCTTCCCCGCGCTGGAGCGCGCCCTCCTGGGCGGGCCCCGCGTTCCGCTCGAGACGGCCCGGAAGCCAGCCCCGGGCATCCACGGCACGGGCTGAGGCTTGGCTTCGCGAGCGGGAAGCTGGGCGACCGTTCCCTGCCCTCTAACGGTTCAGGTTAGTCCTTGATTCACTGTGAATCGCAGCGTAGCCTGGTGGCCGAGGAGGTAGCCATGTCTGCCATGACCGCCGCCGCGCACGAGCCGAGCCTGAGGCTGTCTTACGCACGCGCTCGCCTGGCCGAGATTGACCGCATGCGACAGGTGTACCTGGCGTCGCTGGACGGGTTGCCGCAGCGGGACATCGCTGCGGCGGTGCACCTGTCCCAGGCCAGCGTGCACCGGATGATCGTCCGGGCACGCGCGTTGGGTATGGAGCACGAGTCGGTCGAGGAGGTCGTGCTGCAGCGGTTCGTCGGGCAGATCTCTACCGCGCAGATGCTTGTACGGCTGGCCTCGATCGAGTCGTGGGTGCCGCGCGTTATCGACCCGGTCGACGGTGTCCTGCCCGGCGATTCCCGGGCCGACCTGGACGAGCTGTGCGAGGACGGGCTGATCAGCGAGGACGAGGTCGACCAGGTTCTTGACGCCCGTGAGTGATCTGCGCGCGAGCACGCACGCTGCGGCGTGCGCCGCGGTCCGCGGCGGGGTATCGCTGGACTCGCTGCTGACCCGCGCAGAGCAGCGGCGCCTGGTGCGCCAGGCTCGCGACTGGTACCTGGACACCTACGCCGGGAATGTCACGCGCCAGGGCACTTGCGTGGTCGCCACGGCCGGCCCACCCGGGGCGGGCAAGTCCTCGATCCTGCCCACCGCTGTCCCGGATCTGGGCTCACGGTTGGTGATCGACCCGGACACGGTCAAGGACTACCTCGCCCACTGGTGCACCGAGCACGCCGCGTTCTACGCCGACCTGTTGTCCACGGCTCTGCCCGACGGCCACGCCCTGCGGCCCCTGGAGCTGTCGCCGCTTATGCAGACCATGTCCACCGATGTGGCCAACGCGGTGCGCCGCGATGCCCTCGCCCAGCGTATGGACGTCGTTGTCGAGGCCACCATGGCGTCACCCGCGTACGGCGAGCGGCTCCTGCTGTCACTCGCGAAGGCCGACTACCAGGCGCTGCTCATCGTGTCCGTCGAGACCGACCAGCAGACCGCGCACGCCCGCGCAGTCGAGCGGTGGTGGACCGGCCGCCAGACCGAGCCCGAGCTCGGCGGACGCCTGGTCTTGCCCGAGACCATCGACGCCGCCTACCCCGGCGCCAGGTCTGCCAGCGCCTGCCGCACCAACGCCCGCAACCTCGCCGAGACGATCCGCGCCGGCGGCACCGCGATCGAGCACGTCACCATCGCTGAGTACGACGACGGCGCGCTCGCCCGACTCGACGCCGACCCGCCACGCGCACTGGACGCCTGACACTCCTGGGCACCTAAGTGGGCATCTACGGCTTCCCCACAGGCCCGACAGCGACCGACAGCCGTCGACGACGAGCCGCGGAATCTCGCGCATCTGCCCAGGTCGCTGAACCGGATACTGCCCTTCACACCGAAGAGGTCACTGGTTCGAACCCAGTATCGCCCACCCGAAGCAGAAGGCCCCCTGACCAGCGGAAACCCTGAGCAGGGGGCCTTCGTCGTGAGTGCTGTGGGCCAATCCGCAACGCTCTGACCTGCGGTGATGGTTGGCCCACAGTCGAGGCCTCAGGTTCCAGTGTCGCCCAGCGTCTGACCTGCGGAGACGCGGAGACCTATCTGGCCGCAAGTTCGGCCGCACCATCGCGCCGCCCTGCTTCGGGTGCCCCAGCGCGGGTAGTCGCGGCACTACAGATCGAGTGTCACCTGTCCGCGCAGCAGTCCCTTCCGAGGAGGTCGGGTGGCTGTGCTGGAACTGGCCTACCGACCAGCTCAGTGACCGCACGAGCATGGACGCCTGCCCGGCAGAACGGCAAGGTCGAACGCTCAACCGCACCCTGGCCACCGAGTGGGCCTACCAGCAGGTCGTCACCTCGAACGACGAACGAGCCGCGGCCCCGGCACCCTGGATCGAGTACTACAACACCTGACGCTGCCACCCACCAAGCACTCAACGGCCTCACCGATCAGCAGGCTGCAACCGATGTCCCGGCCCGGGTACACCTAGACTGCTGCGCTCGGAGCAAGCTTCAGCAGTGCCGCGTGTGCGACCACCTGGGGGATCCGTTCCTGCTCGACGCGCCTCGGCCCGGGGTGCTCGGCTGCCAGCAGCATCTCGTACAGGGCGAGCTCGGCCGGCTCGAGGGCGAGCCCTTGACGAGGCTCGCGGGCTGTCAGCGGCCGGCCGTTCTTGTCGTGGTTGGTGCCCCACCGCTGGTAGCGGTTGTACGTCTCGACGTCCATCAGCATCGAGTGGTGGACGATGCCCTTCGCGCGGAACTGTCCGAGGATCTGAAGGCCGTCGGCGTCCATGTCGCCCCAGTACACGACGCAGGCCGCGTCTCGGATCCACGGGGTGGCTGCGAACGCGCCGGCGCCAGCTCCGTTGCCTTCGACCGCGATGCCGCCGGGCACCCGGGGGAACGTGACGACGGAGTCCTTGTTCTCGCAGATGAGGATGACCGACGGGGTGTAGGCGAGCGCGGGTGCGTCGCCGACGGTGTGAGAGTCGTGCCGGCGCCGGCCGGACTCCAGGTAGTCGGGGTCGAGGTAGGTGAAGTGGATGACGGACGGGTGCGGGGGAGCGAGGTTTAGGCTGTCCCGGCCGGCGAGCGCGGCCACAAGGGGCTGGGACGTGTTCAGCCACTTGGCGTGCAGGCCCTCGATAGGGACCTGCCTTGGCGTCTTCCCAGTGGCGTCGTTGCGGGAGAACCAGTCGGCGCTGGTGAGCAGGAGTTCGAAGTCGAGGGCGGTCCAGGTGTCCGTCTCGCGCACAGCGCGGGCGCACAGGTCCGGGTCGCCGGCCGCAGGTAGACGGTCAGTCAGGGCGGCGGCGCGGCGACGGCCACGTTCAAGGCGCGCCGGCCAGGGCTCGCCGACGAGACGCACCGCGTCGGTGAAGGGGATGGTGACCGCGTACGGCAACTGCTGGGTGGTGCCGGCGACGCGCTGCGTGCGTACTTCGAGCGCGACGCCGCGCTCGCTAGCCCAGGCAGTCCACGTTCGCGCCCAGGTGGCGTGCTGGTCAAGGTTGCGTGCGAGCTCAGCTGACGTGAGCGACCCGAGGGTAACGCGGTCCTCCCACGGGTAGGCAGCGCCTGCTGCGGCACGCGACCAGACCTTGACCAGCCGTCGTTCGAGCAGAGCGAGGACGTCAGCGGGGTTCTTCGTGCTCATCCGCGTGCCCCGGCGCGAACCTCCGCACGCTCGGCATCGCTGATGGTCCGCACTCGTGAGCGCTTCGTCGTCTGGTTCTTCGTCACGAGCAGGAACCGGTTCATGTGCGGCTCGAGCGCACCGAACTTGTCCGTTGGCGCTCCGATGATGAGCTGGAACCCGAGACCCGACCACGCCTTCACCGCGCGGGAGGCGAACTGGGCGTCGGACTTGATGAACGCCTCGTCGAGAATCACCGGTGCGAACCGGGGCTGCTCCCGCTCTTCGTCACCGAGGCGGAACCGCAGCGCGGACCCGACGATGAATGCGATGAGTTCCTGCGTCTCGCCGCCGGACTTCGACGCGATCGACGCGTACGTCGCCTCGACCGTGTGGTCGAGCGCCTGACGCTCGGCGAGGACCTCCACGTGCCGGCGCACGTCGAGCAGGTCGTCCCTGCGGGCCAATTTCGGGTCGAACTCGGGGTCCTTGGGGCTGCGCAGCTTCGCCATGAAGTTCTCGAGGTCCTTGAAGCGAGCCTCCATCTGGTGGTCCTCGAGCTCGATGGTCGCGGTGGACGACAGCTCCTTGAGCTTGCGCCGGAACGCGGTGACCTCGTCGCGACCGACCTTGCGCATCCGCATCTGCAGGCGCCTGTCGGTGGGGCCGAACGGCAGCCCCCACAGGATCGTGTTGATCGGCACGAGCCGGTCTTCGATCGCTTCGACGGCGGAGTCCATCGCCTGGTGAAGCTGGAACAGGTGCTTGCCCGACCATGACATCAGGGCCTGGCGCCAGTCCGCGCGCCGTTCGTGCAGGCCCCTGGCGTTGATGTCGGCGAGGATCTGCGCGAAGTCGGGGTACGCGGCAAGCTTCGGTGTCAGGGAGTTGCTGGGGAACAGTGACAGGAACTGCTCGAACGTGCCCTCGAGGTCCGCGGTCGCCTTGGTCTCGGTGGCGACCGCCTTGCTCTTGGCGTCCTCCAGGATGCGCCGCAGGGCGCTCATCCGGCCGGGGAACGCCGCGAGGTCGTCCGGATCGCCGCCGGCGCACACGGCCTCGAACTGGTTCTCGAGGTAGGACGCGGTGGTGTCGGTGAGCAGGTCGGGGAACCGTCGCTCATTGTAGTCCTGCCGGTCGGTCAGGGTGTCGCGCCGGCTCGCGAACGCGTTCCACTGCTTGTCGAGGTCAGCGACCTTGTCGCGTGCCCTGCCGTGGACGTGCACGGCGTCGTCGCGGGCGGCCTCGAGGTCCTTGACCTTCTGCTCGAGCTGCTTGAGGACGTCGTTGCCGTCGAGGATCCTCTGGAGGTCTGCCTGCTTGTCGGCCAGGCGCGCGCGTGCCTCGCGCACGTCGATCGAGTCGAAAACCGCGGCTGCGAGCACTCGGTGGGCGCTGTGGCGCTCTGTGAGCGTGTCGAGCTGCTGGTCGAGGTCGTCCTTGCGGCGCTCGAGGTCTCGGATGTCCCGCTCGAGAAGGGCGATCTGCTGCTTGGCGTCCGCCCGCAGGTCGTCGTTGGAGAAACCGAGCTGGCGAGCTGCGCTGCGCGACCCGAGCGAGCCGGAGCGGCCGTATCGGGTCTGGCCGGTCAGCGTGACGCGGTAGCCGCCGCGGCCGAGGTCGGCGGGATCCTCGACGCAGATGGCGTTGTTGGACGGCTCGGCGACCTTGCGCATGACCCAGCCGCGGTAGGGGCCGGGGGCGAAGTCGAGCTTGCCGGCGGTGGTGTTCGCCGCCGCGGGCGGCGGCTCGGAGAGGTTGGACGCGGCACCGTCGAAGCGGAGCTCGCCGCGGACCTTGAGGTCGTTGACGGCTCGTTGGAACGCGTCGAGCTTCTCGTCGGGCACGAGCATCCGTGAACCGGCAGGGCCGAGGACCTTCTCGATCGCGGTCGTCCACCGCGCCTCGCTCGTTGCGGGCTGGACGAGCTCGGCCAGGAACGGCGCCTCGGAGATGTCGATGCCGGCGCGCTGGCACGCGGCGTCGCGCAGCCGCTCGAGGTGCTCACCGATGCGGGAGCCGGAGGTCTCCATGCGGGCGAGGTTCTGGCGGGCGCTCGTGAGATCGGCGCCCTTGGTCCGCAGCTCCACGAGGATCTCGGTGACCTCGGCGCTGAGCCGCCGACGCTCAGCCGTGACGTCGGCTGCGGCCTGCTGTCCTTGGGCCCGCAGGCGGTCGAACACGGCGCGGTCGGTCAGGTCAACGCCGTCTACCACGAGAGATCCGACCTGCTGGGTGAGGTTTTCGAGGGCGCCCGAGCGTGTGGTGACGTCGAGCTCGGCGTGGCTGATGGCGACGTTGAGCATCGACACGTCACCGCCGCCGCGCTCGTTGTACTCCGCGCGCGCTTCGTCCACCCGCACCCCTGCCGCGGTCAGCGTCTGCTTCGCGGCCTGCTCAGCCTGCTTCGCCGACGACAGGTGCTGGCGTGCTTCCACTTCCGCGGCCGCGACGAGGTCTGCCTCGCGGTTGGTCTCCCAGATCGTCAGCGGGCTCGTACCGCCGCCGCCGGTGCCGAGGTCGTCCAGGGTTGCGATCGTCTCGCGGGCACCGGTGAGGGTCTCCCAGTGCTCAGGGATGCGGCGAAGGGTCGACTCCTTGCGCGCCTCGTCGGACAGCTTGCGGTACGTGTCGGCGAGGTGGCCGAAGTGCTCGAGCGCGCGGTCGGCGTGCTCGTACGTCTCCGGCTTCTCCAGGACACACTCCTTGTACAGCGCGTCCACGGTGCGGAACTGGATGGTCCCCTGGACGCGCGCGAGCAGCTTGAGCGCCTTGTCGCCATCACCGTTCGCACCGATCCCGAGCTGGCTGTGCAGGCGGCTGGCGAACTGGCTGTACGTGTCGTGGCTGCGCAGGCCGGGGAAGAGTGCCTTGAGCTTGTGCGGCGGGAACGCGTCCGCGGCGAGCGGTTCGGCGTCGCGCAGCGTGAGGTGCCCCTCGAGGGTGAGCATCCGCATCTGGGCCTCGGAGCCAAGGCGTGCGGTCGGCGGGACGTACCACAGGCGTGCGGCGGTGAACCGTTCGCCGTTGTCGTTGGCAAACACGACCGCGGCCCCACCCCACGCGGCGGACTTGGATCCGCGCAGCACCTCGGCGTGCTCGTTACCGTCGGCGTCGGTCGTGACATCCAGCTGGCCGCGGATGTACGAGACCACGGAGCGCTGGTCGAACCCGCGGGCCCGGCCGGTGGCCTCGTTCGACGCCCCGTTGAACGAGGCGTCCGAGGGCATCATGACGGCCGTGTAGGCGTCCAGCAGGGTCGACTTGCCCGAGCCTGACGTGCCGGACAGCAGGGTGGAGTTGCGGTCGAGCTCGACCGTCTCAGGTCCGTCGAAGCCGCCCCAATTGACCAGCTGGATCTGCTCCACGAACCACTGGGTGGTGCGCGGCATCGAGAACAGGGCGCCGGTGACCGATGCCGCGGGCGCAGCAGCGGTCGGGCCGGGCGTGTGCTGCTCGAGGGCGTCGAACAGGGCGACGGCGGTCTCGTCGGTGGTCGTCATCAGTGCTGCTCCGCGAAGGTGTGGTCAGTGTTGGCAGGTGCGGTCGTGCGCTCGGTGGCCGCGTCGTCGTCGGTCCGGACCTCGGCGGGGTCGTGGGCAGGCTGCCCGTCGGCGCGCAGCCACGCCAGGAGGCTCTCGAGGGTGGACAGCGGCAGGAGCGCTTCGATGGCCGGGTCGATCTCGAACGCCGTGGCGTCCTTGCGGCCCACGAGGACCCCGGAGGACACGAGCGCTTCGATGGCGCGGGTGCTGCGCCGGGTGACACCGACGCGGTCGGTGTCGGTGGCGGGGGTGAGCTCGGCGAGGTGGGCCATCAGGTCGGCGCGGTCGACGACGGTGCGGGTGTGGCCGGCGGCGCGGTTGGCGCGCACGAGAGAGCGGGCGTGGACCAGGAGGATGGTCTCCTCGCGCGGCCACTCCGTTGCGTGCAGCAGGGTCGGGTAGCGCCAGGACGTCTCGGAGATGACCTGCCGCTTGTACGCGACCTGGAGGTCCGGGTCGAGCTCGAGCGAGAGGTACATGTCATTGAGCCGCGCACGGATGAGGGTCGTGTTCGCGACCAGGGCGTCGTACTCGGCCCGGTGCGAGCGGCGGGTGATGAACCGGTTCTTCATCAGCAACACGAGCGCTCGCCGGGCGACGGGGTCCAGGCCGCCGACGTCGCCGTCGAACTCCGCGTGGGTGCTGGTCGTCTCCTGGTCCGGGTCCCGCCAGCCGCCGTCGATTCCTGTCGGGTCTTCGGCGTCGGGGGCCGCGTCGGGTTCGAGCGGTTCGGCCGGCTCGATGCTGGTGTCGTACGCGCTGCTCACGGGGTGTGCTCCGGGGTCATGGTGGCGGGAAGGGTGGTGCGTGCGGTGACGAAGACACGCGAAGTGCCGTCGGGACGGATCGCTTCGAACTCCTCGATCTGCGTGTGGTCCGCAGTGGCGTCGAGGGTGGCGTCGGCCACGTGGAACAGCCCGAGGACGTCTGCCGGGCGGCGCATGCCGACCTCGAGCGTGGTGAAGACGTCTCCGACCGTGGTGCTCCCGTTCGCGCGGGCGTCGTCGACGGCCTCGGTGAGCGCTGCGATTGACGGGCCTCCCCACGCGATGAGGTCTGCGATGTGGTCACCCACCGCGGCGGGGTCTTCGGCCGTCTCCGCCAGGGGTGGGGGAGGAGCAGCGCTGGCGGGGTCGTGGAAGCGACGCGGCAGGTAGTCGATGTCGAGAGTCTCGGGCAGCAGCTGGATGGGGACGCGGGTGCGCACGCCGGTGCGTGCGAGCCATGGACCGAACTCGCGGTCGAGCTGACGCAGGGTCTGGTCGAGCTGGCGGTCACGTACGACGTCGTGGGTCGTGACGTAGTCCTTGATGGCCTTGCTCGCGCGGGTCCACTGGGTGAGGACGTCGTCCAGGCCGCGGCGCACGACCTGGACGGTGGAGCGCAGCTCGCGCTTCTCGGCGGCGGTGAGCGCTTCGGCGTGCGGGTGGTTGAGCAGCGCGTCGAGGTCTTGACGCAGCTGCAGCAGCAGGGCGTCGTTACCCAGGAGAGCGAACGCGCCGTCGAACGCCTTGCCCTCGGCGGTCTGGCCCATCGCGTTCGCACGCTCGAGGTAGGAGTCGATGACCTCGCCGGGCGGGCGGGCTTCGGAGCGGAAGTCGTCGAGGATTTGCTGGCGGATCCGTTCGAATTGCTCCGTGACGCGCTGGAAGTCCGATGGCAGGGCGTTCACCAGCCGCAGTAGCTCGGTGAAGCCTTCGACGACGCGGTCGACGGAGACCGGTTCGATCTCGCCACCTTGCTCGAGCCGGTCACGTTCGGCGACGAGCTCGCTGATCCGGGCTCCGAGGATGTTCACACGTGCCTGGCGCGACGGGTTCACCTCGGCGTTGAAGTTACGGACCGTGTCGAGGATCGTGGTGATGCGGTGCTTGGACAAGGTGGGGCGGCCGTGCTCGAGGCTGTCGACGAGGTTCAGGGCGGACTGCGCGTGGGACGTCAGCGCGTAGACCTGGGTGCCGTCGTCGTTCTGGTCGCGGCCGAGCCAGTTGTCCTTGACCCACTTCTGGCACAGCTCGCGGCCGGTGCGATCGGGCACGGTGTGGCCGTCGTTGCGCAGGTCGACCAAGTGGTTGTCGACCAGCTGGTGCATGCGGGCTGTTTCGATGGTGGTCGTCTCACGCGAGAAGCAGGCACGCAGGAGCGCGACCGTGACCGGCGCGTGAGACCCGTGTAGCAGGGTCAGGGTCGGTTGGGCGTACGCAGCCTCGACCCGTGCGTACTGACCCACGACATCACTCACAGCGCCTCCGCGTTGTCTTCCAGCCCGGTGAACCGCACGGCGCACCTGTGGAGCCAGTGGCCCACGCCCGACCATAGGGGCCGCTCCTGACATCGACAGTGCAGTAGGTGCCGTCGTGGGCAGTCGTCCGCTGCCTGTTGGGCACTCTCAGCACCACCATTTGCGGCTGCAGAAATTCGGTCGATCAACGTCGATGTCGTCGTCTCCACCCACGCCGACGCCAGCGCCACCAGAGACGCCGCCGCCCGAGCCGGGGACTGCTGCACGATTGGGGGACACCGCGCGCGTGGTGCCGAGGGAGCCGCTGGACTGGTGTTCCCCTACCCGCGACCAGCCCAAGGAACTGAACGGCGGCGTCGTGGCAGGCAGCGGTCCATCACGATCGCTACGATGGCTGCTGGCGGACGTCGCCGTTCGTGGCGTCCACACCAGCTGTGAGTCCAGCTCTCTGGAGCTGCGGATCGTTGGCCCACCAGTGGCCCACGGCAGGTTCAGAAGCATCGACGATGCTGGCCAGAGCGACGGAAGCTGCTTGTTCGAACCCAGTATCGCCCACCGAGAGAGGCCCCCTGACCAGCACAAATTCGGCGGTTTCTAGGGGTCCTCGCAACACCTGATGGTCTATGTGGCCGTCAGTAGATCACGCAGACGCTCGGCTGGGGTATCCCAGTCGAGCGTCTTGCGTGGTCGGCCGTTGAGCTCGTGGGCGACGTGCTCAAGGTCTTCGGGCCCGTAGGCCTTGAGGTCGGTGCCCTTGGGGAAGTATTGGCGCAACAGGCCGTTGGTGTTCTCGTTCGACCCGCGCTGCCAGGGTGAGTGGGGGTCGCAGAAGTAGACCGGCACGTTCGTGGCGATCGTGAACTGCTTGTGCGTGGCCATCTCGCAGCCCTGGTCCCAGGTGAGCGAGCCGCGTAG
>NZ_PVTX01000017.1 GCF_003003075.1 Isoptericola halotolerans | reverse complement strand
AACGCCCGGTCCCATACCGAACCCGGAAGCTCAGCCCTTCAGCGCCGATGGTACTGCCCTGGAGACGGGGTGGGAGAGTAGGACGCCGCCGGACACCCTTCACAGCAGGCCCCCCACACCACACGGTGCGGGGGGCCTCGCTGCGCGCCCATGAACAGGTCGCGGACGCGGTCCGCCGGTCCTGAGCTCCGCGGTCGGCAGACCGGTCTGCGAGCGTGGGACAATCATTCACTGACCAGAACGAGAGGACGACGGTGAACGACACTCCGCGCGAGGACGGCCCTGCCCGAGGCGAGGACGGCTCGCGGCGCCCGCAGGGTCGGGGCCGCGACGGTGGTCCGCGTCGACCCCGGAACGACCAGCGGCGTTCGGAGGGGCAGCGCCGCGACGCGGGAGACCGTCGGGACGGCGACGACCGCCGGGCCGGAGGCTCCGGGCGGGGTGGTGCGGGCGCTCGCGGTGAGCGCCGCGACGGCAACTCGCACGGCGGCGACCGGGGCCGGCGCGACGACCGCCACGCCGGCTCGCGCGGGGGTTCCTACGGTGCCCGTGGTGGTCCGGATCGACCGGCGCGGCCGGAGCGTCCCCGCGACGCGGAGCGTGTCCCGGACCCTGAGGTGCCCGAGGACGTCGACTCCCGCCAGCTCAGCAAGGAGGCGCGAGCGCGGCTGCGCGGGCTGAGCAAGGACAACGCCGAGGGAGTCGGCGCGCACCTGGTGATGGCTGGTCGGCTGCTCGACACCGACCCGGAGCTGGCCTACCTCCACGCCCAGGCGGCGGTGCGACGCGCCGGACGGATCGACGTCGTGCGGGAGGCCGCAGGGATCGCGGCGTACCGCACGGGACGCTACGCCGAGGCCTTGCGCGAGCTGCGCACGGTGCGTCGTCTGAACGGCTCCTCCGAGCACCTCCCCCTCATGGCAGACGCCGAGCGAGGGCTGGGACGGCCCGAGCGGGCGATCGCCCTGGCGCAGTCCGAGGAGGCGGCCACGCTCGAGCCCGAGGCACGCACAGAGCTGGCCATCGTCGTCAGCGGCGCACGGAGCGACCTGGGCGACCACGACGCCGCACTGACGGTGCTGGACCGGGTCCCGGCCTCCGAGCGCCAGGGAGACCTCGGTCTCCGCGTCCTCCAGGCGCGTGCCGTGGCCCTCGAGGCAGCAGGTCGCACGGAGGAGGCGGCGCAGGTGCTTTCCGGGGTCGACCCGGCGGCGCTGGAGCGTGCCGCTGGCGTGCTCGCGGACGACGAGGACTACGTGGTCTACGACGTCTTCGACGAGGAGGCGGACGACGACGAGGCCGGCGCGTGACCGCCTCGCTGTCGGGCAGCGAACGACCGCTGGCCGAGGCCCACGACCTGGCCCTGGTCGACCTGGACGGTGTCGCCTACCAGGGGCGGCTGCCGATCGCGCACGCGGCGGACTCGCTGGCCGAGGCGCGGCAGCGCGGCCTGCGACTGCTCTTCGTGACGAACAACGCCTCGCGGGAGCCCGAGGAGGTGGCGAGCCGGCTCACCGGCCTCGACATCCCGACCGAGCCCGACGAGGTCATGACCGCCGCGCAGGCGTGCGCGAACCTGCTCCGGACCCGGCTGGAACCGGGCGCCAAGGTGCTGGTGGTCGGCGGCAAGGGACTGGAAACCGCGGTGGCCGAGGCCGGCTACCAGGTGGTGTCCTCCGCCGACGACGGACCGGACGCCGTCGCCCAGGGGTTCTCGCCGGAGCTCGCGTGGCCCGACCTGGCCGAGGCGGCCTATGCCGTCGCCGGCGGAGCGTGGCACGTGGCGAGCAACCGGGACCTCTCGCTGCCGACGGAGCGCGGGTTCGCGCCGGGCAACGGTGCGCTCGTGGCCGCGGTGGTCGCGGCGACCGGCATCCAGCCCGACAGCGCCGGCAAGCCGGAGCCCACCATGTACCGGATGGCCGTGGAACGGCACGGCGCCCGGCGTCCGCTCGTGATCGGTGACCGGCTCGACACCGATCTGGCCGGTGCCCGTGCCGGAGGCTACCCGGGCCTGCACGTCCTGACCGGGGTGTCGAGCGCCCGGGACGCCGTGCTGGCGGAACCCGGCCTGCGTCCTGACTACCTCGGCGCCGACCTGCGCGCGCTCCTCGAGCCGCACCCGGCGCCGTCGGAGGCCGACGACGGCTGGTGGCGGTGCGGGGAGCGCTCTGCGCGCGTCGTGGACGGCGCCCTCGAGCTGGACGGTCAGGGGCCGTCGGGGATCGACGTGGTCCGCGCCGCCTGTGCCGCCGCGTGGTCCGCGGTCGACGGCGGTGCGGCGCTGGAACCTGATGGTGTACCCGAGCTGACTGCTTGAGGGCGGCCAACCGTGCGCCGTGCCGGGGCCGTCGCACCCAGCAGGTAGCGTTGCCCCGGGACGTACGAGCAGCGAGGAGGGGACATGTCGCAGGACGCGGAGGCGTCGCACGCGTCAGCGCCGGACCGCCCTGAGCCGCCGCTGGCCCCGCTCGACGGTCTGGAGGAGATTCCCACCGACGAGCACGTCGCACGTTTCGAGGCTGTGCACGACCGCCTGCGGGCGCGCCTCGACGACGGCCCGGCCCACGAGGCGGGTGGCTGATGCCCGAACGTGCCGACGCCGAGCTCGTGCGGCGCGGCCTGGCCCGGTCGCGCAAGCAGGCTTCTGTCCTGATCGCCGACGGACGCGTCCGGATCGACGGGACGACCGTGGCCAAGGCCTCGTTCCCGGTACCGGCGGGGGGAGACCTGAGCGTCGAGCCCGATCCGGACGACCCGGGGTACGCGTCGCGCGCCGGCGGCAAGCTCGCGGGTGCCCTGGAGGCGCTCGAGGGCGACGTCGCCGGACGCGAGCTGCCGGACCGCCTGCCCGGCGCGAGCTGCCTGGACGTGGGCGCATCGACCGGAGGCTTCACCGACGTGCTCCTGCGGCGCGGTGCCGCGCACGTGACGGCGCTCGACGTCGGGCACGACCAGCTCGTCCCGGCGCTGCGGACGGACCCGCGGGTCACGGTCCGCGAGGGGCTCAACGTCCGGCACCTGGTCCCCGACGACCTGGGCTCGCCCCCGGACGTCGTCGTCGGTGACCTGTCGTTCATCTCGCTCCGGCTGGTGGTCCCTGCGGTCGCCGGTGTGACGGCCCCGGGGGCCCTCGTCCTGCTGCTCGTCAAGCCGCAGTTCGAGGTCGGTCGTGACCGGCTCGGCAGCGGCGGGGTCGTGCGCGACCCCGACCTGCACGTCGAGTCGGTGCTCGACGTCGGTGCGGCGGCGGCCGCCGCAGGGCTGCCCGTCCGTGCCGTCGTGCCGAGCGCACTGCCCGGCCCCAGCGGGAACCGCGAGTACTTCTGCTGGATGCGCCGGGGCGAGGTGGCGACCGCCGACCGCGCGGCGCTGACCGCGGCGGCACGGACCGCCGTCGCGTGGCAGCCGGGCGCCGGTACGCTCCCGCCCGTCGTCCGGGTGCCCGCGGACGTCCCTGGAGGTGACTCATGACCCGACGCGTGCTCATCGTGACCCACGGTGGACGCCCCGAGGCGGTCGCCGCCATGGCCGAGGCGGTCGCGGAGCTGGAGAGCGCCGGCTTCGAGGTCGCCCTGCACGACGACGATCTCGCGGAGACCTTCGGTGACCAGATGTCCTCCACGCGGGTGCGCGAGGGCGTGGCGGAGTCCGAGATCGTCATGGTGCTCGGCGGCGACGGCACGATCCTGCGGGCCGCCGAGCTCACCCACGGGACGGACGTCCCGCTGCTGGGAGTCAACCTGGGCCACGTCGGCTTCCTCGCCGAGTCGGAGCGCGAGAACCTGCACGACGCCGTCCGCCGCGTCGCTTCCCGTGAGTACGTGGTCGAGGAGCGCAGCGTCGTGGACGTCGTGGTGCACCGGCCGGGGGAGAGCGAGCCGGTCACGGGGTGGGCGCTGAACGAGGCCACGGTGGAGAAGGCGCAGCGCGACCGGATGATCGAGGTCGCGATCGCTGTCGACGAGCGGCCCGTCAGCTCGTTCGGCTGCGACGGCGTCGTCCTGTCGACGGCGACCGGGTCCACGGCCCATGCCTTCTCGGCCGGCGGTCCGGTCCTGTGGCCCGACGTCGACGCGGTGCTGCTGGTCCCGCTCTCCGCGCACGCGCTCTTCTCGCGGCCCCTGGTGATCGGCCCGCGTTCGGAGTACACCGTCGACGTGCTGGCTCGGAGCCCGCTGCCGGCGGTGCTCACGTGCGACGGCCGGCGCAGCATCGACCTTCCGGTGGGATCGCGGGTCCAGGTGCGGCGAGGAGCGGTCCCGCTGCGGTTCGCGCGGCTCGTGCACGCGCCGTTCAGCGACCGCCTGGTCTCGAAGTTCAACCTGCCGGTGATCGGGTGGCGGGAGGCCGCGGACGAGGCAGCGGCACGCCGCGCGGCGCGGCACGTCGCCGACCAGGACGACAAGGAGGCATGAGGGTGCTCGAGGAGATCGCGATCGAGGACCTCGGGGTGATCCGGGCGGCTCGCGTCCCGCTGGCCGCGGGACTGACGGTCATCACCGGCGAGACCGGTGCCGGCAAGACGATGGTGCTCACGGGGCTCGGGCTGCTCATGGGCGGCAAGGCGGACCCCGGGACCGTCCGGGCGGGCGCCGACCGTGCCGTCGTCGAGGGCAGGTGGGACCTCACCCGCCACCCGGCCGCGGCGCGTCGGGTCGACGACGCCGGAGGTACGGTCGACGACGACGGTACCGTCGTCGTCCTGCGCACCGTCGCCGGCGGTCGGTCCCGGGCGCACCTGGGCGGTCGCGGGGTGCCACAAGGCGTGCTGGCCGAGATCGCGGACGACCTGGTGACGGTGCACGGGCAGTCCGACCAGCTCCGGCTGCGCACCCCTGCCATGCAGCGGGCGGCCCTGGACCGCTTCGCCGGCGCGGACCATGCCGCGGTGCTGGCCGAGCACCGCACGGCGTGGGCGGAACGCGCGGCCCTGCAGGCCGAGATCGACGACCTCACCTCCCGCGCGGCGGAGCGGGCGCGTGAGGGCGAGCTCCTGCGGCTCGGGCTCGCCGAGGTGGAACGCATCGACCCGCAGCCCGGCGAGGACGTGGAGCTCGGCACCCTGGTGGCACGACTGGGCAACGCCGAGCAGCTGCGTCAGGCGGCCCAGCTCGCCCATGACGCGGTCGCCGGCGAGGACATGGACACCGAGGGCTCGGCCGTGCACGCGGTCGAGCGTGCGCGGCGGTCCCTCGAGAGCGTCGTGGGCGACGACCCCGGTCTGCAGGAACCGGCCCGCCGTCTGGCCGAGGCGGGTTACCTGCTGGGCGACATCGCCAGCGAGCTGTCCGGGTACGTCGCCGACCTGCAGGCCGACCCGGCGGCGCTGGAGACGGCGCACGCCCGGCTCGCCGAGCTGGGGACGCTGACGCGCAGCTACGGCAGCACGGTCGACGAGGTCCTGCAGTGGGCGTCGGACGCCGGGCTGCGCCTGCTCGACCTCGACGACGGCGGTGAGCGGGTCGAGGGCATGCGGGAACGGGTCGCGGAGCTCGACGAGCAGGTGGCCAAGCTGGCCGCCCGGGTGACCGAGGGGCGCACGGAGGCAGCGGGGCGGCTCGCCGCCGCCGTCACCGCAGAGCTGGCGGGCCTCGCGATGAGCGGTGCCCGGCTCGAGATCGAGGTGTCCGCGGCCGAACCCGGGCCCGCCGGCGCGGACCAGGTGACCTTCCTCCTGGTGCCGCACCCCGGCGCGCCCGCCCGGCCCCTGGGCAAGGGCGCCTCGGGCGGCGAGCTCTCCCGCGTGATGCTCGCCGTCGAGGTGGCGCTCGCCACCGCCTCCGACGACGCCGACACGGTCCTGCCGACCTTCGTGTTCGACGAGGTGGACGCCGGTGTCGGCGGACGGGCCGCCGTGGAGGTGGGCCGTCGGCTCGCATCCCTGGCCCGCAGCACCCAGGTCGTGGTGGTGACGCATCTCGCGCAGGTGGCGGCGTTCGCCGACACCCACCTGGTCGTGACCAAGTCGGCCACCGGCGACGACGCCACGGTGACCGGCGTCCGCGCCGTGTCCGACGACGAGCGGGTCCGTGAGCTGGCCCGCATGCTGTCGGGTCAGGACGACTCGGAGACCGCGCGTCGCCATGCCGTCGAGCTCCTCGAGTCCTCCGTCGTGGGACGATAGGCGCGATGAGACTGACCCTGCGCCGGGCCGACCGTGGCCCCGACACCAGCGACGACGCGGCCGAGCACCACGGTGCCGCCCGCGTCGGAGCACGCACCAAGGACCTGACGAAGCGTCTCTCCGCCGGTGACGTGGCCGTGATCGACCACGCCGACATCGACCGGGTCGCTGCCGAGGCCCTCGTCGCCGCACGCCCGTCGGCGGTGCTGAACGCCGCGCCGTCGACCACCGGGCGCTATCCGAACGCGGGCCCGGGCATCCTGCTCGAGGCGGGGATCGTGCTCGTCGACGGCCTCGGGCCCGAGGTGATGGACATCCACGAGGGCGCTCGCGTCGCCGTCGAGGAGGGCACCGTCCTCGTCGACGGCAAGCCGTGGGCGACCGGGACGCGACAGACGCCCGAGACCGTGGAGACCGCGCTCGCCGCGGCACGGGACGGGCTGTCGGACGAGATCGAGCGGTTCGCCGAGAACACGATGACCTACCTGCGTCGCGAGCGGGACCTGCTCCTCGACGGGGTCGGCGTCCCGGAAGTGCGGACCCGGTTCGCCGGGCGGCACGTCCTCATCGTGGTGCGCGGCTACCACTACCGCGAGGACCTGGCGATGCTCCGGTCCTACATCCAGGAGAACCGGCCGGTGCTGGTCGGCGTCGACGGCGGCGCGGACGCCATCCTGGACGCCGGCTGGCGTCCGGACATGATCGTGGGCGACATGGACTCGGTCTCGGACAAGGCGCTGGCGTGCGGCGCCGAGATCGTGGTGCACGCCTACCGGACGGGCGACGCCCCGGGCCTGGAGCGCGTCCGGGCGCTGGGCGTGGATCCCGTCGTCTTCCCGGCGACCGGCACGAGCGAGGACATCGCCATGCTGCTCGCCGACGACAAGGACGCGGAGCTGATCGTGGCCGTGGGCACGCACGCCACCCTCGTGGAGTTCCTCGACAAGGGCCGGGCGGGCATGGCGAGCACCTTCCTGACCCGGCTCCGCGTGGGCGGCAAGCTGGTCGACGCCAAGGGTGTGTCCCGGCTGTACCGCACGCGCATCTCGAACCTCCAGCTCACGCTCCTGTCGCTGGCGGGCGTGGGGGCCGTGCTGGCGGCCCTGTGGTCGACGGCGGCCGGACAGACCGCCTTCGGCCTCGTGGGCGCCCAGATCGACGACATCGTCTCGTGGGTCGGTAGCCTCTTCGGCGGCTGACCCGTCGCGACCCCTGAACCAAGGAGTACCCGCACCTCGTGATCGATTTCCGTTACCACCTCGTCTCGCTGATCTCCGTGTTCGTCGCGCTCGCGGTCGGCATCATCCTCGGCGCGGGACCGCTGCAGAACGCGATCGGCGACCAGCTCACCGACCAGGTGGAGGCCCTGCGGGCCGAGCGCACCGACCTGCGCGAGAGCCTCGTCGAGACGGAGTCCGAGCTGATCGACCAGAACGCCTACGCGCTGGCTGCCGGCGCCGAGCTGGTCGCCGGCTCGCTCGAGGGCGTCACCGTGGCGGTGGTCGACGCCGGGGACGCGGCGGACACGCTGGAGGCCGACGTCGTCAGCCAGCTGGAGGCGGCCGGGGCGCGCATCGTCGCCCAGGCGTCGCTCACCGGCGCCTGGAGCTCCGCGGAGGACTCCGTGCTGCGGGGGACGGTCGCCGACGGTCAGCGCGAGCACGTCGCCGACGCGATCGACGAGGAGGCCGGTACCGCCGAGGTGCTCGGCGCGGTGCTGGGACTGGCGATGACCGAGCCCGACCCGCAGGTGCCGTCGGAGCGCAGCGAGCGGAGCGTCGAGCTGTACGAGCTGATGCTCCGGGTGGGCCTCGTCGAGTCCCGCTTCGAACCGTCCGGCCCGGCCGACGCCGTGCTGCTGCTCGGTGGTGCGGTGCCCGAGGAGGGCGCGACGGCCGAGGCCGAGGGTGCGGAGGAACCGGAGGACGTCGACGTCGTGGCGGTCGTGTCGGCCCTGCAGGCCACCGCTGAGGACGTGGTGGTCGCCGGACCGACGACCGCAGAGGGCGACATGGTCTCGGACGTCCGTGCCGCCGAGGACGTCGCGGCGCGCGTGAGCACCGTCAGCGGGACGGAGCGCGAGGTCATGCGGCTGAACGTGCCCCTGGCCCTGGCCGCGCAGATCGCCGGCGAGGTGGGGCAGTACGGCTTCGAGGAGGACGCCACCGTGGTTCCGCCGGCCGTCGACCTCCCGGCCCCGGACCAGGACACCTCCGGTGCGACCGACGGCGGTGCGGGGACCGTCGGCGCCGGGGATGCCGGCGGTGATTCCTGATGCGTGGTGCGCGGACGCTGGCCGCGGCCGTGGTCGCTGCCACGGCGACGCTCGCGGCGCGCCGGGTGCTGGACGTCGCGCCCCCCGGTGGTGCCGACCGCTGGACACGCACCAACCACGGCGGTGAGCCGGTCTCGATGCTGGAGGGGCCGGCGGTGGCGCTCGGCCTCGTGGCCGGGTCGGCCGTCTCGGACGGCGAGCCGCGGGCGAGGGCTGCCGCGGTGCTGGCCTGCGCCGGGGCGGGCGCCTTCGGTGTCCTCGACGACCTCGCCGAGGACACCACGCACCGCACCAAGGGCCTGCGGGGCCACCTCGGGGCGCTGGCCCAGGGACGGTTGACCACCGGCGGGCTCAAGGTGCTCGGGATCGGGACGACCTCGCTGCTGGCGGCCGCCGTCGGCACCCGGCGCCGGGGTGGTGCCGTGGGTCACGCGACCGACGTCGCGGTCAACGGGGCGCTGATCGCCGGCACCGCGAACCTCGTCAACCTCCTGGACCTGCGGCCTGGCCGAGCGCTCAAGGCGTCGGCCCTGCTCGCCGCGCCGCTGGTCGGCTGCGCGGGCGGGCAGGTGGGCGCGCTGGTCGGGGCGTCGGCCGCGGCGGCCCCGGCGGACCTCGGTGCACGCGACATGCTCGGCGACGGCGGGGCGAACGCGCTGGGAGCGTTCGTCGGAACCCGGTGGGCGCTCTGCGCGCCCCGCCCCGTGCGCCTGCTGGCGCTCGCCGGCGTCGCGGGACTGACGCTCGCCTCCGAGCGGGTGAGCTTCTCGGCCGTCATCGAACGCACACCCTGGCTCCGCCGGATCGACCAGGCGGGCCGCAGGGCGGCCGACGTGCCGCCGGAGGACCGGGAGGCGGCGTCGGACGAGGGTCCGACGGCGTGAGCGTGCCGGGCGGTCGCCGCACCGCCACGACGGTCGCCGGTGCGGCGGCCCTCATCACCGTCGTGACGCTCGCCAGCCGTGTCGTCGGCTTCGGCCGATGGCTCGCGCAGGCGCACTACGTCGGGACCGGCGGCGTCGACGGCCCGCTGAACGCGGCGAACTTCCTGCCGAACGTCCTGTTCGAGGTCGCGGCGGGCGGCGCGCTGGCGGGCGCCGTCGTCCCGTTGCTCTCCGGGTACCTGGTGCGGGGGGACCGTGAGAAAGCCTCCCGGACGGCGTCGGCGCTGCTGGGCTGGACGCTGGCGGTCCTGGTGCCGCTCGGCGCGCTCGTCGCGCTGCTCGCCGACCCGCTGGTACGTCTCACGGGCCTGAACGACCCGGTCAACGTGGCCGTGGCCGCCGACTTCCTGCGCGTGTTCGCGGTGCAGGTGCCGCTGTACGGCGTCGCCGTGGTGCTCGGCGGGATGCTGCAGGCCCACAACCGGTTCTTCTGGCCGGCGTTCTCCCCGCTGGTGTCGAGCCTCGTGGTGATCGGCGTCTACTGGCGGTTCGGTGCGCTGGCCGACGGCAACCAGCAGGACGTGGCCGAGCTCTCGTCGCAGGCGCTGGGCTGGCTGGCGTGGGGGATGACCGCGGGTGTCGCCTTCCTGGCGCTGCCGCTGGTCTGGCCGGTCGCCCGGACAGGGCTGCGGCTGCGGCCGACGCTGCGGTTCCCGGCGGGCGAGGGTCGCCGTGCGGCTCGCCTCGCGTTCGCCGGTGTGGGAGCGCTGGTGGCCCAGCAGCTCGCCCTGCTGGCCACGATGAAGGCAGGCAACGAGGCAGGTGGTGACAGCACCTGGACGATCTTCCTGTACGCGCAGAACGTGTACTTCCTGCCGTACGCGGTCCTGGCGTTCCCGATCGCGACCAGCGCCTTCCCGCGCTTCGCCGAGCTGGCCTCCCAGGGGCGCCGGGACGACCTGGCCCGCCTGGTCTCGTCGACGACGCGCGTGCTGGTTGTCGTGTCGGTGGCCGGGGCGGCGGCACTGGTGGCCGCCGCACCCCTGGTGGAGAACGTGTTCGACGGCGTCGCGGACGGGGACGCCGACGGCCTGGCCGCCGCGCTCGCCTGGATGGCGCCCGGGCTGCTCGGGTACGCACTGATCCTGCAGCTCTCCCGGCTCCTCTACGCGGTCGACGCCGCCAGGGCCACCGTCGTCGCCACGGCCGCCGGCTGGGTGGTCGTCGCCGTGGGGGTGTCGTTGGCCGTGCCGATGTTCTCCGGGGTCCAGGACCCCACCACCGGGGACACCCAGGAGCGGGTGCTCGCCTGGCTGGGCGGCGCGACGACCGTCGGCATGACCGTCGCGGGGCTCGCGCTGCTGACGACGGTGCGGCGCAAGGTCGGCCGGCCGGCGCTCGCGAGGGTGGGGCCGACGCTCCTCGTGGCGGTCCTCGCCGGCGGGCTGGGTGCCTGGCTCGGCCGGGTCGCGGTGCCGGTCGCCGACCGGGCGGTGCCGGTCGGACCGCCCGGGGCGGACGGCACGCCGGTCGAGACGCCGTTCCGCCTCGAGAGCTTCGTGACGGACGTCGGTCTCGGGCTCCTCGCCGGCCTGGTGGCGGCCGCCGTCGTGCTCGTGGCCGCCGCGCTGGCCGACGGCGCCGTGCGCGCCCGGCTCGCCGCCGTCGGCCGCCGCGTCGCCCGACGCTGACGACGGTCGGCTGTGCCGCATCCCACCCCGGCGGCGGGCGCGTCCCGGGCGCCGGGGGTCGAAGTCTCGGATAGCATGGAGTTCCGTGGCTGACACCGTGAACCGAACGTCCTCCCGCTCCTCCAGCCGCGCCGGTGCGACGCACCAGACGCGCCACATCTTCGTGACGGGCGGTGTGGCCTCCTCGCTCGGCAAGGGACTCACGGCGTCCTCCCTGGGGCGGCTGCTGCGGTCCCGCGGGCTGCGGGTCACGATGCAGAAGCTCGACCCGTACCTCAACGTGGACCCGGGCACCATGAACCCGTTCCAGCACGGCGAGGTGTTCGTCACCGAGGACGGCGCCGAGACCGACCTGGACATCGGGCACTACGAGCGCTTCCTCGACATCGAGCTGCCGGCCTCGTCGAACGTCACGACGGGGCAGGTCTACTCGCGAGTGATCGCCAAGGAGCGCCGTGGCGAGTACCTCGGCGACACGGTGCAGGTGATCCCGCACATCACCGACGAGATCAAGCTGCGCATGCGGGACCAGGCGGGCCCCGACGTCGACGTCATCATCACCGAGATCGGCGGCACCGTCGGTGACATCGAGTCCCAGCCCTTCCTCGAGGCCGCGCGCCAGGTGCGCCACGAGCTCGGTCGGGACGACTGCTTCTTCCTGCACGTCTCGCTGGTGCCCTACATCGGTCCCTCCGGCGAGCTGAAGACCAAGCCGACGCAGCACTCCGTCGCCGCGCTGCGCTCGATCGGCATCCAGCCGGACGCGATCGTGCTGCGCTCGGACCGCGCCGTGCCGGACAGCATCAAGCGCAAGATCGCGATGTCCTGCGACGTCGACAACGAGGCGGTCGTCAACGCGGCCGACGCGCCGAGCATCTACGACATCCCGCGCGTGCTGCACTCCGAGGGCCTCGACGCCTATGTCGTCCGCCGCCTCGACCTGCCGTTCCACGACGTCGAGTGGGGTGGCTGGAACCGCCTGCTCGAGCGGGTCCACGAGCCGGAGCACAAGGTCGAGATCGCTCTGGTCGGCAAGTACATCGACCTGCCGGACGCCTATCTCTCCGTGACGGAGGCGCTGCGCGCCGGCGGCTTCGACAACGACACCCGCGTGGCGATCCGCTGGGTCGCGGCGGACGACTGCAGCACGCCGGCGGGGGCGCAGGACGCGCTCGAGGGCGTGGACGCGATCCTGGTGCCCGGCGGCTTCGGCGTGCGCGGCATCGACGGCAAGATCGGTGCGCTGCGCTGGGCGCGGGAGAACCTGGTGCCCACGCTCGGGATCTGCCTGGGACTGCAGTCCATGGTGATCGAGTACGCCCGCAACGTGCTCGGCCTGACGGACGCCTCGTCGACCGAGTTCGAGCCCGACACCCCCACCCCGGTCATCGCCACGATGGCCGAGCAGCTGGCGATCGTGGGCGGTGACGGCGACCTGGGCGGCACGATGCGGCTGGGCGACTACCCGGCGGCGCTCGCCGAGGGTTCCGTGGTGTCGAAGACCTACGGCTCCACCGAGGTGACCGAACGTCACCGCCACCGGTACGAGGTCAACAACGCCGTGCGGGACCAGCTCGAGGAGGCCGGCCTGCGCTTCTCCGGGACGTCGCCCGACGGCACGCTCGTGGAGTTCGTCGAGCTGCCCGCCGAGGTGCACCCGTACTACGTCAGCACCCAGGCGCACCCCGAGTTCAAGTCGCGTCCGACGCGGTCGCACCCGCTCTTCCACGGTCTGGTCGCCGCGGCGCTGGTGCGCCAGGGCGCGACGGCGTGACGGAGCCCCGGCCGGCCGAGGTGGGCGTCGAGGATCGCGTGGCGCCTCGGCAGGTGGTGGGTCGCACCGCGGTCCACGAGGGCAGGATCTTCGACCTCGTGCGGGACGACGTCGACCTCGGCGACGCCGGGGTCGTCACCCGCGAGTACCTCGACCATCCCGGGGCGGTCGCCGTCGTCGTGCTCGACGAGGAGGACAGGGTGCTGCTCCTGCGGCAGTACCGGCACCCGCTGCGCGCCGATCTCTGGGAGATCCCCGCCGGCCTGCTCGACGTCGACGGCGAGCCCGCCGTCGACGCCGCGGCCCGCGAGCTCGCCGAGGAGGCCGACCTGGTCGCCGGCAGGTGGGACGTCCTCGTCGACTTCGCCACGTCGCCCGGTTCGAGCAACGAGTCGCTGCGGGTGTTCCTGGCCCGCGACGTCCGAGAGGTCCCGCACACCGACCGCCACACGCGCACGGGCGAGGAGGCGGAGATCGTCACCCGCTGGGTGCCGCTGGACGAGGCGGTCGAGCGGACGCTCGCGGGCCACCTGCACAACCCGGCCGCCGTCGTCGGCATCCTCGCCGCGGCGGCGAGCCGTGCCGGCGGATGGTCGTCGTTGCGGGGCGTCGACGCGCCGTGGCCCTATCGTCGGGGCGAGCTGCCCGACTGACGACCGCCGACCGACCGGCGTCGCCGACCGGTCAGCGGGTGCGCAGCCGCAGCACCGCGTTCGCCGTGGCCCACACCAGCAGCCCGGCTCCGAGCATGTGCAGCCCGACGAGCAGCGCCGGCAGGCCGTTGAAGTACTGGGCGTAGCCGACGGCACCCTGTGCCAGGGTGACGGCCAGGAGCAGCCAGGCGCCGCGGCGGGCGCGCCGGACGAGGTCGGTGGCAGGCTGGCGCAGCAGGAGGACCAGCAGCAGGGCGAGGAACCCGACGAACAGCCAGACGGACGCCGAGTGCGCGCGGGTCATCGTCAGCGGGTCGACGGCGAGGCGGTACCCGACCTCGGTGTCGCCCGAGTGCGGCCCGGAGCCGGTGACGACGACGCCCAGCACCACGACCGGGATCACGAGGAACCCGAGCACCCGCCCGGTGAGCGTCACCGCTCCCGACGCGACGGGCCGGGGCGCGCCGTCGCCCTCACCGTGCCGGTGCAGGAGGTAGGCGGAGACCCAGACCAGCGCCCCCGACACGACGAAGTGCAGGGAGACCCAGCCGGGGTGCAGGTCGAGCAGGACGACGACCCCGCCGATGAGGGCCTGGGCCGCCACCCCGGCGAGGGGCACGACGCCGAGGAGCCGGTAGGAGTCCGTCCGGCGGCGGTCGGACCACACCAGCAGCAGCACCGCCAGCGCGATCACCGCCAGGACGCCGGTCATGGTGCGGTTGCCGAACTCGACGAACGGGTGATAGCTGGTGGCCTCGTGGAAGACGGGCGTGAACTGGCCGGGCTCGCACAGGGGCCAGGTCGAGCAGCCGAGCCCGGACCCGGTCAGCCGCACCGCGCCGCCGGTGACGATGATGCCGATCTGGGCCACCACGTTGGCGATCAGGACGCCGCGCGTCCAGCCGCGGAAGCGCGAGAACGGGTCGGCGGCACCACCCGCAGGGCGGGCGGCCTCCGAGGCCGGGTCGGAGGGGGTGACGGGCGCGGGCGTGCTCACGGCTCCACGATAGTGGCCGACGGCGCTGCACCGGTCCGTGCCGGGGGCGCCGGGCTGTGAGATCGGTCGTGCCCGCGGGGCGCGCGGATCAGTGCCAGCGGAAGAGCTTGCTCGCCCCGGCACCGAACGCGGCCGTCCACCCGAGCAGGACCACCACGCTGAGTGCCGGCACGCCGGTGCCGAGCAGCGCCCCACGCAGTCCTTCACCGAGCGCGCCGGAGGGCAGGAACGCGGCCACGTGGGCCAGCGGGCCGGGAAGCTCGGCGGGCGGCACGATCAGCCCGCCACCCACGACCAGGAGCACGAGCACGAGGTTCGCCACGGCGAGCACCCCCTCGGCACGCAGGGTGCCGGCGAGCAGCAGGGCCAGCGCGGTGAACGCCGCGGTCCCGAGCAGCCCGAGCCCGAGAGCGGGCAGGACGCCGGCGAGCACGGGCTGCCAGCCGAGGCCGAGCGCGACGGCGCCGATCACCGCGACCTGGACCACCTGCACCGCCAGCACCCCGAGGATCTTCCCGGCGAGCAGGCCGCCTCGCCCGAGCGGGGTCGTGGCCAGGAGCCGGAGCACACCGTTGCGACGGTCGAACGCGGTGGCGATCGACTGCGACGTGAAGGAGGTGGTGACGCACGCCAGCGCGAGGATCCCGGGCGTCACGAAGTCCACCCGGTCGACGCCGCCGGTGTCGAGGTCGACGACGGAGGTGCGCACGAGCCCGACGAGGAGCAGGACGGGCACCACGATCGTCACGAGCAGCTGCTCGCCGTTGCGCAGGATCGCGCGGGTCTCGAACGAGGCCTGGGCGGCGATCCGTCGTCGGGCCGGTGCGGGCGCGGGGAAGGGGCTGGTCATCGCAGGTGCCGTCCGGTGAGGTCGAGGAACACGTCTTCGAGGGTGCGGCGGCCCACGGTGAGGCGCGTGACCAGGGTGTCCTGAGCGGCGAGCCATCCGGTCAGCGCCTCGAGGGTCGCCGGTGCCACGGGTCCGGCGAGCACGTACTCGCCGGGCTCCGCCTCGACGGCCGACCATCCGGCGTCGGGCAGGTCGCGCGCCAGGTGGGCGGCGAGAGCACCGACCGGCAGGCCCGGTCGCGCGGCGAAGCGGACCCGGGGTGCGCTGCCGGAGGCGCCGTCGGAGAGGAGGTGCGGGACGTCGCCCGAGGCGATCACCCGGCCGTGGTCGACGACGTGGACGACGTCGGCGAGGTCCTCGGCCTCGTCCATGAGGTGGGTGGTCAGGACGACGGCGACGCCGTCGGCGCGCAGCTCGCGCACGAGGTCCCAGACCGCGTGCCGCGACTGCGGGTCCATGCCGGCGCTCGGCTCGTCGAGGAAGACGACCTCCGGCCGCCCGACGACCGCGGCGGCCAGGGCCAGGCGCTGCCGCTGGCCTCCGGACAGCCGCCGCACGGCGGTCCGGGCGAACGCGTGCAGGCCGAGGCGCTCGGCCAGCTCGTCGACGTCGCGCGGCGCGGCGTACATGCGGCTGACGTGCCGCAGCATCTCCATCGCGCGCACCCCGGTCGGCAGGCCGCCGTCCTGCAGCATGACGCCGACCCGCGGGCGCAGGGCGGCGGCGTCGGCGACCGGGTCGAGACCGAGGACGCGGACCGTCCCGCCGTCGGGGGAGCGCAGGCCCTCGCAGCACTCGACGGTGGTGGTCTTGCCGGCGCCGTTGGGTCCCAGCACCGCGGTGACGGCTCCGGCGGTAGCCTGCAGGTCGAGGCCGTCGACGACGTCGCGGCCGCCGTACGTCTTGCGCAGTCCGCGCACGTCGACGGCGCCGCCGGGTGGCGTATCGGTGGTGGGCACCAGAAGATTCTACGGACGCGTCCAGACACCAGGAGTGACGATGACCTTCTACACCTTCGCCCAGCCCGCCGACCTCGCGCAGCTCGCGCGTCGCATCTGGTACTGGCCCGTGGTCCGCGGCGTGCTCGCAGTGGCCTTCGGGCTGCTGGCCGTCTTCCTGCCGGACAAGACGCCGGGGTTGCTGGTCCAGGTCTTCGGCGCGTTCGTCGTCGTCGACGGGATCGTCTCGCTCGTGGACGGACTGCGTCGCCGGGGCAGCCAGGCCGGGTCGGTGAACGTCGGCATCGGCGTGGTGGCGATCGTCTTCGGCGGGGTGCTGCTGTTCCTGCCGGGTCTCGCGCTCGGGCTCGTGCTCGCGCTCATCGCGGTCTGGGCGCTGGCCTTCGGCCTGCTGCAGATCTTCGGGGCCTTCGCCATGCGGACCCGGGGCGGCGCGTCGTGGCTGTGGACCCTCGTCTCGGGCCTGCTGTTCGTCGCGCTGGCGATCGTCTGCTTCACCAACCCCGGTGGCACGATCGAGGTGATGTCGGTGATCATCGGCATCTTCGCCGTCGTCATCGGGGTCGCCCTGGTGGCGCTCGGGGTCAAGCTCCGGGCCCTCGCCGCGCAGGGACCGGCGAGCGGTGACGTCATCGACGGCGAGGTCGTCGAGGGCTGAGCCGTGCCGGTGAACGGCCGGTGAAACCTGTGTGACGTACGTCGCACGTCGTCGGAGGACCTGCGGTTTCGCGGGTTCGGTGAGGCATGCCTTGCTTGACATCCCTGATTACGCAACAAGGATGTTCTGTATATCGACGACGGAGGTGAGCACGTGACGACGACCCAGACCCCTTGGGGCGCGCCCGCCGCTGCCCACGCCTCCCACGCCGAGAGCGACGGCACCCGCCGCCGGGTGCTCGAGCTCGTCGCCACCGAGGGCCCGGTGACCGCCGGTCGCCTCGCCGACGTCCTCGGGCTCACCCAGGCCGCCGTCCGGCGTCACCTGGCCGGGCTCGAGAGCGACGGCACCATCACGGTGCACGACGGCGGCGCCGGGGCGGGGCGGGCCCGCCGCGGCCGGCCGGCGCGGCACTACGTCGTCAGCACCGCCGGGCAGGCCGAGCTCGGCGAGCAGGACTCCGAGCTCGCCACCCAGGTGATGCGGTACCTGCGCCGCACGGGCGGCGACGAGGCCGTCGAGGCGTTCGCCACCGAACGGAACGACGCCGTCGTGCGGCGCTACGCCCCTCGGCTGACCGCCACCGACCCCCAGGAGCGGGCAGCCCAGCTCGCCGACCTGCTCGCGGCCGACGGCTACGCCTCCTCGGTGCGGCCTGTCGTCGGACCGCTCGTCCCGACCGTCCAGCTGTGCCAGGGCCACTGCCCGGTCCAGCACGCCGCCGAGGACTTCCCCGAGCTGTGCGAGGCCGAGGCCCGCGCGTTCTCCGAGCTGCTCGGCACGCACGTCCAACGCCTGGCCACCCTCGCAGGCGGCGCGCACGCCTGCGTCACGAACATCCCGCTGACTCCCCCCACCCCCGCCGGCCGCTCCGGCGGCACGCAGGAAGGATCACGATGAGCGCTCCTACCCAGGACGCCGCCGCCAAGGCGGCAGAGGCACAGACCGAGAGGCCCTCCGACGACGAGATCATCGCCTCGATCGGCTCGTACGAGTACGGCTGGCACGACACCGACGAGGCCGGTGCGGTCGCCGAGCGCGGCCTGAACGAGTCCGTCGTGCGCAACATCTCCCTGCTGAAGAACGAGCCCGAGTGGATGCTCAAGGCCCGGCTCAAGGCTCTGCGCCTCTTCGGCAAGAAGCCCATGCCGAGCTGGGGTGCCGACCTCACCGGCATCGACTTCGACCGCATCAAGTACTTCGTGCGGTCCACCGAGAAGCAGGCCACCAGCTGGGAGGACCTGCCGGAGGACATCAAGGCCACCTACGACAAGCTCGGCATCCCCGAGGCGGAGAAGCAGCGCCTCGTCGCCGGCGTGGCCGCGCAGTACGAGTCCGAGGTCGTCTACCACCAGATCCGCGAGGACCTGGAGGAGCAGGGCGTCATCTTCGTCGACACCGACACGGGCCTGCGTGAGTACCCCGAGCTGTTCCAGGAGTACTTCGGCACGGTCATCCCCGCCGGTGACAACAAGTTCTCGGCGCTGAACTCGGCCGTCTGGTCGGGCGGCTCGTTCGTCTACGTGCCCCCGGGCGTCCACGTCGAGATCCCGCTGCAGGCCTACTTCCGGATCAACACCGAGAACATGGGCCAGTTCGAGCGGACGCTGATCATCGCCGACGAGGGCTCCTACGTGCACTACGTCGAGGGCTGCACCGCGCCGATCTACTCGTCGGACTCGCTGCACAGCGCCGTCGTGGAGATCGTCGTCAAGAAGAACGCCCGCGTGCGGTACACGACCATCCAGAACTGGTCGAACAACGTCTACAACCTGGTGACCAAGCGCGCCACGGCCGAGGCCGGCGCACAGATGGAGTGGGTCGACGGCAACATCGGCTCCAAGGTCACCATGAAGTACCCGGCGATCTACCTGCTGGGCGAGCACGCCCGCGGCGAGACGCTGTCCATCGCCTTCGCCGGCGAGGGCCAGCACCAGGACGCGGGCGCCAAGATGGTGCACGCCGCGCCCCGGACGTCGTCGTCGATCGTGTCGAAGTCCGTCGCGCGTGGCGGCGGCCGCACGTCGTACCGCGGGCTCGTGCAGGTGCTCGAGGGTGCCGAGGCGTCGGCGTCCAACGTGCTCTGCGACGCGCTGCTCGTGGACCAGATCTCCCGGTCCGACACCTACCCGTACGTCGACGTCCGCGAGGACGACGTGTCCATGGGGCACGAGGCGACGGTGTCCAAGGTGAGCGCCGACCAGCTGTTCTACCTCATGTCCCGAGGCCTGGACGAGACCGAGGCCATGGCCATGATCGTGCGCGGGTTCGTCGAGCCCATCGCGCGTGAGCTGCCCATGGAGTACGCGCTCGAGCTCAACCGCCTCATCGAGCTGCAGATGGAAGGGTCCGTCGGCTGATATGACTGCCACCACCACCGATCACTCACGCGCCGCGGCCGACGGCGCCCACTCCCACGGAGTGGTTCCCGCCGGGTCCCGCGCCGAGCGGGTGACCTCCTTCGACCTCGCGGACATCCCCGTCCCCTCGGGCCGCGAGGAGGAGTGGCGCTTCTCGCCGGTCGCCCGCCTCCAGCCGCTCTTCGCGGAGACCCTGGGCGCCGACGGCGTCACGGTCGCCGTCGACGCGGCACCCGAGGTCAAGGTCGAGACGGTCGCCCGCGACGACGCACGCCTCGGCAAGGCCGGCAAGCCCGGTGACCGCACGGCGGTCAGCGCCTGGAACGCCGTGGCCGAGGCCACCGTCGTCACGGTGCCCGCCGAGGCGGTCGCCTCCGACGTGACGTCCGTCCGCATCGACGGTGTCTCGCAGGACGCGACCGCGCAGCACCTCCTGGTGCACGCCGAGCGGCACTCCGAGGCTGTCGTCGTCATCGACCACCGCGGCGTCGCGCTGCTGAACCAGACCGTCGAGGTCGTCGTCGACGAGGGCGCGCACCTGACCGTCGTGTCCGTCCAGGACTGGGCCGACGGCGCCGTGCACGCGGCCGCGCACCGCTCCACGATCGGCCGTGACGCTCGCCTCAAGCACGTCGTGGTGACGTTCGGCGGCGACGTCGTGCGCATCACCCCCGACGCGACGTTCACCGCCGAGGGCGGCGAGGTCGAGATGGTCGGGCTGTACTTCGCGGACGCGGACCAGCACCAGGAGCACCGCCTGTTCGTCGACCACGCGGTGCCCAGCTGCAAGTCGCGCGTGACGTACAAGGGCGCGCTGCAGGGGTCGGGCGCACACACCGTGTGGGTCGGTGACGTCCTCATCCAGGCCGAGGCCGAGAACACGGACACCTACGAGCTCAACCGCAACCTCGTCCTCACCGACGGGGCACGGGCGGACTCGGTGCCGAACCTCGAGATCGAGACCGGCGAGATCGCGGGAGCCGGCCACGCGTCGGCGACCGGCCGGTTCGACGACGAGCAGCTCTTCTACCTGATGGCCCGTGGTATCCCGGAGGTCGACGCGCGTCGGCTCGTGGTGCGCGGCTTCTTCGCGGAGCTCATCGACGAGATCGGTGTGGCCGCCGTCGAGGAGCGGCTCCTCGCCTCGATCGAGGCCGAGCTCGAGAAGTCGATGAGCGTGATCACCGGCGTCCCCACCGCGGCGGAGTGACGGCGTGACCAAGCAGATCGTCGCCACGACGGCCGACCTCGGACCCGAGGAGGCCAAGCTCGTCGAGCTGGACGCCGCGGACGGCTCCACCGTCCCTGTCGCGCTCGTGCGGGACGCCGACGGCGACTTCCACGCGATCAGCGACATCTGCTCCCACGGAGCGGTGTCGTTGTCCGACGGCGAGGTCGAGGGCTGCCGGGTGGAGTGCTGGCTGCACGGCTCGCAGTTCGACCTGCGGACCGGTCGGCCGCTGCAGCTGCCTGCCACCCGGCCGGTGCCCGTCTACCCGGTGACCGTGGAGGGCGACCAGGTGCTCGTCGACATCGACGAGCCGGTCGCCGTCGCGTCCTGACCCACTCTTCTCGATCCGAGACTTTCGACACACTTTGGAGAACCACTGATGTCCACCCTGGAGATCCGCGACCTGCACGTCAGCGTCGAGACCAAGGAAGGGCCGAAGCCGATCCTGCGCGGCGTCGACCTGACCATCAAGTCCGGTGAGACGCACGCCATCATGGGGCCGAACGGCTCCGGCAAGTCGACCCTCGCCTCGGCCCTGGCCGGGCACCCCAAGTACGAGGTCACCTCCGGCACCGTGACGCTCGACGGCGAGGACGTCCTCGCCATGAGCGTCGACGAGCGTGCCCGCGCCGGCCTCTTCCTCGCGATGCAGTACCCCGTCGAGGTCCCCGGCGTCTCCGTGGCGAACTTCCTGCGCACCGCCAAGACCGCCATCTCCGGCGAGGCCCCGGCCCTGCGTACGTGGGGCAAGGAGGTCAAGGGCGCGATGGAGAACCTGCGCATCGACAGCTCCTTCGCGGAGCGCTCGGTCAACGAGGGCTTCTCCGGCGGCGAGAAGAAGCGCCACGAGATCCTGCAGATGGAGCTCTTCAAGCCGCACTTCGCGATCCTCGACGAGACCGACTCCGGTCTCGACGTGGACGCGCTGCGCGTCGTCTCCGAGGGCGTGAACCGCGCCAAGGAGAACACCGACGTCGGCGTCCTGCTCATCACGCACTACACGCGCATCCTGCGCTACATCAAGCCCGACTTCGTCCACGTCTTCGTGGACGGCCGGATCGCCGAGGAGGGCGGCCCCGAGCTCGCCGAGCGGCTCGAGGACGAGGGCTACGACCGCTTCCTGACCGGCGCCACGGCGTCGGCCTGACGGAGCGCATCATGACCGCCGCCGACACCGTGCGCCCGGCCGAGGCACTCACCGCGAGCGAGCTCGCCGCGGTGCGCGCCGACTTCCCGCTGCTCGGGCGCACGGTGCGGGGCGGCAAGCCGCTGGTCTACCTGGACTCGGCGGCGACCTCGCAGAAGCCGAACGTGGTGCTCGAGGCCGAGGTCGAGTTCTACGAGCAGCGCAACGCCGCCGTGCACCGCGGCGCGCACCAGCTCGCCGAGGAGGCGACCGAGGCGTTCGAGTCCGCACGGGCCGCGGTCGCCTCGTTCGTCGGGGCGGACGACGGCGAGATCGTCTGGACGCCGGGCGCGACGGCGGCGATCAACCTCGTGGCCTACGCGTTCTCGAACGCCACGGCCGGGCGCGGGGGAGCGGCGGCCGAACGGTTCCGGCTGGAGCCGGGCGACGAGATCGTCGTGACCGAGGCCGAGCACCACGCGAACCTCGTGCCCTGGCAGGAGCTCTGCGCCCGCACCGGGGCCGTGCTGCGCTGGTTCGGCGTGGGCGACGACGGCCGTGTCGACCTCTCGGACGTCGACTCGGTGATCGGCGACCGCACGCGCATCGTGGCGTTCGGCCACGTGTCGAACGTGACGGGTGCCGTCGGTCCCGTCGCCGAGCTCGTCGCCGCCGCCCGTCGCGTGGGCGCGTACACCGTGCTCGACGCCTGCCAGTCGGTGCCGCACCTGCCCGTCGACCTGCCCGCCCTCGGCGTGGACTTCGCCGCCTTCAGCGCGCACAAGATGCTCGGGCCCACCGGCGTGGGCGTCCTCTACGCACGCCGCGAGCTGCTCGAGGCCATGCCACCCGTCACCACGGGCGGCTCCATGGTCGAGGTCGTCACGATGGAGGCCACCACCTACGCGCCCCCGCCGCAGCGGTTCGAGGCCGGTACGCAGATGGTCGCCCAGGCCGTGGGCATGGGCGTGGCCGCGCAGTGGCTCGACGAGCTCGGGATGGCCCGCGTCGCCCGGCACGAGCAGGAGCTGGCCGCCGAGCTGCTGCGCATCACCGAGATCCCCGGCGTGCGGGTGATCGGCCCGACCGACACGCGAGACCGCCTCGCCGTCGTCTCGTTCGTCGTCGACGGCGTGCACGCGCACGACGTGAGCCAGGTGCTCGACGACCGCGGCATCGCCGTCCGGGTCGGGCACCACTGCGCGCAACCGCTGCACCGCCGGTTCGGTGTGGCCGCCACGGCCCGGGCCTCGGCGTCGGTGTACACCACCGTCGACGAGATCACGGCGTTCCGGGAAGCGCTGACGGGTGTGCGAGCGTTCTTCGGTGCAGAGTGAAGAAGGAGGGCGCATGAGCGGCTCGTTGGAGCAGATGTACCAGCAGGTCATCCTCGACCATGCGAAGCACCCGCACGGTCGCGGCCTCGTCGAGCCCGCCGCCGGGCACCTGGCGGGCGAGTCCCACCAGGTGAACCCGACGTGCGGCGACGAGGTCACCCTGCGGGTCGACGTCCGGACGGACGACGTCGGTCCGGCGGTGGTCTCGGGCGTGTCGTGGGAGGGTCAGGGATGCTCGATCTCCCAGGCCTCCGTCTCCGTCATGACGGAGCTCGTGACCGGCCGGGAGATCGCCGACGTGCGGCAGCTCGACGCGACCTTCCACGCGCTCATGGCCTCGCGCGGCAAGGGGCTGGACGACGACGCGGCGCTCGACGCCCTCGGTGACGGTGAGGCGTTCACCGGCGTCTCGCAGTACCCCGCCCGCATCAAGTGCGCGCTGCTCGGCTGGGCAGCGCTCAAGGACTCGTTGGCGCGCAGCGGCGCGCTGGCCGACCCCACCGGAGGAACCGATGACTGAGAACACGACCGAGACGGCTGCGCCGGCAGCGGCCGGCCCGACGCCGGGCGCGACGACCGCCGCTGACGTCGAGGAGGCCATGCGCGACGTCATCGACCCCGAGCTCGGGATCAACGTCGTCGACCTCGGCCTCGTCTACGGCGTCGAGGTGGACCAGAACAACCACGCCACGATCGACATGACCCTGACGTCGGCGGCGTGCCCGCTCACCGACGTCCTGGAGGACCAGTCGGCACAGGCCCTCGAGGGGCTCGTCTCCGGCCACCGGATCAACTGGGTCTGGATGCCGCCGTGGGGCCCGGAGAAGATCACCGACGACGGTCGCGAGCAGCTGCGGATGCTGGGCTTCAACGTCTGACTCGCAGCCCTGACGTGTGCCGGCACGTCGGGTGAAGGCCTTGGCCGCGTCCAGGGAGTGCGCCAGGCCGACCGGCCGGCCATCGCTACGACCGCTCGGCGGCGAGCGCGGCGAGCTTCGTCACCGTGTTCATGTTCCGGGTCGTCGCTCGGCCGGTCGCGCCGGGCAGGTGCAGCCTGCTCCGCCCCATGCCCTGCGGGTAGTGCACGTAGATCTCCTGGTCACCCAGGGCGATCTCCTCCTCGGCGACTCCTCGTGCACGCCCGGCCGTGTCGGCGTCGGGCGGCGCGTCGAGGAAAACCACGCCGACCCGGCTCGGCACCGCGGACGGGAACGGGTTCGCGGCACGGACGCGTGCCATCTCGGCCGGTGTCCGGATCACGACGCCCACCGGCCTGCCCGCGTATTGGTGCAGGGCGGCCTCGAGGGCGTCGCGGGCGGCGTCGGCGTCGAGACCGGTGGAGAACAGCACGTTCCCGCTCGCGATGTAGGTGCGCACGTCGTCGAACCCGATCCGCTCGCACATCGCACGCAGGTCGCTCATCGGCAGCTTGCCGGTGCCGCCCACGTTGACGGCGCACAGCAGGGCCACGAACGAACGGTTCTCCGGTGATTCGGTCACGGCACCACCGTAGGCGAAGCGGCCGGCCTCGATCAGTAGCCGAGCGGCGTCTCGACCGACTCCCAGTGCCACGGCTCCGGGAGACGGCCGTCCGGCTCCGCCCACGCCGGGTGGGTCCAGCCGTACTCCTCGGCGTGCTCCTTCATCCAGGCGTACCGCGCGCCGTCGAAGCTCTCGGGGCCCATGCTGAGGTCGACGGCGGTGCCCAGCCCGTGGTTCGAGCAGCCGGGGGGAGCGGCGAGGGGGTTCGGCTGGTCCGGGTTGTAGACCGCGAGCTGGTCGTCGTACGAGCGGTAGCCGGAGTTCACGGTGAGGTGCTCGCCGAACTCCGCCTGGTAGGCCTCGTCGAGCGCGACGAGGCCCTCGAGCAGGTCCGCCCGCACGGAGTGCTGCGGTGCCCACGGGATCGGCGCGAGACGTTTCGCGGCCAGCTTCCCTGCCTGCGGGAACCACACCTGGTCGGGTTCGGGGCAGACGGCGGCGTCCTGGGCCGACATCAGGTCGTGGGTGGCGAGATCGACGTCGTCGCGACGCGTGGTCAGGTCGCCCGCCACGCTCTCCAGCTCGGCCAGCGGCAGCTCGGTGAGCTGGTCCGGTCCGGTGGTCGTGTGCGCGGCGGTCGCCGCGTCGAGGGCGTCGCGCAGCGCGGCCCTCGCGGACTCGTCGGCCGCCTGGCCGGCGTCGGCCAGCTCGTCGGTGGCCGTCAGGATGCGTTCGGCCTTGCGCTGCACGGGAGCGAACGTCTCCCGGACCTCGGCCGCCGCGGTCGTCGCGAACGTGCGGCGGGAGTCGTGCACCGCGGTCACGGCCCGTTCGAGCCGCTCACCGGCGTCGGTGGCGTCGCCCGGCCGCCGGTCGAGGACCGGCCTGCCCTCCAGGACGGTGCCGGCGTCGTCGATCGCGGTCGACAGGGCCGACCGGACGTCGTCGTCGGCGACCTTGTCGGCGGATCCGTCGAGCTCGGCCTGCGCGACCTCGACCTGAGCGGCCAGCTCGTCGGCCTCGATCGACAGGCTCCGCCCGACGCCGATCCCCACGGCGGCGACCACGCCCAGCAGGGTGAGCGGGACGAGGAAGGCCGTGACGCGCCGGCCGGCCGGGCGGGCCCGCGCGGCACGCACGTGCCGCAGCGCCTCGTCGACAGCCTCCGGACGTCCGCCGACGACGACGAGCAGAGCACCGCCCAGGAACGCTCCGAGCGCGTACCAGGCGAGGTCCGCCGCACCGAACGTCGTGCCCAGCACGAACCGTGCGGCGGGCAGACGCTCGAGCAGCGCTGCGGGCCACTCGGTGAGGTGCGACAGCTCGATCGCCGTGCAGAGAGCGAGTGCTGTCGCGGACGCCAGGCCACGGGGTGCGCGCGGGAAGACCAGGACCACGAGCCAGACGACGAGCATCGCGTAGAGGACGTCACCGAGCGGTCCGGCGACGTCGGCGGGCAACCACCGCCGTCCGCCCAGCCCCGCGAGCACGGTCACGACGACGAGCACCGCCGATGCTGCGCGGGGGACGCGGGCGTCGGGCGAGGTCACGGGTGAACCCTACCCATCACTCCGCGAGCCAGGCCTGCACCTGGGCCTCGTCGGGCATGCGGGCGTCCCCGATGACGTGCGGCACGACGCGTGAGTAGTAGTCGGTGACCGGACCGTCTGACTCGCGCACCAGGCATCCGGCGGCGACCCCGCCGACGACCCACGACCCGAGGACCACGCGGTTGCCGTCGAAGTCGGGCAGGGGGACGTACTCCTGGTACACGAGCGGCTGGTCGCCGTAGTCGCCGTCGTTGACCTGTTCCAGGCCGGCGGCGTGCACGTGGACGTTGTCGCCCTCGCGGCCCCACAGCGGCTTGGCGACCCACTCGGACATCCCGCGTGGCTCGCCGAGGTAGGCGGGGAGCAGGTTCGGGTGCCCGGGGAACATCTCCCACAGCACGGGCAGGATCGCCTTGGTGGACAGCAACATCTTCCACGCCGGCTCCAGCCACTGCACGGGCCGGTCCTCGGCGCCCGCCAGGACGTGGGCCCCGAAGGGCTCGTGCACCATGTCCTCCCACGGGTACAGCTTGAACGCCGCTCGCACCGGCAGGTCGAAGTCGTCGACGAACCGGCCGCCCCGGGCGTCCGTCGTCCAGCCGAGCTGGTCGATGGGGTGCCCGAACGTCCGGGCACCCGCCAGGGCGGCCGTGTCGCGCAGGTAGGTGACGGTCATCTCCTCCTCGCCGGAGTCGTCGACCGTCGAGTGCAGGAAGTGCACGCCGTCGGGGTAGCGGCCGGCGGCCAGCTCCTCGGACCACCAGCGCACCAGACGGTCGTGCACGGAGTTCCACTGGTCGCGGTACGGGAAGACGTCCTCCAGCCAGTTCCACTGGGCGACGGCCGTCTCCACCAGGCCCGTGGGGGTGTCCCCGTTGATCTCGAGCATCTTGGCGGGCCCGGTGCCGTCGTAGACGAGGTCGAAGCGCGCGTACACCGACGGGTCGTCGCGGTCGAGCGACGCCTGAGCGAGCGCCAGCGAACCGCTCGGCAGGCACAGGTCGGTGTCGCTGTAGCGGCGCACCATCTCGCCCGCGGCCTCGCGGCACATGCCGTAGAGCTCGTCGGTGGCCGCCTCGAGCTGCTCCACCTCCGACATCGAGAACTCGTACCAGGCGGCCTCGTGCCAGTACGGCACCTCGTCCGTCGTGCCGTCGGCACGTTCCACCGGCGTGACCGGGAAGACCAGCCCCTGGGACTCGACCGTCGAGCGCCAGCCGAGCCGCGGGGTGATGGGGTGGCGGCGCATCAGGCGATCGAGGCGACCACGACGAGCGCGACGGCGACGATGACGCCGGCGCTCACGCCGGCCAGCGGCACGACGGGGCCGGGGACGGTGACCTCCTCGCCCAGCGTGCCCGGTGTGACCGCATCGACCAGGCGCCAGGCGAGCGCCTGCAGGAGCACGCCGACGACGCTGAACGCCACCGTCCAGGCGAGCGCCACACCGAACGCCGAGTCCGCGTTGGTCCAGATGGCGGTGAAGACGATGAAGCCCTGGGCCACCATCCACGTGGCCGACACCAGGGCCGCCGAGTGGGAGCGGTGCAGGTGCTCGCCGAGCGAGCCCGGTGTGAGGAGGTCCAGCACCTTCCACGACGCGATGAGCACGAGGGTGCCGACGACGCAGTAGGCGGCACCGTAGGAGAGGGCGGAGAGGAGGTCGATCACGTCGAGCCTTTCGGGGGGTGGTGGGCCGATGGCCGGGTCAGGAGCTGGACTTGCCGCTGCCGCCGAAGCCGCCGCGCGTGACGGTGCCGCCGTCGGCGGACACTCCGCCCTTGGCCGTCGATCCGCGCAACGTCGAGGAGTCGAACGTGCCCGAGGTCGTCGCGTACGACGAGCCGACGGCCGGCGCGCGGGAGCCCGCCCGGACGTAGTACCAGTAGTGCCCGCCCCCGGTGCCGGTGGCTGAGCCGTGGTAGTCGTCGTCGTCCTCGTCGCAGAGATCGTCGTCGACGCGTTCCGTCGTCTCCGGGTCGACGCAGATCGCGCGGTTGTCCGCCTCGGGTGCGCAACCGGTGAGGGATGCGGCGACGAGCGCGGTCACCCCGAGGGTGACCGACGCGCTCCGCATACGGCGGCGGGCTGGGAACGTCACGGACGGGTCTCCTGGGGGGTCGGGTGCGGGGACTGGATCGGGGCGGTGCGTCGCGCACGCAGCAGCGGCGCACCGAGCGCGAGGGACAGGGCGACGACGCCCAGCGAGACGGCGCTGAGGTCGAACAGGGACACGACGAGGACACCGGCGAAGACGACGGCGGCGAGGCCCGGCACGACCAGACGCCACAGCGGGCGGGCCCGCACGCCGTCGGCGTAGGGGTAGCGCAGGGCGGCCACCGCCGTGACGAGGTAGTACCCGGAGACCAGCACCGCCGTGGCGGCCACGGAGTCCCACAGCACGGCTTCCGAGGTGCACACGAGCAGCACGTACAGGCCGACCGACGCGACCGTGAAGACCCACGTCGCGGTCGAGGGCGTGCCGTGCCGCGAGATCCCCGCCAGCCGGGACGACCCGACCCCGTCCCGTCCCATCGCGAGCAGCGTACGAGTGGTGGGCAGGACCGTCGTCTGCGCCGACGCCAGTCCGGAGACCAGCACCGCCGCGACGAGCACCGTGCCGCCCGTGGTGCCCATCAGGTCCCCGGCGAGCACCGCGAAGAAGTCGTCGTCGGCGACGTCGGCCAGCCGGTCGGTGCCGGCCCAGGTGATCGCTGCCCAGGTGACCACGACGTAGAGCACCACGAGGACGCCGTTGGCCGCGAGGGCCGCGACCCCGGGTGTCTCGCGAGGGTCGTCGGACTCCTCGTTCGTCGAGAACGACGAGTCCCAGCCCCAGTAGAGGAACACGGCGGCGAGGAAGGCGGCGCTCCAGCCGTCGACGCCGCCGGTCCCGGTGGCCTGGAGCGTCGGCCAGGTGATCCGTTCGGCCTCGGCCAGCGCACGAGCAGCGAACCACAGCAGCGCGACGACCTCGATGACCACCAGCACCGCCTGGAGCCGGGCGGCGAGCTGCACGCCGCGGTAGGCGAGCCACGCCATCACCACGATGCCCACGGAGCCGACCGCCGCCCGGGCCAGCGGGGAGTCGGCCAGGGTCTCCGCGCCGAGCAGCTCGAAGGCGTAGACGGCGGTCACCAGGGCGAGGTTCGCCATGACCAGCAGGCAGGCGGTGATGGTGAGCCAGCCGGAGAGCGCGCCGGTCCGCGGGCCGAGCGCACGCTGCGCCCAGGAGTAGGCGGTGCCGCAGTCCGGCTGCGCGCGGTTGAGCTCACGGAAGCAGAGCGCGACGAGCACGACGGGCACCGCGGAGAGCAGCAGCGCGGTGGGCGACGCCGTGCCGACCGCCGCGGCCAGCACCCCGACGGTGACGGCCAGCGAGTACGCCGGCGCGGTCGAGGCGATCCCGAACACCGACGAGTCGAGACGCGAGACGACCCCGGCACGCAGACCCGGCGCAGGCGGAGCGTCCGGAGCGTTCACCGGTCGGTCTCGAGCGTCGGGCGGTCGTACTCCTCGACCGACTGCGGCACGGGGACGTCCAGCTTCTCGCACACGCGGACCAGCATGTCCCGCACGTCGTCGACGTCGTCCTTGAGCTCCTCCTGCTCCTCGTGGGAGAAGAGGTGCGGATCCTGCACGAGCCGGGCGGCGAGCCGTGCGGTCGCGACGGCCACCAGCGCCACGCTGGAGACCATGAGCCACATGGCGGTCACCCGCCCTGCCGTCGTCGCGGGGGAGAGGTCGCCGTACCCGGCGGTGGTGGCGGTGGTGACCGCCCAGTACAGCCCCTCGAAGTAGTCGACGCCCTCCAGGACGGCGAACACCCCGGCGCACACGGCGACGTTGGCGACGATGGCCGTCACGACCCGCCGGCCGGCGTCGCACAGCCACGACACGACACCGGTTACGTGCTGGATCACTGCCGGCTCTCCTTCGTCCTCGGCGTTCTCACCAGCCCGAACGTCGGTACCGGCGATGCGGGCCGCAGCCTAGGGGTAACCGGCGCCGGTCGTCCAACGCCTCTCACGGTGCGGGAGAACCCGGTCTCTCGGTGTGACCTGCGCCGCGGCCGTGCGCGGCTCCGCACCGTAGACTGGCAGCGGACCCCCGAACCTGCTTTCTGAAGGACACCTCTGCCTTGATCACCGCCCACGGCGTCGAGCTGCGCTTCGGCGCCCGCGTCCTGCTGCACGAGGCCACGTTCCGCGTGGCCCCGGGCGACCGCATCGGCCTGGTCGGCCGCAACGGCGCCGGCAAGACCACGCTCACCAAGACCCTCGCGGGCGAGACCTTGCCGGCCGGGGGCACGATCACGCGCGGCAACGAGATCGGCTACCTGCCGCAGGACCCGCGCACCGGGGACCTCGACGTCGTCGCGATGGACCGGGTCCTCAGTGCGCGCGGCCTCGACCAGATCGTGGCCAAGATGCGGCTGGCGGAGAAGGAGATGGCCAGCGAGGACGCCGACGTCCAGGCGGCGGCGATGGAGCGCTACCCGAAGCTGGAGACGCGGTTCCTCGCGGCCGGCGGCTACTCCGCGGAGTCGGAGGCGCACCGGATCACCAGCAACCTGGCGCTCGACGACCGCATCCTCGGCCAGCCCCTGCACACGCTGTCCGGTGGCCAGCGCCGCCGCGTCGAGCTGGCACGGATCCTGTTCTCGGGGGTCGACACGCTGCTGCTGGACGAGCCCACCAACCACCTGGACGCGGACTCGATCGTCTGGCTGCGCGACTACCTCAAGTCGTACTCCGGCGGGTTCATCGTGATCTCTCACGACGTCGAGCTGCTGCGCGCGACGGTGAACAAGGTCTTCCACCTGGATGCCAACCGTGGGGAGCTGGACCAGTACAACCTCGGCTGGGACGCCTACATCGGTCAGCGCGAGCAGGACGAGCGCCGTCGCCGTCGCGAGCGTGCCAACGCCGAGAAGAAGGCCGGCACGCTGCTGGCGCAGGCCAACAAGATGCGGGCCAAGGCGACCAAGGCGACCGCCGCGCAGAACATGATCAAGCGCGCCGAACGGATGCTCGCCGGCACCGAGGGCGAGCGGCAGACGGACAAGGTGGCCGCGCTGCGGTTCCCGAAGCCGGCACCCTGCGGGAAGACCCCGCTCACCGCTCGCGAGCTGTCGAAGAGCTACGGCTCCCTGGAGGTGTTCGCGGGCGTCGACCTGGCGATCGACCGGGGCTCGCGTGTGGTGATCCTCGGCCTCAACGGCGCCGGCAAGACGACGATGCTGCGGCTCCTGGCCGGCGTCGAGACCCCGGACACCGGCGAGGTCCTGCCGGGCCACGGGCTCAAGATGGGTTACTACGCCCAGGAGCACGACATGCTGGACATGAACGCCACCGTCGTCGAGAACCTGCGGCACAGTGCACCGGACCTCACCGACACCCAGGTGCGGACCACCCTCGGATCGTTCCTCTTCAGCGGGGACGACGCCGACAAGCCGGCGCACGTGCTGTCCGGCGGGGAGAAGACACGGCTCGCCCTGGCCACGCTCGTCGTCTCCAGCGCGAACGTCCTGCTCCTGGACGAGCCGACCAACAACCTCGACCCGGCCTCGCGCGCCGAGATCCTGGGTGCGCTGAACACCTACGAGGGCGCCGTCATCATGGTCACCCACGACGACGGCGCCGTCGACGCGCTCAACCCGGAGCGGGTGCTGCTGCTGCCCGACGGCGACGAGGACCTGTGGTCGGACGACTACGCGGAGCTCGTGTCGCTCGCCTGAGGCGCCCGTGCGGAGCCGCGGTGGCGTCAGCCCCGGTGGCCCGGGCGCGCCGCGTCGACGAGCGCGTCCTCGTGCTCCTCGTCCACCCGGCGTGGCCGGCGGCGCTCGCGGCGCGGCCGCGAGGATCCCTCGGGTTCCTCGGCGGCGATGAGCTCGCCGGCGGTGACGGTGGCAGCGCGCGTCTCACGCCGCCACAGCAGCACGAAGCCGCCGACCGCACCGAGGGCGAAGATCGCCCACTGGAACGTGTAGCTGAGGTGGGAGCCGGGGTCGGTGTCCGGCCGGGGCGCCGGGACCAGGGCCTGGTCGGCGGCCGGGTCCTCGCTGCGCATCTGCCCGTACGCGCCGACGGTCCCGCCGTCGGCCGTGCTCGCGCCCTGCGTGGCGGCCAGCACCTGCTCGGTGTTGATCCGCGACACCGTCCCGCCCTCGGCGCCACGGTCGGCGGCGGGCTCGTCGGCCCGGAGCGTGACCGTCACGGCGACCTGGCCGGCCGGGGGGTCGGGGACGGACGCGGCCTCGCTGGCGTCGGCGCCGAGCGGGACGAACCCGCGGTCGACGACGATCACCACGGGCTCTCCGCCGAGCTCGGTGCGCAGCGGCACCAGCAGGTGGAAGCCGGGGGTGCCGTTGACCGGACGGTTGCGCAGGAGCACCGTGTCCTCGGGAACGTACTCGCCGACGACGACGGCGGGCCGCCACACGTCGTCGGCCGCGAGCGTCGACCCGGGACCGGCGACGAGCTCCTCCAGCGGCACGGGCTGCGCGGCGTAGTTCGCGTCGACGAGGTCGATCTGCTCCTGGCGGTCGGTGTACCGGTGCCACTGCCAGAACGCCGCGAGCACGCACAGGGCCGCGAGCAGCACCGCGGCGAGACCGAGCGTGACCCACTGCCGACGGGTCCGCTTCACACGTGCTCCAGCTCGCCGACGGGCACGGTCTGCTTCCAGAACGACCGCGCGCCGAGGAACTGCTCGAGGTGCTCGCGGTGGTCGTCGCAGGCGAGCCACACCTTGCGGCGTTCGGGCGTGTGGAGCCTCGGGTTGTTCCACAGCAGGCCCCAGCGGGCCTCGGCGCGACAGCCCTTGGCGGAGCACACGAGCTCGTCGGCGGCCACGGGGTCGGCGCCCAGTCCGAGCACGTCCATCAGTCGTCCTTCCGGTCGGCTGTCCCGGTCGACGGCGGGTCGTCGGTGTGCTCCACCACGCGCACGCCCGGGTCCTCCAGGGGAACGGTGGTCGCCTCGATCTGGCGAGGCTGTGCAGGCGGGGTGGCCGGTACGCCGGAGGACTCCCGCGTGGAGCGGTCGCGACCGGCGTTGGCGAGCAGCACCGCAGAGTATGGCAGCACGACGGCGCCGGCGAAGCAGACCCACATCAGCCAGCCTTCCACGAGGAGAGCGGCAGCCAGGATCAGGACGATCCGCAGTCCCATCTGGAGCAGGTACTGGCGCAGGCGCCGACTCTGGTCCTCGGCGAGACTCGCCGGGACGCCCGTGATCGAGGGGACCTCGTGAGGCCGGGGCGTGCTCACCCGTCCAGTCTACGGCCGCTCACACGCTGCTCGGTCTTTGGAGGAATCCGACAATCCCGTCCGACGACGTGTGCCTCGGCGTCAGCGCGGGACAGGTCCGGCACCGGGGTACGGTCGCACAGGCGCACCGCCGTGCACCCGGGCCGCAGGTCCGTCGTCGAGAGGAGCATCCCGTGGCAGAGCAGGCAGCATCCGGCCGTGTGGTCGTCGTGACCGGGGCCGCGCGCGGCATCGGTCGCTCGATCGCCGAGCGATTCGTCGCCGCCGGGGACACGGTCGCGACGATCTACCGGGGCGGCGACCTGCCGGAGGGCGTCCACGGATTCGTGGCGGACGTCACGGACAGCGCGGCGGTCGACGCCGCGTTCGGCGAGATCGAGGCGCAGCTCGGCATGCCCACGGTGCTGGTCGCCAACGCGGGCGTGACCCGCGACCAGCTGCTGATGCGGATGAGCGACGAGGAGTTCGAACAGGTCGTCGACGTGAACCTCACGGGGACGTTCCGCTGCGTGCGGCGCGCCTCCAAGCCGATGATCCGGGCCCGGTCGGGACGGATCGTGCTGATCGGGTCGGTCGTCGGGCTCTACGGCGGTCCCGGTCAGGTCAACTACTCCGCGACGAAGGCCGCGCTCGTGGGCATGGCCCGGTCGATCACCCGCGAGCTCGGTGGTCGCGGGATCACGGCCAACGTGGTCGCCCCCGGTTTCGTGGAGACCGACATGACCGCCGCGCTGCCCGAGGACACCCAGAAGAAGTACCGGGACGCGATCCCCGCCGGTCGGTTCGCGACACCGGACGAGGTCGCCGGCGTGGTGGAGTTCCTCGCGTCGGACGCCGCGGGCTACGTCTCCGGTGCTGTGGTGCCGGTCGACGGCGGCCTCGGCATGGGTCACTGAACTGTCCCTCGGGCGCATCGCCCGATACGCTCCCACCAGAACTTTACTGAAAGGTCACCATGGCTCTGCTCGACGGCAAGAAGCTGCTCATCACGGGCGTCCTGACGGACAGCTCGATCGCTTTCCACGCGGCGCGGCTCGCCCAGGAGGAGGGCGCGGAGATCGTCCTGACGTCGTTCGGTCGGCAGATGAAGCTGACCCAGGCGTTCGCCAAGCGGCTTCCCGTGACCGCGCCGGTCGTCCAGCTCGACGTGACCAGCTCCGAGGACCTGGACTCGCTCGCCGACCAGGTGCGGGAGCACACCGACCGCCTCGACGGCGTCGTGCACTCGATCGGCTTCGCGCCGCAGAGCGTGATGGGGGGCAACTTCCTCTCGGCGGGATGGGACGACGTCGCCACCGCGGTGCAGGTCTCGACCTTCTCGTACAAGTCGCTCATCACGGCGGCCCAGCCGCTGATGACCGACGGTGGTGCCTACGTCGGACTCACCTTCGACGCCGGGTTCGCCTGGCCCGTCTACGACTGGATGGGAGTCGCGAAGGCCGGGCTCGAGTCCGCCAACCGGTACCTCGCCCGCGACCTGGGCCCGTCGGGCATCCGGGCCAACCTGGTCTCCGCGGGGCCGATCCGCACGACCGCCGCCAAGTCCATCCCCGGCTTCGAGGCCATGGAGGACGCGTGGCCGCGCCGCGCGCCCCTCGGCTGGGACCAGACGACGGCGGAGCCGGCGGCTCGCGCGGTCGTCGCGTTGCTGTCCGACTGGTTCCCCGCGACCACGGGCGAGATCGTGCACGTGGACGGCGGCGTCCACGCGATGGGTCAGTGAGCGAGGTCCTGTGAAGCAGCCGAAGCACGCGGTCGACGTCCCGGACAAGGGACGTCGGCTCGTGCTGCTTCGGCACGCCAAGGCCGAGCCCGGCAAGGGCGCCGTGCTCGACGCGGATCGCGCGCTCGCGCTGAACGGCCGCAAGCAGGCGGGCCGGGTCGGGATGGCCCTGACGGCGGCCGGTCTGGTTCCCGACCTCACGATCGTGTCCTCCGCGCTGCGCACCCGCCAGACCTGGGAGCTCGCCCGTGCCCACCTGGGCAACCACGGCGAGCGCAACCACCTCGCCGCCGAGGTGCGCGACGAGCTCTACGCGGCCAGCATCGCCGACGTGCTCGCGCTGGTCAGGGACGTGGACCCGGAGGTCAGGACGCTGCTGGTCATCGGGCACGAGCCCACGATGGCGGCCACCGCCGCCTACCTCGCCGACAAGTCGTCGGACGACGCCGCACTGGCCCAGGTCCGTGTCGGGGTGCCGACGGCGACCTACTCGGTGCTGCACGCCACCAAGCAGCCGTGGTCGGAGTGGGGCAAGCGGTCGGCCACGCTGCTGCGGGTCGGCCGCCCGAGCTAGGCCCGGGCTGCCGGGGCGGCGGCGTCGACCTCGTCGATCACGCGCAGCACCTCGTCGAGCCGCGGCCCGTCGAGCCGGTAGGGCGCCTGCTCGCGCACGAGCGGCTTCGCGGCGAACGCGATGCCGATCCCGGCGGCGCGGATCATGTCGAGGTCGTTGGCGCCGTCGCCCACCGCGACGGTGTCGGCCATGTCCAGGTCCAGCTCGGCCGCCCACTCGCGCAGGGTGGCCTCCTTGTCGGCACGGTCCACGACCGGGCCCACGGTCCGGCCGGTGAGGACGCCGTCGGCCACCTCCAGGCGGTTCGCGCGCCAGCGGGTGATCCCGAGCGATGCCGCGAGCGGTGCCAGGATCTCGGCGAACCCGCCCGAGACGAGGCCGATCTCCCACCCGCGGCGCTGGACCTCGGCCGTGAGCTCGGCGGCGCCGGGCATCAGGACCACCGCCTCGCGCACCGCGTCGAGCGCGGACACCGGCACACCGGCGAAGGTGGCGACGCGTTCGCGCAGCGAGGCGGCGAAGTCGAGCTCGCCCCGCATGGCGCGCTCGGTCACGGCGGCCACCTCGTGCCGGGTGCCGGCGTGCTCGGCGATGAGCTCGATGACCTCCTGCGTGACGAAGGTCGAGTCGACGTCGGTCACGACGAGCCGGCGACGACGCGGCGGGCCGGACGGGCGGGGACGGGGCGCGGCGGGGGCGCTCTCAGGCAACGTGGGAACCCTTCGGGACGACGGTGATCCCCGAGTCGGTGACGGTGAAGCCCCGGGCCCGGTCCTCCTCGTGGTCGACGCCGATCCGGGCCCGTTCGTCCACCACCACGAACTTGTCGAGGATGGCGCGGTGCACCTGGGCGTGCCGGTGCACCTGGACGCCGTCCATCACCACGGAGTCGGTGACCGTCGCCCAGGAGTGCAGGTGCACGCCCGGGGACAGGATGGACCCTGCGACGGTCGCGCCGGAGACGAGGACACCTGGTGAGACGATCGAGTCTGCCGCGTGCCCGAGACGCCCCGGGCCGGCGTGGACGAACTTCGCCGGCGGCAGGCCGGTGTAGCCGGTGTACAGCGGCCAGTCCTCGTTGTACAGGTTGAAGACCGGCTGTACCGCGATCAGGTCCTTGTTGGCGTCGAAGTACGCGTCGATCGTCCCGACGTCACGCCAGTACGCCCGGTCCCGGTCGGTGGAACCGGGGACCTCGTTGCGGATGAAGTCGTACACGCCGGCGGTGCCCTCCTCGACGAAGGCCGGGACGATGTCGCCGCCCATGTCGTGCCGGGAGTCGGGATCGGCGGCGTCCTTCGTGACCGCCTCGACGAGGGCGTCGGCGTCGAAGACGTAGTTGCCCATGGAGGCCAGCACCTCCTGCGGGGAGTCGGGCAGCCCGACGGGTGCCACCGGCTTCTCGAGGAAGTCGCGGATGCGCGTCGGGTCCTCCGGCTCGACGTCGATGACGCCGAACTGGTCCGCCAGCGCGATCGGCTGGCGGATCGCCGCGACGGTGGCGCGGGCGCCCGACTCGACGTGCGCGTCGACCATCTGCGAGAAGTCCATCCGGTAGACGTGGTCGGCACCGACCACGACGACGATGTCGGGCCGTTCGTCGTCGATGATGTTCAGGCACTGGTAGATCGCGTCCGCCGAGCCGAGGTACCAGTGCTTGCCGACGCGCTGCTGCGCCGGGACGGACGAGACGTAGTTGCCCAGCAGCGGGGACATGCGCCACGTCTTGGAGATGTGCCGGTCCAGCGAGTGCGACTTGTACTGCGTCAGCACGATGACCTGCAGGTAGCGCGAGTTGATGATGTTCGACAGGGCGAAGTCGACCAGCCGGTAGATGCCGCCGAACGGGACGGCGGGTTTGGCGCGCTGGGCAGTGAGCGGCATGAGTCGCTTGCCCTCTCCGCCGGCGAGGACGATGGCCAGGACCCGGGGATGTGACGACGCCATGCCCCGACCCTAGGTGTACTGACCCGGCAGGTTGTTGACATAGCGAGAGACCTCCGGGTCGAGTGGGAGCTGTCTAGGAACCCGGCTCGTACCAACGGAGGTCTCTCGTGTCCCACGCTAACGCCCGGCTGACGCCTGCTGGAAGATTCACGATGGTCCGGCGGATCGCGGCAGGTCGCCCGGTGGCGCACGTCGCGGCTGAGATGGGTGTCTCGCGCACCACGGCGTGGCGGTGGTGGCGCCGCTACGAGCAGCAGGGTCGGGCGGGTCTGGTGGATCGCTCCTCACGGCCGCGCTCGTGCCCGCATCGCACCCACGCGTGCACTGAGGCCAGGATCCGGATCTGGCGGCACCTGGCCCGCCGTGGTCCGGTGGATCTGGCTCGCCGGGTCGGGGTGCCAGCCTCCACCGTGGGGCGTGTTCTGGCCCGCCACCACACGCCGTTGTTGCACGAGTGCGACCCGCTCACCGGGCAAGTGATCCGCGCCTCGCGGCGAACGCCGCGCCGCTACGAGCACCCGCATCCGGGATCGCTGGTGCACATCGACGTCAAGAAGCTCGGCCGCATCCCCGATGGCGGCGGGTGGAAGGTTCATGGGCGCGGGCAGCGCCCGCACCGCAAGCGAGGGCTCGGGTTCGACTACGTCCATACCGCGATCGATGACCACTCCCGGCTGGCCTACGCGGAGATCCACGACGATGAGAAGGGCACGACCTGCGCCGGGTTCCTGGCCCGGGCCACGGCGTTCTACGCCGCCCACGGCATCACCATCGAACGGGTCTTGAGCGACAACGCGAAGAACTACCGCCAGTCACACGCGTTCCGCGACGCCGCAGCCGGCCTGGGCATCCGGTTGAAGTTCATCAAGCCGCACTGCCCCTGGACCAACGGCAAGGCCGAACGCCTCAACCGGACCCTGGCCACCGAATGGGCCTACGCCCGGGCCTACGACTCCAACTCCGAGCGCGCCCGCGCCTTGCCGATCTGGCTCGACCACTACAACCTGGAACGACCCCACACCGGCATCGGCGGCCTACGCCCCATCGACCGAATCAACAACGTCCCGAGTCAGTACACCTAG
>NZ_PVTX01000016.1 GCF_003003075.1 Isoptericola halotolerans | reverse complement strand
CCAGGCGATGGTGTCGGCGCCGCAGTCGTGGCCTTGTTCGGCGAGGTCCTTGCGCAAGGCCAGGATCTGTTGCACGACGGGCTCGGGTGTCGCGGCCGGGTAGGTGTGTGGTCGCCGTGAGCGTGGCTCGAACGCTGCTTGACCCTCGGTGCGGTAGCGGGCCATGAGTCGTGAGACCCATCCCTGAGAGACGTCGTAGCGGCGGGCGACCTCGCTCTGCGAGGCGCCGGCCAGGACCGCTGTGATCACGAGTCTGCGTTTCGACACGATCGAGCATCGTCCCGACGGGTCATGCCGATGACCCGAGACACGCTATGCCGATGACGTGAGACACCCCATTCCGATGTCCTGAGACCAGACACTGTCAGCCCGACGTCGTGCAGACGTCAGAAGTGCAGGACGGAAGGCCGGTTCTCGGAGACGAGAACCGGCCTTCTGCGTGTGTCAGTCCGCCCGCGGATCCCAGCCGTCGTCGCCGGCGAGGTACGAAGCCGGCGTGTGGTCGGCTGCCTCGTCGGGGGTCAGCTGCGGCCGGAACTCGTTCAGCACCGCACCGGGGCCGCGGTTGGCGTGCTCGGCGTTGCTGCCGGCGAGCCAGTCGTAGCCTGACATCGTCGTCCACGGGTCGGCCTTGAGGAAGTTGCCGATCCACGTGTCGCGCACCACGATGCGGGGGTCGTTGTCGGGGTTGCTGCTCGGGTGCCAGGGGCGACCGAGGTAGTAGCTGTCCGGCCCGGCGTTGGAGATGATCCGCGAGTCGGTGACGAGGAACCCGCGGGAGAACTCGTGGGAGGTGCTGGGGGCGAAGACGTACCCGCTCGGGTCGGAGTCGCGGCGCAGGGCCTTGATGGTGGTGTCCTCGATGACGGCGGTCCCGCGGCCGAAGATGAAGTCCACGTCGCCCTCGATCCAGCTGTCGGTGATGTAGACGCGGGCCGGCGTCCGGTTGTCGGGGCTGTCGAGGTAGAGGGTGTCCTGGTTGCTCAGGAAGCGGACCTTGTCGTAGACGACGCGGTCGGCCCGTGACTTGACCGCCACGGACTGCCTGCTGCTGATCTCCGGGTGCGCGGCCTCGTCGAAGGCGTTCTCGAACGTCACGGCGTGGGCTTGGAAACCGGCACCGGAGATGGTGACGGTGCTGCTTCCCGTGGTGCCCCAGGTGCCCCCGTCGGGGTGCGGTGTGCCGGCGGCACGGTCGTCGGTGATGACCACGTCGGCCGGGTCGCCGGTCGCTCCCACGAACGACAGGTTGGTGTGCGAGGAGGGCACGACGACCCGTCCGTGGTACGTGCCGGGCTCGATGAGGATCTCCACGCGGTCCTCGGAGTGCGCCGGAGCCAGGTCGACGGCCCCCTGGACCGTGGTGACGTCGCCGGAGCCGTCAGCCGCGACGACGATCTGGGTTTCGTCGTCGCCCTGGATCCCTCCGTCACCCGCCGCCGCCGGGGCGGCCAGCAGGCCCGCTGCCAGCGCGAGCGCCATGGCGCTGCCGGCCGGGCCGCTGAGGCTGCGGCGAGTAGCGGATCGCGGAGCTGGGGTGGTGGGCATCTTCGCCTCCGGGAGCTGGTGTCGTCGTCGACATCGGGCTTGATCAGCGAGAAACCGGTTTCCCGCTCGCCTCATGGTGACATGGACGATGGCGCTGGGCAACTCCCGGAAGGACTGGTCGGCCGGTCAGTTCATCGCGGCCAGGAGGTCGGCGCAGGCACGCTCGCAGGCGCGGCACGCCTCGGCGCAGACCCGGCAGTGCTCGTGCATCGCGGCGTGGCTCTCGCACTGCTCGCCGCAGGAACGGCAGGCCTGGACGCAGGCCTCGAGCTGTGCGCGGGAGATGTTCGCGTCGTAGCCGGTGTGCCGCGACAGCACGCGCGCCGTCGTGTCGCAGATGTCGGCGCAGTCGAGGTTCGAGCGGATGCACTTGCGCAGGTCGGCGACCATCTCCTCGCTCAGGCAGGCGTCCGCGCACGCGGTGCAGGCCTGGGCGCACTCGACCAGTGCCTCCACGGCACCTGCCAGGAGCCGGCGGTCGAGATTGATCTCGGCCGGGTACGTCGCCATCATCTCGGTCGTCTTCATCGCGTTCTCCTTCGCGCCGGAGGGATCGTGCGGACTCCTCGACGCTAGGAGCCGTCGCCGGTGCCCGCATCCGGGTGCCCGGGCACCCGTAGGATCGGCTGTCATGCTCAAGAAGGTCGCTGTGGTGCTGTTCACCGTCGCGCTGGTGCTCGTCGGCGCTCCGTCGGCCTCCGCCCACACGGATCTGGACACCGCGGAGCCCGCGGACGGGACGACGACGTCCGGCCCCGTGGGCGAGGTGCTCCTGACCTTCACGCGGCCGGTGACACCGCTGGGCGACACCGTGGTGGTCGAGGGCCCTGACGGCACGGTGGACGTCGACGTGACGCAGGAGCGTGCGGGAGCGGTGGTGGTGGCGACCCCGGAGGGCGGGCTGGCGGACGGCGGATACGAGGTGGCCTGGTCGGTCGCGGCGCAGGACGGGCACCCGCTCGAGGGCACGTTCTCGTTCACCGTCCAGGGGACGCAGACCGCACCGTCCGAGGCGCCGGAGCCCACCGTCACGCAGGAAGCCTCGTCGCCGGCCGAGCCGAGCGGCGCGCCGCTCCCGCCTCCGGACCTGGAGAGGACGACGGACCCGGGCGCCGAGGACTTCGCGCAGGTGGTGGCGAGGCTCGGCAATGCCGCTGCCCTCTGGGGGCTGCTCGTCGGGGCCGGCGGACTGCTGTTCGCCGCACTGGTGATGCGAGGTCCGGACCGGCGCGACATCCCGGTGGTGCTGCGCGCGGTGCGCTGGACCGGGCTCCTCGTGCTCGTCGGGCTCGCCGTCCGTGTCACGGCGCGCGCGGTGGTGGTGGCCGGGGGCGACGTGGCGGCGGCGGGCTCGGCCGCCGCCCTCGGCGACGCCCTCGCCGGTCCCACGGCGTGGGTGTTCGGCCTGCAGGCGGTCGGGGCCGCCCTCGTCCTCGTCGGTGCGTGGCGGTCGCTCCCCGGCTCCTGGGCGGCGGTGGTGGGGGTCCTGGCGATGACCGCCGGCCAGGTCCTCGGCGGCCACAGCAACACCGGGTCGCCGTGGTGGCTCGTCGTCGGCGTCGACGTGGCGCACCTGGCGGCGGCGGCCACGTGGACAGGCGGAGTCGTGATGATCGGTGTCGTGCTGCGCCGTCGCCGCAAGGACGGCCGAGCGCTCGACGCGGGCCACCTCGGCAGCCGCTTCTCGTCGGTGGCCGCCCTGTCGGTGGTGGTCGTGGGGATCGCCGGCATCTTGCTCGCCGTCGAGATCCTCGACCGGCCGTCGCAGCTCTGGGAGAGCAGCTGGGGGTTGTTCCTGCTGGCGAAGGTCGCCGTCGTCGCCGTCGTCGCGGCGATCGGTGCACACCAGCACTTCCGGGTGGTCCCGTCGCTGCAGGCCCCGGGGCACGGCGCACGGCGTGCGCACGCGGCAGGCAGCCTGCTCCAGCGCGGGGCGGGGCACGAGACGGCCCTGCTCGTGGTCGTGGTGCTGATCACGGCATGGCTCGTGGCGGCCTCCGTGCACGCGTGACCGCGGTCCTCAGCCGTCCGCGTCCCCGAGGCCCGGCACCTGCACGGACTCGTCCGCGTACGGGGCGAGCAGCAGCGACGCCGTCGCCCACCCCTGGGCGAGCAGCCCGGCGTCCGACTCCGGCTCGGTCGATCGCTCCGTGCCCTCGTAGCGCACCACCAGCGCCGCGTCGTCGGCCTCGTGCTGCGCCACCCGGGCGTGGACCGCGCCGAACGAGGCGAGCGGCGCCTGCCGCAGGCCCCGCAGCTCGGCACGGGGCAGGTCCGGCACGTTGATGTTCAGCGTGCGACGGGACCGGGGCCCGGCGAGCAACCAGTCGAGGGCGTGCGTGGTCACGGCCTCCGCCGTCTCCCAGTGCCGGGGGTCGGCGGCGTCGAGCGACACGGCCAGCGACCGCATGCCGAGCGTCGCCCCGGACAGGGCCGCACCCACCGTGCCGGAGTGCAGGACGGCGTTGCCGACGTTGGGCCCCCGGTTGACGCCCGACAGCAGCACGTCGGGGACGGCGCCGAACGCGCCGTAGGCCGAGACGAAGGCGATGAGGGCCGGGTCGGCGGCGACGGCGAGCGAGCGCACGTCGTCCGGCACGCCCGGTGCGCGGTTGTCCTCGACCAGCAGTCGCCCGTCCTCCTCGGCGCCGTGCAGCGCGGCGGAGGCGCCGGACGACTCGACCCGGGGCGCGGCGACCAGCACGTCCAGCCCGGCGGCCGCCGCGCACCGCGCCAGGACCCCCAGGCCGGGGGAGCCGATCCCGTCGTCGTTGGTGACCAGTGCCAGCATCAGCGTCCCCCGATCTCCTCGACCGACACCCGGGCGGCGAAGGCCTCGATCTCGCCCCGACGTCCGGTGCCCAACCCGTGCCGTGCGACGTTGAGCGCCCCGGCGGCGGCACCGAGCCGCACCGCCTCCGTCAGCGGCAGGCCCCGGGCGAGCCCGACCGCGATCCCGGCCGTCATGGAGTCGCCCGCACCCCGGTGGTCGACGGTCGACACCTCGGGCGTGGTGAGCGTCCAGGCGTCCTCCGTGGTGACGAGGAGCGTCGGATCGCCGGCCCGGGAGACGACGACGGCCCCGGGGCCGTCGGCCACCCACGCCTCGCCCGCGCGACGCAGCGCGGCCACGGAGTCGTCGTCGGCGACGCCCGTGGCGACCATCTCCTGGTCGCTCATCTTCAGCACGGCGATCGCCTCCCGACCGACGGCGGTGGCCAGGTCGCCGCTCAGGTCGGCGACGACCGGCGTGCCCGACGACGCGACGTCGTGAGCCAGGCGGGCCAGATGGTCCGGCGGTATCCCGACGTCGTGCTGGTTGCCCGTCAGCACGCACACGTCCGACTCCAGCGCTCCGACGAGGGAGATGCTGTAGAAGTCGTCGATGCCGTGCCGGTCGAGGGGCTGCGGCGGCACGGTCACCAGCTCGGGCTCGCCGCCGCCGCGGCGGTCACGCAGCAGCGTGCCGCCACCGCCCTGCGCCGGGGTGCGCACCACGAGGCCGCGGGACCGTGCCAGGTGGGCGGTGATCTCCCCGGTCTCGCCGCCGAACGGTCCGCAGACGACCACCTCCGCGTCGAGCGAGCGGGCCATGGTCGCCACCCAGAGCCCCTGCCCGCCCGGGTGCAGGTGGATCTCGGGAGCCTCGCGGGAGCGGTCCGTCTCGATCTCGATCGTCAGCTGCGGCTCGGGCGCCACGACGCAGACGGTGGGGGCGGTGTCGGCAGCCATGTCAGGGACCCTAGGCAGGATCCGCCATGCACGCCCGGCGCGGTGCACGGTGCCGGGGTTGCGAGCCGACGCGACCCTGGCACGGTGACTGTGACGGTCCAGCAGCGGGCCACCGGCCGGGACGCCCGCGACCGCCGCGGTGTCCCCCGTGGGAGAGGACCCATCATGGCAACAGGAGAGACCGGCTTCGACGACGTCACCTACGACCTCGTCTCGGTGCAGTACCACGCGCTCAAGGCCGGCCACGACTACGGCCAGTACGTGCGTGACGCCCGCAACGCGGGCAAGGACGAGATCGCCGCCTTCTTCGAGCAGGTGATGTCCGAGGACTCCGCACGTGCCCAGCAGTGCCACCGGTTCATCGCCGAGCTCACCCAGCACCAGGGGACGTCGGCGACCGCGCCGCAGGGCGGCACCGACGGCTGAGCCGCCGGTCGACCGGCTCGCCGTCTTCGAAGCGGGCGACCCGACCGCCGATGCCGTGGTCCTGGTGCACGGCATCGGCGTGTCGGAGCGGTCCTTCCGGCCGCTCGCCGCCGAGCTGGCCACCGACCGGCAGGTGAGCGCTCCGGACCTGCCGGGGTTCGGCCGCAGTCCTCGCGCCCATGCAGTGCCGAGCGTGGAGGAGCTGGCGAGCCTGGTGCTGCGGGTGCTCGACCGCCGAGAGCTCACCTCCGCGGTGCCGGTCGGGAACTCGATGGGGCCCAGGTCGTCGTCGCGATAGCCCTGGCCGACCAGGGCCTCGAGGACGTGGTGGCGGTGGCGCACAGCAAGGGCGGGCTGATCGGCAAGAGCCTCATGGGCCGCGCCGACGTGGGCCCGCGCCTCCTGGGGATGGTGGCGGTCAACACGCCGTTCTCCGGGTCGCCCTACGCCAGATGGGTGCCGCTGCGCAGCGTCCGGGCCTTCCTTCCCGACGACGAGGTGATCGCCGCGCTGGACCCCCACGTCCCCACCGGGAGGGGGCTGCCCGGCGCGCACAACGTCCGGCTCGCCACGCCGGGGCACTTCCGGTCGCTGGCGGACCCGGAGCTGGTGCCGCTCCTGCTGCGCGAGCTCGACCGGTTCGCCGCACGACGGCGTCGCACGGCACAGCCGGACGCCTGGGGCCGTGCCGCGAGGTCGGTCACGCCGCCGACGCCGACGTCGAGCTGGACCGCGCCAGGCGCCGCATCACGAGGTGCAGGCCCACCCCGACCGCGAGCAGCACCCCTGCCAGAGCCCAGTGCCGCAGCTCCTGCTGCGTGAGCAGGAGCAGACAGGACAGGACGGCGAGGACGGGCATCACCGACGGAGCGCGGAAGTGGTCGTGCGCGACGGTGTCGCGACGCAGCACCAGGACCGCGACGTTGGTGGAGAGGAACACGAAGAGCAGGAGCAGGACGACGGTCGAGGCCAGGTCGATGAGCTCGTTGGTGGCGGCGAGCACGACGGCGAGGGCGGTGGTGACGAGGATCGCGACCCCCGGCGTGCGGCGGCGCGGCAGGACGCGGCCGAGCGGAGCGGGCAGCAGGCCCTGGCGGGCCATGCCGTAGGCCAGCCGGCTCGCCATGATCATGGTCAGGAGAGCTCCGTTGGCGATCGCGACGAGCGCGATCACGGCGAAGAGCTCCGGCGGCACCGCGCCGGCGACCCGGACGACCTCGAGCAGGGGCCCGGAGGACGCGGCGAGCTCGGCCGGTGCGACGACGGCCGGCGCGACGAACCCCAGCACGACGTAGACGGCGCCCGCCGTCGCCAGCGAGCCGAACAGGGCGCGCGGGTAGACCCGCGAGACGTCACGGATCTCCTCGGCCAGGTTCGCCGACGTCTCGAACCCCACGAACGAGTAGAAGGCCACCAGTGCGCTGCCCAGGACGGCGAGCCAGACGGACGAACCCTCCGGCGGGGTGAAGGCACCGCCGAGGTCCGCGTCCCCGCGCCCGATGACCCAGGCGCCCAGGACCGTGACGAGCACCAGGCCTGCGGCCTCGACGACCGTCATGACGACGTTGGCCCGCAGCGACTCCTTGATGCCCCACGCGTTGACGAGCGCCACCACGAGCAGGAACACGATCGCCGCGGGCACCTGCGGCACGGGGAGGAACGCGGTGAGGTACTCGCCGGTGAAGGCCAGGGACAGCCCGGCGGCGCTCACCACCCCGGCAGCGAGCATGCAGTAGCCGACGAGGAACGCGACCAGCGGGCTGCGGTACGCCTTCTCGGCGTAGACGGCCGAGCCGCCGGCTCGCGGGTACTTGGTGACGAGCTCGGCGTAGGAGAAGGCGGTCAGCAGGGCGAGACCCAGTGCGACCCCGAACGACAACCACACGAGACCGCCCGCGTCGCCGGCCATCTCGCCGATGAGGGCGTAGACGCCGGCGCCGAGGACGTCGCCGAGGATGAACAGGAAGAGCAGCGGACCGGTCACCGCGCGGCGGAGACCGGTCGGGCTGGAGGTTCCGGTGCCAGACATGTGGCGATTGTGCGGGGAAGGGCCGATGCCCGCATCGGCGACGCGGGCAGCCCGACGACTGCTGCCCGGCTCGCGCGGCCGGGCGGGAGCGGACGCCTACCCGCAGCTGTCGCAGACGCCCGTGGCCGGCAACGTCATGTAGCACGTCGGGCACACCGGAGCCGGCTTCTCCGGCTCCTGGGTCTTGGTGGACCTCGTGGCCCGTGCGGCGGTCCTGGCCGACCGGCGTGCCGTCGCCGGCGGCGCGCCGCCGCTGCCGTCGACCTCGAAGCCGTGCTTGCGCAGGAGCGCTCCGACCGCGACCTTGCCACCCTCCATCTCTTCCGGCAGGGCGGCCCGACCGGTCGCGTACCGGTGCGCGACGGCGAGGATCGCCATCGCGTCGTAGGTCGTGCCACCGAACTGCAGGGTGGTCCCCGGGGTCGGGCTGAACCCGTAGAGCTTGAGGAACGCCACGGGACCGCGGTCGTCGTGCTCGGCGATGGCCGAGAGGACGTGCGGACGCGTGACGGAGGAGAAGGTGGCCATACCTCGAGGGTAGGTCACCGACCGGCGCGGCCAGGACGGCCGTGCGTCGACCTGGTGACCGCCGCAGCGCTGCCGACGCGCCGGAGCGGCTTCGCAGTGGGATCGTTCAGTCGTGAACCGTCTCTCGGCGACCGTGGTCCTCGCACTGCTGGCGGCGAGCGCCGTGTGCGTCGCCCTGGCCCCCCTCGCCGTGCCCGAGACCTACGACGTGGTGCGCCACTCGGTGAGCGAGGCGGGCGGGCAGGAGGTGCCGGGGGCCTGGGTGGCACGCACCGGGTTCGTGCTGCTCGGGCTGGCGGTCCTGCTCGAGGCCGGGCTCGCCGGCGAGGCGTGGGGACCGTGGGGTCGCTCGGCGCACGGCGTGTACGGCACAGCGATCATCCTGGTCGGCACGTTCTCCCACCGAGCCTGGTACAGCGCGCCGTGGGACCGCGTGGAGGACACGATGCACAGCATCGCCGCGACGACGGTCGGGTTCGCCTTCGTGATCGGTGTGGTGGCCGTGAGCGTCCGGCGGGGGCGGCGTCCCGGGCCGATCCGGGTGCTCGACGCCGTCGCTGTCGTGGCCTCGGTCGTCCTGCCGCTGATCATGTGGACGGCACCGGACGTGCAGGGGGTGGCGCAGCGGTTGCTGTTCGCCGTCGGCTACACCTGGTTCGCCGTCGAGGCCGTCCGGCTGGCGAGCTCCGCCGCGCCCGGGAAGTACGTCGAGCTCTGACTCCGGTGGTACGGCGCGGGGACGACGGCGTCAGTATCCCGCGCGCACGTCGACGACGCCGGACAGCGGCTCTCCGGTGACGAAGGCCCGCAGGTTCGCGGTGACGCGTTCTCGCAGGAGCGGGTCCACCATCTCGGGGGTGTCCGCCGTGTGCGGGGTGATCAGGGCGTTCGGCAGGTCCCACAGCGGATGCCCGGCGGGGAGCGGCTCGGGGTCGGTCACGTCGAGGGCCGCTGCGCCGAGGTGTCCCGTGGAGAGCAGCTCCACCAGGGCGTCCGTGTCGACCAGCGCGCCCCGGGCGATGTTGACCAACGTGGCGCCGGGCTTCATCGCCGCCAGCTCGGGCGCGCCGAGCAGCGCGCGGGTGCGGTCCGTCAGCGCAGCGGCCAGCACGACGACGTCCGCCTGTCCGAGCTCCTCGGTCAGGTGCTCGGTGGTCACGACGCGATCCGCACCCGCCACCGGGTCTGCACGACGCCGCACGACGACTGTGCGCGTGCGGAAGGGTGCGAGCAGCTCGAGAAGCGCACGGGCGATGCCGCCCGCACCGACCAGGAGCACGTCCGCGTCGTAGAGCGAGAGCCCTGCCTCCGCGCCCCAGGAGCGTGCTCGTGCCCGCTCGGGCAGCCGGCGCAGGGCCGCGAGCGTGAGCGCGAGCGCGTGCTCGGCCACCGGTTCGGCGAAGGCGCCCTTGGCCGAGGTCCAGGTGATGCGGTCGTCGACCAGACCCGCCCGGAGGTAGGCGTCGACGCCGGCCGACGGCAGCTGGACCCAGCGGATGTGCGGCGCGGCGGAGAGGACCTCGCCGAGACCGGACGCCCCGAGGGGCCCGAACCAGAGCAGACCCTGCGTCTGCGGGCCGACGGGCACGAACCGTGCGCCGGCGTCGTGCACGGCAGCGGCCACCCATCCTGGAGCGTCCGGTGCTGCGCTGACGGCGGGTGCCGGCCGGGTAGGGACCTGGTCGTGAACGAGCTGCATGGACGGCCTTCCGGTGGTGTGCGGGCGGGAGAGCGCCGGGCACCGACAGGGTACGTGCCGCGCAGGTGGGCTCGGGCTGCTCGGTCTGGTCGGCCTGCGGCCATCCTGCCCACGCACCACGATGGAAGGACGGCCGCGCCCGCGGCCACGAGGAGGGAGCCCCGTGCAGGCACTGACCATCCGTCCCGGCCGGCCCGGGTCGCTCGCGGTGACCGACGTGCCGGAGCCGGGTCCTGAGCTCGGCGCGATCCTCGTCGAGGGCGTGGCGCTGGGCGTCTGCGGCACCGACCGGGAGATCGCGGCCGGCGAGCACGGCGAGGCCCCCGGCGGCCGTGACCGGTTGGTGCTGGGGCACGAGTCGCTCGGCCGTGTCCTCGAGGCACCCGAGGGGAGCGGCTGGACCGCGGGCGACCTGGTCGCCGGCGTCGTGCGCCGGCCGGATCCGGTGCCCTGCGGGGCGTGCGCCCGAGGTCGGTTCGACATGTGCCGCAACGGGCGGTTCACCGAACGCGGTATCCAGGGCGTCGACGGCTTCGGCAGCGAGCGCTGGCGCATCGAGCCGGACTACGCCGTGCCGGTCGATGCCTCTCTCGGCAGCCTCGGGTTCCTCGTCGAGCCCACCTCCGTCGTGGCCAAGGCGTGGGAGCAGGTGGAGCTCGTCGGGCAGCGGTCGTGGTTCGACCCGGACTCGGTGCTGGTCACCGGTGCCGGGCCGATCGGCCTCCTCGCAGCGCTGCTCGGTGTCCAGCGCGGGCTCGACGTGCACGTGCTGGACCAGGTCTCCGACGGGCCCAAGCCGGAGCTCGTCCGCGCTCTCGGCGCGACCTATCACGCTGAGCCGGTGGACGAGGTGATGGCGACCCTGCGCCCCGAGGTCGTGCTGGAGGCGACCGGCGCCAGCAGCGTCGTCGTGGACGTCCTGTCCGGCACGGCCCGCTACGGCGTCGTCTGCCTGCTCGGCGTCTCGCCGGCCGGACGCTCCGTCCGCATCGACGCCGGCGGTGTGAACCGGGAGTTCGTGCTCGAGAACGACGCGCTCATCGGTTCCGTGAACGCCAACCAGGAGCACTTCCGCGCGGCGGCGACGGCGCTCGCGGGCGCCGACCACGACTGGCTCGGCCGGCTGGTCACCCGCCGCGTGCCCTTCGACAGGGCGGCCGAGGCGCTCGAACCCCGGTCCGGTGACATCAAGACCGTGATCGAGCTCTGAGGAGACGGCGACGTGGGTCGCCCCGGAGCGTTACGGTGGTGAGAAGGTCGAGCCCAGGCCGTCGCACCCCGGCGAAGGTGACCCATGAGAGCCCTCTTTGTCAGCTGCACCCTGAAGAAGTCCCCGGAACGGTCCAACACCGAGACGCTCGGCGCCGTGGTCGCCGACGCCCTGGCGCAACAGGGCGTCGAGGTGGACCACGTGCGGCTCGCCGACCTGGACGTGCCCCCCGGCGTCGTGACCGACGTCGGCGACGGCGACGAGTGGCCCGGCGTCCACGAACGCCTGCTGGACGCCGAGATCCTCGTCGTGCTCACCCTCACCTGGCTGGGCCGACCCTCCTCGATCGCCCAGCGCATGCTGGAGCGGATGGACGCCATGATGACCGAGACGGCCGACGACGGGACGCCGGTCGCCTACAACCGGGTCACCGGCGTGGTCGTCACCGGCAACGAGGACGGCGCCCACCACGTCATCTCCGAGGTCAGCGGTGCGCTCGCCGACCTCGGCTACACGGTGCCCGGCCAGGCATGGACCTACTGGAACCAGGGACCCGGACCGGGCGACGACTACGTCTCCACCGAGCACGGCCACGACTGGGCGCAGAGCACCGCTCGCCTCATGGCGCACAACCTCCACGCGGTGGCGGCGGCGCTCGCTGCCCGACCGGTCCCACCTCCCGGCTAGCCCCTCGGCGTCGGGATGCGACGACACGACGGCGGGCCGAACCTGGCCGGGAAGCGTCGAGAAGTGGCGTGGCACGGGCCGTGCCGCAGCCGCGGGTCGCCACGGCCTCCACCCGAACGGAGATGCCGATGTTCTTCCACCGCCAAGAGCTGCAGCACCGGGCGAAGCCCGACAAGCCCGACGCCGTCTACGCCCGCAAGCTGCAGGAGGTGCTCGGCGGGCAGTACGGCGAGATCACCGTCGCCATGCAGTACGGGTTCCAGTCCTGGAACGCTCACCTGCCCGGCAAGTACCGCGACCTCCTCTACGGCATCGGGGCCGAGGAGATGGGCCACGTCGAGATGCTGGCGACGATGATCTCCCAGCTCCTCGGCGACGCCCCCGTCGGTGCGGTCGAGGGCGCCGTCCAGGACGACCCGACCGTGGCGGCGATCATCGGGGGCACGGACCCGCAGCAGGCCATCGTGGCGGGGGCCGGTGCACGCCCCGTGGACTCCAACGGCAACCCGTGGACCGCGGGCTACGTCACGGCCAGCGGCAACATGCTGGCCGACTTCACGGCGAACGCGAACGCCGAGATGCAGGGGCGGCTCCAGGTGGCTCGGCTCTACCACATGACCGACGACGCCGGGGTGCGCGACCTGCTCGCGTTCCTCCTCGCGCGCGACACCATGCACCAGAACCAGTGGATCGCCGCCGCCCAGGAGCTGCGCGACGAGGGCGTGGAGGACCTGCCCGTGCCGAGCACGTTCCCGCAGGGCAAGGAGCACACCGAGTCCTCCTACCAGTACATCAACTTCAGCGACGGTCAGCACGCGTCCGAGGGCAGGTGGGCCAGCGGCCCGACCCCGGACGGCAAGAGCGAGTTCGAGTACGTCGACACCCCTCCGCCCGGAGAACCCATGCCCGCGCCCACGACCCCGGACCCCCGCTTCCACGGCACCACCGGCAAGCCCGGAGCGTTCGAGAAGGCGGCCGGTGCGGTGAAGGACGCCCTGCACCGCGAGTAGCCCGTCGAGCACCCGGCGCACGAGGCCACCCGGCGCACGAGGCGCCCCCGCCCGGCAACCCGGACGGGGGCGGCTCGTGCGCTGCGTGCTCAGCCCTGCGAGCCCGGGGAGCGCGGCCCCGGGCCGGTGCCCGGGCCGGGCTCCTCCTGCGGGTGCGGCCCGGGCACCCGTTGTCCGGGCCCGGTGCCCGGTGTGCGCTCGGCGTCCCGGTCGTCCCGGTCGTCCCGCTCGTCCCGCTCGTCCTGGTCGTCGTCCTCGGGACGCGGCGGGTGGGCGGAAGGCCCGGTCCGTGGGTTGAGCTGCTCCAGGTCCGCGTCGGGATCCTCGAACGGCTCGTCGGCAGTGTGCTCGCTCATGCTCGCCTCCTGACCACGTGGCGTGACGCGGCCGCTCTCCTGGACCGACGCCGCCCCGTCCTCGAAGCCTGGCAGGTCGTCCTGCGCAGGCAACCCGTGCCGGCGGCATGCCGTGCGAGCCCGGGAGGACGGTGGCAGCGTGAGCGGTGCCGGGTCCAGCAGCGAGGCCGTGGGTGACTTCCCAGGAGGGGACCATGTCGGACTCACAGACCAGGACGACCACCGACCACGACGAGATCCGGAGCTGGGTCGAGGAGAACGGCGGGGCACCGGCGAGCGTGCGCGGCACGGAGCACGGTGACGAGGCCGGCGTGCTGCGGATCGACTTCCCCGGCGGCACGGGCGAGGACCAGCTGGAGCACGTCGACTGGGACACGTGGTTCGAGAAGTTCGAGGACGCCGGCCTGGCGTTCCTCTACCAGCCGCAGCGCGCCGACGGCGGTGGCAGCACGTTCGCGAAGCTCGTGCGGCGATGAGCGAGCGTCCCGCCCCCACCTTCCACCGTGCGGTCGTCACGGGCGGTGCCGGCTTCGTCGGCAGCCATGTGTGCGAGGCCCTGCTGCGTGCCGGCACCGCCGTCGTCTGCGTGGACGACCTGTCGAGCGGAGCCGCCGCGAACGTCGCCCACCTCGTCGGCGACCCGGGGTTCGGCCTGGTGCGCGCCGACATCACCCAGGGCCCCGTCCCGCTGGGTGAGAGGGCGCCCCGCGACGTGGACCTGGTGCTGCACCTCGCGTCGCCGGCCTCCCCGGTCGACTACCTCGAGCGGCCGATCGAGACCCTCGACGTGGGCTCCGTCGGCACCCGGCACGCCCTCGAGCTGGCGCAGTCCTGCGGGGCACGGTTCGTGCTGGCCTCCACCTCCGAGGTGTACGGCGACCCCGAGACCCATCCGCAGCGCGAGGACTACTGGGGCCACGTGAACCCCGTCGGCCCCCGCAGCGTCTACGACGAGGCCAAACGGTTCTCCGAGGCGCTCACGACGGCGTTCCGCGGCGACCGCGGCGTCGACACCGGCATCGTCCGGATCTTCAACACCTACGGTCCGCGGATGCGCGGGAACGACGGCCGGATGGTGCCGACCTTCGTGCGGCAGGCGCTCGCGGGAGAACCGCTCACGGTGGCGGGTGACGGGTCCCAGACACGGTCCGTCTGCTACGTCGACGACCTCGTGGAGGGCATCCTCGCCTTCGCCGCGAGCGGCCACACCGGGCCGATGAACCTCGGCAACCCCGAGGAGCTGTCGGTCGCGGAGGTGGCGCGGGACGTCCTCGCCGCGACCGGCTCCACGGCCGGGACGCGCCACGTCGACCTCCCGCAGGACGACCCGGTCCGCCGCCGGCCGGACGTCTCGCTCGCCCGGGAGGTGCTCGGGTGGCGCGCCCGGACCCCCTGGCGCGAGGGCCTCGCCCGCACGGTCGAGTGGTTCCGTGAGCACGACGACACCGACGCGGCCGCACCGGCCGGTCCCCACGGGCGGCGCGTGTCGGTCATCGGCTGCGGGTACCTCGGTGCCGTGCACGCCGCGTCGCTCGCCCGGCTGGGGCACGACGTGGTCGGCATCGACGTCGACGAGGCGCGCGTCGCGACGCTGTCCGCCGGGCGCGCGCCCTTCTACGAACCCGAGCTGGTGGAGCTGCTCGACGAGGGACGCCGGGCCGGACGGCTCCGGTTCTCGTCCGACACGGCGGACGTGCAGGGGTGCGACGTGCACTTCGTGTGCGTGGGCACCCCCCAGCGTGCCGGCTCCGGGGAGGCGGACCTGCGCCACCTGGACGAGGCCGTCGAGTGCCTCCTGCCGCACCTGCGCGCCGGCGACCTGGTGGTCGGCAAGTCGACCGTCCCGGTGGGCACGGCGCCGCGCGTCGCCGACCGGGTGCGCGCACACGGGGCGGACCTGGTGTGGAACCCCGAGTTCCTGCGCGAAGGCCATGCCGTCGCCGACACGCTGCGCCCCGACAGGTTGGTGTACGGCGTGGGCACGGGCGATGCCGGCCGCGCGGCGGCGGCACGCCTGGACGCGGTGTACGCGCCGCTCGTCGGGTCCGGCGTACCTCGGGTGGTGACCGACCTGGCCACGGCCGAGCTGGCGAAGGTGGCCGCCAACGCGTTCCTCGCGACCAAGATCTCGTTCGTCAACGCCATGGCCGAGGTCTGCGAGACCTCCGGCGGTGACGCCGTCGCGCTGGCCGGGACCATGGCGTACGACCCGCGCATCGGGGGGCAGTACCTGGGCGTGGGGCTGGGCTTCGGCGGCGGGTGCCTGCCGAAGGACATCCGGGCGTTCCTCGCCCGGGCACGGGAGCTGGGGATCGGTCCAGCGGTCGAGTTCCTCGAGCACGTGGACGCCATCAACGACCGTGCCTGCACCCGTGCCGTGGCGCTCGTGCGCCGGGCGTGCGGCGGCACGCTCGCCGGCGCCCGGGTCACGGTGCTCGGAGCGGCCTTCAAGCCGGAGTCCGACGACGTCCGGTCGTCACCCGCTCTGGAGCTCGCCGAGCGCCTGGCCGAGGGTGGCGCCCGGGTCGTCGTGACCGACCCGCAGGCCGTGGCGCACGCGCAGGAGCACCACCCGGCCCTCGGGTTCCAGGTGGACGTGGACGAGGCGCTGCGTGCGGCGGACGTGGTCGTGCTGGCCACCGCGTGGGAGGAGTACGTCCGGCTCGACCCGCACCGCGCGGGCGAGCTGGTCCGGCACCGCCGGCTGGTGGACACGCGCAACGCCGTGGACCCCGGCCCCTGGCGGGCGGCCGGCTGGTCCGTGGACGCTCTCGGCCGCCCGACGGGTCAGATCTCCGGCGTCGGCCCGGGCTCGACCGGAGCCTCGTCGCTCGCCCCGCCGCCGGCGCTGTAGGGACGCCCCGGCCAGAACGGCCACTCCTCGAAGTCGGCCACCCGGCCGTCGTCGGCGAAGCGCAGGACCCAGAGGTTCTTGTACTCCTGGGACTCCGGTGCGGTGTAGTGCACCCCCACGCGCACCACCGCGGTGACGCCGTCGACGGCCACGGGCTCGGCCGTCATCGTGAACGTCGCGCCGGCGTCGGTCGTCCAGAAGTCCTGGATGCTGGCCTGGCCCAGCAGCGCCCGCTCGTACGGCGAGCGGGCGTAGGAGGCTTCAGGGGTGAACAGGTCCGCCACGGCCCCGGCGTCGTTCTCGCGCCATGCGCGCTCGTAGCGGTCCACCCACTGCACGACCTGGTCATGTCTCATCTCTGCTCCTCCTCGTCGGTGGGCACCCCGACCGGTGCCCTCTGGAGGAGGTGGTCGACGGCGTCGACCACCTCCTCGGTGCGGATGCTCGCGAGGGCGGGGTCCACCGCGCTCCCGTGGGGGTCGCCGACGTACCCGGCCTCCCCGTGCCACAGGACGACGTGGCGGTCCTGGTCGACCGACGGGCCCCAGCGGTGCGGTGGTGTGGGCCCGAACAGGTGGACCGACGCCGTGCCGAACGCGGTGGCGAGATGGCCGACCCCCGTGTCCCCGCACACCACGAGCCGCGCCGCGGCGACGGTTCGTGCGAGCGCGGGGACGTCGAGGTGCCCGGCGAGGCTGGTGGCGGTGCCCGGGCCGGAGGCCGCGGCGGCCACACGGGAGCACGTCCCGGACTCCGCGGGACCCCCGGTGACCAGGACGTCGGCACCTCGTCCGGTCAGGTGCCGCACCACGGCGGCGTACCGGTGCTCCGGCCAGCGCCGCGCGGGGGACGCGGCCCCGGGGTGCACGACGACGTGGTGGCCCGGCGGACCCGTGCCCTCGAGCCGCAGGTCGGGCCGCCCGCACGCGCCGCCGGCGTCGCGCACCAGCCGGCACCACCGGTCCACCTCGTGCTCGTCGTCGTCCCACGCGGGGCCCGGAGTGCCGGTGACGGCGTCGGCGAAGGCGACCAGCCGTGCCGGCCGCACCGAGCGCAGCAGCCGGTGGCTCTGCGGGCCGGAGCCGTGCAGGTTCACCGCCACCAGGCCGTGGCGCCCGGCGTCCAGCACGCCGTGCGGCCACTCGGGCGAGTCCAGGCCCGACGTCGGCAGCACCTCGTCGACCAGGCCCAGGCCGCGCAGCCACTCGCCGGTGGCGGACGGCCCCGCCAGCAGGATCCGCCGACGGGGCCAGGCCCGGCGCACGCCCCGCAGGGCGGGCACGCCGGTCACGGCGTCACCGAGCCCCAGCGCGCGCAGGACCAGGACGCTGCCCTGCGGGCTCAGGGCCACGACGACTCGCCCGAGGCGGCCACCAGCATCTCGCGGATCTCGACGCCGACGGGCTGGCGCAGGGCCGTGACGGCGGCTGCCGCGGTGGCCCGGGGATCGGCGAGGTCGGCGTCCGGGCCGGGCTTGTACTGCTCCGGGCGTCCGTCGAAGAACGCGGTGCGCATCCCGCCCGGCACGAGGCAGGTGACGCCGACCCGCCCGGCGAGCTCGGCGGCCAACGCCTGCGAGAACCCCCGCACCCCGAACTTCGAGGCGCAGTAGGCGGTGGCGTCGGAGACACCCTTGAGACCCAGCGTCGAGGCGACGGTCACGACGGTGCCCCGCCGCTGCTCGAGAAAGGGCAGTGCGGCCCGCACGACGGCGACCGTGCCCAGGAGGTTGACCCGGACGACACGCTCCCAGTGCTCGACGGAGATCTCGGCGAGCGGGCCGCAGGCGTCCGTCCCGGCGGCGGTCACCACGGCGTCGGGCGGCCCGACCTCCACGGCGAGCCGCTCGACGGCGTCGGCCGCGGCGGCGCTGTCGGCCAGGTCGACCACGGCGTGGGGCACCTCCGCCGACGGCGGGACGCGGTCGAGGACGACGGGCTTGCCGCCGGCGGCGGTGACGGCCTCGACCAGCGCGGCACCGAGGCCGCTGGAGCCGCCGGTCACGTAGACGGTGCCCAGCTCCCGAGGAACCGGGGTCTCGGTGGGCGGTGCGGTGGCGTCGGTCATGCTCGTGCCTCCCTCGTGGTGGTGGCCGGCGCCCGGTCGGGCGCCGCGGGTCGTGCGGACCGGGGTGCCCGGTCCAGGATCGAGGTGGTCGACCTGCCCTCGACGAACGGCAGCAGGACCACCCGGCCGCCGTGCCGGCGGACCGTCTCGGCCTCCGGCAGCGGTCGGCGGGTGTAGTCGCCGCCCTTGGCCCACACGTCGGGGCGGAGCCGGTCGAGGACGGTCGTGGGGTCGTCCTCGTCGAAGACGACGACGTCGGCCACGCAGTCCAGCGCCGAGAGCACCCGGGCGCGGTCGGCGGCCCCCACGACGGGCCTGCCCTCACCCTTGAGCCGCCGGACCGAGTCGTCGCCGTTGAGCAGCACCACGAGGTGGTCACCCAGCCGTGCGGCGGCCTCGAGCGTGGCGACGTGCCCGGCGTGCAGGATGTCGAAGCAGCCCCCGGTCGCGACGACGGTCCCGCCGTCGGACCGCAGCCTTGCGGCGACGCTCTCCGGGGTGCGCTCGGTGGTGCCCGACCCCGACCGGGCGCCGGAGCCGCCGTCGGTGCCCACGTCGGACTCGTGCGTGGACCCGGGCGTGGACCCGTGCGCGGCCCCGCCCGGCCCGGCGAGAGCCGCCCGGCGGCGGTACCCCTCGGCGCCGCCCTCGGCGACCCAGGCCGTGGCGGCGTGCACCGCCCGGTTCACCACGTCGACCACGGACGTGCCGCGCGCGAGCTCGACGGCTGCCGTGGCCGCGAACCGGTCGCCCGCGCCGCAGGGATCGCCGGCGACGGCCTCGGCGGGCACGTAGGCGCTCTCGCCGGTCGCGCGCGCCAGGTAGGCGCCCCGGTCACCGAGGGTGAGGCAGACCGCCTCGGCCTCCCAGGCGCGGGCGAGCGACTGGGCCAGTCCGCCGGGGTCGTCGGCCACCACGGTCAGGCCGAGGTCCTCGGCGGCGCCGAGCGCCTCGGCATGGTTGGGCGTCACGAGCGTCACGCCCGGCACCGGCGCGCCGCCCCGGGGGTGCGGGTCCCAGACCACGGGCCGGTCGGCCGCCGCCGCGGCGACGGCGTCGCGCAGCGGGCCGGGGAGCGTGGTGCCCGCGCCGTAGTCGGAGACCAGCACGGCGTCGGCGTCCGAGAGCGCCTCCCGGACCCGCTCCACCGGGACGTCGCGCGGGACGGCGGGTCCGCCGTCGTCGACCCGGACCATCGTCTGGCCCCCCGAGCGCACCCGGGTCTTGCGGCGCGTGCCGCCCTCCTGGGGCACCTCGACGATCTCGACCGTCGGGCGCAGGAGGTTGCGCAGCTCGCGCCCCCCGGGGTCGGGGGCGAACGGTGCGAGCACCCGGACCTTCGCGGCGTCGGCCGCGAGGACGGCCGCCAGTCCCGCGCCACCGGGGCTGCTCCGCACGCCGAGCGTGTCGACGACGGGCACGGGGCCGTCGGGCGAGAACCTGGTGACCTGGCCGTCGACGTCCCGGTCGAGCAGGACGTCGCCGACGACGACCACGCGGGGCCGCCCGTCGTGCGGCGCGTGCGTCCCGTCCTGCGCGCCGGGCTCGGCCGTGACGTCGTGCCGCAGGTGGGCGTCGACGGCGGCGCACAGGGCGTGCGCCACGGACAGGTGCAGCTCCTGGACGGTCGAGGTGGAGCGACCGGGCAGCGCCATGGTGTCGTCGCACTCCTGAGCGAGGGGGCTCGGCGCCGGCCCGGTCAGCGCCCACGTGGTGATGCCGCGCTCGCGCGCGGCCCGGGCCGCCGCCACCACGTTCGCGCTCCGGCCCGACGTCGACAGCAGGACGAGGACGTCGCCCGACCGTCCGTGGGCGGCGACCTGCCGGGCGAACATCTCGTCGGGCCCGTAGTCGTTGACCAGGGCGGTCAGCGACGAGGTCTCCGCGTGCAGGGCGATCGCCGACAACGGCACCCGCTCCCGCTCGAACCGGCCCACCAGCTCGGCCGTGAGGTGCTGCGCCTCGGCGGCGCTGCCCCCGTTGCCGGCCACGAGCAGGCGCCCGCCGGCCAGCGTGCGCTCGGCCAGGTGCGCGCCCCAGGAGTCGATGCGGTCGGCCTCGGCGAGCAGTGCGTCCAGGCCGGTGTGCAGGTCCGCGAGGTGCGTGCGCAGCCAGTGCGACGCCTCGTCCCGTGCGCTCATCGGTCGTTCACCGCCCGGGACGCCCCGAGCTGCTCGGAGCCGCTCTCCGCACCGTCCGACCGGCGGTCGGCGACGACCGTCCCGTAGGCCTCGACGGTCCGTGCGGCGACGGTGGACCAGTCGTACAGGCGCTCGGCGCGGGCCCGGGCCGTGGCGCCCATCCGCTCACCGGCGGCGGGGTCGCTCTCCAGCTCCCGGAGGGCGTCGGCGAGGGCCTCCGGTTCCCGCGGCGGGACCAGGAGCCCGGTGCGGCCGTCCACCACCGAGTCGAGGAGGCCGCCCACGGCCGAGCCGACGACGGGGCGTCCGCAGGCCGCCGCCTCGAGCGGCACGATGCCGAAGGGTTCGTACCACGGCGTGCACACGACAACGTCGGAGGTGTGCATGAGGTCCTGCACGGCGTCCTGCGTCACGCTGCCGACGAACCGGACGCGGCCCTCGACGCCCAGCCGGCGGGCGACGTCCCGCAGCCGGCAGGCCTCCGCGTCGTCGACCAGGTCGTCGGCCGAGGGGCCGCCCGCGACGACGAGTTGCGCGGACGGCAGGAGTGGCAGGGCCGCGATGACGGTGTCGACCCCTTTGCGCTCGACGAGCCGGCCGACGGACAGCAGCCGCAGGGGAGCGCCGGGGCGCCGACGTCGACGCGCGGCGGGCGGCTGGAACGCGTCGACGTCGACGCCGCAGGGCACCACCTCCACGCGTTCCGGCGGGGCGCCGAGCGCCACGAGCTCGGACACCTCGTCCTGGCAGGTGGCGACGATGCCGTCGACGGCCCGGCAGAGCAATCGTTCGCGGGCCACCCGCTCGGGCGGACTGGTGTCGTGGACGCCCTGGTGCCGGCGTTTGACCGAGCCCAGCGCGTGAAAGGTCTGGACGAGCGGGATGCCGAGCGGGGGCGCGCACTGGAGGCCCGCGACCCCGGACATCCAGAAGTGCGCGTGGACGACGTCGGGCACGGGATCGCGCCCGGAGCCCAGCACGGACCGGTCCCATCGACGGCGCAGGTCGGTGCCCAGCTCGTCCATGTACGGCAGGAGGTCGTCCTTGGGCAGCGGCTCCGGCGGACCCGCGTCGACGTGCACGACCTCGACGCCCGGGGCGAAGGGGACGCGCTCCGGCAGCGCGGGGTCGTCGCGCCGGGTGTACACCTGCACGGAGTGGCCCTGGGCTCCCAGGCGGGTGGCGAGCGAGGCCACGTGAACGTTCTGCCCGCCGGCGTCCGGCCCGCCGAGCACGGCGAGAGGGCTGGCGTGCTCGGAGATCATCGCGATCTTCATGAGGTCACCTCCGTCAGGATGGCGTCCCAGCGGTGCAGGAACGCGTCGAGCGAGTAGTGCTGCAGGACGTGCGCGCGGGCTGCTGCGCCGTGCTCGCGCGCCTCGTCGGGCTCGGCCAGCCAACGGCGGGCGGTCGCGACGAGGGTCTCGGGCCGGGAGCTGAGCACCCCGGCGGTGGGGGGCACGGCGACCGGGGCCTCCGTGGTGGGCAGGGCGAGGACCGGCAGGCCGAGAGCCATCGCCTCCAGCAGCGCGAGGCCGAGACTGGTCCACCGGAAGGGGTGCAGGTAGGCGCGCGACCGGGCGAGGGCGTCGTGCATCGCGGCCTGCGGGACGTCGTCGTACAGCCTCAGAGGAGGAGCCCCGGGCACCGGCGGACGGTGGTTCCCGAGTCCCGTGACGCCCATGCCGTAGACGTCCACCGGGACGTGCCGAGCGACCTCGAGCAGCACGTCGGTGCCGGCCACCCGCCATCGGCGGACGGGTTCGTTCACGACGGCGGCGATCGTGTCCAGCTCGCCGGTACTCCGGTGGCCGGGGTCCGGGATGCCGTGGTCCACCACCAGCGTCCGTGCGTCGCCGGTGTCCCACATCAGGGCGTTGTACGCCGTGACGTGAACGACGGGCACCGTGCCGTCGGCGACGACGTCGAGGTCCGCCAGCGGGTGGCGGGTGGCCGCCGCCGGTCCCGTCGGGGCGTTGTGCTCGAGGTAGACGGCCGGCACGTCGCGGCCGGCGACGAGCCCGGTCCACCGGTGCAGCAGCTCCGGTTCCTCGGGCCGCTGGAGGACCACGACGTCGATCCCGCCGTCCGCGGCGAGCCTCGCCAGCTCGGCGGGGTCGGCCTCGCCGACCGAGCCCGGCCAGTCCCAGGTGCGTGCCCGGCCACGGCCGTCCGGCCCGCGCTCCGGGACCACGGGGACGACGTACTCGTGGGGGCCCGCGACGAACGAGGTGGTCCACGAGCCGTGCACGTGCCAGACGAGGACCCTCATGCGACCACCTCCGCGGGCACGGGAGCGAGCCGCTCGACGGCGTCGGCCACCAGGGCCGGAGCCACGGACGACAGGCACGGGTGCCCGGGCACCGGGCACTCGCGGGCGCGTGTGCCGCCGCACGCCGCGTGCTGGTCGCCCAGCAGCAGGGACGGGACGCCCCACGGGGCCCACCGCTCGGCGGGAACCACCGGGGAGAACAGGGAGACCACCGGGGTGCCGACGGCGGCGGCGAGGTGCGCGGGTCCGGTGTTGCCCGCCACGACGCATCCCGCACCCGCCAGGACCGTTGCCAGAGCGCCCAGGTCGGTGCTCCCGGCGAGCACCTGCGCGCGGCCGGCCGCGACGTGGACCGCCAGCTCTGCCTCGGCGGGCGAGCCGGTGACCACGACCCTGCGGCCGCGACGGACCAGCTCGGCCACGATCTCGCGGGCGTGGTCCGGCGCCGGGGCGCGCGCAGGCACCGAGGCCCCGGGGTGGACGACGACGTAGGCGTCGGGGCGGCGGGTCTCGGCCGACGGGACGTCGACCCGCAGGCGGCCGTCGTCGTCCGGCGGGGGCGGGAAGCCGGCCGCGCGGGCGAGGTCCGACGCCGCCTCGACCTCGTGCAGCCCGTCGGGGCGGTGGTGCCGCAAGTCGAGCAGCGAGCCCGGGTAGTCGACGCTCGTCGCGCTCACCCGGGGGATGCCGGCCCACCGGGCGAGCAACGCCATCAGCAGCGGGCTCTGGTGGAAGGAGGTGAACACGACCGCTTCGGCGTACCGCCGCTCGGCCAGCGTCGTGACGAGCGCCTGCAGCGTCTGCGCGTCGGCGTCGGGAGGGTCGAACCCGGACCACGGCGCGTCGAACGCCAGCACGGACCGGACGCCCGGCAGGAGCTCGCCGGCCGCGCGGGAGGCGGGGGAGGTGAGCAGGTCGACGGCGCCGCCGCGGTCCGCCGCCCCGTGAGCCAGCGCCCGGACCGCCGGACCGGTCAGCAGCACGTCGCCCAGGTTGTCGAGGCGGACCGCCAGCACGTCGGCGCTCATCGGGCACCCTCCTGGCCGGCAGACGTCCGGCGGCTGGTCCCCGACGTCGACAACCGGGGTTCGAGATAGCGCACCGCGGCGGCCAGGTCCGGTGCCACGACGGGTGCGTCGTCCACCTCGTCGCGTCGGGTCACGGCGGTGGGGACCAGGACCGTCTCGGCACCCGCGGCGATGCCGGCGGCGACGTCCGAGCCGATGTCGCCCACCACGGCGCAGCGCCAGGGCTCGACGCCGAGGGCGGTGGCCGCGGCCTGCACGAGGCCGGGGGCGGGCTTGCGGCACCAGCAACCGTCCTGGGGGGCGTGCACGCACACCTGCCAGGTGTCGAACGGTCCCAGCAGCTTCTCCACGTGGTCGTTCACCGCCTGCACCTGGGCACGGGTGAGCACACCGCGCGCCACCCCCGACTGGTTGCTGACGACGCCGAGGCGGACACCGCGAGCCCGGAGGACGTCGAGCTGGTCGAGGACGTCCTCGAGCGGCTCCACCCGTGTGGGGTCCCCGTTGTAGGGCACGTCGTGCACGAGCGTGCCGTCCCGGTCCAGCAGCACGGCGCTGATCGGGGGCGGCCACGGTTCGACGCCGCCGCGTCGCGCGAGGGAGCCGGCAGCCCGGTGGCCCACCGCGGCGAACGGGATCGCGACGCTGGTCCACGCCATGCGCCACACCTCCGTGCCGAAGCCGCGGTCGCCCGGGCGGGGCCCCGGGACGAGACGCCGGGCCAGGAAGTCCGCCGTCAGCCCCGCCCACACGCCCGCCCCGACGGCTGCCGTGCGGCGCCGGCCGGCCGCTGCGGCGGTGACGGCCAGCGCGGCGGTCCCGACCGTCGCCACGTGCCACGGGAGACGACCGGAGCCGGTGGCCGCCCGCTCGCGCCAGCGGCGGCCGTGCAGCGCCCGCATGAGGGCGTCGTCGCGGGCACCGACCTGAGCCCGCAGGCTGGCGGCACCGTCCGAGGGCCGTGGGGGGTGCGTGGTACGGCGCACCCCGCGCACCAGCCGCCACCCGGCGTCACGCACGCGCAGTGCCAGGTCGGCGTCCTCCCGGTAGGCCCGCGGGAAGCGCTCGTCGAAGCCGCCGACGTCCTCCAGCGCGCGTCGGCGGTAGGCCATGTCCGCCGTCGCCCACGCCGCCCCCTCGAGGGCAGCGGTGTTGCGCTCGGCGTCGGTCGGGCGACGGCTCTCAGGGAGCGGGACGTCGAGGTTGCCCTGCACGCCGCCGACGCCGGGCCCGGCCGCCGCGAGGTCCGAGGCGAGCCCGGCGGCCCAGTGGCGGGGTACCTCCACGTCGTCGTCGAGGAACACGACCCACGTGGCTCGCGTCGAACGCCAGCCGGCGTTGCGGGCCGCCGCCGGGCCGCGGCCGCCCGTGCGGACGACCTCGGTGTGGAGCCGCGCGCCGGCCTGGCCGAGGTCGAGCGGTGGGGGGACCTCCGCCGGCTGCGGCGAGGCCGGGACGGGCCGGTCGTCGACCACCACGACCTCGGGCAGCGGGGAGGGCTCGGAGCCGGATCCGAGGGGCAGGGTCGCGACGAGCGAGTCCAGGAGCAGGCGGAGCGAGGGTCGCCCGACCGTGGGGACGACGACGGCCCAGGTGTCGAGGGTCGGGTGCGACGTCTCCGGGGTGGTCGCCGTCACGAGCGTCCTCCGTCCGTCAGGTCTCCACGGCGCACGAGGTGCGGCCCCATGACGAGAGCGTCGACCGGTGCCGAGCCGAACAGCTCGAGCGCGTCGCGTGGGTCGTCGACGATCGGGCGACCGGCCGTGTTGAGGCTGGTGTTGACCACGACGGGCAGCCCGGTGCGGTCCTTGAAGGCGCGGATCATGGCCTGCAGCCGGGGCATCCCGTCGTCGACCGTCTGGATCCGTGCCGTGCCGTCGACGTGGACCACGGCAGGGATGCGCTCGCGCCACGCCGGGGCGACGTCGTGGACGAACAGCATGTAGGGGCTGGGGATCGGGCCGCCGGCGAAGATCTCGGGGGCGTCCTCGAGGAGGACCATCGGTGCCACGGGCCGGAACTGCTCGCGGCCCTTGACGTCGTTGAGTCGTTCCACGTTGTCGGCCCTGCCCGGGTGCGCGAGCAACGACCGCTGGCCGAGGGCACGCGGGCCCATCTCCGCCCGGCCGTCGAACCATCCGACGACACCGTCGGCCGCGAGCACGTCGGCGACCTCGCCGGGCAGGTCGGCCGGGGTGGAGAAGGGGATGCGGGCCGCCCGCAACCAGGCCGCCAGCTCGTCGTCGTCCCAGGACCGGCCGAGCGCGGCCGACGTCAGGGGCTCGACGGTCTCGCCCGCCTCGGCCGTGAGCTGCAGGGCCGCGCCGATCGCTGTGCCGGAGTCGCCGGCGGCCGGCTGCACCCACACCTCGTCGAAGGGGCTGTCGCGCCACACGCGGGAGTTGGCGACGCAGTTGAGCGCGGTCCCGCCCGCCATCGTCAGGACCCGGTCACCGGTCTGCCCGTGCAGCCACGTGGCGAGCTCGACGAGGACCTCTTCCAGGCGGGCCTGCACCGAGGCCGCGAGGTCCGCCTGGTCGCGGGTCATCCCACCGTGCCGGGCGTCACCGGCGCCGGCCTCGGCGGCCGGCGGGGCCCAACGGCTCCAGTCCGGCGGCTCGGCGACGAAGCCGCCGTCACCGGTGGGACGCACCACCTCGCGGATCTCCGCCAGGAACCGGGGCCGGCCGTAGGAGGCGAGCGCCATGACCTTGTACTCGTCGCTGGAGCGCAGGAACCCGAGGTGCTCGGTCAGCGACTCGTACACCAGCCCGAGCGAGTGGGGGAGCTCCTGGCTGGCGAGGACCTCCAGGCGGCCGTGATCGTAGCGCCCGGCGAGGTGGGAGGACCGCTCGCCGCGGCCGTCGAGGGAGAGCACGCTGGAGACGGGGAACGGCGCCGCGAGTGCCGCGGAGGCCGCGTGGGCGACCTCGTGCGGGACGAAGCGCACCGCCGCGGGGGAGAGGCCCGGCAGCGCCGCGGCGAGGAACTCGGGTGCCCGTTCCGCGTAGCGCACGCGCAGCCAGTCCCACGGGTCGTCCAGACCCATCTCCTCCGCCGGCTTGGCGAGCGCCGGGTCGAACGAGTACGCCACCGCGTCGAGGTCGGCCGGCCGGAGGCCGCCCACCTCGAGGCACCAGGCCGCGGCCCGCTCCGGCAGCTCCCACGCCGCGAAGGGCACCGGGCGCTTGCCGTGCTTGCGCCGCGAGAAGCGTTCCTCCTCCGCGGCGGCGACGACGGTGCCGTCCACCACGAGGGCGGCGGCGGGGTCGTGGAAGAGGGCATTGACGCCGAGGACGCGCATGACCGACGCACCTTCCGACAGGGTCGGACAGGCTCACCGAAGCCGTCCGACGGTCGACGGGTCGTCGCTGCTGCAACCCGTCCACACCGTCACCCCGAGAAGCGCTTCTTCGCAAGACGAACCGCTCCTGCGTCCGGCGACGTCCGTCAGGGCAGCTCGGCGGGCTCCTTCATGCCCAGCGCGACGTGGCCGCCGAGCAGGGCTCCGAGCCCGGCGGCCGCGAGGCCGGCGGTCGAGAGCAGGACACCCGTGCGCTGGCGCCCGGAGCGGCGTGCGACCCAGGACGAGACCATCAGGGCGTTGCCCACGCCGTTCGTCGTGGCGTGGACGGCCGCGACGCGTCGTGCGGACCGGGTCAGCGCGCGGTAGTCGGTCAGCCCCGTGACCACCGTGGGAACGGTGCTCAGCACGCCCAGCCCGACGAGCCGCCGTGCGGCTGTCGCGTGGCCCGGCGGGCGCGTGAGGTCCAGGAGCGCCGCGCCGACCCACAGGCCGACGGGGAGGTCGGTCAGGGCAGCGTGCAGCGGATGGCCCAGCGACCGTCCGCGCAGCTCGTCGTAGAGCGGCCCGGCGGTCGGTGTCACCTGGCGCGCGGCCCGCAGCACGACGCCGGACAGCCCGTCGGCCGACTCGCTGCGCTCCAGCCGCTCGAGCACGCCGGTCAGCGGTCCGCGCCGTCCGCCGGTCATCGCGACTCCACGGCGCCGTGTTCCTCCAGGCCCCGAAGGAAGGCCAGGACCGCGTCGCGCGACGGCGTCTCGGCCTCGCGCGCGCTGGTCATCAACCAGCCGGCCAGCACCCTGAGCGGGGTGTTGGTGTCGTTGGAGAGCCGGCGCAGGATCTGGAACGCGCCGTCGTCGTCGACCCCGAGGACCATCATGAGGACGCCCTTGGCCTGCTCGATGTCGCGTCGGCTGCGGGCCGCGGCCTGGATGGAGGCGTTGGCCTCCTCCGAGGCCAGGTGGCGCACGCTCGTCGTCAGGTCCAGCAGGTAGCCGGTGACCTCCGTCACCGTGCCGTCGTCGTCGCACCGCCCCCTGCCGACCGTGGCGACGACGTGGCCCTCGCCCTGGGCGTCCACGATGCGGTGGATCATCGCGAACGGCTCCTCGCTGCACCGTGCCTCGTCGAGAACCGCCTGCGCGTGCTGGCGGTCGTCGGGGTGGCTGTGCGCCAGGACGAGGTCGCTCGTCGGCACCACCTCTCCCGGCGCGAACCCGTGCATCTCGTAGACCACGTCGGACCACCACCACTCGTCGGTGGCGACCGTGACGCGGAACTCTCCGACCGAGGCCTGGTCTCCTCGGGACAGCACCTTCGCCAGTGTCTCGTCGTCCGGGACCGTCGTCATCTTCACTCCAGGAGGCAGGGTGGTGGCCGCTTCATGACCGCACTTCGACGCTACGCCCCGCAGCCCGGCGCGACAACATCGGACGCGGCGCGAGGTCGTCGGTTGGCGCGGTCGCCGGGCCGGGGCTAGCGTGGCGAGCGAGGTCAAGGAGCGGCTTCGGACTTCGTCCGGACGGAGACTGACCATGGCACAGACCACGGAACCGCTGACGACCACCGCGACCGATCCCTTCGTCGCCCCGCACCCGGACCAGGCGGGGCCGGTGACCGCCGAGGAGCTGGCGAGCACGCTCGCGGTGGGCACGGGGGTGCTCGTCGGGCGCTACAGCGTCGACCTGGAGACGGGTCGGTGGTGGTGGTCCGAAGAGGTCACCACGATCCACGGGTACGAGGCCGACGAGGTCTCGCCCGACCCCGACGTGCTGCGTCGCCACCAGCACTCCGACGAGCGGGAGCGGCTGGTGAAGGAGTCGCTGGCGGCCCTGCGCTCAGGACGCGCGTTCGCCTGCTCGCACCGCATCGTCGACGCGCACGGCCGCACCCGGGACCTCGTGGTCACCGGCCAGGCGCGGCGCTCGCGCGAGACCGGCGGCGAGCAGGTCGTCGGGTACATCGTCGACATCACCCCGGTGCGCAAGCAGGCCGTCGAGCAGCAGGTGAAGCGGGCCATCGACGCGGCCTACGTGTCCGCTGCCGCCATCGAGCGCACCAAGGGGGTGCTCATGGCGGTGCACGGCCTCGACGAGGACGCGGCCGAGGCCATGCTGGTGCAGCAGGCCGGCGCCACCGGCGCCGGGCTGCGGCAGACGGCCGCCCAGGTCATGACGCAGCTCGCCTCCGGACCCGGCCTCGGGCAGGACGCCTGCAAGACGGTCGACCAGACCTTCGACGCGGTCGTCCCCGACCGGCGCCCGCACATGCGCGAGGCCCAGCTGGCCCGGCGGCGCGCGAGCTGACAAGTAGCCCAGCGACGGCGCACACGAGACCGAGGAGGTAGGAGATGACGGACGAGCAGCGGGCCTTCCCCGCGCAGCAGCAGGACCCGCCGGGGTGGACGGGGCAGATGAGCCCGCGGCCCGACCACGGTGAGGAGAGCTACCGCGGGTCGGGCCGCCTGGTCGGACGGCGGGCGCTCGTCACCGGCGGCGACTCGGGCATCGGGCGGGCGGTCGTGATCGCCTTCGCCCGGGAGGGCGCGGACGTGGCGATCAGCTACCTGCCGGAGGAGCAGCAGGACGCCGAGGAGGCGGCGCGCTGGGTCCGGGAGGCCGGCCGGACGGTCGCGCTCCTGCCGGGGGACATCACCGACGAGGCCACCGCGCGGGCGCTGCCGGAGCGGGCGGCCGAGGCGCTGGGCGGCCTCGACGTGGTGGTGAACAACGCCGGCTTCCAGATGGCGCGCCGCGAGTCGATCGAGGACGTCACCACGGCGGAGATCGACCGCGTGCTCAAGACGAACCTCTACGCGCTGCTGTGGGTGACGCAGTCGGCACTGCCCTTCCTGAAGGAAGGATCGGCGGTGATCAACAACTCGTCGATCCAGGCCTACCAGCCGTCGACGTCGTTGGTGGACTACGCCTCGACGAAGGCGGCGATCAACAACCTGACGGTCAACTTGGCGGCCGAGCTAGGCCCCCGAGGGATCCGGGTCAACGCCGTGGCGCCCGGACCCATCTGGACACCGCTGCAGCCCGCGACCCAGCCGGAGGAGAAGCTGGCGTCGTTCGGCCAGGACACCCCCCTGGGGCGCGCCGGCCAGCCGGCCGAGGTGGCGCCCGCCTTCGTGTTCCTGGCGTCCTCCTCGGAGGCGAGCTACGTGTCCGGCACGGTGCTGGGCGTGACCGGGGGCAAGCCGGTCTTCTGAGGAGCCTGTCGCGCGATCACGCCGAGAGGGCGGCCCCGGCCAACAGCGTGCCGGGGCCGCCCTCTGCGCGTCGCCGAGCCTCTCCGCGTGCTCGGACCGTCCGGACGACGGCCCTCAGGCCCAGGGGTCGAGCACGACCTTGATGCAGCCGTCCTCCTTGCGCTGGAAGGTGGCGTACGCCTCCGGGGCGCTTTCGAGCGGCACCCGGTGCGTGCGCAGGTCGAGCACGCCGAGCGGGTCGGCCGCGTCCTGGGCCAGCGGCAGGAGGTCGTCGACCCACCGGCGCACGTTCGCCTGCCCCATGCGCAGCGTCACCTGCTTGTCGAACAGCTGCAGCATCGGCAGGGGATCGAGGGCACCGCCGTAGACCCCGGAGATCGACACCGTCCCGCCCCGGCGGACGAGGTCGAACGCTGTGCGCAGCGCGGCCAGGCGGTCGGTGGCGGCGCGCTCGGTGAGCGGCGCGGCGACGGCGTCGGGCAGGAACCCGACGGCCTTCTGGACCGTCTCCGCCGCGGGGGAGCCGTGCGCCTCCATCCCGACCGCGTCGATGACGGAGTCGGGTCCCCGCCCGGACGTGAGGTCCCGGACGGCCGGCACCAGCGCCCCGGCGGCCTGCGGGTCGAGCGTGGTGACCCCGTGCCGCTCGGCCATGGCGCGGCGTTCGGCGACCGGTTCGATGCCGATGACGGTCCCGGCCCCGCGGTGGAGCGCCACCCTGGCCGCCATCTGGCCGACCGGTCCGAGCCCGACGACCACCACGCTGCCGCCCTCGGGGACGTCGGCGTACTCCACGGCCTGCCAGGCCGTCGGCAGCACGTCCGAGAGGTAGAGGTAGCGCTCGTCCGGGGCACCGTCGTCGGGCACCTTGACGGGCCCGTAGTGCGCCTGCGGCACGCGCAGGTACTGCGCCTGGCCGCCGGGCACCTGTCCGTACAGGCGGGTGTAGCCGAAGAGCGCCGCACCCTTGTCCTGCGAGCGGACCTGGGTCGTCTCGCACTGGCTCTGCAGACCGCGGGTGCACATCCAGCACCTGCCGCACGAGATGGTGAAGGGGACCACCACCCGGTCGCCGACCTGGAGGTCACCGGCGGCGGGGCCGACCTCCTCGACGACGCCCATGGCCTCGTGCCCGAGGACGTCACCCGCGTCGAGGAACATCCCGAGCACGCCGTACAGGTGCAGGTCGGACCCGCAGACGGCGGTCGACGTGACGCGGACGATCGCGTCGGTGGGTTGTTCGATCCGGGGGTCGGGGACGTCCTCGACCGAGACCGTCTCGCGTCCTTGCCAGGTGAGCGCACGCATTCGTCTCCTCGTTCCGCAGGGGGAGCCGTGTGCCGCGCTTCTCGAGCACACGTCCACCTTGCGGCGGGACGCCGGTCGTTGCCACTCGGGCCCGGGTCGGTCAGGGCGTCACGAGGCCGTGACCGACCGCGCGCCTGCGCCCCGGGGTGACCTGCCGTCCTGCGCGGGGACGCCGGCGAGGAGGTCGTCCAGCCGCGCACGGCGCCCTGACGTGCTGCTCGTGGCGGCGTCCAACGCGGCCTCCGCGATCTCGCGCAAGGGGGTGTTCTGGTCGTTCGATGCGACCCGCATGACCTCGAACGCCGATTCCGGAGAGATCCGGTAGACGGCGGCGAGCGCTCCCTTGGCCTGCTCGATGACGCCGCGGCTGCGTGCGGACGCCCGGATCTGCTGGTTGGCGACGGCGCCGGCCCGCTCCTCGACCGTGGTGCTCACGTCCGTGGCGTACCCGTGCAGGACCAGCTCGCCGCCGTCGCTGACCGGCTCGACCATCCCGCCGACGACGACGGACCGCTCCGTGCCGTCCGCCCCGATCAACCGGTACATCGCGCCGAAGGGCTTGTCCGTCCGTCGTGCCGCGGCCAGGAACCGGGCCGTGCGGGGCCGGTCGTCCGGGTGGTGGTGGGCCAGGACGAGGTCGGTGGTCGGGACCACCTCGCCCGGGGCGAACCCGTGCAGGGCGTAGATGTCGTCGGACCACCACCAGGTCCGCGTCGCCAGGTCGAGCCGGTAACGACCGGTCGGGCCCGCACCTCGTCGGCCACGTCGGGCGTCAGGTTCGTCGAAAGACACGCCGTGCTCCAGTCTGCGTCTCACCGTGGAGCCGCTTCCTGACTCACCAGGGAAAAAAGTACAGACCGAAACGGCCGAACGCACGTTTGACTGCTGCGCCCTGACCGTCCGCCGGGCGAGGCTCAGCCCTCCTGCGCCTCCTGGAGCACGGAGCGTGCCGTCTCCGTGACCGTGGTGCCGGTGCGCAGCGACCGCTCGACGAGCGCGTCGTAGGCCCGGGCCATGTCGAGGTCGAGACGTTCGGCCAGGGCGCCCTTGGCCTGCTCGATGACCACGCGTCCCGCCAGCGCGTGGTCGATGCGGCGGGCGATCTCGTCCTCGCCGAGGGCGTCGGGCTGGGTCACCACCAGGGTGAGCATGTCCGCCACGGCCTGGGCGGCCCGCGCGGTCTCGGGCGTCGCCTCCAGGTCGTGCCGCGCGAAGATGTTCAGGCCGCCGACGACGGCGCCGCGCCACGCCAGGGGGAACGCGTGCGCGCTGCGCAGCCCGGCGTCGACGATCTCCCGGCCGACGGCGGGCCAGCGCTCCAGGAGCTCCTCGCGGCCGACCGCGGCGACCGGCGCCCCGGTCACGACGACGTCGACGCACGGGCCCTCGACCCGCTGGGCCTGGTACACCTCGAGATGGCTCGCGACGTGGTCGGTGGCGGCGAGGACCTCCAGACGGCCGGCGCGGTCCGCCCTGACCAGGAGACCCCCGACGTCCCCGCCGAACGTGCGGGTGGCCTGCTGGGTGAGTCGCAGGAGCAGGTCCGTGACGTCGTGGCCGTGGACCAGCGCGGAGGCGGCTCCGGCCAGCGTGTCGGTGGGTTCTTGCGGGGTCATGGCTCCTCGGTTCGGTCGTTGTCGTCCGACGGCTGGTCCTGCTCCTGGTCCTGGTCCTGCTCGTGATGCTGCTCGCGCTCCTTGCCCCGGTCGTGCGAGAAGGCCATCCGCCGCGCCAGCACGTCCTCGGCCACGGTCTGCAGGTCGGTGGAGCGGGCGAACGCATGGGCCCGCAGGACCGCCAGCGCGTCGTCGGGGTGGATTCGCAGCTGCGCCGTCACCATGCCGGTGGCCTGGTGGACGTGCGACTTCTGCGACCAGTCCAGGGCGTCGAGGTCGTTCATCAGGGAGGTGCCGACCGCGTCGGCGAGGAACTGGATGTCCGCGCTGCCGCGCGACAGCTGCCCGCTGGTGAGGTACAGGCTGAGGACCCCGACGGTCCGTACCCCCGCGTGCATCGGCACGGCGTAGACGGTCAGGGGCCCGCCGACGGCCTTGGCGGCCTCCTGGGCGAACGTCGGGAAGCGGTTCGGCGAGTCCTCGACGCGTGCCACGACGAGGCGGTCGTCGTGGATCGCCTGCGGCACGGGACCCTCGCCGAGCAGCTCCTGCAGGGCGTCGATCTGCGCGTACGTGGTGGAGGTGCTCACGACCATGCGGTCGCCGGGCACCGACGCCACGGCGAGCGTGCCGCCGTGGCCGTCGACGATCTTGACGACGGCCCGGCACAGCCGGACGGCGAGCGGCTCCTCGGCGTCGGCAGAGGCCAGCGTCTGGGCGAGCAGACCCAACAGCTCCGTAGGGCTCAAACCAGCCGTCACCTCGTCTCGTCGTCAGCTTCAGTGTTCCATCATCGGCCCGTGCCGACGCATCGGCACACGCCGGCGCGGGCGGAGGGCGGGTTCCCGGCGGCACTCACGGGCCGGGGAGGCGGTCGTCGACGATGTTCCCCGTGCCGTAGGCCACCAGCGAGCGCAGCACGGTGGTCGCGATCTCGCGTTCGGGGACGCCGCGCCGCCGGGCCGCGGACCGGATGAGCTCCTGCGCAGCCTGCTCGGAGCACCCGTTGGTCTCCATCACGGCGCCGACCGCCTGCTCGAGGATCGCGGTGTGCGAGGCACCGCGGAACAGGGCGCCGGCCGCGTCGTCCAGGTTGGCGAACTCGAGCTGGAGGCGCACCGCCCCGGCGATGAGCCGGGAGTACTCCTCGGCGGCGCCGACCAGTCGCTCGCCCCACGGACCGGGCGACCGCGAGTACAGGTTGAGCGCCACCGCGATGCCGGGTGCCACCTGCGACGGGACGGCCAGCGCCTTGACGAAGCCCGCCTCGAGGCTCTGCCGGCGCCACTGCAGCCATCGGTCCTCGTCCGCCACGGCGGCGACGTCCACCAGGAGGCCGCTCACCATGGCGTCGATGCAGGGCCCGTCGTCCGCCATCGCCTCCGCCCGGTCGCACCGGGCTGCGTCGTCGCTGCTGCTCCCGGCGTGCACGGTGAGCCCGTGCTGGCGCAGGGTCACGCTCGCGTCCAGATCGTCGCCCAGCACCCCGGCGGACCGGGCGGCACACTCCTGCAGGTACCCCGAGAGGGTCATGGTTGCCTTCCCGTGGCGGGTCGCGCCACGCGAGCAGGCGTCCGTGACCGGTCGCCTGTCTCCACGGTACGCCCGCGGACAGGTCGTGCGGCCCGCCGGTGTGAATCGATACGATCGGCGCATGCGCAGGAAAGCCCTTCCCCCCCCCGCCGACGCCGATCGGGTCGACGGCGCCCGCCCGGTCCGCTCGATCCTGCGCCTGCTCGGGACGCAGCGGAGGCGGCTGGCGGTCGCCCTGTACGCCTTCACGGTCAAGGAGATCCCGCTGTGGTTCCTGCCGGTCATCACCGGTGCCGTCATCGACATCGTCGCCGACGGGGGCGCTGTGACCACGGTGCTGCTCTGGTTCGCGCTCGCCGCGGTGCTGCTCGCCCAGAACTACCCCCACCACATCGTCTACACCCGCAACTTCATGACGGTGGTGCGCGGGACGGGGGCGCGGCTGCGCAACGCGCTCGTCGAGCACCTGCAGGGCCTGTCGATCGGCTACTACGCCCGCTCCAGCGCCGCGCTGGTGCAGTCCAAGGTGGTGCGGGACGTGGAGAACGTCGAGCTGATGCTCCAGCAGGTCACCCACCCGCTGCTCTCCGCGGTCATGGTGCTCGCCGGCGCGGTCACGATGACGGCGATCAAGGTGCCGGAGTTCCTCCCGGTCTACGCGCTCGCCATCCCGACGGCCCTGGTGATCCGCCGCACGATGGCGAAGCGGTCGCGGTCGCGCAACGAGCTGTTCCGCCGGGAGATGGAGACGTTCGCGACGCAGGTCGGGGAGATGGCCTCGCTCATCCCGGTCACCCGCGCCCACGGGCTCGAGCGCACCGCGACGACGCGGGTGGCTTCCGGCGCCGACGACGTGCGACGCGCGGCGTTCGACCTCGACATGCTCAACGGGCGGGTCGCGTCGGTGTCCTGGGTGGCGATGCAGTTCCTGGGGGTCTGCTGCCTGGTGCTCGCCGCCGTCGTCTCCCTGACGGGGTTCATCGTCATCAGCCCGGGTGAGGTGGTCCTGCTGTCCACGTACTTCGGGCTGCTCACGCAGGGCCTGACCCAGGTCCTCAACCTCGTACCGGTCACCGCCCGCGGCGTGGAGTCCATGCGCTCGATCGCCGAGGTCCTGGCCGAGCCCGACCTGGAGGCGAACGAGGGCAAGCGCGTCGTCGACCACGTCGAGGGCCACCTGCGCATCGAGCACGTCTCGCACCGCTACCCCGAGTCCGAGGGTGACGCGCTGCACGCGGTCGATCTCGAGGTGCGTCCCGGCGAGACGGTGGCGTTCGTCGGGTCCTCGGGCTCGGGCAAGTCCACCCTGCTCAACCTCGTCCTGGGGTTCGTGCGGCCGACCTCCGGTCGGATCCTGCTCGACGGCCAGGACATGGCGGGTCTGGACCTGCGCACCGTGCGGCGCTCGGTGTCCGTCGTGCCGCAGGAGTCCGTCCTGTTCGAGGGCACGATCCGCGACAACGTCGGCTACGGGCTCGAGGACCCGTCGGACGAGCGGATCGCCGCCGCACTGCGGGACGCGAACGCCTGGGAGTTCGTCAGCGCCCTGCCCGCGGGGTGGGACACGGTGGTCGGGCAGCGTGGAGCCCGGCTGTCCGGCGGTCAGCGGCAGCGGCTGGCGATCGCCCGAGCGCTCGTGCGCGACCCGCGCATGCTCTTCCTCGACGAGGCCACCAGCGCCCTGGACCCGGAGGCCGAGGCCACGGTGCGCGACGCGCTCGACCGCCTCATGCGGGGCCGGACGACCCTCGTCGTGGCGCACCGGCTGTCGACGATCCGGCGGGCCGACCGCATCGTGGTGCTGGACCGCGGCCGGGTGGTGGAGGTCGGCGCGCACGCCGAGCTGCTCGCCGCGGGTGGCCGGTACGCGACGCTGCACGCGGCGCAGGAGGGCGACCTCAGCGCGTAGGCCGTCGGACGGCGCTCACCGGACGGCGAACGAGCGTTCGTCGCGCAGCGGGACCTGCTCGACCTCCACGCCGGTCACGTGCGCACCGTCGGGTCCGGTGCGCAGGAGCTCGAGCACCCGGTCCACGTCGGCTCGCTCGCCCTCCAGCGCCGCCTCGAGCGTGCCGTCGGTGCGGTTGCGGACGAAGCCGGCGACGCCCGCGTCGCGGGCGGCGTGCTCGGCGGCCGCGCGGAAGCCGACCCCCTGGACGGCCCCGCGGACGAGGACATGGACCCGGATGCTCACCGCTCCACGGTAGGGCCGCCACCGGCGGCTCGCGCGCGGCGGGGGTGGCGGTGTCGCCGCTCGCCGGGCCCCGACGTTAAGTTGTGCGCAATGAGATTGCGTGCCATTGTTTTCCCCATGCCCGACGCCGGAGCCTCCGCGGCCCTGAACCCGATGCTCTGCTTCGCCGTGTACTCGCTGGAGCGCAGGATCGGGCGCATCTACCAGGAGCTGCTCGCCCCGTGGGGGCTCAGCTACACGCAGTACATCGTCCTGACGATGCTCTGGGCGAACCACGACGTCCCGCTCACCGTCGGAGAGCTCGGACGCCTGCTCGACCTGGACTCGGGCACGCTGTCGCCGCTGGTGAAGCGGCTCGAGGCGCGGGAGCTCGTCGAACGTCGGCGCACGGCGGACGACGAGCGCGTCGTGTCGGTCTCGCTGACCGAGACCGGCCGAGGGCTGCGGGCCGAGCTCGCCGACGTCCAGCGGTGCCTGGCCGAGCGAATGCCGGGTCGGCGTGACGAGGCCGAAGAGCTCCTCGCGCGCCTCCAGGAGGCGAACGACCGGCTGCCCCGCCGTATCGGGGCTTGACGCACCACCACCCACGGACGGAAGGAACTCCACCATGCCCACCTCCATCGCGTACACCGCCGAGGCGCTCTCCACCGGCGCCGGCCGTGACGGCCACGTCCGCTCCGACGACGGCCGGGTCGACCTCGACATGGCGATCCCCAAGCCCATGGGCGGCTCGGGGGACGGCTCGAACCCCGAGCAGCTCTTCGCCGCGGGGTATGCCGCCTGCTTCCACTCCGCGCTCCAGGCCGTGGCCCGCGCGCAGAAGGTGACCCTCGAGGACACCTCGGTCGGTGCCCGGGTGCACATCGGCCCGGACGACCGCGGCGGCTTCGAGCTGGCCGTGGAGCTCGAGGTCGTGGTCCCGCACCTGCCCGCCGACCAGGCCCAGGCGCTCGCGGACGCCGCCGAGCAGGTGTGCCCCTACTCGAACGCGACGCGCGGCAACATCGAGGTCAGCGTCACCGTCGTCGAGGGCTGAGTCGCGAGGTCGGACGGGCGGGCGGTCCAGGCGGTCGCCCCTCGTCCGGCCGCGTAGAGTACGGCGCGTGAATCAACGAGACGCAGGGATCGGCGCGGCCGCGCACAGCACCGACGAGCTCGCCCAGGGCCGGGTACGACTGCAGTCGCAGGACCGCTGGATCCCCGAGGGCATGGGGGAGACGTGCCGCCGTGCGGCGGCCGAGGGCGTCGTGCTGCTCAAGAACGACGACGCGCTCCTGCCTGTGGGTGGGAGCGCTACCATCGCCGTCTTCGGTCGTGTCCAGCGCGACTACTTCACGGTGGGCTACGGCTCCGGCGGGGACGTGCGCCCGCCGTACCTCTGGAACCTCCTCGACGCCCTGCGCGCCAGCGACGCCGTCGAGGTCGACGCCGAGCTCGCCGCGCGCTACGAGGCGTGGTGCGACGAGCACCCCGTGGAGGCCGATCCCGAGTGGGGCACCTGGCCCCGGTCGCACCCCGAGATGCCCCTGACGGCGGACGACGTCGCGGCGGTCGCCCGACGCACCCCGCTCGCGCTGGTGGTCGTGGGCCGGTCCGCCGGCGAGGCGCGCGAACAGGCGCTCGAGCCGGGCAGCTACCACCTCACGGACGACGAGCGCGACCTGCTGCACCACGTCTCGACCACGTTCGAGCACACGATCGTCGTCGTCGACACGGGCAACGTCATCGACCTCGCCTGGACGCGCGAGTACGACCTCGACGCCGTGCTGCTGGCGTGGCAGGGGGGCATGGAGTCCGGCCGGGCCGTCGTCGACGTGCTGACCGGCGTGGTGCCGGCCGGCGGCAAGCTCACCGCCACGATCGCGGACGCCTACGAGCACTACCCGAGCGCCGGGCACTTCGGCGGCGAGGACTTCAACGAGTACGTCGAGGACGTGTACGTCGGGTACCGGTACTTCGAGACCTTCGCGCCGGAGCACGTCCTGTACCCGTTCGGGTACGGGCTCGGCTACACCACGTTCGACGTCCGCAGCGCGGGCGTCACGCACGAGGGCGGGATCGTCGTCGTGCCCGTCGACGTCGTCAACACCGGTGCCCGCGAGGGGACGGAGGTCGCCCAGGTCTACGTCCGCGCGCCGCACGGTCTGCTGGGCCGGCCCGCCCGGCACCTGGCCGCCTTCGCCAAGACGCGGGTGCTGGCGCCCGGCGAGTCCCAGCGGCTCGAGCTGCGGTTCGACCTGGACGACGTCGCCGCCTACGACGACGCCGGGGTCACCGGTCACCGGTCGGCGTACGTCCTGGAGGCCGGGCGCTACGAGGTGCTGCTGGGCACGGACGTGCGGTCCGCGACGGTCTGCGGCGGGGTCGACGTCCCGGCACTGCGGGTCGTGCGCCGGCTCAGCGAGGTCGCGGCCGTCCAGCCGCAGCACACGTTCGAGCGGCTCGTGGCACGCACCGGGGACGACGGCGGCACGGTCGCCGGGTACGACGAGGTGCCGGCGTCCACGGTGTCCCGTCGCGACCGCGTGCTCGCGGACCTGCCCGTCCCGCTGGAGCGCACCGGGGACCGGGGCGTCACGCTCGACGACGTCGCCGGCGGCCACGCCAACCTGGACACCTTCCTCGCGCAGCTCGACGACGACGAGCTCGAGGCGCTGAGCCGCGGTGACTACGTCATGGACTCCGCGCTCGGCGCGCCGGGCAACGCCGGTGCGCTGGGCGGCACGGTCGCCTCGCTGCGGGGCAAGGGCGTGCGGGCGCTGACGACGACGGACGGCCCCGCCGGGATCCGGCTGGCCACCTACACCTCGCTGCTGCCCAGCGGGACGGCGCTGGCGTCCACCTGGAACCCCGCCCTGGTCGAGCGGCTCAACACGCTGCTGGCCCAGGAGATGGCGGTCAAGGGCTCGCACGTGCTGCTCGCCCCGGGCATGAACATCCAGCGCGACCCGTTGTGCGGGCGCAACTTCGAGTACTTCTCCGAGGACCCGTTGCTGACGGGGATCATGGGTGCGGCGACGGTCCGCGGGATCCAGCACGACGGGCTGGCCGCGTGCCCGAAGCACTTCGCGGCGAACAACCAGGAGACCAACCGCGAGCACAACGACTCGCGGGTCTCCGAGCGTGCGCTGCGGGAGATCTACCTGCGCGGCTTCGAGATCTGCGTCACGACCGCCGCGCCGCGGACGATCATGACCTCGTACAACAAGATCAACGGCACCTGGGGCCACTACCACCACGACCTGGTCACGACGGTGCTGCGCGGCGAGTGGGGCTTCGACGGCGCGGTGATGACCGACTGGTGGCTGCGCGAAGCCGTCGACCCGGACTTCCCGCAGCTGCGCAACGACGCCTACCGGGTGCGCGCGCAGGTCGACGTCAACATGCCGGGAGCCTGGGGGCGGGAGGTCCAGACCGGCGACGGGTCGCTGCTGGAGTCGCTCGGGACGCCGGACGGGATCACGCTCGGCGAGCTCCAGCGGACGGCGCGCAACGTCCTGCGCCTGGTGCTGTCGGTCCGGGCGCAGGAGCGCGGCTGAGCTAGGATCCTGCCCAGACGACACCGCTGGGAGGCGTAGAACGTACCGTGAGCAAGCCTGCGACATCCGCAGACAGCGACGATAGGCCGGGCACCGCCGGCGCCTGGACCGACGGCGGTGCCCGTTGCTGATCACCGTGGCCACGTTGCTCCTCGGCTTCGTGGTCATCGCCGTGGTGATCGCGGCGAACGGCTACTTCGTGGCCCAGGAGTTCGCCTACATGTCGGTGGACCGCTCACGGCTCGGCGCCCAGGCCGACGCCGGTGACGCCACCGCGGCGCGCGCCCTGGCCGTGACGCGCCGGACCTCGTTCATGCTCTCCGGGGCACAGCTCGGCATCACCGTCACCGGCCTGATGGTCGGGTACGTCGCCGAGCCGCTGGTCGGCGAGAGCCTCGCCGAGATCCTCGGCGTCGTGGGCGTCCCCGCGGGGGTGAGCATCGCGGCCGGGACGGTGCTGGCGCTCGCCGCCTCGACCGTGCTGCAGATGATCTTCGGCGAGCTGTTCCCGAAGAACCTGGCGATCGCGGACCCCGAGCCCCTGGCGCGTCGGCTCGCCCGGTCGACGCAGATCTACCTCGCGGCCTTCGGGTGGCTGATCACGGTGTTCGACCACGCCGCCAACGCGCTGCTGCGGCTGATCCGGATCGAGCCGGTGCACGACGTGGACTCCAGCGCGACGGCGCGCGACCTCGAGCACATCGTGGCGGACTCGCGCCAGAGCGGCGACCTGCCCGAGGACCTGTCGATGATGCTCGACCGGATCCTCGACTTCCCGGGGCGCGACGTCGAGCACGCGATGGTGCCGCGCTCGCGGGTGGACTCCGTCGACGAAGATGCCACGGTCGGTGAGGTCCGGGCCCTCATGGCGGCGGCGCACACGCGGTACCCGGTGACCTCGGCCGAGGACCAGCCGGTCGGCGTCGTGCATCTCCTGGACGTGCTGGCGGCGCCCGACGAGGACCTGCCGGTCTCACGGATCATGCGGCCGGCCATCGTCGTACCGACGCTGATGAGCCTGCCGGACGCCCTGGCGGAGCTCTCCGCGGAGCACGACGAGCTGGCGTGCGTCATCGACGAGTACGGAGGCTTCGCGGGGATCCTGACGCTCGAGGACCTCGGCGAGGAGATCGTCGGCGAGCTCACCGACGAGCACGACGTCGACGCCGACGAGGTCGTCGAGCCCGACGGCCCGCACGCATGGCGGATGGACGGTGACGTCCACCTCGACGAGGTCGAGCGTGCCATCGGTCACGACCTGCCGCGCGGCGACTACGAGACGCTCGCCGGTCTGCTGATCGCCTCGTCCGGGGGTCTGCCCGAGGTCGGGGAGTCGATCGACGTCCAGCTGCCGGTCGACCCCGCGGACCTGGCCCTGGAGGAGCCGGTCCGGCGCCTGCTGCACGCCGAGGTGCTCGAGGTCGACCGACGGGTGCCGGCCGTGGTCCGCGTGTCGCTGGACGCTCCCGGCGACGGTGAGGGTGACGGTGAGCGCGACCCTGACGGTGACCGTGACGGACGGGAAGGTGCCCGATGAGTGACGCGTGGATCGTCGTCCTGGCCACGACGGGGCTCATCGCGCTCAGCGCGTTCTTCGTCGTCATCGAGTTCGCGCTCCTGGGCGCTCGGCGGCATCGCCTGGAGGAGGTCGCGGCGTCGAGCCGTGGCGCTCGATCAGCCCTGCGGGCCTCCCACGAGCTGACCGTGATGCTCGCGGGCGCTCAGCTCGGCATCACGGCGTGCACCTTCGCGCTCGGTGCCGTGACGAAGCCGGCGGTCGACTACTGGCTCGCGCCGATCCTCGCGTCCTGGGGGCTGCCCGGCTGGTTGGCGGACTCCGCCTCGTTCGCCTTCTCGCTCCTGCTGGTGACGTTCCTGCACCTGGTGGTGGGGGAGATGGCACCCAAGTCGTGGGCGATCGCCCACCCGGAGCGAGCGGCGATCCTCGTCTCCCCGCCGGCGCGTGCGTTCGTGTGGGTGTTCCGCCCGCTGCTGCTGTGGATCAACCAGGTCGCCAACCGGCTGGTGTCGGCAACCGGTGTGCGGCCGGTGGACCGGGCAGCCGTCGGCGGGCAGGACGCGGCGACGATCCGCCATCTCGTGGAGCACTCGGCCGAGGTCGGGACGATTGACGCCTCGATCCGCAGCCCGCTGTCCGGGGCGCTGGACCTCACGGCCCGGCCGGTCTCGTCGTTCCTGACGCCCGGTGCGCCCGTGACGGCCGTCCCGCCGACGGCGACGGTGGCCGACATCCAGGAGATATCGCGGGCATCCGGGCACCTGCGGGTCCTGGTCCGGGCCGACGGCGGCGGTGCGCCGGACGTCGTGCACGTTCGGGACACGCTCCTCGAGCCGCTCGACCGCCGGGCACGTGAGCTGGCGCGGCCCGCCCACGTCGTGCGACCTGACCTGCCGGTGCACGAGGCGCTGACCGGGATGCGACGCGCCGGCGAGCAGCTCGCCGTGGTGATGGACGGGCCGCTTCCGCTCGGCGTGGTCACCCTCGAGGACGCGTTGCGCCACGTGATCCCGGGCTCCAGCTCCGGCTCCTAGCTGCAGCCGTCGCGCCCCGCGGGGTCGGACGCCGCGGGACCAGGCCCGGCGTGCAGGGCGTGCAGGGCGAGCGTGAGATCGACGAGGTCCCGCGGGCGGTCCACGCGGCGTCCGGTGAGGTGTTCGATCCGGCGCAGGCGGTTGGTCACGGTGTTGCGGTGGCAGCCGAGCCGTCGCGCCGCCTCCTGAGCCGAGCCGTCGGTGGCCAACCAGACCGCGAACGTGTCCAGCAGGGTCTCCCGGTCGTGGCCGGCGCGGCCGAGCGGGCCCAGCACCTGGTCACGGACCTGGCGGGCGAGGGTCGGGTCGACGCTCAGCAGCGCCGCCGGCAGGTGGTCGGCCAGGCGGACCGCTCCGCCGCACGGCGGGCACAGCCCCAGGGCCGTCTCGGCCTGCCGGCGGCTGTCGGCGAGGGCGGTCAGCCCGTCCACGGGCATCCCGACGCCGAGGCGCACCCCGGCGGGCAGCGGGCCGAGCTCGGCCGGCCCCGCGGCGTCGGAGCCGGCGTCGAGCAGGACGATCCCGAGCTCGACGGGCTGCGAGCTGTGCCAGTGCACCCGGGCGGCGCGGCGGGCGACCGTCGCGCGGCCGGCCGCGCGAGCTGCCGGACCTCGTCCCTCGAGCGCGACCACCTGGTAGCGGCCCGCGACCGGCATGGCGAGCGCGGCCGCGGTCGGCCGCAGCTCGGCCAGCAGGCAGGAACCGTCCAGCAGGGCGGAGACGGCGCGGTGCCGTGACCAGAGGCTGTCGCGCGGGGCACCGGCGCGCGGGGCAGGCGGCGCGGTCAGGGCGGTGACGTCGGACATGGATCCTCCTCGCGGACGACCCCGGCGTCGTCCCACCAGGCGACAGCATGACATACCGCCTGGTCGGTCTCTAGGGCGAGGCCGGCCCCGTGGCCGGGGGTACCTGCCGCGCGAGCTCCACGCGCGAGCGGACACCGAGGGCGACGAAGATGTTGCGCAGGTGGCAGTCGACCGTCCGGACGCTCACCGACAGGCGTTCGGCGATCTCGCGGTTCGTGTCCCCGGCGGCGACGCGGCGGGCGATCCGCAGCTGGTGCGGCGTGAGGCCGGTCAGGTCCCCGGGAGCCGGGCGGTGCTGCGCACCCCCGGCGGCCCGCAGCTCGGTGCGCGTGCGGTCCGCCCACGGGTCGGCGCCGGCGCGCTCGAAGAGCCGCAGGGCGTCGCGCAGGCGGTCCCGGGCATCGCTCGGACGACGACGGCGACGCAGCCGGCTCCCGTGCAGCAGCAGCGTCCGCGCGGCCTCGAAGGTGCCGCCGGACGCGAGGTGCGCCACGTGCGCCTCGTGGAACCGTGCGTCCGCCTCGGCGTCGGAGGCGGCGAGCAGGGCGGCGCAGCGCAGCAGCAGGGCCGGCGACTGCGGGTCGGACGCGGACCGTCCCCACGCGGTGAGCTCGGGCAGCGCGGCCCGAGCCGTGGCGCGGTCACCCGCGCCGACGGCTGCCTCGACGAGCGTCGGCAGCACCAGGCCGCGCAGGGCGAAGTGGGCCCCGCCGTCGGACGGGGCCAGGAGCGTCACGAGCCGGCCGGCCGCGTCGGCGGGCCGGCCCTCGACGAGCTCGGCCCGGGCGAGCGCCCACTCGGCCAGGGTGACGGGCTGGGCGAGCCCGTGGCGGCGTGCCGTCGCCAGGGCGGTCGTGGCGTGCCGCGTCACGTCGCTCAGCGGTCCCTGGACCGACGCCGTCAGGGCCAGCACGGCGTGGTGGTGGGCAGCGGTGTTGGCGCGCGACGACCGCTGCGCCGCACGCAGCCCGGCCAGGGCGTGCTCGCGCGCCTCGGCGTGTCGTCCGGCCCTCAGCTCGGCGTAGGCCAGGTGCTCCGCGGCCCGGGCGACCAGCGCGTCGTCGCCGGCCGCCCGGGCGGCGGCCAGCGCGCGCGAGCCCGCACGGCAGGCGTCCGGGACGTCACCGGTGAGCAGCGCCGCGGCCGCCGCGAGCAGCAGAGCCTCGGGCTCGTGCCCGGTGAGCGCCGTGCGCACCACGCGCCGCAAGGGTCCGGCGGCCTCCGCGGAGCGGCCGCGCAGCAGCGCCAGCAGACCGGCGACGTAGTCCTGCGCCGTGCCGTCGGGTGCCCCGAGCGGTGCCCCGTCATCGGGCAGCCCGGCCGCGGCGGTCAGCGCCTCGACGCACGCGGTGCGGTCCCCGGCGGTCCATGCGGCCGCGGCGGCGGCCTGGACGGCGGTCAGCGCCGGCCCGGGTTCTGCGACGAGCGCCGAGCGCGCCAGGCGGAGGCTGGCGTAGGCGTCGAGCGCGGGGCCGTCGGCCTGGAGGCGTAGCCCACGGGCGAGCTCGGTCCGCCCACGTGCCGCTGTGCTCTGCATGCCGTGAGGCTAGGACTGCCGGTCGCCGGCGCCACCGCTGCGTGTGCCGGCTCACCGGGGTCGTGCGGCAACGGTGTGCCGCGGCACAGGGCATATTGCACACACCGGCGGGCGGACGCACCGGTGCGTCCGCCCGCCGCCGGGCCCGGTCGCCCGTCCCGGCCCGGTCAGGGCCCGCTCAGAACGGGCACGAGCTCTCGTACTTCTCGACGTCCGAGAGCCACCCCGTCGACGGACCGGGGCAGAGGAACGGCGTGTACCGCGTGTCGTCGTCCACGAACCGCTTGAGCCAGGAGATCGAGTACTTCGCGATCGTGGTGTTGGAGGTGTTGGGTGCGAAGTGGCTGGCCCCGTCGAGCTCGAGGTACGCCTTGGGCAGGTCCTGCTCGAAGGACTCGTAGAACGGCTCGGCGTGCGTCTCGTGGCGGGCGACGGAGTCGTTCTCCGCCGCGAAGATCAGCGTCGGGGTGCTCACCGACGACCAGTCCTTCTGCGGGTGCCACGGGGTCATGGGGATGGCGGCCTTGATGTCGGGGTTGTCGTCCACGGCGCGCAGGGTGCCCCCGCCACCCATCGAGTGGCCCATCAGCGCGAGCCGGTCGGCATCGATGCGGTCCGCCACCGGGCTCGAGGCGGTGAGGTAGTCGAGAGCGGCCTGGAGCTGGCGGGCCCGGGAGTCGGGCTGGTCGTAGATCGAGTTCGTGGCCATCGTCAGGACCACGAAGCCCTGGGACGCGAGGCGGGGGCCGAGCCACGCGACGGTGCTCTCCGTGCCGGTGTACCCGGGCGAGATCACCACGGCTCCGAAGTCGCCGTCGCTGGTCGTGGTCGGGTAGTAGATCGTCCCGCCACCGAACCCGGAGACCCAGCGCGAGACGGAGCGCTCGGAGACCGCATAGCTGCCGCGGAGCGCCTCGATGCTGGACTCGGTCGGGTCCGGGCCCCGCTCGTGGGGGTTGTCCGCGCCGTGCGCGGCCGGGCCGGCCGCGATGCCGACCCCCACGGCGACGGCGAGCGAGGCCAGGACGGCGGTGACCCGCTGCCGGGTCTTCGAGGTGCTGATGGAGTGCTGCATCGTTCGTCCTCTCTGACGGGGCTCCTCGACGGAGCCGTGTTGCTGCCCGGCCAGCGTGCGGGGCGCACGGGCACGGCGGCATCGGCAGGATCGCCGGTCCGTCACCGTCGAGACCGGGCCGAGACACCGTCTCAGGCCGTGGCGGCGGCCGGTACCGTGTCCTCACGACACGGGGTGCGCCCACCGGGAGCTGAGATCACACCCGTCGAACCTGATGCAGTCCGCACTGACGAAGGGATGTCGCCCATGCCGTCGACCCTGCCCGCCGCCGCCCGCCCACCGTGGCGACCCCGTCCCGTCCCGCGCGTGCTGTCCGTCGCGGGCTCGGACCCGTCCGGCGGTGCCGGGGTCCAGGCGGACCTGAAGGCGGTGGCGGCGGCCGGCGGCTACGGGATGGCCGCGGTCACGGCGCTGACCGCGCAGAGCACCCGCGGGGTCAGCGCGGTGCACGTGCCACCGCCGTCGTTCCTCGCCCAGCAGCTCGACACGCTCCGTGCCGACGTCGCGATGGACGGGGTCAAGATCGGGATGCTCGCGTCGGCCGAGGTGGCGGAGGTGGTCGCCCGGTGGCTGGACGGCAGCGGACCGGCGGGTCGTCCGCCCGTGGTCGTCGACCCCGTCATGGTCGCCACCTCGGGCGACCGCCTGCTGGAGCCCGCCGCCGAGGACGCGGTGCGCGGGCTGCTCGACCGTGCGGACGTCGTCACGCCCAACGTGCCGGAGCTCGCCGTCCTCCTGGGCGACGCCGACGCGCCGTCGTGGGACGGTGTGCTCGACCAGGCGCTCCGGCTGGCCGACCGGCACGACGTGCTCGTGGTGGCCAAGGGGGGCCACCTCGCGGGCGACGAGGTCCCGGACGCACTCGTCGGGCCGCGCGGCGTCGTGGCCGAGCTCCCGGGGCAGCGCGTGCGGGTCTCGAGCACGCACGGCACGGGGTGCTCGCTGTCCAGCGGGCTGGTCACCCGGTACGCCCGGCACGGCAGCTGGGAGCGGGCGCTGCGAGAGACCAAGTCCTGGCTGGCGGGGGCCATCACCGCGGGTCCCGCCCTCGAGGTCGGCGGCGGTCGCGGACCGGTCGACCACTTCTGGGCCTTGCGCGAGGCGCTCGTCGAGGGGTGACGGCCGGCGGTGCCCGGTCGGCCGTCAGTCGAACAGGTCGCCGAGGTCGCCGATCTCGTCCAGGATGCCGCCGAGCACCATGCCGCCCAGGACGGCGCCGAACGCCCCCGAGCCCGCGCGTCCGGCCGGTGCGGACCGTCGGGCGTCCCACGGCTGGTGGCGGCCGGCGTGCGAGACGTCGCGGCGGGCGAGATCGGCGGCCTCCGCGGCCAAGGCTGCGGACCGGCGGGCCTGGTCGACCGCGGACTCGGCATGGGTGGCGTTCCGTGCCGCGGTGAGCTCACGCTCCGCCTCGGCGAGCCGGGTGCGCGCGTCGGGACCCACCGGCGCGCGGTAGTCGTCCACGAGGGCACGGGCCGCAGCCACCTGGCGGGCCGCGTCGTCGAGGGCGGGGCCGCGCTGCGCCGAGGCTCGCCGGGACCGCTCGTCCTGCTCGATCCGGTCTCGCACGGCGTCGTCCAGGGCGGTGTTGGCCTGCCGCAGCCGGGTCAGGGCGGCGACGGGGTCGGTGGGATCCCCGGGCCCCGGCAGCGTCCGCAGGGCCTCCTCGAGGGCGTCGGCCGCGAGGTCGACGGCCCCCCGACGCCGGGCCGCCGGCATGGCGCGCGCCTGGGCGAGCTCGGTGCGCGACTCGGCGACGAGCGCCCCGAGAGCGGCTTCGGCCTGCAGCGCCTCGGCCTCGAAGCCGTCGACGGCGGCGAGCAGACCCTCGGCGCGCAGCACGGACTCCTCGGCGGCCCGCGTTCCGGCCACGGCCTCTGCGACCTGTTGCGAGGCGAGCCGGCGGCGGGCGGCGGCCGCACTGCGGGCGGCGAAGTCCAGCAGCCGGCCCGCCTGCGCCGGGTTGTCCGCCACGGGCGCGAGCGCGTGGTCCGTGTAGTCGGTGCGCAGCCGCTCGACGTCGGCGCGGGCCGGCCCGATGGCCTCTCGCACGGCCGCGACGCGCGCCTCGACCCGGTCGATCGCCTCCGGCGTCGAGCGGGCGGCGCGACGCCGGTCCGCCAGCCCGGCGTCGAGGTCGTCGAGCGCCGCTCCGGCGGTGCGGCACAGCTCCACGATGCGACCCGACCACTCGCGGCGCTCCACGTCGGTGTCGGGTACGTGGTCGTGCAGGAGCTGGTTGAGGTGGAACGCCTCGCGCAGGTGCTCGCGCGCCCGCCGCAGCGCCGGGCCGGCCTCGGCGGTGGCCGGCTCGCCGAGCTCCGCCACGGCGAAGGACAGCTCGTCCTCGGCCAGCCGGGCGCGCTCGTCGGTCCCGACCAGCGCCGACCCGGCCGCCGTGGCGAGCCGGTCGAGCTCGGTCCGGTCCGCCTCGCGCCGCCGCTCCCGCCGGCGTCGCCCGCGGAGCACGAGCGCCAGCCCCGCCACGACCACCAGCACCACGCCCGTCACCACACCGACCAGCTGCACGCCATCCATGCCGGGCATCGTACGGGCTGGGGTGACGCCGGGCTCCGACGGTTCAGCGGGACAGCGGCACCGATGGTCCGACAGCGTCAAGAGCTCAGCGCAGCCTGCGCGCGACGACCTCGAAGGTGTGCCAGTGCTTCGTCCCACCGAACGCGGGGCCGTCGTGCTCCCGCTCGTCGACGACCAGCACGTCCAGGCCGTCGAGCAGCCGGTCGACCTCCGCCCAGGGGTGGAAGGTCAGCACGTCCGCCATGGCCGGGTCCGTCGCCCAGCCGTCGCGCTCGCCGAAGAGCGTGACCCCGAGCCAGCCGCCCGGTGCGAGCGCGGCGCGGACGCCGTCCCAGACGCGGGCGAACTGCGACGGCGGCACGAAGGGCAGGGCGTAGGAGGCGTGGACCAGGTGGGCGCCCGGGAGCGGGAACACGTCCTGGACGGCGGCGACCCGCACCTGCAGGCCCGCCCGGAGCGCCGGGGGGACCTGACGCGGCACCAGGTCCGCCGTCGCCGGCGCCGGGTCCACGGCGAGCACCCGCCATCCCGCGCGCACGAGCGCCGCGGCCTCCACCCCGCTGCCGGCGCCGAGGTCGACGGCCTGCCGGCCCGCACCCTCCCCGGCGCGCGCGAGCAGGTCGCGGCACAGCTGCCGCGGCGCGCGCCCCACCTGGTCGGCGTTGTACAGGTCCCAGTGCGCGAGGTCGAATCGGGTCACCCGCAGATCATGCCCCGGGCAAGCATGTCGGTGCTCGGTGGGAGAATGGCGGCGATGCCACCCGTCCCGCCAGAACGTCCCGCGCCCGCGGGTTCCCAGCTCGGCACGATCGCCTCGGTGCTGCGGCTGCTGCCCGCCGTCCGTCCGGCGCTGCCGCGCCTCGTCGCCGGGCTCCTCGCCTCCCTCGGCGCGAGCCTCGCCGCGCTCGCCATCCCGCGCGTGCTCCAGCGCCTCGTGGAGGGCCCGCTCGCGCAGGGCGTCGCCGCCCACGACTACGCGGCGCTCCTCTGGCCGACGCTGGCCGTCCTCGGCCTCGGCGTGACCGAGGCGGGGCTCATCCTGCTGCGCCGCAACCTCGTGATGTACCCCGGCACCCGGGTCGAGGCCGCGTTGCGCACGCAGCTGTTCCGCCACCTGCAACAGCTCCCCGCGGCGTTCCACGACCGGTGGTCCGGCGGCCAGCTGCTGAGCCGCTCGATGGGGGACCTGGGCCTGCTGCGACGGTGGCTCGTCTTCGGGCTGCTGCAGCTCGTGGTCAGCACGGTGACGATCGCCGTGGGTGTCGCGCTCCTCCTGGCCACCGCGGGCTGGCTGGGCCTGGTCTACCTCGCCGGCGCGATCCCGGTGACGATCATCGCCTTCCGCTTCTCGCGGCGCTACCGCGTGATCGCCCGGCTCTCGCAGGACCAGTCCGGCGACCTCGCCAACACCGTCGAGGAGTCGGTGCACGGCATCCGCGTGCTCAAGGCCTTCGGCCGCGGTGAGGACGCGCTCGAGTCGTTCTCGGGGCAGGCCGAGGAGCTGCGTCGCACGGAGATCCGCAAGGCCGGCAACCAGGCGACCGTCACCACCGCGCTGCAGCTCATCCCCGAGCTGACGCTCGCCGTGTGCCTGGTGCTCGGGGTGTGGCAGGCGGCCGAGGGGCAGCTCAGCGTGGGGGCGCTCGTCGCGTTCTTCCTCACCGCGGCCGTCGTCAACGGACCCGTCGTCGACCTCGGCATGACGCTGTCCATGACGCTCAACGCCCGCACCGCCGTGGACCGCTACTTCGAGGTCATGGACACCCCCAACCCGTTGACCGACCCCGTCGACCCCGTCGAGCTGGGCGAGGGCCGCGGACACGTCGTCCTGCGCGACGTGGGCTTCCGGTACGACGACGCCCAGGAACCCGTGCTCGCCGGCGTCGACCTCGAGCTGCCCGCCGGCACCACGACGGCGCTCGTCGGGCTGACCGGGTCCGGCAAGTCCACCCTCGCGATGCTGGTCCCGCGCCTCGCCGACGTCACCACGGGCGCCGTGGAGATCGACGGGCACGACGTGCGCCACCTGCGCCGCCACGACGTACGCCGGGCCGTCGCCGTCGCCTTCGAGGACCCCACCCTGTTCTCGGCGTCGGTACGGGACAACGTGCTCCTCGGCGTCGACGACGACCTGCCCCCCGAGGCGCGCGAGGAGCGGCTGCACGAGGCCGCCGAGGTCGCCCAGGCCGGGTTCGTCCACGACCTGCCGCACGGCGTCGACACGCGCATCGGCGAAGAGGGCCTCTCCTTGTCCGGCGGCCAGCGCCAGCGTCTCGCCCTCGCCCGGGCCGTCGCCGCGCGGCCCCGGGTGCTCGTCCTGGACGACCCGCTCTCCGCTCTGGACGTGACCACCGAGGAGGCCGTCACGGCCCGGCTGCGCCAGGTGCTCGAACGCACCACCAGCCTCATCGTCGCCCACCGGCCGTCCACGGTGGCGCTCGCGGACCGGGTGGCCGTCCTCGCCGAGGGGCGCATCCGGGCGGTGGGCACGCACCGAGAGCTCCTCGCCGCCGACGACCACTACCGCTACGTCATCGCCTCGCTCGAGGCGGACTGGCAGAGCAGCGAGCACGACCACGAGCCGGAGGCGACCCGATGACCGCGACGTCCAGCACGCCACCGGCCCGCCCGGACCCTCGCGACGTCCACGCCGACGACGCGGCGCTCCTCGACCGGACGACGTCGCGCGCGGTGCGACGCCGTTCGTTGCGGCTCCTCGGCGAGCTGCTGCGCCCGCGGTGGCGCCCGCTCGCCTGGGCCGGGTTGCTGATCGTGGTCGGGACGCTGGGCCAGGTGGCCGGGCCGCTCCTGGTCCAGGCGGCGATCGACACCGCGCTGCCGGCGCTCCGGGACGGCGACCCCGCTCGCCTCGCGGCGATCGGCGGCGCCTACGTCGCGGCCGCGGTGCTGGGTGGGATCTGCGCCGGTGCCTACGTCCGGGCCGCGGCCCGCGTCGCCCAGAGCGTGCTGCTCGAGCTGCGTCGTCGGGTGTTCCGGCACACCCAGCGCCTCTCGCTCGAGTTCCACGAGTCGTACACCTCGGGACGCGTCATCAGCCGCCAGACCTCGGACCTGGAGGCGCTCCGCGAGCTCTTCGACGGGGGGCTGACGGGCGTCGTGTCCTCCCTCATGCTCATGGTGTTCACCGGGGCGGCGCTCTTCGTCGTGGACTGGCGGTCGGGCCTGGTGCTGACGGCCGCCCTCGTCCCCGCCTGGTTGCTGACCCGCTGGTTCCAGCGACGTTCGCAGCGCCACTACCGCGAGCAGCGCAGCGCCTCGGCACGGCTCATCGTGAAGTTCGTCGAGACGATGACGGGGATGCGGGCGGTGCAGGCGTTCCGGCGTGAGCCCACCACCCAGGCCGAGTACGCCCGCCTCGGCGAGGAGTACCGCGACGCGAACCTGCGAATCTTCGGCGTCAACGGCCGCTACCAGCCGGGACTCGTGCTGATCGGCAACGTCACGGTGGCGGCGGCGCTCGCCTACGGCGGGTGGCGCGTCTTCGAGGGACAGCTCGAGCTCGGCGCGCTGGTCGCCGTGCTGCTGTACGTCAAGCGCTTCTTCCAGCCCATCCAGCAGCTCGGCATGTTCTACAACGCCCTCCAGTCCGCCGTGGCCGCGCTGGAGAAGGTGTCCGGGCTGCTCGCCGAGGAACCGACCGTCGCCGAGCCGCAGCGTCCGACGCCGCTGCGCAAGGCCCGCGGCGAGGTGCGGCTCGCGGACGTCACCTTCCGGTACGGCGCGGGGCCGGTGGTGCTGCCCGGGCTGGACCTGACGATCCCCGCCGGGCAGACCGTCGCGCTCGTGGGCTCCACGGGGGCGGGGAAGTCGACGCTGGCCAAGCTCGTCACGCGGTTCTACGACGCGAGCGACGGACGGGTGCTGCTGGACGGCGTGGACGTGCGAGACCTGTCCACGCCCGACCTGCGGCGGGCGGTGGTGATGGTGACGCAGGAGGCGTACCTCTTCAGCGGCACGGTGCGGGAGAACATCGCGCTGGGCCGCCCGGACGCCACCGACGAACAGGTCGAGGCGGCCGCCCGTGCGGTCGGTGTGCACGACGTGGTCACCAGCCTGCCCGACGGCTACGACACCGAGGTGAACAAGCGGGGCGGTCGCGTGTCCGCGGGGCAGCGCCAGCTCCTCAGCTTCGCCCGCGCCTTCCTCGCGGACCCCGCGGTGCTGGTGCTCGACGAGGCGACGAGCTCGCTCGACGTCCCGGGGGAGCGGTGGGTCCAGCGCGGTCTGCAGACGCTGCTCGCGGACCGGACGGCCATCATCATCGCCCACCGGCTCTCGACGGTCGCCATCGCGGACCGCGTGCTCGTCATGGAGGGCGGGCGCGTCGTCGAGGACGGGACACCGCAGGAGCTCGTGGCGCAGCGGGGCCGGTTCGCCGCCCTCGACGCGGCGTGGCAGGAGTCGCTCGTCTGACCTTCTCCGCGCCAGACCGACCGGACGGTATGCTGTGCGTCCGTCCAGAGAAGGGGTGCGACACCGTGGTCGACGTCCGAGAGAGACCGAGCGGCACCCGAGGCCGCGTCATCACGTACCCGGTCGCGCTGCGCGCTGCCAGACGGCGGTTCGCGGCGTCCGGGGGACTGGCGATGGATCAGCTCACCGAGGACCTGTGGGTCAGCAGGGCGACGCTGTACCGGGTCGTCGGCAGCCGGGACCGCCTCCTCGGTGACGTGCTGTGGCAGCTCGCGGCACGGACCCTGGACCGCGCACGCCAGGAGGCGGACGACGCGGCCAGGACGGGCGTCGGTCGTCTGCTGGCGATCGCCCAGCGGTTCGACGACGAGGTCAGGCTCGACGAGCCGCTGCAGAAGTACCTCGCCGTCGATCCCGTCGACGCCACCCGGGTCCTGTTCGGCGCCACGGCACGGGTGCACGTGCGCAACGTCGAGGCGTGGGCGGCGCTCATCCGCCGCGAGCAGGAGTCCGGCGCGCTGGGCCCCTTGCAGTTCTCGGTGGCCGAGACCGCCTTCGCCTTCGTCCGCATCGGCGAGTCGGTCCTGTTCGGCTCGATGCTCGCCGGGATCGAGCCCGACAGGCGCCTCGGCGAGCACCTGCGCCGGACGGTCCTGCCGATGGGCTAGGTGTACTGACTCGGGACGTTGTTGATTCGGTCGATGGGGCGTAGGCCGCCGATGCCGGTGTGGGGTCGTTCCAGGTTGTAGTGGTCGAGCCAGATCGGCAAGGCGCGGGCGCGCTCGGAGTTGGAGTCGTAGGCCCGGGCGTAGGCCCATTCGGTGGCCAGGGTCCGGTTGAGGCGTTCGGCCTTGCCGTTGGTCCAGGGGCAGTGCGGCTTGATGAACTTCAACCGGATGCCCAGGCCGGCTGCGGCGTCGCGGAACGCGTGTGACTGGCGGTAGTTCTTCGCGTTGTCGCTCAAGACCCGTTCGATGGTGATGCCGTGGGCGGCGTAGAACGCCGTGGCCCGGGCCAGGAACCCGGCGCAGGTCGTGCCCTTCTCATCGTCGTGGATCTCCGCGTAGGCCAGCCGGGAGTGGTCATCGATCGCGGTATGGACGTAGTCGAACCCGAGCCCTCGCTTGCGGTGCGGGCGCTGCCCGCGCCCATGAACCTTCCACCCGCCGCCATCGGGGATGCGGCCGAGCTTCTTGACGTCGATGTGCACCAGCGATCCCGGATGCGGGTGCTCGTAGCGGCGCGGCGTTCGCCGCGAGGCGCGGATCACTTGCCCGGTGAGCGGGTCGCACTCGTGCAACAACGGCGTGTGGTGGCGGGCCAGAACACGCCCCACGGTGGAGGCTGGCACCCCGACCCGGCGAGCCAGATCCACCGGACCACGGCGGGCCAGGTGCCGCCAGATCCGGATCCTGGCCTCAGTGCACGCGTGGGTGCGATGCGGGCACGAGCGCGGCCGTGAGGAGCGATCCACCAGACCCGCCCGACCCTGCTGCTCGTAGCGGCGCCACCACCGCCACGCCGTGGTGCGCGAGACACCCATCTCAGCCGCGACGTGCGCCACCGGGCGACCTGCCGCGATCCGCCGGACCATCGTGAATCTTCCAGCAGGCGTCAGCCGGGCGTTAGCGTGGGACACGAGAGACCTCCGTTGGTACGAGCCGGGTTCCTAGACAGCTCCCACTCGACCCGGAGGTCTCTCGCTATGTCAACAACCTGCCGGGTCAGTACA
>NZ_PVTX01000015.1 GCF_003003075.1 Isoptericola halotolerans | reverse complement strand
AACCTCTCCTTGAGCGCCCCACGCCCGTCCCGAAACGACACGGTCCCCGCAACCCCCAGAAAATCAGGGTGTTGCGGGGACCGTTAGAACCTGCCCAACCCGGGAGGCCTTCGTCGTCGCTGTCTCAACGAGTGCCCGGAGGGGGACTTGAAATCCGTCCGGGTGTACGCATGACCATGAGCAATGCCCGATGACTTGCGTACACCCGGTCGCCGACGGCTTTCACTGGGCTCGGGGTGGTTCATCGCTGTTCCCTACGGGAACAGCGCCCACAAGATCAGAGCCCGGACGGCACACACCCTGTCAAAGAACTCTGGACGCTTCAGGCTCCTCACCCCGGTGAAGCGGGACGCACGGCCCGCCACAGCGTCTTCCACGCGACCACCCGTTGCGGAACCTGTTCGACGAAAGTCTCGCGCGGGCACGCCGCCTCCGCGCATCGCAAGACGCGTCGGTGCCATACGACCTGGACCGAGCATCACCGCCGAGACGAACCTGCCCAAGCCCGGGTCGTAGTAGCGCGCCCCGATCGCCTCCAGCCCCGTAAGTTCTGCACGCCTATCCAAGCAACGACGACCGCGCGATCCGCGGCACCGGCTACCAAGTCGACGGATTCGGCAGCGCAACAGAAAGCGCGACCGAGATGATGCCCGCCAGCACAAGGCCGGCAATTGAGGACCCGATCATAAAATTAGGATCGCCTTCGAGATCAACGGATCTAGTCGGAGATCCGCTTGCCGCATGAAGCTTCCTCAACCGATAGTAAATTACCGCTGAAGAGGTGAGTGCGACAACCACTGGGGCAAGCACCACCCAATACTGCAGCGGCTCTAGATACCAAGGGAAGTCGAGAACTCGAACCGCGAAACCGACTACTAGCAGCCCCGACGCCCCAATCATCACCATCCCAAAGGCGGCAAGATCAAGCATTGTTCGGTATGCCTGTTCGGGATCGCGCGCTATCGAGGACCAAGCGAAGGGCGTCTCGCCATCTGCATGGGCGTGGCGCCAAGATGGGACAAGACGTTTAGCGATCAATCTGAGCGTCCATAGACTGATGAGCACTTCCATTCGAAATACGTTGATGAACCGCACCATTACTCCCTCAATGCCGAGGAGGATACCGTTTGGGTAGCCGTCATGTGCGCGGCCGCAAACGCCCCGTGCGGATGGAAGGCTACCTGGTCCACATACCGCCATGCTCGCCTCAGAGAAACCGAAGCGCGCTCGTAACGTCCAGAGGAAGCTGTCGCATCACGCACCCCCAAGTGTGGCCGGCCCGCAGCCTGCGCTGCTTTCCGAGTCGCCCATACGGGCTTACCCGCCGACATCGTCAATCTCGATCCGCGCGTCAACAGTCCTCCTGCTCCGAAAGTCGCGGCGGAAACCAGGTTCAATGCAGCACCCCCACTATCGCCCTGATAGTAGTCGACCGCGGCAAGACTAAGGGATATCCCTGCTCCCGAGATCCCGCAGATCTAGACAGATCGGTGTGAGTAGCGCCAACCCGGTAGCAGCAAGACCTGCATAGCTCTCGATCCTATCCCACGTCAACCATCCCGCGTTGGCATCTTCTTCAGCTTGCTGTCGCCCGCGTCGCTTCTCGTCGCCTCGCGCTTTGGCTGCGGCACGCTCGCCTCAGCCCTTGTATGTCCGGTCGACATTGACGTCGGCGCAAGTATTCTTCGGATTCGAGAAGAACCAGACCGCTCGGTCGGTGTAGTTGTGCCGGACCTTGACCGTCTTGCCCGTCCGTTCCTCACGGACCGTCTTGACGCACGGACTCGCCTTGGCGCATTGGTCGCCGACATCGATCTCGGCCTGCTGGACCCAGCCGCGCAGCGTCTCGGAATTGAACCCGAGCTGCTCACCGACCCGCGCCAACGCGCCCTTGCGGGTCACCGGGTCACCCCGCGGATCGACCGCCATCCGGATCGCCCACTCCCGAAGCTCGTCCGGGTACTTTCTCGGTGCTGCCATGACTCTCATCCTTCCCGGGGAATGAAAGCCTCCAACCGACCCGTCACGAGACAGAGGCTCTCGGCAAGCTCCCACTGGTCAGGGAGTGTTCCCGACGGGAACAGCGGACCGAGGCGCAGAGGACCTCGCACGGCTCGGTGGCTTCGCGGGGCCGAACCCGCTCGTCCGAGGCCATGCACAGGCTGGCCGACTAGGGCTCGGGCCGTGCGCACGCGAGCCCGGGTGGGTACTACTCGTACACCTCGCGTCTGTGGGCGACTCGCACGACGCGGACCAACACGACGTCGTCCTCGATCTCGTAGATGACGCGATGGTCGCCCACCCGGATGCGCCACGCGTCTCGGCCGACGAGCTTCTTGCATCCGCTCGGACGCGGATCGCCGGCAAGCTGGTCGATGGCGGCTGAGATGCGTCGGCGGACCTGCGCGTCAAGCTTGCCGAGCTCCTTCAGAGCACGCCGCTGGATCTCGAGGCGGTACGCGCCGGTCACAGGCCGAGCTCGGCCTTCGCCTGCTCCCACGGCACGTTCTCGCTGTCGTCCTCGGCCTTGGCCTTGGCCTTGGCCTCGTCGTACTGCAAGCGGTCGTTCAGATCCTCCAGGCGTTCGAGCAGCTCAAGATCCTCCATCCCGATAATGGCACCGGCCGGCTTCCCGTTCTTCGTCACGACGATGCGCTCATGCGCATACCGCGCGCGAGCCAGCAGCTCCGCCAGACCTTCGCGCAACTCTCGGGTCGAGACGCTTGCCGTGGCCGACTCGGGGGCCCACTCCGCCGGGCGTTCCATCGTGTCCATGCACATAATGTACCACTTAGACATGATGACTTTTGTGTACACCGCGTACTAGGTTTGGCCCCGCGAGCGGCAACACCTATTCCATGAGGCCGGCCGCAGTGAGCCAGTCGTCGAGTTGCGCGCCGGCGTCAGCGACGGTTTCGCCGCGGACTGCGAGGCCTGTGCCGACGGGCGAGTCCGGCAGGGCGTCGCGGTAGTCCGCGTCGATGCCGGACATGCCGGAGACGGCGTAGGTGACGAACGGCAGCACCACCTTCTGCCGCAGGTCGACGCCCTCGACGAAGGTGGACATGATCATCGGTGCACGCACGTTCCACACCGGGCTGCCGAGCAGTACCACGTCGTATCCTGCGGCGTCCGGGAGCGTGCCCGCGATCGCGGATCCCGCATCGTCGAGCTGCTCCTGCTGGTTGCGCTCGACCGTGGGGTCGTAGGCATGCGGGTACGGGTCATCCTCTCGGATCTCATAGAGGTCGCACTCGATCCGGTCGGCGATCACGCCGACGAGGACTGCGGTGTTCCCGACCTCGAGGTCTCTGCGTCCCCCGTAGTAGTAGTTCTCGCCAGCGCGGGAGAAGTACACCAGCAGCACGTTCGTGGGGGCCCGGGACGTCTCGGGGTTCGCTGCGGTGGGCGATCGAGTGTCGGGCCGGTCGTGCTCGGCGCCGGGTCGGGGGCCGCGGTGCACGCCGCGGCCAGGGCTGCGGCACCGGACAGGCCGGCTCTCAGCAGGGCCCTGCGGGTCGGTTCACGCGTCGTCGTCATGCCTTCAGGCTCGTGCTACCTGGCGCGATGTGGGAGTGGCGGCCGTGCCGGGTACCGGCAGGGCCTCCCAGTCAGCGGGCGCCGTACTCGGCGTCGGTGACGTGCTCCAGCCAGGTCGTGGTGTCGGCGGGGTCGTCGGCGCTCTCGAGCATCGCGAGGTGCTCCATGAAAGCGTCCGGGGCGGCGCCGTGCCAGTAGTTCGCGGGCAACCTGTGCGGACACAGGGTGCGGACACGGGTAGATGCCAGTGACACGAACAGGGCCACCGACCGGCATATGCCCTGGTCGGTGGCCCTGTTCGTCGCTGTCTCAACGAGTGACCGGAGGGGGACTTGAAACCCGCACGGTTTCATGCGTGACCAGTAGCGATGCCCGCTGACCAGCGCACAACCGAGCGCCAATGGCTCTCACCGGGCGCTGGGTGGCCATCCCGTGTTCCCGACGGGAGCGTCGAAACCGACTCAGGGGCGCCCACGATGGCCGCGTCGGTGTACGGATCACGGCACACTCGCGGGACCCGTCGACAATCTGGTACCACTATTGATACCATGGTCTCGTGACGAAGCACGACAAACGGTTGACCCAGATGCGGTACAGCCCGACCAACGTCAGCTTCGACGACCTCGCCAGCGTATGCGAGCACTACTTCGGAGAGCCGAGACAGAGCGGCTCGTCCCACCACGTCTACAAGACACCTGGCCGGGCGACCCCCGGGTCAACATTCAGAACAGCAAGGGCCAGGCCAAGGCGCACCAGGTCCGACAGGTCCTCGAGGCGATCAACAAGCTCGAAGACATGAACTCCACGGAGGAGGAACAGTGAGCGTCGCAGAGCACTACACCTACCGCGTCGCGTGGTCGCCAGAGGACCAGGAGTACGTCGGCACCGTGCTCGAGCTGCCCTCGCTCTCCTGGCTCGAGCCAGAATCGGGCTCAGCCTTCTCCGGCATCCAGCAGCTGGCGCGCGACGTCGTCGCCGACCTTGAAGAGTCGGGCGAGCCCGTCCCCCAGCCGCTGTCCGAGCGCCACTACTCCGGCGAGTTCCGCGTGCGGATCCCACCGCGGACCCACCGCCGCCTGGTCGAGCAGGCAGCCGAGGAGAACATCTCACTCAACCGACTCGTCTCCGACCGTCTCGCCTCAGCCTGAGACACGACAGAGCCCCCGGCCCCGAGACCCCACCTCGGGCCCAAGGCTTCGCGCTGTCTGGGATCGAGCTCGCGCACGGCGGCATCCCTACCGGCCACCCGTGGGCAAGCCAGGTCAGCTGACACCCATCCGTGCAGCAGTCCCTAGGAGTGACGGCCGAGGCCCGCGTGAAGACCGATGAAGTCGCGTGTCGCAATGACAGAAACGGACCTCTGGGGGCACGCTCGGCCAGATGATGGAGCCATCGCCTCAGGCCTCAGCCTCGGAACTGCCAACCTGGATCGAGTACGGCGAGCCGATCGCCGTGATCGTGGCCGCGGTGGCGACCGTAGCGGCGGCCGTGTACGCGTACTTTCAGTACCGCGCGGCCCGCCAAACACGCCGAGACGCGCTGGATGCACAGAAGGATGCCGCCAGAGCCCATGAGGCGACCGAGAAGGCGCGGAAGCAAGCCACGTGGCCCTACGTGGTCGCTAGTCCCGTCCCCGAACTCACTGACGAACAGCACCTTGCGCTGTTGTTCAAGAACTACGGTCAGACGATGGCGCACGACGTCAGGTTTACCGTGGTCAGCGAGTGGGTGCTAGTCCCTCCGAGACGCAACGAGGTCCTCGCGGGGGCAGAGGCCAGAATGAGGTCCCTTTGCCGACCACACTGCTGGCTCCTGGACAGTCGTTTGTCGAAACGGTCCTCCTCACGGGAGGACACGAAACTGGCACACTCAGGTCGCTCGTCGTTCGCGTCGAGTACAAGCGGTCGGACGGCGACGCCCACATCCATGAGTACGAGATGACCTTCGGCGAAGCGGACATCAGCGGACTTCAGCGGCCGATCGTCGACGCGCTCACAGGCATCGAGAAGACGCTCAGTTCGTGGACCGCGTCGGGGCCACGATCCCTGCGGGTCACGCCGACGCCCGACCCCATGGACGAACTGCGCCGCCGGCTGTCCGAGTAGCCCGACGGGTGGCAGCGGACCCTCGGAAGCGTGAGAAGCTCGCCCGGGGTGCGGCGGAGACCCGAAACCGACGCTTCGAACATGGTCGGAGCGGCGTCGTGACGGTAGTAGGAGTCCTCGATAGTGCGTCCCGATCGTCACCCGCAAGGGTGTCCACCAGAGCAGGAGCTTCGGGTATGCCAGGCGGGGACACCGGTCCGCGGTAGACGCCCAAAGCGGTCATATGCCCGTCGTCGAGCTGGTTCTGTTCGATGCGACGGATCAGGTGCGGGCGTCTGCGCCAGACATCCGCACCGGGGCGCTTGTCCCCCTCCGATCACGGCTCCCACCTGGGAGGACGCCGCCGCCTAGGGCACCTGGGAACACCCGTGGGAGCACGGAGCCCATCCCGTGGGAATATTCATGGGAACATCTCGAACAGAGGAAGCACCCGGATACGACAGAAGGCCTCCCGGTTGTGGACCCGGGAGGCCTTCGTCGTCGCTGTCTCAACGAGTGTCCGGAGGGGGACTTGAACCCCCACGCCCGATAAAGGGCACTAGCACCTCAAGCTAGCGCGTCTGCCATTCCGCCACCCGGACAGGTGGACCTCTGCGGGCTGCACGGCCCGTTTCGGTGCGGTGAAAAACATAGCACGGCAGGTGCCCCGACCTGCAAACCGGGCCGCCGTGGCGCAGGTCACGTGGCAGCCTGCGCCCCGGTCGACGGCGGCCTCCGGACGTCGTTGACGTCCCGGCGCCGCAGCGGTCGAACAGCGTCGGCGGGTCCGTGTAGCGTTCCTCCGGACCCGGACCAAACGGTCATGGGGAGCAGACCGGACGAAGGAGCACGCACACCATGATGGGTGGGCACCACGCCGCCTCGGGCGCGGCCGCCTGGGTGGCCGTCACCGCGTCGACGCCGATCGCGTTCGGCTGGTACCCGGTCTCGGACGTCGGGGTCATGACCGGCGCGCTCGTGTGCGCGGGCGCTGCTCTGCTGCCGGACGCCGACCACCACAACGGCACCATCTCGCACTCCCTGCCGCCGGTCTCGGAGGGCGTCACCAAGCTGGTGTCCACCGTTGCGGGCGGGCACCGCAACGCGACGCACTCGATCGTCGGCGTCGCCGTCTTCACGGCGATCGCCTGGGCGATGGGCCAGGTCACCGTGCGGACCGAGCAGTTCGGCGAAGTGCTCGTCGGGCCGGGAATCATGGCCGTGCTGCTCATCGCCTTCGCCGTGCGAGCGCTCAAGCTCACCGGTCAGCGCCGCTGGTGGACCTGGAGCCTGTCCGTCTCCCTGGCGGCGTTCGTGGCCGTCTTCGCCCCCGAGGAGTGGTACTGGATGCCGTTCTGCGTCGGGCTCGGCTGCGCGGTGCACATCCTCGGCGACCTGCTCACGACGCGCGGCGTCCCGCTGCTCTGGCCCGTACGGATCAAGTCACCACGCTGGGTCCGGCGGCACCGGTGGCTGCCGTTCGACGACATGTGGAGCCCTCGGGGCAACATCTCGGTCCCGCTGCTCGGCGACGCAGGCTCCTGGCGCGAGTGGGCGCTCATGACACCCGTCAGCGCCTACGCGGTGCTCGGCGTCGCCTGGGCGATGCTGGACCAGATGGGGTTCGACACGGCGTCGGCCTGGAGCTCGGCGACCGAGCTCGTGGCGTCGGCCGGGGAGTCGCTGCTGCCCTCCTGAGCCGGCGCACCTCGTGAGCCGGCTCGCCTCACGCCGTCAGGCCATGGCGGCGAGGAGCCGGAGGTCCTTCTCCAGCCGGCGCAGCGGCTCGGTCGTGACGGTGCCGTGGCCGGGCACCAGCACCGCCGCCCGGGCCACGTACGGTGCGAGGCGGTCGAGACCGGCACGGTAGCTCGCGACGTCCGTCCGGCCGGTGATCTCGTCGAACGGCAGCGGCGGTTCGACGTCGCTCAGCATGTCGCCGGCGAGCAGCACGCCGGTGTCCGGCAGCCACAGCGCCGCGTGCCCCGGGGCGTGCCCGTCGTGCTCGACGACCCGCACCACCGGCAGCCGACCACCGAGGTCCGGCAGCGTCGTCGGCCGGCCGCCGAACGCCTCGACCCGCCCCCAGCAGGTCGAGCACCTCGGGCGGGTGCGCCATTCCGCCGTAGCGCCGCGCGTCCTGGCGGGCCTCGGCGATCAGCCGCTCACGCTCTCCCAGCGCCGTGCGCGCCGTCGTCGGTGTCGCCCACCTTCGCGCCCCGTCGAGGCCCGGGGGCCACAGCAGGTGGTCGTGGTGGGCGTGCGTCGCGAAGCCCGCCACGACCCGCGCCCCGAGGGCCGAGACCTCCTCGGCGATGGCGGCCAGCTCGTCCGGTTCCCAGGCCGGGTCGACCAGGAGCGCGGCCCGGCCCTCGACCGACCGGCGCCCGAGGACAAGCGTCGAGGTGGTGGCCAGGCGCCGGCTGGTGCGCACCAGGACGTCCTCGGCGACCGGCACGAATCCCATCCGCTCACCGTAGCGGCGGATATTCGCTGGACGGGCGGCACCGGGTGCTGGCAACCTCCCGGTGAACGGCGCAGCGGGTGCGCCCGGACGGACGGAGGGCAGAGGCCATGGACGTCGTCGTCACGCACGCCCTGCCGCAGAACTCGGCCCGGGCGCTCACCACCCCCTGCTGAGGAGCCGCCGTCGGCGCTCCTCCCTCCCCGAGGAGCTTTTCCGTGCACCAGCACACCCCTGAGACTTTCCCGACCCCGTACTCCGTGGTCGAACCGGGCCCGGACCAACGGTGGTCCACCTGGACCTCCGTCACCAAGGGCCAGCGCGGGCCGGAGCCCCGGCCCGACTGGGTCGTCGTGGCCGACGCCGCGCTCGACACCGAGCTCGGCGTCCTCAAGACGGGCAAGGAGGCCGACGTCCACCTCGTCGAGCGCGCCGTGCCGGGAGATCCGGAGCAGTCCGCCCTGCTCGCCGCCAAGCGGTACCGCCGGCGCGAGAACCGGCAGTTCCACCGGGACGCCGCCTACACCGAGGGACGGCGGTCGCGGCGCACCCGGGACCAGCGGGCGGTGGAGGACCGTCGGTCGGCGTGGGGCCGGACGGTCGCGGCCACGCAGTGGGCCGACGCCGAGTTCTCGGCGCTCTGCCAGCTCTGGGACGCCGGCGCCCCGGTGCCCTACCCCGTGCAGGTCGACGGCACCGAGCTGCTCATGGAGTTCGTGGGCGGACGCGCGGACGACGGCAGCTACGAGGCGGCGCCCCGCCTCGCCCGCGAGCGTCCGGGCCCGGAGGCTCTCGCCGACTGGTTCGACCAGCTGCGCCGTGCCATGGGGGTGCTCGCCCGGCTCGGCTGGGCGCACGGGGACCTGTCGCCGTACAACATCCTCGTCGACCCGTCGGACGGCGGGCGGCTGGTGATCATCGACCTGCCCCAGGTCGTGGACGTGGTCGCGAACCCGTTCGGCGCCGATCTGCTGCACCGTGACTGCCGCAACGTCTGCGACTGGTTCGCCGCCCGTGGGCTGCCGGTGGACACCGACGAGCTGTTCGCCGACGTGCTCGCCCAGGCGTGGTGAGGCGACACCGCGAGACCGGCGGCCGACCTGGCCCGGGCACCGGGTGCCCGGGCCAGCCCGGCTCCCGGACTACCGCAGCGGCGTGAAGTCGCGGTTGCCGATGTGCGTCGGGCGCGGTGCCGGCGCGGCGTACGGCTCGGTCAGCGCGTTCTCGACGCTGTTGAACACCAGGAAGATGTTCGAGCGCGGGAACGGCGTGATGTTGTTGCCGGACCCGTGCATGATGTTGCAGTCGAACCACAGCGCCGAGCCGGCCGGACCGGTGAACTGGTCCACCCCGTGCTTCCACGCCAGCTCGGTGATGGCCTCCTCGCTGGGCACGCCGATCTTCTGCTCCTTGAGCGAGTCCTGGTGGTAGTTCTCCGGGGTCTGCCCGACGCACGGCACGTAGCTGCGGTGCGAGCCCGGCATCACCATCAGGCCGCCGTTGTAGGGGTAGTTCGGGGTGAGCGCGATCGAGCAGCTCACCGCCCGCGGGGCGGGCATCCCGTCCTCGGCGTGCCACGTCTCGAAGTCCGAGTGCCAGTAGAACCCGGTGCCCTTGTAGCCCGGCATGTAGTTGACCCGGGTCTGGTGCAGGTACACGTCCGAGCCCAGCAGCTGGCGTGCACGGTCCAGCAGGCGGGGGTCGCGGCTCAGCGCGTCGATCTGCTCGCTGAGCTGCGTCACCTCGAAGATCGAGCGCACCTCCCCCGACGACTTCTCGCGGACGACCCGGTGGTCGCCCTGCAGGGACGTGTCGGCGGCGAGGCGCTCGAGCTCGGCGCTGTACTGCGTGACCTCACCGGGGGTGATGAAGTCCTGCAGGATGGAGAACCCGCGCTCGGAGTGCGCCTCCAGCGCGGCGGCGTCGAACCGGCCGTCGTCGGCCGTCCCCCACACGGTGGGGTGCTGACGCTCGATGACCTCGCCCGGCTCGGCGAGCCTGCTCGGGTAGAGGTCCGTCGTGGTGTCGATCATGGCGGTCATGGGTCATCCCTTCTCCCGGATCGTCCCGGGATCGCGGCGTCTCATGCTCGCGTGCGCTCGGGCTCGTCGGTCGCGAGGACCCGAGCACGCGCACCCTCCAGTCAGTACGTGAACGGGCCGGTGATGTCAAAGCCCGACGCGCCCCGTCCTGGTCATCCGCCCAGACCGACGCTGTTGTCCGGCGCGCCGTCCCCTGGTGGTAGGTCACCTCGCTCGACCGGGCTCGGCGACGGCGACGTCGTCGGTGGCCTCGAAGGCGACCCAGCTTCCCCCGAGGGCGAGGGCGGGGTCATCGGCGGCAGGATCGTGTCGAGCTCGCCCACGGTGGGCACGCGCACCGACTCCAGGGCCGCCCGCAGCACGTCGGGTTCGACGCCGTCGCTCGAGATCCGCACCACGGCTCCGTCGCGCTCGACGGCGTAGTCGTGCCAGGTCCCGGCCGTGCGGGAGAACGTCGCGCCGTCGGCGGAGCACTCGACCGTGCCCTGCGCCGTCGTGCCCGTGGTCGTCAGGACGGGCAGCTCGGGGCACGTCGCGGCGTCGATCGTTCCCGGCACGGCGGAGAGCATCACGACGTCGGTGGACTCCTCCGCGTCCTCGACGAGCACCGCGGCGTAGCCGTCGGCGCCGTACGCTCCACCTCCCCCGGGTGCCGGCACGAATCCGTCCACCATGAGCACGAGCCCCGGCGGCACCCCGTAGTACTCGGCACGCTCGGCCAGCGTGGCAGGGTCGGCGGGTTCGTCCGTGTCGGCGTCGGCGTTCCCGAGCATCTCGGCACAGCCCGCCGTCAGGGCGACCGCCCCCAGCACCGCGCCCCATCGCACCATCTGTCTCATGGTGCGCATCGTGCCAGGTCGACCCGGGCGGGTCAGCGGAAGTCGCGTGACCGTGTCGTCACCGGCAGGCGCAGCGGGGCGAGGTGCTCGGCGAGCAGGTTGACCGCGCCGTCGGACCGCTCCACCTGCCCGCGCACCACCATGGCCGGCGCTCCGCGCGCCACGGTCCGGAACCGCCGCCACAGCCCCGGGGTGCAGATGACGTTGAGCAGCCCGGTCTCGTCCTCCAGGGACAGGAACGTCACGCCGCCCGCGGTGCCGGGCCGCTGCCGGTGCGTGACCACTCCGCCGACGGCGACGCGTCGCCCCGGCTCGGTCGCCATCGCCGCGGCCACCGTGAGCACGCCCTGACGATCCAACCCGGCACGCACGTGCTCCAGCGGCGACGTGGTGTCCGGCGTGATGCCGGTCGCCCAGGTGTCGGCGACGTCGATCTCGAGACGGTCCATGCCCGGCAGCGCCGGGGCCGCCACCCCGACGCTGACGCCGTCCAGGGTGTCCGGCCCCTCCTGGCCGAGAGCGCCCGCGGCCCACAGCCCCTCGCGTCGGGTCACCCCGAGCGAGGCCAGGGCTCCGGCCGTGGCCAGCGCCTCCAGGCGCGCGGTGGACAGCTCGACACGCCGGACCAGGTCGCGCAGGTCGCCGAACGGCCCACGGGCGTCCCGCTCGGCGACCATCCGCTCGGCGACGTCGGTGCCCAGCCCGCGCACGGCCGCCAGGCCGAGCCGGACGGCGAGCGTCGCGTCGACGTCGAGCGGCACACCCGAACCGTCGGCGCTGCGCTCCCCACCCGCCTCGACGCTCTCGACGCCCGCGAGCGCTATCGAGGCGTTGACGTCCGGGCGCAGCACCTGCACCCCGTGGCGACGGGCGTCGGCCACCAGGGAGGCCGGTGAGTAGAACCCCATCGGCTGCGCGGCGAGCAGCCCCGCGAAGAACGCCTCGGGGTGGTGCACCTTGAGCCAGGAGCTGGCGTAGACCAGGAACGCGAACGAGTAGGCGTGCGACTCGGGGAAACCGAAGTCGGCGAACGCCTTGAGCTTGTCGTAGATCTCCTCGCGCACCTCGAGCGGCACACCGCGCTCGGCCATCCCGGCGAACAGCCGGCCGCGCAGCGCCTCCATGCGCTCCACCGACCGCTTGGAACCCATCGCCCGCCGCAGCTGGTCGGACTCGGCCGGGGAGAACCCCGCGACGTCGATCGCCATCTGCATGAGCTGCTCCTGGAACAGCGGCACCCCCAGGGTCCGCTGGAGGGACGGCTCCAGCAGCGGGTGCAGGTAGGTCACCTCCTGGCGGCCCCGGGACCGTTCGATGTACGGGTGCACGGAGTTGCCCTGGATGGGGCCGGGCCGGATGAGGGCGACCTCGACGACGATGTCGTAGAACTCCCGGGGCTGCAGCCGCGGCAGGGTGGCCATCTGGGCGCGGGACTCGACCTGGAACACCCCGACGGTGTCCGCCGCGCAGAGCAGGTCGTAGACCCTCGGGTCGTCCTCCGGCAGGGTGTGCAGCTCCAGGCGCCGGCCCGTGTGCCGCTCGACCGTCTCGAAGGCGTACCGGATCGCCGTGAGCATGCCGAGGCCCAGCAGGTCGAACTTCACCAGGCCCGCGTCCGCGCAGTCCTCCTTGTCCCACTGCAGGACCGTGCGGCCTTCCATCCGCGCCCACTCGACCGGGCACACCTCGATGACGGGCCGGTCGCACATCACCATGCCCCCGGAGTGGATGCCCAGGTGCCGGGGAAGACGCAGGAACCGGTCGGCCAGGTCCAGCACCGGCTCGGGGATGTGCCCCTCCTGCGCGGCCGACGGCGGAGCGTGCGCCGGTACGACGTCGTGCGCGTCGTCGGCCCGCCTCACGTCCTCTGCCAGGGTGTCCACGAACCGGGCGGCGCCCGCACCTCCCCACTGGGCTGCCACCCGGGCCTTCTCCTCGTCCCGCCGGGTGACCGGCGCACCGGTCGCCGCCCGGGCGTCGCGGGCCTTCGCGTCCGCCGCCGGGCTGGTCGGGTCGGGGCCGCGCAGCGACCCCCAGCGTTCGATGGACTTGGACCAGGCGTCCTGCTGCCCGACGTCGTACCCGAGCGCCCGGGCGGCGTCGCGCACCGCCGAGCGCGGCCGGTAGGAGATGACGTTGGCGACCTGGGCGGCGTGCGTGCGCCCGAACCGGGCGTAGACGTGCTGGATGACCTCCTCGCGACGCCCCGACTCGATGTCGATGTCGATGTCCGGCGGCCCGTCGCGCTCGGGGGCGAGGAACCGCTCGAACAGCAGGCCGTGGTGCACGGCGTCGACGGCGGTGATCCCCAGGGCGTAGCAGACCGCGGAGTTGGCGGCGCTCCCCCGCCCCTGGCACAGGATCCCCTCGCGCCGGCAGAACTCCACCAGGTCGTAGACGACGAGGAAGTACCCGGGGAAGCCCAGGTCGGTGATGACCCGCATCTCGTGGTCGATCTGCGCCCACGCCTTCGGTTCCCGTCCGGTGCTGCCCGGCCCGGGCCGCGGGCCGTACCTCTCCGTGGCCCCGCGGTGCACCAGCTCGCGCAGCCAGCTGGCCTCGTCGTGGCCGGCCGGCACCGGGTACGGCGGCAGGTTCGGCGCCACCAGGTGCAGGTCGAACGCGCACTCGGCGGCCAGGGCGGCCGCCGTCGGGACGGCGCGGGCGTGCCGGTGGTGCAGCCGCGCCATCTCGGCGCCCGAGCGCAGGTGCGCCGTCGGGGCGCCGGGCAGCCAGCCGTCCTGGTCGTCGAGGGAGGAGCGGGCCCGCACGGCCGCGAGCGCCCCCGCCAGGTCGGCGTCGCGCGGGCGGGCGTAGTGGGCCGCGGTGGTGGCGACCAGCGGCAGCCCGGCGTCTGCGGCGAGCGCGGCCAACGCGTCGTGCCGGTCGGCGTCGCGCGGGTCGCCGGTGGCGGTGATCTCCACGGCGACGTTGTCGTGGCCGAAGACGTCGGTGAGCCGGTCGAGCTCGCGGCGCGCGGCGCGCAGCGGGTCGGATCCCGTCACGGCGCCGGCGTCGACAACCCCGTCCAGAGCACGCCGTACGGCACCCTTGCGGCAGCCGGTGAGCACCAGCCACTGCCCGTCGGCCTGCGCACCGAGCCGGTCGAGGTCGTAGCGGGCCCTGCCCTTGACGCCGGCCTCGAGATGGGCCGTCGCGATCGCCCGGGAGAGGTTCCGGTAGCCGTCCGCACCACGCGCCAGCACCAGCAGGTGGGTGGCGCGCGGGTCCGGCACACCGGTGGGGTCGTCGAGCACGGGCGCCCCGCCGGGAACGGGAGCGGGCAGGTGCAGCTCGGCGCCGAACACGGTGGGCAGCCCGACGGCCCGGGCCGCCTCGGCGAAGCGCACGACGCCGTACAACCCGTCGTGGTCGGTCAGGGCGAGGGCCTCCAGCCCGAGCCGGTCCGCCTCGGCGACGAGCTCGGCCGGGTGGCTGGCACCGTCGAGGAAGCTGAAGGCGGAATGGGCGTGCAGCTCGGCGTACTCAGTCATAGAGCGCCTCCACCTGCCACGCCCCACCGACCTGGGCCAGCAGCAGCCCGCGCCCGTCGTCGAGCAGCACCTGCAGGTGCACCCGCCGGGTGCCGCCGTCCGGCGCCCACCAGCGTTCGGCGAGCGGCCACGGGCCGGCCCAGCCGACGACGTCGTGCTCGCCGTCGTCCCAACGCACCCGGGCGGGGTCGCCGTGGCGGGCGAGCCGGGCGTCGACGACGACGTCGCCACCGACGGCGTCGAGCAGGCGGGCGGCGGCAGGTTCGGGCAGCAGGGTGGCGGGGGCCGGGCTGGGCAGCGCGCCCGGCCACGGCCGGTCCGCTGGCCGGTCGACCGCGGTGTCCTCGCCGTAGGGCACGAGCCGGACGCGGGTGCGCGGGTCACGCCCGCCGGCGCGCCGGACGGTGAGCACGGCGTCGCCGCCGAGCAGCCCCTGCACACGGTCCAGGGCCTGGCGGGCGCGGGCGTCCTGCCCGGCGTCCGCGCCCCACAGGCTGGGCTGGTGCGTGCCGGCGGGGGCGACGTCCTCCGCGGCGAGCGCGAGGTGCACCAGCGGCGCGACCTCGGGCGATCCCTCGACCCCGGTACGTCGGCGCGCGCCGTCGGTCAGCCAGCCCTCGAGCTGCCAGCGCACCCGGTCGGTGATCCGCGCGGCGGGCAGTCCCCCGGCCGCGGTGTCGGTGCGCCAGAGCCGCTCCAGCTCGCCCTCGGTCGTGCGCGCGGTGATGCGCAGGCGACCGCAGGCCACCCCGTGGGCGACGAGCAGCGCGTGCAGCTCCTCGGCGAGCCGGCGGGCGGCGAACGCGGCGACGTCCACCCGGTCGGCGGGCGGGTCGAGCTCGGTGGCGACGGCCAGGTCGGCCTCGGGGCGACGTCGGGCAGGCGGGCGCTCGTCCTCGCCGCGGGCCAACCGGTGCGCCCAGGCACCGAGATCGCCGAACCGGGCGGTCACGCTCGCCGCGGGCAGGGCCGCCAGGTCCCCGAGCGTGTGCAGCCCGAGCCGCCACCACAGCCCGACGGCGTCCCGCACGGCGGCGACCACGCCCGGGTCGCACACGGCGTGCACGAGCTCGCCCACCGGGCGCCCGGCGAGGGCCGCCGGCGAGCCGCCGGGCGGCACGACGGCGTCGTCCCGGGCCGCGAGCACCGCGGCGAGCAGGCCGTCGGCCACCCCGACCTGGCACTCGTGGCCCGCCTCGGCCGCCGCGGCGACGAGCCGTTCGGCCAGCGCCCGCTCGGTGCCGTGGTAGCGCGCCGCACCCCCGGCCGGCAGGAGCAGCAGGCCGGGGCGGGCGACCTCGAGGCCTGCCACGACGGTCTCGGCAGCGACCGCCACGGGCTCGAAGGTCCGGGCGTCGCGTTCGTCGTCGGCCTCCAGCAGCACCAGGTCGGGGCAGGCCTCCTGCGCCTGGCGGCGGCGCATGCCGCGACGCACCCCGGCGCTGCGCGCGACGGCGGAGGTCGCCACGACGCTGCGTCCCGCCGTCGTCCCGCCCCGCGACGGCGCTCCGAGGACGGCGGCCGGCACGTGCGCGTCCAGCCCGGCCGCAGCCAGCGCCGCCACGACCGGCCAGTCCGGCACCCAGAGCACCGCGGTGCGGGTGCTCATGCGACCCTCAGATCTCGACCAGGGGCACCGCGCCGACCGGCCGGAGCGGCGAACGCCGACGGGACGTCGCCGCCGACCGGCACCTCCACGTCGATCTCCACGGGCCGGGCCGCGGCGCCCCGTCCGGTGCGTAGCACCGACAGGGTGCGCCGACGCAGCCACCCGGCGCCGGCGTCGGCGCCCGACCAGGCCCCGCCGCGGGCGTCGAGCACGACGTGCGCCCCAGGCCACCGCTCGGTGGTGACCAGGACGGCGTCGCGCTGGCGGGTGCGGGCGGCGAGGCGCCGGCGGTCGGCGTCGGCGAGCGCGGCCCGTGGCCCGACGACGAGCACGTCCATGCCGTCGAGCAGCGCGGCGAGCACGGCGGGGGCGTCCGGGCCGGGGTCGGGGACGACGGCCGTGCGCTCGAGCGAGATCCCGACGTCGGCGGCGGCGAGCATCCCGACGGCGGGTGCGCCGACGAAGGCCACCCAGGCGCCGCCGCGGGAGGCGGTGGCGAGCAGGGCGAGCAGCAGGCTGGTGGAGCCCTGCACGGTGAGGACCCCGCCGCTCGGCAGCCCGCCGGGCAGCAGCGGGGCGAGGGCGGGGTGCACCGGGCGGGCCGGGGTGGTCCGGCCGTCCGGGGCCGGCACCGGCACCGACGGCCGGTTCTCGTGCTGCGCGGGACGGACGCTCCCCTGCTCCGCGGCCCGCAGCGCGGCCAGCGCTCGCGAGCGACGGTCGCCGTGAGGGGTCGCGTGGCCCGTGCGGCTCGGGCTCGGCACGGGACGGACCTCGGGGACGACGCTCATGCGGCCTCCCTCCCGGCGGTCGAGCTGTCGGTCTGGACGTCCGGCAGAGGATCGAACGCTTGTTCGAACCTGGCTTCAGTACACGCTCCCGCACGGCGGGTGTCAACCGCACTGCTCAGCGCCCCGGCGAGGTTGCGACGGCGTCCGGTACCGGTCCATACCGCGCGGTCGGTATGCTGGCCGCACGAGTCTCTACCCTGAGGACACACGACGAGGAGGTCGTACCGTGCAGATCACCGGTGCCGTGCTGGAACGCTGCGGAGCACCCGCCCCCTGGGCCGACTCGCGCCCGCTCACCGTGGGGCCGCTCGAGCTCGACCCGCCCGGACCCGGCGAGCTCAGGGTCCGCATCGAAGCCGCCGGGTTGTGCCACTCCGACCTCTCCGTCGTCGACGGCAACCGCGTGCGCCCCACCCCGATGCTGCTCGGCCACGAGGCCGCCGGGATCGTCGAGGCCGTGGGCCCGGGCACCGACGCCCCGGCTGACGCAGGCATCGCCGTCGGCACCCGCGTCGTCATGACCTTCCTGCCGCGCTGCGGGCGGTGCGCGGAGTGCGCCACCGACGGCCGCCTGCCCTGCTCCGTGGGGTCCGCGGCCAACGTCGTCGGCGAGCTCGTCGGCGGTGTGCGCCGCCTGCACCGCGACGGCGCCGACGTGCACCATCACCTGGGCGTGAGCGCCTTCGCCACCCACGCCGTCGTGTCGGCCACGTCCGTGGTCCCCGTGCCCGACGACGTCCCCGCGGACGTCGCGGCGCTGCTCGGCTGCGCGGTGCTCACCGGTGGCGGCGCCGTGCTCAACGCGGGCCGGCCCGCCACGGGTGAGGCCGTCGCCGTCGTCGGGCTCGGGGGTGTCGGCATGGCCGCGCTCCTGGTGGCCGCGGCGCTCGGCCACGAGGTGATCGGCATCGACATGGTCCCCGCCAAGCTCGACCTCGCCCGCGAGCTGGGCGCCCGCGCCCTCACGCCGGCCGAGGCGCTCGACACCGGGGTGAGGGCCCCCGTCGTCGTCGAGGCCGCCGGGAACGCCCGCGCCTTCGAGACCGCCTACGCCCTGACCGCCCCCGGCGGCACCACCGTCACCGTCGGCCTGCCCGGCCCGGACGCCCGGGCGAGCATCTCCCCGCTGAGCCTGACCGCCGAGGCCCGCACCGTCGTCGGCTCCTACCTCGGCTCGGCCGTCCCGAGCCGCGACATCCCCCGCTACGTGGAACTCTGGCGAGCAGGACGACTGCCGCTGGAACGACTCGTCTCCGCCCGCATCGGGCTGGACGAGCTGCCCCGCGCGCTGGACCGCCTCGCCGCCGGCGAGGAGCTGCGCCAGCTGATCACCTTCGACGAGAGGACACCCGCATGACCAGCACCACCCCCCGCGTCGCCGTCGTCACCGGCGGTGCCCGCGGCATCGGCGCCGCGACCGCCGCCCGCCTCGCGGCCGACGGCCACGCCGTCGCCGTGCTCGACCTGCTCGAGGACGTCGCCGCCGAGACCGCCGCGAAGCTCACCGCGGACGGGCACCGCGCGATCGGCGTCGGCGTCGACGTGGCGGACGAGGACGCCGTCACCGCCGCCGTGGAACGCGTGGTCACCGAGCTCGGCGCCCCGACCATCCTGGTCAACAACGCCGGGATCCTGCGCGACAACCTGCTGTTCAAGATGTCCACCGACGACTGGGACGCCGTGCTCGGCGTCCACCTGCGCGGCGCCTTCCTGGTGACCCGCGCCGTGCAGAAGCACATGATCGACGCCGGCTGGGGTCGCATCGTCAACCTGTCCAGCACGTCGGCGCTCGGCAACCGGGGCCAGGCCAACTACGCCGCGGCCAAGGCGGGCATGCAGGGCTTCACCAAGACCCTCGCGATCGAGCTCGGCAAGTTCGGCGTCACCGCCAACGCGGTGGCCCCCGGCGTCATCGCGACGGACATGATCGCCGAGACCGCCGCGCGCGTCGGCGTCCCGCTGGAGGACTTCCTGGCGCACATGGCCAAGGAGGTGCCCGCCGGACGCGTCGGGCAGCCCGAGGACATCGCGGCCGCCGTGTCGTTCTTCTGCTCCGACGAGGCCGGCTTCACCAACGGCCAGGTGCTGTACGTCGCGGGAGGGCCGAAGGCATGACCGCGCAGAGCGTGAACGGCGTCATCCAGGTCGCGAACCCCGCGGCGCTCGCCGACGCCGTCGGGCAGCAGGCCACCGGCGAGTGGTTCACCATCGACCAGGACCGGATCGCCGCGTTCGCCGACGCGACCGAGGACCACCAGTGGATCCACCTGGACGCCGAGCGGGCGGCCGCGGGGCCGTTCGGCACGACGATCGCGCACGGCTTCCTGACGCTGTCGCTGCTCCCCCGCCTCACGGGCGAGCTGATCGAGGTCGGCGACGTCGCGATGGCCGTCAACTACGGGCTGGACAAGGTGCGGTTCCTCACCCCGGTGCCGGCCGGTGCCCGGATCCGTGCGACCACTGAGATCACGGGCGCGGAGCACACCGCCCAGGGCGTCCGGCTCGCCGCGACGGTCACGATCGAGATCGAGGGTGCCGGCAAGCCGGCGCTCGTGGCCGAGTCCCTGGCGCTGTACGTCCCCGAGCACTGAGCAGCGCGTCCTGCCCGGCCCGGAGCGGGTCGGGCAGGATGGCGTCATGACCACCGACGCTCCGCGCACCCGTCAGCAGCGCATCGCCGACACCCTGGCCATGCTCCGGAGCCCGGCCTGCGACGCCTGGGTGGCCTCGGCGTCGTCGGACGACGACGGCGCAGCGCAGCCGTACCTGGTCCCGCTGTCCCTGGTCTGGTGGCGCGAACGGGTGGTGCTCGCGCTGCCGGCATCGTCCCGCACGGCACGCAACGTCGCCGCGTCCCTCAGCACACGGCTCGCGCTCGGCCACACCCGCGACGTGGTGCTGGTCGACGCCGTCGTCGAGCAGACCGTCCCGGTGGCGGACGCGCAGGCCGACCTGGGCGAGAGGTACGCCGCTCAGGCGGACTGGGACCCGCGCACCGACCCGGACGGCTACGTCTACCTCGTCCTGCGGCCTGTGCGGATACAGGCGTGGCGCGAGGTGGACGAGATGCGCGGGCGGAACCTCATGCGCGACGGAGAGTGGGTCGAGTCCGGGCCGGAACTCTGATCGGCAGGAAGCAACCAGCTCGGCACGCATGCGTGCCGAGCTGGTTGCTTCCTGCCGAAGGGACGTGCGCCGTGCTGCCCGGGAGAGGGTCAGAGCCGCTCGAGCACCATGGCCATCCCCTGGCCGCCACCGACGCACATCGTCTCCAGGCCGTAGCGACCGCCGGTCGACTCCAGGCCGTTGAGCAGGGTGGTGGTGATGCGTGCCCCGGTCATGCCGAACGGGTGCCCGACGGCGATCGCCCCGCCGTGCACGTTGAGCCTGTCCTCGTCGATGCCCAGCTCGCGGGCCGACGGGATCACCTGGGCGGCGAACGCCTCGTTGATCTCCACCAGGTCCATGTCGTCGATCGTCAGACCCGCTCGGTCGAGGGCCTGCCGGCTCGCCTCGACGGGCCCGAGCCCCATGATCTCCGGGGACAGCCCGGTGACGCCGGTGGACACGATCCGGGCGATCGGCTGCAGGCCCAGCTCCTCGACCACACGGCCGGAGACGACGACGAGCGCGGCGGCACCGTCGTTGAGCGGGCAGGCGTTGCCCGCGGTCACGGTGCCGTCGGGCCGGAACACCGGGTCCAGCCCCGCGAGCTTCTCGACGGTGGTCCCGGGCCGCGGGCCGTCGTCGGCCGACACGACGGTGCCGTCCGGCAGCGTCACGGGGGTGATCTCGCGCGACCAGAAGCCGTCCGCGATCGCCCGCTCGGCCCGCTGCTGGGAGCGGGCGGCGAACTCGTCCTGCTCGGCGCGGCTGATGCCGTGCACGGAGGCGAGGTTCTCCGCCGTCTGCCCCATGGCGATGTAGGCGTCGGGCAGCTCACCGTCGGCGCGCGGGTCGGACCAGACGGGCGCTCCCCCGACGGCGCGCTTGGCCGTGCGCTCGGTGGCGCCGGCGAAGCGCGGGTTCTCCAGGTCCTGACCCTCGATGTAGTCCGACGAGCCCTTGACCATGCGGCTGACGGACTCGGCGCCCGCGGAGACGAAGACGTCGCCCTCGCCGGCCTTGATGGCGTGGAAGGCCATGCGGGTCGACTGCACACTGGACGAGCAGTAGCGGGTCACGGTGGTCCCGGGGACGGAGTCGAGCCCGAGGAGGACGGCGACGATCCGCCCCATGTTCATCCCCTGCTCGCCGCCGGGCAGGCCGCAGCCGAGGATGAGGTCGTCGATGCGGGCGGGGTCGAGCGCCGGCACCTTGTCCAGGGCGGCGCGCACCATCTGGGCGGCGAGGTCGTCGGCGCGCAGCTCGCGCAGCGACCCCTTGTACGCGCGCCCGATGGGAGAGCGCGCGGTGGCCACGATGTAGGCCTCGGTCATGATCTGGGTCCTCTCTCAGACGAGTTCGTGTCGCGCGAGTCTTCGGTTCACACGAAGGCCGCGTGGCCCGTGATCGAACGCCCGACGATGAGCTGGTTCATGTCCCGGGTGCCCTCGAACGTGTAGACGGCCTCGGCGTCGGCGAAGTAGCGCGCGACCCCGGTGTCGAGGGTGATGCCGTTGCCACCGCAGACCTCGCGGGCCAGGGCGACGGTCTCGCGCATCCGGGTGGTGACGAACGCCTTGGCCAGCGCGGCGTGCTGGTCGCGCTGGGTGCCCTCGTCCTGCATCTGCGCGAGGCGGACGCACATCGCGATGCTGGCGGTGATGTTCCCGAGCCCGGTGGCGAGCTTGTCCTGGACCAGCTGGTAGGACGCGATCGGGTTCCCGAACTGCTCGCGCTCCTTGGTGTACGTCACGGCGGCCTCGTAGGCGCCGATCATGGTGCCGAGCGCCTGCCACGAGACGCCGTCGCGGGTCACGCGCAGCACGTTGGCCAGGTCCTTGAAGCTGTTGATGCCCTGGAGCCGGTCGGACTCGGCGATCTCGACGTTCTCGAGCGTGATGTCTGCGTTCTGCACGATGCGCAGCGACTGCTTGCGCTCGATCTTCGTGGCGGTGAAGCCGGGCGTGCCCTTGCGGACCATGAAGCCCTTGACCTGGTCGTCGGCCGTGTCCTTGGCCCAGATGACGACGACGTCCGCGAACGTCGCGTTGCCGATCCAGCGCTTGGCGCCGTCGAGCACCCAGGTGTCGCCGTGCCGCGTGGCGGTGGTGCGCAGGCCACGGGCCGTGTCGGACCCGGACAGCGGCTCGGTGAGACCGAAGGCACCGATGAGGTCGCCGCGCGCCATGGGCGGGAGCCACGCGGCCCGCTGCTCCGGCGAACCGCCCAGACCGATCGAGCTCATCGCCAGCCCGCTGGAGACGCCGATGAAGGTGCAGAAGGAGGAGTCCACCCGCGCGAGCTCCATGCCGACCCAGCCGCGGAACACCGCGGAGTTCTCGAACTGCCTGGTCTCGGACCAGGCAGCGCCGACCGAGCCGAGCTCGGCGAAGGGCTTGAACAGGTGGACCGGGCACTCGGCGCGGTCCCAGTAGTCGTCGGCGAGGGGGCGCACCTCGCGCTCCATGAAGTCGCGGACGCGGCCGACGGCTTCCTGCTCCACGGGGGTCAGGAGGTCCTGGAAACCGTAGAAGTCGGCGTCCAGCACCTCGGGTACCGCAAGAGCAGCGGCGGCGTGGGTCTGCGGGGTGGTGGCCGGGGTGGTGAGAGTCATGGTGCTCCGATCGTCGTCGATCCGTGGCGTCAGTGTGCATCATTCTGCGAGATGTTGCACCCGTCGCGCAACATCCGGCTAGGCTGCTCCGCATGCTCTCCCCGTCGAGCGACATCGCCACCGTGGGCCTGCGGGCCGCGCCGACCCGGCTGTCCGCACGGCTCGTGCCCGGCGTCCACCCCGACGCCCTGCGCGCCTTCGAGCAGGCACGTGAGACCTTCGTCTCAGGTCACCGCATCGACATGGGCGGCCTCGCGACCGAGCTCGGCGTGGACCGCACGTCCGTCTTCCGCTGGGTCGGCAACCGCGACGCCCTGCTGTCGGAGGTCCTCTGGTCGCTCGCCGTGCCGACGCTCGTGCAGGCCGAGCGGGCGGCGTCGGAGCCCGGGCCCGACGGCGCCGCACCGGCCGGCGCGGCGTACCTGGCCGCCCTGCTCAGCCATTTCGCCACCGACCTCATCGAGGCGGACTACTTCCGCACGTTCCTGAGCCGCGAGCCCGCCCGAGCGCTGCGTCTCCTGACGACGTCGGCGAGCCCCATCCAGCAGCGCTACGTCGCCACCGTCGAGCAGCTCGTGCGCGAGCACCTCGGCGAGCGGCCGTTCGACGGCGCCATCGACCGGCACGCGCTCGCCTACCTGCTGGTCCGCGTCTCGGAGTCCTTCACCTACGCCGACCTCATCGCCGGCGAGCCGCCCAGCACCGACGCCGCGCGCTCCGCCTTCCGCCACCTGCTGCGCGCCTGAGCGCACCCGTTCGAGAGCACCGAGAGGACCGCCATGCCCCGCGCCCGTCATCCGTTCCCGCTGCGCTGGAACGACAACGACCAGTACGGCCACGTCAACAACACCGTGTACTACCAGGCCATGGACACCGCCGTGAACACGTGGATGATCCGCGAGGCAGGGCTCGACCCGGCCGGGGCCGTGCGGGGCTACTGCGTGGCGTCGTCGTGCGAGTTCCGCGCCCCCGTCTCCTACCCGGACGACGACCTCGAGGTCGCCATCGGCGTCGAACGACTCGGCACCACCAGCATCACGTGGGACCTGCCCATCCTGCGTTCCGGCGACGAGAAGCCGGTCGCCGAGGGCCGGTTCACGCACGTGTTCGTCGACGCCGCCACGCAGCGGCCGGTGCCGGTCCCGGCGTCGATCCGTTCCGCCGTCGAGCAGCAGCTGCTCACCCCGGCAGCGTGACCCTCAGGAGCCGTCCCACCACCGCAGCAGCAGCTCGCCGGTCAGGGTGAGCCACCGCGAGGGGCGACCCGCCGCGACGTCCACCTCGAACCACACCTCGCCCGCGTGCCGCCGCTCCCGGACCCACCGGCCGTCGTCGCGCCGCGCTGCCCGGACCACCTCGACCGCCTCGGCGAGGCGCTCGTCCGGCGCGACGCCGTCGTGCAGCGCGGCACGCCGGAAGTAGTCGGCGGCGCGCAGGGCGCTGTAGTGCCCGCGGAACGGGTACTCGAACCGGAGCGTCCACGGGCCGATCGGTTCGCCGGTCGACAACCGGCGGAGCAGCCTCCGCGCCAGCAGGTACTCCTCGCCGGTCCGGCGCGCCTCACGCGCCTCCGCGTCACCGCCCACGATCTGCTCGTAGTCGAGCAGCCCCGTGAGCACGTTCAGCGTGGAGACGAACGACGAGACCGTCGCACCCTCGACCCACTCGCAGTTCCAGCCACCGTCGCGCATCCGGCCGTCGACCAGACGGCCGAGGATCTTGGTCACGTCCACCCCGAGCCAGGCGCCGTTGGCGAGCGTGAAGGCGTTGATGCAGCAGTCGACCTCACCGTCCCAGTAGGGCAGGTCGTCGTACTCCCAGCGACAGTGCCGCGCGAGCAGCCCCGGCGTGCCGTTGGCCTGCAGGACGGCGGCGTCGAGACCCCACTCGCGCAACGCGTTGAGGGACCAGGTCGTGGCCGTCCACGGCTGGGGCGGGTCGACCTCGGCGCGTTGCACCTCGAAGTACGCCTGCCCGCCGGGGAAGAAGGCGCCACCGGCCCACCGGCCGTCGTCGTCCTGGTGGGCCAGCAGCCGCGCACCGAACCCCTCCGTGGCGACCCGCGCCCGCGTCGCCCGCCACGTCTCCGCGGGGAGCCCGAGCAGGTCGCGTTCCACCTGCCACCGCAGCGCGGGGTCGGAGTCCAGCAGCCACTGCGTGGGCACGCTCACCCGGCGATCGTACGGCGCCGTCACACCGTGTGCGCCAGCAGCGCGGGCAGCAGCCGGTCCCACGTCTGCGGCGGCGGCACCTGGTGCCCCGTCCGGTGCAGCACGAGCAACCGGGCGCCGGGGATCTCGGCGGCCAGCCGCGCTCCGTGCCCGGGGAACAGCGGGTCCCGGTCGCCGTGCACCACGAGCGTCGGGACCCGGATCTCGCTCAGGGCGCCCCGGACCGGCGACCCCGACGCCACCACCGCATGGTTCGCGGCCGCCGCGGGGACGGCGCTCCTGCCGACGGCACGGCGCGCGATCGCACGCGTCCGGGCCTCGTCGAAGTGGCCGCCGCCGGTGAGCAGCCGGTCCGCACGGACGGACGCCTCGGTCGCCGCGGCCTCCCCCGGGCCCGTTGCCGACCCGTCCCACAGGCCCGACAGCTCAGGCGCGGGGCCCGGCAGCGCCGTGTCGTCTCGACGGTCGAGCGCCGGCGAGGTGGACATCACGGTGAGCGACGCGACGCGGTCGGGGTGCTCGACCGCCATTTCCTGGGCGATGCCGCCGCCCATCGAGAGCCCGACCAGATGGGCCCGGTCGACGTCCAGGTCGTCCAGGATCACGAGCGGGTCCTCGAGAAGGTCCCGCGCCGTGTACGCGGGCTCGCCGGCCACCCCCGTCGTCGATCGTCCGGTGTCGCGGTGGTCGTACCGGACGACGCGCCGCCCGCCCTCGGACAGCGCGACGCAGAGGTCCGCCGGCCACCAGTCCATCGACGCCCCGAGCCCCCCGACGAGCAGCACCGTCGGCCACGCCGGGTCACCCAGCGCCTGGTAGCACAGGCGCACGCCGTCGCGCTCCGCGAACAGCTCCGGTCCGAGCGCCTCGCCGTCGGCCGCGCGGGTGTCGCCCGGACCGTCATCGGTCTCGGTGGTCATGCGCCTCTCCCCTCCTCGGACGGACGTCGTGTGGACCGCGTCAGTGCCCCGGACTCATCGGATGCCGTCGACGCGACCGCGGGACACCGTCCACGGGCGGCCGGTTCGGCGACATACCGACCACGCGGTATGCTGCGGTCACGCCCGGCGCCGACGCCGGGTCCGATCGAGAGATGGGGTCATCGATGACCGACGTGCCCGGCCTGGACCGAGCGGGCCTGTCAGCCTGGTTGACGCGCGAGCACCCGGAGCTGGCTCCCCAGCCGGACTCCTCCCTGACCGTCGAGGTCATCGCCGGAGGCCGCAGCAACCTGACGTATCGCGTCGACGGCGCGTCCCTGCCGCTCGTGCTGCGCCGCCCCCCGTTGGGTCACGTGCTGTCGAGCGCGCACGACATGCGCCGCGAGCACCGCGTGATCTCCGCCCTGGGAGCCAGCGACGTCCCCGTCCCGGCGACCGTCGACGTCGTGGACGACACCGCCCGCGGCGAGGTCACGGGGACGACCTTCTTCGTCATGGAACGTGTCGAAGGCGCGGTGCTGTCCCGGCCCGAGCAGAACGCCGGCTTCACCGCAGCGGGTCTGCACCGCCTCGGCCTCACCCTCGCCCGGACGCTCGCGGACCTGCACCGTGTGGAACCCGCCGAGGTCGGGCTGGCCGACTTCGGCCGGCCCGACGGATACCTCCACCGCCAGCTCACCACCTGGCGGCGCCAGTACGACGCGTCGCGGTCGCGCGATCTCCCCGCCCTGGACGAGCTGCAGGAACGGCTCACGACCCGCGTCCCCGACTCGGGGCGGACCGGGATCGTGCACGGCGACTACCGCCTGGACAACGCCCTCGTCGGCGGCACACCGGACCGCCCGACGATCGCCGCGGTGCTCGACTGGGAGATGGCCACCCTCGGCGACCCGCTCGTCGACCTGGGGCTGCTCGGCCTCTACTGGGACATCCGCTCGCTCTCCGCCGGAGCCGTGGCCGCGAGCGCCGTCGTCCCCGACGTCGGCTACCCGACCTTCGACGAGCTCGTGGACGCCTACGCGGCCCGCACCGGGACCACGCCACCCGACCTGTGGTGGTACCGGGCGTTCGCCGCCTACAAGCTCGCGGTGATCCTCGAGGGGATCCACTACCGCTACCGCGCCGGCGAGACCGTCGGCGAAGGGTTCGACACCATCGGCGACCTCGTCGCCCCGCTCGCCGCCGACGGCCTGGCCCGTGCGGCGGCCCGACCCAGGAGCACCTGAGATGGACTTCTCTCCCGATCCTCGCACCGCAGCGCTGACCGAGCAGGTGAGGACGTTCGTGCACGACCACGTCCTGCCGGCGGAGCCGGTCCTGGACGCCCAGCTGGCGGCGAGCCCCGACGAGTGGACGTTCCGGCCCGTCGTCGACGAGCTGCGTGCCACGGCCCGCGCCGAGGGGCTGTGGAACCTGTTCCTGCCCTCCGAACGCGGCGCCGGGCTCAGCAACCTCCAGTACGCGCCGCTCGCCGAGCTCACCGGCTGGAGCACCCGGCTCGCACCGGTGGCGTTCAACTGCGCCGCGCCGGACACCGGCAACATGGAGCTGCTGACGGAGTTCGGCACGCCGGCGCAGCAGGAGCGCTGGCTCACCCCGCTGCTCGAGGCCGACATCCGCTCCGCATTCTGCATGACCGAGCCCGACGTCGCGTCCTCGGACGCCTCGCAGATCGGCACCCGGATCCGTCGCGAGGGCGACGAGTACGTGATCAGCGGCCGCAAGTGGTGGTCCACGGGCGCCATGAGCCCCGACTGCCGGCTGCTCATCGTGATGGGCAAGACCGACCCGGAAGCCTCGCGCCACCGGCAGCAGTCCATGATCCTGGTCCCGCGCGACACAGCCGGGGTGCGGATCGTGCGGCCGCTCACGGTCTTCGGCTACGACGACCGCGACCACGGCGGGCACGCCGAGATCGTGTTCGACGACGTCCGCGTGCCCGCGGAGAACCTGCTCGGTGCCGAGGGCGGCGGATTCGCGATGGCCCAGGCGCGCCTCGGTCCGGGACGCATCCACCACTGCATGCGGGCTCTCGGCACGGCCGAGCGAGCGGTGGCACTCGCCGCGGAGCGCGCACGGACCCGGTCCACGTTCGGTGTCCCGCTGTCCGAGCAGGGCGTGGTGCGACAGTGGGTCGCGGAGGCCCGCGTCGAGCTCGAGGCGCTGCGCCTGCTGGTGCTCAAGACCGCGTGGCTGATGGACACCGTCGGGAACCGGGAGGCGATGACGGAGATCCAGTCGATCAAGATCGCGGTGCCGCGGGCGGTCCAGCAGATCCTGGACCGCGTCATCCAGATCTTCGGTGCGGCAGGCCTCTCCGCGGACCAGCCGTTGGCGGAGATGTTCGCCGGTGCCCGCGCGCTGCGCATCGCCGACGGCCCCGACGAGGTCCACCTGGCGTCGCTGGGCAGGGCACAGCTGCGCGCCTGAGTCCCCTGCCCCACGACGGCGGCCCGCCTCCCTCGAGGGAGGCGGGCCGCCGTCGTGCTCGGGCGGGGTCGGGCAGGCTGGTCAGGTCACTCCACCGGGATGCCGTCGCCCTCGAGCGCCACCTGCTCCGGCTCGACCGCCGTCACGGTCTCGCCCTCGAGACGGTAGGTCGACCCGACGAAGTCCTGCACGCCGCCGTCGACCAGGGTGATGCCGGCGGCGTCGTAGCCCGCGTGGTTCTCGGCGGAGTACGTCAGCGGCACGATCCCGTTGCCGACCAGCTCGCCGGACTCGAGCACCTCGACCAGGGCCTCCCGGGTCGGGTCCTCGCCGGCCTTGGCCAGCGCCTCGGTGAAGGCGTACCCGACGCCCATGCCGAACACGGTGTTGCCGTCGAACGACGCGCCGTCGTTGTACTCCTCGTTGATCTGCCGGAAGAGCTCGACCCACTCGCTGTCCGGGCTGAACGGCAGGTAGTTCACCGACACGAAGCCCTGGAGGAGCTGCGGAGCGACGTCCTCGCCGAGGAACCCGACGAGGGTCGGGTAGTCGCCTCCGGCCGAGGACGCCATCCAGGTGGGCATGAATCCCATCTGCGCGGCGGTCCCGACGGCCAGCGCGGAGAACCCGTTCACCGTGGCCAGCATGACCACCTCGCACCCGGCCGCCTGGAGCGCGCCGATCTGGGCGGTGACGTCCTGGTTGGAGGTCTCGTACGTCTCGTAGGCGCCCAGGCCGTCGGCGCCGAGGACGATCTCCGCACCGGCGCGCAGCGTCTCGCCGTAGTCGTCGTCCTGACCCAGCATGCAGACCTTCTCGCCCGGGTGCTCGTCGCTCGCGTACTGGGCGAGCGCCGACCCCTCGACGAGGTAGTCCGCGTTGAAGCCGAAGGTGTACGGGTAGCTCTCCGGGTCGTTCCACGCGGTCGAGCCGGAGGAGACGAACAGGTCCGGCACCTCGTTCTGGTTGAGGAAGTCCAGCACCGACGAGTGCGTCGGGGTGCCCAACCCGTTGAGCACGGCGAAGACGTCGTCCTGCTGGACGAGCTCGCGCACCACCGTCTGGGTGTTCGCCGGGTTGTAGCCGTCGTCCTTGACGAGGTACTCGATGGTGCGGCCGTGGACGCCACCGTTGGCGTTGACGTAGTCGAAGTACGCGCTGGTGGCGGCGGAGATCGAGGAGTACCCGGCGGCTGCCGGTCCGGTCAACGGCTGATGGGTGCCGACGGTGACGGTGTCCTCGGAGACGCCGGGCGTCGCCTCGTCGGCGCCGCCGCAGGCGGACAGACCGAGACCGACGGCGACGGCGCCGGTGGCGGCGACGACGGTACGCACGAGGGTGCGTGGTGTGCTGTGAGTGGTCCGCATGGGAGTCACCTCTCTGTGAGCGATTGCGGGACGTGCTGGTCGGACCGCCGGCGGAGCCGGGCGGACAGGGAACCGAGGCGCCCGGCGAAGGCGTGCGACAACCCGCCGGGCCAGACGACGGTGACGAGGATGAGGAGCGCTCCGAAGACGAGGACCACGAGGTTCCCCGAGAGTCGTTGCTCGACGTCGGCGGGCAGGCCCACCGACGTCGTGAGGGTGTCGATGAGCCACGGCAGCAGGACCACCAGGACCGAACCCACGGCGGCTCCCCCGATGCTGCCCAGCCCGCCGACGACCACGGCCACGAGCAGCAGGAGCGAGAAGGCCAGGTCGTAGCCGCCGGGGCTGACGTTCTGGGTGACGATCGCGAGCACCGCGCCCCCGAGCCCGGCCGAGAGCGCACCGGCGACGAAGGCGTGGGACTTGACCCGGCCGGGCGAGATGCCGGCCAGGCGCGCGGCGACCTCGTCACCGTGGACGGCCCGCATGCGCAGGCCCGCCCTCCCCGAGCGCAGGACGGCCAGCGGGGTGACCGCGACGGCGGCGACGAGGATCGCGATCCACGCGTGCCACTGCTCGGTGCTGAACAGCACGGGGGCGAGCCAGTCCGGGACCGGCTCGAAGGGGACGTTCCGGCCCTGGTCACCACCCAGACCCGGGACCTGCGAGGTGAACGCGGGCAACGCGATGACGAGTGCCAGGGTGAGTCCCGCCAGGTAGGGCCCCCGCAGCCGGGCTCCGGCGAGCCCGAGGAGACCGCCGACTGCTCCGGCGACGACGACGGCTCCGACGATCCCGAGCGCGAAGCGCAGCATCCCGCTGAGGTCTACCTCGACGGCGAACCCTGCGGCCAGCGCATAGCCGTAGCCGCCGCACGCCATCAGCACGGCGTGCCCGAGGGAGAGCTGCCCGGTGAGCCCGACCAGCAGGGTGAGCCCGGCCGTCGCGCAGAACACCGCGGCGACGACGGCGAGCTGGTAGTTCCGGTAGGAGTCGAGCAGGAACGTCGCGGCGAGCGCGAGCACGGTCAGCGCGAGCGCCCGCAGCACGATCCCGCGGGTCCGAGAGCTGATGGTGGCGGTCATGCGGTCCGCGCCTCCTTGGCTGCGAAGATGCCGCCCGGCCGCACGAGCAGGACGACGGTGAGCAGGACGAGCACCGCGATCGGCGCGAGACCTGCGCCGAGGAACCCGGTGACCAGGCTGATGAGGATGCCGACGACCACTCCGCCGACGAGCGCACCGCTGGGCGAGTCCAGCCCGCCGAGCACCGCCACCGTGAAGGCGTGGACGAACAGGATGTCCGCACTGTGCGCGTTCAGGCCGAGCTCGGTGGGCACGAGCAGCAGCACCGCGAGCGCCGCGACGGCGGACGACAGCATCCAGCCGAGGGTGATCATCCGCGGCACCCGGACGCCCAGCAGCCGAGACACCTCGGGGGCCATCGCGGACGCCCGCATCTGCAGCCCGAGCGTGGTCCCGTTGAACAGCACGGCCAGGACGGCCACCACGCCGAGGGCCACGAGCAGGATGAACAGGTCGTAGGGCGAGAGCACGGCCACCCCGCCGACGGAGAACGGCTGCTCGCTGAAGGGCGCGGCCATCGGGCGGTGCTTCGGCCCGAAGGCGATGCTGATGGCCGACTGCAGGACCATCACCAGGCCGATCGCCACGATCATGCCGGGTAGCGGCGTGGTACTGGGCACGAGCCGGATCAGCCAGCGTTCGACGGCGGCCCCGACGGCGGCTCCGGTGACCAGGGCGGCAGCGAGCCCGAGCCAGAACGAGCCGGTGGCCTGCGTCACGGCGAACGCCACGTAGACCGCGACGATCGCCATGGCCGCCTGGGCGAAGTTCACGATGCGGGCGGCGCGCCAGATGATCACCAGCGACAGGGCGAAGAGAGCGATGACCAGGCCGCGGGCGAGGCCCGTGGCGAGGAGGAAGGCGAGACGATCCATCAGAACCCCAGGTAGGCGTGCCGGAGGGCAGGGTCGGCGGCGATCTCGGCGGCCGGAGCGTCGGCGACGATCTCCCCCAGGCCGAGCACGACGCCGCGGTCGGCGATCGAGAGTGCGCTGGTGACGTTCTGCTCGGCGAGCAGCACCGTCAGCCCGGTGCGCTCCGCGGTGTCCCGCAGGATCGCGAACAGCTGGGCGACGACGCGTGGCGCGAGGCCGAGCGACGGTTCGTCGAGGAGCAGCACCCGTGGACGGGCGACGAGCGCCCGCGCCAGGGCGAGCATCTGACGCTCACCACCGGAGAGCTGGTGACCCATGCTGCGCCGTCGGCGCGCGAGCGGCTCGAAGGCCTCGTACACCTCGGCCACGGCGGCGCGGCGCGCGGACCGGCCCGGGATCTTCCAGAGCGCACCGAGGTGCAGGTTCTCCTCGACCGTGAGCTCGGACACGACGCTGCGCCCCTCGGGGACCTGGGCCAGGCCTCGCCGGACCCGGTCCTCGACGCTGAGCCCCGACAGGTCCTGCCCGTCCAGGCTGATCCGCCCGGAGCGAGGCCGCACCAGGCCGGAGACCGTGCGCAGCAGCGTCGTCTTGCCGGCTCCGTTGGCGCCCAGGAGCGCCACCACGGCGCCGTGGGGCACGTCGAGGCGCATGCCGTCGATGACAGGGGCGCCGGCGTAGCCGACGGTGAGGCCCTCGATCGCGAGCATCGTCCGGGTCGTCGTGGTCGCGGGAGTCTCGGTCGGGGTGGTCACGCCGCAGCCTCCAGTCCGAGGTAGGCCGCCTCGACGGCCGGGTCGGCACGGACCTCGTCCGGCGTCCCGCAGGCGACGACGCGGCCGAAGTCGAGCACGACGACCCGGTCGGCGACGTCCATGACGAAGTCCACGTGATGCTCCACGAGCAGCACCGAGCAGCCGTCCGCGGAGAGGCCGCGGACGATCCCGGCGAGGTCGGCGATGTCCTCCGCACCCAGTCCGCCGGCCGGCTCGTCCAGGAGCAGCAGCCGCGGCCCGGTGACGAGGGCCCTCGCGAGCGCGACCCGCTTGCGCTCCGGGTACGGCAGGGCGTCGACCGGGGTCCCCGCCTCGGCAGACAGGCCGAGGCGTTCGAGCACGGCCGGCGCCGCGTCCGGTACGGCGGTCGAAATCGCCGGACCCACCAGCGGGACGAGCACGTTCTCCAGGACCGTCATCCCGGCGAACAGGCCGAGCCCCTGCAGCGTCCGCGAGACCCCGCGGGCCGGCAGCCCGGTCGGCGCTGTGGGTGCGGGCCGGCCGTCGATGCGGACGGTGCCGGCACGGGGCCGGACCAAGGAGCAGACGGCGTTGAACACCGTCGTCTTGCCGGCCCCGTTGGGACCGATGAGCGCCACCGTCTCGGCGTCGCCCACGGTGAAGCTGACGTCGTCGAGCGCGGTGAGACCACCGAACGTGACAGTGAGCCCGTCGACCTGGAGTCGCGGTGTGTTGCTGGACATCGGCACCTCTTCGTGTCGGATGCGTCACACCCTAGCGTATAAACCGACTGGACGGTATGTCATTTTGACGGTTGTTGCACGGCTGTGACACAGATGGTTCAGGAAGGCCTTCGACGCAGGTCACGAGGCCGGACGGTCAGTGGCTCAGAGGTGCCCCACGCCGTTGATCATGCCGCCGTCGACCACGATCTCCGCACCGGTCACGTAGGCGGACCCCTCGCCGGCCAGGTACAGGACCGTGCCGGTCAGGTCTTCGGGGCGGCCCCCGCGGCGCAGCGGGATCGGCAGGCCGGACGGATCGATCTTCGCCGTCATCTCCGTGTCGATGAATCCCGGGTGCACCGAGTTGACGCGGATGCCGTCCGCGCCGAGCTCGACGGCCAACGACTTCGTCAGCCCGCGCACCCCGAACTTCGAGGCCACGTAACCGTGCAAGTGGGTGCTGCCGCGCATGCCCTCGACGGACGAGACGTTGATGATCGAGCCGCGGCCCGCCGTCTTCATCGCCGGCACGACCGCCCGGCAGCCGAGGTAGGTCCCGGTCAGGTTCACCGCGATGACGGCGTCCCACTTGGTGCGCGGGTAGTGCTCGATCGGGCCGGCGTTGGCGATCCCGGCGTTGTTCACCAGCACGTCCACACCACCCCATGCCGCGACCGTGTCGTCGACGACCCGGGTCCAGCCCGCCTCGTCGGTGACGTCGAGGTGGGCGAACCGGGCGCGGTCTCCCAGCTCGTGGGCGAGCGCGGACCCGTCCGCCTCCAGCAGGTCGGCGACGAGCACGCGCGCGCCGGCGTCGTGCAGGGCACGGACGTAGGCGGCGCCGATCCCCCGGGCTCCCCCGGTGACGATCGCGACGCGGTCGGTGAGGTCAGTGGTCACGGTGCTCCTTCGCACGGAGAGGATCCTCGGTCCAGCCAGGGTCGGGCGGGTCAGTCGGCGACGCGCACGACCAGGCGCCCGGTCGTGGTCCCCTCGGCGAGCCGTCGGACCGCGTCCGGGGCCCGGTCGAACGGGACGACGTCGGCCACCACGGGCTCGAGCGCGCCCGCGTCGGCGAGCTGCGTCAGCTCGACGTGCGCCGCGTCGACGAGGGCGGGGTCGCGCTGCTGGTAGAGCGCCCAGTGCAGCCCCAGCACGCCGTAGTTCTTCACCAGCGCATGGTTGGCCCGGACCGGTGCGACCTCACCGCTGGCGAAACCGACGACGACGATCCGGCCCTCGAACGCGATGCACCGGGTCGACGCCTCGAACGAAGGCCCGCCCACGGGGTCGAACACCACGTCGGCCCCGGCACCGCCGGTCAGCTCCTTGACCTGGGCGGCGAGGCCGTCCGAGCGGATCAGCACGTGCTTGGCGCCGGCCGCCCGGGCGACGTCGGCCTTGGCCTCGCTGCCCACGACCCCGATCACCGTGGCACCTGCCGCCGCGCCGAGCTGGCAGGCGGCGGTGCCGACCCCGCCGGCGGCGGCGTGGACGAGCAGCGTCTCGCCCGCGGCGAGCGCCGCACGGCGGTGCAGCCCGAACCAGGCCGTCTGGTAGGCGATGGTCAGCGCCGCGGCCCGGGCGTCGTCGAGCGAGCCCGGCGCCGGGTGGCACGACGCGGCCGGCAGCACGGCGTACTCGGAGAGCACGCCGATCGCCGAACCCACCACGCGCTGGCCGACGGCGACGCGCCCGAGACCGTCGACTCCCTCGCCGAGCGCGACGACGTCGCCGCACAGCTCGATGCCGGGCACGAACGGCAGCTCCGGCCGCACCTGGTAGGTGCCGCGCGCGAGCAGGACGTCCGGGAAGTTCACCGCCACGGCACGGGTGCGCACGAGCACCTCCCCCGGCCCGGGCTCGGGGCGGTCGACCTCGTCGAGGCTCATGACCTCGGTCGGCTCGCCGTTGCGGGTGACGCGCCAGGCGCGCATGGTCTCGGTCATCCGTCCTCCACGGTGATGCTGCGCAGGAAGAGGTCGGTCAGCTGGTTCGCGACCTCTGTCTTGGTCTCGGGCCCCGACGGCGAGTACCAGTACGACAGGTAGTGCACGTCGGAAAAGAAGTGGGCGATGAGCACCGTGCGCGGCACGTCCGTCCGCAGGGCTCCCTCGGCCTGCCCCTGGGCGACGAGCGCGGCGAACTCGTCGTGGTACTCCCGCCGCCGCTGGGTGACCTCCTTGCGCCGGGGCTCCGTGAGCATGTGCATGCTCCGGAAGAACACCGTGCCCTCGGGCAGCAGGTCGATGGACGTCTCGACGACGTCGACGCACACCGCGCGCAGGACGTCCGTCGTGGTGCCCCCTGCCGCGACGATCTCCTCGAGCCGGCGCTTCTGCAGCGACAGCATGCGGTCGTAGATCGCGAAGAGCAGGTCGTCCTTGGACTGGAAGTAGTGGTACATGGCGCCCTTGGTGACGCCGGCGGCCTCGACGATCTGCTGGACGCTCGTGGTCGCGTAGCCCTGGGTGGCGAAGAGGTCGAGGGCTGCCTGCAGGACCGAGTCGGCGACGTGGGTGGTCTTCATGGGTCCATCCTTCACCCGACGGGCACGATGGACGCGCCACCGTCGATCCGGAGTGTCTGGCCGGTGATCCAGCCGGCATCGTCGGACAACAGGAACGCGATCGGGCCGGCGACGTCGTCGGGCACGCCCAGCCGTCCCAGCGGGTAGCCGGCCGCGACGGCGTCCTCCTTGCCCTCGTAGAGGGCTCGGGACAGGTGCGTCTTGACCACCGCCGGCGCGACGGCGTTCACGCGCAGCCGGGGCGCCAGCTCCTGGGCGAGCTGGCCGGTGAGGTTGATCAGCGCGGCCTTCGACACCCCGTAGAAGGCGATGTTCGGGCTCGTGGAGGTGCCGGAGATCGAGGCGGTGTTGACGATCGACGACCGCAGGCCCGCGGCGACGGCGTCACGCGTCCACTCCAGGGCGGCCACCACGTTGACGTCGATGATCTTGCGGACCACCGACGGCTCGACCTCGAGCACCGGTCCCCAGGCGGGGTTGATGCCCGCGTTGTTGACCAGGTGGTCGAGGCGCCCGTACCGCTCAGCCACGTGCGCGAAGACCTCCTCCCGGTGGGCGTTGTCGTCGACCTTGCCGGCGACGGCGGACGCGTTGTCGGGGCCGAGCGCGGCCACGGCTTCGTCGAGCGCCTCCGGCTTGCGGCCGGTGAGCACGACGTGACCGCCCTCGGCCACGAGCCGGTGCGCCACCGCCAGTCCGATGCCGCGGCTCGCGCCCGTGACGAGCGTGACCCTTCCTGCGAACCTGCGCACTGCGCCACCTCTCGAACGTCGTCGTCCACGCCGCCTCGCCACGTCGCGAGCGGTACGCGCCAGCCGTACCGGCCAGTCGGTTTGTGCGCCTGACGCTACCACGCACCACCGCTGCCAGGCACCCACCGCGGAACTCGCTGCCACACCCGGGACGTCGTCTCAGGCGGCGACGTTGCCGTCAGCCGCGGTCCGCACCACAGTGGTGGCATGGACTTCACCCGCCCCGTACCCCCGGACCCGTACTCGCTGCTGCCCGTCCCGGCCACGTTCGACCTGACGAGCCCCGACGTCGCGCCCGGCGAACCGATGTCGGCCGACCTCGCGGTCGACGGCGGCAACACCTCGCCCGAGCTGTCCTGGTCAGGCTTCCCCGCGGCCACGCGGTCGTTCGTGGTGAGCTGCTTCGACCCGGACGCGCCGACACCGTCGGGCTACTGGCACTGGCACGTGCTCGACCTGGCCGCCTCGGTGACCTCCTTGCCTCGCGGAGCGGGCGCGGCCGACGGCTCGGGTCTGCCCGACGGCGCGTTCCAGCTCACGTCCGACGGCGGCGCGCAGGGCTTCGAGGGCGCCGGTCCCCCGCCCGGGGACCACGCGCACCGCTATGTCTTCGCCGTGCACGCCCTCGACGTGGAATCCCTGGGGCTGACGCCCGAGAACACGAACGTCCACGCCGCGTTCAACGTCTACTTCCACACGCTCGCGCGCGCGACCCTCACCGGCACGTACCAGCGGTGAACGCGACGGCACAGCACCTGCCCGCCGTCGGCGACCTCGACTGGGTGCGGGCCCTCGACCACACCGACCTGCTCGCACCCTCCGTCGGCGCCGCCCTGCGCACCTGGTCCGCGACGGAGCCTCGGGTGCGCACCGAGGTCGCGGTGGCCGCGATCGACCCCGACCACGCCGACACCGCGACGCTGAACACGGTGCACGGGCTGCCGCCGGAGATCTCGGCCAACTGCGTCGTGGTCGCCGGTCGCCGTGGCGACGTCGAGCGTGTCGCGGCCTGCGTCGTCCCCGCCACGACCCGCGCCGACGTCAACACCCGGGTCCGCAAGCTCCTCGACGCGCGCAAGGCGTCGTTCCTGTCGGCGGACCGGGCCACCGCAGAGTCCGGCATGGAGTACGGCGGCATCACGCCGCTCGGCCTCCCGGAACCGTGGCGAGTGCTGGTGGACGAGCGGTTCGCCGCCCCGGGGACGCTCGCCCTCATGGGTTCCGGGCTGCGGCGCTCGAAGCTGCTGCTGCCCGGCGACCTGCTCTGCACCGCGCCGCGCGCCGAGGTCGTCGCCGACCTCGGGGTCGTGCCGGCCGTCGGCTGACCGGGCACGTCGAGGAGTCGCCGACGGGCCCCTGATCCGCACATCCGCACACCCGGAGGGAGCAACTCGTGGTGAACCACAGGGCTGGCGACGTGCAAGAGTTCGAGGCGCACGCGCCCGAGACCGAGCTCGACGACCTGCGCACGCGGCTGGCCGCCGCACGGCTGCCGGAAGCCGAGACGATCCGTCGCTCCGGGCCGGGTGCCCGACGGTGGGAGCAGGGCGTCCCGCTCACCGACCTCGTGGACCTCGTGGACTACTGGCTCCACGGGTACGACTGGCGGGCATTCGAGGCCCGCCTCGACCAGATCGGCCAGTTCCGCACCACCATCGACGGCCTGGGGATCCACTTCCTGCACCGCCGATCTGCCCGTGCGGACGCCACGCCTCTGATTCTGACGCACGGCTGGCCCGGCAGCATCGCCGAGTTCATCGACGTGATCGACGAGCTGGCCGACCCGGAGGACTCCCGCACGCCGGCCTTCCATGTCGTGGCACCGTCGTTGCCAGGCTTCGGCTACAGCGACAGGCCGTCCGCCACCGGATGGGGGACCGAGAAGATCGCGGTCGCGTGGGTCGAGCTGATGGACAGGCTCGGCTACACCAGGTTCCTCGCCCACGGCGGCGACTGGGGCGGCAACATCACCACCGTGCTGGGTGGACGGTTCCCGGGGCACGTCCTCGGCATCCACACCACCTTCGCCGACGCCCTGCCCGGGCTGACGACGGACGGGCTGACGACGGACGAGCGCAGGTGGGCCGCGGAGACGAGCGCCTTCTATGCGGGACCACGCGGGGCGTACGCGAAGCAGCAGGCGACCCGACCGCAGACGATCGGCTACGCGCTCGTCGACTCACCGGTCGGGCTCCTCGCCTGGATCCTCGACAAGTTCGCGGAGTGGTCGGACACCGAGGACAGCCCGTTCGAGACGATCTCCCGGGACCGCGTCCTGGACGACGTCACCCTGTACTGGCTGACGCGGACCGGCGCGTCCGCGGCCAGGATCTACCACGAGAGCCACGGCTCGATGGACCCCGAGCTCCGGGTCGACGTTCCCTCGGCCATCACGATGTACCCCCGCGACGTCGAGAAGATCCCGCGCCGCTGGGCGCAGGAGCGGTACCGGCAGATCGTCCGATGGACGTCACCCGAGGCAGGGGGACACTTCCCGTCGCTGGAGGTTCCCGACTACTTCGTCAGGGACCTGCAGGAAGGCCTCGCCGCGGTGCTGGCCGCCGACGGTCGTGGGTGATGCTGCGGCTCAGCACTCGGCGCGGCCGCGGCGCCAGTAGCCCATGAAGGCCACGGACCTGCGGTCCACGCCCTTGGTCCCGACCAGGTAGCGCCGCAGCGTCTTGATGACGCCCGCCTCGCCCGCCAGCCAGGCGTACAGCACGGTGTCCTGGGCCAGCGGCCTGCCGGAGGCGTCCACGGGCACCTCCCAGAGGATCCCGTTGTCGATGTCGACGTCGTCCAGGTCGCGCACCGTGCCGGACCCGGGGCCTGCGACCGGCTCGTCGGCCGTCGCCCGCACGCCCATCGCGAGCATGCGGTCGGCGGCCTCCTGGACGGCGGGCACCAGGTGGTCGCCGTGCTCGGCCTCCTCGCGGGCCAGCCAGGTGATCCGCACGCCGGCGGGCGCGGCGAACGTCCAGCGGTCCTCGCGGTGCGGGACCTCGAGGAACACCTCACCGACGGCGTCGTCGGGCAGCGCCTCGCAGATCGACGCGATGGCCGGGACCGCCGTCTCGTCGCCGGCGAGCAGGAGCGCGTGGCTCGTGGCCGGCGGCGCGAACTCGCGGCCGCCATGGCCGCCGGGGTGCGCGGCGTTGGGCCCGAGGATGACCAGCGGCGTGCCGGGCCGGGCGCCGTTCGCCCAGCGCGAGGCCGGACCGGTGTCCCCGTGCAGCACGATGTCGACGTCCACCTCGCGCAGGTCGGGCCGCACCGCACGCACGGTGTAGGTGCGCAGCGGGTTGCGGCGCTCCTCGGGCAGCGCACGCCACGACGTGAACCAGTCGGGGCTCTGCCGGTCGAGGTACTCCCAGCCCCCGCAGGGTGCGGGCAGCAGGAACTTGATCCGCTGGTCGGCGCCGTTGTCTGCGAACAGGTCGAGGTCGTCGCCGGTGAACGTGATGCGGACGAACGAGGGGCACAGCCGGGTGACCCGCTTGACCTCGACGTCGAACATGCGCCACGGCTGCGGCGCCACCTCGCGGAGGGGCTCGGACTGGGTCGCGGTCACGGAGGAGGTCACGCAGGACAGCCTAACCTCACCTGCCCGGCCCGGGACAACCCCCGTGAGCGGCGTCACACCCCGCCGGTCTCCCTGCTGGCCCGCACCTGGGCCATGCGCCGCAGGGTCAGGAGCACGGGGTCCGTGAGCAGGGTGCCGAGCACGACCTGTCGCAGGGCGGACACCGGATCGGGCCGCACGGTCCCCAGGTCGGCGGTACCGATCTGGTCGGCCGCCGCGGCGAGCTCCCGCAGGTAGTCGTCCGACACCTCCACGCCCGCGGCGTCGGCCGCGTCGAGCTGCTCGGCCAGGCGGTCGACGAGCAGCAGGTCGTCGCACCAGCCGCGCTCGGCCACCAGCTCGCGGGCACGCCGTCGCGACAGGTCCGTCCCGGCGCCGGCAGCCCGGTCACCCTCGGCCGCCACCAGCGCGTGGTGCGCGGCCCCCAGGAGGTCGTGGCGCGACGTCGGCGGGTCGTCCAGCGCCGCGAGGACGTCGCGGACGGCGGCCAGGCTCAGCCCGGCCGACTCGGTGAGCGCCCGCACCAGCCGCACGCGGCCCACGTGCGTGTCGTCGTAGTCGGCCTGCGTGCGCGACGTCGCCGCCCCCGGCGGCACCAGACCTTCGCGCAGGTAGTACTTCAGCGTGGCCACCGGCACTCCGGTCGCTGCCGCGAGCCCTGAGATGCGCATCCCGCTCCTTTCACCTCTTGACATTGGAGAGTAGCACTCCCCAATAATGGAGAGTCTAACTATCCAAGGAGACGTCATGGTGCACCTCACGACCCACGACCACGACGGCGACCTCGCCGTCTTCCTCATCGGCGCGCGGATCAACAAGCTCTGGCGACCCGACGGCTGGTGGCCGGCACTGGCCGCCATGGGACCGATGCTGCGCGAGCTCTACCAGGACCCCGGCTCAGGATTCCTCGGCGCCACCACGCTGATCGGCGCGCGCGGCCCGACGGTGGTGCAGTACTGGCGCAGCGTCGAGGACGTCTACCGCTATGCCAACGCGGACGAGCGCAAGCACCGGCCCGCCTGGGTCGAGTTCTACCGCCGCGCCAAGAGGGTCCCCGGAGCCGTCGGCGTCTGGCACGAGACGTTCTCGGTCCCCGCCGGCGGCCACGAGACGCTCTACGTCGGTGTCCCCGGGGCGATGGGCCTGGCCGCGGCGACCGGCGTCGTGCCCGCGAGCAGCCGCGGGCGCACGGCCCGCGAGCGCCTTCGCCACCGGTCCGAGCGCAGCGGCTGAACCTCGTCAGCCGACCTTCCCTCCGCCACGCTGACGCTCCGCGACGGCGTGGAACGCATCGTACCGCCGGCGGACGCTCTGCCGATCCGCCGCCGCAGGCACGTTCTCCTCGGCCGCCTCGAGAACGAGGCGCGCCTCCCGCTCCAAGGGCTGCAGCCGTTCCACCCGCTCGACGCACGAGGCCACGCGGGCGAGCGACTCGAGCAGGTGGATCAGGACGGGGACGTGGGACCCCGCGCACTGACGCACCTGGTCGAAAGCCTCACCGACGAGCTTGTCCCACGTGACCGGGTCGCGCACCACGATCCGCAGCGCGCCCGACTCGTCGACGAGGTGCGGCGACGGCATCCGCCGCGTCGCCAGCTCGCACAGCGCCGCTCCTGCCTGTTCGACGCAGGTACTGGCCGTGAACGGGTCGTTGATCGACGGCGAGAGGGCACGGATCGCGACCTCTGTCAGCTGCTGGATCGGGAACTCGACGTCCTGCTGGTGGCTGCGCCGGGCACCGACCAGCAGGGCCGCCGCGATCTCAGCGGCCACACCGTCCACGACACGCGCGTCCGGGGAGGCCACGGCGACGGTCGAGCGGCGCCCGACGAAACGCCCGGGCCGGGTGTCGAGACGGATCACGAGGTCGTGCTCTCGGCAGATGCGCAGGAGTCGCTGGAGATCGACGGTCTGCACGTACCCGACCTGCCCGGACTCGACCCGGCGCGCGCGCTCCTCGAAGTCGGCCGGCAGCACTCGCTGCGTCGGTGCCCGCTGCACACCCTCGATCGGCTCCGGGTCCGGGAACAGCGAGTCGGTGGCCCGGCGGAGCTCGTCGGCGATCGCCGCCACGAGGTTCGGCGCCTGGATCACCATGGCCACGTGATGGACGAAGTAGATCAGGACCAGGAGTCCCGCCACGGCGATCATCACCGCCACGGTCACCGACAGGTGCGGCACCGACGAGTCGTCGCTGCGCAGCACCCGGAGGATGAGCAACGAGTAGAGGAACGCGGACACGAACGTGCCCAGGGTCGCCTGCTGACCCCGGTCCCGCATGAAGGTCGACAGGACCCGCGGGCCGAACTGCGCCGAGGCGAGCTGGAGGGTGACGATCGTGATCGAGAACACCACACCGGCGACGGTGATCATGGACGCGGCGATGGTGCCCAGGATCTCCCGGGCGCCCTCGGTGCTCCCGGCGTAGAGGAAGGGACCGACGACGGGCAGGTCCTCGGGGTCCGTCACCTGGTCGAGCGTGATGGTCGACCAGGCCAGCCCGGCCGCGACGACCAGCATGACGGCAGGAAGGAACCAGTAGCTGCTTCGGAGTCGATCCCGGACCAGGTCTACGACGTCGCCCACACCAACCCCCTCGTCGGTCGTCCACGTAGCACGAAATCTACCGGCACAGCCGCTGCCGGCAGGGGCGCGGTCGCCGCACCGGTCAGCGGGTCGCCCAGAACGCCACGGCCGACGCCGATGCCACGTTGAGCGAGTCGACGGCGCCGGCCATCGGGATCGTCACCACCTGGTCAGCGGCCTCGACGGCGCCGCGCGACAACCCGTCCCCCTCCGCACCCAGGACGAGCGCGAGGCGCTCCGGCGGGCTGGCCGCCAGGTCGTCCAGCGAGACGGCGTCGTCGGCGAGCGCCAGCGCCGCGACCGTGAACCCGTCGTCCTGGAGGTCGTGCAGGCCGCCGGGCCAGGTGTCGAGCCGCGTCCACGGCACCTGGAACACCGTGCCCATCGACACCCGCACCGACCGGCGGTACAGCGGGTCGGCGCACCGCGGCGAGACGAGGACGGCGTCGACGCCGAGGCCCGCGGCGGCCCGGAAGATCGCCCCGACGTTGGTGTGGTCGACGATGTCCTCCAGCACCGCGACCCGCCGCGCCCCGGCTCCCCCGCGGGCGCCGGCGACCAGCTCGTGCACGGCCGGCAGCTCGGGACGGTGCATCGCGGCGAGCGCACCGCGGTGCAGGTGGAAGCCGGTGATCTCCCGCAGCACCTGCTCGTCGCCCACGTAGACCGGCGTGCCGGGATGGGCGTCGAGCACGTCGGCCATCGAGTCCAGCCACTTGTCGGCCATGAGGAACGAGCGCGGCCGGTGCCCCGCGGCAAGCGCCCGCCGGATGACGTTCGAGGACTCGGCCATGAACAGCCCCTCGGCGGGCTCTCGCACGGTACGGAGCTTGACGTCGGTGAGGTCGGTGTAGTCGCGCAGCCTCGGGTCGGCGGGATCGGTGACGCGGACGACGGCGGGGCGGGGGTCGGCGGGCGAGGTCACCCGGGGATTCTCTCAGCCCGCGAGCCGCACCTGTGCCGTCTGCTCCCCCGCCCGGTCGAGCCGCAGCGCGGCCGCAGGGCCGCCGTCGGGCAGCGACACCTCGTAGTCGCCGAGGAACCCGTCGACGCGGACGCGCCCGGCGTCGTCGGTGCGCAGCGTCGTCGGCGCGTGCCACCACTCGCCCTTGACCAGGGAGCGCAACCGCTCGTAGGCGGGCTTGGGCGAGCCGTCCCCGCGCAGCAGCCCGCCCGGCGCGCCCAGCCACATCCCGCGGTCGCCGAGGCCCCAGTAGTTGACCACCTCGACGGCCGGGTGGCTGAGCAGCGTGCGGTAGTGCCGCTCCACCTCGTCGGCCTGACGCTCCTCCCCCTCCGGGGTCGACGGCCAGGACTCCACCTGCCAGTCGTTGAGGTCGACGACGTGGTCGGGCATCAGCTCTCCGGACAGCAGCGTGCTCTCGGTGAGATGGATCGGGATGTTGTACCGCGCGAACCGCTCCAGGATGCGCAGCGTCTTCTCCTCGCCCCAGTACCCCTGGTGCATGTGCGACTGCAGTCCCAGCCGGTCGATGCGGATGCCCGCCTCGAGCACCGCCTCGATCAGGCACTCGTACGCCGTCGACATGTCGAAGTCGTTGAGCAGCAAGGTGGCGCCCGGGTTGGTGGCCCGGGCCTCGTCGAACGCCATCCGGATCGTCTCCACGCGGCCCTTGAGCCGGGCGAGCGGCGTGATCGCGTTCTCCTCGGCAGTGAAGACGGGCATGATCACCGCCTCGTTGATCGCGTCCCACGTGTCGATGACCCCGGCGAAGTCGCCGACGTCGCGCCGGATGCGTTCGCGCTGCAGCCGCTCGACCTCGTCCAGCGGACGGTCGAGGAGCCAGCGCGGCTGCACGGTGTGCCACACGAGCGGGTGCCCCTTGACGGTGACGCCCCGGTCGGCGAACCAGCGGGCCGCGGCCAGGGTCTCGGCCGTGCGGGGCGCGCCCTGGGTGGGTTCGAACGTGCCCCAGTAGAACGGCAGCGTGGCGACGTTGAACAGGTCGAGCCAGCGGTCGGCGAAATCGTTGTCGTAGACAGGGTCGGACGACCGGCCGTTCACGTGGTCCATCAGCTCGAAGCCGATGCAGCCGAACCCGACGGCGTGCCGCGTCTGGGCCACGACGACGTCGGTGCCCGCCAGCGGTGTGCCGTCCGGCCCGGCGACGGTCACCTCGGCCATGGCGCGCCGGTGCGCCAGGGACGGGTCGGGCGCGTGGTCCGTGAGTGCGGTGAAGAGCGTCACACGACCATGGTGCCGCACCCCGGCTCAGGACCGCGCGAAGAGCCGCAGCGTGAGATCACGCCACACCTGCGTGCCCACCCCGCCGGGCGCCGTGTCGAACACGTGGTCCGCCGCGGGCAGCAGCACCAGCTCCTGCCGGACCCCCTGACCGGCGAGCACCGCGGCGAGCTCCTGCGACCCGTCCGGCGGGACCAGGTGGTCGGCCTCGCCGGTGACGATCAGCGTCGGCGGGGCGCCGGGCGTCACGTGCTCGGCCGGCGTGATCGCGGCGTACCGCTCCGCGTGCTGCGACGGCGTCCCGCCGGTGTACCGCTCGGTCAGCTCGCGTCCCCGCGGACCCATGACGGGATCGGGGTTGTCGTGGACGCCCACCGGCGACGCCACGGGGTACAGCGTGCTCACGGCGGCGACGGGCGGCAGGTGCCCGTCGCACGCGGGCTCCAGGTCCCCGGCGGCGGTCCGGTAGGCGACCTCCAGGGCGAGGTTGCCACCCGCGGAGTCGCCGGCCAGGAAGAGCTCGGTCGCGTCCCCACCGTGCTCCGCAGCGTGCTCGCCCACCCAGGCCAGGGCGCAGGCCACCTGCGGCTCCACCGTGTCCCACCGGTGGCGGTCGTCGCTCGAGAGCGGGTAGTCGATGCTGACGGCCAGGTAACCCTGCGCGGCGAACCATGCCGCGTGCGACGCCGTGGTCCGCTGCAGCCGGTCGCCGGAGACCCAGCCACCGCCGTGGACGAGGACCACGACGGGCGCCGCCTCGGCCGCACCCCCCTCGGGCAGCCACAACGACAGGTCCTGCGGCTCGCCGTCCACCTCGCCGTACCGGGCGTCGAGGTCCGCCCCCACGTCACCCGGCGTGAGCCGGAAGAGCTCGGCGATCTGCACGCCGACCGCGTGCTCCTGCGCCACCCGCAGCTGTTGGGTCACCACCACCAGCGCCGCGGCGGCCGCGACGAGCCCACCGGCCACGGCCACGACGCGGGCGACCGTGCCGTGCCGCAGGAGCGTTGCCGCCGCGCCCAGGGTCACCACCAGCCCCGCCACGACGATCCACGGAGCCCACGCGGCGGCGTACCCGCCGACGTGCCCGACCCACGGCACCCCCGGCAGGAGCGCTCCCGCCGCGACGACCGCCAGCGTGACCGCGACGACGACCAGGATCCCCACCACGACGCTCGGTCGGCGGCGGCGCTCGTCCCTCCCCGGGCTGCCGCGTCCACCGGTGGACGGTCCCGGGGCGTGGTGGGGGCGGTGGGCGGTCACGGGTCCACCCTGGCACGCCGGCGTTGCCCGGCGCACCTGTGGCGAGCGGGCCTAGGATCTTCGACGTGCTGCGACACGACGTCACGACCCGCGACCGGACGGCCGCCGACCTTCCCCGGCTCGTCGACGCTCTCGGTGCGCAGCAGCCCCTCTCGGGGTATCCGCACCGGTGGCCGCTGCCGTTCCCCGCCGAGGAGTTCATCGTGCGACCGGGCGAGGAGCGTGCCTGGGTCGCCGACGACGGCGGCCGGGCCGTCGGGCACGTCAGCGCCACGACGGTGGGCGACGACGAGCACGGTGCCCTGTGGTCGGCGGGCGCAGGCCGGCCCGTGGCCGAGCTGTCCTGCGTCTCCGTGCTCTTCGTGCACCCGCACGCCCAGGGCCGTGGCGTCGGCGGACTCCTCCTCGACACCGCCGCCGCGTGGATCCGTGACACCGGCCGCACCCCGGTGCTCGACGTCGACGACCGCGACGGCGTGGCTCACGCCGTCTACCTGCGCAAGGGGTGGCGGATCGTCGGCGAGGCCCGGTTCGACTGGCAGCGGGAGGGATCTCCCCCCGCCCGGCTCATGGTGCTGCGGTCGTGACGTCCTCGACCACCTCGGACTCCTCGACGGCCGGCGCCGCGAACTGGCTCGCATAGAGCCGGGCATAGGCGCCACCGGCCGCGAGGAGCTCGTCGTGGCCACCCTGCTCGACGATCCCGCCGTGCTCCATGACCACGATGACGTCGGCGTCGCGGATGGTCGACAACCGGTGGGCGATCACGAAGGCGGTGCGCCCGGACCGCAGCGCGTTCATCGCCTGCTGCACGAGCACCTCGGTCCGCGTGTCGACCGAGCTCGTCGCCTCGTCGAGCACGAGGATCTCCGGGTCGGCGAGGAACGCCCGGGCGATGGTCAACAGCTGCTTCTCCCCCGCCGACAGCGCGGTGCCCTCGTCGTCCAGCACCGTGTCGTACCCGTCCGGCAGCGTCCGCACGAACGGGTCCACCGAGGTGGCCCGGGTCGCCTCGAGGAAGGCCTCCGCCGAGACGTCGGCGTCGTCCGGGACGCCGTAGCGCAGGTTCTCCTCGATCGTGCCCCGGAACAGCCACGTGTCCTGCAGCACCATGCCGATCCGCGAGCGCAGGCCGTGGCGGGTCAGCTCCCGGATGTCGACGCCGTCGAGCGTGATGCGACCGGCGTCGATCTCGTAGAACCGCATGAGCAGGTTCACCAGCGTGGTCTTGCCCGCCCCGGTCGGGCCCACGATCGCGACCGTCTGCCCCGGCTCGGCGACGAGGTCCAGGTCCTCGATGAGCGGCTCGGCGGGGTCGTAGGAGAACGAGACCCCCGAGAACTCGACCCGCCCCCGCACGTGCCCGAGGTCTCGGGCCGGCACGGGATCCGGGTCCTGCTCCGGTGCGTCGAGGAGCGTGTAGACGCGCTCGGCGGAGGCGACGCCGGACTGCAGCAGGTTCATCATCGAGGCGACCTGCGTCAGCGGCTGGGTGAACTGCCGCGAGTACTGGATGAAGGCCTGCACGTCACCGATGGACAGCTGCCCGGACGCCACGCGCAGCCCGCCGATGACGGCGACGAGCACGTAGTTGAGGTTGGCCAGGAATCCCATCGACGGCTGGATGGTGCCCGAGATGAACTGCGCACGACGGGTCGCGTCGTAGACCGCCTCGTTCTCGCGGGCGAACGTCTGCGCGGCCTCCTCCTGCCGGCCGTACACCTTGACCAGGGCGTGGCCGGTGAACATCTCCTCGACGTGGGCGTTGAGCCGACCGGTGGCCGCCCACTGCTCGACGAACTGCGGCTGGGACCGCTTGGCGATCGCCATGGTCAGCACCACGGACAGCGGCACGGTCACCAGCGCCACCAGAGCCAGCACCCACGAGATCCAGAACATCATCGCCAGGACGCCGACGACGGTCAGGACGGAGGTGACGAGCTGGGCGAGGGTCTGCGTGGTCGTCTGCGCCACGTTGTCGATGTCGTTCGTGACACGAGACAGGATGTCGCCCCGAGCCTGCTTGTCGACGTGGCTGAGCGGGATGCGGTGCAGCTTGGCCTCGACGTCGTCGCGCAGCCGCCGCACCGTGTTCTGCACCGCGACGGTCATCAGCCGGGCCTGCAGCCAGCCGAACACGAACGCGCCCAGGTAGATCAGCACGACGACGGCGAGGATCTGCGCGAGCCGGTCGACGTCGACACCCTGGCCGGGGACGACGTCGCCCATCGAGGCGACCATGTCGGCCTGCGCGTCGTCGCCCGCGGCGCGCAGCCGGGCGACCGCCTCCTCGGCCGTGGTGCCCGCCGGCATCGTGCGCCCGAGGAGCTGACCGACGAACCCTTCGAAGATGACGTCCGTCGCGTCGCCCAGGATCTTCGGACCGGTCACGGTCAGCGCGACGGAGACCACGCCGCACAGCGTCAGCAGGACGACCCGGGCCCGCTCCGGACGCATCGTGCCGGCGAACCGTCCCAGCGATCCTCTGAAGTCCAGGGGCTTGGCCGTCGGCACACCGACGCGGGGCCCGTGCGGGCCGCTCATGCCGCCTCCTCCAGGGACATCTGCGACGTGACGATCTCGGCGTACGTCTCGTTGGACTCGAGCAGCTCGGCGTGGGTGCCGCGCCCGACGATCCGCCCGTGGTCCAGGACGAGGATCTGGTCCGCCTCGCGGATCGTCGCGACCCGTTGCGCCACGACGATCACCGCGGCGTCGGCGGTCTGCGGCCGCAACGCCGCCCGCAGACGCGCGTCGGTCGCGTAGTCCAGCGCGGAGAACGAGTCGTCGAAGAGGTAGATCCGCGGACGGCGGATCACGGCCCGGGCGATGGCGAGGCGCTGGCGCTGACCCCCCGAGAACGTCGTCCCGCCCTGGGAGACCGGCGCGTGGAGGCCCTCGTGCAGCGCCTCGACGAAGTCCCGCGCCTGCGCGACCTCGAGCGCCTCCCACATCTCGGCCTCGGTGGCGTCGGCCTTGCCGTAGCGCAGGTTGTCCGCCACCGTGCCGGAGAACAGGAACGCCTTCTGCGGCACCAGCCCCATCAACGACCCGAGATCGCGCAGCGACAGGTCCCGGACATCGGTGCCGTCGATGCTCACCCGACCGCCGGTCACGTCGAAGAGCCGTGGCACGAGGTGGAGGAGCGTCGTCTTGCCCGCTCCGGTCGAGCCGATGATCGCCGTCGTCCGTCCCGGGGCCGCGGTGAACGTGAGGTCGCGGAGCACCGGCTCGTCAGCACCGGGATAGCCGTACTCCACCGCCTCGAAGTCCACCCGTCCCCGTGGGCCCTCGCCGTCGGCGAGCGAGGTCAGCGCGACCGGCCGGGCGGGCTCGGCCACGGACGTCCGGGTGCCGAGCACGTCGCCGATACGTCCCGCGGCGACCGCGGCCCGCGGGATCATCATGACCATCATCGTGGACATCATGACGGCCATGAGGATGAACATGATGTAGGACAGGAAGGCCATCAGCGAGCCCACCTGCAGCTCGCCCGCCGAGACCTCGCCCGCTCCGAACCAGAGCACGGCCACCTGCGAGAGGCTCATGATGAGCATGACCGTCGGGAAGGCGAGGGCCATCAGCTTGCCGGCGCCGAGGGAGACGTCGTAGAGGCGGGCGTTCGCCGCACCGAAGCGCTGCGTCTCGCGCTCCTCGCGGACGAACGCCCGGACCACCCGCATCCCGGTGATCTGCTCGCGCAGCACCGCGTTGATGACGTCGATCCGCGCCTGCATCCCCCGGAAGTACGGGACCATCCGCCACATGATCAGGCCGACGACGACGCCGAGGAGCGGGACGACCACGAGCAGCAGCCGCGAGAGCGTCGGGTCCTCCCGCAGAGCCATCACGACGCCGCCCACCATCATGATCGGCGCCATCACCATGACCGTGAAGGTCATGAGCACGACCATCATGACCTGCTGGACGTCGTTGGTGGTGCGGGTGATGAGCGACGGCGCACCGAACTCGCCCAGCTCCCGGGCGGAGAAGTCCTGGACGGAGTCGAAGAGGTCCCGACGCAGGTCCCGGCCGAACGCGGTGGCGGCCCGGGCACCCAGGTAGACGGCTCCGATCGCGCAGACCACCTGGGCGAGGCTGACGGCGAGCATCCAGCCACCGACCCGCATGATGTAGCCGGTGTCGCCCAAGGTCACGCCCCGGTCGACGATGTCGGCGTTGAGGGCGGGCAGGTACAGCGAGCCCAGCGTCGCGACGAGCTGGAGCAGGAGCAGCAGCGCCACGGCGGCCCGGTACGGGCGGAGGTAGCGGCGCACGAGCGTGACGAGCATCAGGCCTCCGAGCTCTCGGGCGAGGTGACGATGCCGTGGACGAGCGCGTCGGCGATGACCTCGGCCGACGGTGCGGGCATCAGGTGGTCGACCCGGGCGTGCGTCCCGGCGATGCTCGCCTCGACGAGCGCGACCGCCACCTCGACCGGGACGCGCAGGCAGTGGGCGTCGGGCGCCAGGACCGCGGTGAGTCCTTCGAGGGTGGCGGCACGTTGCTCGGCGCGCTGCTCGGCGAGCTGCGCGCGGAAGTCCCGGACGCGCTCGTCGGCGACGACGTCCCGGGACCCTGCGCGGTGGTGCAGCACCCGCAGCACCCCCATCCATCGCACGACCTCGCCCATCCGCCGCCGGCCGAGCTCGATGACCTCGGCCAGGCGCGACGCGAGCGGACGGTCCGGGTCGATGCCGGCGAGCTCGGCGCGGGTCTCCTCGGGCCCTGAGGCACGGTGCAGCCCCTCCACCGCCACGGCGCCGAGCAGCGAGGACTTGTCCCCGAACGCGCGGAAGATCGTCCCCTCGGCGACGCACGCGGCCGTGGCCAGCTCGCGCGAGGTGACGTCGACGCCGCGCTCGGCGACGATCGGGAGCACGGCGTCGATGATCGCCGCACGGCGATCGGCGGGGTCCATCCGGGCGGCGCGGCCGGCCGGGGCGTCCTGTGTCACCACCGGAGCATAAATGAGTGAGCACTCACTCCGCAAGTGGTCCCGGCGGCGTGCAGCACGACGCAGCCCCGCCGCCCGCGAGGGCGACGGGGCTGCGACGGCCGACGTCTCCGGCGGTGCCGGACGACGACTCAGGTCACTGCTGCGGCGGAGGCGGTGTGCCCTCGTCGTCCGTGCCGAGCGTGCGCGGCTGCGTCGGGGCGGGCGGAGCCGGCGGCTGCTCCCCTGCCGGGCGCTGGCCGCGCTCGACACCACGCTCGAACGGCGCACCGGAACGAGTGCCCGAGCTCGTGGCGTCGGCGGTGGCGGCCTGGGCCTGGCGGCGGGCCTCGGCGAGCGCCTCGCCCGGGTCCTGCAGTCCGGACTTGCCCAGCGCAGCGCGCACGGCGGCGCTCACGCCGCTGCCGCTGTCGTCGTCGTCCGACGGCTCCGCGGGGATGCCGGGCGTACCGGGCGTGCCGCCGAAGCCCTTGGCGATCGAGCCGAGCGCCGCCGTGAACTCCGTCGGGACGACCCACAGCTTGGAGGACGAGCCGTTGGCGATCTCCGGGAGCATCTGCAGGTACTGATAGGCGAGCAGCTTGGGGTCCGGGTTGCCCTCGTGGATGGCACCGAACACCTGCAGGATGGCCCGCGCCTCACCCTCGGCCGTGAGGATCGCCGCCTGGGCGTCACCCTCGGCCTTGAGGATCTGCGACTGCTTCTCACCCTCGGCCGTGAGGATCGCCGACTGCTTGACACCCTCGGCGGTGAGGATGGTGGCACGACGGTCACGCTCGGCACGCATCTGCTGCTCCATCGCACCCTGGACGGAGGCCGGCGGGTCGATGGACTTCAGCTCGACGCGGTTGACGCGCACGCCCCACCGGCCGGTCGCCTCGTCCAGCACGCCGCGGAGCTGACCGTTGATCTGGTCACGGCTGGTCAGCGTCTGCTCGAGGTCCATGGAGCCGACGACGTTACGCAGCGTGGTCACCGTGAGCTGCTCGATACCGCTGATGTAGTTGGCGATCTCGTAGACCGCGGACTTGGGCTCGGTCACCTGGAAGTAGATGACCGTGTCGATGCTGACCACGAGGTTGTCCGAGGTGATCACGGGCTGGGGCGGGAACGACACGACCTGCTCGCGCAGGTCGACGCCGGCCCGCACCTTGTCGATGAAGGGGATCAGCCAGTGCAGGCCCGGCTCGAAGGTCTTCTCGTACCGGCCCAGGCGCTCGATGATCAGCGCCGTCGCCTGCGGGACGATCTGCACCATCTTGAACAGCGCCACCACCACGAAGATGACGACGATGACCAGCAAGACGGTGAGGACGATTGTTCCTGGTTCCACGAGTTCTCTTTCCGTTGGGGACGCCGTCGTCAGACGGTGCCGTCGGCGTTCTGGCTCGTCGCCCCGGCCGGTGCGACCACCGCCGTCGCGCCGTCGATCTTCACGACCCGGACCTCGACGCCCTCCGGGACACGACCGGTGCTGTTCGGCAGACCGTCGTCGACCAGCCGAGCCGACCACACCTCGCCGGAGAGCTTGACGCGACCGCCGAGCTCGGTCACCTCGGAGATGACCACGGCCGTCCGGCCCACCTGGGCGGCGGCGTTCGTCTCGACCAGGACCGTCCGGCGGCGCAGGTTCTGCAGCAGCCACGGGCGCAGGGTGACGATCAGCAGGACCGCCACGACGCACGCGACGATGACCTGGAGCCAGAAGGGGCCGCCCGCCGCGGCGGTGATCCCGCCGGCGACCGCACCACCGGCGAGCATGATGAAGACGAGGTCGAGCGAGAGCATCTCCACGACGGCGAGGACGAGGGCCCCGCCGATCCACCACACCCAGCCGTCCATGGCTACCTCCGACCGCAGCGTCTGCTTTGCTCTGAATTTACCAAATTATCGCCGGGATGTGCAGCGCTTCAGCGTCCGGCGGGTCGCGCCGCCCGGGCCAGCCAACGACCGCCCCCGTGGGCGACCAGCAGGTCCATCCCGAAGGCGCGTGAGAGGTTCTCCGACGTCAGGACCTCCTCCAGCGGCCCGGCCGCCTCGACCTTGCCGTCGCCCAGGAGCAGCAGGTGCGTGAAGCCGGGCGGGATCTCCTCGACGTGGTGGGTGACCACGACCAGCACCGGCGAGGCCTCGTCGCCCGCGAGCTCGGCCAGCGCACCGACGAGCTCCTCGCGTCCCGCGACGTCGAGACCGGCGGCCGGCTCGTCGAGGAGCAGCACCTCCGGGTCGGTCATGAGCGCGCGGGCGATCTGCACACGCTTGCGCTCGCCCTCGCTGAGCGTGCCGTAGCGCCGTTCCGCGAGGTCCGCGACGTCGAACGCGCCGAGCAGCGCCAGCGCCTGCTCGGTGTCCAGCTCCTCGTACTCCTCACGCCAGCGTCCGGTCACGCCGTACGCGGCGGTCACCACGACGTCACGCACCGATTCGTGGTGCGGGATCTTGTCGGCGAGCGCCGCGGACGAGAACCCGATCCGGGGGCGGAGCTCGAAGACGTCGACGCGTCCCAGCCGCTCACCCAGCAGGTCGACGGTGCCCGCCGTCGGGTGCGAACGGGCCGCGAGGATCTGCAGCAGCGTCGTCTTGCCGGCCCCGTTGGGGCCGAGGACGATCCAGCGCTCCCCCTCGGAGACGGTCCAGTCGACGGAGTCGACGATCGTGGAGGTGCCGCGTCGGACGGTGACGCCCTGCAGGTCGAGTACCGCGCTCATGAGGCCCGACCCTACCGGAGCGAGGAACGCTCCCCGCCCACCCACGGCGAGGCCGCCGGGACGGTCCACGAAGCGTCGCGACGGGCGCCGGGGCACGTCAGGCGTCTATCGTGCGAGGCGTGAGCGAGACCACCACCCTGCCCCGCAGCGTCGTGCTGGCGCTGTGGCTCCAGGCGCTCGGCGCGTCGCACGGACTGGCGGTGCGGTCGGTGACCGAGGACGACGAGCCGCACGTCGTCCTCGGCCTGCCCGGCGCCGAGGCCGAGCAGGTGACCCTGAAGGAGCTCGTCGCCACCTTCTCCGACGGACCTCGCGAGGTCTGCGCCGTCCTGCCCGCGCCGGGGGACCCGTCAGGGGTCCCGGCGGCCGCCACGGCCGCGGCCACCGAGTCCGGCGAGTGCCTGCTCGTGACGACCTCCGCCGGTTCGTGGGCGGCGGTGCCCCGGGTCACCCCGTTCGGCTCGGCGCTCGAGCCGGGCCACCTGGTGACGTGGCAGGTGGTGGAGGTCCCGCCGTGGTCCACGCTCCTGGCGGGGGCGCTCGGGTCGCTCGCCGACGCCGAACGCGAGCTGCGCAGCAGCCTCGTCGTCGCGACCGAGGCGCTCGACTCGCTCGACGTCGCCCGGTGGCGCGACGACGCCGCGGACGCGATCGAGCGGGTCCGGAGCTCGAGCACCGCGAGCTGGCCCGTGCCCGACCTCGACGGGCGCCGGGCACGGGTCATGCAGCTCGCCACGCGCCTGCTGGCCATCGTGGACCTGGCGACCGACGACGACGGCGCGGCGGTCAACGTCTGGCAGGCCGACCAGCGCTCGACCGCCCTGCGCGAGGTCGAGCGCACGGCGCGACGAGCGCTGAGCGCCGCCACCTACGCTGCGGTGCCCTGAACCGTCAGGGCACCGCAGCACGGGGCTCAGCGGCCCCGCGCCACCGTCTCGACCTCCAGCACCGACCGGTACACGTCCATCGTGCGTTCGGCGATCGACGTCCACGCGAAGTGCTCCTCGGCGCGCCGGCGGCCCGCGGCACCCATCGCGGCGGCCCGGGTCGGGTCGCCGACGACGGCGGTCAGGGCCGCGGCCAGCTCGCTCACCCAGCGCTCAGGGTCCAGCGGCGTCCCCGTGCCGTCGTCCGCCTGCTCGATCGGCACGAGCACGCCGGTGACGCCGTCGTCGACCACCTCGGGGATGCCGCCCGTCGCCGTGGCCACCACGGGCAGGCCCACGGCCATGGCCTCGAGGTTGACGATGCCGAGGGGCTCGTAGACCGAGGGGCACGCGAAGACCGTCGAGGCGGCGAGGACGGCGCACAGGTCCTGGCGCGGCAGCATCTCCTCGATCCACACCACGCCGGCCCCCGCTCCCCCACCGCGTGCGGCGCGCAGGTCGTCCACCAGCGCCCGGACCTCCGCCATGATCTCCGGCGTGTCCGGGGCACCGGCGCAGAGGACCACCTGGACCTCGCGCGGGAGCCGGGCCGCGGCGCGCAGGAAGTCCGGCAGCCCCTTCTGCCGGGTGATGCGCCCGACGAACACCACGGCCGGGCGCCCCACGTCGATGCCGTGCTGCCCCGCGACGCGCGCCACGACGTCGTCGGACGGCCGCACCCAGCCGTCCAGGTCGATGCCGTTGTGGACGACGTGCACCCGGTCCGGGTCGAGCTCGGGGTAGCAGCGCAGGATGTCGTCGCGCATGCCGGCGGAGACCGCGACGATCCCGGCCGCCCCGAGGTAGGCCGTGCGCTCGGCCCAGCTCGACACGGCGTAGCCGCCGCCGAGCTGCTCGGCCTTCCAGGGACGCAACGGCTCGAGCGAGTGCGCTGTGACCACGTGCGGGACCCCGTGCAGCAGGCCTCCGAGGTGCCCGGCCATGTTCGCGTACCAGGTGTGCGAGTGCACCACGTCGGCGCCGGCGACGTCGTCGGCCATCGCCAGGTCCACGCCGAGCGTGCGGAGCGTCGCGTTCGCCCCCGCCAGGGTGGCGGGCTCGTCGTAGCCGGTCACGTGCTCGGCGTCGGCGCGGGGGCCGTCGAAGCAGCGCACGCGGACGTCCGCGTGGGGACGCAGGACGGCGGAGAGCTCGGCGACGTGCACGCCGGCGCCGCCGTAGACGTGCGGCGGGAACTCACGGGTCAGCAGGTCGATCCTCAGCGGGGTGCTCACGCACCTCAACGTAGCGCTCCCGGCCGCGTCGTGCGGCATGCGCCGCCCCGAGGTCCTAGGTGTACTGACTCGGGACGTTGTTGATTCGGTCGATGGGGCGTAGGCCGCCGATGCCGGTGTGGGGTCGTTCCAGGTTGTAGTGGTCGAGCC
>NZ_PVTX01000014.1 GCF_003003075.1 Isoptericola halotolerans | reverse complement strand
AACGCCCGGTCCCATACCGAACCCGGAAGCTCAGCCCTTCAGCGCCGATGGTACTGCCCTGGAGACGGGGTGGGAGAGTAGGACGCCGCCGGACACCCTTCACAGCAGGCCCCCCACACCACACGGTGCGGGGGGCCTCGCTGCATTTCCCCACCGGAGCGCACGGTGGGCGGAACTATCATGTGGACACCAGGCCGCCGTCGACGGGTTCTCGCCGTGGCGCGGCCGATGACCAACCAGGCAGGGAGAGGCGGCACGGGTGAGGATCTCGGCGAAGGCGGACTATGCGGTCCGCGCGTCCGTGGAGCTCGCGGCCGCGACGGAGGGGCATCCCGTGTCGGCGGAGGCGCTCGCCTCGGCTCAGCAGGTCCCGCACCGGTTCCTCGAGGCGATCCTGCGCGACCTGCGGCGCGAGGGCATCGTGTCCAGCCGGCGTGGGGCGGGCGGCGGATACGTGCTGGCCCGGCCGGCGGACGAGATCTCCGTGGCCGATGTCGTCCGGGCCGTGGACGGCCCCCTCGTGTACGTGCGCGACCAGCGTCCTTCCGACCTGGACTACTCCGGCACCGCGGCGTCGCTGCTGCACGTCTGGGTGGCGCTGCGCGCGAACGTCCGTGCCGTGCTGGCGCGCGTGACGCTCGCCGACCTCGCATCGGGGACGGTCCCGGCCGAGGTGCGCCTGCTGGTAGATGACGACGAAGCATGGGAGAACCCCTGACGGGTCCCCCTGGCGGGGATGGTCCCGCGTCGGCGCGTCGTTAAAACCGACTAGTCCAATAGGGTATGTTGGGTAGCGATCGGTTCTCACCTCGGAGGCTCTCGTGCACACCCTCGTACTCCTCGCTCTCGTCGGACTGGGCGCACAGCTCGTCGACGGCAGCCTCGGCATGGCCTACGGCGTCACGTCCACCACCCTGCTCCTGATGATCGGCACGAACCCGGCGGCCGCCTCGGCCACGGTGCACCTCGCCGAGATCGGGACCACGCTGGCGTCCGGCGCGTCCCACTGGCGGTTCGGCAACGTCGACTGGCGGGTCGTGGCGCGCATCGGCGTCCCGGGCGCCGTCGGTGCGTTCGCCGGTGCCACCTTCCTGTCGTGGCTCTCGACGGAGATCGCCGGCCCGCTGATGTCCGTGCTGCTCCTGGGTCTGGGCCTCTACGTGCTGTTCCGGTTCACGTTCCGTGGTCTGCGCACCGACCGGCTCGGGCAGCCACTGCGTCGCCGCTTCCTCACGCCGCTCGGGCTGGTGGCCGGCTTCATGGATGCCACCGGTGGTGGTGGCTGGGGCCCTGTCGGTACCCCGGCGATCCTCGCCAGCGGGCGGCTCGAGCCGCGCAAGGTCATCGGGTCGATCGACACCAGCGAGTTCTTCGTCGCCGTGGCGGCGAGCCTCGGCTTCCTCGTCGGGCTCGGGACGTCCGGGATCGACGCGTCCTGGGCGGTCGCGCTCCTGATCGGTGGGCTCATCGCCGCACCGATCGCCGCGTGGATCGTGCGGTGGGTGCCACCGCGCGTCCTCGGGTCGGCCGTCGGAGGGGTCATCGTGCTGACGAACACCCGGACGCTGCTCGGGACGGACCTCGTCTCCGTGAGCGGCGGTGCCGCGACGGCGGTCTACGCCGTCGTGGTCGCTGTCTGGGCCGGCGCCGTCATCTACTCGGTCCGCGCGCACCGCGCCGAGCGGACGGCCCAGGCGTCCCGGACCGGTGACGAGGAGGTACGGGACCCGGCCTCGATCGGGTGATCTGCCGGGTGAAGCGGCCGTTCTCAGGTGGCAGTTCCGGGACCCGGGAGTACGGTGGGCGGCACACGAGTCCTGACCGGGTGCTCTGCCCGGACACCCGGGGAGATGTCATGAGCGGTCCGTCGTCGCACCGCACCGTCGGGGGCGCCGGCCTCGCCGGCGCCGCCGAGGCCCTGGCAGCCGGTGTCCAGCTCGTCGTCGGTCGCTACCGGGTCGAGCTCGACTCGGGCCGGACCTGGTGGTCCGACGAGGTGTACCGGATGCACGGCCGTGAGCCGGGCGAGATCGAGCCGAGCATGGAGGCACTGAGGTCCCGCACGCACCCGGACGATCGCGGGCGCGTGTCGCGAACTGCCGTGGTCGCGTTGCGTGCGGGCAGGCCGTTCAGCAGCGCCCACCGCATCGTCGATCCGCACGGCAAGGCGCGCACCGTCGTCGTGACCGGGCAGGCGCACGTCGGCGACGACGGCGAGATCACCCACGTCGCCGGCTACGTGCTGGACGTCAGCCCGGTCACCCGTGAGGCGCTCGACCGCGAGTCGCAGCGTGCCGTGGGCCGCGCCATGGTGTCGGCGGCCGCGGTCGAGCAGGCCAAGGGCGCCTTCATGGTGGTGCACGGCATGGCGGAGGCCGAGGCGGGGGACAAGGTCGGCGAGGTGGCCGCACGGGCGGGCATCCCGCTCCAGTCGGCCGCCGCGCAGATCGTCGCCGGGATGGCCGGCGCGGAGGGCAGCCCGGCCCAGCGGCTCGCGGCGGCGCTGGACGCCGTCCACACGGAGGACCGCCCCCGCGGGCACGAGGCGCAGCTGGCCCGCCGGCGGCAGCGGAGCCGCGGCTGAGGCGTGTGGCCGCAGGCTCTCAGGGACCTCTCTCAGACCACCGAGACGTGCTTGGCCCGCTTGTCCACGGCCTTGGTCACACCCTGCCGGGCGAGCCGGCGGGCGAGCACGGCGACCCCGCCCGTGACGGCGGCGAACGTGATCGCCTGCACGATCGGGATGTCGTCCGCGTCCAGGTCGATCGGGGCGTCGCTGCCCGTGGCCTTCTCCCAGATCACCTTGATGAGCTTCTGCGCGACCCAGCCGGCCGCGAACGTCGCCGCGACCGTCCCGATCTTGAGCCCCAGCGAGGGCTCGGACGGCTCGGAAAGCTGAGAGTGCTCCACGGATCCTCCAGTAGCAGACGGCGGCATCGGGCGGTCGCGAACGGTCCGCCCGACGGACGCCACCACCGTAGCGTGCGTGCGGTGTGTAGGCTCGGAGGGAACGACAGGGGAGCGCCACGAGCGCTGAGAGTGCGGATCTCCGCAGACCCTCGAACCTGATCCGGTTAGCACCGGTGGAGGAAGTCGGGCTTCTCGATCCCGTCGTCCGTTCCCACGGACGACGGCCCCCCTTCAGATCCGTCTGAGGAGGACGCATGACCATCCGTACCCGCCGCACCCTGGCGGCCCTCGCCGTCGTCGGGCTCGTGCCCGCGCTGGCCGCCTGCAGCGGCGACGACGCCCCGGGCGAGGCCGGCAGCACGCCGGTCCCGGCGGAGTCGTCGACCGGCGGCGAGCTGTCCGGCACCGTCACGCTGGTCACCCACGACTCCTTCGCGCTCAGCGACGGGCTGCTCGAGTCCTTCGAGGAGGGGTCCGGGCTGGAGGTCGAGCACGTCGCCGCCGGTGACGCGGGCGCGCTGGTCAACCAGCTCGTCCTCACGCAGGACAGCCCGCTCGGGGACGTGGTGTACGGGGTGGACAACACGTTCGCGTCGCGCGCCGTGGAGGCCGGGGTGTTCGAGCCCTACACGCCGGCAGACCTCGACCCGTCGGTGGGCACCCCGGTGGAGGAGGGGCTGGAGGGCCTGACCCCGATCGACCGGGGTGACGTCTGCCTCAACGTGGACACCGCCTGGTTCGAGGAGGAGGGCATCGAGCCCCCGAGCACCTTCGAGGACCTCACCCAGGAGACCTACGCCGACCTGACCGTGGTCACCAACCCGGCGACGTCGTCGCCCGGCTTCGCGTTCCTGCTGGCCACCATCAGCGCGTTCGGCGAGGACGGCTGGCAGGACTACTGGGCCGAGCTCGCGGACAACGGCCTGCGGGTGACGGACGGCTGGTCGGACGCCTACTACGTCGACTTCTCGGGTGCCGGCGAGGGTGGTGAGCGCCCGGTCGTGCTGTCGTACGCGACGTCGCCGGCCTTCACCGTCACCGAGGACGGCAGCGCGACCACCACCGCCGCGCTGCTGGACACCTGCTTCCGGCAGGTCGAGTACGCCGGCGTCCTCGCGGGCACCGACAACCCGGCCGGAGCCCGGGCCCTGGTGGACTTCCTGGCCTCGGAGCAGGTGCAGGCCGACATCCCGGCCAGCATGTACATGTATCCCGCCGACGAGAGCGTCGAGCTCCCCGCCGAGTGGGAGGAGTTCGCCCCGCTCGCCGAGGACCCCTACGAGGTCTCGGCGCAGGAGATCGCGGAGCACCGTGACGAGTGGATCCAGCAGTGGACGGCCACGGTCATCGGTTGAGCGTGAGCCTCCGGCGTCGGCCCCGGTGGGCGTGGCTGGGCTGGGGGGTCGCCGTCGGCGTCCCCCTGGTCTTCCTCGCCGTCTTCTTCGCCTGGCCGGTCGTCGCGCTGGTCGTCCAGGGCTTCTTCGCGGACGACGGCGGGGGCGGGCGCACGCTCGACCTCTCCGGCTTCGCGGAGGTCCTGAGCGAGCCGCGCACCTGGCGGGTGGTCGGCCAGACGCTCGCGCAGGCGTCGGCCGGGACGGTGCTCAGCGTGCTGCTCGGCCTCCCGGGCGCCTACCTGCTGTACCGGTGCCGGTTCCCCGGCCGGACGTTCCTGCGGGGCCTGGTGACGGTCCCGTTCGTGCTGCCGACCGTCGTCGTCGGCGTCGCGTTCCGCAACCTCTTCACCCCGTCCGGGCCGCTCGGGTGGCTCGGGTGGGAGGAGAGCTTCGCCGGGATCGTGGTCGCGCTGGTCTTCTTCAACTACTCGGTGGTGGTCCGCACGGTGGGCGGGCTGTGGGAGCGCCTGGACCCGCGCGCCGAGCAGGCCGCCCGGGCGCTGGGTGCCACGCCGTGGCGGGCCTTCCGCACGGTGACGCTGCCGGCGCTCGGCCCGGCGGTCGCCTCGGCGGCGTCGGTGGTCTTCCTGTTCTGCTCGACGGCGTTCGGCGTGGTCCTCGTGCTCGGCGGCATGCGCTACGGCACGATCGAGACGGAGATCTGGATCCGCACCACCCAGTTCCTCGACCTGCGGGCGGCCGCCGTCCTCAGCGTGCTGCAGCTCGTGGTCGTCGTGGCCGCGCTGCTCGTCAGCGCCCGCCTGCGCACGCGGCGCGAACGTGCTCTCCAGCTCACCGGTGAACGGTCGGGCGCCCATCCGCTGGACCTGCGCTCCGTCCGGGACGCGCTGCCGGCCGCGGTGACCGCCGTCGTCGTCGGCGGGCTCGTGGTGCTCCCGCTCGCGGGCCTCGTCCTGCGGTCGTTCCGGGGGCCCGACGGCGCCTGGTCGCTCGCGAACTATGCCGCGCTGGGGACCACGGGCGGGCGCAACGCGCTGACCGTGACCGTGTGGGAGGCGACGGCCAACTCGTTGCGGATCGCGGCGGTCGCCACGCTGATCGCCGTGGTGGTCGGCGGGCTCGTGGTGCTGGTCGTCTCGCGCCGACCCCGCTCGCACGGGCTGCGGCGGGCCGTCGGGGGCCTGGACGCGGTGTTCATGCTGCCGCTCGGCGTGTCGGCCGTGACGGTGGGGTTCGGGTTCCTGCTCACGCTCGACCGGCCGCTCGGCCTCGACGTCGACCTGCGCACGTCGGGGCTGCTGGTGCCGATCGCGCAGGCGGTCGTGGCGATCCCGCTCGTGGTCCGTACGATGCTGCCGGTGCTGCGGGCGATCGACCCGCGGCTGCGCGAGGCCGCGGCGGTGCTCGGGGCGCCCCCGGGCCGGGTGCTGGCCAGCGTGGACCTCGCGCTCGGAGCACGCTCGTTGGGGCTCGCCGTCGGGTTCGCCTTCGCGGTGTCGCTGGGGGAGTTCGGCGCCACGTCGTTCCTCGCCCGCCCGGACGCGGCGACCCTGCCGGTGGTGATCTACCGGCTCGTCGGGCAGCCCGGCGCGGAGAACTACGGGATGGCGCTCGCGGCGTCGGTGGTGCTCGCGGTGCTCACCGCGACCGTCATGATGGTGGCCGAACGCATGCGCGGCGACAGCGGCGGAGGGGAGTTCTGATGGCGGGCCGTCGAGAGCCGGGTACCGGGCTGTCCGTGCGCGACGTCGTAGTGCGCTACGGGCAGCGGCGCGGGCACGCGGGCACGACGGCGGTCGACGGCGTCTCGCTCGACGTCGCGGCCGGCGAGGTGCTGGCGCTGCTCGGGCCGAGCGGGTGCGGCAAGTCCTCCCTGCTGCGGGCGGTGGCCGGCCTCGAGCCGGTGGCCGCCGGCACCGTGGCGTTCGACGGTGCCGACCTGGCCGGCGTGCCCGTGCACCGGCGAGGCTTCGGCCTGCTGTTCCAGGAGGGCCAGCTCTTCCCGCACCGCGACGTCGCCGGGAACGTGGCTTACGGGCTCGCGGACCGGCCGCGGGCGGAGCGGGCCGAGCGGGTGGCCGAGCTCCTGGCGCTGGTGGGCCTCGACGGGTTCGGGGCCCGCCAGGTGGCCGAGCTGTCCGGCGGCGAGAAGCAGCGGGTGGCGCTCGCGCGGGCCCTCGCGCCGCGGCCCCGGCTGCTGCTCCTCGACGAGCCGCTCTCCGCCCTGGACCGCGGCCTGCGCGAACGGCTGGCCGTGGAGATCCGCGCGGTGCTGCACGCGACCCGCACCACGGCCGTGTTCGTCACCCACGACCACGACGAGGCCTTCACGGTGGCTGACCGGGTCGCCGTGATGTCGGCCGGCCGGCTCGCCCAGGTCGCGGCGCCGGAGGAGCTGTGGCGTGCCCCCGCGACGCGCCAGGTCGCGGAGTTCCTCGGGTACCAGACGTTCCTGCCGCACGACGACGGGCTGCTCGCCGTCGGGCCGGCGGGCCTGCGGGTGGTCGACGGCGCCTCCGGCGCAGCCACGGGCGGTGAGGTCCGGCACGGCGTCGTCGTCGCCACCACGTTCCGCCGCGGTCGCACGGAGGTCACCGTGGACGCGGACCTGGGTGCGGGCGAAGAACGGCTCGTCGCCCTGGCCGACGGCGGCGTGCCCGCGGTCGACGACAAGGTGGGCGTGGTGCTGGACCCCCGCGGCTGCGCCGTCGTCCCGGGACAGCACCGCTAGTCACCCCCGCGGGCGGCCCGTCGGCGGGCCGACGGCCCCGCCCCCGGCGTCGTGCACGAGCAGCGCCACCTGCGTGCGGTTCTCCAGGCCGAGCTTGTCCAGGAGCTGGGAGACGTGCGCCTTGACCGTCGGCACGCTCAGGTAGAGGCGGGCGGCGATCTCGGCGTTGGAGGCACCGCGGCCGAGCTCCGCGGCCACGTCGCGCTCGCGGGCCGTCAGGACGTCCAGGGCCGCCCGCGCCCGCTCCTGCGCACCACCCGCGCTCGCGACGGTCGCCATGAGCCGCCGGGCGACGTCGGGCGCCAGCACGGGCTCGCCGGCCGCGGCCGAGCGGACCGCGGCGGCGATCCGTGCCGGCGGCATGTCCTTGAGGAGGTAGCCGGCGGCTCCGGCGTGCAGCGCGCCCCCGACCTCCTCGGCGCTGTCGAACGTCGTGAGGACGACGACGGCGGGTGGCGCGGGACGCGCGCGCACCGCACGGGTCGCGGCGATGCCCCCGACACCGGGCATCCGCAGGTCCATGAGGACGACGTCCGTGGGGTGGGCGTCCAGCACCCCGGGCACCTCGCCGCCGTCGGAGGCCTCGGCCACCACGCGGATGCCGTCGGCACCGTCGAGCATGAGGCGCAGGCCGGCACGCACCAGCGCGTCGTCGTCGACGAGCACGACGCGCACCCCGGGCTGCAGCGGTTCGGTCATCGCTCCCACGGTAGCCAGGCCTCGAGCACGAAGCCTCCGCCGGCACGCGCTCCGGCGTCCAGCCGGCCGTCGAGGAGCGTCACCCGCTCGCGCAGGCCCACGATCCCCGTGCCGCTGCCCGGGCCGATCCCGGTGCCGCTGCGCGGCCGGACGCCGGGCGTGCCCGGGCCCGCGCCGTCGTCGGTCACCCGGACGCGCGCCGCGCCGTCAGCGAGCTCCAGGTCCACCCGGACGGCCGCACTCGGCGCGTGCCGCCGGGCGTTGGTGAGCCCCTCCTGGACCACGCGGAAGACGGTTCGCCGCACGCCCGGTGGCACCTGGTCGGCGACGTCGGTCGGGGGCGCGTCGTAGGCGACGTCGCTGCCTGCTGACCTCGCCTCCTCGACGAGGCGGGCGACGTCGGCGAGCGTGGGTGCGTGGCCGAGGTCCTGCGGGTCCGCGCGCAGCAGCCGGATCACCTGACGGAGGTCCTCGAGGGCGTCGCTGACGCCGGAGCGCACGCGGCCGGCCGCCGCGGCCAGGGCGACCGGGTCGGCGTCGGGCCGGTACTCCAGCGCCCCGGCGGTCGCGGCGAGGAGGGAGAGCCGGTGGGCGAGGGTGTCGTGCATCTCGCGGGCGATCCGGGTGCGCTCGGCCGTGCGGGCCTCGGTCACGCGCTGCTCCTGCTCGGCCTCGGCGCGCCGGGCGCGGTCGCGCAACGACCACAGCACCAGCGCGCGTTCCTGCCAGAACGCGCCCCAGCCGAGCAGCGCCGCATGCACCGCGACGTCGCACAGCAGCCACCACTCGAGCGGCAGGGGGACGGGGTGCCACAGCGCCTGCACGGCGTGCCCGAGCGCTCCCGCGACCGCCACGGGCAGCGCGGTGCGGAGCGGGCGGCTGCGCGCCACCTGCAGCGTGGCGGCCGTGGCGGCGGGTGTCGCGGCCGGCGAGAGAGCGGCCAGGACGGCGAGGCCGAGGGCCGCCGCGACGGCGTGCCGGGTGAACAGCAGCCCGCAGAGGCCCAGGGCCGCCAGCCCGACCGCGACGTCGAGGAGCAGGCCGTCGGGCGCGTCGAGGTGCGCGGTCACGACCACCAGCACGGTCAGCGCGGCGATCGCCAGCCAGGCGCCGGCGAGCAGGCGGCTCGGGACGGTCGGGACGTGCATGGCGGGAACGCTACGGCGGTCCACCGGGTCGCGACACCGACGAAGGTCGGGGGTCGCCCCGGCGGTGGTCGGGGTGCCCGACGACGGAGGTCGGGGCCGGCATGTTCCTCCGGCCGGGGCGCGGGTGGCCTCGTCGCTCGCAGGCTGGGTCCCGACAGTGACCAGGGACGCGCCGGGACGGCCGGCGGGAGGAGACACGATGACCATGGATCAGCAGGCAGGGCGGACGACACCGCGAGGGTCCGGGGCAGGGCCGTCCGGGCGAGGGGGGATGTTCCGCCGTCGGACGCCGGCGTGGGGCGTCCCGCCGCTGGCCGCGGTGGTGGCGGCCGTGGTGTGGGCGGTGGCGACCGCGAGCGGCGCGGAGCTGACGGCCCGGACCGGTGGTGGCCTGCGGGAGGTGGGGCTGGTCGACGTCGTCGTGGCCGGGCTGGTGGTCGGCCTGCTCGGCTGGGCCGCGCGGGCGCTGCTGCGGCGCACGACCGGTGACGGCGAGCGGACGTGGCTCGTGCTGTGCGGTGCGGTGCTGCTCGTCTCGCTGGCCGGCCCGCTGGGTGCGGCGACGCAGGAGGCGGCGGGGTTCCTCGTGGCGGAGCACGTCGCCGTCGGCGCGACGATCGCCCTCGGCCTCCGGCGAGAGGTCAGGCGAACGCCGCGCGGGCGTGGTGCATGAGCAGCAGCAGGGGATCGCGGCGCGCCACGAACGCGTCGTCGGGCACCAGGCCGAGGCCGTGGCGGCGGTGCAGCATGGCCAGCTCGGTGGCGGCCTGCTGGTAGTCCGCCAGGGCACGGGCGGGACCCCGCCCGCGGGTGGCCCGCGTCCGTTCGCGGGCGCGCTGGCGGCGGTGCAGCGAGGACAGCATCCAGACGTCGGCCGGCGTCACCACGCCGACCTCCTGGTACTGCGGCAGGTGGGTCTGGATCAGTGCGACGATGCGCTGCCGGTCACGGTGCAGCACGACCGCGAGGGCGACCAGCACGCCGACGCCGGCGAGGTAGGCCGCTCCGAGGCCCGCCAGCCCGAGCGCCGACGACGCGTTCCACGCCGCGTGCAGGGCGACGGCGCCCGCCAGCCCGGCGAGCACGGGCAGCGCCCGGCTCCGGCCGGGGCCGCGCAGGGCCGCCGCGGCGACGCCGATCCCCGTCAGCGACGTGCACAGCGGGTGCAGGAGCGGCGAGACGATCCCCCGGACGGTGAAGGTCAGCGCCAGCGTGCCGGGCGGGGCGAACGCGTAGTAGCTGATGTTCTCCACGACGGCGAACCCGAGCGCCACCATCGAGCCGTAGATGATGCCGTCGGTCGGCCCGTTGAGCTCGCTGCGGCGGAACCACAGCAGCCCCACGAGCACCGCCCCCTTGAGGACCTCCTCGACCACCGGTGCCGTGATCGCCGCCATGGCGTACGTCCCGAGCTCGCTGCCGAGCATCGGGGCCCACACCAGGTCCAGCCCCGCGGTGTTGAGGAGCATGGCCAGCAGCACCGCCACACCGGCACCCCAGCCGAAGGCGGCGACCAGGGCGTCCGGCGGCTCCGGCTCCAGCCGGTCGAGCGCCAGGATCCCCGCGAGGAGCAGGGGCAGCGGGACGAGCGCGAGCACGACGGCCGCCGGGACCCCCGTGGCGCCGTCGTGCAGCATGATCGTCAGGGCGACGACCAGGCACAACGACGACACGGCGATCGTGACGACCGTGCCCGCCGACGGGCGGGCGGTCGGTCGCCCGGCCAGGATGGCCCGCGGATCGAGTGGAGGCATGGCCCAGACCCTACTGAGGGCTCGGCCCGGCCCGTCCCGGCCGCCCGCGGCCTCAGGCCCGCTGCTCCCGGTAGTAGCGGATCAGCGCGGCGGTCGAGGCGTCCTGGTCGGCCAGCGTGGCGTCGTCGCCCGAGACGGCCGGGGCGATCTCCAGGGCGAGCTTCTTGCCGAGCTCCACACCCCACTGGTCGAACGAGTCGATGCCCCACACGACGCCCTGGACGAACGTGATGTGCTCGTAGAGCGCGACGAGCTGGCCGAGCACGGACGGGGTGAGGGCGGGGGCCATGATCGAGGTGGTCGGGCGGTTGCCGGAGAACACGCGGGCCGGGACGATCGCCTCGTCCGTGCCCTCGGCGCGGACCTCGTCGGCCGTCTTGCCGAACGCCAGCGCCTTGGTCTGGGCGAAGAAGTTGGCGAGGAACAGCTCGTGGACGTCGGCGCCGGGCTGCACCGCCTTCCCGTCGCCCTGCGGGTCGGTGAGGGGGTACGCGGGCGTCGCGAACGCGATGAAGTCCGCGGGGATGGTGCGGGTGCCCTGGTGGATGAGCTGGTAGAACGCGTGCTGGCCGTTGGTGCCGGGCTCGCCCCAGAAGATCTCGCCGGTCTGGGTGGTCACGGGAGAGCCGTCCCAGCGCACCGACTTGCCGTTCGACTCCATGGTGAGCTGCTGCAGGTACGCGGGGAAGCGGTGGAGCTGCTGGGCGTACGGCAGCACGGCGTGGGTGTGCGCGTCGAGGAAGTTCGTGTACCAGACGTTCAGCAGACCCATCAGCGCGGGGACGTTGCGCTCGAGCGGCGCGGTGCGGAAGTGCTCGTCCATCGTGCGGAACCCGGCGAGCAGCTCGCGGAACCGATCCGGGCCGAACGCGATCGCCAACGAGAGGCCGATCGCCGAGTCGACCGAGTAGCGGCCGCCCACCCAGTCCCAGAACCCGAAGGCGTTGTCCGGGTCGATGCCGAACGCCGCGACCTTGTCGAGCGCCGTCGACACGGCCACGAAGTGCTGCCCGACGGCGGCCTGCCGCGCGGCGTCGGTGTCCTCGATCGCGCCGGACGCGGCGAGCGCCTCCCACAGCCAGGCCCGGGCGAGGCGGGCGTTGGTGAGCGTCTCGAGCGTGCCGAAGGTCTTGGAGGCGACGATGAACAGCGTCGTCTCCGGGTCGAGCCCGGCGGTCTTCTGCGCGACGTCGGTGGGGTCGATGTTGGAGACGAACCGGGCCTCGAGGCCGTCGCGCAGGTACGGGCGCAGGGCCTCGTAGACCATGACCGGGCCGAGGTCCGAGCCGCCGATGCCGATGTTGACGATGGTCTCGACCGGCTTGCCGGTCACTCCCGTCCACTCGCCGGAGCGGACCTTGTCGGCGAACGCGCTCAGCCGGTCGAGCTCGCGGGCGACGTCGGCGTCCACGTCCTGGCCGTCGACGACGAGCGGCGGCCGGGTCCCCGGCGCGCGGCGCAGCGCGGTGTGCAGCACGGCGCGGTCCTCGGTGACGTTGATGTGCTCGCCGGTGAACATCGCCTCGACGCGGCCGGGCAGGTCCACCTCGCCGGCGAGCCGGACCAGCAGGTCGTACGTCTCGTCGGTGGCGAGGTTCTTGGACAGGTCGACGAACAGGTCGCCGGCCGTGTGGCTGTGGCGCTCGGCGCGCCCCGGGTCGGTGGCGAACCAGCCGCGCAGGTCCCCCCGGAAGTCACGGTGGTGCTGCAGGAGCTCGCCCCAGGCGGACGTGGTCGTGGCGTCGACAGGAGAGGTCGTCATGGTGCCTACGGTAGTGATCGCGGCGAGCGCGTGCGCGGCTGTCCGCGCGCGCCGCGTTCCGTGGCGGTTTGTCCCCCTGTGGCGGTCCCGGGTGCGCGGTGCCAGGATCGAAGCGCCGGGGACGGTCCCGGACACGTCGCACGGAGGAAGGACGCCACATGGCCACGTTCACGGTCTGGAAGTTCGACGACCCCGCGGGTGCCGGCAGGGCTGCCGACATCGTCAAGAACGCCGCGTCAGAAGGCCTGGTCACGCTCGTCGACTACGCCGTCGTCGAGTGGCCGGAGGGTGAGAAGCACCCGAAGACCCATGGCGTGAACGACGACGCCGCGAAGTCCGGCGGCTGGGGTGCGCTGTGGGGCCTGCTCATCGGCGCGCTCTTCTTCATCCCCGTCGTCGGTGCCGTCGCCGGCGCGGCGATCGGTGGCCTCAGCCGCGCCCTCTCGGACGTCGGGATCCGCAAGGAGGACCTCGAGAAGATCCGCGACGAGGTGGTCCCCGGGACGTCGGGCCTGTTCATCATCACCGAGCAGGGCGACGTGGACCGCTTCCGCGAGCGTCTGCACGGCATCAAGGCGACGCTGGTGAGCACCAACCTGTCGGACGCCGAGAGCCGTGAGCTCAAGGAGATGTTCGGCGGCTGAGCACCGGTGCTGCGCGCGGGGCCGTCCCGGCGGCCCGGAGCCCGCGCGCTCCGGGCCGATCGTGGTGAGGATGGGGTGATGGGAACCAGCAACCTCGAGCTCCTCACCGGCGACGACGCCACCGAGCTGCTCGCGACGGCCGTGTCCACCGCGGGCGGGGAGCTCGTGGACTGGTCGGTCCGCCAGGTGGACCACCGCCCGGGCCGTTCCACGACCGTCGCCTACCGGGCGCGGGTGCGCTGGGTGATCGGCGGCATGGAGCCGCAGGTGCGCACCGAGACCCTCGGTGCGTCCCTGGGGCGGCCGGGCGACCAGCACGTGCCCGGTGTGCTGACCCTGGACGACGGCGAGCACGCGGTCGCGGTGTGGCGGTTCCCCGGCGACCCGGGGCTGCCGGCGCTGGCCACCGCCTACGACGTCGAGGCGGTCGGCACGCTGCTCGGGGACCTGGGCGTGCCGGAGGTGGCGCGGGGGCCGGTGACGCTGCGGGTGCGCGCGTACCGGCCCACGCGCCGGGCGGTGATCGAGGCCAGCACGCCGGGCGCCCGGGTCTTCCTCAAGGTGGTGCGCCCCGAGAAGGGCGACGAGCTGTACGCGCGGCACGCGCTGCTGGCCGGCGCCGGCCTCCCGGTGCCGAAGCCGCTCGGCCGCAACACGGACGGGCTGCTGGTGATCGCCCCGCTGGCGGGGGAGTCGATGCGGCACGCCGTGCGCGACGGCGGGCCGGTCCCTGCGGCGGGCGACGTCGTCGACCTCCTGGAACAGCTGCCCGACGGCGTCACGGAGCTTCCCTACCGGGCCTCCTGGAGCGAGAACGCGGCCCACTACGCCTCGGTGATCGGGGCGGCGCTGCCCGCCGAGGCCGAGCGGGCGGCGCAGCTGGCCGCCGTGGTCGCCGGCCGCATCGCGGGCCAGCCGGCGTCGGAACCGACCCACGGCGACCTGTACGAGTCGCAGATCATGCTGGGCCGCGACGGGCGCATCACAGGTCTGCTCGACGTCGACTCCGCCGGGCCGGGCCGGCGCGCGGACGACCTGGCGTGCCTCGTCGCGCACGTCGAGACGCTCTCGCTGCTGCGCGGCTGGGACGCGGACCGCCTGCACGGGCTCGCGCTGGACTACGCGAAGGGGTTCGCCGACGTCGTCGACGCGGACGAGCTCTCGGCCCGCACGGCCGGGGTGCTGCTGTCCCTGGCGACGGGACCGCACCGCGTCCAGGAGGTGGACTGGCCCCGGCAGACCTCGCGGCGCCTCGACGCGGTGGAGCGCTGGCTCAGCGGGCGCCCTGCCTGAGCGTCAGCCCCCGACCGGGCCGGTGCTGCCGCGGACCACGAGGGACGTCGGCAGCCGCAGGTGCTGCTCGCGCGGCGAGCCCTCGAGGAGGTCGAGCACCATGCGCAGCGCCTCGGTGCCCATCTCGTGCAGCGGCTGCGACACGGTGGTGAGGGCGGGGGTGGTGGTCATGGACTCGGGCACGTTGTCGAACCCCACGACCGACAGGTCCTCGGGCACGCGCAGGCCGAGGTCGTGCGCGACCTCGACGACGTGGATCGCGGACTGGTCGTTCGCCGCGAAGACGGCGGTGGGACGCTCGCCGCGCGACGGCGCGAGCAGCTCGCGGGCCGGGGTGTCCGCGGTGTTGGGGCGGTAGCCGCCCACGCGGATGAGCGACTGGTCGACGGTGATCCCCGCGGCCTCGAGCGCCTGGCGGTAGCCGAGCTCGCGCAGCCGGGCGGACTCGAGGTCGGGGCGCCCGCCGAGGTGGGCGATGCGGCGGTGCCCGAGCGCGAGCAGGTGCTCGACGGCCTCGCGCGCACCCGTGGTGTTGTCCGAGTCGACGGTGTGCGTGCCCTCGGGCCCGGTGTGCGGGTCGATCGCCACCACCGGGATGCCGTTGGCCTCGGAGAGCACCATGGTGGGGGTGACGACGATCGCGGCGTCGATGAGGGTGCCCGCGAGCCGGGAGAGCGACCGGCGCTCCCACCCCGTGATGGCTCCGCCGTCGGTGCCGCCGGAGTAGGCGAGCAGCTCGTACCCGGTGCCGTCGACGGCGGACGAGATGCCCTTGAGCAGCTCGGTGGAGTAGGGCTCGAACTCGGCCACCAGGACCCCGACGACGTTGGTCGACTGCCGGCGCAGGCTGCGGGCGACCAGCGAGGACTCGTAGCCGAGGTCGGCGACGACCCCGAGGACCCGCTCGGCCGTCGACGGCGAGACGCCGTAGCGGTGGTTGACGACCTTGGAGACCGTGGCGACGGAGACGCCCGCGACCCGCGCGACGTCGGAGATCGTCACGCGACCCACGATGGGTCCGGACTGGGTTCCCGCGGGCGGCGGGTCGGCGGCGGTGCTCACAGGACGACAGTATCCGGCACCGAGGACCCGCGGCGCACGTCGCCAGGCCGTGGCCGGGCCGTGTCGAAACCGTTATCGAAAACGATTGACGGTTTCGCGGGTGGCCTGCCAAGGTAGAGATCGGACGGGCTGCCGCAGCGCCGAGTGCACCTGCCGACCGCCCGTAGCCGCACCACCGAAGCACCACTGTCGACGACGACCAAGGGGTTCCACGATGACGAGGAAGATGCGAGGCGCGACCGCCGTCGCGCTCGGGGCGACCGTCGCTCTGCTGGCAGGCGCCTGCGCCGGTCAGGGGACGGCCGACCAGGAGACGACGGACGGCGAGTCCACCACCGCCGAGGGTGGCGACGCCACCGTCGAGTGGTGGCACAACTCGAACACCGGCGAGGGCAAGGAGTACTACGACCAGGTCGCCGCCGACTTCGAGGAGGCCAACCCGGGCGTGACGGTCCAGGTCGAGGCCATGCAGCACGAGGACATGCTCACCAAGCTCCAGGCCGCCATGCAGGCCGGCTCGGGCATCCCCGACGTCTTCATGAGCCGCGGTGGTGGCGAGCTGCAGAACGACGTCGACGCCGGGCTCCTGCGCGACCTCACCGAGGACGCGTCGGACACCGTCGAGACGATCTCCGCGTTCACCGGCCAGTACACGGTGGACGACAGCGTCTACGCGCTGCCGTTCTCCATGGGCCTCGTGGGCTTCTGGTACAACAAGGACCTCTTCGAGCAGGCCGGGATCGACGACGTCTCGGACAGCCCGACGATCGACGAGTTCTACGGCTACATCGACCAGCTGAAGGCCGCCGGGGTCGACCCGCTGTCCGTCGGCGCCGGTGACAAGTGGCCCGCCGCGCACTACTGGTACTACGGCGTCGTCCGTGAGTGCGAGTTCGAGACCGTCGAGGCCGCCATCGAGTCGGGCGACTACTCCGACGAGTGCTTCGTCAAGGCCGGCGAGGACGTGCAGGAGATCCTCGCCAAGGAGCCGTTCAACCCCGGCTTCCTGGCCACGGGAGCGCAGGAGGGCCCGACGTCGGCCTCCGGTCTGCTGGCCAGCGAGCGCGTCGGCATGGAGCTCGCCGGCCACTGGGAGCCCGGCGTCGTGGGCGGTCTGCGCGAGGACGAGAAGGTGCCGGACTGGCTCGGCTGGTTCGCCTTCCCGACGTTCGAAGGCCAGGCCGGCGACCCCAGCGACCAGATGGGCGGCGGCGACGCCTGGGCGGTGTCCAACGACGCCCCGGACGCGGCCGTCGACTTCGCCGAGTACCTGCTGTCCGACGAGGTCCAGACCGGGTTCGCCGAGCTCGACATGGGCCTGCCGACCAACCCGGCCGCGACCGGCTCGGTGGCCAACGAGACGCTGGCCCAGCTCATCCCCGTCCGCGACGGCGGTGGCGAGACCCAGCTCTACCTGGACACCCGCCTGGGTCAGTCCGTCGGTAACGCGATGAACGACGAGATCGCCCTGATGTTCGCCGGTGAGGCGACCCCGCAGGACATCGTCGCCGCCATCGAAGAAGCCGCGGCAGCGCAGGGGTGACCGAGATGACAGACGACGCGCCCGTCACCACGGCCGCCTCGCCTGTCACCTCCTCCGGTCCGGCAGCCGGTGCGACCCGCGAGGGTCGCCCGGCCGCCGGACCGTCGGCTGGGGGGCGACGGGCGAAGCGCTCACAACGACGCAAGTACCTCGAGATCGCGTTCTTCGTGACGCCGGCTCTCGCGATGCTCCTCCTCTTCGTCGTCTGGCCGGTCATCACGGCCGTCCAGATGTCGGTGTTCCGGTGGAACGGGCGAGGTCCCCTGGTGGACTTCGTCGGGCTCGCGAACTACGTCTCGATCCTGGGCAACGACGTGTTCGTCGGCTCGCTCGTGAACAACCTGATCATCGTCGTGACGTCGATCGCCATCCAGCTCCCGCTGGGGCTGGCGATCGCCCTCCTGCTGAACCGCAAGATGTGGGGCCAGGGCGCGCTGCGGACGATCATCTTCGTGCCGTACGTCCTCGCCGAGGTCGTGGCCGGCGTCATCTGGTTCCAGCTGGTCCAGCCGCAGTACGGCGTGATCGACACGATCCTGCTCGCGGTCGGTATCGAGCCGCCCGCACAGGGCTGGCTCGGCGACATGGACCTGGCGCTGTGGACCGTCGTCGCCATCCTGACGTGGAAGTACCTCGGCCTGGCCGTGATCCTCTTCCTCGCCGGGCTCCAGGGTGTCCCGGAGGAGCTCTACGAGGCCGCCCAGCTCGACGGCGCCTCGTGGTGGCAGGTGCAGCGCCGGATCACCATCCCGCTGCTCGGCCCGACGATCCGGACCTGGGGGTTCCTGTCCATGATCGGGTCGCTGCAGCTCTTCGACATGGTCTGGATCCTCACCAAGGGCGGTCCCGCCAACGCCACCAGCACCATGGCGGTGTTCCTCGTCAACGAGGGCACGCGGAGCAACAACTTCGGGATCGCCGGTGCCGCCTCCGTGATCCTGTTCCTGATCGCGCTCGTCATGGCGGTGCTCTACCAGCGACTCATCCTGCGTCGAGACGCCAAGGGGGTGGCGTGATGACCACGTCGACTCAGATGCCCGCCGTGACCCCGCCGAACCCGCCGGCCAGGCGTCGCCGGGGCAGCGCGGGCAAGTTCCAGGGCGGCAACCCGCTCGTCTACGCGATCGCGTTCGTCGTCGTCTGCGCCACGCTCGGCCCCGTCGTCTACGGCGTGCTGGGCGGGTTCCGCAGCAACGGCCAGCTCACGCAGAACCCGGCAGCCCTGCCGGACCCGTGGATCTTCAGCAACTACGCGGGCGTGATCGCCAACCCGTCGTTCTGGCAGTACACGTTCAACTCGGTGGTGGTCGCCGTCGTCACGACCGCGATCGTCGTCGTCTTCGGCGTCATGGCGGCCTACCCGCTCGCCCGCTACACGTTCAAGGGGCGCGAGGCGCTGTTCATGGTGTTCGTGGCCGGCCTGCTGTTCCCGGCCACGGTCGCCGTCATCCCGCTGTTCATCCTGCTCACGCAGAACCTCGGGCTGGGCAACACCTGGTGGGGCGTGGCGCTGCCGCAGGCGGCGTTCGCCCTGCCGATGACCGTGGTCATCCTGCGGCCGTTCCTCAAGGCGCTGCCCCAGGAGCTGGAGGAGGCGGCGCAGCTCGACGGCACCAGCCGGATCGGGTTCTTCTGGCGGATCCTCATCCCGCTGTCCGGGCCCGGCATGGTCACCGTCGGCGTCCTCGCGTTCGTCGGGTCGTGGAACGCCTACCTGCTGCCGCTCCTGCTGCTGCAGGGCGACATGAAGACCCTGCCGCTCGGCGTCGCCGACTTCTCCTCCGAGCACTCCTCCGACACCGCCGGTGTGTTCGCGTTCACCACGCTCGCCATGATCCCGGCGCTCGTGTTCTTCCTGGCGATGCAGAAGCGCATCGTCAACGGACTGCAGGGCGCGGTGAAGGGATGACCGCGCAGAGAGAGGACCGCATGGCGACCGAGACCGTGATCGAGGGCGCGCCCGGGCCGGCACCTGTCGGCCCCCAGGTCTCCGACCGGGTCGCCGCGCTCCACGCGGAGATGACCCTCGAGGAGAAGCTCGCCCAGATCGTCGGCTACTGGCTCGACCAGGGCGGTGAGGTCGTCGCGCCCATGCAGGGCGAGATGGCGGCCGGCCAGGCGGGGTCCGACCGGCTCGGCGAGGTCACCCGGCACGGGATCGGCCACTACACGCGGGTGTACGGCACCCGCCCGGTGGACCCGGTGGAGCGCGCCCGCTGGCTGTGGGACGAGCAGCGCCGCCTCAAGGCGGAGACCCGGCTCGGGATCCCGGCGCTGGTCCACGAGGAGTGCCTGACCGGCCTCGCCGCGTGGAAGGCGGCGACGTTCCCGACGCCGCTGGCCTGGGGCGCCTCGTTCGACCCGGCGCTCGTCGAGGAGATGGGCGCCGTGATCGGCGGGTCGATGCGCACGCTCGGCATCCACCAGGGCCTGGCGCCCGTGCTCGACGTCGTGCAGGACCCCCGCTGGGGGCGCGTCGACGAGTGCATCGCCGAGGACCCCTACCTCGTGGGCACCGTGGGCACGTCGTACGTCCGGGGCCTCCAGGGCGCCGGCGTGCACGCCACCCTCAAGCACTTCGTCGGGTACTCCGGCTCGCGGGCGGGGCGCAACCACGCGCCCGTCTCCGCCGGACCGCGCGAGATCGCCGACACGTACTTGCCGCCCTTCGAGATGGCGGTGCGCGACGGTGGTGCGCGCTCCGTCATGGCCTCGTACAACGATCTCGACGGCGTGCCGAACCACGCGGCGCACGAGTACCTCACCGGGATCCTCCGGGAGCGGTGGGGGTTCGACGGCGTCGTCGTGGCCGACTACTTCGGCGTCGCGTTCCTGCAGGTGATGCACGCCGTGGCGGCGGACCGCGGTGACGCGGCCGGGCAGGCGCTCGCCGCCGGGCTCGACGTCGAGCTGCCGACGGGTGACGCCTACCTCGCCCCGCTCGCCGAGGCGGTGCGGGACGGCCGGGTCGACGAGGCGCTCGTGGACCGGGCCGTGCTGCGGGCCCTCGTGCAGAAGGAGGAGCTCGGGCTGCTCGACCTGGACGCGTTCACGGGCGAGCCGCCCCGCACCGTCGAGCTGGACTCGCCACGGCACCGCGCCGTGGCCCGCAGGCTCGCGGAGGAGTCCGTGGTGCTGCTGTCCAACGACGGCGTGCTCCCGCTGAGCGGGTGGACACAGTCGCCCCGCCGTGTCGCCGTCGTCGGGCCCAACGCCCACCGGGCCGACGCCCTGATGGGGTGCTACTCGTTCGCCAACCACGTGCTGGCGCACCACCCGGAGCAGCCCCTGGGCTTCGAGATCCCGACGGTGTTCGAGGCGCTGGGCGGGGCGTTCGCCGACGCCGGTGTGCAGCAGCCCACGCTGGTGCACGCCCGCGGCTGCGAGGTCGAGGGGACGGACACGTCCGGTTTCGGCGAGGCCGTGGCGGCGGTGGGGTCCGCCGACGTCGCGATCGTCGTCGTCGGCGACCAGGCCGGGCTGTTCGGCCGGGGCACCGTGGGCGAGGGCAACGACGTCGAGTCGCTCGACCTGCCGGGCGCGCAGCGCCGGCTCGTCGAAGAGCTGGTCGCCACCGGCACGCCCGTCGTCATGGTCGTGGTCTCCGGGCGCCCGTACGCCATCGACTGGGCGCTCGACGGCGACCGGCGACCGGCCGCGGTGCTCCAGGCGTTCTTCCCCGGCGAGGAGGGCGGCACGGCGATCGCCGGTGCCGTCGCAGGAGGGGTCGTCCCGTCCGGACGGCTGCCCGTGTCCCTGCCGCGTTCGGCCGGGGCGCAGCCGTACACCTACCTGCACCCGATCCTCGGCGGGCCGAGCGACGTCACGTCGACCGACTCCACGCCGGTGCGACCGTTCGGGTTCGGGCTGTCGTACACGCAGTTCGCCTACTCGGAGCTGGCGGTCGACGCCTCGGCGCCGACCGGCGGCTCGTTCACGGCGTCCGTCCGCGTGACGAACACGGGGGCCGTGGCGGGCGCCGACGTCGTCCAGCTCTACGGGCGCGACGTCGTCGGCTCGCTGCCGCGGCCGGTGGCCCAGCTGCTGGCCTACGAACGCGTCGAGCTCGCGCCGGGAGAGTCGGTGGTCGTCGCGTTCGCCGTGCCGACCGCACGGTTCGCGTTCACCGACCGCAGCCTCGAGCGCGTCGTCGAGCCGGGCGAGTTCCAGGTGTGGGTCGGCTCGCACGCCGCCGCGACGGACGGCGCCGGTCGGGAGGTCCTCGAGGAGGCCACGGGCGGTGCGATCACCAACGAGAAGGCGGTCACCCGCCGGGACCTGCCCGGGACGGCGACGCCGCGGGCGACGCTCACGCTGACCGGGCCGGTCCATCCGGTGACGGCGGTGGACGAGCGGATCGCCACCGCCGCCGTCGCGAGGTAGGGGCTCGCGCGCCGAGGTAGTGCGGCCGTCGCCGAGGTAGTGCGGTTCCCCCCGAGGTAGGGGCTCGCGCGCCGAGGTAGTGCGGCCGTCGCCGAGGGAGGGCGGCCGGGCGCGGGGTCGTGGGAGAGTAGACGGATGCGGGTCGACATCTGGCTGTGGGCGGTGCGGCTCTTCAAGAGCCGCTCCGTCGCGGCTTCCACGTTGCGCGCCGGCCGGGTGCGGGTGAACGGCACGGTGGCCAAGCCGGCGACGTCGGTGGCGGTCGGCGACCGCATCACCTGGCGCGACCCCCTGCGGGAACGCGTCGTCGTGGTCCGCGAGCTGATCCCCAAGCGGGTCGGCGCGCCCCTCGCCGTCAAGGCCTACGAGGACCAGAGCCCGCCGGTGCCGACGCGCGAGGAGCGTGCCGCCGTCGGGCTGCGGGAACGCGGTGCCGGCCGGCCCACCAAGCGGGAGCGGCGGGAGATCGACAAGCTCCGCGGACGACGGCGGTAGCCCGGCCGCACTACCTCGGCGCGCGAGCCACTACCTCGGCGACGGGCGCTGTCGGGCCCCCGGCCGACGCCGGGAGCGCGCGAGGGCTAGTGTCGCCAGCATGGTGAGTGAACGAGTGCGGGACCTCCTGGCCGACCAACCGGTGTGGGACGGGCACAACGACCTGGCGTGGGAGGCCCGCGAGCAGGTCGCCTACGACTGGGACCGGCTCGACATCTCCGGCTCGACGAAGGGCCGGACGCACACCGACATCCCGCGGCTGCGTGCCGGGGGCGTGGGCGCCCAGTTCTGGTCCGTCTACGTGCCGACCAATCTGCCGGGTGCGGAGGCCGTCGTCGCCACGCTCGAGCAGATCGACGCGGTGCACCGGATGGTCGCCCGCAACACGGACCAGCTCCAGCTCGCCACCAGCGCCGCCGACGTCGAGGAGGCCTGGGCGCACGGCCGGATCGCCAGCCTGCTCGGCGCGGAGGGCGGCCACTCGATCGACGGTTCCCTCGGCGTGCTGCGGATGCTGTGCTCGCTGGGCGTGTCGTACATGACGCTCACCCACAACGACAGCACCTCGTGGGCGGACTCCGCCACGGACGAGCCGGGCGACCACGGCGGGCTGAGCGGGTTCGGCCGCGAGGTGGTGCGCGAGATGAACAGCCTCGGCATGCTCGTCGACCTGTCCCACGTCGCGGTCGGCACCATGCACGCGGCCCTCGACGTCAGCGAGGCACCCGTGATCTTCTCCCACTCCAGCGCCCGCGCGGTCTGCGACGTGCCCCGCAACGTGCCCGACGACGTCCTGTCCCGCCTGGCGGACAACGGCGGCGTCTGCATGGTCACCTTCGTGCCGCAGTTCGTGACGCCGGAGGTGGCTCGCTGGAAGGAGCAGGCCGCCGAGGCCGCCGTGGCCGAGGGAGTCTCGGCCACCGACTACCCGGCCTTCCATCGCTTCCTGGCCCGCTGGCGGGAGACGAACCCGGCGCCGCCCACCCGGCTCGACGACGTCGTCGCGCACATCGAGCACGTGCGCGAGGTGGCGGGCGTCGAGCACGTCGGCCTGGGCGGGGACTACGACGGCGCGGACGGGTTCGCGCCGGAGCTCGCCGACGTCTCGGGGTATCCCGCGCTCCTGGAGGCGCTGGCGGACCGCGGGTGGACGGACACCGATCTCGGGCATCTCACCAGCCGCAACATGCTGCGCGTGATGCGCACCGCGGAGGGCGTGGCGGCCCATCTGGACTGAGGGCCCGGGCGTCGGGCGCCGGGCGGCGAGCTCAGACGCCGAGCGTCCGCGCGGACCAGGACAGGCCGAGCGCCTGGAGCACCTCGTGCGGGTCGCGGTCCGCGGCGTCGGAGTAGGCGCGCAGCGACATGACCGACGCCGTGAGCATCGTCGTCATCACCTGGCGGGCGAGCCGGGGATCCTGGCTGGCCTCGTCGAGCAGCTCCTGGACGATCCGTGACCGGATGCCCAGGTCGGGATCGGTGCACGCCGTCAGCAGCGCGATGGTGGTAGATCCGGCCTCTGAGAACATGACGACCCCCCGGTCTCGTGTGACTCCGGTCTACCCCACGCGCGAGCGTGGCGCGAGCCGGGGACGTCGATCTCCGGCGCCCGGGGATACCGACCGGTCACCCGGTACCGCTACGATCGGCCCGACGACCGCCGGGTCGTCGGACGGACAACACGACGGAGCAGACGTGGCGCGCGCGGACCGGACCCGACAGAGCTTGCCGGGGCGCCTGCTCCGCCGCACGACGACGGCGGCGCTCGCCCTCGCGCTGGGGCTCGGTGGGTTGCTCGTCGCACCGGCCGCCGTCGTGCCCGCCGCCGCCGCGAACGGGATCACCGAGGAGTCGCACGCCCGGTTCGTCGTCCAGGGCAAGGGCCGCGTCACGGCGGAGGTCACGACCACCATCACCAACGTCACCCCGGACCGCGGCAACACGTACTACTACTGGGACTCCTACGGCATCGGCGTGCCGGCGAGCGCCAAGAACGTGCGGGCCACGAGCGGCGGGTCGTCGCTGCCGGTGAGCTTCCAGGCGGAGCCCGAGGACCCCAACGTCCAGTGGGCCACCGCCCGGTTCTCGCCGCTGCGCTACGGACGCAGCCGCACCATCGTGTGGACGTACGACATCGGGGGCGCACCGATCCGCTCCGAGCGGTGGACCCGCGTCGGTCCCGGCTACGGCACCTTCGCCGCGCAGGCGACCGGCGATCCCGGCGCCGTCAGCGTCGAGGTCGTGGTGCCGAAGGCGATGACGTTCGACGCCACCGCCGACTTCACGCCCGACCAGCGGGGCAAGAAGACCGTGTACACGCTCGACGAGGCCACCGACGAGTGGGGCGTCTGGGCCGCCGTGTCGGTGCGCGACCCCGCCAAGACCGAGGAGAAGCAGGTCACCGTCGGCGACGCCGCCCTGACCCTGCAGAGCTTCCCCGGGGACAAGACGTGGCGGAAGTTCGCCGCCGACCGCGTCACCGTGGGCCTGCCCGTCCTGGAGTCGTTCCTCGGCGAACCGTGGCCGGGTCGCATCGCGGTCATCCGCGAGGACGTCTCCCCGCAGGTCCTCGGCTACGCCTGGTTCGACGACGTCGGTGACGAGATCGTCCTGGGCGAGGAGCTCGACGAGGCCACGCTCTTCCACGAGCTCGGCCACGCCTGGTTCGACGACGGACGGTTCGAGGGCCGCTGGCTCTACGAGGGCCTGACCGAGACCACGGCGTACCGCGTGATCGACGCCGTCGACGGCGAGGGCGAGCCACGCCCGGCGCCGAGCCGCCGGGCGAAGGTCGCCCTGCCGCTGGTGAACTGGTCCGAGACGGAGCGCGACCCGGCCACCGAGACGTACGCCTACGCCGCCGCGTACACCGCGGTGCACCGGCTGCTCGGGGACCTCGACGACGAGACGTTCACCGCCGTCGTCTCCGCGGCGTACGCGGGGGAGGGCGCCTACGAGGTGGCCGGCAGCACCCGCAACAACCACGGGCGGGTCGACTGGCAGCGGTTCCTCGACCTCGTCGCCGAACGGGGCGGCGTCGACGGCACGCGGGCCTACGAGAAGTGGGTGGTCGACGGCGACGGGGCCGATCTCCTCGCCGAGCGCGCCGACGCCCGCGACGCCTACGCGGAGCTCGACGAGTCCGACGGCGCGTGGCAGGTGCCGCTGGGGCTGCGGCGCGACATGACGAACTGGAACTTCGACCAGGCCGCGGACGAGGTCGGCACGCTCGAGGTGCTCGCACCGGAGGCCGTCGCCGTCCAGGAGGCGGCGGAGACCACCGGCCTCGGCGTCCCGGACACGGTGCGCGCCGCGTACGAGGACGCCGAGACCCCCGCCGAGTACGAAGAGCTCGGCAGCCTGCTGCCGCAGACCGTCACCACGATGGAGCAGGTCAGCCGCGCCTCGGCGGCCGTGGCGGCAGAGAGCGACCCGGTCACCGAGCTCGGCGAGCTGCTGCTCGACGCCGACGCCACGGCGGCCGGGTCGCGGGCCGCTCTCGCGGACGGCGAGCTCGACCAGGCGGCGGCGCTCGCGGAGGAGACCACCGCGCAGGCCGACCGCGCGCTGTGGATCGGCCTGGCCGTGATCGTCGGCGGTCTGCTCCTGCTCGCGCTCGTCGTGCTCGTGCCGGTGCTGCTGGTCCGGCGCCGTCGTCGTCGGCGAGCGGCCGGGCTGACGGCACCCCAGGTGGTGGCGGTCATCCCTGCGCCCGGTGCGGCGCCGGACGGCACCATGCCGGAGGACGCGACGGAGGACGCTACGGAGGACGCGGCCGACGGCGGCACGGACGACGCGAAGGCGCCCGTCGGCGGCTGAGCGCCTACTCGAAGACGGTGCGCTCGCCGCCCGGCGACCCGTCGGTGAGGTACCAGCGGAGCGTGGCGTCCTGCCACGGGTCGTCGCCCTCCTCGCTGCCCAGGGCCGCGCCCCAGACCACCCAGTAGCCGTCGACGACCTCCGCGTCGAACGGCAGGCCGTCGGTCGTGGTGACCTGGACGCGCGCCACGTCGTCCCCGGCGCGGCCGACGAGTGCCGCTCCGCGACTCCCGGCGCCGCCGTAGTCCGCCACAGCCTCTTCCTCGGCGGGAGATGTCTCGGGTTCGAGGGTCGTGCCGCCGCTGGCGAGCCGGACGCTGTAGGGCGGCCCGGCGTCCTGGAGGCAGAGGACCGAGGGCCCGGCGCCATCCGCCAGGAACGTGACACCGGCATCGTCCCGCACCTCCTCGAGGACGAGCCGCGGCGAGGAGGACGGAAACGTCATGCCGCACGCCTCGCGCCGCGCCTCGGCCAGCGGCGTGCTGGCGTCGACCCCCGGCCAGGCCTCGTCGAGCGCCATCGACCGTTCGGTGCCGTCCTCGAGCTGCCAGGTGAACCTCGGCTCCGCGTCCTGCGGGATGCGATCCTCCGGGGAGAAGAACGCGGACCAGTAGCCGTCGTCGGTCACCCGCGCCTCGACGACGCTGCGGGACGTGCCGTGGTCCCACTCGTGCGTGACCACCACGCCGGTGACGTTCGCATCGGCGACGCCCCACACGACGGGGGCGCGGCCTGTCGTGATGCCGCGGGGGAGGATCTCGTCCGCCGCCGGTTCGACGTCGGGCAGCGACCAGGTGGCGGTCGAGGTGAACCCGCCACCCTCTCCCCGGATCTCGGAGCACGCCCCGGCGAGCCCGCCGCCGTCGAGCACGAGGAGGGTCGTGTCGGTGGTGTCGGTGGACTCGCTCGCGACGGTGCGCCAGACCGGCTCCTCGGCGTCCTCGGGCAGCGGGCCGAGATGGCGCAGCAGCTGGTCCTCGCACGTGCTCTCGGGCGACGCGGGGAAGATCCCGGCCTCCCCGGGGAGGAGCACGATCCCGACGCTGACCACGCCGACGACCCCGGCAGCCGCCGCTGCGGCCCCGAGGTGCCGGTTCCGGCGCCGGCGGGCGGCGCCGAGCGGAGTGACGACGTCGTCGGGCGCGTCGTGGAGGTCGACCACGTGGGCGCCGTCGTGCGCTCGGCCTCGACGCGAGCCGCACCGCTCGTCTTCGGTGGTGTCGAAGACGGCGGAGCGCGCCGCCGCGAGACGCTCCGGGTCGGGGGAGGACGTCGGGGCGAGACGGGCGAGCCGGTCGTCGATGTTCGAGGTGCTCATGCGGACCTCCGGGTGGCTGGTGTGCTGCTGCCGACAGCGCGCAGCGCGGAAGAGTCGTCGTCGACGAACGCGGCCAGGCGGCGTCGCGCGCGGTGCAGGCGGACGTGGAAGGCCGCCGTCGTGCACCCGGCGACGTCCGCGGCCCGGGACGGCGCCAACCCGTCCCAGGCGACCAGGAGGAGCGCCTCGCGCTCCCGGTCGGTGAGCGTGGCGAGCCCGCGCAGCAGCTGGTCGCGCTCGGTGGCCAGGGACTCGGGCGACCCGGACACCGACGGTGCCGCGTTCTCGAGCCGGGTCAGCTCGGTGGTGAGCAGCCGCCGGCGCGCCTGGGACCGCGCCGCGTTGTACCGCAGGTTGCGCGCCACGACGAGCAGCCACGGCAGGGCCTCGGCCGGGACGTCGTCGAGACGCCGCCACGCGACGAGGAAGGTCTCGGACAGCAGATCCTGAGCGGTGTCCGGGTCGGTGTGGCGCAGCAGGTAGGCCTGGACGCGGACCGCGTGGGCGTCCCAGAGCGCGGCGAGGCGCTCGGCAGGATCGCCGTCGGCCGGTGCCGGGTCACCGGGGGAAGAAGTGCTCACACCACGTAGTGTCCCCGGCCGCGCGGGGCTTACGTGCCCCGATCGGGACCTTCGGCCCTCGCGGCAGGGCCGACGTACCCGCAGGTCAGGACCGTTGCACCCTGCCGTAGCGCGGTGCCCGACGGCGATGCTGAACGTGTCGCCCGGGAGAGAACCGGGCAGCGAGGGCCGGGCTCCCCCCGGCCGGAGGAGGAAGCCATGACCACCACCGTCCGGGGCGCGCAGAGCGTACCCACCGCACCGGAGCGCACCGCGTTGTCGCCCACCGCGGCGATCACGTTCGCGGTGCTCCGTCTGCTCATCGCCTTCCAGTTCCTGTGGGCCTTCGCGGACAAGACGTTCGGTCTGGGGCTGGCCACGCCGGCCGAGAACGCGTGGATCTCCGGCGGCTCGCCGACGGAGGGCTTCCTCAGCAACGTCGAGGGTCCGTTCGCCGACTTCTTCGGAGCGATGGCCGGGGTCGTCGTCATCGACTGGCTGTTCATGCTCGGCCTGCTCGGTATCGGTCTGGCCCTCGCGCTCGGCATCGGGATGCGGATCGCCGCCGGCGCGGGTGCGCTGCTGCTGGTCATGATGTGGATGGCCGCCCTGCCGATCGACGTCAACCCGTTCCTCGACGACCACCTCATCGAAGCCGTCGTCCTGATCGGTCTGGCTGCCGTCGCGGCCGGGGACACGTTCGGGCTCGGGCGTCGTTGGGCGGCGACCGACCTGGTCCGCCGTTACCCGATCCTGCGCTGAGCGGGCAGCGAGATCGTCCGTGCCGCTGACCGCCTCGGGGTCGTCCCCGACCTCGAGGCCGTCGGTGAGCCAGGTTCGGGGACCGCGGCTCGCGGTGCCCGGACCGGGACTTTCGGCCCATGAGGTCGGGACATGCGGCACTGCCGGTCCGATCCGGCGGCCGTGTCCGATGGAGAAGAGGGACCAAGGAGGACGTGATGAGCGAGCGACACGGAGTCGTCGTCGGCGTGGACGGCTCGACGGACAGCGACCAGGCGCTCTACTGGGCGGCGGCGGAGGCCGTCCGCCGAGGGACCACCCTGACCGTGCTGACCACGTACGACGTCACGACGGTCCCGGGCAGCGCCGGCTACGGGATCGGTCCGGACGCGATGCGGGACGAGGCCACCGTCGTCGTCGGACGGGCGGCCGAACGGCTGGCGAAGGCCCGCGAGGAGTGTGCCGGCCAGGTGCCGGAGGCCGACGACATCAGCTGGGAGACGGTGCGCGGGTCAGCGGCCGGCGTGCTGGTCGAGCACTCCGCGACGAGCGCTCTGCTCGTCGTCGGACGCCGTGGTCTGAACGCCTTCGACCGGGTCGTCCTGGGGTCCGTGTCCGCGGTCTTGTCGGCCAGGGCGAAGGGTCCGGTGGCCATCGTCCCGTTCGACCCCGTCGCGGCGGCCACGGCCTGCCCCGGCGACGTCGTCGGTGCGGTGTGGCGCGTCGCGGCCGCCGTCGACTTCGACGACCACCTCGAGCGGGTGCTCGACATCGCGTTCGAAGAGGCGCAGCACGCCGGGGTCCCCCTGCTGCTCGTCCACGCGCTCCACTCGGAGTTCATCGCCGGGCCGTACGCGATGGACACCGCGTGGGTGCACGAGTACGCGGAGGAGGCGACGGCTCGCCTCCACGACGAGCTGAGCCGGTGGGAGCAGAAGTACCCGACGGTGCCGACGACCATCGAGATGGCCCGCGGGTCGATCGTCGACGTGCTCACGCGACGGCTCAGCCGGCACGACCTCGTCGTGGTCGGCGGCCGGCCGCACGCGCCCATCCTCGGTCGGATCTTCAGGTCCGACGCCGACCGCCTCGGTCGGGACGTCGAGTGCCCGATCCTCGTCGCGCACGAACAGCGTTGACGACTCACGCCTCCCGCCTGACCGTGAATCCCCCTGAGACGGTCAGGCGGGCAGGGTCTGCCCGGCCCGGGGCTACCCGATCCAGCGCAGGGTGCGTAGCGTGGTCACCATGAGCGAACGGGCCGTGCGGGTCTTCCTCGTGGACGACCACGAGGTGGTCCGTCGCGGTGTCGCCGACCTCCTCGAGGCGGAGGACGACCTCGAGGTCGTCGGCGAGGCCGGGTCCGCCGCCGAGGCGCTGGCCCGGATCCCGGCCCTGCGGCCGGACGTCGCCGTGCTGGACGTCCGCCTGCCGGACGGCGACGGCGTGAGCGTCTGCCGCGAGCTGCGGTCGAGCACCGACGTCGCCTGCCTCATGCTCACGTCCTTCGACGACGACGAGGCCCTGTTCGACGCGATCCTCGCCGGCGCCGCGGGCTACGTCCTCAAGCAGGTGCGGGGGCACGACCTGCTGTCGGCGATCCGCACGGTCGCGGCGGGCGGGTCGACGCTCGACCCGCGGGCGTCCCGCCTCGTCATGGAGCGCATGCGGGCGCAGGACCACCCCGCGGCCGACCCGCTGGGGGACCTGACGGCCCAGGAACGGCGCGTGCTGGCGCTGATCGGTCAGGGACTGACGAACCGCCAGATCGGTGCCGAGCTCTTCCTCGCCGAGAAGACGGTCAAGAACTACGTCTCCAGCGTGCTGGCGAAGCTCGGCCTGGAGCGCCGGGTCCAGGCGGCGGTGCTCGCCACCCGCCTCGAGCAGCGCCCGTGAGCCCGCGGCCCTGAACGGTCCCGCCGACGACGGACGGTCCCGCCGACGACGGCCCTACCCGTCCAGCGGGACGCGCCAGCACAGCGTGGTGCCCGGCCGCGCAGATGCGACGGTGAGCGTCCCGCCCAGCTCGAGGGCGCGGCGCTCGAGGTTCGCCAGACCGCTGCGCCGGGCGTCGGCGGGGATCCCGCGGCCGTCGTCGGACACGGTGAGGACGACGTCGTCGCCCGCGACGAGCTCGACACCGACCCGCTGGGCGCCGGCGTGCCGGGCGACGTTGGACAACGCCTCCCGGAGCACCGCCACGAGGTGGTCCGCCGTCGGGGGCGGTACCAGCGTGTCCACGGGGCCGGCCATGTGCAGCGCCGGGGTGAAGCCCAGGGCGTGCGACGCGGCGTCGACCTCGGCCACGAGGCGGGCGCGCAGGCCCACCCGCCGGACCGTGCCCGTGGACGGCTGCAGCCCACGGATCGTGGTGCGGATCAGGCTGATCGTCTCGTCGAGGTCGGTCACGGCGCGGCCTACCCGCTCCGCGTCGGCCGTCGCGTCGGACCGGTCCTGCAGGCGACGGCCGACACCCTCCAACGACAGACCGGTGGCGTAGAGACGCTGGATCGCGAGGTCGTGCAGGTCCCGGGCGATGCGGTCCCGGTCGCGCACGACCGCGAGCCGTTCGGCGTCGTGGCGTCGTTCGGCGAGCTCGAGGGCCACGGCTGCCTGCGCGGCGAACGCCGCCAGCGCGTCGATGACCACCCGCGGGAAGGGCGGCGTGCCGAGCCGGCGCCCGACGGTCAGGACGCCGGACGTCCGGCCCGGCCCGCCGAGCGGCAGCGCGGCCAACGGACCGACGACGCTCGGCGGGTTGAACGAGATGGTCTGACGGCGGTCCGACGCGGCGTCGTGCGTGACGACCGGCCGGCCCGCGGCGTAGGCCTCGGCGGCGAAGGTGCCCTCCAGCGGGGCGAGCGTGCCGACCAGCCCCTCCGTGCCGGGACCGTGGGCGGAACGTACCTGGAGGTGGTCGTCCTGGTCCACGGCGACGGTCGCCAGGACCGCCACGTCCGCTCCGGCGACCTGCATCGCCTCCTGCGCCACGGCGTCGAGCACGAGCTCCGGGGGATCGCCCTCCAGGACCCGCCGGGAGATCTCGTCGTTGCCGCGTGCCCACCGCTCTCGCAGCGTCGCCTCGTCGTACAGCCGGGAGTTCTCGACGGCGACGCTCGCCGCGGAGGCCAGCGCCTCGACGAGGCGCTGGTCGTGCGGGCTGAACTCCCCGCCGCCGCGCTTGTCCGTGAGGTAGAGGTTGCCGAACGGTCTGCCGTGGACCTGCAGCGGCACCCCGAGGAACGACCGCATCGGTGGATGGTGGGCCGGGAACCCGACCGATCGGGGGTCCGCGCTCATGTCGGGCAGCCGCAGCGGGACGGGGTGCCGGATCAGCTCACCCAGGAGCCCGCGTCCACGCGGGTAGGGACCGATGGCCCGGATCTCCTCCTCGCTGAGCCCGGCGGTGAGGAACTGGGCGATCCGGCCGTCCTCACCGATGATGCCGAGGGCCGCGTACCGGGCGTCGGCCACGTCCGCGGCCGTCTGCACCACGCGGTGCAGGGTGCCCTCGAGCTCGGGTCCACGACCGACGGAGAGCACGGCCTCGAGCAGGACGTCCACGTCGTCGGTCATGGGCCCACCGTAGCGGCGCGCGAGCTGTCCGGCCCGGGACCTTCGACCCGCCGGGAGGGGGCGCGCGCCCCTGCCGGAGGCCTGCGGCGCCGTGGCGTACTGGTGCCAGGAGCGAAGGAGGACGCCATGAGCACCACGCGGTACGGAGTGGTCGCCGGGATCGACGGGTCGTCGGCCGGTGACCAGGCCCTGGAATGGGCGGCGGCCGAGGCTGTGCGTCGTCGGACGTGCCTGACCGTGGTGACCGCCTACGAGGTCACGGCGACGCCCTCCGCCGACGGGTACGGCCTCGGTCCCGCAGCGCTGCGGGCGGAGGCGCAGGACGTGACCGACAGGGCGCTGCGTCGCCTCGCGGAGAAGCGACGCCTGCGGCCCGGCTCGGTCCCCGACGACATCGACGCCCAGGTCGTCGAGGGGGCGCCCGCGGGGGTCCTGGTCGAACGGTCGGCCGTGGCGGACCTGGTCGTCGTGGGACGGCGCGGGCGGCACGCCCTCGACCGGCTGGTGCTGGGCTCGGTGTCGTCGGCCGTCTCGGCGATGGCCCGTGGCCCGGTCGCGGTGGTGCCGATCGACCCCGTCGCGCTGCAGTCCGCGTGCCCGGCCGACGCCGTCGGGCCGGTGTGGCGGGTCGTGGCCGCGGTCGACTTCGACGACCACCTGAACCGGGTGCTGGACCTGGCGTTCGACGAGGCCCGGCACGCCGGGGCGCCGTTGGCGGCCGTGCACGCGCTGACCAGGGACCTCGTCGCGGGGCCCTACGCCGCGGCGGGCGGCTGGGTCCACCAGTACCAGGACGAGGCGCTCGCGAGCGTGCACGACGAGATGCGGCGCTGGGGGGAGAAGTACCCCGGTGTGCAGTGGTCGGTCGAGCTCGGGCACGGATCGTGCGTCGACGTCCTGGTCTCGCGCCTCAGCCGCCACGACCTGGTCGTGGTGGGCGGGCGCCGGCACACGCCGCTGACCGGCCGCGTCCTGCGGTCGGTGGCCGACCGGCTCACCCGCGACGTGCCCTGCCCCGTCATCGTGGCGCACGGTTAGCCCCGGCGCCCGCGAACCTCCCGTCTGGCCGCTACCGCCTCGCGGTCAGGCGGGAGCCTCGTCGTCCGGCAGGATGCGCTGGAACAGCGCGTGGTCCTGCCAGCGGCCGGCGATGCGCAGGTACTGCGGGGCGGTACCGATGCGTGCGAAGCCGGTGCGATCGAGCACCCGCTGGGAGGCCGTGTTGTGCAGGAGCGTCGCCGCCTGCAGCCGGTGCAGCCCGAGGTCGTCGCGGGCGAAGACGGCGACCGCCTCGACCGCCGCGGTCATCACGCCGCGTCCGGTGAGGTCGGAGGCGAGCCAGTAGCCGAGGTGAGCGTTGCAGAACGATCCTCGGACGACGTCGCTCAGCGTGACCCGCCCGACGACGTCCGCCCCACGGGTCAGCACGAAGGGCGTGCTGCGCCCGTTGAGGTGCTCCAGCAGCTGCACGGGGATGCGGGCGGCGTGATAAGCGGCCTCGTAGAACGCCGCGGGTCGGGCCGGCTCCCACGGCTCCAGGTGCTCGCGGTCGCGGCGGTAGGCGGCGGCGAGGGCGGGGCCGTCGTCGCGGTGCAGGAGCCGCAGCGTCACGCCGGCCGGCAGCGCGACCGGAGGAACGTCGTCGGGCACGGTGCTAGCCCTCCTCCGAGCGCAGCCGGGGCTCGGTGCGCAGCTCCGGGTTGTACCCGGACTTGTCGGCGTAGAAGGCGCGGATCCGGTCCATGTCGGCGCCGACCTCGCCCGTGAGCTCGAGCGTCGGCCCGAGCCCCGTGGTCATCGTGGTGCGGTCCACGTAGCCGAGCGTGACGGGCAGGCCGGCCTCGCGGGCGATGCGGTAGAAGCCGGACTTCCAGCCGTCGCCCGAGCGCGTGCCCTCCGGGGTGACGACGAGGTGGAAGACCTCGCCGCGGGACACGTGGTCCAGCACGTCGACGACCACCCGCGAGGGGTCACGGCGGTCGACGGGGATGCCGCCGAGCGCCCGCATGAGCGGGCCCTTCCAGCCGTTGAACAGCGTGTGCTTGCCCAGCCAGCGGATGTCCAGGCCGAGCCGCCACGAGATGGCGAGCATCAGCACGAAGTCCCAGTTGGACGTGTGGGGCGCACCGATGAGGATGCCGGCCCGGTCGGGCGCCGGCTCGCTCCGCAGGGTCCACCGGCTGAGCCGCCAGAAGAGGCCGGCGACGGCGCGTCGCAACGTGGTGAGCATCGACCGATCTTAGTCGGGTGCCGGCGGGCTCTCGAGCGCGCGCAGCCGCTCGGTGATCTTGATGAGGATGGCGACCACCGGGGTGGACAGCGCGGCCCCGAGCAGGCCGAACAGCGCACCGCCGGCGATGGTGGAACCCAGGATGACGATGGGGTGCATCTTCAGGGCACCCTGGGTCATGAAGGTCTGGATGATCGTCTGCACGCCGTTCTGGGCGACGAGGATGACGACGAGCATGACGAGGGCGGGGACCACGCCGCCGGACCCGAGCGCGATGAGCACCGCGAACGCGCCCGAGACGATCGCGCCGATGAACGGCACGTACGAGGTGATGAGCGTGACGACCGCGATGGTGAAGGCGAGCGGGAGGTCGAGCAGCCAGGCGGCGACGCCGACGATGACGGACACGACGACGCTGGATGCGGTCAGCGCCAGGAAGTACCGGCGCATCGCCCAGGTGCCGTCGTCGATGATCCCGGCCCCGACGTCTTCGGCGACCCCCAGATGGCGGGCCGTCCAGCGCATGAGGACGTCCCAGTCCGCCAGGATGAAGTAGAGCAGGAACACGCCGACGAACGTGCCCATCACCAGCGCCGCGGTCCCCGAGAACACGTTGCCGAGCTGAGCGGTGAAGCCGGAGAGCAGCATCGTGCCCCACTCGGGGAGGCCGGTCGCCTCGCCGGCGCCGACGTCCGGGAGCTCGACCCCGAGGTCGGCCGCCCACGCCTGGAGGGCCTCGAACCCCTCGGTGAGCTGCCGGCCGATCTCGGCGGCCTGCTGCACGACGCCGCGGACGGCCAGGCCGAGGGTCCCGGCGGCGACCGCGAGCAGCCCGAGCAGCACGACGAGCGCGGCGAGCGGCCGCGGCATCCACCGGCCGAGCCACGAGCACAGCGGGGCGAACAGCGCGCCGACCACCAGGGCGACGACCAGCGGGATCACCAGCCCGGAGATCATCGACGTGCCGAGGTACACCGCGACCGAGGCCAGGGCCAGCCCGACGAACGCCCAGGCGCGGCGTCCCCAGCGTTCGAGGGTGGACCCGTCGTGCCCGACGGCGGAGGCGGCGGCAGGTGGCATGGACCTGAACCTATCCGAGCGGGCCCACCCGGGCTCGCGCGTCCCGGCGCGCACGGAGCTCGGCGATCCGGGCCCGGCGCTCCTCGGGGCTCAGCGACGTCGGCGCGACGTCCGGCCCGTCGCCCGGACCGACGCCGTGGAAGCGCCGTCGCCAGGCCCGCCGGCCCAGCACGACGCTCCACGCGGCCAGGCACGCGGCGCTCACCAGCAGGACGGTCCGGGCGGGCACCGGGACGTCCGAGGCCAGACCGACCAGCGTCAGCAACCAGGCACCGCCCGCCGGCAGCATCGCGACGAACATGTGCCCGTCCGGCAGCCAGCCCGAGGCGTACCACCGCATGAGCGAGCGGGTGGTCCGCGACGGGTGCGCGGGCTGCAGCGAGAGCGCGACGCCGGACGCCGTCGGCAGGCCCAGAGCGTCGCCGCGCCCGACCCGTCGCGTGCGGGACAGCGGCTCTGCGGCGTACCGGGGCCGTAGGGAGCGGCCGACGTACACGAACGACAGCGCGGCCAGCGGCCAGGTGGCGCACGGCAGGTACCAGAGCACCCCGGGTCCCCAGATCGCCACCAGCAGCGGCACGCTCAGCGCGAACGCCGTCATCTCGCCGGGCTGGGTGGTCAGGTCCGCCCAGATCCCGCCGACCTCCATGGTGCCCTCGAGGGCGACGAAGACCAGGATCCCCGGACCCAGCGCCAGCACCACGACGCTCAGCGCCGTCCACACGAGCCCGACGAGGAGGTAGCCGAGGGGGCGGAGCGCCCGCCGGGCCGGGGTGACGGTCACCTCGGCTCCGGCAGGTCCGGCCCGCTGTGCGTCCTCGATGTCCCGCGCCATGTCCGTCTCCTCGTCCTCGGCCGGCGAGGGGCAGGCTATCCGCACCGCGTGGTCGACCGAGGCCGCACCCAGTCCTCACGCACGGCCCACGCCGGAGCGTCGCGGGACGGCTCGCCACAGACGGGCCCACTGCTCCGCGCGCAGGTCTCGCGGCAGCGCCCTCGCGGTCACGCCGCAGTCGGCCAGCAGCGTAGCCGACGCGCGACGGGGCAGACCGGCCGCACCGGTGAGGACGTCGGCCAGGCTGCGTCCCCGCCCGGTGAAGACCCGACGGACGAACGCCTCGTAGGCGCGGCGTTCGCGGGCCGGGACGAGCGGCTCCGGGCGGCGCGTCGCGGTCAGGAGGCCGCCGTCGACCCCGGGGACGGGCCGGAAGTGCCGTGCCGGGACCCGGTCGTGCAGCGCGAAGGTGAACCAGGGGGCGGCCTGGGCGGTCATCATCGTCGCCCCACCGACACCGGCACGCTTGCGGGCCACCTCCCACTGGGTGAGCAGGACGGCGTGGCGCCAGGTGTCGCGGCCGAGGAGCCGTCGTAGCACCGGTGTGGTCAGGTGGAACGGGACGTTGCCGACGACGACGGGTCGGTCCAGCGGGTGCCGCAGCACGTCGGCATGCTCGACCCGGACGGTCGGGAGGCGACGGCGCAGCGCCCGGACGCGGCGTTCGTCGAGGTCGAGCGCCGTCAGGTCCCGGCCGAGCCGGGCGAGCGGGACGGTGAGGGCGCCGTCCCCGGCCCCGATCTCGAGGACGGGGCCGTCGGTGGCGACGACGAGGGCGACGAGACGGTCGATCGTGGGGCGGTGGACGAGGAAGTTCTGGCCGAGCTCATGGCGGCCGCCATGGTGTGAACGGGTGGGCACGGGTGCGCTCCGAACGAGAGAAACGGAGCACCCCGACAGGCGTCAGGACATGACGAGGTGACGCGCGGCCGGGGTGCGAGGACGTCCCGGACGACGGCGCGTGGCGTGGTGGACCCGCGGACGCGCCGTCAGGCGCGGCGGTCGCGGAAGAGCAGCGCCGTCGACGGCGCGCAGCACAGTGTTCCCATGGCCGGCACCCTAGGGCGGGGCCGAGACCCGGTCCAGCGGATATCGGGGTGAGCCGTCGTCGGGGCCGTGCCGCGTGCCAGGATCGGGGCATGGACACCGGGGAGCAGTGGAGCGACGTCGACGACTACCTGGCCGGTGAGCTGGTCACCGAGGACGAGGCCCTGGTCGCGGCGCGTGCGCTGGGACGGGAGCGGGGGCTGCCGCCGATCGAGGTGGCACCGAACCAGGGCGCCTTCCTCGCGCTCGTGGCACGGATGGCGGGCGCGCGACGCGTCCTCGAGCTGGGGACGCTCGCCGGGTACAGCACCATCTGGCTCGCGCGGGCCGTCGGCGCCGAGGGGCACGTGACCACCGTCGAGCTGGACCCGCGGCATGCGGAGGTGGCGCGGGAGAACCTCGACCATGCCGGTGTCGGTGACCGGGTGCGGATCCAGGTGGGGCCGGCGCTCGATGTGCTCGCCGAACTGGCCGACGCCGCGCACGAGCCGTACGACCTCGTCTTCATCGACGCCGACAAGGCGAACATGGCCGCCTACCTCGAGCTCGCGCTGCGGCTGACACGCTCCGGCAGCGTCGTCGTCGGCGACAACGTGGTGCGCCGGGGCGCCGTCGTCGATTCCTCGAGCGACGACCCGAGCGTTCGGGGCGCACGAGCGTTCCTGCGCGCACTCGGTGCCGACCCGAGGCTGGAGGCGACGGCGCTGCAGACCGTCGGCTCGAAGGGCTGGGACGGGTTCGCGATCGCGCGCGTCCGCTGAGCGGCCGGTCTCAGCCGAGATCCCGCTCGATGACGCGGGCGGCGGCCGCCGCGCCGTCCTCGTCCACGTAGGCCTCGCTGACCTCGGCGGCGGCCGTCCGCACGGCGGGGTCGAACAGCGCGCGGTGAAGTGCCGTGCGGAAGCCCTGGGTGCCGACCCGGCGCGGCGAGACCGCGACGGCGTTGCCGCGCTCCTCGCAGCGGCGCACGTGCCAGGTCTGCTCCGGCTGCAGGCCCATGCCGACGAACGGCACGCCCGTCGCGCACGCGGTCTGCACCGTGCCCTGGCCGCCGTGCAGCACGGCGGCACCGACCAGACCGCCGAGGCGGTGGGCCGGCAGCAGGTCGGTGACGTGGACGTTGGGCGGCAGGACGTCGTCGTCCCGCAGGTAGTGCCGCACCGGCGCGACGACGTTCACCGGCAGGTCGCCGAGCGCCCGCGCCGTCCGCAGCACGAGCGACCTGCTCGCCGACGACCCGAGCCCGAGGTACACCAGGGGTTCCGGCGCCGCGGCCAGCTCCTCCACGACGGGCGGCACGGGGGTGTCGAGGTGGGCGAAGATCGGGCCGACCCGCTCGAAGTCGTCCGGCAGGTCGAAGCCGTCGAGCTCCCAGTCCATCTCGGTGAGCAGGTTGTGGTCCGCGCGGATCAGCTCGGCGACGCTGCGCGGCGCGGGGACGCCGTTCTCCCGCGCCACGGTGGCGAACGCCCTCGGGGCGAGCGGTGCGGACGTGTAGACCCAGCGGAAGGCCGACGTCGCGGCCCGGTCCGCGGTCCTGGCCAGACCGCTCGAACCGGCGACGAACCCCATCCGCGGCGTCTGCCGGACCTGCGGAGCGGTCAGCGCGAACGGCACCGGGTAGTACAGCGGGACACCCTCCGCCGTCGCCGAGAGGAACGACGTGAGGTTCGAGCCGGTGACCACCGCTCGGGCGCCGGTCTCGCGGACGAGGGCCCGCTCGACCCGCACCCGCTCGCGCACCAGCTCCGTGGTGAACGGGCTGCGGAACGATCGCCCCTGGTCGAACGCGAGCGCCTGGTCCCGCTCGGCACGCGTCCAGGCGGGCTCGCACGCCCGGTAGCTGAAGCCGGCGTCGCGGACCAGGTCGACGTAGTCGTGCTCGTAGCCCATGAACACCGGCGAGTGCGCCGGGTCGAGCGCGCGGGCGACCTGGATCATCCGCGTGGTCTCGGCCAGGTTGAACATCACCGGGCAGAACAGGACGGTGCTCATGCGTGCCTCTCGTCGAGGGATGCGGGTCCGGACGCCGTCCTCAACATGTCACCTGCGACCGGGCGGCGCCAGTCTCCCGACAGGCGCGCTCCGCCGTCCGATCAGTACGGCGAGAAGCCGCTGAGGTAGCCCCAGCCGTACACGGCGGCACACAGTCCGGCGAAGGCCGCGAGAGCGACGGCGCGCAGCCGCGTGCGGCGCGGGGACGTCGTCGACGGTGGTGACGTGGCGGCATCACGCCGCGCGACCGCTGCGACGACCATCACGAAGAGAGCGATCAGCGCGACCGTGCCCGCCACCATCACGACCGCGGCGTCCTGGGGGAGCGCGGGGCAGCCCGCGGGCGCGTCGTCGTCGGGGCAGGTCCGCCAGGGTTGCAGGAGGAAGACGAAGGTGACCACCGCGGCGACGGCGGCGGTCGACGCCGCTCCCCGGACGGTGGCTGTCAGCGCCCGCGGTCTCATCGGCGCAATGTAGCGCAGTGCCGCTCCGACCCGCCTCAGCTCGTCGTGTCCTCCGGGACCTCGATGTCCGGGACCTCGACCTCCGGGAGGTCGGGCACGTCGAGCTCCGGGATGTCCGGGACCTCCAGGTCGAAGGTCGGGATGTCGATCGGCTCGCGATCCTCCCAGTCCTCCATCTGCTCCCGGTTGTCCCGCAGGGCGCAGCTGATCCAGGTGTAGCGCGACCCGCTGCAGGTCGGGTCCGAGTCGCCGGAGTCCGGCGTCGTGGCGTACCGCCCGTCGGCGTCGTGCTCGTTCGGCAGGACGGGCACGTGTGCGACGGCGACCAGCCCGGCCGCGCCGAGCGCCACGGTGGCCAGGGCGAGGACCGCGAGGCCGCCGGCACCGCGCGCACGCCCGGCGACCGCGGTGCGCGCGGTGCCCACGCTGCCCGCGGGTTCGGCACCCTCGCGACGTAGCGCCGTGCCGAGCGCACGGAGTCGCCAGACGACCAGGACGCCCGGGAGGAGCCACGCGACGGCGCCGAGAGCCGCGACGGGCAGCGCGTCCGGACGGGCAGACCCCGCCGCGGCGGCAGCGCTGAGCAGCGCGACGAGCGCCACCACCACGGCCCGGCGCACCGTGGCCGCGCGGTAGCTGCCGCGCAGCGCGTCGGCGCGGGCCAGACCGAGCTCCGAGGCGGCGAGGTACCCGGAGCTCCGCGCGTGCCGCAGCATGGTGCCCGCCAGCACGGCCGACCCGGTCCCCGCGACCAGGAGGGCGAGCGCGAGGAGGACGAGGAACCACCGGACGGCGACGGCGTCGCGCAGCCCGAGGAGGGCGGCCAGCGCGAGGACCGAGCCCACCCAGCCCACCACCAGCCCGGCCGCGCCGAGCCGTCCGGACCAGGTGCCGTCCAGCAGGCTGCGGCGCACCAGCACACGGGGCACGTGGCGCAGCACCGACCAGGACCGCAGCGCGGAGACGCCGAGGGCCACGGCGAGCACCACGGCCCAGACCCGCAGGGAGCCGTGCAGCGAGTCGCTCATGAACCACGCCACGAGGAGCGCGCTGGCCGTCAGCACGGCGACGGCGGTGTCCATCGGTGCGAGCAGCCGCTGCCAGACGCGCAGGAACAGCACGTAGCCCGCCTCGGCGTGCTCGGGGTTCTGCGCGAGGATCCCGACGAGCGCGCGGGAGTGCTGCCCGTCGTCCACCGAGAGCTGGGCGTCGGCGTAGAGCAGGCCCTCGTGCTGCGGTGCCGTCGCCAGGCCGTGGCGCACGAGGGCGCGGGCACGGTCACGTTCTCCCAGCCGGACGTGGATCGACGCGGCGCCGAGCAGCCGGCTCGGGTTGTCCGGCTCGAGCTCGAGAGCCCGGGCGACCCGGTCCCTCGCCAGCTCACGGTCCCGGGGCCGCGCGCGACCGCTCAGGAGGACGTCAGCGTGCTGCACGAGCGTCGCGGCGTCGTCGGGCCGGAGCTCGAGCGCGCGCTCGACGGCGGCACGCGCCTCGGCGAGCCGTCCACAGTTCTGCAGGGCGACGGACAGCAGCACGTGGCCCTGCGCGAGGTCCGGCGCTCCGGCCACGACCTGCTCGAGGATCCGCCGTGCGTCCGCGGAGCGCTGCAGACGCAGGTGCAGCCAGCCCGACGTCAGGTGCAGCCGGACGTCGTCCGGGTGCTCGGCCAGCGCCGCGGTGATGCCGTCGAGCGCCTGCTCGGGCCGGCCGGCGTCGACCAGCATCTCGGCACGGGTGACCTGCCCGGCCACCGGGTCGTGCCCGGGCGGTGACCCGGCGGTCACAGCATGTGGCGCGAGCGCAGGTACGCCGCCAGCTCGTCGTAGCGTCCGTCGTTGTTGGCGAACGACACGACGTTGCGCGCCGACTGCAGCCACGCCGTCGTCGACGGGCGCACCTCGGCCAGGGCTGCCTGGACGTCGTCCATGGAGATGGGGCGGATCTCGCCGCTGGCGATCGAGTCGGTCATCGCCTTCTCGGCGGCGGAGGCGCAGAGGTGCTCGAGGTCGGCACCCGAGAACCCGTCCGTCTGGTCCACGATCGTGGACAGCGAGATGCCCGCGACGGGCCGGCCCTCCAGGTAGTGGTGCAGGATCGAGCGGCGTGCCGGCGCGTCGGGCGGGAGCACGAGGATCATGCGGTCGAACCGGCCGGGCCGCAGCAGGGCGCTGTCGACGTCCCAGGGGTGGTTGGTCGCACCGAGCACGAACAGCCCGTCGTTGTCCGACCCCATGCCGTCCATCTCCTGCAGGAGCTGGTTGACGACCGTCCGCATGCCCGACGACCCGGTGTACTGGGTGCGCTTGCCCCCGATCGCGTCGACCTCGTCGAGGAACAGGACGGCGGGCGCCAGCGCCCGGGCGCGCTGGAAGAGCGAGTGCAGGTTCTGCTCGCTCTGTCCGAGGAACTTGTCGAGGACGTCCGCGAGGGTCACGGTGAGGAACCGCGCGCCGAGCTCGCCGGCGATCGCCCGCGCCATGAACGTCTTGCCCGTCCCGGGCGGCCCGTACAGCAGGAGCCCGCCGCGCAGCGACTTGCCGAACGCTTTGGCGATGGCCTGGTGGCGCATCGGTTCGAGGAACGCCTCGCGGATGCGCTTCTTCACGGGCTCCAGCCCGCCCACGTCGTCCAGCGTGATCGTCTCGTGGGAGACCTCGAGCAGGCCGTCGGCCGAGGGGCTCTCGTCGCGGGCGGGGACGAGGGGCGCCTCGTCGGCCGGGCCCGCGGGCATTGCGTCGTCCACGAACGGTTGCGGCACGTCGACGCCCAGCTCGGCCTCCACCCGATCCCAGTCGAAACCACGAGCGCCCGACGACGTCGCGTCCTCGGCCGGCGCCGGCGGGTCCGCCGGTGCTCGGGTCGTCAGCGCGGTCGCGGCCTCGGTGACGAGGGCGAGCGCGGCGCCGTCCGCCGGGTCGAGACGCAGGGCCGTGCTGGCGTTCTCGAGCGCCTCCGTGTGGCGGCCGTGCTCCAGCAGCAGGCGGGCGTACTGGACGCGCAGGGGCGCGTTCTCGGGGGCGGCCTGCACGGCCACGGCCATGTGCTCCAGGATGTCGGACACGGGAGGGGCTCCTCGGCTGGCTGCAGGACACGGGGTGGCGCACCGGACAGGTGTGGATGCTACCGCCCGCGCCTGCCGCGACACCGTGGGAAGTGTCTCGCCCCGGGAGGGGGCTGGGGCCGCCTGGCCGCGGTTCCGTCGGGGACACTGGGAGACAGCAATGTCTGCCGATGTGAGGAGTCCCAGGTGTCCCAGGGAACAGTCCGATGGTTCGACGCCGACCGAGGGTTCGGCTTCATCGACCTCGGGAACGAGGGCGACGACCTGTTCGTGCACGCGTCCGAGATCGTCGGCGACGACGGACCGAAGGTGCTCCGGGAGGGGCAGGTCGTCGAGTTCGAGGTGGGCGAGGGTGACCGGGGCCCGCAGGCGCGCCGTGTGCGTGTCACGGGCGACGTGGCCGCCGACGCGCCCGTGGGCGTGCTCGGCACCGTCTCCTGGTACGAGCCGGCCAAGGGGTACGGGTTCGTCACGCCCGACGACGGTCGCGGCGAGATCTTCGTGCACAGCTCGGCCATCGTCACCGGCGGTGTGATCACGGAGGGGCAGCAGGTGGCGTTCCTCGTCGTCGACGGGGAGAAGGGCCCGCAGGCGGACCACCTGGTCCCGCTCGGGGCTCGAGCCGCCCGGCGTGCCGCCCCCGCGGACGGCGCGGACGGAACGGTGACCTTCTACGACGGCACCAAGGGCTTCGGGTTCATCGTCCCCGAGGCGGGCGGGGAGGACGTCTTCGTCCACGCCAAGGCGCTCGCGGGCGGGCTGAGCGAGCTCACCGAGGGGGCGCGCGTGACGTACGACGTCGTCGACGGCGACAAGGGGCCGAACGCCCGCAACGTGCGGCTCGTGCGCGGCTCCGGTGGGCGCGGTGGCGGAGACCGGGCCGCGGACCGTGGTCGCACGAGCCGCCCCGCGCGGTCCGGCGGGCCGGTGCGCGGCGGCGAGGGCACGGTCGCGCGCTACGACGCGGACCGCGGCTTCGGCTTCATCTCGCCCGACTCGGGGGGCGCCGACCTGTTCGTGCACGTGTCGGTCGTGCGGGGCGACGAGATCCTGGAGGAGGGCGACCGCGTCCGCTTCAAGGTGCGGCAGAGCGACCGAGGGCCGCAGGCCGACGGCGTCGAGCTGGTGTGAGCGCCGCCTGAGGTGGTGGCAGACGCCGCCCGGACCGCGGGCGCCGCCTGACTGGGTCCGGCGCGTCGTCGTGCCGCGGCGCGGGGCTGTCGGTGTGCGGATCAGAGGTGTCCGCTCGGCGTGACTGGCTCACGCGCAGCGCACGTCAATCGCGTTGCGCGTGAGATTCATGCACAGCGTGATCTGAGGTGCGCACGGCCGTCACGAATGCCGCCGCGCGCACACCTCTCGCCGTGCCATTGCTCGGCCGGGCCTCGGCTGCCGACGCCGGGCCTCGGCTGCCGTCGCCGGTCCTCGGCGCCCGGGCTTCGGCCCCTGCGGCTGCGCCGCAGTTCGCTCACGGCGAACACGCACTCCCAGCAGGCGGAATAGTCGCCGCGCGGTGGAGGTTGAGTGAAGCAGGCTCAACTTTGACCGCCCTGGCTGGACACCTCCGACGCCGCGTCCTAAGTTGAGTGCAGACGACTCAATCCACGTCACGAAGGAGAGCAACCACCATGGCTCGTGCAGTCGGCATCGACCTCGGTACCACCAACTCGGTGGTCGCCGTCCTGGAGGGCGGCGAGCCCACCGTCATCGCGAACGCCGAGGGCGCCCGCACCACCCCGTCCGTCGTCGCGTTCTCCAAGAACGGCGAGGTCCTCGTGGGTGAGGTCGCCAAGCGGCAGGCCGTCACCAACGTCGACCGCACCATCAGCTCGGTCAAGCGCCACATGGGCACCGACTGGTCGCAGGAGATCGACGACAAGAAGTACAGCGCGCAGGAGATCAGCGCCCGCATCCTGGGCAAGCTGAAGCGTGACGCCGAGGAGTACCTCGGCGAGGCCGTCACCGACGCCGTCATCACCGTCCCGGCGTACTTCAACGACGCCGAGCGCCAGGCCACGAAGGACGCCGGCCAGATCGCCGGCCTCAACGTGCAGCGCATCGTCAACGAGCCGACCGCCGCGGCGCTCGCCTACGGGCTCGACCGCGGCAAGGAGGACGAGCTCATCCTCGTCTTCGACCTCGGTGGCGGCACGTTCGACGTCTCCCTGCTCGAGGTGGGCAAGGACGAGGACGACTTCTCCACGATCCAGGTGCGCGCCACCTCCGGTGACAACCGCCTCGGTGGTGACGACTGGGACCAGCGCATCGTCGAGCACCTCATCAAGCAGGTGAAGAACTCCGCGGGCGTCGACCTGTCCAAGGACAAGATCGCCCTGCAGCGTCTGCGCGAGGCGGCCGAGCAGGCCAAGAAGGAGCTCTCGTCCGCGACGAGCACCAACATCTCGATGCAGTACCTGTCCATGAGCGAGAACGGCCCCGTCCACCTGGACGAGAAGCTGACCCGCGCGCAGTTCCAGCAGATGACGCAGGACCTCATCGACCGCACCAAGGAGCCGTTCCACGCGGTCATCCGGGACGCGGGCGTCTCCATCTCGGAGATCGACCACGTGGTCCTCGTCGGTGGTTCCACCCGCATGCCGGCCGTGGCCGACGTCGTGCGTGAGCTCACCGGTGGCAAGGAGCCCAACAAGGGCGTCAACCCGGACGAGGTCGTCGCCGTCGGCGCCGCCCTGCAGGCCGGTGTCATCGGCGGTGAGCGCAAGGACATCCTGCTCATCGACGTCACCCCGCTGTCCCTCGGCATCGAGACCAAGGGCGGCGTGATGACCAAGCTCATCGAGCGCAACACGGCGATCCCGACCAAGCGGAGCGAGATCTTCTCCACGGCCGAGGACAACCAGCCGTCCGTGGCCATCCAGGTGTTCCAGGGCGAGCGCGAGTTCACCCGGGACAACAAGCCGCTGGGCACCTTCGAGCTGACCGGCATCGCGCCGGCGCCGCGCGGCGTCCCGCAGATCGAGGTCACCTTCGACATCGACGCGAACGGCATCGTGCACGTGTCCGCCACGGACCGCGGCACGGGCACCGAGCAGTCGATGAAGATCACCGGTGGGTCGGCCCTCCCGCAGGAGGACATCGACCGGATGGTCAAGGAGGCCGAGGAGCACGCCGAGGAGGACAAGAAGCGTCGCGAGGAGGCCGAGACCCGCAACCAGGCGGAGTCCTTCGCCTACTCGATGGAGAAGCAGGTCGCGGACAACCGTGACAAGCTCCCCGCCGACGTCGTCACCGAGGTCGAGGCGGACATCGCCGGCGTCAAGACCGCCCTGGAGGGCGAGGACGCCGACGCCGTGAAGTCGGCCTACGAGAAGCTCGGTGCCTCCTCGCAGAAGATCGGCGAGGCGCTCTACTCGGCCGAGCAGACCGCGGGCGCCGGTGCCGGTGCGGAGGGCGCCCCGGCCGACGGCACCACGCCGGAGCCCGAGAGCTCCGACGAGGACGTCGTCGACGCCGAGATCGTGGACGACGAGGACGACAAGAAGGACGCCAAGTGACGTCTGACGACACGCAGGGCACCCCCGAGCGGCCGGAGGACGGCCGCTCGGGGGACACCCCCTTCCATTTCCGGGACAAGCGCAAGGTCGACCCCACCTCGGGCGAGAAGCGTCCGGAGGCCACGCCGTCGGACGCGTCCGACGCCGCGGGCGGGGCGGCCGACGCCGGCGACCCGCTGGAGGCGCTCGACTTCGAGCCCTCGGGCGAGGCGGTCGAGGACTCCGAGCTGCTGCGGGCCAAGGCCCAGGCGGCGGAGAACCTCGACGCCCTGCAGCGGGAGCGCGCGAGCTTCACGAACTACCGCAACCGGGCGCTGCGCGACCAGGAGGCCGCGCGCACCCAGGGCACGCAGGACGTGCTGGCGGCGCTGCTGCCGGTGCTCGACGACATCGAGCGTGCCAAGCAGCACGCCGAGCTGTCGGGCCCGATGGCGGCCATCGCGGAGAAGCTCGACGCGTCGCTGGTGAAGTTCGGCATCGAGCGGTTCGGCCGTGTGGGCGAGGAGTTCGACCCCACGCTGCACGAGGCGCTGATGCACAACACGGACGCCGAGGCCGAGGCCACCACGATCAACCTGGTGGTCGAGCCCGGCTACCGCATCGGTGACAAGGTGGTCCGGGCCGCCCGCGTGGGCGTCGTCGGACCCGAGTGACGACGGTGGGCGCGGCCCTCGGCCTCGCCGGGGGTCGCGCCCACCGCGTCCGATCAGACCAGGAAGGGACGTCGTGACCGGTCAGGACTGGATCGAGAAGGACTTCTACGCCGCGCTCGGCGTCCCCAAGGACGCCGACCAGGCGGCCATCAAGAAGGCGTACCGCAAGCTGGCGCGCCAGTACCACCCGGACCAGAACCCGGGCGACGCCTCCGCCGAGTCCCGGTTCAAGGAGATCGGCGAGGCCTACTCGGTGCTGTCCGACAGCGAGCAGCGCCAGCAGTACGACGCCGTGCGGTCGATGGCGGGCGGCGGCGCACGCTTCAACGCCGGTCCCGGCGGCGCGTCCGGCGGGTTCGAGGACGTCTTCAGCTCGATGTTCGGCGGCGCCGGCGGCGCGCGCCCCGGAGCCCGGCCCCAGTACCAGCAGTACCAGTCCGGCGGGGCGGGGTTCGAGGACATCCTCGGCTCGATGTTCGGCGGCAGCATGGGCGGCGGACGCCCGGCCGGGTTCGGCGGGCCGCAGCAGCGCAAGGGGGCCGACGTCGAGACGCGCGCCACGCTCCCGTTCCGTGCCGCCGTGGAGGGCACCACGGTCGAGCTGACCGTGGACGGCAAGAAGATCACGGCGCGCATCCCGGCCGGCGTGCACGACGGGCAGAAGATCCGGCTGCGCGGCAAGGGTCGTCCGGGATCGGCCGGCGGTCCGGCGGGGGACCTGCTCATCGTGGTGCACGTGACCGAGCACCCCGTGTTCTCGATCGACGGCGCGAACCTGCGCATGACCCTGCCGGTCACCTTCGCGGAGGCCGCGCTGGGCACCACCGTGGAGGTGCCGACGATGTCGGGCGAGACGGTGCGGCTCAAGGTGCCGTCAGGGACGCCGTCGGGCCGGGTGCTGCGCGTCAAGGGCCGCGGCGTGGCGACGACCAAGCGCACCGGGGACCTGCTCGTCACCGTGCAGGTCGTGGTGCCGCAGAAGCTGAGCCGGGCGGCGAAGAAGGCGCTGGAGGACTTCGCCGCGGAGGCCGACGGCGAGGACGTCCGCGCCGAGCTCGCGGCCAAGGCCGCCCAGTAAGGTCGGGTCCGCCGGACCACGACGGGAGCGAAGGAGGTCCAGATGGTCACCGACGACGCACCCGTGCTGACGGTCTCGCAGGCCGCGCAGCTCACGGGCATGCACCCGCAGACCCTGCGCCAGTACGACCGGCTCGGGCTGGTCACGCCGCGGCGCACGCGCGGCCGCGGACGGCGCTACTCCCGCCGCGACGTCGCCCGGCTGCTCGAGGTGCAGCACCTCGCCCAGGACGAGGGGATCAATCTCGCCGGGGTCAAGCGGATCCTCGACCTCGAGCAGCACGTCGCGGTGCTGGAGCACCGGCTGCACGAGCTGGCGAGCCTCCTGGCGGAGCGCGAGCGTGCGGAGGGGCGCGTGTTCGCCGCCGGCACGGGCGGCGACGTCGTGGCCGTGCAGCGGGGGCAGCGCGTGCGGCGCACGGAGCTGTACGTCGAGTCGCGCCGCGAGCAGGGCGGTGCGCTGGTCCTCTGGCGCCCGACGCCGCACCGGGACTGAGGACATGCTTTCCGGCATGACATTCTTTCGTTAATGAATTCTTCTCTGGTAAGGCTTTCCTTACTGTCGAGAGAATGTCGCCGCTACCTGTGCAGGATTCGAATTCGCGCCTATGATCGAGATATCGGCGACGACGAGACCTGACACGAGGAGCGGAATCATGAGCACCCTGATGGAGATGCCCGAGGTCACCAGCTGCACCGTGGACGGCTGCAGCTACAACCATGACCACGACTGTCATGCAGGGGCCGTGACGATCGCGGGCGTGCCGGGCGACGCCTCCTGCGCCACGTTCATCCCGCTCAGCACCAAGGGCGGGCTCGAGAAGGTCGTCGCGCACGTCGGTGCCTGCCAGCGCACGGACTGCGTCCACAACGAGGACCTCGAGTGCGCCGCCAGCGCCATCCGCGTCGGTGCCGGACCGCAGGACCCGAGCCACGCGGACTGCCTCACGTTCGCCACGACCTGACAGGTCGGGACGCGACGAGGGCCCCGGACTCCACTGTCCGGGGCCCTCGTCGCGGCTCAGGGACGGATCAGCGGCGCAGGTGCCGGATCAGCTCGAGGGCGAGCTGGTGGGACTCCGGCAGCCCCTCCACCCAGACGCGCACCGGTCGGCGCATGCTGCCGGAGACGCCCAGCACCTCGGCGTTGCGCTCCACGATCTTGCGGACCGACTGCGCCAGCCGCGCGGTCTCGGGGCTCCGTTCGCAGAGCACCGCGAAGACGCCGTCGCTCAGCGACGCCATCGGGTGGCCGTCGCCGAACACCTGGTCCAGCGTCCGACCCACCGAGGCGGCCCGGGCCATCCGCTGCCAGGCCCCCAGCTGGTCCACCGCCACGTCGAGCACCACGAGGCAGTGCGACTCGGGGACGCTCTGCTCGTTGCCCGCGGCGCGCCCGTAGGTCTCCCGCAGCCGTTCTCCGAGGTAGTCGGACGTCGGGAGCCCGGTCGCCGGGTCCCGGACGCCGCTGGGTGCCGGGTCCCGCTCGCGCACCAGCACCCATCCCTGCGCGGCGCCGCGCACGGCGTCGACGTCGAGCGGTGCACCGACGGCCCGGTACAGGCAGGCGACGTCGTCCAGCGTCTCGTCGAGACCGATGCCGGCGGCGCTGCGCGCGGTGCCCAGGCGGTGTGCCGCCGCCTCGGGGGAACGCCCCGCCTCGACCGCCTCGACCAGCGCGTCGACGGCAGGGTGGTACCAGTCGCCGGGCCGCAGCCATACTTCCGTGAGGCTGGCCGCGCGCCAGCGCTCACGGGTGTCGGCGGCGGGTGCGCCGCTGGAGGGGAGGCTCATGATGGAGGGACCTTCATAGGACTCCATCATGACGCAGTTCTGGCCCGGAGGAGCGGGTGAATCGCGCCACGGGCGATTCACCCGCCCGCGACCGCCCCGCCGGCGGCTATCCGGCGTAGAGTGACGCCGTCCGTGCCCTGCCGGGTACGGGCACGCTCGGGGGAGAGACGAAGAAGCGGGTTGCGACGTGGCCGACGTCTACGTGGGTTCGGACGGAACAGCTCCCAGCGATGGTGAGCTGATCCTTGAGGTGCGCGGCGGCAGCCTCGACGCCTACGGTGCCCTTTACGAGCGGCACGCCTCCGCGGCCCAGGTCCTCGCCCGTCAGTACGTCAGGACGGTGAGCGACGCCGACGACGTCGTCGCCGAGGCGTTCCACCGCGTGCTCGGGGTCCTGCAGCAGGGCGACGGTCCGGACACGCACTTCCGGGCCTACCTCTTCACCGTCGTGCGGCGGCTCGCCGCCGACCTCGCCCGCCGTGCGCGCCGCACCCGTCCGACGGCGGACGACGGGACCTTCGAGTCGGCGCTGGGCCCGTCGGCCTCGCCCGAGGACCCCGCGCTGGCCGGGTTCGAGAACACGGTCGTCGCCCGCGCCTACCAGGGCCTGCCGGAGCGGTGGCAGGCGGTCCTCTGGTACACCGAGATCGAGCAGCTCACCCCGGCACAGGTGGCCCCGATCCTGGGCCTCACCCCCAACGGCGTCTCGGCGCTCGCCTATCGCGCGCGCGAGGGTCTGCGGGTCGGCTACCTGCAGGAGCACCTCACCACCGAGCCCGCGGACTCGTGCCGCAAGGTCAACGCGCTGCTCGGGGGGTACGTCCGGGGGAGCCTCGCCTCCCGCGAGGTCGCGCAGGTCGACGCCCACCTCGAGGTGTGCGGTGACTGCCGGACGCTGGCGCTCGAGCTCGCCGACGTCGCGCACGGCATGCGCGGCGTCATCGGACCGCTGGTCGTCGGCGTGGCGGGGATGGCCGTGCTGGGCGCGCTGCCCCTCGGCCTGGTCACCGGGGGAGCCCTCGGTGCCGGCGCTGCTGCCGGGACTGCGAGCGGCGCTGCCGGCGGCGTCGGCGTCGGGCTCACGGGTTCGGCGGGCGGTGCGACGGCGGGAGCCACCACGGGTACCTCGGCCGGGGTCGGCGCGGCCGCCGGCAGCACCACCGCTGGTGCCACGACCGCCGGTGCCACGACCGCCGGCGCCACCACCGCCGGAGCGGCGACCGCCGGTGCGGCGACCGGGAGCGCGGCGACCGGAGGCGCTGCGACGGCCGCCACCGCCACGGCCGCCGGAGCCACCACGGTGACCACCACGACCGCGACCACCGCCGTCGCCGCGACCACCGCCGGTGTCTCGGGAGCGACGGTCGCGGCGTCCACCGGCGCGGTCGCCGTCGCGACCGCCGGCGTGGTCAGCGTGCTCGGGGCGATCGGCTCCGACGAGGTGCCGGCGGTCCCGGACCCGCCGCTGCACGTGGCCGAGAGCGAGCCGTGGCCCACGGGCGAGCCGACGCCGGAGCCGAGCGACGAGCCGACGCCGGAGCCGAGCGACGACCCGACGGACCCCGTGAACTTCCCCTTCCTGACGGACGCCGACCTGGTCATGGACGACGTCGTCGTCCCCACGCCCGCCGAGGTGGTCGTCGCCGTCGCCCAGCCGGACGCCGCGCTGACGCCGCGGGCCACCAACCAGCTGGCGCTGCGGGTCAGCAACCCCGGCGAGACGGAGGCAGCCGGCTCCCACGTGCTCCTCACGCTGCCCGCCGGTGTGCAGTACGCGTCGGCTTCGTCGCCGTCCGGGGCCTCCGCCGGTGTCCGGCTGACGTCGGAGTCGCTCGCCTGCACCCCCACGTCGGCGCCGCAGGACGCCCTCTGCACCCTCGGCACGCTCGCGCCGGGCGAGACGCGGACGGTCACCGTCCCGCTCGTCGTCCGCGACGGCGGCTCGTACACCGTCACCGCGCAGACCTGGGCCGACGGGGTGGAGACGCGTAGCGCCGCGCTGGAGCCCGTGCAGGTCGAGTACTTCGGTCCGGAGCTCACCGCGGAGGCCGCCGGCAGCGTCTCGGTCGCCAACCCCGGGCTCGCGCAGATCCCCTTCGCGGTGCGCAACAGCGGCGACCGTCCGGTCGCCGCCGGGTGGACGGCGAAGGTGCGGGTCCCCGCCGGGCTCGTGCCGCAGGGGGTCGGCGGGAAGCTCGGGTGCCGTGCCGGGGACGGTGACGGGACCGACGCCACGGTCTGGCTGTGCACGGGTGACGAGCTCGCTCCCGGCGAGTCGGCCTCGGGCAGCGCGACGGTGGTCGCGGACGGCACGACGGCCCAGGGCAGCTACGACGTCAAGATCGTCCCCGAGCTGCCCGGTGGCGGCCCGACGGTGCGCTCGGTCGCCGTCGTCTCCGCTGCCCGGGCGTGGGAGGGGGCCAACGCCGGGGCGGCGTCCATCCACGCGTCGTGCCGTGCCACCGGCGGGCTGGCCACCGCGGACGCCGTCGTCGTCGGGACCTACACGAACCTCACCGGCCGCACGATCTCCGCCACCTTCGAGGCCGCAGGCACCACGGTCTCGACGTCGTCCAGCCTCGCGCCCGGCGAGTCGGTCACGCTCACGGCACCCGACGGGCTGCGGGTCCCCTCCGGGGGAGGGACGTGGACGCTGTCCACGTCGGTGGGGGGCGCCACGTACAGCCGGACGGTCTCGGCCGGGTCGCACGGTGCCGCGGAGTGCTACGACCCGAGCTGGAACGTGCAGACCGCCGCGACCGTGCTCAACGACGGCGGGAAGGTCCGGGTCGAGGGCACGGTCACCAACCGCACGAGCGAGCCGATGCAGGCCTCGATGACCGCCGCGGGCGGGACGACCGACGCGGTGCGCCTCGGCGCGGGCGACACGGTCACGCTCGGCCGCACGACCGGCGGCACCGACCTCGCCGGGGGCACCGCGACGTTCCATCTGTACCGCTGGGTGACCGACTCCGACGGCGATCAGCCGACCTCCGGCGTCGTCCCGGCCGTCGCGCCGACGGCGGCCCACGACGGCGCCCGCATCGCGCCGGCGGCCGGCCAGGCCGAGCCGGCGGGCACCTGCACCTACGACGCCGGGAGCGAGACCTCCTGGCGGACCTTCACCGTCCCGGTGGACAACTCGGGCTCGACGCTGCCGGTGGTCTTCACGGCGCGGGCCGGCGGGAGCGTCGACGAGGTCCGCCTCGCCGCGGGGGCGAAGGGCTCCCTCGAGCTCCGGGTGCCCTGGGGTACGAGCTCCGGCACGGTGTCCACCGACGGCGGCGAGCTGCGCGGGATCGACGTCGGCTTCGGCAGCTGTGCCGAGGCCCCGGGGTGGCCGGCCACCGTCGACGTGTCCGCCACCGCGCAGTGCGACGCCGGGACGGCACAGGTCGTCGTGGACGTCGCCGGCGACGACGGTCGGTCCTGGGCGGCGACGCTGCTGCGCCACGGGGAGGCGGTCGGGACGCAGGACCTCGCCGCGCACGGCTCCACCCGGTTCGTGGTCGACACCGGGTCGCTGAGCGTCGAGCCCGGGACCGTGACCGTGCACCTGGAGCGCACCATCGAGGGGAACCAGTTCACCGCGGACCGCGAGGCGTCGCACGACTCGGCCCGCTGCGTGGTCCGTGACCCCGACGCGCGTCTCGACCAGGGTGACGTCCAGATGGACCGGTACGGCGACTACGCGACGTCGTGGCGCGAGGCCGGCGTGATCCTCGACAACACCCGATCGAACGTGCGCACCACGTTCCACGTGGTGGGCCCGCACGGCCTGGACGAGGAGGTCGTCGTGGCGGCCGGCGAGACGGGGACGGTCGAGAGCCGACGCGTCGACGGGCGACGCGGAGCGACCTGGACGGTGTCCGCCGGCGACTGGTCGACCCAGCTCGGTGTCGAGACGTTCACCGCCGCGGAGGCCGGCTGGTGCCCGGCGCGCGTCGCCTGGGGATCGACCTACGCCCCCGGCGACGTCCGGTCGTGGAACGGGAACGCCTACCGCTACCTCGGCTGGGACGGCACGCCGCCCGGCGGGGAGCGTGGCGGGAACGGCAACGGCAACGGCAACGGCCATGGCAACGGCAACGGCAAGCGCTGGTACGAGTCCGGGCAGTGGGACGGCGTGTGGATGGGGCAGTGGAGGCAGTGGGAGAAGATCGGCCTCTGCGAGTACCGCTGACGGTCAGACGACGCCGTAGAGGCGGTCCCCGGCGTCGCCGAGGCCCGGCACGATGTACTTCTTGTCGTTGAGCCGTTCGTCGACGGCGGCGACGACGACCTGCACGTCCACGCGGTCGCCGATCGCGTCCTGGACCACCTGCAGGCCCTCCGGCGCGGCGAGCAGGCACACGGCCGTGACGTCGTGGGCGCCGCGCTCGAGCACGTAGTCGATCGCCGCGACAAGGGTGCCGCCGGTGGCCAGCATCGGGTCGAGCAGGAACACCTGGCGGTCGGTGAGGTCGTCGGGCAGCCGGTTGGCGTACGTCACCGCCTCGAACGTCTCCTCGTCCCGCTGCAGGCCGAGGAACCCGACCTCGGCGGTCGGCAGCAGCCGCGTCATGCCGTCCAGCATCCCCAGGCCCGCGCGCAGGATGGGGATGACGATCGGGCTCGGGTCGCTCAGCTTGACCCCCGTGGTCGTGGTGACCGGGGTCCTGATCTCCTTGGGCTCGGTCCGCACGTCCCGGGTCGCCTCGTACGCGAGCAGGGTGACGAGCTCGTCGACCAGCAGCCGGAAGATGGGGGAGGGCGTCGACTCGTCCCGCAGGACGCTGAGCTTGTGGGCGACCAGCGGGTGGTCGGTGACGTGCAGGCGCATGGTCACACCGTACCGGGGCGCACCGGGGCGCACCGGGGCGTACTGCGGCGCGGCCGCCAGTACGCCGAGGGGCCCGACCGGATCACCGGTCGGGCCCCTCGCCGTCAGTGCTCAGGGAGCGGGTCAGCCCTGGTGGAGCCGGCGACGCACGATGAACAGTGCGGCACCCCCGGCGACCAGCAGGAGCGCCACCGCGGCGGCGACGCCGACGGTCGCGCCCGTCAGGGCGAGCTCGTCCTCCTCGGCGGCGACCTCCGGCGCGTCCTCGGGGACGTCGACGACGGTCTGCGCGGCGGCCTCACGGATGTCCGCGGGCGCGTCGGCGCACTCCTCGGAGGCCGGCGGGTACTCGACCACGGTCGAGTAGTCCGGGTTGACCTCGAACCGGACCTGGACGCCGTCGCGGGTCCAGGCGAAGTTGCCGTCCGTCTCGACGTACGAGCCGTCCTCGAGACGCTCCCAGCCCGGCCACTGCAGCGGCTCCTCGGCGGAGGCGCCCGGCCACAGCAGACGACCCTCGAGCGGGAGATCGGTGGTGACGTGGTCGTTCCCGCCGCCCGGGTTGATGAACGTGACGGTCAGCGGGTTCTCGCCCGGGGCCGGGGCCCCCTCCGGCAGGGTCACGCCGTAGACGAGGTAGGGCGTCTCGGCGTCGCACACGGCGCCGATGTCCCCGGGGACGAGCTCGCACATCTCGTCGGTGAAGGTGCTCTCGGAGACGGTGTACAGCGCCGAGGTGGTGTCGACCGCGCTGTACCCGGCCGGCAGCTCGTCGAAGGCGAAGCCCTCGGCGGCGGTGGCGACGATGCCCTCGGAGGTCTTCTCGTAGGTGACCTCGTCCGAGTCCACCGGGACGCGGATGTCGTCGCTCTCGGTGCCGCACAGGTCGACGACGGTGGGCAGCTCCGGCGTCACGACCACGGGCTCGCTCGCGCAGATCTCACCGGTGAAGGTGAAGGTCCACTCGGTCTCGGCGCCGTCGGCGAGCTGGACGCCCTCGGCCGGCGTGGCGGTGACCGTCACCTCGGTGCGGTCGTCGTTCCACTTCTCGGTGTACGTGGCGTGCGCGGTCTCCGGCAGGTCGACCGAGTTGCCGACCTCGCAGTCCTCCACCGACGAGGGCGCCGGCAGGGTGACGGGCTCGGGGGCCTCCGGCGGCTCAGAGGCCTCGGGCGTCTCGGGGAGCTCGGGCTCCTCCGGCTTCTCGGGCTCCTCCGGCGTCTCGGTCGGCTCGTCGCTGCACTCGGGCAGGAAGTTGCTCAGGTCGGTGTGGCGGTCGGCCTTGAGACGCCAGTCGAAGAGCGGGCCGTCGGGGTACGTGATGTGGATGAACTCCGACCACGCGAAGTCCCCCTGCGTCCGGACGACGTCCTGCTGGACGCCCCAGGACTCGCAGGCGTCCGCCGGAAGGTCCTCGATGTTGAAGTGGTCGCCGGGGTACTCCTCCGGCAGGGTCTCCCAGAACTCCTCGCCGTCGCGCGTCGTGATCAGCGTCTGGAAGCCCGAGTTGTGCCAGGCCGCGGGCTCGTTCGCGCGCAGCTTCGGGTACACGTAGAACGCGGTCTCGAGCTTCTCGGGCTCGGGCTCGGGCTCCTGGCAGGCCGTGGTGGTGCCGTCCCGCGTCTCGTCGTACTCGGTGCCGGTGTCGCCGTCCCAGGCGTCGACCTGGACGACCCACTTGTTGTCCCGGGTCGGGTCGAGCGGGACCGACGTGCTGTACCCGTCGCCGAACGGCTCCTCGTGCACCGTCTCGCCGTTGACGGTGACCGTCACCGTGTTGGTCTTGCCGTCACCGCCCTCCTGGTACCACTTGAGGTCGAGCGAGAGGCTCGTGCAGTTCGCGTCGACGTTCGGCGTATGGGCGGAGGCGGGCATCGCGGTCGCGACGAGCCCCCCCAGTGCGAGCGCGGCGGTGGCGGCGCTCGCGAGCATTCTCTTCACGGCTGTGTGATCCCTTCAGCGGGTGGACGCGAGCGCGGACCGAGGCGCTCAGCGGGCAGGAAACGGGGACGCATGCTATTAGAGCATCATGTCTACCCTGGGTGAAAGATCCGACCTGGCTGAAATTGTCCTGGGCAACAGACCGCGCTCGGTAACCTGGCGGTGTGCAGCAGCTCCCGGCCGACCGGCCAGCCCCGGGCGGCGACGACGCCTTCCCGCCGCTCTCCCTCGGTGCCCGCCGCGCCGTCTGGGACGAGCTCATGGGCGTGGCCCTGGCCGAGGCGACCCACGCGACCGCCACGGGCGACGTGCCGGTGGGCGCCGTCGTCGTCGGCCCGGACGGACGGGTGCTCGGCACCGGGCGCAACCGTCGCGAGGAGACGGGCGACCCCACGGCCCACGCCGAGGTGCTGGCGCTGCGGGCGGCGGCGTCGGCGCGTGGCGGGTGGCGGCTGGACGGCTGCACGCTCGTGGTCACGCTGGAGCCGTGCGTGATGTGCGCAGGGGCGCTGGTCGCGGCGCGGGTCGACCGGCTGGTGCTCGGCGCGTGGGACCCGAAGGCCGGCGCCACCGGGTCCGTCTGGGACATGGTGCGCGACCAGCGCGCGCTGCACGCGGTCGAGGTCGTGGCGGACGTGCGCGCCGCGGAGTGCGCCGCCGTGCTGCGCGCGTTCTTCGACTCCCGCCGAGGGTAGGGACAACCCGACCCCGACCCGTGGGTGCACCGCATTCCGCTCGGGTCCCCACCTCCGTAGGGTCGATGGCATGACCACCACGGAGCCGGTAGGCCACCGGGTCGCGCCGGCGCTGACGACCCACCCCGGGTTCTTCCGCGCCCCGTTCGCCGCAGCCACGTACCGCGGTGTCGCGCAGCTCGCCGTCGGCTGGACCTGGGCCCTGACGGCCGGCCTCCTCGTGGTGATCGCCGTCGTCACCGCGGCGGCCATGGTCCCGGTGCTCGGCCTCGGGCTCGTCCTGCTGCCGGCCACGCTCGCCCTCGCCCGGGCGTACGGCGACGTCGAGCGGGCCCGCCTCGCCGCGCAGACCGGCGTCGTCGTCCCTGCCCCCGCCCGACGACGTCCCGCCCAACGGCGCTGGACCGCCCGGCTGTGGGCGGCCTCGACCGATCCTGTCGGCTGGCGGGCCACGGCCTACGCCGCCGTGGTGCTGGTGCTGACCAGCGTCTACCTCGCGTTCGTCGTGGCGCTCGCCGCCGGCGCCGTCGGGGGCGTGGTGCTGGCCGTCCGGTTCCTCCTGGACGGCGGCACCGGCGACGCCTCCACGGCCGGAGCCCTGCTGCTCCTGCTCGGCGCGCTCGCCGTCGTGGCGGCCCCCTGGTTCGCCGCGTTCTGCGCCCAGGCCGGCACGCTGACCACGCTGCGCCTCGCGCGGGCGCTGCTCGGCCCGTCCGCCGCCGCGGAGGCGCGGGCCGCCCAGGCCGTCGCCGAGTCCGAGGCGCGCGTGGCCGAGTCGGCCGCCGCCGCGGCCGCCCGGCGCGCGGACGTCCTCACTGAGACCCGCGCCGCCGCCCTGGAAGCCGCGGACACCGAGCGGCGCCGCATCGAGCGGGACCTGCACGACGGTGCCCAGCAGCGCCTCGTGGCCCTGGGCGTCACGCTGGGCACCGCGCGGCGGGCGGCAGAACGGGACCCGGCCGCCGCCGTCGCCGCGCTGGAGCACGCGCACGGCGAGGTCAAGGAGACGCTCGCCGAGCTGCGCGACCTGGTCCGCGGCATCCACCCGGCCGTGCTCTCCGACCGCGGCCTGGACGCCGCGCTCTCGGCGCTCGCGGCCCGCAGCCCGGTTCTGGTCCGGGTCGAGACGTCCGGCCTCGAGGCGGCGGGGACGACGGCGCAGGCCGCCGCCTACTTCGTCGTCGCGGAGGCGTTGACGAACGTCGCCAAGCACGCCGGCGCGTCACGTGCCCACGTGCGGGCGGACGTCGTCGTCCCGGAGGCCTCCGACGACCCCGCGGTTGCGGGGCCGACCCTGCGCGTCGAGGTGACCGACGACGGCCGCGGCGGTGCCGGGACCGCGCCCGGGGGCGGGCTCGCGGGCCTGCGGGGGCGCGTCGCCGCCCTCGACGGCACCTTCGACCTGACCAGCCCGGCCGACGCCGGCACCCGACTGACCGTGGAGCTCCCGTGCGCATCGTGATCGCCGAGGACTCCGTCCTCCTGCTCGACGGCCTCACCCGGCTGCTGCAGGCCGAGGGGCACGCCGTGACGGGCCACCGCACCGCGGAGGAGATGGTCGCCGCCCTGACGGCCCCGGGCGCCGCCCTGCCCGACCTGCTCGTCACGGACGTGCGCATGCCGCCGTCCCACACCGACGAGGGCCTGCGGGCGGCCGTGCACCTGCGCAGCCTGCACCCGGACCTGCCGGTCCTGGTGCTCTCGCAGTACGTGGAGCAGCGCTACGCCGCCGAGCTGTTCGCGCGCGGCACCCGCGGCCTGGGCTACGTGCTCAAGGACCGGGTGGCCGACGTCGACGAGTTCCTGGACGCCGTCGAGCGCGTGGAGGGCGGCGGCACCGTCCTCGACCCCGACGTCGTCTCCCAGGTGCTCGCCCGCTCGCGCCACGACCTGGCCGACCTCACGCCCCGCGAGCGCGAGGTGCTCGCGCTCATGGCCGAGGGCCGGTCCAACGCCGCGATCGCCGACCGGCTCGTGGTCGGACCGGCCGCCGTCGAGAAGCACGTGACCAACATCCTCAGCAAGCTCGGCCTGCCGCCCGACGCCGACGCGCACCGGCGCGTCCTCGTGGTCCTGCGCTGGCTCGACCTGAACGGAGACCTGCGATGACCACCTCGACCCCCGACCTCGCACCGGCCGAGCCCGCACCGGGGGGCTCACCGCCCGCCCCGCGGGGCGGCCCGCGGGGGCGCGTGCTGCTCACCGTCGGGCTGGCACTGGGCGGCCTGCTGGTCGCCTGGGCCGCGCTGCACCTCGTCGACTGGGGGCTGTCCTCGACGACCACCACCCGCGAGGACTACGACGCCACGGCCGCCCTGGACCTGGTGGCCGGCGGCGACGTCGAGGTCCGCGCCGACGACGCGATCACCGGGATCGAGGTGGAGGTCGTCGCCCACGGTGGCCTCGTCTCCCCGCGGTACGCGGTCGAGCAGGTGGGCGACCGGCTGGTGCTGACCAACGAGTGCCCGGCGTGGGCCTGGTTCTCCTGGGTGTGCTCCGGCGAGCTGCACGCCGTCGTGCCGCCCGCGACGGCGGTGCAGGCCCGCACCGGCAACGGGGACGTCTGGGCGTCCGGGCTCGACGCCGACACCGAGCTGCGCTCGGCCAACGGCGAGGTGGTCGCCGGTGCCATCGGGGGAGACCTCGAGGCCCGCTCGGCGAACGGGGACCTGTCGCTCCACGAGATCGGCGGTGACGTCGACGCCCGATCCGCGAACGGCGAGGTCGAGGTCGAGCGGGTCGAGGGCCGCGTCTCGGCGGTCTCGAGCAACGGGGACGTCGAGGTCTTCGACGTCGGGGAGGGGGTCCTGGCCCGGACGAGCAACGGGTCCGTGGACGTGTCCGCGGTCGGCGGGGACGTCGTGGCCCGCTCGAGCAACGGCTCGGTCACGGTGATCGGTGACGGGGAGCCCGTGGCGCTGACGATCGGCACGTCGAACGGCAGCGAGACCGTCGAGGGGGACACGGACCCGTCCGCCACCCGCACGGTCGAGGTCCGCAGCTCCAACGGTGACGTGGCCTACCTCGGTCCGTGAGCCCGCACCGCCCGGCTCAGAGGGCCGCCGGGTGGAGGTCGTAGACCTCCCGTAGCGCGTGCCGGGCGGCGTGCCAGCCGCCCATCCCGTGCACGCCGGGCCCCGGGGGCACCGACGCCGAGCACAGGTAGACGCCGACGCCCTGCCGGTAGGGGTTCGGGTGGGCGGTCGGCCGGGCGATCATCCGCCACAGGGTGACGCGCCCGCCGGCGATGTCGCCGTCGGTCAGGTTGGCGTTGTGCTCGGCCAGCCGGGCGGCCGGGGTGCACCGGGAGGCGACGACGACGTCCCGCACGCCGGGCGCGAAGCGTTCGAGCTGGTCGAGCACGTCGTCCGTCACGTCGCGGGTCGAGCCGGCGGGCACGTGCGCGTACGTCCACAGCGGGCGCAGGCCCCCGGCCGCCCGGGAGGGGTCGACGACGGTCGGGTCGCTGACGAGGCACATCGGCTGCTCGGCGTGGTCGCCGGCCGCGACGGCCGCCTCGGCCCGGGCCATCTCGGCGCGGGTGCCGCCCACGTGCACGGTGCCCGCCCGGCCGACCTCCGGCTCGGTCCACGGCACCGGGCCGGACAGGACCAGGTCGACCTTCGCGGCGGCGTCGCCGCGCCCCAGCCGTGCCAGCCCCTGCCGCCGGGACGGTGGCAGGTCCTCGCCGATCACGTCGAGCAGGGTGTCGGGCGAGGTGTCGAACAGGTAGGTCGCGGCGTGCGGCAGGTCGGCGCGCGACCGCACCGGGTGGTCGGTGACCACGGTGCCGCCACGGAGCTCGAGCTCCGCCTGCAGGGCTGCGGTGATCGCGCCCGACCCGCCCCGCGGGACGGCCCAGCCGTGACCCACGTGGGCGAGCGTGCCGAGCAGCAGCGCCGTCCCGGCGGCGCCCATCGACGGCAGCGGTGCGATGGCGTGCGCCGCGACCCCGGTCAGGAGCGCGGCCGCCTCCTCGGTGCGGAACCGCCGCCCCCACATCTCGGTGCCCTGCTCGGCCACCGCCAGGCCGAAGCGTGCCGCCGCCACCGCGCCGCCGCCGGCGGAGAGTCCGTGGGGCCAGGAGCGCTTGTCGCTCATCGCGAGCGCGACCACGGCCTGCCAGTGCTCCGTGAGCGGGCCGAGCAGCGAGCGCCACGCGGCGCCGTCGGTCCCGAGGTGCTCGACGGTGCGCCCGAGGTCGCGGTACGCGAGGCCGGCCCGCCCCCCGGGCAGCGGCTGGGCGTAGGAGATCTCGGGGGTCAGCAGCTCGACACCGTGGGCCGGCAGGTCGAACGCGCGCAGGACGGGCGAGGCCCACGCCATGGGGTGGACGGCGGAGCAGACGTCGTGCACGATCCCGTCGGCCAGGCCGAGGTCGAGCGTGCGCGAACCTCCGCCGACGGTGGGCTGTGCCTCCAGGACCGTGACGTCCAGGCCTGCGCGTGCGAGCGTGACGGCGGCCGTGAGCCCGTTCGGGCCCGACCCCACCACCACGGCGTCCAGCATCTCTGCAGCCTACGGCGGGCCCTCGAGCGCCGCGCGGACAGCGCCCGTCACCTCGGGCGCCAGCGTCCGGGCGAAGGTGGCGGTGAGGTGACCGTGGTCGAAGTACGCGGTGATGCCGCCGACCACCGGGTGGCAGATCTCGTCGCACATGAGGTGGTCCACGCTGGTCACGGAGACCAGGCCGGTGGTGTCGGCGCGTGCTGCCGCCGCGAGCGGGTCGGGCTCGAGCGCCTGCGCGGGCGGGGCGCCGCACGCGTCCGGGTCGCCGGCGTGCTGGGCGAGGCAGTCGGGGACGTTCTCAGGCATCGCCGGGGTGTCGCGCAGCACCAGCACGGGGATGCCGGCGTCCGTGAACGTCGCCAGCGTCTCGCGGTAGGCGTCCTCCGCCGCGGCGTCCTGCTGCTCCCGGGGCACGCCCGCCAGGTGCTGGTCGGTGCGGTCGGACATGATCGCCAGGTCGTAGCCGCCCGCCACGATGCTGCCGACGGCCCACCGGTTCGTGGCCTGGCACGCCTCCGAGACGCCCTCGCCGGGGAACTCGATCGGCGCGTCCACGGTGTAGCAGACGGACTGCAGGTACGTGTCGAGCTGCCAGCCGTCGGTGGCGATCGCGTCCTCCAGCGCCGGCACCCAGTGCCCGGCGTGCGAGTTGCCCACCAGGGCGAGACGCGCCGTCGGGCCCTCGGTGCCCTCGGTGTCGTCTGTCGTCCCGGGGCCGTAGGTGCAGGTGTTCCGCGTGGTGAACGGGGCGTTGTTCCAGCAACCGTCGGCGTACACGACGGGCTTGTCCTGCGCGGCCGCCGTCGGCCCGAGCAGCAGGCCGGGGTCCGCGCAGTCGTCGTCACGCACCACCTCCGCACCGACGCACGGTGCAGCCTGCGCGACGGCGGTGCGCGCCTCGGCCAGGGCGTCCCGCTCCGCGGCGCTCGCGGTCACCCAGACGCCGACGGCGGCGCCCCCGACGACCACGACGCATGCCCCGAGCAGGGCGAACGTCGCCCCGAGGCGGCGGGTGAGGGCCGGATGGAACCGCAGGCGGTCCTCGACGTGCCGCTGGGAGAACCAGGCCAGCAGCAGGGTCCCGACGAGGATCGCGAGGAGGTCGACGGTGCCGAGGTCGCGCCCGAGGGCGAACGGGACGACGACGATCAGCGGCCAGTGCCACAGGTACACCGAGTAGGACGTGTCGCCCAGCCACTGCACGGGCCGCCACCGCAGGGCACCGCCGGGCCCGCCGCGCAGGCGGTCGGCGTCCGCGAGGATGACCAGCAGCGCACCGACGGTGGGCAGCAGCGCGGTGTACCCGGGGAACGGGGTGGCGGCGTCGAAGGTCAGCACGGCGACGGCGATCATGGCCAGCCCGGCCCACGCGGCGGTCACGCGCAGCACGCCGGCCGAGCGCGGCGTGCCCGGCTCGGCACCCACCTGGGCCGGGACCGGCGCCCGGACGGCCCGCCGCGCCAGCACGGCCGCCAGCAGGCCGCCGAGGGCCAGCTCCCAGAACCGCGTGGTGGACACGAAGTACGCGGCGGCGGGCTCCGCCCACGTCATCCACACCGACCAGCCGAGCGAGGCGACCAGGACCGCACCGGTCAGCGCGACCGCCAGTGCCGCCGTCGTGCGCTCCGGGTCGCGGCGCCGGCGCCGGGCGCGCAGGCCGGCCCACGCGACCGCGGCGAGCAGCAGCGGCCACACCAGGTAGAACTGCTCCTCGATGGACAGCGACCAGTAGTGCTGCACGGGCGAGTGGAGCTGGTCGGCGGCCAGGTAGTCCGTCTCGGCGCTCGCCAGGGCCCAGTTCTCGACGTAGAGCGCGGAGGCGAGGACCTCTCGCCCGACCTGCACCAGCGTGGTGGTGGGCAGCCAGACCGCCGACGCGACCAGGGTGACCAGCAGCACCAGGCTGGCGGCCGGGATGAGCCGGCGCACCCGGCGGGCCCAGAAGCCGAGCAGGTCACGACCGCTGCGGATCGGGCGGCGCAGCAGGTGGCTCGTGATGAGGAACCCGGAGACCACGAAGAACACGTCCACGCCGACGTAGCCACCGGTGACGGACGCGGGCCACAGGTGGAAGCCGAGGACGGCGGCGACGGCGAGGGCGCGCAGGCCCTGGATGTCGGTCCGCGGGGAGGACGGTGCTGGCACGCGTCAGAGCATCTCACCCAGGGCGACGAGGGTTTCGCTCACGCCGGCGTCCACCTTGACCGTGGCGAGGGGGTCGCCGCGGGTCTCGCCCCGGTTGACGATGACGACCGGCTGCCCCGCCTTGGCGGCCCGGCGCACGAACCGCAGCCCGCTCATGACGGTCAGGCTCGTGCCCGCGACGAGCAGGGCGTCGGCGGACTCGACCAGCGCGTAGGCCTCGTCCACCCGGGCGCGGGGCACGTTCTCGCCGAAGTAGACGATCTCCGGCTTGAGCACCCCGCCGCAGAACTCGCAGTCCGCCGGGCGGAAGTGCGAGGTCTTGGCGATGACCGCGTCCGCGTCCGGGGCGACCTCGATGTCCGCGACGGTGGTGCCGCCGTCGAGCACGGACTCGACGAAGCCCGGGTTGAGCGCGTCGAGACGCTCGGCCAGGTGGGCGCGGGAGATGGTGCGCCCGCACTGCAGGCAGATCACGCTGTCGTAGCGTCCGTGCAGGTCGATGACGGTGCGCGAGCCGGCGTCCTCGTGGAGCAGGTCGACGTTCTGGGTGATGACGCCGCGCACGATGCCGCGCTCCTCCAGCTCGGCGAGCACGCGGTGCCCGGCGTTGGGGTGCGTGCGGCGCACGTGCTGCCAGCCCACGTGGTTGCGGGCCCAGTAGTGCCGGCGGAACGCGTCGTCGCCCACGAACTGCTGGAACGTCATCGGGTTGCGCGGCGGGGAGTCGGGGCTGCGGTAGTCGGGGATGCCGGAGTCGGTGGAGATCCCGGCGCCGGTCAGGGCGGTGAGCGTGCGGCCCTCGAGAAGGCGGGCGGCGTCGTCCACCGTGCCGTGGTGGATCACCGCGTCCGGCGGCAGCTCCCAGCGGCGTTCCTGGTACGTGGGGGCGAGCGGACGGGCGGCGGGTTGCACTGTTCGAGCGTACGACGGACGCGGGGCGGACGGCGGGCGGACGGCTGCCCCGGAAAGTTCACCTGCGGTTGGTGTACATGCGGGGCGCGGGCTGGGATCGTCTGGACGTGCATCGAGCGTCCCGTGTGGTCACCGTCGTCCTCGCCGCCCTCTCGCTCCTCCTCGTCGGTCTGGTGCCGGCCGAGGCGGCCGCGCCCCGGGGGACCGGCACGTTCACGGACAGGGAGGTCGACCTCCAGGTCACCGTGTCGATGGCCGACGTCGTCGTGGGACCGTCGCCGAGGGTGGCCCGGATGTGGTTCACGTTCGACCACCCACGCGAGCGTCTGTCGCTCGACGGCGACGGCACGAGCGTGGTGTCCGCCCAGGGACCTGGCTCCAGCTCGCTCGGGGCCGTCTACCTCGTCAAGACGTCGGAGCGGCGCGCCTACGCCGACTTCGTGATGTCCGCCGAGGACCGGCCCGGGACCTACGTCGCCATCGTGGAGCTGCGGACGACGGTGGACGGCCAGCCCTACCAGATCGTTCGCGAGAACGCCGTGTCGTTCCAGGTGCGACGAGCCACCCAGGCGTCGGCGACGGCGAAGCGGTCGGGCGGGAAGGCCGTCGTCACCGGGCAGGTGACGCGCTGGCAGGACGTCGAGTACCGGACGGCGCTCGCTCGACGACCCGTCGCGGAGGCCACGGTGCGGCTGTCGTTCGACCCGCAGGGCAAGGCCGGGGCTCGGTACGTGACGACCGTCCGCACCGACAGCGACGGCCGGTTCCGCAAGGTCCTCCGGGACCGCGGCAAGGGGCGGTGGAGCGCCTCCTACCGAGGGAGCGCGAAGCAGGCGCCGTCGTGGGCACGGCCGACGGGGGCGAAGGAACCGGCCGTCGACCACCGGTTCACGCGCAGCCGGACGACGGACGGCACCAAGGTGACGATGAAGGTCCGCACGCGGGACGTGGTCGTCAAGGGGTCGTCGACGAAGACCCGTGTCGATGTCGAGTGGTCCGCCTCCGGACCCGGTCGGCTGGATCACCGGACGACGGACGTCTGTGTGGAGAGCCGGCTCGGCAGCTACGAGGGGAGCTGCTCGGAGGTGCGCAAGGACGGTGCGAACAAGGTGTACGCACACCTGTACCTCGGGCCGGACGAACCTGCCGGGATCTACGACGTCGAGGTGTGGGCGGACCCGGAGGTCCGGACGTCGTCGGGGACGTCGCTCACCTACTTCCCGACCTCGTGGACCGGGAGCTTCCGGGTCAGCAAGGCGACGCGGACGAACGTGCGGGTGAGCGACGCGTCGGTCCGCAAGGGTGAGCGGGTCGCCGTGTCCGGCACGCTGCGCAAGCCGTCGCAGCTGGACCGGTGGAACCTGGGCGGCTGGCGCGGTGCCGCGGGGGAGAAGGTGAAGTTCTACTTCGACCCGAAGGGCTCGCGCGGCCCGGTGTTCAAGGGGACCGACACCGTGGGTGCGGACGGGCGGTTCCGGCGGTCCTTCGTGGTGAGGGCGTCGGGTACCTGGATCGTGAAGTACCCCGGGTCGCCGGTGGCGCACCTGCGGCCGTCGAAGGCCAAGGTGGCGGTCACGGCGCGCTGAAGCGCGCCTCGCGGCCGGTGGCCCCTTGACCGCGAGCCGGGAATGCGATTACCGTACGGGAAACCGGTTTCTCGCACGCTCGACGCCGAGCGATGCGCATCTCGACGAGGAGAGCCATGACACCGACAGCCACCAGGTTCCGTGCGTCGTGGGCGGTGGTCGCCGCAGCGGCCCTCACCGTCAGCTCCGCGGTCGCGGCGGTCGCCGCCGGCCCGGAGACGGCCTTCCGCGCGGACGACCTCGCCGCCGGCGAGTACACGAGCGACGTCGTCGCCGGCGACTTCACCGTCAAGGCCGCAGAGGGCAAGGACGTCGACGTCGACGGCAGCAGCCGCACCTCCGACCGCGGCGACGAGTTCACCCAGCGGCTCAAGCTCAACGGCTCCGGCACGGCCGAGCACCGGTCGCTGCAGTTCACCGCCGACGCCCCCACCGAGGTGGTCGTCCACGCGCGCTCCGGCAGCGGGAGCAGCGACCGTGCGCTCGCGCTCTTCGACGAGTCCTGGACCGTCGTCGACTCCGTGCCCGCCCTCGCCGACGACTCCGGCGTCCCCGTCGCGACCGAGGTCCTCGAGGTCCCCGCGGCCGGCACCTACTGGCTGTCCTCGCCCTCCTCGGGCGTCAACGTCTACGCCGCCCAGCTCGGTGCCGACGACGACGTGGCGCGCGCCCCGTGGGCGGACGTCGCGGCCCCCGTGGTCGACGGCGTCACCGTCGACCCGGAGGACCCGGCCCTGCTCGACGTCACCTACAGCGGCCTGGTCGGCACCGACGGCGCCGACATCGCCCACGCCCTGCTGTTCGACGGCGCCGGCGAGCTCGTCGACCGCGACTTCACCGCCGCCGAAGGGCCGTCCGGCACGATCTCGCTGACCCCGCCGGCCTCCGGCACGTACGAGGTCGAGGTGCGGCTGACCCGCTCCGGCGAGGCGGAGGCGCTCGTCTCGGAGCGGGTGCCCACCGGCGCGTTCTCGCTGCCCCTGGTGGGCCCCGAGGTCACCGGCGCGCTCACCACCGCCGTCTCCGGCGGGCAGGGCACCGTGTCCGTCGAGTGGGGCGCCACCCCGGAGGCCGAGACCTACGCCGTGCAGACCAGCACCGACGGCACCACCTTCACCACCGCCGTCGACGGCGTGACCGGCACGGGCGCGGAGGTCACCGGCCTGACGGTGGGCCAGACGTACCAGGTGCGCGTCGTCGCGCAGCGCGGCACCGACGAGGCCGCCGGGGCACCCTTCGAGGTGACCGTGGCCGACGCGGTCGAGCGCTGGCAGATCGCGGACGTCGGCTCCAACGCGGGATCCGGCGGCTCCGTGACGGACAACGGCGACGGGACGATCACCTTCGACGCCCGGGACAGCTCCACCAAGCTGGCCACCTCCGAGGACGGTTTCCAGTACTACTTCACGAAGATCGACCCGGCGACGGAGAACTTCACGCTGACCGCCACGTTCCGCGTGGACGACTCGGCGGCCAAGGACAACCAGTCCGGGTTCGGCGTCGTGGCGATCGACGACCTGGTGGCCGAGTCCTCGCCCCACCGGTACTTCAACTCGGCGGGCGCGCTGCTCACCCGGTTCGGCGACGGCACCGAGGACGTGGTGAACGGCATGCCGGGCGCCCGGTTCGTGCACGGCTACACCGGCGCCACGGACGACAACACGGCCGGCTCCCGCGACCAGAGCGACTCGGTGGTCTTCGACCCGGGCTACCGGCCGGAGATCACGGGCCCGAAGTTCGGCGACGGCGACGTCTACGAGCTGACGCTGCGCAGGTCGAACACCGGGTTCCACGCCGTCTGGAACGGCGCCGGGGAGAACGGCGAGGACATCGAGGTCATCCAGTACGACCCGGAGATGCTGCTCCAGCAGGACCCCGACGCCTTCTACGTGGGCATGGCCGCCGCCCGCAAGATCCAGGTGACGGTCACCGACTGGGAGTTCACGACGATCCACCCGGACGACGACGAGCCCGCGCAGGAGCGTCCGATCGAGTACGTGCCGGCCGACCTCCAGGTCGACGTCACGTCCACGACGCCGCTGCGGGAGATCGAGGTGCCGCTGGTGTCCACGATGCACGGCGAGGGGCAGATCCTCGACGCCGACGGCGACGTCGTCGTCGACGGCGTGGACCTCGCGCCGGGCGAGCGGGAGCTCGTCACCGTGGGCCTCGAGCCGGGGGAGAACTCCTTCACCGCGCGGCTGCTGCCCGACGCCGAGCAGCCGCAGCTCGGGGAGTACGAGCGGATCGAGTCCACCGACCCGGTCGACGTCCCGCTGACGTTCACGGTGCGCTCCTACGGTGAGCCGGGCGAGTCGATCCGGGTGGCGCCCGACGGCTCGCCGGACGGTGCGGGCACGCAGGCCGACCCGCTCGACCTCCACACCGCCGTCGGCTTCGCCCAGCCGGGGCAGCAGATCGTGCTGGCGGACGGCACCTACACGCCGCAGCGGGCGGTCGTGGCCGAGCGCGGCCGCGACGGCACCGAGGACGCGCCGATCACGATCATGTCGGAGCCGGGCACCCGCGCGGTGCTCGACCTGTCGGCGTCGCCGGACGGCGGCCTCGTGATCCGCGGCGACTGGTGGCACGTGTACGGCCTCGAGATCACGGGGTCCGCGGACAAGCAGAAGCCGATGCTCGTCGAGGGGCACCACAACGTGGTCGAGCGCGTCGAGTCGCACCACAACCGGGACACCGGCATCCAGATCTCGGGCCGGTCTACGGAGCCGCCGTCGATGTGGCCGTCGCACAACCTGGTGGTGTCCTCGGTGTCGCACAACAACGCCGACGACGGCGGCAACGACGCGGACGGGTTCGCGGCGAAGCTCACCGTCGGCGAGGGCAACGTGTTCCGCTATAACATCGCCCACCACAACATCGACGACGGCTGGGACCTGTTCGCCAAGTCCACGACCGGTCCGATCGGCACCGTGGTGGTCGAGGACTCGGTCGCGTACGACAACGGCTGGCTCGAGGCCGACCCGGCACGGACCGGCGAGGGCAACGGGTTCAAGCTCGGCGGCGAGTCCATGCCGGGTGACCACCTGCTGCGCAACGCGGTCAGCTTCGGCAACCTCGCCACGGGCGTGACGTCCAACTCGGGCCCGGACATCCGGCTCGACGGCGTCACCTCCGTCGACAACGAGCGGGGCGTCCGGCTGGAGACCAACGCGAGCTCGACGGCGTACGAGGCCACCGGGGTGCTGTCGTGGCGGTCCGCGGCGGCGGACGTGCTGGCGCTGGCCCAGGACGACACGTCGCTGCTGACCGACCCGTCGAACTACTTCGACGGCACGACGGCGGACACCTCCGACGGGCGCCCGGCCGAGGTGGGCGAGGACTGGTTCGTCACGACCGACTCCTCCGCGGTGCGGCCCGAGATCGCCGCCGACGGCTCGATCGAGATGCACGGGCTGTACGAGCTGACGGACGTGGCGCCGTCGGACACCGGGGCGCGCCTCGTGGCGAACCCGGAACCCACCGAGATCGAGCTGTTCCCGGAGGTCCAGGCGCCGCTGGAGAACACGGTGGCGCCCTCGATCACCGGTGACGCGGTCAAGGGTGCGCGCCTGGTCGCCGACCCGGGCGAGTGGTCCGTCCCGGCGGAGTACTCCTACCGGTGGCTGCGGGACGGCGAGCCGATCGGACGGAAGGGCGCCGAGGAGACCTACCGCGTCAAGCGGGCGGACGTGGGCCACGAGCTGACCGTCGAGGTCACCGCGGTGGCCGCGGGCGCCGACCCGGTCGTGGCGGTCTCGGAACCGGTGACGGTCGAGGGCAAGGGTCACAGCGGAGGGAACGACGGCGGCCATGGCGGCTGGCTCGGCGACATCGCCGACCGCCTGCTCGACTGGCTCTGGCGCCTGCTCGGGATCGGCTGAGCCACCCGGGGTGCGGAGCGGCCGACGCCGGCCGCTCCGCACCCGTTGCGTCAGGCGTCGGCGCCCGACGGCGGCTGGGCCCCGCCGGGCAGCTCGCCGTCGGGCAGCTCGCCGTCGGCGGGCGGCCGGCCCTCTCCGGCCGGCGGGCCGCCGCCCATGCCACCCATGGCGCTGGCCGGGGACTCCTCGGCGGTCGCGGTGCCCACCTCCTCGCCGTCCACGGCGACGGTGTAGCTCTCGCCCGCGGTGATGCCGTCCGCGGTGAGGCTCAGCGAGGGCAGCGCGGCGGTGGTGGTGTCGACGGACGCCACCTGCGTGCCGTCGTCGGCCAGCACCGTGATCGTGGAACCGGCGTCGGCCGCGGCGTCGAGCGGCAGCCAGCCGCCGGTGCTGGTCACCGTGCCGTTGGCGTCCACCGCGCTCTCGCCACCGCCGGCGGCCGACGTGGCGACGGCGATGGTGCCGCCGGAGACGTCGATGACCCCGTTGGAGTCGAGCCCGTCGCCGCCGCCGGACGCAGTCAGCACGCCGCCGGTGACGGTCAGCGACGCCCCGGCCTGGACGGCCTCGCCGCCTCCGCCGCCCGGACCGGCCTGCTCGGCCGACTCCTCCGTGGCCGACCCGTCGGCGTCGGCGTCCGCGGTGGACTCCTCGGAGTCGGACCCGGCCTCCTTGACGGTCGCGTTGACGGCGTCGTCGGTGGCGGTGACGTCCACCGTGCCGCCCGAGATCGCGATCACCGCCGCCTCGATGCCCTCCTCGGAGCCGGTGACGGTCAGGCTGCCGCCGGAGACCGCGACGTCGGTGAAGCCCTGGACCCCGTCCGATCCCGCGGCCACGGTCACGTCGCCGCCGAGCAGCGCGACGTACCCGGCGGTGGCGTCGGAGTCGTCGTCGGACCGGAGCCCGTCGCCACCCGCGGTCAGGTCGAGCGTGCCGCCGGCGACCACCAGGTAGTCCTTGCCGCGGACGGCGTCGTCGGCGGCGTCCACGGTGAGGTCGCCCGCGGTGATCACGAGCCCGTCCTTGCCGGTGATGCCGTCGTTCGCGTGGCCCACCACCTCCAGCGCACCGGAGCCCGAGATCGCCAGGTCCGCGGTGGAGTAGAGCGTGGCGTTCGCCGCGTTCTCGCTGGTGGTGTCGGCGTACTCGGTCGCGTCCTCCAGCCGGTTCGCCGAGCCGTCCGCGAGAACCACGGAGACCTGGTCGGCGTCCTGCACGTCGATCGCGGCGCCGGTGGCCGAGGTGATGTCGGCGCCGTCGAGCACGAGCCGCACCACGCCGTCGGCCTCGGCGGAGACGACGACCTGCCCGGCGAGCGTCCCCGAGAGGCGGTAGGTGCCGGGCGAGGTGAGGGTGACGGTCTCGCCGTCCACCTCCACGCCGTCGGTCGCTGCGGGCGCGTCCAGGTCGACGGCGACCTCGTCATCCGTCTCCCACGCCGTGTCGGCGAGCGCGACGGTCTGCGAGGCGTCGAGGTTCTCGGCGAGCACCTCGGCCGCGGTGAGCCCGGAGCTGGAGGTGGTGACCACCTGGTCGGCGGCGCCGCTCGGGGACACGGAGCCGTCGGAGGCGGCCGCCGCCTCGCCGGTCGGGGTGCTGCAGGCGCCGAGCGCGCCGAGGGCGAGCGCGCCGGAGGCGACGAGGGCGAGGAAGCGGGTACGGGCCGTGCGGGCCCAGCGAGGCAGGGAGCTGCGGTTCATGAGGGGTTCCTTCCGGGTGGTCAGGCGGCGAGGCGGTCGCGGCGGAGCCGGCGCCAGGGATGGTCGGGAAGCTCCGGGCGGAGCAGCGTCAGCCCGGTCGCGTACTTGGAGATGCGGTCGGGGCGGTGCCCGGCCCGCCACAGCAGACGGTCCGCCGACGACGGCGCGGTCCCCGCCTTGGTCTCGACCACGACGAGGTCGCCGACGTCGGCCACGGGGTGCGTGCCGCCGTCGGGCCGCGGAGCGAGGCTCCACGTGAGCGCGGTGTCGAGGGTGAGGCGCGCGTCCGGCAGCAGGAGGGTGGTGCGGCGGTAGCGCGAGGTGAGCACGGGGACCAGGTCGGCCGACGACGGCGGTGCGGCGAGCCGGGCGGCGGCGAGTCGGTCGTCGACGAACGCGGCGTCGTCGTCGCGCAGCGTCAGCGTCACGGGGTCTGCAGGTCTGCGCTCCTTGACGGTGACCCCGCGGGCGGCGCGCGTCTTGACCTCCAGGAACGTGCCGCCGGTGTCGACGTACGTGCGGGTGCGGACCTTGAACCGCCGCCGGCGCCGCCGCGCGGCCTGGTGGAACGTCGTCAGGTCGGGGGTGTCCAGGTAGGTGGAGGCGTAGGCGAACGTGCGGCGGCCGTCGATCTCCAGCACGCGCGGCCGGTCGGCGCGCACGCCGTCCAGGAGCGCGGTGACCTCGGCAGGGCCGAGCACGTACTTGCGGTCCACGCGCGTCTGGAGGGCGGCGACGTCGTCGAGCTCGTCGAGGCCGACCGCGGGCCAGCTCGCCACGTGCTGCTCCACGCGGGGCCCGTTCACCGGCCCGCTCACCGGGCCGCTCACCGGGCCGCCACCGGTTCGGCGACGGTGCCGGGCCGGGGGCCGACGGCGGTGCGGCCGGCCGGGGCGTCGCCGTCGGACCGGGTCCTGCGGGAGCGGCGGGGGAGCTCGTACCGGACGTCGACCAGGGTGGTGTCGTCGGCGAGGTCGAGACGCTGGACGGTGGCGGTGTGGACCGTGCCGCCGAGGAGCTGCTCGAGGGTGGCGGTGAGCGCGTCGTGCTCGGTCACGGCCCGGTCCAGCACGACCGTCTGGCTGTGGTGGCGGGACAGCAGCCGCGGGTGGTCCGCGACCGCCATGACCACCAGCACGAGCGCCGACCCGGCGATGCTCAGCCAGCCGACCGCCTCGCCGAGCCCGCCCAGGAGCCCGAGCGCCAGCGCCGCGAAGTAGTAGGCGACCTCGCGCTGGGAGAGCTCGTCGGAGCGGAGCCGGATGATCGACAGCACGCCGAACAGTCCCAGGCCCAGGCCGGCGGCGACGGAGCTCGAGGCGAGGACCGCCGACACCGCGAGCACCCCCACGTTGACGCCCAGGTAGGCGACGACGAGGTCACGGCGGCGGTGGCGGGGGAAGTAGATCGCGAAGGTCAGGATCGCGACGGCGACGAGGTCGATGCCGTAGAGGAGGGCGGGTGTCATCAGGGCTCCCGGGTCGAGGACCGGTGCGGTCCGTGGGTGTGGCGGACACCCAGTGGACACCGCGATCTCCGGCCGGACCTGGGACGGGCCTGGCGTCTTGCTGGGGCGGCTGGGAGCCGGCTGGAGGCCGGGCTAGCACGCCGTCGACGACGAGACGTTCTGCTGCAGCCACTGCGCACGGGTCAGCACCGGTGCCGACCTCACCGACAGCGTCGGTGCGTGACGCCGGGCGCTCGTGCCACGAACGGCCTTGCGAGGCGTCAGTGCAGGGCCGGCGTCGGCGCCTCGAGCACGGCGAGCACTCGGGAGGCCTCGAACGGCCGGTCGGGCGCCGACACGACCTCGCGCACCAGCCGCTGCGACAAGGCGCGCAGCGGCACGTTCGTGGTGTTGGAGTGGTGGCGCAGGACGCTGAAGGCTTCGTCGTCGTCCACCTCGAGAGCGAGCGTGACGAGCAGCTTGGCCTGCTCGATGTCTCGACGGCTGCGGGCCGCTGCTCGGATCGAGGAGTCGGCCCGTTCGGCGGCCAACCGGTCGACGCTCCCCGTCAGATCGAGCACGTAGCCGGCGAGCTTGGTCATCGCCCCGTGGGCGTCGTGCCGGGCCTCGCCGACGACCGAGACCACGCGGGGCGCACCGTGCGCGTCGACGATGCGGTGCACGGTGGAGAAGGGCTCACCGGTGCGCTGGGCGTCGTCGAACAGGCCGACCACGCGGTGCCGGTCGTCCGGGTGCTTGTGGGCCAGGACCAGTGCGGTGGTCGGCCTGACCTCGCCGGGTTCGAAGCCGTGGATGCGATACGTGTCGTCCGACCACCACCACTCCTCGGTGGCGAGCTCGACGGCGTAACGGCCGGCGGGCGTGCGATCGCCCATCGCGATGCTGTTCTCGAGTGCTTTCGTCGGTGGTCCTGCTTTCATCGATTCCTCCTGTGTAGCGGCCGGCGCCGCCGGGTCGTGCAACAGATCGCCCCCTCGGAGTTCTGGACGTTACCGAGAGCCGTGGTGCGGAGCGTCTTGAGCGGCCCCCTTTCACGAAGCCCTCACGCGACCCTGGCGAGCGCTGCGGTTCACGGGCCTCTAGCGCCCGCGACCGCGCGCCGCTAATGTGCAGGGGACCGAACAAACCCGGTTCCGGGTCGCACCCCGAGGAAGCAGCGAGGCTCCCGATGAAACAGCGCACGTCCGTCCTGACCACTTTGACCACCGCCGCCGCCGTCACCGCGCTCACCGCCGGAGCGCTCGCCGCGCCCGCCGCCGCGGCGAAGTCGACCCCCACGCCCGACGCCGGATCCACCCATGACGCCGACGGCGTCAACGGCTACACCACGCTCGGCTACTTCCCGGGCTGGGCGCCCGGCAGCGCCCACGACTACGAGGTCGCCGACCTCGTGCGGACCGGTGCCGCCGCCGACCTCACCCACCTCACGTACGCGTTCGGCAACGTCACCAGCGACCTCGTCTGCGACATCAGCGACGGCGTCGTGCCCGACGACGGCGTCGACCCCGGCCAGCCCGAGGGCGACCCGGAGAACGACTACCTGCGCCTCGTCGGCGCGGAGGACGCCGTCGACGGCGTGGCCGACGTCGAGGGGCAGGCGCTCGCCGGGAACTTCAACCAGCTCCGCAAGCTCAAGGAGCTGTACCCCGACCTCAAGATCATGGTCTCGCTGGGCGGGTGGACCTGGTCCGACAACTTCTCCGAGGCGGCTTCGACCGCTGCCGGCCGCGAGCGGCTGGTCGAGTCCTGCCTGGACATCTACCTCGACGGCAACCTGCCCGTCTACGGCGACCAGGGCGGCGAGGGCGTGGCCGCCGGGATCTTCGACGGGTTCGACGTCGACTGGGAGTGGCCGGCCGCCACCGGCGAGCACCCGTCGCCGAACCCCGAGGTGGACCAGGAGAACTTCCTGGCCCTCATGGAGCTGTTCCGCGCCGAGCTCGACGAGCGCTCCGCCGTCGACGGCGAGGACTACCTGCTGACCGGGTTCGCGCCGGCCGGCTGGGCCCCGCGCACCAACGGAGGCTGGGTGGACCCCCGGCTCGCCGCCGTCGTCGACTTCCTCAACATCCAGGGCTACGACTACCACGGCACCTGGGTGGCGGACCGGACCGGGCACCAGGGCAACCTGCACCCGTACTCCTGGCCGGACGCGCCGGACCAGGACGCGAACTGGGGGCTCGCGGCCGACGGGCTGCTCGGCGCCTACCGGGCCGCCGGGTACCGCGACGAGCAGATCGTGCTCGGCCTCGCCGCCTACGGGCAGGGCTGGGAGGGCGTGGAGGACCCGACGCCGGGCGCACCGGCGAGCGGGGCGATCGGCGTGAAGAACTACTCCGAGCTGCGCACCGTCGGTGAGGAGTACTACGACGACGAGGCCGTGGCCGCCTACCGGTGGGACGGCGACCAGTGGTGGAGCCTCGACACGCCGCGTTCCGTGACGGCCAAGGCCGAGTGGCTCGCCGAGAACGGGTTCGGTGGCGCGTACTTCTGGGACATCGCCGGGGACTACCGCAACGAGCTCGGCGGCGCACTGGCCGACACCTTCCGGGCTGCGGCACCGGGACCGCTCGTGGCCGGTGACGGGGCCGCGCCCTGGTACGCCTCCGGGGTGTACACCGCCGGCGACGTGGTGTCGCACAACGGCGTCGAGTACGAGGCGAAGTGGTGGACGCGGAACCAGGAGCCGGGCGCCGATGCCAAGCGCGACCCGTGGCGTGAGGTCGGGGTGCACGGAGACAACCCCGTGGCGGCCGAGGAGTGCCGCGAGGCGTTCGACGCCTCCGCGACCTACACGTCCGGCGACGTCGTCTCACGGGCCGGCGTGAACCACACGGCGATGTGGTGGACCCGCGGCGAGGTGCCGGGCACGTCCGTCACCGGGGCGTGGGACGCGGGCGTGCCCTGCGCCTGAGCGCAGCACCCTCCGCCGAGGTAGGGCCCCGCTCGCCGAGGTAGGGGCGCTTGCGCCGAGGTAGTGCGACGGGCGCCGAGGTAGTAGCCCCGCGAGGGTTCGCTTCGGCGCCCGTCGTCGTGCCCGACGGCGGCACGTGGCGTCAGCGGCGGGCTCGGTCCAGCTGGACGTCGTCGAGGTTCCAGTCCTGTGGACCAGTGCGTGTACTGGCCCCGGAACTCGCCGCTGGGGCTCGAGTCTCGGTGCCTCGCACGATGCGGCGCGCGCGTGCCTCATCGCCTGCTGCGTGGTGATCGAGGTCGCAGCGCCGCGGATTTCGTGGATGCCGCCTGGTTCGGTATCCTCGGTGGGCCGGTTGGTCCGGCGAGGTAGCGTGTCCGAGCGGCCGAAGGTGCAGCACTCGAAATGCTGTGTGGTGTCAAAGCCACCGTGGGTTCAAATCCCACCGCTACCGCCATGTGATGTCTCAGGACATCGGCAAGGCCCGGACCCACGAATGTGGGTTCGGGCCTTTGTCTTGTGTCGGTGGTGGTGGTGCCGCGTGGCTGGTAGTCGCGGGTGAGTTCGATGGTGAGCTCGCGCAGGATCTCGCCGGTGGCGGCGTTGATGATGCGCACGTCGTGGTCGTGGACGAGCAGCAGGACGTGGGTTCCTGCGTGGGGTCGTCCGATGCCGATGTGTCGGAGCTTGCCAGCGATGCGCAGGGTGACGCATCCGGTCTTGTCGATCTTGTCGCGGCGGAGCCGGTCGTGGCTGTCGGTTCGGTTGGTGGGGTCGGGGGCGGCTTTCGGTGTGGCG
>NZ_PVTX01000013.1 GCF_003003075.1 Isoptericola halotolerans | reverse complement strand
GCCGTCGGTGTCGCGGATCTCGACCGTGGCGGTCGAGTCCGGGGTGTAGCCGGTGCCGTCGACGGTGACGGTGTCACCGGGTGCGGCGGTGTCCGGGGTGACCGTCACGGCCAGGTCGAGCACCTCGACGGCGCGCACCGTGGAGGAGGCGAGGTCGACCTGGGCGAGCGGCGTGCCGCCCGGCAGCAGGGTGAGTGTCAACGCCCGCTGCGTGAACGACTCGGTACCCGTGGGGTCGTGCGCCGGGAGCTCGCCAGGCTGCTCCTGGACGTTCGCCACGAGGCTCACGACCGTGTTGAGCGACTCGAGCGCCGGCGACAGGGCCGCCAGTGTCGGGCCGACCACGGCAGTGTTGATGGTGCCGGCCAGCGTGCTGACCAGCCCGGTGTCCTCGTCGAAGAGCACGTCGTTCAGTGGCCCGGCGAGGGCATTGGTGAGGTCTCCGAGCGGGAGGGTCACCGGGAGCCCGGCCAGCGAGATCGTCAGCGACGCGTCGCCAGAGTCCACCGTGCCGTTGACGACGTCCCCGACGGTGCTGTCCAGGCTGATGTCCAGTGCAGTGAGACCGCCGAGGATGCTTCCCTCCGCGGTGAAGGTCAGCGATGCCGACTGCAGCGCGGTCTCGACCGCGTCCACCAGGGCGAGCGTCAGATCGTCGAGCGCGGCGCTGAGACCGGCCGTGATCGCAGCCAGTGCGTCCGCGGACAGCACCTCGGTGTTCGGGTCGAAGTCGTTCAGCGACCCCTCACCACCCAGGATGGTGTCCAGGTCGACGTCGATGGTGCCGGCCCCGACGTTGATGACCACGCCTTCGTCGCCGAAGTCCTCGTCGAGCACGGGCGCCAGGGCCGCCTCGGTGTCCAGGGTGATCGCCGAGTCGACGGTCAGGTTGGAACCGAGCGCTGCCAGCACCGGGTCGAGGACGCCGATCGTCCCGAGCGCGTCCGACAGCAGCCCGTCCGGCCCGACCAGCTCGTCGACCGAACCGTCCACGGCCGGAACGATCTCGTCGTCGACGAGGGTCGCGATGTCGGAGACGGCCGGGCTGTCGATCGCCAGCGTCGCGCCGGCGATCTGGTAGTCACCGACAGGGTCTCCACCACCGGGCCACTCGGCTTGCGAGGACAGCGCGCCGAGCTGGAGGTCGAGCTCGGACAGCACCCCGTCGAGCCCGGCATCCGCGAGCAGCGGCGTGAGTGACACGCTCGCGTCGGACGGGAAGGCGGCGGAGCCCCCTGCCTCGATGGCGCCCTGGTCGCTGACCGCACCGGACGCGGCAGCTGCGCCGTCCACGTCGGCGGCGGCGTACTGGTTGACGGCGCCGAGCTCGATGAGACCGTTCTCCCCGAGCAGCGACAGCCCGCCGCCCAGGTCGACGGCGACGGCGTTGAGCACGTCGGCCGCCAGCGGGTTGGTCTCGAGCTCGCTGCCGGACGGGTACTCGGCGAGGGCACCTTGGACCTCGGCGATGTCGTCCAGGTTGATCCCCGCGGCCTCGCCGCCGAGGAAGGTGCCGAGAGCCTCGCTCTCGTCGGTCGGTACTGCCTGGGCGGGGATGCCGGTCAGCGCCGCAGCGCCGACCACCCCCGCCGCGACGGCGAAGGCCGTCGCTCCCCGGGCATGCCTCGATCGTCTTCTGTGACGTGGAGGTGGTGAGTTCGCCGGTCGTGAACTGGCGTGCTCGTGCTGCTGACGCTGTGCGGCCATGAAGTGCCCCCCTAGGCAATTGCCATCCGCTAGTCGCTTGCGGCAACGACGCTACGTGACGCATCTCACGGCTGCGACCGGGGGAAAACTTCACCCAGGAATTTCACCCGCTCAGGGCGTGACCCGCAGTAATCAGGCGTTGGTGACCGCCAGGGCCACGTTGTGCCCGCCGAACCCGAACGAGTTGTTGATGGCCACGACGTCTCCGTCGGGCAGCGCGGAGGGCGTGTCCCGGACGAGCGGCACCTGGAGCTCCGGGTCGGGATTGGCGACGTTGATCGTCGGCGGGGCGAGCCGCTCGTGGACGGCCTTCACGGTGAACAAGGTCTCGAGCGCACCGGCGCCGCCGAGGAGGTGACCCGTCATGGACTTCGTCGCGGAGAGCTGGACGTGGTCGGCGTCCGAGCCCAGGAGAGTGCGGATCGACCGGGTCTCCGTCAGGTCCCCGACCTTGGTGGAGGTGGCGTGCGCGTTGACGTGGACGACGTCCGGGCCGGTCACGTCGGCGTCGGCGAGCGCCCGGCGCATGGCCGCGACCTGCCCCTTGCCGTCGGGGTCGGGGGAGGTGATGTGGTAGGCGTCGGCCGAGAGGCCCACGCCGGCGAGTCGCGCGTAGACCCGGGCACCGCGAGCAGCCGCGTGCTCGGCGCTCTCCAGCACGACGACGGCCGCGCCCTCGCCGATGACGAACCCGTCGCGGTCGACGTCGTACGGGCGCGACGCGCCGGCCGGGTCGTCGTTGCGCAGGGAGAGGGTGCGGGAGGCGGCGAAGGCCGCGATCGGCATGGGGTGGATGGTGGCCTCGGTGCCACCGCAGACGACGACGTCGGCACGGCCGTTGCGGATCATGTCCATGCCGTAGCCGATGGCCTCGGCACCGGAGGCGCAGGCGGAGACCAGGGCGTGCGCTCCGGCCTGCGCGCCCAGCTCGAGCGAGACGTAGGCGGCCGGCGAGTTCGGCATGAGCATCGGCACCGTCATCGGCAGCACGCGGCGGGCACCGCGCTCCCGGAGCGTGTCCCAGCCGTCCAGGGTGGTCCAGATGCCACCGATGCCGGAGGACACGACGGCGCCGAGCCGTTCGCCGTCGACCTCGGGAGCCCCGGCGTCCTGCCACGCCTCGCGAGCCGCGATCATCGCGTACTGCGTGGACGGGTCCATGCGCTTGATCTCGGGGCGGGGGAGGACCTCGTCCGGCTTGACCTTGATGGTCGCGGCGAACGTGACGGGGATGCCGTACTTCTCCGACCAGTCGTTCTCCATGGTCCGCGCGCCGGACTCGCCGGCCAGGGCGGCCGACCAGGTCGTGGGCACGTCGCCACCGAGCGGGGTGGTGGCGCCGAGGCCGGTGACGACGACCTCGCGCGAGGCAGCTGCGGTCATGGTGAAGCTCCTGAGGTTTCAGTGCGTGTGGTGTGCGGGGACCGCGCGGGCGGGCAGTGGTGCCCGCCCGCGCGGCGACGGCGTGGACCGCCGCTCAGGACTGAGCGGATCAGGCCTGCGCGCCCTCGATGTACTTCACGGCGTCGCCGACGGTCGCGAGGTTCTTGACCTCGTCGTCCGGGATGCGGACGCCGAACTTGTCCTCGGCGTGGGTGACGATCGTCATCATCGACAGCGAGTCGATGTCGAGGTCGTCGGTGAAGGACTTCTCGGCGACGACGGCGTCGGTCGGCAGACCGGTCTCCTCGGCGACGATCTCGGCGAGGCCTTCGAGGATCTCGGAAGCGGTGTGAGCCATGGGGTGCGTATCTCCTTGAACGGGGTACCGGCCGTCCGGCACCGGGTCGGGGTGTGGCGGTGCGATTCTCGCGCACCGCCGGGTTCGGACTCTACGGGGCGTTGCTACGGGAGCACGACCACCTGGGCGGCGTAGACGAGCCCGGCGCCGAACCCGATCTGCAGCGCCAGGTCGCCGGGGCGTGCGCTGCCCTCGGAGAGCAGCCGCTCGGTGGCGAGCGGGATGGACGCCGCCGAGGTGTTGCCGGAGTCGGCGATGTCGCGGGCGACGACCACCGACTCGGGGAGCTTGAGCTGCTTGACCATCTGGTCGATGATCCGCATGTTCGCCTGGTGCGGCACGAACACCTGGATGTCGTCCGGCTCGACGCCCGCCTCCGCCATCGCCTTGGCGGCGATCGGTGCCATCTGGAAGCTGGCCCACTTGAAGACGGTCTGGCCGTCCTGGCGGAGCGTCGGCATGCCGAGCGTGCCGTCGGCCGCGAGCTCCTGCAGCGAGTGGGTCTGGCGGATCGCCTGCGACTTGGAGCCGTCCGAGCCCCAGACGGTCGGGCCGATCCCCGGGGCGTCCGAGGGACCGACGACGGCGGCGCCGGCCCCGTCGCCCAGCAGGAACGAGATCGACCTGTCGGTGGGGTCGATGATGTCGCTGAGCTTCTCCGCCCCGATCACCAGGACGTTGCGGGCGGCACCGGAGCGCACGAGGGCGTCCGCCTGCCCGATGCCGTACGCGTACCCGGCGCAGGCCGCGGAGATGTCGTAGGCCGCGGCCGGCGTCGCGCCGAGCCGGTCGGCCAGCACCGCGGCTGCGGACGGCGTCTGGTGGAAGTAGGTGATCGTCGACAGGATCACCGCGTCGATGTCGGCACCGACCAGGCCGGCGGCGTCCAGCGCCTTGCGGGACGCGGCCTCGGCGAGGTCGAGCACGTCGACGTCGGCCGTGGCGCGCCGTCGCGTGACGATGCCGGTGCGCTGCCGGATCCACTCGTCGGAGGAGTCGATCGGGCCGGCGACGTCGTCGTTGGTGACGGTCTCGGTGCCGCGCTCGGCGGCGACGGCGAGGAGGCGCGAGTACCGGACCGGCTCCGCCTGGCGCAGCGTCTTGCGCGCGTTCATGCCGCCGCGCCGACGGCGGAGTGGCGGGCGATGAGGTCGCGAGCGGCCTCGACGTCGTCGGGCGACTTCACGGCCACCGACTCGACTCCCTTGAGCGCTCGCTTCGCCAGTCCGGTCAGGACTCCGCCGGGTGCCAGCTCGAGGATGCCGGTGACACCGCGCTCCGCCAGCGTCTCCTGGCACCGGTCCCAGCGCACGGGCGCCGTGACCTGTGCCGTGAGCCGGGCGAGGACGTCGGTCGACCGACCATGACCGTGCGCCCCCTCGCCGAGCCCGGAGTAGTCGGCGCCGTCGGCGTTGCTGAGCAGGGCCAGGCGGGGGTCGGTGGCGAGCCAGGTCGTGGCGACCTTCTCGAACGAGGTGCGTGCGGCGTCCATGAACGGCGTGTGGAACGCGCCGGCCACCGGCAGGGGGATCACGCGGGTCCGCGCGGGCGGGTTCTCGGCGAGCGTCGCGAGCCGTTCGTTGTCCCCGGCCGCGACGACCTGCCCGCCGCCGTTGACGTTGGCGGGGAAGAGCCCTGCGGCCTCGATGGCCGCCAGCACCTCGTCCGGGTCGCCCCCGACGACGGCGCTCATCCCGGACGGTGTCGAGGCCGCGGCGTCGGCCATCGCCCGGCCGCGGTGCGACACGAGGCCGACGGCGCCGGCGTCGTCCAGCACGCCGGCGACGGCGGCCGCGGCGAGCTCCCCGACCGAGTGTCCTGCGGTGACGTCGACGACGTCGGTCGTCGGGCGGCCGTCGAGGATCGCTCGCAGGGCGAGCAGCGAGGCCGAGACGATGAGCGGCTGGGCGACGGCGGTGTCACGGATGGTCTCCGCGTCCGAGGTCGTGCCGTGCAGCGTCAGGTCGCAGCCGGCGGCCGCGGAGAACGAGTCGAGCAGGTCGGTGGTTCCGGGCAGCTCCAGCCAGGGGCTGAGCATCCCGGGGGTCTGAGAGCCCTGTCCAGGGCAGACGACGGCGAGCACGTGACCCACGGTGCCACCTGCGACCCGCGCCGGAGCGTGGCGACCCGCACCAACCTCAGGGAAGGCGATTGTGGGAATCCTCAACCGCCGTCGGTCGCGTCAGTCCTCGGGGCCGAGCTGGCCCAGCGCCAGCGCCACCTGCAGGACGAACGACTCGCGGGCGTCGAGGGGGTCCCACCCGGTGATCTCGGAGACCTTCCGGAGCCGGTACCGGACCGTGTTGGGGTGCACGTAGAGCCGGCGGGCCGCCGCCTCGAGGGAGCGACCCGTGCCCAGGTAGGCGGACAGGGTCTCCAGGACCGACCCGGTGGCCTCCTGCAGGGGGCGGTACGCCTGCGCGACCAGGATGCGACGCGCGGTGCGGTCACCGGTGAGCACGCGCTCCGGCAGCAGGTCGTCGGCCAGGACCGGCCGGGGTGCCTGCGGCCAGGCCGGTGCCGCGGCCAGACCCGCCAGGGCGGACCGGGCCGACGACGGCGCCTCGGTGATGTTCGCCACCACCGGCCCGAACACGACCGGTCCGGGCCCGAACCGGCCGATCAGGGAGCTCGCCGCCGTGACCAGGTCACCCTCGCCGCCGAGGACGAGGACGAGCCGGTCGCCGTGGATCCCCACGAGGGTGTCTCCGGCCGCACGCCGGGCGGCGCGCCGCAGGTCCGCCGTGCCGACGTCGTCCAGGCCGGACGTGGCCTCGCCGACGACGACCAGCGCGTGCCCCCGCCCGGTCCAGCCGAGCGCCGAGACGCGCGAGCGCAGGGCGTCGTCCGTGTCGCCGCGCACGATGGCGTCGACCACCAGGGCCTCCAGGCGGGCGTCCCAAGCGCCGCGGACCTCGGCGGCCCGGGCGTACACCTCCGCCGCGGAGAAGGCGACCTCGCGCGAGTAGCGCAGCACCGCCTCGCGCAGCTCGCGCTCGTAGCCGGGGGAGGCGATCTGGTCCGAGTGCGACTCCACGACGTCGACCATCAGGCGCACGAGCTGCAGCGTGTGCTGCAGGGAGATCGAGCGGGTCAGCTCCGGCGGCGCCGCCGCGAACATCTCGCCCACGCCGTGCGGGGTCTGCTTCGGGTCCGCGAACCACGTGACGAACGCGTTGATGCCGGTCTGCGCCACGAGGGCCACGTACGAGCGGTCCTCGGCCGGCAGCTGGCGGTACCAGGCGACCTCCTCGTCGAGGCGGCGCATGGCCGCTGCGGTGAGCAGGCCGAGGCCTTCGCGGACGCGCTGGACGTTCTCGTCGCGCGAGACGGTCGAGGTCGGCATGCCTCGAGGATAGGGCCATCGTTGTGGGGAGTACACAAACTCGTACTGACGGTCGTTCGACGGGTGGCTGGTCCGGCCTCGAGAGCGCTTAGCCGATATGGTCGAGACATGGCTCTCATGCCCCGACTCCGACAGCTCCTCCGCCGACAGCGCTCGACGTCGCGCGTGGGGACGCGGCGGCCGACGGAGACCCGCCGCTTCGGGGACACGGTCCACGAGGACGCGCTGCGGGCGATGCTGCACGACGACCCCAACGACGCCCGCGCGTTCGACGCGCTGGCCGACCTCGTCCGCCGGCGGGCGGTCGAACCCAGCACCGAGGACCCGCTGACCGCGCCGGAGGAGGAGGTCCACCGTCAGGAGGCGGCGGACCTGGCCGTGTGGTCGCTCGCGGAAGAGCTCGCCGGCCATCCCAAGGCCTGGCGTCCGCTCCTGGAGCTGGGTCGGCTCTCTGTGGTCGAGGACCCGGAGGGCGCCTCCCGCCGGTTCGCCACGGCCACCGAGCGTGACCGCACCGGGGGTGCTCTCGCGGAGAGCCTGCAGATCCTGCGAGACGCCGGGATGCCGGTCGAGGCGCTCGGGCTCGGGATCGGCCACTGGCGGGTGCGCGAGCAGACGATCGAGGTGGGCCGCCAGCTCGTGCTCGCCGCGATCGAGGCCGACCGCGTCTTCGAGGCCCGCCAGCACCTGGCCACCCTTGAGGAGCACCCGGACGCGGACTCCGTGGCCTCGGTGCGGCCGGAGCTGACCGCGGCGATCGAGGCTGCGGAGGGCGCGGACGTCACCACCCCCGGATCGCCGGGGTAGCGCGCCTCCCGCCGAGGTAGTGGCTCACGTGCCGAGGTAGTACACCCGGGGACGACGACGGCCCCCGCTCCGAGAGATCGGTGCGGGGGCCGTCGTGGTGCGGCAGGACGGTCAGCTGTCGCCGCCGACCGAGCCGGACGTGCCGGCCGTGACGTCGGTGAGCCGGTACTTCTCGACCGCCTGGGCGACGACCTCCCGAGGCACCTCGCCGCGACGGGCGAGCTGCTGCAGCGTCTTGACGACCATCGACGGACCGTCGATGAGGAAGTAGCGACGGGCCGCGGCGCGGGTGTCCGAGAAGCCGAAGCCGTCGGCACCGAGCACCGCGTAGTCGCCCGGGACCCAGGCCCGGATCTGGTCGGGGACCAGGTGGTCGTAGTCGCTCGACGCCACGAACGGACCGGAGGCGCCGGAGAGCTTCTGCGTCACGTACGGGACGCGCGGCTCGGACGCCGGGTCGATCAGGGCGTCCTTCTCCGCGGCGAGCGCGTCGCGGCGCAGCTCGTTCCAGCTGGTCACCGACCACACGTCGGCCGAGACGCCCCAGTCGTCACGCAGCAGCTGCTGCGCCTCGAGCGCCCACGGCACACCGACGCCGGACGCGAGGAGCTGAGCCTTGGGGCCCTCGCCACCCTCGACCGAGACACGGTGGATGCCGCGCAGGATGCCCTCGACGTCGACGTCGTCCGGCTCGGCGGGCTGGACCATCGGCTCGTTGTACACCGTGAGGTAGTACATGACGTTCTGGTCCCGGCCGTCGGTGCCGTCGCCGTACATCCGCTCGATGCCGTCCCGCACGATGTGCCGGATCTCGTAGCCGTACGCCGGGTCGTACTGCACCATCGCGGTGTTCGTCCCCGCCAGCAGCGGCGAGTGGCCGTCCGCGTGCTGCAGGCCCTCACCGGTCAGGGTGGTGCGTCCCGCCGTCGCGCCGATGATGAACCCGCGCGTCAGCTGGTCGCCGGCAGCCCAGAACTGGTCGCCGGTGCGCTGGAAGCCGAACATCGAGTAGAAGATGTAGAACGGCACCATGTGCTCGCCGTGCGTGGCGTACGAGGTGCCGACCGCCTGGAAGGCGGCCGCGGAACCGGCCTCGTTGATGCCGGTGTGCATGATCTGCCCGGACTCGGACTCCTTGTAGCTCAGCATGAGCTCGCGGTCCACGGCGAGGTAGTTCTGGCCGACGGTGTTGAAGATCTTCGCGCTGGGGAAGATCGCGTCGAGCCCGAACGTGCGTGCCTCGTCGGGGATGATCGGCACGATGCGCGGGCCGAGCTCCTTGTCCTTGATGAGGTCCTTGAGCAGGCGCACGAACGCCATGGTCGAGGCGACCTCCTGCGTGCCCGAGCCCTTCTTCAGCAGCTCGTAGGTCTTCGCCTCGGGCAGCGTGACCGGCTTGGCCTTCGCGCGACGCTCGGGGACGAAACCGCCGAGCTGACGGCGGCGCTCCAGCATGTACTGCACCGCGTCGTCGTCCATGCCCGGGTGGTAGTACGGCGGCAGGTTCGGCTCGGCGTCGATCTGCTCGTCCGACAGGGGGATGTGCAGCGAGTCGCGCAGCACCTTGAGGTCGGTGTTCTTGACCTTCTTCATCTGGTGCGTGGCGTTGCGGCCGGCGAACCCGGAACCCAGCGCGTAGCCCTTGACGGTCTGCGCGAGGATGACGGTCGGCTGGCCGGTGTGCGCCCGCGCCGCGGCGTAGGCGGCGTAGATCTTGCGGTAGTCGTGACCGCCGCGCTTCATGTTCCAGATGTCGTCGTCGGTCATGTTCTCGACGAGAGCCTTGGTCCGCGGGTCGCGGCCGAAGAAGTGCTCGCGGATGAACGCGCCCGACTCGGCCCGGTAGGTCTGGAAGTCGCCGTCCGGCGTGGAGTTCATGAGGTTGACCAGGGCGCGGTCCTTGTCCGCGTTGAGCAGTGCGTCCCACTCGCGGCCCCAGACGACCTTGATGACGTTCCAGCCGGCGCCGCGGAACTGCGCCTCCAGCTCCTGCATGATCTTGCCGTTGCCACGCACCGGGCCGTCGAGGCGCTGCAGGTTGCAGTTGACCACGAACGTCAGGTTGTCGAGGCCCTGGTGCGCAGCGTGCTGGATCAGCCCGCGCGACTCCGGCTCGTCCATCTCGCCGTCGCCGAGGAACGCCCAGACGTCCTGCTGGCTCGTGTCCTTGATCCCGCGGTTGTGCAGGTACTTGTTGGTCCACGCCTGGTAGATGGCCGAGGCCGGGCCGAGGCCCATGGAGACCGTCGGGAACTCCCAGAAGTCCTGCATGAGGCGCGGGTGGGGGTACGAGGGCAGGCCGCCGCCGGGGTGCGACTTCTCCTGGCGGAACCCGTCGAGCTGGTCGGCGCTGAGGCGGCCCTCGAGGAAGGCGCGGGCGTACATGCCGGGCGAGGAGTGGCCCTGGAAGTAGACCTGGTCGCCGCCGCCGGCGTGGTCCTTGCCGCGGAAGAAGTGGTTGAGGCCGACCTCGGTGAGGGTCGCGACGGAGGCGTAGGAGGAGATGTGACCACCGACGGACAGTCCGGGACGCTGTGCGCGGGTCACCATGACCGCGGCGTTCCAACGGTTCCAGGAGCGGTACTTGCGCTCCATGACCTCGTCGCCCGGGAAGTACGGCTCCTCGTGCACGCCGATGGTGTTGACGTACGGGGTCGCCACCGAGGTAGGGATCTGCACGCTGCGCTCACGAGCGCGACGCATCAGGTTGAGCATCACGTAGCGCGCCCGCGGGCCGCCCTTGTCGTCGATCAGCCCGTCCAGGGACTCCACCCACTCCGACGTCTCGGACGGGTCGATGTCCGGTACAGCGCTGAGCAGACCGTCGATCAGCGGTCCGGTCTCGTCGTACGAAGCCACCAGCAACCTCTCTCTTCTGCGGGCTGCCGCCATGGTCCGGCGACCGCTCGTGTCAGGCGTCCCGTACAGGATCGGCCGCGTCGCCGGGGTCGCGACGGCGCGGTCCACCCACGGGTGGTCACTACTCATTGTGTCCTGACTTTCTGCGCCCGGACACCAGGTGGCGGTCAAGAATCCGTGATCTACGTCATGGTGATGTGTCCGGACTCGGTCGAGGACGCCGGCAGGGGCGGTGGACCGGCGCGCATGAGGGCGCCGCGTGCACTACCTTGACGCTCACAGGCGCACCGCCGGGTGCGCCTGACGACGACGGAAGGAACGTAGGTCCACGTGGGACAGCAGGCGGAAAGCCCGGCCGAGCGATTCGGGTTCACCACCGGTCAGGTCGTGCAGGAGTTCGGGTGGGACGACGACGTCGACGAGCCTCTGCGCCAAGCGCTCGAGGGCATGGCCGGCGGCGAGCTCGTGGACGAGGACTACGGGGACGTCATCGACGGGGTCATCGTCTGGTGGCGCAAGGAGGACGGCGACCTGACCGACATGCTCGTCGACGTCCAGACCGCGCTCGACGACGGCGGGCAGGTCTGGCTCCTGACGCGCAAGCCGCGGCGAGAGGGCCACGTGGCTCACGAGGAGATCATGGAGGCCGCGACCACCGCCGGCCTCCACGCGACCAGCACGTTCGCCGCGGGCGACGACTGGTCCGCGACGCGACTGGCGCCGCGCGGTCGGTAGCCTCGGCATGAGCGGATCCGTCCCGCGCGCCGGCGATCCGGCACCGGACTTCACGCTGCCGGACACGCACGGCACGCCGACCCAGCTGGCAGACCTCCGGGGCCAGAGCGTCCTCCTGGTCTTCTTCCCCTTCGCCTTCTCCGGCACGTGCACCGCCGAGCTGAGCGAGCTGCGGGACACCGTCGAGGACTTCGAGGCGGCCGGGGTGCGCCTGCTGGCCGTCTCCACCGATCCGGTCTTCACCCTCAAGGCGTGGCAGGAGATCGAGGGCTTCGGTTTCGACCTGCTCAGCGACTTCTGGCCCCACGGGGCGGCAGCGAGCGCGTTCGGAGTCTTCGACGAGGAGTCCGGGCACGCGTTGCGAGGATCGTTCCTGGTCGACGCCGACGGGATCGTCCGCTGGTCCCTGGTCCGCCCGCGGGGCGCGCGTCGCGAGCTCGACGAGTACCGGGCAGCCCTCGCAGAGATCTGATCGGCTGCCCGTTGCGGGCACGCCTGCCCGCTTCGTCCCGCAGGCCCGCCGCGGGCCGGTATCCTTTCCTGCGCTGCCTGGGCCGCGTTCGCACGCGGCACGCCAGGGCCTGTAGCTCAGTTGGTCAGAGCGCCACGTTTACACCGTGGATGTCGGGGGTTCGAGTCCCTCCGGGCCCACCACCCTGATCTTGCGGCCCGATGACCTGCGCCAGACGTGGATCGCGACGCCATGCAGCGCCACAGCACCTGGCAAGTTGCCGCCTTGGTGCCCCTGCCCCTGCCCCTGCCCGTGCTCGTTCAGGGGACGGACGAAGGAGGGCGCTGAAGAGACGACGTCGGCCCGACTCTGGTGCATGACCGTTCGAGGACGATCGGGACATGCTTCGGCCCCTGCCATCGAGACGGCCTCGACGATGCGATGCGACGCCCTCTGCCGCAGCCTTCGACGGCGGGCGACAGGGCCGTTGGTCACCCACAGGCAGGACGCGCTCCTCCCTGCAGTACGGGCGGACGGCACTGTGCCCGTGCTGCCGCGAGCCGGACGATGGGGGCAAGGAGCCGACGCGCAGGGTCGTCGGCCCGCGCCACGAAGGAGACCGCCATGACGCACACCTGGAAGGCTGAGATCCAGCTCTTCGACGCTGACGACCCGGGGGCGGACGGTGTCGTCACGGCGGCGCACGCCTTCCTGACGACGTCGGCAGGCACGTCGGTCGAGGGACGCGGGTATGCCCGCCGCAGCCCGCGGGACGTCGGCGTGACCGAGATCGGCGAGGAGCTCGCCGTGAGCCGTGCCTTGCGTGACCTGGCCGACCGCCTCCTGAGCGCCACCGAGGACGACATCGCGGAGATCGAGCACCGCGACGTCCAGCTGCGGCGATAGCGCCTCGGAGCGGAGAGGGACGTGAGGCCACGCAGAAGGCAGCGACGTCGGCTCACCACGCTCCTCGTGGCGGTCGGAGCGGTTGGCCTCGGCATGCGCCTCCTGCACGCCCACCGGCACTGGGGTGCCGCCGTCGACGAGATCGCGCGACGCCTGCCTGGCGACGAGTTCGTCCCCGAACCGGCCGACTCCACGACGCTGGGAACCACGGTCGCGGCACCCGCGGCGACGGTCTGGTCGTGGCTCGTCCAGATCGGGCAGGACCGCGGGGGGATGTACAGCTACGACTGGGCCGAGAATCTGGTCGGTCTTGACATCCACAGCACGAACGAGGTGCGACCGCAGTGGCAGCACCTGTCGCCCGGTGACCGGATCGTCGTCGTGCCGGCGGGGTACACCGCCATGCCGGCCGGCTACGCGTTCCGCGTCGCACGGGTCGACCCGCCCCGCACGCTCGTGCTCCGGCAGAGCCCTCCGGAGCACCCTTGGAACGGTGTGTGGTCGTTCCACGTCCATCCTCGACCCGACGGGACCTGTCGGCTCCTGTCCCGCTCCCGTACCGAGGCACCGGACAGCCGCGTGCTGCGCCTCGCCACACGTCTCGGAGAGCCGGTGACCCTGGTGATGACCCGACGCATGCTCCGGGGGATTCGGGTGCGCGCCGAGCGGGCGAGCGCAGGAGACAGAGTTCTGGCTGCAGGCGGCTGACGGAGCCCGACGGAGAGTCTCGTGGTGAACCGCTCGTTCACCTCATCTGCGTGACGCGCGGTGCGTCGTCGTTTTCTAGCATCGACCGTGTGCTCGCCCGAGCACGACAGGCGGAGGTCCCGGATGCGACTCGACGAGTACGCGCGCACGATGCTGCCCGTCTCGCACCGGCCTGCCGACGCGATGGCGCGGCGGTAGGTGCGGCGTGCCGACGGGCGACCCGTACCAGCTCCAGCCCTCCTACCTTTACGGGCTGGTCGTCACCGGTTCCGTCCTCGCCGCAGTCCCCGACGACCTCGGGTTGCTGCGGGTCGCCGCTCTCGTGGTCGGGACTCTCCTCGTCTACTGGTCCGCGGAGACGTACGTCCACGTGATCGCCGCACGGACGCGGCTGCGGCGATCGCTGACCGCGCACGAGCGCCGGGAGATCGCCGTCGCCGGGCTACCGTTGGTGGCGGGGTGCGGGATTCCGGCGCTCGTTCTCCTGTCTGAGTCCGTGCTGCAGGTGGAGACGACGCTCGCGGTGGACGTCGCTCTCGTCGTCAACCTGGGGCTCCTGGTCGGGGTCGGCTGGCGCATGAGCACCGCGAGCGGTCTGACCGGTGCGCGGCGAATGGTCTCGACGTTGCTGGCAGGACTCCTGGGCGTGGCGATGATCGCCCTCAAGCTCTCGCTGCACCACTAGGTGCGATGCTCCGGCAGTGCTGCCGGCCGGTGCCGTCCCCGCCGGAGGTCCCGATGACGGCGCGCGGCGTCGCGCGGGTCCAAGGTCCCGCCCTCGCGGTGCCGGTGGACCCTGTCGCGACCCGGACCGCGCGAGCACGCTGGCCTCAGGACGAGCCCGCCCGGTCGTCCAGGAAGCCACAGGAGGATCGCCGTGCTGGCCGCCGACATCATGACCACCACCGTCGCCACCATCCGGCCGACGGCACGGGTCGAGGACGCGCTGCACGAGCTGGGCGAGCGGGGGATCACCGCGCTCCCCGTCGTCGACGACGACGGACGCCTGGTGGGGATCGTCAGCGAGGAGGACCTGCTGGCGGACGACATCGTCCCGGACCCACGATCGACGCTCCGGCGGGACCGGGAGGCTGCTACCGACGGGCCGGCAGCCGCCCGACGGGTCGCCGACGTCATGACGCGCCTGGTGATCACGGCGAGGCCGAACCAGGACGTCGCGAGGCTCGTCGGCACGATGCTCGCGCGCGGGATCCATTCCGTCCCGATCGTCATGGGCACGCGCGTGGTGGGGATGCTCAGCCGCAGCGACGTGGTCGACGCTCTGGCGCGCAGCGACGAGCGGATCGCGGCCGACGTCACGGGCCTGCTGCGCGGCGCCGGCCTCGAGCAGTGCAGGTGCGTGGTCCTCGGCGGTTCCGTGCGTCTTGCCGGTGGCTCCGCCGCCGACCTCCGGCTGGCGTTGGCGCTCGCACGGACCGTCGCGGGCGTGCGCTCGGTCATGGTGCACCCTGCGGTCAGCTCTTGAGGACCTCGCCGAACCGTTCGAGCACGAGCGGGGCGTGCTGCGGGACGCCGGTCATCGGGACGACCTCGACGGGAGTGCCCCGGTGCCCGAGAACCGCCCGGATCGTGGGGCCGAGGCGCCCCAGGTGCTCGACGTCGCGCCGGTGGCGGGCGAGCAGCAGGACGTCCGCGCGGACCGCGGCGTCGACGAGCGCCTGCGCTGCTCGTCCGGGTACCACCGAGATCTCGACCTCGACGTCGGGAAAGCTGTCACGCCAGTCGGCGACCGTCGACTCGAGCAGGCGCGTGGCATCCAAGACCCACTCACCGGCCAGAGCCCGCTCCTCGTCCACGGCCGCGTAGGCGTCGGGGACTCTCCACACGTGCATGACCTGCAGCAGCGCGTGGCGAGCGGCAGCCAGGGGGAACGCGTAGGACAGCACCTCTCCGGCGGCAGGCTCGAGGCCCACGAGGACGCGATCGCGTGCCGTGGGCTCCCAGTCCTCGTCGACGACGGCCACCGGCACCGAGGCCCGTGCGGCGACGCCGGCCGTGGTCGAACCGCCGAGCACGCGCTCGGTGCCGTGTCGGGTCTCGCGGCCGAGCACGACCAGGCTGCCCCGCGCCCCGGCAGCCGGTATCTCCACGACGCGCCGCCCCTCCCGCAGCACACCGTCCACGGCGAGGTCCGGTGCGAGCGAGCGGGTCTGGTCGACCACCTCGTCGAGAATCCTTCCTGCCACCTCGACGAGTGCGTCGGTCGGGATGCCCATGGACGGCATCGAACCGCCGACGGGCAGTGCTCGGGGCGCGACGTGCACGACCTGCAGGTCGGTCCCGCGACGCCGTGCCTCGTGGATCGCATACTTGATGGCGCCGGTGCTGCGCTGCGTCCCGTCCACGGCGACGACGACGGGTGCTGCGCGGGCTGCGGCGTTCACGGCGCCGCCCCTCCCAGGCCACTCGGCGGTCGAGCAGGCTCGATCTCTGGCCCGGTGACGGCGACGACGACGCGGGTGCGCCAGGTGGCGGGGCGAGGGTCCGAATCAGGCCCCGACTCGTAGAGCTCCCACGACTGTCCCAGCGGATGGAGGCGGACGTCGACGGCACCGTCGACAGGAAATCCGACCTCGACGTCGAAGCTGTCGCCCGGGCGGTCCCGGTATCGACCGTAGGGCGGTCCTGCCGGTTGGACGCCGAGCCGGTCCAGCAGCCCGGCGACACGGGGGATGAGGGTCGCGAACACCTCCGAGAGGTCTTCCGGGCGGGCGATCCGGCGGACACCGACGGTCGCCTGCCCGGGCTGGTCGATCAGCCTGATCTCACTGTCGTCCACCGTCGTGTCCTCTCCGCGTCGACGCTCGCGTCCATCGGGCGGGATCGTCCTGCCGTCGGCGTCCCGATCGGACCGAGACCTCCACCGTGGCAGGCGCAGCAGCCGGACGACAGGGTCGTTGGTCACGTCTGGACGGGACGCAGTTCCCGATGTGGTCCGGTCCGACGCCCCTGCGCCGGGCTCGCCGCTGCGGCGGACGACCGACCCACCGGAGCCGACGAGGTTCGGCCGAGCGGTGACGTCGCACCGATGGTGACCCGGCCGCCACCGGGGTAGAAACGACCCATGGAGCACGTGCGGGTCTACCTCCTCGACGACCACGAGCTGGTGCGCCGTGGCCTGCAGGGACTCTTCGACGCCGAGGAGGGCTTCGAGGTCGTCGGGGGATCGGGCTCGGCGGTCGAGGCGATCCGGGACATCCCGCGGTGCCGGCCGGACGTGGCGCTCCTCGACGTGCGTCTCCAGGACGGCTCCGGCATCGCGGTCTGCCGCGAGCTGCAGGGCTCGATGCCCGAGCTGCGCACGTTGATGCTCACGTCCTACGACGACGACGAGGCGTTGTTCTCGGCGATCATGGCCGGTGCGTCCGGCTACCTGCTCAAGGTGATCACCGGTTCGGACGTGGTCGACGCGGTGCGCCGGGTCGCAGCGGGACAGTCGCTGATCGACCCGGTCCTGACGTCCCGGGTGCTCGAGCGGCTGCGCGCGGGACCTGCGGAGGCGCCCGCCCTGGCCTCGTTGAGCGAGCAGGAGCACAAGGTCCTGGTGCTCATCGCCGAAGGCCTGACGAACCGCCAGATCGGTGGCCAGATGTTCCTGTCGGAGAAGACCGTGAAGAACTACGTCTCGAACGTCCTCACCAAGCTCGGCCTGGAGTCGAGGACGCAGGCCGCGGTCCTGGCGACGAGGCTCCTCGGAACCTCCGACCACGACCGTGGCTGACGCTAGTCCGCGGCGTCTGTGGTTTCCGGGGGACCGGTCGCCATCGGTACCCGCCAGGTCAGCACGCTACCGTGCGGGTCGCGCCGGGTGATCTCGAGCGACCCGCCGCGTTCCGCGGCGCGTTCGGCGAGGTTGACGAGACCGCTGCGAGCGGCGCTGGGGTCGAAGCCGACGCCGTCGTCGGTGACGGTGCAGGTCAGGTCGCCGGGAGCGGCGCAGATCCTCACCTGGACGGAGTGTGCGGCCGCATGCCGTGCGATGTTGGACAGTCCCTCTCGCAGGACCGCGATGACGTGATGGTGCAACGCCTGGTCGACCAGGGTGTCGACCGGGCCGTCGATCTGCAGCACCGGGGTGTGCTCCAGGACGTGGGCATACTCGGAGACGAGGGCCCGGACCTTCGCCCGCAGGGAGTGCTGGCTCCGGTCGGGTGGCTGGAGGTCGATGACCGACTGCCGAACCTCCCGGATCGTCGCGTCGAGGTCGTCGGAGACGGCCTTCAGCAGGTCCTGGACCACGGGTGGCGACTGTCGGGCTGCCGCGGTGAGCTGCAGGCCGAGGGCGAACAGCCGCTGCGTCACGCCGTCGTGCAGGTCGCGTGCGATGCGGTTGCGTTCCGCGAGGACCGCGATCTCCTCCTGCACCGCGCGCGTGTGGCGTCGTTCGAGGACGAGCGACGCATGGCTGGCGAAGCTGGTGACGAACTCCGACTCCTCGCTGAGATTCTGTGCGAACTCGCGCCGCGGGAGCACGATGACGAGCGCTCCGCGGGCGACCATGTCGATCGACAGCCGGGTCATGACGGCCATGCCGTCATCAGGGAGCTCGGCCCACCGTGTCTCGCTGCTCGCCATCGCGAGCATGAGTGCCGGGCGGAGCTCGGCCAGCGTGCGCCGGGGGTCGTGATCCAGGTCGCCGACCGCCGCGCGGACGGCGAACCCACCCGACGTGCCGGGCGTCGCGTCGGGCGCGATCGCGAGCGAGGTCCGCCCGCCCGAGGCCTGCAGCGCGGCCCGGAGAACGACGTCGAGCGCCTCGTCCGTCCCGCCGGCGCGCAGCACGGCCGAGGGCGTGGCCGCCGTCGCCTCGAACCAGCGTGCCCGGCGCTCCGCGATCATCAGGAGCCGTGCGTGGTCGATGGCCAGCCCGGCCAGCCCGGCGAGCGCGCTGACATTGTTCTCGTCGTCCCGGGTGAACACCGGCCCGGTCTTCTTGTCGGTGAGGTACAGGTTGCCGAAGACGCGGCCCCGCACCCTGACCGGTACACCGAGGAACGTCGTCATCGGCGGGTGCCCGGGAGGGAACCCCGCGGACGAGGGGTGGTTCGTCAGGTCGCCGAGGCGCAGCGCCTCCTCATGGGCGATCAGGTGACCGAGCAGGCCTCGGCCGGTGGGCAGGTGATCGATCCCGGTCCGCACCTCGTCGCTGATTCCTTCGGTGACGAACTCGACGAGATGGCGGCGGGAGCGACCGATCACGCCGAGCGCCCCGTAGCGCGCCCCGGACAGGTCGCAGGCTGCGCGCACGACGCCGTGCAGGAGGTCGCGTAGGTCGAACTCGGAGGAGACGCCGCTCACGGCGTGCAGGATGGCGTCCTGCACCTCGGCCGACGCCTTCTCCATCATGCGAGCGTAGGTCGGGCCCGGTCGCCAGGCATGTTCTGGTCCCGCCGAGACGCTCGAGCCGAGGGGACCGCCGCTCGACCTCAGGATGCCCGGTGCCGGCGCGCAGGGACGACCTCGACCGGGCACGGTGCGTGCTGCAGGACGGCCCGGGTGACGGCGCCGAGCACAGCCGCGACCATGCGGGCACCCGGGCCGCCGTGCCCGTGCCTGCCCAGGACCATGAGGTCTGCACCCGCGGAGCGGCGCACCAGGGTGTCGGCCACCTCCGCGTACTCCAGGTGGGTCTCGACGGTCAGCCCGGGGTGCGCTCGGGCGGCCTCCTCGACCAGGCCGTCGATGATGGCGTGCGTCTGCTTCCCCCACTCCTCCTGCACCGACCACTCGTCGACGAGGTAGCTGTAGAACGGGTTCAGACGCCAGCAGTGCAGGACTTCCAGGGTCGCCGAACGCTGGGCGGCGGCGGAGGACGCCTGTGCCAGGACGTGTGCGGAGCCGGGCGATCCGTCGATCGCGGCGACGACCCGGTGCCGTGGCGTCTCCAGGTCGGTCTCGAGCGGCACGCTGACCACCGGGCAGTCCGCGCGGGCGGCGACGCCGAAGGTGGTGCTGCCGGTGAACACCCGCTCGACGAGCGAGAGTGAGCGGTGGCCCAGCACCACCAGCCGGGCTTGGTCGCTCGCGGCGGCGAGCAGATCCACCGCGGGGCCGAGCGCCACCTCGAGCCGTACGCCGACCGCCCCGTCCGAGGCCTCTTCGACGAGGTCGCGGGCATCGACCAGGAGCTGGCGGCCGACGTCGAGCAGCGAGTCTCCCGCGATGAGGGGCAGCATCGGGCCGATCGGCACGACCTCGTGGATCGCGCAGACGAGCGACAGCGAGCAGTGGTCGCGGCGAGCCTGCTGCACCGCGAACTCGAGGGCGCGAGCGGCCTCCGGCGATCCGTCGACGCCGACGACGATCGGCAGGTCCGAGCTGATGTCGGTCATGTGCAGCCCCTGGCATGGTCGTGGTCGGTCTGCTCCCATGATTCTCCTGGTCGGGCGGACGCGGCAGAGCCATGCGCCGCGTCGGGTCCGGGCCGTTGGTCCCCAGCGCCCGCCCACCGGCGTGGCCGGGCGCCCGGTTCCGTGTGACCAAGGGCCCGCCGTACCGGGGCCTTGTGGTCCTGTCGGGCTGCGCGGCGCACGTGCTGGAGTGGGCTTCCGGTGCGTGACGCAGACACAGGAGGCGGTCATGAAGGCGTTGGTCTTCGAAGGTCCAGGGCGACGGACCTGGCGCGAGGTGCCCGACCCGGTCGTGGAAGCCCCGCAGGACGCCGTCGTCCGGATCGACACGGTCACGATCTGCGGCACCGACCTCCACATCCTCAAGGGCGACGTGCCGACCGTCGACCCGGGGCGTGTCCTGGGGCACGAGGCGGTCGGGACGGTGACCGAGGTGGGCTCGGGGCTGAGCACCCTGAAGGTCGGGGACCGCGTGCTCGTGTCGTGCATCACGTCGTGCGGTCGCTGCCAGTACTGCCGCACGGGCCGGTACGGCCAGTGCCTGGGCGGCGGGGGATGGATCCTCGGGCACCGCATCGACGGCACCCAGGCGCAGCTGTGCCGGGTGCCGTTCGCCGAGACGTCGACCCACCTGCTGGACGACGCCGTCTCGGACGAGCAGGCGCTGATGCTCGCCGACATCCTGCCCACCGCGTACGAGGTCGGGGTGCTCGCAGGGAACGTCCGTCCGGGCAACAGCGTCGTCGTCGTGGGCGCCGGCCCGATCGGTCTCGCCGCAGTGCTCACCGCCCGGCTGTTCAGTCCGGCCGTGCTGGCGGTCGTGGATCTCTCGACCGATCGGCAGGCCGTCGCTCTGCGGGCCGGGGCCACCCACGCGCTGGACCCCGGTCGCAGCCTGCTCGACCAGGTCCGGGAGCTCACCGGCGGCCTCGGCGCCGACGTCGCCATCGAGGCCGTCGGTACGCCGGGCACGTTCGAGACCTGCGTCGAGATCGTCCGCCCCGGCGGGCACGTCGCCAACGTCGGCGTGCACGGTGCACCCGCGACCCTGCACCTCGAACGTGACTGGATCCGCGACCTGACCATCACCACCGGCCTCGTGGACACGGCCACCACGCCCGCGCTGCTGAACATGGTCGCCAGCGGTCAGCTCGACGTCGCCACGCTCGTCACCCATCGCTTCGACCTCGGGGCCATCGAGGAGGCGTACGAGGTCTTCTCGGACGCCGGCAGGACCGGTGCCATGAAGGTCGCCCTGTCCGCCGGCGCGTGATCGACGGAACCACGCTCCCGGGCCGTCAGCCGCGGGGAGCCACGGACCCGTCGACGCTCCGACGAAGCGTGTGCCTTGGCGACCTGCCGTAACCGAGACGCATGAGCATCTGCGGATGTGCATCCAGCGAGAGGACCTGCCGCAGATCGTGACGAGTGGTGGGGTTCTCCAGCACGGTCGTCGCGAACGACGCCCGGACGAAGTAGGTGGTGGCCACCAGCAGCAGCCGTTCGAGAGCCTGGCCCGAGGCGATCCAGTCGCGTGGGGAGTCACCTGCGCTCAGGAGCACCGCCATCGTCGACCGTTGCTCGAACCGCGCGTTGCCCGCGCTGGCGAGGAACCGGCGCACCAGTGCACGGTCGTCGAACGTCCAGGGCCCGAGCATCTCCTGCGGGATGCCGTCGGGACGCCCCGGTGCCACCGCCGTCCATGCTTTCTCCTCGGTGCGGGCCACGGCGTCCTCCGCGGCCAGGGCCTCGGCGCGGCGTACCAGGGACATCACCCGCCCGCGCACCGGTTCGGAGGGCTGGATCAGCCGGAGCACCGCTCCTTCCTGGTGCGCGGCGCGCTGGATGACCTCGAGGACGTCGGCGTCCAGCGGCTGGTCGTCGAACGGGCTGCGCGTCGTGACGCGGCGAGTGATCGCCACCGCCAGCTCGAGCTCGTCCACCTCGGGCTCCAGGCCCGGGTGGAGCTCGATCCGGGCGACGGCCCACCGGTCGTCGGGATCGGGGAGCACGGTGACGGCAGGCTCCAGCGACTCGCGCCGGGAGGCCGTCCGGGCGTTGAGCAGGAACGCGCCACAGCTGATGAACAGCTCACGGCCCAGCGGGTCCGAGTGGCGCAGCTGCCGCGACGGGTCGCCGCGCAGCGTGATGCAGTTGCCCCGCACGCTCACCTGCCACGGCTGGGTGTTGTGCACGCTGGGCGCACGCCCGGCCGCCCGGAGGATCCGCTCGATCCGTGCGTCGAGGATCTCCATGGCGGTGTCTCCGTCCGTGCAGCGGACCGTGGGCGGGAAGCAGCTGGTGTGGCGCCACCAGGAGCGGTGGCGCCACCACCACAGGAGACCAGCGGTCGGCCTGGGTGCGATAGGGCAGGACGGCCCCCGCCGACCGGGTCCATCGGCCCCCGGGCTGCCGGGCATGACAAGGGCCGCCCCGTGGGCTCTCCACCCACGGGATCTCGCAGTCGCCACCGTGGGACCTTCGCCTCTGGTCGTCGGCAGGGCACACCGCGAGGGTGACATGGGGGGCACCCACGGTGGCACGGGGCGACGGTCGTGACGGGCACGGGAGGCAGGCGCGGATGAAGGCGTGGACGACGGGCGACGCATCAGGCGCTCTCGTGCGCCGCGACGTCGAGAAGCCGTGGCCTGGACCGGACGAGGTTCTCGTCCGCGTCGAGGCGTGCGGTGCATGCCGCACCGACCTGCACGTCGTGGACCGCGACCTGCCGGTCCACCGCCCGCGCGTCGTCCCGGGCCATCAGGTCGTGGGAACGGTCGAGGTGGCGGGCCCGGCCGTGCGTCGCCTCGTCCCCGGCGACCGCGTCGGCGTCGCCTGGCTGCGAGCCACCTGTGGGGCGTGCCGGTGGTGCCGGGAGGGGCGCGAGAACCTGTGCCCCGACTCCGAGTACACGGGATGGGACGCCGACGGCGGGTTCGCCGAGTACACCACCGTGCCGGAGGCCTACGCGTACCGGCTGCCGCGGAGCCTCGAGCCGGTCACCACCGCGCCGCTGCTGTGCGCCGGCATCATCGGCTTCCGGGCGCTGGCCCGCGCGAACCTGCCACCCGGCGGCCTGCTGGGCATCTACGGGTTCGGCTCGAGCGGGCACGTCACGGCGCAGATCGCCGTGGCCCAGGGTGCGCGCCTGTGGGTGATGACCCGCGGCGAGGGCAACCGAGACCTCGCTCGTCGCACGGGTGCGGAGTTCGTCGGCGGCGGTGCGGACCGCCCACCGGGAAAGGTCGACGCGGCGATCGTCTTCGCGCCGGCCGGTGAGCTGGTGCCCTACGCGCTCCAGGCGACCACGCGTGGTGGCACGGTGGTGCTGGCCGGGATCCACATGAGCGACGTGCCCACGATGGCGTACGAGGAGAACCTGTTCTACGAACGCGACCTCCGCACCGTGACGGCGAACACCCGTGCGGACGGGGCGGCTCTCCTGCGGCTCGCGACCACCCTGGGGATCACCCCGACCGTGACGACCTACACGTTCGAGCACGCCGACCGCGCTCTCGAGGCGCTCCGGTCAGGTGGCGCGTCCGGGTCGCTCGTCGTCGCGACGGGCTGAGGCGCCCGGTGGTCCCCTCCGGCGGCGGGCCGTCAGCCGGCGAGCAACCGCGCCTTCTGCGCGGCGAACTCGGCGTCGGTGAGGACACCGTTGTCACGCAGCTGACCGAGCCGCTCCAGCTGTGCGATCACGTCCGATCCTCCGGCGGCCACCGGTGCGGGGGCCGCCTGCGGTGGTGGTGGGGCGTACTGCGGCTGTGGCGGCGCCGTGTCCTCCTGCGCAGCCCATCGGCCGGCCTGTCGCCGGGACACACGGTTCGACACCGCCGTCGCCGTGCCCGCGACCACTGCTGTGCGAGCCATCCCGCGGATCAGTCCCATCTCGTCCTCCTCCGTAGCGCTGGTCAGGCCGGTCGCGGCGACTCGAGGGCGTCGAGCGCGCTGACGACGTCGTCGGCCGGGATCCGGCCGCTCGCGACGACCTCGGCACCGGCCTCGCGCATGGCCGTCACGAACGGTCCGGCCCAGGTGTTCTCGTAGACGAGCAGGGCGACGGCGTTGCCGGGTGCCACGAGTGCAGCCCCCTCGGCGAGGTCGTCGTCGTCGAGGAGCCCGGATCGTGCGCCCTCAAAGACGACGAGGTCGAGCTCTCCGTCGTCGTCGAGATCGCTGAGGGTGATCCCGACGACGTCTCCGGCGTCCGTCACCTTCGCGACGCGGAGGTCGAGGATCCGGATGATCCCGCGTTCGACCAGGTCCAGCAGCGCCATCAGGCCCTTGCCCTGGAGCTTCGCGCCAGGGAACTCCACGGCGAGGTAGTCGATGGGTCCTACGTCTTGCGCAGTCATCGGTGGTCCTCCAGGTACGACGGTCGGGCGGCTGTGCCCCCGTCCGGGAGCGTCGCACCGTCGAGGGTGGCTGCGCGCCACCCCCCGGGGGGTGGCGCGCAGCCACCCGGTCCCGCGCGAAGATCGGCCCAGGCGTCCCTTCCCGACCACCGGAGCGACCATGGCGACCTCTCCTGCCGTCCCCACATACGACGTGGAGCAGCTCGCCGACCTGCTGGTGCTCCTGCCCGACGTCGACTCCGTCGAGCTCAAGCTGACCGTGCCCGACGACCGCCTGCGCTCGGTCGTCCAGACGCTGGGCATCGACCCGCTCGACGCCGTCGTGCGGCAGGTCGCCTTCGTCGACACGCCGGACCTGCGACTCTCCGAGGGGGGTGTCGTGGTGCGTGCGCGTCGGACGCAGCGCAAGCCGGGGGACGTCACGGTGAAGCTGCGGCCGATGCTGCCGGCGGACGCGCCGCCGGAGCTCCGCGACCACGACGGCTTCAAGGTCGAGCTGGACGCGTCGCCGCAGGGCTACACCTGCTCCTGCTCGCTCACGGCCTCGGTTCCCGACGGCAGGGTCAGGAAGCTCCTGGCCGGTACGCGCACGCTGGACGAGCTGCTGGACGGTACCCAGCGGAAGCTGCTCATCGAGCGGATGCCGGACGGCGTCGGCATGGCTGACCTCACCGTCCTCGGACCGGTGAACCTGCTCAAGTGCCGTTTCACGCCGGCGGGCCACGGACGACGGCTCGTCGCCGAGCTCTGGGTGCTGCCCGACGGTTCCCGGATCCTCGAGCTGTCGACCAAGGCGACACCCGACGCGGCGTTCCAGGTCGCCGCCGAGACCAAGGTGCTCCTCGCGAGCAAGGGCGTCGACCTGGGCGCTCCCCAGGAGACCAAGACACGGTCGGCGCTCGCGGCACTGGTCGCGGAGCGGGACGCCACGGGGGAGCGGCACCGGGCGTAGCGCTCCGGGGCCGGCTAGCGTGCGGTTCGTCGACTCCCGGCCGGCTGGGTCGGCAGGAGTCGGGTCAGCGCGACGGCCACCCCGGCGAGCAGCGCCAGCACGGCGAGGCTCACACGCAGGCCGTCGATCCGTGCCGACGCGTTCGCCTCCATCACGGCGTCGACCTGCTCCTCGGGGAGCCCGGCGTCGGTGAGCCCCGACTCGAGCTGCACGTCGGACAGGAAGGGGACCCCGGCGGCGAGCTGCACCGTGGCGGTCGCCGCGAGCTCGTCGGGCACGGCGGGGTTGTCGTCGATGCCGGCCAGGAAGCTGGTGGTGAGCGCGCCGATCAGCACCGATCCTGCCAGCGCCGTGCCGAGCGACGCGCCGAGGTTGGTCGACGTGTTCTGCAGACCGCCGACCTCACCGCTCAGCCGGTCGGGGACGGCCGAGACCGTGACGGCGCCGAGCTGGGAGGACAGGGCCCCCACGCCGAGGCCCGCGAGCAGCAGGGGCACCGAGACGATCTCCGGACCGGCCCCGATCTCCAGCGCCACGACGAGCGCGAGGATCCCGGCCAGCAGCGCGAGGAGCCCGGCGGTGACCACGCGTCGCGGAGAAGCACGTGGCCACAGCTTCGGGACGGCGATCGCGGCGAGCAGCAGGGTCACGGACAGGGGTAGCAGCCGGACCCCGGTCTCGAACGCGCTGAGCCCCAGGGCGACCGAGAGGTAGAGCGGGATCGTGAAGAACAACCCGGCCTGGAGCAGGAACTGGAAGAGGAACATGACGAGGCCGCCGACCAGACGGGCGTCGTGCAGCAGGGTGACGTCCACGAGCGGCTCCTGGCCACGCCCGACCCGGCGCGCCTGCCACCAGAAGAACACCCGGATCACCAGCAGGCCGGCGATGATCAGCCACAGCGTCGCGGAGAGGCCCCCGATGGCGGGAGCGTCAGGCTTGGCGCGGATCCATCCCCACTCGCTCGACCGGAGCACGCCGAACACGGCCGCCCCGAGGCCCAGGGCCGAGAGCACGACCCCCACCAGGTCGATCCGTGACCGTGCGGCGGGCGCCGCGTCCTGGACCTTGCGCGACAGAGCGAGGATCGCTACGACGACCACCACCTCACCGGCGAACACCCACCGCCAGGTCCAGTACGTGGTCACCGCCCCGCCCACCAAGGGCCCCACCGCGACCGCGATGGCGCCCGCGGAGGCGACGAGCCCGTAGGCACGGGGCCGTCCGTCCGGCGCGAAGTTGGAGGCGACGAGGGCGACGATGGCGGGCATGATGAGCGCGGCACCGAGACCTTCGAGCACCGACCACCCCAGGATCAGCACGCCCAGGTTGGGCGCCAGGGCGGTCGTCAGGGAGCCGGCCCCGTAGACGACGCAGCCGATGGAGAAGGCCCGGCGTCGGCCGATCATCGTGCCGATCTTGCCGCCGGTGATCATCATCGTGGCCATGACCAGCGTGTAGAGGGTGATCGCGGTCTGCACCCCGGTCACGGTGGTTCCCACGTCCTCGGCGACCTGGGCGATCGAGACGTTCATGACCGAGCTGTCCAGCGTCATGAGGAACTGACCTGACCCGAGCGTGAGCAGCACGATCCCCGCGGCCCCGGCCGCACGCGTCGTCGTGGGCTCCGTCGGCATCGCGTCCGTCCTCTCGAGCCCCGATCAGGGGGCTCCTCGACCACCGTGCTCAGAGCCTCCCCCCGGAGGGGGTGGTCGGGCACCATCCGTCGCGGGGTGGTGCGGGCCCACCCGTACCCCGGGCAGCATCGTCGGAGCGGGTGCGTCGCACCGCGGTGAAGGAGGTGTGCCATGGCCGACGGGCCTCATGGAGGTGCGATCGTCGGGCATGTCGATGCCGATCTGCTGGAGTACCTCCTGGTCGTCGTTCCCGCGGTGGAGCGTGTCGCGGACGTCGCTGTGGCCTTGGCGGAGCTGGTACGGTCGGAGACGATCCGGCTGATCGACGTGGTGCTGCTGCACCGAGCCAGGGGCCAGACGGCGGTGGCCGTGAGCGGGGGTCTCGATGCACCGGAGATCGCTCCTCTCGCCAGGAGCGCCGTACGGTCCGTGCGGCTCAGCGCGCACGACGTCGCCCTGGCGGCCGTGGTGGTGGAGCCGGACGTCAGCGCGCTCCTGCTCCTCGTCGAGGACCGGTGGGCGGGGTCGTTGTCGGCCGCGGCGCGCGAGGCCGGAGGCCGACTCCTCTGCGGCGAACGGGTCGGTCGAGACCGGTACGGGGCTGCCGTCGACCGGGCCGTCGACGGCGTCGACCGTCGCTGGATCCCGGACCTGCTGGTCCGCGGCCCCGCGAGCGGTGCGGACCCGGAGCTCGCCGTCGACCCGGCAGCGCAGCTGCACGCCCTCGCCGAGCTCGTGGACCGTGGCGTGCTGACGCTCCAGCAGTACGAGCTTCAGCGCCGCCGCGTGCTCGACGGCTGACCGCGGCGGGGGAGGCTCGCCAGCGTGCGCGCCACGGCGCTTGCCTCGGCGCGCGAACCGCAGTCGAGCTCGCGGTAGATGGTCTTCAGGTGGAACTTCAGCGTGTTCACGGAGATGTACAGCTCGTCGGCGATCTCCCGGAGGGTCAGCCGGCTCGGCAGCATGCGCAGGATCCCGATCTGGCGCTCGGTCAACGCCCTGGCTCGCTCGACGGCCGACGTGACCGACACGGTCGTCCCGTGCGCGGGGATGCGCCGGAGCCGGTCCAGCCAGGTCTGCGGCACGTGCCAGGAGAGTCGCTCGATCGACTCGACGACGTCGGGCCCCTCGGAGGCGACGGTCTGCACCAGCCCGTGCGAGGAAGCCCGGTCCACCGCTCGCAGCAGGTGGGCCTGGGCCGCTGCGGGGCTCGCGCCGGCCCGGCTCAGCAGGAGGTCGCGGACCACCTGGTGCCGGGTGCAGCGAGGCTCGACGTCGCGCAGCACGTCGGGGACCGCTCGGACGTCGCCCTCGGCAAGGAGGATCCACGACGTCGTCACGCCCGCCCAGAACGGGTCCTCGACCTGCAGGCCCCACTGCCGCGCCTCGTCGAGATGCCCTCCAGCGAGCGCGAGGAGCACCCCCGTCCTGGCCAGCCAGGAACGGCCTGCGGGTCCGCTGCACGCGGTCTCCGTGAGGCGGACGGCCTGGCCGAAGGCCCGTCCGGCCGCGTCGAGGTCCCCGCTGCCGAGAGACGAGCTCGCGAGCTCCAGACAGGCCAGGAGCCGGCAGTGCGGCACCGGTGCGCAGTCGGCTGCCGCCAGCCGTCGCAGCATCGGGAGCGCCACGGTCGTGTCGCCGATCTCACGAAGGGCCACGGCCTCGGCGGTCAGCAGCTCGGCACGGAGCACGGTGAGGTTCGACGCGTCGGAGGCGGTCCGTGTCCCGGCGACGAGCCGCAGGGCGTCGACGGGGTGCCCGGCGAGGGCGTCCCCCAGGGCCCGGGTGCCCTCGAGGGCGGCACGGCGCTCCGGGTCCGCGTTGATCGCGAACACCACCTTGCGCACCTCGGTGCTCGAGTCGTCCCACCGTTCCGCGAGGGCGATCTCCCGCGCGACCAGGTTCCAGCCGTACCTGACGACCGGGTCCAGCAGCCACGGGTCGCCGATCGTCGCGAGAGCCGCTCTGGCGAGCCGGGCCCCGTCTCGCCAGTCACCGCGGAGGCCGGCGACGACGGCCCGCAGCATGTCCAGGCGGGCACGAAGGGCCGGGTCGAGGCCGGAGCGGACGTCCGTCCATCGGTCGAGGTCGTCGACGGTCTGGACGAAGAGGTCGGGGTCGACGTGCAGACGGCACCAGGCGAGGTCGACGGCAGCGGCGAGGTCCGAGGTGGTCACCCGCTGGGGCATCGCGGCGAGCGTGTGCCGGATGGTGGCCTGGTGCCCGCTGTCGAAGAGCTGGGGCGCGCAGGCCGCGAGGAGCCGGAGCGCGTCGCGATGGTCGTCGGCGCGGAGCAGGTGATCGAGGGCGACCGTCGGCTGCCCGTCGCCTTCGAACCACCGGGCAGCGGTGCGGTGCAGCTCGCGGAGCCGCCCGGGCGACCGGCGGCGCAGGAGGGCGACGAGCGTCTCCCGGACGGCGGGGTGCAGCTCGTAGGTGCCCGACGGCTCGGCCCGGGTGAGGAAGAGCCCGCGCTCCTCGGCGACCGACAACAGGTCCGGCGCGTCGTCGCGTCCCGTGAGCACACGCGCCAGGCCCGGCCCTGCGTGCTCGACGACCGCGACCGAGACCAGCGCCTCCACCACGTCGGCACGCTCGCCGTGCAGCACCTCGCGCGAGACGTAGTCCTCCAGGTACCGGGCGCCGACGTCCGGATCCGCCGTGCCGAGGGACGAGCGGTCGGTCGCGCGTGCCGCCAGTCCTGCGAGCTGGACGCCGGTGGCCCAGCCTGCGGCATGCCGTGCGGTCTCCTGCAGCAGGCCGGCCGGCATCGTGGGGGCGAGCCGCGAGAGCATCTCGACCGCCTCGTCGTCCGAGAACCTCAGCTCGGGTTGTCCGGCCTCGCCGAGCAGACCTCGCGCCCGGAGCCGGTCGACCGGGAGCGGCGGTGTGCAGCGGCTCGCGATGACCAGGTGCAACCAGGGGGGAAGGTGCTCGACGAACGACGTCAGGGAGGCGGTCAGACGCTGCTGGTCCACGACCTCGAGACCGTCGAGCAGGAGCACGCGCGGACCGTAGGGTCGTGCCTCGAGGTCGTCGAGGAGCACCGACACGGCGTCGAGCAACGTCCGCCGCTGCATCAGCCCAGCCGCGGGCTCCGTGCAGCCGGGCGCGATGCCCTCGAGGGCAGCGAGCACACCCCACCAGAGCTGCACGGGGTCGTGGTCGGACTCGTCGACGGACAACCACCCGTGCGGCAGGTGCGTCCGACCGGCCCAGTCCCGCAGGAGCGACGTCTTGCCGTATCCGGCCGGTGCGACCACCAGGGCGAGCGGGGACTGCACCGCGGCGTCGAACCGCCGGACGAGGTGCGGTCGCGACACCAGGCGCGTCGGGTTGGCACCGGGCCGCAGCTTCGCCTGGCAGACGTGGCCCGGTGTGCCGGCGGACGGGGCAGCACCGACGCCGACCGCTGCTTCGGGCTCGCGCTCACGATCCATCGGGACTCCGCCCACGCTGTTCTGAAAGACTAGCCCGCCGCCGCCGGGACGAGCGGCTGGACCTGCGCCGTGCGTTCACCTGTTCTGGGTGATGTGACGGGTCGACCGCGTCGGTAGCGTCGGGGTGGCCCGAGCCGGAGGTCCCCGACGTCCGGCGAGCACCGTCGGGCGTGCCGAGCCACGAAGGAGCGGTCATGGGACCGACGACCAGCGGGCCACCCATCGTTCCCACCGACGTCGAGGCGCGCCTCGTGGAGCTGGAACGCGAGAACGCCGAGCTTCGTCGACGTCTCCAGCAGGTGCCGGAGCCCGCCGGCGTCGGTCCGCGGACGGACGGGCCGCGGACGACCCACCGGTGGCGCAGCTCGGCAGCCGTCGTCCTCGTCCTGCTGGGCACGCTGCTGGCACCCGTGGGCGTGGTCGCGGCCTGGGCGAAGGCCGAGCTGACGGACACGGACCGGTACGTCGCCACGGTGGCGCCGCTCGCGAGCGACCCGGTCGTGCAGTCGGCCGTGGCCGGCCGGCTGACGGCGGCCGTGATGTCGCGGATCGAGGTCGGCGAGCTGCTCGACGAGGTCGTGGCGGGCCTGGAGGAGGCCGAGGTGGCGCCCCGGGCCGTGACTGCTCTCGGTGCTCTCGAGGCGCCGTTGACGAGTGGTGTCGAGTCCTTCGTGCGCAGCGCTGCCGACCGTGTGGTGACCAGTGAGGCGTTCGTCTCGGCATGGGAGCAGGCGAACCGAGTGGCCCACGCCGAGCTGGTCGCCGTGATGGAGGGTGAAGGCGGCGAGCTGCTCCAGGTGGGCCAGGACGGCCAGCTCACGATCCAGCTCGCGGGCATGATCGAGCTGCTGAAGGAGCGACTCGTCGAGCGCGGGCTCGGTGTCGCGGCGAACATCCCCACCGTGGACGTGAGCTTCACGATCATGCAGACGACGCAGCTCGTCGAGGTCCAGAACCGATATGCGCAGCTCGTCACGGTGGGCACCTGGCTGCCGTGGGTCGCGCTGGGGCTGTTGGCGGCCGGTGTCCTGGTGTCCACGCACCGGATGCGTACCCTCCTGGTCGCCGGACTCGCGCTGACGGCGGCCATGGTGGCGCTCGGCATCGCCCTCGCGATCGCGCGCGGACTGTATCTCCAGGCCCTCAGCGGTGAGGTCCTGCGTCTCGACGCCGCGGAGCTCGTCTTCGACCAGGTCGCGACGTTCCTGCGAGCCACGGTGCGCACCGTCGGCGTGCTCGGGCTGGTCGTCGCGCTGGCGGCGTACCTGGGTGGAGGGAGCGCCTCGGCACGCAGCCTCCGGGCCGGTGCCGCGCGGAGCCTCGGCCGGGTCCGAACCTGGGGGGAGTCGCGGGGCTGGTCGACGGGGCCGGTGGGCCAGTGGGTGGGCGAGCACCGCGGTTTCGCGCGCGGCGTCGTGATCGGGCTCGCCGCGCTGGTCCTGCTGCTGGCGGCGGACCCGACGGCGGGCCTGGTCATCGGCACCGCCGTCGCCGCCGGCATCCTCGTCACGCTCGTGGAACTCGTGGCGCGGGCCCCCGTCAGTCCAGCGCCTTCCGCTTGAGGGCGGCGAACTCCTCGTCGCTGATGACCCCGGCGTCGTAGAGGCCCTTGGCCTCGGTGATCTGCGAGGCGGCCGTGGAGCCCCCGGCGGTGGCGCGGATGTACGCGTCCGTCTCGGCTCGGGCGGCGCTCATCCTGGCCGACTGGCGCTCGGCCATGCCACGGCCGCGGGCGATGAGATAGACCAGCGCGGACAGGAAGGGCACGACGATCAGGGCTACCAGCCACAGCGCCTTCCACCAGCCGCTCAGGTCGCGGTCGCGGAACAGGTCAGCGATGACGTGGAACAGCACGATGAGGTACATGACGAACGCGAACCACCAGAGCATGAGCCAGAACCAGTCCCAGAAGCTGTCCACGGGATCGCCCTCCTTCGCCGCAAGGGGCCGTGACCGTCGCGGCCCTGACCGCAGGTTGCCTCGCGAGCCGCGGTGCGTCGTCATGCAGATCGTGTGAAACGCCGGCGACAGCCGGGGTTCACGCGATCAGGGGGATGCGGCGCGCCCCGATGGTCCGCCTGAATGGAGGTCCAGGTCGACCGTTCGAGGAAGGAGTGCCGTGGACTACATGGATCGACTGCGGCGGTTCGCCGTGGACGGACCGAGCCTCGAGCTCGATCTGGAGCGGGATCCGGAGGCTCTCGGGCCGAGGACGGCGTCCATCGCGCGGCTCGCGGCGCTGGTCGCCGTCGGCGGGGCCGTGCCCACGTACGGCAGCCTCGTCGACGAGGCCGTCAGCGCGGGCGCGACGCCGGCCGAGATCGTCGACGTGCTGACCGCGGTCGTGGCGGTCGTGGGTCTGCCGAGCATCGTCGCCGCCGCGCCGAAGCTGGCGCTGGCGCTCGGGCACGACCTGTTCGGCGTCGACGGATCGAACGAGTCCGGGGCACCACGCTGAGGCTTCACGAGCCCAGCAGGCCCATCGTCACGGCCCGGTCCACCGCCCCGCCGCGCGACGACACCCCGAGCTTGCGATAGATCGACCCGATCTGGGAGCTGGCCGTGTTGCGGGTGACGTAGAGACGCCCTGCGATCTCCTTGATCGTCAGATGTGTCTGCAGGTACGGCAGGAGACGCAGCTCGGCAGGCGTCAGAGGAGCGCCCGTGCTGCCCGTCACCAGAAGGCTGGTCTCCACTCCCACCGAGGCCCGCAGCTCGCGCGCCTCCTCGACCAGCACTCCCAGTGCGGGGCGCCGCAGGATGACGTCGTCCGTCTCTCGCAACAGGTGCCGGACGGCGATCCTGTCGCCTGTCGACCAGCTCGCGCGCGCGAGCCGCAGTCGAACCCGTACCGCGATCGAGGGAAAGGCGTAGGTACAGCTGGCCCGGGCACGCATGCCCTGGACCAGTCGCCGACGAGCCACGTCCACGTCCCCGAGACGGAGCGCGAGGCGTGCCCCGGCCGCGTAGCCGAGCGCGCTCGTCGGGTAGTCGCCCATGCGGTGCTCGCGCACCGTCTCCAGGGCGAGCTTGACGTGCTGGGCGGCGTCGTCCCAGCGGTCGTGGTCCATGTCGAGCTGTGCGAGCAGCGCCGCGCCGTACACGAAGGCGTCCGCGTTCCCCTCGTTCGCCGTGCCGACGGACTCTTCCAGGTGCTGCGTCGCACCCTCGACGTCGCCCACGAGCAGCAGGGCGTCTGCCGCCAGGGTGAGCGCCGTGGTGCGCCACGTGCTCCACGCGGGTTCCGCGGCGAGGGCGAGACGAGCGTCGTCGGCCATCTGCTGCGGCCCGTCGGGGCATCGCAGCGCGCGGTACAGGGCCCGGGCGGAGGTGAACGAGGTCGGCCCGTCAGCGAGCGGACCGTCGTACGACGCGGCGTCGGCCACGGCCGCCCACCGTTCTGCTTCCAGGGAGTGCCCCTCGAAGCCGGCCGTGTACCCGGCGAGCAGTGCGAGCGGCGGGTAGCCGGCGACCTCGTCGTCGCCGAGGGCGCGCAGCCACCGTCCGACGGTGGCGATGCGCCCTGCCTGGAAGCTCGTCATGGCGATCCGTGCGACGAGGCGCACGGATCGGTCCCGATGAGGCGTGGCGAGGAGGTGTTCCACGGCCTGCTCCGGCGACCCGTGCGCCTCCAGCCAGTCGGCCGCGCGCAGCCGGAGCGTGTCGGCTATCTCCGGCTCGGTGTCCATGAGCTCCGTGAGCAGGTACTCCCGGAAGAGCGCGTGGTAGCGGAACAGCTCGCGCCGGCTGTCGAGCGGGACGACGAACGCGTTCGCCGCCTCGAGCCGACGCAGCCGCCGCTGCGACGAGTGCTCCTCGAGCACGGCGTCGCACAGCGGCGCCGACAGCACGTCGAGCACGGCGGTGCGGCGCAGGAAGCGGCGCTCCGCCGGGGGGAGCCGCCGGAACACCTCCCTCTGCAGGTAGTCCGCGATGTAGGGGTCGGCCCCCGTGACGGCCAGGTCCTGCGGGTCGCGGTGCCGTGCGACGAGCGAGGTGAGGTACACGCCGGCGGGCCATCCCTCGGTGCGCTCCGTCACCGTGGCGGCGACCTCGCGAGAGACCGGTGCGCGGGAAGCCTCCCAGACCTGCATGGTCTGGGCGACGTCGAGCACCAGGTCCGTGGCCACGATCTCGACCGCGTCGTCCGCGGCACGCAGCCGGGAGACGTGCGGCTGCTCGGCCCGGCTGGCCGTGACGAGCTGCGACCCGGAGGGTATCCCCGCCGCCACGACGCCGAGGACGTCGTGGCACGCGGGCGACCGGACCTCGTGCAGGTCGTCGATCACGAACAGGATCGGCTCGCGGCCGGCGCGCAGGACCGATGCCAGCCGCGGGGCGGCCCTGCCCAGGAGGGACACGTCCGGTCCTGCCATGTCCGCCACCAGGCCGTCGTGACCCGGTCGGGACAGCGACAGGGCGGAGGCGAGCGCGCGCAGCAGGCTCAGCGGGTCGTCGTCGAGCCGGTCCAGGGACACCCAGACGATGGGCCGCGGGTCGTGCGTCGCCCACTCGGCGAGCAGCGTGGACTTGCCGTACCCGGCCGGCGCCGTCACGCCGACGACCCGACGACCGCTCACCCGCGCCTCGCTGATGAGGGCAGCTCGGCTCACCGTTCCTGGGCGCAGCCGGGGGACGGTGAACTTGCCCTCGTGGAGCGAGCGGTCGAGCTCCGCAGGGCCCCGTGCCGTGCTCGGCTCGTGGCTCACGCTCTCGAGTGTAGGAACGATGTCCCGCCGACGACAGGCGACGGGCCGTTCATCACCCGCGGCGAACTGCGAGCGCCCGCTCCTGGATCGGGACCTTGGGGCCGAGCGCTCGGGACCATCGGCCCTACCTGGTCGGCGCCCCCGCGGCCGATGGTGGAAGCGTGCCGCTGACGTCTGGCCGGCCATCAGGTGGCCCCGTCAGCCAGGTCAGGAGCCCGGCCGTCGGCACCGGCCGAGCGACTCGTCGAGCAAGGAGTCGATCATCATGTCTGCACTCGTGGTCTACGAGTCCGGCTTCGGCAACACTGCCCTCGTGGCACGTTCCGTGGGCGACGGGATTGCCACGTCCATGCCGGTGCGGGTCTCCTCCGTCAGCGACCTCGGGGCCGGCGAGGCGGGTGAGGCGGACCTGGTCGTCATCGGCGGCCCGACGCACGCCTTCGGCATGAGCCGTCCGCAGACCCGGCAGGAGGGGCAGGTGCGGCGCGGTGACGAGCCGTCGGAGACGTCGGGGATCCGGGAGTGGATCGACGCGCTCCCGTCGGACCGTGGCGTCCACCTGTTCGCGACCTTCGACACCCGTGTCGAGGGTGTGCGCCACCTGCCGGGGTCCGCCGCGCACGCCGCCGCGCGGGCGCTGCGGCACGACGGGCACCGCGTCGTGGACCGCGGAACGTCCTTCTACGTCGCCGGGGTCACGGGTCCGCTGGTCCCGCACGAACGAGAACGTGCGCGCGAGTGGGGCGAGCGCCTGGCACGCCGGGCGCAGGAGATGCTGCTGAAGGCCTGACCGCCGCCGTCACTCGTCCGTCACGTGCGGGCGGGTCGTGTGGGTGACGGCGACCACGCACGGGGCGTCGCCCAGCAGCACGTCGGGCACCGACCCCAGCAGCCGGCCGACCACCCGCAGGTGACGGTGACCGCCCAGGACGAGGAGGTCCGACGGCGTCACCTCCTCCAGCAGCGCGGCGACCGGTCCACCGGACCGCGTCGCGAGCCGGCAGTCGACGTCGGGGTACTGCGTGCCCCAGCGGTAGGCGAGGCCGCGCAGGGCGGCCTGGACGTCCTCGTCCCGCGCGGACCCGGCCTCGCGCGCCACTCGCGACGAGGGCGGGACGGCGTGCAGCAGCACGACCGGGCAGCGGCAGCTCTGCGCCTCGGCGAAGGCGAGGTCGAGCATCGCCGTGGGATCGTCGTCGAACCCGACCCCGACGACGACCCGGTTCGGGGGGCCCGCCCGTGCCCGCGTGGGGACGACGGCGACGGGGCCGTGCGCCCGGGAGGCCACCACGGACGACACCGAGCCCAGGAGGTGACGGGTGGCGGCGGCACCTCGACGCCCGACCACCACCAGATCGGCGTCGCGGGAGGAGGCGACGAGCGCCGACGTCGGGCCTCCTTCCGCCGGGACCGCGGTGACCGGTACCGAGCCACGGGTGCGGGCGTCGACGCGGTCCACGGCGCGGCGCAAGACCCGCTGCGACTCGTGCCAGATTTCCTCCGGCCGGTAGGCGGGGACGGGCGTGACCGGCCCGAGCGGCACGGGTTCGGCGTACATGACCTGCAGCGCGGCGTGGTGGCGCTCGGCCGCGGCCAACGCCCAGTCGAACGCGTGATAGCTCTCCGGCGATCCGTCGACGCCGACGACGATCCCGCCTGGCCAGGTCTCGCCCATCGTCCTCAACTCCTTCTGCGGCCAGCACACCACGGTGCGGTGGTCCACCACAGATGCCAACGGCCCCCCGCCAGGTGACGAAGGTCCCTGGCGGTCCGGGGGAGCTCTCTGGACGGGTGGCGCCACCCGTCAGGGAGTCGGCTCGGCGCCACCGTTCGTGTCGTCGCCGCCTGTCGACCCGCCCCCTGCGCCGCCGCCTGCGCCGCCGCCTGCGCCGCCGCCCGTCGAGCCGCCGGGAGCGGTCGGTTCCGCCGTCGGCTCGGGCTCGTCGGTGGGTGCCGGTTCGGGCTCGTCGGTGGGTGCCGGCTCCGGCGTCGAGGTCGGCTCCGCCGTCGGGTCCGGGTCGCTGGTCGGGGTGGCGCTGGGCTCCTCGGAGGGTTCCTCCGTGGGCGACGGCGTGGGCGTGGCGTCGTCCGTGGGTGTCTCGGACGGCGTGGGGGTCGGGTCCGCCGACGGGGTCGAGCGGTCCGGCGGGTCGGCCGGCGGCAGCGGGGCCGTCGTCGTCGGCGACTCGGACGGCGTCGGCGACGACGTCGGTGACGGGCTGTGCGTGACCGGTGCGACCGGTCCCGGGGCGTCGGTGTCGCGCAGGGCCCAGAACGCTGCCCCCGCGACGGCGGCCGCCAGGACGAGCGAGAGGGCGACGACCAGGATCGTGCGACGGCGGTTCGGGGCGTCGTTCTCGGCCTCTTCGGCGAGAGCGGCCTCGTCGGCCGCACCGTCGGCCGCAACGCCCGCTGCGACGGCTGCTGCGGGCACTCCCGTGGGCGGCGTGGGCGGCACGTCGACCGCGCCGAGCTGGCGGGTGCGTTCGATCTCGCCCTCGTCGCCCGTGGCAGCGGCAGCCGCTGCTGCCGCTGCGCCCGCTGCGCCGACGACGGCCGTGCGGTGCGGGTCGTCCGCGGCGATCTGGCCCAGCGTCATCGTCTCGGCGGACCCGGTCGCGTCGGTCGCCGAGGTGGTACCGGCACCCAGCAGCGTCGCGGCCGCCGCGCGCATCGCCTCGGCGGAGTCGAACCGCTGCGCAGGGTCCTTGGCCATCGCCCGCGCCACGAACCGGTCCACCGTGACGGGGACCGCGGCCCGCCGTGCGGAGGGCGCCGGCACGGGTGCCCCGACGTGGGCCCGGAGCACGTCCTCGGGCCGGGGCCGCTCGAACGGCGCGTGCCCGGTGAGCGCGTAGTAGGTGAGCGCCCCGGCCGCGTACAGGTCGCTGCGCGCGTCGAGCGGTCGGCCGCGTGCCTGCTCGGGCGACATGCCCACCACCGAGCCGACGACCCGATCGCCGTCACCGTCGCCGCCACCGGGAGCAGCGAGTCCCAGGTCGAGCAGGCCGACCGTCAGCTCGCCGTCGACGTTCCGGTCGACCACGACGTTGCGCGGGCCGACGTCGCGGTGCACCAGGCCGGCGGCGTGCACCGCCCCGAGGGCGTCGAGCAGCCCGTCCACCAGGACGAGGGCCTCTCGCCACGGCAGGCCGTCGCCGGCCGTCAGCTCGGAGAGCGGCACGCCGGGAAGGCGGCGGGTCAGGAGCCAGGGCACGTTCGCGCCGGCGACCTCGTCCTCCCCGGTGTCGAGCACCTTGACCACACCCGGGTGGTCCACCAGGTCGGACGCCGCGATCTCCCGGGCCATGGCGGCGCGCGCGGCCTCGTCGTCGACCAGGTGCGGGTGGAGGACCTTGACCACGAGCGCCGGCTGGGCGTCCGTGCGGGCGTCCGGGCCGCCGTCGGCACCGGCCTCCGGGGCGATCTCCGTCCGAGACGCCTCGTAGACGGTGTAGGTGCCACCCGTCCCCAGGATGTCGCCCAGGACGTACCGGCCGCCGAGCACCACCCGCCCGTCCGCCGGCCCCCCGGTCGGTCCCGTCGGGGTCGTGTCGCTCATCGTGGCCCGGGCGAGGCGTCGAGGACGGTGTCCGCGCATGCTGGCGCGGACGGTTCGGTGTTCTCGGTCATCTCAGTCATCAGCCCCCACAGGATATGGGGTGAGGGCCGGAGCCGGGGTCCGGAGGTTACGGAGCGGGCCGGCTGACCGGCGTCGCCGACGACGCCGTGCCGCGGTAGGTGAGGACGCGCAGCACCCGCTCCGCCGGTCCGCGGCGATCGTTCCGGGCGAGGCCGACGGCGACGACGACCGTCACCAGCCACGTCGCCACGGCGACGAGCGCTGCCTGCCACTGGTCCAGCACGCCACCCAGACCGAGTCCCCAGGCGCACAGCAGCGGAGCGAAGATCACCGACTGCAGCAGGTAGCTGGTCAGGGAGCGCTGCCCGACGGCGGTCAGTGCGCCGACGACGTGTCCCGGGGTGCCCTCGGTGGTGACGCGCAGCGCCAGCAGGGCGAACAGCGCCGCGTAGCCCAGCGCGGCGAACAGTCCCGTGACCAGGTGCAGCACGACGGGGGTCCACTCGGGCACGTCCCAGGTGCCGAGGTGGACGAGCAGCGACGGCACGGCCCCGAGCCAGCCGACCGCGATGCCGACGACGGCGGTCCGCGTCAGCGCCCGCCGGTGCGCGCCGGGTTCCTCCAGGACCCGCGCGCGAGCACTGGCGATACCGAGGAGCACCGCCACGGGCACCATCAGCCCGAAGACGCCCTGCGTGACCGTCAGAGGCAGCCAGAAGCCGAGGCGCGGCAGGATCGAGGCGAGGTAGGGCGTCACGCCGGCGAGATCCGGGTTGGCGTCACCGGGGACGTCGGAGAGCTCCGGGGGCAGGGCGGCGCCCACCGCGAGGGTGCCGAGGGCGACGAGCAGCACGACGCCGGTCAGGGTCGCGGCCCAGATCAGCAGCGTCCGGGTGGCGCGTCCGAGGAAGAGCCAGACCACGAGGAGTCCGGCCAGGCCGTAGGCGCCCAGCACGTCGCCGAACCACAGCAGGGCCGCGTGGACGGCGCCGAACACGAGGAGCCAGCCGTGGCGTCGTTGCAGCACGCGTCGCACGGCTGGCTCCTCGAGGCCGGCCGCACGCTGCCGCGCGAACGACTGCCAGATGCCGTAGCCGAAGAGGAACGCGAACAGGGGATAGCTGCGTCCGTCGACGGCGACGATCGCCACCGACTGCCAGACGCCGTCGAGCACCGTCGACGGCTCCCGGTGCGCACTGGTCAAGGACGTCTCGGTGCCGTAGAGGAACCAGGGGACGTTCGCCAGCGCGATGAGCAGGAGCATCAGGCCGCGGGCGAGGTCGGGGGCGAGGGCCCGGACGCCGGGCGGGGCGACGTCGGGTGCGGTCATGATGCTCCTTCAACTTCGGTGCCGCCCTGCTGGTGGGCGAGCGCGCTGGGTGTCTCGCGGCCCACGATGGCGGGCGCCTCGTGGATCACGGTGTCGTCGGTGAGGGCGGCGACCATGAACAGCGCGAAGTCCACGCGCCGGGTGAGGTTGCTGGCCAGCACGGGGTCGCCGACGTGCCGGCTCCATACGGGCAGGCCATGGCTCGGGCCCTCCTCGAGGTCGCTGCCGCGCACCACCGTCCACCGGCGGTCGCTGGCGAAGATCCGCCGGCACGCCTCGACCTGGTCGTCGATCTCGACGGCACGCACGGCCTTCGCCAGCCACGCCACGAGGCGCACCGTCGCCAGGAACCGCCGGGTGTAGCGGTCCTGGTCGTCGCGCGCGACGTGCCACCCGCAGGAGAAGACCAGGCGTGCCCCGGGCTCGGCGTGGTCGAGCACCGCCTGCGCCGTGCCGGAGGAGTACTGCTGGACGCCCCACGGTGCCAGGACCGTCAGCACGCCGTCGCACCCGGCGACCGCTCGGCGGATGACGTCCGGGTCGTTCGTGGGGCCAGGCACGATCGTGATCCGGCCGGCGAACCGGTCCAGCTTCGGCACGCTGCGCTCGCGGCAGACGCCCACCACCTCGTACCCACGCTCCAGGGCGTGCTCAACCATGTACTGGCCAAGCTTGCCGGACGCGCCGACGATGCAGACCTTCGTCGTGCTGCTCATGGTGTTCCCCGTCGATCGGTCGAGCCTGGCTTACGGTGTAAGTACCGTAGGCTTACGGTGTAAGCAGAGTCAAGGGGGAGATCGCATGGCAGCACGTCGGCGCGCCGAGGTCGGCAGCTCGCGGCGGTCGCCGCTCGACCGCTCGCGGATCGTGGCCGCAGCCGTGACGCTGGCCGACGCCGAGGGAGTCGCCGGGGTCACCATGCGCGCCGTCGCGGCCGGCCTGGGCGTCGAGGCGATGTCTCTCTACAACCACGTGCGCAACCGGGACGACCTCCTCGACGGCATGGTCGACCTCGTGTTCGCGGAGATCGAGCTGCCCACCGCCGGGGCCGGCTGGTACCAGGCGATGCGCAAACGGGCCGAGTCCGCGCGTGCCGTGCTCCGCCGCCATCCGTGGGCGGTCGGCCTCCTCGACTCCCGGAGCGCCCCGGGCCCGGCGACGCTGCGCCACCACGACGCCGTCCTCGGCGTGCTGCGCGGAGCCGGATTCTCCGTCGCGGGCGCGGCACGCGCCTTCTCGGTCATCGACAGCTACCTCTACGGCTTCGTGCTGCAGGAGGTCAGCCTGCCGTTCCGCAGCAGCGAGGAGCTCGGCGAGGTGGCCGGCGGCATCCTCGGCGGTCTCGACGCCGGCGCCTACCCGCACCTCGTGGAGATCACCACCGAGCACGCACTGCGGCCGGGGTACGACTACGCCGACGAGTTCGACGCCGGCCTCGCGCTGATCCTGGGCGCGCTCGAGCCCGACGAGCGGGGTGAGGGCTGACTCGGCCGTCCCGAGATCCGAGACGATTGCATCCATCCTGTTCCGCAATGGTTAGGTAAGGCTAACCAACAACGCGGAGGTACGGGTGAGCGCCCCGAACGAGGAAGGGCCCTGGTTGCACGCCAGGGACGTGTCCATCACGTACGGCGGCGGTGACGTCGTCCACCAGGCCGAGATCGTCCTCAGCCCCGGCCGGGTGACCGCGCTGGTCGGCCCCAACGGCTCCGGCAAGTCGACGCTCCTGCGCGGGATCGCACGGCTGCAGAGGCTGCGGACGGGCGCGGTCGCGCTGCGGGACGGCCGCGACGCCGGAGACCTCGACGCCCGGTCGTTCGCCCGCGAGGTCGCGATGCTCTCCCAGAGCCGGCCGACGCCGGTGGGCGTCACCGTGCGCGACGCGGTCGAGTTCGGGCGCCACCCTCACCGGTCGCGCTGGCGCGGTCACGACCCGCAGGGCGCCGAGCGCGTCGAGCACGCGCTGCGTCTGACGCGGCTGACCGACCGAGCGTCGGACATGATCGACGAGCTCTCCGGCGGGCAGCTCCAGCGGGTGTGGATCGCCAGCGCGCTGGCGCAGGACACGGACGTCCTGCTCCTCGACGAGCCGACGAACCACCTCGACCTGCGCTACCAGGTCGAGGTGCTCGAGCTGGTCCGCGAGCTCGCCGACGACCACGGCATCGCCGTCGGCGCCGTGCTGCACGACCTCAACCAGGCCGCCGCGCTCGCCGACCGGGTGGTCGTGCTGAGCCGAGGCCGCGTCGTCGCCGACGGTGAACCTGCCCGGGCGATGCGCAGCGAGCTTCTCAGCGAGGTGTTCGAGATCGACGTCGTCGTCGACCACGACACCGACGACCGCGTGCCACGAGTGCACGTACCGCGGCAGCTGCTGCGACGACGGGCCGCGACGGCGAACGCCTGACCGGCCGACACGAAGGAGAGAGACGAATGAGAACTGCTCGTGCACTGGTGGCCGCGCTCGCCGTGGGCCTGACGCTCACAGCCTGCGGGACCACCGACGAAGCAGCCGACGCCCCGTCCGAGGCGGATGCCGCGGAGACGGTCGAGGCGCAACCGGTGACCGTCACCGACGCCCGCGGCCAGGAGGTGACGCTTCCCGACGGCCCCGCCGAGCGTGTCGTGGCCCTGGAGTGGAACCAGGCCGAGATGGTCACGACCCTCGGGGTCGACCTGGTCGGGATGTCCGACCCCGCCGGCTACGAGAGCTGGGTGGGGACCGGCGCCCCGCTCCGCACGGAGCCCGAGGACGTCGGCGTGCGTCAGGAGCCGAGCATCGAGGCCGTCGCGGACCTCGAGCCCGACCTGATCATCGGTGCATCGGGCTCCGTGCCCGAGGAGGCGATGGAGCAGATGGAGCGCATCGCACCCGTCGTGGTGATGGGCAGTGCCGACGTGGCAGACCCGCTCGGCGCGGTGCGGGACGAGTTCACCACCGTCGCGACGCTGCTCGGCAAGGAGACCCAGGCCGAGGAGGTGCTCACCGAGCTCGACCAGACCCTGACGGACAACGCCGAGAAGATCGACGCGGCGGGTCTCGCTGGTGCGCCCGTCGTGCTGACCTCTCCGTACGCCGAGGGTGCCAACCTCACCATCCGGATGCACGGTCCGCGCACGGCTGTCCAGACCGTCGCGGCCGAGATGGGGCTCGCGGCCGCCTGGGAGGACCCGGGCGACGACGCGTTCGGCCTGTCGTACACCGACCTGGAGGGGCTGACGGAGCTCTCGGAGGACACCCGCTTCCTCTACTGGGGGAACGACGGTGACGAGCAGGACGTGGTCGAGGCCGAGATGGCCGGGAACCCGCTCTGGGACGGCCTCCCGTTCGTCGAGGACGGTCAGGTGCACCGCGCGGCCGTGGGGATCTGGGCCTACGGCGGCCCGGCCTCGATGATCGCGTGGAGCGACGACCTCGTGCAGACCCTGGGCGCCTGACCCATGACCCACGACGGCACCACCACCACGCTCGAACGTCCGCCCGCCGCACCCGCCGGTGTGCCCACGTCCCCCGAGCGGAGGCGCGGGGCGCGCTGGGCGGCACCCGCCGCCGTCGGGCTGATCGTGCTGTGGCTGGTGGTGGCCGTCGTGGTGCACCTGACCCAGGGCACGGCCGGCCTCACGCCCGCCGAGCTCTGGCAGGTCCTCACAGGCTCCGGCGACGACCAGGGGAGCCTCGTCGTCGCGCAGTCACGCGTCCCCCGGCTGCTGGCGGCGCTGGTCGTGGGGGCGGCGCTGGGTGCGGCGGGTGCCGCCATGCAGGGCGTCGCCCGCAACCCGCTGGCCTCGCCGGACACCACCGCGGTGAACGCCGGCGCCTATCTCGCGCTGACGGCCGTGGCGGTGGCCGGCGTCCCCCTGGGCGTCCTGTCCGGCGCCGCGGTGGCTTTCGTCGGTGGGCTCGCCGCCGCGGCCACGGTCATCGCGATCTCTGCCGGGTCCAGCGTCTCGGCGATCCGCCTGGTGCTGGCCGGGTCGGCGCTGACGCTCGGCATCTCGGCCGTGACGTCCGTGCTGCTGCTGCTCTTCCCGTGGGAGACCCAGGGGATGTTCGCCTGGGGGGCCGGGTCGCTCGCGCAGAACGGCTCGCGCACCATCATCCTGCTGGCCCCGGTGGTCGTGGTCGGCGTCGCCGTGCTCGTGCTGCTCGGCCGGCGTCTCGACCTCCTGCAGCTGGGGGACGACGCCGCCCGGTCGCTGGGCGTCGCCGTCGGACGGACCCGGCTCGGGCTCGTCGTGGTCTCGGTGCTGCTGGCGACGACGGCGGTGAGCGCCGCCGGGCCGATCGGGTTCGTCGGTCTGTGCGCGCCCGTGCTCGTGCGGCTGCTGTCCCGCACGGTCCCGCCGCTGCGCCGGCACCGGGTGCTGGTCCCCGTCAGCGCCGTCGCCGGGGTCGCCCTGGTGCTGTCCGCCGATGTCTTCGTCCGTGCCGTGTTCGGTGCGGTCTCGGGCGTCACCCTGCCGACCGGGGTGATCACCTCGATCATCGGCGCGGTCTTCCTGGTGGTGCTGGCCCAGCGGATGCGCAGCGGGCTGACCGGTGACGCGCTGGCCTCGCTGCGCGGCGGTGCTCGCAGCCGCCGCGCGTCGCGTGCCGTGCTGGTCGGCGTCGCCGTGGTGCTGGCGGGCGCGCTCATCGCCGGTGTGCTGCTCGGTGACCGCACCGTGCTGCTCGGCGACGTGCAGAACTGGCTGCGGGGGGTGGCCTCGGTGCGCATCGAGATCATCCTCGAGACGCGGGTGCCGCGGGTGCTGGCCGCCCTGCTGGCGGGGATGGCGCTCGCGCTGGCCGGGGCGCTGGTCCAGGCCGTCACCCGTAACCCGCTCGCCGACCCGGGCGTCCTGGGCATCTCGGCGTCGGCGGGGTTGGGTGCGGTCACGACGATCGTGACCTTCTCGACGGTCTCCTTCGCCCAGACGCTGCTCGGCGCGCTCGTCGGCGCCACGGTGGCGACCCTGGCCATCTTCGCCCTGGGGGCGCGCGGGAACGCCGACCAGGGGCGCATGGTGCTGGTCGGGGTGGGGGTCGGAGCCGCTGCGAGCGCCCTGACGACGCTGCTGCTCGTGCGCACCGACCCGTGGAACCAGAACGCGGCGATCACCTGGCTCGGCGGGTCGACCTACGGCGCGATGTTTCCCCAGCTGTTGCCGCTGCTCGTGGTCCTGGTCGTGGCGGGCGTCGTCCTGGTGCCGCTGCACCGCGACCTCGACCTGCTGCAGTGGGACGAGACGACGCCGCGGGTCCTGGGCGTGCGCGTGCCCCGGGTGCGCCGCGTCGTCGTGGCGCTGGCGGTGCTGCTGACCGCCGCGGCGACCGCGTGCGTGGGCGTGATCGCGTTCGTCGGCCTCGTCGCACCCCATGCGGCGCGCCTGCTCGTGGGCAAGCGGCACGCGCTGCTGCTGCCCTTGACGGTGCTGCTGGGCGGGCTGCTGGTGGTGTGCGCGGACGTGGTCGGCCGGGTGGTGATCGCGCCCGCGCAGATCCCGGCGGGGCTGGTGTCCGCGGTGATCGGGACGCCGTACTTCGTGTGGCTGCTGTGGCGGATGCGCGCCCGGGCCTGACGCGCGTGTCGGTGCCGGCGGGCACGATGGGCGGGTGTACGTCGTCCTCGCCGCCCAGCCCGCGGACGCCGCCGTCCCGGGGTCCGACGCGGTCGGGTCTGGCGGCCTCGTCCGGCTGACCCCGGTCGCCGACGACGGCGGGGCGGGGCCGGGTCCTGTGACCTCCGCCCCGCACGTGGTCGCCCGGGACGGGCTCGCTGCTGCCGTGCACGACCGCGAGGGCAGTGCCGGGAACCTCCCGCGGTGGACCTGGGACGACACCAACCGTTGGTACCCGGCGTTGCTGTCCGCGGGGGAGCGCGTCGAACGGGGTCGTGACCTGCGTCTCGCCCACCGGATCCTGCGCACGTCCAGCCTCGTGGCCGGGTCCGCGTTCGCCACGGCCGCGCCGAACGGGTGGGACACCCTGGGACACGCTCCCGTCGCCGGCGCACCGGCGCCGGGTGCGCTGCGTGCCCCGCAGGAGGAGTCGCTCTTCGATCTGGCGCCCACCGGGCCGAGGCGCGGGGCCGCGGCCGGGGTCCCGGCGTCGGACCGCTCGTCGACCGGGGAGCAGGCCCGCGGCCTCGATCCCGTGGCCGAGCTGGCGGCTCAAGAGGTGGCCGTCGCGGGGTCCTCCGCCCCCGGGCGGCTGCGCCTGCTGCTCGCCGCCGAGTCCGCCGGGGCGCTCGCCGCGGCGGAGATGCACCACGCCGGTCTGCCCTGGCGGGCGGAGGTCCACGACGAGATCCTCACCGAGGTGCTCGGGCCGCGGCCCCCGGAGGGGCGGCGGCCCGAGAAGCTGGAGGCGCTCGCCGGACAGATCCGCGCCGCCCTGGACGCGCCGGCCACGCTCAACCCGGACTCCCACCCCGATCTCCTGCGAGCCATGGAGTACGCCGGCGTCGGCGCACGGAGCCTGCGCAAGTGGGAGCTCGAGAAGATCGACCACCCCGTCGTCGCACCGCTGCTGGAGTACAAGAACCTGTACCGGCTGTACACCGCCAACGGCTGGTCGTGGCTCGACCACTGGGTACGCGACGGCCGGTTCCGCACCGACTACGTCGTCGGCGGCGTGGTGACCGGACGCTGGTCGTCCACGGGCGGGGGAGCGCTGCAGCTGCCGCGGTCCGTGCGCCGGTCCGTGCAGGCCGACCCGGGGTGGGTGCTGGTCGTCGCCGACGCGGCGCAGCTCGAGCCCCGGGTGCTCGCCGGCCTCGCCGCCGACGAGACCATGGCCGCCGCCGGCGCCGGCGGGGACATGTACGCCGGCATCGTCGCCACCGGCGCCGTGCCGACCCGCGAGCTCGCCAAGGTCGGCATGCTCGGCGCGATGTACGGAGGGACCACGGGCGCCAGCGGTCAGGTGCTGCCCCGGCTGTCTCGTGCGTTCCCGCGCGCGATGGGACTCGTCGAGGACGCCGCGCGCACCGGGGAGCGCGGCGGCGTCGTGAGCACCTGGCTCGGGCGCACCTCACCGCCGCCGGGACAGGCGTGGGACGCGGCGCAGTCCGGCGCGCTCGGCGACGGAGCCCCGGCCGACGCCGCCGGGCTGGCGCGCTCCTCCGCCCGGTCGTGGGGGAGGTTCACGCGCAACTTCGTGGTGCAGGGCACCGCCGCCGAGTGGGCCCTGTGCTGGATCGCGTCCATCCGGCGGCGCCTCTGGGAGCTGCCCGTCGTCGCCGAGCCGAACGCCGGACCGGCGCCCTTCGCCGACCGGGCGCACCTCGTGTTCTTCCTCCACGACGAGGTCGTGGTGCACGCCCCGGCGGCGCTCGCGGACGAGGTCGCCCGGCAGGTGCGGGAGGCCGCCGTCGAGGCGGGGCGGCTGCTGTTCGGCGACTTCCCGGTCGCGTTCCCGCTGACGGTCGCGACCGTCGCCTCGTACGCCGACGCCAAGTGACGTCGGTATCGTCGGGCGCATGAGCGCACCCACGCTGGCCGACGTCGTCACCGCCCTGGAGGACCTGTACCCGCCGTCGACGGCGGAGGGCTGGGACGCGGTCGGGCTGGTGGCCGGCGACCCGCAGCGACAGGTGCGCAAGGTGATGTTCGCCATCGACCCCGTGTCCGCCGTCGTCGACGAGGCGATCGAGTGGGGCGCCGACCTGCTCGTCACCCACCACCCGCTGTTCCTCAAGCCGGTGACGTCCGTGGCCGCCACGACCTTCAAGGGGGCCGTGGTGCACCGGCTGCTGGCGGCAGGCTGTGCGCTGCACGTGGCGCACACCAACGCCGACTCGGCGCCGCGCGGCGTGGCCGACGCCCTCGCGGACCTGGTCGGGATCACCGACCGGCGACCGCTCGTGGCCCGCGACGACGACGGCGAGCGCGGCATCGGCCGTGTCGGCTCGCTGGAGGCGCCGACGACGCTGGGCGAGCTCGCGCGACGCGTCGCCGACGTGCTGCCCGCCACGGCGCAGGGCGTGCGGGTCGCGGGGGACCTCGACGCCGAGGTGACCACCGCCGCCGTCGTCGGGGGATCCGGCGACTCGCTGTTCGACGCGGTCCGCGCCGCCGCCGTCGACGTCTACGTCACCGCCGACCTGCGGCACCACCCGGCGTCCGAGCTGCGCGAGCGTGCCGCCTTCGAGGCAGGGCAGGACGTACCGCCGGAGGGTGGGCGCCCGTTCCTCGTGGACGTCGCCCACTTCGCCTCCGAGTGGCCGTGGCTGGCCTACGCCGCCGCCGATCTCGCCGACCGCCTGGGAGGCGGTACGGTGACCACCAGAGTGAGCACCCTGGTGACGGACCCGTGGACGACCCGGGTCGCGAGCACGGGTCGCTGACCGTCATCTGAAGAGCTGCACGAGAGGACCCACCCATGGCTACCGCACCCGTCGAGGACCAGCGTCGCCTGCTCGAGGTCCAGGCCCTCGACACCAGGCTCCAGCAGCTCGCGCACCAGCGCGGCAACCACCCGGCGCTCGCCACGATCGCCGAGCTGGACGGGCGCATGCGTGACCTGCACGGCTCGCTGGTCGACTCGCGGACCGCCGTCGCGGACCTCGAGCGCGAGGTCACCAAGGCCGAGCGGGACGTCGAGCAGGTCCGTACCCGTGCGACCCGCGACCAGCAGAAGCTCGACTCCGGCGCCCTCGGCGCGAAGGACGCGACCGCCGTCATGAGCGAGCTCGAGTCGCTGGCCCGCCGGCAGAACGTCCTCGAGGAGGCCGAGCTCGAGCTCATGGAGCGTCTCGAGGCGCACCAGGAGGCCCTCGCCAAGGTCGAGGCCGCCCACGGTGAGCTCGTCGCCGCCCAGGACAAGGCCATCGCGGAGCGCGACGCCGCCTTCGCCGAGATCGACGGCACCGTCGCGGAGGTGGCCGCCCAGCGCGCCGCCGCCGCCGAGGGCCTGGACGCCCAGCTCGTGACCCTCTACGACCGGCTGCGCCGCCAGCTCGGCGGGTCGGGTGCCGCCGCGCTGAACGGCAACCGCTGCGAGGGGTGCCGTCTCGAGCTGAACCCCGGCGACCTGGCCGCGGCCAAGAACGCCCCGCCCGAGCAGGTCGTCCGGTGCGAGGAGTGCGGCCGGATCCTCGTCCGGGTTCCGCAGGCCTGATGCGGCGTCCGGCACCCGGCGCGCTCGCCCGGTACGACGGCGCGGTCCCGGCGTCCGTGGTGCTCGTGCGCCACGGGGTCACCCCGCTGACCGAGGTCGGGGCTCTGTCGGGCGGTGACGTGCCCGGGCCCTCGCTGACGACGGCCGGGCAACGGCAGGCGGCCCAGGCGGCGGACGCCGTGTTCCGGATCGGCAAGGACCTGTGGCCGGACGTGCCCCGACCCGACGCGGTCTACGCCTCGCCCACGGTGCGGACCCAGGAGACGGCCACCGCGGTGGGCCGGCGGCTCGGCGCCACGGTCCGGACCGACGATCGCTTCGCCGAGATCCGCTTCGGCGCCTGGGAGGCGATGATTCCGGAGCAGGTGCACGACGGCTGGCCCGGCGACCTGGTCCGGTGGGTCACCGAGGGCACCTTCGCCCCACCTGGCGGGGAGTCCTACGCCGACCTCGCCACGCGTGTGCAGCCGGCCCTGGACGACGTCGTCGCCGGTGCCGAGGGCAGCACCTCGGTCGTCGTGGCGCACGCCGCGGTGATCCGGACGCTGGTGGGCCTCGCGCTCGACGCCCCGCCGAGCGCCTGGGGCCGCGTGCGCATCCCGCCGTGCTCGCTGTCGCTGCTGCGGATCTGGCCCGACGGCGCCCGCGAGGTCACCGCCGTCGGCTTCCCCGCCGCGGACTGACGGGCCGCGCCGACCGATCAGGCGATGACGAGCTCGAGGGTCCGCGGTCCCCGGCGCGACGTCGGGTCGCCGAGCGTCGCCTCGATCATGCGGTAGCTCAGGCCGGTGCCGACCTCGGTCCCGATGACCTGGCCGTCGAGCTCGCGGGCGGCGGCGAGCAGCTCGTCCGCCGACGACGGCGCGTCGCCCGCGCGGCGCAGCAGGTGGCCGGTGAGCACGCCACGGGTGTGCTTGGCGTTGTGCGACACGACGGTGCGCTTGCCGGCAGCCTCGCGCACCACGCGGACCGCCACCCAGTCGGCGGCGTGCTCGCCGGTGGTCGCCGGCTTCCACGCGGCCAGGTAGGCGGCCGAGCGGCAGTCGACGACGACGTCCCCCGCCGCGCGCTTCTCGAGCGCCCGCGCCAGGTGCGGTCGCCACGCCGTGGCGAGCTTCCCGACCCCCGGCAGGTCGACACCCATCGAGAGCCGGTAGGCCGGGATCCGGTCGGCCGGCGCGACGACGCCCCACAGCCCCGAGAAGATCCGTACCGACTCGTCGGCGAGCTGCGCCGTCGGGCCGGTCAGGTCGCCCAGGCCCGCCGCGGCGTAGAGGACGCCCGTGTACACGTCGGTGGCCGGCGCCGCCGGCGCGGTGCGCAGCGCGGTGTTCCGGGCGACCTCCTCGGTCAGCGTGGCGCCCACGTGCAGCACCTGCGTGGCGTCGTCACGGGCGCTGACGGACGCCAGGGCGTCCAGCACGGTCTCGCGCTGCGGGGCGAGCTCCGGCGCGGTGAGGCCTGCCGGGTCGACCGGGGTGCCGTCGTCGGGCGCGGGCGTCTTGCCCTCGGAGGGCGGCAGGCAGATCAGCACCCGGACACCCTATGGGAGCATCGGGGCCATGACGTCCGACGAGCGATGGCTCACGCGCGCGGTGGAGCTGGCGGTGGCCGCCGTACCGGCCGGGGACGGTCCGTTCGGGGCGGTCGTGGTGCGCGGCGGCGAGGTGGTGGCCGAGGGCACCAACCGGGTCACCGCGGAGCACGACCCGAGCGCGCACGCCGAGGTCGTGGCGCTCCGTGCCGCAGGCCGCGCCCTGCGCACCTTCGACCTGACCGGAGCCGTGCTGTACAGCTCGTGCGAGCCGTGCCCCATGTGCCTGGCGACCGCGCTGTGGGCCCGGGTGGATCGCGTCGTCTTCGCCGCCGACCGGCACGACGCCGCGGCGGCCGGGTTCGACGACCGGTTGTTCCACGACGTGCTGGCCGGACGCGCGCCCGCGCCCGTCCCCGTCGAGCAGCGGACCGTCGCCGCGGCGGCCTCCCCGTTCGAGGCGTGGGTGGCGCACGACGGGCGCACTCCCTACTGACGCCGTCGGCTCCGTAGGATCGCGGCATGGCGGTTCGGACGCCGCCTCTGCGACGGCCCGGACGACGCTAGAGTCCGCGCATGGAGTCTGTCTTCGTCGGCCCGCGTCCGTCGTTCCTCACGCGGGTCGAGCCCTGGCTCTCCTCGCACGTGCCGGACGCGCCGCCGCAGAATGTCGTCCTCCTCGATGCCGGCGCCTCCGGCGCAGTACGTGATGCGGTGCGCGAACGGGTCCTCGCCGCGGCCGCCTCCGCCGCCAGGGCACAGCGGCTGCACGCCGCCGCCCAGCTCCTGATGGTGCTCCTGATGCTGCTGTTCGCCGCCGTGGTGTCGGGCTTCCTCCCGGGCGCCGACGAGCACATCCCCCTGGTCCTCCTCGTGCTGGTCCCACTGTTCGTCGTGGTGGTCGTGACGGACCTGAGGCGGGTACGTCACATCAGGTGGTTGCTGAACGTGCCAGCAGCTCTCGCCGAGGAATCCGTCGCCGTGCGTCAGATCCCCTTGACAGGTATGGGCAGCCCGCCCGGGGACGTGGACGTGCTCGGGCTGATCGACATCGTCCGCGCTCGACCGACCCACGACCAGGCGCACGCCACGGCGCTGCTCTGGGACTACGCCGCGGCCCTCGAGCACGAGGCGGCGACATGGTTGGCTCCGGAGGCTTCCGAGACCGCGCTCGAGGCCGCCCGCGCCACGGCAGAACGCATCGAGCACCAGCTTGCGGCGTACACCACGGCGTCGGACCGGCACCGCTGAGGGGTATCCTTGCCGGGCGGACGAGTCGGTCGGACGGTCGCGTCGTCGCTGCTCCTCGGAGCGGTGGCGCCGAGGAACGTCCGGGCTCCGAAGGGCAAGGTGGTGGCTAACAGCCACCCGGGGTGACCCGCGGGACAGTGCCACAGAAAACAGACCGCCTGCACGCCTCGGCGAGCAGGTCAGGGTGAAACGGTGGTGTAAGAGACCACCAGCACGGCCGGTGACGGTCGTGGCTCGGTAAACCCCACCTGGAGCAAGGTCAGACAGACTGTGATCGAGGGCGGCCCGCCCGATTCTCTGCGGAGAAGCGCAGTCGGGTAGACCGCTGGAGGCCTGTGGCAACGCAGGTCCTAGATGGATGACCGTCGCCCGAGCCGGGGCAACCCGGCGCGGGAACAGAACCCGGCGTACAGACCGGCTCGTCCGCATCACACGGTCCGACCTGCGGCTCGATGCCACCGAGGGTGTCCCGGTCCGCAGAGAGTCCGTGAGAGTTCCTGCGTGCGCTCCCGGAGAGCCGTCGATCGGAGCCAGTCGAGGTACTGCTGGCGGGCCTTCATCGCGTGGATCACGAGCTCGTCGCCGGAGTCGAAGGCGAGGATGACGAGCTCCAGCACGCGTCCCGCCGGATCGACGCCCAGCACGAGCCAGCGGCGAGGGTCGTCCTCGTCGTCGAGCGGCTCGCGCAGCAGTGCGTGCACGCCCGCGTACAGGACGACGTCGTCGGTGAGGCGGTCTCGCTTGTAGTGCTTACCGGCGGACTCGTGGACCTTCACGCCACGTGGGCCCAGGCGCGGACCGCGGCGCGGATCGCCTCCGACTCGTTCGCCAGGCCTTCTTGCTCCGCGCGCTTCCGAAGGGCGTCCAGGGTTTGCTCGTCGAGGCGGACCGTGACGGGCTTGCCGGGGCCGTGGCCGACGGCGGGGCGGCCACGGCGACTCTGACGGAGAGCGGGCAGGTCGTATCCGGCCTCGGCCTCGTCAGCCCACGCCTGGATCTGCTCATCGGTGACCGGCTTGCCGTGGATGGTGCGCTGCTTCTCATCCATAGGAATAACGTACACGAAAACATGGCCCATGTGACCTGACGCCGGCCAGAGGTGGGAGTAGGCGTCGAGCGTCTCGCCGGCGGACTGGTGGCCGAGCCGTGCTTGCGCCACCTTCACGGAGGCGCCGTGGCGGATGAGCTGGCTCGCGGAGTAGTGCCGCAGGTCGTGAAAGACGACCGTGTGGCGCGGGCGCTTGGGGAGCGCCGCTCGGGCTGCCGCGAGCTGCTCGGCAGTAGCGCCGCTCCCCGGGATGAGCCCGACGCCCCGGGCCTGCGCGACGAGCAGCCCGGCGCGTTGCGCCGTGACCCCGAGCGTGTGCGTCACCGTTCGTGTCCGGGACGGGGGCGCGGCGTCGAGCCAGATCATGCGGTCATGGCCACGTGGCGCGCCGTGGTCCATGCGTCGTCGAACGCCGAGCGGCGCAGGGGGAGCCGCAGTCGGTGTGGGTGAAGATCAGTCCGTCCGGACCGGGTGGGTAGGCCTCGAGGTGCTGGGTGAGCGCGTCGATGACGGTTCCCGGTAGCGGGACCTCGCGTGGGGATGCCTCGGTCGCTCTGCCGCGGACCGGTCCCGGCGGCCGTCATGATGATCGCCTGGTACCGGTCGGCGATGATGCTGAGAATGAGGTGGAGCGTCTCCGGCGAGAGTGGAGCAGGTGGGGTCTGCGGAACACTCGCCCGGCGCCGATAGCGCGAGGTGACCGCTCATGGCAGTTCCGCAGGTGCGCCATCGGACGCGTTTCCGGTCCGGCCGACTCTGCTACGAGCCGTGACGGCGCGTCTCCCCAGGAAGGCGAACCCGGCGTACAGACCGGCTCGTCCGCCCTGAGCCTGTCTAATGATCAGGTTGCCGGAGCGCGCGCACATATCGCCGCCGGTAGATGCGCTGGGCGAGCAAGGTCAGCGGGTACAGCGCCCGCCAGCGGCCTTGCCCCGGCCGCGTGAGGGAACGCACCGTCAGGGTCACGGCGCCGTCGGCGTCGAGCCCGACGATGAACGCCTCCTCGCCAATAGCGGGAGGGCCCTCGAGCGTGGCGTAGGCGAGTGCGACCCGCCGGTGGGTGACGATCGTCTCGACAACCTCCACGGGCTCGCGCACCCGCAGCGGACCGACGCGTGCGACGAGCCAGTAGCGCTCCCCGGGGAGCGCGGAGCGTCCGGGTTCGAGCGGCGGGTCGACGCTGAATCCGCTGCGCGTCTTGATTTCCCACGAGAGCACAGCCGCCGAGGCCGACTGCCAGACGTCGGTTCCTGAGCCCAGATGGACCGTGCGCTCGTCCACGCGCCAGCCTGAGGGCGGCCGCCATGTGTCCCTGCCGGGAGTCGTGCCACCGCCGACGCCGTCACTGAGCTCCCGCTGGCGCAGTTCGTGCGCTTCGAGCGTCACGAGCTTCCCGGCATCTCCGCCAGCTCGCGCGATGGCGGACCGAACCGTGCGCTCCTCGATCGAGGTGAGCGCGAACGCGGTGCTGGAGCCGGTGTCGTCAGCGTTCCAGATGGGTGTCCCGCGGGCGCTCAGCCCGGTGCACCCGATGCTGAACGGGGAGAGCGCCAACGCGATGTCGAAGTCCTCTGCGACGCGCGGGTCCAGGCTGAGTGAGATTCCGGAGCGACGTCTCGCGGCCAGACGGCTCTCGGCCAGGCGGACGACAACGCGAACGTTCGGCGGCCAGTCCTCGTCCGAGAGGACGTCGATCTCGACGCTGGCAAGGCGGCTGCGCTGTGCCATCAAGGCACCCCGGATCGCTGCGTCGACAGTTACCCGCTCGGCGCCGTCGTCCACGCAGAGCCAGCGCGCACCGGTGTCGTCTGCCGCCGTCGCTCTCACGCCGCACATCCTGCCGCACCGCCGGACCGGTCATACCCTCCTGTCATGGGAGAGCTCGTCATCCGACCCGCCGACGAGGTGCCGTTCGACGACCTCCAGGCGGTGCTCGGCAGCTCCGCTGCGGGGCGGTGCCAGTGCCAGCGACAGGTGCTCGGCGACGCCGTCTGGTGGCACATGCCGGTCGAGGAGCGCAGGATGCGTCTCGCCGAGCAGACCTCCGACCCGGAGTCGTCCACGACGAGCGGCCTGGTCGCCTTCGAGGACGGTGAGCCGATCGGGTGGGTCGCCGTGGCGCCCCGCCCCACGTACCGCCGCTACTACGGCCGCAGCCCGGTGGTCTGGTCAGGTCGCCAGGAGGACCGGGACGACCCCACGGTCTGGGCGGTCGCCTGCTTCGTGGTGCGCGCCGGGCACCGCGGCCAGGGCCTGACGTACGAGCTGGCGCGGGCCGCCGTGGACTTCGCACGGTCCCGGGATGCCACGGCGCTGGAGGGATACCCGATCTTGGCTCCGGGCGGCGGCGAGATCGTCTGGGACGAAGCCAGCGTCGGGACGCCGCAGGTCTTCGCGGCGGCGGGTATGGAGCAGGTCACCGCTCCCACGGTGCGCCGTCGGGTGATGCGGATCGATTGGTGAGCAGATGACGTCCACGTGGCGGACATGCTTGTCGAAGCGTGAAAGTTTGGTCAAGAAGTGATCTGTATCAGGGTTCACGTCAAGGCCCCGCTGGTGTAGGTTGGCGCCATCGCGACAACGAGGTCGCGTGTCCTGAAACGCCGGTTGCCACGCCGTGGCACGCAGGGGGCGTGGACTCCAGGGACGAAGGTGTGACAGTGACCCTCACCAGTGAGGTTCAGACCGGCGGGATCGCTCTGACCGAGCGCCCGTCGGCGAGTGTGGTGACGATGTGGGGCGAGGTCGACATCGCCCTGCGCAACCAAGCCTCGGCTGCGCTGGCCGGGGCGTTCCAGCGAGACCTGCCCGTCGTCGTGGACGCCTCCCGGGTGACGTTCATCGACTCCGCGGGCATCGCCTTCCTCGTCCAGCTCTGCCGTATCGGGCAGGACGAAGGGCTTCAGGTCACGTTGCACGATCCGCCGACCACCATCCGGGACGCGCTGCGCACGCTCGAGCTCGACTCGCTCGTCGCACGCTGATCCGCACTGATCCGGACGCACGGCTGCCGGCCACCCACGGGTGGCCGGCAGCCGTGCGTCCGGGGTCAGTGCGGGCGGGCCGCCAGCGACGCCGCCCCGACGATGCCCGCCCGGTTGCGCAGGGTCGCCGGGATGATCTCGGCCCGCAGGTCCAGCAGGGGCAGGAACTTCTCGTGCTGCTTGCTGATGCCGCCACCCACGACGATGAGGTCGGGGGAGAGCAGCATCTCGACCGTCTCGAAGTAGCGCTGCAGCCGCTTGGCCCACTTCTCCCAGGACAGGTCCTCGCGGTCGCGGGCCGATTCCGCCGCCCGGGACTCGGCGTCGTGCCCGTCGATCTCCAGGTGCCCGAGCTCCGTGTTCGGCACCAGGACGCCGTCCACCAGCAGGGCCGATCCGATGCCCGTGCCGAGCGTCGCCAGGAGCACCACGCCGTCGCGCCCCTGTGCGGCGCCGTACCGCTGCTCGCCGACGCCGGCCGCGTCGGCGTCGTTGACCGCCACCGCCTCGTGCCCGGTCGCCTCGCGCACGAGCGCGGGCAGGTCGACGCCCTTCCACGACTTGTGGAGGTTGGCGATGAAGCGGACGACGCCGTGGTCCAGCGGCGCGGGGAAGGCAACCCCCACGGGGGCGTCGTCGGGCAGGTCGAAGCCGCCGATGAGCTCCGCCAGGATCTCGCCCACGGCCTCGGGCGTCGAGTGGTGGGGTGTGCGGATCCGTTGCCGGTCCGCGGTGAACTCCCCGGTGGTCAGGTCCACGGGCGCGCCCTTGATCCCGGACCCGCCGATGTCGATGCCGAAGGCCACCTGGTGCTCTCGTTGCTCAGCCATGGGCACCATCTTGGTGCAGGATCGTGCCATGAGCGAGAACAGCCCGCGTCAGACGCAGTACTGGTACAACACCGAGACCGGCGAGGTCGAGGAGGCGGCGCAGAAGTCGTCGTGGACGCACCTCATGGGCCCGTACCCCACCCGGGAGGCGGCCCAGCAGGCTCTCGACACGGCCGCTCGGCGGAACGAGAGCTGGGAGGAGGAGGACACCGACTGGCGAGGCCCGTCCTGACGACGGCAGGCCGCTCGACCGGCTACTGCTGGAACGCGTGCTCGGGTGCCGGGAACGCACCGGTGCGCACCTCGGCGGCGAAGTCCGTGACCGCCTGGCCCAGCACGCGACCCAGCTCGGCGTAGCGGCGGGCGAACCGCGGCGACCAGTCCGTCATCCCCGCCATGTCGGTCCACACCAGCACCTGACCGTCCACGTCCGGTCCGGCCCCGATGCCGATGGTCGGGATGGCGAGGAACTCGGTGATGCGTGCGGCGACCTCCACCGGCACCATCTCCAGGACCACGGCGACCGCGCCGGCCTCCTGCACGGCGAGGGCGTCCTGGCTCAGCTCCTCGGCGGCGTCGTCGCCCCGGCCCTGCACGCGTGGTCCGCCGAGCGCGTTCTCCGACTGCGGCGTGTACCCCAGGTGCCCGACGACGGGGATGCCGGCAGACGTGATCGCCTGGATCTGGGCGGCGGACCGCCGTCCGCCCTCGAGCTTGACCGCGGAGGCTCCGGTCTCCTTCATGATCCGCACCGCCGAGGCGAGGGCCTGCTCCGGCCCGGCCTCGTAGGTGCCGAACGGCAGGTCGACGACGACGAACGCGTGCTGCGTCACCGAGGCCACCGCGCGGCCGGCCCGGACCATGTCGTCCAGGGTGACGGGCAGGGTGGTGGCGTGGCCCAGCATGGTGTTGCCGATGGAGTCGCCGACCAGGAGGGTGTCGATGCCCGCCGCGTCCATGATCGCCGCGGTGGCGGCGTCGTAGGCGGTCAGCATGGTGATCTTCTCGCCACGCTCCTTGGCCTGCTGCAGGTGGTGGACCCGCACGCGCCGGGCGCCGGCGGCGATCCCCGTCGGGGCGTCGTCGCCTGAGGTGACGGACCTCACACCGGGTGCGGGGTCGCTCGGGGCAGGAGAGTTGTGGCTCGTGGTTGCCATGGTCGATAGCGTAGGCGACAGCCGGTCGGGACCCTGTCTCGCTCCGGTCGGCGGTGCCGGAGCGGTACGTCACCCACGGTTAACAGGTATCGGGCAGGATGGGGTCATGGACAGGCAGCAGGAGTTTGTGCTCCGCACGGTCGAGGAGCGCGACATCCGCTTCATCCGTCTCTGGTTCACCGACGTGCTGGGGGTGCTCAAGTCCGTCGCGGTCGCCCCGGCGGAGCTCGAGCAGGCCTTCATCGAGGGCATCGGGTTCGACGGCAGCTCGATCGAGGGGCTGACACGGGTCTACGAGGCGGACATGATCGCCAAGCCCGATCCGACGACGTTCCAGGTGCTGCCCTGGCGCGGCGAGCGGCACGGCACCGGCCGGATGTTCTGCGACATCCTCACGCCCGAGGGCGAGCCGTCCCTGGCGGACTCGCGCAACGTCCTCAAGCGTCAGCTCGCCAAGGCGAGCGACAAGGGCTTCACGTTCTACACCCACCCCGAGGTCGAGTTCTACCTGTTCAACCAGATGTCGGCGGCCGACCAGCCGCTCGTCCCGGTCGACAACGGCGGCTACTTCGACCACCTCGCCCGCGGCAGCACGCACGACTTCCGCCGTGCCGCGATCACGATGCTCGAGTCGATGGGCATCTCGGTGGAGTTCTCCCACCACGAGGCCGGTCCCGGCCAGAACGAGATCGACCTGCGCTACGCCGACGCGCTCACCACGGCCGACAACCTCATGACGTTCCGCACGGTGGTCAAGGAGGTGGCGCTCGAGCAGGGCGTCTTCGCCTCCTTCATGCCCAAGCCGTTGGCCGACAAGCCGGGCTCGGGCATGCACACCCACATGTCGCTGTTCGAGGAGGACCACAACGCCTTCCACGAGCCCGGTGCGCAGTTCGAGCTGTCCAAGACGGGCCGGCAGTTCATCGCGGGGCTGCTCGTGCACGCGGGTGAGATCACGGCCGTGACGAACCAGCACGTGAACTCGTACAAGCGCCTCTGGGGCGGTGCCGAGGCCCCCAGCTACATCTGCTGGGGCCACAACAACCGCTCGGCCCTGGTGCGCGTGCCGATGTACAAGCCGGGCAAGGGCAACTCGTCGCGGGTGGAGTACCGCGCGCTGGACTCCGCCGCGAACCCGTACCTCGCCTTCGCCGTGCTGCTCGCCGCCGGTCTCAAGGGCATCGAGGAGGGCTACGACCTGCCCGAGGCCACCGAGGACGACGTGTGGGAGCTCACGGGGTCCGAGCGCCGGGCGCTCGGCATCGCACCGCTGCCCGACTCGCTCGACGAGGCGGTCGAGCTCATGGAGTCGTCCGAGCTCGTGGCCGAGACCCTCGGCGAGCACGTCTTCGACTACGTCCTGCGGAACAAGCGCAACGAGTGGGACGCCTACCGCGCGCAGGTCACGCCGTACGAACTGCAGACGTCGCTGCAGTTCCTCTGAGCCGCGGTGGGGAACGGTGCGGCTAGGGTCGACCCGTGAGCTCGACGACGTCCGGCACCGGTAGACGCGAGACCCTGACCCGGAGGCTGCTCCGGGCAGGTTTCGCCGACCTGACACGCTCGTCCTCCCTGTGGGCCGACGACGCGCTCCAGCAGCGGTTGCGGCCGGACGACGGCGAGTCCTTGCTGCAGGCGCTCGGGGCCACGGCCGACCCGGACCTCGCGCTGCTGCAGCTGGTCCGGCTCGCCGCCGCGCCGGGCGCAGGGGACCGCATGGACAGTCTGCTGGCGGCCGACGCCTCGACACCGGCGGGACTCACCCGCGCGCGTCTCCTGGCGGTGCTCGGTGCGTCCTCGGCGCTGGGTGACGAGATCGTGCGGCGGCCGGAGCTCCTTGACGTCCTGGCCGACGAGGAGCCGAGCACCGGTGCCGACCCGGCCCAGGTTCGCGCGGAGATGCTGCGTGCCGTCGGGGCGGACCCCGCCGCCGAGGTGCCCGTCGCCGCAGCCGACCCGACCCCCGGCACCGACGAGACGCCGTCGTGGGCGGACACCGACGCCCGCACCGCCACCGATGCGCTGCGACGGGCCTACCGGGCGCGCCTGCTGCGCATCGCCGCGACCGACCTGACGGCGGCCGACCCGCTGGTCGTGCTCCCGGGCGTCGCCGCGGCGCTGTCGGACCTGGCCTCGGCCGCCCTGGAAGGGGCGCTCGCCGTCGCCCGGGCACAGCTGCCGGACCATGGAGCCGGCGTGCGCCTCGCCGTGATCGGCATGGGCAAGACCGGCGGCCGCGAGCTCAACTACGTCTCCGACGTCGACGTCGTGTACGTGTGCGAGCCCGCGCTGGCCTCGGACGGCACGCCCGCCATGGAGGAGTCGGCGGCCATGCGGGTGGGCACGCAGCTCGCCTCCCGCCTGCAGAAGGTGTGCGCCGGGACGTCGGTCGAGCCGTCGCTGTGGGAGGTGGACGCCGCACTGCGGCCCGAGGGCAAGAACGGGCCGCTGGTGCGCTCGCTCGAGAGTCACCTGGCCTACTACGAGCGCTGGGCCGAGACGTGGGAGTTCCAGGCCCTGCTCAAGGCGCGGCACGTCGCGGGCGACGTCGAGCTCGGTGCCGCCTACCGCGACGCCGTCGACCCGTTCGTGTGGGCGGCCGTGAACCGCGACCACTTCGTGGAGGACGCGCAGGCGATGCGCCGTCGCGTCGAGCAGAACGTCCCGGTCGCCGAGTCCGACCGGCAGATCAAGCTCGGCAAGGGCGGTCTGCGCGACGTCGAGTTCACCGTCCAGCTCCTCCAGCTCGTGCACGGTCGCGCGGCCGAGGGCATCCGCGCGGCCAACACCTTCGCGGCCCTGGACGCGCTCGCGCACGCAGGGTTCGTCGGCCGCGAGCACGCGGCACGCATGGGGGAGTGCTACCGGTTCCTGCGTTCCCTCGAGCACCGGGTCCAGCTCTTCCGCCTGCGGCGGACGCACCTGCTGCCCACCTCCGAGGAAGACCTGCGCCGGCTCGCCCGCTCGCTGGGCATGCGCGGCCAGGGCGCCGACGACCTGATGCGTCGCTGGCGCGACACCCGTCGCGAGGTCCGTGCCCTGCACGAGGCCGTCTTCTACCGACCGCTGCTGCCGGCCTGGGCCCAGCTGTCGGACGACGAATTGTCGCTCGCGCCCGACGCCGCCCGCGCCCGGTTCGCCGCCGTCGGCTACCGCGACCCCGACGGCGCGATGCGCCATGTCGTGGCGCTCACCGAGGGCACCTCCCGGCGCGCAGCCCTGCAGCGCCAGCTGCTACCGGTCATGCTCGGCTGGTTCGCCGAGGGCGCGGACCCCGACGCCGGCCTCCTGGCCTTCCGCAAGCTCTCCGAGAGCCTCGGGGCGACCCCCTGGTACCTGCGGCTGCTGCGGGACTCGGGCAACGCCGCCTACCACCTGGCGCACCTGCTTGCCTCCTCGCGGTACCTGGCCGACGCCCTGGCCAGGTCGCCGGAGTCGGTGCAGTGGCTCGCCGACACGTCACGGTTGGAGCCGCGCGGGCCGGAGCGGCTCGCCGCCGAGGCCGACGCCGTCCTCACCCGCTCCGAGGATCCCGGCCCCGCGGCGACCAAGCTGCGTGCCCTGCGCCGCCGCGAGCTGGCCCGTACCGGTGCCGGCGAGGTGCTGGGCGTCCTCGACCCCGTGCGCGCGCAGGCCGCCATCTCCGACGCGGCGGACATGGTGCTGCTGGGCGGGATGCGCGTGGCCCAGTACTCGGCCCGCTCGGAGATGGGGCTCGGACCCGACCCTGCCGCCAACCCCACCCGCATGCTCGTCGTGGCGATGGGTCGCCTCGGTGGCCGCGAGATGGGGTACGGGTCGGACGCCGACGTGATGTTCGTGCACGACCCGGTGCCCGGCGCCGACACCAAGCAGGCCCAGGACTTCGCCCTGCGCACGGCGCGGACCCTGCAGAAGATGCTCTCCGCCGTCGGCCCCGAGCCGAACCTGCCCGTCGACGCGGACCTGCGCCCCGAGGGGCGTCAGGGGCCGCTGGTACGCACCTTCGACTCGTACGCCGAGTACTACGAGCGGTGGATCGACGTCTGGGAGCAGCAGGCGCTGCTCCGGGCGCGGCCGGTCGCCGGAGCGCTCGGCGGTGACGCCGACCTCGCGCGACGGTTCACCGAGATGGTCGCCCGGTACCGCTACCCGGCCGGCGGACTGGCCGAACCGGCGTCGCGGGAGGTCCGCCGCATCAAGGCGCGGGTCGAGGCCGAGCGGCTGCCGCGGGGCGCCGACCCCACACGACACCTCAAGCTCGGCCGCGGCGGGGTCTCCGACGTCGAGTGGGCGGTACAGCTCCTGCAGCTCCAGCACGCCCACGAGGTGCCGGCGCTCCGCGTCACGGAGACCGTCGCCGCGCTCGACGCCGCGGAGGCGGCCGGGTTGCTCGACGAGCTCGACGCGGAGTGGTTGCGCGAGGGCTGGGTGCTGGCCTCACGCCTGCGGTCCGCGCTGGTGCTGTGGTCCGGGAAGGTCGGCGGGCCGCGTGGCGACGTGCTGCCCGCCGACGCGTGGGCGTTGTCCGGGCTGGCGAACCTCCTGGGCGACGTCGGGACCGGCGGCGAGCTCGAGGAGCTCTACCTGCGCACGTCCCGCAGGGCCCGGACCGTCATGGAGCGGGTGGTCTACGGCGAGGAGTGAGCCGGCGCGCTGTCATTCCTCCGAGGTCAGGGTGAGGGCGTTGAGGCGGCTGCCCGCGTACCAGGTCGCGGCGACGAACCCGCCGACGATCAGGCCGTAGGCGAGTCCGAGACCGACGTCGGCCGTGACCAGGCCGGACGGCGCGATGGACTCGGTGACCGACAGCGCCCACTGCTGCACGCTGAGGTTCCGCGCGCCCGGCACGAAGCTGCCGACCAGGCTCTCCCAGATCAGCGCGTACACCAGGCCGATGATGACCGCGTGCCGGGTGACGATGGTGAGCAGCAGGAAGAGCACGCTGTACACCGCTCCGGCCGCCAGGGCACCGGCGCCGAATGCGAGCACGGTGCGGGGGCCGGCGCCGAGCACGGCTGCGGCCAGCATCGTCGGGACGACGGCGAGCGCGACGACCGCCCCGACCGCGACCAGCAGCTTGCTCTGCACGATGGTGTGCCGGGAGACGGGCTTGGCGAGCAGGTGGACGATCGAGCCGTCGTCGATCTCCGGGGCGATCGCGCCGGTGCCCACGATGAGGCCGAACAGCGGCAGGAACGTGGAGAAGGCGACGGCGCGCAGCAGCGCGGCGGCGTCGGCCTCCGAGACGGGGGCGAGCAGGCGGGTGGCCACCGCGATCACGACGAGCAGCAGCGCCAAGGCGCCGAGCAGCCACAGGCGTCGGCCGCCCAGCATGCCCTGGGCGGTCAGGCGGACGATGGTGCGGTTCACGATGGCTCCTAGTTCTCGACGAGGTAGGAGAACACGCTCTCCAACGACTCGTCCGCGGGCGAGACCTCGAACAGGCGGACGTCCGCGTCGCGGGCGACCCGGGGGAGCAGCTCGGCGAAGCGGAGGAACTCCCGGGCCTGGACCCGCAGCACCCCGTCCTCGAGGCTGACGCCGGCGGTCGACGCGTCCGCCACGAGCGCGGAGGCGAGGGCCCGGTCGTCGCTCGAGGCGATGGTGTACTGGTGCGGGCGGTCGGTCATCAGCCGGCGGATCTCGCGGTAGTCTCCCGACGCGGCGTACCGGCCCGCGACGACCACCTCGATCTGGTGCGCGAGCTGCTCCACCTCCTCGAGGATGTGCGAGCTGAACAGCACCGTGCGGCCCTCGGCACCCATGCGCCGCAGCAGCTCGATCAGGTGCAGCCGCTGGCGCGGGTCCATCCCGTTGAACGGTTCGTCCAGCAGCAGCACCTGCGGGTCGTGCACCAGCGCGGAGGCCATCTTGACCCGCTGCTTCATCCCCTTGGAGTACTCGCCGATCTTGCGGTCCTGCGCCTGCTGCATGGCGACCGTCTCCAGCGCGCGCTGCGCGGCGGCGCCGGCGTCGGGCAGACCGTGCAGCTCGGCGCTCGCCACGACGAGCTGGCGTCCCGTGAGGAAGTCGTAGGTGGCCTCCCGCTCGGTGACGATGCCGAGGGCACGGTAGACCTCCGGGTTCTTCCACGTGGCCGCGCCGTCGAGCGTGACCGCGCCGGCCGACGGCGGCAGGAACCCGGCGAGCATGTTGATGAGGGTGGACTTGCCGGCGCCGTTCGGTCCCAGCAGCCCGGTGATCCCCGGACCGATTGACATCGTGACGTCGTTGACCGCGACGACGTTGCCGAACCAGCGCGAGCACGTGTCGATCGTGAGGGTGGCCATCAGACCTTCACCTTCCGGTAGCGGCGGGTCAGCGCCCAGTAGGTCAGGGCGACCACTCCCAGCGTCACGACGAGGAACACGAGCCCGGCGAGGTCGCTCGGCGGCCCGGCCGGCGTCGACGCCGTCACGCCGAACGCCCAGACCTGCACGCCGTCGACCAGCGTCATGGGGGAGAAGAGGCCGATCCACCCGGCCGCGGCCGAGTTGTCGGCGTCGAACGCGACCACGCCCTGGAGGCTGGAGACGATCGAGTAGCTGAGCGCCAGCACGGTGACGATCGCGGCGATGCCGAACCCGCGGCGTGAGGTGAAGGAGGCGATGAGCACCGAGAGGCTCGCCAGCACGGCGGAGAACAGCACCGCACCCAGCAGCGCCTGGGCGACGTCGACAGACTCGCGCCCGGCGTCGAATCCCGCGGCCAGCGAGCCGAGGTAGAGCACGACCAGCGGGACGGCGAGCAGGATGAGCACCGCCGTCGTCATCGCGGCGAGCTTCGCCCGGACGTAGTCGACGCGTTCGAGCGGCCGTGCCAGGTAGAGCGGCAGCGAGTGGAACCGCAGGTCCAGCGACACCGCCTGCGGTGCCGCCACCGCGACGAAGATCGCCAGCGCCGCCTGCATGATCATCGCATACCGGGTGTACGGCACCACCGGGGCGTCGAGCTGACCCATGTTCGCCCCGACGACGGCCACGACGGCGAGCACGACCGCCGGCAGCAGCAGGACGACGAACATGCCGATCGGCACGACCTTGGACCGCGCCGCGCGGCCGAGGCCGAAGGCGCCGCGCAGGCTGTGGGTGTACAGCCCGAGCGTGATCGCTCGGCGGGTCAGGCGCTCGCCGTCGTAGCCCCGGTAGCCGATGTTGTGGATGACGCCTGTCGGCGAGCCGTCAGCGTGCGACACGGGTGGCCTCCTCGTCGAACACCTCGGCGATGTGGTGGCGCCGGGGCTCCAGGCGGACCAGCCCGAGCCCGTGGTCCGCGACGACGTCGCGCACCAGGTCGTACGTCTCGTCGCCGGCGAGCTCCACCAGCAGCAGCAGCCCGTCCCGGGTGACCTCCAGGCCCGCGGCGCGCAGCGCGGCGAGCGCCGTGGCGGGCTCCGCGACGACCTCGAGCGCGAGCTGCGCGCTGGACCGGGTGAAGTCGGCGACCGACGACGACCGCAGGAGCGTGCCACCGTCGATGATGACGACGTTGTCGCAGATCCGCTCCAGCTCGCCGAGCAGGTGCGACGTGACGAGCACCGAGATCCCGAAGTCGGTGTAGATGCGCCGCACCAGCGCGAGCATCTCGTCGCGGCCGGCGGGGTCCAGGCCGTTGGTGGGCTCGTCGAGGAACACCACGTCCGGGTCGTGCACCAGGGCCTGCGCCAGCTTGACCCGCTGCTTCATGCCGGTGGAGTACCCGCCGATCGGCCGGTAGCGCTCCTCGTAGAGCCCGACGTGCCGCAGCGTGTCGGCGGCACGTTCGCGGGCCGCCGACGTCGGCAGCCCGGACATGCGCGCCAGGTGGACCACGAGCTCGGTGGCGGAGACGTCGCCGGGCAGGCAGTCGTGCTCGGGCATGTAGCCCACGCGGCTGCGCAGGGCGAGGCCTTCGGTGTCGATGTCGTGCCCGAGGACGCGCGCGCCGCCCGACGTCGCGCCCGTCAGCCCCAGGAGGATCTTGATGAGCGTCGACTTGCCGGCGCCGTTGGCGCCGACCAGCCCGGTGACGCCGTCACCGACGTCGATGGACAGCGACTCCAGGGCGGTGACACCCGGATATCGCTTGGTGAGTCGTTCCGTGGAGATGACTGGCACGGGCCTCACGCTAGCGATGCGGGCCGGCGGCGGATAGCCCTTCGGGCGCGGACCAGGGACTTCTCAGGGTGAACCCTGACGAGGTCGAGCCGGCGGGACGAGCGGCGGGTCGTCCGACAGGCCGGCCGGTGGCAGCGCGATCCACCCCTCGGTGCGAGCGTCCTGGACGGCGTCGGGCGGGGCCGGCTCGCAGCGGCCGTGCAGCACGAGGCCTGCCACGAGGGCGCAGACGACGGCGTCGAGCGCGTCGTCGTGGTCGAGGCAGAAGGGTTCGTGGCCACCCAGGTCCAGCCACGGGACGGACGCGGCGAGCTCCTCGAGGAGCCTGGCCCGGACCGTCCGAGCCTCCGCCGAGCTGCCCTTGTACGTCCGGTACGGCAGCCCCCAGATCTTCAACGCCGCCGCCGGGTAGGTCTCGACCACGGCGCCCGATCCTCCGGTCCGGTCGACGACCGTCCCGGCCCGCACCAGACGGGACAGCACGGCCGCGCACCGCATGGCCGTGGCACCGATCCGCTCGGCGGAGACGCTGAGCGGCCGGACCCCGACGCGTTCGACGACGTACCGGTCCGTCGCCCGCAGCAGGAGCGGTGCCCGGCTGAGCGGCACATCGAGGTCGAGGCCGCCGTCGCGGTGCGCGACGACGTAGTCGACGAACGCCGTCGGCCAGCCCAGCGGGCAGTCGACGCCGGTCCTGTCCGCACGGTCGACCAGCGCGACGAGGTCGTCGTCGTCCGCGCCGAGTGCGACGTGCGTCAGGCGCGCTCCGTCGGCGTGCCAGTCGATCGTCGCGACGCCCGTCTTTCGCGGGTCGGTCGAGAGGTCGATGCCGCCGGACCGCATACGTGAGCGCTCAGGACGCCAGGCGCTCGCGGGCGCTGCGACCGGTGCCGGCGGGCTCGGCGTCGCGCTCGGCGCGGGTGACCTCGGCCCAGACCTCGTCGAGGGAGAGGCCGAGGACGTCGGCGATCGCCGCGATGGTCGAGAACGCCGGGGTGGCGACGCGACCGGTCTCGATCTTCCGGAGGGTCTCCGGCGAGACTCCTGCGTCCAGCGCGGTCTGGAGCATCGAGCGGTCTGCGCGGGCATGACGGAGCAGGGCGCCGAGGCGGCGCCCTCGCTCGACGTCCTCGGGGGTGAGCGGCAACCGGACCATGCTGCCGATTGTAGTACCGGGATAGTATGGCCGGGATAGTTATTGGGAGCACATGGAAGAGGCGTCGCATGATCGAGATCCTGAACCCTGCCGAGCTGGCCCGTGCGAAGCAGGCCGGCGCTCTGGTGGCGGACATCCTGCAGACGCTGAAGCGCCGGGCATCGGTCTGGACGAACCTCCTGGACATCGACCGGTGGGCGCGATCGATGATCGACGACGCCGGAGCGGTGTCGTGCTACGTCGACTACGAGCCGTCGTTCGGGCGGGGGCCGTTCGGCCACTACGTCTGCACGGCGGTCAACGACGCCGTGCTGCACGGGCGACCGCACGACGCCACGCTCCGCGACGGAGATCTGCTGACGCTCGACCTCGCCGTCCTCCTCGACGGGATCGCCGCCGACTCCGCGATCAGCTTCGTCGTCGGTGACTCGAGGCCAGCGGCGAGCATCGCGATGATCGAGACCACCGAGCGTGCGCTGGCGGCGGGCATCGCCGCGGCCCGGCCCGGGGCGCGCATCGGCGACATCTCGCACGCCATCGGCACCGTGCTGTCGGAGGCCGGGTACCCGATCAACACGGAGTTCGGCGGTCACGGGATCGGGTCGACGATGCACCAGGACCCGCACATGGCCAACACCGGCCGGCCGGGCCGCGGGTACAGGCTCCGGCCGGGCCTGCTGCTGGCGCTCGAGCCGTGGGTCATGGAGGACACCGCCGAGCTCGTCACCGACCCGGACGGCTGGACGCTGCGCAGTGCAACCGGCTCTCGGACCGCGCACAGCGAGCACACCATCGCCATCACCGACGACGGGGCGGAGATCCTCACGCTGCCGACGCCGCCCGCGTGAGGTCGACGGCATTTCACTCGATCAGCATGATTCGACGCGGGCCGGGCAGCGGTGAGATGGACGCACGACCCAAGTGCCGCCCGGGACATCGCATCGAGCGCCTCGCGTTCAGCGACGGACCCCTCGCCATGCAGACTGCCTGGTCGAGGTCGACAGCGGTGCGGGAGGGAACGGAAATGACTCAGCAAGCCATGCCGATGCCGCTGGCGGGCGACGTCGACGAGGAGCGAAGCGGTCTGGCGACCGGCTTCATCGTGTTCGCCGCCGTCATGATGATGCTGGCCGGGAGCTTCCAGGCCGTCGCCGGCCTGGTCGGGATCTTCCAGGACGACTTCTACGTCACGACCTCGAACTACCTGCTGCGGCTCGACACCACCACGTGGGGCTGGATCCACCTGCTGCTCGGCGTGCTCGTCCTGCTCGTCGGGTTCGCCGTGCTGTCCGGCAGGACGTGGGGGCGAGTCGTCGGGATCGGTCTGGCGTCCCTCAGTGCGCTGGCGAACTTCATCTTCATCCCGTACTACCCGGTGTGGTCCCTGGTGGTCATCGCCGTCGACGTCTTCGTCATCTGGGCGCTGGCCGCGCACGGGCGTCAGATGGCTCACTGACGCTCGTGGGGCTGCGGGCTGCGGGCTGCGCCCGTTCCCACCGACGTGCTGCACCGCACCGAGCAACGCAGAACGGCGGCTGACACCGCACGACGTCGGTGGACGTCCGTGCAGGTCAGCCGCCGTTCCGGCGACGGGATCAGGGGGCCCAGGAGCCCCGCCGATCAGATGTCGTAGTAGAGCTCGAACTCGTGCGGGTGCGGGCGCAGACGGATCGGGTCGATCTCGTGCGTGCGCTTGTAGTCGATCCACGTGGCGATGAGGTCCTCGGAGAAGACGTCGCCCTCGGTGAGGAAGTCGTGGTCGGCCTCGAGGTTGTCGAGGGCCTCGCCGAGGGAGGCGGGGACCTGGGCGATCTCCGCGTGCTCCTCGGGCGGCAGCTCGTAGAGGTCCTTGTCGACCGGCGCCGGCGGCTCGATGCGGTTCTTGATGCCGTCGATGCCCGCGAGGAGCTGGGCGGCGAACGCCAGGTACGGGTTGGCCGAGGGGTCCGGCACGCGGAACTCGACGCGCTTGGCCTTCGGCGAGTTGCCGGTGACCGGGATGCGGATGCACGCGGAGCGGTTGCGGGCCGAGTAGACCAGGTTGACCGGGGCCTCGTAGCCGGGCACGAGGCGGTGGTACGAGTTGGCCGACGGGTTCGTGAACGCCAGCAGCGACGGGGCGTGCTTGAGCAGGCCGCCGATGTACCAGCGGGCCATGTCGGACAGGCCGCCGTAGCCCTTCTCGTCGTAGAACAGCGGCTCGCCGTTCAGCCACAGCGACTGGTGCGAGTGCATGCCCGAGCCGTTGTCGCCGAAGATCGGCTTCGGCATGAAGGTCACGGACTTGCCGGCCTGCCAGGCGACGTTCTTGACGACGTACTTGAACTTCATCAGGTCGTCGGCGGAGTGCAGCAGGGTGTTGAACTTGTAGTTGATCTCCTGCTGGCCGGCGGTGCCCACCTCGTGGTGCGCGCGCTCGACGTCGAGACCGACCTGCGCCAGCGCGGCGCAGATGTCGTCGCGGAGGTCCGCGAACTGGTCGTTGGGCGAGACGGGGAAGTAGCCACCCTTGTAGCGGGTCTTGTACCCGAGGTTGCCACCTTCTTCCTCGCGGCCGGTGTTCCACGCGGCCTCGACGGAGTCGATCTGGTAGAAGCTCGAGTTCGCCGACGTGGCGAAGCGGACGTCGTCGAAGATGTAGAACTCGGCCTCGGGGGCGAAGAACGCGGTGTCCGCGATGCCGGTCGAGCGCAGGTACGCCTCGGCCTTGGCGGCGATCGTGCGCGGGTCGCGACCGTAGGGCTCGTCCGTGAACGGGTCCACGATCGAGAAGTTCATGATGAGCGTCTTGCGCTTGCGGAAGGGGTCGAGGTACGCCGTGGTGACGTCCGGGACCAGCTTCATGTCCGACTCGTGGATCGCCTGGAAGCCTCGGATCGAGGAGCCGTCGAACATCAGGCCCTCGGTGAAGGAGTCCTCGTCGAACTGCCCGACGGGGATGTTGAAGTGCTGCATCACGCCCGGCAGGTCGATGAACCGGACGTCGATGAACTCCACCCCCTCGTTGCGGGTGAAGGCGATTGCCTCCTCGGCATTGGTGAACATGCAGGCTCTCCTTGGTGAGACGGTGCCAGGTCGCTCGGCGCCCATGACGCTAGGGCCGCAGGGTTACCCTTGCATAGCGCGAATGTTTCGGCGGTGTTACGTGACCCTCTGGTTGCCGCGCGTAGGCTGATCACATGGCTTCACGAGGCGATCTTGGTTCCTGGTTGAACGGCGGAAACGTCCCGCCTGGTGAGACGCCGGGTCCCGACAGGCTCGGTCTGCCCTCGGCCGGGACCGGTTCGCGCGCGCCGCTGGGCCGCCGACTGGTCGCGCTGTGCCTCGACTGGGCGGTCGCCAGCGGTATCAGCTACGGCTTCTTCGCCTACGACGCGGGCGCCACGCTGGCCGTCTTCGCCGTCATGAACCTGCTCCTGGTCGCGTCCGTCGGCTCGACGATCGGGCACCGGCTGCTCGGCCTGCGGGTGCGGCGACTCGGGGTCGCCGGGGAGCACATCGTCGGTTTCGGCCGCGCCGCGGTGCGCACCGTCCTGCTCTGCCTGGTGATCCCCGCCGTCGTGTGGGACGCCGACGGCCGGGGCCTGCACGACAGAGCGGCCGGCACCGTCATCGTTCGTCGATGACCGTGCCGACCGCCGGGAGCTCGTCGGGCTCGGCGAGCCGGGGGCTCAGCGCCCGCGCATCCCCTTGCGGTCCGGACGGGCCTTCATGGGGTCGACGCCCTTGGGCACCGGGAGTCGCACCCCACCGAGCGCCTTGAGCCGCTTGCCGACCTCGGCCGCCTCGGCGCGCGTCAGCGTCTTCTTCATCCGCTGCACCTTGCGGGCGACCTTCGGCAGGGGGATCTGGTCCGGCTCGGTGCCGACCTGCAGCGTGGTGATCGGGACGTTCTGCAGCACCCGCGCCGTGCGCCGGCGCTCGTCGTCGAGCATCCGCTGCACCCGGTGCGACGGGCCCTCGGAGACCAGGACGACGCCCGGCCGACCGATGCCCCGGAACACGAGGTCCTGCTGGCGGTTGACGGCGACCGGCTCGTCCTCGAAGCTCCACCCGCCGCGCACCGTGCCGAGGGCGGCACGGACGGCGCCCGGCTGCCCCTCGATCTGGGTGTACGCGGCGCGCTCGGCCTTGCGGGTGAGGACGAACATGGCCCCCAGCAAGGAGAACGGCAGCCCGATGACGGCCGCGTAGACCGGGTGGCCGGTGAGGAACCCGATGAGCAGCGCGATCGCGAGGATGCCGCAGAAGACCGCGAGCATGATCCAGGTGACGAGGGGGTCCTGCCGCCTCGTCATCTGGTAGGCGGCCCATACCTGGTGGTACCACCGCTGCTTCTTGGGCTTCTTCTGCTTCTTCGTGGGCGCGTCGGCGGAGTCGCCGGCGCCGGACTTGGTGCGGGCCATGGTGGTTGAGTCTACTGGGCCCGAGAGGCCATCAGGCTCGCGGCCTCCTGGCGCGCGGTCGTCGGCTCGGTGAGGTGCGCCAGAGCCGCGGGCACAGCCTGCCCGCGCTGGGTCATGGCCTGGCCCCACAGCCGCCCGGCGCGGTACGAGGAACGCACGAGCGGACCGGCCATGACACCGAGGAACCCGACCGCCTCGGCGTGGTCGCTCAGCTCGACGAACTCCTCCGGGCGGACCCAGCGGTCGACCGGGTGGTGACGCAGGGAGGGCCGCAGGTACTGCGTGATGGTGATGAGGTCGCAGCCGGCGGCGTGCAGGTCCTCGAGCGCCTGCTTGACCTCGTCGATGGTCTCGCCCATGCCGAGGATCAGGTTGGACTTGGTCACCAGGCCTGCCTCGCGGGCACGGGTGAGCACCGACAGGGACCGCTCGTAGCGGAACGCGGGGCGAATCTGCTTGAAGATCCGCGGCACCGTCTCCACGTTGTGCGCGAGCACCTCGGGGCGGGAGTCGTTGACCTCGTCGAGGAGCTCGGGGATCGCGTTGAAGTCGGGGATGAGGAGCTCGACACCCGTGCCCGGGTTGAGGGCGTGGATCTGCCGGACGGTCTCGGCGTAGAGCCAGGCTCCGCCGTCGGCCAGGTCGTCCCGGGCCACACCCGTGATCGTCGAGTACTTCAGGCCCATCTCCTGGACCGACTCGGCCACGCGGCGCGGCTCGTCGGCGTCGAAGTCGGCCGGCTTGCCGGTGTCGATCTGGCAGAAGTCGCACCGGCGGGTGCACTGGTCGCCCCCGATGAGGAACGTCGCCTCCCGGTCCTCCCAGCACTCGAAGATGTTCGGACAGCCGGCCTCCTCGCACACCGTGTGCAGGCCACCGCCCTTCACGAGCCCCTTGAGCTCCTTGTACTCGGGGCCCATCACCGCCCGGGTCTTGATCCAGTCGGGCTTCTTCTCGATGGGGGTGGTGGCGTTGCGGGCCTCGACCCGCAGCATGCGGCGGCCCTCAGGTGCGATGGTCACGACGTCGGTCCCTTCGTAGACGCGACTCAGCCTACGGCGGCTGTCGTGGACGGGGGGCGGGTGTCTTGATCGGTGACCGTGAGTTCCGTCACCAGGGGTGCCAGGTGCTCGACCAGGGCCGACGCCAGGAGCGGCCGGGCCTCCTCGACGGTCACCGGCCGGCCGGCCTCGACGGACAGCGAGGTCACGTCTGCGTCGGCGATCCCGCAGGGGACGATGGTGTCGAAGGCCGTCAGGTCAGGGTCGCAGTTGAGCGCCAGGCCGTGCATGGTGACGCCCTTGGCGACGCGCGCCCCGATGGCGCACACCTTCCGCTCGCGGCGCGCGGACGCGCCGTCCGCGGCGAACCAGACGCCGGAGCGTCCGTCGACGCGGACCGTCGCCAGCCCGAGCGTGGCGCAGACGTCCATGACGGCTTCCTCGAGCGTGCGGACGTACCGGACGACGTCGACGGGGGAGCGCAGCGCGACGATGGGGTACGCGACGATCTGGCCCGGCCCGTGCCAGGTGATCTTCCCTCCACGGTCGACGTCCACGACCTCGGTGCCGTCGGTGGGGTACTCGTCGCGTCGCGTGCGCCGCCCGGCGGTGTAGACGCCGTCGTGCTCGAGCAGGTAGGTGACGCCGGGCGCGCCGCCCCGGACGGACTCGTGCGTGCGGCGCTGCAGGTCCCAGCCCTCGCGGTAGTCCGTGAGGCCGGGCAGCGTGACGACGTCCATGCGGGCAGGCTACTCCTCGGCGTCCGGCTCGCTCGCGCGCTGTGCGCGGACCATCGTGACGAGCAGCTCCCGGAGCTCCTTCGCCTGCTGCTCGTCGAGGCCGCGCAGCGCGAGGTCCTCCGCGGGCTGCCTGCGCGCGGCCTCCTGCGCGGCGGCCATCCCGGCACCGGTGACCGTCACGGTCCGCCGACGGCGGTCGCGCGGGTCCGTGCTCCGCGTGACGTAGCCGGACCGCTCGAGCCGGGCGACGACCTTGCTCATGGTCTGCTCGGTGACGCCGGAGACGGCGGCCAGCTCGCGCTGGGTGTGCGGGCCGCCCATGAGGTGCAGCAGCACGGGGAAACCGGCATGGTTGAGCTCCCAGCCGGCCAGGTGCTCGTTCCACTCGTGCTCGATGCGGCGCACGACGGTGAAGAGCAGCCGACCGGTGGGCCAGTCGGCCGGTTCGTCGCTCGTCGGGTCGGTCACTTGCCCAGGATCCCCTTCCCGTGGAGAATACTCAACATGCTGAGTAATAGATGGACGGGCGTCGTCCGTGGTCTGGTCATTCTGGCAGCCATCGGCGTGTGGCTCGCGGTCGGGGCTTTCGGGGGGCAGGCCCAGGGCCAGCTCAGCAGCGTCCAGACCAACGACTCCGCGGCGTTCCTCCCGGCCAGCGCCGAGTCCACCGAGGCCGCCGAGCTGGCCGCGCAGTTCACCGACGACGAGGCGCTGCCCGCCCTCGTCGTGGCCGAGACCGCCGACGGCTCGCAGCTCACCGAGGACCAGCTCGCCGCGGTCCAGGCGTTCGCCGACGCCGCCCCCGACGCCCCGCTCGAGGGCACCAGCGGCGACGAGCCCGCCACGGTCGGCGACGCCAGCGTCGCCGACCCGGTCGTCGTCCCGTCCGAGGACGGCCAGGCCGCCCTGGTGGTCGTCTCCCTGGACGCCGATCTCGCGCAGGAGGACGTGGGCGCCGAGGAGTCCAGCGTCTCCGAGCTGGCGATCGGCGCGCTGCGCGCCCTGTCGGCCGCCGACACCGCCGACGGCGGGCTCGCCGGTTCCGGTCTCGAGTCCTGGGTCACCGGGCCCGCCGGGTTCGTCGCGGACCTCGTGGCAGCGTTCGGTGCCATCGACACCGTGCTGCTGCTCGTCGCCCTGGGCGCCGTCCTGGTGATCCTCGCGCTCGTGTACCGCTCGCCGGTGCTGCCGTTCGTCGTGATCTTCAACGCCGTCCTCGCCCTGAGCCTCGCCGGCCTGGTCGTCTACCAGCTCGCGGCCAACGACATCCTGACCCTGAACGGCCAGTCGCAGGGCATCCTGTCGATCCTCGTCGTCGGCGCGTCGGTCGACTACGCGCTCCTCGTCGTCGCCCGCTACCGCGAGGAGCTGCTCGTCACACCCTCGCCGTACACCGCCCTGCGCCGGGCGGTGCGAGCCTCGATCGAACCGATCGCCGCCAGCGCGGGGACCGTCATCGCGGGTCTGCTGTGCCTGCTGCTGTCCGACCTGTCCTCGAACCGCAGCCTCGGCCCGGTCGCGGCGATCGGCATCGTCGCGGCGTTCCTGTCCGCGCTCACCCTCCTGCCGGCGCTGCTGCTGGTCGGCGGACGCCGTGCCCGCTGGGTCTTCTGGCCCCGCATCCCGCACGCCGCCCCCGGCGCGGCCGACGGTCTCGGCACGCCGCAGGGCGAGCAGCCGGCCACCGTCGCCGCCGCCGAGGCGTCCGACGACGACGTCCAGGTCGCCGTCGCCGGTCACGGGGTGTGGTCGCGCGTCGCCAGGTTCGTCGGCCGGCACGACCGGCCCGTCTGGATCATCACCGCCCTGGTCCTCGCGGCGGGTGCGGCGTTCGTCCCGACCCTCGACGCCGACGGCACCGGCGACTCCGAGGTCTTCCTGACGCAGGTGGACTCGGTCGACGGGGAGGAGGCCCTGACCCGGCACTTCGAGGGCGTGTCGGCCCAGCCGGTGACCGTCATCGCGCCGGCCGAGGACCTCGACGCCGTCGTGGAGGCCGCGGAGTCGACCGACGGCGTCTCCGCCGCCACGCCCGTCACCGACCAGCCTGCTCCGGCACCCGGGGCGCCCGCCCAGGGTGATCCCCTCGTCATCGACGGCATGGTGCGCGTCGACGTCACCACGTCCGCACCCTCCGACAGCCAGGAGGCCGTGGAGACGGTCTCCGCGGTGCGGGACGCCGTCCACGACATCTCGCCCGACGTGCTGGTGGGCGGTGCGGCGGCGGAACGCCTCGACACGCAGGTGGCGGGTCAGCGGGACCTGCGGGTCATCGTGCCGGTCGTGCTCGCGGTCGTGCTGCTGATCCTCATGCTGCTGCTCCGCTCGGTCCTGGCGGCGGTGCTGCTGATGGCCGCCAACGTGCTGTCCTTCGGCGCGGCGCTCGGCGTCGCGGCGCTGCTGTTCAACAACGTCTTCGACTTCCCGGGGGCGGACCCCTCGGTGCCGCTCTACGCCTTCTGCTTCCTCGTCGCGCTCGGCGTCGACTACTCGATCTTCCTCATGACGCGGGTCAGGGAGGAGAGCCTGCGCGTGGGCACCCGGCAGGGGGTCCTGCGCGGGCTGGCGGTGACCGGGTCGGTGATCACCTCGGCCGGCGTGGTCCTCGCCGCGACCTTCGCCGCGCTCGGCGTGATCCCGCTGCTCTTCCTGGCCCAGCTCGCCTTCATCGTGGCGTTCGGCGTGCTCGTCGACACGCTCGTGGTGCGCAGCCTGCTCGTGCCTGCGCTCGTGCACGACATCGGCGACCGGACGTGGTGGCCGGCACGGCTGGCACGGCACACGGCGCGCTGACCGGCCGGACCGCCCGGCGTCGGGCACCATGGTCCCCATGGTGGATCACGGGGACACGACGGTGACGGCCGACGCGGACGGCGTCGCGCCCGCCGACTACGCGCCGCTGCGGCTGGCGATCATCGGGTACGGGGGAGCCGGGCGCGAGATCCACGGCCGGCTCGCGGCCGAGGCCGGGCACACCGTCACGGCCGTGCTGACGCGGGACTCGGGCCGGCGCAACCAGGCCGCCGGCGACTGGCCGGGTGCGCGCCTGCTCGGTGACCTCGCCGAGCTGATCGAGCTGCGGTCTCGCTACGACCTCGTCGTCGTGGCGAGCCCGACGGCGCTGCACGCCGAGCACGCGGCGGCGCTCGCCCGCGCCGGCGTCCCGTTCGTCCTCGACAAGCCGATCGGCGTCGACGTCCACGAGGCCCGCGCGGTCGTCGCGGAGGCCGGTGCGACCGGCACGCCGTTCACCGTGTTCCACAACCGTCGCTGGGACCCGGAGCAGCGCACGCTGGCCGCGTTGCTCGGCCGCGGGCAGCTCGGCGACGTGCACACGTTCGAGCGTCGCTGGGAGCGGTGGCGTCCCGTGCCGCGCAAGCGGTGGAAGGAGAACGACACGGCCGGCGGTGGCCTGCTGCTGGACCTCGGGCCGCACCTCGTGGACTCCGCCACCCAGCTCTTCGGCCGCGTCACCAGCGTGTGGGCGCAGACCCGGGCGCTTACCACGCCCACCGAGGACGACGTCTTCCTCGTGCTGGCGCACGAGCCGGGCGGTGGGTCGGCCGCCAGCCCGCACGCCGTCGTCTCCCGCTTGTGGGCAGGTTCCGTCGTCGGCGCGCCCGGGCCCCGGACCCGGGTCCTGGGGACCGGCGGCGCCTATCTGGTCACGACGTTCGAGCAGGACGCCTCACCGCTCGAGCGGTTCGACGACGACGCCCCGGCCGGGACGCACGGCTGGCTCACCCGCGGTCGGGACCGCGAGCCGGTGCCGGTCGCGCCCGGGGGGCACGCCGACTTCTACCGGTCGCTCGCGCCCTGGCTCGCGGGGGACGCTCCCGCCCCCGTGGACCCTGCGGACGCCGTCCGCACCACCGAGGTGCTCGACGCGGCACGGACGTCCGCCCGGGAGGGCCGCCAGATCAGCCTCTGAGCCGGGGCTGTGGACGGCCGGAGCAGGGCGATGCCCGTTCGGTGTTCCATGGGGGCGTGCAGACCGACGACGTCCTGACCGTCCCCGCCGATGCCGCCGCCCGCGCGGAGCTCCTGGAACGGCTGCGGCTCCTCGCCACCGTGGACCATCCCTGCGTGGAACCGGTCGGCACCGCGGCGACGGGCCCCGACGGCACCCTCCGTGTCCCGCGGGGCGCCGGGACCGCGACCGATCTGCCGACGGTGCTCGCCGTGCGCAGCCGGTGCGACGTGCCCGAGGCAGCGGGGATCGCCGTCGCCGTCGCCCAGGGCTTGGCGGCGCTGCACAGCGCCGGGATCGTGCACGGGCCGCCCGCCGCCGCCGACGTCGTCGTGGCGCTCGACGGCCGGCCACGCCTCCGCCCTCGGCTCGCCTGCCCGGAGGGAGCCGTCGCGGAGGCCGACGACGTCCACGGCCTCGCGCTGCTCGTCGACTCGCTGGTCGACCCGGCCGACTCGGACGCGGCCGTGGCGCTCCGGGCCGCCCTGGCTCCGGCGCTCGCGGGTGATCCACGCGTCCGGCCGGAGGCGGGCACGCTCGCCGCCAGGGTCGACGACGCCGTGCCGCCGGTGCCCGTACGGCTCCCGGAACCGGCCGTGCTCGCCGCCGCCGTGCTGGGACGTGGCCGGGGAGCCGAGCGGACGGCCGACCCGGGGCGCCGTTCCCGGCACCGCCGGGCGCGCCGGCCGCGGACCGGTCCGGTGCCGACCGCCCGGCGCCGTGCGGACCTGCGGCCCCGGCCACGCCGTGCGGGCGCCGTCCGGCGTGCCGGTGCGTGGCGGACCGGGCTCGGGGTCGCCGGCGTGGCCGTCGTCGTGGCGGCGCTCGTCGGCGTCGGCCTGCACGTCGCCGGACCGGCAGGTCCGCCGTCGGTGGTGACGGCGGCCGAGGAGCCTGCGCCCCGGGGACCGGTCGGCGCGGAGCCACCCGGCGCGGAGCCGCAGGGCACGGACGCCGGTGACGCGGAGGCGGAGGACGACGACCTGACGCTCGACCGCACCGACCCGGCGGGAGCAGCGGCGGAGCTGACGCGGCGGCGTGCCGAGCTCCTGACGGGAGAGCGGGCTGTGGAGGAGGTCTCGCTGGCCGGCTCGGCCGCCCACGAGGCCGATGCTGCGCTCGTGGCCCGCGCGGAGGGGGACGGCACCTCGGTGTCCGGTGCCGAGCTCAGCGTCACCTCGGCACGGACGACCAGTGGGCCGGCGGACGGTGCGGCGGAGGTGGTCGTGGAGTACGTCGTCGGGCCGCACGAACAGGTCGGCCAGGACGGGAGCACGGTGCAGGTACCGGGCGGGGAACGGCAGACGGCGGTCCTGACCCTCTCCTGGACCGCCGACGGGTGGCGCGTCACCGACGTCGCCTGAGGGGCAGGGTGCCCCGCCCGGTGCTGCCCGGTGTAGTCCGGTGCTGCCGAACGCCGACGGGCGAGGACCCCTGAGGGTCCTCGCCCGTCGGCGTGATCGGTCAGCGGGTCAGAGCCCGACCTCCGACTCGAACGCGGCCTCCTCGATGCGGTTCTTGATCGCGGTGAGGAAGCGGGCGGCGTCCGCGCCGTCCACCAGGCGGTGGTCGTACGAGAGGAAGATGTGCGCGAACTGGCGGATCGCGATGCTCTCCTCGCCGTCGGGCCCGGTCACCACGGCGGGCCGCTTGGTGATGGTGCCGGTCCCCAGGATGGCGACCTGGCCGACCGGGACGATCGGTGTGTCGATGAGCGCCCCGCCGGAGCCGGTGTTCGTGATGGTGAACGTGGCACCGCTGAGGTCGTCCGGGCCCACCTTGTTGTCCCGCGTGCGGGTTGCGAGGTCGCCGATCTGGCGGGCGATGCCGGCCAGGTTGAGGTCGCCGGCGTTCTTGATCACCGGGACGATGAGACCGCGCTCGGTGTCGACCGCCAGGCCGATGTTCTCCGAGCTGTGGTAGGTGATCTCGCCCTTGTCCGTGTCGATCGAGGCGTTGATCTTGGGGAACGCCTTGAGGGCCTCGACCGCGGCGAGCGTGTAGAACGGCAGGAACGTGAGGTTCGCGCCCTCACGCGCCTTGAAGCCGGCCTTCGCCTGCGCACGGAGCCTGGCGACCTTGGTGACGTCGACCTCGACCACCGTGGTGAGCTGGGCCTGCGTCTGCATCGCCTCGAGCATGCGCTCCGCGACGACCTTGCGCAGCCGCGACATCTTCTCGGTCGTGCCGCGCAGCGGCGAGACCTCGGGGACCGTCGGCTTCTTCGGTGCGGACGCCGGAGCCTCCGACGCGGCGGGTGCCGCGGCCGGGGCGGCGGCCTTCTCCGCAGCGGCGAGGACGTCCTCCTTGCGGACGCGACCGCCCACGCCGGTGCCCTGGATGGACGAGACGTCCACGCCCTTCTCCGCGGCGAGCTTGCGCACGAGCGGGGTCAGGTAGGAGCTCTTGCCACCGGCGGGTGCCGCCGGTGCCTCCGAGGCGGGGGCGGGCTTCTCGGCCGCCGGAGCGGGCTGCTCGGCGGCGGGGGCCGGAGCGGGCGACGACGGAGCCGGGGACTGTGCCGGTGCCGCCTTCTCAGCGGCAGGCTCCGCGGGGGCCGGCTCGGGGGCGCCGACGGGCTCGGGAGCCTTGGCGGGCTCCGGCTCGGCCTGCTCCGCCGGGGCGGAGCCCGAGCCGACGAGCGCCAGCACCGCGCCGACCTCGACCGTCTCGTCCTCGTCCACGACGATCTTCTGGAGCGTGCCGGCCACGGGGGAGGGGATCTCGGTGTCGACCTTGTCGGTGGAGACCTCGAGCAGGGCCTCGTCGACCTCGACGGTGTCGCCGACCGCCTTGAGCCACCGGGTGACGGTGCCCTCGGTGACGGACTCGCCGAGTGCCGGCAGGGTCACCTCGGTGCCCTCGCCGTCTCCACCCTGCGAAGCCTGCTCGGCAGGCTCCTCGGCGGACTGCTCGGAGGACTCCGCGGGGGCGGGCTCCGGCTCGGCCTGCTTCTCCGGCTCCGGCTCGGCGGGCTTCTCGGGCTCGGCCTCGGGCTCCGGAGCGGCCTCGGCCGGTGCCGCAGCATCGCCGCCGCCCGATCCGTCGCCGATGACGGCGAGCGTGGCGCCGACCTCGACGGTCTCGTCCTCCTCCGCGAGGATCTGCTCCAGCACGCCCGCGACGGGGGAGGGGATCTCGGTGTCGACCTTGTCGGTGGAGACCTCGAGCAGGGGCTCGTCGACCTCCACGGTGTCGCCGACCGCCTTGAGCCAGCGGGTGACGGTGCCCTCGGTGACGGACTCGCCGAGTGCCGGCAGCTGCACGTTCTCAGACATGACCTGTGGAGTCTCCTTCGATCAGTGGGTCAGGCGACGTGCCGAGGCCGGTCGACCGGTGTTCCGGTCGGAACCTCTCCGGTTGCCGCGTTCCTGGGTCACTGCGCCTCATCTTGTCACTTCCTGGTGTTCGGCCCCAATCGTGGCCACCCTCCGAGAACTGTGACGCTCGGTACATCTCGCGCGGATCGGCGGCTTTCGTGTCATCGGGCACCTTCGCCGTCGTCTCCGGGGTGACCGTGCTCACCCTCAGCAGGCAGAGGTAGTCTCGCGACATGTCGTTGAGGTCCGCGATGGACCGCCTGCTCGGGCGGTCCCCGTCGTCGTCGTCCAGTGCCGCGCCGTCCGGGGGCGGACGTGCCGCTGCCGTCGGGCACCTGCAGGAGTTCGTGCGTTCCCGGGTGGGCGTCGAGGCCTACGTCGAGCCGCCGAACGCGCAGACGCCCGCCACGGTGCTGCTCGTGGCCACCACGGGGGAGTGGACCCGTCGCCGGGTCCCCGACGAGCGCACCGGGTTCGACGTCGCCCGGTCGCTCGGCGTGCCGGTCTACAACGTGCGCTTCACGGGCTATCCGCAGCGGATGCGGGACTGGAACTCCGCGCAGCGCGCCGAGAGACGGCGGGGTTCCGCCTCGTCCTGAGGCCGGACGACGGCGCGGCCGTCCGGCACGGTGGGTCCCGCGCCGGACGGCCGCGACGATCAGGCCGTGCCGGCGCGGCCCTCGAGGAAGCCGAGCAGCGTCCGCACACCGACGCCCGTGCCGCCGACCGGCGTGTAGCCGAACGGGGCCTTCTCGTTGTACGAGGGGCCGGCGATGTCGAGGTGCGCCCACGGGGTGTCCCCGACGAACTCGGCGAGGAAGTGTCCGGCGAACAGCATCCCGCCCGCGCGGTCGGACGCCGCGTTGACCAGGTCGGCGGTGTTCGACTTCAGCCCTGCCTTCAGCTCGGCGGGCAGCGGCATCGGCCAGAAGGACTCCCCGGTGGCGTCCGCGGCGACCTTCACCTCGTCGCGCACGTCGTCCGAGCCCATCACGGCGGACGTCCGGTTGCCGAGCGCCACCATCTGCGCGCCCGTCAGGGTCGCGATGTCCAGGACGGCGTCGTGGCCGTCCTCCACCGCGGCGACGAGACCGTCGGCCATGACCAGCCGGCCCTCGGCGTCGGTGTTGGTGATCTCGACGGTCTTGCCACCGCGCATCGTCACGACGTCGGAGGGACGCTGGGCGGTGGCGCTGGGCATGTTCTCGGCGAGGCACAGGTAGCCGGTCACGGCGACGGGCAGCCCGAGGCGGGCGGCGGCCACCACCGTGTGCAGGACGGCAGCGGCTCCGGCCATGTCCGACTTCATGGTGAGCATGCCGGCCGGCGGCTTGAGGGAGATGCCGCCGGTGTCGAAGGTGATGCCCTTGCCGACGATCGCGACCTTCCCGGTCGCCTTCGGCGGGGCGTAGGTCAGCTTGACCAGCCGCGGCCCCCGCGACGAGCCCTGCCCGACGCCGGCGATGCCGCCGTAGCCACCGGCGACGAGCTGCTTGTCGTCGAGCACGGTGATCTTCACGCCCTTGGCGCCGAGCTCCTTGACGGCCGTCTTGGCCGCGTCGGCGAACGCCGCCGGGTAGAGCACGTTCGGCGGGGCGTTGACGAGGTCGCGCGTGCCGTGCACGGCCGCGGCGAGCACCGTGGCCCGCTCGACGACGGCCTTGGCCCGGGCCGAGCGCGTGAACGTCGTCGACACCTGCAGCGTGGCGACGGGGGTCAGCCGGGTGGCGGCCTTCTCGTCGCGGTAGGCGGTGTACGCGTAGGCGCCCAGCAGCGCACCCTCGACCACGGCGCCGAGCTCGGCCTCGTCGACGGCGGGGAGCGCGACGACGGCGTCGGTGGAGCCGGCGAGCGCGCGCACGGCGGCGCCGGCCGCGACCCGCAGGGTCTCGTGGTCGAAGGTGCCGTCGGCCCGGCGCTCACCGAGGCCTGTGAGGACCAGCACGTCGGCCGCGACGCCGTCGCCGGCGGGCACCGTGCGCACCTCCTCGAGCGCACCGGTCACCCCCAGGCGCGGGGCCAAGGACTCGATCTGCTCGACGAGCCGGGTGGGGAGCTGGTCCGCCACGACGGCGACGCCGTCGGAGGTGGAGCAGGTCCCGACGACGAGCGCGTCGGCAGCGATGGTGGACGGTTTCTTGCCTGTCAGGGTGAGGTCAGCCACGCGGTCCAGGTTAGCGCGGCCGCCGGCGTGGGTGCGTCGGGCGCGTGCCGGTAGTCTGCGGGCGTGGTCCTTCCCCTGTTCGTCCTCGCCGTCGCCCTGTGCGTGGCTCTCGCGGGGTGGGCCGCGTGGTTCGCGGCCCGCGACCGCGCCGTGATCCTGCGCCAGCTCTTCGGCGCGGGCGCGGTCGAGGCGGTCCTCGTCCTGCAGGCCGTGGTGGCGGGCGTGCTGCAGGTGCGCGGTCACGACGTCGACGGTGCGCTCTTCTGGGGCTACCTGCTCACGGCGGCCCTGCTCCTGCCGATCGCGGCCGTGTGGGCGTTCGCCGAGCGCAGCCGCTGGTCCTCCGTGGTGCTCTGCGTGGCCTCGCTGACGGTCGCCTTCCTGCAGTGGCGGCTCTGGATCATCTGGGGGGCGTCCTGATGGGCGCGGCCCCCGGGCCGGGCGCGACGGGGGGCGGGTTCGGCCGGCTGCTCGTGACGGTCTACGGCATCCTGGCCTTCGCGGCGACGGGCCGTTCGGCGTACCAGGTCGCGACCAAGCTCGACGAGGCCCCGGCTGCCTACCTGCTGTCGTTGCTCGCCGCGGCCGTCTACGTCGTGGCGACGATCGCCCTCGCCCGGGGTGGACGCGGCCGGTGGCGCGCGGTGGCATGGTGTGCTGTCCTCGTCGAGGCGGTGGGCGTCGTCGTGGTCGGCGTGCTGTCCGTCGTCGTCCCGGAGCTCTTCGTCGAGGCCACCGTCTGGTCGGCCTTCGGGCAGGGCTACGGCTACGTCCCCCTCGTACTGCCCTTCATCGGTCTCTGGTGGCTCTGGCACACTCGCCCAGGACAGCACGCACCCGTGACCGCGCCGGACGAACCGACGGAGGCTCGATGACCCCGTACTCCCTCCTCTTCCGCGGCGTGCTGCGCCGCATCGAGCCGGAGCGTGCGCACGAGCTCGCGTTCCGGGCGATCGAGACGGCCGGGCGCGTGCCCGTGCTGCGCGACGTGGTGCAGGGCGCGCTCGCGCCGTACCTCGGCCGCGGTGCCGGCGGTCCGGGCAGCGTCGAGGTGCTGGGCCGGACGATCCCGGCGCCCTTCGGGCTGGCGGGCGGGTTCGACAAGAACGCGCGTGCGGTGCGCGGGCTGACGATGCTCGGTTTCGGGTTCGTCGAGGTCGGCACGGTCACGCCGCGTCCGCAGCCCGGCAACGAGGCACCGCGCATGTGGCGCGAGCTCGACGTGCGCGGCGTGCGCAACCGGATGGGCTTCAACAACGACGGCGCCCTGGAGATGGCCGAGCGACTGCGTCGGCTCCGGGCGACGCCCGCCGGGCGTGCCGCCGTCGTGGGCGTCAACATCGGCAAGAACAAGACCACGCCGGCCGACGACGCGGCGCAGGACTACGCGACGTGCGCGCGGTTGCTGGCCCCGCACGCCGACTACCTGGTGGTCAACGTCTCCTCGCCGAACACGCCGGGCCTGCGTGACCTGCAGACGACGGCGGAGCTGCGACCCATCCTCGCGGCGGCCCGGGAGGCCGCGGACGAGGCGACGTCGGTGGCGGGGGTCCGCAGGACGCCGCTGCTGGTGAAGATCGCCCCGGACCTGGCGGACGTCGACGTGGACGCCGTCGCGGACCTCGTCGCCGAGCTCGGGCTGGACGGTGTCGTGGCGGTGAACACGACCGTCGGCCACGACCGCGGCCCCGGCGGGCTCTCGGGGCCGGTGCTGCTGCCCCGCGGCCTGGAGGTCGTGGCACGGCTTCGCTCGCGGCTCGGTCCGGAGCCCGTGGTCATCGGGGTCGGCGGCGTCACCTGCGCCGACGACGTCCGTGCCTATCTGCGGGCCGGCGCCGACCTGGTGCAGGGCTACACGTCGTTCGTCTACGAGGGGCCGGGGTGGCCGTCCCGGCTCAACCGGGCGTTGACGCGGTCGGCGGGCTCGGCCAGCGCGGGGCGAGTCGCGTGATCCGACCACGGTGGGAGTGGTCGCTGGTGGACCTCGACGGCCGGCGGCTCGATCCGTCGCTCAGCCCGGTGTTCACCGCCCAGTACGACGCCGAGCAGTGGCTCGGGGAGCACTGGCGCGAGCTCGCCGGCTCGGGGGCTGCGGCGGCGACGCTGCTGCACGACGGCACGCAGGCGACCCCGACGATCGAGCTGCGCGTCCCCTGACGGCCCGCCCTGCGGGCCGGGTTCACCCGGTGACGCGTCGCCAGGCCCGCGCGAGGCGCTCCACGGCCTCGGCGAGCGTCTCGGGGGTGGCGGTGTAGATGAGCCGGATCCGGTCCTGGGCGGTGCCGTCCGGCGTGAACTGGGGGCCGGCACCGATCCGCAGGCCCTCGGCGACCGCCGCGGCCGTGAGCGCCTGGGCGGCCGGCCGGCCGATACCTGTCCAGAGGCAGAGCCCGCCCTTCGGCACCGGTACGTCCCAGTCGGGGAACCGGTCACGGACGAGCCCGACGAGCAGGTCGCGCCGCTCGCGCAGCCCCGCCACGCGGGCGGGCAGGATCTCGTCGCGGCGCGCGAGGAGCTCGACGACGGCGAGCTGCTCGAGCACCGGGGTGGCGATGTCGAGGGCCTGACGGGTCCGCGCCAGGCGCTGCACCAGCTGCGGCGTCGCGCGCACCCAGCCGATCCGGATCCCGCCCCAGAACGACTTGGAGGCCGACCCGACGGAGACCAGCCGGGTGTTGGTGCCGTCGCCGCAGAACGGGCCGGGGACGGTGCCGCCCTCGAGGTCGAGGTCGGTGAGCGTCTCGTCGCCCACCACGGTCACGCCGTAGCGGTCGGTCAGGTGCACGACGGCGTCGCGCTCGTCGGCGGTGAGGGTCCGGCCCGTGGGGTTGTGGAAGTCGGGGACCAGGTATGCCAGGCGGGCGCGGGTGCGGTGCACCGCCGACGCGAGCGACTCGACGTCGCCCGTGGGCACGCCGATGACGCGGGCGCCGGCCCGCTGCAGGGCCTCGATGGCGTGGTAATAGGTGGGGGACTCGACGACCACCGGCTCGGTGCGGCTGACGAGGGTGGTCGCCAGCAGTGCGATGGCCTGCTGGCCGCCGGTGGTGACGAGGATCTGGTCCGGGGTGGTCGGCACGCCGCGGGCCCGGTACCGGGCCGCGACGGCCTCGCGCAGCACGTCGAGGCCGAGGTGGGCGTACCCGCCCGTGCCCAGGTAGGCGGGCAGCATCTCGAGGGCGCGCTCGTACGCGCCGTGCAGCGCGTCCGGGGCCGACGGCGTCGCCTGGGACATCTCGATCGGCCCGGCGCCGTCGGCGAGCGGTGGCAGCGGGCCGTCTCCCGCCGGCGTCTGGGGTCGCAGGGGCAGGCCGGCGGTGCGGGGCAGGATGGCCACGGTGCCGGAACCGACCTGGCTGGTGGCGAAGCCGAGCTCGCGCAGGCGGGCGTACGCGGCCGACGTCGTCGTGCGTGACACCCCGAGCGCGCGTGCCAGCTCGCGCTCGCTGGGCAACCGGGTCAGGGGAGCGAGCGATCCTGCGAGGACGGCGGAGCGCAGGGCGTCGGCGAGAGCGAGGTAGACCGGGCCGGAGGTGTGCCACGCGCCCAGGAGGCGTGACGCGGCCGGCGCGGACAGGCTCCGCACGGCCGTGGTGGTCGGGGCGGCCAGGCTCATACGGCCACTCTTCTCTTATTGGCTATGGAATGCAAGGCCAATGCCGGGGATCGTGGGTGCCATGACCGACACCTCGACCACCCCGTCCGTGACCGCCGTGCTTGCGCCCGTGGCTGGCGCACCTGTGGTCGCCGCACCCGTGGCCGCCGCACCCGTGGCCGGCCTGGGGCCGGTGCGACGTGGTGCGCAGCTGGTGCTCGGCCTGCTCGCCTTCACGGTCTCGATGGCGATGCTCGTGCACGCCGGCCAGGGCAGCATGCCCTGGGACGTGCTGCACCAGGGCCTCGTCCGCACCACGGGCTGGTCGTTCGGGCTCGTCGTGGCCCTCACCTCCGTGCTCGTGCTCACCGCCTGGGTGCCGCTGCGACAGCGCCCCGGCATCGGGACCGTCGCCAACATCGTCATCATCTCCCTCGCGATCGAGCCGAGCCTGTCCGCGCTCGAGACCCTCTGGCCGCAGCCGGGGACGATCGGCGGGGTGCTGCTCGCGCTCGGCGGGATCGTCCTCAACGGCGTCGCGACCGCCGCCTACGTCGGCGTCCGCCTGGGCCCGGGGCCGCGCGACGGGCTGATGACGGGCCTGGTGGCGCGCACCGGCTGGTCCGTCCGGGCCATCAAGACGGGCATCGAGGTGGGGGTCGTCGCGCTCGGCTGGGTGCTGGGCGGCACGGTCGGCTGGGCCACGGTCGCCTTCGCGCTCGGAGTGGGGGTCGTGGTGCAGGCGGCCGCCCGGTGGCACTGGCTCGTGCCGGACGGACTCACCGCGCGGCCGGCGTCCACGGTGCGGCCGAGCGTGCGACCGGTGGCCGCCGCGCCGTCGTCGGCCACTGTGCCGTCGTCGGGCGGCGAGGCGAGGCTGCGTCGCCGGGCCCGGGAGATCGCCCGCGCCCTGGACTCGTTCGGTGAGCACGGGCGGACGCTCTGACAGTCCCCGGACGCGGACGAGTGTCTCTGTCCGTCCCGGAACAGGCCCTGTTTCGGGACGGACAGAGACGCTCGTCGGCTCGTCGCGGGTGGGCGTCAGGCGACGCGCGTCTTCGGCATCCCCTCGAGGGTCTTGCCCGGGTCGCGCTCGACGACGTCGCCCAGGACCTCGTCGATCCGTGCCATCAGCTCGGCCGGGATCTCGACACCGGAGGCCTTGACGTTCTCCGCGACCTGCTCCGGCCGGGAGGCGCCGACGAGCGCGGCGGCCACGTTGTCGTTCTGCAGCACCCACGCGACGGCGAGCTGCGCCATCGACAGGCCGAGCTCGTCGGCCACGGGCTTGAGGTTCTGCACGCGCTCGAGGACGTCGTCGCGCATGAACCGCTGGATCATCTTCGCGCCGCCCTTCTCGTCGGTGGCGCGCGACCCGGCCGGCAGCTCCTTGCCGGGCACGTACTTGCCCGAGAGGACGCCCTGCGCAATCGGCGACCAGACGATCTGGGACAGACCCTTCTCCTGGGAGGCAGGGACGACCTCGTCCTCGATGACCCGCCACAGCATGGAGTACTGCGGCTGCGAGGAGATGAGCCGGAACCCGAGGTCCGCCGCCAGCTCGGCGCCGGCGCGGATCTGGTCCGCCGTCCACTCGGAGACGCCGATGTAGAGCGCCTTGCCCTGACGGACGATGTCGGCGAACGCCTGCATCGTCTCCTCGAGCGGGGTCTCGACGTCGTACCGGTGCGCCTGGTACAGGTCGACGTACTCGGTGCCGAGCCGCTGCAGCGAGCCGTTGATCGACTCCATGACGTGCTTGCGCGACAGCCCGGTGTCGTTGGGGCCGCCGGGGCCCGTGGGCCAGTAGACCTTGGTGAAGATCTCGAGCGACTCGCGGCGCTGGCCCTTCAGCGCCTCGCCGAGGACGGACTCCGCCGTGGTGTTCGCGTAGACGTCCGCGGTGTCGAACGAGGTGATCCCCGCGTCGAGGGCGGCGTGCACGCACTGCGTGGCGACGTCGTTCTCGACCTGGGAGCCGTGGGTGAGCCAGTTGCCGTAGGTGATCTCGGTGATCTTGAGACCGCTGTTGCCGAGGTACCGGTAGTTGACCATGCCGTCACCCTACGCCGACGGTCGGATCGATTCGACCCCCGCGGTGCGGCCGATGCGGCCGACCCGGCCGGACTCAGCTCGGCCAGACGCCGTGCTTCTTGTGCATCGGCTTGGGCAGCCGCGAGCGCCGGAGCTGGAACGCACGCATCACGGCGTACATCATGGTCCCGCGCGGGACGTCGTAGGTCTTCGTGCCGTCGGCGCCCACGGTGCCGAACTTGTCGCGCAGCTTCCGCTTGAGCCGCTGCCACATGATGACCGCGTCGAGCAGGGTGATGAACACGACCGCGTACAGGCCGAGGAGCACCAGCGCGCCGAGGGTCGGGCTCTGCATCACCAGCAGGTTGAGGAAGATGAAGACGAACGCGACGGGGAGGAAGAACTCGCCGAGGTTCCAGCGGGCGTCGACGTGGTCACGGACGTAGCGGCGCACCGGGCCCTTGTCGCGCACCGGCATGTACCGCTCGTCGCCGGTCTGCATCGCCTTGTACTCGCGGTTGCGCTCCTCGCGCATCTTCTCCTTGTTCGCCTTGCGTGCCGCCCGGCGGTCGTTCGGCACCAGGGGCCGCTGGTTCTTGGCCGCGGCCTCACGACGCTTGGGCGTCGGCCGGCCCTTGCCCGCCCGCACGATCGCGGGGTCCTCGACGGAGGGGCTGTCGGCAGAGCCGGTGGCAGCGGAGTCGGCGGTGTCAGGCTTGCGGAAGATCACGCCACCAGGGTAGTCGAGCGCAGGGCCGTCGCGGGACGCCCCGGTAGCGTGGAGGGGTGAACCACACCGAGAAGGACGTGGCCGCGCTGCGCGCTCACGTCGACGAGCTGTTCCCTGCCGTCCAGGCGGACCTGGAGACCCTGGTCCGGATCCCGAGCGTCTCTGCGGCGGCCTTCGACCAGGCGCACGTCGCCACCAGCGCCGAGACGGTCGCCGGCCTGCTGCGCGGCGTCGGTCTGCCCGACGTGCGGATACTGCGGTCGGCTCGCCCGGACGGCTCGGCCGGAGCGCCCGCCGTCGTCGCTCGCCGTCCGGCGCGCGCGGGGGAGCCGACCGTCCTGCTGTACGCGCACCACGACGTCCAGCCGCCGGGGGACGCGCTGGCCTGGGACACCGACCCGTTCGAGCCCACGCAGGTGGGCGAGCGGCTGTTCGGTCGCGGCGCGGCCGACGACAAGGCCGGGCTGATGGCCCACGTCGGAGCGCTGCGCGCCCTGGCCGCGGCCGGCGACGAGCTCGGCGTGGGCGTGACCGTCTTCGTCGAGGGCGAGGAGGAGTCGGGCTCGCCGAGCTTCGCCCGGTTCCTGGCCGACCACCACGAGCTGCTCGCCGCCGACGTGATCGTCGTGGCGGACTCGACGAACTGGAAGGTCGGTGTCCCGGCCCTGACGACGTCGCTGCGTGGCCTGGTGGACGGCGTCGTCACCGTCGAGGTGCTGGACCACGCGGTCCACTCCGGCATGTTCGGCGGCCCGGTCCTGGACGCCAACGTGCTGCTCGCGCGCCTCGTCGCGACGCTGCACGACGACGCGGGCAGCGTGGCGGTCGCCGGGCTCACCGGCGCCGGTGAACCGGAGGTCGACTACGCGGAGGCGGACTTCCGCGGCGACGCCTCGGTGCTCGACGGCGTCGCGCTCGCCGGGACCGGCACCATCGCCGGGCGGCTGTGGACCAAGCCGGCCATCGCGGTCATCGGCATCGACGCCACCTCGGTCGCGCACGCCTCGAACACCCTCGCGCCGCGCGCCGCGGCGAAGATCTCCGTCCGCATCCCGCCCGGCCTCGAGCCGGAGGCGGCCGAGGAGGCGCTGCGGGCGCACCTCGAGGGGCACGCGCCGTTCGGCGCCCGGGTCACGTGGACTCCGGGGGAGCAGGGCAAGGCGTTCGGGGCGCCGGCCGACTCGCCCGCCATGCGGGCGGCGCGCACCGCCTTCGCGGCGGCGTGGGGAACCGCACCGGTCGACATCGGCGTCGGCGGCTCGATCCCGTTCATCGCGGACCTGCTCGAGGCGTTCCCCCAGGCGGCCGTGCTCGTCACCGGTGTCGAGGACCCCGACTCGCGTGCGCACGGGGCCAACGAGTCGGTGCACCTGGGCGAGCTGCGCAACGTCGTCCTCGCGGAGGCGTTGCTGCTGCGCCAGCTCGCGGGCGCGGTCTGACCTGGTGCCTCGTTCGGCAGTTCCTGTCCTGTTCGGCAGTTCAAGCTGCCGAACAGGACAGGAACTGCCGAACGAGGCGGGCCATCGGTGGCTGTCAGGCCCGGTCGGTCTCGCGGTGCGCCACGTCGACCGACCGGGCCCAGGCGGCGAGGTCCTCCGGGAGGGCGGGGCTCTCCACCCCGACGTCGTCGCCGAGCAGCGCGACGACGTCGGCGGGGGCGACGCGCGACCCGTCCTTGCCCAGGAACCGCCCGGCCACCCAGCCGCGGGCGGAGAACCTGCCGCGGCAGGTGAACACCTGCTCGATGTACACCACGCGGGCGTCCCAGCCGAGGACGCGGGTGCTGATCTCCACGCGCTCGAAGAGCTGCAGCGATCGCTTGTACGTCACCGTGGAAGCGGCCACGACGGGGTACCAGCCCTCGTCCTTCAGCAGCGGGAACCCGCCGAGGTCGGCGATGAGGTTCGAGCGGGCCACGTCCATCATCTGCAGGTACGAGCCGTTGTTGACGTGGAGGTACAGGTCCAGGTCGCCCGGGTGCACGCGGAGCACCGTCGTGGACGGGTCGAGCAGACCCCGCCCGGGGACGCGGCGGCGGGGGAGCAGGGAGGCCCTGGCGAGCTGGATCATCCTCGTCATGGCGTCACGATATGTCAGCGACGCGCGGTATCAGGTATCGGTGCTGCGGTCCGTGCCCGACGGCGTCACACCGGTGGCGCGGTGTCGTACTGCAGCGCTCGGCGCACCTGGGCCGCGACGTCCTCCGACTCCAGGCGCGCCACGAGGTGCAGCGCCATGTCGATGCCGGCGGACACCCCGGCCGAGGTGATGACGTCGCCGTCGTCGACGAACCGCGCCTCGGTGTCGACCAGGACGCTCGGGTCGATCCGTGACAGCTCGTCGTAGTGGTCGCGATGGGTGGTCGCGGGCCGGCCGGCGAGCAGTCCCGCGGCGGCGAAGACCTGGGCCCCCGTGCAGACGCTGGCCATCACGGGCGTCTGCACGCGCACGGCACGCAACCACTCCAGGTGTGCGCTGTCCTCGAGCAGCCGGTGGGTCCCCCACCCGCCCGGGTGCACCAGCACGTGCAGGGGACCGACGTCGTCCGCCGAGCGGCTGGGCAGCATCCGCAGGCCGGCGGCGAGCCGCACGCCGTCGCCGTTGCACGAGAAGGTGCTCACGTGCGGCTTCAGTTCCGAGTGCTCGGACCACGAGGTGAAGACCTCGAACGGTCCGACCACGTCGAGCTCGTCGGCCTCGTCGAACACGAGGACTCCGACGCTCAGCCCGCCGTCGGTGCTCATCGCACGGTCATCGCCTTCCGTCCGTGTCAGATACCGGGCAGCGCCAGCATCTGGTCGAGGGCCACCTGGGCCCAGTGCGCGTCGTCGGCGTCGACGACGATGCGGTTGACCACGCGCCCCTCGACGAGGGACTCCATCGCCCAGACGAGGTGGGGCAGGTCGATGCGGTTCATGGTCGAGCAGAAGCAGACCGTCGAGTCGAGGTAGTGCACCTGCTTGTCCGGGTGCGCGGCGGCGACGCGGCGCACCAGGTTGAGCTCGGTGCCGATCGCCCACGACGAGCCCGGCTCGGCGTTCTCGAGCGCCTTGATGATGTACTCGGTGGAGCCGACCATGTCCGCGGCGTTGACGACCTCGTGCTTGCACTCCGGGTGCACCAGCACGTTGACGCCGGGCACCGCGGCGCGGATGTCCGTGACGTTGCGCTCCGAGAACCGGCCGTGCACCGAGCAGTGGCCGCGCCACAGGATCATGCGGGCGTCACGGAGCTCGGCGGCGGTCAGCCCGCCGTCGGGCTTGCGCGGGTCGAAGACGACGCAGTCGTCCAGGCTCATGCCGAGCTGCAGCACCGCCGTGTTGCGGCCCAGGTGCTGGTCGGGCATGAACAGGACCTTGCCCGTCCCCTCGACGCCGCCGACCTTGTCGAACGCCCACCGCAGCGCCACCTGGGCGTTCGACGACGTGCACACCGTGCCGCCGTGCCGACCCGTGAACGCCTTGATGGCGGCGGTGGAGTTCATGTACGTGACCGGGATCGTGTCGGCCGCGACGCCGGCGTCCTCCAGCACCGCCCAGGCCTCCTCGACCTGCGAGATCTCCGCCATGTCCGCCATGGAGCAGCCGGCCGCCATGTCGGGCAGCACGACCTGCTGGGAGTCGGCCGTCAGGATGTCCGCCGACTCCGCCATGAAGTGCACGCCGCAGAAGATGACGAACTCCGCCTCCGGCCGCGCGGCGGCCGACTGGGCCAGCTTGAACGAGTCCCCCGTGACGTCCGCGAAGTCGATGACCTCGTCGCGCTGGTAGTGGTGGCCGAGCACGAAGGCGCGGTCACCGAGGGCCGCCCGTGCGGCGCGGGCACGCTCGACCAGGTCGGGGTCCGACGGGGAAGGGAGCGCGCCGGTGCACTCGACACCGCGCTCGGACGCGAGGTCACGGCCCTGCCCGAGCAGGAGCAGCGGGGACGATGCCGGTTCGACGAAGGTCGACGTCTCGTTCAGCAGAGTGCTCACGCGCCCCATCTTCCCACGACGCGCAGATGTGTCACGATCGGCACCGTGCACGCGCTCATCGTCGCCGCGTCGGGCGGCCCTGACCCCGAGGACCCGGCCGTCGGGGCCGCGGCGCTCGCCGCCGCCTGGTCCGCCGCCGCGCCTCGCTGCGCCGTCGAGCCCCTCGTGCTGCCGGCCGCGGAGCCTCCGCCGCCGGCGCGCCCGGGCGACGGCCCGGCGCCTGTCGGGGTCTTCGTGCCGACGACGGCGCTCGGGCTGTCCAGCGTCGGGCCACCACCGGTCGCCCCCGAGGTCGCCCTCCTGGGCGAACGCGTGGGCGACGCGGACCTCGTCGTCGTCCACGTCCGGGTGCTCGACGGGGCGGCCCTGCACAGCGGGCCCGCGGCCGCGGCGGCACGTGCCGCCGCACCGCACGCCGTCCCCGTCGTCGTGCTCGCGGGGCGCTCCGAGGTGTCACGCCGCGAGCTGGCCGCGGCCGGCGTGGTGGGCGTCCACGAGGTGGGCGAGCCGTGGGACGCCGGCTCGGTGGGGCGTGCGGCTCGCACCTGGGCGCCCTCGTGGGGCACGCTGTGACCTGACTCATCGACTCGCCGAGAATCCGGCGTAGGATCGGGAACAGCCGAACCGGCCCACCTGTTGGAGGAAGCATGACCGACACCACCGAGATCGCCACGCACGGCGTCGAGCTCTCCGAGGTCGCCGCGAACAAGGTTCGCACCCTCCTCGAGCAGGAGGGCCGCGACGACCTTCGGCTGCGCGTCGCCGTCCAGCCCGGCGGATGCTCCGGCCTCATCTACCAGCTCTACTTCGACGAGCGTCTGCTCGACGGGGACGCGCTGCGCGACTACGACGGCGTCGAGGTCGTCGTGGACCGCATGAGCGTCCCGTACCTCGACGGCGCGAAGATCGACTTCGCCGACACCATCGAGAAGCAGGGCTTCACGATCGACAACCCGAACGCGGGCGAGTCCTGCGCCTGCGGCGGCTCCTTCGGCTGAGACCCGACTCAGCGACGTGACGCGGCCGAGCTCCCCGGAGCCCGGCCACCGAGGCGGACGGTCAGGGCCCACCAGGGCCGGCCGTCCGCCTCGTGCGTCTGCGCAGCGATGACGGTGTGCCCGCGCAGGCGGGCCCAGGCGGGGACGTCGTGCTGAGCGGCCGGGTCCGTGGCCAGCACGGTCAGCTCGGTCCCCGAGGGCAGCTCCTGGGCACGCTCCGCGAGCCGGATCACCGGTAACGGGCAGCGGAGCCCGCGGGCGTCCACCACGTGCTCCTCGCTCGGTCCGACCGTGCTCACAGGCCCCGGACCCCCAGCATGTCGCGCACCGTGGCCACCGCACCCGGCAGGACCTCGAGAAAGCGCTCGACGTCCGCGGCGGTCGCCGAGCGGTCCAGCGCGACACGCACGTTGCCGTGCGTCAGCACGCCCATCGCGGCGAGGACGTGCGACGGCTCGAGCGTCCCGGCGGTGCAGGCCGACCCCGAACCGACGGCGAACCCGGCGCGGTCCAGCTCGGTCACGAGGGCCTCGCCGTCGACGTAGAGGAACGAGAACGTCACGACGTGGGGCAGCCGGCCGGAGGGGTCGCCCACCACCTCGACGTCCGGTATCGCTGCCACCCGGGCGCGGATCTCGTCGACCAGGGCACGACGCCGGGCATCGACCTGCGCCCGGTCCTCGTGGACCGCCTGGAGCGCGACGGCGGCCGCGAAGGCGGCGGGGACGCTCACGCCCCCCGGAGCCCACGGCTCGGGGTCCTCGGGGCCCGTGGCGACGGTGCGCGTGCGCTGCCGGACGGCGACCACGCCCACGCCGGCAGGTGCTCCCCAGTCGGCGGGGTCGGCGGCGAGGACGTCCCAGGCGGGACCCACCGTCGCGTGCCCCAGGCTGGCACCGGCGTCGACGAGGAGGGGGACCTCCGCGGCGCGGGCGGCCTCGTGCACGGTCTCGACCGGCTGGGTCGTCCCCACCTCGCCGTTGGCGTGCTGCAGCGCCGCGAGGACGACGCCGCCGTTCCCGAGCGCCGTCGCGTAGGCGTCGGCGTCGACGCGGCCGTGCTCGTCGACCGGGACCGTCACCCGCCGGCCGCCCGGGGGAAGGGCGTGGTCGGCGGCATGCAGGACGGCGGCCCGTTCCACGGCTCCGACGACGACGTCGCTCCCGTGCCGCCGTCGTGCCCGGACGACCTGTGCGACGGCGGCGTGCAGAGCCGCGGTGTGCGACGGCGTGAACCGGACCTCCTCGGTCCGGGCGCCGAGGACGTCGGCCACGGCCTCGCGTGCGCCGTCCAGCAGGGCTGCCGCGCGGCGGCCCTCGGTGTGCAGCCGTCGCGGGTCCGCCCACCCGTCGTCGAGCGCCTGGAGGAATGCGGTCCGCGCGAGCGGGTGCCAGGGGGCCCGGCCACCGTTGTCCAGGTGGACCCGGTGCGGGTGGGGACGGTCCGTGCTGCCGGTGGGGTGTGTCACACGGAGCCCTTCGACGTGGTGGTGAACGGGTGCGCAGCGCGCCCCACCATGATGCCGTGAGCCGCGCGAGGGCGGCGAATGCGTGCGCGATCTGACAGGCCCACGGGGCGTGTCGCGAACCGTCCGGATGGCGACGGAGAGCGGTGTTCCCGTCACGTAGGAACCGGGCCCTTCTGGCGTCGAAAGCGTGAAGGGCGCGCTAGGCTGCTCCCATCGAGGACGAAGGTCCTATCCGTGCGCTCTGAGCCAGAGCGCGGCGGTCGGACGAGACGTGAAAGGCCTCCCTTGCACTCGAAGAGCCCCACCCGCACCCGGCGGGCACTGGCGTTGCGTGCGACGGCTCTCGCCGTCGCGGTCGCGACGCTCGCCTCCGGCTGCGCCAGCGACGCCGCCCAGCGTGGATACCTGCCCGGATACAGCGACGGGGAGGTGACCAACCAGACCGGTCGGATGACAGACCTCTGGGTCGGATCCTGGGTCGCAGCACTCGCCGTCGGTGTCATCACCTGGGGGCTGATGCTGTGGTGCGTCGCCGCCTACCGCAAGCGCCGCGACGACCACCGCCTGCCGGTGCAGACCCGCTACCACATGCCGCTCGAGATCATGTACACGATCGTGCCGACGCTCATGGTCCTCGTGCTGTTCTTCTACACGAACCGCGACATGACGGCCGTCCTCGACACCACGTCCGAGGAGCCCGACGTCAGCATCCAGGTCATCGGCAAGCAGTGGAGCTGGGACTTCAACTACCTCGACGACGACGTGTACGAGTCCGGGCAGCAGCTGCTGGACCCGGGCTCGCAGACCGTCGAGGACGAGGTCGACGGCGCGCCGGGCACGTCCCAGGCGCTCCCGACGCTGTACCTGCCCGTCGGTGAGCGCGTCGAGTTCACGGTGGAGTCGCGCGACGTCATCCACTCGTTCTGGATCCCCGCGTTCCTGTTCAAGATGGACATGATCCCCGGGCGGTCGAACACCTTCCAGGTCGTGCCCGAGCGCGAGGGCACCTACGCGGGCAAGTGCGCCGAGCTCTGCGGAGAGTTCCACTCGGGGATGCTCTTCAACGTCAAGGTCGTCGACCGCGCCGAGTACGACGCCCAGATGGCCGAGCTCGCGGCCAAGGGGCAGACCGGCGAGCTCGGTCTCGACCTCAACCGCCAGCAGCACGGTGAGTTCACCGACGAAGAAACCACTCCGGAGGTCGAGGGCTGATGGCCACCACCGAGACCGCGTACGGAGCGGAGGCCGTCCCCGGCCTTCGGCCCGAGCGGCAGACCCTGGGCCGTACGGTCGTGAAGTGGATCACCTCCACCGACCACAAGACCATCGGCTACATGTACCTGATCACGTCGTTCTTCTGGTTCGCCGTGGGAGGGATCCTGGCGCTGCTCATCCGCGCCGAGCTCTTCATGCCCGGCATCCAGATCGTGCAGAGCAAGGAGCAGTACAACCAGCTCTTCACCATGCACGGCACGATCATGCTGCTGCTCTTCGCGACACCGCTCTTCGCCGGCTTCGCGAACGTCATCATGCCGCTGCAGATCGGCGCGCCGGACGTGGCGTTCCCGCGCCTGAACATGTTCGCCTACTGGCTGTTCCTCTTCGGCGGGCTCATCGCCGCGGCCGGCTTCTTCACCCCGCAGGGTGCGGCGTCGTTCGGGTGGTTCGCCTACGCGCCGTTGTCCAACACCACGTTCAGTCCGGGGTTGGGAGGAGATCTCTGGGTCTTCGGCCTGGCGCTGGCCGGGTTCGGGACCATCCTCGGTGGCGTCAACTTCATCACGACGATCATCTGCATGCGCGCGCCCGGCATGACGATGTTCCGGATGCCGATCTTCACGTGGAACACGCTGGTCACGAGCCTGCTCGTGCTCATGGCGTTCCCGCCGCTCGCCTCGGCGCTCTTCGCCCTCGGTGCCGACCGTCGCTTCAACGCCCAGGTCTTCAACCCGGACAACGGGGGAGCGGTGCTGTGGCAGCACCTGTTCTGGTTCTTCGGGCACCCCGAGGTGTACATCATCGCGCTGCCGTTCTTCGGCATCGTCTCCGAGATCTTCCCGGTGTTCAGCCGCAAGCCGATCTTCGGCTACAAGGGCCTCATCTACGCGACGATCGCGATCGCCGCGCTGTCCGTGACGGTCTGGGCGCACCACATGTACGTCACGGGTGCGGTCCTCCTGCCGTTCTTCGCGTTCATGACGATGCTGATCGCCGTGCCGACGGGCGTGAAGTTCTTCAACTGGATCGGCACGATGTGGCGGGGCAAGCTCACCTTCGAGACCCCCATGCTGTGGTCGATCGGGTTCCTCGTCACGTTCCTGTTCGGCGGCCTGACCGGCATCATCCTGTCGAGCCCCGCGCTGGACTTCCACCTGTCGGACTCGTACTTCGTCGTGGCGCACTTCCACTACGTCGTGTTCGGCACCGTGGTGTTCGCGATGTTCGCCGGCTTCTACTTCTGGTGGCCCAAGTTCACCGGCACCATGCTCAACGAGCGGCTCGGCAAGATCCACTTCTGGATCCTGTTCATCGGCTTCCACATGACATTCCTCGTGCAGCACTGGCTGGGCGTCGAGGGCATGGCCCGTCGGTACGCGGACTACATGCCCGACGAAGGCTTCACCTGGGAGAACCAGCTCTCGACGGTCGGTGCGTTCATCCTGGCGGCCTCGACGCTCCCGTTCCTGTGGAACGTCTACTCGACCTGGCGCAACGCACCCCGGGTCACCGTCGACGACCCGTGGGGCTACGGCCGGTCGCTCGAGTGGGCGACGTCCTGCCCGCCGCCGCGGCACAACTTCACGTCGCTGCCGCGGATCCGGTCGGAGTCGCCGGCCTTCGACCTGCACCACCCCGAGGTCGCTGCCATGGAGGACCCGCACGTCAACCAGGACGGCCTGGAGCAGGTCTACGGCGGTGCCGACCGCCGTGGTCAGGCCCAGCACGTCGAGGAGCTCTCGATGCAGGAGTACCCGGAGAAGCACGCGTCGGCCACGGTCGTCGACGAGCCTGAGGACGAGGAGAAGAACAAGTGAAGATCGAGATCCGCCTCTTCATCTGGCTGGCTCCCTTCTTCGTCGTCGTCGGCGTGCTCTACGGCTTCTTCAGCGGCTGGAGCGAGCCGGTCGGCTTCCTCGGGATCCCGCTCGTCGGCGGGCTGATGGCCATGATCGGCGCCTACCTGGCGCTGCAGGCCCGCCACATCGATCCGCGCCCCGAGGACGACGAGCAGGGTGAGATCGACCAGGGCGCCGGCGACCAGGGCGTCTACGCGCCGTGGTCGTGGTGGCCGCTGGTGCTCGGTGCCGGTGCCGCTGTCGCGTTCCTCGGTCTCGCTGTCGGCTGGTGGGTCTTCTACATCAGCCTGATCCTGGGCCTGGTGGGCCTGGTCGGCTGGGTCTTCGAGTTCAGCCGCGGCCAGCACGCTCACTGAGCCGTCACACGGCACCTGACGAAAGGGCCCCATCCTCCGGCGAGGATGGGGCCCTTTCGTCGTGGTGGCAGACGCCACGCTCGGGGAACGGGTGCGCCCCCTTGTGCTTCACAGCCTCGGCGAATCACCCCGTGCTCGAGGCCAGGCCGTCCTCGGCTCGAGCCCTGGCCCTCGCGCGGCCTCGCTCACGGAGAGGCGCGCACGACGAAGCCCGGCTCCTGCGCTGTGTGCGCGGGAGCCGGGCTTCTGTCGTGCGGAGACGCCCTGTGCAGGGGTGTCTCAGGCGGGGACGATGAGTCCGGTGGTCTGGGTGCGGGCGCGGTCGAGGCGGGCGGCGACGTCGCGCCAGTTGGCGATGTTCCAGAACGCCTTGACGTAGTCGGCCTTGACGTTGAGGTAGTCGAGGTAGAAGGCGTGCTCCCACATGTCGAGCATGAGCAGCGGGGTGATGCCGACCGGGACGTTGGCCTGCTGGTCGAACAGCTGGAAGATGGCCAGGCGCTGGCCGATCGAGTCCCAGCCGAGCACGGCCCAGCCGGAGCCCTGGATGCCGGTGGCGGTCGCGGCGAAGTGGGCCTGGAACGCGGCGAAGGAGCCGAACTGGTCCTTGATCGCCTCGGCCAGCTCGCCGTCGGGCTCGCCGCCGCCCTCGGGGGACAGGTTGTGCCAGAACACGGTGTGGTTGGTGTGCCCGCCGAGGTGGAAGGCGAGGTTCTTCTCGTGCAGGTTGACCGCGCCCAGGTCGCCGGACTCGCGGGCCTCGGCCAGCTTCTCCAGCGCGGTGTTCGCGCCCGCGACGTAGGTGGCGTGGTGCTTGTCGTGGTGCAGCTCCATGATCTTGCCGCTGATGTGCGGCTCGAGCGCGCTGTAGTCGTAGGGCAGATCCGGCAGCGT
>NZ_PVTX01000012.1 GCF_003003075.1 Isoptericola halotolerans | reverse complement strand
CGCCTACACCGCCACACCGAAAGCCGCCCCCGACCCCACCAACCGAACCGACAGCCACGACCGGCTCCGCCGCGACAAGATCGACAAGACCGGATGCGTCACCCTGCGCATCGCTGGCAAGCTCCGACACATCGGCATCGGACGACCCCACGCAGGAACCCACGTCCTGCTGCTCGTCCACGACCACGACGTGCGCATCATCAACGCCGCCACCGGCGAGATCCTGCGCGAGCTCACCATCGAACTCACCCGCGACTACCAGCCACGCGGCACCACCACCACCGACACAAGACAAAGGCCCGAACCCACATTCGTGGGTCCGGGCCTTGCCGATGTCCTGAGACATCACAACGTCGGGCTGACAGGATTTGAACCTGCGACCCCTTGACCCCCAGTCAAGTGCGCTACCAAGCTGCGCCACAGCCCGTCCGGACCGCCCCTCGCGCCGGAGCGCGGGAACCAGTCCGGTTCGGCCCCGGAGGGCCGACCGAAATACTACCCCAGACCGGGCGCTGCTCGTCCACTCGCGGCGGCCGGTGTGTGCGGGGTCACCGGACGTCGGCCACCACGGTGGAGCGCACCGTGCGCACGACGCGCGCGGTCGCGAGCGCCGCGGCCGTGGCCTCGTAGCCCTTGTCCTCGGAGGAACCGGGCAGTCCGGCACGGTCCAGTGCCTGGGCCTCGTCGTCGCAGGTGAGCAGCCCGAAGCCCACGGGGACGGTGTGGTCCAGGGCCACCCGACCCAGACCGTCGGTGGCCGCCGCGCACACGTAGTCGAAGTGAGGCGTGCCGCCGCGGATGACGACGCCGAGCGCCACGACGGCGTCGAACCCCGCGGCCGCCGCGGCCTGGGCCGCCACCGGCAGCTCGAACGATCCCGGTACCCGCAGCACCTCCGGCTCCACCTGGTGGTCCTGGCACGCCCGCAGGGCGCCGTCCAGCAAGCCGCCCATCACGGTGTCGTGCCAGGAGGCGGCGACGACGGCGACCCGCAGGTCCGAGCAGTCCGTCGCCCGTGTCGTGGGCGCTCCGGCGCCGCTCATCGGGCGGCCTCGGGCAAGCTGGGGCGAGTGGTCACGGGTGCTCCTTCGTCGGGTTCGAGGTTGGGCAGGTCGTGCCCCATGCGGTCCCGCTTGGTCCGCAGGTAGGCGACGTTGTCCGGGGCGGGGTGGATCGCCAGCGGCAGGCGTTCGGCGACCTCCACTCCCCCGGCGTGCAGGCCGTCGACCTTCGCCGGGTTGTTCGTGAGCAAGCGCACGGCGCCGACCCCGAGGTCGCGCAGCACGTGGGCGGCCGCCGTGTACTCCCGGGAGTCGACCGGCAGCCCCTGGGCGAGGTTCGCGTCGATGGTGTCGTGGCCGCCGTCCTGCAGGCTGTAGGCGGCGAGCTTGGCGACGAGTCCGATGCCCCGGCCCTCGTGCCCGCGCACGTAGACGACCACACCGCGGCCCGCCTCCTGCACGGCGCGCAGGGAGGCGTCGAGCTGCGGCCCGCAGTCGCAGCGCAGGGAGCCGAACGCGTCGCCGGTGAGGCACTCGGAGTGCACCCGGGCCAGGACGGGTCCGTCGCCGTCCAGGTCCGCGAGCGCCCCCGCCACGAGGGCCACGTGCTCGTCCCCGGTCACCCGGTCGCGGTACCCCACCGCGGTGAACGTCCCGTGCCGCGTGGGCAGCCGTGTCACGGCGAGGCGGTCCACGAGCACCTCGGTCAGGCGCCGGTAGGCCGCCAGGTCGGCGACGCTCAGCAGCTCCAGCGAGTGCGCGGCGGCGAACTCCCGCAACGCCGGGAGCCGCATCATCGTGCCGTCGTCGTGCGTGAGCTCGGCGAGCACACCGGTGGTGCCGCGTCCGGCCAGCCGGGCGAGGTCGACGGCCGCCTCGGTGTGCCCGGGGCGCTCCAGCACCCCGCCGTCGCGGGCGCGCAGCGGCAGCACGTGACCGGGCCGCGTGAGGTCCGCCGGCACCGCGCCGGGCGCGGCGAGCGTCCGCGCGGTCCGTGCCCGGTCGGCGCCGGAGATGCCGGTGGTCACGCCGTCGGCCGCGTCGACGGTCACCGTGTAGGCGGTGCGGAAGGCGTCGCGGTTCTCGGCGACCATCAGGGGCAGGGCGAGCCGGTCCAGCGTGGCGCCGTCCGCGGCGACGCAGACGAGCCCGGACGTGTGCCGCACGGTGAAGCCCATCAGCTCGGGTGTCGCCGCCTCGGCGGCGAAGATGAGGTCCCCCTCGTTCTCGCGGTGCTCGTCGTCGACGACGACGACGGCGCGTCCCGCCGCCACGGCCGCCAGCGCGCGCTCGACCCGCTCCACCACCGCGGTCGCGCCGGGCGCGCTCACGAGGTCACCTCCGCCGTCGCGAGCAGCCGTTCGACGTGCCGCGCGAGCACGTCCGTCTCCAGGTTGACCTGGTCACCCACGGCCCGCGCGCCGAGCGTGGTGCGCTCGAGGGTCTCGGGGATGAGGCTCACGGCGAACCGGTCCGTGCCGGCGTCGACCACGGTGAGCGAGACGCCGTCGACGGCGATCGACCCCTTGGTCACGACGTAGCGGGCCAGGTCGATGGGCAGCGAGATCTCCACGACCTCCCACCGCTCCCCCGGTGTCCGGGCGAGCACCGTGCCGACGCCGTCGACGTGCCCCTGCACGATGTGCCCGCCGAGGCGGCCGGTGACGGGCAGCGCCGGCTCGAGGTTGACCCGGTCGCCCGGGGCCAGGGAGCCGAGCGAGGTGCGCTGCAGCGTCTCGGCCATGAGGTCCGCGGTCCACGTCTCGGCGTCGAAGGCCGTCACCGTCAGGCAGCAGCCGTCGACGGCGATCGAGTCGCCCAGGCGGACGCCGTCGAGCACGTCCGACGCGGCGACGGTCAGCCGTGCCGCGTCGGCGGTGGTCTCCAGGGCACGGACGGTGCCGAGCTCGGTCACGATCCCGGTGAACATCAGGACTCCTTCCGCGGCCGCAGGGTGAGCCGCACGTTCGTCTCGGTCGGGCCGGCGTCGGCCCGACCGTCGGCCCCGGCCGTGCCGGGGGTGCCGGGGGTGCCTGCGGCGAGCAGGGCGACGTCGACGACGTCGAGCCGCGCGGCCCCGGCGATGGTGGTGATGCCGAGGTCGCCCACGGCGGCAGGGCCGGCACCGAGAAGCACGGGCGCGACGTAGGCGACCATCTCGTCCACGAGCCCCGCTCGCCAGAAGGCGGCGGCCAGGGTGGCCCCGCCCTCGAGCAGCACGTGGCGACGGTCGGCGGCCCACAGGGCCTCGAGCGCCTCGCGCGGGTCATGGGTGCGCAGGTGCAGGGTCTCGGTCCCGTCGTCGGCCGGCACGGCGAGCCGCGACGACGGCGGCAGCTCGCGTCGGCCCATCACGGCCCGCAGCGGCTGCGGTCCGGTCAGGTCGGCGTCGCGGACCGTCAACGACGGGTCGTCGGCGGCCACGGTGCCGGTGCCCACGAGCACCGTGTCGCAGGAGGCGCGCAGCCGGTGCACGTCCGCCCGCGCCGCGGCCGAGGTGATCCAGCGGGAGGTCCCGTCGGCCGCGGCGGTGCGCCCGTCGAGGCTCGCGGCGACCTTCCAGGTCACGACCGGGCGGCCGAGCTCCATGGCCCGCGTCCAGACGGCGTTGAGCGTGCGTGCCTCGTCACCCAGCACCCCGCCGACGACGTCGACACCGGCCGCGTGCAGCAGCGCACCGCCGCCGGTGGCGACCAGGTTCGGGTCCGGCTGGGCGAACACGACGCGGCCGACGCCGGCGTCGACCAGCGCCTGTGCGCACGGCCCGGTGCGCCCGGTGTGGGCGCACGGCTCGAGGGTCACGACGGCGGTGGCGCCGCGCGCCGCGTCCGGTCCGGCCGCGGCCCGCGCGTTCGCCAGCGCGACCGTCTCGGCGTGGGGCGTTCCCGCGCCGCGGTGGAAGCCCTCGGCGATCGTGGCGCCGTCGGCGTCGAGCAGCACGCACCCGACACGCGGGTTGGGGCCCAGGACCAGGCCGTCGGTGGCGGCCAGCTCGAGGGCGCGACGCATGGCGTCGGTCTCCGCGGGTCTCACGGTGGGTCCCGCCGTGGCGGTGGTCATGGGCAGCCCCTGTCGTCCGGTCGCGGACCGCTGGGGCTGCACGGCGTCGTCGCCGCGCGCCGGGCCCGCGGTGCACCAGGCACCACGGGTGTGGACGGGTCCACACCACCGGCGAGCGGACGAAGGCGTCGCGTGCGTCTTCCCATCCGGACTTTGACCGTCGGTCCAGGAGTTCCACCTGGTCAACCGGTCACTGGCTGTGACCGGGTCGCGGACTTTCACCGCCGGCTCGGATTTTCACCGACCCCAGAGCACGCGAGCTGTTGCTCGTTCGTGCTGCGACGATACCGCACGAGCACGGGCATCCGGTGCGACACCGGTCACACCGGGCGCGCGGACTCAGCGCCGGCGGCGCTTCTCCCGGACACGCACGCTGATCGAGATCGGCGAGCCCTCGAACCCGAACGTCTCGCGCAGGCGGCGCTCGATGAACCGGCGGTAGCCCGCCTCGATGAACCCCGTGGCGAACAGCACGAACCGTGGCGGGCGCGTCGAGGCCTGCGTGGCGAACAGGATGCGCGGCTGCTTGCCCCCGCGCACGGGGTGCGGGTGCGCCGCGACGAGCTCACCGAGGAAGCCGTTGAGCCGGCCGGTCGGGATGCGGGTGTCCCAGGACTCCAGCGACGTCTCGAGAGCCCGCACCAGCTTGTCCGTGTGCCAGCCCGTCCGGGCCGAGACGTTGACGCGGGGCGCCCAGGTGACCTGCACCAGGTCGCGCTCGATCTCGCGCTCCAGGTACGGACGCCGGTCCTCGTCCATGAGGTCCCACTTGTTGTACGCGATGACCAGCGCCCGCCCGGAGTCGACCACCTGGGAGATCACCCGCGTGTCCTGCTCGGTCAGCGGCACCGACGCGTCCACGAGCACCACCGAGACCTCGGCCTTCTCGATGGCGGCCTGCGTGCGCAGCGAGGCGTAGAAGTCGGCCCCGCTGGTCTGGTGCACGCGGCGGCGGATGCCCGCGGTGTCCACGAACCAGTACGGGATGCCCTTGATCTCGACGAGCTCGTCCACGGGGTCACGGGTCGTGCCGGCGACCTCGTCGACGACCACGCGCTCGGAGCCCGCGATCTTGTTCAGCAGCGACGACTTGCCGACGTTCGGGCGACCCACGAGGGCGACCCGTCGCGGACCCTCGGGTCGCAGGGTGCCGTGCGCGGAGTGCTCGGGCAGCGCGTCCAGCACCGCGTCCAGCAGGTCCCCCGTCCCGCGCCCGTGCAGGGCGGAGACCGGCCGCGGCTCGCCGAGCCCGAGCGCCCACAGGTACGCGGCGTCGGCCTCGCCGGCGGGGCCGTCGACCTTGTTGGCGCACAGCACGACCGGCTTGCCCGAACGGCGCAGGAGCTCGACCACGCGCTCGTCGCTCGCCGTGGCGCCGACCTGGGCGTCCACCACGAACACGACGGCGTCGGCCAGGGAGATCGCGACCTCGGCCTGCTCCGCCACCTTGGACTCGATCCCGGCGACGTCGACCTCCCAGCCGCCCGTGTCGACCAGCGTGAAGTGCCGCCCGGACCACTCGGCGGGATAGCTCACGCGGTCGCGGGTCACGCCCGGCGTGTCCTCGACGACCGCCTCGCGCCGGCCCAGGATCCGGTTGACGAGGGTGGACTTGCCGACGTTGGGCCGGCCCACGACGGCCAGCACCGGCAGGGCGTGCTCGGCGGGGGCGAAGCCGTCGTCGTCCCACTCGTCGGACAGCAGCAGGCGGTCGGAGTCGTCGAGCTCGAAGTCCTCCAGGCCGGCGCGCAGAGCGCGCTCGCGCGCCTCGTCGTCGACGAACTCGGTCACGACGGTCGCGGTGTCCTCGGCAGGGTCGTCGACGACGTCGGCGGGCGTGGTCTCGGGGCCGTCGGCGGGGTGGGTCATGCCGACCATTGTCCCAGGTGCGCACGGGTCGGCACCACGTCGTACCGTCGTGCCCGGCGAGACGCGCGTCACGCCGGGCACGACGGCGGCCCTGCGGTCGTCAGACGGCCGCGCGCTCCACGACGGTGAGCACGGCCTCGACCGTCTGCTCGAAGTCCAGGTCGCTGGAGTCCACCGTGACCACGCCGTCGGCGGCCACGTGGAACGTGCTCACGGTCGAGTCGTCGCGGTCGCGGCGCAGCACCTGGTCCCGCGTCGCCTCGACGGAGGTGGCGTCGGCGACGCCGTGCACCTCGAGGGACCGGCGGCGCAGCCGTGCCTCCTCGCTGGCCACGAGCAGCACACGGGCGTCCGCGTCCGGCGCGACGACGGTGGTGATGTCCCGGCCCTCCGCGACGATGCCGTGCCCACCCGAGAAGCCGCCCACGGTCTCGTCGGCGATGATGGCACGCTGCCGACGACGCAGCTCGTCGCGGACGTCCAGGTTGGTGGCGACCTGCGACACGACCGCGGTGACGTCCGTCGTCCGGATCGCCGCGGCGACGTCGTCCCCGTCCAGGGCGACCCCCGGCGCGGCGGGGTCGACGCCCATCTCCAGCGGCATCGCGCGCACGGCGGCGGCCACGGCCGCCGTGTCGTCGAGAGCCACGCCGCTGCGCACGCACCACAGCGTGGCCGCGCGGTACATGGCGCCCGTGTCGAGGTAGGCGAGGCCGAGCCGGGCGGCGACGGCCTTGGAGACGCTGGACTTGCCGGATCCGGACGGACCGTCGACGGCGATCGTGACCACTGCTGCTCGTTTCTGTGAGTGGGTGGGGTACAGGTGCGGTCGGGAGGAGGTCAGAGGTCGACGGCGCGCATGAGCGTGCCGAGCTCGGTGCGGCCCAGCACGCGCGACCGGCCGACCTTGAGGTCGCCCAGGGCGATCGGGCCGATGCGCGTGCGCACCAGGCGGGTCACAGGGAAACCGACGGCCTCGAACATGCGCCGCACGATGCGGTTGCGACCCTCGTGCAGCACGACCTCCAGCATCGACTGCCCGGGCACCGCGTCCACGACCCGCACCTTGTCCATGCGCGCCTTGCCGTCGTCGAGATCCACCCCGGAGGTGAGCTGCTTCATGATCCGCGGGTAGACCTCGCCGCCCTCGACCGTGACGAGATACGTCTTGGGGATCTCGTGGCTCGGGTGCGCGAGCCGGTTGCCGAGCTCGCCGTCGTTGGTCAGGAGCAGCAGGCCCTCGGAGTCCGCGTCGAGGCGACCGACGTGGAACAGCCGCTCCGGGCGGTCCTTGACCAGCTCGGCCACCGTGGGCCGGCCGTCGGGGTCGCTCATGGCCGAGATCATGCCCAGCGGCTTGTTGACCGCGACGGTGATCTTCGACGGGTCGAGCTGGACGGTCATACCGTCCACGCGGACGACCGCCGTGGACGGGTCGATCCGCACCCCCAGCTCCGTGACGATCTGGCCGTCGACCTCGACGCGGGCCTCGGAGATCAGCTCCTCGCACTTGCGGCGCGAGCCGAGCCCCGCCTGGGCGAGCACCTTCTGCAGCCTGACGCCGTCGGCGACGTGGACGTCGACCGGCGGGGTCTGTGCTGCGTTCGACTGCTGGGGACGACGGCGGCCGCCGCGGCGTGAGGTGGGCATGGTCCTATTGTCGCAGGCGTCAGTCGGTGAGGTCGCCGACCGCTTCCACGCCCGGCAGGTGGGGGGCGAGCGGCGGGAGCTCGTCGAGCGACGACCAGCCCATCCGGTCCAGGAACTCCGCCGTGGTGCCGAACAGCACCGCTCCGGACAGCGGGTCCTGCCCGACCTCGGCCACCAGTCCGCGGGCCAGGAGCGTGCGCACCACGCCGTCGACGTTGACACCGCGCACGGCGGAGACCTGCCCGCGCGTCACGGGCTGCCGGTAGGCGACCACCGCCAGCGTCTCGAGCGCCGCCTGGCTCAGACGGGACGACTGTCCCTCGAGCACGAACCGGCTCACGACCTCGGCGTGCTCCCGCGAGGAGTAGACGCGCCAGCCCTGCGCGCCGCGGCGCAGCTCGAAGCCCCGCGGTCGCGGGCCCGTCTCGCCGCGGTACTCCCCCGCCAGGCGCTCGAGCGCGTCGGCGACCTCCGCCGTCGGGCGGCCGACCGCGGCGGCCAACCGCTCCACCTCGACCGGCGCCTCCGCGACCATGAGGATCGACTCGAGCGCGGCCTCCAGGCCGCCGGGGAGCTCGTCGACGTCGACCGGCTCCGTAGCGCTGCTCGCGCTGGACGCCGACCCGGTGCGGTCTCGTCGCGCCGCGGCGTCGGACCCGGCCGGGGTCTCGGTCTCGGTGTCGGTCATGCGGCTCCCTCCACGGCGCCCTCGAACTCCTCGAACTCCTCGCCGATCTCGCCGCCGTCGTCCCCCGTCCACCGCACCGTGAGCTCACCGAGTGCCGCGACCTGGTCGAACGCCACCTGACCGTTGCGGAAGAGCTCCAGCAGGGCCAGGAACCGCGCCACCACCACGAGGCGTTCCTCGCCCGCCGTGAGGGCACGGAAGGTCGCGACGCGGTCGCGACGCAGGAGCCGGACCACCACCGCAGCCTGCTCGCGCACGCTGACCGCGGGCGCGTGCAGGTGGCTCAGCCCGATCACCGGGGGCAGCCGGGGCTCGAGCGCCTTCGCGGCGAGCGCGGCGATCCGGTCGCCGTCGAGGGTCCAGACGAGCTCGGGCAGCATCGCCGCCAGGTGGGCCTCCATCGGCACCGAGCGCGGCACCCGCCGACCCTCCGTGGCCAGGCGCTCGGCCAGCACCGCGGAGACCTCCTTGTAGGCGCGGTACTGCAGCAGCCGGGCGAAGAGCAGGTCGCGGGCCTCCAGGAGCTCCAGGTCCTCGGCGTCCTCCTCGGCGATGCCCGGCAGCAGCCGGGCCGCCTTGAGGTCCAGCAGCGTCGCGGCGACCACCAGGAACTCGCTCGCCACGCCGAGGTCCCACGAGGGATGCTCCTCGCCGCGGCCGGCCGCCTCTCGCGAGGCGGAGTCGGCGGCCCGGATGTGTGCCATGAAGTCGTCGGTGACCTCGGCCAGCGCGACCTCGGTGACGTCGAGCTTGCGAGCGTTGATCAGGGACAGCAGCAGGTCGAACGGACCGTCGAAGTTGGCGAGGTGGACAGTGAAGGCTCCGGCCCGCGGCGGCTCCGTCCGACCGGGGTCAGGCGATGCGGCCACGGGCCACGAGCTCGCGCGCGAGCTGCCGGTAGGCGGACGCGCCGCGGTGGGTCGGGGCGTAGGCGGTGATCGGCTCGGCGGCCACCGAGGCGTCCGGGAACTTCACCGTGCGTCCGATGACCGTGTGCAGCAGCGTGTCGCCGAACGCCTCGTGGACCCGCTGCACGACCTCGCGCGAGTGCAGCGTGCGCGAGTCGAACATGGTGGGCAGGATCCCGTCGACCTCCAGGTCGGGGTTGAGACGGTCCTTGACCTTGTCGATCGTCTCGACCAGGAGGGCGACCCCGCGCAGCGCGAAGAACTCGCACTCCAGCGGGATGAGCACGCCGTGCGCGGCCGTCAGCGCGTTGACGGTCAGGAGCCCCAGGGAGGGCTGGCAGTCGACCAGGATCACGTCGTAGTCGTCCAGCGCCGGGCGCAGCGCCCGTGACAAGATCGACTCGCGGGCGACCTCTCCGACGAGCTGGACCTCGGCCGCCGAGAGGTCGATGTTGGCGGGGACCACGTCGAGCCGCTCGATGGCCGTCGGCCGGACGACGTCGGACAGCTCGACGTCACGGTCCATGATCAGGTTGTAGACGCTCAGGTCGAGCTCGTGCGGGCTGATCCCCACCCCGACCGACGCGGCGCCCTGCGGGTCGAAGTCGACCAGCAGCACCCTGCGGCCGTACTCGGCCAGGGCTGCACCCAGGTTGATCGTGGTGGTCGTCTTGCCGACGCCACCCTTCTGGTTGCACATCGCCACGATCCGCGCCGGGCCGTGGCCCGCGCGCGTCGGCGGCTCCGGGAACTCGGGCAGCGGCCGACCCACCACGTCGGTGGCCGGTCCGTCCTCCGGCCCTCGGCCCGGGATCCCGGGCAACGTGCTCTCGGCCGTCGCAGGCTGCGTCATCGTGTCGCTCCCCCCGGGTGCGTCGCTCACGTCCGTCACGCTACACCGGCGGTGTGCCGGGCACCGGTCCGCCGCGCGGCGTGGTGGACATCGGCACCCCGGCCGACGCGCGGCCGTGCCGCGGCCCGCTACAGCGCCCGCGGGTGGGTGGCGGCGTAGACCTCCCGGAGCGCCTCGGGGGTGACCATCGTGTAGATCTGCGTGGTGGTCACCGAGGCGTGACCGAGCAGCTCCTGGACCACGCGGACGTCGGCGCCGCCGGCGAGCAGGTGGGTGGCGAACGAGTGCCGCAGCGTGTGCGGCGAGACGTGCTCGGTCAGGCCCGCGCGCTCGGCCGCGCCCTGCAGCACCGCCCAGGCGCTCTGCCGCGAGAGCCGGCCGCCCCGCGTGTTGAGGAACAGCGCCGGGGTGCTCCGGCCGCGTGCGGAGCCCGCCGCGACCAGCACCGGACGCGCCCGGACCAGGTAGGCGTCCACGGCGTCCCGGGCGTACGAGCCGACCGGGACGATGCGCTCCTTGCTGCCCTTGCCGAAGAGGCGCACCAGGGCGTCGGACCCCACGTCGTCGACGTCCAGGCCGACGACCTCGCTGATCCGCCCGCCGGTCGAGTACAGCAGCTCGAGCAGCGCCCGGTCGCGCAGGCCGGCCGGGGTGTCCCCCGACGACGCGGCGGCGAGCAGCCGGGCGACGGCGTCCACGCTCAGGGCGTGCGGCAGCCGTCGTGTCTGGGTGGGCGCGGCCACCTCGGCCGACGGGTCCTCGGTCGTCAGGCCCTCCGCGCGGGCGAACCGGTGCCACCCCCGGACGGCGGCGAGGGAACGGGCGGCCGACGCCGCCGAGAGGGCGCGCCCGCCGTCCGACCCCTCACGGACCGCCGCCAGGAACGACCTCACGTCGTGCTCGGTCACCTCGTCGAGCGCGCTGCGACCGGCCTCTGCCAGGTACCTCGCGTAGCGACCCAGGTCCCGCCGGTAGGCCGCGACGGTGTTGGTCGACAGGCCGCGCTCGACCCGCACGTGCGCCAGGTAGTCGCGCAGCGCCGCCTCGAGGGCGGGCTGCAGCAGGTCGGCGGGAGCGCTCACGCGCCCATCATGCCCGGTCCAGGCCGCCAGCAGGTCAGAACGGGAGGAACACGTCCACGGCGACGGCGACGAACAGCACGGTGAGGTAGGTGATCGAGGCGTGGAACACCTTCATCGCACCCGGGCCGCCCCGCGAGCGCCCCTGGGCCTTGCGGAGCATGGCGACGGTGAGCCACAGGAACCACCCGCCCGAGGCTGCGGCGACGACCGTGTACACCCAGGTCATGCCGGCCAGCGGCACCAGGGCGAGCGAGCAGGCGATCATCGCCACCGTGTGCCCGACCATCTCGGCCGCGACGCGGCGGTCCGAGGCGACCACGGGCAGCATCGGCACGCCGGCGTTCTCGTAGTCCTTCTTGAACTTGACCGACAGCGGCCAGTAGTGCGGCGGCGTCCAGAAGAAGATGACGCCGAACAGGGCCAGCGCGGCCCAGCTCAGCGACTCGGTCACCGCCGCCCAGCCGATGAACACCGGCATGCAGCCGGCGATGCCGCCCCAGACGATGTTCTGCGAGGTGCGCCGCTTGAGGATCATCGTGTAGCCGACGACGTAGATGGCGATCGCCGCGAAGGTCAGCCAGGCGGCCGGGACGTTGACCAGCCAGGCGAACCACACCAGCGACACGACGCCCAGGGCCGTGGCGAAGATCAGCGCGCTGCGCGGCACGATCTCCCCGGTGACGAGCGGCCGACGCTTCGTCCGGTTCATCACCTCGTCGATGTCCCGGTCGAGGTAGCAGTTGAAGGCGTTGGCCGAACCGGCCGCGAGGGCGCCGCCGACGAGCGTCTTGACCACCAGCCACAGGTCGGGCAGGCCGCCCTGCGCGAGGATCATCGTCGGCACCGTGGTCACCAGCAGCAGCTCGATGATGCGCGGCTTGGTGAGCGCGACGTAGGCGCCGACGCGATCGCGCCAGGCCGCCCCGCGGGCGCCGTCGGGACGGTGCACGGCGGCGCGTGTCGTCGACGAGTCGGACGTCGTGCGGCTCGGGGTGCTCACGCGCGTGATGCTTCCGTTCGCGAGGGGGTCGGTCGGGCGGCTCCATCGTACGCCGACCCGTGCGACCCCTCGTCCCCGCGCGGCGCCGACCGGGTGTGAGAAAGGTCCGGGCAGGGCCGGCCGCCGGCTCGGCGCGCGCCCACATCGTGGGACGGTCCCGAGGCATGGACGCGTCGGTCCGCCGTCACCGCTAGTGTGGAGACGCACACCGCAGGGCACTGGTGCCGTCGTGCGCACCGGTCCCTCGGCTGCGCCCGGCGACCGTCCTCGCCGCCAGAGGCGAGGCCTGCCGCGCCCGGCCACAGCAGCAGAGCTCCCGGGGCCACGCCTCGGGCAGGAAAGAGGCATACGTGAACGCGTTCGACCCCGCACTGTCGCCGCTCGAGTGGAACGAACTCGACGCGCGCGCGGTCAAGTCCATCAAGGCGCTCGCCGCCGACGCCGTCGAGAAGTGCGGCTCCGGCCACCCCGGTACGGCGATCTCCCTCGCGCCCGCCGCGTACCTGCTCTTCCAGAAGGCGATGCGCCACGACCCGAGCGACCCGGCCTGGGTCGGACGCGACCGGTTCGTGCTGTCGGCCGGGCACTCGTCCCTGACGCTGTACCTGCAGCTCTTCCTCGCCGGGTACGGCATGGAGATGGACGACATCGCCGCGCTGCGCACCTGGGACTCGCAGACCCCGGGCCACCCCGAGTACGGCCACACGCCCGGCGTCGAGATCACGACCGGTCCGTTGGGCCAGGGCCTGGCGTCCGCCGTCGGCATGGCCTACGGCGCACGCCGCGAGCGGGGCCTGCTCGACCCCGACGCCGCGCCGGGCACCTCCCCGTTCGACCACCACGTCTACGTCATCGCCTCCGACGGCGACCTGCAGGAGGGCGTCACCTCCGAGGCGTCCTCGCTCGCCGGCCACCAGCAGCTCGGCAACCTCGTGGTGATCTGGGACGACAACAAGATCTCGATCGAGGACGACACGGACATCGCGTTCACCGAGGACGTGCTCGCGCGCTACGAGGCCTACGGCTGGCACACCCAGCGCGTCGACTTCACGCAGGGCGGCACGGGCTACGCCGAGGACACCGCCGAGCTCGCCGCAGCGCTCGACGCCGCGAAGGCCGAGACGGGCAAGCCGTCCATCATCGCGCTGCGCACCATCATCGGCTGGCCGGCCCCCACCAAGCAGAACACCGGTGGCATCCACGGCTCCGCCATGGGCGCCGACGAGGTCGCCGGCATGAAGAAGGTCCTCGACCTCGACCCGGAGAAGTCCTTCCACATCGACGACGACGTGCTGGCGTACACCCGCGCCGTCGCCGAGCGCCAGGGTGACCAGCGCGCCGCGTGGGAGACCGCCTTCGAGGCCTGGCGCACGGCGAGCCCCGAGCGGGCGGCGCTCCTCGAGCGACTCACGGCGGGCGAGCTCCCGGAGGGCTGGGCGGACGCGCTGCCGGAGTTCGAGGAGTCCACCAAGGGCGTCGCGACCCGCGCCGCCTCCGGCAAGGTGCTCTCGGCGCTGGCCGACGTCCTGCCCGAGCTCTGGGGCGGCTCGGCCGACCTCGCGGGGTCGAACAACACGACCATGGACGGGGCGACCTCGTTCGTCCCGATCGAGCACGCGACGAAGAAGTTCCCGGGCGACCCCTACGGCCGCACCCTGCACTTCGGCATCCGCGAGCACGCCATGGGATCGATCCTCAACGGCATCGTCCTGCACGGGCTCACCCGTCCCTACGGCGGCACGTTCCTGCAGTTCTCCGACTACATGCGCGCATCGGTCCGGCTCGCCGCCCTCATGGGGATCCCGAGCACCTTCGTGTGGACCCACGACTCGATCGGCCTCGGCGAGGACGGCCCGACCCACCAGCCGGTGGAGCACCTGGCCGCCCTGCGCGCCATCCCCGGTCTCGACATCGTCCGCCCGGCGGACGCCAACGAGACGGCCTGGGCCTGGCGCGGCATCCTCGAGAACCGCGACCACCCCGCGGGCCTCGTCCTGACCCGCCAGGGCGTGCCCACCTTCCCCCGGGGCACCGAGGGCTTCGCGGGTGCGGAGGGCACCCTCAAGGGCGGCTACACGCTGCTGGACACCGACGGCACGCCCGACGTCATCCTCGTCGGCACCGGTTCCGAGGTCCAGCTCGCGGTCGAGGCGCGCGAGCTCCTCGCGGCCGACGGCATCGCCGCGCGGGTCGTGTCGCTCCCGAGCCGTGAGTGGTTCGACCGCCAGGACGCCGCCTACCGCGAGTCGGTGCTGCCGACGGCGGTCCGGGCGCGCGTCTCGGTCGAGGCCGGCGTGGCGCAGGGCTGGCGGGACATCGTCGGCGACGCCGGACGCAGCATCTCGCTCGAGCACTACGGTGCGTCCGCCGACTACCAGACGCTCTACCGCGAGTTCGGCATCACCGCCGAGGCCGTGGCCGCCGCCGCCCGCGAGTCTGTCGCGGCCGTGCGCGGCGAGTAGCACCTCCGACGACGGCGGCCGGCAGGCGTCGGCCGCCGTCGTCGTCCACCATGTGACGAACGCGGTGGTGAGGCCACCGACGTCGAGGCAGGAGACCCTGAGATGACCGAGACGAACCGACCCACCCGGCGCCTCTCCGAGGCAGGCGTGTCCATCTGGCTGGACGACCTGTCGCGCGAGCGGCTCGACACCGGCAACCTCGCCGGGCTCATCGACACCCACGACGTCGTCGGCGTCACCACCAACCCCACCATCTTCGCCGGGGCGCTCTCCGCGGGGAACGCCTACGACACGGCGCTGGCGGAGCTGGCCGGCACCGACGTGGAGGCGGCGGTCGAGACGATCACCACCGACGACGTCCGGTCCGCGGCCGACGTGCTGCGCGGTGTGTACGACGCGACCGGCACCGTGGACGGCCGGGTCTCCATCGAGGTCGACCCCCGGCTGGCCCGCGACACGGCGGCCACCGTCGAGACCGCCCGCCGGCTCTGGACCACCGTGGACCGGCCCAACCTCATGATCAAGATCCCCGCGACCGTCGAGGGCCTGCCGGCCATCACCGAGACGATCGCCGCCGGTTTCAGCGTCAACGTGACCCTCATCTTCTCCATCGACCGCTATCGCCAGGTCATGGATGCGTTCCTCACGGGGCTGGAGCGGGCCCGGGCCCAGGGGCACGACCTGGGTCCGATCGGTTCGGTCGCCTCGTTCTTCGTCTCCCGCGTGGACGCCGCCGTGGACTCCGCGCTCGCCGACGTCGGGACGGACGAGGCCCTCGCGCTGCGCGGCAAGGCTGCGATCGCCAACGCCCGTCTGGCCTACGCCGCCTACCAGGAGGTGTTCGCCTCGGAGCGCTGGCAGACGCTGGCCGCCGCCGGGGCACAGCCGCAGCGCCCGCTGTGGGCGTCGACCGGCGTGAAGGATCCCGCCTACCCGGACACCCTGTACGTCACCGAGCTCGTGGCACCGGGCGTCGTCAACACCATGCCCGAGGCCACGCTCGACGCCTTCGCGGACCATGGAGAGATCTCCGGCGACACCGTCTCCGGCACGGCCGAGCAGGCGCTCGCCACGCTGGCGGCCGTCGAGGCGCAGGGCGTCTCGATGACCGAGGTCACCGCCCGCCTCGAGGCGGAGGGCGTGTCCAAGTTCGAGAAGAGCTGGGACGAGCTGCTCACCACGACCAAGAACGGCCTCGACGCCGCCCGCGGCTGACCGTTCGCGCGACGACCACCACGCATCACCAGATCAGCACCACGAGAGAGACGGGGCACCGTGAGACCGGCCAAGATCACTGCTGAGCAGAACCCGCTGCGCGATCCCCTCGACCTCCGGCTCCCCCGGATCGCCGGCCCCTGCGGCCTCGTGATCTTCGGGGTCACGGGCGACCTGTCACGCAAGAAGCTCATGCCGGCGGTCTACGACCTCGCCAACCGCGGGCTCCTGCCACCCGGCTTCGCCCTGACCGGGTTCGCCCGCCGGGAGTGGGACGACCAGGACTTCGCGCAGATCGTGCACGACGCCGTCAAGGAGCACGCTCGCACCCCGTTCCGCGAGGCGACGTGGCAGCAGCTCAGCGAGGGCATCCGGTTCGTCCAGGGCTCGTTCGACGACCCGGAGGCCTTCGAGCGGCTGCGCACGACGGTCGAGGACCTCGACGCCGAGCGCGGCACGGGCGGCAACCACGCGTTCTACCTCTCGGTGCCGCCGAGCGCCTTTCCCCTCGTGTGCGAGCAGCTCTCCCGCTCGGGCCTCTCGGAGTCCCCGGACGAGGCCTGGCGCCGCGTGGTCATCGAGAAGCCGTTCGGCCACGACCTGGAGTCCGCCCGGGAGCTGGACTCGGTCGTCTCCAAGGTCTTCGAGCCCGAGTCCGTGTTCCGCATCGACCACTACCTCGGCAAGGAGACGGTCCAGAACATCCTGGCGCTGCGCTTCGCGAACCAGATGTTCGAGCCGCTGTGGAACAGCAACTACGTCGACCACGTCCAGATCACGATGGCCGAGGACATCGGCATCGGCGGTCGGGCCGGGTACTACGACGGCGTCGGCGCGGCCCGCGACGTCATCCAGAACCACCTGATGCAGCTGCTGGCCCTCGTCGCCATGGAGGAGCCGGTCGACTTCGACGCCGACGCGCTGCGCGCCGAGAAGATCAAGGCGCTGTCCTCCGTCCGCCTGCCGCGCGACCTCTCCCGCCACACGGCCCGCGGGCAGTACGCCTCGGCCTGGCAGGGCGGCGAGAAGGTCGTGGGTTTCCTCGAGGAGGAGGGCTTCAACCCGGAGTCCACCACCGAGACGTACGCCGCGATCCGGCTCGACATCGACAACCGCCGGTGGGCAGGCGTCCCCTTCTACCTGCGCAGCGGCAAGCGGCTCGGCCGGCGGGTCACGGAGGTGGCCGTCGTGTTCAAGACGGCTCCGCACCTGCCGTTCGAGAGCTCGCTGACGTCCGACCTCGGGAGCAACGCCCTGGTCATCCGTGTCCAGCCGGACGAGGGCGTCACGCTCCGCTTCGGCGCCAAGGTCCCCGGCACGGCGATGGAGGTCCGCGACGTCACGATGGACTTCGGCTACGGCCACTCCTTCACCGAGTCCTCCCCGGAGGCGTACGAGCGGCTGATCCTGGACGTCCTGCTGGGCGACCCGCCGCTCTTCCCCACCCGCGAGGAGGTCGAGCTCTCCTGGAAGATCCTCGACCCGGTCATCGCGCACTGGGCGCACAAGGGCACTCCGGAGCCGTACCCGTCGGGCTCGTGGGGCCCGCCGTCCGCCGACGCCATGATGGCCCGCGACGGCCGCACGTGGCGCCGACCCTGACCCGCCGGCACGACGAAGGAGCACCAGCCATGATCATCGACATGCCGGACACCACGACCAACGCCGTCAGCAAGCGGCTCGACCACCTCCGCGACGAGGGCGGCGCCGTGGCGCTGGGCCGCGTGCTGACCCTGGTCGTCGTCGCCGTCGAGGACGACATCGAGGCGGCGGTGGCCGCCGCCAACGAGGCCAGCCACGAGCACCCCTGCCGGGTCATCGTCGTCGCGCCCCTCGCCTCGCGCGGCACGGCCGGCCGCCTCGACGCGCAGATCCGCGTCGGCGGGGACGCCGGCGCCAGCGAGGTCGTGGTGCTGCGGTGCGCCGAGCCGCTGCGGGACCACCCCGACACGCTGGTGATGCCCCTCCTGCTGCCGGACGCGCCCATCGTCGTCTGGTGGCCCACGGGAGGCCCGGCCGACCCGGTCGCCGACCCCCTGGGCGCCATGGCGCAGCGACGGATCACGGACACCACGACGGCGAGCGACCCGGTCGGGATGCTGGGGCGGCTCGCCGCGTCGTTCACGGAGGGTGACACGGACCTGGCCTGGGCGCGCGTCACCCTGTGGCGCGGCCTCATCGCCGCGGCGATCGACCAGCCGCCCTACGAGCCGGTGACCGCCGTCCGCGTCGAGGGGCAGACCCAGCACACCTCGCTCGACCTGCTGGCGGCATGGCTCGGGCTGAAGCTCAAGTGCCCGGCGACGGTGGAACGCACCGAGGGCTCCGACGCGATCACCCGGGTGACGCTGGAGCGCCGCAGCGGCCCCATCGTCCTCGACCGCCCGGACGGCCGGGTGGTGACGATCAGCCAGCCCGGCAAGCCCGAACGGCGCATGTCCCTGCCCATCCGCTCGCTGTCCGAGGCACTCATCGAGGAGCTGCGGCGGCTGGACCCCGACGAGATCTACGGCCAGGTGCTCGCCAAGGGCCTGGCCCGGGTCGAGACGGTCGAGGCGGTCGCGTGAGCACCCGGCTGGTCGTCGTCCATCCCGACCCCACCGTCCTCGCCGAGGCTGCCGCGGCACGCCTGCTCACGCGGATCCTGGACGTGCAGTCGGTTCGCAGCCCGGTGCACGTCGTGCTCACCGGCGGCACGGTCGGCATCAAGACGCTCGCCGCGGTCGCCGGCAGCCCGCTGCGGGCCGCGGTCGACTGGTCGGTCGTGCACCTGTGGTGGGGCGACGAACGGTTCCTGCCGGCCGGCGACGCCGACCGGAACGAGACCCAGGCCCGCGACGCCCTGCTGGAGGACCTCGTCGCCTCGTCAGGTCTGCCCGCAGGCAACATCCATGCCGTGCCGGCGCGCGGCGACGGGCCGGGCGAGGCGGCTACCGCCGAGGACGCCGCCACCGCCTACGCCGCCGAGCTCGCCGGGTACGCGGCCGGGGACGCCACCACGCCGTCGTTCGACGTGCTCCTGCTCGGCATGGGCCCGGACGGGCACGTCGCGTCACTCTTCCCCGAGCATCCTGCGCTCGGCGCGGCGGGCGCCGTCGTGCCGGTCCACGACTCCCCCAAGCCGCCGCCGGATCGCGTCTCGCTGACGTTCGCGACCATCGGGCACGCGCGCGAGGTGTGGGTCGTCGCCGCCGGGTCCGAGAAGGCCGCCCAGGCCGCGGCAGCGCTGGCGGACGGACCGGTGACGCAGGTCCCGGCGGTCCGTGCCGTCGGGCACGACCGCACCTTGTGGCTGCTCGACGCCGCGGCCGCCGCGGGTCGCGACTGAGTCGTCCGGCACCGACGTCCTCCGCCACGAGCGACGAGGGGCGGTCCCGTCCTCGGGACCGCCCCTCGTCGTTCGTCAGCGCATCGTCGCCAGCCCGCCGGAGCGCCGGTCCCGCAACGTCGCGAGAGCCTCCTCCAGCAGGGCGGCGCCGTCCTCCTCCGACCGCCGCTCCTTCACGTAGGCCAGATGGGTCTTGTACGGCTCGTTGCGCAGCGGTGCCGGCGGGTTCGCCGCGTCCTGCCCCGCGGGGAATCCGCACCGCGGACAGTCCCAGTGCTCGGGGGGCTCCACCTGCTCCACCGCGGCGAAGCTCGGCCGTGTCTCATGCCCGTTGAGACACCAGTAGGAGACCACGGTCCGCGGAGCGATCTCGCCGCGTTCCTGCTCTCCCATCGGGCCGGCTCCGACGCGCGAGCCACGGATGGCGTGTCCAGATGCCACGTGTCGTCCTCACCTTCGACTCTGTGGGCTCACGCCCACGGACGATCCTCGTGCCCGACGGCGCCCCCACCGCCTGACGCCGCACCCCACTGAGCGGCTCTTGGTCCGTCAGCTGACCTTGGTGGCGAGTCCGAGGAGGACGATCACGACGATCCACACCAGGGCGATCCCGACCGTGATGCGGTTGAGGTTGCGCTCGGCGACCCCGGAGCTCCCGGCCGCGCTCGACATCCCGCCCCCGAACATGTCGGACATGCCACCGCCCTTGCCCTTGTGCATCAGGATGAGCAGGATCAGGAACGCACTGGTGAGCACGAGCACGACGTTCAGGAAGATGGTCAACGCGGCGAACATGGGTGTCCTCGGTTCTCGGCCGCCTCACGGCGGGCTGACGGTGCCGGGATTGCCCGGCGGGGTCAAGACTAGGTGACGAACGCCTCCCGTGGCGAACCCCTGGCATGACCGAGGGCTGACCGCCACGAGAGGCGTCCTGGACGGACCGGCGCCGGAGCGCCGCGTCCCTGCGTCAGGCGACGTGCGACTGGTACCGCGCGATCTTCGCGAACTCCTCCGGGTCGAGGCTCGCCCCGCCGACCAGCGCTCCGTCCACGTCCGGCTGCGCCATGATCTGCGCGACGTTGCCCGACTTGACCGAGCCGCCGTACAGCACGCGCACGCCGCCCGCGACCTCGGCGTCGTAGAGCTCGGCGAGGCGGGCACGGATCGCGCCGCAGACCTCCTGGGCGTCCTCCGGCGTCGCGACCTCGCCCGTGCCGATGGCCCACACGGGCTCGTACGCCACGACGACGTCCTTCGCCTGCGCGGCGGGCACACCGTCGAGCGCAGCGTCGAGCTGGGCGAGCGTGTAGGCCACCTGGTCGCCCGCCTTGCGCACGTCCAGCCCCTCCCCGACGCACAGGATCGGCGTGACGCCCTTGCCGAAGGCGGCCTTGACCTTGGCGTTGACGACCGCGTCGTCCTCGGCGTGGTACTCGCGGCGCTCGGAGTGCCCGACGGCGACGTAGGTGCAGCCGAGGCGGGCGATCATCGCGCCGGAGACCTCACCGGTGTAGGCGCCCGACTCGTGCTGCGAGATGTCCTGCGCGCCGTAGCGCACCTCGAGCTTGTCGGCGTCCACCAGCGTCTGCACGGACCGCAGGTCGGTGAACGGTGCGAGCACCGCCACCTCCACCGCGGAGTAGTCGTGCCCGGCGTCCTTCAGGGTCCAGGCGAGCTTCTGGACCGCGGCGATCGCCTCGGCGTGGTCCAGGTTCATCTTCCAGTTGCCCGCCATCAGGGGCGTGCGGTTCGTGGCCACAGTCGTGTCCTTCGTGTCGTGGTTGGTTGGTCCCGAGCAGGTGTCGAGCAGCGGCGCTCAGTCGGCCAGCACGGTCAGGCCCGGCAGCTCCTTGCCCTCCAGCAGCTCGAGGCTGGCGCCGCCGCCGGTCGAGATGTGGCTGAAGCCCGCCTCGTCGAACCCGAGGATGCGCACCGCGGCCGCGGAGTCGCCACCACCGACGATCGAGAAGGCGCCGCCGGCCGTCGCGTCGACGATGCCCTGCGCGACGGCACGGGTGCCGCCGGCGAACGCGTCGAACTCGAAGACTCCCATCGGACCGTTCCAGACGATGGTCCGCGCGTCCGCGAGCTTCGCGGCGAAGAGCTCCCCGGAGTCCGGGCCGATGTCCAGACCCATCTTGCCGTCCGGGATCTCCTCGGCGGGCACGGTCGCGTGCGGGGCGTCCGCCGCGAACGAGTCGGCGGCCACGATGTCGGTGGGCAGGACGATCTCGACGCCGTTCTCCGCCGCCTGGGCGAGATAGCCCTTGACGGTCTCGACCTGGTCCTCCTCGAGCAGCGACGAGCCCACGGAGTGGCCCTTCGCGGCGAGGAACGTGAAGACCATGCCACCGCCGATGAGGAGGCGGTCGGCCTTGGTCAGGAGGTTGGCGATGACGCCGAGCTTGTCAGAGACCTTCGACCCACCGAGCACGACGGCGTAGGGCCGCGCCGGGTCCGTCGTGGCGCGGGAGAGCGACTCGACCTCCTTGAGGACCAGGTCGCCGGCGACCGCGGGCAGGAGCTGGGCGATGTCGTAGACCGAGGCCTGCTTGCGGTGGACCACGCCGAAGCCGTCGGAGACGAACGCGTCCGCGAGCCCGGCGAGCTCGCCGGCCAGCTCGGCGCGCTCGGCGTCGACCTTGGACGTCTCGCGCGCGTCGAAGCGGACGTTCTCGAGCAGGGCCACCTGACCGTCGGCCAGGCCATCGACGGTGGACCGTGCCGACTCGCCGACGAGGTCCGTGGCGAGCGAGACCTCCTGCCCCAGCAGCTCACCGAGGCGCGCAGCCACGGGGGCCAGGGAGAACTTCTGGTCCGGGGCGCCCTTCGGGCGGCCCAGGTGGGCCATGACGACGACGCGCGCGCCGCCGTCGGCCAGGCGCCGCAGCGTGGGCAGCGCCGCACGGATACGGCCGTCGTCCGTGATGGTCGTGCCGTCGAGCGGCACGTTGAAGTCGGAGCGGACCAGGACGCGGCGGCCGCGCAGGTCCCCGAGAGTGTCGATCGTCTTCATGAGCTCACCTCGTGCAGGAAGGTCGGGTGGGGTACTTCTCGCGACACGACGACGTCCGCGGGTGCGGCGGTCCGCTCGTCACGGGGACGGGCGGACCGCGCACCCGCGGACGTCGTGGTCACACTCTGGTGGAGCAGCTCGTCAGAGCTTGTCGCCGACGAGCAGCGTCAGCGAGACGAGGGAGTTGGAGTAGCCCCACTCGTTGTCGTACCAGGAGACGACCTTGACCTGGTTGCCGATCACCTTGGTGAGCTTGGCGTCGAAGATGCTCTGGTGCGGGTCCGTCACGATGTCGGAGGAGACGATCTCGTCCTCGACGTAGGACAGGACGCCCTTGAGCGGGCCCTCGGCGGCAGCCTTCACCGCGGCGTTGACCTCCTCGACCGTGACGTCCTTGGGCGCCTCGAAGGTGAGGTCGGTGGCAGAGCCGGTGATGACCGGCACGCGCAGCGCGTACCCGTCGAGCTTGCCCTTGAGCTCCGGGAGCACCAGGGCCACGGCCTTCGCGGCACCCGTGGTGGTCGGCACGATGTTCTGCGCGGCGGCGCGGGCGCGACGCAGGTCCTTGTGGGGGCCGTCCTGCAGGTTCTGGTCACCCGTGTAGGCGTGGATCGTGGTCATCAGGCCACGCTCGATGCCGATGGAGTCGTTGAGCGCCTTCGCCAGCGGGGCGAGGCAGTTCGTGGTGCACGAGGCGTTGGAGATGATGTGGTGGGCGGCCGGGTCGTACTGGTCGCTGTTCACCCCCATCACGAAGGTGGCGTCCTCGTTCTTCGCCGGGGCGGAGATGATGACCTTCTTGGCGCCGGCGTCGATGTGCGCCTTGGCCTTCGTGGCGTCCGTGAAGAACCCGGTGGACTCGATGACGATGTCCGCACCCAGCTCGCCCCAGGGGAGGTTCGCCGGGTCGCGCTCGGCGAGGGCCCGGATCTTGGTGCCGTCGACGATGATGTTGTCGTCGTCGAACTCGACCGTCTTGCCGAAGCGACCCAGCGTGGTGTCGTACTTCAGCAGGTGGGCCAGGGTCTTGTTGTCGGTCAGGTCGTTGACGCCCACGACCTCGATGTCCGCACCCGACTCGACGAGAGCGCGGTAGAAGTTACGTCCGATGCGGCCGAAGCCGTTGATGCCGACGCGGATGGTCACGATAGCCCTCCTCAGGGCGCGCCGGATCCGGACCGGCGCACACGGTTGATGCCAAACTCACGCGCGCCGTCGGCGCGCTGGAACGTACGGAGCCACCCCGGAGGTCCCGTGACGCATGGCCGGGACATCAAGTCCAGGGTCACACCGTCGTCACCTGACACCTGGGAGCCTATACCCATCCGTTGCCTGCTGCTGACTCCGGTCCCCCGTGAGACAGGTGGTCCGACCAGTGGTCGGCGACGAGGGTCAGAGGTCCAGCAGGTCCGGCGACAGACCCGCCTCGGTGTCGGGGATGCCGAGGTCCATGGCCCGCTTGTCCGCGGTCGAGAGCAGCCGCCGGATACGGCCGGCCACCGCGTCCTTGGAGAGCTGCGGCGAGGCGAGCTGCCCGAGCTCCTCCAGCGACGCCTGCTTGTGGGCCAGGCGCAGCTCGCCGGCCTCGCGGAGATGCTCCGGAACCTCGTCGCCCAGGATCTCGAACGCCCGCTGCACGCGCGCGCCGGCCGCGACCGCCGCGCGGGCCGACCGCCGCAGGTTCGCGTCGTCGAAGTTCGCCAGGCGGTTCGCCGTGCCCCGCACCTCGCGGCGGGCCCGGCGCTCCTCCCACGTCTCGCGGGTGACCACCGCGCCCATCCGGCGCAGCACCTCGCTGATGGCATCCCCGTCACGCACCACGACGCGGTCGATCCCGCGCACCTCGCGGGACTTCGCCTGCACCCCGATGCGCCGGGCGGCACCGACCAGCGCCAGCGCCGCCTCCGGCCCCGGGCACGTCACCTCGAGAGACATGGACCGACCGGGTTCCGTCAGCGAGCCGTGCGCCAGGAACGCACCACGCCACACCGCCTCCGCCGCGTCCACCCCGCCCGAGACCACCTCGGGCGCCAGGCCGCGCACCGGCCGCCCCCGCGAGTCCAGCAGCCCGGTCTGCCGGGCGAGCGACTCCCCGTCGCGCACCACACGGACGACGTACCGGTCGTTCTTGCGCAGGCCTCCGGCCCGGACGACGATCAGCTCGCTGGCGTGCCCGTACAGGTCCACGATCGCCCGCCGCAGGCGGGCCGCCGCCGACTCCGTGTCGAGCTCGGCCTCGATCACCACGCGCCCCGAGATGATGTGCAGCCCGCCCGAGAACCTCAGCATCGCCGACACCTCGGCCTTGCGGCACGACGTCCGGGTCACCACGTGCCGGGACAGCTCGTCCTTCACCTCTACCGTCAGCGCCATGGCGTCATCCTGCCACGGGCCCGTGACGTGCGCCGTCAGCCGTGGGCGTCGCCCCCGGCCCGTGGCTCCGGCCCTTCGAAGACGTCCCGGTAGGCGGCCGCCAGCCGGAGCGGGTCGTGCCGCGGCGTGCCGTCGCCCCGCGCCACGGGACCGACGACGAGCCGGGCCCCCAGCGCCTGCGCCGCCTCCCGCAGCTCCTCGGCGTCGTCGACGGCGGACGGGTCCGCCAGGACGGCGTCGACGCGCAGCCCGGGCGCGTGCCGACGCAACGCCGCCAGGTGCTCGGGCGCCGTCAGACCGTGGGTCTCCCCCGGTTCAGCACTGAGGTTCAGGGTGACGCACCGACGCGCCGGCGTCGCGTGCAGGGCCGCCGCCAGCTCCGGCACGAGCAGGTGCACGAGGACCGACGAGTACCAGGACCCCGGTCCCATCACGACCCAGTCCGCCTCCATCACGGCGCGGACGGCCTCCGGGCACGCGGGCGGGTCGGCAGGGTCGAGCCGCAGCGTGTCGATCCTGCCCCCGCACCGGGCGACGCTGCTCTGCCCGACGACCGTCGTCGTCACGCCCTCGTCCACGACCTCGGCCTCGACGACCAGCGGCACCGACGCCATCGGCAGCACCCGGCCGCGCGCCCCGAGCAGGCGTCCGACCCAGTCGAGGCCGGCCACGGTGTCCCCGAGGCGTTCCCACAGCGAGACGATGAGGAGGTTGCCCATCGCGTGCCCGTCGAGCTCGCCGCCCGAGGCGAACCGGTGCTGCAGGAGGTCGCTCCACGTCCGGCCCCACTCCGAGTCGTCGCACAGGGCCGCGAGCGCCATGCGCAGGTCCCCCGGGGGCAGCACGTCGAGCTCGTCACGCAGCCGTCCGGACGAGCCGCCGTCGTCGGCCACCGTGACCACGGCCGTGAGCCGGTCCGTCAGGAGGCGCAGGGCGCCCAGGCTCGCGGCCAGGCCGTGGCCGCCGCCCAGCGCGACCGTCCGCGGCCCCTCCGGGCCGCCGATCTCGCGAGGTGTCGGGAAGGGGCGCGCGAGGACGCCTTCGGCGGGTGCGGAGCTCAGCGTCTCACTCCTTGCCGAGGTCACGGGCGGTGACCGTGACGCGCTGCCCGGTGGCGCGCAGGCGGTCGGCGATCTCTCCGGCGAGCGCGACGGACCGGTGCTTGCCGCCGGTGCATCCGACGGCGATCGTCACGTACCGCTTCTCCTCCGCGAGGTACCCGGCCAGCACGGGCTCGAGGGCCGCGACGTACCGTTCGACGAACTCGGTCGCGCCGGGCCGTCCCAGGACGTAGCTGCGCACGGCCTCGTCCTGACCCGTCAGGTGGCGCAGCTCGGAGATCCAGTACGGGTTGGCGAGGAACCGCACGTCCGCGACGTGGTCGGCGTCGAGCGGCAGGCCGTACTTGAAGCCGAACGCCACCACGTTGATCCGCAGGGCGTCGACCGAGCCGGCGGCGACGGCGTCGCGCACCTCCTTGGCGAGGTCGTGCACCGACAGGCCGGTGGTGTCGAGGACGACGTCGGCCCGTTCGGCGATCGAGGCGAGCACCCGACGCTCCGCGGCGATGCCGTCGAGGATGCGCCCGCCGCCCTGCAGCGGGTGCGGACGGCGCACGCTCTCGAAACGCCGCACGAGCACCTCGTCCGAGGCGTCCAGGAACAGGATCCGGTAGGTGACCCCGCCCGACCGCAGGTGCCCCAGCGCCTCGGTCAGCTCGGGGAAGTACTCGCGCCCACGGACGTCGACGACGACCGCCAGACGCTCGACCGAGGAGCCGGCCTTGGTCATCAGGTCGACGAGCGGGACGATCATCAGCGGAGGGAGGTTGTCCACCACGAACCAGTCGAGGTCCTCCAGGACGCCGGCCGCCCGGGTGCGGCCGGCACCGGACATGCCCGTGATGATGAGCACCTCGGGGTCGGAACGGTCAGGTGCGGGCGTGGCGGCCTCGATCGCGGCGATGCCCTGCGGGACGGTGATGGGCGACGGTTCGCTCATGGGTCAAGCATGCCAGCCCGCGGACCCTGCACGGTGCCGCCCTGGCCGACGGCGTCGCTCTTGGCGAGCGCGTCGGCCACCGCCTGGGCGGTGCGTGCGCCCATGCCCTTGACCTCGGCGATCTCCTCCACGCTCGCCGCACGCAGCCGCTTCACCGAGCCGAACCGGGCGAGCAGCGCCTGCTGGCGTGCCGGGCCGAGGCCCGGGACGTCGTCGAGCACGGACGAGACCATGCCCTTGCTGCGGCGACGACGGTGCTGGGCGATGGCGAACCGGTGCGCCTCGTCCCGGACCCGCTGCAGCAGGTACAGGCCCTGGGAGGCGCGCTGCAGGATGACGGGATAGTCCTCGCCGGGCATCCACACCTCCTCCAGCCGCTTCGCCAGCCCGCACAGCGCGACGTCGGTCACCCCGAGCTCCGCGAGCGCCCGGGCGGCCGCCGCGACCTGTGGTGGGCCACCGTCCACGACGACGAGGTGCGGCGGGTAGGCGAAGCGCCGACGTTCCTCAGGGTCCACCTCCGAGGCGACCTCGCCGTTCGTCCCGAGCTCGCCGCTGGCGTGCCGGTCGCTGAGGTAGCGCTTGAAGCGGCGGGTGATGACCTCGTACATGGCTGCCGTGTCGTCCGCCGCGCCGTCGCCGTCCGGCCCGCGGACCGAGAACGACCGGTACTCGCTCTTGCGCGGCAGCCCGTCCTCGAACACGACCATCGACGCCGACTGGTAGGTGCCCTGGGTGTGCGAGACGTCGTAGCACTCGATCCGGAGCGGGGCCTCGTCGAGCCCGAGCGCCTCCTGGAGCTCGGCCAGCGCCTGGCTGCGGGTCGTGAGGTCGCCGGCGCGCCGCGTCCGGTGCAGCGCGAGCGCCTGCTCGGCGTTCTTGCGGACGGTCTCGGCGAGCTCGCGCTTGTCGCCGCGCTGCGGCACCCGGACGTCGACCCGGGCTCCCCGCAGACCGGCCAGCCAGGCCGTGACCTGCTCGAGGTCCGCGGGGAGGACGGGCACGAGCACCTCCCGGGGCACGGCGTCGCGCGCCACGGCCCGTGCCTCACGCTCGGACGCGTCGGGGTCGCGCGCGTCGTCGACCGCTCCGTAGACCTGCTGGAGCAGGTGCTCCACCAGCTCGGCGTCCGTGGCGTCCTCGACCTTCTCGACCACCCAGCCGCGCTGACCCCGGATCCGGCCGCCGCGGACGTGGAACACCTGGACCGCCGCCTCCAGCTCGTCGCCGACCATGGCGAAGACGTCGGCGTCGGTCGCGTCGGAGAGCACGACGGCGTTCTTCTCCGTCACGCGCCGCAGGGCCGCCAGGTCGTCGCGCAGCCGGGCCGCCTGCTCGTACTCGAGGTTCGCGGCGGCGTCGGACATCTCCTGCTCGAGCCGGCGCACGAAGCGGGCCGTGTCGCCCGCCATGAAGTCGCACAGGTCACGCGCCAGGTCGTGGTGGTCCTCGGGGCTGATCCGCCCGACGCAGGGCGCGGCGCACTTGTCGATGTAGCCGAGCAGGCACGGGCGGCCCGACTGCTGCGCCCGCCGGTACACCCCGGCCGAGCAGGTCCGCACCGGGAAGACCCGCAGCAGGAGGTCGAGCGTCTCGCGGATCGCCCACGCGTGACCGTAGGGACCGAAGTAGCGGGTGCCGGGGCGCTTCGCCCCGCGCATCACCTGCGCCCGAGGAATCTCGTCACCCATCGTGACCGCGAGGTAGGGATACGACTTGTCGTCGCGGTACTTGACGTTGAACCGGGGGTCGTACTCCTTGATCCAGGAGTACTCCAGGGCGAGGGCCTCCACCTCCGTGCCGACGACCGTCCACTCGACCGAGGCGGCCGTGGTGACCATCTGCTGCGTGCGGTGGTGCAGGTTGGCGACGTCCTGGAAGTAGCTGGACAGCCGCTGACGCAGGTTCTTCGCCTTGCCGACGTAGATCACGCGGCCGTGGGCGTCACGGAACCGGTACACGCCCGGCGAGGTCGGGATCTCTCCCGGCCGAGGTCGATATGTCGCGGGGTCGGCCATGGGCCCCAGGTTAGGTCAGGGCACCGACATCGCGGGAACCGCTCAGGCGGCGGCGTCCGCCAGGTGCAGCGGTGCCGGCTCGACGAGCACGCTGAAGTTGACGCTCCGGGACAGGAAGCACAGGGCGTGCGCACGGTGGTGCAGAGCCTCGACGTGCTCGTCGGTGGCCCGCTCCCCCGGTTCCACGACCACCCGCGGCCGCAGCGTCACGTCCGTGAACTGGCCCTCTCCACGAGCCTCGACCCGCATGGTCCCCGTCGCGTCGTCGGTGTACTCCCGCACCGCGAGCCCGCTCTCGGCCGCCAGGTGCAGGAACCACAGCATGTGGCACTGCGACAGGCTGGCCACGAACAGGTCCTCGGGGCTGAAGCGGTCCGGGTCGCCGCGGAAGCTCGGGTCCGCCGATCCGGGCAGCACCGGGCGGCCGGGCAGCACGACGTCGTGGTCGCGTGTGTACGCGGTGTACGACGACGTCACCGCGTCGGCGCCGCCCGGCACGACCTCGGCAGCGGGCCAACGGACGGCGACGGAGTACTCGTGGTGGGCTCCCATGGCCACACCGTAGAGGCTCAGGCGGCGTCGCGCTTGGTGGCTCGCGCCTTCTTGGTGCTCTTGCGTCCGGTGGGTGCCGGCGAGGCGGTGGCCGATGCCGCCGGCGGCTCGACGGGAACGTCCGGGTGCGCCGCGAGCACCTCGGCGAGGTACCGCCCCGTGTGGCTCGCCTCGACCTCGGCGACCTGCTCGGGCGTGCCCTGCGCCACGACCGTGCCGCCGCCCGACCCGCCCTCCGGCCCCATGTCGACCACCCAGTCGGCGCTCTTGATGACGTCGAGGTTGTGCTCGATCACGAGCACCGTGTTGCCCTTGTCCGCCAGCGACTGCAGGACGCCCAGCAGCTTGCGGATGTCCTCGAAGTGCAGACCTGTCGTGGGCTCGTCCAGCACGTACACGGTGCGGCCCGTCGACCGCTTCTGCAGCTCGCTCGCGAGCTTGACCCGCTGCGCCTCGCCCCCGGAGAGGGTCGGCGCCGGCTGCCCGAGGCGCACGTACCCGAGCCCGACGTCCACCAGCGTGGACAGGTGCCGCGAGATCGCGGGGAACGCCGCGAAGAACTCGGCGGCCTCCTCGATGGGCATGGCGAGCACGTCGGCGACCGTCTTGCCCTTGAAGTGGACCTCGAGCGTCTCGCGGTTGTACCGCGCGCCGTGGCACACCTCGCACGGCACGTAGACGTCCGGGAGGAAGTTCATCTCGATCTTCAGCGTGCCGTCGCCCGAGCAGGCCTCGCACCGGCCGCCCTTGACGTTGAAGGAGAACCGGCCCGGCCCGTAGCCACGGACCTTGGCCTCCTCCGTCTCGGCGAAGATCTTGCGCACCCGGTCCCACACCCCCGTGTAGGTCGCGGGGTTCGAGCGCGGCGTCCGGCCGATCGGCCCCTGGTCGACGTGCACGACCTTGTCCAGCTGCTCGGTGCCGGTCACGCGCGTGTGCCGCCCGGGGACCTGCCGGGCACCGTTGAGCTCGTTGGCCAGCACCGTGTGCAGGATCGAGTTCACGAGGGTCGACTTGCCGGAGCCCGAGACGCCCGTGACCGCCGTGAGCACCCCCAGCGGGAACGACACGTCGATGTCGCGCAGGTTGTTCTCCCGCGCACCCACCACGGAGACCTGGCGCGCGGGGTCCACCCCGCGGCGCGCGGCGGGCAGCGCGATGCTCCGCCGGCCGGACAGGTAGGCACCCGTCATCGAGCCCTCCGACTCCAGCAGCCCCGCGTAGTCGCCGGAGTGCACCACCGCGCCGCCGTGCTCGCCCGCGCCGGGCCCGACGTCGACGATCCAGTCCGCCGCGCGGATCGTGTCCTCGTCGTGCTCGACGACGATCAAGGTGTTGCCGAGGTCACGGAGCCGGGTGAGGGTGTCGATGAGTCGGCGGTTGTCGCGCTGGTGCAGGCCGATGCTGGGCTCGTCGAGCACGTACAGGACGCCCACCAGGCCCGAGCCGATCTGGGTCGCCAGGCGGATGCGCTGCGCCTCCCCGCCCGACAGCGTCCCCGCCGCCCGCTCCAGGGTCAGGTAGTGCAGCCCGACGTCGAGCAGGAAGCCGAGCCGCGCGTGGATCTCCTTGAGCACCTCGCCCGCGATCGCCGTCTCGCGCGCACCGAGCTCGAGCGCGTCCAGGTACTCCTTGGCGTCGCCGATCGGCAGCCGGCACACGTCCCAGATCGACTTCGAGCCCACCTTGACCGCGAGGACCTCCGGCTTGAGGCGCGCGCCGTGGCACTCCGGGCACGGGACCTCACGCATGTAGGCCTCGTACCGCTCCTTGGACCAGTCCGACTCGGTCTCGGCGTGCCTGCGCTCGATGAAGGTCACCGCGCCCTCGAACCCCGTCGAGTACTGACGTTCGCGGCCCCACCGGTTGCGGTACTTCACGTGCACCTGGTGGTTGCGCCCGTGCAGGACGGCGTCCCGAGCCCGCTGCGGCAACGCTCGCCACGGGACGTCCATCGAGAACTTCATCTCCTCGGCGAGCGCCCCGAGGACGCGCTCGAAGTACTCGGAGGAGGTCTGCGACCACGGTGCGACCGCGCCCTCGCGCAGCGTCCGCTCGTGGTCCGGCACGATCAGCTCGGGGTCGACCTCCAGGCGGAAGCCGATGCCGGTGCACTCCGGGCACGCGCCGTACGGCGCGTTGAACGAGAAGGTCCGCGGCTCGATCTCGTCGAGGCTCAGCGGGTGGTCGTTGGGGCAGGAACGCTTCTCGGAGTACTTCAGCAGACCGGGCAGTCCGTTCCCCTCACCGGCGTCGTCGGTGACGTCGACCAGGTCGATCATCACCAGTCCACCCGCCAGTCCCAGCGCCGTCTCCACGGAGTCGGTCAGCCTGCGCTGCACGCCGTCACGCGCGACCAACCGGTCGACGACCACCTCGATGTCGTGCTTGACCTTCTTCTCCAGCGCGGGCGGGCTGCTGAGCTGGACGACGTCACCGTCGACCCGCGCCCGGGAGAATCCCTGCGTCTGCAGCTCGGCGAAGAGTTCGGCGTACTCGCCCTTGCGCCCACGCACCACCGGTGCGAGCACCTGGTACCGGGTGCCCTCCGGCAGGTCGAGGATCTTGTCCACGATCTGCTGCGGCGTCTGCGCCTGGACCGGCTCGTCGCACACCGGGCAGTGCTGGGTGCCGGCGCGCGAGAAGAGCAGGCGAAGGTAGTCGTAGACCTCGGTGATCGTGCCGACCGTGGAACGCGGGTTGCGGTTGGTCGACTTCTGGTCGATCGAGACCGCGGGGCTCAGCCCCTCGATGAAGTCGACGTCCGGCTTGTCCATCTGGCCGAGGAACTGGCGGGCGTAGGCGGACAGCGACTCGACGTAGCGCCGCTGGCCCTCGGCGAAGATGGTGTCGAAGGCGAGCGACGACTTTCCCGAGCCGCTCAGACCGGTGAAGACGATGAGCGAGTCCCGCGGCAGGTCGAGGTCGACGTTGCGCAGGTTGTGCTCGCGGGCACCGGAGACGACGAGGCGATTGCTCACCGCAGCATCCTACGGCCCACCACCGACATTCGTACAGATGTTCCATGTCACGTCGTCGTGGTGGTGCGGCGGACACCTCGGCCGCCGACCGTCCCGGGATGCTTGGATGGCGCCATGAACGTCTATGCCGTCACCTACGTCTACGCACCGGGCAGCGCCTCCGCTCGGGACCGCGTCCGCCCTGCGCACCGTGACCACCTGCAGGCGCTGTGCGCCGAGGGGGCCGTGCTGGTCTCGGGGCCCCTGCCCGCCACGGACCAGGAGCCGGACGGCGCCCTCATCGTCGTGCGCGCCCCGTCGGCGACGGCGGCGACGGAGCTGCTCGACACCGACCCGTTCCGCCGCGAGGGGCTCGTCGCCGCGGTCGGCGTGCGTGCGTGGGTGCCCGTCATCGGCGGGTTCGCGGCCTGACGCTCGCGACCGCGGGCGCCTGCACGCTCAACGGCGCGCGGCGGACCCCGTGGCGTAGTAGTCCGAGGAGGCGCGCTGCCACATCAGCGCGACGGTCGTGACGACGAGGCCCACCTGCAGGACTCCCAGCACCGCCTGGGGCGTCGCGCCGGCCTGAGCCAGGCCGGACACGTAGTTGACGACGTACACCGCGGCAAGGACCGTGCCCAGCACGCGGGCCCACGGCCTGCCCTGCCGGTTCTTGACCGCCATCCAGGCCCAGAGGCCGGCAGAGATCGCTCCGCCAGCGACGAGCCCCACCACGATCATGCCCTCCAGCATGGCCAGGAACTCCGGCGTGGCCAGCTCCTGCATCCCCTGGGCGGCGAGCTCCTGTGCCACCAGCGTGTTCACCGTGTCGACCATGAAGTACGCGACGACGGCACCGAGCAGGCTCAGCACCGCGCCGACCCACATCAGCGAGACGGCGATGCGCAGGGGGCGCGGGGGACCTTCCTGCGCGGGATGCTCGGACCAGGGAGACGGCGACGGGGCGCCGGACCCGTCCGCCGGCAGGTACCGGCCGTACGCCGGCAGGGGCCTGCCGTCGGCCGGCGGCGGTCCGTCCGCACCCTCGGGCGGCGGCTGGTGCAGGCTCGAGCTGTCGGACACGGTGGGCTCCTCTTCGGCGACGACGGCCCAGTATGCCGCACCAGGTCAGCGCAGGTCTCGCCCGCCGTCGTCGGGCGACGCCGCCGAGGCCACCTCGGCCGGGACCTGCGCACGGACCGTCGGGTTCCGTCGGGTCCTGATCAGGCTGGCCACCGTCGCGACGGCGAGCGAGCCGACGATGACGAGCAGCGACAGCCAGATCGGCACCTCGGGCACCCACTCGATCGGCTGCCCGCCGTTGACGAAGGGCAACGTGTTGCCGTGCATGGCCTCCATGATCAGCTTCACCCCGATGAAGCCCAGGATCACCGAGAGCGCCACGGGCAGGTAGACGAGCCGCTCCAGGAGCCCGCCGAGCAGGAAGTAGAGCTGACGCAGGCCCATGAGCGCGAAGACGTTCGTGGTGAAGACGATGAACGGGTCCTTCGTCAGACCGAAGATCGCCGGGATCGAGTCCAGGGCGAACAGCAGGTCGGTGGTGCCGATCGCGACGAACACGACGAGCATCGGGGTCCACAGACGCCTGCCGTCGACGACCGTGCGGACCTTGGCGCCGTCGTAGGCGTCCGCGACCGGCAGGACCCGGCGCAGGAGACGGATCGCGACGTTCTCCTTGTACTCCTCGTCGTCGTCGCCGGCCAGCAGCTTGACGGCCGTGTAGAGCAGGAACGCCCCGAACAGGTAGAAGACGGCCAGGAACTCCTCGATCAGCGCGGCGCCCGCGAGGATGAAGCCCGCCCTGAGCACGAGCGCGATGATGATGCCCACCATCAGCACCTTCTGCTGGTGCTCCCGCGGCACCGCGAACCGCGACATGATGATGACGAAGATGAACAGGTTGTCGATGCTGAGCGAGTACTCGGTCAGCCAGCCGGCGTAGAACTCGCCTGCCGGTGCGGCGCCTCCGACGGCCAGCACGACGAGGCCGAAGACGACCGCCAGGCTCACGTAGACCGCGACCCAGATGCCGCTCTCCTTCATCGACGGCACGTGCGGCCGGCGCCCGACGATCGCCAGGTCTGCGACCAGCAGCAGCGCGATCGCGGCGAGCGCCACGACCTCGAACAGCACCGGCAGCTCGTGGGTCATTCGTCACCCTTCGCGGCCGCGACGCCGACGCGCTGGTCGCGGCGCGTCTTCGCCAGGGACGCGACGGTGGTGACGGCGAGCACCACCACGATGAACGTCAGCGAGTAGCTCGTGGGGATCTCGGGGATCGCCTCGACGTGCTGGCCGCCGTTGACGAACGGGAGCTCGTTGGTGTGCAGGGCGTGGATGATCAGCTTCACGCCGATGAAGCCGAGGATCGCGGCCAGCCCGTAGTTGAGGAACACGAGCCGGTCCAGCAGACCGTCGACGAGGAAGTAGAGCTGGCGCAGGCCGAGCAGCGAGAAGGCGTTGGCCGCGAAGACGAGGAACGTCTCCTGGGTCAGCCCGAAGATCGCCGGGATCGAGTCGACGGCGAAGAGCAGGTCGGCGCTGCCGATGGCGACCATCACGATGAGCATCGGCGTGATGTACCGCTTGCCGTCGATGCGGACGGTCATCCGGTGGTCGACGTAGTCGTCGGTCGTGCGGAACACTCGCCGGGTCAGCCGCAGCACGGCGTTCTCGGTGAACTCCTCGTCGTGCGAGGTGCCGGCACGGGCCTGGGCGATCGCGGTCCACACGAGGAACGCGCCGAACACGTAGAAGATCCAGGCGAAGTTCGCGATGAGCGCCGCCCCGGCGAGGATGAAGACGGTCCGCAGCACGAGCGCGATCGTGATGCCGATCAGGAGCACGCGCTGCTGGTGCTCCCGCGGCACGCGGAAGCTCGTCATGATCAGCACGAAGACGAAGAGGTTGTCGACGCTCAGCGACTTCTCGGTGATGTAGCCGGCGAAGTACTCACCGCCGTACTGGCTTCCCCAGCCCGCGAACACTATCGCCCCGAACGCGACGGCCACCGCCACGTAGGCGAGCGACCACCATGCCGACTCCTTCAGGGTCGGCGCGTGCGGCGTGCGCACGTGACCGAGGTAGTCGACGGCGAGCATCGCGAGGATCGCGGCGATCGTGACGAGCCAGACCCAGACGGGGACATCCATGACAGATCCTTCCGGTACGCAGGACGAGGCACCGGAGGTCTCTCTCACCCGTCGTTCCGGGTGGGTGAGACCGAACCGGCACCGACGCCGGTCGTACTGACGGCCTCACCACTTGGGAGATACTCCCCTCCAACGATCGACCAGCATACGGCACGAGGCCGGTTCGGTCGCCGGCACGCCACGCTGCCGACGGCCGCTCACTGGAGGCAGAACTCGTTGCCCTCCGGGTCCTGCATGACGATCCAGACGTCCCCGAGCTCGGCGCCCTCGGTGAGGACCGTCGCACCCAGGGCGGTGAGCCGCTCGGCCTCGGCCTGCAGCACCACGAGGCGCTCGTGATCCGCCCGTCCTCCGCTGACGTTCAGGTCGAGATGCAACCGGTTCTTGCCCATCTTGGGCTCCGGCACCTGCTGGATGAAGATCCGCGGACCCACGCCGGCCGGGTCGCTCACGGCGTTCTTGCTGTTCCACCGCTCCGGCGGCACGCCCCATGCCGTCAGAGCCTCCTCCCACGTGGCGAACCCGGCCGGGGGCGCGTCCCGCTCGTAGCCCAGCGCGGCACACCAGAACTCACCGAGCGCTCTCGGGTCGGCTGCGTCGAAGGTCACCTGAAAGGTCGTCGCCATGTTGAGCTCCTCCGATCCGGTGGGCGGGCGGCCCGGGGTCCGGGGCGCGGGCACGCGCCGGACCCCCGGCGTCAGCCCGTGGCCGCCCGCATCTGGCGCAGCTCCTTCTTGAGCCCGCCGATCTCGTCGCGCAGGCGTGCCGCCACCTCGAACTGCAGCTCGGCGGCGGCGGCGTGCATCTGGTCGCTGAGCTCCTGGATCAGCTCGGCGAGCTCGTCGCCCGCCAGCCCGGCCAGGCGGTTGCCCGACGTCGAGGCCTCCTTCGGCGATCCGGGCACGGGCGCCTTGCCGCGGCTGTCCCCTGCTGCCCGGCGGTAGCCTCCCGCCAGCAGCTCGGCCGTGTCGATGTCCTCCCGGGCCAGCATGTCCGTGACGTCCGCGATCCGCTTGCGCAACGGCTGGGGGTCGATCCCCCGCTCGGCGTTGTAGGCCTTCTGCTTCTCCCGACGTCGGTCGGTCTCGTCGAGCGCGAACCGCATCGCCGGGGTGATCTTGTCGGCGTACATGTGCACCTGACCGGTGACGTTGCGGGCAGCGCGGCCGATCGTCTGGATCAGGGAGCGCTCGGAGCGCAGGAAGCCCTCCTTGTCGGCGTCGAGGATCGCCACCAGCGAGACCTCCGGCAGGTCCAGGCCCTCGCGCAGGAGGTTGATGCCCACCAGCACGTCGTACTCCCCCATGCGCAGCTCACGGAGCAGCTCGACGCGGCGCAGGGTGTCGACCTCGGAGTGCAGGTAGCGCACCCGCACGTCCTTGCCCAGCAGGTAGTCGGTGAGGTCCTCGGCCATCTTCTTGGTCAGGGTCGTGACCAGCACCCGCTCGTTGCGCTCCACGCGGTCGCGGATCTCGCCCAGCAGGTCGTCGATCTGGCCGGTCGTGGGCTTGACCACCACCTCCGGGTCGACGAGGCCGGTGGGCCGGATGATCTGCTCGACGACGCCGTCGGACATCGACAGCTCGTAGTCGCCGGGGGTCGCCGAGAGGTAGACAGTCTGCCCGATGCGTTCCACGAACTCCTCCCAGCGCAGCGGCCGGTTGTCCATGGCGCTGGGAAGGCGGAACCCGTGGTCCACCAGCGACCGCTTGCGCGACATGTCGCCCTCGAACATCGCCCCGATCTGCGGGACGGTCACGTGCGACTCGTCGATGACGAGCAGGAAGTCCTCGGGGAAGTAGTCGAGCAGCGTGTTCGGCGGGGTGCCCCCCTCGCGGCCGTCGATGTGACGTGAGTAGTTCTCGATGCCGTTGCAGGTCCCGATCGAGCGCATCATCTCGATGTCGTAGCTGGTGCGCATCCGCAGCCGCTGAGCCTCGAGCAGCTTGTTCTGCTGCTCCAGCTCGGCCAGGCGCGTCTCGAGCTCCGCCTCGATGCTGCCGATCGCGCGCTCCATCCGCTCCGGCCCCGCCACGTAGTGCGTCGCCGGGAAGAGGTACACGCTCTGTTCCGTACGGATCACGTCACCCGTGAGGGGGTGCAGCGTCTGGATCGACTCGATCTCGTCGCCGAACATCTCGATGCGCACGGCCAGCTCCTCGTACACCGGGATGATCTCCACGGTGTCGCCCCGCACGCGGAACGTCCCGCGGGTGAACGCCATGTCGTTGCGCGAGTACTGCATCTGCACGAACTTGCGCAGCATCTCGTCGCGGTCGACGACGTCCCCCACCTCGAGCCGCACCATCCGGTCGACGTACTCCTGCGGTGTACCCAGGCCGTAGATGCACGACACGGACGCCACCACGACGGTGTCGCGACGGGTCAGCAGGTTCGACGTCGCCGAGTGCCGCAGCCGCTCCACCTCGTCGTTGATCGAGGAGTCCTTCTCGATGTAGGTGTCCGTCTGGGCGATGTACGCCTCGGGCTGGTAGTAGTCGTAGTAGGACACGAAGTACTCGACGGCGTTGTTCGGCAGCAGCTCACGGAACTCCGTGGCGAGCTGCGCCGCGAGCGTCTTGTTCGGCGCCATGATGAGCGTCGGACGCTGCAGCTTCTCGATGAGCCAGGCGGTGGTCGCGCTCTTGCCGGTACCCGTGGCGCCCAGCAGGACGACGTCCTTCTCGCCTGCCTGGATCCGCTCGGAGAGCGCGCCGATCGCGGCCGGCTGGTCGCCGCTGGGCTCGAACTCGGAGATCACCTCGAAGGGAGCAACGGTGCGCTGCAGGTCGGTCACGGGTCGCATGCCCCCACGGTAGGCCGGGCCACCGACAATCGCCTCGGGACGTGCGGGCCCGACCAGTTCAGTCAGGTCAGTGCTCGGTACCGGCCGCCAGGACGAGGTCGTCGATCCGTCCGGCGCGGTGGTCGGCCGCCGTGCGCACGACCGCTGCGAGGGCGCGCGCCGACCCGGCCACCGGGACGACGTCGGCCGCGGGCACGTGCACGAAACCAGCCCGCACGTCCGTGGCCGCCAGCGCGTGCGCGAGCGCGTAGAACGTGGCGTTGCAGACGTAGGTGCCGGCCGTGTTGCTGACGGCGACGGGGACGCCGGTCCCGCGCACGGACGCCAGGGCCGCCTTCAGGGGCAGCGAGCTCAGGTAGGCGACCGGGCCGTCGGCGACGACCGGCTCGTCGACCGGTGCCCGCCCTGCGGCGTCCGGGATCCGGGCGTCGACGACGTTGACCGCGACCCGTTCGAGCCGCACGGCGCGTGAGCCTGCCGCGAGACCCACGCACACGACGACCTGCGGGGAGTGCTCGGCGAGCAGCCGGTGCAGGAGCGCGGGGGCGCCCCGGAAGGAGACCGGCAGCCGGGCGACGACCAGCTCCTCCGCGCGCTGCTCGTCGGCCCACGCCGCCCGGAGGCACCGCACGGCCTCCCACGACTCGTTGACCGCCGCGCCGTCGAAGGGCTCGAACCCCGTGACGAGGACCTTCACGCGCGCTCGTCCTCCTCGGCGTCCAGCTCCTGCGCGACCTCCGTCGCCACCCGGGCCCACAGCTCGTCCACCTGCGCCCTCAGGCCGGCCTCCGTACCGGTCCCGTCGAGCAGGACGTCGGCCACGGCCCGACGCTCGTCGTCGCCCGCCTGCGCCTCGACGCGCGCACGGGCCTCCGCCTCCGTCAGCGACCGGCCGGTCACCAGCCGCCGCACGCGCTGCTCCGCCGGCGCGTCGACCACCGCCACGAGGTGGTAGCGGTCCGCCTGGCCGGTCTCGACGAGCAGCGGGACGTCGTGCACGACGACGGCACGCGGGTCGGCGGCGCCCGCTGCGGCCTCGCGCTCGGCCGCCAGACGGCGCACCTGCGGGTGCACGATCCCCTCGAGCCGGCTCCGTGCACCACGGTCGGCGAACACCAGCCGTCCGAGAGCGGGCCGGTCCAGCGAACCGTCGTCGGCCAGCACCTGGTCGCCGAACGCCTCGACCACCTCGGCGAGCCCCACGGAGCCCGGCCCGACCGCCTCGCGCGCCAGCACGTCGTAGTCCACGACCACCGCGCCCAGCTCGTCGAGACGACGGGAGACGACGGACTTGCCTGCGGCGATGCCACCGGTGAGACCCATGCGGAACATGGGTACATCCTGCCCTCGCCGTAGGCTTCACGCCATGAGCATGGGCGGGCGAGCACCCGGTGGACGGCCCGGTGGAGCCGGGATGGGCGGGCCGATGCGGTCCTACCTGCAGGACGCGTCGGTGCGCCGGCGCCGGCTCCCCCGCGAGACCCTGCGCCGCATCCTGGCCTTCGCCCGTCCCTACCGGGGCCGACTGGCGCTCTTCGTGCTCCTGCTCCTCGTGGGAGCGGCAGCCGGCGCGGCGGTCCCGCTGCTCTTCCGCCGCCTCATCGACGTCGGCATCGGCGACGGGCAGCGCGACGTCGTGCTGGCCATGGCGGCGGCGGCGGCCGGCCTCGCCCTCCTGACCGCTGTGCTGACGCTCGCCGAGCGGTGGGTGTCGGCGGTCGTCGGCGAGGAGCTCATCGTCGACCTGCGCACCGGCGTCTACGACCACGTCCAGCGCATGCCGCTGGCCTTCTTCTCCCGCGCACGGACCGGGGCGCTCGTGCAACGGCTCAACGGGGACGTGCTCGGAGCGCAGCAGGCCTTCACGTCCACCCTGCAGACGGTCGTCTCCAACGGCCTCACGATCGTCTTCACCCTCGCGGCGATGTTCGCGATGTCGTGGAGCCTCACGCTGCTGGCCCTGGCTCTCCTGCCGGCGTTCGTCCTGCCCGCCCGCTGGTTCGGCCGACGGATCGCCGCCCTGGCGCACCGCGGCTACGAGCTCGACGCCGACGCCGGACAGCTGATGAACGAGCGGTTCAACGTCGCCGGGGCCCACCTGGCCAAGGTGTTCGGCGACCCGGAGCGCGAGGCCGCCCGCTACGCCGAGCAAGCGCGGGCGTTGCGTGACGTCGGCGTCGCACGAGCCCTGTACTCGACCTGGTTCCGCGTCGGTCTGACGACGCTCGCCTCCGTCGCCATCGCCGTCGTCTACGGGGTCGGCGGCGTGCAGGCGATCGCCGGTCAGCTCACCGTCGGCACGATCGTCGCGCTCACCGCCTACCTCGGACGGCTCTACGGCCCCCTGACCGCCATGTCGAACGTGCAGGTCGACGTGATGACGGCGCTCGTGAGCTTCGAGCGGGTGCTCGAGGTCCTCGACCTCGAGCCCACGGTGGCGGAGAAGCCTGATGCACACGACCTCCGGGCGGCCGTGGCCACCCACGGGGCGGGCATCGAGCTGGACGCCGTGACGTTCCGCTACCCGCGGGCCGACGAGATCTCGCTCGCCTCGCTCGAGTCCGTCGCCACGGTCCGCAAGGACCCCGTCGGTGCCACGCTGCACGACGTGTCGTTCTCGGTGCCCGCCGGCTCGATGGTCGCCCTCGTGGGACCGTCCGGGGCGGGCAAGACGACCCTCTCCCAGCTCGTGGTCCGCCTGTACGACCCGACGACCGGGGCGGTGCGCATCGCCGGTCAGGACCTCCGGGACGTCACCGCCGCCTCCCTCCGCGAGACGGTGGGCGTGGTGTCGCAGGAAGCCCACCTGTTCCACGACACGGTGGCGGGCAACCTGCGGTTCGCCCGCCACGACGCGACCGACGACCAGCTCTGGCACGCCCTCGAGCAGGCCCGGATCGGCGACCTCGTGGCCCGGATGCCCGAGGGCCTGGAGACGGTCGTCGGCGACCGCGGGTACCGTCTCTCGGGTGGTGAGCGCCAGCGGCTGGCGATCGCCAGGCTCCTGCTCAAGGCGCCGGACGTCGTCGTGCTCGACGAGGCGACCGCGCACCTCGACTCCGAGTCCGAGGCGGCCGTGCAGGCGGCGCTCGACGAGGCGCTGGCGGGCCGCACCTCGCTGGTCATCGCGCACCGGCTCTCCACCGTGCGGGCCGCCGACTCGATCGTGGTGCTCGACGACGGTGTCGTCGTCGAGCGGGGTACGCACGCCGAGCTCCTCGCGTCGAGCGGGCTCTACGCCGAGCTGTACCGGACCCAGTTCGCCGACCTCGACGCCGACCGGTCCGGCTCCTGACGAGACGAAGGCCCGCCACCCCGGGGGGTGGCGGGCCTTCGTCCTGGTCGACGACCCTCAGCGGGCCGGCGACCGTCGGCTCAGTTGCCGGTCAGCTTCTCACGGAGCGCGGCGAGCGCCTCGTCCGAAGCCAGCGTGCCGCCGGTCTCCTCCTCCTGCACGGGGGCAGCGGAGGAGTAGGACGACGAGGAGGACGACGAGGACGAGCTGCTGCTCGAACCGCCGGAGACGACGTCCCCGGCCGCGGCGTCGGCGTCGGCCGACAGCGCGGCGCGGACCTGCTCGCGGTGCGACTCCCAGCGGGCGTGCGCCTTGGCGTACTCCGCCTCCCAGGCCTCACGCTGCGTCTCGAAGCCCTCGAGCCACTCGTTCGTCTCGGGGTCGAAGCCCTCGGGGTACTTGTACTCCCCGTTCTCGTCGTAGTCGGCCGCCATGCCGTAGAGCGCGGGGTCGAAGTCCTCGGACTCCGGGTCCATGCCCTCGTTGGCCTGCTTGAGCGACAGCGAGATGCGGCGACGCTCGAGGTCGATGTCGATGACCTTGACGAAGACCTCGGCACCCACCTGGACGACCTGCTCGGGCAGCTCGACGTGGCGCACGGCCAGCTCCGAGATGTGCACGAGGCCCTCGATGCCGTCCTCGACGCGCACGAACGCGCCGAACGGCACGAGCTTGGTGACCTTGCCGGGCACGACCTGGCCGATGGCGTGCGTGCGGGCGAAGGTCTGCCACGGGTCCTCCTGCGTCGCCTTCAGCGACAGGGAGACCCGCTCGCGGTCGAAGTCGACGTCGAGCACCTCGACCGTGACCTCCTGACCGACCTCGACGACCTCGGAGGGGTGGTCGATGTGCTTCCAGGAGAGCTCGGAGACGTGCACGAGGCCGTCCACGCCACCCAGGTCGACGAACGCACCGAAGTTGACGATGGAGGAGACGACACCGGGGCGGACCTGGCCCTTCTGCAGGGTCTGCAGGAAGGTGGAACGGACCTCGGACTGCGTCTGCTCGAGCCAGGCGCGGCGCGACAGGACCACGTTGTTGCGGTTCTTGTCGAGCTCGATGATCTTGGCCTCGATCTCCTTGCCGACGTACGGCGCGAGGTCGCGGACGCGGCGCATCTCCACCAGGGAGGCGGGGAGGAAGCCGCGCAGGCCGATGTCGAGGATGAGGCCACCCTTGACGACCTCGATGACGGTGCCGGTGACGACGCCGTCCTCCTCCTTGATCTTCTCGATCGTGCCCCAGGCGCGCTCGTACTGTGCGCGCTTCTTGGACAGGATCAGGCGACCCTCCTTGTCCTCCTTCTGGAGGACGAGAGCCTCGACGGCGTCACCGACGGTGACGACCTCGCCCGGGTCCACGTCGTGCTTGATGGAGAGCTCCCGGGACGGGATCACGCCCTCCGTCTTGTAGCCGATGTCGAGGAGGACCTCGTCGCGGTCGACCTTGACGATCGTGCCTTCGACGATGTCACCATCGTTGAAGTACTTGATGGTGGCGTCGACGGCGGCAAGGAAGTCTTCCTCGGTGCCGATGTCGTTGACGGCGACCTGCGGGGCGGACTTCGTGGTGGAGATGGTCATTGAGTAGTTGCTCCGATGCGGACAGGGCATAGTGCGGACAGGGGTCGTGGTGCAGGTGTACTGTGCGGCTGTCGGGCGACCGTCGGCCAGACCGGCGGACTCACGGCGCACTGCACCGCGAGCCATCCTATCCGTGCAGTATGGAGGGGTCAACGCCGACGGCAGCGACGCCCTGAGACCCCTGTCACCGGCCGAGATGTCGGGTGACACCATGGGGACGTGACCGCGACCTGGTTCGGCTACCGAGACGCACCCGAGGACGACGGCGGCGCCGCCCGCGCGTGGTGGGACCGCCACGCCGACGAGTACCTCGACGAGCACGGCACCTTCCTCGGCGACGCCGGGTTCCGGTGGGGCCCGGAGGGGCTCGCCGAGTCGGAGGCAGGGCTGCTCGGCGAGGTGCGGGGCGCCGACGTCCTGGAGGTGGGCGCCGGCGCGGCACACTGCTCGCGCTGGCTCGCCCGGCAGGGCGCGCGCGTCGTCGCGACCGACGTGGCACCCGCGATGATGGACGCCGCGGCCCGCCTGGACGCCCGCGCCGGGACCCGTGTGCCGACGGTGGAGGCGGACGCCCGGGCGCTGCCCTTCGCCGACGAGACCTTCGACGTCGTCTTCACCTCGTTCGGCGCGATCCCCTTCGTCCCCGACGCGGACCGCGTGCACGCGGAGGCCGCGCGCGTGCTGCGGCCGGGCGGCAGGTGGGTGTTCTCCGTGACGCACCCCCTGCGCTGGGCCTTCCCTGACGACCCGGGGCCCGACGGGCTGACCGCGCACCGGTCGTACTTCGACCGGCGCCCGTACGTCGAGGCCGACGCGTCGGGCCACGTCGTCTATGCCGAGCACCACCGGACGGTGGGCGACCACGTGCGGGACGTCGTGGCGGCCGGCCTGCGCCTGCGCGACGTCGTCGAGCCCGAGTGGCCCGCCTGGAACAGGCAGAGCTGGGGCGGGTGGGGACCCGTCCGCGGCGCGTACCTGCCCGGCACGGCGGTGTTCGTCACCACCAAGGACTGACCCGGCACGTCAGTGACCGGCGTCGTGCCAGGTCTCGCCCGTACCGACCGAGACGTCGAGCGGCACGTCGAGCGCGTAGGCGGCCCCCATCTTCGTGCGCAGGACCTCCTCGGCAGCCTCCCGCTCCCCGGGGGCGACCTCGACCACGAGCTCGTCGTGCACCTGCAGCAGCAGCCTCGACGCCAGTCCACGGTCGTCGAGCTCGCGCTGCACCCCCAGCATGGCGAGCTTGATGATGTCGGCCGCGCTGCCCTGGATCGGTGCGTTGAGAGCCATCCGCTCCGCCATCTGACGACGTTGCCGGTTGTCGCTCGTCAGGTCCGGGAGGTAGCGCCGACGCCCCAGGATGGTGGCGGTGTACCCGGTGGCGCGCGCCTCCTCCACGATCCCCGCCAGGTAGTCGCGCACTCCCCCGAAACGCGTGAAGTAGTCGTCCATCAGCCCCTGCGCCTCGCCGGTGGCGATGTTGAGCTGCTGGGAGAGGCCGAAGGCGCTCAGCCCGTAGGCGAGCCCGTAGCTCATCGCCTTGACCTTCGCGCGCATCTCGGCCGTGACGTCGGCCGGTGCGACGTCGAAGACGCGCGACCCGACGTAGCGGTGCAGGTCCTCGCCCGAGCGGAACGCGGCGATGAGGCCCTCGTCCCCCGAGAGGTGGGCCATGATCCGCATCTCGATCTGGCTGTAGTCGGCGGTCAGGAGGACCTCGTGGCCCTCGCCCACCCGGAACGCCCGGCGGATCCGCCGGCCCGACTCCGTCCGGATCGGGATGTTCTGCAGGTTCGGGTCCGTCGAGCTGAGCCGACCCGTCGCGGCGATCGTCTGCTGGAACGTCGTGTGGATCCGTCCGTCCGGCTGCACGGACTTCAGCAGACCCTCCACGGTGGTCCGCAGCTTGGCTGCGTCGCGGTGTGCCAGCAGGTGCGCCAGGAACGGGTGCTCGGTCTTGGTGAAGAGATCCTGCAGGGAGGCGGCGTCCGTGGTGTAGCCGGTCTTGATCTTCTTCGTCCGCGGCATGCCCAGCTGGTCGAACAGGACCTCCTGGAGCTGCTTCGGGCTGCCCAGGTTGACCTCGCGACCGATGACGTCGTACGCCTCCGCGGCCGACCGCGAGACAGCGTCCGCGAAGTGCTGCTCGAGCTCCGTGAGGAACGCGGTGTCCGCCGCGATTCCGGTGTCCTCCATCCGCGCCAGCACGTTCGACAACGGCATCTCGACGTCGTCGAGCAGGCTGCGCGCACCCCGGTCGTCCAGCCCGTCCGCCAGGGCGTCTGCGAGGTCGACGACGGCGACCGCGCGGGCCGCGGCCTCGCCCCCCGGCGCCGTGCCCTCGGAGAGGTCGAGGTCGAGGGCACCCTGGGCCGCGTCGTCCGCGACGGCGAGCTCGCGGTGCAGGTGCCGGACCACCAGGTCGGCGAGGTCGTACCCTCGCTGGTCGGGGTAGCAGAGGTAGGCGGCCAGCTCGGTGTCCCAGACGACGCCGTCGAGCGCGAGACCACGCGCGGCGAGCATGTGCCAGGCGGCCTTGGCCCCGTGCACGGCCTTCGGGGCGGAGGGGTCGGCGAGCCAGTCGGTGAGCGCGCGCTCGTCGGCAGCGTCCAGCTCCGCCAGGTCGAGCACGACGGCGCTCGCCGTCCCGTCCGTCCCGCCGGTCGCGACGGCCAGCTGCCACGCGTCGGCCCGCGCCGGTCGGGCCACCCCGGTCACGTCGAGGCCCAGGACGACGCCGGCGTGCTGGGCGAGCCAGTCGGCGAGGGGCCCGTCGTGCAGGGTGACGGCGACTCCGGGCGCGGCCACCTGCTCCTGGTCGCCACCCGCCGGGTCGACCGCGAGGAGCCGGTCGCGCAGCGCACCGAACTGCAGGGCGTCGGAGACGCTGTGGACGGCCTCGCGGTCGAAGCCCACGACGGCGAGGTCCTCGATCGCGAGCGGCAGGTCGACGTCCGTCAGCAGGGCGTTGAGCTCGCGGTTGAGGCGCACCTGGGCCGCGTGCTCCCGGAGCGCCTCACCACGCTTGCCGGTGACCTCCCCCTGACGCTCCAGCAGCGAGTCCAGGTCCCCGAACTGCGTGATCCACTTGGCCGCGACACCGGGGCCCACACCGGGGACGCCGGGCAGGTTGTCGCTCGTCTCACCCACGAGCGCGGCCAGGTCGGGGTAGCGCTCCGGGCGGACCTTGTACTTCTCCTCCACCGCCTCCGGCGTCATCCGCGCGAGCTCCGAGACGCCCTTCTTCGGGTACAGCACCGTGACGCCGTCGGTGACCAGCTGCAGCGCGTCACGGTCTCCCGAGCAGACCAGGACCTCCAGCCCGGCCTCGGCGCCCTGGCGCGCCAGGGTCGCCAGGATGTCGTCCGCCTCGATGCCGTCGCGCTGCAGCGCCGGCACGCGCAGCGCCTCGAGGACCTCCTTGATGAGGGGGACCTGGCCACGGAAGACCTCGGGCGTGGCGTCGCGGTTGCCCTTGTACTCGGCGAACCGCTCGGTGCGGAACGTCACGCGCCCGGCGTCGAACGCGACCGCGAGGTGCGTCGGCTCCTCGTCGCGCAGCAGGTTCGTCAGCATCGAGAAGAAGCCGTACACGGCGTTGGTCACCTGACCGCTGGAGGTCACCAGCGTGTCGGGCAGGGCGTAGAACGCCCGGTAGGCCATCGAGTGGCCGTCGATGAGGAGCAGTCGGCCACCGGTTCGCGCTGAGGTCGTCACGGGTGCCAACCTATCGTCCATGACTGACACGGACTCCTTCCCCCAGGACGCGGCGGGGTGGCAGCGGGCGGCCGCCGGGACGCTCATCGAGCGCACCGGCATCGTGCTGACCGAGGTGAGCGCCGGCACGACGCGGGGCACCATGCCGGTGGCCGGCAACACGCAGCCGGCCGGACTGCTGCACGGCGGCGCGACCGCCTCGCTCGCCGAGACGCTCGGATCCGTGGCGGCGCAGAGCCACGCCGGACCCGGACGGGCAGCCGTCGGGCTCGAGCTCAACGTCACGCACCACCGTGGCGTGCGCAGCGGACAGGTCCACGGGGTCGCGACGGCGCTGCACCTCGGACGGTCGACCGCAGCCTACGAGATCGTCGTCACCGACGACGACGAGCGGCGCGTGGCGACGGCGCGGCTCACCTGCATGCTGCTCGACGCCGGCTGAGCGGCGAGCGGTCCTCGGGAGACCGGGACCCGCCACGCGACGGGGGACGTCAGGAGGCGTTGGACGTCTGCTCGGCCTCGGTCCCGGCCCGATGGGCCGCCTCGGCCGCGGCGTGCTCCACCTGGAAGGCGCGCAGGTCCACGGGCCCGGTGGGCAGACCGGCCTCACGAGCGCGACGCCGGCGCGCCACCAGGTCCTCGATCGCCGCACGGGTCGCGTCGCGACGGCGGCGTCCGCCGTCGCGACGACGGACGACCGTGGCACCGGGCGACGCTCCCTGCGCCAGACGCCGCTCCAGCACCGGCACCGCGACGACGCGGTGCCCGGCAGCGGGGGCGAACCCGAGCCGGGCCAGGAACCGGTGCATCTCCCGGGCGCCGGGCGCGGGTGCGCAGTAGATGTTCTCCGCGCCGGCCTCGGCAGCGAGGTCGAGCGCAGCGACGAGCAGGGACCGACCGACGCCGTGCCGACGGGTCCGGGGCGCGACGAGGATCGCGTCGACGTAGAGGCTCGGAGTCAGTGCGTAGAAGCGCGGGCCGAGCACGCGGACCAGGAGGAAGCCCACGACCGCGCCGTCCTCGACCGCCACCAGGACCTCTCCCCCGGCGGCCAGCAGGACGCTGAGGTGCTCACAGAGCCTGCCCGGGTCGGCGGCGGCCGTCGTCGTGCCGTCCGGGGCGACGCTCGCCGCCAGCTCGGCGACCTCCAGCAGGTCGTCCTCCGTCGCGGGGCGAACTGTGACCGCTGCACGCATCGACTCTCCCTCCGACACTCCGTACGTCTTCTCCGAGCGGAAAGGTCACGAAAAGATCACGACTCCCTGGCGACGATAGCCGTCACCAGGGAGTCGCACAACGTCTGTCTCAGGCGCCCACCTGGTCGATGACGGCGTCCGCCACCTCGCGCATGGTGAGCCGCCGGTCCATCGAGGTCTTCTGGATCCAGCGGAACGACTCCGGCTCGCTCAGGCCCATCTTCGTCATCAGCAGGCCCTTGGCCCGGTCCACCCGCTTGCGGGTCTCGAAACGCTCCTGGAGGTCCGCCACCTCCGACTCCAGCGCACCGATCTGCTGGTAGCGGGAGATCGCGATCTCGACCGCGGGCAGCAGGTCCGCCGGGGTGAAGGGCTTGACGACGTAGGCCATGGCGCCCGCGTCGCGCGCGCGCTCGACGAGCTCGGTCTGCGAGAACGCGGTGAGCAGCACGACCGGCGCCGCGTGCGCCTTGCCGATCCGCTCGGCCGCCGAGATGCCGTCCAGCTCGGGCATCTTGACGTCCATGACGACGACGTCGGGCTTGAGCTCCGTGGCCAGGCTGACGGCCGTCTCACCGTCGCCGGCCTCGCCCACGACGTCGAAGCCCGCCTCGCGCAGCGTCTCCACGACGTCCATGCGGATCAGCGCCTCGTCCTCGGCGACCACGGCCCGCCGTGAGGGCTTCGCCGGGGGCTCGGGAGGCGACGCCTCCGGCTCAGCGTCGATCAGCGGGGGCAGGTCGAGCGGCAGCTTCTCGTCGGTCACAGGGACCATCGTAGACCCCGTGGGCACCGGTCGGGCGCTTTTGCCCCGCACGCCGCGGTGTGACCGTGCGCACCCGTACCAGGTCGCGGCCGGTTGGGCACCGGGCAGGACGGTGTGGTTCGATAAGGCCGCTGCCGCCCGCGCCCCGGTAGCCCAACCGGCAGAGGCAATCGGCTCAAACCCGATCCAGTGCGGGTTCGAATCCCGCCCGGGGCACGCAGCACGAGAGCCCGGACCGCAGCAGCGGTCCGGGCTCTCGTGGTCTCCTCGGTGCCGGTCCACCGGCACCGCCGGTCGGACCGGAGCGGGTCAGACGCTCAGCGCGCCGCCGTCGCTGTGGCTGCCCACCTTGTGCACGAGGATCGAGTTCGTCGTACCCGGCACCCCGACCGGGGCGCCCGAGACGATGACTACGCGGTCCCCGACCTCGGCCAGGCCGTTGGCCTGCAGGGTCTGGTCGACCTGCCCGACCATCGCGTCGACCGAACCGACCTCCGGCACCGCGTACGTGGTGGTGCCCCAGGTGAGCGCCAGCACGTTGCGCACCGACTCCTCCGGGGTGAAGGCGAGCAGCGGGATGCCCGAGCGCAGGCGCGACATGCGCTTGGCCGAGTCACCGGACTGCGTGAACGTCACCAGGTACTTCACGCCGAGCGAGTTGCCGATCTCCGCTGCCGCCCGCGTGATGATCCCGCCACGGGTGTGCGGCGCGGAGCCGAGCGGGGCGATGCGCTCACGCCCCATCTCCTCCGTGGCCTCGATGATCGAAGCCATCGTCTGCACCGTGAGGATGGGGTAGTCGCCGACGGACGTCTCGCCCGACAGCATGACCGCGTCGGCACCGTCGAGCACCGCGTTGGCGCAGTCGGAGGCCTCGGCGCGCGTCGGACGCGGGCTCGTGGTCATCGACTCGAGCACCTGCGTCGCCACGATGACCGGCTTCGCGTTCTGGCGCGCGAGCTCCACGATGCGCTTCTGGACCAGCGGGACCTGCTCCAGCGGCATCTCGACCGCCAGGTCCCCACGGGCCACCATGAAGCCGTCGAACGCCGCGATGACCTCCTCGAGGTTGTCCACAGCCTGCGGCTTCTCGATCTTCGCGACGACGGGGACGACACGGCCCTCGGCGTCCATGATCTTGCGGACGTCCTCGTAGTCGGCCGCGTTGCGGACGAACGACAGGGCGATGATGTCCGCGCCCATGCGCAGCGCCCAGCGCAGGTCGTCGGTGTCCTTCTCGCTCAGGGCCGGGACCGAGACGGCCACGCCGGGAAGGTTGAGCCCCTTGTTGTTGGACACCGGGCCCGGCACCTCGACGGTGGTGACGACACGGGGGCCTTCCACCGCGGTGACGCGCACGCGCACCTTGCCGTCGTCGATGAGGATCGGGTCGCCCACGCGGGCGTCCTGCGGCAGGCCCTTGTGCGTGGTCGAGACCAGCTCACGGGTGCCCACGACGTCCTCGGTCGTGATGGTGAGGGTGTCGCCCTCGTTCAGGAAGTGCTTCTCGTCGCCGCCGAACCGGCCCAGCCGGATCTTGGGTCCCTGCAGGTCGACCAGGACGGCGACGTTGCGCCCCGCGTCCTTCGCCGCCGCGCGCACACCGTGATAGACGGCCTCGTGCTCCGACTGCTCGCCGTGGCTCCGGTTGATCCGGGCCACGTCCATACCCGCGTCGACCAGCTCCCGGAGCTTCTCCGGTGATGCTGTCGCGGGTCCGATGGTGCACACGATCTTCGCTCTGCGCATGTCTCCAGCCTCGTCGTCGTACTGCCCCGGTACCGACCGGGGCCGTCCCGGACGCCACACGACGCCCGGGTTCGTGCTCATTCTCTCAGGGCAACGGTGCGCGGGCCCACGGGGGCCGGCAGCTCGGTGCTCCCCTGGAGGAACGTGTCCACGGCGGCCGCGGCCGCCCGCCCCTCGGCGATCGCCCACACGATGAGCGACTGACCGCGGCCGGCGTCGCCGGCCACGAAGACGCCCGGGAGTGTGGTCGCGTAGTCGTCACCGCGGCGCACCAGGCCGCGGCTCGTGGTCTCGATACCGGTCTGCTCGACCAGCTGGTCCGTCTCCGGCCCGGTGAAGCCCATCGCGATCAGGACCAGGTCCGCCGGGATCTCGCGCTCCGTGCCGGGCTTCGGCACGCGCCGACCGTCGGCCAGGTACTCCGTCTCGGCGACCTTCAGGGCCCGGACCGCGCCGTTCTCGTCGCCGACGAACTCCACGGTCGAGGCCAGGAAGGTCCGCTCGCCGCCCTCCTCGTACGAGGTCGAGACCTCGTAGAGGATGGGGTCCGTGGGCCACGGCTGGTGCGGCTGGCGCTCCGACGGCGGCTTCTTGCCGATCGCGAGCGTCGACACGCTCTCCGCGCCCTGGCGCAACGACGTGCCGACGCAGTCCGAGCCGGTGTCACCACCGCCGATGACGACGACGTGCTTGCCCCGGGCGCTCGGCGCGCCCTCGACGGGGCGGCCCGCGGCCGCCTTGTTCGACGGCGTCAGGAAGTCCATCGCCGGGAGCACGCCGGACAGCTCGTGGCCCGGGACCGGCAGGCCGCGGGGCACGGTCGCACCCGTGGCCACCACGACGGCGTCGAACCGACGGCGCAGCGCGTCCCACGTGATGTCCTTGCCGATCTCCACCCCGGCACGGAACCGGGTGCCCTCGGCCTCCATCTGGGCGAGCCGACGCTCGATGTGCGTCTTCTCGAGCTTGAAGTCCGGGATGCCGTAGCGCAGCAGACCACCGATCGCGTCGTCCCGCTCGTAGACGACCACGGTGTGGCCGGCACGGGTGAGCTGCTGCGCGACGGCCAGACCGGCCGGACCCGAGCCCACGACGGCGACGGTCGACCCGGTGAGCCGCTGCGGCACCTGCGGCGTGACCAGCCCGCGCTCGAAGGCCTCGTCGATGATCGAGACCTCGATGTTCTTGATCGTCACGGCCGGCTGGTTGATGCCCAGCACACAGCTGGTCTCGCACGGGGCGGGGCACACCCGGCCCGTGAACTCCGGGAAGTTGTTCGTCGCATGCAGCCGCTCGATCGCGTCGGCCCACTGGTCCTGGCGGACGAGGTCGTTCCACTCGGGGATGAGGTTCCCGAGCGGGCACCCCTGGTGGCAGAACGGGACGCCGCAGTCCATGCAGCGGCCGGCCTGCTCCTTGAGGAACGGCTGGCCCTCCTGGAGGTGGGCGTGCACGTCCTTCCAGTCGCGCAGGCGCACCTCGACGGGACGGTTCGGCGGGAGCTCGCGCTCCCGGACCTTCAGGAATCCGCGCGGGTCAGCCACGTGCCACCTCCATGATGTGCTCCCAGAGGGAGGGATCGAAGTCGTCGCCCTCGCCCAGGGGCGTTCCGGCGGACTCCGCGTCGGCCAGTGCCGCGCGGACGTTCGCCCAGGCCGGCGGGAGGATCCGCGAGAAGCGCTCACGCGTGCCCTCGTCCGCCAGCAGCTCGGCCGCGACGGGCGAGCCGGTCTCCTCGTGGTGCTTCGTCAGCAGCTCCTGCACGCGGGACCAGTCGTCGTCCTCGAGGGGCCCCACCACCAGCTCGCCGGACGCGACCGACGCCGAGTTCATGGCGCCGTCGCGCAGGTTCAGCACGTAGGCCACGCCCCCGGACATCCCGGCCCCGAAGTTGCGGCCGGTCGGACCGAGCACGACCACCTCGCCGCCGGTCATGTACTCGCAGCCGTGGTCGCCCACGCCCTCGACGACCAGGGTCGCCCCGGAGTTGCGGACGCCGAACCGCTCACCGACGCGGCCGCGCAGCAGCACCTCGCCGCTCGTCGCGCCGTAGCCGATGACGTTGCCCGCGATGACGTTCGCGGCGCCGTCGAGCACGGCAGCGCGGTCGGGCCGCACCACGATCCGACCCCCGGAGAGCCCCTTGCCGACGTAGTCGTTCGCGTCGCCGAAGAGCCGCAGGGTCACCCCACGAGGGATGAACGCCCCGAAGGACTGGCCGGCGGAACCGGTCAGCGTCACGTCGATCGTGTCGTCGGGCAGACCGGCCCCGCGGTACCGCTTGGTCACCTCGTGGCCGAGCATCGTGCCGACCGTGCGGTTGACGTTGCGGACCGGGACCTCGATCCGCACCGGCTGGGCGTCCTCGAGCGCCGCTCGGGCCTGAGCGATGAGGTGCTGGTCCAGCGCCTTGTCCAGACCGTGGTCCTGCGCACGGGTGCGGTGCAGGGCCGAACCGGCCGGGTGCTCGACGCGTTCGAGCACCGGCGCCAGGTCGAGGCCCTCGGCCTTCCAGTGGTCGACCGCCTTGCGCGTGTCGAGCGCCTGGACCTGACCGACCGCCTCCTCGACGGACCGGTAGCCCAGGGAGGCGAGGTGCTCGCGCACCTCGGTCGCGATGAACTCGAAGAAGTTGACGACGAACTCGGGCTTGCCGGTGAACCGGCTGCGCAGCTCCGGGTTCTGCGTGGCCACGCCGACCGGGCAGGTGTCCAGGTGGCACACGCGCATCATGATGCAGCCCGAGACCACCATCGGCGCCGTCGCGAAGCCGAACTCCTCCGCGCCGAGCAACGCGGCGACGACCACGTCCCGGCCGGTCTTCATCTGACCGTCGACCTGGACGGTGATGCGGTCGCGCAGGTTGTTGAGCACGAGCGTCTGCTGGGTCTCGGCCAGGCCGATCTCCCACGGCGTGCCGGCGTGCTTGAGCGACGTCAGCGGGCTGGCTCCCGTGCCGCCGTCGTGCCCCGAGATGAGGACGACGTCGGCGTGCGCCTTGGACACGCCCGTCGCGACCGTGCCCACGCCGAACTCGGAGACGAGCTTGACGTGGATGCGGGCGCTCGGGTTCGCGTTCTTGGCGTCGTGGATCAGCTGGGCAAGATCCTCGATGGAGTAGATGTCGTGGTGCGGCGGCGGCGAGATGAGGCCGACGCCGGGCGTCGAGTGCCGGGTCTTGGCCACCCACGGGTACACCTTGGGTCCGGGCAGCTGGCCGCCCTCGCCCGGCTTGGCGCCCTGGGCGAGCTTGAGCTGGATGTCGTCCGCCTGCGTGAGGTACTCGCTGGTCACGCCGAAGCGACCGGAGGCGATCTGCTTCACGCGCGAACGACGCCGCGGGTCGTAGAGGCGCTCGGAGTCCTCGCCGCCCTCCCCCGAGTTCGAGCGGCCCTCCAGCTCGTTCATCGCGACGGCGAGCGTCTCGTGCATCTCCTGGGAGATGGCGCCGTAGGACATCGCACCGGTGTTGAACCGCTTGACGATCTCGCTGACCGGCTCGACCTCGTCGATCGGGATCGGCTCGCGGTCGGGGTTGAAGCGCAGGAGCCCGCGCAGCGTCATCAGCCGCTCGGACTGCTCGTCGACGCGACGGGTGTACTTGCGGAAGATCTCCATCCGGCCGGTGCGCGTGGCGTGCTGCAGACGGAACACGGTCTCGGGGTCGAAGAGGTGCTCCTCGCCGTCGCGCCGCCACTGGTACTCGCCGCCCGTGGTGAGGCGCTCGTGCGGGGCGTGGTTGCCCGACGCCGGGTAGGCCTCGGTGTGGCGCGCCGCGGTCTCGGCGGCGATCACGTCCAGGCCGATGCCACCGAGCCGGCTCGTGGTGCCCGTGAAGTAGTCCTCCACCAGCTCGTGGGAGAGCCCGACGGCCTCGAAGACCTGCGCACCGCGGTAGGACATGATCGTCGAGATGCCCATCTTGGACATCACCTTCAGCACGCCCTTGCCCAGCGCCTTGATGAGGTTGCGCACGGCGACCTCCGGAGAGACGTCGAGGTAGCCGCGCAGAGCCAGGTCCTCGACGGTCTCCATGGCGAGATAGGGGTTGACGGCAGCCGCGCCGTAGCCGATGAGCAGCGCGACGTGGTGCACCTCGCGCACGTCGCCCGCCTCCACCACGAGGGAGATCCTCGTGCGCGTCTGCCGGCGCAGCAGGTGGTGGTGCACCGCGCTGGTGAGCAGCAGCGACGGGATCGGTGCCCGCTCGGCGTCCGAGTCGCGGTCGGACAGCACGATGTGGGTCGCGCCGGAGTCGATCTGGGCGTCGATCTCGGCGAAGATCTCCTCGAGGCGGGCGTGCAGGGCCTGCCCGCCACCCGAGACGTCGTACAGACCGCGGACGATGGCGGCGCGGAACTCGCCCTCCAGCCGGGCGTCCCGGTCGATGCGCACGATCTTCGCGAGCTCGTCGTTGTCCAGCACGGGGAAGGGCAGCGTGAGCTTGCGGGCGTGCAGGGGGGTGTCGTCGAGCAGGTTCGGCTCCGGACCGATGGCACCGCCGATCGAGGTCACCAGCTCCTCGCGGATCGCGTCGAGCGGCGGGTTGGTGACCTGGGCGAACATCTGCGTGAAGTAGTCGAACAGCAGGCGCGGGCGGCTGGACAGCACCGCGACCGGGGTGTCCGAGCCCATCGCGCCCAGCGGCTCCATGGCCTTGTTCGCCATGGGCGTCAGGATGACCTTGAGCTCCTCCGAGGTGTACCCGAAGGCACGCTGGCGGCGCTGCACCGAGGCCGGCGAGTGCGCGACGTGCTCCCGCTCCGGCAGGGAGTCGAGGGAGATCGAGTTCTCCTCGACCCACCGCGCGTACGGCCGCTGGGCGGCGAGCTGCGACTTGAGCTCGTCGTCCTCGACGATCCGCCCCTGCGCGGTGTCCACCAGGAACATGCGGCCGGGCTCGAGCCGTCCCTTGCGGACCACCGTCGCCGGGTCCAGGTCGAGCACGCCGGCCTCGGAGCCGAGGACGACGAGGCCGTCCTCCGTGACCCAGTACCGGCCGGGTCGCAGACCGTTGCGGTCGAGGACGGCACCGATCAGCGTGCCGTCCGTGAAGGTCAGGCAGGCGGGGCCGTCCCACGGCTCGATGAGGTTCGCGTGGTACTCGTAGAAGGCACGGCGTGCCGGGTCCATCTCGGCATGGTTCTCCCAGGCCTCCGGGATCATCATGAGCACCGAGTGGGGCAGGGAGCGCCCCGAGAGGTGCAGCAGCTCGAGCACCTCGTCGAAGCTCGCCGAGTCGCTCGAGCCCGCCGTGCAGACGGGCAGGAGCGGCGTGAGGTCGCCGAGCGCCTCGCTGGCGAGGTTGCCCTCACGGGCCGCCATCCAGTTGCGGTTGCCGCGCACCGTGTTGATCTCGCCGTTGTGCGCGATCATCCGGAACGGCTGGGCCAGCGGCCACGACGGGAACGTGTTGGTGGAGAAGCGCGAGTGGACCAGCGCGATCTCCGACGCGTACCGCGGGTCCGACAGGTCGGGGAAGAAGGGCTCGAGCTGGGACGTGGTGAGCATGCCCTTGTAGGTCACCGTGCGCGCCGACAGGGACGCCAGGAAGAGCCCCAGCTCGTTCTCCGCCCGCTTGCGCAGCCGGTACGCGCGCCGGTCCAGCTCGATCCCGGCCAGCTCGCGCGCAGGGTCGGCCACCAGGACCTGACGGAAGGTCGGCATCGAGGCCCGCGCGGTCGGCCCGACGAGGTCCGCGGTCACGGGCACGTCCCGCCAGGCGAGCACGTCGAGCTTCTCCTCGACGGCGATCGCCTCGAAACGGCGTGCGACGGCGTCGGCCTCGTCGCGGTCCTGCGGGAGGAACGCCATGCCGATGGCGTACCGCCCGGCGGGCGGCAGCTCCACGGCGACGACGTCACGGACGAAGGCGTCGGGGATCTGGGTGAGGATCCCTGCCCCGTCACCGCTGTTCTCCTCCGCACCGACCGCACCGCGGTGGTCGAGGTTGAGCAGCGCGGTGAGGCCTGCGTCGACGATGTCGCGCCCGGGCGTCCCGCGCAGGGTCGCGACGAACGCGACACCACACGCGTCGTGTTCCGTCGCGGGGTCGTAGAGGCCCTGCGCCTCGGGTGGCGCGACCCAGTGCTGCGGCGTGGTCATCAACACCGTCCTCCTGTGCGCCCGCACGCGGGCGCGTCTGCTTCAAGGGTGGTTCGGGACGTCGTCGGCCCGTCGGACATGCCAGGCGACGCTCTCCGGGTGGTGACCCGGTCGGCGGTGCCTCAGGCGCGCGGTGCCGGGTCCTGGTCGGGCCCGGCGGCCGACGCTTCCGTGTCGGTCGTGTCGGTGGTGTCCTCGTCGGCGACGGCCTGGGCCGTGCCTGCGTGGTCACCGTCGGTCTCGGTCTGCGCATCGGCGTCCGGCTCCACGGTGGAGCCCGGCAGCGAGACACCGTCCTCGCGACCGGGATGCAACCGGCCGACGACGACGAACGCGACGAGGGCACCGAGGCCCACGACGAGCGAGGTCCATACGTTCAGCCGCATCCCGAGCACCATCTCAGCGGTGTCGATGCGGAGCATCTCGATCCACACCCTGCCGAGGGTGTAGATCACGACGTAGGCCCAGAATACCCTCCCATGACCGAGCCTGTACCGGCGGTCGAGCCAGATGAGAAGAGCGGCGGCAGCGAGGTTCCAGAGCATCTCGTACAGGAACGTCGGGTGGAACAGTGTTCCCTCGGCGTACTGCAGGCCCGTGGCCGGGTCGACGGGCAGGTAGGCCACGTCGATCTCGAGGCCCCAGGGCAGCTCGGTCGGTGCCCCGAAGAGCTCCTGGTTGAACCAGTTGCCCAGCCGCCCGATCGCCTGCGCGACGAGCAGGCCCGGGGCGAGGGCGTCGGCGAAGGTGGACAGGCGCACGCCCAGCCGGCGGCAGCCGATCCAGGCGCCGACGGCGCCGAGCGCGACAGCGCCCCAGATGCCGAGTCCGCCCTCCCAGATGTACAGCGCGCTGACCGGGTCGCCGTTCTCGCCCCAGTACGGGTCCGGCGTCGAGACGACGTGGTAGATCCGCCCGCCGACGATCCCGAACGGGACGGCCCAGAAGGCGATCTCCAGGACGTCGTCCGGGTCACCACCGCGGGCCTTCCACCGGCGCATGGTCATCCACACCGCCACGACGATGCCCGCGAGGATCGCCAGGGCGTAGGCGCGGATCGGCACGGGGCCCAGGTGCCAGGTGTGCTGGTCGGGGCTCGGGATCGATGCCGCGAGCTGGCCGAGGACGGTCACGAGTCTCCTCCGGTGGTGCGGGCGCGCGCGACTCCGGCCGCGAGCTCGCCGGTCACCCTACCGAGGGCGTCCAGCCGGTCGGTCCAGGGGTCGTCGGACAACAGCGTGCGGACCAGTGCCGACCCGACGATGACGCCGTCGGCGTACCGTCCGACCTCGGCCGCCTGCTCGCCCGTCGAGACCCCGAGCCCCACGCACACGTGGTCCGCGCCGGCGGACCGGGTCGCGGTGACCAGCTCCTCGGCGGCCAGCCCGACGGACTCGCGCGTGCCCGTGACGCCCATCGTCGAGGCGGCGTAGACGAACCCGCGGGAGGCCCTGGCGGTCAGGTGCAGGCGCTCGGCGGTCGAGCTCGGGGCGACGAGGTAGACCTTGTCGAGCCCCAGCTCGTCGGCGGCCGCGCTCCACTCGGCGGCTTCGTCGGGGATGAGGTCCGGCGTGATCATCCCGGCACCGCCCGCGGCGGCGAGGTCGCGGGCGAAGGCCTCGACCCCGTACCGCAGCACGGGGTTGTAGTACGACATGACCAACGCGGGCACCGTGCCGCCCGAGTGCTCGGCGACGGCCTCGACCACGGTGAGCACGTCGCGGACCCGGGCGCCGGCCGCCAACGCGGCCTCGGCCGCACGCTGGATGACGGGCCCGTCCATCACCGGGTCGGTGTACGGCACGCCGATCTCGACGACGTCGACCCCCGCGTCGACCATCGTCGTGACGGCCTCGACGGAGCGGGCGACGTCGGGGAACCCGACGGGAAGATAGCCGACGAGCGCGGCGCGCCCTGTCCCGGCGAGCTCGTCGAGCCTCGCCGCGGTCCTGGATGTCGTCGCCGTGCTCACTGGTCCCCCTCCGTCGCGTCCCCATCGAGCAGGCCGAACCAGCGGGCCGCCGTGGCCACGTCCTTGTCCCCCCGGCCCGAGAGGTTGACGAGCAGCACCTGGTCGGACCCGCCGTCCTCGACGATCCGGCGGCCGACGCGCAGCACACCGGCCAGCGCGTGCGCCGACTCGATCGCGGGGATGATCCCCTCCGTCCGGCACAGGAGCTGGAAGGCCTCCATCGCCTCGGCGTCGGTCACGGGCTCGTAGGCGGCCCGGCCGATGTCGTGCAGCCAGGAGTGCGCCGGCCCGACGCTCGGGTAGTCGAGCCCCGCCGAGACCGAGTGGCTCGGGCGGGTCTGGCCGTCGTCGTCCTGGAGCAGGTAGGACCGCGCGCCGTGGAGCACTCCGGGCGCACCACCGGAGAACCGCGCCGCGTGGCGGCCGGACTCGATACCCTCTCCCCCGGCCTCGAACCCGTAGAGCGCCACACCGTCGTCGTCCAGGAACGCGTTGAACAGGCCGAGGGCGTTCGACCCGCCGCCCACGCACGCCGCGACGACGTCGGGCAGGCGGCCGACGCGCTCGAGCATCTGCTCGCGCGCCTCCTCGCCGATGATCCGGTGGAACTCGCGCACCATCTCCGGGAACGGGTGCGGTCCCGTCACGGTGCCGAGCAGATAGTGGGTGTGGTCGACGTTGGTGACCCAGTCGCGCAGCGCCTCGTTGATGGCGTCCTTCAGGGTGCGCGTCCCGACCGTCACGGGGACGACCGTCGCGCCGAGGAGCTCCATGCGGGCGACGTTCAGCGCCTGGCGGCGCGTGTCCTCCTCGCCCATGTAGACGACGCACTCCAGGCCGAGGAGGGCGGCCGCCGTCGCCGTCGCGACCCCGTGCTGACCGGCTCCCGTCTCCGCGATGACGCGCGTCTTGCCCATCCGCTTGACGAGCAACGCCTGGCCGAGCACGTTGTTGATCTTGTGGGACCCCGTGTGGTTGAGGTCCTCCCGCTTGAGGAAGACCCGCACCGGTGCGGCGCCGTCGTCGCCCGGGCCGGCGATGTGCGCCGCGAACCGCGGCACCTCGGTCAGCGGGGACGGGCGGCCGGTGTAGTCGCGGTGCAGGCGGGACAGCTCGGCAGCGAAGCCCGGGTCGCCCTGCGCCTTGCGGAACTCCGCCTCCAGCTCGTCGAGCGCGGCGATCAGCGCCTCCGGGACGTACCGGCCGCCGAACTGCCCGAAGTAGGGACCATGGACGTCGGCGAGCTTCTCGGCGACCTGATCGGCCAGTGTCTCGGTCAGCGCGTCTCGCACGGGCTGCTCGGGCTGCTCAGGCACGGGCGCTCCTTCATGGCGTCGGGGGGTGTCAGATCAGGACGGCGGCTTCCGCCACGGGACTCACTGCTGCGCGGCGGGTCGTACCGACCAGAGCGCGGGGTGCTGCCCCGCCGCCACGAGGTCGGCCACCGAGCGGCGGGGCTCGCCGTCGGTGACGAGGGCCTCGCCGACGAGCACGGCATGGGCGCCCGCGCGGGCGTAGTCCATGACGTCGTGCGGGCCCCGCACACCCGACTCCGCGACGCGGACCACGTCGTCGGGGATCAGCGGGGCCAGGCGCGCGAAGGTGCCCCGGTCGACCTCGAGCGTCTTGAGGTCACGCGCGTTGACGCCCACGACGCGTGCGCCGGCGTCCAGGGCCCGCCGGACCTCGTCCTCGGTGTGCGCCTCGACGAGCGCGGTCATCCCGAGCGAGTGGACGCGCTCGACGAGCGACGTCAGCACCGTCTGCTCGAGGGCCGCGACGATGAGCAGGACGACGTCGGCGCCGTGCGCCCGCGCCTCCCAGACCTGGTACGGGGTCACGACGAAGTCCTTGCGCAGCACCGGCACGTCCACGCGTGCTCGCACGGCGTCGAGGTCGGCGAGGCTGCCGTTGAAGCGCCGCTGCTCGGTGAGCACCGAGATCACGCTGGCGCCGCCCGCCGCGTACTCGACCGCCAGCGCGGCCGGGTCGGAGATGTCGGCGAGCGCGCCCTTGCTCGGGCTCGAACGCTTGACCTCGGCGATGACGGCGACCTTGTCCTCGGACAGCAGCCGGCTGCAGCACTCGAGGGCACCGGGCACCCTGGCGGCACGTTCCTTGAGCTCGTCGAGCGAGGTGCGGGCCTGGCGCGCGGCAAGATCCTCGCGGGCACCCGCGACGATGTCCTCCAGGACAGTCATGCTCTCCCCTCCCTCGGTCGTGTTGCTGCCATGGTAGGCCCGTCCCACCCGCAGGCCGACCACCGCCCGCGGTGCGAGACGGGTGGGCCGCCACGGCCGCACGGTTCGCGCGGCCACCGCGCACACATCGTTATCGCTCCGTGACAGGCGGGGCGCCGCGGTCCCCGGACGCGACGGCGCCCGCACCCCCGTGGAGGTGCGGGCGCCGGAGCCGCCGGGTCGCGGCTGCTCGATGCGTTCAGCGCGCGCGTGCGCTCAGTGCGTCGACGACGCGCGCCGCGGCTCGACGCCGTCCTTCACCTGGCCGTACCCCATGTTCCGCAGGACGAGCCCCGCCACGCAGGACGCTACGACGACGACCATGCCCACCCAGAACAGGAGGAACGGGACACCCGGGAGGCAGCCGACCGCCGACACGAGCGCACCGGCCATGATGCCGATCATCGCGGTCCAGGCCGCGACGGTGTGACCGTGGTTGGTGGGCGGTACCGCCTTCGGCAGGTAGATCGGCTCGGCGGGGCTGTTGTCGGTCATGGGCGGGGCATACCTTTCGTCGCGTGGTGCTGAGGGTCAGACTACCGGTCGGCGGACGGGTCGGTGCCCCGCGAGAGGGCGTCCCAGTCGGCCTGCGCGTCCGGGTCCCGGTCGACCGGCCCGGTGGGGGCGTCCCGTCCCGTCGGGGCCCGCTCGTGGCGCGTGCCGCCACCCGACCACGACGGCGACCCCAACGCGGCGAGGACGGCCGCGGCCACGACCGCCACGCCCACGACCACCGTCAGCCAGGGCCACGGCGTCACCTCGACGGGCGACGTGAGCGTCGTCACCCCGGCGGCGTCCGCGGCGGCGGACACGGCCGGCGCCCGCACGTCACGCAGCACGGCGGCGGCCCCCACGGCCACCGTCACGCCCGCCAGCCCGACCGCTGCGAGCGCGACCCACCGGGCGACCCGTCCCGCCAGGGTCGCCGCGAGCGCCCCGGCGAGGACGACGAAGGCCGCTGCGCTCACCGCGGGCGCCGCCGTCGTGCCGGGCACCTCCACCACGACCTCGGGCTCGAGGGCCGTCGCCACCGTGGTCCGCAGCCACACGGGTGCGGAGACCGCGAAGGCCGCGCCGCCGAGCACCAGCAGCAGGACGACCGCCCGGGACCTGGAGCGGATCACCGTCCCTGCCCCCCGAGATCGGCGAACCGTGCGGCGAGCTGGACGGCCCGGACCGCCGCCGCGGCCTTGTTGCGCGACTCGGCGTACTCCAGGGCGGGCACCGAGTCGGCGACGATCCCGCCGCCGGCCTGCACCGAGGCACGTCCGTCGCGCAGGAACGCGGTCCGGATCGCGATGGCCATGTCCATGTTGCCGCCGAAGTCCAGGTAGCCGCAGGTGCCGCCGTAGATCCCGCGCGAGGCGGGTTCCAGCTCGTCGATCAGGGCGATCGCGCGCGGCTTCGGTGCGCCCGACAGCGTCCCGGCCGGGAAGGTGGCCCGCAGGGTGTCCAGCGCGCTCGCCCCGGCACGCAGCCGCCCCACCACGGTGGAGCACAGGTGCATGATGTGGCTGAAGCGGCGGGTCGACATGAACTCGACCACCTCGACGGACGTCGGCTCGCAGACCTTGACCAGGTCGTTGCGCGACAGGTCGACCAGCATGAGGTGCTCGGCCCGCTCCTTGGGGTCGGCGATCAGCTCGTCGGCCAGGGCGACGTCCTCCTCCACCGTGGCGCCGCGCGGCCGCGAGCCGGCGATCGGGTACGTCGTCACGTGCCCCGCGTCGACCTTGACCAGCGTCTCGGGGCTCGATCCCACGACGGCGAAGTCGCGCTCCCGGTGGTCCCGGAGCTGGAAGTAGTACATGTACGGGCTCGGGTTGATCGTCCGCAGCGCGCGGTAGACGTCCAGCGGCGCGGCCGGGCAGTCCAGGTCGAGGCGCTGGGAGAGCACCACCTGGAAGACCTCGCCGTCGCGGATCGCCTCCTGCCCGGCCCGGACGGCGTCCTCGAACTCGTCCCGGGTGGAACGGAACTCGAGCCCGGGCTCGGACGCGTCCGGGTCCACGACGGTGCGCACCGCCGGGGCGGCGACGGCCAGCCGGCTCGCCAGGTCGTCGAGGCGCCCGACGGCGTCCGCGTGCGCCTCGTCGACGCGCTCGTCGGTGCCGTCGCCGTTGATCGCGTTGGCCACCAGCCACACCGCCCCGGTGTGGTGGTCGATCGCCACCAGGTCCGTGGCGAGCGACAGCGCGACCTCGGGCACGTCGAGCTCGTCCGGCGCGGTGGCCGGCAGAGTCGGCTCCCAGTGGCGCACGATGTCCCAGCCCATCGCCCCGACGAAGCCGCCCGTCAGCGGCGGCAGGCCGTCGATCGGCTCGGTCCGCAGCGCTTCCAGCGCCGCGCCGAGGACGTCCAGGACGTCGCCCTCGCGCGGGACGCCCGCCGGCACGTCGCCGCGCCAGAGCGCCCGGCCGCCGTCGGACAGCAGGGTGGCACGCGACTCGACACCGACGAACGACCACCGTGCCCAGGCCCCGCCGGCCTCGGCGGACTCGAGCACGAACGTGCCGGGGCGGTCCTGCGCGAGCGTGCGGTAGAGGCCGACCGGTGTGACGTCGTCGGCCAGCACGCGCCGCACCACCGGGATCACGCGCCGGTCGCGGGCGAGCTCGCGGAACGTCTCCAGACCCGGCCACGTGGCGCCCCAGGTGAGCTCGTCGGCCGTGGGGGCGGCGGCTCGGGCCGGAGCGGGGGTGGTGGCAGGGGGCGTGGTCACCGGTTCTCCTCGTGGTCGGCGGTGCGGTCGTCAGGACGGGGCGCGTCGGGAACGGAGCCGACGACGGCGGGCAGCTCGCCGCCCGCCTCGAAGCAGGTGCGCGCGCCCGTGTGGCACGCGGCGCCCACCTGGTGGACGCGCACCAGCAGCGCGTCGCCGTCGCAGTCGATCGCGACGGACCGCACGTGCTGGACGTGGCCGGAGGTGTCGCCCTTGCGCCAGTACTCGGCCCGCGAGCGGCTCCAGAAGGTCACCCGCCCCTCCGACAGCGTGCGGCGCAGCGCCTCGTCGTCCATCCAGCCGAGCATCAGCACCTCGCCGGTGTCGTGCTGCTGGACGATCGCGGCGACCAGGCCGTGGTCGTCCCGCTTGAGACGGTCGGCGACGGTGGGATCGAGGGTGGTCTGGTTCGGCACGGTGCCATCCTTCCACGCACCCGGGGGTGCCCGTGGGTGCGTCTCAGCGGGTCTGGGCGACCCAGCTCGCGTGCATCTGTGCGTAGACCCCGCCGGCCGCCGCGAGCCGGGCGTGCGGACCGACCTCCACGACGTGGCCGTCGTCGACCACGACCACCAGGTCGCTCGCCTCCGCCGTCGACAACCGGTGCGCGATCGTGATCGTGGAGCGCCCGGACGTCAGCGCGTCCAGCGCACGGGCGATCCGCACCTCGGTGGCGGGGTCGACGGCGGAGGTCGCCTCGTCCAGGACCAGCAGGTCCGGCGCGGCGAGGTAGGCCCGCGCGACCGCGACGAGCTGCCGCTCCCCGGCCGAGAGGTCCTCGCCGCGCTGCCCCACGTCGGTGTCCATGCCGTCGGGCAGGTCGGCGAGCCAGTCGGACAGCCCCAGGGCCTCGAACGCCGCCGCGACCCGCTCACGCACTTCCGGCGCCTCCGGGCCGGCGGGCAGCTCGCGCAACCCGTAGGCCGCGTTGGTCAGGACGGTCCCGTCGAACAGGAAGCCCTCCTGCGGCACCAGCACGACCCGCTCACGCAGCCGGGCCAGCGGGATGGCGCGCAGGTCCGTGCCGTCCAGCTCGACGCCGCCCTCGGTCGGGTCCATGAGCCGGGCGACGAGCTTGGCGATCGTCGTCTTGCCCGATCCGGTCTGGCCCACGACGGCGACCTTGGTCCGTGCGGGCAGCTCGAGGTCCACGCCGTGCAGCACCTCGGGCCCGTCCGGGTAGCGGTAGCGGACACCGCGCAGCGTGACGCGCGCGTCCCCGCGCGGGCTGACCTCGTCGTCCGCGCCGTCGTCCGCGGCGTCGGTGACGTCCAGCGGCGTCTCGACGACGGCCAGGACGCGACGCCAGCCGGCCACCGCGTTCTGCAGCTCGTTGAGGATCTCGGTGGCCATCTGCACAGGTCCCGTGAACAGCTGGACCAGGAAGAGGAAGGCGATGAGCTCGCCCGCGGTCAGGCCCCCGCCGATGCCGAGGTAGGAGCCGACCACCACGACCACCGAGAGGACCAGGTTCGCGAGGAGCGTCCCGGAGGAGAACACCATCCCCACGAGGGTCATCGCACGGCCCTGGGCCCGGCGGGCGTCCTCCACCGCGCCGTCGATGCGTCGACCGGTACGGTCGGCGACCCCGTAGGCGCGCACCGTCTCGGCACCGACCACGGCCTCGGAGACGGCGCCCAGCAGCGCGCCGACCTTCTCGCGGACGAGGGTGAACCGCCGCCCCACCGCCTTCTGCGCGAAGCGGACGACGAGGAACAGCGGGACGAAGCAGACCCACACGACCACGGTGAGGACCGGGGAGTACACGGCCATCAGCACGGTCGCCACCGCCAGCTGGAGCGTCGAGACCATGAGCATGATCCCGCCCCACTGCACGAACATCGAGATGGTGTCGACGTCGTTGGTCACGCGGGAGACCAGCGCGCCGCGGCGCTCGGAGCCCTGGGAGAGCGTGGACAGGTCGTGCACGTGCCGGAAGGCCCGCACCCGCAGTGTGGCGAGGCCGGACTCGGTGGCGCGGAACAGGCGGATGTTGACCACCGCGGTGCACAGCCCCGCCAGGACGATGGCGCCCGCGGCGAGGACGGACATCACCAGCACCCGGCTCGCGTCGGGGCCGCCGTCGGCGAGGATGCCGTCGTCGACCGTCCGCTGCACCGCCAGCGGGACGACGACGCGGCCCGCGGCCGCCAGCACGGCGAGCGCGAGGGTGAGCCACAGGCCCTGCACGATCTGCGGTGAGATCTGCACCCCGCGGCGCAGGGTGGCGAGCACGCCCAGGTCGCTGCTCGACGCGATCCGCGAGTCGCTCATCGCACGCCCTCCCTGTCGTCGTCCTCCCACGGCTCGTGGACGTCCACGCCCGCGGCCCGTTCGTCCACGAGCTCCCGCTCGCGCCGCGCGCTCTCGCGCTCGTAGGCGGTCGCGAGGTCGCGGTACCCGTCGTCCCGGGCGATCAGCTCGCCGTGGCTCCCGACGTCCACGACCCGACCACCCTCGACGTGCACGACGACGTCGGACATCGTTACCGAGCTCATCCGGTAGGCCACCATCACGACGGTCACCGGCCGGACACCGCTGCTGGTCTCGGTGGTGAGGCCGGCGAGGATCTGCTGCTCGACGCGGGGGTCGACCGCGCTCGTGGCGTCGTCGAGCACGAGCAGGCGCGGCCGCCGCACCAGGGCGCGGGCGATGGCCAGGCGTTGCCGCTGCCCGCCGGAGAGGTTCGCACCGCGCTCGCCGAGCGGCGCGTCCAACCCGTCGGGCAGGGCCCGGACCACGTCGTCGAGCCGCGCGAGGCGCAGCGCGTCCCAGACCCGTTCGTCGACGTCCTCGGAGACCTCGTCCGCGAGGGTGACGTTGGCTCGCACCGTGTCCTCGAACACGAACGTCTGCTGGGCCACGTAGGCGACCTGGGCCGGGATCTCCCCCTCGGCGAGGTCACGCAGGTCCGTGCCGTCCAGCAGGACCCGGCCCCGGGTCGGGTCGCTGAGGCGGCTCAGCAACGAGACGAGCGTCGTCTTGCCGGCACCGGTGGTGCCGACGACGGCGACGGTGGAGCCGGGCGCCACGTCGAGGGACACCGCGTCCAGGAGGGTCGTGGTGCGCCCGGCAGAGGGCACGTCGACGCCGACCTCCTCCAGGCGGACGGCCAGCCCGGCCTCGCCGGTGGGCAGCCGGCCGCTGCCGGCGGTCATCGTGCCGCGCGCGTCCAGCACGCGGCTGATGCGTTCGTACCCCACCAGCGCACGGGGGATCTCGCCGAGCACCCAGCCGAAGGCGCGCACCGGGACGGCCATCATCGTCAGCAGGTACCCGGCCGTCACGACGTCGCCGACGTCGACGGCACCGCTCGCCGCACGCCACGTCCCGACGCCCAGCACCAGCAGCGTGCCGAGGTTCGGCAGCAGCTCGATCACCGGGTCGAAGACCGCGCGGATCTGGCCGGCGCGGACGTTCGCCGCCCGCAACGCGTCGGTCCGCTCCGCGAACCGACGCTCCTCGCGGTCCGCGGACCCCATGGACTTGACGAGCAGAGCCGCCTCGAAGGACTCGTGCGCCACGTCGGCCACCTCGGCGCGCAGCTGCTGGGCGCGCGTGACGGCGGGCGACATGTATCGCTGGAAGACGACGTTCGCCGCGATGGCCGCGGGGATCACCACCAGCGCCGCGGTGGCCAGCCACGGGTCGATGCCGAAGAGCATCACCGTCGCCACGGCGATCATCACCACCACACCGAGCGCGAACGGGATGGGGTTGAACACGCCGGTGGCGGCCTCGACGTCGGCGCTCGCGTTGCTCAGCAGCTGACCCGTGGGGTGCGACCGGTGCCACGACATCGGCAGGCGCAGGTACTGCCGGGTGACGCCCCGGCGGTGGTCGGCCTGGATCCCGGCCACGCCCCAGCCGGCCCAGATGCGCCGTCCGGCCACCGACAGCGCCAGGGTGAGCGCGACGGCCGCGAGCACGCCGCCGGCGAGCCAGATGTCGCCCTGCGCGGCGGGGTCACCGGAGATGGCCGGGACCACGACGGCGTCGGTCGCCCAGCCCACCGCACGGCTCACCGCCACCGTGGCGGCACCGAAGACGGCCGAGGCGAGCACGGCCAGCACGTACAGACGCGGTTCGGTCCGCATCCCGCGCCACACCAGCACGGTGCCGCGGCGGAGCCGCGACCCGGTCAGGGTCGCCTGGCGGGCAGGTTCGGGCACAGCAGACCTCGCAGTCGTCGGGGATCGAATCGATCCTAACGGCTGCCGGTGACAGTCCGTCCCTGCTCAGCGCACCTCGATGCCGGCGTCGCGCATCGCGGACTTCACCTCGGCGATCGACAGGGCACCGAAGTGGAAGACGCTCGCCGCGAGCACGGCGTCGGCACCGGCCAGCGCGGCGGCGACGAAGTGCTCCGGGGCCCCGGCGCCACCCGAGGCGATGAGCGGGACGGACACCCGCTCGCGCACCGCCGCGAGCATCTCGAGGTCGAACCCGGCGGTCGTGCCGTCGGCGTCCATGGAGTTGAGCAGGATCTCGCCGGCGCCGAGGCCCGCGGCGCGCTCCGCCCACTCCACGGCGTCGATGCCGGTGCCGCGGCGACCGCCGTGGGTCGTGACCTCGTAGCCGGACTCCGTGACGGTGCCGCCGGTGACGCGGCGGGCGTCCACCGAGAGGGTCAGCACCTGGTTGCCGAACCGGTCGGCGATCTCCGCGATCAGCTCGGGGCGGGCGATCGCGGCGGTGTTCACCCCGACCTTGTCGGCCCCCGCCCGCAGCAGCCGGTCCACGTCGTCGGTGGTGCGCACCCCGCCGCCCACCGTGAGCGGCACGAAGACCTGGTCCGCGGTGCGTCGCACCACCTCCACCATCGTCTCGCGCCCGCCGGAGGACGCCGAGACGTCCAGGAAGGTCACCTCGTCGGCGCCCTCGGCGTCGTACTGGTCCGCGAGCTCGACGGGGTCGCCGGCGTCGCGCAGGTTCGTGAAGTTCACGCCCTTGACGACCCGGCCGGCATCGACGTCCAGGCACGGGATCACCCGTACGGCAACGGTCATGTCCTGGTCACCCTTCAGTGGTCCTGTCCTCGGTCGCCGCGGCGTCCTCGCCGTCCCCGGCCGGCTCGTCCGCACCTTCGTCGGCCCCCTCCCCGGGAGCCTCCTCGGTGACCTGATATCTCGCGTCGAGGATGTCGACGACGTACACGAGCGTCTCGTCGGCCAGCTCGCTGCCCGTGCCACCGTAGCCGAGCTGCGGGGGCACGACGAGCATGACCTGCGAGCCGACCGACTGCTCGAGCAGGCCCTGGTCCCAGCCCTCGACGAGCCGGCCGATCCCGATCGTCGCGGACTGGGGCGCGACCCCCGGGTCCCAGCTCGAGTCCACGACCGACCCGTCGCTCCACCGCACGGCCACGTAGCGCACGGTCACCACCTGGCCGATGTCGACCTGCGGGCCGGACCCGCGCACCAGCGGCTGCACGACGAGCTCACCGGGTGGCTCCGTGTCGGGGACGCGCACGGAGGGGGTGCCGTCCGGGTCGCGCAGCACCTGCGGCTGCCCCTCCTGCGTGTCCACGAGCGTCCCGGATGCACGGGTGGGCAGCACGTCGACGACGAGCACCACCGGGACGTCGCCGTCCTGCTCGACCACGAGGACCCGTGCCCCGACGCGCTTGCCGCGCAACGACTCGTACAGGTTCTGCCCCAGCGACTCGGCGTCGAAGGTGTACCAGGCCGGGGCGTCGAGGTAGGTCGACGAGATGACGCTGCCGTCGCGGCCGTCCTCGGCGTACATGTGCAGCAGCGCGGGACCGCCGTCCTCGAGCTGCTCGCCCGCGCCCGGCCGGAGGGTCCGGGAGCCGGAGCGGACGACCTGGTAGGGCTTCGGATACTCCACGACCGGCGGCTCGCCCTCCGGGCCCGACACCTCGACGGGGACCTGGGACGGGGCGGACGACGGCGTCAGCTCGTCGACGAGCGGCGACGAGCAGCCCGTCACGGCCAGGGCCACGCCGACGACAGCCGCGACCAGGGTGGCGAGCGGACGAGGACGGCGGAACAGCACCGGGACAGTCTGCCACGACGCCGCGAGGCGCCCGTGCGGCCCGGGCCCCGGTCACCGGGGCCTGGCCGGCGCCCTCACATCGACTCGATGAGCCGTTCCACCCGTTCGTCGACGTTCCGGAACGGGTCCTTGCACAGCACGGTGCGCTGCGCCTGGTCGTTCAGCTTCAGGTGGACCCAGTCGACGGTGTAGTCCCGGCGGGCCTCCTGCGCCGCGCGCACGAAGTCGCCGCGCAGCTTCGCCCGCGTCGTCTGCGGCGGCACGGCGGTGGACTCGAAGACCTCCAGGTCGGTCACCACACGATCGACCATGCCGCGGGCCGCGAGCAGGTTGTACAGGCCTTCCGTCCGGGAGATGTCGTGGTAGGCCAGGTCGAGGCGGGCGATCCGCGGGTCGTCGAGCGTCAGCCCGTGCTTGGCCTGGTACCGCTCGATGAGCCGCTTCTTGATGACCCAGTCGAGCTCGCGCTCCACGAGCGTCAGGTCGCCCGACTCCACCGCCCGCAGCCCTCGCTCCCACAGGTCGAGCACCTGCTTGACCTGTGGGGTGGTCTCGAGATGGGAATCCACGTGCTCGCGGACCCGCTGGTAGTACTCCCACTGGAGGTCGACGGCGGTCGCCGACCGGCCGTTCGCGAGCTGGACAGGCTGCAGCCCGGACGAGTCGTGGCTGATCTCACGGATCGCCCGGATGGGGTTCTCGAGGGTGAGGTCGCGCACCGGGACGCCCGCCTCGACCAGCCGCAGCACCAGGTCGGTGGACCCGACCTTCAGCATCGTCGTGGCCTCGGACATCGACGAGTCCCCGACGATCACGTGCAGCCGACGGTAGTGCTCGGCGTCGGCGTGCGGCTCGTCGCGCGTGTTGATGATCGGGCGTGACCGCGTCGTGGCGCTGGAGACCGCCTCCCAGATGTGGTCGGCGCGCTGGGAGAGGCAGTACGTGGCGCCCCGCGGGGTGGTGAGCACCTTCCCGGCACCCGTGAGCACCTGGCGCGTGATGAGGAACGGCACGAGCACGTCGCTCAGTCGCGAGAAGTCGCCCTGGCGACGCACCAGGTAGTTCTCGTGGCACCCGTAGGAGTTGCCGGCCGAGTCGGTGTTGTTCTTGAACAGGTGGACCTTGCCGGGCAGCCCCTCGTGCTCGAGGCGCTGCTGCGCGTCGGCGACGAGACCCTCGAGGATGCGCTCCCCGCCCCGGTCGTAGGCGACGAGCTGACGGACGTCGTCGCACTCGGCCGTCGCGTACTCGGGGTGCGAACCGACGTCGAGGTAGAGCCGCGACCCGTTGCGCAGGAACACGTTCGACGACCGGCCCCACGCCACCACCTTGCGGAAGAGGTAGCGCGCCACCTCGTCCGCACTGAGCCCGCGCCCGTCGTCGGCGGCGCACGTCACGCCGTACTCCGTCTCCAGGCCGAAGATCCGTCGGTCCATGATGTCCGCCTTTCAGTCGTCGCCGTCGGCCAGCAGGTCGGCCAGCGGACCACCGTGCAGACGCCGGAAGGCGCGCCGAGGACGGTCGCGCTCCAGCACCGCGACCTCGAGCCCCGAGGCCGGGATCGACCGCTCGGAGCCCTCGGCCGCGACGGAGCCGTCCGCCGCCACCGCGCCGAGCGTGCCCACCGCCAGCCGCAGCACCGCCCCGAGCTCCATGCCCTCGTGCCACGAGCCGCGCAGCCGGGCGGTGAGCTGCTCCGCCTGGCCGCCCATCACGACGAACCCGTGCTCGTCCGCCACCGAGCCGTCGTACGACAGCCGGTAGACCTGGTCGTCCGCCGGGGAGGCGCCGACCTCTGCCACGACGAGCTCGACCTCGAGCGGCTTCGACTCGGTCGTGAAGACGGTGCCGAGGGTCTGGGCATAGGCGTTCGCCAGGCCCCGTGCCGTCACGTCCGAGCGGTCGTAGGAGTAACCGCGCAGGTCGGCGTAGCGGACACCCGCGACCCGCAGGTTCTCGAACTCGTTGTACTTGCCCACGGCCGCGAAGGCGATGCGGTCGTAGATCTCCGAGATCTTGTGCAGCGCCCGCGAGGGGTTCTCCGTCGCGAACGCGATGCCGCCGGCGTAGGCCAGCACGACGACGGACCGCCCCCGGCCGATGCCCTTGCGCGCGAAGTCCGCGCGGTCCTTCATCAGCTGTTCGGGCGAGACGTAGAACGGCATGCTCATGCGCGCCGGCTCCCTTCGCTGCGCTCGGCGACGATCCGGCCGACGACGGCCGCCAGGGTCTCGTCGTCCACCCGGTGGTACCCGTCGGCGGTCACGGTGGCCACGACCGGCCAGATCCTGCGGACCGTGTCCGGTCCGCCGGTGGCGCTGTCGTCGTCCGCCGCGTCGTAGAGGGCCTCCACGGCGACGGAGACCGCGCCGTCGGCGTCCAGGCCGGCACGCCACAGCTTCTTCAGCGCGCCCCGCGCGAAGACCGAGCCCGACCCCACCGAGTGGTGGTCCCGCTCCTCGTACCGACCGCCGGTCACGTCGAAGCTGAAGATACGTCCCGTCCCCCGGTCGCGGTCGTAGCCGCCGAAGAGCGGCACCACGGCCAGGCCCTGGAGGGCCATCGGGAGGTTGCCGCGGATCATCGTCGCCAACCGGTTGGCCTTGCCGTCGAGCGAGAGCAAGGAGCCCTCGATCTTCTCGTAGTGCTCGAGCTCGAGCTGGAACAGCCGCACGATCTCGACCGCGATCCCCGCGGACCCGGCGATCCCCACCCCCGAGTACTCGTCGGCCGCGAACACCTTCTCGATCTCACGGCTGGCGATCATGTTGCCCATCGTGGCCCGGCGGTCACCGGCGAGCACCACGCCGCGGCCGCCCTCCGGCGTGCCGAAGGACAGCGCGACGATCGTCGTCGCGTGCGGGGCGAGGTCCGCCGTCGGCGGCACGGCAGCGGTGCCCGCCGCCAGGCGGGTCCCGGGGAGCAGCTCGGGCGCGTGCGCGCCCAGGAATTCCACGAACGAGCTCGACCCCGGACGCAGGAACGCGTCCGGGAGCCGGCCTGAGGCGTCAGTCGTCGACACTCACTGCCCGCCCTTCTGCACGAAGCCACGCACGAACGACTCGGCGTTCGACTCGAGGACCTCGTCGATCTCCTCCAGCAGCGAGTCCACCTCCGCGTCCCGCTCGGAGGCCTGCGGAGCGACAGGCTCCGGTGCGTCCGCGTCGTCGTCGGGCGTCCTGTCGTCCCGCTGCGGGTTGATGCGTTCCTGACCAGCCATGGTCCGCCTCCTTCGTGGTTCCCTGCGAGGGTGTAGTCAGCCTATGCCGTGACGGGGACGGCGCGCTCCGCGCCGGTCACGTGTCGCCCCGCAGTCCGTCCAGCAGCGTCGCGGCGTCGGGGCTCGCGTCCAGCAGCGCCCCGATGTGCGCGGCCGTCCCCCGCGTCGGGTCCAGCATCGGCACCCGCTGCAGCGACGCCGCGCCGTGCACGTCGAAGATCACCGAGTCCCAGCTCGCCGCGGAGACCTCGTCCGGGTAGCGCTCCATCACCTCGCCGCGGAACCACGCCCGCGTGTCGGTCGGCGGGTGGTGGACGGCACGCGCCACCTCCTCGTCGGTCACGAGGCGCTCGACGGCGCCCGCCGCGACCAGCCGGTGGTAGATGCCGCGCTCCGGCCGCACGTCGGACCACTGCAGGTCCATCGCGTGCAGCCGGGCGTGGTCCCACGCCAGACCGTCACGGGTCCGCAGCCGGTCCAGCAGCCGCAGCTTGGCGACCCACTCGACCTCCCGTGCGCACGAGGCCGGGTCCGTGCCGAGACGTCCCACGACCGAGCGCCAGCGGGCGACCACGTCGTCGGAGTCGGCGTCGGAGCCCAGTGCGGCGAGCGACCGGGCCACGACGTCGGCGTAGCGCTCCTGGACCTCGAGCGCGGTCGCCGTCGACCCGTCGGCGAGCTCCAGGCGCACCGTCAGGTCGAGGTCCCGCGAGACGCGGCGGACGTCGCCGACCGGGTCGGCGAGCCGCAGCGCGGCCAGCTCCGCCCGGGCCTGGACCCCCGACTCCGCGAGCTCGTCCAGGTGCTCCACCACCCACAGCACGAGCGACGTCGTGCCGAGCTTGAGGTACGTGGCGACCTCCAGGAGGTTGGCGTCCCCGAGGATGAGGTGCAGCCGCCGCCAGCGGGTCCGGTCCGCGTGGGGCTCGTCACGGGTGTTGACGATCGGGCGCCGCAGGGTCGTCTCGAGGCCGACCTCCGCCTCCATGTAGTCGGCCCGCTGCGAGAGCTGGAAGCCCGGGTCCTCGCCCGACTGACCGAGCCCGACGCGGCCCGATCCGGTGAACACCTGCCGGGTCACGAGGAACGGCGTGAGCAGCTCGACGATCGTGGCGAACCCGAGACGTCGGTCGACCAGGTAGTTCTCGTGCGTGCCGTAGCTGGCGCCCTTGCCGTCCACGTTGTTCTTGTACAGCACCACCTCGGAGCCCGGCACCTGGGCCAGCCGGCGGGTGGCCGCCAGCATCACGCGCTCCCCCGCGACGTCCCAGAGGACTCCGTCGCGGGGGTTGGTCACCTCCGGCGACGAGTACTCGGGGTGGGCGTGGTCGACGTAGAGGCGCGCACCGTTCGTCAGGATGCAGTTGGCGGCGCTCGGGTCGTCGTACTCCTCGGTCTCCGGGCGCTCGAGGTCCTCCGGACCTGCCGACGGCCCGGCCGGCGCAGGCGCCTCGGGGTCGTCCGTGAGGAGCGACGGGTGCGCCGACGCCCGCTGGAGATGGAAGCCGCGCGCGTCGGCGAGCGGGTCCTCGTCGTCGTAGTCCCAGCGCGCCGGCGGGTGACCGGGCCGGCCGTCCTGCACCGACGCCCGGTAGGTGGTGACCACCTGGGAGCTCATCAGCATCGGGTTCGCCATCGGGCGTCCCGGGGCCAGCACCCCGTACTCGGTCTCGATACCCATCACGCGTCGCACTGTCACGTCGCCCACACTATGCGTCCGGCGGCGACGGGCACGCCGCAGGCCACCCAGGGAGACGGGGCCCACCCGGACCGGTCGGGCGGGGGCGTGGGACGGGTTGGATCTAGGCTGGGCCCGTGAGCGACTGGTTCGAGGCGGCCGTGCCGAACAGCGGCTGCGGCGCCGTCGCGCGTGCCACCGACTGGGCGAGCACGTCCCTGGGCGATCCCTCGGGATGGCCGGCGGGCCTGCGCTCGGCCGTGGAGCTCTGCTTCAGCACCCGCTTCGCGGTGCTGGTCACCTGGGGCCCGGACCTCACCATGATCTACAACGACGGCTACCGGGCCATGCTGGGGTCCGACCTCCATCCGCGGGCGATGGGGTCACCGGCGGCCACGCTGTGGGGCCAGATCTGGGACGACATCGGCCCCCTGTTCACCGAGGTCCTCACCAGCGGCGAGCCCACCTGGAACGTGGACATGCTGCTCTGGATGAACAGGTCGGGCTTCCTGGAGGAGACGCGCTTCACCTTCTCCTACAGCCCGCTGCGCGACGACGACGGCACGGTGCGCGGCGTCATGGACATCGCCACCGAGACCACGGACCAGGTCGTCAACCAGCGACGGCTCGGGACGCTCGGTCTGCTGTCCACCGCACTGCACGGTCGGCGTGGCGACCTCCGGGAGGTCGCCGAGGCGGCGATGGACGTCCTGGCGGCGAGCGAGGACATCGGGTACGCCCACCTCTACCTGGGCCCGGACCGCGTCGCCTCGACAGGTGGCGACGACGCTGCCCACGCCGACGACGTCGCCGCGGCGCGGCGCGGCGGTGCGGTGTCCTGGCGCGACGGCACGCTCGTGGTGCCGCTCGGGGCGCGGCGCGGGCGCTCCCCGCTCGGGGCGCTGGTGCTCGGCGGCAATCGCCGGCGCCCCCTGGACGACGTCCAGCGTTCCTTCCTCGAGCTGTTGGCCAGGACGACCGGCACGGCGCTCGCCGAGGCCGAGGAGCACCGCGACGAGATCACGCGTGCCCGCACCGTGAGCGACGCCCTCCAGGACGCCATGGTGCCCGCCCCGCCGCGGTCCCCGCTGTGGTGCACGCGCTACCGTCCGGCCGACGACTCCCTCTCCGTCGGGGGTGACTGGTTCGACGTGGTGTCCGGTCCGGACGCGACGTCCGGGCTCGTCGTCGGCGACTGCGTCGGGCACGGCGTCGAGGCGGCGGCCCGCATGGGCCGGCTCAGCAGCGCGGGCCGGGCCGTGATGCTCGACGGTGCGGGGCCCGCCCGGACGCTGGAGATGCTCGACGTGTTCGCCCGCACGGTGCCCGGCTCCGAGTTCGCCACGGTGTTCTGCGGCGTCGTCGACCCCGTGGCCCGCACGCTCGTCTACTCCAGCGCGGGCCACCCGCCCGCACTCGTCGTCGGGGCGGACGGTGGCACCCGGTGGCTGGACCGGGCACGCGGCACGCCCCTGGCGGTGACCACCGAGCGCCGCCCCGAGCACACCGAGCCGTTGGCCGCCGGGGACACCGTCCTGCTGTACACCGACGGGCTCGTCGAGCGGCGCGGCGAGGTGCTCACCGCCGGGCTCGAGCGACTGGCCCGGGCGGCCGCCACGGCCTGTGCGGACGCCACGCTCGACGAGGTCCCGGACCGGCTTCTGAGCGACGTGCTGCCCGACGCGGCCCGGGACGACGTCGCCATCGTGCTCTACCGGGTGCCCTGAGCCCCGCCTAGAGGTCTAGAGGTACTGACCCGTCGAGCTCACCGTGTCGATGGTGCGCGATGCGGCGCTCTCGCCCTTCTTGGTGACGATCGTGCGGATGAACACGATCCGCTCGCCCTTCTTGCCGCTGATGCGGGCCCAGTCGTCCGGGTTGGTGGTGTTGGGCAGGTCCTCGTTCTCGTGGAACTCGTCCACGCACGCGGACAGCAGGTGCTCCACCCGGATGCCGCGCTTGCCGGTGGCGAGCAGGTCCTTGATCGCGGACTTCTTCGCCCGGTCGACGACGTTCTCGATCATCGCCCCGGAGTTGAAGTCCTTGAAGTAGAGGACCTCCTTGTCGCCGCTGGCGTAGGTGACCTCGAGGAACTGGTTCTCCTCGTCCTCGGAGTACATCCGCTCGACGACGGAGCGGATCATCGCCTCGACCGCCAGACGACGGTCGCCACCGTGCTCGGCGACGTCGTCGTCGTTGATCGGCAGGTCCGCCGTGAGGTACTTGCCGAAGATCTCGGTGGCCCCCTCGGCGTCGGGCCGCTCGATCTTGATCTTCACGTCCAGGCGACCGGGGCGCAGGATCGCCGGGTCGATCATGTCCTCCCGGTTCGACGCGCCGATCACGATGACGTTGTCCAGCCGCTCGACCCCGTCGATCTCCGCCAGGAGCTGCGGCACGATCGTGGTCTCGACGTCGGACGACAGCCCGGTGCCGCGCGTGCGGAACAGCGACTCCATCTCGTCGAAGAACACGACGACCGGCATGCCCTGCGTGGCCTTCTCCCGGGCCCGGGCGAAGATCAGGCGGATGTGCCGCTCCGTCTCCCCGACGTACTTGTTGAGCAGCTCCGGTCCCTTGACGTTGAGGAAGAAGCTCTTCGCGGACGGGTCCCCGCCACGCTTCTCCGCGACCATCTTCGCGAGGGACGAGGCGACCGCCTTGGCGATGAGGGTCTTGCCGCAGCCGGGCGGGCCGTAGAGCAGCACACCCTTCGGGGGCCGCAGGCCGTGCTCGCGGAACAGGTCGGGGTGGGAGAACGGCAGCTCGACCGCGTCGCGGATCTGCTCGATCTGCGGACCGAGGCCCCCGATGTCCTCGTAGGCGATGTCCGGGACCTCCTCGAGGACCAGCTCCTCGACCTCCGACTTGGGCACGACCTCGAACACGAAGCCGCTGCGCATGTCGACGGTCAGGGCGTCGCCCACCCGCAGGGGCTTTCCGAGGACCGACCCGGCGAGGCGGACGACCCGTTCCTCGTCGGCGCGGCCCACGACCAGGACCCGCTCGTCGTCCAGGACCTCCTTGACGGTCACCAGCTCCCCGATGCGTTCGTACCCGCCGGCCGCGACGACCGTCATGGCCTCGTTGAGCTTGACCTCCTGGCCCGGGGCCAGGTCGCCGAGATCGAGGCCGGGACTGGTCTGCAGGTGCATCTTGCGCCCGGAGGAGATCACGTCGACCGATCCGTCGTCGTGCCCCCCGAGGAAGGTGGCGTACGTGCCGGGCGGCTTCGCCAGGTCGTCGATCTGCTTCTTCAGCTCGACGATCTGCTCGCGCGCCGCGCGCAGGGCTTCGGCGAGCCGCTCGTTCTTGGCCGCGAGCAGGGCCAGCTGCGCGTCTCGGCCCGACGGCGCGGGCCGGTCGGACTCCGGGCGGACAGGGTGGTCGGTCATCGCATCCCCTCTCGTGCGCCCCGGGCGGTGGCCTCCACCGGCGAGGAGGAACCCCCGAGACACAGCACACTAAGGGTCAACACCCCGATCTCGCCGGTCATTTCACGGACCGGTCGCCGTGTTCACACGATCCTGACCTCTTGTGACCCGGCTGTGACCGCACCGTGACACGACGGGCCGTCCGTGCAGGGCGGCGGGTCACTCCTCGGGCGCCTGCCCGACCTCCCGCCGGACACGCCGCGCCTTCTTGTCGGAGACGGGCCGCTCGCCGAGGTCGGACTCGGTCCACTCGGCGTCGGTGGTGCCCGGGTAGGACCCCTTGGCAGGCCGACGCTTGCGCTCGGGCGGCTCGACCCCGTCGGCCAGGCGCCGGGCGGTGAGGAGGAACCCCGTGTGACCGATCATGCGGTGCTGCGGCCGCACGGCGAGCCCTTCGAGGTGCCATCCGCGCACCATCGACTCCCACGCCGTCGGTTCGGCGAACCGGCCGTCCGCCCGCAGGTCCTCCGCGGTCCGGGACAGCTGCGTGGCCGTGGCGACGTAGCAGACCAGGACGCCACCCGGCGCGAGGGCTCGCGCCACCGGGTCGACGTTCTCCCAGGGGGCGAGCATGTCGAGCACCACGCGGTCGACGGTGCCGGGCTCGACGACGTCGGCGACCCGGTCGGCGAGGTCGCCCACGTGCAGCTGCCAGGCAGGGTGCTCGCCGCCGAAGAAGGTCTCGACGTTGCCGCGGGCGATCGCGGCGAAGTCCTCCCGCCGCTCGATCGAGTGCAGCTCGCCCGCGTCCCCGACGGCCCGCAGCAGCGACAGCGTCAGCGCGCCCGAGCCGACACCGGCCTCGACGACGCGCGCGCCGGGGAAGATGTCCGCCATCTGGACGATCTGGCCCGCGTCCTTGGGGTAGACCACGGCGGCGCCGCGAGGCATCGAGAGCACGTAGTCGCTGAGCAGCGGGCGCAGCGCGAGGTACTCGATCCCGGCGGTGTTGGTCACCACCCAGCCCTCCGGCCGGCCGATGAGGTCCTCGTGGCGGAAGTAGCCCTTGTGGGTGTGGAACGTCGCTCCCTCGGCGAGCGTGATCGTGTGCATCCGGCCCTTGGGGTCGGTGAGCTGGACCTTGTCGCCGACGTGCAGCGGTCCACGCCGCTCGTCGGCACCGGTGGCGGCAGAAGAAGTCACGAGGGTCGAGTCTACTGACGACCGCCAGGACGTACCGCCGCGGCCACCCGGGCGACGTCCAGCACACCGGTGACCCGGCCGCCGTCGACCACGGGGACCAGCCTCGCCCCGCCGGAGGTGCCGGCGAGGTGCTGGAGCAGCTCGGGGCCGGCAGCGCCCGCCTCGACGGCGGAGCCCGGCGGGAACGGCACGACGGTCGCGTCCACGCTCGTGACCGCGAGCTGCTCGGCCGGGATCGCGGCCACCGCGCGGGGGTCCACCCAGCCGACCGGTGCCTGCGCGCCGTCGACCACCACGACGACGACGTCGGGCCGGCCCGCGGCCGCACGGCCGACGTCCGCCGCGCCCGAACCCTGCGCCACGACGACGGCGGGCATGGCCAGGGACCGCACGGTGAGGCCCGCGAGCGCCTCGCGCCGCCGCCCGACGCGCATGGCGTCAGTGGCACCGGACCAGAGGAACGCACCGATGAGCGCCGCCCACATGACCATGATCCAGTCGGGCCGGCTCCCGGACGTCAGAGGCCACAGGAGTGCCCAGACGACCACGCCCACGCCGACCGCACGGCCCACCCAGCCGGCGACGACGGTGCCGCGGGTCCGCGAGCCGGTCGCCGCCCAGACGGCGGACTCGAGGATCTGCCCGCCGTCGAGCGGGAGCCCGGGAAGGAGGTTGAACGCCCCGACGAAGCCGTTCGACAGTGCACCTGCCACCAGCAACCCTGCCGCCACCGGCGAAGATGGCTGAGCTTGGAAGGCGATCCAGAAGACCGCAGCGAGCGCCAGGTTCGTCAGCGGGCCGACGACGGCGACTAGAGCGCTGTCTAGTGGCCGTCGCACGACTCCGGAATAGGCGGTATGACCGCCCCACAGTGTCAGGGCAAGCTCATCGACCTGGTGACCGCGGGAACGCGCCACCAGGGCGTGGGCGACCTCGTGGCAGAACACCGAAGAGAACAGCAGCAGGACGAACGCGAAGGAGACGAAGATCACCCCCGCGGTACCCACGCCGGGCACGAGCGAACGAAACGTCGGAGCGAAGAGGACGGTCAGGACGACGGCGGCGAGGAACCACGACGGTGTCACGAGCACGGGTGCGCCGGCGACGCGGCCGATCCGCCAGCCGGAGGTACGGGGAGGCACCGGCTCAGGCTATCGGTGCGGCCTGTGGACGGCGCGGCACCGGTGTCGGGGGCCGGTCGTAGGGTGGCTGCCATGACGACGACGGCGGACCTCACCCCGGACCTCACCCCGGATGCCGTGGCCTCCCCCGCCGAGCCGGCGGAAGCCCGCGGGAGCCGTCCGCCCGCCCTCTCCCCCTCGCGGGCGAGCGACTTCATGCAGTGCCCGCTGCTGTTCCGGTTCCGTGCCGTCGACCGGCTGCCGGAGCCCCCTTCGTCCGCGGCTGCCCGGGGCACGCTGGTGCACTCCGTGCTCGAGCGCCTGTACGACGCCCCCCTCGGTGAGCGCACGCGCGAGGCGGCCCTGGACCTGCTGCCGGGCGAGTGGGACCGGCTCGTCGAGGCGGAGCCACGCTACGCCCGTCTGTTCCAGCCGGACGGCGATGCGGCCGACCAGCCGCTGGAGACCTGGCTGGACGGCGCGGGGCGGCTGCTCGGCACCTACTTCACCCTCGAGGACCCGAACCGGCTGGAGCCCGAGTCCCGCGAGCTGTACGTCGAGAGCCAGCTGGAGGACGGCCCCCTGCTGCGCGGGATCGTCGACCGGCTCGACGTGGCGCCGAACGGTGCGATCCGGGTGGTCGACTACAAGTCGGGTCGGTCGCCACGGCCCGGGTTCGAGAACAAGGCCCTCTTCCAGATGCGCTTCTACGGACTGGTGGTCTGGCGCGAGCGCGGCGTGCTGCCGAAGATGCTGCAGCTCGTCTACCTGGGCGACGGGCAGGTGCTCCGCGCGGAACCGCAGGAGCGTGAGCTCGAGGTGACCGAGACCAAGATCCGCGGCGTGTGGGACGCGATCACGACGGCGGCCCGGCGCGGCGAGTTCGTGCCACGACCCAGCAAGCTGTGCGGCTGGTGCGCCCACCAGGACCTGTGCCCGGAGTTCGGGGGCACACCGCCGCCGATCCCCGAGGGTGCGCTGCGGCAGCGGCTCGGCCTGGACCTCTGAGGTCCACCGGTCAGACGAGGTCGAGCACCTCGCCGGCCGCCATCCGCCGCAGGAACGCGAGGTCGACGTCCGTCAGCGACGCCGCCCGGCTGAGACCCTCCCTGGCCTCGATCGGCAGCACCGCCTCCACCCCCAGGGTGCGTGCCCCTGCGGCCAGCGCGGAGGTGAGGCCTGTCGGGGAGTCCTCGATCGCCACGCACTCGGACGGTCGCACGCCCAGCCGGCGGGCCGCCACGAGGTAGGGCTCCGGGTCCGGCTTGCCGCGCGCGACCTGGTCGCCGGTGACGAGCGTCGCGAAGGCGCCCGGCACGTGCGCCGTGACCGCCTCCGCGAGCACCGTGTAGCTCATCGTGACCAGGGCGCACGGGACGTCGGCCGCGGCGAGCGCGTCGAGCAGCGCGCGCGCTCCGGGGCGCCACGGCACGTCGTCGCGCACCTGCGCCGTCACCCGGGTGAGCAGCCGTTCGACGATCTGCGCGACGGGCAGGTCGACGCCCGCGTCGCGCAGGACGGCGGCCGACACCTCGAGCGGGTTGCCGACGAGCTGCAGGGCCTGGGCGTGGGTCCACGTCCCGCCGTGCTCGGCGACGAGCTCGTGCTCGGCGGCGATCCAGTAGGGCTCGGTGTCGACGAGGGTGCCGTCCATGTCCCACAGGACGGCGGCGGGCAGCGTGGCGGGCGGGGCAGGATGCGGCACCGCACCATCGTACGGACGGTCGCCGGGACCGGGGATACCGCCCCCGGCACAGTCGCATGCCTGTATAGGCTTGCCAGATGAGCACCGAGCAGCCGGTCGGCCGCCACGCCGCACGTCAGACCGTCATGATCGCTGCCTTCGAGGGCTGGAACGACGCCGGCAGCGCCGCGACCGGCGCGCTGGAGCATCTCGCCGAGGTGTGGGGATCGTCACCGCTGCGAGAGCTGGACCCGGAGGAGTACCACGACTTCCAGGTGAACCGCCCGATGGTGACGACGGGGCCGGACGGCACCCGTGAGGTCACGTGGCCGACGACGACGGTCGCCGTCGCCGACCTGCCGGACCGGCAGGTCGTGCTGGTGCACGGCATCGAACCCTCGTTCCGCTGGAGGTCGTACTGCCGCGAGCTGCTCGACATCGCCGAGGAGCTCGACGTCCAGACGGTCGTCACCCTGGGCGCGCTCCTCGCGGACGTGCCGCACACGCGCCCCATCCCGCTGACGGCGACCACCGAGAGCCCGGGCCTGCAGGCGGTGCTCGACGTCGAACCGAGCACGTACGAGGGCCCGACCGGCATCGTCGGGGTGCTGCAGCACGAGTCGGCGGCGCGCGGGTTCCAGTCCGTGTCGCTCTGGGCGGCGGTGCCGCACTACGTCGCCAACCCGCCGTCACCGAAGGCGACCCTGGCGATCCTGGCACGGGTCGAGGAGCTGCTGGCCGCCCCGGTCCCGCTCGGAGAGCTGCCCGAGGACGCCGAGGCGTGGCAGCACGGCGTCGACGAGCTCGCCAGCGAGGACGCCGAGATCTCGGAGTACGTCCAGCAGCTCGAGGAGGCCAAGGACACGGCCGAGCTCCCGGAGGCCTCGGGCGACGCGATCGCGCGCGAGTTCGAGCGCTACCTGCGGCGTCGGGACCACGGTCCGGGGCGGGGCGGCCCGGGCCAGGGGAGCCCGGACAAGGGCTGACTCCCCCCGGCCGCCCTCGGCCGCCGCGGGCCCCGCCTCGGCGGGGATCAGTCCGGCTGGTTCACAGCCGCACGCCCAGGAGCGCGTTCACCGCTCGGGCGACCACCCCGGGTGCGCCCTCCTCGTCCTTCGACGTGTCCCGGCCCGGTGCCAGCGACCGCTCGGCCCACGCGTCGACGGCCGCCAGCGCACGAGGCGCGTCGAGGTCGTCCGCGAGCGCGGCACGGAGCTCGGCGAGCAGCCCGTCCGCCGCGGGCCCGCCGTTGCCGGAGACCGCGGCGCGCCAGCGGTCCAGCCGCGCCTCACCCGTCTTCAGGGTCGCGTCGGTCCACTCCCACTCCGCGCGGTAGTGGTGGGCCAGGATGCCGAGCCGGACGGCCATCGGGTCGACACCCTCGCGCCGCAGCACCGAGACCAGCACGAGGTTGCCCCGCGACTTGCTCATCTTGTGGCCCTCGTAGGCGACCAGCCCGGCATGGACATGAGCCGTCGGTGCGGCGTCCGGCCCGGCCAGCATGCGAGCGTGGGAGACCGACATCTCGTGGTGCGGGAACAGCAGGTCCGCTCCCCCGCCCTGCACGTCGAACGGCAGCCCGAGGCCGTCGCGGGCGATGACCGAGCACTCGACGTGCCAGCCGGGTCGGCCGGTCCCGAGCACACCGCCGTCCCACGCCGGCTCGCCCGCGCGCTCCCGACGCCACAGCAGCGGGTCGAGCGGGCTCTTCTTGCCCTCCCGGCCCGGGTCGCCGCCGCGCTCGGCGAAGAGCTCCGCCATCGTCGCCTCGTCGAGTCCCGACACCGTGCCGAACGCGGGGTCCGCGGTCAGGTCGGCGTAGACGTCGCCGAGCTCCGGCGTCGCACCGCCGGCCCCGGGCTCCACCGGGACGCGGTACGCCGTCCCGTCGGCGAGCATCTGCGCCACGGCGCGCGCGATCGGCTCGACGTACTCCACGACGCCGGTCCACGGTGCGGGCGGGACCACGCCGAGCGCGGTCATGTCCTCGCCGAAGAGCGCGGTCTGGTCCCGGGCCAGGTCACGCCAGTCGACCCCCGTCGCGTCGGCCCGTTCGAGCAGCGGGTCGTCGACGTCGGTGACGTTCGAGCAGTACGTCACCTGCTTGCCGGCGTCGGTCCAGGCGCGGTGCAGCAGGTCGAACGCGACGTAGGTGGCGGCATGGCCCAGGTGGGTCGCGTCGTACGGGGTGACCCCGCACACGAACGACCGGGCGACGGAGCCGGGGGCCGGGTCGACCAGCATCCCGGTGGTGGAGTCGTGCACGCGCACGGTGGGCCGCTCCCCGTCGGTGGGCGCGGGCAACTCGGGGATCTGAGGGAAGGGCCAGGAAAGCACGGGGCCAGGCTACCGGCGTCAGACCGTCTCGACGGCACCCGAGTCGGCTTCGAGCACACCTGTGAGCAGGAGCACGACGACCAGCGCTGCGAGCGCGTAGCGGTAGTAGACGAACGGCCGGTACGAGTAGGTGGAGACGATCTTCAGGAACCCGATGAGCACGACGTAGCCGACGACGAACGCGACCAGCGTCGCCAGGACGATGTCGAGGGCGTCCGCGGAGCCCGGCGCCGCGTCGCCCGCGGCCGCCTTGGCGATCTGGTAGAAGCCCGAGCCGAGCACCGCCGGGACGGCGAGCAGGAAGGAGTAGTCGGCCGCGGCCTTGCGCGTGAAGCCCATCGCGAGGCCGGCGGTGATCGTCCCGCCGGAGCGGGACACCCCGGGCACGAGCGCGAGCGACTGTGCCAGTCCGAACCCGACGGCCCGCTTCGGGGTGAGGTCCTCGATGGGCCGCACCCGGTTGCCGTACCTGTCGGCGACGTCGAGCAGCAGCGCGAACACGACCAGCATGACGACGGTGATCCAGAGGTTGCGCAAGGACGTCTCGATGGCGTCCTGGAACAGCAGGCCCAGCACCACGATCGGCACGGAACCGAGCGCGATGTACCAGGCCATCCGCGCGTCCGAGTCGTGGGCGCCCAGGCGGGAGCGCCAGTCGGTGCCGTGGTCGCCGCGCAACGACGTCCACCACCCCACGCAGACGGCGCGGATCGTGCGCCGGTAGTAGAGCAGCACTGCCGTCTCGGTGCCGATCTGCGACACCGCCGTGAAGAGGGCTCCCGGGTCCACCCCGCCGATCAGCTCCCCGACGATGCGCAGGTGCGCGCTGGAGGAGATGGGCAGGAACTCGGTGAGGCCCTGCACCAGGCCGAGGAGGATCGCTTCCAGGGAACTCACGAGCGGCAACCCTACCGGTGACGCGGACCCGCGCGGCGCGGGACCCGGCCCGCCGCACCGGTCGCCGGTAGTGTTCCGCGCATGGAACGACGGCAGGTGGGCGCCTCGGGGTTGCGCGTCTCCGCGCTCGGGCTCGGCACGATGACCTGGGGGCGGGACACGGACGCCGTGGACGCGGCGGCGATCCTGCGGTCGTTCGTCGAGGCCGGTGGCACCCTGGTCGACACCGCCGCCTCGTACGGTGACGGCGACGCCGAGCGCGTCCTCGGCGAGCAGCTCGCCGGGACGGTCCCCCGCGAGGAGCTCGTGCTGTGCACCAAGGGAGGCGTACGACACGGTCCGGCGGGCCCTCGCCGCGACGCGTCCCGCGGGTCGCTCCTCGCGGACCTCGACGCCTCGCTGGTCCGCCTGGGCGTCGACCACGTCGATCTCTTCCTCGTGGCGTGCCCGGACACCACGACGCCGCTGGAGGAGACGGTCTCGGCGCTCCGCCTCGCGGTCACCTCCGGCCGCGCGCGGTACGTAGGTCTGTCGAACTTCCCCGCCTGGGCGTCGGCACGGGCCGCCACCCTGCTGGAGGCCGGTGACGGCATCGGCCTGGCCGCCCTCGAGACCGAGTACTCGCTCCTGCAGCGCGGCGTCGAGCGGGAGGTGGTCCCGGCGGCAGAGGCCCTGGGTCTCGGCGTGCTCGCCTGGTCGCCGCTCGGTCGCGGCATGCTCACCGGGAAGTACCGCCGCTCGGTCCCCGTGGGCTCCCGGGCCACCTCGGACCATCTCGCCGGGTTCGTCGGGCAGTACCTGGAGGACCGCGACGCCGCGGCGGTCGCCGAGGCGGTCGTCACGGCCGCCGACGGCCTCGGCCGGGCACCGCTGGAGGTGGCCCTCGCGTGGCTGCTGGCTCGCCCCACCGTGGCGTCGGCCGTCGTCGGTGCCCGGACGCCGGAGCAGCTCAAGGGCACGCTCGACGCCGTCGACCTGGTCCTGCCGAGCGAGGTCCACGCGGCGCTCGACGACGTCTCCGCCGTCGTCCCGGGCTACCCGGAGCGCTGGTAGTCGGCAGGCTCAGCGCCTGCGGGTCACCTCGACGTCGAGCTCGTCGCCGTCGTCCTCGTCACTGTCGTCGTCATCTCCGTCGTCATCTCCGTCGTGGTCGTCGTCGCGGTCGTCGTCCTCGTCCTCGCCGTCGTCATCGTCGTCGTCGAGGTAGAAGGGCGTCACCTCGGTGTACACCTGGGCCAGGGCGTCCTCGTACACCTCGAAGGCGTCGGCGAGCACCTCGTAGGCGTCGTCGACGGCCGGGTCCTCCTCGCTCCGGCGGGAGGACACGGCGTGGTAGTGCCCCTCGAGAGCGGCGACGAAGCGGTCCAACGCGGCACGCGGATCAGCGGTCATGCTCTGACGGTAGCGCCATGCGGGGCACAATGGGCACACGAAATCGCCGGACGGTCACTGGGAGGCGACGAATGGCATCGAGCTGGCGCAAGCACGGGCAGTACGAGTACCGCGTGGTCACGATCGACCGGGGCACGTCCGTGCCGGACGCACGCAGGATGCTCACCGACGAGGCCGAGTACGGCCGCTGGGAGCTGGCCCGCACCCGCCTGTACCTCGGCGGCGAGCGACGCGTGTGGTTGCGGCGCAAGGTCATCCGCGCGACCTCGACGCTCTGAGGTGGACGCGTTCCGCAAGTCGCGCGACGGCGCGCCCCAGGGGTTCTTCGCCACCGAGGCGGCCGGGTTGCGCTGGCTCGTCGTCGACGGCGGTCCCCGGGTGGCGAGCGTGCTCGACGTCGGACCCGGGCACCTCGACCTCGAGAGGGTCGCACCGGGTGCCGCCGACGCCCACGCGGCGCGGGACCTCGGCCGGCGGCTGGCGGTGCTGCACGAGGCAGGGGCACCGGCGTTCGGCGCGCTCCCTCCGGGCGCCGACGCGGGGTGGTTCGGGCCGCTCGACGACCCGCTGGAGATGGTCTCCGGGTCGTGGACCGACTGGCCGACGTTCTACGCCGACGCGCGCCTGCGGCCCGTCCTGGCCCAGGGCCGGCGCCGCGGGATCTTCGGGCCCGACGACGAGGCCGTGTTCGAGCGCGTGTGCGAGCGGCTGCCGGACCTCGCCGGACCGGCCGAGCCGCCCGCGCGCGTGCACGGGGACCTGTGGTCGGGCAACGTGCTCTGGTCGGAGTCCGCGGGCGTGCCCGAGGCCGTGCTCATCGACCCGGCGGCGCACGGCGGGCACCGCGAGGCGGACCTGGCGATGCTCGCCCTGTTCGGCGCACCGCACCTGGACGCGATCCTCGCCGGGTACACCGAGGTCCACCCGCTGGGCCCAGGGGCGCAGGAACGCGTACCGCTCCACCAGCTCTACCCGTTGGCCGTCCACGCCGTGCTGTTCGGTGGCGGCTACGTCGACGCGACCCGGCGGTCGTTGACCGAGCTTGCCGACCTGGCCGCCTGACGGCTCAGCAGGTCGCCAGCAGCCGGTCGAGCACCCGGGTGCCGAACCGCAGCGCGTCGGTGGGCACCCGCTCGTCGACGCCGTGGAACATCCCCGCGAAGTCCAGGTCCCCCGGCAGCCGCAGCGGCGCGAAACCGTAGCCGGTGATGCCCAGCCGCGCCAAGGACTTGTTGTCGGTGCCGCCCGAGAGGGTGTACGGCAGCACGGCGGCGCCGGGGTCCTCGGCGTGCAGCGAGTCGACCATCGCGTCGACCAGCCCGCCGGTGAAGGGCACCTCCAGCGAACGGTCGGTGTGGATCGGCTCGATCCGCACGTGCGGTCCGGCGAGCTCGCGCAGGACCCCCATGGCCTCGGCGTCGTGGCCGGGCACCGTGCGCATGTCCAGGGTCGCCGACGCCGTGCCCGGGATCACGTTGGCCTTGTAGCCGGCGTCGAGCTGCGTCGGGTTGGTGGTGTGCCGCACCGTGGCGCCGACGAACTTCGCGGCCGGGCCGAGCGCCGCGACGAGGGCGTCGACCTGGTCCGGGTCCGCTCCCCCCTCCCGGTCGAAGGGCAGGCCGGTCAGGTCCGCCACGCCCTGCAGCAGCCGCTCCACCGTGGGCGTGAGCGTGTACGGCCAGGCGTGCTTGCCGATCCGCGCCACCGCGGCGGCGAGCTCGGTGACGGCGTTCTCGTGGTTGACCTGCGATCCGTGCCCGGCCCGGCCGTCGGCCACGAGCCGCAGCCAGGCGAGCCCCTTCTCCGCCGTCTGGACCAGGTAGGCCCGGCGGCCCCCGACGTCCACGGAGAAGCCGCCGACCTCGCTGATCGCCTCGGTGGCCCCCTCGAAGACCTCGGGGTGGTGGTCGACCAGCCAGCGAGCGCCGAGGACGCCGCCCGCCTCCTCGTCGGCAAACATCCCGATCACCACGTCGCGCGCCGGACGGCGACCCTCCCGTGCCATCTGCCGCACGACCGCGAGGATCATGGCGTCCATGTCCTTCATGTCGACGGCGCCGCGTCCCCAGAGCAGCCCGTCGATCTCCTCGCCGGCGAACGGGTCGACCGACCAGTCCGCCGCGGCGGCGGGCACCACGTCGGTGTGCCCGTGCAGCACGAGCGCGGGCCGCGACGGGTCCTCGCCGGCGAAGCGCGCCACGACGGAGGTCCGGCCCGGGGCGGACTCGTACAGCGCGGGCTCCAGACCGACGTCGGCGAGCAGCCCGGCCACGAGCTCGGCCGCCTTGCGCTCCCCCGGGCCCCGGTTCTCGCCGTAGTTGGAGGTGTCGATCCGCAGCAGGTCCTGGCAGATACCGACGACCTCGTCCTCGGCGGTGGGCTGGTTCTCCACGGAGCGCGTCGCAGTCACCGTGTCACCGTAGTACCCAGGCCCCGGCGGACCAGCAGCGGCTCGATGCGGGCGTCGCGCCCCCGCAGGTCGCGGAAGGAGGCCAGCGGGTCCTGCGACCCGCCCCGGGCGAGGAGACGACGGCGGAACGTCTCGCCGTTCGCCCGCGTCAGCCCGCCGTTCTCGGTGAACCACTCCACCGTGTCCGCGTCCAGGACCTGGGACCACACGTAGGAGTAGTAGCCCGCCGCGTAGCCACCGCCGAACACGTGGTTGAAGTAGGTGCTCCGGTAGCGCGGAGGGACGGCGGGCAGGTCCACCCCGGCAGCCGCCAGGGCCGCCTGCTCGAAGCCGGCGACGTCGTCGGCCGAGGTGGGCACCTCGTCCGGCGTGAGGCGGTGCCACGCCTGGTCGAGCAGCGACGCCGCCAGGTACTCCGTCATCGAGAAGCCCTCTCCCCACCGCCGCGCGGCCAGCAGGGCGTCGACCCGGTCCTGCGGCAGGGGTTCGCCCGTGGCGTGGTGGACGGCGTACGACCGCAGGATCTCCGGGTCCCAGGCCCACATCTCGTTGACCTGCGAGGGAAACTCGACGAAGTCCCGCGGGACCTCGGTCCCCGACTGCGACGGGTACCGCACGTCCGAGAGCAGACCGTGCAGCGCGTGGCCGAACTCGTGGAAGAGCGTGATGACCTCGTCCCACGAGAGCAGCGTGGGCGCTCCGGTGGCGGGCCGGGTGATGTTGAGGTTGTTGACCACGACCGCGCGCCGCCCCAGCAGGCCGCTCTGGTCGACGAGGTTGTTCATCCAGGCGCCGCCGCGCTTGGACGGTCGCGTATACCAGTCCGCGAGGAAGAGCCCGAGCCCGCTGCCGGGCTCGCCGGGCTCGTCGGCGTCGAACACCTCGAACACCCGCACGTCGTCGTGGTAGCCGACGAGGTCGTGGCGTTCGACGAACGACAGCCCGTACAGACGCCGGGCAGCCTCGAGGACACCGTCGCGCACGACCTTCTCCAGCTCGAGGTAGGGCCGCAGCGCCGCCTCGTCCAGCGCGTAGCGCTCCGCCCGCAGCACCTCGGAGAGGTACCTCCAGTCCGCGGACCGCAGGTCCCGAGGTCCGGACCCGGCCCGGGCCGGCAGCAGCGCCGCGAGCTCGGCGGCTTCGGTGCGGGCGTTGGCGACGGCGGCCGGCGCGAGCCGGGACAGCATCGCCTGCACCGCGTCGGCGGTCCGGGCCGTGCTGTCCTCGGCGACGTAGGCGGCGTGGTGCGGGTAGTCGAGGAGCTGGGCCCGGACCGCGCGCAGGCGCGCTGTCTCGAGCAGCGTGGCACGGGTGTCGTGCTCGTCGCCGTGGGTGCCGCGCAACTCGCTGGCTCGCTGCACCCGTTCGCGCACGTCCGCGCGCTGGAGCGCCGCGAGGACACGCTGGCTCGTGGGCAGCTGGAGCGTGAGCAGCCAGGCGCCGTCGTGGCCGGCCTCCGTGGCGGCCGCGGCCGCGGCGGACACGGAGTCCGCCGGGAGGCCGGCGAGCTCGGCCGGGTCCGTCACGAGGACCCCGGCGGCCTTCTCCCCCGCGAGCAGCTTCCGCCCGAACTCCGCCTCCAGCTCGGTGAGTCGCACGTTCAGGCCGCGCAGCGTCGCCTGCTGGTCGTCGCTCAGCTCGACGCCGGCCCGGCGGTGATCCGTCAGCCGCGTGTGCAGCAGCCACGCGGCGTCGGGCTCGAGCACCACCTCGCCCCGGTCGGCGGCGTGCTGCAGCGCCCGGAGGCGCTCCCACAGCCGGCGGTCCAGCAGGATGGCGTCGCGGTGCGCCGCGTGCAGCGGCGCCACCCGCTCCTGGACGGCCTCCAGCACCGGCGTTGCGTCCGCGGAGAGCTGGTTGTGGAACGCCAGCAGCGCGCGCTGCAGCAGCTGGCCGGAGCGTTCCAGGGCGACGAGCGTGTTCGCGACCGTCGGCGGCTCGGGGTCGCCGGCGATCGTCTCCACCTCGGCACGGTGCTCGGCCATGCCGGCTCGGATCGCCGGCTCGTAGTGGTCGGGGCGGATCGCGGCGAAGTCGGGCAGCTCGTAGGGCAGCGTCGACACGTGGGCGAAGGGGTTGTCCGGGGCAAGGGCCATCTGCCCATCCAACCGCATCGGCGCGGGCGCCCTGCCGCCACCTCGCGGAGCGCCGAAACGTTTTGGTGGCTGTCGGTCACGACGGCCGTCCGGCACCGTCGAGGTGATCTTGCCCGCACCGAGTGAAGGAGCTCGACATGCGAAGACTCGCAGCCCTGGCCGTCGCGACGCTGGTGGGTGCCACCGGACTGGTGGTGGCCACCGCGCCGGCCCCCGCGGAGGCCCACGGCGCCGAGGTGTTCCCCGGCAGCCGTCAGTACCTCTGCTACCTGGACGGGCTCACCGCGTCCGGCAGCGTGGACCCCCAGAACCCGGCGTGCGCCGACGCCTACGCCGCGGACGGCACGGCGGCGTTCTACAACTGGTTCGGCAACCTGGACTCGAACGGCGCCGGCCGCACCGAGGGGTACATCCCCGACGGTCAGATCTGCGACGGCGGCGGCAACGGCCCGTACGACTTCTCCAGCTTCAACGCCGTGCGCGATGACTGGCCGACGACGCACCTCACGGCCGGTGCGACGTACGAGTTCCAGCACAACAACTGGGCGGAGCACCCCGGACGGTTCGACGTCTACGTCACCGAGCAGGGCTGGGACCCGGGGAGCCCGCTGGCGTGGAGCGACCTCGAGCTGATCGACTCCGCGACCAACCCGCCCGACACGGGCGGCCCCGGCGGGGACAACTACTACTACTGGGACGTGACGCTGCCGGCCGACCGCAGCGGCGACCACATCGTCTTCACCCACTGGGTGCGCTCGGACAGCAACGAGAACTTCTACAGCTGTTCCGACGTCGCGTTCGACGGCGGCGACGGCGAGGTCACCGGGATCGACGGGGACCTCCCGGACGACGGCGGCGACCCGGTCTGCCCCGACGAGTCGCCCGGCGTCCCGGGGGACGTCATGGCGTCCGACGTGCACGCCACCAGCGCGCACCTCATGTGGGGGGTGGCGCAGGACGGCTGCATCACCGGCTACGACGTCGTCGACCCCGCCTCGGGCGAGGTGCTGGCCTCCACCGACGGCTCGCCGATGGTGGACCTGACCGGCCTGGAGCCCGAGACCACCTACTCCGTCGCGGTGCAGGCGCGCAACGACAACACGGGCGAGGTCTCGGCGACGACAGACGCCGTCTCCTTCACCACCGCCGCCGAGGACGACGACCCACCGCCCGCCGGCGACTGCACCGCCGAGGTCAGCGTGGTCAACGCCTGGAGCGGCGGCTACCAGGCCGACCTGGTCGTGACCGCAGGTGCCGACCCGCTCACCGGCTGGGAGGTGACGGTCGACGGCGTGACCGTCGACCAGGCGTGGAGCGCCCAGGTCACCGGCAACGTCTTCACCAACGTGAGCTGGAACGGCAGCCTCGCGGCCGGAGCCTCCACGTCCGCCGGCTTCATCGGCAGCGGCGACCCGGACGCGCTCAGCGCGGTCTGCTCAGCGGCCTGAGCAGGGTCGGGCCACCCGCCCGGCGCCGGTCTCCTGCCCGCACGGGGGCAGGAGACCGGCGTCGCGGCGCTTCACGCACGCAGGGCGATCCACGCGTCGAAGGCCTCTCGGCTCGACAGGCGCGGGGCGTAGCCGAGAACGTCCTTCAACCGCGTGTTGTCCAGCACCGGCCGGTACCGCAGGAACCCGACGCGCTCCGGTCCGTGGACGGTCAGACCTAGCACACGGCCCACCCGCAGGGCACCGGCGAGCACCTGTGCGGGGACGTCGATGGTCCTCTTGCCGAGCCGGGCGGCGATGTCCGCGACGGTCATCACACCGTCGCCGCACACGTTGAACGCCCCCGTGGCCCCGCCGGTGGCGCCGGCGACGATCGCCCCGGTGACGTCGTCCACCCAGGCGAACACGAACGGCCCCTCGCTGCCCCGCACGCGCAGCAGCCGCGGCGCGTCCCACAGCGCCGTGATCTGGTTGGCGACCCCCGGTCCCAGGATCGTGCCGATCCGCAGGACCACCTGCCCGAGCTCCGGGTGCTCGGCACGGAACGTCGCGAGCAGCTCCTCGACGAGCCGCTTGTGCCGGGAGTAGGTGAACTCGTCGTTGCCGCGCAGCGCGTCGTCCTCGCTCAGCGGCACCGGGTTGTCGGCGTGGTAGCCGTAGGCGGCGCCCGACGACGAGACGACCACCCGCCGCACGCCGCCGGCCACGCACGCCTCCAGCACGTGCCGGGTGCCGTCGACGTCCACGCGCCGCTCGGCCGCCTCGTCCAGGGTGCCCGGGTTCACGATCGCCGCGAGGTGCACCACCGTGTCGATCCGGTGGTCGGCGACGGCCTGCTGCACCGCCGAGGCGTCGGTGACGTCGAGCGTGACCGACGTGACGCCGTCGGGCGCCCGGGACGGCGGACGCAGGTCGGCCGAGACGACCGTGGCGACGCCGTCGTGCGCCGCGAGCGCGGCGACCGCGTGCGAGCCCAGGAAGCCGGAGCCGCCCGTGACGAGGACACGCTTCATGCCGCCACCTCCGCGCGGGCCCGGGTGCGTCGTGCCCACACCGTGGCGAGCGCGAGCCCGGCGATGATGTCCCACACGCCCCACCAGCCGGCGACGACGGCCATGCCGCCGATGCCACCGAAGAACGTCATGACGAGACCCAGGCCGAGGGCCGCGTTGCGGATGCCGACCTCGAAGGTCACGGCCTTGACCTCGCGGGTCTCGAGCCTCCCGGCCCGGCCGGCGAGGTAACCGAGGCCGAGCGCGACGGCGTCGTGGAGGAAGACGGCGACGAGGACGACCCCGACCCAGCCGACGAAGACGGAGAAGTTGCCGGCCAGCGCGGCCACGACGAAGCCGATCAGGGCGAGGATGCTGACGACGTGCACGGGCTTGTGCACGGCCGCGGCGACCGCGGGCCAGCGGGTGCGCACGAGCAGTCCGGCGGCGAAGGGCACGCCGATGATCAGCACGATGTCGAGCATCATCTCGACCGGGTCGAGGCTGACCTCGGCCAGGATGTCGCGGCCGGTGGGGTGCAGGCTGCCCCACAGGGCGATGTTGAGCGGCATCGCCACGAGGTAGAGGGCGTTGCCGACCGCCGTCAGGGACACGGAGAGCGCCACGTTGCCGCCGGAGCGGTAGGTGAGGATCTGCGAGACGTTGCCGGGTGGGCAGCACGCGACGAGGATCATGCCGAGCGCGATGGAGGCCTGCACGCCGAGGGCGAGCGTCAGGCCGAACGTGACGGCGGGCAGCAGGACCACCTGGGCGAGCAGGGCGAGCACGGCGGCGCGCGGTGCCTGGCGCAGCACCCGGAAGTCGGCCGGTGAGGTGTCCAGGGCGATGCCGAGCATGATGAGGGCGAGCACGATGTTGAGCGCCACCAGCGAGCCCGGCGAGAAGTTCACGACGACGTCGTCGATGTTCATCGCCGGTCTCCGCTCTCGGGAGCCGTCAGGTCCCGGACGTAGCCGCGCACGGTGCGGCGGTAGGCGTCCTTGTTGACGTAGTAGCTCATGCGTTCCAGCCCGAGATAGCGGTAGCCGCCGGTGAGGTCGGGCCAGCGTCCGGCGACCCGGCGGCGGAACGCCTCGACACGCTCGCGGGCCGCGACGTCGCCGTCGTCCGCCGCGGCCTGCGCGGCGAGGAGTCGCGCGACCAGCTCGGCCTGCTCGGCCCGGCCCTGCCACCCGATGCCGGAGGCCTCGAGCATCCCGACGACGAACAACCCGTTGAAGGACGGCGGCACGATGTTGCAGAACAGCTCGGGTGCTCCCCCGGAGCCCGGACCGTCCCAGGCGAGGTGCTTCGGGTCGACGAACGGGTAGTCGAGCCGGTAGCCGGTCGCGAGCAGCACGAGGTCGTAGGTGCCGGTGGTGCCGTCCACGAAGTCCACGGTGTCGCCGTCGAACCGGCGGATGTCCTGGCGCACCTTCAGGTCACCCTGACCGGCGTGCTGCAGCACGAGCGAGTTGACCACGGGGTGGGACTCGTAGATCTTGTGGTCCGGCGCGGGGAAGCCGAACCTTTGCGGGTCACCGTTGAGGAGCATCAGGACGCGGGAGTCGACGGCCTGCTTGATCTTCGCCGGCAGGGGGCGCCCCTGGTTGAGGGTGTCCGTGGGCCGCCCGAGCAGGTAGCGCGGCACGAACCAGTAGCCGCGCCGCACCGACAGGTCCACCGAGGCGGCCCGGTGGACGGCGTCCACGGCGATGTCGCACCCGGAGTTGCCGCCGCCGACCACGAGGACCCGTTTGCCGGCGAAGACGTCGGCGCTGCGGTACTCGCTCGAGTGCAGCAGCTCGGCGGTGAGGTCGCCGTCGAACGTCGGCACGTTGGGCTCGGCGAGCGTGCCGTTGGCGATGACCACGTGGCCGACGTGCTCGACCGTCGTCGCGCCGTCGGGCCCGGTGCTGTGCACGTGCCAGCCCGAGGCACCGCTGGCGTCGTCGTCGGCCGGTTCGACCGCGACCACCCGGGTGCCGAAGCGGTAGTGCCGTCGCAGGTCGAAGACGTCGGCGTAGGTACGGAAGTAGCGCAGCAGCTCACGGTGGCCCGGGTAGTCCGCGCTCGAGTCCATCGGCAGCTCGTCGAACTGCGTCGTGGTGCGGGACGAGATGAGGTGCGCCGAGTCGTACACCGTGGACCGCGGGTTGTCGATGTCCCACAGACCGCCGACGTCGTCGTGCGCCTCGTAGCCGACCAGGTCGAGCCCGGCCCGATCCAGTGCACGGGCGGCCGCCAGGCCCGAGGGGCCCGCACCGATCACCGCGACCCTGCGTTGCAGCGCCATCGCTCCACTTCCTGCCGTCCGGTGCGCCCGGCCGTCCGGGCGCGGCACGGAGTCTACGAGGTCCGGCGAGGTGCGAGTGCCCGACCGACTCCCCGGATCAGGACCGCGGGGCCTCGGCGGGCCACGGCTCCGCCGGCTCGCGCGGGTCGCGCGGCAGCAGCGACGCCATCCACGAGTCGCGCAGGACGCCGCGCTGGGGGCCGTAGCGGCGCAGCGTGCCCTCGAACCGGAACCCCAGCTTCCAGGCGACACGTCGCGAGGGCCAGTTGCCGACGTACGCCTGCCACTGCAAGCGCGACAGGCCCAGCCCCTCCGGGTCCAGCGCCCAGTCGGCCGCCAGGCGAGCTGCCGCGGTGGTCAGACCGGCCCCGCGGGCGTCGGGCGCCGTCCAGTAGCCGATCTCCCCCGCCTGCTCCTGTCCCGGCGCGCCCGTCGTCCGGGTGATACCCATCATGGCCAGGACCGGGCCGTCCACGCTGCCCGGCGCCCGCACAGCCCAGGTGAAGATGGTCTCCTCGGCCCAGCCGGCAGGGACCATCCGCGTGAGGAAGCCCTCGGCGTCGGCGCGCACGTACGGGGACGGCACGACGGTCCACGCGGCGATCTCCGGGTCCGCGCACACCTCGGCGACCCGGTCGACGTCCGCGGCGGTCGGGACGGACAGCGTGACGTGCGCGTCGCGCAGGACGAACGGTTCCATGCGCGCATCCTGCCAGCCCGCACTGCCTGCGACGAACACCCCTCAGGCCGGCGGGGGCGGTTGCCGAGGCCCGACCGGATCCGCCGTGACGCCGTCCTCCCCCGGGTCGGCCACCTCCGCCCGACCGCCCGGTTCCGGCGGGTCGGGACTGCCCTCGTCGGCGTCGGCGGGCAGCGGGACCGGCGGGTCCCCGCGGAGCGTGGAGAAGACCGTCCACACGACCGCGACGAGCGGCACGGCGACGACGGCCCCGAGGATCCCGGCGAGCACCGTGCCCGAGAGCACCGCGACCGCGACGACCACCGGGTGCAACGACACCTGCTTGCCCATGATGAGCGGCTGCAGGACGTGCCCCTCGAGCTGACCGATGGCCGCGATGCCGAGTGTCACGATGAGCGCCGTGACGAAGCCCTGCGCGGCCAGGGCCACCACGGCGGCGATGACCATCGCGAGCGGGGCACCGATGATCGGGATGAATGCGCCGATGAGCACCAGGACGGCCAGCGGGGCCGCGAGCGGGACGCCCAGGATCTGCAGGAGGACGAAGGCGAGGACGCCGTCGATGAACGCGATGATGACCGTGCCGCGGGCGAACCCCGAGAAGGAGTACCAGCCGGCTCCCGCCGCGTCGTGCCACCTCCGGCGCTGTCGAGCAGGCACCTGCCGCAGGAACCAGCGCCACATGCGGTCGCCCGAGTGCACGAAGAACACGGTGCAGAAGATCGCCAGGGCGAAGACCATCAGTCCCTCGACCACCGAGCCGGCGCGTTCGGCCGCCTGCCCGGCCAGGTCCTCCGCGTTGTCCGCCAGCCACTGCTGTCCCGCGTCGATCCACTCGTTGAGCTGTTCGCCCGTGACCGACAGGCCGAACGGCAGGTTCTGCAGCGAGTCGAGGATCTGCTCCACACCGGAGTCGAACTCACCCGCCAGCCGCGACCACTGCCCCGCCACGGAAGCGACGACGTAGGCCATCAGCCCGCCGAAGACGACCACACCGCTGAGCAACGCGAACAGCGTCGCCAGCACCCGGGGCAGGGCGCGGGCGTAGAAGTCCGCCAACGGGCGGAACACCGACGTCAGCACCAGCGCGAGGAAGACCGCGACGAAGACGACCTGCACCTGCGTGGTCGCGTACACCACGAGCGCGACCGCGGCCACGACCGCGACGAGGCGCCAGGACCAGCCGCCCGTCGTGCGCAACCACTGCGGGACGTTCTCGACGGACTCGCTCACGGCCGCTCCCTCCGGGGTCGGGGTGGTGCCCAGTGTGCTGCCCGGGGGGCCTCAGTGCACGGAGAACCCGCCGTCGACATGGATCGACTGCCCGGTGACGTAGGACGACGCGGCGCTCGCGAGGAAGACCGCCGCCCCGGCGAAGTCGTCGGGCACGCCGTTGCGGCCCACGAAGGTCCGCTCCGCGAGCGCCGCGACGCGCTCCGGGTCGCCCTGCAGACGCTGGTTGAGCGGGGTGAGCACGAACCCGGGCACGAGGGTGTTCGCGGTGACGCCCCGGGCCGACCATGCCTCCGCCTGGGAACGGGCCAGCGACTCGAGACCACCCTTGGAGACGCCGTAGACCCCGCTGGTCACGAAGGCCCGGTGCGCCTGCTGCGAGCTGACGTGGATCAGTCGGCCGTAGCCGCGCTCGGCCATGCCGGGCGCGAACTGTTGGCCGAGCCAGAAGGGCGCCTCGAGGTTCACCGCCATCGTGGTGTCCCAGACGGTCTCGTCGATCTCGGCCATCGGCGGGCGGAGGTTCACCCCGGCGCTCGACACGACGACGTCGGGCTCACCGAAGGGTTCGACGACGGCGTCCGCGACCGCTCGGACTCCGCTCCGGGTGGAGAGGTCGCCCTGCACGGCGGCGGCGCGGCACCCGGCCGTCGTGAGCTCGGCGACGGTGTCGTCCAGCGCGGCACGCCCCCGGGCCACGACGACGACAGCGGCGCCCGCTCGGGCCAGCGAGGTCGCGATCGCCCGGCCGATGCCCGAGCTGCCGCCGGTCACGACGGCGGTGCGCCCGTCCAGGCAGAAGAGCTGGCGGAGGTGGTCCTGGATCGCGCGGTTCACGCCAGGAGGCTACCGGGCGCACGATCCTCGCGTCGTGCTGGGCCAGGCCGCGGCGTGCCAGGTCCGACGAGCCCGCGCGGCGATCGCCGTGCTCGAGGACATGAACTCTGAGGAGGAGGGAGATATCAGCCACCGTGCAGCAGCCCTCTCCGCGCCGACGTCCGCTATTCGCGCAGCAGACCCAGTCGTCCGTCCTTGAGCTGTCGGCGAGAGGTGATGCCGAGCTTGCGGAAGATGTTCCGCAGGTGGGCTTCGATCGTGCGAGGGCTGAGGAACAGCTGGGCGCCGGCTTCTCGGGAGGTGGCGCCCGTGGCCACCAGTCGCGCGACGTGCAGCTCTTGCGCCGTGAGGGCGTCGGTGGGCCGGGGGCTGCGTTCGCGTGCATGTTCGCCGGTGGCGCGCAGCTCGCGGGCGGCGCGCTCCGCGAACGCCTCCGCGCCCATCTCCGACAGCAGCTCGTGGGCCGTGCGGAGCTGTTCGCGCGCGTCCCGGCGGCGGCCCTCGCGGCGCAGCCACTCGCCGTAGACGAGGTGTGCGCGGGCGAGATACCCGACCATCGTGCTGCCGCTGAGCTGTCCGATGCCCTCGAGATAGTGCACCTCGGCGGCGCGACCCGAGGTGACCAGACCTCGTGAACGGGCGGCGAGCCCCAGCGCCCACGGGGTGCCACTTGCTCGGGCTCTCGCGTCGAGCTCTTCCAGTGCCTCCAGGGCATGTTCCGGCCGGCCGGCACGGCACGCCGCCTCGATGAGCTCGGGCAGCGCCAGGTTGGTGGGGTTCAGCGCGTCGGACTCGCACGCCCGCGCCGCAGCATCCTGCGCGGCGGTGTAGTCGCCCAGACCGTTGTGCAGCACCGCCAACGCGTACTGCGCGAGGGATACCTCGGTGCCGCGCACACGGTCGGCGGCGTCCCGGGCGACCGTCGTGGAGATCCCCACGACCTCGTCCGGACGACCGCGCCAGGCAGCCAGGACGAGCTGCGCGTGGGGCAGGGGGACGGCCCCGGTCGCGGCGGCGATCGCTGTCTGCTCGGCGGCCAGCTCACCGGCCCGCTCGAGCTCACCGCTGAGCGTCATCGCGACGGACTGGAACAGGAGCGCGGCGGGCAGGGTGACGAGCGCACCGGCATCGCGAGCGAGCCGTACGTGGCGCGTGGCCAACGCGTGCAGGCTCTCGTCGTCGAAGAGCACGCTCGCGGTGCGGCTGGCGTGCGACAACCAGCGTCGGTCGTCGTCACCGCGCGCTCCCCCTGCGTCGAACTCGTCAGCACGGAACGCTTCCAGTGCGCGGCGCAACGCGGGCACGGCCGCCGCGTAGCCCTGGGTGAACGTCGCCACCAGCCCGTCGAGCAACAGGTCGGACGGCCCCGGCGGCTCGGGCGCGGGCGGTGCAGCGCGGGCAGCGTCGGCAATCTCACGCACGCCATGGCCAGGTCCCCCGCCCGTGATGATCGCGGCGTCGAGAGCGTGCAGATAGGTCTCTCGGGCCAGCGCGACATCATGCGGCGTCAGCATCCGTGCCGCGTCCAGCAGCATCCGGGCCGCGTCGCCGTGCCGTGTCAGGTAGAACTCGATCCGCGCGCGCAGCAAGGCGAGGTGGGCGCGCTGCACGGCGTCGAGCGGTCCGACGTCGACCCTCGCCAGCAGCTCGCGAGCCTCCTTGGAGGCTCCCGCCTCGTGCAGGGTGTCGGCGGCCTTCAGCGCGCGTGCCGTCCGGCTCTCTGACGAGGGGGTCAGCTCGAAGGCGTGCTGCAAGAACGACGCCGCGGCCGCCATACCCCCGCGGGCACGGGCCCGATCAGCGGTGCGCTCCAGCTCGGCGGCGACCTCCTCGTCGGTGCCCATCGCCGCCTGCGCGCGGTGCCATGCGCACCGGTCCGGGTCGGACCGCGGGTCGGTGGCGGCGGCAAGCGCGGCGTGTGCGCGGCGACGGTCCGGCGGTGTGGCCGTTCGGTAGACCGCCGAGCGCACCAGCGGGTGCCGGAACCGCACCCGGGTACCGACCTCCAGCAGGCCGACCTCCTCCGCGGGGCCGGCTGCCTCAGGGGGGATCCCCAGCTCGTCGGCCGCGCGCCACAACGTCGCTGCGTTGCCGGTCGGTTCGGCCGCAGCGACCAGCAGCAGCAGCTGCGTCTCGGCTGGTAGGTCCCGCGAGCGTTGGCGGAAGCCCTCCTCGACGCGGCGGGGAACGCTCATGGCGTCCGGCAGGCCGAAACCACCGGCCAGCTGCGCCAGCGGCACGCTCCGCGGCAGCTCCAGCAGTGCCAACGGGTTGCCGCGCGCCTCCGCGACGATCCGATCGCGAACCCCGTCGTCGAGCGGAGTGCGGACCGATGCGGCCAGCAGGTCTTGCGCGTCGGCCTCACCGAGCCCCTCGAGGCGGAGCTCGGGCAGCCCGGCGAGCGGGTGGGTCTCACTCCTGGCGTGGTCTCGCATCGCGAAGACCAGCGCGACGCGTTCGGCCGCCAGGCGTCGAGCCACGAACGCCAGGACCTGCGCGGACGCCTGGTCCAGCCACTGCGCATCGTCGACAAGAGTCACCAGCGGCCTGTCCTCGGCGGCCTCGGCCAACAGGTTGAGGGTCGCCAGCCCGACCAAGAACTTGTCCGGAGTCGCACCCCCGTGCAGCCCGAACGCTACGCCCAGGGCGACCTGCTGCGGTTCGGGCAGTGCCAGCGCACGGTCCAACAGCGGTGCACACAGCTGGTGCAGGCCGGCGAACGCGAACTGTGTCTCGGACTCCGCACCGACCAGGGACTCGACCTGGAGACCTGCGGAGGCCGCGGTGTGCCGAAGGTGTTCCAGCACCGCGGTCTTCCCGATGCCCGCCTCACCGCGCACCACCAGCGCCCCGCTGCGCCCGGCACGTACCTCGGCCAGCACACGTTCGACGGCCTCGCACTCGGCGCGTCGGCCCAAGAGGTCCACCAGGTCCACCATCTTTCCGGGATACGCGCCGGACCAGGTGATTATCACCGATGCGAACCGCGGCCGCCAGGTACTCGGCAGGCGCGGGGTGGGCGCGAGGGGCGAGAAAGCCGGGGCTTTCACCGACGCGAGAACACCGCGACCCGGGCGAGCCTGCTGACACGGCAGCCGACCAGGCTGCCGGAGGTTTTCGGCCCGTCGAACGGGCTCCTCGGGCCGGGGGTCGGCCGCACCGCGGGGCCGCCGACGCCTGTGGACACGAAAGGAGACGACCCGATGCCCACTCCTTCGGTCCTCGACGCCGAACGTCTCACCATCGCCTACGGTGAGGTGACCGACGAGTTCCTGCTCGGCCTCGCGGGAATCGCCGCGACCCTCGTCGGCACCTTCATCGTGGCCGTGTTCTTCTACCTCGACTCAGCGTTGCACCGATCGCGCGGCGCCGCGGGCAGCACGCCGGACCAGTACATGCGGGCCGGCGCCCGGTGGGTGCTCATCGCCTACAGCCTGCCCCTCTTCGTCGCTCTCGCCCTGGCCGGTGCGGCGCCCGTCTGGGGGGCCGTTACGTTCTCGGTGTTCGCGGCGGCACTCGTGGTCGCCACCGTCGACACGACCCGTCGCATCCTGAAGAAGGGCGCGACGAGAAAGTCCCCTGCTCTGGCCGCGAACGAGGTCGCCACCTCGCTCGCGGTGGTGGCTCTGGCTGTCCTGCCGTGGGTCCTCGGCGGTTGGAGCCCGTCGCCGAGCGACTTCGTCCCCTCGCTGCTTCTCGCCCTCGCCATCGGCTTCACCAGCACCGCGATGGTCATCATGTCGGTCTTCGACGCAGCGAAGGTGTCGGCGCCCGCTCCGGAGCCCGCGGCGCCGTTGCGGGGCTCGGCGTCCCGTCCGCGGCGCCGGCCATGAGGGCACCATCGTTGCTGCGGGGCACCGGCCACCGCACCGATACCGGTCCTCGCCTACCGGTGCTCGGGGTTGTCCTGGTCTGGTGCACAGCCCGCGTCCCACTCGCTGCGTCGGTTGCCGTACGCCGGGATGCCACCCGCGGCGCGCAGCAGGGCCGCGACGTGCATCAGGTTGTAGGTCATGAAGGTGGTGTTGCGGTTGGTGAAGTCGTTCTCGGGGCCACCCGACCCGGGGTCGAGATAGGAAGGCCCGGGCCCGACCGGCCCGATCCAGCCCGCGTCGGCCTGCGGGGGGATGGTGAAGCCGAGGTGCTGCAGGCTGTAGAGCACGTTCATGGCGCAGTGCTTGATGCCGTCCTCGTTGCCGGTGATGACACAGCCGCCGACGCGTCCGTAGTAGACGTACTGCCCGGCCTCGTTCAGCGCACCGGAGCAGCCGTAGAGCCGCTCGATCACGCGCTTCATCACCGAGCTGTTGTCTCCCAGCCAGATCGGCCCCGCGAGGACGAGGATGTCCGCGGCCAACACCTTGTCGAAGATCTCCGGCCAGCCGTCGGAGTTCTCACCGTGCTCGGTCATGTCCGGCCACAACCCGATCGCGATGTCGTGGTCGACTGCCCGGACGACCTCGACCTCGACCCCGTGCTCCGCCATGATCCGCGTGCTGACACCCAGCAACCCGTCGGTGTTGCTGGGCTCCGGCGAGCGCTTCAGGGTGGCGTTGATGACCACGGCACTCAGACCGTCGAACCGTGGCGGTCCAGCGGTGGCGTCCGATCGCACCCTGATCACGGCTCCCGATCGTCGACGAGCCCGGCGAGGTGCGACATCTCCGCCGCGACCCCGTCGTGCTGCCTGCCGGTGTCGGTCGCGGTGACCTCGGTACACATGGGTGTGAGCCCCTTCTCGCGCGGTTCAGCAGGTCGGGCGGACTCGGTGCCGGAAGCCCGGGCCTCGTTCCCAGCGTGCTGTTCCGCGTGAGGCCTTCGCATCGGTGAAGATCACCGACAACGCCCGATGAAGGAGGCGCTCCGAACGCTGGTGTGCCCGGCTCCCGTCGAGCTGCTGGAGTCGGGGCCCACGATCAGGTGGCTGCCCGGTCAGCGATCGTCGTGGAGCTGGGCGAACTGCCAGGCGATCTCGGTGGCGTCGGGGCCGGCGGTGTCGGTGAAGATGCCGACGGCGCCGGGCGTGGACCAGGCGTGGGCGAGGTCGTCGGCATACACGTACTCGATCAGGACCTGCCCGTCGGGGTCGCGGTAGGTGGTCTGCGCGTACTCGTAGCGGTCCCCCGTGGCCGGGTGGACGATCGTGTCGGGGACGAGCTCCGGGCTGCCGTCGAGCGCGTCGTCGACGACCAGGTCGACGACCGTGCGCCAGTGCTCCACCAGCCGCTGACCGACGACGGTCGGCACGACGTCGTCGCTGCCGCCCTGCACGATCAGCAGCGGCACGGCGCGGGCCTGCTCGCCCATCTGCGCCCAGGCCTGCCGTCCGGTGACCGACGGCGGAGTGGCGTCCGGGTCGTCCGGGTCGACCTGGTTCAGTCCGTACTCGCCGCCGGCCACCGAGGTGACGGTGGCGAACACGTCCGGGTAAGTCGCACCGAGGATCACGGCGGTGCCCGCGCCGGACGAGGCGCCGGAGACGTGGACGCGCTCGGGGTCGGCGCCGTAGCGTTCGACGACGTCGCGGGCCACCCCGGCCAGCAGCGCCGCCTCCCCGCTGCCGCGGACCTGGTTGCGCGGGTCGTCGGAGTTCCAGCAGTTGATGCGGTCGGCGAACATGCGCTGGGTCGGGTAGACGACGATGAACCCCGCACGGTCGGCGAGCGCGTCGAACTGCGTGGATCCCTTCATCGAGTTCCACCCGTAGCCGGTCATCCCGCACCCGTGGATCGCCATCATCACGGGCAGTGCCGTGCCGCCGTCGTGCTGCGGCGGCAGGTGCACCTGGTAGCGCTGGCGGGTGCCGTCGGCCGCGACGTGCACGTGGTCGTGGTCGCCTGGGCCGCTCCACCACGGCAGGCCGAACTGGAACACCAGGGTGAGCACCGTCACCGTCGCCGCCAGGAGCCCGACGACGCCGCCGACCACCCACACCCGCCGGCGCCGGCGCCGGCGGAGGGCAGGCTGCTCAGGCCCGCCCACCGGCGCAGATCCGCCCGCCGTCTCGTGCGCGGGCTCGGGATCCGCCTCGGGTGAGGGCGCAGTCATGGGGTTCTCCCTTCGATGGTGCGATCCGTCGGACCGGAGTCGAGCCCGTGGCCCCCGGGGGCTCATGCGTCCCGACGGCGCAGCAGCAGACCGGCGACGGCGAGCAGCGCCGCCACCCAGCCGACCAGGACGAGAGCGCCGTGCCAGGGCTCGCCGACCCAGGCGCCGTCGACCGACGGTGCGGACAGGTCCACCCAGCGCTGAGCCGCCGGGTAGGTGAAGAGCAGCTTGCCCGCGACCGTGGGCAGCAGGACTGCGAGGTTCTCCGCCCAGGCCGGGGGGTCGACGCCGAGCAGCAGGCTCAGCGCGACCGGTGCGGCGAGCAGGAGGCCGAGCGAGATCGCGATGCCGCCGGTGGTGCTGCGCACCAGTGCACCGATCCCGAACGCGATCAGGGCCACGAGCACCAGGTAGGTGACACCGCCGAGCACGGCGAACCAGTAGTGCGGGTCGTCGAGGTGGACGTCGACGTCGTTGCCCGCCAGCAGCCCGGTCGAGACCGGCACGGCGACGGCGAACGCGGCGGTGGCCACCGCGAACGTGGCACAGGCCAGCACCAGCGCCTTGGCGCCCAGCACCGGCAGCCGGGTCGGCACAGCCGTCAGGCTGTTGCGGATGGTGCCGGTGCCATACTCCCCGGCGATCATCAGCACTCCGAGCACCGCGACCACCAGGGCACCGAAGTCGGTGCTCACCGTCACCACGTACACGCCGAGGTCCTGCATCGCGTCCTGGGAGACGACGCCCGGTACGCCGTAGAAGCTCACCGACGAGGAGACCTGCGCTGCGACACCGATGGTGACCGCCGCCAGAGCACCCAGCGCCCACCACGTGGAGCGCAAGCTGCGCAGCTTGACCCACTCGGAGACGACGACGGCGCTCATCGGGGCATCTCCCTCGCGATGCGACGGGTGCCGGTGGAGCGGTACTCGACGTCGTCGCGGGTGAGCTCCAGATAGGCGTCCTCGAGGGAACGGGTCACCGGGGTGAGCTCGTTGACCACGATCCCGGCGCCGGCGGCGACCTGCGCGATGCGTGGCGCGCCGAGCCCGGCCACCGACAGCAGGTCGGGTGGGGTGCGGGTGACGGTCGCCCCCTCCGCCCACAGCAGGGGGGTGAGGGTGGCGACCTGCGGGGTGCGCACCTGGACGGTGTCCGCATCGGCACCGGCGACCAGGTCGCTCATCGGCGCGTCGGCGACCACTCGACCCCGCCCGAGGATGATCACGTGGTCGGCGGTCAGAGCCATCTCCGTCATCAGGTGCGAGGAGAGGAGCACGGTGCGCCCCTGGGCTGCAAGGTCGCGCAGCAGCCCGCGCATCCACACCACACCGTCGGGGTCGAGCCCGTTGACCGGCTCGTCGAGGATCAGGGTGTCCGGATCGCCGAGCATCGCCCCAGCGAGTCCCAGCCGCTGGCGCATACCCAGCGAGTACCCGTCCACGTGCCTGCGCGCCACCGCATCGAGCCCCACGGTCGCGATCACCTCGTCGACCCGCCGCGCGCCGATCCGGTGCGTGGCGGCGACAGCGAGCAGGTGGTTGCGGGCGCTGCGGCGCGGGTGCACCGCCGAGGCGTCCAGCAACGCGCCGACGCGGTGCAGCGGGGCACCGAGGCGCGCGTACGGCTTGCCGTCCACGGTCACGCGGCCGCCCGAGGGGTGGTCGAGCCCGACGATCATCCGCATCGTCGTCGACTTGCCGGCGCCGTTCGGGCCGAGGAACCCGGTGACGACGCCGGGACGGACGGTGAAGTCGACGCCGTCGACCGCTGTCGTGGCGCCGTAGCGCTTGGTCAGGGACTGCGCCACGATCACGGGCGGTCCCACTGTCTGGTGTGCATGGCACCACGGGACACCGTGTTGCCGCCACAGGGTCAAGGCGCCCCGGCGGCGCACCGGTCACCCCAAGGGCAGGCCGCGCAGCTCGCGGCGGGAGGTGATGGCGAGCTTGCGGAAGATGGCCCGCAGGTGGGCCTCGACGGTCCGTGGGCTCAGGAAGAGCTGCGCGGCCACCTCGCGGGAGGTGGCGCCGGTGGCCACCAGCCGTGCCACGTGCAGCTCCTGGGCGGTGAGGTCGTCGGTGGGCTTCTCCGTGCGTCTGCGCGGATGCTCGCCGGTGGCGCCCAGCTCGCGGGCAGCGCGGGCGGCGAAAGCGTCCACTCCCATGCCTGTCAGCATCTCGTGCGCGGTGCGGAGCTGCTCGCGCGCGTCCTGCCGGCGCCCCTCACGGCGCAGCCATTCGCCGTAGACCAGGTGGGCGCGGGCCACGTGGGTGGCCATCCGGCTGCGTCCGAGCTGGTCGATCGCCTCCCGGTAGTGTTTCTCGGCGTCCGGCCCGGTGCTCAGCAGCGCTCGCGACCGCGCGTACAGCCCCAACCCCCACGCGGTGCCGCTGGCCTGGGCCCGCACCCTGAGCTGTTCAAGCGCCACATCGGCCCGTCCCGGCTCGCCGGCGTGGACGCCCGCCTCCACGAGCTCGGGCAGCGCGATGCTGGCGAAGGTCAGCTCCCCGCGCTCCACCGGCGCTCTCGCCGCGGCGAGAGCCTCACCATAGTTACCCCACCCGTTGTGCAGCGCGGCCATGGCGACGTCGGCCAGCCCGAGCGTTGCGCCCTCTCCCCTCCCCGTCGCCTCGGCCACCATGGTTGCGTGCAGCGCGGTCGTCTCCGCCTGGCGTCCCTGCCAGGCGGCGAGGATGAGCCGGGCATTGGGCAGCGGTGGGGCGCCGGTCGCACTCCGGATCGCGCTCTCCTCGGCCACGAGCTCGGCCGCACGGCCCAGGTCGCCGGTGAGCACCAGAACCGAGGAAAGAGCGTTGAGGGCCGCCGGGAGCCGAGACAGCGCCCCGGCCTCGCGGGCGAGGCGCGCGTCGAGGTCGGCGAGCACGTACACGGCGTCGTCGTCCCACAGCGTGGCCGCGACCTGGCACGCCAGCCACAGCCGGCGGCGGCTGCCTTCGTCCAGACCGACGCCCTCACCCGGCCCCTCGACGCCGACGCCACCGCGCAACGTGTCGAGAGCACGGCGTAGCGTGGGCACGCTCGCCTCGTACCCGTGGGTGAACATGGTGGTCAGACCGTCGAGCAGGAGGTCGACCGGCCGGGCGGGCGACGATGCCACGGGCGCCGCCCGGGCGGCGCTCGCGACCGCAGCCATCGTCCAGTCACCCCCGAGGCGCCCGGCGTGGAACGACGCCTCGAGCGCCTGCAGGTAGGTGTCGCGTGCGAGCTCCGGGTCCAGCGGGGCAACCGTCCTGGCAGCGTCCAGCAGCATCCCCGCGCCGTCGCTGCCGCGCGTGGTGTGGAACACGACCTGGGCGCGGAGCAGCTCGAGGCGCCCCTGGCCGAGAACGTCGAGCGGGCCCGCCGCGGCGACGGCGAGCAGCCCGGTGGCGGCCTGGGACGCGCCCGCCTCGTGCTTGGCCTGCGCCGCGTCCAGCGCCCGGGCGGCGCGGACGGCCGGCTCGGGCGTCAGGGCGGCCGCCTGCTCCAGCAGGGCCGCGGCAGCAGCCACCCCGCCCCGGGCGTGCGCGCGGCCCGCGGACCGCACCAGCTCTTGCGCGACGTCCTCGTCGGTGCCCAGCACCGCCTGCGCCCGGTGCCAGGCGCGGCGGTCGGGGTCGACGTCCGGGTCGGTCGCCTCGGCGAGGGCCTGATGTGCCCGACGGCGGTCGTCGCCCCTGGCCGCCTGGTAGACCGCGGAGCGCGCCAACGGGTGGCGGAAGCGCACCTGGGTGTCGATCTCCACGAGCCCGGCGTCCTGCGCGGGGGTCACCGCCTCGCGAGCGATCCCGAGCCGTGAGGCGGCGTGCCACAAGACCGTCGCCTGCCCGGTCGGCTCCGCTGCGGCGACCAGGAGCAGGAGCTGGGTGTGCGCCGGCAGGCCGTGCGCACGCCGTCGGAAGCTCTCCTCGATCCGGCGCGGGACGTCGAGGGCGTCGGGTCGCTCGAACCCGCCGGCGAACCACGCCGAGTGCCCGTTGCCGGGTGGCTCCAGCAGGGCCAGGGGGTTCCCGCGGGCCTCGGCGATGATCCGCTCGCGCACATTCTCGTCGAGCGGCGCCGGGACACCCGAGGCCAGCAGCGTGCGGGCCTCGGGTTCCGCCAGCCCGTCCAGCCGCAGCTCCGGCAGCCCGATCAGCGGGCTCGGCATGTCACGGTCGTCGTCACGGATCGCGAACACCAGTGCGAGGCGTTCGGCGCCCACCCGGCGGGCGACGAACCCGAGCACGTGCGCGGACGCCTCGTCCAGCCACTGCACGTCGTCCATCAGGCACAGCAAGGGCTGCTCCTCGGCGACCTCTGCCAGCAGGTTGAGCACGGCCAGCCCCACCAGGAACCGGTCCGGCGCCGGGCCGGCCGCTTGGCCGAACGCCACCCCCAGTGCCATGCGCTGGGGCTCGGGCAGGGCGCCCGCACGTTCCAGCGCCGTCGCGCACAGCTGGTGCAGGCCAGCGAACGCGAACTGCATCTCCGACTCGGCGGCGGTCGCCCGGTCCACCCTGAATCCCGAAGCAGCGGCCACGTCACCAGCGTGCTCCAGCAGCGCCGTCTTGCCGATGCCGGCCTCGCCACGCACCACCAGGGCCGCGCTGCGGCCCGCCCGCGCGTCCGAGAGCAACCGATCGACCGCCGCCGCCTCGGCGCGCCGTCCCAGGATCCTCACCAGCTCCGCCCTTCGTCCGCCCGGTCCGCCGTCGTCGCAGACCGGGTTGGGCAAGGTCCCCCCACAAGGTCATTCTCGCCGATGCCAGATGCGGCGACCAGAGGGTTCACCCGCCGGGTGCAGCGACCAGGACGTGGCGGCCCGACCGCACCAGGGTTCGCCGCCGAGCCGCCCGAGGTCCGCGTGGTGATCGCGCGCGAGGGAGCGCCGATGTCGGCCGCGCCGGGCCCTCGCTCCCCCTGCTCCTGAGAGGTGCCTGACGTCGCGGTCGACGGCCGGTGTCCCCGGTCGTGCTCGCTGTTCGCGCCACGGGTGCCGCGTCGCGGCGTCGCGTCACCGTGGGTTCGTCCCGGCGTCCTTGCCGATCCAGCCCAGGTGGGTGTGCGTGAACGCGTCAGCCAGCTTCAGGCCGTACCCGAGCGCGCGGTCGAGGCCGACGTGGAAAGCCCAGGCAAGCGAGACCAGCGTCAGCCACCGGGACAGCGTCGGAGCACCGGTACCGGCGACGAGCCCCGCGACGGCCAGGACCAGCGGCCAGACGTAGGTGTGGACGGCGTTATAGGTGGCAGCGCCGGCGGCCGGCGACCGTAGGTACCCGACCATCGACAGGTCGAACGCCAGGAAGACAGCCAGGGGGAACCACCACAACCCCGGCTCGATCGTGAGCGTCCCGGCCACCGCCAGCACGACCACCAGCCCGTTCTCGATCCGCTCGATCGTCGCCGGCCGCAGACCGCCACGCGCCGCACCGTCTGTCGTGGTGCTCAGGTCGGTGTCACTCATGGGGCCATCGTCGTCGACCATTCGCGCCTCCGCGTCGGTGATCTTCACGTACACGACGAGCCTGCGAGCGACCTGGCGACTCGTCGAGCTGGCGGGATCCGATGCGAAGAGCGGTCCTCACCGGCGTGCTCCGAGGGCCGGCGCCACGCCGACGCCCGTACGATTCACGTGTCAACGACTGAGGAGGAGCCATGGATCATCCCCGGCGCCGGCAGGTTCCCACGCACGACGAGCTGGCGGCCTGGCGGTTGCACATCGAGACCTTCGAGATCGTCCGCGCGCGCATCGAGGCCCGGCTGCACGACGACTCGGGGCTCTCGGGCGGGGACTACCGGGTGCTCCTCGCGCTCAGCGAGGCGGACGGCCGGGCGATGCGGTCCTCCGAGCTCGCCGCGCACATCGAGTGGGAACGCAGCCGTCTGTCCGGACACCTCGGCCGCATGGAGCGGCGTGGCCTGGTGCGTCGCGAACCCTGCGCGGAGGACGCTCGGGGCTCGCGGGTCGTGCTCACCGAGGAAGGTGCGCGCGCCTTTCACACCAGCACCCTGCCGCACCTTCGCGCGATCAAGGACGTGTTCGTCGACGCACTCACCCCCGAGCAGCTCGCGCACCTGCGCGACGCCGCGGCAGCGACGCGCCGCCACCTGCATCTCGACGAGCGGTCATGAGCAGCCAAGCCGCTCAGACCGTGTGACGGGCGGGCGCCTCACGGGGAGAGTCAGTGTGCTCGCGGCCCTTGACATGGTCCCCACCACAGGGTCTGTGCTTGACGGATCACCGACCACATCGGGGATCGGCTGATCGTCGGCAGGGAGCACAGCCCTCCCGTCGACCGGTCGGAGTCCCGCGTCCCCTGTACGAGAAGAGGTCCCACCATGGCACTGCCCCGTCAGCGTGTTGCCATCGTCACCGGCGCCGGGAGCGAGCACGGCATCGGCTTCGCTGCGGCCCGTCTTCTCAGCGCCGCCGGAATGCGTGTGGTCGTCACCTCGACGACCGAGCGCATCTTCGATCGCGTCGACGAGCTGCGAGCCTCGGGCGGCGAGGCGGAGGGAGTCGTCGCTGACCTCAGGCAGCAGAGCGGCGTCGACGCCGTGGTCGCTCGTGCGCAGACCGCCTACGGCAGCGTCGACGTGCTCGTCAACAATGCCGGCATGACGTCGATATCCGATCGGGACCCCGGTGCCGCAGTCGCTCGCTGGCACGCGTCGCTGGAGCGCAACCTGACCACGACGTTCTTGATGATCCGCGCGGTGGTCGGAGGGATGCAGTCCGCGGGCTATGGCCGGATCGTCAACGTCTCGTCGGTGTCGGGACCGGTTGCCGCCTATCCGGGAGATGTCGCTTACCACGCGGCGAAAGCAGGAATCGTCGGGCTGACTCGAGCGGTCGCGATCGAGACCGCTTCGAGCGGTGTCGTGGTCAACGCCGTCGCGCCGGGTTGGATCGACACCGCGTCGGCGTCCGACCACGAGCGCGCCATGGGCGCGGCGACTCCCGTCGGACGCTCAGGTAGCTCCGAGGAGGTCGCGCACGTGATCGCATTCCTCGCCGCGGACGGCGCGTCATACATCAGCGGCCAGCTCATCACCGTCGACGGGGCCAACTCGATCAGTGAGGAGCGCGGGCTCTGAGCCTCGCGCCGCACCTCGACCGGAAGAGATTACCCACCGAGGCCGTCCGCGCGATCGGACGAGATCCGCGAACCCTCAGTCCAGATGGTCGGGAGGTACCGAAGGCTGTCAGCGGCGGGTACCCGTTCACGTTTCACCACGTGCCGTGCGTGCACCGGCATACGTACCGGATCGGGCAGGTTCTACCGAGACGCAGGGCGCCTGAGGTACGCGTCGCCCGCTGTGGCCGGGGTGGAACCAGTGAGTTCCACCGATGCGAAGCTCGGTCCGGCGCGGCGAGCCTGACGACATGACGTGGAGCACACGTGAGCTCGCAGACCTCGCCGGCACGACAGTCAACACCGTTCGGCACTACCACGCGCTCGGACTTCTCGACGAGCCCTCACGCAGGTACAACGGGTACAAGCAGTATCGCGTCCCCCACCTGGTCCGTCTGCTACAGCTCCGGCGTCTCGCCGAGCTCGGCGTTCCCCTCGCGCAGATCGGCGCCCTGGACGGGAGCGGTCTGAAGGACGCGCTGCGGGCTCTCGACGCCGCACTGCACGACGAGATCGAGCGGTCCCAGCGAGCGCGAGCCGACATCGCGGCCATCCTGCACGCCGACGCACCGGTGGACACGCCCCACGGGTTCGAGGCGGTCGCAGCGCGGCTGTCCGAGACCGATCGTGCTCTGATCCACATCTGCACGCAGCTCTACGACCCCGATGCGGTCGCGCACTTGCGCAGGATGGTCGTGGCAGAACCTCCCGCCGTCAGCGCGAAGTTCGCCGCGCTGCCCACTGATGCGAGCGACGCGACTCGAGAGCGCCTGGCTGGGGAGGTCGCACGCGTCGGCGCCAATTGGCGCTCCACCACCTGGCCCTGGCTGCACGCCGCTGCCAAGCAGACCCTGGTCCAAGCGCTGGCGGAGTTGTACAACCCGGCGCAGCACGACGTGCTTCGCCGGGCCGCGGCCGCCGGCCACGAGCAGCCGGACGCGGCAGATCGCCAAAGAGCGAGCTAAGCCACGCCTCCCGCATGTGCGTCGAGAGCACGACCTTGCGGCCAAGCCGGTCCCCCAGCCGCTGTCCGAGCGCACCTGCTCCGGCGAGTTCCGCGTGCGGATCCCGCCGCGGACCCACCGCCGGCTGGTCGAGCAAGCGGCCGACGATCGCATCTCGCTCACCGTCAGGACTTCGACCGTCTCGCCTCAGCCTGATCACGACGAAGCCCTCTTCTCCAGCGGCGCGTCCCGGGTTCGGTGGGGCCGGTTCTCACCGGTCGACCGGACCTCGATGTCGCGCCGAGAACAACGAAGGCCCTGGTGGTCAAGGCGGTTTCTAGGGGTCCTCGCAACACCTGATGGTCTATGTGGCCGTCAGTAGATCACGCAGACGCTCGGCTGGGGTATCCCAGTCGAGCGTCTTGCGTGGTCGGCCGTTGAGCTCGTGGGCGACGTGCTCAAGGTCTTCGGGCCCGTAGGCCTTGAGGTCGGTGCCCTTGGGGAAGTATTGGCGCAACAGGCCGTTGGTGTTCTCGTTCGACCCGCGCTGCCAGGGTGAGTGGGGGTCGCAGAAGTAGACCGGCACGTTCGTGGCGATCGTGAACTGCTTGTGCGTGGCCATCTCGCAGCCCTGGTCCCAGGTGAGCGAGCCGCGTAGGTGTG
>NZ_PVTX01000011.1 GCF_003003075.1 Isoptericola halotolerans | reverse complement strand
GACACGAACCTGCCCAACGCCGGGTCGTACTCCCGCGCACCGAGAGAAACCAGGCCCGTGCTCGCCCGATCGTCATACCCACCCACGAAGCTGCGGGGACTGCTGCATGAGCAGGTGTCTCTTGACGTCGGCCGACGGTGTGGACGGCCGTCTCCAACGCGGCCACGGAGCTGGCCGGAGCACCAAGCGTCAGGACGGCCGAGTGACCACTTCGGAACGCCCCCAACCCCCGCCGTGCCCGTGGCCACCTCACGGACCCGACCGCGACCCCGCACCAACCAGTCGACCTGACTCGGGGAGCGTCGAACGAACAGCGTTCACGCAGTTCAAGCCCGGATTCGGGACGTCGACGCTGAAGTCATGGCGGCACGCACGCGCCGTCACCGCGCACCGACGTCGAGCTCGACGACGCACTCCCCCACATGCCAGATCGAGTGTCACAGACCAGCAGTTAGACCAGCAGCCCGTTGCCCGGCAAAACGAAAAGCCCCTGCCCAGCGTTTCCGCTGGTCAAGGGGCCTCTCTCGGTGGGCGATACTGGGTTCGAACCAGTGACCTCTTCGGTGTGAACGAAGCGCGCTACCACTGCGCCAATCGCCCGAGTGCGAGGTCGATAGTAGTCACAGATCGGGCGCTGGTCCAAACCGGGACGGTGCGGCGTGGCCCACAGCTCGGGCGGCGTCGCCCCAGGTGAGGGATCGGGCGCGCGGTCAGGGGTCGATGCGCTCGCGGCAGAGCTTCTCGAACAGCACGCGAGCCTCCGCCGAGACCTCCCCCACCGCGACCTCGGTCCCGTCGAGCCAGGTCACCGGCTGGACGTTGCGCCCGGAGGACGTCAGCACGAGCTGCACGTCCCCGGAGTCGGCCTCGTCGAGGACCGCAAAGGGCAGCTCCCCCACACGGGCCTCGCGCACGGGGAGCCCGGTCTCAGCGCCCCACTCGAGCAGCAGCTGCCGGGTGATGCCGGCCAGCGCTCCCGAATCGAGCAGCGGGGTCACGAGCTCGCCGTCCCGCTCGACGAACACGTTCGAGCCCGTGCCCTCGCACAGGTCGCCCACGGTGTTGGGCAGGATGGTCTCGTCCGCGCCCTGCGCCTTCGCGTGGGCGAGGGCCACGACGTTCTCGGCGTACGACGTCGTCTTGAGGCCGGCGATCGCCGAGCGCTCGTTGCGCGGCCACGGGGACCGCACCGAACGCGACTCCGGTGCCATGACGGACTCCTGGGCGGCGACGACCACGGTCTGCGCGCCCTCCACACGGTGGGAGCCGAGCGGTCCGACACCGGCCGTCACGGTGATGCGCAGCCGGCCGTCGAACGCCCCGCCCGACCGCACCGCCTCCTGCAGGACGGCCGCGACGCCGTCGCGCACCTTCTGCTCGTCGGGCGCCTCGAGCCCCAGCCCTGCGGCGGACCGCGCGAGCCGCGCCAGGTGCCGCGTGAGCGCGAACGCCCTCCCGTCGAGCACCGTGCACGTCTCGAAGACGCCGTCGCCCACCGTGATGCCGTGGTCGACCGCGCTCATCGCGGCCTCTCCCGCACCGACCAACCGGCCTTCGGCCCAGATCACCAGACTCATGGGGGTCAGTCTGCCCGACGCCGGCGGTAGACCAGGTGCGTCACCTCCGGCGTGTGCCGTGCGCTCACCGCCTCGAGCGCATGCCGGCCCACGCCGTCGAACAGGCGCACACCCCCGGGGATATCCAGCACCACCGGCGCGACGTGCAGACGCAGCTCGTCGATGACGCCGGCCTGCAGGCAGGCGTTGACAACGGTGGCTCCGCCGGCGACGGACACGTCCCGCTCGCCGGCCGCCTCCCGCGCCCGCTCGAGGGCCTCGTCGAGTCCGCCCGTCACGAAGTGGAACGTCGTGCCGCCCTTCATCTCGAGCGCCGGGCGCTCGTGGTGCGTGAGCACGAACACGGGTGCGCGGTAGGGCGGCTCCTCGCCCCACCACCCGCACCAGTCGTGGTCCCACGGCCCCTGGTCCGGCGAGAACATGCCGCGACCCATGACGAAGGCGCCGGCGCGTAGGATCCCGGCGATCTCCTCGGCGTGCTCGGGCGCATGGTCGAACATCCACGAGTGCAGGATCTCGCCGGTCCCCACGACGTCCCCGAAGGGCCGCTCGCGGCTGGGGTGCGGGCCGGCGCTGAAGCCGTCGAGCGACACGGACAGGTTGCAGGTCACCAGGGTCATGTCTCGGCTGACCGTGCCGGCGTGCCGAACTCATCGGCCGTCCGTGCCGACGCGAGACCGACGAGCCGCTCCGCCTTGAGCTCGGTCTCGTGCCACTCGGCCAGCGGGTCGGAGCCCCACGTGATCCCGGCTCCCGTGCCGAACCGCAGCACGCCGTCGTCGTGCGGCCCACGCTCCCACCAGAACGTGCGGATGCCGACGGCGAGCTCGGCGCGGTCGCCGTCCACCCAGCCCACCGCGCCGCAGTAAGGGCCCCGCGGAGCCGTCTCCAGCTCCTCGATGATCCGCAGCGCGGAGGACTTGGGCGCCCCGGAGACGGACCCGGGAGGGAACGTCGCGCGCAGCACCCGGCTCCACCGGTCCGGCGCCTCGGCGATCTCGGGTGCCAGAGCACCACGGACCCGCGAGACGAGATGCACGAGGCCGGGATGCTCCTCGACGCCCAGCAGGTCGGTGACGGTCACGGTCCCGGGCGAGCACACCTGCTGCAGGTCGTTGCGGACCAGGTCGGTGATCATCACGTTCTCGGCCCGGTCCTTGTCCGTGAGCCCGTCCGCCGTCCGCGCGGTGCCCTTGATGGGCCCGGAGGCGAGCACCCCGGCGTCGAGGGACAGGTACAGCTCGGGCGAGGCCGAGACCACCCACACCGGGTCGACGCCGGAGCTCGCCGGCACGTGGACGGCCGCACCGTACGGTGCAGGGTTCCCGGCGACGAGGCGGGCCGCGAGGGCTGCCGCGTCGGGCTCGAGCGACGTGGCGCCGTCGGGCACCACGGGAAGGGGCGCCCCCAGCACCCGGCAGACGTTGACCTGGTAGACGGTCCCGTCACGGACGTGGTCGCGGACGCGCTGCACGGCCTCCTGGTAGGCGTCCCGGTCGAGCGAGCTGCGCCAGCTCGACGGGTCCGGGCCTCGCCACGGAGCGTCCCGCAGCGCGCCGGCGGCGGGCGCGACATCGTCGGACACCTGGGCGAACCGCCAGGCCCGGGCCCGCCCACCGCGCCCGAAGGCCTCGAAGTCGACAACCACGAACCACGGGCCGGGCTCCGCGAGGCGCTGCGGGTCCTGCTGGAGGTCGACGCACTCGACGACGTCGGTGGCGCGACGGCCGGCGAAGGAGGCCCAGGAGGTCGGTGCGTGCACGCTGCGAACGCTATGCCAGGCGCGCCCCGCCGGGCGATTGGACGGATTCGGGCTGGGTCAACTAGTGTTTCCCTCGCGCCGGAACGCCGGGGAGAGATCCCCACTGACCGGTCGTGCGGATGTAGCTCAGTTGGTAGAGCACCACCTTGCCAAGGTGGATGTCGCGGGTCCGAGTCCCGTCATCCGCTCGGAGGCCCACTCCCTGCCTCCTCGGCGACGAGGTAGCGGGAGAGCACGCTTTCTCATGGTGGGTTGGCCGAGAGGCGAGGCAGCGGCCTGCAAAGCCGTATACACGGGTTCGAATCCCGTACCCACCTCGGGCGATTGGCGCAGCGGTAGCGCGCTTCCCTGACACGGAAGAGGTCACTGGTTCGATCCCAGTATCGCCCACCACCCACGAAGGCCCGGACCGAACGGTCCGGGCCTTCGTGCATCCCCGGCCCGGCCGGCGTAGCGTCACGAGCATGTGCCGGAACATCACCACGCTGCGCGGCCTCGAGCCGCCGGCCACGCCCGAGGAGATCGAGGCGGCGGCCGCCCAGTTCGTCCGCAAGGTGACGGGCGTGGCGTCGGACGCCGCCCCCGCCTCGCGAGAGCCCTGCGAGGCCGCCGCAGCCGAGATCGCTGAGATCGTCACCCGCCTGCTCGGCGAGCTGCCCGCGCGCCGGCAACCACCGCCGACCGTCCCGCCCCTGCGCCGTCCCGAGGTCCAGGCACGCATCGCGGCGCGCAGCTCCGCCTGACGCTGCCGAGGCGCAGGTCACACCGCCGGCGATTGGACCAGCACCCGGAAGTTCCAGTAATGTTCCTCAGGCGCCGGAACACCGGGGAGCAATCCCTGGAGCACGTGTCCGGCCGTGCGGATGTAGCTCAGTTGGTAGAGCACCACCTTGCCAAGGTGGATGTCGCGGGTCCGAGTCCCGTCATCCGCTCCACGGGCGATTGGCGCAGCGGGAGCGCGCTTCCCTGACACGGAAGAGGTCACTGGTTCGATCCCAGTATCGCCCACCAGCACGTCTCAATCACGCTCCAGCGGCTCGATCGCTGCAGCGTCGCCCAGCTTCGACGCGGGCACGACGGACAGCGAACCGTCACTCTCCAGCACCACTGCCGCGAGGACGTCGTAGCCCCCGAACCCTGCCCGGCGGACGGACTGCGCCAGCTCTGCCTGCGTCAGACGCGCCCTGCGCAGGGCGTCGAGATCGGGCACCCCGTCCCGGAGCACCACCAGCGCGCCGGACGTCACGACACCGGCGACCTTCGGGCGCCGGCTGACGATCCACGAGACCACCAGCTGCAGTCCCGCGAGGAGGGCCAGCGCCGTGACACCCTCGGCCCACGAGACGTCCGCGTTGAGCAGCACCGTCGCCAGCGTCGAACCGAGCGCGATGGTCACCACGAAGTCGAAGGCGTTGAGCTTGGACAGCGTCCGCTTGCCCGTGACGCGCAGCAGCACGACGAGGGCCGCATAGGCGCCGGCGCCGACCGCGAGGACGCGCCAGATGGCATCGAGGTCGTCGAACCACATGCCTCCTGCCTAACAGGGATGGACTCTCGTCGCCTCCGGCCGGCCTCCGGTCTGCCAGAATGCGGACGAACCTCACGAAGGAGTCGTCCGTGACCCGCTCGCCCTCGGACCGCCCGGCCCGCACCCGCCGTCGCTGGGTGCGGCTGGCGGTCGTCGCCGTCGTCCTCCTCGTCGCCGGGGGCCTCACCCTCGAGGACCTCGCCCGGAGCAGCGCCGACCCGTTCTCCTCGCTCCTCGCCGGAGTCACCACCCGGGAGGCGACACCCGGCACCGCGCTCGCCGCCGTCGCCGACCTCGAGGTCAAGGGGCGAGCACCGAAGACCGGCTACGACCGCGACGAGTTCGGCCCGGCGTGGGCCGACGTCGACCGCAACGGGTGCGACACCCGCAACGACATCCTCGCGCGCGACCTGGTCGCGGTGACGTACGAGGCCGGCACGCACGAGTGCATCGTGCTCACCGGCGAGCTCGCGGACCCCTACACGGGCGGCTCGATCGACTTCCGGCGGGGACGGACGACGTCGACGGCCGTCCAGATCGACCACGTCGTCGCCCTCTCGGACGCCTGGCAGAAGGGCGCCCAGACCCTGGACGCGGAGATACGGCGCGAGCTGGCAAACGACCCGCTGAACCTGCTCGCCGTCGACGGCCCCACCAACGGCGCGAAGGGCGACGGTGACACGGCGACGTGGCTGCCCCCGGACTCGTCGTACCGCTGCGAGTACGTCGCGCGCCAGGTGGCCGTCAAGGCGCGCTACGAGCTGTGGGTCACCGCGGCGGAGCAGGAAGCCATGCAACGCGTGCTGGCGAGCTGCCCGGACGAGCAGCTGCCCGCCGCCGGGTAGGCTCGTCGCCGTGGAATCCGACCGCAGCGCCGAGAGCCCGTCGGCCGTCTCCGCCGTCATGCACCGCGCCAAGGTCCGCGCTCGCGCCTCCCACGTGACGGTCGGTCAGGCGCGCCACCACGACGACGGCACGGTGGAGATCGACTGCTCGTGCGGCATGGTGCTGTGCAACGGCCCGCAGTGGTCGTTGGACGAGCACATCCGCCTGCACCGGGCCGAGGCGCGCTACCTGGCCGTCAGTGCGGTGGCCCCGGCGGGCATGCCGCGACTGATCGACGTCGGCACGGACCGCCGACCGCGCTGAGGTCTCCTCAGAGCTCGTCGGGGTCGTCCCACGAGTGGCCGCTCGAGGCGTCCTCGTGCAGGTGTCGCTCCGCCTGCGACAGCGAGTGCGGCGCCTTGGTCGCGTCGCCCCCCAGCCGCGGGTCGCCGTGCGGTTCCGTGAGCGACCGGCGTCGGGGCGCGATCCGTGCCTGCGACGCGATCGACTCGTCAAGGAGGTGCCGGGCCCGGTCCGGGCGGCCCTCCCCCTGGTCTGTGCTCATGCCTCTGGTCTACCAGCGCGCGGATCGATTCGCTTGTGCTTGGCACACTATTTCCAGCGTCGGTGCAGGCCCGTCACCACATCGACACAACGGCACCGGCTGGTACCGCGGGGTGCCGCGGACAGGGCTATGGTGTCGGGCGTGACCGCAGGCGATCCGACCGACCAGGCAGCGTTCGCCCCCGGCACCCGCGCACCGCAGCCACGGACCACGGAGCGCTGGCCGGGGCCCCGGCCGTTCGTCTGGGCGCCTCGTGCGCACACCGTCGAGGTGGTCCTCCCCCGTGCCGACGGACCCGCGGAGCGCCGCCCGATGCGCCTCGTGGGCGCGCACGAGCCCGGCTACTGGCGCGCCGACGACCAGCTGGCGCTCGGGTCCGACTACGCCTTCTCGATCGACGGCGGGCCGGCGTTGCCGGACCCGTGCAGCACCCTCCTGCCGCACGGGCTGCACGGCGCGAGCCGGGTGCTGGACGAGGACTTCGCATGGCACGACGACGGCTGGCGCGGCGTCGACCTGCGGCGCGGGGTGCTGCTGCACCTCGACGTCGCGACCGTCACGGCCGAGGGGACGCTCGACGCCGCAGCGAAGCTGTTGCCCACTGTCGCGGCCCTCGGCGTCGACGGTGTCGAGCTGTCGCCGGTCGCCGCCTTCGACCCCGAGGACGGCCCCGAGGCAGGGGTCCGGCTCTTCGCCGTGCACGAGCCCTACGGTGGCGCCGGCGCGCTCCAGCGGTTCGTCGACGCCGCGCACGGCGCCGGGCTGGCCGTGGTCCTCGACCTGCCGCACCGCTGGTCGGTCGCGGACACGCTCGACCTGCACGCCTTCGGCCCCTACGCGGCCGGTGCCCGGATCGGGCCCCGCGACGGCTCGTCGTCCGACCGCGACACACCCCGCCTCAACCTGGACGGCTCCGGGAGCCGGGGCGCACGCGACTTCCTGGTCGCCGACGCCCGGCGCTGGCTCGAGGTCTACCACGTCGACGGCCTGCTCCTGGACGTCGAGGCCCTCGTCGACCGCTCCGCCGTGCCCTTCCTCACCGAGCTCGCCGACGCCGTCCAGGCCGTCGGCGCGCGGTCCGGCCGACCACGCACGCTGCTCATGGACGGCCCCGGGCGCAGCGACCGCCTGACGACGATCATCCGGCGGATCTTGTCGGGCGAGCACGGGCCGGCGCCCGTGGCAGCGCTGCGCGACCTCGCCGACGCGACCTTTCCTCCGGGTCCCACGTCCGCCCGGGCGCCGTCGACCTTCCGCCGCGCCCACCGCGCTGCCGCACGGTCCGCCTCCGTGCTGGTCGGCGACCTCACCCGGCTGCCGGCCGCCGCACGAGCCGTGCCCTGGTCGGGCGTGCACGGCGCGGACCCCGGCGCAGGCTCCGGGACGACGGCCGCCACCGACGTCGCCGACCAGGCCGCGCTGCTCGCGTTCGCGACCCTCGCCGGCACCGGCGTCGTCCTCGACACCGAGCACGTGCCCGTGCAACGCCAGGAACCCGCCGACCAGCAGCTCATCGACTGGGCCCGCCGACTGCTGGCGCTGCGATCCTCCTCGCTGGCCGACGTCGCCGAGCAGGTCCGGCCGAGCACCGCGCCGGGCGTTCTCGTCGTGCGACGGGGCCGCAGCGCACTCGTCCTCGTCACGGCGCACGCGCCCGTGGAGATCGTTCTCGATGAGCACCTCGCGGACGGCGGGCAGCCCTGGCGGGTCGCCGCGTCGTGGGACCCCGCCGGGACCCACCTGCTCGCCGGCATCCTGCAGGTCCCCGGCCGCACCGCCGTCGTCCTGCGGGCCGGCCCGGAACCTGGCGGCACCGACCGGCGCGGCTGACCGCGCCGGACGCAGCCTGACCGGCTCACGAGTCGGTCAGGCTGCGGCCCTCCTGCGCCAGCGCGCCGAGGCGCGACAAGGCGCGGAAGTACTTCTTGCGGTAACCGCCCTGCAGCATCTCCGGCGTGAACAACGTCCGCTGCGCGGCCCCGTCGACGCCCGCCAGCAGCACCGGCACGTCCCGGTCGTACAGGCGGTCGACGAGCACCACGAGCCGCAGAGCGACCTCCTGACGAGTGACCGGCCGCACGCCGGTCAGCGCCACGAGCTCCACCCCGTCCAGCAGCGCGCCGTACCGGCTGGGATGCACGGTGGCCAGGTGCGCGAGCAGGTCCTCGAAGTCGTCCAGCACCGCACCCGGCTGCGCCCGGACGGCGGCCCGCACCGCCGCGTCGGGCAGCGGCTCGGCATCGGTGACCACCGCGCGGTGCCGGTAGTCCTCGCCGTCGACCCGGAGCACCTCGAAGCGACCCGCGAGCGCCTGGATCTCCCGCAGGAAGTCCTCGGCGGCGAACCGGCCCTCCCCCAGGGCGTCGGGGAGGGTGTTGGACGTCGCGGCCAGTGCCACACCGCGGTCGGCGAGCTCACGCAGCAGGCGGGACATCAGCACGGTGTCACCCGGGTCGTCGAGCTCGAACTCGTCGATGCAGACGAGCCGGCGCGTGGCGAGCGCGTCGACGGTGGGCAGGAACCCGAGCGCCCCGACCAGGTTGGTGTACTCCACGAACGTGCCGTAGGCCGCGCTGCCCTCGCCCGCCGCCTCGGTGACGGCGTGCGCCAGGGACGTCAGCAGGTGGGTCTTGCCGACCCCGAAACCACCGTCCATGTACACGGCCGGCGCCGGCCGTCGTCGGCCCAGCAGAGCCCGCAGGCCGCTGGGCGGCGGAGCGGCGATCTCGGCGGCGACCTCCTCCAGCCGCGCGGGCGTGACGCCCTGGCTGGGGTGCTCGGGGTTCGCCCGGTACGTCGCGAAACGCGCGTCGTCGAAGTGCCGCGGCGGGACCAGGTCCGCCAGGAGACGCTCCGGGGACACGGTCGGGCGCACCGACACCAGGGAGCCGGGCTGCGCACCGGTCGCCGGGGACGGGGCACGGGAAGCGGCTCGGGAGGCCGAGGACGGGACTGGAGTCACGATCCTCCAGCGTAGGTGCGCGACGTAGGCTGGCCGCTGTGAGTTCTGACACGCCGCCCCTGCGCCTGCTCGTGCCGGACGTGGAGGAGCTGCCGCCCGATCCTCGCGAGGAGCGGCTGGCAGCGCTGTACGCGCTGCCGGCGCACACGCACGTGCGGGTCAACATGGTCGCCAGCGTGGACGGCGGCGCCTGGGGCGACGACGGACGCTCGGGCTCCGTGAACGACGCCGCGGACTGGCGGGTGTTCCGCGTCCTGCGCGCGCTGGCCGACGTCGTCCTCGTGGGAGCCGGCACCGCACGGACCGAGTCCTACACGGCGCTCGAACGCCCCCGCGGGCTGGAGCACCACTCCGCCCGTCCGCTCGAGCTCGCCCTGGTCACGCGCAGCGGCCGCGTCCCCGCCCGCACGCTGGACGGACCGCGCCTGCCCTGGGTCGTCACCGGCACGGCGGGCGCCGCGACGGCGTCCGCCGCGGTCGGGGAGGACCGCCTCGTCGTCGTGCCGGAGGTCGGTGGCGCGATCGACCTGGAGGCCGGTGTCGTCGCGCTCGCCGCGCGCGGGCTGGGCCGGGTGCTGTGCGAGGGCGGCCCGCACCTGCTCGGGTCGATGCTCGAGGCCGGCCTGGTCGACGAGCTGTGCGTCACCACCACCCCGCGGCTCGTCGGGGCCGGTCCCGGCCGCATCGTCGGCGGGCCGGCCGACGAGCCCCGACCGGCCCGGCTCGCCCGGCTCCTCGCCGCGCCGTCGGGCACGCTGCTGGCGAGCTGGGACCTGCGGCATCGTGCGGAGGCACCGGTGCCGACGGTGCCGTAGGTTGCTGCCATGCCTGACGCACCCTGGACCGTCGTGGTCCTCACCGAAGACGCGCTGACCTCGGCCGACGTCCAGCACATCACCTCCCTGCACCCCGACGAGGAGGTCGCCTACCGCGTGCTCGTCCCCGCGGACACGGAGCACAACGTCGTGGCGTCCGTCCTGGACCACCTCGGCATGCTCGAGCTGCGCGCGGCCTGGGACGACGTGGTCGGGCGGGAGCCCGACCCCCGGGAGGCCACGTCGACGGCGTCGGAGCAGGTCGTCGAGTCCGTGGAGCTGCTGCGCTCGACCGGTGCGACGGCGCAGGGCGAGGTCACCGAGGACGACCCGCTGCCGAGCCTGCGGGCGGCGGTCGAGGCCGGAGCGCAGGAGGTCGTCGTCGTGACCTACCCGCACGCCGTCGAGGACACGTTCCACACCGACTGGGCGTCGAAGGCCCGCGAGACCCTCCAGGTGCCGGTGCTCCACCTCTACGCGGGCACCTCCGAGCTGGGCTGACCGCCATCGGGTCAGCGCACCTGGTGGGGTCAGCGCACCTGGTGGCCGGCGCGGATGATCGTCGCCCGCACGAGCTCGTCCATGGAGTCCAGGAACGGCGGCTCGTCGAGCAGGCCGTGGTCGACCGCCGCGACCGACAGCTCGGTGCATCCGAGGACGACGACGCCGGCACCGCGCGCGACCAGCCCCGCCGCGACGGCGCGCAGCTCGTCCGGGTCGGCGGGGCGTCCCGCCTTCACCTGGTCGTAGATGACGGTGCTGACCCGCGCCTGGTCGTCCGCGTCCGGCGTGACGACCTCGATGCCGTGCGCGGCGAACGCGTCGTCGTAGACCCCGGAGGCCACCGTCCCGGCCGTGGCCAGCAGGCCGACCTTCGTCAGGCCGGGCGCACGCCGCCGGGCGGCCGCCACCGTGACGTCCACGATGGAGACGAACGGCACGGTGATCGCGTCGAGCACCTGCTGGGTGAAGTAGTGCGCGGTGTTGCACGGCATCACCAGGAAGCTCACGCCGAACCGTTCGAGTCGGCGGGCGTCGCGCGCCAGGACGGGTCCGGGGTCGAGCGTCGAACGCCCGACGACGAAGTCCGTGCGGTCCGGCACCGTGGCATGGTTCAGGACCACCATGTCCACGTGCTCCTGGTCGCGCTCCGCCGCGGTGAGCTGGACCACGCGCTGCAGGAAGTACGCCGTGGCGAGCGGCCCGACGCCGCCGATCACTCCGACCGGCGGCGCCTGGTCCACGTCGTCCGGGAGGTGCCCCTCCGTCACGCCGTGCCCTTCCACGCCAGGCGTCGCGCCTCGGCCAGCGGGTAGTGGCGGGCGTACTTGCGCCACTGGTTCAGCTGGGCGATGCACAGGTAGGCGATGCGGCGCGGGTCGGTCTCGGCCCGGTACCACAGCGGGTTGCTCGACCGGCCGCGCCACGCGAGCCGCCGCGCCTCGGCCCGCACCTCGGGGTCGAGCACGTACCGCCGCAGCAGCCGCCCCGGCAGCACCGTGTAGAGGCTGCGCGCCTCGAGCTCGCCCGTGGCCGAGAGCGGCACGTCCGCCCCGAGCACGGCTCGCGGGTCGGGGTCGAGCCCGCGCAGGTGCTCGTGGACCGAGAACTTCACCGCGTGCGCCCCGGCGGCGGCGATGTAGAAGTTCGACCGGCCCAGGCGGGGGTTGAGCTCGAAGAACACGTACCGCCCGTCGCGCGGGTCGTACTTCAGGTCGAAGTTGGCGAACCCCGTCCAGCCGACGTGCTCCAGCAGCCGCGTGGCCTGCTCGACGACCTCGGGCTGGACCTGGGTGATGATCCCGGCCGGGTTGCCGAGCGCCCCGGGGGTGTGCTCCTCGAGCAGCACGTGCCCGAACGCCGAGAAGCGCACCTTGCCGTTGGCGTCGGAGTAGCAGGTGAGGATCCGCATCCCCGAGTCGTCACCGGGGATGTAGTCCTGGATGACGAACGAGCCCACGTAGCCGGCCGTGCGCACGCGAGCGAGGAGGTCGACCAGCTCGGCGCGGGACTCGACGAGGAAGACCTTCTTCTTCCCCGCGAACTCGACATCGTGGTACGCGGCCGTGCTGGCCGCCTTGGCGATGACCGGGAAGGTCAGACCCGACGTGTCGGGCTCGCCGCCGTCGGGAGCGTCCCGCCCCTCGATCTTGTGCACGACCGTGGTGGGGTGGGCGATGCCGAGCTCGGCGCACAGCTCGCCGAAGCCTTCCTTGTCGGTGAGCCGCAGCAGCAGCTCCTCCCCGACGTACGGGACCGTGTACCGGTCCTCCAGGCGGTCGCGGTTCTCCACCAGGGTGCGCACGAGCCAGTCCGCGGAGCCCATCACGACCAGGTCGGCGTCGCGGTGCTCGTCGGCGATCGCGCGCAGGCGCGCGACGATCGCGTCCGGGTCGTCGATACGCGGCTCGGCGACGTGGTGCAGGATCCGCGAGTGCCGCACCAGGCCCGTGGACATGCCCGAGACCACGACCGGCTTGACGCCGTAGGCCTCGTGGAAGGTCCGGGCGAGCGAGTACGCCCCGATGTCGCCACCCAGGACGACGGGCTGCAGCCGACGGTTCATCGGTTCCTCCGCCCACCGGCGGGACGCGCGGCGGCCGCCTGCTGCGCGGCCGCATAGTTGGCCTTCAGCGCGCTCATCGGGTAGTACCGCCGGTACTTGCGCACGTGGTTGACCAGCGCCGTGAGGATGTACAGCCGACGCCGCGGGCTGGCGTCGGCCGCGTACCGCAGCGGGTGCACGGAGCGCCCCGTCCGCATCAGGCCCACCACGCGTGCGCGCAACCCGTCGTCCAGCACGTAGCGGCGCAGCATCCGGTGGGGCACGACGGCGTAGAGCACCTCGTGCTGAGCGGTCACGCGCTCGCGCTGCTGACGGCGGATCACGTCGTCCACCAGCACCTCGGTGGGGTTCTGCCCGCCCGCGGTGACGTAGTAGTTGTTCCGACCGATGCGCGGGTTCTGCTCGAAGAACTTGAAGACGCCGTCACGAGGGTCGAGCTTGACGTCGAAGTTCGCGAACCCGCGCCACCCGGTGTGCTCGCAGATCCGCTGCGCGGCGTCGAGGATCTCGTCGATCGGCTCGACGATCATCGCCGACGGGTTCCCGCGCGCCGCCGGAGTCCGCTCCTCCAGCAGCACCTGGGCGGAGCAGCGCAGCGTGACCCGCCCCGACGTGTCGGAGTAGGTGGTGACGGACCGCATCTGCGTGTCGTCCCCCGGGATCATCTCCTGGACCAGGAAGCGCCCGCGGAAACCCGCTCCGCGCAGCGCGGTCCAGAGCTCCTCGAGCTCACCGGGCGAGGCGATCTCGTAGATCTTCTTCTTCCCCGCGAACCGCGCGTCGTGGTAGTCGGCGCTGGAGGCGGGCTTGGCGATCACCGGGTAGGCGAAGTCGACGGGCGCGGGCCGCCACCCGTCGTCGGCGGCCGTGGCGAAGTCCTGGATCACGGTGGCGGGCGTCGGGATGCCGAGCTCGGCGCACACGGCCGAGAACTCCGCCTTGTCGCAGATCCGGTCGATGAGGTCGACGTCGGCGTAGGGCAGGACGTACCCGGCGGTCTCGAGCACCGCACGGTGGTGCGCGAGGATCCGCACCACCCAGTCCATGTTGGACTGCAGCAGCAGCGGCTCGCGGTGGCCGGCGGCGCGCCGGTCGGTCGCCACGCGCTCGAGCGTCGACACGATCTCGTCCGGCGCGGTGCCGGACAGCACCGTGTCGATGAGCTGCGAGTGCGCGATGGGGCCCGGCTCGGCGAACGCGACCACCGTGGTGCGCAGCCCGAACTGCTCGTGGAAGGAACGGGTCAGGCCGTACACGCCGATGTCCGACCCGACGATCACGGGATGGAACCCGGGGCCTGCGGCGGCCCCGGATTCCGCGAGGGAGCTGGTCACGAGGGTGTCAGGCCTCCTGCTCGGTGCGGTCGGCCGACCACTGCGTGTGGAACGTGCCGTCCCGGTCGGTACGCCGGTAGGTGTGCGCGCCGAAGAAGTCGCGCTGCGCCTGGATGAGGGCCGCCGGCAGGCGCTCGGCCCGCACGCCGTCGTAGTACGCCAGCGAGGAGCTGAACGCGGGCGTCGGCACGCCGTTCTGCGCGGCGCCGGCGACGACGCGACGCCAGGCGGCGAGGCCGTTGCCGACCGCGTCCGTGAAGTACTCGTCGGCGAGCAGCAGCGGGAGGTTCGCGTCACGCTCGTAGGCCTCGGTGATCCGGTTCAGGAACCGGGCGCGGATGATGCAGCCGCCGCGCCAGATGCGGGCCATGGCGCCACGGTCGATGTCCCAGCCGTTCTCCGCCGACGCCGCCGCGATCTGGTCGAACCCCTGGGAGTAGGCGACGACCTTGGAGGCGTAGAGGGCCAGGCGCACGTCCTCCACGAAGCGGGCGCGGGACGCGTCGTCCGTGCCGACCTCCCAGGCCTGGGTGTGGGCGGGCAGCGCGGCACGGCCGGCCTCGCGCTGCGGCACCGAGCCGGACAGGGCGCGGGCGAACGTCGCCTCGGCGATACCCGTGATGGGCACACCCAGGTCCAGACCGTTCTGCACGGTCCAGCGGCCGGTGCCCTTCTGCTCGGCCTGGTCGAGGACGATGTCGACGAACGCCGAGCCGGTCTCGGCGTCGACGTGCTGCAGCACGTCGGCCGTGATCTCGATGAGGAACGACTCGAGGTCGCCGGTGTTCCACTCGGCGAAGATCTGGCCGATCTCGGCCGCCGAGGCGCCCAGGCCCTGCTTGAGCAGGTCGTAGGCCTCGGCGATGAGCTGCATGTCGGCGTACTCGATGCCGTTGTGCACCATCTTGACGAAGTGGCCGGCGCCGTTCGGCCCCACGTAGGTGCAGCACGGCGTGCCGTCGACCTTCGCGGAGATCGCCTCGAGGATCGGCCCGAGCGACTCGTAGGACTCACGGGTGCCGCCGGGCATGATGGACGGGCCGAGCAGCGCACCCTCCTCGCCGCCCGAGACGCCGGTGCCGACGAAGTGCAGGCCGCGGGCGCTGAGCGCCTCCTCGCGGCGGATGGTGTCCGGGAAGTGCGCGTTGCCGGCGTCGACGACGATGTCGCCCTCCTCCAGCAGCGGCAGCAGCTCGTCGATGACGGCGTCGGTCGCGGCACCCGCCTTGACCATGATGACGACCTTGCGCGGCCGCTCGAGCGAGGCGACGAAGTCGGCCATGGTCTCCGACGGCACGAAGTCGCCCTCGTGGCCCGCCTCCTCGACCAGGGACCGGGTCTTGCCGTAGCTGCGGTTGTGCACGGCCACGGTGTAGCCGTGGCGGGCGAAGTTGCGCGCGAGGTTGCGACCCATCACCGCGAGTCCGGTGACGCCGATCTGGGCACGTGCTGTCATCGATTCCTGCTTCCTCGGGAAGATCGTGTCCGGGCGTCTCGTGGTGCACGCCCGGGAGGCCGCGACCAGCCTAGTCGTCCCTGTGACGCGACACGCCCACGTGCCGGGATCCGGACACCGCCGCTCGTCGTACGGTGGTCGGGTGAGCGGAACCCGGCATGACGTGCCCGAACGCTTCGCTGCCGCCCTCGAGTCGTTGCGCGGGCGGCGGCTGCGGCCGGAGGTCCGGCTGGTCGAGGTCCCGGGCCCCCAGCGGGTGGCTCCGTACGCCCTGGCGCTGGAGGGCGAGGTGATCGTCGACGACGAGGAGATCGCCACCGGCCGGTTCGTCGGCCTGCACGACCCGGACGGCCAGGAGGCCTGGCGCGGCGACTTCCGTGTGGTGACGCTCGTGCGCACCCGTCTCGAGGCCGAGCTCGCCACCGAGGAGATGCTCGGCGACGTGGCCTGGACGTGGGTCACCGAGAACCTCCAGGACGCCGGCGTGGGCGCCGTCGCGGCGGGCGGCACCGTGACCCGGGTGCTGTCGCAGAGCTACGGCGCGCTCGCCGCCACCCCCGCCGCCGTGGATCTCGAGATCCGTGCGTCGTGGACGCCCACGGACACCGACCTCGGCGCGCACCTCGAGGTCTGGGCCGACCTGATGTCCACGGCCGGTGGGCTCCCTCCCCGGCCGGACGGCGTGACGGCCCTGGACGTCCGGCGCCGTACCGTAGGCCCATGAGCGCTGCCCTCCCCGCCGATGCCGCCGACGACGTCGAGATCGCCCCGCTGACCGAGCCGGCCGACGGCGTCGGGCGGGTCGTGGACACCCCGGCGGCGCTCGAGCGGGTGGTCGCGGCCTTCGCGGCGGGTTCCGGGCCGGTCGCCGCGGACGCGGAGCGGGCCTCGGGCTACCGGTACGGTCAGGCGACGTACCTGGTCCAGGTCCGGCGAGAAGGTGCCGGCACCGCATTGATCGACCCGGTCCCGCTGCCGGACCTGTCCGCGCTGAACGACGCGGTCGGGGGCACGGAGTGGGTGCTGCACGCCGCCTCTCAGGACCTGCCCGGTCTCGCCGAGCACGGCCTACGACCGGCGCGGATCTTCGACACCGAGCTCGCCGCGCGCCTGCTCGGGATGCCGCGGGTCGGCCTCGCCGCGGTGGTGGCGGACACCCTCGGCCTGGGCCTGGCCAAGGAGCACTCGGCCGTGGACTGGTCGACACGGCCGCTGCCGGAGGACTGGCTGCGCTACGCCGCGCTGGACGTCGAGGTGCTCGTCGAGGTCCGCGACGTGCTCGCGGCCCGGCTGGAGGAGGCGGGCAAGGCCGGCTGGGCGGCCGAGGAGTTCGAGCACGTCCGCACCATGCCGCCCCCGGCGCCGCGCGTGGACCCCTGGCGCCGCACGTCGGGAACCCACACGCTCACGGGCCGTCGGCGTCTCGCCGTCGTCCGCAGCCTCTGGGAGGCGCGCGAGGCCAACGCCCGGCAGCGCGACGTCTCCCCCGGGCGCGTGCTGCCCGACCGCGCGATCATCGCGGCGGCCAAGGCCCTGCCCCGCACCGTGCCGCAGCTCGTCGCGCTGCCGGAGTTCGCGACCAAGGGTGCCCGACGGCGGGCACCAGCCTGGCAGCAGGCGATCGACGCCGCGCTGGCCCTCGACGCGGCGGACCTGCCCTCGACGCGCGGTCCGCGCACCGATGCGCCGCCACCGCCACGCGCCTGGGGCGACCGAGACCCGGTCGCAGCGCGCCGTCTCAGCGCGGCACGCGAGATCGTGTCGCAGCTCTCGGAGGAGCTGTCGGTCCCGGCGGAGAACCTCCTGCAGCCGGACGCGCTGCGCCGTGTCTGCTGGACGCCGCCGGAGCCGGCCGGTCCGACCGAGATCGCGGAGTTCCTGCGAGACCGCCAGGCCCGCGAGTGGCAGATCGGGCTGCTGGCCGAGCGCCTGGCGCAGGCCTTCGCCTCCGTCTGACCCGGCTGCGCGCGACTTTCCGGCTCCCCCGGCTCTCCACGGCTCTCCACGACACCGCCCAGCACTGATACTGCGTATCAGATGGTCTATGCTGTTCCCGGTACTCGCGGTAGCGTGTACCCGAGCCCCGGGGCGACCCCCCGAGGTCCCGAGCGACGATGCTCCCGGCACCGTCGGAACCGACCACCGCAACGGACGGAGCTGCCATGACCGTGGCCCCCCAGGCCCCCGGCACCACCCGCGACCCCGCGCGACGCGCCCTGCGCGACGTCGTCTTCGTCGAGGGCGTGCGCACCCCCTTCGGCAAGGCCAGGGCCGACGGCCTCCTCGCGGAGACCCGAGCCGACGACCTCGTCGTCAAGGCGCTGCGCGAGCTGCTGCGCCGCCACCCCGAGCTCCCCGTCGAGCGCATCGACGAGGTGGCGATCGCGGCGACGACCCAGCAGGGCGACCAGGGCCTCACCCTCGGCCGGACGGTCGGCCTCCTCGCCGGCCTGCCGCACTCCGTGCCCGGCTACGCCATCGACCGCATGTGTGCCGGTGCCATGACCGCGGTGACCGCCACGGCGTCGAGCATCGCCGTCGGGGCGTCCGACGTCGTCGTCGCCGGCGGGGTGGAGCACATGGGCCGCCACCCCATGGGCCTCGACGCCGACCCCAACCCGCGGTTCCTCTCCGAGAAGCTGGTCGACCCGGAGGCCCTCAACATGGGCGTCACGGCAGAGAACCTGCACGACAAGTTCCCGCACCTGACCAAGGAGCGCGCGGACGCGTACGCGGTCGGCACCCAGGCCAAGTACGCCAAGGCGGTGGCGAACGGCGACATCGGGCCGGAGATCGTCCCGATCGCCGCACGGTCGGCCGAGCGCGGCTGGGGCCTGGCCACCGCCGACGAGCTCCCCCGCCCCGAGACCACGATGGAGGGCATCGCGGACCTCAAGACGCCGTTCCGCCCCGGTGGACGCGTCACACCGGCCACCTCCTCGCCGCTCACCGACGGCGCCACCGTGTCGCTGCTCGCCGCCGGCGAGACCGCCGACGAGCTCGGGCTGCCGGCGGCCATGCGCCTCGTCTCCTACGCGTTCGCGGGCGTCCCGGCCGAGATCATGGGCTACGGCCCGGTGCCGGCCACCGACAAGGCGCTCGCCCAGGCCGGTCTCACCATCGACGACATCGGCCTGTTCGAGATCAACGAGGCCTTCGCCGTGCAGGTGCTGAGCTTCCTGGACCACTACGGGATCGCCGACGACGACGAGCGCGTCAACCGCTACGGCGGCGCCATCGCCGTGGGCCACCCGCTGGCCAGCTCGGGCGTCCGGCTGATGACACAGCTCGCCCGGCAGTTCGCCCAGCACCCGGAGGTCCGCTACGGCATCACCACGATGTGCGTCGGGCTCGGACAGGGCGGCACCGTCGTCTGGGAGAACCCGCACCACGCCGACTACTCGGGCCACGTCCCGGCCACCACGGAGGTCTGACCACGATGACCGAGAACACCACCGAGACCACGAGCCTGGCGCCGCAGGGCCGCACCGAGCGCGTCACCCACTCCCTCGTCCGTGACGTCGCGCTGCCCGGCGGCGCCGGCACGCTCGCGCTCGTCACCCTCGACAACGGACTCGACCACACCAAGCCCAACACCCTCGGGCCCGACGGCCTCGCCGAGCTCACCGCGGCGCTGACGGCGCTGCAGCAGCGCGCCGCCGCCGGCGAGATCGTGGCCGTGGGCGTCACCGGCAAGCCGTACTTCCTCGCGGCGGGCGCCGACCTGCTCGGCGTGGGAGCCGTCACGTCGCGCGAGCAGGCGCTCGAGCTCGGCCGCTCCGGGCACGCCGCCTACGAGCTGCTCCACACGATGGGCGTGCCCACGTTCGCGTTCGTCAACGGGCTCGCGCTCGGCGGCGGCCTCGAGGTGGCCCTGAACTGCGACTACCGCACCGTGGCCTCCGACGCCGCCGCGCTCGGCCTGCCCGAGACCGGCCTCGGTCTCGTCCCCGGCTGGGGCGGCGCCTACCTCGTGCCGCGGCTCGTCGGTATCGAGAAGGCCGTCGACGTGCTGCTCTCCCGCCCGGCGGCGAACAAGCCGTTCAAGCCGGCCGAGGCGCTGAAGATCGGCCTCGTGGACGAGCTGTTCGACGCCGCGGACTTCCTCGAGCGCTCGATCGACTGGGCCGCCCGCGTGCTCCGCGGCGAGGTGACGCCTCCGCGGCGCGAGCTCGACCCGCAGCCCGTGTGGGACGCCGTCGTGCAGGGCACCCGCGAGCGCCTCGACGCGCTCGTCGCCGGGTCCCGGCCCGCTCCGTACCGCGCGCTCGAGCTGCTCGCCGGGGCCCGGAACGCGTCGCGCGCCGCGGCCTTCGAGGCCGAGGACGAGGCGCTGGCCGACCTGATCATGACCGACGAGATGCGGGCGAGCGTCTACGCGTTCCAGCTCACGTCCGCCGGCAAGAAGCCGGTCGGCGCGCCCGACAGGAAGCTCGCCCGACCGGTCACCCGCGTCGGCATCGTGGGCGCCGGGCTGATGGCCGCCCAGATCGCGCTGCTCGTCTCGCAGCGGCTCGGCGTCCCGGTCGTCATGCGCGACCTCGACGAGGAGCGTGTCGCCAAGGGCCTCGGGTTCGTCCGCAGCACCGTCGACAAGCTGGTCTCCCGTGGCCGGATGACGCCCGAGGTCGCCGACCGGATCGCGGCGAGCGTCACCGGCACCACCGACATCACCGACTTCGCGTCCTGCGACGTCGTCGTCGAGGCCGTCACCGAGGTCATGGGCCTGAAAAAGAAGGTGTTCGCCGAGCTCGAGGACGTCGTGGGCGAGGACACCGTCCTGGCCACGAACACCTCCGCGCTGTCGATCACCGAGATGGCCTCCGACCTGCGCCACCCGGAGCGCGTGGTCGGCATCCACTTCTTCAACCCGGTGGCCCAGATGCCCCTGGTCGAGGTCGTGAACGCCGAGCGGACCTCCGACGAGGCCCTCGCCACCGCGTTCGCCATCACCAAGAAGCTCCGCAAGACGGCAGTGCTGGTCAAGGACCGCCCCGGGTTCGTGGTGAACCGTCTGCTCGTGCTCGTCATGGGCAAGGTCGTCGAGGCGGTGGAGAACGGCACGTCGGTCGAGGCCGCCGATGCCGCGCTCGCCCCGCTCGGCTTCCCGATGCCGACGTTCGAGCTCTTCGACCTGGTGGGTCCGGCCGTCGGGCTGCACGTGCTCACCTCGCTCCGCGAGGACCTCGGCGAGCGGTTCCCGCGCTCGGCGGGCCTGGAGAAGCTCGTCGCGGACGGCACGCGGGTGGTGCTCGACGCCCCGGCGCCGGGGCTGCACAAGCCCGTCGACCCGGCGATCCAGGCGGTGTTCGGCGAGGCCCTCGAGGCGGGTGCGCCGGGCCGCTCGGGCACGCCCGTGCTGGACGCCGCCGGGGTCCTCGACTCCGTGCTGACGGCCCTGACGGTCGAGATCGGTCACATGCTCGACGAGCAGGTCGTGGCCGACCCGTCCCAGATCGACCTGTGCATGATCCTCGGGGCCGGGTGGGGCTTCCACACCGGCGGCATCACGCCGTACCTCGACCGCACGGGCTACAGCGAGCGGGTCCTCGGGCGGCGGATCCTGCCCGACGGCGTCGCCAACGTCGCCTGACACCTGACGTCCACACCTCCTCGCCCGGGGAGCACGCACGGTGGCCGGTCCCCACGTCGGGGGCCGGCCACCGCTGTCTGCGCCGCCCGACGCCGTTGCCGCGGCTCGGAGCGTCCCGCCTCTCTCACGACCGGTGGGACTACGCTGGCCGGCGTGAGCAGCCACGGAGGAACTCCTGTCACGACCGTCGCCGAGCTCGAGCAGCTGGTGGGATCACCCCTGCCCCGCGTGCGCGACAAGGTGGACGATCGGCTGCGGGAGGACCACCGGCGCTGGCTCGCGGAGAGCCCGCTGTGCTTCGTCGCCACCGCCGGCGCCGACGGCCGTGCCGACGTCTCCCCCAAGGGTGACCCCGCCGGCTTCGTGCACGTGCTGGACGACGTCACCATCGCCGTCCCGGACCGGCCCGGCAACAAGCGCGTCGACGGGTTTCGCAACGTGCTCGTCAACCCGGAGGTCGCCCTGATCTTCGTGGTGCCCGGCCGCGGCGACACGTTGCGCGTCAACGGCACCGCACGTCTCCTGCGCGACGTGCCCTACGCGGAGCAGATGCAGGTCAAGGGAAACGTGCCGTCACTGGTCCTGGAGGTGAGCGTCCGCGAGGTGTTCATGCACTGCGCCAAGGCGTTCCTGCGCTCGCGCACGTGGGACCCGGAGTCGTGGGCCCCGGACGCCGTCCCGCGCCGGGCCGTGCTGGCGCACCGGCTCGAGGCGCCCGACGTGCCGCTGTCCACGCTCGACGAGCACTACGGTCCGGCCTACGCCGAGCGTCTGTACGGCTGACAGTCCGGCGTTCTCAACGGCGGTGCGCCGGCGAGGCCGCGAGCGCCACGACGTCGCGCGTGGTCCCGGCGACCACGTCCGGACGCGCACCGCCGGACCACGCCCGGCCGTGGGACACCCACCCGGTGCGGGTGCCGGCGGCGCGGCCCACCGCGACGTCGGCGTGGGCGGCGTCGCCGATCATCCAGACGTCGCGCCGGTCGACGTCAGCCATCCCCAGCCGCTCGAGGGCGATCTCGACGAGCCGTGGGTCGGGCTTGGCCACGCCCTCCTCCTCCGAGACGACGATCGCGTCGACGTGCCGCTCGACGTCGCAACGGGCGATCTTGCCGCGCTGCTGGGCGGAGTTGCCGTTGGTGACCACGCCGACGGCGTGCCCGGCGCCGCTCAGCACGTCGAGCGTGTCGAGGACGCCGGCGTACGCCTGGACATGGTCGCGGATCCCGGCACGGAACAGCTCGATGGTCCCCGGCACGTCGTCGGGCAGACCGAGCCGGTCGATGACGACCCGGGCGAGGTCCGCCTTGCGGGAGAAACCGCCGTCGTCGGCAGCGATGATCGCGGCGAGGTCCGCGTCGGTGCCCCCGTGGCCGGCCACGGCCTCGCCGGCCCAGGCGGCGAAGGCGGCGTCGCGGTTCACGAGCGTGTTGTCGAGGTCGAACAGCCAGATCACGCCCGTACGTTACCGGCCGAGGGCCTGACACGGTCCGGTGGCCCGGAGTATGGTCGAGGTGGGCGGCGCGTCCCGCCCCACCTCCGGACCGGCGCTCGCGCCGTCGGGACCACCGTGCGCGGCACGGTGGTGGAGGCAAAGGGGACCTCGAGTGCTCGACGCGTCGGCCAGGACATCCGTGTTCCGGTGCGACACCGCGAGCGCGAGCCGCAGGTGGCGCACCTCGAGCACAGGAGTCCTCATGACCTCCCACGAGTCGTTCAAGCGCCAGGTCCGCGAGCGCATGGCCCGCACCGGAGAGCGCTACGCCGCCGCGCGCCGCTCCCTGCTGCCGGACAACCCGCCGTCGGGCGCCGCGCCCGGCTGGGTGAGCCGGCCGGAGACGTCCGACGCGACGATCAAGGAGAACACCGGCCACGGCTGGGACGAGTGGGTCTCGATCGTCGACGACGGTCCGGGCCGCTCCGCCGGGCACACCGAGATCGCGGCCTGGGTGGCCGCGCACCACGACGTCTCCGGCTGGTGGGCGCAGACCGTCACCGTCGGGTACGAGCGGATCACCGGTATCCGGTTGCCCGGCCAGATGCCCGACGGCACGTTCACCGTCAGCCGGTCCAAGGTGCTGGGACTGGACCACGACACGGCGCACGCCCTGCTGCTGGACGACGCGGACCGTGCTGCTCTCGTGCCGGGGCTAAGTCTCTCGCCCCGCTCCCGGCCGGGCGTCAAGCGTCCCCGCTTCGCCGTCGCCGAGACCGGCGCGCTCGACCCGGCCGAGCACGGCGTGCTCATGGTGTCCACGGACCCGGTGGGCGGGCGCACCCGGATGACCCTCACCCACGAACGGCTGGCGTCTCCCGCGGCGGCGGAGCACTGGCGCGGGTTCTGGGGCGAGTGGCTCACCGCGCTGGCGGGCTCCGAGGTCACCGCCCGCTGAGGTCGGTGCGCGCCCGGCCCTCCGGCCGCTCGTGGCCCGGGCCGGGCGGCGTGCCGTCCTCCTCGCCGAGCGCGCGGAGCACCGACGGCACGAGCGCCTTCGCGGTGCGCCGGTAGCCGAGCGCGCTCGGGTGGAAGCGATCGAGGCTGAACGCCTCGTCGGGATGGTCGACGAAGAACGGCCCTACGACCTCCGCGAGCGAGACGGGATACGCACCCGCCGCCCGCGCCGCCACGGCCTGCGCGGCGGCGAGCTGTCGCGAGGCGCGTGCGCCGAGGGCACGCAGCGGCTGGGGCACCGGGCGCAGCGCACCCAGGTCGGGGCACGTGCCCACGACGACGACGCAGCCGAGGGCGTGCAACCTGTCGACCGCCTCGACGAGGTGGCTCACCGACACCGGCACCGGCACCCGGTGGGTGACGTCGTTGCCACCCACCACGACGACGGCGACGTCCGGCCGGTAGGCGGGGTCCAGGGCGTCGAGCTGGGCGGCCAGGGCGGACGACTCGGACCCGACGACGGCGCCGACCCGCAGCCGCACCGGGCGGTGCAGGCGCTTCGCCAGGCCACGGGCGATCCGCGCCCCGAGGGTGTCCTTCCGACGTTCGGCGCCGAGGCCGGCGGCGACCGAGTCCCCGAGGACCAGCAGGTCGAGCGGCGGGCCGCCGTACTTCTTGCGCCAGACGCGGTCGGCGTCCAGCGCCTCCTCGCCGAGCGCCTTGCCGATGCGGCGCCGGGCCAGCGCCGCCTGCCTGCGGAGCAGCTCGGCGGCCGCGACGACCGCCAAGGCGGCGCCGACGGACGCGGCCAGGGCCGTGGCGAGCACCGGGACCATGATCGGAGGACGAGCCATACCTTCGTTCAAGCAGACCGGCCTGAACTGGTGGTGGCCGCGCGGTGACGTGTCGGCGTCGGTCCCGCGTCGCGGCGCGTCGGCGGGCGACGACGTCGCAGCCGCACCATGATGCCTCCATGACGGAGCCGCGCACGATGGGTGTCGAGGAAGAGTTCCTGCTGGTGGGACCGGACGGGTCGCCGGTGGCGAAGGCGCAGGAGGCGCTCGCCGCCTCCGGGAACGACAACCGCGAGGGCGGGACCGGCGCGCTGGAGCCGGAGTTCATGGAGGAGCAGCTCGAGACGGCCACGCACCCGCACGCGTCCTTGACGGCCCTGGCGGCGGAGATCCGTGCCGGCCGCGCGCGGGCGCAGGACGCGGCCGACCGAGTCGACGCCCGGGCCGTCGCGCTGGCCACCTCTCCCATCGCGTTCACCGGGACCACGGTGTCGAAGCTGCGGTACCAGCAGGCACGTCGGGTGTTCGGCATGACGGCGCGCGAACAGCTCACGAGCGGGTGCCACGTGCACGTCGCGGTCGCGGACGACGCCGAGGGTGTCGCCGTGATCGACCGGATCGGGCCGTGGTTGCCCACGGTGATGGCGCTGAGCACCAACTCCCCGTTCTGGCAGGGCGAGGACACCGACTACGCGAGCTTCCGCTCCCAGGTCTGGACCCGGTGGCCGACGGCGGGGCCGACCCGCCGTTTCGGCACGCCGCAGGCCTACCACGCCGCGATCGAGGCACTCGTCGCCACGGACACCGTCCTGGACCAGAACATGGTCTTCTTCGACGCCCGCCTCTCACCGCGCTACCCGACGGTCGAGGTGCGCGTGATGGACGTCTGCCTCGACCCGGACACGGCGACCCTGATCGCGGCGCTCGTGCGAGGCCTGGTCGAGACGGCGGCGCGCGAGGCCGCCGACGGGCACGAGGCGCCGGACCACGGCGTCGAGCTGCTGCGGACCGCGGCCTGGCGCGCCGGCCGGTCGGGCCTGGCGGGCGACCTCGTCTCCCCGCTGACCTGGCGACCGGCGCCGGCGCACGACGTCGTCGGTCAGCTCGTGGCCCACGTGCGTGACGCACTGGTCGACACCGACGACCTGCGGGTGGTCACGGACCTGCTCGGCAGGCTGTGGTCCACGGGCGGCGGCGCCGCCCAGCAACGAGCGTGGTTCGCCCAGACCGGCGACCTGCACGGCATCGTCGAGCGGGCGCTGAAGGTCACCCACTCGTGAGGTCTGCACCGTCCTCGACGACCCACGCCGTCGCGAAGACCACGTTGTCCGCCAGCAGGGTGATGGCCTCGCGGGCGTCGACGTGCGGAGTGGAGAACGCGAGCTGCACGACGCCGCGCCCGCCCGGCGCGGCGAGCCAGTAGTCCAGCACCAGCATGTCGAGGTCGTCGCCGCCCACGTCGGAAGCGCCGCGCTCCACGTGCGCGTGCCGCACGAACGGCCCCGCCGGCATCTCGGAACCGACCAGGGTGTCCCGCTCGGTCAGCGTCGGCCGGATCCAGTCGGCGACCCGCACCAGGTGCGGCTGCCCGCCGGTCTCGGGCCCCAGGTCGTGCCAGTACAGCACCAGGCTGAGCGCCAGGGCGGCGTCATCCGTGCGCTGCAGGAGAAACGCCAGCAGCCGTCCGCCCGCCGACGACGCCCGCTCCCCCGCGCGCTCCAACCATTCGCGCATGTCGCGGCGCAGCCGGGAGCCGCGGTCCCCGAGCACCGTCGTCTGCTGCTTGACGAGCCGCCGCACCTGCTGCCGGCGACGCTCGTCGTCGTCCAGCTCGATGACCGCCCACTGGCGCGGCAGGTTGAGGTCGAAGCCCACGGCCCGCGCGCGGGCGATCGCGTCCGCGTCGTCCGGCGTCAGCTCAGGGAGCGGGACGACAGCGCCCTCGACCTCGTCGGTCGGCGTGGTGTCGTCCTCGGCCACCGGCGACGTGTCACCGGCGTCGGGGAGGTCGCCGGCGACCCAGGCGACGTCGTCGTCCCCCGGTTGCGGCGCGAGCACCAGCAGCACGTCCTCGGGCGTGGCCACCATCGGGTGCGGTCCCGCGGGATCGAACGCCACCCGCTCGATCGCCTCGGCGTGCTGGACGAGGAACGGGACGAGCGTGGTCCCCCTGCGCAGCGCGAACTCCCGGTCCGGCGCGTGCGGGGTGAGGTAGGCCGCGAGCGTCTGCGCCGACGAGAACAGGCACAGCTCGTACGGCCGTGCCGAACCCTCCGGCGCCTCGAAGACCCGGTTCTGCGTCTCGCCGTCCGCGGGCCGCAGGATCGGCACGACGACGACGTCGTGGCGCAAGGCCTGCCCGATCGCCGGCACGTCCTGCGCCTCCAGCGCCGCCGCCAGCCGCTCGGAACCTACCTCCGGCAGCGCGGCCACGGGGATGGGCTCACGGTCCGCGCTGCTCGTCTCGTCGTTCATTCCTCGATCATCCTTCATCGCAGGCACATCGTTCGGGACCGCACCAGACGCTGTCGAACGCGACGGGCACCGGGCTGTCCGGGCGTCACACCGATGCCACCTCACGAACGATGCGCACGTCGAGGTGTCCCGCGATGACATCCGCAGCACTCGCGTCGCCACCGATGCGCCGGTCCAGGGCGCGCTGCCCCACGTCGGGGTCCACCTCCCCGAGGATCTCCGCGTAGAGACCATCAGGCGTCTCGAACCCACGGAACACGGCGAACCACTGTCTCGGCTCGGCAACGGTTGCGAAGACCACCATGCCTTCGCTCGTCCGCCCGCCACGCACCTCGAGCACGCCAGCATCGGGGTGGACCAAGTACCACCGTGCACCCAGCTCCACCGCGCCCACCGGAGCATCAGCCGGTCGGCGTGCACGCCTATTCCACGGATTCACCGTGGCGTCCCACATCTCACTCCTCGGCCCCGCCGCCGTCCGGGCGCCGGGGGCCCTCGACGAACGCGGCAAACTCCTCGGCCGATTCGCGATCGTCGAAGAACTCGACATCCAGATACCCGCGGACGAATCCCGTCGGCCTGTGACGTGACGTGACCTCCTCGACAACCGCGCCCTCGCGAACCTCGGCGATCGCACTGGCGCCTCCTGCATAGTCGCCGACGAACCAACGCCGGGAGGAACCCTGCGTCGCAGCAACGCTGCCGATCTCGAATTCGTCAGCAGGCACGCTCGACTCGACCTCCAGCACGCCCAGCTCGGGATGAAAGATCGTCATGCGCACGGGTCGCGGGACGTCCTGAACCGCGGTGCCGCGCCGCTTCTTCGCGAGCCAGCTCATCGGACCGCCATCACGATGTCGTCGAGCCGTTCCACTGCCCCGGTGCGCGACCAGTCGATGACGTACTCGGGCGCCCCGCCAGGAAAGCCGTCCATCGGCAGCGCATGCCGGACGTCCTCGACGTGACTCACGTCATTGAGTCGACCAACGATCAGGTCCGTCATATCGTTCGTCCCGTACTTGCCACCGCTGGGCATGCCGAGCGTGCTCCGTTGGTCGTGAAGGACGCGCGGATCCACGGGCGACCAGGACTTGCCGTACCACTGTGACGAGCCACCATAAAGCCGGAAGACCTCGTCGCCCACCTGCGGCCGCACGACAGGGCGCAACCACTGTCCCGCGGACTCGACCAACGCGGACGGGTCGTTGCGGAGGAGGCGCAGGGCATCACGTGGCTTGAAAGCCGTGGCGGCCGCTTTGGCGGCGGACTTCGCCGTCCCGGTTGTCGCGTCGCGCAGGAGCACCCGAGTCGTCACGAGCCTCCCGATCGCCTTCGCAGCACCGCCGAGGCCGATGCACGACAGCGCGGCCCCCGCGATCGAGATGACGGCCTCGGTCCAGGACCGCTCGCCCGTCGACGCCAGCGCGATGTTGCCGATGGCGTTCACGATGGCTGCGACTGCCGCGACGATCAGCAGCACCCCGGCGAGCGCCTGCCCGATCACCGGGATCCAGGCGACCGCAAGAGCCAGCACACCAGCGATCGTCGACACCCAGCCGGCGATGTCGGTGATGGCGGCGACGAGGTCAGCGCCCCAGTCGTCCCACCAACCGTCCTTCAGCCCGTCGTGCTGGGTGATGTCCTCGATGTCGCCGATCGCTCGTTCGGCGGCGCGGTCGCGCATGTCCACGGCGGTGTCGATGTCGGAGCGTGCGGCCGCCACCGTGCCGTGGGCCGCGTCGGCGTCGCCGCCGAACTGCGCGGCCAGCCGTTCCCACTGCGACCGCTCGGACTCGTCCTGTGCGCCGTCGGCGAGGTCGACGTAGTAGCGCTGGCGCCCGGAGGCGTCCTCGGCGTCCGCGGCCGCCGCCCGAGCCCGCTCCAGCGCCGTGGCCGAGTCGTCCTGAGCCGCGCTCAGCACGCCCGCGTAGTCGACCAGGGCCCGCCCGGTCGCGGCATACCGTGCGTGCGCCTTCTGGATGTCCGCGACGGTCTCTTCCTTGCGCTCCATCAGCGCGTCCAACGCCTCGGAGATCATCCCGCCGGACTCGAGCCGACTCATCCGCTGCGCGGCGCGGTCGATCGAGTCCGCGACCTCGAGGTAGTCGTTCCCGCCGGCGAGCACCATGACGGCGTCGCCCGGCACCGGGTCGCTCGACAGACCGACGGGGCTCCAGTCGGTGGGCCTCACTCCCCGCCCTCCTCGAGCGCGCGCGCCAGCTCCGAGTCCGCGTCGGTGAACGTCGTCGCCACGGTGGACGCCGCGTCCGCGAGCGCCACCAGGTTCTCGGTCATCTTGGCTCGCTTGTCGTCCCAGTTGTGCGCGAAGGAGCGGACGGCCTCGGCGAGGCCGTCGTGCCCTACCGACTCGGCGAGCCCATCGCTGCGGGTGTTCGCGTTCTCGAACTCGTCCGCCACGGTCGTCAACGACTCGCCCAGCTCCGTCACCGCAGCGACGTCCATCCGCAGATCACTCATGCCAACCCTCCGAGATCCGGTCGACCGCAGCGTATCCGCCGTCCACGACAGGCGCGGTGGGCAGGACTCCCCAGCTCCGAGCAGCGCGGTCCCGGACGGCCAGCCCCGACGCCGGCTCGTCCGGTCGTCCGGCCCGCTCAGTCCTGCGCGAGCGCCGCCAGCGCGTCGCGCACCACGTCCTCGGCGCGCAGCCGCTGCGCCGTGACGATCTGGTCCCGGCTGGCGTGGTCGAGGAACTCGACGGGCAGACCGCGGTGCACGAACGGGGTGCGCACGCCCTGCTCGGCGGCGCGCTGGGCGAGCATCGCGCCGACACCGCCGTCGACCACGCCGTCCTCGACGGTGACGACCAGGTCGTGCTCGCCCGCCATCTTGACCAGGCGCTCGGGGACCGGCAGGACCCAGGTCGGCGCGACGATGTCCACCTCGAGCCCGTGCGCGGCGAGCGACTCCCCCGCAGCGAGCGCCGAACCCACCATCGAGCCGACCCCGACGACGAGCACCTTGCGCCCGGCCGGCGCCTCGCCGCCCGGGGTGTGGCGCGCGACGACGTCGACGCCCTCGAGCTCCTCGAGCGCCTCGATCGGCTCGCCGAGCGCACCCTTGGGGTACCGCACGACGGTCGGGGCGTCGTCGACGTCGACGGCGGTGCGCAGCGCCGTGCGCAGCGTCGCCTCGTCGCGAGGTGCGGCGAGGCGCAGCCCGGGCACGATCCGGAGCATCGCCATGTCCCACATGCCGTTGTGGCTCGCGCCGTCGTCACCGGTGATCCCGGCTCGGTCGAGGACGAACGTCACGCCCGCCTTGTGCAGCGCGGCGTCCATGAGCACCTGGTCGAAGGCGCGGTTGAGGAAGGTGGCGTAGACCGCGACGACGGGGTGCAGCCCGCCGAACGCCATGCCCGCGGCGGAGGTGACGGCGTGCTGCTCGGCGATACCGACGTCGAACGTCCGCTCGGGGAACTCCTCGGCGAAGGGGGCGAGGCCGACGGGGTGCAGCATCGCGGCCGTGAGGCACACGACGTCGGACCGGCGCCGGCCGATCGCGACGATCTCGTCGGCGAAGACCTGGGTCCATCCGAACCGGGACGGGGCGACCGGCAGGCCGGTCTCGGGGTGGATCTTGCCGACGGCGTGGAAGCGATCGGCGACGTCCTCCTCGGCCGGGGTGTAGCCACGACCCTTCTCGGTCATGACGTGCACGATCACCGGCCCGCCGAACGCCTTGGCCCGGCGCAGCGCGGCCTCCGTGGCCGCGGTGTCGTGCCCGTCGACGGGACCGATGTACTTCAGGCCCAGGTCCTCGAACATGCCCTGCGGCGCGACGACGTCCTTGAGGCCCTTCTTCAGGCCGTGCAGCCAGTCGTAGGCGAACCGGCCGGGCGCACCCGTGCGGTGCAGGGTGCGCTTGCCCCAGCCGAGGAACGCTTCGTACCCCCGGGTGACGCGCAACGTGTCCAGGTGGTTGGCGACGCCGCCGATGGTCGGCGAGTAGGAGCGGCCGTTGTCGTTGACGACGATGACGAGGCGGCGGTCGGCGTCCGCGGCGATGTTGTTGATCGCCTCCCACGCCATGCCACCCGTGAGCGCGCCGTCCCCGATGACGGCGACGACGTGGCGGTCGTCGCGCCGCGCCACCGTGTTGGCCTTCGCGATGCCGTCGGCCCACGACAGCGCGGTCGAGGCGTGCGAGTTCTCCACGACGTCGTGCTCGGACTCGGCGCGGCTCGGGTAGCCGGACAGCCCGTCGCGCTTGCGCAGCCCGGTGAAGTCCTGGCGGCCGGTGAGCAGCTTGTGCACGTAGGACTGGTGGCCGGTGTCGAAGACGAACGTGTCGCGCGGCGAGGCGAAGGCCCGGTGCATCGCGATCGTCAGCTCCACCACACCGAGGTTCGGGCCGAGGTGCCCGCCCGTGCGCGAGACGTTCTCGACCAGGAAGTCGCGGATCTCGACCGCGAGCCGCCGGGTCTGCGCCGGAGTCAGGCGGCGCACGTCCTCGGGTGACGTGATCGTGCTCAGCAGCCCCATGCGTTCCTCCCACTGGTCATCCGGACACTCTATCGCCGCGACGGTGAGGTTCTTGTGTGCGGTGCGGGCGGTAGATTCGCAGGGTGCGCTTCCTCGACGGCCAACGGCCCACCACCGACCTGACCTACGGCGACGTCTTCATGGTCCCGTCGCGCTCCGACGTGACGAGCCGGTTCGACGTCGACCTGTCCACCGACGACGGCACGGGGACCACCATCCCGATCGTGGTCGCCAACATGACGGCCGTGTCCGGGCGCCGCATGTCCGAGACCGTCGCCCGGCGCGGCGGGGTCGCGATCCTGCCGCAGGACGTGCCCGTCGAGGTGGTGGCGGACGTCGTGGCGGACACCAAGTCCAAGGACCCGGTGATCGAGACGCCGGTCACCGTGTCCCCCACCGAGACCGTGGCGGCGGTCCTGAGCCTGCTCGGCAAGCGGTCGCACGGTGCCGCCGTGGTGGTCGACGAAGGCCGCCCGGTGGGCGTCGTCACCGAGGCCGACTGCCTCGCCGTCGACCGGTTCGCCCAGGTGGGCGCCGTCGCGTCCGACGGCTTGGTGACGCTCGACGCCGCCCAGGTGGAGGCCGAAGGACTCGAGGCGACGTTCGAGCGCCTGCACGCCGCGAAGGTGCGTCTCGCGCCGGTCGTGCGGGACGGCGTCCTGGTGGGCGTACTGACCCGCAAGGGGGCGGTCCGCTCCACGGTCTACTCCCCCGCGCTCGACGCGCAGGGACGCCTGCGGGTCGGTGCCGCCGTCGGCATCAACGGCGACGTCGCGGCCAAGACGCGTGAGGTGCTCGCCGCAGGCGTCGACGTGCTCGTCGTGGACACGGCGCACGGCCACCAGGACAAGATGCTGGCCGCGCTGCGCGAGGTCGCCGCGGTGCGGTCGGACTTCCCGCACGTCCCGGTGGTGGCCGGCAACGTCGTCACGGCCGACGGCGTGCGCGACCTCGTCGAGGCCGGCGCCGACATCCTCAAGGTCGGTGTGGGCCCGGGCGCGATGTGCACCACCCGCATGCAGACCGCCGTCGGCCGCCCGCAGTTCTCCGCGGTCCTGGAGTGCGCCACCGCCGCGCGCGAGCTCGGCAAGCACGTGTGGGCCGACGGCGGGGTGCGGCACCCGCGTGACGTCGCCCTGGCGCTGGCCGCGGGCGCCTCGCAGGTGATGATCGGCTCCTGGTTCGCCGGGACGTACGAGTCGCCCGGCGACCTCCACGAGGACGGCTCCGGGCGGCAGTACAAGGAATCGTTCGGGATGGCCTCGGCGCGCGCCGTCGCCGCCCGCACCGCGGGTGCGGGTACGGCGTTCGGGCGGGCCCGCAAGGCCTTGTACGAGGAGGGCATCTCGACCGGCAAGATGTATCTCGACCCGGCCCGCCCCGGCGTGGAGGACCTGCTCGACGAGATCACGTCGGGGCTGCGCTCGAGCTGCACGTACGCCGGCGCCCGCACGCTGGCCGAGTTCGCCGAGCGTGCCGTGGTGGGCGTGCAGTCGGCCGCCGGTTACGCCGAGGGCATGCCCCTGGCCACCTCCTGGTGACCTCGTGAGCGCACCCGCAGCGCGCGACCAGCTCGCGGCGCTGGCCGACGCCGGCACCTTCGCGGGCCCCTGGCGCCATGCCCGCGGGGAGATCGACCTGTCGGCCGCCCGGCCCGCTGCGGTGCTGGTGCTGTTCGGCGTGCTCGACGCCCTCGCGGCGGAGCACGACGCGCAGGCTCTCGCCGTGCACCGGGACCTCGACGTGCTCCTGCTGGCACGCGCGGCCACGCTGCGCTCCCACGCCGGGCAGGTCGCGTTCCCGGGCGGCCGGGTCGAGCCCGACGAGGGCGTCGTCGAGGCGGCCCTGCGCGAGGCCACCGAGGAGACCGGGGTGGACACCGCCGGCGTCGAGGTGCTCGGCACCCTGGAGTCCCTCCCGATGCCCGTCAGCAACCACGTGGTCACTCCGGTGCTCGCGTGGTGGACGCGCCAGTCCGCCGTCGGCGTCGTCGACCCGGCCGAATCGGCGCACGTCTTCCGCGCCCCGGTGGCCGACCTGCTGGACGCCTCGAACCGGGTGACCACCGTGCTGCGCCGCGGAGGACGGGAGTGGCGCGGCCCGGGGTTCCTGGTGGACGACGGCGACGCGGAGCACCTCGTCTGGGGGTTCACCGCCGGCATCCTGGACGCCCTGTTCGACCACCTCGGCTGGACCGAGGACTGGGACCGTGCCCGCGAGCTGGACCTCGACGCGTGAGCGACCAGCGATGAAGGCAGACCTGGACGTCACCGTCGACCTGGTGCGCGGCCTGCTCGCCGAGCAGCACCCGGACCTGGCGGACCGGACGCTGCGCGTCGTGGCCAACGGCTGGGACAACGTCATGCTGCGGCTCGGGGACGACCTGGCCGTCCGCGTGCCCTGCCGGGAGGTCGCCGCGCACCTCGTGGAGCACGAGCAGCAGTGGCTGCCGGTGCTGGCTCCGCGGCTGCCGGTCGTGGTGCCCGTCGCCGTCCGGGTCGGCCGCCCGAGCCCCGCCCTGGACTACCCCTGGTCGTGGTCCGTGGTGCCGTGGACCGCCGGCGTGCGCGCGGCGGACGTCCCGGTCGGACGGCGTCGCCGGATCGCCCGACCGCTCGCCGCCTTCCACCGCGCGCTCCATGTCCCCGCGCCGTCGGACGCGCCGGTCAACCCCTTCCGCAACGCTCCGCTGCCCACCCGCGGAACGGCCCTGCGTGGCCGCGTCGAGCGCGGCGTGGTGCCCGACGGCGAGAAGGTCCTCGCGCTGTGGGCCCGCCTGGTCGACGCACCGCCCTGGGGCGACCCGCCGGTGTGGATCCACGGCGACCCGCACCCGGGCAACCTCGTGCTGACCGACGCCGGCACGGGCGGCGAGCGGGACGCGCTGGCCGCCGTCGTCGACTTCGGCGACATGACCTCCGGCGACCCCGCCACGGACCTGGCCGCCGGATGGCTCGTGCTCGACGCCGAGGGCCGCGCGGCCTACCGCGACGCGCTGGCGGACCGCTACCCGCAGGACGACCCCGTGTGGCTCCGTGCCCGCGGCTGGGCGCTGAACATGTCGACGTCGATGCTCGAGTCCGGTCCGGAGAACGCGTGGGTGCGCCGCATGGGCGAGGAGTCGCTGGCCCGGGTGCTCGACGACACCTGACCGGCCAGACTGGTCCCATGACCGGACCAGAGGTACCGCAGGACGTCCGCGAGCTCGTCGACGCCGTCGAGCACCCGGTCCGGCGCCGAGACGCCGAGACGCTGCTGGGCCTCATGTCCCGGGCGACCGGGGAGGCTCCGTACCGGGAGGGCAGCATCGTCGGGTTCGGGCGCTACCGCTACGAGTACGCCTCGGGCCGGTCCGGCGACGCCGCGGCCGCGGGTTTCGCCCCGCGCAAGGCACGCACGGTGATCTACCTCATGGACGGCATCGAGGCGCACAGCGAGGAGCTCGGGCGCCTGGGTCCGCACCAGCACGGCGTGGGGTGCCTCTACCTCAAGGACCTCGAGCAGGTCGACCTGGCGGTGCTGGAGCGCATCGTGGCGACCTGCTACCGCACCCTGACGGCCGGCACGTACGGCCTGCGCGCCCGGGAGGGCGGAGCCTGACGCGTCGCCGCTTGCCATCCCTAGATCTGCGAGGGTTTAATACCTAGCAGATCGAGGGATGGAGCCCCATGCACATCGACAAGGACCTCGTCGCGGCCTCCGCGACACCGCTCGTGCTCGGCATCCTCGCCGAGGGCGAGTCCTACGGGTACGCGATCGCCAAGCGCGTCGCCGACCTCTCCGGCGGCCACATGGAGTGGACGGACGGGATGCTCTACCCCCTGCTGCACCGCCTGGAGCGCAACGGTCTGATCGAGGCGAGCTGGGGCCGCTCCCCCGCGGGACGCCGGCGCAAGCACTACGCCATCACCCTGGCAGGCCGCGAGGCGCTGGCCGAACGACGAGCACAGTGGGAGGTCGTCAGCGCCGCGCTGACCCAGGCGTGGGAGGCGGTGGCCCGCCCGGTGCCGAGCGGCCCCGCCGCGGCCGGAGGGCTCGCCTGATGGACACCGCCACCAGCCTCGAGACCCAGATCGCCCGCTGGCGCGACTACGTCCACCGGCACCGCGCCATCGCCCCGGCCGACGTGGACGAGATGGAGGACCACCTGCGCGAGCGGGTCGCCGACCTCACGGCCACCGGCCTCGACGACGACGAGGCGTTCCTGGTCGCCGTCAAGCGCCTGGGCCGCCTGGACTCCGTCTCCCGCGAGTTCGCCCGCGAGCACTCCGAGCGGCTGTGGAAGCAGCTCGTGCTCGTGCCCGACGGCCCCGACGGCGACGGCTCGCCGGCCGCACGCCGCGAGCTCGCCGTCGTGCTGGCGCTGGCCGTCGGCGCCGGGGTGGCCGTCAAGCTCGGCGCGACCTTCTGGGACGAGACGGTCCTGCTGCGCAACGTCGGTCTCCTCGTGGCACCGTTCCTGGCCGGCTACCTCGCCTGGAAGCGGCGCCTCACCGGACGCACGCTCGGCGCGCTGGGCGCGGCGTTCGTCGCGCTCGGCGTCGTGCTGAACGCCTACCCGTTCGACCCGGCCGGCTCGACGGCCGCTCTGGCGGCTGTCCACGCACCGGTCGTGCTCTGGGCGCTGGTCGGGTTGGCGTACGCGGGCGGCGGGTGGCGGTCCGCCGACCGCCGCATGGACTTCGTCCGCTTCACCGGCGAGCTCGCCGTCTACCTGGTGCTCATCGCGCTGGGCAGCGCGGTGCTCGTCGGCCTGACCTTCGGCCTCCTGGGCCTGGTCGGCGTGGACCTCGAACCCGTGCTGGAGCGATGGCTGATGCCGTTCGGCGTGCCCGGCGCGCTGCTGGTCGCGGCCTGGCTGGTCGAGGCCAAGCAGGAGGTCGTCGAGAACATCGCGCCCGTGCTGACCCGTGTGTTCACCCCGCTGACCACCGTGATGCTGGTGGTGTCGTTCGGGGTCCTCGTCTCGGCCGGCGGACTGACCACCGTCGACCGCGAGCTGCTCATCCTCCTCGACGCGGTGCTCGTCCTCGTGCTCGCGCTGCTCCTGTACTCCATCTCGGCGCGGGACCCGCTGGCGCGACCCGGCCTGTTCGACGGGCTGCAGCTCGCCATGGTGGTGGCAGCCCTCGCCGTGGACGCCGTGGCCCTGACCGCCATGCTCACCCGGATCGCGGAGTTCGGCGCGAGCCCGAACAAGGTCGCCGCCCTGGGCCTCAACCTGCTCCTGGCGGTGCACCTCGTCCGCTCGGGCTGGCTCACCCTGGGATTCTGCCGTCGACGGCGCGGGTTCGCCGCGCTGGAACGCTGGCATACGAGCTACCTGCCGGTCTACGCGGTCTGGGCCGCCGTCGTCGTGGTGGTGTTCCCGCCCGTCTTCGGCTTCAGCTGAGCACGGCGGGGTCAGCCCCGCGCGCGACGAGGGTCGCGCGGATCGCCCGGTGCGCCCGGAGGTACACGCCGTCGTCGCCCAGGAGCAGCGACCGGTCGTTCGCCGCACCGAGCAGGGCGTCGATCTCGAAGGCCACCTGCGCAGGTTCGGCGTCCGGGACGAGCTGTCCGGCGTCCACGGCGCGCTCGACCTGATGGCTCAGGTAGCCGTCCCACTGCGCCTGCACGGCCACCACGGCGTCGCGCACGGGACCGGCCTCCCGCCCGTCGAGCTCCACCTCGGCGGCGCGGAAGAAGCAGCCACCGGTGAAGACGCGCGACCGCGAGTAGGCCGTCCAGGCCTCCACGAGCGCCCACAGCCGGGCGACGCCTGCCTCGGCCGCTCGGGCGGGGGCGATCACCTCCTCGACGAACGTCGTGCGGGCATGGTCGATCACCGCGAGCTGCAGTCCTTCCTTGGAGCCGAACAGCCCGGCGATGCCGCTCTTGTTGACCGGCGCGGCGGTCGCCAAGGAACCGAAGGTCAGGCCGCCCAGGCCTTCGACGGAGGCGACCTGCACGGCATGGTCGAGAACGGCACGCCGGGAGCGGTCGCCCCGCGCCCGGCGCCCGTCGGTCGGCGGGGCCTCAACGTTCGACGTCATGGGAATGATTGTACGACCGTTCGTTCAGTGTTACCGTGCGAACGGTCGTACTTTTACTTGCCGCGCCACCTGGAGGCACCCGTGCCGATCGTCCCGCCCCCCGTCCGCACCGGCTTCCGGCTGCTCGGCACGGTGGCCCCACCGCTCGCCACCGCGCTCGGTGTGCGCGCCATGCGCCGCGTCGGGCCACCGGCGCGCGTCCGCCCGGTGGACGCCGAGGTCCACGACGCCGCCCGGCGCGGAAGCCTGGACATCGACGGCGAACGTGTCGCCACCTACGCCTGGGGAGACGCGGCCGCTCCCCCGGTCCTGCTGGTCCACGGATGGCAGCTGCGCGCCTCCCGGCTCGCCCGACTGGTCGAGGCCTTCCTCGCGGCCGGGCTCCGACCCGTGGCGTTCGACGGCGTCGCGCACGGCGACTCCACGGGACGCCGCACCCAGGCGGTCCAGCACGCCCGGGTGCTGCGCGCCGTCCAGGAGCAGGCCGGTCACGCCCTCGCCGTCGTCGGCCACTCGCTCGGCGCGATGGCCGCCGGCCTGGCGCTGCGCGACGGCCTGGCCGCCGACCGGCTCGTCGCCATCGCCGCGCCGACCGGGTTCGAGTCCGTCATCGGCTCGTTCGTGCGCCAGTCCGGGATCCCACCACGCCTCCACGACCGGCTCGCCGAGCGGGCGGCGCGCGTGATGTTCCCCGACGTCGGCGCACCGCGCACCGAGCTCGACCTGACCCGCCACCCGGTCCCGCCCGGCGTCCCCACCCTGTTCGTGCAGAGCACCACCGACTCGATGAACGACCCGGACAACGCCCGACGACTCCACGCAGCACACCCCGGCAGCGAGATGCTCGTCGCGCCAGGGCTGGGCCACAACCGCGTCCTGGACGACCCGGAGGTCCTCCGCGCCGTCGTCGACCACGTCACCGCGACCCGTCCGACGGGCGCCGGGCCCGTGGCGTCACCTGCCTGGACACGCTCCCGCACACTCTAAAGATGTGATCGCCTACGCATCTTTTGGTTGACACCTGGCAGAAGTGCTCTTAGTGTCGCAGGCGTGCTGTGGCGCGCGTCACCGCCGCCCGCACCGCACCGCCAACGCCGGCGGTACGTCGCACGCGCGAAAGGGAAGACGACGATGTCGAAGAACCCCCCTGCCCGACGCAGGCTCCGCACGGCCGCCGCCACGGCCACCGGGCTTGCGCTCGCCCTCTCAGCAGCGGGCAGCGCTGCCGCGGCCCCGCCGGAGGACGCGGGACGCACGGTGCCGGCCAGCAAGATCTCCATCCAGATGTTCAGCCTGATCCCGTGGGTCGCCGAGGACGGGCTCGACTCGGTGCTCGGCGAGCTGGCCGACATGGGCTACCGGAACATCGAGCCGTTCGGCGGCAACTTCTCCGGGTACACCGCCGAGGAGTTCCGCGCGCTGGTCAAGAAGCACGGCCTGAAGGTCTCGGCGGCGCACAACAGCACCAACGAGGCCACGTGGGACCAGACCCTGGCCTACTCCAAGACCATCGGCCAGCACTACGTCGGCTCGGGCGGCTTCGCGTCCCCGGGCATCGGCAGCTACGAGGACACCCTCGCCACCGCCGCGACGCTGAACCGGCTCGGCGAGGCCGCGTCGAAGCAGGGGCTGCACAAGATCTTCGGCCACAACCACCAGCAGGAGTTCACCACCGTCTACACCGACCCCGCCACGGGCGAGGAGAAGTCGGCGTGGGAGATCATCGCCGACAACACGGACCCGCGGTACGTCACCTTCGAGGTCGACGTCCTGTGGGCGTACGACGCCGGCGTCGACGTCGTCGAGCTCCTCGAGGAGTACGGCGACCGCATCGAGCTCCTGCACGTCAAGGACGGGTTCCTCAACGGCGACGCCCGAGCCACCTTCGCGGACGTCGGTGAGGGCGAGATCGACTGGGAGCCGATCCTCGAGGCAGCCCACGGCCACGTGAAGTACTACACGGTCGAGTACGACTTCGCGCCGGACGGGCGGGAGTTCGCCCAGGACAGCTTCGAGTACCTCGACAACCTCACCTACTGACCTCTCGACGGGCCGCGGCGTCGCCGCGGCCCGTCGGCGTCGTCGAACGGACACGCGATGTGCGGCGGCCGATGACTTCCGGCCCGCCGCGACGTCTCCCCTCCACGGAAGCCCCACGAGGAGGAGACCATGACCACCACCGATCAGAGCGAGCCTGTCCAGGCCGGGCACGCCGTGCCGCCCGTCGTCGACCACGACACCTGGCAGGCCGCCCGCGCCGAGCTGCTCGACCGCGAGAAGGCCCACACCCGCGAGGGCGACGCGATCGCCGCCGCCCGCCGTCGGCTCCCCATGACGGAGGTGGACGCCACGGCACCTCTGATGGGACCGGACGGACCCACCACGCTCGTGGAGCTGTTCGGAGACCGCGAGGAGCTCGTCGTCTACAAGCACATGTGGCACGCGGGGCAGGGCATCGCGGGGCAGTGCGCGGGGTGCACGCTGACCTACTGGGCGACGCAGGAGCCCGCCTACCTGACCGCCCGCGGCGTGTCGTTCGCGGTCTTCGCCCAGGCTCCCTACGACGAGCTCGAGCCGTTCGTCGAGTTCATGGGCTACCCCCGCCACTGGTACTCGGTGGCCGACGTCGACGACGAGATCGTCGCCGGCGACGAGTTCGGCCAGTGGACGTCCTGGCTCCGCCAGGGCGACCGCGTCTTCCTCACCGGCACGCTCACCGGCCGGGGAGCGGAGGCGACCATGCCCACGCTCGCGCTGCTCGACCTGACCGTGCGAGGACGGAGGGAGACGTGGCAGGACTCCCCCGCCGGCTGGCCGGAGGGCGGGCAGCCCGGCTGGTTCTGGATGTCGGACGAGCACTACCGTGGCACCAGCTGGACCGGCGGCAGGCCCACCGTCCAGTGGACCCGCCCCGGCGCCCTCCCGGGAACCGGCACCCACGCGCACGCGCACTGATATCGACCACGGCGCCCCGCCGCTTCTCGAGGGAGCGACGGGGCGCCGTGGTCGGTGCGGTGCGCCGTCGGCTCAGCCGTTGACGAGGTCGCGCAGGACGTACTGCAGGATCCCGCCGTTGCGGTAGTAGTCCGCCTCGCCCGGGGTGTCGATGCGCACGACGGCGTCGAACTCGACGGTCGAGCCGTCGCTCTTCGTCGCGGTCACGGCGACGGTCTCCGGCGTCGTGCCCTCGTTGAGCGCCGTGACGCCGGCGATGTCGAACGTCTCGGTGCCGTCCAGGCCGAGCGACTGCACGGACTCCCCGGCGGGGAACTGCAGGGGCAGGACTCCCATGCCGATGAGGTTCGACCGGTGGATCCGCTCGAAGGACTCGGTGATGACCGCCTTGACGCCGAGCAGCGCGGTGCCCTTGGCCGCCCAGTCCCGCGAGGAACCGGAGCCGTACTCCTTGCCGCCCAGCACCACCAGCGGGGTGCCCTGCGCGGCGTAGTCCTGGGCCGCGTCGTAGATGGTGTCCTGCTCACCCTTGACGAAGTTGTAGGTGAAGCCGCCCTCCACGCCGTCCAGGAGCTGGTTCTTCAGCCGGATGTTCGCGAACGTGCCGCGGATCATCACCTCGTGGTTGCCACGGCGCGAGCCGTAGGAGTTGAAGTCACGGCGTCCCACCCCGTGCTCGGCGAGGTACTTGCCCGCCGGGCTGTCGGCCTTGATCGCGCCGGCCGGCGAGATGTGGTCGGTGGTGACGGAGTCGCCCAGCTTGGCGAGGACGCGGGCACCGGCGATGTCCTCGACCGGCTCCGGCGTGGCACCCATGCCCTCGAAGTACGGGGGCTTGCGCACGTACGTCGACTCGGTGTCCCACGAGAACGTGTCGCCCTCGGGGGTGTCCAGCGCACGCCAGCGGTCGTCGCCGGCGAACACGTCGGCGTAGTCCTTGGTGAACATGTCACGGGAGATCGACGAGGCGATGGTCTCCTCGACCTCCGCCGCCGTGGGCCAGATGTCGCGCAGGAAGATCGGCTTGCCGTCCTCGTCGCGGCCCAGCGGGTCGGCGTCGAAGTCGAACTCCATGGTGCCGGCCAGGGCGTAGGCGATGACCAGGGGCGGCGAGGCCAGGTAGTTCATCTTGACGTCCGGGTTGATCCGGCCCTCGAAGTTGCGGTTGCCAGACAGCACGGAGACGACGGCGAGGTCGTGCTCCTGGACCGCCTCGGAGATCTTCTCGTCCAGCGGGCCGGAGTTGCCGATGCAGGTGGCGCAGCCGTAGCCGACCAGGTGGAAGCCGAGCTTCTCCAGGTACGGCCACATGCCGGCCTTCTCGTAGTAGTTGGTCACGACCTGCGAGCCCGGGGCCATCGACGTCTTGACCCACGGCTTGGCCTCGAGGCCGGCCTCGACGGCCTTCTTGGCCAGCAGTGCCGCGGCGAGCATGACCGACGGGTTCGACGTGTTGGTGCAGCTCGTGATCGAGGCGATCGCGACGGCACCGTGGAAGAGGTCGAACTGCTTGCCCTCGGAGTCGGTGACGGGGACCGTGCGACGCACCTGGTCGTGGGTCGACGGGGAGTCGGAGGCCGGGAAGGACTCCTTCTCGGCCTCGTCCACCGAGTCGATGACGTCCGCCGCGTAGTTCGGCAGGTCACGGGCGAACGCGGACTTCGCGTTCGACAGCTCGATGCGGTCCTGCGGACGCTTCGGGCCGGCGATCGAGGGGACCACCGTGGACAGGTCCAGCTCCATGTACTCGGAGAACGTGGGCTCGACGTAGTCGGACGACGTCGGGTCGAGCCACAGGCCCTGCTCCTTGGCGTACGCCTCCACGAGCGCGAGCTGCTCCTCGGACCGGCCGGTGAGGCGCAGGTAGTCGACGGTGACCCCGTCGATCGGGAAGATCGCGGCGGTCGAGCCGAACTCGGGCGACATGTTGCCGATGGTGGCGCGGTTCGCGAGCGGCACCTGACCGACGCCGGAGCCGTAGAACTCGACGAACTTGCCGACCACACCGTGCTGGCGCAGCATCTGCGTGATCGTCAGCACGACGTCGGTGGCGGTGACGCCGGCCGGGATCTCGCCGGTCAGCTTGAAGCCGACCACGCGCGGGATGAGCATCGACACGGGCTGGCCCAGCATCGCGGCCTCGGCCTCGATGCCGCCGACGCCCCAGCCGAGCACGCCCAGACCGTTCACCATCGTGGTGTGCGAGTCGGTGCCGACGCAGGTGTCGGGGTAGGCGCGGAGCACCGGCGCCCCCCCGTTCACGGAGACCTCGCGCGTCATGACCGTGCGCGCCAGGTACTCGATGTTGACCTGGTGGACGATGCCCGTGCCGGGCGGGACGACCTTGAAGTCGTCGAACGCCGTCTGGCCCCAGCGCAGGAACTGGTAGCGCTCGTGGTTGCGCTCGTACTCGAACTCGACGTTGCGCTCGAACGCGTCGGCGCGGCCCGCGACGTCGATCTGCACCGAGTGGTCGATGACCATCTCGGCGGGCGCCAGCGGGTTGATGCGGGTGGGGTCTCCGCCGAGCTCCGCGACGGCCTCGCGCATGGTGGCGAGGTCGACGACGCAGGGCACGCCGGTGAAGTCCTGCATGATCACGCGCGCCGGCGTGAACTGGATCTCCGTGCTCGGCTGCGCGTCCGGGTCCCACCCGGCGAGCGCGCGCACGTGATCGGCGGTGATGTTCGCGCCGTCCTCGGTCCGCAGGAGATTCTCGGCGAGGATCTTCAGCGCGTACGGGAGGCGCTCGAGCCCCTCGACGGCCGACAGCCGGAAGATCTCGTACGAGCTCCCTGCGACGTCCAGGGTTCCCTTCGATCCGAATGTGTCCACGCTGCTCACTGCGGCTCCTTCTAGGGGCTGTCCGGCGCGGGCACCGAGCTGGCACGTGACAGCGGTTCCGACGCCGAGGTTTCCGGGGGCTCCACCCAGCGTACGCAGAGGTCGCCGGGCTGGACCCAGCATAACCCATATATCTTGACGTCAAGATACTTAGGGAGGCCTCACCCCCGACCGTCGCCGGGAACACCGGCGCCACCACGGACGTTGAACCTCGGCCCCCACCTGGAAGGACGCCCGTGCCCGCTCACCTCCCCGCGCTGACCACCCAGGCCGACCGCCTCGCCGCCCTCGGTCTCCTGCCCGACGACGGCCCTCTCGACGCCGCGGCGCTGCGGTCGGCAGCAGCCCACCTCGCCACCCACGCCCCCGACGGCTCGCTGCTCGTGGTCCACCCGCGCCACCTGCGCCCCTCGACCCTCGCCCCGCACCTGACCCGGAGCGTCCGGACCCGCTCCGGCACGGTCGACCGCGAGGGGTTCGTGGTGGTCGACATGGCGGACGCCGACGAGTTCGCCCCCACCGGGCTGGAGGAGCCCCTGGCCGACGTGTACGCCGTCGTCGGCCCCGACCGCGGCGAGGACCTGGCGAACTGGTCACCGGCCGAGGCCGCGCCGGAGCTCGAGCGGCGCGGGCGCAGCCCTCTCACCCTCGCCGAAGGCCTGCACTGGGTGCTGCAGGCGCCCGACGCGCTGGAGCGCAACCGCTGCTTCATGACCATCGGGTCCAGGCTGCGGAAGGCCGACGGGACGTTCGACACCCGGACCCCGGCGCTCTGGATCTCCAACGGCACCGGACGCGACGGGTCGCAGCGTCGCGGCGCCGCGAAGGTGGGCTGGTGCTGGTGGGGGAACCGCCACACGTGGCTCGGCTTCGCCTCGGCGGTGTCGCGGGTGGCCTGAGGCCACCGGTCAGCCCCGGCCGGCCAGCTCCAGCTCCACCTCGAGCGCGCCGGGGTCGACACCCGCCGGAAGTGCCACGACGTGCGTGGTGTAGACCAGGTCCGCGGTGCAGGGCCCCTCGTCGTCCGTCTCGAGGCGGACCGTCACCAGGTCGCCCTCAGCCGTGACCGAGGTCGGCGTCCACGGGCACGACGAGCTGCCGGCCGCGTAGACGGCGAGCCGGCCGTCCTCGCCCAGGACCCAGCCGGGCGCGGAGTCCCCCGCGGGCTCCGCACCGGCCGGTCCGCCCTGGTAGCTGTGCAGCACGAGGTCCTCACTCCGGGGGTCCTCGTGCTGGCGCACGAGCAGCGCCGTCAGCACCGCCGCGCCCACCACGACCGCGACGACCGCCAGACGCAGCGGCAGCCAGCGGCGCACCGGACCTCGTTCCTGCATGGTCCGACGGTACCGAGGTCCGCTCAGCGGTCCAGGACGGCGACCGCCTCCACGTGGTGCGTGTGGGGGAAGAGGTCGAACGCCCGCAGGCCGGTCAGCGTGTACCCGCGCTCGCCCAGGAGGCCGATGTCGCGGGCGAGCGCGGCCGGGTCGCAGGCCACGTAGACGATCCGGCGCGGCTCACGGTCGGCCATGGCGTCCACGACGGCGCGGCCGGCGCCGGCGCGCGGCGGGTCCAGCACCACGACGTCGGCCGCCGGCACGGGGGCGGCGTCGGCGCCGGCACGACCCGTGAGCACCCGGTCCACGGCGCCGAGGCGCAGGTCCACCCGATCGAGCCCGTGGACGTTGCGCCGGGCGTCCTTGACCGCCTGCTCGTCACCCTCGACGGCCACCACGTGCCCGCCGTCGCCGACGGCGGCGGCGAGCGGCAGCGTGAACAGCCCGGCGCCGGAGTACAGGTCGAGCACCGTGGCGCCGGAGACGTCGCCGACGGCGTCCAGGACGGCTCCGCCCAGCACGGCGGGAGCCTCCCGGTGCACCTGCCAGAACCCGTCGGCGGCCACGCGGTACCGGTGCTCGGCTCCGCTGACCTCCACCGTCTCGGTGACGGCACGGCGAGCGTTGGGGCGGAAGTCGGGCCGCCCGCGACGCCACGGCGTGCCGTCCACGAGCAGGAGGGCGTCGGTGCCACCCGCCGGGGCGACGAGCTCGAGGCGCTGACCCGGCCGCCACCGCCGGGTGAACACCCCCTCGGACTTCGCCAGCGCCAGCACCTCCGGCGTCGCGAGCGGCATGACGTCCAGCGGGACGACGTCGTGCGACCGGAACCGGCGCATCCCGGCCCGCCCGGCAGCGTCCGTCACGAGCTCGACGCGCGTGCGGTAGCCGAGCCCCCCGCGCTCGTCGTCTCCGGGAGCCGCCTCGACCGTCACGTCGGTCTCGAGCCCGGCGAGCCGCTGGAGCTGCTCGGCGACGACCGCCTCCTTCCAGCGTCGCTGCGCGGGCAGTGCGACGTGGGACAGCTCGGCGCCACCCACACCGCCCGGGCCGGCCGCCGGCCAGGCCGGCTCGACGCGGTCGGACGACGGCTCGAGGACCTCGACGGCGTCGGCGCGCCAGAACTTCTTGCCGCCCTCGGTCACACGGGCGCGGACCGTCTCACCGGGCAGGGAGTGACGCACGAAGACGACACGCCCTTCGTGGCGGGCGACGCAGTGGCCGCCGTGGGCGACGGGACCGATCTCGAGCTCGAGCTCGAGGCCGACCTCCGGGTCGGCGGGGCGGGAGCGGGTGGCAGAGCGGCGGGGACGGGTCACGGCCCCATTGTCCCCCGCTCAGAGCGGACGACGACCCTCGACTTCGTCACCCTCGAGCCCGGTGTACCCCGCCGAGGACGACAGCTGCCACGGCACGGAGGCGACGACCACGCCCGGGGTGAACAGCAGGCGCCCCTTGAGCCGCAGCGCGGACTGGTTGTGCAGCAGGTGCTCCCACCAGTGCCCGACGACGTACTCGGGGATGTAGACGACCACCAGGTCGCGCGGGGACTCGCTGCGCAACGAGCGGACGTAGTGCAGCACCGGGCGGGTGATCTCGCGGTACGGGGAGTCGAGCACCCGCAGCGGGACCGGCAGGTCGAGCGCCTCCCACTGCCGGCGCAGGTCGGTGATCTCGTCCTGGTCGACACCCACGGTGACGGCCTCGAGCATCGACGGCCGCGAGGCGCGGGCGTACGCCAGGGCGCGCATGGTCGGCTTGTGCACCCGGGAGACGAGGACGACGGCGTGGACCCGGCTCGGCAGCGCACGCGCACCGGAGATGTCGTCGAGCGCGAGCTCCGACCGGACTCGCATGTAGTGCCGGTGGATGCCCCGCATGATGAGGAACAGCACGCCCATGGCCACGACGGTGATCCACGCCCCGTGCGTGAACTTCGTGACCAGGACGATGACGAGCACGGCCGACGTCAGGACGAACCCGGTACCGTTCAGCACCCGCGACCACTTCATGCGGCCCCGGACCTTCGGGTTCGGCTCCTTGCGCAGCTCGCGCGTCCAGTGCCGCAGCATGCCCAGCTGGGCCAGGGTGAACGACACGAAGACGCCGACGATGTAGAGCTGGATGAGGGCCGTCACCTCGGCGTCGAACGCCACGACCAGCACGCCCGCCGCCACGGCGAGCGTGACGATGCCGTTCGAGAAGGCCATGCGGTCGCCGCGGGTGTGGAGCTGGCGCGGCAGGTAGCCGTCCTTGGCCAGCAACGAGCCGAGCACGGGAAACCCGTGGAAGGCCGTGTTGGCGGCCAGCAGCAGCACGAGCGCGGTGACGCCGATGACGACGGCCGCCACGGCCGAGAACCCGCCGAACACCGTCTCGGCGAGCTGTGCCAGGACGGGGTGCTGCTCGTACTCGTCGCCGACGGGAGCGCCGTCGCGCGTGAGCTGGGTGGCCGGGTCCTCCACGAACTTGACGCCCGTCGCCTGGGCGAGGAACAGGATCGTCATGAGCATGACGGCGGAGATGGCGCCGAGCAGCGCGAGCGTCGTCGCGGCGTTGCGCCGCTTGGGCCGCTGGAAGGCCGGGACGTCGCTGGTGATCGACTCGACCCCGGTGAGCGCGACGGCACCCGAGGCGAACGCTCGCGCCACCAGGAAGGCACCGGCCACGCCCAGCAGGCCCTGCTCGAACCCGGCGGCGGGCACCAGCTCGAGGTCGGCGCTGGCCGCCTGCGGCATCTCGCCGGAGAAGAACGCCACGGCCCCGACGACCGCGAGGATGCCGAGCGCCGCCATGAAGCAGTAGATCACCACGACGAACACCCAGGCCGACTCGCGCACGCCGCGCAGGTTCACCACGGTCAGCGCCGCCACGAGCACCACCGCCACGAGCGGCTCGTAGCCGCGGGCCGCCGGCAGGAGCACCACGAGGTACTGCGACGCCGCGGACAGCGACACCGCGACCGTGAGCACGTAGTCCAGCATGAGCGCCGAGGCCACGCCGATGCCCGCCGTCGGCCCGAGGTTGGTGGTCGCGACCTCGTAGTCACCGCCACCGGAGGGATACGCACGCACGATCTGGCGGTAGGAGGCGACCACCACGAGGAGCACGACCACGACGACGGCACCCACCCACGGCGCGAACGCCGTGGCCGCGATGCCGGCGACCGCGAGCATCAGCAGGATCTCGTCCGGGGCGTACGCCATGGACGACAGGGCGTCCGAGGCGAAGACCGGCAGGGCGACCCGTTTGGGCAGCAAGGAGCGCTTCGAGCTCTCGCTGCGCAGGGGTCGCCCTACGAGCAGCCGCTTGGCGGCATCTGCGATGTCCGACACGGTGACTCATGCTATGCCTGTCGGCGCGTCCCGGCGCAGGTCGGCGCACAGGCGCTCGGAGGTATAGCGTTCCGTGGTGTGCACTTCGTGATCATGGGATGCGGCCGCGTGGGCTCCTCGCTCGCGCAGGCGATCGAGTCGCGCGGCCACTCGGTGGCCGTCATCGACCAGAACCCCGAGGCCTTCCGACGCCTCGGCTCGGACTTCTCCGGGCACAAGGTGACGGGCGTCGGGTTCGACCGCGAGACCCTGTCCCAGGCGGGGATCGAGGACACCTACGGGTTCGCCGCCGTCTCCGACGGCGACAACTCGAACGTGCTGGCCGCACGGGTCGCTCGCGAGACCTACGGCGTCGAGCACGTCGTCGCCCGGATCTACGACCCGCACCGGGCCGAGATCTACCAGCGGCTCGGGATCCCCACGGTGGCCACGGTGCGGTGGACCGCCGACCAGGTGATGCGCCGCATGCTCCCGCTCGGCGCCACCGACGAGTACCGCGACCCGTCCGGCACCGTCCGCCTGGTGCAGGTGGACTACCACCCCGGCTGGCTCGGGCTGTCCGTGCGCCGCATCGAGGCGACCACCGGCGCGCGGGTCGCCTTCCTCACCCGGTACGCCGAGGGCCAGATCGTGGCGGCCGACACGCTGCTGCAGGAGAACGACGTGCTGCACGTGCTGATGCGCGCCGACGACGCGCCCCGCGTCGAACGGCTGCTCACCCACACCCCGGGGCCCGAGGAGGAGCAGGACTGATGCGGGTCGTCATCGCCGGAGCAGGTTCCGTGGGCCGGTCCATCGCCTCCGAGCTCCTCGCCAACGACCACGAGGTCGTGCTCATCGACAAGAACCCGTCGGCCATGCGGGTGTCCCAGGTCCCCGACGCGGACTGGCTGCTCGCCGACGCGTGCGAGACGTCGTCCCTGGACGGCGCCGACGTGTCGTCCGCCGACGTCGTCGTGGGGGCGACGGGCGACGACAAGGTCAACCTCGTCTTCTCGCTGCTGAGCAAGACCGAGTTCGCGGTGCCCCGCACCGTCGCGCGCGTCAACAACCCCCGCAACGAGTGGATGTTCGACGAGTCCTGGGGCGTCGACGTGGCGGTGTCCACGCCGCGCATCATGACCGCCATGGTCGAGGAGGCCGTGTCGGTGGGCGACCTGGTGCGGATCTTCACGTTCCACCAGTCAGGTGCCGACATCTTCGAGGTCACGCTGCCCCCGGAGTCGCCCCTGGTCGGCCTTCGTGTCAGCGACGTCACCTGGCCGGCCGACACGGTCCTGGCCTGCATCGTCCGCGGCACCCAGCCGTTCAGCCCCACGGCCGACGACGCGCTCGAGCCCGGGGACGAGCTCATGTTCGTCACGGGGCAGGAGGCTGAGCCGGCCGTGCTGCAGCAGCTCGTCGTCGACGGCCCCGAGCTCGGCTGACCAGCCCGGCTCAGTCGACGGTCTGGCCGGCCTTCGCGTGGGCACCCCGCACGACGACCCAGGTCAACCAGAGCACGAGCCCCCACAGAGGAACGCCCAGGACCAGGTGCATCGTGCCGAGCCAGCCGACGTCGCCGGTCAGGTACAGCGGCACCTTGACCGCCAGGCGGATCGCGAAGAGCCCCACCCAGAACCAGCTCGCGATCGTGTAGCGACGCACCAGGTCCGGGTCCGAGCGCCAGTCCGCCAGCGCGGCGAACGGGCTCCGCTCGGGCTGGTCGTCCGCCGACGCCGAGTCCTCCGCGGAGGACTCGACCCGGCGCGCCGGGTCGGAGAAGCCCGCCCGGATCGCCTCGACGAACAGACCCACCAACGGCCACCGCACCACGATCGACACGATGAAGGCCAGCAGGTAGGCGGCGTTGGTCCACAGTCCCCAGACGTAGAAGTCCTGGGCCTCGCCGGAACGCCAGGCCCAGAACACGCCGACGGCGATCCCGAGGATGCCGCCGAGCGCCTGGGTCACCGGCGTGCGCTGCACGAGCCTCGCGACGACGGCCACCAGCGCGGCCGCGGCCGACGCCACCAGCGACGGGGTCAGGTCCTCGGTGATGACGAAGACCACCACGAAAACGAGACCCGGGAGCACCGCCTCGACGACGCCGCGCACCCCGCCGACCGCCTCGCCGAACGAGAAGGTGTCAGCCGTCAGAGAGCGCATCCCGCGGGCCGGTGGCGTCTGCTGCGGGCTGTGGTCGTCCACGTGCTCCTCGTCCGTCGAGCTCATTCGCCGGCCCGCGCACGCAGCTCGTACCGGGGGTTGTACATCGTCCGGCGGCCCTCGCGGACCGTCACCATGCCGTCGACCCGCAGCCGCCGCCCGGGCTGGATGCCGGCGATCTCGCGCCGCCCCAGCCACACGAGGTGCAGGGTGCCCGAGCCGTCGTACAGCTCGGCCTCCACCGTGGGCACCTTCTCCCGCGGACGCAGCACCACCGAGCGCAGGACGCCGGCCGCGGAGGAGCGCTCGCGAGGCGTCAGGTCGTCGAGCGGCCGGCACCCCGTGACGAGCGCGGCGGCGGTGCGCTCCTCGTCGGCCGCGACGTCGTCGGCCGAGGCGAAGGCGGACCGGACCTTGCTGCGCAGGGACATGTCGGGGCCCTCAGCGGATCTCGGTGATCTCCGGCCCGCGCGTCAGCGGGTCGAAGGAGGGGGTCTCAGGGGTCGCGTCCGCCGGGGCGTCCGCGCCCTCGGCGCCGGCGGCGTCCTTGCGAGCCTGCTGGGGCAGGGTCAGCGTCAGCAGGTCGCGGGGCGGGCGCGGGCTGGCGTCGCGGACGACGACGATGTTCGCGAACACGGACTCCAGCGGCTTGGCGGCCTCCGGGTCGACGGCGGCGCGGCCGGAGAGGACGCCCCGCAGGAACCACCGCGGACCGTCGTGGCCGATGAACCGCGCGGGTCGGACGGCCTGCTTGCCCTCGGGCGTCTTGGCGGGGATGCGCGCCATGAGCTCACGGCCGAACGTGCCGGGGACGTCGTCGACCGTGCCGCCCTGCTTCGTGAGGGAAGCGCCGATCTCCTCGCGCACCTCGTCCCAGATGCCACCCGTCTTGGGTGCGGCGAACGCCTGGACCTGGAGCACCGAGCCCTGCAGGGTGGCCGCTACTCCGGTGACCTTCTGGGACTTCTTGTCGACCTCCATGCGCAGCTGCAGACCGGGCAGGACGGGCAGCCACACGGCTCCGAGATCGACGCGCGGCCCCATGGCGGTGACCTGCGACGAGTCGTAGGGGCCCCGCCCGGACGGACCCGTGGGTTCGTCGACCGCGGGCGCTCGGTCCGGGGCAGGGGTCGCCTCGTCCGCGGCCGCGGACTCCGTCGCCTTCGTCGACGCCTTGCGCCGGAACAGACCCACCAGGGATCTCCTTGTCTCGTCGATTCCGACGGCGCACCGCCGTCCTGTACTCCAGGTTAGACCGCCGGTGGCACCGGTCGGGAACCCGCTGGTCAGGCCGTCGACACCCCGCCGCTCGAGCCGAAACCGCCGGAGCCACGGTGCGAGCCGGGCAGGTGGTCGGCCACCAGGAACTGGGCGTGCTCCACCCGCTGGATCACGAGCTGGGCGATCCTGTCGCCCCGGCTCAGGCGGAACGTCCTGTGCGGATCGGTGTTGGCCAGCACGACCTTGATCTCGCCCCGGTAGCCGGCGTCCACCGTGCCGGGCGCGTTGACCACCGTGATGCCGTGCTTGGCAGCCAGTCCCGACCGAGGATGGACGAAGGCGGCGAAGCCCTCGGGCAGCGCGATCGCCAGCCCGGTCGGCACGACCTCACGCTGCAGCGGGCCGAGCTCGACGTCCTTGATCGTGACCAGGTCCGCGCCCGCGTCCCCCGGGTGGGCGTACGCCGGTACGGAGACGGCGTCGTCCAGGAGGGTGACGAGCACGTCGAGCGTGCTCGGGTCGGTCACCGTGGGGCTCGCGTTCTCAGGCACCCGGGCAGCCTAGCCGACACCTGGGGCCTGCGATGATGGGGCCATGGACGACACGACCGCCCGAGCCTCCGACACCTCGGGACCGGCCCAGGAACCCGCGTTCCACGAGCGGCTGCTGCCCGGTCCGGGAGCGTGGGTCGCGGCCCTCGGGCTCGGCGTCATCGTGGCCGTCGTGGTCCTGCCGCTCGCCCCGCTCGTGGCGCCGGGCGCCGGCGTCGTCGTCGCGGCAGGGGTCGTCGCGACGCTCGTCGCCACCGCCCCGGTGGTCGAGGTCTCCGGCGGCGAGCTCAGGGCCGGCAGCGCGCACGTGCCCGTGGCCCTCCTCGGTACCGTCACCCCCGTCTTCAGCGCCGAGGAGATGCGGGTGCAGCTGGGGCCCGAGCTCGACGCCCGCGCCTACGTGTGCCTGCGGAGCTGGGCGCGCACCGGACTGCGCGTCGAGCTCGACGACCCCCGGGACCCGACGCCCTACTGGCTCGTCTCCAGCCGCCGTCCGGACGACCTCGCGGCCGCGCTGACCGAGGCGAGGGGCACCGACTGAGCCCGAGGACGACGAAGGCCGTCATGTCGAGGACATGACGGCCTGGGTGTCGGGGACCCCGCCCGCGGTCTGGTGACCGTCAGGCGGCGCACTCCGTGCAGATCATCCGGCCCTTCTTCTCGTAGGCCAGCTGGCTGCGGTGGTGCACGAGGAAGCAGCTCGAGCACGTGAACTCGTCGGCCTGACGGGGCAGGACGCGCACCGCGAGCTCTTCACCGGACAGATCGGCGCCCGGAAGTTCGAACCCTTCCGCAGCCTCCGTCTCGTCCTCGTCGACGACACCCGACGACTTGTCGGAACGACGGGCCTGGAGCTCCTGGATGGAGTCCTGCTCGTTGTCCTCTTCGTTCTTGCGGGGTGCGTCGTAGTCGGTTGCCATCTGTGTTGTCACACTCCGTGGTTCGGTGGCGGTACGCGCTGATAATGCGTGGCGGACGGGTTTTGTTCCCGCTCGGCCCCCGGATTCTGCACCATCCTCAGCGGCCACGCGACATGTCGGGCTGTCGCGCCGGTCACATCGGGCCTGACCAGCGCAAACAGTAGGCGTTCCGGCAGAGGAACACCACCCGATCTCGCCGCCTCGCTCCCTGTCGGCCGAGGCAACGAACGGTGGGTGCCTACCGTGCCTTCGCGGACTCGCTCCGCGCTCCGCCCTCGGCCTGGTCGGCGCCGGCGGACTCGAGCAGCGCCACCAGCTCGGCGTGCCGCGGTGGCGCGCCGGCGACGGTCATCAGCTGCGTCGCCGGGGCGCCGCGCAGCCCGGTCAGCGCGGCGCCCGCCTCCGTGGCGACCAGTCCGCCGGCGGCGACGTCCCACGGGTTGAGTCCTCGTTCGTAGTACAGGTCGATCGCCCCCTCGGCCAGGAGGCACAGGTCGATGGCCGCCGAGCCCAGCCTGCGGATGTCGCGCACCCGCGGCAGGACGTGCGTCAGGACCCGGGCCTGGACCGCCCTCCGCTCGGCGGCGTACCCGAACCCGGTGCCGACCAACGACGTCGCCAGGGAGTCGGCCTCGCGCACGTGGAGCTCCCGCCCGTCCCGGTCGGCGCCCTGGCCGTGCCCGGCCGTCCACGTCACCCCGTCCACCACCGAGTGCACGGCACCGGCCAGGACGGTCCACCGCTCGGGGTCCGGCTCACCGGCCACCACGGCCACCGACACCGCGTACGAGGCCACGCCGTACAGGTAGTTGACCGTGCCGTCGATCGGGTCGATCACCCAGGTGAGCCCGCTGGTGCCGGCGACGTCGTCGCCCTCCTCCCCGAGGATGCCGTCGTCCGGGCGGCGGACGGCGAGGCGGCGCCGGAGCAGGTCCTCGGAGGCGCGGTCCATGTCCGTGACCGGGTCGACGTCGCTCGACTTGGTCGCGGCGACCTCGACGAGGGCGGGGCGGCCACCGCGCACCATCGCCCCGGCCTCGAGCGAGAGCGATCGGGCGAGGGAGCGCAGCTCGGCGATCTCGGCGGCGGACGGAAGGCCAGGAAGTGAGGTCACGCGTCCATCTTGCCCGACTCCCTGCCCCAGCGGCCGGTCCATCCACCACCGACGTGCGGCACCACCCAGCCGAGCGCCAGGGAGAGCAGCCGGAAGCCGAGGACGAGCACCACGACGCACAGCGCGGACCACCACGTCCACCAACCGGTCTCCCACAGGACGACGACGGTCGCGGCACCCAGGATCGCGGGCACCGCGTAGAGCTGGCGATCGGCGAAGATCAGGGGCACCTCCCCGACGAGCATGTCGCGCAGCACGCCACCGCCGACACCGGTGAGCACCCCCACCACGAGCGACGCGAGCAGCCCGGCGTCCAGGTCGAGCGCCTTCGAGGTGCCCTGCACGACGAAGAGCGACAGGGCCGCCGCGTCGAGGACGATCACCGAGCGCCGCAGCCGCGTGAGGCCGGGGTGCAGCACGAACGTGGCGAGGCCCGCGGCCAGAGCGGCGACGACCAGCTTCCAGCTCGAGATGCCGACCGGTGGGGTGTCGCCGATCAGCACGTCGCGCAGGATCCCGCCGCCGAGCCCGCAGACCCACGCCAGCACCAGGACGCCGAACAGGTCGAACCGTTTGCGGACCGCCGCGAGGCCGCCGGAGACGGCCGAGACGAACACCGCCACGACCTCCAGGACGTTGACTCCGGCCACCAGGTTCTCCACGCCCGTCATCCTCCCAGCGTCACGGCCACGGGCAACCGAGATTCGGCGGCACACCGACGCGCCTGCGCGGGACGGGCACTCCCGGGTGGCACTCTCGAACGAGCAGGCCCGCCAAGCCGGGCGGGCGTGAGGAGGAACCATGGCCGAGCTCGAGCTCGTGACGCTGCACGAGGACGCCGAGCGCCTGGTCCTGCGCGGCCCGGACGGCGTCGAGCACACCTTGACGATCACCGAGGCGCTGCGGGCCGCCGTGCGGCGCGACCGGCCGCGCACGGAGGCGCTCCAGGCGGAGTCCGCGGCGACGCTGCGCCCGCGGGAGGTGCAGGCACGACTGCGCGCCGGCGCGACCGCGGAGGAGCTCGCGGCCGCCTCCGGGCTGCCGCTGGAGCACGTCCGGCGCTACGAGTGGCCCGTCATCACGGAGCGGGACCACGTGATCACCCAGGTGCGCAACCACCACGTCGACCCCGAGGGCAAGATCGACCTCGGTGACCTCGCGGACGCCCGGCTCGCAGCACGAGGCGTGCCGGTGGAGGACGCGGTGTGGACCGCCCGGCGCGAGGGCAACGCCCCGTGGCGGGTGGAGGTGCGCTTCACGGCGGGCGAGCGCGAGCGCGCCGCCCGCTGGTCCTTCGACCCGAAGGGTCGCGTGGTCGTCGCCCTCGACGACGAGGCGCGCTGGCTCGGTCAGCCGGACGACCCGGTCTCCCCGGAGGTGCTGAGCGTGCCGGGCGTCGTCGACCGACGGCGTCCCGCTCCCCCGTCGGACGCCGCTGCGGACGCCACCGCGCTGCTGCTCGACGACCTCGCCGGTCGCCGGGGCCAGCGCCCGCCGCAAAGGCCGCGACGCCCCGAGCCCGGCCCGCAGGACCAGGAGCTCCCCCTGGACCTGGGCGCGACGGACCGTCCGGACGACGGCGCGAGCATCGTCGACCTCGGCGCCCGCCGGGACGCTCAGCGCGCGTCCCAGACCGACGACCCCGAGCCGGCCACCGGCGAGGGGCGCGAGGCCGGGACCCGCGCACCGGATGCGCACGACGCCGAGGAGGCGGACGCACCGTCGACCCGGCCGACCGGCCCCGCCGCCTCGCCCGAGCCGGAACCGGTGGCCGCGAGCCCCTCCGAGCGCCCGCCGTCGGGCACGGACGAGACGCCGCCCGTGCCGCCTGGTCCGCCCGGGCCGTCTGGACCGGGGTCGGAACACGCCCCCGTGCCGCAGCCGGCAGCCCCTCAGCCGGCGGCACCCTCGGCCGTGGTCGGCGAGGTGGCGGCACCGGCCAAGGCCAAGCCCGGGCGTCGGCCCGTGCGCAAGGGCCGCGCGCAGGTGCCGAGCTGGGACGAGATCGTGTTCGGCGGCGCGCGCCCGTCGTCCTGACGCGACGCGTCAGCGGACGTCGAGGAGCGCGCCCTCGGACGGAGCGAGCCGGCGCGCGGTGCCGGCCGTCATCCGCCGCATGTGGTGACGGCGGCACAGCACCTCGTAGGCGACCTCGCCGCCGGCGTCGACGTCACCCACCACGACCTGGTCGCCCTCGACGACCATGACGCCGTCCACGGTGCGCGCGTTGTGCGTGGCACGGGCCCCGCACCAGCACAGCGACTGCACCTGCAGCACCTCCACCCGGTCGGCGAGCTCGACCAGGCGCGCGGACCCGGGGAACAGCCGCGTACGGAAGTCGGCGGTGATGCCGAACGCGAAGACGTCCATCTCGACCTCGTCGACCAGGCGGGCGAGCTGCTCGACCTGCTCCGGGGAGTAGAACTGCGCCTCGTCGCACACCAGGTAGTCGACCACGTGGCCGTGCTGGCGCTCCGTGGCGATCACCTGCCAGAAGTCGGTGTCCTCGGTGACCTCACGGGCGTCCACCTCGAGCCCCAGGCGGGAGGACAGACGGGCGACCCCGGCGCGGTCGTTGCGCGTGAAGATGAACCCGCGACGACCACGGGCGCGGTGGTTGTGGTCCGTCTGCAGGGCCAGCGTCGACTTGCCGCTGTCCATGGTCCCGGAGAAGAAGACGAGCTCGGCCATGTCCAGATCCTGTCCGTGGGCGTGGGCGTGGGTCAGTAGGAGACGAGCAGCGGGACGGTCATCTCGGCGGGCGTCAGCGAGCCGTGGACGCCGGGCATCCGGCGCGCGCCCTCGGGGTGCAGCCGGGAGTCGACGATCGTGGCGTTCCCGCGGGTGGCGACGACGACGTCCCCGAGGGCGGGCAGCACGTGGTCGGCGACCGGGCCGAACCAGCCCGCGTCGATCGCCGTGTCCCGCAGCACCACGAGAGCGTCGTCGCCCAGCACGCCGGCCCATCGCTCGGCCACGGCGGCCGGCTCGGCGCCGGGCGTGACGTAGACGTGGGTCGCCCGCGGCTCGCCGCCGAGGAGTGCGACGTCCCGGTCGAGGGCGGGCTCCGCCGCGACGTCGTGCTGGCGCGCCATGTCGGTCGCGACCTGTCCGTGGTCGGCCGTGACCAGCACGAGCGTGCCCGCGGGGACGCTCGCCACGAGGCGGCGGAGCTCGGCGTCGGTGGATTCCAGCGCGTCCCCCCACTGCCACGAGTCGGGGCCGTGCTTGTGGCCGACGGAGTCGACCTCGGCCTGGTACAGGTACACCAGACCGTCGTCGCGCAGCGCGCGGAGAGTGGCGTCGACGCGGTCGGAGAACTTTTCGGCGACGACGTAGCGCGGTCCGCGCAGCGCGGCCCGCGTCATCCCGGACGCCTGGAACTTGGCCGGGCCGGGCGCCACGACGCTCACGCCGGCGCCCAGCGCCTCGAAGACGGTGGGCTCACGCTGGAGGTCGGCCGGGTCGGTGCCCAGGGGCGCGGAGGTCTTGGTGCCGGGCCGGTAGGGGTCGGACTGCTCCGTCCACGACACCATCGTCGCCAGTCCCCCGGTGGCCGGGTTGCGCTGGGTGTAGCCGACCAGGCCGGTGCGGCCGGGCGACGTCCCGGTGCCGAGCGTCGCGAGGGCGGCCGCCGTCGTCGAGGGAAAGCTCGTCAGCAGCGAACGCGCGTCGGGCAGGAGCCGGCGCAGGAACGGCGCATGGCCGCCCCGCTCGGCGAGGTTGTGCATGCCGAGGCCGTCGACGACCACGACGACGACGCGGCGCGCTCCGGGCAGGCCGAACGCGGCGGCGCAGTCGGTCGACCGCAGGCCGGTGCTGGTGGTCAGGTCGACGCCGAGCGCGCCTGCCGCGGCGGGCAGCACGGCGGCCAGGGAGTCGCTGCCGTACGACGGCGCGACGAGCTCGTCGGGCAGCGTGACCGGCGTCATCGGGCGGCGCGTCCGCCCACCCCGGTGGCGGCCGAGAGCTCGCGGGCGAACGCCGCGGCACGCCGGACGGCGTCCCGGCCCTCGGCGGCGTCGGAGACGCGCACGACGATGTCGTCGGGCGTGATCTGCCCGGTGTACCCGTGGTCGGCGTCGCAGCTGGGGTCCGGGCACTGCGCCGGTTCGAGGTCGAGGCGGGAGACGGCACCCCAGCCGACGGCGAGCGTCAGCTCTGCGGCGCTGTCGCCGGGGCGGTGGTCCGCGGGCTCGGCGACCACGTGGGTCAGCGCGACCGACCGCACCTCGCCGAGCGGTACCGCCTCGGTAGTGGCGGCGGCGGACGACGGGTTGGCGGCGTCACCCTCGTGGTCGTCCACGTGCGCGGCGACCAGGCGCGTCGGCGTCAGCACGAGCACGGTCAGGTGGCGGCGCACCTGGCTGTCGAAGGTCGTCTCGGCCTGGACGAGGTGCGCGAGGACCGGCTCGTCGGCGATCGCGACGTCGATGACGTCGTTGACCAGGTCCGGGTAGTACCCGGCCCGGAACACGTGGGCGGTCAGGTCGTCACGAAGGTTCTTGCGAGTGGTCGCGGAAGGCACCCGCCCATCTTCCCACTTCCGAGCACCCGGCGGCACCGGCCTGTGGACAGCGCCGCCTCGGGCCCGCCGCGTCCCGCTCAGCCCGGCAGGGCGCGCCGCAGGGCGTCGGCCCGGCGGCCGGCGGGCCGCAGCCGCACGGTCGCGTGGAGCACGGACGCGCCCTGCTCGGCCACCACCACCGGGTACAGCTCCAGGGCGGCGAGCTCGGGCAGGTCGTCCGCCATGACGGAGACGCGGGCGAGCACGTCCTCGAGCGCGTCGACGTCGGCCGGCGGCGCTCCCCCGTAGCCGTAGAGCCGGGGCGCGGCGCGCACCGTGCTGACCAGTGCCGAGACGTCCACGTCCGTCAGCGGCGGGATCCCGTGCGCGACGTCGTCGAGCAGGTCGACGGCGTCGCCCGCCAGGCCGAAGGACACCATCGGCCCGAACAGCGGGTCCTCGGCCGAGCGGACCACGCAGGCGACGCCGGGCGGGGCCATGGACTGCACCTCGAGCTCCGGGGCCTCGTCGCCCAGGACCGCCTGCGCGACGGCCTGCAGGCGGGCGACGTCCGCGCGCAGGTCGTCCGCGTCGCCGATGTCGAGACGCACTCCCCCGAGGTCGTTGCGGTGCCGCAGCGCCGGTGCGGCGCTCTTGAGCGCGACCGGCCAGCCGAGCTCGTCCGCCGCGGCGACCGCCTCGTCGGCCGTGCGGACGGGCACCGAGCGCCACAGGCGGATCCCGTAGCAGCCCAGCAGCTCGGCCGCCTCGGTCGCGTCCAGGTCACGGGCGTCGGACTCCGCGGCCCAGCGCTCGACGAGCCGACGTGCCCGGCGGGCGTCCACGCCGTCGGGCGCCACGTAGTGCCCGCGCTCCTCGACGCGCGCGGCCGTGTGCTCGACGACCTTGCCGAGCGCGACGACGGCGTCCTCCGGGGTGGAGAAGGCCGGGATGCGCACGGTGCGGCCGTCGGGTGCCTCCGCGGCGAGCTCGTCCGGCATGCCGTGCAGCCCCAGCATGGAGGCCACCGTGGTGCGACCCGTGCGCGCGGCCGCCTCGGCCACGGCCCGGGCGATCGCGCCGGTGCGGGGCTGGACCACGGGCACGTCCACGACGACGACGGCGTCGCACGCGCCCGGCGCGTAGAGCGCGTCGACCGTCTGGGCGATCTGCTCCTCGCGGGCGTGCGGCCGCAGGAAGTCGCTGGAGGCGGCGACGGTGAGCCCCGCCGACGCCGCGGCCTCCGCGACGAGGGCCGCGAGCGCCGCCGACGACGCGAGGATCCCCACGCGGCTCCCGGCGGGCAGCGGCTGGTGGGCCAGCACCTGGGCGATGTCCATGAGCTGGTGGGTGTTGGCGGCCTGGATGACGCCGGACTGGCGCAGCAGCTCGTCGAGCAGGCGGCGCGGTGCGTGCGTCGCGCGCACGGCGTGCCCGGGCGGGACCACCTGGCCGGACCGGCCCGCCGTCGCGACCACGACCGGCTTGACGGCGGACAGCCGCCTGGCGATCCGCGAGAACTTGCGCGGGTTGCCGATGGACTCCAGGTACAGGCACACGACCTCGGTGGCGTCGTCGTCCTGCCAGTACTGCATGAGGTCGTTGCCGGAGACGTCGGCGCGGTGCCCGGCCGACACCAGGGAGGACACGCCGAGGCCGCGCCGCTCGAGGGTGGCGGTCAGGGTGACGGCGGCCGCCGCGGACTGGCAGAACAGCCCGACGACGCCGGGGCGGGGCGGGTGCAGCGCGAGGCTGGCGCGCAGGGCGGCACCCGGCGTGGTGGTGAGCACCCCGTAGGAGACGGGGCCGACGACGCGCATGCCGGCGGCGTGGGCGACGCGCAGCAGCTCACGGCGGCGTTCCATGCCGTCGGTGCCCACCTCGGCGTAGCCGCCGGACAGGACGACGACGCCGCGCGCGCCGGTCGCTGCGAGCCGCCGCACCGTCTCGACGGCCTCGTCGGGGCCGACGGCCAGCAGCGCGAGGTCCACCTGCCCGACGGCGTCCCACCCGGTCGCGTGCGCGACGCCCTCGGGTACGTCGCCGGGCGGGTCGAGGACGACGAGCTCGGAGTCGCCGGGGTCGTTCTGGTGCGCGTCCAGGATCCGGCGGGCGAGCAGCGCCTCCGGGGTGCCGTCGTCGTGCCCCTGCTCCCCGCGGCCCGGCCCGACGAGCAGCAAGCGCCGAGCGGAGAGCAGCCCGGCCATGGAGCGCGCCTCGGCGCGGTGCTCCCGGTCGGCCATGACGGCGCGCGAGCGTTCGGTGGGGTCCAGGTCGATGCCCACCGTGACGATGCCGTCGTCGAGGTGCTGGCTGATCTCGTAGCCGGCGTCGCGGAAGACGCCCAGCATGGAGGCGTTCTGCGGCAGGACCTCCGCGGTGAAGCGCCGCACGCCGCGCTCGCGTGCGGCGGCGGCGACGTGCTCCAGCAGCACCGAGGCCAGGCCCTTGCCCTGCACGGAGTCGGCGATGTTGAACGCGACCTCCGCCTCGCCGTCGGTGATGACGTCGAACCGGGCGACACCGAGGACGTCCTCGCGCTCGGCGCCGTCCTCGTCCGTGCCGGGCCGGACCGCCACCAGGGCGACCCGGTCCTGGTGGTCGAGGGTGACGAGGCGGGCCAGCTCGCGGTCCGTCAGCCGCTTGATCGGCGCGAAGAAGCGGAAGTACGCGGACCGCTCCGACTGCCCCTCCTGGAAGCGCTGGATCGCGTCGGCGTCATCGGTGCGGATGGGTCGCACGTGCATCGTGGTCCCGTCGCGGAGCACGACGTCGGCCTCCCACTCGACCGGGTAGGGCGCTGGGCGCTGATCGTCCATCCGAGCAGGCTATCCGGTGGGTGAGCGGGGCACCGGACAAACCCGCACGTCACGGCTGTGCCGGGAAACTCACAGGTGGACGGCAGCCACGGTCCAGGCGGGTGCAGCACGGTGGGCTCAGCGGCGCGGCACCGGGCCGGGCCGGGAGGGAGAAGCACCATGCGCAGGTGGATCGTGCGGGCGGTGGCCGTGGCGGGAGCGTTCGGGCTGGTGTCGTTCGGGGCCGGGGCGGCGGCAGCCGCGGTGACGCTGCCCGAGTACGGGCGAGCCGTCGTGGCCGACGAGGATCGGGAGGTCACGCTGGCCGACCTGGTGCGGCTCGACGCGTTCGACGCGCCGGCCGTGGGTGGTTCCGGGGGGCTCGCGGACGGCGAGGTCCCCGGCGAGATCATCGACCTGGCGGCGGCTGCTCGCGTCATCGGCGTCTCTCGGGCGCAGCTCGACGTCGCGCTGGCGCGCGAGGGAGCGACGCTCGCCGGCGTGGCCGCGCGGCACGGGGTGGCGTCCGAGCACCTGGTGGACGCTCTCGTCGCGGACGCGGCCCGGCGGCTGGACCAGGCCGTGCTGGCCGGCGGGGTCACCGTGGTCGAAGTGGCGGAGCGGCGGAGCGCCCTGGCGGACGTCGTGCGCGACGCCGTCGAGGCGGACCGTTCGGTGCGCATGGCCGTGTAACGGCCGATCGCCGTGGGACCTACCACCGACGACGCCGCCAGGCTCGGAAGGACGCCTCCGGCCCGCCTGCACCGCCCTCCCGCGCACTGGCGCTACGCTTCCCTCGAACGTCCGTACGGGGCCGGTGTGCCGCCGTCGGGCGTACCAGGAGCCGAGCAGCACGAGCAGTCACCAGGGAGCCGCACCGCATGGCGCGCAAGAAGGCCGCACCCGTCGCCGACGAACCGTTCGACGAGAAGATCGTCGACATCGACGTCGCCGCAGAGATGGAGACGTCGTTCCTCGAGTACGCGTACTCCGTGATCTACTCGCGTGCGCTCCCGGACGCTCGCGACGGCCTCAAGCCGGTGCAACGCCGCATCCTCTACATGATGTCGGACATGGGGCTGCGCCCCGACCGCTCCTACGTCAAGTCCTCGCGCGTGGTCGGCGAGGTCATGGGCAAGCTCCACCCGCACGGCGACGCCGCGATCTACGACGCGCTCGTGCGCCTGGCGCAGAGCTTCTCGCTGCGGCTGCCGCTCGTCGACGGCCACGGCAACTTCGGGTCGCTCGACGACGGCCCCGCCGCCCCTCGGTACACCGAGGCCCGGCTCGCCGCGCCGTCGATGGCGATGACCGCCGGGCTGGACGAGGACGTCGTCGACTTCATCCCGAACTACGACAACAAGCTCACCCAGCCCGAGGTGCTCCCCTCGGCCGTGCCGAACCTCCTGGTCAACGGGGCGTCCGGGATCGCGGTGGGCATGGCCACCAACATGCCGCCGCACAACCTCGTCGAGGTCGTCGCGGCCGGCCAGCACCTCCTGGCGAACCCCGAGGCCACGCTCGAGGACGTCATGCGGTACATCCCCGGGCCGGACCTGCCCACGGGCGGCAAGATCGTCGGGCTCGAGGGTGTCCGGGACGCCTACCGCACCGGGCGCGGCTCGTTCCGCACTCGCTCGACGGCGCGCATCGAGAACGTCACGCCGCGCCGCAAGGGCATCGTCGTCACCGAGCTGCCGTACACGGTAGGCCCGGAGAAGGTCATCGAGAAGATCGCTGACGGCGTCAAGAACAAGAAGATCCAGGGCGTCACCAACGTCCAGGACCTCACGGACCGCTCCCACGGCATGCGGCTCGTCATCGAGGTCAAGACCGGGTTCGATCCCGAGGCCGTGCTCGAGCAGCTCTACCGGACGACGCCGCTGGAGGACTCGTTCGGGATCAACAACGTCTCGCTCGTCGACGGTCAGCCCCGCACCCTCGGCCTGCTCGACCTGCTGCGCGTGTGGGTCGAGCACCGCATCGACGTGGTGCGCCGCCGCTCCACGTTCCGCCTGGGCAAGCGCAAGGACCGCCTGCACCTCGTCGAGGGACTGCTGGTCGCGATCCTCGACATCGACGAGGTCATCCAGGTCATCCGGACCTCCGACGACGCCGCCACCGCCCGCGAACGCCTGCAGTCCGTGTTCGACCTGTCCGAGGCGCAGGCCTCGTACATCCTCGACCTGCAGCTGCGCCGCCTGACCAAGTTCTCGCGGATCGAGCTGGAGTCCGAGAAGTCCGAGCTCGAGAAGGAGATCGCCGCGCTCGAGGAGATCCTCGGCGACGAGGCCAAGCTGCGTCGCGTCGTCTCGGACGAGATGGGCGACGTCGCCTCCACCTACGGCACCCCCCGCCGGACCGTGCTGCTCGACTCCGCCGGCGGAACGGCGGCGTCGGCCGCCGCCACGCCGGCCGCGCGTGGGCGCAAGGCGCCCGCGATCGACCTGGAGATCAAGGACTCCCCCACGCGCGTGCTGCTGTCTGCGACCGGTCTACTAGCCCGGACCTCGGGCGAGGGCGCGGAGGCCCCGGTCGAGCGTGCCGGACGGCGCCACGCGCACGACGCGCTGCTCGGTGACGTCGAGGCGTCGACCCGCGCCGAGATCGGGCTGGTGACCAGCGCTGGCCGGCTGCACAAGATCTCGGTGCTGGAGCTGCCCGCACTGCCTGCCACCGACGGTCCTCCGTCGTTGTCCGGTGGGGTCCCCGTGCGCGAGATGGTCACGCTGGACCCGGGCGAGGAGGCGCTGGCCGTCGTGTCGCTGACCGACGACGCCCCGACGCTCGCCCTGGGCACCCGTCAGGGCGTCGTCAAGCGGGTCGCCGGCGGCGATGCGCCGCGCAACGGCGACGTCTGGGACGTCATCTCCCTCAAGGACGGCGACGCCGTGGTCGGCGCCGCGCCCGCGGCGGACGACGACGAGCTCGTGTTCGTCGCCTCCGACGCGAGCCTGCTGCACTTCGACGCCTCGGCCGTCCGGCCGCAGGGACGTTCCGCCGCCGGCATGGCCGGCATCCGGCTCGCCGCCGGCCAGCGCGTCGTGTTCTTCGGGGTCGCCCGGGCCGCCACCCGCGACCTGCACACCGTCGTGACCGTCGCCGGGGCCGCCGACGCCCTGCCGGGCACCGGAGCCGCCTCGGCCAAGGTCACCCCGTACGAGCTCTACCCCGGCAAGGGCCGTGCGACGGGCGGTGTCCGTGCGCACCGGTTCCTCAAGGGCGAGGACTCCCTCGTCATGGCCTGGGTCGGCGAGGGACCGGCGCGGGCCGTCGGCTCGGGCGGTCAGCCCGCCGAGCTGCCCGAGGAGACCGTGCGCCGTGACGGGTCCGGCACGCCGTTGTCAGGTCCGGTTGCCGCGATCGGCTGACCTTCGATCAGCGATGGTCGGCCTGCACCGGTCCATGTCCACCCTCCAGGTTCGCGACGTCCCGGACGACGTCACGAAGGTCCTCAAGGAGCGTGCCGCGGTGACGGTGGTCAGCGCGAGACGGCCGCGGCGATGGCCTCCCCCAGCTCGACCGGGCGCGTGAACATCGGCCAGTGGCCGGTGGGCAGGTCGACGATCTCGTAGTCGTGCATCGCCGCCAGCTCGGCGGTGTAGGGCGACCCTGCACCCATGAAGTGCCGGTACATCGAGCTGGGGCTGTCGAAGCCTTCGAACGCCTCGCTGGCGATGACGGTCGTCGGCACCTCGTAGCGCCGCTCGTCGCTCAGGACGACGGGATCGGACGCCACCCGGGCCGGCGTCGGGATCGCGACGGCCCGGAACCGCTCCCGCAGGTCGTCGTCGAGTCCCACCAGGTCCGGTTCGTCGAACACCGACCAGTCGGGCAGCGGGATCTCGCCGTCCACCACGGGCAGCTCGTCGTTGATGACGCTCCCGTGCCCCATCGGCACGGCGTCCACGTAGACGTTGCGGGCGATGCGTCCGGGGCGGCGGTCAGCGACCGCGTGGACAACTGCTGCGCCACCGGAGTGGCCCACCAGCACCACCGCGGCGTCGGCGGGCAACGCGTCGACCGCCGCGACGACGGCGTCGACGTGGTCCTCCAGGGTGATGCCGGACCGGTCCTCGTCGACCGAGCCCATACCGGGCAGCGTGACCGGGTGGACGGTGTGCCCCGCGGCCACGATCGGCGGGGTGACGGCGTCCCAGGCGGACGCGTTCAGCCAGAATCCGGGTACCAGGATGATGTCCATGCCCCTGAGCGTAGGTGTGGCCTCTGACACAGGCACCGCTATCGTGAGCGCATGCGCGTCGGCACGCTGGATCAGCTCCTCGACCTGCTCGACGGCGTCGTCGCCGCTCACGAGCGCGGCGACCGCACCTCCCGCTCGGCGGAGCCGTTCTGGCAACGGATGCTGACCACACCCGGTCATCCGCTGGCCACGACCCTGCCGGACGAGACGCTCGTCGACTGGCACGGACGGGGCCTGCTCGGGGAGCTCCGCGGCGCCCGCGTCCTCGACGTCGGCTGCGGCAACGGACGCAACGCCGCGTGGCTCGCCTCGCAGGGCGCGCACGTCGTCGGCATCGACATCGCGACCGGCCTCCTGGACGCCTCGCGGCCCGGCATGCCGGACGGCGTCACGCTGGCGTCCGTCGACGTGCTCCGCGAAGAGCTGCCCGCCGGGCCCTTCGATCTCGTCTACGACTCCGGGTGCTTCCACCACCTCGCGCCGCACCGTCGGCTGACCTACCTGCAGCGGGTGCTGCCGCTCCTCGCCGAGGGCGGCCGCTACGGCATCGTCACCTTCGCCCAGGAGCGCCAGCCGAGCATCGGCGACACGGAGATCCTCACCACCGGCGACACGGCGGGCGGCACCTCGTTCACCCTGGAGGATCTCGCGTCGATCTTCGGTGACGACCTGCATCTGCTGGAGTCGCGAGCCGTGCGGGAGGACCGCGCCGACGCCTTCGGCGCCGGATTCCTCAACGCGGCACTCTTCCGACGCGAGCACTGACGGGAGCCTGCCTCGTGCCACATCGTGAGAGTGACGCGACCTCCTGGCACGCGGATGCTTGGATCGCTCCGTGTCCGACGACGAGTTCTCCGCCGACCCGGCCCGCCTCGACCACGCTCGTGTGCACGAGCTGCTGAGCGAGCACGCCTACTGGGCGACCGGCCGCACCCGGGAGGCGCAGGACGCCGCGATCGCGGCGTCGCGCAACTACGGGATCTACACGGCGGCGGGCGAGCAGATCGCCTACGCCCGCGCGGTGACCGACGGCGTGACCTTCGCCTGGCTGGCGGACGTGATCGTCGACCCCGCCCACCGCGGTCGCGGGCTGGGCACGCGGATCGTCGACGGCGCCCTGGCGGATCTCGACACGCTCGGCCTCAAGCGCGTCCTGCTCAAGGCTTCCCCGGAGGCCCGTGCCGTCTACCTCAGCGCGGGGTTCACCGAGCTCGACGAGCCGGACACGTGGCTCCAGCGGCGGTCTCCGTCAGCCTGAGCGGGCTGGCGCCCATGACCACTTGCTGGTCTGGAAAGTAGTTTCTATGCTGACAGGGTGTCCCGATCCACACCCGAGTCCGACGACGCCGGTCAGCTGCTTGCCGCAGCTGGACGCGTCACGCTCGACGGCCGAGACGACCGTCTCCGGCACAGCGCGGTCCTGTGGGCGGCGGGTCTCGGCATGGCCGCCATCGCACTCGTCGGGCCTCTCACTGGCGGCCGATCGTGGTTCCTCGTCGCGCTCGCCGGCGCCTTGGTCCTCACCCTCGTGCTGATCGCACTGACCGCCTACCTCTCCACCAGCCGGTCGACGACGATCCCTCGCGGAACGAGAACGATCACGCGCAACACGGTGGTCCTCGGCGTGCCCGTGGTCGTCCTCGGGGACCATCTGGTGGACGCCGCCGGCGGGGGCAGCCTGGCGCACGTTCTCCTGGTGTGCGCCGTTCTCGCGCCGTACGCCACGGGGGCCCTGCTGATCGCCTTCCGACCGACACCGAGGAGCGACCGATGATCGCACCGCGCCCCTCCCCGGACGAGGCCGCCGCTTCGCTGGAACGCGCCACCCCACGCCCGTTGAGCAGGACCCGCGACCACTGGGTCCACGGCTGGACGGTGGCGGCGCTCGCGCTGGCTGTGGGAGCCCTGACGGGTGTGGTCCTCGGCACCTGGGGCACGACCTGGCAGTGGCGAGGAGCCGCGAACATCGGGGCGCAGGGCGCCTTTCTCGCCTTGCTGGTGACGACGGTGGTCTGGCGCGACCGGGCGTCGAGAACGCGACCTCGACGTGCCCTCAGGACGGCGATGTTCGGGACGGTCACCACGGGTGTGCTCGCCCTCGGCGTGGCCACCCCGGTCTACCTTGCCGGCCTGCCGTCCCCCGCTCCCTGGGTGACGCTGGGGCTCGCCGCTGTCGTCGCGACGCCGGGCCTCGTGGCCGGCGCGATGATCGTCCGAGGAGCGCGGTGAAGCACCCGCGGCACCAGCTCGAGGAGTCCTTGAACTCGCCGGTCCGGTTCAGCATCGTCGCCGCGCTCAACACCGTGGACGAGGCGGAGTTCGCGGTGGTCCGTGACGCCGTCGAGGTCTCCGACTCCGTGCTGTCCAAGCACGTGGCCACCCTGGAGCGCGGCCGGCTCGTGGCGGTCCGCAAGGGGCACGTCGGCAAGAGGCCGCGCACCTGGCTCCGGCTGACCAAGGACGGCCGTCGAACCTTCGCCGCGCACGTCGCCGCGCTGCGCGCGATCGCCGACGGCGCAGGTGGGCCGGCCTGACGAGATGCCGCGCCGCCGTCGTCCCGTCGGGTCAGGGCCGCAACGGTGTCCAGCCGAACGGCACAGGCCCGCGGATCACCGCGCGGTCGAGATCGGCCCGGTGGGACCAGCCCTGGCCCGCCCGGTCGCCCGGACTCCCGGCGAGGCCGCGGGCCACCCGGAAACCCACGTCGTCCAGTCGTGCTCCGGGCATGCTGCCGCGACGGACCGAGGCACGGACGCTCCAGTGCCGGTCTGCCCATCCGCCGCCCCGCAGGCTCCGGTAGTCGGCGTACCGGGCGGTGTCGGCGTAGTCCCAGCACCACTCCCAGACGTTGCCGAGCATGTCGAACAGTCCGAAGGCGTTCGGCTGCTTGAGCCCCACCGGCTGCGCCCCGTCGACGTGATCCGCAGCGGTCCATGCGACGTCCGCCAGCGGGCCGTAGGTCGGGCCGTCGGTGCCGGCTCGGCAGGCCCACTCCCACTCGGCCTCGGTCGGCAGGCGGAACCCGTCGGCAGCCACGTCCCAGACGACCGAGGACCCTTCGATCGCGTACGGCTCCGTCAGCCCTTCCTCGGGCGAGGCGTCGTTGCACCAGGCGACCGCGTCGCGCCACGAGATGGAGTGCACCGGCATGTCACCACGAGCCCCCTCCGGCGCCGTGGTCCCGCGCACCTGCGCGTACTGCGCCCACGTGACCGGGCTGCGCGCGAGCTCGAACCCGGCGAGCTCGACGTCGCGGGTCGTGCCGGTCCGTGCGTCGCGCAGCGTGATCGTGCCGGCGGGCACGTCCACCAGGTGTGATCGAAGGGCCGCCATACCTGTCGCTACACCACGGCCCGTGCGGTCGTCTGCCGCGCTACGACACCGGCGACGAGCAGCACCTGGCCCAGCACGTAGGTCGCCATGATCCAGAAGCCGGAGAGCGACGGCACGGCGTCCGAGAACTCGCCGAGCGCGATCATCGCGTCGGAGAAGAGGAACAGCAGTCCGCCGAGCCAGGCCAGGCGGTGCACGCCGGTGGCCAGCACGGCCATCGTGGTCAGGCAGAGCGCGTAGACGACGACGGCGACCGCCAGCACGCCGGGGGCGCCCGGCAGGCACAGGGTCAGCAGGGTGACGGCCAGGAACACGTACACGGCGGCCGCCGCAGGATGCAACGCCAGCACGGACTCACGCCACGACGGCCAGAAGGCGGCCACGTAGACGACCTGGGCGCAGAGGAACGCGCCGACCATCGCCAGGTACGCCGCGTCGCCGGTGAACCCGTCCGGCAGGGTGTCACCCACCCAGGAGAAGCCGAGTGCGACGAGGGTCAGGCGGACCATGCGCGTCCGGGGTGTCGCCGTCGTGCACCAGAGCGTGGCCGCGAGCGCCGGCATGAGGAACCACTGCGTGGTCTCGGCCACCACGCCGGCGTCGAGGAGCTGCGCCACCAGGTGGGCAGCGGTGAGCGTGGCGAGGAGACCGGCCGCGACGCGCGCGGAGCGCGTGGCCAGCAGCGGGTGTTCGGGCCGGTCGGCAGTGGTCATCAGCCGGATCGTAGCGGCTACAGCTCGATGGAGAGCATGCGCGATCCGTGCGTGAACTCGTACCCGAGGCCGGCGTACATCCCGTGCGCGCCGGACGGGTTGGCGGTGTCGACGTCCAGGCACGCGAACTCCATGCCGTCCGCGGCCATGGCGCGCATCCCGGCCGCGAGCGCCGCCACGGCGGCCTTGCGTCCTCGGTAGGCACGCCGGGTGCCGAGCAGCGCGGTGTACCCGAAGGAGTAGCCGCGCACGGCGAAGTCCTCGTCGAACCGGTCCGCCATCTGGTAGCCGACGACGAGCGGCTCACCCGCTCGCAGGGAGGCCGCAGTCTCGGCGTCGGTGTCGGCGTCCGCGAGCAGGGCGTCGACGTCGGGTGCGTCGTCGAGCACGAGAAAGGACCAGGCCGGCACGAACGCCGAGCGCGACGAGGTCCACTGCTCCGCCGTCTGCGGTTCGCTGCCCCAGTGGTCCCGGAACGCGTCGTTGTGGGCCAGCCGTGCGGCGTCGTCGAGCTCCGGGGCGAACGGCACGAGCCGCAGCGATCCGTCGAGCGTGACGTCGGGCAGCGGCGCGGCGACGAGGTCGCGCAGGTCGCGGCGCAGGTCGGAGTAGAAGCGGCGCGGCGTGAAGCCGGCGCGTTCGTAGAGCCGCGCCTTCGACGCCGGGCCGTCGTCCTCGGCCATCACGGCCAGGCGCGCCGGAAGGTCCTTGCCCGACGCCGCGAGCACCTGTCGGCCCCGGGCGACCTGCCAGGCGAAGAGCTCGCGCCCGATCCCCTGGCCGCGCACCTGCGGATGCACCCCGCCGAAGAGGAAGGCGCGCACGGTGCGGGTGTCGCCAGGCATCGACTCGACCGTCCCGTAGGCCCGGAGCCGGCCCTCGCCGTCGACGCCGACGAGGGAGTCGGTGTCGAACCGCCGCCAGGGCGCCTCGAACAGCTCGGTGATCTCCTCGATCGACTCCCGGTAGGGCTCGTCGTCCGTCTCCGCGATGGTGTTGCGCAGCGCCAGCAGGGCCGGGGCGTCGTCCGGCACGGCCGGCCGCCAGGTGAGCGAACCAGCAGTGATGGACGGCAGCGACGCCGGTGCGGCGGCGCGTTCCGCGATCGGTGCGAGGCCAGTGCTCGAGTCGACGGTCGTCATGGCCCGAGCGTAGGTCTCACCAGGCGTCCGCCGCACCGTGATTTCTGCCGTCCCGGCTACGCTGAGCCGGTGACCTCGACGCTCGACCTCTCCGCCGCCGACGCCCGCTCCGACGCCCTGCGGGAGGCGCTGCGCACCCGCGTGGTGGTGGCCGACGGCGCCATGGGCACCATGATCCAGGCGGCCGACCCGTCCATGGAGGACTACCAGCAGCACGAGGGCTGCAACGAGATCCTCAACGTGACGCGCCCGGACATCATCAACGCGGTGCACGACGCCTACCTGGAGGTGGGCGTCGACGCGATCGAGACGAACACGTTCGGTGCGAACTGGTCGAACCTGTCGGACTACGGCATCGACGACCGGATCCGCGAGCTCGCTCGTGCCGGGGCCGCCCTGGCCCGCGAGCGCGCCGACGCCTTCGCCACGCCGGACCACCCGCGCTGGGTGCTGGGGTCCATGGGGCCGGGCACCAAGCTGCCGTCGCTGGGTCACACCACGTACGACCACCTGCGCACCACGTTCGCCGAGCAGGCCGCCGGGCTCCTCGAGGGCGGCGCGGACGCCCTGCTGGTCGAGACCAGCCAGGACCTGCTGCAGACCAAGGCCGCGGTGACGGCGTGCCACGACGCGATGCGTCCGGTCGCCGAGGGCGGCGTCGGTCGCTCTGTGCCCGTGATCGCCTCCGTGACCGTCGAGACCACCGGCACCATGCTCATGGGTTCGGAGATCGGCGCGGCGCTGACCGCGCTGCAGGCCATCGGCGTCGACGCGATCGGCCTGAACTGCGCCACCGGTCCCGAGCAGATGAGCGAGCACCTGCGCCACCTCGCTCGGCACGCCGACGTCCCCGTGACGTGCATGCCGAACGCCGGGCTGCCCGAGCTCGGTCCCGACGGCGCCGTCTACCCGCTCTCGCCCGAGGAGCTGGCGGCAGCACACACGCAGTTCGTCGACGAGTTCTCCCTCGGCCTGGTCGGGGGCTGCTGCGGCACGACGCCGGAGCACCTGCGCCAGGTGGTCGAGGCGGTGCGCGGACGCGCGCTGCGGCCGCGCGAGGTGGAGCGGGAGAACGGCGTCGCCTCCCTGTACTCGCACACCGACCTGTCTCAGGACGCCTCGTACCTGGCGATCGGTGAGCGGACCAACGCGAACGGGTCCAAGGCGTTCCGCGAGGCGATGCTGGAGTCCCGGTGGGACGACGTCGTCGACATCGCCCGCGCCCAGACCCGCGACGGCGCGCACCTGCTGGACGTCTGCGTCGACTACGTGGGGCGCGACGGCGTCGCGGACGTCCGGGAGGTCGTCTCCCGGTTGGCCTCGGCCTCCACCCTGCCGCTGGTGATCGACTCCACCGAGCCGGAGGTGATCCGCGCCGGGCTGGAGCTCGTGGGCGGGCGCGCCGTGGTGAACTCGGTGAACTTCGAGGACGGCGACGGGCCCGGGTCGCGGTTCCAGCGCGTCATGCCGGCCGTCATGGAGCACGGGGCCGCCGTCATCGCCCTGACCATCGACGAGGAGGGTCAGGCGCGCACCGCGGACAAGAAGGTCGCCATCGCGTCCCGGCTCATCGACACGCTCGTGGACGACTGGGGCATGCGGGTTGACGACATCATCGTCGACACCCTCACCTTCCCCATCGCGACCGGCCAGGAGGAGACCCGCCGCGACGCCATCGAGACGATCGAGGCGATCCGCGAGCTCACCCGCCGCTACCCCACCGTGCACACCACGCTGGGCGTGTCGAACGTGTCGTTCGGCCTCAACCCGGCCGCCCGCACGGTGCTCAACTCGGTGTTCCTCCACGAGGCCGTGCAGGCCGGGCTGGACTCCGCCATCGTGCACGCCGCGAAGATCCTGCCGCGCACCGCGATCCCCGACGAGCAGTGGGAGGCCGCGGAGAACCTCGTGTGGGACCGGCGGGTCTACGACGACGAGGGCAACCTCACGCACGACCCGCTGTCCCACCTGCTGGAGACGTTCTCAGGCGTGGACTCCGCGGCGCTGCGCGACCAGCGCGCCGCGGAGCTCGAGGCGCTGCCGGTGGGCGAGCGCCTCGAACGCCGGATCATCGACGGCGCCCGCAAGGGCCTCGAGGGCGACCTCGAGACGGCCCTGGCCGACGGCATGAAGGCCCTCGACATCGTCAACACCCACCTCCTGGGCGGCATGAAGGTGGTCGGCGAGCTGTTCGGCTCCGGGCAGATGCAGCTGCCGTTCGTGCTGCAGTCCGCCGAGGTGATGAAGGCCGCCGTGGCGCTGCTCGAGCCGCACATGGAGAAGGTCGAGGGCGCCGACGAGCAGACCAAGGGCACGATCGTGCTGGCCACCGTCCGCGGCGACGTGCACGACATCGGCAAGAACCTCGTGGACATCATCCTGACCAATAACGGCTTCACCGTGGTCAACATCGGCATCAAGCAGCCGATCTCCGCGATGATCGAGGCCGCCGAGGAGCACGACGCCGACGTCATCGGCATGTCCGGGCTGCTGGTGAAGTCGACCGTGGTGATGAAGGAGAACCTCGCCGAGCTGGAGTCGCGCGGGCTCGCGCAGAAGTGGCCGATCCTGCTCGGTGGCGCGGCCCTGACGCGGACTTTTGTCGAGGACGACCTCGCCTCGCAGTTCCCCGGCGTCGTGCGGTACGCCCGCGACGCGTTCGAAGGTCTGCGGCTCATGGAGCCGCTCGTGGCCGTGGCTCGCGGGGCGTCGGTCGACGACGTCGGTCTGCCCGCGCTGCGCAAGCGCCGGCACAACGTCGTCAAGGTGACCGAGACCGCGCCCGAGGACCTGCCGGCGCGCTCCGACGTCGCCGACGACAACCCCGTCCCCGCTCCCCCGTTCTGGGGCACGCGCGTGGTCAAGGGCATCCAGCTCGCCGACTACGCCGCATACCTCGACGAGCGCGCGACGTTCATGGGGCAGTGGGGGCTGAAGCCGGGCCGCGGCGAGGATGGTGCCTCCTACGAGGAGCTCGTCGAGACCGAGGGGCGTCCGCGCCTGGCCGAGTGGATGTCGACCATCCGACGGGACCAGGTCATGGACCCCACCGTGGTGTACGGGTACTTCCCCGTGTGGTCCGAGGGCGACGACATCGTGGTCGCCCACCACGGGCCCGGCATGACCGGGCCGTCCGGCGAGATCGGGGCGCCCGACGGCGGTTCTGGCGGCCCCGTGGGGACCGAGCGGTTGCGCTTCACCTTCCCCCGCCAGAAGCGCGACCGGCACCTGTGCCTGGCCGACTTCGTGCGGCCGAAGTCGTGGGTCGAGGAGACGGGGCAGTTCGACGTGCTGCCGATCCAGCTCGCGACCGTCGGTGAGCCGGTCTCGGCGTACACGGCGAAGCTGTTCGAGGCGAACAAGTACCGCGAGTACATGGAGCTGCACGGGCTGTCCGTCCAGCTCACCGAGGCGCTGGCGGAGTTCTGGCACGCGCGCGTGCGGTCCGAGCTCGGGTTCGCCGACGAGGACCCGGAGAACGTCGAAGGCATGTTCAAGCTGGAGTACCGCGGTGCGCGGATGTCGCTCGGCTACCCGGCATGCCCGGACATGGAAGACCGGCGGAAGGTCGTCGAGCTGCTCCGGCCCGAGCGGGTCGGAGTGACGCTGAGCGACGAGCTGCAGCTGCACCCCGAGCAGTCGACGGACGCGTTCGTGCTGCATCATCCTGAGGCGAAGTACTTCTCGGTCTAGTCCGCTTCACGCTGCCATGCGCGTTGAACCCACACGGTCAAGCCACACTCGGTACGCTGGCGGAGCCAGTACATGCGGCGTCCGCGTACGGAGCTAACTTGCCGCCAGGGCCTCAGGCGGCTAGGGCAACCACTAGGGGAACTACATGCAGAATCGAAATATCGAAGATCTTCCTGTCGAATACGACTCCCTCGGCCATAGCACCGGCGTTGAGGCCGAAGAAGACGACCCGAACAACGAGACAATTGACGAACCCTTCGACCCGGCGAAAATCGACGTAGTAACACGCACACCGACTGTAAGTCTACTACTTGCTCGGCTCCGCCGCGGGGTCCTTGATTTGACACCTGACTTTCAACGCCGAGCCGGAATCTGGACCGACGTCGCTCAGAGTAGGCTCATTGAGTCACTACTACTAAGGATTCCACTACCGACGCTATACGCGGCCGAGAGCGGTGAGGATAGCTGGGTGGTGGTCGATGGGATCCAGCGACTGACTACTATCGCGCGTTTTGTGCAACCCGACCTCATCCGCAAGGACTACCCAAACCTCGAAACACTGCGCCTTACTGGCCTAGAGTATCTGGGCCAGTACGAGGGGGCAACATATAGCGACCTGCCAGGCAACCTGCAGACCCGCATTGACGAGGCCGAACTCCTCGTACACCTAATTCGTGCCGGAACGCCCGAGCCAGTAAAGTTCAACATCTTTGCCCGAATAAACACAGGTGGCTTGCCACTGACTGCCCAGGAGTTGCGACACGCCCTAATACCTGGGCCCGCTAGACAACTGCTCGCAGAACTTTCTCGGTCTGCAGAGTTTCTACACGCAACTGACGGGAGCATCCGAACGACACGCATGGCGGATCGCGAGATGGTACTGCGATTCCTTGCGTTCTTGATGCTTGACCCAGACGAACACTATCGAGGAGACCTTGACGGGTTCCTTCGTGATGCAATGGAATTGATCAACCATACAACAGTCGAGCATCATGAGAAGCTCGGTGACAGTTTCCGACGCTCGATGAACGCAGCCGCACGCATCTTTGAGACAAACGCGTTTCGCAAGCTAAACAACTGGGAACCGAACCGCAGACTTCCAATCAACAAGGCTCTCTTCGAGACGATATCCGTGAACTTAGCCCGGCTGTCCCAGAAGAACCTTGACCTCCTCACTTCAAATCGAGAAGAAGTAGATATGCGGTTCCGAGAGCTTCTTCAAGACGAGGATTTCTACAACGCAATATCAGTTGGGACAGGAAGCGTCGAGAAAGTTCGCGAGCGCTTCAAGGCAATCGACAACTTGTTTAACGAGATGACATCATGATCAACGCCATAGAACTTACGAACTTCAAAGCCTTCTCGCACAGCAAGATCGCCTTGAAGCCGCTCACGCTTCTAACTGGGCTAAACTCTTCCGGAAAAAGCACAGTACTGCAGGCCTTCGGCCTGCTTCAGCAAGCTCTTGATCGGCTCCCCGAGAACTTCTCCCCCGGCAGGTACTCCGACAGAGTACCTCTCAACGGCGAGTACGTGGAACTGGGCACTGGCCGAGACGTCCTTCATGAAGGCCACACATCAAAACCGCCAACTATCGAGATACTCACACACTTCCAAGGCGGAAAGCGTGCCGGAATTTTGGCCGAATACGTCGCGGCAAGCGACGCGCTTCCTTTCACTCTGATCGGAGCTTCCAATGATGGCGTGGAAAGTCTCGACTTCACTGTTCCGGACCACGTGTTCCAGTACCTCAGAGCTGATAGAGTTAACCCATCGACGACTTATCCGAGATCTTACCGAGCGGCCACGGAACAACATTTTCTCGGCACACGCGGTGAATACACTGGTGACTATCTCCGCGAGCATCAGGATGACTTGATATTGCACGGACCCCGGCTTCATCCGCATGGTCAATCGAACCGACTTCTCGCGCAAGTGGATGCCTGGCTGGGTGAGATATGCCCTGGGGTTCAAATTTCTGCCGAGGCCATCGACAATACCGACTTGGTCAGGCTGGGTTTTCGCAATTCATCTCCCGGTGCGGCGGTTAGCCTCGCTCGTCGCCCAACGAACGTCGGCTTTGGCCTCGCATATTCCTTGCCAATTATCGTGTCTCTGCTGGCAGCTCGAAGCGGAGCGCTTCTGCTACTTGAGAATCCAGAAGCCCACTTGCACCCTCGCGGCCAGTCGGCAATGGCTCGCCTCGCATGCGCCGCAGCTGCGACGGGGACGCAGGTACTTATAGAGACACATAGTGATCACGTTTTAAACGGCGTCCGTCTCGCAGTAAAGAATCGGCACCTCGCGGCGAGTTCTACGCAGCTGCACTATTTTCAGCCTGGAGACGGTGGTGCAATTTCAATCACCAGCCCTGAGATCGGTGAGGATGGAATGATCTCGGCATGGCCAGAAGGATTCTTTGACGAGTGGGACTATTCGATCGAAAGCCTCCTGGAGTAATCTCCGCAATTTTGTGATACAGCTATGCGACCGCACGTTTGGAGGCATCTCGTGCAGATTATTGCTTTTCACAATGAACTGGCGATGAACGACGATCGTGATCCCACTGACGCAGACGTAGCCGTCGGCGAGGTTTGTCGAGCCGTACGTGAAGTTTCGAAGCGGAGGCCAGGGCTAGTAGTCGTTGCTCCGTCGATACTCGAACACGATGTTGCAAGGAACTACAAGTTCCGAGATTGGTTGCGCAAGCCCAAGAACCGGGACCTGGGACGCTGGCTGCTAACCCGTGCCAATAGGGCTCCGATTAGTAGGCCTGTTTCTTCGGATGAGTCAGGGGTCGAGTACGTCTGTAGAGGCAAGGTCGCTGCTGGTCTCGGGGCGGCACATATTTATGATGGAATTGCTTTCTCACTCGACGATAGGGGAGAATGGGCAAGTTCGGCGGTCCCGATTCATCGTAGCCGGCTCGTTGAACGGGATGTCGGTGAGATCGATGTCGTCGAGGACCGTGTCACGGTCCGCAACCTGTCTCGCGTCACTCATCTCTCACCCCATCTGGATTGGATAGCGAAGTTTGGACTATCTGATGTCACTACTGGACATCAGGTTTGGAATAGTCGCGACGAGTTCTATCCGTACCTCCGCTTCCTGCCTGGAGTAGAGGGACAATTGATTTCCCTCGAACGCTCATGGGTCGAGCCGGTCGCAAAACAACTTTATCTGATCAATCGTGCTGCAATCGAATGGGATCCGGAAGAGCGACCAGCTCCGCTCTGGTTATCCAAAGTAACACCTGAACATGAGGTCAGACGTCGGAGCGGAATCTTTGACTTCCTCGACGTTGACCAACGAGTTCACACCTTCGATCTGCACTCTCGCTTTACGCCCGGCCCGGGACGCGTCTATTTTAGGCTCGCAGCGGACGAGCGCAAGATTGTAGTTGCACACGTTGGCAGGAAATTGATCTAGCCGCGGTACCTGCGATCGGATAGTCCGGCGCGAACCTGAACGCTGGGTTTGAAGACCTCGGCGAGCCGAGCGTACTCTGATGCGTCGTATGCAGGGGGGCTGTTCGTCGCGATAGTCGTTGTGTCCCACGGCCTTGGGCGCGGGCTCCTCGGCATACCGACCGCCCACGACCGCGACGTCGCCCTCGCGGCCCTGGACATGGTCGGCATGCTCGACAAGGTCTGGACGCGCGCCGGGTCCCTGTCCGGCGGGCAGCAGCAGCGCGTCGCCATCGCGCGGGCGCTGTCCCAGGAGCCGAGCATCATGCTCGCCGACGAACCCGTCGCCAGCCTCGACCCGCCCACCGCGCACGCCGTGATGGGGGAGCTGGAGCGCATCAACGCCGACCACCACCTCACCGTGCTGGTCAACCTGCACCTCATGGACCTCGCCCGGCAGTACACGCGCCGCATGATCGGCCTGCGCGGCGGTGAGGTCGTCTACGACGGCCCCGCCGCCGAGGCCACCGAGGCCGACTTCGAGCAGATCTACGGCCGCCGCATCCGCCCGCAGGACCGCCTCGGGGACCGCACATGACCCCCGGCACGACGGCGGTACCCGCCACCCGCTTCGAGCTCCCGCCGCGGCCGCGCATCTGGCCGCGCCGCACGGCGATCGTCAGCGCCCTCGCGGCGTTCACCGTGGCGACCTGCCTGCCCGCGATCGGCGGCGTCGAGATCGACCTGGGCGCCATCGCCCAGAACTGGCGCCGCGGCGCCGCCAACCTCTCCGCGCTGCTGCAGCCGAACTGGGCGTTCGTCCCGCGCACCATCCAGCCGATGCTGGAGACGCTGCAGATGGCGTTCGTCGGCGCCGCGATCGCCGCGGCGCTGTCGGTGCCGCTCACCCTCTGGGCCGCGCGCCCCACCAACCCGCACACCCCGACCCGCATGGCGGTGCGGGCCGTGATCAACGTGATCCGCGCCGTGCCCGACCTCGTCTGGGCGACCATCCTCGTCGCCATGGTCGGCGTCGGCGCGCTGCCCGGCCTGCTCACGCTCGTGCTGTTCGACGTCGGGATCGTCGTCAAGCTCGTCTCCGAGGCCATCGACTCCGCCGACCACCCGTACCTCGGGGCGGCCCGCGCCGGCGGCGCCACCCAGCACCAGATGAACCGCGGCCTCGGCCTGCCCCAGAACCTCCCGCTCTTCGCCAACCAGTGGCTCTACGCGCTCGAGCTGAACGTCCGCATCTCGGCGATCCTCGGCATCGTCGGCGCGGGCGGCATCGGCCGGCTCCTCGACGAACGGTTCGGCTTCTTCGCCTACGGCGACGTCTCGGTGATCATCCTCGAGATCCTCGTCGTGGTGCTGATCATCGAAGCCGCGTCCCACCTGCTGCGCCGGAGGCTCGCATGAGCGACACGCTGGAGAACCGGACCCGCACGACGACGAGCCCCGCCGTCGTCCTGCCCCCGCGCCCGTCGCGCCTCGCGCAGACCGTCGCGACCGCCGTCGTCGGCCTCGTGCTCCTCGTGTCCGTCACCACCCTCGACGTCGAGTGGGCCGAGCTGCGCGGCCTGCCCGCCGCCGTCGGGGAGTACGGCGTGCTGATGTTCGCCGATCCGGACTGGTCGCGCCTGCCGCGCGCCCTGTTCGAGATGTGGCGCTCGATCTCCATGGCCTGGCTGGGCGCTCTGCTCTGCGTGGTCGTGTCGATCCCGCTCGGCATGCTCGCCGCCGACGGCGTCGGCCCGGCCTGGCTGCGCCTGGCCCTGCGCGGTGTCTTCGCTGTCATCCGCGCCGTGCCCGAGGTGATCATCGCGCTCGTCCTGCTCACCGTCACCGGGCTGACGCCGTTCACCGGAGCGCTGGCGCTGGGCATCGCCGGGATCGGCACCCAGGGCAAGTGGACCTACGAGACGATCGAGACCCTGCGCGACGGCGCCGCGGACGCCGTGCGCGCGGCCGGCGGCGGACGCACCGCCGTGATCCGCTGGGCGCTGTGGCCGGCCGCGCTGCCCGCGCTGCTGTCGTTCGCGCTCTACCGGTTCGAGATCAACATCCGCATGTCCGCCGTGCTCGGCATCGTCGGCGCGGGCGGCATCGGCAGCATGCTGGCGAACTACACGAACTATCGTGCCTGGGACACCGTCGGCATGCTGCTGATCGTCGTGGTCGTCACCACGATGGTCGTCGACGCCGTCTCGGGCGCGCTGCGCCGCCGCATCATGGAAGGGCCCTGACGTGACCTGGACCGGATCCACCGATGCTCCCCCGACGGCGCGCATCAGCGCTTTGCTGCCCTTGATGCACCCCGGCGAGCGCCGCGTCGCCGAGGCCGTCGCCGCCGACCTCGGTGCCGCCGTCGAACGCTCCGCTCAGCAGGTGGCCGACGACGTCGGCGTGGGCCGCGCGACCGTCGTCCGCGCCGCGCAGACCCTCGGCTACGAGGGCTACCCGCAGCTACGTGTCGCCGCGGCCCGCGAGCTCGCACTGCGCACGACGGCGGACGCCCCGGCCGACGGCACCATGCTCGGTGTGCTGCGCGAGTCCGTCGCCCGATTCGCCGCCCGCCTCGGCCACACCGTCTCGGGCCTCACGGAGCAGGTGCTGCAGGAGTTCGTCGCCGCGCTCGACGACGCCGGGCGCGTGCTCGTCGTCGCGAACGGGCTGTCCTCGCCGCTCGGCCTCGACCTCGTGCTGCGCCTGACGTCGGCGGGCCGGCCCGCCGAGCTGCTCCAGGACGCGCTCGCGCAACGGATCGCCGCCCGCCAGCTCGGCCCCGACGCCGTCTGCCTCGTCGTCTCCGGTTCCGGCACCAACGACGCGACGCTCGCCGTCATGCGCGCGGCCCACGACGGCGGCACCCCGGTCCTGGCGATCACCTCGTTCGCACAGTCCCCCGTCGCCCAGCTCGCCGACACGGTGCTCGTCGTCCCGCCGGTCAACGACTCGTTCCGCGACGAGCTCGTGCACACGTCCCGCGCCGCGCTGATGCTGGTGACCGAGGCGCTCGTCGAGGCGCTCGTCGCCCGGCGTGGCGACCGTGGCCGCGACGCCCGGGCCGTCGCGCTGGACGAGCTCGGCTCGACGATCCAGGAGTAGCGTGACATACATGGCTGTATGATACGTCCATGACTGTTCACCCTCCGGCTCCCTTCTACGGCCGCTCCGACGTCGTCAGCGCCTTGACGAAGCATCTCGATGCTGTGCGAAACCACGGGCAAGGGCGCATCGTCGCGGTCCGCGGCCGGCGTCAGGTGGGGAAGTCCACGGCGATCGAGACCTTCGTGCGCGGTACCGACGTGCCCTACGTCTTCGCGGCAGGGACGCTTGGCGCACCGACGCGCACGCAGGTCGCCGAAGCGACCGAGGCGCTCACGTCGTCGGCCCGGCCGCTTTCCGGCGTCGAGATGGTCCAGGGCCTCTCCCTGAACACGTGGCGCGACTGGTTCCGCGCCGTCGAGGTCGCAGCGCGTCAGGGACCCGTCGTCGTCGTGCTCGACGAGTTCCCCTGGGCCGTCGCCGCCGATCCGTCCCTTGAAGGCACTCTCCAGAACCTCTGGGACCAGACGCTCGAGGCGCTGCCGGTCCTGCTCGTCCTCGTCGGCTCCGACGTCGCGATGATGGACCGGCTCGCCGAGTACGGCCGAGCGCTGTTCGGGCGCCTGCGGCCTCTCGTCGTCGACCCCCTCAACCCGGCCGAGATCGCCCAGGCGCTCCCTCACGCCACCCCGGCCGAGGTCTTCGACGCCACGCTGGTCACGGGCGGCTATCCGCGCCTCGTGACCGACCTCGCACGGTCCGGAGGCAACGTGTCGCGCTACGTCGCCGACTCCTTCGCCGACCTCTACAGCCCGCTCGTCTCGACCGCCCGGTTCACGTTGGACGCAGAGTTTCCGGACTCCCCCGCTGCTGCGCGGGTCCTGGCGGCGATCGGCGCCGACGAGACCACCACGCCGCGGTTCAACGACCTGATACCCGCCGGCCTCGAGGACTCCGAGGTCACGCGCTACCAGACCAGCACCACCCGGGCCCTCCGTGTCCTGGCCGACGAGAAGCGTCTGGTCGTCAAGGAGACGCCGGCCTGGTCATCCTCGACCGGGCGCCTGCGTCGCTACCGCGTCACCGACCCCTACCTGCGGTTCTGGTTCCGCTACGTCGAACGCAGCCTCGAGCTCATCTCCCGCGGACGGGCCGACCACGCCTTCGCGCGGTTCGAGCGCGACTGGTCCTCCTGGCGTGGCCGCAGCGTCGAACCCCTCGTCCGCGAGTCGGTCGCGCGTCTCGCCCCGGACGACGCCACGCTGGAGAGCATCGAGGACGTCCGGGCCTGGTGGACCCGCGACGGGCAGACGGAGGTCGACCTCGTCGGCGTGTCCCGCGAGCGCTCCGTACTGCTCGGGACCATCAAGTGGCGCCCCGGCGGTGAGATCTCCCGACGCGAGATCACGCACCTGCGCGGCGTGATCGGCACGGTGCCGCGCAGCGGCGACGCCCTGATCGCCGCCATCAGCCCCGAAGGGCTGCCGGTCGACGGCGCCGACCTCACCTTCAGCGCGGCAGACCTGCTCAGTGCGTGGCGTGCCTGACGACGACAATCCGCGTGACCCGCCACCCGATCCGGCGGCACCATGGGGGCATGCCCTCACCGACCCGCTCCGGACTCGCCGTCAGTTCGTCGTTGACGATCCCGCGGGCCGAGCTGACCGAACGCTTCTCGCGGTCGTCCGGCCCCGGCGGGCAGGGTGTCAACACGACCGACTCGCGGGTGGAGCTGTCCTGGGACGTCGGGCGCTCGGCGGTGCTGAGCGACGTCCAGCGCGAGCGGATCCTCGCCCGGACGGGTCACCGACTGGTCGACGGCGTCCTGACGGTGACAGCGTCCGAGCACCGCGAGCAACGGCGCAACCGGGAGGCCGCGGCGCACCGCCTGGCGGCACTGGTCGCCGACGCCGTCGCCCCGCCCGGCCCCCGGCGTCGCGCCACCCGGCGCACCCGCGGGTCCCAGGAACGACGCCTGACCGCCAAGAAGCAGCGCTCCACGACGAAGCGCCTCCGCTCGTCCCGGCCGCCGCGCGACGACTGACCACATCGTCGGTTACAGGTCAACGACGCGACGTAGCCCGGCATCGACGGCCCGGATCAGGTTGTCGGGCAGCACCGCACCCGTCGGATCGACGACGCTCCGGTCGACCGTCGTCGGCTGCGAGACGTTCACCACCGAGTCCTTCGGCAGCCCCGCGGCGACTGCTGGCACGAACACGTTGCCGGGATGGCGCGCCAACGCCGTGTTCGATGTCATGGGGAGCACGACGACCGTCGCGATCAGCGACGCGTTGTACTGGTCGGACTGAACGACGACGACGGGTCTCCTCTTGGCCGGAGCACTTCCCTGCGGCTCACCGAAGTCGATCCAGCACACTTCGCCGCGCCGGATCACCAATCGTCCGTGCCCTCGACCAGTCGGACGTTGGCCGCCTGCCGCCACTCAGCGGCTTCATCACCAGGCTGCCCGACATCGTCGATCGCGGCATCGATCTGCCTCGTCAGATCGGCTTCGCTCAACTCGTCCGCGTAGCGCTCCGCGGCACGTCGGTAGAACTCCGACCGTGTCATGCCGTGTCGACGCGCAACATCGTCGAAGCGTCCCGCTGCGTGGTCCGGGAGACTGATCGCCGTCTTCATGACACCAGGGTATAACTTCTTCTACTCCGCAGCGATGCTCCCAGAGCCATCAGCGAGCGCCGTCGTCGTCCTCAGGCGTGGGGTGCCCGGATGCCGGGACCGCGCACACGCCCGTCACCGGGTCGCACGCCGCGGCGTCGTCGGCCGCGACGAACGTCAGCGGCTGCACGTCCGGCTCAGGCATCGACGTGCTCCCACGCCTGGACGATCGCCTGGCCGTAGGCCTCCGTGGGCACGGCCCCGGGGATGCCGATGCGGCGCCCGAGCACGGTGAACGGCACGCCGCGAGCGCCCAGGGCGAGCGCCTCCTCGTGCTCGGCACGCACGGCGTCGGCGTAGCGGTCGGTGGCGAGGACGTCGCGGATCTCGGCCTCGGGGATCCCGAGGCCGGTGCCGAGCCGGACCAGGGCCTCCGGCTCGAACGCCCCGTCCGCCCCGCCGAAGAGCGCGGCCTGCATCGCCGTCATGTACTGCCAGCCGACACCGTGCTCGTTGCCGAGGTGCACCAGCCGCAGCAGGTCCAGGGTGTTCTGGACGGGATGGTTCGGTGCGTAGGGCAGGCCTTCGGCGCGAGCGAGATCGGCGACCTGCGCCTCCATCTGCTCGGCCTGCTCGAAGGGCAACCCCTTCTTGGCGGACAGGTAGTCGACGACGGGCGTCGGCTCCGCCGGGAAGTCGGGGTCGAGCTGGAAGGTGCGGATCCGCACGTCGATGCGGTCGGCGTGCGGGGAGTCCTTGATCGCGGCCTCGAGGCGCGCGTCGCCGATGTAGCACCACGGGCACAGGACGTCGGACCAGACCTCGATCTGGAGACGGGTGTCAGGAGAAGTCACGGTCCGTACAACTCGCGTGCCGGCGGATCATTCCGGGCGATGAGTTCCGCGGCCCGTTCCGGTCTGCCCACCACGACCGACCGCACACTCGTCAGCACACCTGGAGGAACCATGGGCCTCGTCCACGTCGAGCTCTTCACCACCCTGGACCTCGTCGGGCAGGCGCCCGGAGGGCCGGACGAGGACCCGGAGGGCGGCTTCCCGTTCGGCGGCTGGCAGGCGCCCCTGCTCGACGACGTCATGGGCCGGCAGGTCACGACGGCGTACGAGGGCACGGACGCGCTGCTGCTCGGCCGCAAGACCTACGACATCTTCGCGGCCTACTGGCCGCATCAGGAGGGCGGCCAGGACGACGACATCGCCACGCTCTTCAACCGCGTCCCCAAGTACGTCGCCTCGCGCGGCGAACCGGACCTGTCGTGGGCGGGATCGACGCAGCTCGGCCCCGACCTCGCGGCCGCCGTGCGCGAGGTCCGCAGCCGGCACGAGCACGTCGCCGTGGTGGGCAGCCTCGACCTGGTGCAGTCGCTCCTGCACGAGAAGCTCGTCGACCGGCTCGATCTGTGGGTCTACCCGATCGTGCTCGGCGTGGGCAAGAAGGTGTTCGACGGCGGCGCGGTGCCGACGAACTTCACCCTCCTCGCACCACCCGAGGCCGGGCCGAAGGGTGCCGTGCACCTGCGCTACGGGCTCGCCGAGGGCGTGCCCGGCACGGGCGACATGGCCGCACCGGACCGCAACGGCTGACCGGCCCCACGGACCGGTGGCCGGGAGCCGTCAGGCGCGGCCCGCCACCGTCCCGAGCGAGTGCACCCGCTCGAGGCGCTCGACCAGTGCGACGACGGCCGCCGCGACCGGCAGCAGCACCAGGTTGCCCAGCAGCATCGGGCGCAGGAACGGCAGCCCGGCCACGTAGCTGGCCACCAGCCCGTCGAGCCCGGCGGGGTAGAAGGTGCCACGACCCTGCAGCCAGACACCGAAGTTGGTCCACAGGTAGAAGCCGATCGAGCTCCCGGCGCCGAACGCCACGGCGGCGAGGAACCGGCGTCCGCCCGTGGCGCGACGCGTCCACCAGGCGGCCACGCCGATGGCGGCCCACGCCGACCAGGTGAAGACCAGGATCGCCGAGTTGCTGAGGACGACGTCGCTGACGGCCACGACGACCAGCGGCGCCAGCATCGCGAGACGATGACGCAGCAGCCCGGCGGCGGCGAACGCCGCGAAGGTCGACAGCTCGAGGTTCGGCGGGGCGCCGAGGTCGTCCTTGACGAGCCGCCACACGATCGCCGCGACGACGAGCAGCGTGGCGACGGCGGGACGCCACCAGCGCTCGGCGAGGTCGCGCCGGCTCAGGTCGGGCATCGCCTCGGGTGCGGGGCTCACTCGATCTCCTCGAGCTTCCACTGGAGCTGCTGACCGTCCTCGGTCTCGAGCGAACCGGCACCGACCTGTGCCATCTCGCCGTCGACGTACAGGGCCCAGAACTCGGTGTCCGACTCCGCGGCGTGACCACGGATCGCGGTGACGTAGGCCATCTCGCCCTCGCCGCTCACCACGGCCTCGGGGTCCGCCGCGACGAGGAGCTCGAGCGCGGTCTTGCCGTCCTCACCCGCGTAGGAGAGCTCGGTGACCTCTTCCGCGGCGGCGTCGTCGGCAGGCTCGGCCTCGCCCGAGGCGGCTACGCTCGCCTCCGGCGTCGCCTCGTCCTCTCCGGAGCACCCGGCGACCAGGCCGACGGAGAGCACTCCGGCGGCGGTCGCGGCGAGCAGGCGGGACGACGTCTTGCGCATCAGGGTCTTCACGCGCAAAGCCTATCCGCCACGACCGGCCCGGCGCGGCACCGGCCGCGATCCGGACACCGGCCGGGCCGGACGCCTCAGGCGTCGATCTGGGAGCGATCGAGGGCGTGCGCGCCGGCGACGATGAACTCCTTGCGAGGCGCGACGTCGGATCCCATGAGCAGCTCGAAGACGCGCTCGGCGGCCTCGGCGTGCTCGACGGTCACCCGGCGCAGCGTCCGGTGGCGCGGGTCCATCGTGGTCTCGGCGAGCTGGTCGGCGTCCATCTCGCCCAGACCCTTGTACCGCTGGATGTCGTCCTTGTAGCGGCGGCCGGCCTTGTCGAGCTTCCGCAGGGTCGCGTTGAGCTCGGCCTCGGAGTACGTGTACAGGTACTCGTTCTTGCGGCGGCCCGAGCCGAGCACCTCGATCCGGTGCAGCGGCGGGACGGCGGCGAACACGCGTCCCTCGGCGAGCAGCGGCCGCATGTAGCGGTAGAAGAGGGTGAGGAGCAGCGTGCGGATGTGGGCGCCGTCGACGTCCGCGTCCGTCATGAGCACGATCTTGCCGTAGCGCGCCGCCTCCAGGTCGAAGGACCGCCCGGAGCCCGCGCCGATCACCTGGATGATCGCGGCGCACTCGACGTTGCGCAGCATGTCTGAGATCGACGCCTTCTGGACGTTGAGGATCTTGCCGCGGATGGGCAGCAGCGCCTGGAAGTCGCTGGACCGTGCCAGCTTGGCCGTGCCCAGCGCGCTGTCGCCCTCGACGATGAAGAGCTCGGAACGCTCGACGTCGTCGCTGCGGCAGTCGGCCAGCTTGGCGGGCAGCGACGAGGACTCCAGCGCGTTCTTGCGCCGGGAGATCTCCTTCTGCTTGCGGGCCGTGACCCGCGCCCGCATCTCCGCGACGACCTTCTCCATCAGCAACGACGCCTGGGCCTTCTCGTCGCGCTTCGTGGAGGTCATGAGCGCCTTGAGCTCGTTCTCGACGACCCGGGAGACGATCTGGCGCACCGGTGCCGTGCCGAGGACCTCCTTGGTCTGGCCCTCGAACTGCGGTTCGGCGAGCCGCACCGTCACCACCGCCGTCAGGCCGGCCAGCACGTCGTCCTTCTCGATCCGCTCCGAGGAACCGTCCCTCGTCGAGACCTTGAGCCGGCGCGCGTTCGCCTCGACCTGCTTGCGGACCGTCTTGAGCAGCCCCTGCTCGAAGCCGGTGCGGTGCGAGCCGCCCTTCGGCGTGGCGATGATGTTGACGAAGGTGCGCAGCTCCGTCTCGTAGCCCGCACCCCACCGCAGCGCGACGTCGACCTCGCAGTCGCGCTTGACCTCCTGCGGCGACATGTGGCCCCGGTCGTCCAGCACGGGGACCGTCTCGGTGAACGAGCCCGAGCCCTTCAGCTGCCACGTCGACGTGACCGGGGTGTCCGGCGCGAGGAACTCGACGAAGTCCACGGCACCGCCGGAGTGCTGGAAGACCTCCTCGTGCGGGCCATCCTCACCCGGCGTACCAGGCAGGCCGCGCTCGTCACGGACCAGGATCTCCAGGCCCGGCACGAGGAACGTGGTCTGCCGCGCCCGCGTCACGAGCTCGTCATAGGCGAAGACCGCGGACTTGGGGAAGATCTGCCGGTCCGCCCAGTAGCGCACCCGGGTGCCGGTGGCCTTGCGCGGCGCCTTGCCGACCACGGGCAGCTCGCTGTGGTCGACGAACGGCTCGAACGGGGCGTCCGGCGTCGGGCCCGTGGCCGGGTCGTCGAACAGCCCGGGCTCGCCCCGGTGGAAGGTCATCCGGTAGGTCTTCCCGGACCGGTCCACCTCGACGTCCAGCCGGGAGGAGAGGGCGTTGACGACCGAGGCGCCGACCCCGTGGAGACCGCCCGACGCCGTGTACGAGCCGCCGCCGAACTTGCCGCCCGCGTGCAGCTTGGTGAAGACCACCTCGACGCCCGACAGTCCCGTCTTGCTCTCCCGGTCCACCGGGATGCCGCGGCCGTCGTCCTCCACCGTCACCGAGGTGTCGGCGTGCAGCACGATGCGGATCTTCGTGGCATGACCCCCGAGCGCCTCGTCCACGGAGTTGTCGATGATCTCCCACAGGCAGTGCATCAGGCCGCGGGAGTCGGTCGACCCGATGTACATACCGGGGCGCTTGCGGACCGCCTCGAGGCCCTCGAGGACGGAGAGGTGTCGTGCGGTGTACCCGGACTCGGAGGTGGCTGTCACGCGCACGAGAGTAGTCCAGGATGCCGACACGCCCGCGCAGGCTCTCCGCCGTCGTCCCCCGCGTGTGACCCACGCCGTGATCGCCGGGAGCGAACCAGGGCCCTCGCACGGGAACAACGCGGGTCCCAGATGGTTTGATGGTGTCGTGAGCACAACGACCGAAGAGACGACCGAGCCGCTGACCGCCGCCGACCGCTGCGACCGCTGCGGCGCCCAGGCCTACGTGCGTGTCGTGCTGCCCGTCGGAGAGCTCCTCTTCTGCGGACACCACGCGCGCGCGCACGCCGACGCCTACCAGTCCGTCGCCGAGCACATCCAGGACGAGACCGACCGCCTGCACGCCGAGCACGGCTCCGGCGCCCGAAACGCCGGCTGACGCCCACCGGCACCGCCGACGAGCCCCGCACCACCACCGTGGTGCGGGGCTCGCGTGCGTGCGGGGCTCGTGCGGGCGGGACTCGTGCGGGCGCGGGACCGGATGTCGCGAACCGTGCCGGCGCGCCTCCCTCCACCCATGACCGTCGAACCCGCCTTGCCCGTCGCGTCCCCGACCCGCACCGTGGTCGGGCCGGCACCTGCCGGTGCCGTCTCCCGGCTCGCGACCGCGCTCGCCATGACGCTCGACGGCGAGGTCCGCACGCCCGGCCGGGCCGGATACGCCGAGGCGCTCCCCGGGTTCGACCTCGCCGTGGCCCAACGGCCCGCCCTCGTGGTGCAGGCCGCGACGGCTGACGACGTCGCCCGCACCGTGCGAGGTGCCGCCGCGCACCAGCTGGGCGTCGGGGTGCGGGCCACGGGGCACGGAGCGCCCGCCACCGGCCCACGGGACGTCCTGCTCGACACGTCGCGCCTGGACCGCCTCGAGATCGACCCGCAGGCCCGGACCGCCACCGTGGGCGCCGGCGTCACCTGGCAGGCGGTGCTCGACGCCGGTGCCCCCCACGGTCTCGGTGGCCTCTGCGGATCGTCCCCGCACGTCGGCGTCGTCGGCTACACGCTGGGAGGCGGGCTCGGCCCGCTGGCGCGGACCTTCGGCTTCGCCGCCGACCACGTCCGGTCGCTCGACGTCGTCACGCCTGCGGGCGAGGCTCTCACCGCGACACCGACGCGCCACCCCGAGCTCTTCTGGGCCCTGCGCGGCGGGGGCGGCGCGTTCGGCGTCGTCACCGCGATGACCTTCAGCCTGTTCCCGCTGCGCACGGTCCGGGCCGGCGCCCTCTGGTTCGACGTGACGGACGCCGCGGCGGTGCTGCACCGCTGGCGCGAGCTGACGACCGACCTGCCGGACGAGGTCTCGACGTCCGTGGCCCGGCTCAACCTGCCACCGTTGCCCGATCTGCCCGCACCGCTCCGGGGACGGGCGGTCCTCACCGTGCGCTACGCCCGCCACGGCGGGGGGCCCGACACGCTCGTCGACGATCTGCGCACCGTCGCCGCTCCCCTGCTCGACACCGTGGGCGACCTGCCCTACGCACGGCTCGGCAAGATCCACGCGGACCCGCAGGACCCGCTGCCCGTCGTCGAGCGGGGCCGGACGCTCACCACGCTCCCGGCCGCGGCGGTCGATGCCCTGCTGGACGCGGTGCCGGCGGGCTCCCCCGTGCTCATGGCCGAGCTCCGCCTCCTCGGTGGCGCCGTCGCCAGACCTCCGGCGGTCCCGAACGCCGTCGGCGGGCGCGACGCGGCCTACTCGCTCTTCGTCGTCGCGCTCGGTGGCCCCGACCGGCCGGCCGAAGCAGAGCGCGGCGTCCGCCAGGTCGACGCCGCGCTGGCCCCGTGGTCCACGGGCGGCAGCCTGCTCAACTTCGCCGGCAAGCGGGAGCCGGCCTCCTCCGCCCGGGTGCGCACGGCGTACGGCGCGCAGACGTACGACCGGCTCCTGCGGCTGCGGCGGCGGAGCGATCCCCGCGGTGTGCTCGACCCGTCGGCCCGCTGGTCGGCGGCCGGTCGCCGGTCCGCGGGCTGAGGTCTCCGGGAACGGCAGAGCCCCGGTGCCGGACATCCGGCACCGGGGCTCTCGCGACCAGCGTTCGCTGCGGACCTGTCAGTCGAGGTAGTCGCGCAGGACCTGCGAGCGCGACGGGTGACGCAGCTTCGACATCGTCTTGGACTCGATCTGCCGGATGCGCTCGCGCGTCACGCCGTAGACCTTGCCGATCTCGTCGAGCGTCTTCGGCTGGCCGTCCTGCAGGCCGAACCGCATGGACACGACCCCGGCCTCGCGCTCCGAGAGCGTGTCGAGGACCTGGTGCAGCTGCTCCTGCAGGAGCGTGAACGACACCGCGTCGGACGGCACCACGGCCTCGGAGTCCTCGATGAGGTCGCCGAACTCGCTGTCGCCGTCCTCACCCAGCGGGGTGTGCAGCGAGATGGGCTCACGGCCGTACTTCTGGACCTCGACGACCTTCTCGGGGGTCATGTCGAGCTCCTTGGCGAGCTCCTCCGGGAGCGGCTCGCGCCCGAGGTCCTGGAGCATCTGACGCTGCACGCGGGCCAGCTTGTTGATGACCTCGACCATGTGCACCGGGATACGGATGGTGCGGGCCTGGTCGGCCATCGCGCGGGTGATCGCCTGACGGATCCACCAGGTGGCGTACGTCGAGAACTTGTAGCCCTTGGTGTAGTCGAACTTCTCGACCGCGCGGATGAGACCGAGGTTGCCCTCCTGGATGAGGTCCAGGAACAGCATGCCGCGACCCGTGTAGCGCTTGGCCAGCGACACGACGAGACGCAGGTTGGCCTCGAGCAGGTGGTTCTTGGCACGGCGGCCGTCGTGGGCGATCCACTTCAGGTCGCGCCACATGCGGCGCTCGTCGGCGTCGGCCTTCGCGCGGTCGAAGTCCGCGAAGTCGTTGTTCAGGCGCTCCTCGGCGAACAGGCCGGCCTCGATCCGCTTGGCGAGATCGACCTCCTGCTCGGCGTTCAGCAGGGCGACCTTGCCGATCTGCTTGAGGTAGTCCTTCACCGGGTCGGCCGTGGCGCCCGCGGTGACGACCTGCTGCGCCGGCTGGTCGTCGTCGTCGGTGTCCGAGACGACGAACCCCCCGCGCTCGTCCTCCTTCTTGCGGCCGTTGCGGGGCAGCGCCGTGATCCGCTCGGGGGCCTGCTCCGGCTCGTCGTCGTCCTCGACCGGGACGCCGTCGGGCTCGGGCGCGGGCTTGTGCGCCTTGGCCGCGGCCTTGCGGCTGGTCTTCGGCGCCGGAGCCTTCTTGGCGGCGGTCTTCCTCGCGGGGCTCTTCGCCGCGGCGGACTCGTCGTCCGTGCCCTCCGGCTCGGGGGCCGACGCCGCAGCCGACTCGGCGGACCCCGCGGAGGCGGACCGCGTCGCGGTGGTCTTCCTGCTCTTCGACGCGGGGGCCTTGGCCCGGGCCTCGGTCTTCGTCGCGGAGCTGCTGGTGGAGGCAGCGGCCACCTTGGTGGCGGCGGGCACGCCGATCTCGACGCCGGCGGTCGCGAAGGCACGCAGCACCGCCTTCAGGCGCTTGGGGTCACCCACAGCGGCGGTCTCGCAGGCGGTGCGGAAGCTCTCCGCATCGACGCGACCGTTCGCGGTCCCGTGAGCGAGCAGCTCCTGGAGGGCAGAGTTTTCAAACTCTCGGGGCAGCGGGAGGTTCTGCGCAGTGGACGCCACAAACCGACCTTTCGGCATTCGAGGGGACGGTGGACCGCTGTGTCAGCCGGGGACGAGGGCCTCGCGGCTCGAGCGGATACCTATATTGTACCGGCGACACCTGGTCCTCCGCGGAGAATGCGGTGCTCACGCCGTGTCCCGGGTCACCGTTTCGTGCCCGGACGAGGGAAGATGTCAGGTGAACACCGGATGACCGACCGCCTATTCCCTCGTCCGACGAGGGAGCGCGCGGCCCGTCAGGGCTTCACGGCGAGGACGGGGCAGGGTGCCTCGAGGAGGATCCGCTGGGCACCGGACCCGAGGATGAGCTTGCCCACGGGACTGCGCCGTCGCAGGCCGATGACGATGAGATCGCCGTCCTCCTCGGCCGCGGTGCGCACCAGGTCCTCGGCGAGGTCGCCGGTGCCGGCCACGATCCGGTGCTCGATGCCGGCGTTCGACAGCCGCGTACCGAGCGCCTCGAGCTCCTCGGCCGCCCCGGCCGCCCCGGAGGTCACGACCAGGAGACCCACCTCACGTTGCCGCGCCTCCGAGACCGCGGTGACGAGCGCTTCCTTGCCCTCGGGCGTTCCCAGATGTCCCACGACGATCGCCATGGTGGCACGCTACCGGACACGGTGGGCCACACACCTCCCGCGCGGATTCACCCGCCGGACGCGGCACGGACCCAACCGGGCGGGAGGGCCGCCGCGACGACGCAGTGCAGGAGCTGTGCCAGGCGGTACGAGGGGTCGGCCTCGAGCGCCTCGGTGACCCGGTAGGAGGCCCGCGGACCGTCGCCCGCCCACCAGGCGAGAAACGCCAGGAGCGTCAGGGCCGGGGCACGCAGTCGTCGGGGCACCTGGGCGTCGACCTGTTCCAGCACCGCCCGCGCCCGAGCGACGAGGTCCGGGTCGGGCGCCACCGCGTCCGACGGGTCGACGACCCGGCCGAGGACCTTGCCCGTCGCGTCGTCGATCTGGACGGGGTCGGTGGCCCGTGTGGTCTCGCGCGCCGCCTCCTCTCCCCCGGGGACCAGCGTGAGCAGGGCGACGTCCCGCACGACCCGGTCCGCGAGCGCCGCGCCCACCCGCCCGACGAGTGCGGCCGGCAACGGCGCCGGCACCTCGTCCGCGGCGGCGTCGGCACCCACCTCGACCCGCCGCAGGGCCTCCCGCCAGGCGTCCAGCGCGTCGTCGCGCCAGCGCCTCGTGGCCGCGCCCTCCTGCGCTCGCCCGCGGGCGATCTCGCTGCGTCGGGCGGCACGGCCGGCGAGGTTGCGCGTCTCCTCCGCGGCGCGTGGGATCCGGTACGCCGCGTCGGCGGACTCCGCCACGACATGTCCCGCCAGGACGTAGGCCGCCCCGATCTCACCGCTCTCGAGGGCGGCGAGCGGATGGCCGGGCTCCGGGCAGCACGTGGGGTCCTCGCACCCCAGGCCCCGGTACCCGTCGGGGGTCACGAGCCAGCCGTCGGTCTCGACGACCGGGTCGAGGGCTCGGCGGACGTCCTCCACGACGTCGGCCGCGGCGGCGGCTCCCCCGGCCGTGTAGAGCACGAGGGCGCAGTACGTCGGCCGTGTCCCGGCGACGGCACGCGCGAGGGCCGCGAGGCCGTCGGCCGCCCCGGCGCCACGCAGCTCGTCGATCCCGACCCGGGCGACGAGCCCGGGCCGGCCGCGCTCGGCCGTGCACGCGATCACGATGCTCTCCGCGGGCCGGAACCCGAGCCGGTACGGGATGGCCGCCAGCACGTCGTGGGGCGAGCGCAGCGGGATGGTCGAGGGTTCGGGGAGGTCGAGGCTCGTCGTCATGCCGTCGATGAGAACGCAGCCCGGGCTCACGGAGAGGCCCCGGGGGCGGCGCCGGGGACCGGACGGGCTGGGGGTGGGCACCCGCTACCGTGATCCCGTGCCCACGACCCGCCACCACCGCGTCCCGCGCCGCACGGCCTGTGCCGTGCTGGCGCTCTGCGTGATCACGGTGAGCGGCTGCGACGCCGGCCCCGCCGGCAGGGCCGCACCGACCGACGCCACCGCGGCGGCCACCGGCACGGGACCGGAGGGCGCTCCCACGGCGCTGCCGTCCTTCGACCCGGGGACCGCCGTCGGCGGGTACGCTCCCGGCTTCCCGACCGACCTGCTCGGTGCTCCCGAGGGCTCCACGGTGCTCGCCAGCTCGGCGACGCCCGCGGAGGGCGACCTCGTGGACGTCTCGCTCAACCTCTCCACAGAGCTCAGCACGCAGGAGGTCGTCGACCGCTACGCCGAGCGGCTGGGCGAGGCCGGCTTCGACGAGTCCGAGGACGTCGACGTCTCCGCCCTCACCGTGCAGACCGCCTACACGCGGACCAAGGGCAAGAAGAAGCCGCGCGTCGAGACCGTCCTCATCGGCGTCCTCGACGAGTCGGACCGGCGCCTGGTCTCGCTGTCGGGCAGCGTCCGCGCGCAGGACGCCTGACCCGTCACCCGCCGCCGCACGCATAGGCTGGGCGCCATGCCTGCCGCTTCCGCACTGGTCGACCTCGAGAACCTCCGCCACGACGTCGACGACGCCCTGGACCGCCACCTGACGAGGCTGCGCGACGAGGTCGCCGCCACCGGACCCGGCACGACGGCGCTGACCGACCAGGTCTCCACGCTCCTGGCCGGCGGCAAGCGGCTCCGAGCAGCCTTCTGCTACTGGTCGTTCCGAGCGCACGGCGGAGCGTCCAGCGGCGCCGCGCGGGACGCCGTCGTCCGCATCGGTGCCGCCCTCGAGCTCTTCCAGGCCGCGGCGCTGCTCCACGACGACGTCATGGACGCCTCCGACACCCGACGCGGCCGCCCGACGGCGCACCGGGTGTTCGAGGCCCGCCACCGCGAGCGGCAGTGGTCAGGCGACGCGGACCGCTTCGGGACCGCCGCCGCGATCCTGCTCGGCGACCTCTGCCTGGTGGCCTGCCACCGCGAGGCCGGAGCCGCGCTCGACGCGCTGCCCACCGACGTCGGCCGGGCGGCACGCGACATGCTCGACGCGATGACCAGCGAGGTCGTGGTGGGCCAGTACCTGGACGTGCTCGTGCAGGCCGAGGCCTGGGGGCTGGACCCGACGGCCGACGAGGACCGCGCCCGGCTCGTGCTGCGGGCCAAGTCCGCCCGCTACTCGGTCGAGCGCCCGCTCACGCTCGGCGCGGTCCTCGCCGGCGCGTCGCCCGACCGGGTCGCGGCGATCAGCGCCGCGGGGCTGCCGCTCGGGGAGGCGTTCCAGCTGCGCGACGACCTGCTCGGCGTGTTCGGCGACCCGGAGGTCACGGGCAAGCCGGCCGGCGACGACCTGCGCGAGGGCAAGCGCACGGTGCTCGTCGCCCGCACGCTGGCTGCCGGCGACGACGACGCCCGCCTCCTGGTGACCAAGCACCTGGGTGACGCGCGTCTCACGGACGACGACGTCGCGGCGCTGCGGGCCGCGATCACCGGCTCGGGGGCCGTGGCCGGCGTCGAGGCGCTCATCGACGAGCTGGCGGCCCAGGGGCTGTCGGCGCTCGCCACGGCGGACCTCGACGCGCACGGCCGGGAGGTGCTCACCGGGCTGGCGCACGCCGCCGTCGACCGCGCCGCCTGAGCCCGCCGTCAGGCCAGCGCCTGCGCCAGGCGCCGGACCTGGGCGCGACGCCCGGAGCGGAGCGCCTCGACGGGTGAGGCGCCGAGGGTGTCCTCCGCGGTGAAGAGCCAGCGCAGCGCCTCGGCGTCGGAGAACCCGGCGTCGGAGAGCAGGATGACGGTGCCGCGCAACGTCTCGAGCACCTCCGGCTCGCCCTCGGCACCGGTGACGACGAAGGCCGCCGGCACCTGGAACGTCGTGCGCTCACCGCGCTTGACCCCGATGACGTGCCGGGAGGCCACCAGCCCGCGGGCGCGGCTCGGCTCGACGCCGAGCGCCTCCGCCAGATCGGGCAACGTCAGCCAGTCGCCGACGAGGTCGTCCAGGGGCAGGTCCTGCGGTGCATCGCTCACGGCGTCAGCGTAGCCCGGCCGCGCCTGCGCGCCGAGCGGCGTCGGCCCAAATACACTCTCTGGCGTGGCCAGCACGACGACCGATCCCCTCCTCGGCCGCCTGGTCGACGGGCGGTACGAGATCGTCGCGCGCGTCGCCCGCGGTGGCATGGCCACCGTCTACCGGGCACGGGACCGCCGTCTCGGGCGCGAGGTCGCGCTCAAGGTCATGCACGCCCACCTCGCCGAGGGGGTCGACGGCGCCAGCTTCGTCTCGCGGTTCCGGCGGGAGGCGCGGGCGTCCGCGCGCCTGTCCCACCCCGGCGTCGTCGCCGTGTTCGACCAGGGCGTCGACGGCGACACCAGCTACCTGACCATGGAGTACGTGCCGGGCACGAACCTGCGCGGCGAGCTGCAGGCGGGTCCGCTCACGGTCGACCGGGCCCTGGACGTCGCGGAGCAGGTGCTCGCCGCCCTGTCCTCGGCCCACCGCGTCGGGCTGGTGCACCGGGACGTCAAGCCGGAGAACGTCCTCATCGGCGACGACGGCGCGGTCAAGGTCGCCGACTTCGGCCTCGCCCGTGCCGTGACCGAGGTCACCTCGACGGCCACCGGCACCATCCTGGGCACGGTCGCCTACCTGGCGCCCGAGGTGATCACGTCCGGCGGGTGCACGCCCTCGACGGACGTCTACGCCGTCGGGGTGCTGCTGCACGAGATGCTGACCGGCGCACTCCCCTACCCCGGCGAGCCGCCGATCCAGGTGGCCTTCCACCACGTCCACGAGGACTTCCCGCCGCCGTCCGACCGGGTCGACTGGCTCCCGGCCGAGATCGACGAGCTGGTGGCGGCCTTCACCGCGCGGGACGCGGGCCGGCGCCCGACCCATGCCGGTGCGGCGCTCGCCGCCGTGCTCGGGCTGCGCGCCGTGCTCGACGACGACGTCCTCCAGCGGTCCGCGGACCGGCCGTCCGTGCCCCTCGGACCCGACGGACCCGACGGGCCGGACGGGTCGGGACCTGTCCGGCCCGAGCTCGACGACATCCCCGACGGCTCTCCGGCGGACGGCGTCGACGAGATCCCCACCGGGTTCTTCGCGGAGGTCTCCGCGCCGGGCCACGACACCGAGCACGTCGTCACGTCTCCCACCACGGCCCTGACGGGCGGGACCGCGCCGGACGACGGCGGTACCGCCCGGCCGCGCCGCCGTCGTCGGGCCGTGCTCGCCGGGGTGCTCGCGCTCGTCCTCCTGCTGGGCGGCGGCTCCTTCGGGACGTGGTGGTGGTTTGCCGACGGCCCCGGCGCCTGGACGACCGTGCCGGCCGACGTGGCCGGCCTCCCCGAGGAGGACGCCCTGGCCCTGCTGGCCGCCGACGGCCTCGACGCGAGCACCACCGAGGCCCACGACGACGCCGTGCCCGCCGGGGACGTCGTGTCCACCGAACCCGCCCCCGGCGAGCGCGTGCGCAAGGACGGCACGGTCGCGCTGACCGTGTCGCTCGGCGTGCTCATGCTGGCGGTGCCCGACGACCTCGTGGGCGCCCCGCAGGCCGAGGCCACCTCCGCGCTGCGCGAGGCCGGGTTCGACGTCGGCCCGGCCCGCCCGGAGCACGACGACGCCGCGCCCGAGGGTGAGGTGCTCGGCGTCTCGGTCCCCGAGGACTCCGAGCAGCCGCACGACACCACCGTGCGCCTGACCGTCTCGGACGGCCCGGCGCCCGTCCGCGTGCCGCAGGTGGTGGGCCGCAGCAAGGACGGCGCGGCGTCGGACCTCGACGCCGCCGGGCTCGAGGTCGAGTACGCCGACCCCGAGCCGTCGACCGACGTCGAGGAGGGCCGGGTCCTGAGCCAGGACCCGGAGCAGGGCACGACGGCGCGGCGCACCGACACGGTGACGCTGACGCTGTCCTCGGGGCCGCCGGACGCCGAGGTGCCCGACGTCGTGGGCATGTCGAGCGACGAGGCCACCGCCGCGCTGGAGGAGGCAGGGTTCGAGGTGGACGTCAACCGCTACCTGGGCGGGCTGCTCGACACGGTCAGGTTCCAGGACGTCGACGGCACCGCCCCGGTGGGAACCACCGTGACGCTCACCGTCTGGTGAGCATCTCCGCGACCTGGAAGGCCGTCTCCAGCGACTGCTGGTGGTTGAGCCGGGGGTCGACGAGCGTCTCGTAGCGCTCGGCCAGCCCGGCGTCGGAGATCTCCTCACTCCCGCCGAGCACCTCGGTGACGTCGTCGCCGGTGAGCTCCATGTGCAGGCCCCCCGGCACGGTCCCCAGGCTGCGGTGCACCTCGAAGAACCCGGTGACCTCGTCCAGGACGTCCGTGAACCGGCGCGTCTTGTAGCCCGACTCCGAGGTGATCGTGTTGCCATGCATCGGGTCGGTGACCCAGGTGACCGCGACGCCTGCGGCGGTCACCTTCTCCACGACGTCCGGCAGCACGTCGCGGACCTTGCCCGCACCCATCCGGGTGATGAAGGTCAGGCGCCCCTCGGTGTTCTCCGGGTTGAGGCGACGGGCGAGGGCGATCGCGTCGTCGGGGCTCGTCGTCGGGCCGAGCTTGACGCCGATCGGGTTCGCCAGCCGGGAGAGGAACTCGACGTGGGCACCGTCGAGCTGCCGGGTGCGCTCACCGATCCACAGGAAGTGCGCGCTCGAGCCGTACGGCTTCCCGGTGCGGGCGTCGACCCGGGTCAGCGCTCGCTCGTAGTCGAGGACGAGCGCCTCGTGGCTCACGAAGAACTCGACCGTGCGCAGCGCGTCGAAGTCGGCGCCGCAGGCGTCCATGAAGCGGATCGCCCGGTCGATCTCGGTGGCCGTCCGTTCGTAACGGGCGTAGGCGGGGTTCTGCATGAACCCCCGGTTCCACTCGTGCACGCGCCGCAGGTCCGCGTAGCCGCCCTGCGTGAATCCCCGCACCACGTTCGCGGTCGCCGCCGAGATCCGGTACGCCTGCTCCAGGCGCGCCGGGTCGGGGATCCGCGACTCCGGGGTGAAGGCGTGGCCGTTGATCATGTCGCCCCGGTAGCAGGGCAGCGTGACGCCGTCGCGCGTCTCCTCGTCCGACGAACGCGGCTTGGCGTACTGGCCGGCGAGACGCCCCATCTTGACGACGGGCGTGCTGGCACCGTGCGTCAGCACGACCGCCATCTGCAGGATCGTGCGGACCTTGTTGCGGATGCGGGTGGCGTTCGCGTCGGCGAACGTCTCCGCGCAGTCCCCGCCCTGCAGGAGGAACGCCTCGCCGCGCCCGGCGGCGGCGAGACGTTCCGTCAGCGTGTCCGCCTCGGCGGGCACCACGAGCGGCGCCGCGACCGACAGCCTCGCCACGACCGCGGCGAGCCTGTCAGGGTCGGGCCAGACCGGCTGCTGCCGCGCCTCGAGGCCGCGGAACCGGTCGAGGCCGTCCGGGTCGGTCCCCGGCGCGACGGTGTCGACGGCGGTGCTCATGGTGCCCGACCGCCTCAGTGCTCGGCCGGCTGGGCCGGGACCAGGGACTGACCGATGCCGGCCAGCAGCTCGCCGAACCACTCGGTGTGCACGTCGAACGCCTTGCCGCCGGCGATGCGGGGGAACTCGATGGCCTTGAGCCGGTCGCCGTCCTCCTCGTCGTGGCCGATGACGCCGGCCTCGCCGCGCAGGGCGCACTCGACGGCCAGGTCGGTCATCGACTTGATGAGGCGCAGGTCCTCGGCGTTCGCAGCCGCGGCGCGCGAGTAGTAGCCGGACTTCTGGACCATGACCTTCTCCGCACCGAGCTTCTCCGCGAACTGCTTCGCGAACCACTGGCCCGGGTTGATCGTGTCCAGCTTGACGTGGCCGAACGGGTCGCGCTGGACCTCCTCGCCCGCCGCCTCGAGCTGCGCGACGATCTCGTGCATGCCCGCACCCTCCGAGAGGAAGATGTTGACGTTGCCCTGGGTGTCCATGAGGGAGCGGAGCCGCTCCGACTCTGCCTCCAGGTCCAGCGCCAGCTCCGGCAGGAACACCGCGTGGACGTCCCAGCGCTCGCGGGTGAGGCCAAGGGCCGGGGCGAACTCCTGCGCGTCCAGCCACTTGCGGTACTCCGCGGCCGCGGCGGCGGTGAGCCATCCGCAGTGCCGCCCCATGACCTCGTGGACGATGAGCATGCGCGGCCCGGAGCGGTGCTCGCCGATGACGTTCGCGGCGAAGCCGGCAGCCTCCTCGGCCGCGGTCCACGCGCCGAGCGACTGCTTGATCGGCACCACGTCGTTGTCGATGGTCTTGGGCAGCCCCACGACGGTGAGGTCGTAGCTGTTCTCCGCCAGGTACGCGGCGAGGTCGGCCGCGGTGGTGTTCGTGTCGTCGCCACCGATGGTGTGCAGCACGTCCACGCCGTCGGCCTGGAGCTGCTCCGCGGCGACGTGCAGCGGGTCCTGCCCCTCCGCCACGAGACCGCGCTTGACGCAGTCGGCCGCGTTGGTGAGCTTCACGCGCGAGTTGCCGATCGGCGAACCACCGAAGCGGTGCAGGACTCCGGCCTGCTGACGGGCCTCCGGCCCGATCTCGATCTTCGTGCCGGTGAGCAGGCCGTGGTAGCCGTACTGGTAGGCGATGATCTCGATCGACGGGTCGAGCTCGGTGTAACGCTCGATGAGGCCACCGACCGCGGACGACAGGCACGGTGCGAAACCACCGGCGGTCAGGAGGGCCACACGACGGACCGACATGAGGGGGCTACCTCTCGATGGGGGATGAAGAACGCTCCCCATCCTATGAGCCCCCGGGCGCGGCCGTGACGGCGTCTCAGCCGGTGGGGTCCTCGGTCTCCTTCGCCGCCGGGGCGGCCGGCCCGGTCGCGTCCGTCGGCTCGTCGGCCACGAACGTCTCCGGCTCCGCGGCCGGGCGCGCCGCTCCCGGCGTGGGGTCCACGGGCAGCCCCTGGGCGAGACGCACCTTCGCCGTGGCCGCGTAGACGTCCACGTACTCCTGCTCGCTCAGGCGCAGGATCGCGTACATGATCTCGTCGGCGACCGCACGCAGCACGAAGCGGTCGGACTCCATCCCCCGGTACCTGCTGAAGTCGAGCGGCTCGCCGAACACGACGCCGATCGGCCGCGGCTTGGGCACCACGCGGCCGAGCGGCTGCGCGACGTCGGTGCCGACCATCGCCACCGGCACCACCGGTGAACCCGACTCGAGCGCGAGCCGCGCCACACCGGTCTTGCCGCGGTAGAGCCGGCCGTCCGGGCTCCGGGTGCCCTCGGGATAGATCCCGAAGAGCTCGCCCTCGTCCAGGACGCGCATGCCCGTGCGCAGCGCGGCCTCGCTCGCCTTGCCGCCGGACCTGTCCACCGGGATCGTCCCGACGCCGCGCATGAAGCCGGCCACCAGCCGCCCCTTGAGGCCTCGCCCGGTGAAGTAGTCGGACTTCCCGAGGAACTTGACCTGGCGCTCCAGCACGATGGGCAGCACGAACGAGTCGATGACGGCCAGGTGGTTGCTCGCCAGGATCGCGCCTCCGGCGTCCGGCACGTGCTCCACGCCCTTGGTCCACGGACGGAAGGCCAGCCGCAGCCACGGCCCGACCAGCACGTGCTTCATGATCCAGTAGAACAACGGTCCTCCTCGCGGCGTCACCGACGACAATAGAGTGGTCCCATGGCCTCACCGAACCGGGACGCGGAACCGGACGACCTGCCGGACGCCGACGTCGACGCCCGTTGGTCCGACATCGTCGCACGTCTCGAAGACGTCGAGCAGTCCGGCCACACCGTGGAGGCCGCCCGGCAGCCCGACGCGCAGCCCGACGCGCAGAGCGGCGCGGAGCCCGCGGACAGCGACGCCGCCGCCACCCCGGCGCGCCCCAGCGGGCCCCGTGACTGGCCGACGACGCCGGAGGTCGAGGCGCTCGAGGAGGCCCAGGACCACTTCGTGCCGCCCGACCCGGAGCCGGTCGCGCACCGGGAACCGCTGCTCACGCTCGCCTGGACGGTGGCCGTCGCGGTGCCGGTGCTGACGGTGCTCGGCGTCATCGTCACCGCACTGCTGCCCGACCTGTCGGTGCCGGCCTGGGTCGGGCCGGCCGGCGGAGGGTCGTTCGTCGCCGCGATCGCGGTCCTCGTCTGGCGCATGCCGCACCGGCGCGACCCGGACGACCACGACCCCGGGGCCGTCGTCTGAGCGGAGCGGGGCACGCGCCCGGCCAGGTCAGCGCCGCGCCAGGTCGGCGGCGCCGATGATGCCGGCCTCGTTGCCCTGCTGAGCGAGCTCGATCTGCGCCACCGGACGGTGCCCGAGCGCCGAGAGCTGCGCCTCGTACGCCTTGCGCACCGGCGCGAGCAGCAGGTCGCCCGCCGCACCGACGCCACCGCCGAGGACGATCAGCTCCGGGTCGAGCAGGGCAGCGACCGACGCCGACCCCTCGCCGACCCACCGGCCCAGCGTGGCGAGCAGCTCGATCGACAGCTCGTCGCCGTCCTGCGCCGCCTGCGTGATCTGCGGACCGGTGATGCCGTCGGGGTCCCCGCCGGCCAGCTCCACGAGCCGACGGGCGCGCTCCGGCGTCGCCGTCGCCGCCTGGCGTGCGTCCCGCACGAGCGCGGTGCCCGAGGCGTACTGCTCCCAGCACCCCTCGTGCCCGCAGCCGCAGTAGTGCCCGCCGGGGACCACACGCATGTGCCCGACCTCGGCCGCCACACCCCACTTGCCCCGGACCAGCTCCCGGTCGACGACGATAGCGCCGCCGAGGCCGGTGCCGATCGTCAGCAGCAGCATGTCGGACGCCTCGCGGGCCGCCCCGAACCGGAACTCCGCCCAGCCGGCGGCGTTCGCGTCGTTCTCGACCACGACCGGCACGTCGAGGTCGACCAGCTCGGAGACCTTCTGCGCCAGCGGGTACTCGCGCCAGGCGATGTTCGGGGCGAACAGCACCGAGCTGCGGTCAGGGCTGACGAAGCCGGCGGCGGCGAGCCCGATCGCCCCGATCTCGTGCTCCTTGGCCAGCTCCGTGCACGCGTCGGCGATCGCGCGGTCCATGCTCGCGACGTCGTCGGCGGCGGTGTCCCGCCGGACCTTGGCCAGGATGCGACCGGCCTCGTCCACGACCCCGACGGCGATCTTCGTTCCGCCGATGTCGACTCCGATGGCGTGCATGCGTCTGACCTCACGTTCGATCTCGGGGACGTCGGACGGGGGGTTCCGCCGCACCGACACGGGTCGGCACGCCCGAGCGCGCCGGGGACAAGACTACCGACCGCGGACCGCCGTGGGCGTACCGTCCACCAGATGGTGCGCGAGGGTGTCCGACCAGCCTGTGCGACCCGGTATCGTGACCGCCACGGACGAGCCCTGCCACTGGAGTCAGCATGGACGAGATCATCACCCCGCAGCTCGTGGAGCTGCCCCCGACGTCGAACCTCAACGACCTCCTCACCAGGAGGGTCGCGGACGACCCGGACGCCACGATCGTCGAACGCCCCGCCGGCGACGGCTGGGAGAGCCTGAGCAGCGCCGCGTTCGACGCCCAGGTCGTGGCCGTGGCCAAGGGGCTCGTCGCCAAGGGCGTGCAGCCCGGCGACCCGGTGGGGATCATGTCGCACACCCGCTACGAGTGGACGCTCCTCGACTTCGCCGCGTGGGCCGCCGGTGCCGTCCCCGTCCCGGTGTACGAGACCTCGTCGCCCGAGCAGGTCGAGTGGATCGTCACCGACGCCGGCGTCACGGTGCTCGTCGCCGAGAACGCCGAGCTGGCGGCCGTGGTCCACGGGATCCAGGGCTCGGCGCCGACGCTGCGCGAGGTCCTCTCGATCGACGACGGCGCCGTCGCCGAGCTGACCGCGGCCGGCGCGGACGTCGACGACGCCGAGATCACCCGGCGTCGCGGCCTCGCGGGTCTGGACGACGTCGCCACCATCATCTACACCTCGGGAACCACCGGCCGACCGAAGGGCGCGGAGCTGACCCACGGCAACTTCGCCTCGCTGGCGACCAACGCCGTCGCCGCGGTGCCGGAGGTCTTCGCCGCCGGGGGGCGCACGCTGCTGTTCCTGCCGCTGGCGCACGTGTTCGCGCGCTTCATCGAGATCCTCGCGATCGCCGGCGGCAGCACGCTGGGGCACTGGGCGGACGTCAAGACCGTCACCACCGGCCTGGGCACCTTCAAGCCCACGTTCGTGCTCGCCGTCCCCCGCGTGTTCGAGAAGGTCTACAACTCGGCGGAGCAGAAGGCGGCCGCTGGCGGCAAGCTGAAGATCTTCCAGTGGGCCACGGCTACCGCCATCGAGTGGTCGCGGGCCCAGGACACGGGTGGCGCCTCCTTCTGGTTGAACCTTCAGCACAAGGTCGCCGGCAGGCTCGTCTACGGCAAGCTGCTGCACGCGCTGGGCGGGCAAGCGCGGTACGCCGTCTCGGGCGGCGGGCCGCTCGGTGAACGGCTCGGTCACTTCTTCCGCGGCATCGGGCTGACCATCCTCGAGGGGTACGGCCTGACCGAGACCACCGCGCCGACCAGCGTCAACCGCCCCGCCGCCAACCGCATCGGGACCGTCGGGACACAGCTTCCCGGGTGCGGCGTCAAGATCGCGGACGACGGCGAGATCCTCCTCCGGGGCATCCACGTCTTCCGCGGCTACCACGGCAACGCCGAGGCGACCGCCGAGGCGTTCGACGGCGAGTGGTTCCGCACGGGCGACCTCGGCGCGCTCGACGACGACGGGTTCCTGTCCATCACGGGTCGCAAGAAGGAGATCATCGTGACGGCGGGCGGCAAGAACGTCGCCCCCGCCGCTCTCGAGGACCGGATCAGGGCCCACGCCCTGGTCAGCCAGTGCGTCGTGGTGGGCGACAACCGCCCCTTCATCGGGGCGCTCATCTCGCTCGACCCCGAGGGCCTGCCCGGTTGGCTCAAGATGCACGACAAGCCGGAGATGACCGTCGAGCAGGCCCGCACGGACGCCGACGTCCTGGCCGCGCTCGACACCGCCGTCACCCGCGCCAACCAGGCCGTCTCGCGCGCCGAGTCGATCCGCAAGTTCTCCCTGCTGCCCGAGGACCTCACCGTCGAGAACGGCTACCTGACGCCGTCCCTCAAGGTGAAGCGGTCCGTCGTGATGGCGGACTTCTCCGCCGACGTCGACGCCCTCTACGTGGACGACCGGGACCAGTCCCCGGCCTGACACGGCTGTCGGTGGCGGGGACTAGCGTCCCCGCCATGTCGATCGCACCAGCGCCGCAGCCTCCGGCGACGGCCGTCCAGCCCTCGTTCGCCGACATCGGCACACCGCTGCGGGACGTGACGTTCGTGGTCGTGGACCTGGAGACCACCGGCAGCAGGGCGAACGACGCGGGGATCACGGAGATCGGCGCCGTCAAGGTCCGGGGCGGCGAGGTGCTCGGCGAGTTCCAGTCGCTGGTGAACCCCGGTCGGCCGGTCCCGGCGTTCGTGGCCCGGCTGACCGGGATCACGACGGCGATGGTCTCGACCGCCCCCGGCATCGAGCTGGTGCTGCCGGGCTTCCTCGAGTTCGCCCACGGCTGCGTGCTGGTGGCCCACAACGCACCGTTCGACATCGGGTTCCTGCGGGCGGCGTGCGCCGACCTGGACTACGCGTGGCCCGGCTTCGACGTCGTGGATACGCTGCCCCTCGCCCGCCGGGTCGTCCCTCGTGACGAGGCGCCCAACCACAAGCTGGCCACGCTCGCGCGGCTCTTCCGGGCACAGACCTCCCCCGACCACCGGGCCCTCGCCGACGCCCGCGCCACGGTCGACGTCCTGCACGCCCTGCTCGAGCGCCTCGCACCGCTCGGCGTGACGCACCTCGAGGACCTCGCCACCGCAGCGGACCCTGTCCCTGCCGACGTCCGGCGCAAGTCGACCCTGGCCGACGAGCTGCCCAGCGCACCCGGCGTGTACCTCTTCCGGGGACCGGACGAGGAGGTGCTCTACGTGGGCACCTCGACCAACATCCGCAAGCGCGTGCGCTCCTACTTCACGGCCGCGGAGAAGCGGCGCCGGATCACCGAGATGGTCCGGATCGCCCATGCCGTGACCCCGGTCGTCTGCGCGACACCGCTCGAGGCTCAGGTCCGCGAGCTGCGCCTCATCACGGAGCACGCGCCGCGGTACAACCGACGCTCCAAGCACCCGGAGCGCCAGACGTGGGTGCGCCTGACCGACGAGCCCTACCCGCGGCTGTCGGTGGTGCCCGAGGTCCGGGGCGACGTCCCGCACATCGGACCCTTCACCTCGCGCCGGACGGCGACCGCGGCCGTGGAGGCGATGCACGACGCCATCGCGCTGCGCCAGTGCACCCAGCGCCTGCCGGCGGTCGCGCGCTCGCCCCGCAGCCCGTGCGCCCTTGCCGGTCTCGGCCGCTGCTCCGCACCGTGCACCGCCACCACCGGTCCGGACACCGGGTACCGGGCGCTGGTCGAGCAGGCCCGCACCGCGCTGACGGGAGACCCGAGTGCCGTCGTCCGAGCCCTCGCTGAACGGGTGGCGCGGCTCGCCGGGCAGGAACGCTTCGAGGAAGCCGGCCAGGTGACGGCCCGGCTGCGGGCGTTCGTCCGCGCGGCCGCCCGGACGCAACGCATGGACCCGTTGAGCCGGTGCGCCGAGCTCGTCGCGGCGCGCCCGACGGCGGCAGGCGGCTGGGAGATCGTCGTCGTCCGGCACGCACGGCTCGCCGGCACCGCGGTGACCGGGCCGCGCGAGGACCCGCTGCCGGTCGTGGACGCCCTGCGGGCGACGGCCGAGGTCGTCGAACCCGCCCAGCCGCCGGCTCCTGCCTGCCACCCGGAGGAGGCAGCCCTCGTCCTGGACTGGCTGGACCAGCCGCACGTACGTCTCGTGCACGTCTCCGGGCCCTGGACGTGCCCCGTTCGCTCGGCGCTGGCGCACGCCGACCTCGACGACGTGTCGGCGTCGGTCGCGCTGGCCCTCGGCGGCGCGGATACGATGGCGGCATGCTGACCGCGATCGTCCTCATCGACACCGTCCCGGACCGTATCCCCGAGGTCGCCACCCAGGTCACGAACCTGGACGGGGTGAGCGAGGTCTACTCGGTCACCGGCAAGGCCGACCTGGTGGCGATGGTGCGGGTCGACGAGCACGACGACCTCGCGACCGTCATCGCCGACGGCATCAGCAAGGTGGACGGCGTGCTCCGCACCGAGACGCTCATCGCGTTCCGGGCGTACTCCAACGTGGAGCTCGAGCAGGCGTTCGCGCTCGGGCTGGACGACTGACCGTCGCCGGCTGACGGCGGCGGCGAGACCGAGTCTCACGCCCGGTCGGGGACCCGCCAGGCTTCGTCAGGCCTGGGTCGCCGCCACCCACCGCTCGACGACGTCGGCGGCACCCCCGTCGTCGATGCTGCGCGCGGCGTGCTCGACGCCGGCCGCCAGCCGCTGGGCGAGCGTGCCGTCCGCCGTCCCCGGCAGCGTGCCGTCGGCCACGAGGGCGGCCGCCGCGTTGAGCAGGACCGTCTGGCGGACGGGACCCTGATCGGTCCCCGTGAAGACCTCCCGCGCCACCTGGGCGTTGTGGACGGCGTCCGCGCCGCGCAGGTCCGCGATCTCCAGACGGTCCAGACCGAGCTCCGCCGCCGCGTCGAAACGCTGCTCCGAGACCTCGCCGTCGCGCACCTCCCAGACCGAGGCACCGCCGGTGGCGGCGAGCTCGTCGAGCCCGTCGTCACCGCGGAAGACCAGGGCGCTGGTGCCGCGCTCCGCGAAGACGCCGGCCATCAGCGGCGCCATCCGGGCGTCGGCACAGCCGACGGCGGTCGCACGCGGCTGGGCCGGGTTCGTCAGGGGACCGAGGAAGTTGAAGGCCGTGGCGATCCCCAGGTCCCTCCGCGCGGTCGCCGCGTGGCGCATCGAGGGGTGGAACATCCCGGCGAAGCAGAAGGTGATGCCGACGTCGTGCGCGATCGCGGCGACACGTTCGGCGGGCTGGTTGAGCCGCACCCCGAGGGCCTCGAGGACGTCCGCCGATCCGGACGACGACGAGGCCGCGCGGTTGCCGTGCTTGACCACGCGGACACCGGTCCCGGCGACGACCACGGCCGCCATCGTGGAGATGTTGACCGTGTGGTGCCGGTCACCGCCCGTGCCGACCAGGTCGACCGCCGGACCGGCGACCTCGATCCGGATCGCGTGCGCCAGCATGGCGTCCGCGAGGCCGGCGAGCTCCGCCGCCGTCTCCCCCTTGGCCCGGAGCCCGACCAGGAACCCGGCCAGGCGGGTCGGGGGGACCTCGCCCGACATCACCTGGTCCATGGCCCACGCCGTCTGCTCGGCGGTGAGGTCGGCGCCGGCGACGAGCTCGGTGAGCACGCCGGGCCAGGTCAGGTCGGTCGGGACGTTCGTCGGCACGGTGGTCACTTTCGGCGGGAGGTCAGGGGTCAGGAGCTGGTGGGCCGGGACGGAGGTTTCAGGCGGCCTGCGACAACGTCTCCGCCACCGCGCGCTGCACCGCGAAGGCGTCGAGCGGTCGCGGCACCACGGAGTCGGCGAGGGACCATGATGCCAGCCAGGCGTCCTGCGCCCGTCCGGTGAGGACGAGCACTGGCGGGCAGGCGTACACCTCGTTCTTGAGCTGCCGGCACAGCCCCATCCCGCCGGCCTTGTCCGCCTCGCCGTCGAGGATCAGCAGGTCGAACCGGCGGCCGTCGGCCGCGGCGAGGAGCCTGTCGCGGGTGGCGACCTCCGTCCAGGCGATCTCGGCGGCGCCCGCACCGAGGCGGGGTCCGACGGCGAGCCGCACCTGTTCGCGCACGGTGGCGTCGTCGCTGTACAGCAGGACACGGGGGCCGGTCGTCATCGAGCATCCCTTCGCAGACGTTTGGTGGCATCGTGGCACAGGTGCGTCACCTCGGTCAGCGATGGTGCGTGGTCTTTTCGTGGCAGTCTCGCTCGATCCGTCACGAACAGCGCCTCAGACGGCATGATTCTGCAGATTCCGTAAACCTGATCTCCACCATCCGCACCCCCCGGGTCCTCGAACCCGCCTCACGTCAGCCATAATGGCTGATGTGTCGACTGCAACGGCTGCTGCCCCCCACGCCCATCAGCACGTGACCGTCAACCGACCGAACACCGTCTCGGTCGGGACGATCGTGTGGCTGGCCAGCGAGCTCATGTTCTTCGCCGGCCTGTTCGCCATGTACTTCACCGTCCGCTCCGTGCTGCCGGAGGCGGAGTGGAATGCCGAGGCGGCGCACGTCTCGCTGGTCTTCCCGCTGATCAACACCTGCGTCCTCGTCGCCTCCTCGATCACCTGCCAGGCCGGCGTGCTGGCCGCGGAGCGCTTCCAGCCGGTCCGCACCGGTTCGCTGCTCCAGGTGAGCAGGTGGGGCATGAACGAGTGGATGACGCTGACGTTCCTCATGGGCGCGTTCTTCGTCTCCGGCCAGATCTTCGAGTACGCCGAGCTCGTCCACGAGGGCCTGACGATCTCGTCCAGCGCCTACGGGTCGGTCTTCTACCTGGCGACCGGGTTCCACGGCCTGCACGTGGTCGGCGGCCTGATCGCCTTCCTGTTCCTGCTGGGGCGCTCGTTCCGCGCCAAGCGGTTCACGCACCACGAGGTCACCACGGGGCTCGTGGTGTCCTACTACTGGCACTTCGTCGACGTCGTGTGGATCGCGCTGTTCCTGGTGATCTACATCCTGAAGTGATCTCCGGGCGGCACTCCCGTCGCCCCGCTCCTGACCCTGCACCACCCACCTGCGAGACGAGGACATTTTCGTGAAGGCACTCGCCGCCCGCCGGCACCACCGGGCCGCTCCGGTCGTGCTGCTGCTGCTGGCGCTGCTGGTCACGGGCGGCGTGTACGCCGTCCTGGCGCCGAGTCCGGCCACCGCCGAGACCGCCAGCACTGCGACCGACGTGGAGGAGGGCCAGCGGCTCTTCCAGGCCAACTGCGCCACGTGCCACGGTCCGAACGCCGAGGGCACCCCGGAAGCCCCGTCGCTCGTCGGCGTGGGTGCCGCGGCGGTCGACTTCCAGGTCTCCACCGGCCGCATGCCCATGCAGATGAGCGGACCGCAGGCTGCCCAGAAGCCGCCCCAGATGAACGAGGAGCAGACCGCCCAGCTCGCGGCGTACGTCGCCTCGCTCGGTGCCGGTCCGGCGATCCCCACGGAGGAGCAGGTCGACGCCGAGCTCGGGGACTCCGCCAACGGTGCCCTGCTGTTCCGCACCAACTGCGCGATGTGCCACAACGCCGTCGGCGCCGGCGGTGCACTGTCCGAGGGCAAGTGGGCTCCGCCGCTGGACGAGGTCTCGGAGCAGAACATCTATCAGGCGATGCTGACCGGCCCGCAGTCGATGCCGGTCTTCAACGACGCCAACATCACCCCTGACGAGAAGCGCGACGTGATCGCGTACCTCGTCGAGCAGCGTGACGGATCAGCCGGAGGCCTGACCCTCGGGTCGCTCGGCCCCGTCAGCGAAGGCCTCTGGGCATGGGTCGTCGGCCTCGGGCTGATGATCGGTGCTGCTGTGTGGATCGGAGCGAAGTCCTCGTGAGCGACAACCAGAACACCCCCGGCCAGGACGTCGCGGCCCGGGACACCGCGGCCCACCCCGAGCGGTTCGAGGACCCGGGTGTCCCGGCCCACCGGTCGCGCCTGACCGACGTCGACCCGCAGGCGGCCAAGCGCAACGAGCGCCTCATCGCGCTGATCTTCGGGATCTCGTGCGTGGGCGCCATCGCCAGCGTCGTCGTCTACTTCGCGGTCCGGCCCGACGGCACCACCGCCGGGACCCGCCTGTCGACGGCCCTCCTGGGCGTCACCATGGCGATCTCCCTGCTCGGCATCGGCATCGCCGCGATCCACTGGGCCAAGTCGCTCATGAGCGACCACGAGCACGTGGACGAGCGCCACACGCTCGCGAGCTCGCCGGAGGTACGTCAGGTCGCCGTGCAGCACCTGGCCGACGGCGTCGAGGACTCCGGCATCGCGCGCCGCGGCGTCCTCAAGGGTGCCGCGGTCTCCGCGCTCGCCCTGTTCCCCCTCACGTTCGCCGTGCCGCTGATCTCCAGCGTCGGCGGCGACTGGAACGTCTCGAAGTTCCGCCACACCCTCTGGGAGCGCAACAAGCGCCTCGCGTACGACCCGACCGGTCGTCCGATCAGGGCCGCCGACCTGACCGTGGGCTCTGCGGCCCACGTCATCCCGGAGGCCTCCCAGGAGGAGATGCAGTCGCACGAGTGGATCACGGAGAAGGCCAAGGCCGTGGTGCTCCTGGTGCGTCTCAACCCGGAGGACCTCCGGTCCGACCAGTCGCCCGAGGGCGAGACCTGGTCGTACGACGGCATCGTCGCGTACTCGAAGATCTGCACCCACGTCGGGTGCCCCGTGGCGCTCTACGAGCAGCAGACGCACCACCTGCTCTGCCCGTGCCACCAGTCGACCTTCGACATGGCCGACGGCGCCAAGGTCGTCTTCGGTCCTGCGAACCGTCCCCTGCCCCAGCTGCCCATCACCGTCGACGACGAGGGCTATCTCGTGGCACAGGACGACTTCGCCGAGCCCATCGGCCCGAGCTACTGGGAGCGCCTGAAGTGAGCACCGACACCAGCCCCTCCACCGCTGACACGCCGACGACCCCCGCCGGCAAGGCGGCCGACTACCTGGACCAGCGCACCTCCGTCGGAGGCGCGGTCAAGGAGTTCGCCCGCAAGGTCTTCCCCGACCACTGGTCCTTCATGCTCGGCGAGATGGCGCTCTTCTCGTTCGTCGTGCTGCTGCTGACCGGCGTGTTCCTGACCATGTTCTTCGATCCGTCGATGGCCCTGATCGAGTACCACGGCGCCGGTCCCGAGGCGATGCAGGGCCAGCTGATGTCCGTGGCCTTCGCCTCGACGCTGGACCTGTCCTTCGAGGTCCGTGGCGGGCTGCTCATGCGGCAGATCCACCACTGGGCGGCCCTGGTCTTCATGGCCTCGATCGTGGTCCACATGATGCGCGTCTTCTTCACCGGCGCCTTCCGCAAGCCGCGCGAGATCAACTGGCTCGTCGGCACGGTCCTCATGATCCTCGGCCTGGCTGCCGGGTTCTCCGGCTACTCGCTCCCCGACGACGTCCTGTCCGGCAACGGCCTGCGGATCACGGACGGCGTGGTGAAGTCGCTGCCGGTCATCGGCTCGTACCTGTCGTACTTCATCTTCGGTGGCGAGTTCCCCGGCGAGCACATCATCCCGCGCCTCTTCACGGTGCACATCCTGCTCGTGCCGGCGCTGATCCTCGCGCTGATCGGCGTCCACCTGTTCCTCATGGTGCTGCACAAGCACACGCAGTACCCCGGTGGCGGCCGCACGCACAAGAACGTCGTGGGCTACCCGCTCTTCCCGGTGTACATCGCCAAGATGGGCGGCAACTTCTTCATCGTCTTCGGCATCCTGGCGCTCATGGGTGCGACGATGAGCATCAACAACGTGTGGAACTACGGTCCTTATGACCCGTCGCCGGTCGGCGCAGGCGCACAGCCGGACTGGTACATGCTCTTCCTCGAGGGATCGCTCCGGCTGATGCCAGGGGCCGGGACCGAGTGGGTCATCTTCGGGTACACGTTGCCGCTGAACGTCCTGATCCCGGCGGTCGTCGTCCCTGGCCTGCTGTTCACGTTCCTGTTCGTCTACCCGTTCCTCGAGGCGCGGGTCACCGGCGACAAGCGCGAGCACCACGTGCTCGACCGGCCTCGCAACGTGCCGGTGCGCACGGGGCTGGGTGTGGCCTTCCTGACCGCGTTCATCATCCTGGCGCTCGCCGGCTCGAACGACCTCATCGCCACCCACTTCGGGATGTCGATCAACCAGATCACGTGGGCGTTCCGGATCCTGTTCTTCGTCGGTCCGGTCCTGGGCTTCTGGATCACCAAGCGGATCTGCCTCGGGCTGCAGCGCAAGGACCGCGAGCTGGTCCTGCACGGTCACGAGACGGGTCGGATCGTCCGGTTCGCCAACGGTGAGTACATCGAGGTGCACCGCCCCCTGGACGAGCAGGAGCGGTGGCTGCGCGTCAACTACGACGCCTACAAGCCCCTCGAGATCGAGCCCGCGACGGACGCCCGTGGCGTCAAGCGGCCCGGCTACAAGAAGGACAAGCGCTGGCAGAAGCTGTCGCGGTTCTTCTACGAGGACCGGGTCGAGCCCGTCACGCCCGCCGAGCTCGCCGCCGCGCACTCGCACGGCGAGCACGACGAGATCGAGTCCGCCCAGCACTCCCCCGAGCTGGTCTCGGGGGCCGAGAACGCCGAGCGGGAGCACTGAGTCTCCTGAGCGGATAGTCGACAGACCCGCGCATCTTCGTCCGCCGCGGCGGGCAAGATGCGCGGGTCTCTGTCTATCCTGCACCGGCGGGTACGTCCGCCGGATCGGCGCCGCACCGTCGCGCACCCACGCGGTGCGCGAACCCGACAACGGAAGGTACAAGAGCATGGCTGTCTACACGCTGCCGGATCTGCCCTACGACTACAGCGCGCTCGAGCCGCACATCAGCGGCAAGATCATGGAGCTGCACCACGACAAGCACCACGCCACCTACGTCGCGGGCGCGAACACCGCGCTGGAGAAGCTGGCCGAGGCCCGCGAGTCCGGCGACCTGGGCGCGGTCAACCTGCACGAGAAGAACCTCGCGTTCCACCTCGGCGGGCACACCAACCACACCGTGTTCTGGCACAACCTGTCCCCCGAGGGCGGCGGCGAGCCCGACGGCGAGCTGGCCGAGGCGATCAAGGACCAGTTCGGCTCCTTCGCCGCGTTCCAGGCCCACTTCGCCGCGACCGCCACCGGCATCCAGGGCTCCGGCTGGGCCGTGCTCGGCTGGGACTCGATCGGCCAGCGCCTGGCCATCTTCCAGCTGTTCGACCAGCAGGCCAACGTCCCGGTCGGCAT
>NZ_PVTX01000010.1 GCF_003003075.1 Isoptericola halotolerans | reverse complement strand
CTAGGTGTACTGACTCGGGACGTTGTTGATTCGGTCGATGGGGCGTAGGCCGCCGATGCCGGTGTGGGGTCGTTCCAGGTTGTAGTGGTCGAGCCAGATCGGCAAGGCGCGGGCGCGCTCGGAGTTGGAGTCGTAGGCCCGGGCGTAGGCCCATTCGGTGGCCAGGGTCCGGTTGAGGCGTTCGGCCTTGCCGTTGGTCCAGGGGCAGTGCGGCTTGATGAACTTCAACCGGATGCCCAGGCCGGCTGCGGCGTCGCGGAACGCGTGTGACTGGCGGTAGTTCTTCGCGTTGTCGCTCAAGACCCGTTCGATGGTGATGCCGTGGGCGGCGTAGAACGCCGTGGCCCGGGCCAGGAACCCGGCGCAGGTCGTGCCCTTCTCATCGTCGTGGATCTCCGCGTAGGCCAGCCGGGAGTGGTCATCGATCGCGGTATGGACGTAGTCGAACCCGAGCCCTCGCTTGCGGTGCGGGCGCTGCCCGCGCCCATGAACCTTCCACCCGCCGCCATCGGGGATGCGGCCGAGCTTCTTGACGTCGATGTGCACCAGCGATCCCGGATGCGGGTGCTCGTAGCGGCGCGGCGTTCGCCGCGAGGCGCGGATCACTTGCCCGGTGAGCGGGTCGCACTCGTGCAACAACGGCGTGTGGTGGCGGGCCAGAACACGCCCCACGGTGGAGGCTGGCACCCCGACCCGGCGAGCCAGATCCACCGGACCACGGCGGGCCAGGTGCCGCCAGATCCGGATCCTGGCCTCAGTGCACGCGTGGGTGCGATGCGGGCACGAGCGCGGCCGTGAGGAGCGATCCACCAGACCCGCCCGACCCTGCTGCTCGTAGCGGCGCCACCACCGCCACGCCGTGGTGCGCGAGACACCCATCTCAGCCGCGACGTGCGCCACCGGGCGACCTGCCGCGATCCGCCGGACCATCGTGAATCTTCCAGCAGGCGTCAGCCGGGCGTTAGCGTGGGACACGAGAGACCTCCGTTGGTACGAGCCGGGTTCCTAGACAGCTCCCACTCGACCCGGAGGTCTCTCGCTATGTCAACAACCTGCCGGGTCAGTACAGCTAGGGCCCGCCGCGGCCGGCTGCCGGCGGGTGGTCCCTCAGGGATGGCCGGCCGCGACGAGCCTCTCCACCAGCGCGGCGGCCGGGGGAGTGGGGGCCCCCACGGTGAGGGCCAGCACCGACCGCCGGGCGCCCGGCAGCGGCACGGTCGCCACCTGGGGGTTCCGGTGCGCCCGCAGCGCGAGACCGGGGAGCAGGCTCACACCGGCGCCGGCGGCGACGAGCGCCTGCACGGCGACGTAGTCGTCGGTCTCGAAGGCGAGCCGCGGGGCGAAGCCGGCCGCCGCGCACCGCGCGAGGAGGTCGGCGCGGCACCGTTCGCAGCCCGCGATCCACGCGTCGTCCTCGTGCGCGCGCAACAGGGGGGTCCCCGAGTCGCCGGAGCCCGCGGCGGGCCCCCGGCCGTCGCTCGCCGTCACGAGGTGCACCGTGTCGTCGAGCACGCGCGTGGTCTGGAAGCGCGAGAGGTCGTCGACGGCCCGGGCATGACGCACGTCCGCGTGCTCGAACACGAGGGCGACGTCGACCTCACCGGACCGGAGGGCCGCGACGGCCTCCGGGGGCTCCGCCTCGACCAGGCTGACGCCGATGCCGGGATGGTCGCTCCGCAGCCGGGTGACGGCCTCCGGCACGATGGTCGCGAGGGCGGACGGGAAGGCGGCGAGCCGGGCCCGGCCGGCACGCAGGCCGGCGAGGGCGTCGAGCTCCCGCTGCGCCCCCTCGACGCGGGCGATGATCTCGCCCGCACGGTCGGCGAGCAGACGCCCGGCCTCCGTGAGGCGTACGCCGCGGCCCGCGCGCTGCAGCAACGGGATCCCCGCCTCGGTCTCGAGCCGCGCGAGATGGTGGCTCACGGACGGCTGGGCGTAGTGCAGCTCGCGGGCGGCGGCCGTCACCGAGCCGGTCCGAGCCACGGCGGCCAGCACGCGCAGCCGGGTGAGATCGAGCTGCGCGGCGGGGGGCGGGACGTCGGTCATCGCACCAGGATACGAACCACTCATCGACGACGGCGATGGTTCAGGTCACAAGATGGCATTGGACCGATGGGTATTGAGCGGTCGATCCTGGACGTATGCCTCTCGACCCGCCGACCGTCGCCGACGTCCTGACCGCACAGCGTCGCATCGACGGGCTCGTCGTCCGCACGCCCGCGTCGAGCTACGCCGAGCTCGACCGGCTGGTCGACGACGCCGGAGCCTCCGGCGCGCACGTCGTCGTCAAGCACGAGAACCTCCAGCGCACCGGTGCGTTCAAGGTGCGCGGCGCGCTCAACCTGCTGCTGCGGATGTCCGACGACGCCCGTCGGCGCGGGATCGTCGGCTACTCGACGGGCAACCACGCGCAGGCGCTCGCCGACGCCGCACGGCACGTGGGCGCGCCGTGCACGATCGTCATGCCGACCGCACCGAACCCCGTCAAGGAACGCGCCGTGCGCGCCCTCGGGGCAGAGGTCGTGCTGCACGGGGAGCGGCTGGAGGACGCCTGTGCGCACGCCGAGCAGCTCGCCGAGGACCGTGGTGCACGCCTGGTGAGCGCCGCCGACGAGCCGGACCTCGTCGCCGGGGTGGCGACGGCGAGCCTCGAGCTGCTGCAGCAGCGACCCGACCTCGACGTGCTCGTCGTGCCGGTCGGCGGTGGCTCCGGGGCGGCCGCCGCGTGCCTCGTGGCCGCCGCGGTGGCTCCCCGTGTCCGGGTCGTCGGCGTGCAGGCCGCGGCATCCCCGGCCGCGCACGACTCCTGGCGCGCCGGTGAGCTCCTCGTGCGCCCCAACCGCACGCGGGCGGAAGGGCTCGCCGTCGGGCGGGGATTCGCCCTCACCCAGGGGCTGCTCCGTACCCACCTGAGCGACTTCCTCCTGGTGGACGACGACGCGATCACCCGGGCACAACGCGTCTACCTCACGGCGGGCCGCACGGTGTCCGAAGGAGCCGGGGCCGCCGCCCTGGCGGCCGTGCTGACGCATGCCGAGCGCTTCGCCGGTGTGCGCACCGGGGTCGTGTGCTCCGGCGGCAACGCCAGCGAGGCGGAGCTGCGCCGCGCCCTGACGAGTGCCTGACCAGCGGGACGGCACCGCCTCGGCGTAGCCTGTCGAGATGGCTCGTCTCGTGGACATCCACCCCGTCGACCCGCAGCCGCGCCTGGTGAGCCAGGTCGTGGCGGCGTGGCAGGAGGGTGCGCTCGTCGCCTACCCGACGGACTCCGGCTACGCCCTCGGCTGCCGGATCGGCCAGCACGACGGCACCGAGCGGATCCGGCAGATCCGGCGCCTGGACGCCAAGCACCACTTCACCCTGGTGTGCTGCGACTTCGCCCAGCTCGGCCAGCTCGTGCGGCTCGACAACTCGGCCTTCCGTGCCATCAAGGCGGCGACGCCCGGCCCCTACACGTTCATCCTGCCGGCCACGTCGGAGGTCCCCCGGAGGCTCGCCCACCCGAAGAAGAAGACCGTGGGCGTGCGCATCCCGGACTCGCGCGTGGTCCGCGCGCTGCTCAGCGAGCTCGGCGAGCCGCTGCTCAGCTCGACGCTCATCCTGCCGGGGGACGCCGAGCCCCTGACCGAGGCGTGGCAGGTCGCCGAGACGCTGGACCGGTCGGTGGAGCTGGTCGTGGACTCCGGCGACGTCGTGGCGGAGCCGACCACCGTCGTCGACTGGTCGGCCGGCTATCCGGAGGTCGTCCGCGTCGGAGCCGGGGACCCTGCGCCGTTCGAGTAGCGACGGGACGGAGCCGCGGGCCGCAACGCCCGCGTCGCGGACCGTCCACCGGCCGGACACCGGGCCAGGCTAGGGTGCTCGTCATGAGCGATCGTGGACTCGAGCTGGCCCGGGACAAGATGCAGAGCGCGGGGGTCGCACCGGCCGCCGTCGACGTCTTCAGCCGCTTCTACCGGCTGCTGGAGGGCGGCCAGAGCGGCTACGTGCGGGAGGACGACGTCGAGCCCCTGACGGGCCTGACGCGGCACGCCGATCTGGAGGTGGATGCGGCGGACGCGTCCGCCGCCCTGGCGAGGACGGCCATCATCAAGCTCAACGGGGGGCTGGGTACCTCGATGGGCATGGACCGGGCGAAGTCGCTGCTCGAGGTGCGACGCTCGGCCGAGGGCGAGTCGCTGAGCTTCCTCGACGTGATCGTCGGGCAGGTCCGGGCGGCGCGCCGGGCGACCGGTGCCCGGCTGCCGCTGGTGCTCATGAACTCGTTCCGTACGCAGGAGGACACGCTCGCCGCCCTGTCGGGGTACGGCGACCTCGCGGTGGAAGGCCTGCCGCTCGACTTCCTGCAGAACCGGGAGCCGAAGCTGCGGGCGGACACCCTGGAGCCGGTCGAGTGGCCGGCCGACCCGTCGATGGAGTGGTGCCCGCCGGGGCACGGCGACCTGTACCCCGCGCTGCACGCGAACGGTGTGGTGCGGGCGCTCCTCGACGCCGGCTTCCGCTACGCCTGCGTCTCCAACTCCGACAACCTCGGTGCCGCACCCGACGGCGAGATCGCGGCCTGGTTCGCCGGCACCGGCGCCCCGTACGCCGCCGAGATGTGTCTCAAGACGCCTGCGGACGTCAAGGGCGGCCAGCTCGTGGTGCGCCGGTCCGACGGCCGGATCATCCAGCGCGAGACGGCGCAGACGCACCCGGACGACATGGACGTCTCGCTCGACCCCGAGCGCCACCGCTACTTCCACACCAACAACTTGTGGTTCGACCTGGAGGTCCTGGCCGCCGAGCTCGACCGCACGGGCGGCGTCCTCGAGCTGCCGCTGATCCGCAACGCCAAGACGGTCGACCCGTCGGACGCGACGTCGCCCGAGGTCGTCCAGATCGAGTCGGCCATGGGCGCGGCGGTCGCCGTGTTCGAGGGCGCCACCGCGATCGAGGTCGGCCGGGAGAGGTTCCTCCCCGTCAAGACCACCAACGACCTGCTGCTGCTCCGCTCGGACGTCTACGAGCTCACCGACGACTACCGGCTCGTCGCCCAGGTCGAGGCGCCCCTGGTGCAGCTGTCGAAGACCTACAAGACCATCGGCGCCTTCGACGCGCGGTTCCCGGCCGGGCCGCCGTCCCTGCGCGAGGCGACCGGGCTCTCGGTCGCCGGCGACTGGTCCTTCGGTGCGGGGGTGCGCGCCACGGGCGACGCGGCGCTGCCCGAGCCCGACGGGGGAGCGGGGACCGTCCCGGACGGAGCCACGCTCACCGCCGGCGGCATCGCCTGACCGTCACGTCGGGACGTCGACGATCCGCTCGTCGCCCACGACGGGGCTGAGCCGCCCCGCCGTGGCCGCCGCGACGTCGTCGGCCAACCGTGAGACCTTCTCGGGCGGCACGAGCACCGTGAGGCGTGCCTGATCGGCATACGCGGTGTCGCCGACGGCCGCGTCGTGCGTCCCCGCCCACTCGCGGAGCAGATGCTCGAGCCGGCCGGCCTCGGCGTGCGGGGCGTCGAGCGTGACCTCGACGAGGGTGCGGCGGCCGACGATCAGTCGGCGGCGCTCGGCGGCGTCGAGCGCCGCCGTCACGGCGCCGGAGTAGGCACGGACGAGACCGCCTGCGCCGAGCAGCACGCCGCCGAAGTAGCGCGTCACGACGGCGACGACGTCGGTCATCTGCCGGTGCCGGAGCACCTCCAGCATCGGGACACCTGCCGTGCCCGTCGGCTCGCCGTCGTCGGAGGAGCGTCGACCGTCCGCGCGAGCGCCGAGCACCACCGCGACGCAGTGGTGCCGCGCGTCCCAGTGCTGCTTGCGCCGGCGGGTGACGACGTCGTCGGCCGCGGCGCCGTCGGTGACCGGCGCCACGTGCGCGAGGAACCGCGACCGCTTGACCACGAGCTCGTGGTCCACGGGCGCGGAGAGCGTGCGGGGCAGGGACATCCGTCGATCCTACGAGGGGTGACACGCCGACGAGCCTGCTCCTAAAATAGTGTGCCAAGCGACATGATTCTCCCATGACGCACCCTGAGGGAGCCCCGCGCTCCCACGACAGCAACGACGGCAACGACGGCAACGACGATCACCAGGTCCAGCCGCAGGCCGTCCGCTACCCCCGGCCCACCGTGTCGCTCGACGAGGCCGAGTGGGTCTGGCGCCAGCTCTCCGTGGAGGCGCTGCGACCGGACGGCAAGCCCGAGATCGTCCGCCTCGCGGTGATCGCCGGGCTGACCCGCGCGACCGGTGCGCGGTACGGAGACCTGCTGCGGGTGCGGGCCGAGGACCTGGACCTCGGCCCCGACGACGGAGCCGGGCGAGGTCGCGTCGGTGGTGTGCGCGCTCCGGGGGAGGGGAGGGTGCTCGTGCGCCACGGGAAGCACCGCACGCTCCGCCGGCACCGCGTGCCGGGCGAGGTCGTGGTGGTCCTGCGGCACTGGATGGTGGTGCGCACCGAGCTCGCGGCCGAGCTGCAGGGTTCCGTGCCGCGCGCGCTGCTCCTGACGGTGCACCACACGCACGACAACGGCACGACCGTCTCCAGCGGGCTGCCGATCACCCGGCAGGGGCTGGTGCTGTCGTGGAGGCGGTTCGTGCACCGGACGAACGCCCGCTACGGGGCGACGCGCCCGCCGCTGCCGACGAGGTTCGAGCAGGTGCGCAGGGCCTGGACGGACGCCGGGATGCCCGATCCGGGCACCTCGGTGCACGAAGCAAAATAGTGTGCCAAGCGCCGAAACGACGCGCACCCACCCGACGCCGCGGGTACAACAAACGCCTCGAAAGCGGGGGCGGTCCGAGCTCAGCCGGTCGTGATGCCGAGCAGCGGCCGGGTGGGGGTGTGGGAGGCGAGCTCCACGAACCCCAGTCGGTCGTAGAACGCCCGGGCGCGCGTGTTCGCCGGGTCGTACCCGAGGTGAACGCCCGGGACGCCCCGAGCAGCGAGGGCGGCCCGCAGCGTGTCCACGAGCCGGCGGCCGAGACCCTGACCCTGCGCCTCGGGGACCAGGTCGATGTGCAGGTGTGCCGGGTGGGTCTCGAGCTCGCCGCCCTGCAGGCCGCGCACCATCCGCTGCGGATCGCGACCGTCCTTCAGCAGCGCGTCCTCGGAGTAGGAGGGGTCGGCCGCGGTCGCCGGGCCGGCCACGGGGTGCCGCGCGACGAAGCCCGGCGTCCACTCCCGTTCCCACCATGTCGCGAACTCGGCCGTGTCCGCCACGGCGATGACGTAGCCGACCAGCCGTCCGTCGTCGACTGCCAGCGGCCCGCTCGGGTCGGCGTCCTGCCGCACGACGACGAAGGCCAGGTCGGGCGTGTGGTCGACGTACGGCAGGGCGTACACCTCGGGCATGAGCAGGTCGTCGGAGTAGACGCCCCGGGCGTCGCTGCCCCCCGCGGCGGTCCGGACGCACACCTCGGCGACGGCGTGACGGTCGGACGTGCGGTAGGGGCGGATCATGGTCTCGGTCATCGGGTCATCGTGGCAGCACGCGCCATGCCAGGGCCAGCAACGCCCCGCCGCCGACGAGCGCGAGGCCGGCGACCGTGGCTCCGGACGCCGCCCAGGCTGCACCGCCGACGGCCACCGCCAGCCCCAGCAGCACCAGGTCGCGGCTCCCCGTGCGGCGCAGGGCCGTGACCTCGACCCGCGTGCGCCAGCCGACCTGCCCCGCCCACCAGCCCAGGCGCACGGCCACGTATGCCGCGGGAGCGAGCCAGAGCGCGGCGGGATCGAACGGAGCGGCGGTGGAACCGAGGAGCAGCAGCGCCGTGAGGACCACGGCGGTGTGCGCGGGGACCGTGCCCGGGCGCACGAGCGCCCAGAGCGCCATGCCGGCGACGGCCGCCACCTCGAGCTCCGCCACGAGGGTGGTGCGGGCGGCGCCCGCCCATACCAGTCCCGCCACGGCACAGACCGCGGCGAGCCGCAGCACGCTGCCGGGGACGACCGGGCCGTGCCCGACGCGTACGACCGGAAGCGGTCGTTCACGACGGCGTCGCACCCAGTCGTGCACCTCGGCGCGCAGGCTCATCGTCGGCCGTCCGTCACGTGCCGTCGCGAGGCCCAGCGGAACGCGTCGGCCGGTCGGGGGCGCCGGAGCTGGGGCGGTGTGTGAGGCACGCCCCCGAGGATCCCACGGCCGAGCAGCCGTGTCAGCCACGTCGTCGCTCGACGCGCGCGCCTGGCCTGCGACCGGGAAGCGCCTGTCCGCCACCACCTGGTCACCGACGTCACGACCCGACGCCGGCGTGCGAGCAGCCCGGGGCGGCGGGACGCTCGTGGCGGTCCCGCACGGCGCACACCGTGCCGTCCGCCGAACCGGGAGGTAGCCCATGACCACGACCGACGCCCGTCCCGCCACCCGTACCCTCGAGCGGCTCGATCCGGCGACCGGCCGGCCGGGCCGCGACGTCGTCTGCGCCGACGCCGACCAGGTCGGCGCGGCCGTGCACGCCGCCCGCGACGCGTTCGCCGGCTGGCGCGCGACGTCGCCCGCCGAGCGGGCCGGGCTGCTGCGCGAGGCGGCGACCGCCGTCCGTGCCCAGGCGGACGAGCTCGGCGACCTGCTGTGCTCGACCACCGGTCGCCTCCGCGGTGAGGCGCGCGAGTCCGCCGCGGTCGCCGCGGATCTGCTGGACGAGGCGGCGGTCGCGGGGCTCGGCCGCGCGGGCCGCGTGCTGGCAGGAGCCCCCGCCGCGATGGACGTGGTGCGCCGTGAGCCACGCGGCGTCGTCGCCGTCGTCACACCGTGGAACGACCCGTACCCGGCCGCCGCCGGACTGATCGCCGCGGCGCTCGTCACCGGCAACACCGTGGTCCACAAGCCGTCAGAGCGCAGCGACGTGCCCGGCGTCCGGCTCGCCGGGCTCGTGGCCCGGGCGCTTCCCGCCGGCGTGCTCGAGGTGGTCAGCGGCGACGCCGCGACCGGGGAGGCGCTCGTGGCGCACGACGACGTCGCGCTGGTCGCGCACGTCGGCTCCTCGGCCGCGGGCCGGCGCATCGCTGCGGCGGTCGGGCAGCGCGGAGCGCGGGCGCTGCTGGAGAACGGCGGCAAGGACCCGCTGGTCGTGGACGCCGGCGTCGACCCGGCGCGCGCCGCCGAGCAGATCGCGACCGGGGCCTTCGCCAACGCGGGCCAGCTCTGCACCGCCGTCGAGCGGGTGTACGTGGTCGAGGAGGTCGCGGACGCCGTCGTGGCCGAGCTCGCCCGCCGTGCCGAGGAGCTCGTCGTCGGCGACCCCGCCGACCCGGCGACGACCACGGGACCCCTCGTCGACGCCGACCAGCTCGCCGTCGTCGCGGCGCACGTGTCCGGCGCCGTCGAGGCGGGCGCCCAGGTGGTCACCGGCGGCCACCGGCTGGACCGTCCCGGCTCGTTCTACGCCCCGACGGTGCTCGACCGATGCCCGGACGACGTGCCGCTGCTGCGCGAGGAGACGTTCGGCCCCGTCGCCCCGGTGGTCCGGGTCGCCGACTTCGACGAGGCCCTGCGCCGTGCCTCCGCCTCGGCGTACGGGCTGGCGGCGACCGTGCTGACGCCACGGCTCGACCACGCCCTGCACGCGGCCGACGTCCTGGAGGTGGGGACCGTCAAGGTCAACGCCGTCTTCGGCGGCGCGCCGGGCGGTTCGGCCGACCCGCGGCGGGCGAGCGGCGGAGGAGCCGGGTTCGGGCCCGACCTCCTCGACGAGATGACCGTGCGCAAGGCGGTGCACCTCGAGGGGCTGTGAGAAGGGCTGTGACGAGCCTCAGCGCCGCACCATCGACAGGCTGACCGGGTCGACGACGACGGCGACCTCGCGCCGCACCCACCAGTCGCCGGTGCGCCGCCGCTCCTCGGGCGTCGAGAACCGGTAGCGGTACAGGCGTGCCCGCACCCAGCGTGGCCGCTCGCCACCGAACGGGTCGTGGCGCAGCAGGCGCAGCGTCGCCCGGTCCGCCTCGAGCAGCCGCAGCAGGAGGCGCTCGAACCAGAGCGTCCCGCCGGAACCGAGCGGCACGAACCACAGCAGCCAGTCGAGGCGCAGGTGGTACGGCGCGACCTGCGGCGGTCGGCGGTGCACGTCGCCGGGCTTGCCACGGAACTCGTACGCCTGCCACTCGTCCGGTCCCGGGTGGGGTGCGAGCGTGCCCTCGACGACGACCTCCTCGCGGCGGCGGGTCACCGACCCGAAGGCGCCGTACGCGTTGACCAGGCGCCAGGGCTCAAAGCTCGCGTTCATGCTCTGGTGACGCGAGGCGAGGTTGCGCGCGGGCCGCACGGACAGGACGGCGAGCACGGTGACGACCGTGGCGACCGCCACGACGTGCGCGACGGACAGGTCCGGGCTCGGCCCGGCCTGCGCGCCGTCGGGCCCGGACCCCACCGTGCTGAGCATCGACGACCACGCGCCGTCGGAGATCATCGCCGCACCCAGCACGATCGTGGCCCAGTTGAGCCACGCGAAGTTCCCGGTGACCACGAGCCACCCCTGGGTGAGGACCACGACGACGCCGGCGATGCTCGGCAAGGGCTGGGGCAGCCACAGCAGCCACGGCACGCCGAGCTGGGAGACGTGGGTGCCGACCACCTCGACCCGGTGCCACCAGCGCGGCAGGTGGTGGGCGTGCCAGCTGAGGGGGCCCGGCATGGGCTGGGTCTCGTGGTGGAAGTCGAGCGCCGTGAGGTCACGCCACTCGCGCCCGCCGCGCCACTTGATCAGGCCCGCGCCGAGCTCCACGCGGAACAGCAGCCACCGGGCCGCCAGCACCAGCAGGAACGGCACCGGCACGGCCTCGGAGCCGAACCAGGCCACGAGGAACGTCATCTCGCACAGCAGCATCTCCCAGCCGAAACCGTAGAACCGCTGGCCCACGTTGACGATCGACAGGTAGAACCACCACAGGACCAGCAGCACGAGCGTCGGCACCCACCAGGGGCCCGCCTGGGGCAGGCCCGCGACGAGGCTTGCCGCACCGACCACGCCGGTCCACGCCACCGTCGCGAGCAGCCGGTCGCTGTAGCGCCACTGGAACAGCGACGGCGCGTCACGGAACCGGACCTGCGCGGTGAACGTGCGCACCGGTGTCAGACCGTGGTCGCCGAGCAGCGGACGGAACTGGCCCAGCGCCTGCAGGAACGCCAGGCACAGCAGCACCCCGACGCCGCGCTGCAGCACCTGGCGGGCGACGTCGTAGTCGCCGGTCGCCCACCAGCTCTCGAGCCAGGTCGTCCACGCGGGCATGCCACCACGCTATCCAGGCCTCGCGATGCTCACCGCCGCGGACGCCGGCCCGGCCTCAGGTCAGGTGCCGCACCGAGGAACCGTGGTGACGCTCCGCCGCCCGCACGACCGCCTCGAACCGGGTGGACGCCTCGGCCCGAGCGGTGCCGGCCCACGCCACCACCGGCACGCCTTCGCTCCTGAGCTGTCGCAGCCGGTCCTCGCGCTCCATGCTGGTCACCCGCCACGCGATGCGCAGGTGCTCCTCGTGGACGGGACGCACGGCGGGCAGGGTGTCGACGACCACGACCCGGTGCCCGCCCTCGTGCCAGGTGCGCACCATGCGCACCGGCTCGTCGTCGAGCACCGTGGAGAACAGGTACACGACGGCGTCCGCCGGCACGCGCGGCGGACGCAGCCGCCGCGCCGGTGGGCCGAGCGGGCTCGACGTCGCCAACCCGTGCAGGACGCGCCGCAGGTGTCGTCGCCCGGCGGCCGGCGGCACGGGTCGGCGCCGGCGTCCCAGGTCCTCCAGCCCCACGCGGTCGCCGGCGTCCACGACCGCCCGGGCGACCGACGCCGCGGCGTGCCGGGCGAGGTCGAGCGAGGTCGGTTCGTCGATGCGTTGCGGTCCCTCGCCCCGCCAGGTGCGCAGGTCCGGGCCGACCTCGTCGCGGGAGTCGACCACCAGCATGGTCGTGGCCTCCGCCGTCGCGTGGGTGCGACGCACGTAGAGCTCGTCGAGGTCCGGGGCGCGTCGCGCGGTGGTACGCCAGTCGATGCGGCGCAGCCGGTCGCCCGGGGTGAAGGGATGGACGTCACGCAGCTCGCTGCCGTCGCCGAGGCGCCTCGAGGTGTGCGGGCCGGTCAGGCCGCGCAGCCGGTGGGGCAGGGGCACGCGTCCGAGCGGCATCACCTGCGGCAGGACGAGCCGGTCCGGCGCCGAGGAGCGGACCGGGTCCTCCGCCGTCGACCCGCCCGCCCCGTGACCGCGGACGTCCACGACGAACGTCGACTGCGGGCCGGTGCGCACCGTCGCCAGACCGAGGCGCACCGCACGCCGGGTGGCGGGCAGCACGACGTCGACCGGGACGTGCCCGGGAGCCGCGACGCGTGCCTGGAGCAGCTCCGCCCCGGGCGGCGGGTCCAGGAGCAGCGTCGCGCCGAGCTCGCCCGGGCTCGCCTGCTCGTCGTCCGACGTCAGCCTGGTCCGGGTGACCCGGTCCGGCACGCCCTGGGCGAGCGCACCCGGTCTGCCGGACCAGCCGGCACCCACGAGGACCGGCAGCCCCACGAGCGCGACGTCCGCACGCCCGGCGAGCAGCCCCACCGCCAGGAGCAGCAGCCCCACCGACGTCCCGACGACGCCGTGCGGCGTCCGGCGCCACACGGGCTCCCCGGGCCGGCGCGTCCCGCGCTCCTGAGCCCTGGCACGCTCCGTGGTCTCGAACGTCACCGGGCCGACCCGACGGCAGCGGGCCCGGGGACGGACGCCAGCAGCTCGCGGACCACGTCCTCGGGGCGCACCGCGGCCGCCCAGGCGGTCGGGGTCAGGGTCAGCCGGTGCGCGAGCACGGGGACCGCGACCCGCTTGACGTCCTCCGGCAGGAGGTGGTCGCGCCCGTCGAGCACGGCGACCGCGCGTCCCAGCAGCAGGAGGTTCTGCGACCCACGGGGCGAGGCACCCACCTCCAGCGAGGGGTGCGCGCGGGTCGCGGCGGCGAGGTCGACGCAGTAGCCCGCCACGTCCGGGTCGACCTCGACGGCCTCGACGCCCGCCTGCATGGCCAGGACGGTCTCCGCGTCGACGACACGGCGCACCGGTGCGGCCTCCTGCCGCCGCGCGACCCGGCGCAGCAGCACGTCGCGCTCCTGGTCGCGGTCGGGGTAGCCGACGGCGAGCCGCACCATGAAGCGGTCGAGCTGTGCCTCGGGGAGCGGATAGGTGCCCTCGTACTCCACCGGGTTGGACGTCGCCACGACGTGGAACGGCCGTGGCAGCGGGCGGGTCGTGCCCTCCGCGGACACCTGGCGCTCCGCCATGGCCTCCAGGAGCGCCGACTGCGTCTTGGGCGCCGTCCGGTTGATCTCGTCGGCGAGGAACAGCCCCGTGAAGACCGGCCCGGGCCGGAAGACGAACTCGCGGGTGGCGGGGTCGAAGACGCTCGAGCCGGTGACGTCGCTGGGCAGCAGGTCGGGCGTGCACTGCAGCCTGGCGAAGTCGAGCCCGAGCACCGTGGCCAGGGACCGCGCGGCCAGCGTCTTGCCGAGGCCGGGCACGTCCTCGAAGAGCACGTGCCCGCCGGCGAGCACCGCCGCGAGCGCCAGCTCGAGCGAGTCGCGCATGCCGACGACGGCGGTGCCGATCTCGTCGAGGACGGCGCGGCCGCGGTCGGCGACGTCGGCGACGGGCAGCGGGGTGGCGGGGTGGTTCATGCGGAGGGCCTTCCGGTGCGCGGGGGGTCGGGCGGGATGCGTTCGACGGCGTCGAGCCAGCGGTGCAGGGTGCGCGGCGTGGGTGGCCGGCGGGAGCGGAGCTGGTCGACGACGTCGGCGCCGAGGATCGTCGCGGCGGCGTCCCGGTGGTGCGGGTCGGTCAGGTCGATGCCGTGGGGGGCGAGCCGGTGCTGGGCGATCGCGTGGACGCGGCGGGTGATGCGGGCGGAGACCCGCCCGTCACGGGTGAAGGCGGCCCAGCCGAGGTCGGTGACGTCGTGGCGGGCGCCGTGGCGTCGTTCGGCGGGCGGTGCGGGCCAGGCGGCCTCGGCGCCGTCGTCGACCGTGCGCCAGGCGTGCCAGACGACGAGGCCGGCACAGGGCAGCAGGAGGGCGTGGAGGGGGTCGAGCGTGCCGGTGGCGGCCAGCGCGAGGGCGGTGAGGAGCGCGACGGCGGTCGGCAGGTGGCGGCGGGTCATGGTGCGGTGCCCCGCGTGTCGAGGCTGCGGGCGATGCGGGTGAGGGCGGTGCGGGCGGCGGTGACGTCGTCGTCCTCGGTGGGGTGGGTGGTGAAGCGGGCGCGCTGGTAGAGGGTGCGCAGCGTGGCGACCTGGCCGGGTGGGGCGGGGGTGGTGGCGAGGATCGCCTGGGTGAACTCGGTGGGCGTCTGGGCGGGGTCGCGTGCGGTGCCGTGCTCGGCGGCGGCGTCCTCGAGCGCCACCCAGGCGGCGATGACCGCGTCGGTGGGGGTGCGCGCGTCGTCGAGGTGCTGCAGGGCGCGGGTGACGGCGTCGGCGAGCTCGGGCAGGGGGACGGTGGGGACGGCGGCGGTGGCGAGGTCGCCGCCGCGGTCGAGGGTGTCGGGTTCGGGCGGCTTGCGCGGGGCGTCCCGCAGCGCGCGCAGGATCGTGCGGCCGGCGGCCCACAGCAGGAGCACGAGGATGATCGCCCCGAGCACGATCAGGGTGGTCAGGAGGGTGTCGTCGGGTTCGCCGGTGGAGGCGTCCGTGCGGGGCGCGGCTGGGGGCGGGGACGGCTCGGTGGTGGGGAGTGGTCGACCGGGTCCGGCGTCGAGGAGGAGCTCGGGCACGGTCAGGTGCCAGGGGGTGGCGGTGGCGGCGCCGAGGACGACGAGCACGGCGAGGACCACCAGGGCGGCTGGGTGGGAGAGGACGGTGGCCGGGTGCGTCCGCCGCCCGGCGGGCGTCACGGGAGCAGGTCGCGGGCGTGCTGGCCCGCGACGGCGGCCGCGACGAACGCCGCGGGGTCGGCGTCCAGGCCCCGGCCCATGGTGGACAGCCGCGCGGGGCATCGGCGCAGCGCCTCGAGGAGGTCGGTGGTGGCGGGGACGTCGACGAGGCGGTGGCGCGCACCGAGGGTGGCGGCCTGGTCGTGGACGCGACGGGTCAGGGCGGCGCCCCAGCCGGGCAGGTCCTGCAGGGTGTCGTCGGGGTGCGGCACGACGACGTCGGCGCGCGCGAGGGCGACCCGGCCGTACGCGGTCAGGGAGTGGTGGGACACGCCGAGGTGCCGGTCGCGCGCGTCGGCGCCGGACACGCGCAGGGAGGCGACGGGCCGGCCGCCGAGGGTGGCGGCGGCGTTGACGGCCTCGCCGGCCGTGACCCCCGAGAAGCCCCATCGGGTCCCGGTGCCGAGGTTGCCGGGCCCCTGAGCCACGACGACCAGGTCGGCACCGACGACGTGGTGGGCGGCGAGCAGCCCGCTGTGCACGCTGACGGCCTCGTGGTCGCCGCCGAACGCCTGGCCGACGGTGAGGGTCGCCTCGAGCCAGCCGTGCTCGCGCAGCGCGGCGACGGTGCGCGAGAACGCGGCGGGCAGCGCTCCGCCGTCGGTCATGAGGTAGGCGACCCGTGGTGCGGCCGTGCCCGCGAGCGCCGCGGCGTACCGGGCGCCCGCGACGATCGCGGGCACGGCGGAGTGCAGGTCGGCGACGACGACGGGGGTGGCCGCCAGGTCGTCGGCGTCGCGCAGGACGTCGTGGTGGGCGGACTCCTGCTCGTCGACGCCGAGCACCATCGCCTGCAGCGGGGTGTAGCGGGCCTTGACGAGGTGACCGGGTCCGGGGACCGGGTCGGGGGGCACGGCGTGGGGGTCGGCGGGGGCGACGACGAGGGCGTACCCGCCGGTCCCGAGCCCGCGGGCGAGCGCCGAGACGTTCAGTGCGAGCCGGTCGCCGACCTCGGGGTCCCCGACGAGCGTGGTGTAGGCCAGGGCGCGGACCTCGCGGACGCCGTCCCCGCCGTCCGGGGCGGGCAGCGGTTCGCCGAGCCGGACGGTGAGCTCGCGTGCGCCGGGCCAGGCGCGGCCCCGGGCGGTCACGGAGCCGGTGCGCCAGGTCACGTGGTCGGCGGCGGTTCGTCGGTGGGTCGGCCCTGTCGTCACCCGTGGAAGCGTACCTGGGACTACCGTGGTGGCCGATGGCAGGTGATGACGCGGCGGGCGGCCCGCCGACCCGACCGGACGAGCGTCTGCTGAACCTCGTCATCGCCCTGGTGAACACCTCGGCGGCCATGACGAAGCAGCAGGTGCGCTCGGGCGTGCACGGATATGACGGCGCTCCGTCCACGGAGGCGTTCGAGCGGATGTTCGAGCGCGACAAGGACACCTTGCGCGCGCTCGGCGTCCCGATCGTGACGGTCGAGGGCTCGGGGCACAGCGACGAGGTCGGCTACCGGATCGACAACGAGGCGTACGCCCTGCCCCCGGTCGACCTGACCCCCGCGGAGCTCGGCGTGGTCTCGCTGGCCGCGCAGCTGTGGTCGGACAAGACGCTGCGCACGGACATGTCCCGGGCGATGACGAAGCTCGCGGCCGCCGGTGCGGCGGACGCGGCGGGCGACGCCGTCGCCGGGCTGACGCCGCGGCTGCGGGCCGCCGGGGACGCCTACGGGCCGTTGCTCGAGGCGGTCTCGGAGCGCCGGGTGGCCACGTTCCGCTACCGGGCGGCGAACACGGGCCGGGTGCGGGTGCGCACCGTCGAACCGTGGCGGATCGCCGCGCGCGGCGGAGCCTGGTACGTCGTCGGGCACGACCGCGACCGGGAGGCGACGAGGGTGTTCCGGCTGTCGCGCATCGACGGCCGGGTCCGGGTGGGTCCTGAGGCCGGTGCGTTCACCATCCCCGACCGGGTGGACGTGGACGCCGCGCTGGGCGCCCACGTCGGCTCCGAGCGCACCGCGCACCTCGCCGTCGTGCCCGAGCGTGCCCCGGTGCTGCGGGCGCGCGCCGTGGAGCCGGCCGGTGCGGTGCCGCGAGCGCCGCAGGGTCGTGACGTCGTGACGGTGCGGTTCCGGTCGTTGACGGCTCTGGCGGACGAGGTCGCGGGCTACGGGGCGGCGGTGCTCGTCCTGGAGCCGGCCGAGCTGCGCGCGGAGGTGCGCCGGCGGCTGACCGCCGCGGCGGGCCTGGACCGCGCTCCGGGGGCTACGGGCGGGACGGACGGGGCCGGCGGGCCGGAGGTGCGTCATGGTTGAGCGGGCGGACGACCGGCTGGTGCGGCTGCTGGGCATCGTGGCGTACCTCGACGGTGCCGGTCCGGTGGGCGTGGACGAGCTGGCCCGGCAGTTCGGCGTGACGCCGGAACGTGTCCGCCAGGACATCGACGCCCTGTGGGTCTCGGGCACGCCGGGGTACATGCCGGACGACCTGATCGACTTCGACGCCTACTCCCTGGAGGAGGGGCTGGTGTCGCTGACCCAGGGCCGGGGCCTGACGCGACCGCTGCGGCTCGGCACCCGTGAGGCCGTGGCGCTGGTGGCGGCCCTGCGCGCGATGCACACCACGCCGGCGGTGCAGGCCGACCCGGAGCGGGCCGCCGTGGTGGCCTCGGCGCTGGACAAGCTGACGGCGGCCACGGGGGAGGCCGCCCAGGCGGTGGACGTGCGCCTCGGCGGCGAGGGCGACGCGCGGGTGCTGGGCGTCCTGGCGCACGCGGTCACGACGGGGCGGCGGGTGCGGCTGCGGTACGTCGACGCGGCGGACACCGTCAGCGAGCGCGACGTCGACCCGGTGCGGCTGGTCACGCAGGACGACGCGACCTACCTGGTGGGCTGGTGCTACCGGGCGGCGGGGCGGCGCACGTTCCGGGTGGACCGGGTGCTGGACGCCGTGCCCACCGGCGAGGCGGTGCAGGACCGCGAGGTGGACGGTGACGTGGACGTGTTCGCCCAGGTGGCCGCGGAGGCGGGGCAGTCGGCCCAGGTGGCGGTGCTGCGCCTGGCGTCCCCGGCGCGCTGGGTCGCCGAGGAGGTCCCGGTCGAGTCGGTCACCGACCTGCCCGACGGCTCGTTCGAGGTGCGCCTGCGGGTGACGAACCCGGCGTGGCTGCGCCGGCTGCTGCTGACCAACGCCCCGGACGTCCTGGCGGTCGAGCCCGCCGACGTGGCCCGGGAGGTGGCCGACGCGGCCCGCGAGGCCCTCGCGGCCGACGACGGCGATGCCGACGACGGCGACCCGCCGCGGCTAGGCTGAGCGCATGCCGGGTTGGGGATGGACGCTGCTCGTGGTGTGCGCGCTGGTGCTCCTGGGCTGGATCGCCTGGGGCGTGGTCCGCGCGGGCCTGGCGCTGCTGCGCGAGGTGACGGTCGCGGGCCGCACGTTCGGTGCGGCCTCCGAGCGGGTCTCGGACGCCGTCGCCCGGGCCGAGGCCGCGCGTCCCGACACCTCCGCGACGATGTTCGCCTCCCGCGCGTCCCTGCACGCGCGCGTGCAGGGACGGCGTCGTGCCGGTGACCGACGCCGGGTCGCGCGCCGCGCCCGCCAGCGCGCGACCTGGCAGGCGTGGCGGTCCGGGAGCTGGCTGGAACGACGTCGCGCAGGTGTTCCACCGCACCGTGGCGTAGGCATAGACTGATGTGGCGCCGGCCCGTGGCGCGCACCGAACGCTTGGGAGTTGAAGTCCGTGGGTATCTTCCGAAACCCCGCCGTCATCATCACGCTCATCCTGCTCGTCGTGGTGCTCTTCGGTGCGCGACGCCTGCCGGACGTCGCCAAGAGCGTCGGAACCTCCTTGAAGATCTTCAAGAAGGAGGTGCGTGAGCTGCGCGACGACGACGAGGACGAGCCGCGCCGCAGCACCACCGAGAGCGCCTCCACGGAGGCCGGGTCCGGCACCGGTGCCCCCGCCGGCACCAGCGCCACCACGCCGGCGCCGCCGACGTCCGCCGCCGGCACGAGCGACCCCGGCCCCGGCGCGGGCGAGCACCGGAACGCCTGAGGGGTCCACCGTGCCCCGCACCCCCCGGGACCCCGAGGGGCGCATGCCGCTGCGCGACCACCTGGTCGAGGTCCGCAAGCGCGTCGTGCGCATCGCGTTGGGCCTGCTCGCCGGCGCCGTCCTCGGCTGGATCCTCTACGACCCGCTGCTCGCGGCACTCGTGCAGCCGCTGCAGGAGGCCGCCGCACGGCGCGGCGCGCTCATCGGCCTGAACTTCGACGGTGTGGCGACCGCGATCGACATGCGGGTCAAGGTCTCGCTCTTCCTCGGCGTCCTGGTCTCCAGCCCCTGGTGGCTGTACCAGGTCTTCGCCTTCGTCAACCCCGGCCTGACCCGCAGCGAGCGGCGCTACGTCTACGGCTTCCTGTTCGCCGCCGTGCCGATGTTCCTCGCCGGGGCCGGCCTGGCCTGGTACGTCCTGCCCTACGTCGTGCAGGTCCTCAACGACTTCGTGCCCGAGGGCAGCTCGAACCTCGTGGGCGCCCAGCTGTACCTCAGCTTCGTCATGCGCCTCATCCTGGCCTGCGGCATCGCGTTCCTCGTGCCGGTGTTCATGGTGGTGCTCAACCTCATGGGCACCGTGCGCGCACGCACCTGGCTGGCCGGCTGGCGGTGGGCGATCCTGGTGTCCTTCCTCTTCTCCGCGATCGTGACCCCCACCATGGACGTGCTCAGCATGTTCGCGATCGCCGGTCCCATCTGCGCCCTGTACTTCATCGCGACCGGGATCTGCTTCCTGCACGACCGGCGCGTCGACCGCCGCCGCGTCGCGCCCGTCGGGTGACGCCGGCCGTCACCGGCGGCGCACGACGCCTGGGTGTGGTGGTCAACCCCGTGGCCGGCGGCGGGCGCGGTGCCCGGGCCGGGCGCGAGCTCCTCGACGCGCTGCGCGCCGCCGGGCACGACGTGACCGACCTGTCCGGCAGGGACCTGCAGCAGGCCACCGCGCGCGCCCGCACCGCCGTCGCGACCGGGAGCCTGGACGCGCTCGTCGTCGTGGGCGGGGACGGCATGGTCCACCTGGGCACGCAGGCCGTCGCCGGCACCGGGACGCCGCTCGGGGTCGTGGCGGTGGGCACCGGCAACGACTTCGCCACCTGCCTCGGCCTGCCCGTGCGCGACCACGTCGCGGCGGGCTCCGGTCTGCTGGCGGCGCTGGCAGCCGGGGCCGCGCGCGCCGTCGACGCGATCCGGGTCACCTCGCCCGGCCGGCCCGACCGGTGGGTCGCGGGTGCCGTGTCCGCCGGGCTGGACGCCGCCGTCAACGCCCGCGCCAACGCCATGCGGCACCCCCGCGGTCCGGCGCGCTACACCCTGGCCGCGCTCGCCGAGATCGTCGCCTTCCGCGCCTGGGCGTACACCCTGCACCTCGAGGACGTCACCGACGCCGCAGACCTGCCCCTGACCCAGCCCGACGGCGGCACCGGCGCACGCACGTGGACCGGCCGCGCCGCCATGGTCACCGCCGCGAACACCGACCGCATCGGCGGTGGCATCCGCGTCGCCCCGCACGCCAGCGTCGACGACGGTCTGCTCGACGTGCTCGTGGCCCCGGTGCTCACCCGCGCCGGCGCCGCGACGATCTTCCCGCTGATGTTCTCCGGACGGCACGTGCACCACCGTGACGTGCATCTGCTGCGGGCCCGTGCGGTGACCATCGCCCCGGCACCGCCACCGGCCGCCGACCTGCCGGCCGGCACCACCTCGCTGCCCGAGGCGCACGGCGACGGTGAACGGCTGGGCCCCCTGCCCGTGACCGCCCGTGCCGTGCCCGGCGCCGTCCGGCTGCTGGCCGACGGGCGGCCCTGAGCATCGCCCCTGGCGGCCCGCAGCGACCACCGAGCGGCGGGTGGACGCCGAAGTCACCGTAGGCTGGCGAGCATGACGGCCGACCTCAGCCCCGCCGAGCGGTACGCCGCCGCTCGAGCCCGCTCCGCCCGCGACAAGGCCGACGCCCTCGGCGAGCTCGGACGGTTCCGCACGGTCCTCGACTTCGAGCTCGACCCGTTCCAGGCCGACGCCTGCGCGGCCCTGGAAGCCGGACGCGGTGTCCTGGTCGCCGCCCCGACCGGCGCCGGCAAGACGGTCGTGGGCGAGTTCGCCGTCCACCTGGCGCTGGCCTCCGGCACGAAGGCCTTCTACACCACGCCCATCAAGGCGCTCAGCAACCAGAAGTTCAACGACCTGGCGCGGCGCCACGGCGCCCAGAACGTCGGCCTGCTCACCGGCGACACCTCCATCAACGCCGACGCCCCGGTGGTCGTGATGACCACCGAGGTGCTGCGCAACATGCTGTACGCCGGTTCGACCGCGCTCGAGGGTCTGTCCTACGTCGTCATGGACGAGGTGCACTACCTCGCCGACCGGTTCCGCGGTCCCGTCTGGGAAGAGGTGATCATCCACCTCCCCGACCACGTCCAGCTGGTCTCGCTGTCCGCGACCGTGTCCAACGCCGAGGAGTTCGGCGACTGGCTGGCGACCGTGCGCGGCGACACCGCCGTGGTGGTCAGCGAGCGCCGGCCCGTGCCGCTGTGGCAGCACGTCATCACCGCACCCAGCGAGCCGCGCGGCGTGCCGCGGCTGTTCGACCTGTACGCCGGGCACGTCGACCCGACCGACCCGGGCACGAACCCGCCGATCGACCCGGACCTGGCGCGGCTGTTCCACACCCACGGGCGGTCCGACGGCGGCACGCAGCGGGGCCGTCGTGGTCGCGGAGACCGCGGCTACCGGGGTCGCGGCGGTGCGCGCCCCGCCGGGGGAGCGGTGCCGCAGCGTCGCACGCCGCGGCGCTTCGGCGTCGTCGAGGCGCTGGACTCCGACGCGCTGCTGCCGGCGATCTACTTCATCTTCTCCCGGGCGGGCTGCGAGGGAGCGGTCGAGCAGTGCCTCGGGGCCGGCCTGCGCCTGACGGACGCGGAGGAAGAGGCGGAGATCCGGCGGGTCATCGACGAGCGCACGGTGACCATCCCGCCGGAGGACCTGGAGGTGCTCGGCTTCTGGTCCTGGCAGCACGCGCTGTGCCGGGGGATCGCCGCGCACCACGCCGGCCTGCTGCCGGTGTTCAAGGAGACCGTCGAGGAGCTGTTCGCCCGCGGGCTGGTCAAGGTGGTGTTCGCCACCGAGACCCTCGCGCTGGGCATCAACATGCCGGCCCGCTCGGTGGTGCTCGAGAAGCTCGTCAAGTGGGACGGCACGGCGCACCAGCCGGTGACGCCGGGGGAGTACACCCAGCTCACGGGGCGGGCGGGCCGCCGCGGCATCGACGTCGAGGGGCACGCCGTGGTGGTCGACCACCTGGGCCTGGACCCGGTGGCGCTGGCCGGTCTGGCCTCCCGCCGCCTGTACCCGCTGCGCTCGAGCTTCCGCCCGACGTACAACATGGCGGTCAACCTGGTCAGCCAGGTGGGTGCGGAACGGGCACGGGAGGTGCTGGAGACCAGCTTCGCGCAGTTCCAGGCGGACCGTGGCGTGGTGGGGCTGGCCAAGCAGGCGCAGGCGCACGCCGAGGCCCTCGAGGGCTACTCCGAGGCGATGACGTGCGAGCGCGGCGACTTCGCGCAGTACATGTCGATCCGCCGGGCGCTGACCGACCGCGAGAAGGAGCTCTCGCGCGCAGAGCAGGGCGCCCGGCGTGCCGACGCGGTGGCCTCGCTGGAGAAGCTGCGCCGCGGTGACGTCGTCGAGGTGCCCACGGGACGCCGCCGCGGGTACGTGGTGGTCCTGGACCCGGGCCGCGGCGAGGGCGGGTTCGACGGTCCGCGACCGACCGTGCTCACCCAGGAGAAGCAGGTCAAGAAGCTCACGCTGGCCGACGTGCCCGGCGGGGTGCGCACCGTGACGAGGGTGAAGATCCCCTCCGGGTTCAACCCGCGCAAGCCGGAGTCCCGCCGCGACCTGGCGTCCTCGATGCGCAACGCCCTGGGCGCGTTCTCCGACGACGGCGGCAGCGGGCGGGTGCCCGGGAGCCCCGGACGCCGGGCCGACGCGGCCTCGGACGCGCGGGTGCAACGGCTGCGCGCCGAGCTGCGCGACCACCCGTGCCACGACTGCCCGGAGCGCGACGACCACGCCCGGTGGGCGCAGCGGGCCGACAAGCTGCGCCGTGAGCACGCCACGCTGGTGCGGCGCATCGAGGGCCGCACCGGCTCGATCGCGCGGACGTTCGACCGCACCTGCGTGGTGCTGCGCGAGCTCGGCTACCTGGCCGCGGACGACTCCGGCGCGCTGCAGGTGACCGACGAGGGCCGCTGGCTGCGTCGGCTCTACGCCGAGGACGACCTGCTGCTCGCCGAGTGCCTGCGCCAGGGGACCTGGGACGACCTGCACCCGGCCGAGCTCGCCGCCGCGGTCTCCGCGGTGGTCTACTCGGGCCGTCGCGACGAGGTGGACGACCCGTACGTCCCGGGCGGCCCGCAGGGTCGGCTCGCCACGGCGCTGGACGCCACGGCGCACGTCTGGTCGCAGATCACGTCGCTGGAGGCCGCCTACCACCTGGAGGCCACCGGGCCCCTGGACACCGGTCTGGCCGGGGCCGTGCACCGGTGGGCCTCGGGCAAGAGCCTCGACGCGGTGCTGCGCGGCACCGACGTCGCCGCCGGGGACTTCGTGCGGTGGTGCAAGCAGGTCGTTGACGTCCTCGACCAGCTCGCCGTCGCGGCGCCCCGGCCCGGCGTGCGGGCCGCGGCGCGCACGGCGCAGGACGCCGTCCTGCGCGGGGTGGTGGCCTACTCGAGCCTGTGATCGTGACAGCATCGTGAACCGGCTCGTGGCGGCCGGGGCGACCAGGTGCTCTAGGCTTTCGGCCGTGACCTCCACCCTGTACCGCAACGGTGTCGTCCACTCCTCCGCGGACCCGTTCGCCGAGGCGATCCTCGTCGACGACGGGGTCGTGGCCTGGCTCGGGGCCGAGGACACCGCTGCCGGCCTGGCGGCACGTGCCGACGCCGTCGTCGACCTCGACGGGGCACTGGTGACACCCGGGTTCGTCGACTCCCACCTGCACACCCTGGAGACCGGGCTCGCGCTGGAGTCGGTCGACCTGAGCCCGGGGGCCGCCGGCGACCTGCCGGCCGCCCTCGAGGCGCTGGCGGCCGGGGCCCGCCGTCTCGAAGCCCGGGACCCGGGCGGCAGAGAGGTCCTGCTGGCCTTCGGCTGGGACGACGACGCGTGGCCCGCCGGACGCGCACCCCACCTGGGCGAGCTCGACGGGGCCACCGGCGGGCGCCCCACCCTGGCGGTCCGCGTCGACGGCCACACGGCGCTCGTGTCCTCGTCGTTCGCTGCTGCCACGGGCATCGACCGTGACCCGTCGTGGGACGGCTCCGGCGTCGTGACCGGCGAGACCTACCTGCGTGCCCGGGCCGCCGCCCACGACCTCGACCCCGCCCGGCGTACCCGCGCCTACCGGCAGGCGCTGCGGCAGGCGGCCTCGCACGGCATCGTGTCCTTGCACGAGATGAGCGCTCCGCACGTCGACACCCGCGCCGGGCTGACCGAGCTGATGGCGCTGGCCGCGGACCCCGCCGAGCCGTTGCCGCACGTGGTCGCCTACCGCGGCGAGCTGTGCGCGTCGGTCGACGACGCCCGTCAGCTGCAGGCCGAGCTGCCGTTCCTGACCGGCATCGGCGGCGACCTGACGGTCGACGGCTCGATCGGCTCGCGCACCGCCGCCATGCGCGCGGCGTACGCCGACCTGCCGTTCCCCTCCCCGTCGGGGACCTCCACGAACGGGCAGCTCTACCTCTCGGCGGAGCAGATCGCCGCCCACCTGGTCGCCTGCTCGGAGGCCGGGCTGCAGGGCGGCTTCCACGTCATCGGCGACCGCGCGATGGACGAGCTCGTGCACGGCCTCGAGGCGGCCGCCGACCGAGCCGGCGCGGGGCTGCTGCGCAGCGGGCACCACCGTGTCGAGCACGCCATGCTCGTGGACGCCGGGGCGCTGGCCGCTCTGCTGCTGTACGGCGTGGCCCTGTCGATCCAGCCGGCGTTCGACGCCACCTGGGGCGGACCGCACGGCATGTACGCCGCCCGGTTGGGCGGACCGCGGGCCTCGAGCCTGTCGCCGTTCGCGGACCTGGCCGGTGCGGGCGTGCCCCTGGCGTTCGGCTCGGACTCGCCGGTGACGCGCCTCGACCCGTGGGAGGCGGTGCGCGGCGCCATCAGCCACGCCGACTCCTCGCAGCGCATCAGCGCCCGTGCCGCGTTCCGCGCCCACTCCCGTGGCGGGTGGCGCCTCGCCGGCCTGGACCACACCGGCGCCGGCGAGCTGCGGGTCGGCGCGCCCGCGCACCTCGCGGTGTGGCGCGCCGACTCCCTGGCCGTCCAGTCCGCGCCCGGCCGGCTGTCGCAGTGGAACCCCGAGGCGCGCTCCGGCCAGCCGCTGCTGCCGGACCTGTCGCCCGGTACGCGCGCGCCGCAGTGCCTGCGCACCGTGCGCGACGGCGTCGTGCTGTTCGACGCGATCGACGCCTGAGACCATGGTGACCAGCGTGGACCCCGACGTCGGCCGCACCGCCGCCGCACCGCCGCCGCCCGCGGCGCGACCTGACCGGTGGACCTCCCGGCCGGTGACCCTGCTGCTCGCGGTCGCGGCCGGGGCCGGGCTGTGGGCCGCGTTCCCCGACGTCGACGCCTGGCCGCTGGCCTTCGTCGCCGTCGGCCTGCTGTACGCGGCGCTGCGGCGCGACGGGCGCCGTGCCGCCGCGTGGAACGCCCTGGTCGGTTTCGTGGCGATGCTGACGTTCTGGCTGCCGCACATCTGGTGGGCCAACTTCGCCACCGACACCGTCCCGTGGTTGGCCCTGTCGATCCTGCAGGCCTGCTTCGGCGCCGTCCTCGGTGTGCTGTGGACGTGGGCGCGACGGCTTCCACCGCTGCGGCTGCGCGGGGCCGGTCGACCCGGTGGGGCGACCACCGTGCGCGCATGGGGGCGTGCCGTCGCGCACGCGGGCGCGTTCGCCGTGGTGCTCGTCGCCGTCGAGCAGTGGCGTGCGGAGGTCCCGTTCGGCGGGTTCCCCTGGGGTCGGCTGGCCTGGACCATGGTCGACGCGCCCACCGGTCGGGCCGCGTGGCTCGGCGGCACCACCCTGGTCTCCCTGCTCGTCGCGTTCGCCGGCACCCTCGGCGCCCTGGCGCTGGCACAGGCCGTCGTCGCCTGGCGCACGCGTGCTGCCCGGCCGCGGGACCGCCGTCCGCTCACCGTCGCCGCGGGGCTCGTCGCCGTCGGCGCCCTGGCTGTGCTGGCACCGGCCGCGCTGCCGCTGCCGGCCGGGTCCGCCGCGGCGCCCGTCGCCACCGCCGAGCTGGACACCACGGTCGTCGACGCCGGCACGGCCACCCACGAGGCCGACGGTCCCGTGCTGCTGGCCGGAGCCGTCCAGGGCAACGTGGCCGAGCCCGGCCTGGGTTCCTTCGCCAACCGGGCCGAGGTCCTCAACAACCACCTCGAGGGCACCGCCGTCCTGGCCGACCGCGGCGAGGACCTCGACGTCGTGCTGTGGCCCGAGAACGGGTCCGACCTGGATCCGCAGGAGACTCCCGAGGTCGCCACGGCGCTCGACGAGGCCGCCACCGCGGTGGGTGCCCCGATCCTGGTGGGCGCCCAGGAGTACCCCGACACCGGCGGGCGGTACAACGTCTCGCTGCTGTGGCAGGCCGGCCGCGGCGTCACCGACCGGTACGCCAAGCAGCACCCCGCGCCGTTCGGCGAGTACATCCCCCTGCGCAGCTTCGTGCGGGTCTTCTCCGACCAGGTCGACCGGGTCACCAACGACATGCTCCCGGGCGCGGAGCCGGCGGTCGTCGAGCTGCCGCGCGACGACGGCACGACCGTGCCCATGGCCACCATCATCTGCTTCGAGATCGCCTACGACGAGATCGTCCGCGACGCGGTGGTGCGCGGCGCCGAGGTCCTCGTGGTGCCGACCAACAACGCCTCGTTCGGCTACACGGCCGAGTCCACCCAGCAGCTCGCGATGACGCGGATGCAGGCGATGACGACGGGCCGCGCGGCCGTGCAGATCTCCACCGTCGGCGTCTCGGGAGTCGTGACGCCGGACGGCACGCTCGTGGCGCGGACGGAGCTGTTCACCGCGGACCAGCTCGTCGCCGCGCTGCCCCTGCGCACCACGCTGACGCCCGCCGTGCAGGCCGGCTACTGGCCGGGCTGGGTCGTCGGCGGGCTCGCCGTCGCCCTGGTCGTGGCCGGTGCGGCCACCGCCGCCCGCGAGCGCCGCTCACGGGCCCGCTGATGCGGACGCTGGTGATCGTGCCGACGTACGACGAGCGCGAGTCGTTGCCGGTGCTGCTGGACAGGCTGGACGCCGTCGCGCCGGAGGTCGACGTGCTGGTGGTCGATGACGCGTCGCCGGACGGCACGGGGGAGCTGGCCGCACGCCGGGCCGCGGACGACGACCGGCTGCACGTGCTGCACCGGGCGGGCAAGGGCGGGCTCGGTGCGGCGTACGTGGCGGGCTTCGGCTGGGGGCTCGAGCGCGGGTACGACGTGCTGTGCGAGATGGATGCCGACGGCTCGCACCGGCCCGAGGAGCTGGAGCGCCTGCTGGACCGGCTGGCGGGCGACGACGTCCCGGACCTGGTGATCGGGTCGCGCTGGGTGCCGGGCGGGCGGGTCGTCAACTGGCCGTGGCACCGGATGCTGCTCTCGCGGGCGGGGAACACCTACGTGCGCCTGGCGCTGGGGATCGGTGTGCGGGACGCGACCGGCGGTTACCGGGCGTTCCGCGCGGACACGTTGCGGGCGGTCGACCTGGCGGCGGTGGAGTCGCACGGCTACTGCTTCCAGGTCGACATGACCTGGCGGGTGCTGCGGGGCGGAGGAACGGTGGCAGAGGTCCCGATCACCTTCGTCGAGCGTGCGGCGGGGGTCTCGAAGATGTCGCGGTCCATCGTGGTCGAGGCGCTGACGAAGGTCACGCTGTGGGGTCTGCGGTTCCGGTGGGGTCAGCTGCGCGGTCTGCCGGCACCGCGCTGAGGAGCCGCGGCGAGAAGCACGAAGTGCGGCCCTCCGGGGACGGAGGACCGCACTGGTGCTGCGCACGACCGTGGTGTGCCCACGGCGGGGCGTCAGGCCGAGCGACGCAGCTTGCCGGCGCGCAGCAGCTCGAGGCGCTCGTCGAGGAGCTCTTCGAGCTCGGAGACGGAGCGCCGTTCGAGCAGCATGTCCCAGTGGGTGCGCTGCGGCTTGGTCGGCTTGGCCTCGGGGCGTTCCGCGTCACGCAGGAGCGCCTCTCCACCGCACTGGCACTCCCACAGCGGGGGGACCTCGGCCTCGGTGGAGAACGGCAGGATGATGGTGTGGCCGTTGGGGCAGTCGTAGTGCGCCTGGAACCGCGGGGCGAAGTCCACGCCCTCGTCGGACTCCATGCTCTTGCTGCCGATGCTCATGCCGCGCAGGGAGCGGTCGGGCATGTCGTCCTCCACAGGTCGATGGGTTAGGGGCCTTGGTGTCCAACGCGCGCCTGACGGCGGTTGTTCCGCCGGGGCGTGAAGAACCGGTGAAGCGTACCGGCTCGGTCCGGGGTGGGGCCGTGTGCAGGTCAAGGCTGGCCAGCGCGGGCCCGCCACGCAAGTCGAGAACGGTCGCAGGGACCGGGTTGTGGGTGACGTCACCTCGTCGCTGACTGCGGCGCGACCGGGGGACGGGAACAATCGGGGGGAGCGGCAGGTTGGCACGGTCGATACATGCAGATGCATGAATCAGTGAGCGATCCAGGGAGTCATCGTGCAGTTCGGCATCTTCTCCGTCTCCGACATCACGCCGGACCCGACCACCGGACGGGTCCCGGACGACACCGAGCGTGTGCGCGACATGCTCACCATCGCCCGGCACGCCGACGAGGCCGGGCTCGACGTCTTCGCCACCGGCGAGCACCACAACCCGCCGTTCATGGCCTCCAGCCCCACCACCATGCTCGGTTACCTGGCGGGGGTCACCCGGAACATCACGCTGTCGACCGCCACCACGCTGATCACCACCAACGACCCGGTCCGCCTGGCCGAGGAGTACGCGATGCTCCAGGTGATCTCCGACGGCCGCATGGACCTGATGATGGGTCGCGGCAACACCGGACCTGTCTACCCCTGGTTCGGTCAGGACATCCGCAACGGCATCCCCCTGGCCGTGGAGAACTACGCGCTGCTGCGCCGGCTGTGGACCGAGGACGTCGTGGACTGGGAGGGCACGTTCCGCACCGCGCTGCAGGGCTTCACCTCCACGCCCCGCCCGCTCGACGGCGTGCCGCCGTTCGTGTGGCACGGCTCGATCCGCTCGCCGGAGATCGCCGAGCAGGCCGCCTACTACGGTGACGGGTTCCTGCACAACAACATCTTCTGGCCCATGCACCACACCCGGCAGATGGTCCGCTTCTACCGCCAGCGCTACGAGCACCACGGCCACGGCCGCGCCGACCAGGCGATCGTCGGGCTCGGAGGCCAGGTGTTCCTGCACCGCAACAGCCAGGAGGCCGTGCGGCAGTTCCGGCCCTACTTCGACGTCGCACCCGTCTACGGCCACGGGCCCTCGCTCGAAGACTTCTCGGCCCAGACACCCCTGACCGTCGGTTCGCCGCAGCAGGTCATCGACCGGTACGCGTCGTTCGTCGACGACGTCGGCTACTACCAGCGCCAGATGTTCCTCATCGACCACGCCGGTCTGCCCCTCAAGACCGTGCTGGAGCAGATCGACCTGCTCGCCGGCGAGGTCGTGCCCGCGCTGCGCACGATCGTCGAGGCCAAGCGCCCCGCCGACGACGTCCCCCTGAACCCGCCGACCCACGCCGAGCGCGTCGCGGCCGCCCGCGCTGCCGGCCGGACCGCCGCGACCCACGTCGGCGACGGCGTCGACGACGTGACCGGGACCCTCGCCGAAGGAGCACGCGCATGAGCACCGAACGTCTCCTCACGGTGGTCGCGGCGGGGCTGTCCCAGCCGTCCTCCACGCGGCTGCTGGCCGACCGGCTCGCCACGGCGACCACCGACGAGCTGCACCTGGCCGGCGTGCCGGTCCGGGTCGAGGTCGTCGAGCTGCGCGACCACGCGCACGCGATCGTCGACGCGATGCTCACCGGCTTCGCCGCGGGCGACCTCGCCGAGGCCGTCCGGCACGTCGAGCAGGCCGACGGGATCGTCGCCGTGACCCCGGTGTTCACCGCCAGCTACTCGGGACTGTTCAAGTCGTTCGCCGACATCCTCGACCCGGCCGCGCTCACGGGTGTCCCGGTCCTGCTCGGCGCGACCGGCGGCACCGAGCGCCACACGCTGGCGCTCGAGTACGCCCTGCGCCCGCTGCTGTCCTACCTGCACGCCGACGTGGTGCCCACCTCCGTGTTCGCCGCCACCGCCGACTGGGCGGGCGCCTCCGCCCCCGACGGGCCGCGGGACGGCGCCGGCGGGCTGCCGCAGCGCATCGCGCGCGCCGGCCAGGAGCTGGCCCGGGCCGTCGCGGCCCGCGAGCCGCGCGGCGAGCAGGCCGACCCGTTCGCGAGCACGCCGAGCTTCTCGGACCTGCTCGGCGGCTGACCCGACCACCGCGTCCGGGTCGTGACCGGCGCCCGGGCCGCCACCGCGGCCCGGGTAGGGTTGGGGCCATGCGCGTTCTGGTCTCCGGCGGTGCCGGCTACATCGGTTCCCACACCGTCCTGTCCCTGATCGCCTCCGGGCACGACGTCGTCGTGGTGGACGACTTCTCCAACGCCAAGCCCACGGTGATCGGCCGGCTCGAGTCGCTGTCCGGGACGCACGTGCCGGTCCACGCGATCGACCTGACCGACGCCGAGAAGACCGACCTGCTCTTCGCCCACGAGCGCTTCGACGCCGTGGTGCACTTCGCGGGGTTCAAGGCGGTGGGGGAGTCCGTCGCCAAGCCGCTGGAGTACTACCGCAACAACCTCGACTCCACCCTGTCGCTGCTCGAGGCGATGCGCCGCCACGACGTGTCCCGCCTGGTGTTCTCCTCCTCGGCGACCGTCTACGGCGAGCACGCGCCCGTGCCGTACCACGAGGACTACGAGCACCTGTCGTCCGCCTCGCCCTACGGCCAGACCAAGGTCATGATCGAACGCATCATGACCGACGTGGCCGCCGCCACCGAGGGCTTGCGGGTCGCGCTGCTGCGGTACTTCAACCCGGTGGGCGCCCACCCGTCGGGCGAGATCGGCGAGGACCCGCAGGGCATCCCGAACAACCTCATGCCGTTCATCGCCCAGGTCGCCGTGGGCCGGCGCGAGAAGCTCACCGTGTTCGGCGACGACTACCCGACCACCGACGGCACCGCCGAGCGCGACTACCTGCACGTCGAGGACCTCGCCGCCGGTCACGTGGCCGCCCTGGAGCACCTCGACACGATGGCCACCCCCGTGCGCGCGTTCAACCTCGGCACCGGTACCGGCACCTCGGTGCTGCAGATGCTGCACGCGTTCGAGCGCGCCGTCGGACGCGAGCTGGCCTACGAGGTCGGGCCGCGGCGCTCCGGCGACCTGCCGGCGTTCTGGGCCGACCCGACCCGGGCGCAGGAGGAGCTGGGCTGGCGTGCCGAGAAGTCCATCGACGACATGTGCGCCGACACGTGGCGCTGGCAGTCCGCAAACCCCCAGGGCTTCCCCGACTCCTGAGGCCGGCTGCGCCCGCCGACCGCTTGCGCGACGTCGACCCTGGGCGCGAGGATGATCCCATGACCGACGACGGCCGCACCCGCCCTGACCAGCGCTGGAACCCGGGCGCCCGGTACCGGGGCCCCATGCCGGCTCGTCGGCCGACGAGCGCTGCCGCGGACGTCCAGCCGCTGGTCGGTCGCCTGCGCCGCGGCCCGGCACGGCGCACCGCCGTCTTCGACCGTGACGTGTGGCGGCCCGCGACCGCGGGCGTGCGCCCCCAGGTCGCCGAGGCGCTGTCCGCGGCGGCCGAGCGCTACCGGCGTGGTGCGGTGAGCACCAGCGGTCTGGTCCGCGCCGTGGGGCACGCCCTGGCCTCGTGACCCGCTGAGCATGTCCCGGCGCGAGCTCGTCGTCCTGGGCACCGCGAGCATGGTGCCCACCCGGACCCGCAACCACAACGGGTACGTGCTGTTCTTCGACGACACCACGATCCTGTTCGACCCCGGCGAGGGCACCCAGCGCCAGATGACCCACGCCGGTGTGTCCGCCACCGACCTGAGCCGCATTGCGCTCACCCACCTGCACGGCGACCACTCGCTGGGTCTCGCCGGCGTCGTCCAACGGATCTCCGGCGACGGCGTGAAGCACACCGTGCCGGTGACCTTCCCGGCGTCCGGCGAGCCGTGGGTGCGCCACCTGCTGGCGGCCAGCGCGTACGACCACCACGAACGCCTGGCGCTGCAGCCCCTGTCGGTGCGTGCCGACGACGGCCCCGTCGTCGTGCCCCGCGCGACCGGGGAACGGGGCGCACCCGCGCCCGGCGACCCCCGTCCGGACGCCCCCGTGCTCACCGCCCGAGCCCTGGACCACCGGGTCGACGCCGTCGGCTACCGCCTCGACGAGCCGGACGGCGTCTCGTTCGACCCGGCGGCCCTCGCCGCCGCGGGCGTCACGCTCGGCCCCGACGTCGGTCGCCTGCGCCGGGACGGCGTCCTCGCCCTGCCGGACGGACGCGTCGTCCGGCGGGCACAGGTGAGCGTGCCGCGCCCCGGCCAGTCGGTGGCCTTCGTCATGGACACCCGCCTGTGCGACGCCGTCCATGCCCTGGCCGACGGCGTGGACCTGCTGGTCATCGAGTCGACGTTCTTGCACCGCGACGTCGAGATCGCCGAACGGTTCGCCCACCTGACCTGCCGTCAGGCGGCGTCGGTGGCCGCGAGCGCCGGGGTGCGCCACCTGGTGCTGACGCACTTCTCCCAGCGCTATGCCGAGCCGGACGAGCTGCCGCTCGCCTTCGAGCGGGAGGCGCGCGAGGTGTTCGACGGCGAGGTGACGGTGGCGGCGGACCTCGACCGGGTGCCGATCCCGCCCCGGCGTCGTGCCGGCGGGGTCACAGCACGTCGCTGACGGACACGTGCTCGAGGCCGTGCGCCTCGGCGACGCCGGCCTGGACGACGGCGCCGTCGTGGGTGTTCAGGCCGTGGGCGAGCGCCGGGTCCGCACGCAGCGCGTCGCGCCAGCCGTGGTCGGCCAGCGCCACGACGTAGGGCAGGGTCACGTTGGTCATGGCGTAGGTGGAGGTCCGCGGCACGGCGCCGGGCATGTTGGCCACGCAGTAGAAGATGCTGTCGTGCACGCCGTAGGTGGGGCGCTCGTGCGTGGTCGGGTGCGAGCTCTCGAAGCAGCCGCCCTGGTCGATGGCGATGTCGACGAGCACGGAACCGGGCCGCATGCGGGCGACGAGGTCGTCCGGGACGAGCACGGGGGCCTTGGCGCCCGCGACCAGCACGGCGCCGATGACGAGGTCGGCGTCCAGCACGGCGTGGGTGAGGGTGAGGCGGTTCGAGGAGAGAGTCTGCACGCGCCCGCCGAGTTCACGGTCCGCGGCGCGCAGGGCGTCGGCGGAGGTGTCCAGCAGGGTGACCCGCGCACCCATGCCCACGGCGATGCGGGCGGCATTCATGCCGGACACCCCCGCGCCGATGATGACGACGTGCCCGGCGGCGACCCCGGGCACCCCGCCGAGCAGCACGCCGCGGCCACCGGCGGCCTTGAGCAGGGTCGCCGCGCCGACCTGCGTGGCGAGCCGGCCGGCCACCTCGGACATGGGGGCGAGCAGCGGCAGGGAGCCGGCGGGAGTCTGGACCGTCTCGTAGGCGACGGCGGTGACGCGGCGGGCCAGGAGCTCCTCGGTGAGCGCCTTGTCGGCCGCGAGGTGGAGATAGGTGAACACCAGCTGGTCCGAGCGCAGCCGGTGGTACTCCTCGGCCACGGGCTCCTTGACCTTGACCACCACCTCGCCGGCGGCCCAGGTGGCGTCGGCGCCGTCGACGAGGACGGCGCCGGAGGCCGCGTACTCCTCGTCGGTGATGCCGGCGCCGAGCCCCGCTCCCGCCTGCACGTGCACCGTGTGGTGGTGCGCGGTGATCTCGTGGACCCCGGCGGGGGTGATCGCCACCCGGTGCTCGTGGTTCTTGACTTCCTTCGGGACCGCGATGTCCATGGTGTGCCGCCTTCGGTGTGGCTCCGGTGGGAGCGTGCTGCTGCGCCCGTCGGGGTGTGACGGCGCTCACCACCAGTGTGGTCCAGAAGTTCGACGCAGTGCCACGAACCGGACGATCGTTCGGTAGATTGCCGTCATGGTGCCAGATGCTTCAGGGCGCGGGCCGGGTAGGGTGGCGCGCCCGAACGATCTTCGGACCCGCGTGGGTGGCCAGTCGGGCCTCGAGCGCCGCCCCGTGGCGACGCTGCGGCTGGACGACGTCGACCACCGCCTGCTCGCCGCGCTGGCCGAGGACGCCCGCCTGGCGAACAACGCCCTGGCCCGCCGGGTGGGGATCGCGCCGTCGACCTGCCTGGCCCGGGTGCGACGCCTGCGCGAGGAAGGCGTCGTCCGTGGCTTCCACGCCGACGTGGACCCGGCGCTGGCAGGCCGGCCGCTGCAGGCGATCGTCGCGGTGCGGATGCACGGCGCCGCCCGCTCCAGGCTCAAGGCGTTCCTGCGCGAGCTCGCCGAGCTGCCCGGCGTGATGAACGTCTACCTGCTGGGCGGCGCGCACGACTTCTTCATCCACGTCGCCGCGCCCGACTCGGACGGCCTCAACGACTTCGTCATCGAGAACCTGTCCGCGAACCCTGGCGTCGCGCTGACCGAGACCAACCTGATCTTCGAGCACGTGCGGGCCAGCTGGTACTGAGCGACCGACGAGGCCCGCGTCAGGGCGTGCCGGAGGTCACGCGGACGAGCCAGCGGTGCAGCTCGGTGGCGAGCGCGACCGGGGCGTCGAGCTGGATCAGGTGCCCGGCGTCGGGCACGAGGGTCACGGTGCTGCCGGCGACGGCGGCCGCCAGCCGTGCTGCGCGGTCCGGGGGGATCCAGGTGTCCTGCTCGCCCCAGACGATGTGCGTGGGCACGTCGATCTGGCCGAGGTGCGGCTCGATCTCCGCGGTGAAGCGTTCGTCCGCCTGGGCGATCTGCCGGTAGAAGGCGGCCTGCCCGACGGGGTCACGCCACGGTGCGAGGAGCGCGGCGCTCTGCGCGGGGGACAGGCCGCGGTGGCTGGCCCCGGCGACGTAGGCCTCCAGCGCCCCGAGGTGCACCGGCGCCGGCAGGCGACTGAACGTGTCGGCGTGCTCGGCCACGAGGGTGAAGAACGGCGAGCCCCACGGCCGCAGCGCGACGACGTCGACCAGGCACAGCGACGCGAACCGCCGTCCGTGCAGCAGGTGCGCCCGCAACGACACCGCGCCGCCGTAGTCGTGGGCGATCACGTGCGGGGCCTCAAGGTCCCAGTGCTCCAGCAGTGCCGCGAACGCCTGCCCCTGCGTGCCGAGGTCGACGTCGTGCTCCGGTGCTTTCGACGAGGCGCCGTACCCGGGCATGTCCCACAGGTGCACGGTGAACTCGGCGGCCAGGGCGCGGGCGTACGGCGCCCAGAGCCACGAGGACCACGGCGTGCCGTGGCACATGACCACCGGCGGGCCCGACCCGATCGACGTCCAGGCGATCTGGCGCCCGCGCCACGCGAACCGGCGGTCGAGTTGCGGCCCTGTGTCGTGCACGGCCGCCATCAGTCCCGGCCCTGGGCGTCGGAGTCACGGGCATCGGTGTCGCGGGCGTCGGAGCGCCGTGCCTCCAGGGCCTGGCGCAGGCCGGCCACCTCACCCTCGGCCTGGGCGCGGGCCGCCTCGGCGGTGGCCCGCTCCCGCTCGGCCCGGCCGGCCTGCTCCCGCGCGGCCTGCAGCTCCTGCCGCAGTGCTGTGGTCTCGCCCTCGAGGCGCGCGACGGCACGCTGGGCGGCCGCGCGCTCGGCGTCGGCCTCGGCGCGATCCTCCTGGGCCCGCAGGCTCGCGGCCCGGGCCCGCTCCAGCGTGGCGCGGGCCTCGGCCAGGGCCTCCCGGGTGCCCTCGACCGCTCCGTGCGCCTGGGCGCGGGCCTCGGCCTGCTCGGCCCGACCCCGCTCGGCCTCGGCGAGCCGGCCGCGCAGGTCGGCGAGCTCGGTGCGCACCTGCGTGAGCTCGCCGTCCAGCGTGGCGGCCTGCCCGACGGCGTGGGCGGCCTCGGCGCGCGCCTCGTCGCGGGCGGTGGTCGCCGCCTCCAGCCGGTCCGCCAGGGTGGCGGCCTCCTCACGGGCAGCGTCCAGGTGGGGACGAAGGGCCGCGTAGTCGGTCTCGGCGCCGTCCAGCAACGCGGCGACCCGGGCGGCGTCCTCGCGAGCGGCGTCCAGCTGCTCGCGCGCGGCCGCCCGCTCGGCGGTGTGCTCGGCGCGGGCCGCCCGCACCGCCTCGGCCCACAGCGCCGTGACCCCCCGCTCGACGAGCAGGCCGACGCCGCGGGGGAGTGCGGGCAGCTGGGCCGCCTCCGCCGCGGCCGCGGCCCGGTCGGCGCGCCACCGGCGCAGGAAGGTCGTCGCGACGGCGTTGGAGCAGCCCGCTCGCTCGCGCACGGTCGTGACGGTGACGGCGGCGTCCTCGGCCGCGAGCGCGTCGGCGGCCGCGTACACCCGGTCGCGGGCGCTGACGGGCAGCGTTCCGGACGGCGGCGCGGGGTCGGAGGGGCGCTCCTCGGCGTCCGGCTCCCTCGCCGGGACCGTCGTCCCTGTCGTGCCGGCCGTCGTGGCGCTCATCGTCGCGGTCGTCGTCGAGTCCATCGTGGCGTCCTTGGATCAGGTCGGAGGAGGAGGAGAAGTTTCGCCAAACTACTCCTACTTCTCTCGGCAAACTATCGACACCCGCTTTTGCAAAGCGGGTGTCGGTGCAGGACGTCGAGCGGCCCTGAGCGGGGTGTTCTACCTGGTCAGCGCGCTGAGATGGAGGGCAGCGCGCGGACGTCGGGGACCGACACCGGGCTCTCGGTGAGCGTGTGGTGAGCAGCGGATGTCAGGCTCTGCGCCGCGAACTGCGCGGACATCGCCTCGCCCAACCGGTCGAGGTCGTCCTCGAACAGGCCCGCGTAGGTGCGCAGCGTGAGCACCGGCGACTCGTGCCCCAGCATGCGCTGGACGGCCTTGACGCTCGCACCGCCGGCGATGGCCAGCGAGGCGGCCGTGTGGCGCAGGTCGTGCAGCGTCAGCGGCTCGAAGTCCTCCGCGCCGGCGCCGAGGGTGAGGCGGGCCGCGACGCCCAGCCGGTGGCTGCGGGCGACCTTGGCGGCGCGGGACAGCTCGCCGCGGTGACGGCGGTCCTCGGCGACCAGCACCTCCCAGGTGGCGGCGTCGACGACTCCGGTGACCGGCAGCCCGCCCTGCGTCTGGACGCGGCGCACCGCGGCGAGGGTCTCGGCGTCCACGACCCGGGTGCCGCGCACCCCGAGCAGCTCCTGCAGCGTCGTGACCGCTCCGCCCGCGGCCCGTACCGCAGGGCGATAGGCGTTGCGGTCGAAGCTCTCGCGCCGCAGCGGGCCGCCGTCGCGCCCCGCGAACAGCAGGCCGGTTCCCCGGGCGGCCAGGAGCACGGACAGGTCGGCGGCAAGCACGCCGGGCACCGGCACCTCGCGCCGTGCGTGGGTCTTGGTGTCGCCGAGCAGCAGCGTACCGTCGTCGAGCCGGGTGTAGGCGCGCTCGATCACGATGCGTCCGCGCAGCAGGTCGACGTCGCCGGTGCGCAGCGCCGAGATCTCGCCCCACCGCAGGCCGGTCAGCCCGGCCAGCAGCACGAGGGTTCGTCCCTGGTGGGTGCGGGCGGCGTCGGCCACCCGCCGCAGCTGTTCGTGGCTCAGGTAGCGGTGCGCCTTGGTCCGCGGCGCCCGGGGCAGGCCGGGGACCCTGCCCGACGGCGTGCGGGCGGGGTTCGTGGTGAGCCGGCGCGAGTCGACGGCCGCGTCGAGCAGGGCGACGAGCAGGCGCACGGCGTCGCGTCGTCGCGCCCGCGAGGCCACCTCACCGGTGCGCGGCGCCCGCATGCCGGCTGCCCAGCGCGAGACGTCGTCGTGGGTGATGCGCCGCAGCGGGGTCTCGCCAAAGGTCGGTGCCACCAGGGAGCGGAACCGCTCGCGCTCGGCCTCCAGGGTGCGCGGGGCGCGATCGGCCCGGCTCGTCTGCCAGTCCGCGAACCAACCGGCCAGCGTGATCGCCGATCCGCGCGGGTCCACCCAGGCGCCGAGCTTGCCGGCCTCCTCGGCGCGGCGCGCCTCGGCCAGCGCGTCGCGCCGCGACCGGAAGGCGCGCGTGCTGCGCAACCGGCCGTCGACGCGGAACCGCCCGACGTAGGAGGCCCCACCGGTGCGGGTGTCGCGCTTCTCGGTGTAGGCCATGGCCCGACCCTAGCGCCCGGCGCACGCCGCTGACCTGCGGCGGCGCTCAGGACGCGGCGGCCCGGGCCCGGTCGCGACCCTGGGCCGGGGCGACCGGGGCCAGCGTCATGAACACGCTGTGCGGGTCCTCGACGTAGCTGCCGAACGGCCCGCACCCGACGAACCCGTGCCGCGCGTACAGCCGCCGCGCGGCGGCGAAGTAGTCCTGGGGCCCGGTCTCGAGACTCACGCGCGTATACCCGCGCTCGGCCGCGAGACCGAGCAGCCGGTCGAGCACCGCCGTCGCGACACCGCGGCCGCGGGCGGCCCGCGCGGTGCGCATCGACTTCAGCTCGCCGTGGCCGGTCGCACCGGGGCCGGGGGACGGCAGCTCGCTGAGCGCCCCGCACCCCAGCAGGGTCCCGTCCGCGTCGCGCGCCGTGAGGAAGGTGACCGACGGTGCCAGCAGGGCCGCGTGGTCGAGGGCGTGGACGGACTCGGGCGGCGAGGTCGCGAACATGTCGGCCAGGTGCTCGTCGAGCAGGGCGCGCACGTCCGGGGCGGCCGGGGTCTCCTGGGTGATCTTCACAGGGTCATCCTGCCCGAGGGGACCACGTCCGTGCACAGCCCGCCGGCCGCCAACTAGGGTGTGCGCGTGAGTCCTCGTGCACTGCACAACGTGCGCGCCGTCGGTCCGGTCGACGGCACTCCGCTGGTGCTCGCCCACGGCCTGGGCTGCGACCAGAAGATGTGGCACCGGGTGGTCGACGCCTTCGCCGTCGACCACCGGGTCGTCCTGTTCGACCACGCCGGTGCCGGTGGCGCCCACCCCAGCACGTTCGACCCCGACCGGCACGCGTCCCTCGAGGGGTACACCGACGACGTCGTCGCCCTGCTCGACGACCTGGCCCTCGGTCCGGTGGTGCTCGTCGGTCACTCCGTCAGCGCGACGATCGCGCTGCTCGTGGCTGCCCGGCGCCCGGACCTGGTGGACCGGCTGGTGCTCGTCGGGCCCAGCCCGCGCTACCTGGACGACGACGGGTACCGCGGCGGGTTCAGCGCCGCGGAGATCGACGAGCTGCTCGCCACCCTGGAGACGAACTACCTGGGCTGGTCGGACGTCATGGCACCAGTGATCGCCGGCAACCCCGACCGGCCCGAGCTCGGCGCGGAGCTCACCGCCTCCTTCCGGCGCACCGACCCGCAGGTCACCCGCGCCTTCGCCCGCGCGACGTTCCTGTCGGACAACCGGGCCGACCTGGCCCGGGTGCGCACCGCGAGCCTGGTCGTGCAGTGCCGCGAGGACGCGATCGCGCCCGTCGAGGTCGGTCGCTACGTCCACGAGCACCTGGCCGGTTCCCGGTTCGTCCTGATCGACGCCGTCGGGCACTGCCCCCAGCTCAGCGCGCCCGAGGCGCTCGTGGCGGCCGTGCTCGACTACCTGGCCGGACCGCCCGCACCATGACCGGCCCGGCGAGCAACGAGTCCCGTGCCTGGTCCACGGCGCCGCTGGGGCTGCTCCACCTGGATGCCGACGGCTACGTGCTGCGGGCGAACGACACGTTCGTCGGGTGGGTGGCGGGCCAGGACGCCGGCACCGGGGTGGCCGGGCGGCGGATCGGTGACCTGCTCACCGTCGGCGGACGGATCTACTGGGACACGCACGTGGCGCCCGCGCTGACCCTGGCGGGGCAGGTGGAGGCGGTGCGGGTCGAGGTGCGCACCGCGGCGGGTCCGCTGCCGGCGCTGCTCACGGCACGGACGCGTCCGCGCGACGGAGCGATCGACGTCGCGCTGCTGGCGGTCCGCCGCCGGGCCGAGTTCGAGCAGGAGCTCGTGCGCGCCCGCTCGGCCGCCGAACGGTCGACCGAGCGCCTGCGCTGGGTGCAGCACGCCACGGCCGCGCTGTCGCACGCCGCCGGGCCCGAGCAGGTCCGCGCCGCGCTGCTCGCGGCGGTCGCGGCGCACCCGGGCGTCGCCGCGGTGCGCCTGCAGACGGCAGGTGGCCTCCAGGCCGGTGACCCCACGGGCGGGCGGCACCCGGGTCCGGACGGGCGCCTGAGCGTCCCGGTCGCCGGCGCGGCAGGGACGCACGGCGACCTGGTCGTTCAGGTGCGCGGTCGTCCCGCGGAGGCGACCGTCGACGTCGACGCCCTGGCCACGATCGCCCAGCAGGGCGGCGTGGCGCTGGACCGCGCCCTGCTGCACGAGCGCAGCATGTCGGTCGCCCACGAGCTGCAGCACGCCATGCTGACGATCGACCTGCCGCACCGTGAGGACGTGACCGTCTCGGCCGGGTACCGGCCGGCGGACAGCGGGATGGAGGTCGGCGGCGACTGGTACGACGCGTTCTGGGTCGCGCCCGCCGTCCTGGCCCTCGTCGTCGGTGACGTGGTCGGGCACGGGCTGCTGGCCGCGACGGCCATGGGCCAGCTGCGCACCGCCACCCGGGCACTGGCCGGTCCCGGCCTGGGGCCGGGCCGGGTGCTCGACCGCGTCGACGGGTTCGTCGTGGACCGGGAGACCGGGTTCGGCTCCACGCTGGTCTACGCCGAGCTCGACACCGGTTCCGGGGTGCTCGCCTACGCCTGCGCCGGCCACCTGCCGCCGCTGCACGTCACCGACGCCGGCGCAGAGTTCCTGTGGGAGGGGCGCTCGACGCCCCTCGGCGTGCACCACCGGCGGGTGGGCCCCCCGCGTCGCCAGGGTCGGGTGCGGCTCGCGGCGGGCGACACGGTGCTGCTCTACACCGACGGGGTGGTCGAACGTCGTGACGTGCCGCTGACCGACGGGCTGGCCGGTCTGGCGCGCACCGCAGGACGACCGGCGGCGGGCGCGGCGCTGACGACCCAGGTCCTGGACGCCGGACCGAACCGCCGCGACGACGCCTGCGTGCTCGCCGTGACGTGGTCCGGCACCGCCGGCACCTGAGCGGCGTGGTGCACCCACCCGTCACCACGCCCGCGGTGCCTCCGGTGCGGTGCCGCCGGTGCGGCCGTGCCAGGATCACGCCCATGGCATCCTTCGAGCTCGCCCAGGTCAACGTCGCCCGCCTGCTGGCCCCGCTGGACAGCGCCGAGCTCGCCGACTTCGTCGATCTGCTGGCACCGGTCAACCAGCTCGCCGAGACGTCGCCGGGCTACCTGTGGCGACTGCAGAGCGACGGGGGCGACGCGACGGACATCGAGGGCTTCCGCTTCGACGTCGACGACTCGCCGGGCGTGATCGTCAACATGTCCGTGTGGCGCGACGTCGCCTCGCTGTCGGGGTTCGTCTACGGCGGCCTGCACCGTCAGGTGCTGCGCCGCCGCCGCGAGTGGTTCTCCCGGATGACCGAGGCGTACACGGCGTGCTGGTGGGTGCCCGCCGGGCACCGGCCGACGGTCGCCGAGGCCGAGGAGCGGGTGCTGCACCTGCGGGCCCACGGTCCGTCCTCGTGGGCCTTCACCCTGCAGCAGGCCTTCGACGCCACCGGGGCACCGGCGGCGTCGGACGGTGTGCCGGACGCTGTGTCGGATGTGGACCGCGCGAGCCGTCCCGCCTGAGTCGGCCGCACCGGAGCACACCCAGGGCGCGCAGGGCGTGTCAGGGGGCGTCAGGGGGCGTGGACCGTCGGGTCGGCGCGCAGCACGTCCAGCAGCAGGGCGCGCACCGCGTCCGGCAGCTCGAGGGCGGGCAGGTGCCCGGCCCGGTCCAGCTCGACGAGCTCGGCGCCCTCGATACCGTCGCCGACGCGGGCCGCGACGGCGCGGAAGTGGTCCATGTCGTGCGCGCCGGTGACCACCACCGTCGGCACCGCGACCGCCGCCAGGTCGACCTCGATGCGACGGGGCGCGGGCGGGTCGTCGCTCGCGTCGGCGGCGAGCTGGACCTCGAACGCACGGCGCTGCATGGCCGCGAGCGCCTCGCGCACGGACAGGTCGGCCGCGGGCCCGAGCCAGGTGTCCACGTTGAGCCGCACGGCGCCCTCGAGGTCACCGGCGGCCAGGAGCCGGTCCTCCTCGGTGTCGAACGCCGCGGCGGTGGCGCTCGGCTCGACCCCGCGCAGGTCCGGGTTGAGCAGGACGAGCTCGCGCACCCGGCCCGGGTGGGTCGTGGCGAGCTCCAGGGCGACTCGTCCGCCGAACGAGGAGCCGACGACGGCGACGTCGGCCACGTCCAGGTGGTCCAGGAGCACGGCGAGGTCGTCGGCGTCGGCGTACTCGCCGCCGGGCAGCGGTGTCTCGCCGAACCCGCGCAGGTCGGGGCGGATCACCCGGAAGGCGTGGCTCAGTGCGGGCACCAGCGGGTCCCACATGCGGCGGTCGGCCACACCGGCGTGGATCAGCAGCACGGCGGGTCCCGTGCCGGCGTCGTCGTGGGTCAGGATCACGGCCCGAGACTACGCCGCCGCCCGTCGTCGCCGCCCCCGGGCGGGAATGTCGCCCGGGGCCAGACGTTGACGCCGGTATGAAGCGCATCGGGTTCCTGTCCTTCGGCCACTGGACCGACCACCCCTCCTCGGCGACGCGCAGCGCCGCCGACGTGCTGACCCAGTCCATCGAGCTGGCGGAGGCGGCCGAGGAGGTGGGGGCCGACGGCGCCTACTTCCGGGTGCACCACTTCGCCCGCCAGCTCGCCAGCCCCTTCCCGCTGCTGGCGGCCGCCGGGGCGCGCACCCGTCGCATCGAGATCGGCACCGGCGTGATCGACATGCGCTACGAGAACCCGGCCTACATGGCCGAGGACGCCGGTGCGGCCGACCTGATCTCCGGCGAGCGCCTGCAGCTGGGGATCTCGCGGGGGTCACCCGAGCAGGTCGTCGAGGGCTACCGCCACTTCGGCCACGAACCGGGCCCGGGGGAGTCGGACGCCGACATGGCACGCCGGCACACCGCCCGGTTCCTCGACCTGCTCGACGGTGAGGGCTTCGCCGAGCCGAACCCGCAGCCGATGTTCCCCAACCCGCCCGGCCTGCTGCGCCTCGAGCCGCACTCGCCGGGGCTGCGCCGCCGCATCTGGTGGGGCGCCGGGTCGCGCGCCACCGCCGAGTGGACCGCCGCGCAGGGGATGAACCTGATGAGCTCGACGCTGCTGACCGAGGACACCGGTGTGCCGTTCCACGCGCTGCAGGCCGAGCAGATCCAGCGCTTCCGCGACGCGTGGGCCGCCGCCGGTCACGACTGGGAGCCGCGCGTGTCGGTGTCACGGTCGATCTTCCCGATCACCGACGACCGCGACCGCGCCTACTTCGGGCTCGAGACGCAGTCGACCGACCAGGTCGGCATCATCGACGGCGGCCGGGCGCGGTTCGGCAAGACCTACGCCGGCGAGATCGACGAGATCGTGGCCGCCCTGGCCGGCGACACCGCGATCGCGGCGGCCGACACCCTGCTGCTCACGGTGCCCAACCAGCTCGGCGTCGACTACAACGCCCACGTCATGGAGAACGTCGTGGCGCACGTCGCCCCCGCGCTCGGCTGGCGCTGAGCCTCAGGCGGCCTGCGCCAACGCCAGGTCGACCAGGTGGCGGCCGTGCGCCTCGACGGCGGCATCACCCGCCTGGTGGGCCCGCACGGCCGTGCCGATTGCCTCGCGCACGACGGCGCGGCGCCACACGTCGCCGCAGCGCGGGTCGGCGCCGTAGCCGGCCACGAACGCGGCCACCAGGTCCGCACGACCCGCCAGCCGGCGGTCCAGGCGGACGAGGTCCGTGCACGGTGCCCGCCACCCCGCGCGGCCGAAGCCGACGAACCGGACCACACCGTCGTCGAGGACCCAGCTGCGCGGCCCGACGTCACCGTGGGTGGGCACCACGAGCACCGGCGGGTGGGCGTGCGACGCCAGGACCGCCCGCAGGCGTCCCTCGAGGCGGGCTCCGAGACCGTGCGGCCCGTCCAGCCACCGCATCGCGCGCGCGTCCTGCGCCGCCTCCCAGTCGCCGTCCACCCGGGTGCCCAGCGCGTGCAGGCGCGCCAGGAGCTCGCCCGCCCGCCGGTAGGTGGCCGGGTCGTGCTCGGCCGCCGTGCCCGCGACCGGCTCGCCCGCCAGCCACGCGGTGGCGAGCAGGTGGCGCTCGCGGTCGGCGTGCAGCAGCCGGGGCACGCGACCACCGGGCACCAGCGGCGCCAGCAGCGACTCGTGGGCGGTGATCTCCCGTGCGAGGCGCAGGTCGGCCGGCCCGGAGGCCTTCAGCGCGACGTCCGTGCCGTCCGCGGCCCGCAGCCGCAGCACCGTGACGCCGGTCGACCCCCGCGAGTGGTCGGCGACCAGCGCCACCGGACCGCACCAGGCCGCGACGAGCTCACGCTGGGCGGCGTCCAGGCCGGGCAGGTCACGCATCACCCGTGCACGGTACCGGTCGGCGGCATACTGGGCCCCGACACATAGGTCCCACCGGGCGGCAGCGTCGCCGCCCGAGAAGGAAGGCATCGTGGCTCTTCCCAGCCCCAGCTACACCATCACCCTGCGCGTGCAGGTGCCGGCCTCCCAACGAGCCACCTCGACGGTGGTGGGTGCGGTCGCCGACGCCGGCGCGGCGGTCACCGGCGTCGACATCGCCCACTCCACACCCGCCGGCCTGGTCGTCGACGTCACCTGCGACACCGTCGACACCCAGCACAGCGAGCAGGTCGTGGCCACCCTCGAGGCGCTGGACGGCGTGCACGTGCTCAAGTGGTCCGACTCCACGTTCCTGCTGCACCTGGGCGGCAAGATCGAGGTCGCCCTCAAGGCGCCCATCACGACCCGGCGCGACCTGTCGCGCGCCTACACCCCCGGCGTGGCACGGGTGTGCACCGCGATCGCCGACAACCCCGACGACGCCCGCCGTCTGACGATCAAGCGCAACACCGTCGCCGTGGTCACCGACGGCACCGCGGTGCTCGGCCTGGGCGACATCGGCCCGGCGGCCGCGCTGCCCGTCATGGAGGGCAAGGCCGCCCTGTTCAAGCAGTTCGCCGGCGTGGACGCCTGGCCGGTGTGCCTGGACACGACCGACACCGAGGAGATCATCGCCGTGGTCAAGGCGATCGCACCCGTCTACGGCGGCGTCAACCTCGAGGACATCTCCGCGCCGCGCTGCTTCGAGATCGAGGCCCGCCTGCGCGACGAGCTCGACATCCCCGTCTTCCACGACGACCAGCACGGCACCGCGATCGTGGTCCTCGCGGCCCTGGTCAACGCCCTGAAGGTCGTCGACAAGAAGCTGGCCGACGTGCGGATCGTGGTCTCCGGCGTCGGCGCCGCGGGCAACGCCATCATCCGGCTGCTCAAGGCCCAGGGCGCCGAGCACATCGTCGCGTTCGGCCGCGGGGGAGCGCTCGGCCCGGACACCCTCGACGGCGACCCGCACCGCAACTGGATCTCGGCGAACACCAACACCGACCGGTTCGCCGGCGCCCTGCACGAGGGCCTCGCCGGCGCCGACGTGTTCATCGGGGTGTCCGCCGGCAACATCCTGACCGGCGCCGACATCGCCCGCATGAACGCCGACGCGATCGTGTTCGCCCTGGCCAACCCCACCCCCGAGGTCGACCCGATCGCCGCGGCCGAGACCGCCGCCGTCGTGGCCACCGGCCGCTCGGACTACCCCAACCAGATCAACAACGTCCTGGCCTTCCCCGGCCTGTTCCGCGGCCTGCTCGACGTCGGCGCCACCGAGATCACCACCGAGCTGATGCGGGTCGCCGCCCTGGCGATCGCCGACGTCGTCGCCGACGACGAGCTCAACAGCGCCTTCGTCATCCCCGGCGTGTTCGACCACCGCGTCGCCGAGTCCGTCGCCGAGTCCGTCGCCGAGGCGGTGCGCGCCGTCGCGGCCCCGCCCGCCCCGGACGCCCGCACCGCCTCCGGGCGCCGACCGGGCGCGAGCACTAGCCTGGCCCGGTGACCGCACGCCGCGCCCCCCGCACCCTGCTCGCCGCCCTGCTGGGCACGCTGCTCGCCGCGACGGCGCTCGCGGCCTGTGCGGGGGGCGCGGGCGACGTCGCCGGTCGCACGTTCGTCGTGACCGACGTCGTCGGCCGCGAGCTCGCCGGCGGGTCGCCGATCGTGCTGGCGTTCACCGAGGACTCCGTCGGTGCCCAACCCGGGTGCAACAGCATGTCGGCCCCGGCCACGTGGGACGACGGCACCCTGCGACTGACCGGCGAGATGCGATCGACCCTGATGGCCTGCTCGGACGAGCTGATGGACCAGGAGACGTGGTTCAGCGAGCTGCTGCGCGCCGAACCGACGCTGGCGCTCGACGGCGAGACCCTCACGCTCACCGCACCCGACGCCACGGTCACGCTCGTCGAGCAGACCTGACCGGCGCCCCTGCCTGCGACCTGCCTGCGACCTGCCCGGCGTCCGCATCGCGGTGCCCGGCGCGTGCCCGCCCGGCTCCCGTGCCACGATGCCCGCACAGACCTGGCGCGAGCAGCACACAGGAGGACACGTGGAACTCACCGAGCAGGTCCGTCGGCGACCGGACGGGCTGCTGATGTTCGCGATCACGCCGCCGCGGCGCACCACGACCCCCGCCGACGCCCAGCGCATCGCCGACCGCACCCTCGAACGGCTGGCCGGTCTCGACCTCGACGCGCTCGTGCTGTACGACATCGACGACGAGACCGACCGCAACCCCGACGAGCGCCCCTTCCCCTACCTGCCCACCCTCGACCCGGCCGAGTTCCGCAGCCGCTACCTGACCCGCTGGCAGCGACCCGTGGTCGTCTACCGCAGCGCCGGCAAGTACAGCCCCGCCGAGCTGGCGGACTGGGTCACCGCCCAGGACCCGCACCAGGTCAGCACCGTGCTGGTGGGCGCCTCGTCCGGCGACAGCGCCGTACGCACCACGCTCGGCGAGGCCCAGCGGCTGTGCCGCGAGCACGCTCCGGACCTGCCGCTCGGGGGAGTGGCGATCCCCGAGCGGCACGAGTCGCGCGGCGACGAGCACCTGCGCATGCGCCGCAAGCAGGCCGCCGGCGTCGGCTTCTTCGTCACCCAGGTCGTCTACGACGTCGGCGCCGCGAAGTCGATGGTCTCGGACTACCACTACGCCTGCCGCGACGACGGGCAGCAAGCCGTACCGGTCGTCTTCACCCTCTCGGTGTGCGGCTCGCCCAAGACCCTCGAGTTCCTGGAGTGGCTCGGCGTGCACGTGCCGGGCTGGATGCGCAACGACCTGCACCACACGGACGACCCGCTGGCCACCTCCTTCGACCAGTGCACGGCCATCGCCGAGGACCTCGCCCAGTTCTGCACCCGCCACCAGATCCCCTACGGGTTCAACGTGGAGTCCGTGTCCATCCGGCGCGCCGAGATCGAGGCCTCCGTCCGCCTCGCCGCGCACCTGCAGGCCCGTTCCCACGCCGGCCGGCACGCCGTCCCCTGAACCGGCCCCTGACCCGCCGACCCCGCGGAGCGCACCCCGGCCGGAGGGCCCACGACATGGCAGCATCGACCACGTGAGCACCCGCAGCGCCACCGACCAGCACCTGCGCGACCTCGCACTCCTGCGCCGCGTGCGTGACCGCATCGACCGCGAGTACGCCAGCCCCCTCGACGTCCCGGCGCTCGCGGCCGACGTCGGGCTGTCCGCCGGGCACCTGAGCCGCCAGTTCAAGGCCGCGTACGGCGAGGCCCCGTACAGCTATCTCATGACACGCCGGGTGGAACGGGCGATGGCCCTGCTGCGCCGCGGCGACCACACCGTCACCGACGCCTGCTTCGCCGTCGGGTTCTCCTCGCTCGGGACGTTCAGCACCCGGTTCACCGAGCTGGTGGGCATGCCGCCCAGCGAGTACCGCCGTCGCGCCCGGGACGCCGACGAGCTGCCGTCGTGCGTGACGAAGCAGGTCGCCAGACCGATCAGGAATCGAGAAGCGCCGGGGGTACGGGCACACCTAGCGTGAGGGGCATGGACATCACCATCCACACCACGTTCCTCCCGCACACCGACCCGGACGCCTCCCTGGCGTTCTACCGCGACCTGCTCGGCTTCGAGCTCCAGGGCGACGTCGGCCAGGGCGCCATGCGCTGGCTCACCCTCGTCTCCCCCGCGCAGCCCGACGTCCGCCTCGTCCTCACGCCGCCCGCCGCCGACCCTGGCGTCACCGAGGACGAGCGCCGCACCATCGCCGAGCTCATGGCCAAGGGCGCCTACCAGTCCATCATCCTGGCCACCCGCGACCTCGACGGCACCTTCGAGCGCCTCGCGGCCGCCGACGCCGAGGTCGCGTCCGAACCGGCCGAGCAGCCGTGGGGAGTGCGCGACTGCGCCTTCCGCGACCCCGCCGGCAACATGGTCCGCATCGACGAGGTGAAGTGACGTGGCCACCGCCACGACCACCGCGAGACGCCCCGGGAAGTTCTCCCGCTGGCTCCAGCACACCGCCAACGCGCGCACCGTCGACAAGATCCGCACCCACGGCGGCACCCGGATGGGCATGGAGCTCCTCGTGCTGCACACCGTCGGGCGGCGCAGCGGCTCGCGACGGCAGAACCCGCTGGCGTACGTCGACGACGGCACCGGCGGCTGGGTCGTCGTCGCCTCCGGAGGGGGCGAGCGCCACCCGGACTGGTACGAGAACCTGCTGGCGCACCCCGAGGCGGCCGCCGTCGAGGTCCACGGGAGCGAACCGACCGGCATCACGCCGCACGTGCTCGCCGGCGCAGAGCGTGACGCCGCCTGGCAGCGGCTGACGCAGGCCGTCCGCAGCCTGGCCAGGTACCAGACCAAGACCTCGCGCACCTACCCGGTGGTGCGGCTCGCCCGCCGCTAGCCTGAGCACGCCGCAGGGCGCCGCCGACGGCGCACCACGCCCCACGAAGGAGACCCCCAGCATGGCTCCCAGCACCCCCGAGCAGGTCCCCGCCCACCCGGCGGACGCCCACGACGTCATCCGGGTCCAGGGCGCTCGCGAGAACAACCTGCGCGGCATCGACGTCGACCTGCCCAAACGGCGTCTGACCGTGTTCACGGGGGTGTCGGGATCCGGCAAGAGCTCCCTGGTGTTCGCCACCATCGCCGCCGAGTCGCGCCGGCTCATCGACGAGACCTACTCCACGTTCGTGCAGGGCTTCATGCCGTCCCTGCCCCGGCCGGACGTCGACCTCCTCGAGGGGATCACCACCGCCATCCTCGTCGACCAGGAGCGCATGGGCGCCAACGTGCGCTCGACCGTCGGGACGGTGACCGACGCCAACGCCATGCTGCGCAACCTGTTCAGCCGGGTGGGCGAGCCGTACGTCGGCCCGCCCACCGCGTTCTCCTTCAACATCCCCACGTCCAGGGCGAGCGGGGTCTTCGCCACCGACAAGGCGGACGGCAAGACCGAGAAGAAGGTGGTGCGCGACCAGGTCTACCTCGGCGGGATGTGCCCCGAGTGCGAGGGGCGGGGGACCGTCTCCGACCTCGACCTGTCCGTGATCCTCGACGAGTCGCGGTCCTTGCGCGACGGGGCCATCCTCGTGCCCGGCTACAAGGCCGACGGCTGGATGGTCAAGGGCTTCTCGGAGTCCGGGTTCGTCGACGGTGACAAGCCGGTGCGCGACTACACCGAGGCCGAGCGCCACGACCTGCTGTACCGCGAGAAGGGCAAGGTCAAGGCCCTGGGCATGAACATGACCTATCAAGGCCTGATCCCCAAGCTGCGCGAGTCGTTGTTCTCCAAGGACCCGGAGTCGCTGCAGCCTCACCTGCGGCGGTTCGTCGAGCGGGCGGCCGTGTTCGGTCCGTGCCCGGCGTGCGAGGGCACCCGGCTCAACGCCTCGGCACGATCGGCCAAGGTCGAGGGCCGCACCATCGCCGAGGTGTGCGCGATGCAGATCACCGACGCCGCGCAGTGGGTGCGCGGCATCGGCGACCCCGGCGTCGCCCCCCTGGTCCGCAGCCTGCTGCACCTGTTCGACGCGTTCGTCGAGATCGGCCTCGGCTACCTCTCGCTGGACCGGCCCGCCGGGACGCTGTCCGGGGGAGAGGCGCAGCGCACCAAGATGATCCGCCACCTCGGCTCCGCCCTGACCGACGTCACGTACGTCTTCGACGAGCCGACCATCGGGCTGCACCCGCACGACATCGCGCGCATGAACAACCTGCTGGTCGACCTGCGCGACAAGGGCAACACCGTGCTCGTGGTCGAGCACAAGCCCGAGGCCATCGCCGTCGCCGACCACGTCGTCGACCTCGGACCGGGGGCGGGGACCGATGGCGGGACGATCTGCTTCGAGGGCACCGTCGAGGGGCTGCGGTCCAGCGACACCCTGACCGGCCGGCACCTCGACTACCGCGTCAGCGTCAAGGACACCGTCCGCGAGCCCGACGGCGCGCTCGAGATCCGCGGGGCGTCGCAGAACAATTTGCGCGGCGTGGACGTCGACGTACCCACCGGCGTCCTCACCGTCGTGACCGGTGTCGCCGGATCCGGCAAGAGCTCGCTGATCCACGGCAATCTCGCCGACCGGGACGGCGTCGTCGTCGTCGACCAGGGCGCCATCAAGGGGTCCCGGCGCTCGAACCCGGCCACCTACACCGGCCTGCTGGAGCCCGTCCGCAAGGCATTCGCCAAGGCCAACGGCGTCAAGCCCGCCCTGTTCAGCGCGAACTCCGAGGGCGCCTGCCCCACCTGCAAGGGCAACGGGCGCATCTACACCGAGCTCGGCTTCATGGAGACCGTCGAGAGCCCCTGCGAGGACTGCGGCGGCAAGCGGTTCATGGCCGAGGTGCTCGAGTACACCCTCGGCGGCAAGAACATCGCCGAGGTGCTCGACCTGTCCGTGGCGCAGGCGCACGACTTCTTCGCGGCCGGTGAGGCCAGGATCCCCGCCGTGGCGACGACGCTCGCCCACCTGCAGGACGTAGGGCTCGGCTACATCCACCTGGGGCAGCCGTTGAACACGCTGTCGGGCGGCGAGCGTCAACGCCTCAAGCTCGCCATGCGCATGGGGGAGCGCGGCGGGGTGTACATCCTCGACGAACCCACCACCGGTCTGCACCTGGCCGACGTCGAGAACCTCCTGCGGCTGCTCGACCGGCTCGTGGAGTCCGGCAAGTCGGTGATCGTCATCGAGCACCACCAGGCGGTCATGGCGCACGCCGACCGGATCATCGACATCGGGCCCGGCGCGGGGCACGACGGCGGCACGGTCGTCTTCGAGGGCACGCCCGCCGAGCTCGTGGCGGACGGGTCCACGCTGACGGGGGAGCACCTGGCCCGGTACGTCGGCGCCTGAGCGCCCTGCTCGCGCACGAGGGGGTGCGCAGGGGCAGGGACAGCGCACCTTGACAGGCAAGTCGGCACTTGCCTATCTTCGGGGCATGGCCGACGATCTCTTCAAGGCGCTGGCCGACCCGACCCGCCGCACGATCCTCGACGAGCTCGCCGAGAGATCAGGGCAGACGCTGTTCGAGATCTGCGGACGGCTCGCCGTGAAGCATCGGCTCACGATCTCGCGGCAGGCCGTCTCGCAGCACCTCGCGGTGCTCGAGGCCGCCGGGCTCGTCAGGAGCCGACGGGAGGGCCGCTACAAGTTCCACGACCTGGACACCGCGCCGCTGCGGCACATCGCTGCGCGGTGGCCTCTTCCCGACGAACCGGAGACCACCCCATGAAGATCCAGCTGACCAGCGTGTTCGTCGACGACCAGGCCACGGCGCACGCCTTCTACACCGACATTCTCGGCTTCAGGACCAAGCACGACGTCCCGCTGGGGGAGAGCGACCGGTGGCTGACCGTCGTGGCGCCCGACGACCCCGACGGCACCGAGCTGCTCCTGGAGCCCGCCGGACACCCGGCGGTCGCGCCCTACCGCGAGGCTCTCGTCGCGGACGGCATCCCGCTGGCCCAGTTCGCCGTCGACGACGTGCGTGCGGAGTGCGAGCGGCTGCGGGGTCTGGGCGTGCGGTTCACCCAGGAGCCGCTGACGATGGGACCGGTCACCACGGCCGTCTTCGACGACACCTGCGGCAACCTGGTCCAGATCGCCGGCCCGGCCTAGGGATCCGGCGAACGGACCAGCCGGTCAGAAGCTCTGCCGGGCGACGACGGCACGCTGGTGGCGCCGACGCAGGACGCGTGCGGTCGTGATCAGGGCGAGGCCGGCGACGAGCAGCGTCCAGGCCGCGACGACGTGGAAGGCGGCGGCGACACCGGTGGCGGCGAGGACGGGCGCGGTCTGGGCAACGGTGGAGTGGTACATGGCGAGCTCCTTCTGGGGGTTGTCTTCTTCGGTGTCCGGGCGCGGCTGACCGCGCCCGGTGGTCCTGCGGGCAGGAAAGACGGGGGAGTGGCGCCGCTCAGGCGACGGCGGTGACGTGGTTCCAGGTGGTCTGGCGGCGGCCGAGGAACAGCGCTGCGGCGTGGACGAACGCCCGCTGCAGCGCGAGGTCGTAGACGAGCTCGGGCAGCACGAGCGCCGCGAGGAGCCGTGCCCGGCGCCCGGCGCTCCAGACGGTCACCAGTCGCTCGACGGCGAACACCAGGCCGACGCCCGCCCAGAGCGGGGACAGCACGAAGGTTCCCGTGACGACCGTGACGGCGGTGAGCAGGAGGAACGCCGTCATCATCAGCGTGCCGACGACGAGCATGACCTGCTGGCCGATGTAGCGGGCGGTCGTCCGGGTCACACCGTAGGCGGCCAGGTTGTCGAGCATGCCCTTGTACCAGCGCACGCGCTGGCGGTGCAGGTCGCCCGCGGTCGGCATGAGCTCGGTGGTGCAGCTCATGGTGACGGGGGAGCGCAGCTCGTGGCCGAGGGTCCGCAGCGCGAGCGTCAGCTCCGAGTCCTCGGTGATCGCGTCGCGGTCGTACACGTCGCCGCGCCGGCCCGGCAGCGTGGTGCCGCGCGCGGCCGCGACCTCGTCGAGCGCGCTGCAGCGCACCAGCGCCGCGGTCCCGGTCAGCACCGCGGTACGGCCCGTGACGTCGACCTGGACGCCGTAGCGCGTGTACTCGTTGGCCTGGCAGCGCTGCAGGTAGCCGACCGGCGGGCGTCCGCGGAACACGCCGCCGACGGCGGCCACCCGCGGCTCCGCGGCGAGGACGGCGAGGCCCTCCTCGATGAACGTGGGCGCGATGGTCGTGTCGGCGTCGAGCACCATGACGACGTCCTCGCCGACCGTGCTGATCGCCTGGTTGAGCGCGCCGGCCTTGCGGGCGGTGTTGGCCACCGACTCCATGACCTCGGCGCCCGCCGCCCGCGCCACGGCGACGGTGGCGTCCGTGCTGTTGTCGGAGACGACGAGCACGCGGTCGGGCCGGCGGGTCTGGAGCCGCAGCGAGGCGATCGTGTCCGGCAGCGCGTCCTGCTCGTCGTGGGCGGGGATGATCACGACGACGCGCGGGCCGGTCTCGCCGACGGCGTGGTCCGGCTGAGCGAGGTGGCGCTGCGGGCGGTTCGACGAGGTGTTCACCGTGGGCTCCGAGGTCGACGTTGTGCGGTCGATACGAAGCCTCGGCGAGCGATCTCAGGCTGCCGTCGGGAAGTGCGCAGGTCAGCGCGTGTTCTCGCGCTGGATCGTCGCGGCTCGCTCAGTTGCTCAAGGCGCCGACGGCGTCGACGCCGGGGGACCTCAAGATGTGGTCAGCGCCCACCACTGGAGCAGCATGATGGTCTTGCCGTCGACGATGCGCCCGTCGTCGATCATCGCCAGTGCGCTGCCCAGCGAGAGCTCGACGATCTCGATGTCCTCACCCTCGGCGGCGACACCCCCGCCGGGCCCCGTCCGGTCTGCCGGGGAGTACGGCGCCGCGTAGAAGTGCACCTTCTCCGTGACGGACCCCGGGCTCATGTAGGCGGTGAAGACGTGGGTCACCGGCCCGACCGTGACGCCCAGCTCCTCGGTGACCTCGCGCCGGATCGCGGTCTCGGCGTCGTCGTCGTCCAGCAGGCCTGCCGCCGTCTCGATCAGCATGCCGTCGGGATGATCGTTGACGTAGGCCGGGAACCGGAACTGTCGGGTCAGCAGGACGCTGGACCGCGCGGCGTCGTGCAGGAGGATCGTCGCGCCGTCGCCACGGTCGTAGGTCTCGCGCTGCAGCGTCGACCAGCGTCCGTCCCGGCGCCGCTGGTCGAACGTGGTCCGGCGCAGCACGTGCCACCCCTGGGAGGTCAGCTCGACGTCGCGCACGACGACGTCGGGGTTGCGGTCCAACGTGCGACCCGCCTGGTCGAGACCCGTGCGTCCGCGGTGGTCCGGGACGTCGACGCCGGGCTGCCCGCTCACCGGTCGCCGTCCGTGCGGCGCGGCACGTCGGCGACGTCCTCGTAGACGGGCAGACCGCGACTCCTGGCGATCGCGACGTCCTGGTCCGCCCCGCTGGACTCGCCCGGCAACCTCAGCACGGCGTCGCAGTGCTGCAGGAGGCGTTGCGCGGTGGGGTAGAGCACCTCGGCCGCCAGGTCGTCGTGCACCGTTGCGCCCGCCGAGTGCAGGACCGGCAGCGCGACCCACTCACCGATCATGGGGACGTGGCCCGCCTCGAAGAGGGGCCAGGCGGCCTCCTCGAGACGTCGCAGGTTGGCCTCCATCGCGACGGGGTCCCCGGCGGTGCCGGAACGGTACGGGCCGGCGATCAGGATGAGCAGTGGTCGGTTCATGGCAGTAGGGTAGCCCTAGAACGTGAACAACTACGAAGAAACGAGATCAAACATGCTTGCCGCGGAGCGTCGCGACCATCTGATCGACACCCTGCGCCGCGACGGCAAGATCGTCGCCAAGACGGTGGCCGCGGAGCTCGGTCTCTCGGAGGACAGCATCCGCCGGGACCTGCGCGAGATGGCCGCCGAGGGCCTGTGCCAACGCGTCTACGGGGGAGCGCTGCCCGCCTCCGCCGCCCTCGCCGACTACGACGGACGACGACGGGTCGCCGTCGTCGGCAAGCAACAGGTCGCCACGGCCGCGGTGCGCCTGATCGACCCCGGCAGCACGGTCATCCTCGACGGCGGGACCACGGCGCTCGCGGTCGCGTCGGCACTGCCGCCGGACCTGCGCTGCACGGTGATCACGCACAGCCCGACCGTGGCCGCCGCACTCGTCGAGCACCCCGGCGTCGAGGTCTTCGTGCTCGGCGGCAGGCTGTTCAAGCACTCGGCGGTCACGAGCGGTGCCGCCGCGGCGGAGGCGGCGCAGCGGATCTCCGCCGACCTATTCCTGCTCGGCGTCACCGGGATCCACCCGGACGCCGGCCTGACCACCGGTGACGCCGACGAGGCCGCCATGAAGCGGGTGCTGGCAGGTCGAGCCGCCGAGACCTACGTGCTGGGCTCGTCGGAGAAGATCGGCACGGCGTCGCCGTACCAGGTGATCGGGTTCGACGCCGTCGCCGGCGTGATCACCGACGCCGGGCCGGACACCGACGTCATGGACGCGCTCGGAGCGCGGATCCGTCTCGTCCTGGCGCCTCGGTGAGAACGGGCACCGGAACGGTCACGGAACGCACGCCGGGCAGGCCGGAAGCGCTCCTGCACAGGTAGCCGATAATGCATATTATGTCATTTTGGGTGGAAGAAGCGGCCGACAGCGGCCGCCGGTCGCTCCCCCCGCAGCGTGTCAGTGCGTCGTCAGCTTCAGGCCCGCCACGCACGCGACGATGCCCAGGATGAGCACGATCCGGACGACGGTCACCGGCTCGGCGCCGGTCGCCATCGCGTAGCCGGCCGTCAACGACGCGCCGATGCCGACCCAGACGGCGTAGGCCGTGCCCACCGGCAGCTCGCGCAGCGCGTACGCCAGGCCGGCCATGCTGGCCGTCAGGCTGACCGCGAACACGATGCTGGGCACGAGCCGCGAGAATCCCTCGGAGCGGCCGAGCGCCGTGGCCCACACGGCCTCCAGCATCCCCGAGACGACCAGGACGATCCATGACATGACACTCACTCCCCGATGCCGTCTTGTCGCGTTCCGGGTACGGCAACCCTCGTCCGGGAGCCGTGTCAGGCTCTGGACCCGATCATCGCACGGCTCGGCGGCCCGTCGACGGCGCGCCCGGCGAGCTGACTCACCATCCGGTCACCATCTGACCATCTGGCCACCGTGCGCGTCCCGGGCTACACTGAAACGGACATTCGGATCAAACCATTGTGTATGCCACAACACAGTGGTTCCGTCCCGGTCGAGTCCTCCGCCCTGCCGTCGCTGTCGGTGCCGGCGTCTACCCTGACGACGATGACGGTGCAGGTCACAAGCCTGCGCTCCCCCGGTCATCCCAGGCCGCCAGAGGTCGGACAGGAGGAACACGATGGTCGCGCCGCCCCGGCTCGAACGGCTCACCGTCGCCCAGGCGGCGGACCGCTACCTCGCGTCGGTGCGGGTCGAGACGGTCCGTGGCGTCCTCTCCCCCGCCACCGAACGCTCCTACGCGCGCGACGTGGCCGAGCTCGCCCGCCTCCTCGGCCCCGACCGCGTGCTCGACGACGTCACCGGCGACGACGTCGACGACGCTCTCGTGCGCTACCAGTCAGGCCCGGACGGGCGGTACACCGACCCCCGCCGCAAGGGCGCCCCCGGCCGCTCCACCGCCACCGTCAACCGCTTCCGCCAGTCCGTGACCCGGTTCTTCTCGTCGGCCGCCCGGCACTGCTGGGTGCAGGCCGACCCGATGCAGTGGGCCGCACCGCCCGCCAAGGTGCGCGAGCGGCTGCGTGTCGAACGGACCGCGCTCTCGGCCTCCGCCGCGCAGGCCCTCGTGACCACCGTCCAGGAGGCCGCCGACCACCCGGGCCCGGCTCGCACCACCCGCGCCGACCAGGCGCTCGCGGCCCGGGACCGCCTCGTGGTCGCGCTGCTGATCGTCCTCGGGCCCCGCGTCTCCGAGCTCGCCCGCGCCGACGTCGCCGATCTCACCCGGGAACCGGACGAGACCCGCTGGCGCATCGTCGGCAAGGGCGGCTCGACCAGGACGGTGGCGCTGAGCCCTCCGCTGGCGACCGCCCTCGAGAGCTACCTGACGGGCCTGCGACCGCGGCTGGCCGCCCGCCGACCCGAGGACGCCGACGCCCAACGCGCGCTCCTGCTGTCGTGGCGGGGTCGTCGGCTCGACACCCAGGCGATCCGTGCCCTGCTGGCACGCGCCGTCGCGCGCATGCCCGAGGCCTACCGGCGTCCCGCCACCCCGCACGCGCTGCGCCACACCACCGCGACGCTCCTCGTCGCCGACGGGTGGGACGTCAAGGTGGTCGCCGAGCTCCTCGGCCACGCCTCGATCGCCACGACCGGCGCCTACCTCGACCGCATCGACGGTGAGCTCGCCGCAGCCATCCGCACCCACCCTCTCGCGGACTCCCTGCGGGACGCCTCACACGCCGTCGCGGCCGAATCACCAGGCGCGACGGCCTCGACGCCGCTAGCGTGAGGACGTGCCCAGCCCGCAGCAGCAGTCCCTCGCTCTCCCGGTCCACATCCAGGTCGACTGGCGACGCATCGGCAAGGCCGCCCGGCGTGCCGCGATCCTGGCCGCCGCCGTCCCGCTGACGGCCGGTGCCGCGGTCATGGTCACCGACAAGATCCGCGGCCAGCGGTACCCCCTCGACAGCAAGTTCCCGACCGCCGCACCGATGTCGACGGAGATCGACGGCACCACCGCGACGCTGTACACCTACGGTGACGACCTCTACGAGGCGATGCTCGAGGCGATCGACGGCGCCCGGCACACCGTCTTCCTCGAGACCTACATCTGGAAGGGCGACGACACCGGCGAGCGTTTCAAGCGGGCGATCTCCGAGGCCGCCGCGCGCGGCGTCGAGGTCTACGTCGTCTACGACGGCTTCGCCAACCTCGTCGTGCCCCAATCGTTCTTCCACTTCCCGCCGCAGGTCCACGTCCTGCGGTTCCCCGCCCTGCGCCCGGGCCTGCTCACGCTCGACGTGCGACGCTCCGGGCGGGACCACCGCAAGATCCTCGTCGTCGACGACGAGGTGGCGTTCGTGGGTGGTTACAACATCGGCGAGGAGTACGCCACCAAGTGGCGCGACACCCACATCCGGCTGGAGGGCCGGGCGGCGTGGGAGCTGCAGAACGCCTTCGTCGACTTCTGGAACCGCTGGCGCACCCACAAGCACCCGGTGCTGCAGGACAAGGGCGCCGAGCACTGGCAGCCCAGCCTCAGAGCGGCCCGCAACGCCCCCAGCGACCTCGTCTTTCCCATCCGGGGTCTCTACCTCGACGCGATCGACAGGGCGACGAGCCACATCTACATCACCCAGGCCTACTTCATCCCCGACCGCGACATCCTCAAGGCGCTGCTCGCCGCCGCCGCCCGCGGGGTGGACGTGCGCGTGCTCGTCCCCGAACGTTCCAACCACTCCCTGGCCGACTGGCTCGCCCGCGGCCGGTACACCAAGCTCCTGCGCGGCGGGGTGCGGATCATGCTGTACGAGGGGGCGATGGTCCACGCCAAGACGGCCACCATCGACGGCCGCTGGTCCACCGTGGGCACCGCGAACATCGACCGGCTCAGCCTCACCGGCAACTACGAGATCAACCTCGAGATCGTCGACGCCGGCGTGGCGAGCACGCTCGAGGAGGTGTTCCGCATGGACGAGAGCAACTCCCACGAGCTCACCTACGACGAGTGGCGGGAACGCTCGTTGCTGACGAAGGTCGCCGAGCGGGTGCTGGAGCCGCTCGAGCCGCTGCTCTGAGCCCGCCACGCCGGCTCGCGGGACGAGCGAGCCGGCGTCACACCTCGAAGGACTCCCCCGCGGCGAGGCGGCGGTACACGTGCTCGCCGCCGAGACGCCCGGTGTCCAGCCATCGCCGCGTCAGCTGGTGGCCCGTCTCGCTCAGCAGCGCGTCGTGCACCGGGACGACGGTGCGGGCGCTCGCGGCCAGGGTGACGTCGATGACCTCGGACAGCCGCAGCCACGGCCCGGACACGGGCAGGCACAGCACGTCCAGGGCTCCGGCGGGTACGTCGAACGAGTCCCCGGGGTGGTGGACCGTGGCACCGTCGAGCGCGACGGTGTACGTCCGGTTGGCGATCAGCGGCAGCCGCGGGTGGATCGGGGCATGGTCGCCGCCGCCGACCAGCACCCGGGCGGCACCGAGCTCCAGCTCCTCGCCCGGTTCGGCCGCCTGCGCACGTTCGCCGGGCATCCCGGCGTCGCGCAGCGCCTCGACGACTCCGGCGGTGCCGCGCACCGTGAGCGTGGCGTCGCCCCGCAGTGCCTCCACGACGGCCTCGACGTCCAGGTGGTCCGGGTGCTCGTGGGTGATCAGCACCCCGCTGGCGCCCGCCAGCGCCCCGCGAGCATCAGCCAGCGTGCCGGGGTCGATCACGACGCGGGTCCCGGCGCCCGAGATGCTGACGCAGGCGTGCCCGTGGAACGTCAGGCGCACGGGTCAGCCGACGTGACGTGCCCGCCGGCGTACGGCGAGCTCGTCCTCCCCGTGCGGTCCGTCGTCGCCCTCGTCCTCGAGCGACTCGGTCGGCATCTGGGACAGCGTGCCCTCGATCTCGCGCCAGACCCGGCCCACGGCGATGCCGAAGACGCCCTGGCCGCCCTGCACGAGGTCCACGACCTCGTCCGGCGAGGTGCACTCGTAGACGGACGCACCGTCGCTCATGAGCGTGATCTGGGCCAGGTCGTCGACGCCGCGCTCGCGCAGGTGGGTGACGGCGCTGCGGATCTGCTGCAGCGACACCCCCGTGTCGAGCAGCCGCTTGACGACCTTGAGCACCAGGACGTCACGGAAGCTGTACAGCCGGTGCGTGCCGGAGCCGCTCGCCGGTCGGATCGACGGCTCGACCAGACCGGTGCGTGCCCAGTAGTCGAGCTGCCGATAGGTGATGCCCGCGACCCGGCAGGCCGTGGTCCCGCGGTACCCGGTGCCGCCGTCCTGCTCCGTGAGGTCCTCACCGAAGAGAAGTCCCTGGGCGCCGGTCGGCGCTGCGCTGACCTCGACGCTCGCCTCACCGCTGCTGTTCACTGTGCCTCCAAGATGTCGATTCCACGCTAGGACCGCCCCCGGGGGGCGTCAACGACGTTGCGCTCGAGACGTTCGGCGTGTCGCGGACCGGTGCTGAACCGTGACCTGTCGTGGCGACCGTGAACCGCTGGTAGAGGGTTCCTGGACACCATAACCCGCGACCTTCAGGCTGAACCTGAGGGTCAAGGTGGCGTGTCGTCGCCGAGATCGCTCGGCCCCTCGGGTGTGGTGAAGTCCTCGGCGGTGACGTGGTCGAGGAAGTGGCGGAACTTCTCGACCTCCTTCTGCTGGTCCAGGTCGACGACCTCGACGCCGGCGGCTGCGACCACCTCGGCCGAGCAGAGCACGGGACTCTCGGTGCGGACCGCCAGGGCGATCGCGTCGGAAGCCCGCGAGTCGAGCCGGACGCCGGTGGACAGGACGAGCTCGGCGAAGAAGATCCCACCGTCGAGGGCGACGATCTCGACGCGGTCCAGGTCGACGCCCACGGCACCGAGCAGGTCTCGCAGGAGGTCGTGGGTCATGGGACGGGGCGTCGCCACGCCTGCTTGCGCCATGGCGATGGCGGAGGCTTCGCGGGCGCCGATCACGATGGGCACGGCAAGCTCGGCCGCGGTGTCGAACAGCAGGACCACGATCTCCTGGTCACGCTGCTGCTGTCGGACCCCGAGCACCTCGACCGGCACCATCGGTGCCTCCGCGTCGTCGCTCTCCACGCGTTCCACGGTATTACGGCACGGGTCCGCGCGCCCCCAGAGACGACGTGTCCGGCCGGTCGGGTTCAGCCGAGGGACGAGGTGCCCTCGCGGACCCAGGCGGCGTGCAGCCGGGCGACGAGGTCGCCGAGCTCTTCGGCCAGGCCGGCGGCGTGCGCGCGACCGTCCGCGGCCTGCTGGCTGCGGTAGGGCGCGACGACCTGGTCGACGAGGCCGACGTGGCGGTCGGCCGACGAGCGCAGCGGTCGTAGGTGCCGGGGCTCGATGCCGTGCTCGGCCAGCCGGGTGGCCAGGCGCACCACCTCGGGCGCTCCGGCGTCGAGGTATCCCGAGGAGGTGCGCAGCAGCCCCGCCGTGATGAGCGCCCGGACGAACTCCGGCGGTGTGCTCGTCGCGTCGCAGACCGACTCGACGGTCCAGCGGCGACGCGCGGCGTCGGTCGTCGCCCCGGCGTCCGCGGCGAGGCGCGGAGCCGGTCCGGGCGCGGGCTCGCCCGCGTCCATCGCGGCCAACCGTTCCTTGATGACCTTCAGCGGCAGGTAGGAGTCGCGCTGCTCGGCGAGCACGAAGCGCAACCGCTCCACGTCCGCAGGGCTGTACTGGCGGTAGCCGGCCGGCGTGCGGACGGGCGTGATCAGCCCCTGCTCCTCGAGGAAGCGCAGCTTGGAGTGGGACACGGAGGGGAAGTCGCCGCGCAGCTGGGCGAGGACGTCCGAGATCCGCATCGAGGCCTGCCGTGATATCCCGCGCGGCCAGGGCTCCTGGGCGTCGTCGGGCTCGGGGGCCGGCTCGACCCCGGCCCCGATGCTCACGGGACCGGCGCCTGGTGGTCCCGCGGCGCCTGCGGGCTCGCGTGGAAGGACATGCGGAACTTGCCGATCTGGACCTCGTCGCCGGTGGTGAGCGTCGCGGCGTCGATGCGGTCGCGGTTGACGTAGGTGCCGTTCAGCGACCCGATGTCACGGACCACGAACCGGTCGCCCTCCCGCACGAACTCGGCATGCTTGCGCGACACCGTCACGTCGTCGAGGAAGATGTCCGCCCGCTCGCTACGGCCGGCGACGGTCCGGTCGGAGTCGAGGAGGAACCGTTCGCCGACCGCGCCGGAGCCGTACTGCACCACCAGCAGGGCGGAGTGCCGGGGCAGCGCGGCCACGGCCGCAGCCTCCTCGGCGGTCAGGGGGATCCGGGGGGCCTGCTCCTCCGCGGGCGCGCCGAGCCGGCCGAGGTGGGCCGTGGTGTCAGCACCCGTCTCGTGCGGGAGTGCGCGGGGGTCCGTCATCAGTCCTCCTGGCTGGGTCGGGCGGTCCGACGTGCGCCGTCGTCCGTCAAACCTACCCTCTCACCGGTCGTGGCGGGAAGCCGCACGCTACGGCGTGCGCAGGTCATCCCTCCGGTCCCTGCGGTGTCGCGTACTGCGGCTCGGGAGGTTCGCGCACCGCCGTCACCTCGACCTCGTCGTGCTGGGTGATCGTGGCCTCGGCACCGGCCGTCCGCAGCGTCGCCAGGGCGCCGCCGGGGATCTCCAGGGCGGGGCTGAGCGTCGAGGGGTCGCCGATGACGGTCCACCGGTACGGCGAATCGAGCACCTGGTCGTCGACGACGATCCCCTCGTCGGTGTCGCGGAACCACGTCGAGGTCACCAGACGCACGCCGTCGAGCTCGACCACCTCGGCGCCCGCGTTGCGCAGCTCCTCGAGCACGTTGAACATCTTGGCGGCGTCCACGAGCCCGTCCGGGTCGCGGACGACGATCTCGACCCCGGGACCGACGGCGGGCAGCCGCCCGGACAGGATGCCCTCGGTGCCCGCGCGCTCCTGCGCGAGGTCGACCGCCGCCTGGGCCTGACCGGTGCCCGACTGCAGCTCGTCGCGTGTGCGCGACAGCTCGGCGACCTGGTCGGCGAGCTGCTCGGAGCGTTGCGTCACCTCGTCCAGGAGCCGGACGAGGTCGTCCTGCCGGGCGGACGACAGCGGGTCCTGGGCGGACTGCTGCACCTGGACGACGAGGGCGAAGCCGAGCGCAGCGCACAGCACGGCGGCGAGCAGCTGGGACCTGTTGGCCCGCGGGCGCATCGCACCGGCCAGCGCACGCCAGCCGCCGGCCGGTGGCGGCCCGTCCGGCGGGGCGACGTCCTCGCGGTCCGCCTGCGGCTCCGGCGGCACCACCGCGGACACCGCCGGGACCGATCCCGTCCCGGGGCCCGGCCAGGTCCCCGGCACGCTGCCGGCGGACGTCTCGCGCGGTGGGGCCCCACCGTCCGGGCCGACGATCGAGGCCACGGGCACCGACAGGTCGAGGGGGTCCAACGGCTCGTCCGACGGCCCGGCAGGCCCATGGGCGTCGGCGTCGTCCGCGGGGTCCGGCTCGGCAGGCTCCGTCGCCTCGGAGCCCTCCTGCGCGTCCTCCGGCGTCGTGGCGTCGTCCGGGGCCCCAGGAGTGTCCTGCGACCCGTCGCGCTCGCGGTGCTCGTCGCTCATGCTCACGCCCTGAACAGGTGCCGTCGGATCGACGCGGCGTTCGAGAAGATCCGGATGCCGAGCACGACCACCACCGCCGTCGACAGCTGCGAACCGACACCCAGCTGGTCGCCGAGGAAGACGATGAACGCCGCCACGAGGACGTTCGACAGGAAGGACACGACGAACACCTTGTCGTCGAACAGCCCGTCGAGCTTGGCGCGCAGCCCCCCGAAGAGCGCGTCGAGCGCCGCCACGACGGCGATCGGCAGGTACGGCTGCAGCGCGACCGGCACCGTCGGGTGCAGGACGAGCCCTGCCACCACACCGATCACCAGACCGACCACGGCGATCATGGACTCTCCTCCTGGCTGTCTTCCACGCTGTCTTCCACGTCCGGCTCCCACGGTTCTGCGTACCGCAGACCCTGCCCACCCACGCTCGGCAGGTCGATCTCGTCCACGGGGTTCATGCTCGACCCGATACCCCACTCCGAAGAGAGGTACTGGGTGTACGCCGGAGCGCCGGTCCGAGCGTACGCGGCCTGCATGCCTTCCGGGTCACCGATGGCACGCACCACGTACGACGGGCCCGGCAGGGGTACCAGATCGACCAGGATCGCCTCGCCCGCGTGCCGGATCGCCGACAGCGACGTCAGCCGCTGGTCGCCCACGCTGATCGCCTCCGCACCCGACGCCCACAGCGCGTTGACCACCGTCTGCAGGTCCACCGCCTGCACCCGGGTGTCCGAGGGCTCGACGCCGCCGAGGTCCGCGTCGCTGTCGCTCAGCGTCAGCTCCAGGCCCGGCCCGGACACCGCGGTGGCACCCGTCACGACGCCGTCCAGCCGCAGCTGGTCCAGCAGACCCTGGTCCGCGGCCGACAGCGCCTCCGCCTGCAGCTGCTCGATCTCCTCGGTGAGCGCCACCGTCTGCGCACGCAGCGCTTCCGCCGACGCCTGACGCTCGGAGATCTCCTGCTCCAGCACCTCACGGGCCGACGGACCCTCCGACGGCGCACGCAGCTGCTGGGCGGCGGCGACCGTCATGAGCCCCAGCAGCACGGCGACGAGCAGGAGCAGCAACGGACCCGCACCCCGCGACGGGACCTCGCCCTCCGCCCGGCGGCGCGCAGCCTCCGCGTACCCCGCGTCCAGGGGCTTCTCCATGACCTCGACCAGGAGCGTCATCGACGCGTCCGGCCGCCGGGCCGGCGGCACCCCGGTCATCCCCGACCCTCCGCACGGCCGCGCTCGCGCAGCACGAGCCGGCGCGTCTGCACCAGATAGTGCCAGCCGGCCAGCCAGTACAGACCGATCCCCCACCAGGCGAACGCCCACCCCACCGCGTGGGAGACGGTGCCCACCACACCCGGCGACTCCGCCAGCAGCAGCAGGGGGAACGCGTACAGCAGTGCGAAGGTCCCCGCCTTGCCCACCATGCTCACCGCCAGCGGGCCGTAGCCGTGACGAGCCAGGACCGGAGCGAGACAGGCCAGGAGCACGTCACGCAGCACCACCACGGCCAGCACCCACCAGGGCACCACGCCGCGCCACAGCAGACCGACGAGCGTCACCAGGATGAACAACCGGTCCGCCGCAGGGTCCAGCACCTGGCCGAGCTTCGTCACCTGGTCGAGCCGGCGCGCGAGGTAACCGTCCAGCCAGTCGCTCGCGCCCGACACCGCCAGCACGACCAACGCCCAGACGTCCTCGCCGGACACGATCAGCACCGCGAACACCGGAACGAGCGCCAGGCGCACCATGCTCACGACGTTCGGCACCGTCCACACGGCCGCGTCGCCCTGCCCTGCCTGCACGATCACCGCCTGTGTCCACCGAGTCCCCTGCCGCGCACATCCTACGCAGGGCCGGGCAGATCCTGCCGCAGTGGGCAAACTCACCGGCCTCCGGCCCGCCGCTCGGCGCTCGCGGCCCGTACGATGGGATCAATCCATTCGGAGTTCGTCGTCTTCCCGCGTGTTCGTAGGCCCTGGCAGATCAAGCAGACAGCCAGCCAGGTGCAGGTGTGTGTCCGGGACCGAGCGACCGCCGCGCCCCACGGCGTGGCAGGACTCCCCCCGCACCCGACGAAACGGTCACCCTTCGCCATGAGCACCCCTGACTCCACGCTGCCCACCGAGCCCCAGGTCACCTTCGCCGACCTCCACCTTCCCGCACCGCTGCAGAAGGCCGTGGACGACCTCGGCTTCACCACCCCCTCCCCCATCCAGGCCGAGGCGATCCCCGCCCTCCTGTCCGGCCGCGACATCACCGGTGTCGCCCAGACCGGCACCGGCAAGACCGCGGCCTTCGGCATCCCGCTGCTCGCCGCCCTCGACCCGGCCGCCGACGTCTCCCGCGGGCACGTCCAGGCCCTCGTCCTGGCCCCCACCCGCGAGCTCGCCATGCAGGTCGCCGACGCCGTCGAGAGCTTCGCCGCCCACCTGCCCGGCGTCCGGGTCCTGCCCGTCTACGGCGGTGCGCCCTACGTGCCCCAGCAGCGCGCCCTGCGCGACGGCGTCCAGGTCGTGGTCGGCACGCCCGGTCGCGTCATGGACCACCTCGAGCGCGGCTCGCTCCACCTCGACACCGTCAAGTTCCTCGTCCTCGACGAGGCCGACGAGATGCTCCGCATGGGCTTCGCCGAGGACGTCGAGAAGATCTTCGGCCAGGCCGCCACCGAGCGACAGGTCGCCCTGTTCTCCGCGACGATGCCGCCCGCCATCCGCGCCGTCGCCGACACCCACCTCAACAACCCGGTCCAGGTCGCCGTCTCGCGGCAGTCCAGCACCGTCACCGCCGTCGAGCAGACGTACGCCGTCGTGCCGTTCCGCCACAAGGTCGGTTCGCTCGTGCGCGTGCTCGCCACCTCCGAGGCCGACGCCACCATCGTCTTCACCCGCACCCGCGCCGCCGCGGAAGAGGTCGGGGTCGCGCTCGTCGAACGCGGCGTCTCCGCCGCCACCATCTCCGGCGACGTCGCCCAGAAGGAGCGCGAGAAGATCGTCGAGCGGCTGCGCAACGGCTCCCTCGACGTCCTCGTCGCCACCGACGTCGCGGCCCGCGGGCTCGACGTCGACCGCATCGGCCTCGTCGTCAACTTCGACATCCCCCGCGAGCCCGAGGCCTACGTCCACCGCGTCGGCCGCACCGGCCGCGCCGGACGCACCGGACGCGCCCTGTCGTTCGTCACCCCCCACGAGCGCGGCAAGCTCAAGCACATCGAGCGCACCATCCGGGCCAAGCTCACCGAGGTGGAGGTCCCTTCCCCCCGCGACGTGTCCGCACACCGCGCCCGCACCATCCTCGGGACCGTGCCCGCACGGCTCGAGGCCGGCCGCCTCGAGCTGTACACCGAGCTCCTGAGCGAGCACCTCGCCCCCCGCGAGGACGGGACCGCGCCCGACGCCGCCCAGGTCGCGGCAGCGCTCCTGGCGCTCGCGGTCGGCGACGACGGCCCTGCCCACCGTGCTGCCCAGGAGGAGCACGAGAAGGAGCGCGCCGAGGTCAAGGGTGGCCGCACCCGCGAGACGCAGCGGGCCGAGCGCGGCGACCGCGACGGCGACCGGACGCACCGCCACCCGCGAGCGGACCGCGAAGGCCGCGGCATCCGCCGTCCGGCGGAGGGCACCCGCTACCGCATCGCCGTCGGGCACACCCACGGCGCCCAGCCGCGCGGCATCGTCGGTGCGCTGACCAACGAGGGCGGTCTGCGCGGTGGCGACATCGGCAAGATCGACATCTTCGGCAACTTCTCGTTGGTCGACATCACCAAGCCGCTGGACGACGCGACGATGAACCGCATCGGCCGCGCCAACGTCGCCGGCCGCCAGCTGCGGATCTCGGTCGACAAGGGCGCCCCGGAGCGTCGTGCGCCCCGCACGGAGCGCCGCCCCGCCCACGCCGCGCACTGAGTCGGGCGGCTCAGGGCCTGTCGGGGGCCTCGCCGAGCTGACGGGCCAACGCCTGCAACCGGCGGGCCTCCGCCATCCCCCGCTCGCCGTCGGCCCGCTGGATCCCCATGACGGCCAGCGTGCCGCCGTCGGCGAGGTCCAGGGTCACCCAGGGGTCGTTCACCGTGAGCCGCACCGCGACGATCTCGGGCCACGCGACGCGGCGCCTACTGATCACGTTGCGCACGGTGAGCCCGTCGGCGTCGGGTCGCGCGTGCACGCCGCCCAGGCGCCAGAGCAGCCACACCGCGAAGAGCGCAAAGGCCACGAACGTGACGCGGGTCGCGGGACCGAGCAGGACCCCTTGCGGGGCGAACAGCCCGATGACGATGCTCCCGCCGGCGGCGAAGATGCCGGTGACGACGACGGCGACGCGCGTCCACCACGGACGGAAGGTCCGGAACGGGTCCCGCGCGCCGTCGTCGTCCATGGCTTACAGGCGGCTGGCGTGGATACGGGTGACGAGGATGCCGCGGGCGCCGACGTCGTACAGCGCGTCCATGACCTGGTTGGTCTCCGAGCGCCGCACCATCGACCGCACCGCGGCGGACTGGCCGTTGTGCAGCGGTGACACCGTCGGCGACTCGAAGCCCGGCGTGACGGCCACGGCGGCGTCGAGCAGCTCGGTCGGCACGTCGTAGTCCAGCAGCACGTACTCGCGGGCCGTGATGACGCCCTGCAGGCGTCGGGTGAGGATCTCGATCCCCGCCGGGACGTCGTCGCCCGACCGGCGGATCAGCACGGCCTCCGAGCGCAGGATCGGCTCCCCGAAGACCTCGAGCCCCGCGGCCCGCAGGGTGGTGCCGGTCTCCACGACGTCGGCGATCACGTCGGCGACCCCGAGCCGCACCGAGCTCTCCACGGCTCCGTCGAGGTGGACGATCGCCGCCGGCTCGACACCCTGGCGTGCCAGGTGGGTCCGCACGAGGGTGGTGTACGACGACGCGACGCGCTTGCCGGCGATCTGGGCGACGTCGTCGATCGTCCCGGCCGGGGCGGCGAACCGGAACGTCGACCCGGCGAAGCCGAGCGGCAGGTGCTCGACGGCGTCGGCGTCGGAGTCGAGCAACAGGTCACGGCCCGTGATGCCCACGTCCACGGTGCCGGCACCGACGTAGACGGCGACGTCCCGAGGGCGGAGGAAGAAGAACTCGACGCCGTTGTCGGCGTCGGTGAGCACGAGCTCGCGGGTGTCGCGGCGCTGCCGGTAGCCGGCCTCGCGCAGCATGTCGGTGGCGGGCGTGGAGAGCGAGCCCTTGTTCGGGACGGCGATGCGGAGCAACGGGTTACCTCGTTCGGTTCGAGCGGGACGGCGGTGGTACGGACCGGAGCGCGCGCTGCGGTCCGGCGTCGAGCGGGCGACACCGGACCGGGCGCTCACAGATGCGCGTACACGTCCTCCAGGGTGAGCCCCTTGGCGACCATCAGCACCTGCAGGTGGTACAGCAGCTGCGAGATCTCCTCGGCGGCGGCCTCGTCGGTCTCGTGCTCGGCGGCCATCCACACCTCGGCGGCCTCCTCCACGATCTTCTTGCCGATCGCATGGACGCCTGCGTCCAGCTGAGCCACGGTCCCCGACCCGGCGGGACGGGTCCGGGACTTCTCGGACAGCTCGGCGAACAGGGAGTCGAAGGTCTTCACCCCACCAGCCTAGACGGCGACCCCCGGTCGTCCGGGCTCTGTTCCGGTGCTCGGGACGGACGTCACAGCGTGCTGTACGCGCTTGGCACACTATTTCTATCGATGGCACAGATCGGTGACGCAGAAGGGATCGTCCGCCGGCCGGTTCCTGACGGCGCTCAGTGCGTGTGCCGGTTCGCCATCTCCCGCAGCACCTCGATCTCACCCGCGACGTCGTCCGCCCCGAACACCGCCGAGCCGGCGACGAAGACGTTCGCCCCGGCGTCGGCGGCCCGCTCGATCGTGTCCCGCGACACTCCCCCGTCGACCTGGATCTGCACGTCCAGGCCGGCCTCGCTGACCGCCTGCCGGGCGCGCCGGATCTTCGGCAGGGTCCCCTCGATGAAGGACTGTCCCCCGAAGCCGGGCTCCACCGTCATCACGAGGATCAGGTCCACCTCCGCCAGCAGGTCCAGGAAGGGCTCCACAGGGGTCGCAGGCCGCAGCGCGACCCCCGCCCGGGCACCTAGCCTGCGGAGCTCGCGTGCGAGCCGCACAGGAGCCTGGGCCGCCTCGGCGTGGAACGTCACCGACGCCGCACCCGCCTCGGCGTAGGCGGGTGCCCAGCGGTCGGGGTCGTCGATCATGAGGTGCCCGTCGAGCGGCACCGGCGAGACCTGCGCCAGCCGCTCGAAGACCGGCAGGCCGAGCGTCAGGTTCGGCACGAAGTGGTTGTCCATCACGTCGACGTGCGCGGAGTCCGCCGTCGAGATCGCCTGGAGGTCGCGCTCGAGGTTCGCGAAGTCGGCGGACAGGATGCTCGGGTTGATCAGGGCTGCCATGGCTCCCAGCCTAGAGGCGGCGAGGGATCGGCACGTCCGGCCTGCTCGGCGGGCTCAGCCTCGCCCGCGCTCCCGACCCCGTACGGAGTTGAGCCGTGCGGCCTGGCGGACCAGGTGGTCGCGCTCGGGCTGGTTGGTCGCCGCCCGCGCCGCCTCGGTGTAGAGCCGCGCCGCCGTCACCAGGTCTCCGTCCCGCTCGTGCAGGTACGCGGCCGCCGCGGCGTGGCGCGGCAGACCGGGATCGAGCTGCACCAGCGCGGCCAGACCTGCTCGCGGTCCGTCGGCCTCGCCGACGGCGACGGCACGGTTGAGCCGGGCGACGGGGTTGTCGGTGAGCCGCAGCAGCTCGTCGTACCACTCCACGATCTGCACCCAGTCGGTCTCCCCCACCGTCCGGGCGTCGGCATGGAGCGCCGCGACGGCAGCCTGAGCCTGGAACTCCCCGAGCCGGTCCCGCGCGAGCGCCGCCTGGAGGATCTCGACGCCCTCCGCGATCAGGTCCGTGTCCCACCGGCCACGGTCCTGCTCGGCGAGCGGCACCAGACCGCCGTCGGCGCGGGTCCGGGCCGGCCGACGCGCGTGGTGGAGCAGCATGAGCGCGAGCAGTCCCGCGACCTCCGGGTGGGGGTACATCCCCCGCAGCTCGCGCGTGAGTCGGATCGCCTCGGCGGCCAGGTCGACGTCGCCGGTGTAGCCCTCGTTGAACACGAGGTAGAGAACCTTCAGCACCGTGGCCACGTCGCCGGACCGGTCGAGCCGGACACCCGCGACCGTGCGTTTGGCCCGGCTGATGCGCTGGGCCATGGTCGCCTCCGGCACGAGGTATGCCTCGGCGATCTGCCGCGTCGTGAGGCCACCGACGGCGCGCAGCGTGAGGGCGACGGCCGACGACGGCGTCAGGGACGGGTGCGCGCACAGGGAGTACAGCCGGAGCGTGTCGTCGACGGAGGCGGCCGGCTCGGGCGACGGTTCCGCCTCCACCCGAGCTTCCCGCTGCCGGCGGGCCGCGTCCGCGCGGGCGACGTCGAGGAACTTGCGCCAGGCGACCGTGACCAGCCACCCGCGCGGGTCCTGCGGGGGGTCGTCCGGCCACCGGCGCACGGCCTCGACCAGTGCCTCCTGCACGGCGTCCTCTGCCGTCGCGAAGTCCGCTCCGCGACGGCAGAGGACGCCGATCACCGTGGGCGTGAGAGCCCGCAGCAGCGCATCGTCCACCGGGTCACTCCGTGACGGTGGGCGCTGCCGTCAGGAACGGCCGGAGCTCGAGCCACTCGTGGATCGGGCGTCCGCCCGCACCGGGCGCCGCGGACAGCTCCCCGGCCAGCTCAACCGCACGCTCCTGGTTCTCGACGTCGATCACCATCCAGCCGGCGATCAGGTCCTTGGTCTCCGGGAAGGGCCCGTCGGTGACCGGTGGGCGACCCTCGCCGTCGTACCGCACGAACATGCCCTCGGGCGAGAGCGCCTGGCCGTCCACGTACTCGCCCGTGCCCTCGAGCCGGGCCGCGAAGTCGTTCATGTACTGGATGTGCGCGGAGACCTCCTCCGGCGTCCACCGGTCCATCGGGACGTCGTTGACGGCGGCCGGCGCGCCCCGGTAGTGCTTCAGCAGCAGGTACTTGGTCATCGTGCTCTCCTTCGTCGCGGAGACGGCCCCTCGTGGCCGCTCTCACCCCTGGGACGGAGCCCGGTTCGTGTTCTCGACATCCCGCCTCGACCCATCCTGGCCGGGCACCGGTACTCTCGCGCCGTGGACACACCAGCCCCTCGGCCGCTCGTCCGTGCCGCCACCGCTCGCGACCTGCCCACCGTCGCCGCGATCCTCGAGCCGTACGTGCTGCGCACCGCGGTGACGTTCGACGAGGAGCCCCCCGGCGTCGAGGCTTGGGCGGTGCGCCTGGACGACCTCCGAGACCGGGGTCTGCCGTTCCTGGTCGCCGAGGTCGACGACGTCGTCGTCGGCTACGCCTACGCCTCTCCGTGGCGCCCGAAGGCCGCCTACCGGCACACCGTCGAGACGACGATCTACCTCTCCCCCGCGGCCCAGGGCCGCGGGGTGGGGACGCGGTTGCTCTCGGCGCTGCTCGACGCGTGCTCGCTGGCCGGGGTCCGCGAGGTGGTCGCCGTCGTCGCCGACGATCCTGCCGCGGCCGGTTCCCTGCCGCTGCACCGCCGCCTCGGTTTCGAGGTGGTCGGCGTCCTGCGCGACGTGGGCGTCAAGCGCGGTCGGAGCGTCAGCACGATGCTGCTCCAGCGCTCCCTGCGCTGAGGCGTCAGTCGACCGACCGGCGCAGCACCTCGGCGCGCTCGACCACGGTGCGCCACGCCTCGGCAGGGACACCAGGGTGGGCGTCCCGGTCGATCTCGCCCAGCGCCGCCCTGAGGTCGTCGAGGGTGCGCGCCACGACCCGCACGGCGCGGCGCCGTGGCAGTCCCCACGAGACACTCTCGGCGACGAGGTGCTTCCCCGTGATCGCGTCCATGTCCCGCTCGCCCGCCACGTCCATCGCGAAGATCCGCGAGGCGTGGGAGTGGTGGAGGTGCATCGAGACGTCGTAGGCCGGGGCCAGCGCCACGGTGCCGTCCTCGCGGCGCAGCAAGGAGATGTTCTTCGCGTGGGCGTCGGTGTTCCCGACGGCGAGGTTGAGCGCGGTCAGCGCCAGGAGCGGGTCCGGGCGCGCGCCGTCGTCCCGCAGCACCTGGGCGATCCGGACGAGGGAGGGCAGCGCCCGTCCGTGCTGGAACTTGCGCTCCGGGTCGCGGGTGTTGATGCCCAGTGCCTGGGCGGCGTCCTCCTGGTGGATGCGTCGCAGCCCGCCGGGTGCGCCGTCGTCGGGGACGCGGTCGTAGCGGGAGACGACGATGCACCGCATGTCGGCGAACGTCTCGACGTGCGCGTCGATCGTGGTCAGGCCGATGCGCCGGGCGAGGTCGAGGGCCGCCGCCTCGGTGTCGACGAGGTCGGCGGTGGGCGAGTCCGCCGCACGGGCGACCTTGAGGATGTGCGTGGTCGGCTGCTCCGGCGACGCCCGCCACCAGTGCTCGCCGTCGCGCACCAGTCCGATCTTGGGCTCCATACCCGGCAGCGAGCTGGTCAGTCGTTGGCTACGTCCCTGCCCGCCCGCGCGGGCGACGCTCGCGTGCAGGAGCGTGGCGATGTCGTCCGCCTCCAGGGGACGCCCGCCGACGGCGGCAGCTCGCGGTGCGGCCCCGACCGGCACGAACTGCAGCGCGCCCACGGTGTCACCGCCGTAGGCACCGAAGAAGCCCACGGTGTCCTCGGGGTCTACCCCGGCGTCCATGGCCATGTGGTCGCGGACGCGCCCTTCCGGCATCAGCCCGTCGAGCCAGGCGGTCACGCGGGCAGGAGGCGGAGCGTGGTCCGGGTCCATCGGGAGCAGGTGGGACAGGACCCGCGAGCCGTAGCCCCAGCGGGCCAGAGCGTCGCGGTCCCACGTGAGATCGACACGGGGCGCAGCGCGACCCGCGTCGCGCGCGGTGAACCGCGCGACGCGGCTGCCGTACAGCCACGCGTCCAGCTCAGACGTCGTCATCGTCGCCTCGTTCCTCCAGGCGCACGTCGATGCCGAGCTCGTCGAAGATCTCGAACAGTCGGGTGATGTAGAGGTTCCCGACGCCGGACTCGACCTCGGAGACGTACTGCCGGGTCAGGCCGAGCTCGTCCGCGAGCGCCGCCTGGCTGAGGTGGCGGCGTTTGCGTGCCTGGCGGACGAAGCGGCCGAGGTCGCGCGGTCCCCGGGCTCGGGTCCAGCGGGGCATCTCGCCTCCTTGAGTCAGGATATCCATGCACTCGCTTGTGTCAGGTTATCCCGACGGTACCCGAGTGAGCAAGGATTTCCTGGCACTGCACGTCGCCGGATCGCCCGGCAGAAGGCCTGCTCAGGCCGTCCGGCGCAGCAGCGTCAGGTGCATCGCGTCGGTGCCGTGCACGTGCGGCCAGAGCTGGACGTCCAGACCGCCCGCGCCACCGTCGTCGGCCCCCAGGTCGATCTCGGCGCCCGGGACGAGGACGTCGCGCACCACAGCGCGGGCGTCGAGGCGTTCGACGTCGTCGCGGCGGCGCAGCACGTCGTCGACCACCAGGCGTGTCTCGGCCAGGTGCGGCGAGCACGTCACGTACGCCACCACTCCCCCGGGCCGCACGGCCTCCAGCGCGGAGGTGAGCAGCTCGGTCTGCAGGCCGGTCAGCGTGCCCAGGTCGGCGGGCGTGCGGCGCCACCGGGACTCGGGCCGACGCCGCAACGCGCCCAGGCCGGTGCACGGCGCGTCGACGAGCACCCGGTCGTAGGCGCCCGGCTCGTCGGTGCCGACCTCGCGCCCGTCCCCGGTCCGCACGGCCTCCACCGTCTCCTGCGGCACGGCACGCAGCCCCTGGCGCACCAGGCGGGTCCGGTGCGGCTGGACCTCGTTGGCCACGAGCCGTGCGCCCTGCCGGGCCGCGAGCGCCCCGAGCAGGGCGGCCTTGCCGCCCGGGCCGGCGCACAGGTCGAGCCAGCGTTCGTCGCGTCCCTCGAGGGGTGTGGCGGCCAGGGCCAGGGTGACGAGCTGGGAGCCCTCGTCCTGGACGCCGGCGCGTCCGTCGCTGACGGGGCCGAGGGCGGCGGGGTCCGTCCCGGCGGCGAGCACCCGTGCCGTGGGCGCCCAGCGTCCCGGCGTGAGGCGCACGTCGCCGTCCGGGTCCTGGTCGGCGGTCAGGTCGTCGGGCTCGACCAGCCCGGGACGCACGACCAGCGTGACGCGCGGGGCGGTGTTGTCGGCCTCGAGCAGGTCGGCGAGCTCGCCGGTCGGACGCCCGGAGCCGTGCAGGGCCTCGCGCAAGGCGCGGGTGATCCACACGGGGTGCGAGCCGGTCAGCGCGAGCGCGGTGGTCTCGTCCGGCGCCTCGGCGCGGATGCGGTCCAGCCAGTCGTCGAGGCTGGTGCGTCCCACGGCACGCAGCACGGCGTTGACCATCTGGGCGGGCCCGGCCCCCACGCGGTCACGGCACAGGCCGACGGTCTCGGAGACGGCGGCGTGGGCGGGCACCCGCATGCCGAGGACCTGGTGGGCGCCCAGGCGCAGCACGTCGAGGACCTCGGGGTCGAGCTGGTCCAGGGGGCGGCTGACGCAGCGGGCGAGGATCGCGTCGTAGCGGCCCTGCAGGCGCAGGGTGCCGTAGGCGAGCTCCGTGGCGAACGCGGCGTCACGGCCGGTGATGCCCCGCTCGCGCAGCAGCGGCGGCAGCACGAGGTTGGCGTAGGCGTCCGAGGCGTCCACCTCGCGCAGCACGTCGTACGCCGCGGTGCGGGCCGGGTCGGTGGCCCGCCGGCGCTGCGAGGGCGCCTGGGAGGTGCGGTGCCCCTGACCGCGGGACCGGGCGGCGCCACGCTGGCGCCCCCGTGCGTCCCGCCGGTCGTCGCGCTGTTCGGCGTTCATCGGGTCCCTCCCAGGGGTGCGTCGGCGTCGAGCACGGCGCGACCGGCGCCGCGCGCCCAGTCGGCGGCCGGCATCGGCTTCTTGCCGACGGGCTGCACGTCGCCGAGCGCGACGGCGTGGGTGGCGGTGCCCACCAGCACCTCGGCCTTGGTGGCCCGCAGACGGCCCGGGACCAGGTCGGTGACCTCGGGCCGCATCCGCACGGGTCCGATGCCGAGTCGCGGCGGGGGCGTCGCGTCGTCGGCGGCCGGCAGGGTGGTCCACGCCCCGGGTGCGGGCGTGACGGCACGGATGCGCCGGTCGACCGCGAGCGCCGGGTCGTCCCAGCGCACCAGGGCGTCGCCGCGGGTGATCTTGGGGGCGAGCGAGGCGCCCTCGGCGGGTTGCGGCTGCGGTGCGAGGCGGCCCGCGCCCAGCGCGTCCAGGCTCGCCACGAGCAGCTCGGCGCCGGAGACCGCGAGGCGGCCGAGCAGGTCGCCGGACGTGTCGCGGGGGCGGATCGTCTCGGTGGCCGTACCGAGGACCGGCCCGGTGTCCATGCCCTCGTCGAGCAGGAAGGTGGTGGCGCCGGTCACCTCGTCCCCGGCGAGGATCGCGTGCTGCACCGGGGCGGCGCCGCGCCACGCGGGCAGCACCGAGAAGTGCAGGTTGACCCACCCCAGGCGCGGCACGCTCAGGACGTCGGCGCGCAGCAGGTGCCCGTAGGCCACCACGGGTGCGGCGTCGATCTCGAGGTCGCGCAGGCGCTCGACGAACTCCTCGCCGCGGGGGGCGTCGGTGATCACCGGGATGCCGGCGTCCTCGGCGGCGACGCGCACGGGGCTGGGCGCCAGGCGCCGACCGCGTCCGGCCCGGGCGTCGGCTCGCGTCAGGACGGCGACCACCTCGTGCTCGGAGTCGATCAGCGCACGCAGAGCGGGGACGGCGGGTTCCGGGGTTCCGGCGAAGAGCAGACGCACCGTGCAAGTCTAGGGCCGGCGTCGTACCGGTACGCCGAGGTCCGCGAGCGCCGCCCGTAGCGCGCCCGTCCCGGTGAAGTGCACGCCGCGGAACCCCACCGCGCGGGCGGCCTCGACGTTGCGCGGGGTGTCGTCGACGAACACCGCGCGGGCGGGTTCGACGGCGAAGCGCACGGCGGCGAGGCGGAAGATCGCCGGGTCGGGCTTGGCGAGGTGGACCCGGCCGGAGACGACGACGTCGCGCAGGCGGCCGATGGCGGGCGCGGCGGGCACGGCGTGGTGGAAGGTGTCGGCGGCCCAGTTCGTCAGCCCGTACAGGCGCACTCCTGCCGACGCGAGCTCGTCGACGAGCGCGGCCGAACCGGGCACCGGTCCGGTGAGGGTGCCCGGGTAGGCGGTGCGGTAGCGCTCGGCATAGGCGGCGAGGTGGGGGCGGGTGGCCTCCAGGTGGGCGACGGCCTCGGTCCACGTGCGCCCGGCGTCCTGGGCGAGGTTGAACGCGGCGAAGTCGACCTCTGCCATCCAGGCATCGACGTCGGCCCGGTCCAGTCCGTCGAAGGCTCCGTAGGGGTCCCAGCCGACCAGGACGTTGCCGAGGTCGTAGATCACGGCGTCGATCGGTGCGTGGCCGTCGGCGGGCAGGGGGTCGGGCGTCATCAGAGCATCTCCGCGGGGTCGAGCTGGACACGGACCGTGCCGCCCTCACGGCGGGCGGCACGCACGGCCATCGAGGCGCGCAGCTGGCGGGCGAGCTCGGTGCCCTCGGCGAGCGGGACGCGCACGACGACCCGGACGGCCGCGTCGAGGCGGCTGCCGTCACCCGGCAGGTCGACCGGGCCGAGCACGGCGTCGGGCGTGGCGAGATCGACGCGGCCGACGACGGCGCGCACGGCGTCGACCAGTCCGGTGACGGCGGCGACGCGCACGGCCGGCGGCAGGTCGAGCTCGCGCCGTTCGTCCAGCTCGCGTTCCGCCAGGCCTGGCGCGTCGAAGCGCACCAGCGCGCTGGTGGGCGCGGGCGCGGCGTCCCCCACCAGCAGGACCTGACCCTGCGGGGCGGGCCGCACCAGGCTCGCGGCCGCGAGCCAGCGGTGGGCCGCCTCGGTCGCCGTGGCCAGGCCGGTGCCCGCCGTGGCCACCGCGGCGTCGAGCAGCAGCGCGGCCGCGTAGCCGGCGTCGGCCACGGGCTCGGCACCCGGTGTCGCCACCACGAGCGCGGGCGTCGCGTCGACGTGGTCGAGCACGCCGCCGGGCGCCGAGGAGGCCGAGACCCGCACGGGTACGCCGGGGAAGGCACGGCCCAGCTCCTCGGCGGTGCGTTCGGAGCCGACCCGCACGGCCCGCACCCGGTCGTGCCCGCACTCGCCGCAGCGCCACCCGCCGGCGAGGCGGGCGCACCACGTGCACTGCGGCGTCGCGCTCGCACCGCGAAGCCCCAGCGGGCCGTGGCAGTGGGCGCAGCGCGCCGCGGTGCGGCACCGGGCGCACGCCACCACCGGCAGGTAGCCGGTGCGCGGCACCTGGACGAGCACCGGCCCGTGAGCGAGGGCGTCGCGGGCGGCGCGCCAGGCCGCGCTCGGCAGCCGCGCGGCCGCACCGGCGCCCTCGCGGGCGAGCTCTACCGAGGTCAGCGCACGCACCCGCGGCGCCCGGGCCCGCACGACGTCGCGGGGTGCGCCGATCTCCTGCGCCCAGCCGCGCGCGAGCAGGGCCTGCGCCTGGACCGTCCGGCCGGGCGAGCCGAGCAGGAACGCCGCCTGCTGCAGCTCGCTGCGCAGCGCCAGGACCTCCCGGGCGTGCGGGTACGGCGCATGGGGCTCGGCGAGCGTCTCCTCGCCGTCGCCCCACAGCACCACGAGCCCGAGGTCCGGCACGGGCGCGAACATCGCCGCGCGCGTGCCGACCACCACGTCCGCCAGGCCGTGCCGGGCGCGCAGGAACGCCCGGTAGCGGGGTGCGGGACCGTCGTCCGCCTGCAGACGCACCGCACCCGTCACCCCGGCGGCACCCAGCGCGGCGCACACCCGGTCGACGTCCCGGGCGTCGGGTGCCACGACGAGGGCCCGGCGGCCGCCCGCCAGCGCCGCACGCACGGCCTGGGCGACGGCCGCCGCCCAGTGCGGCGTGCGCGCCGGCTCGGCGAGGGTCGGATCGGCGTGCGCCGTCCCGGGGGCAGTCCCCGGGCCGGTCCCGGGGCTGGTCCCGGGGCTGGTCTCCAAGCCTGGCAGCGGCGTCCACACGGCCCGTGGAGCCTGCCCGGCGAGCACCCGGCGGCAGAAGGCGTCCCCGCCCCGGTACGGCGCCCACGCGCCGTCCCAGCCCTGGCCCTCGGGCGGCGCAGGGGGCGCGGGCCGTGGCACGTCGTCCACGCCGTCCCCCTGCTCGGCGAGGGCGGCCAGCACCTCGGCCTCGACGCGGGCGTGCCGCGGCGGCACGGCGAGGCGCAGCACGTCGGACAGCGTGCCCGCGTACCGCTCGGCCACCCGGCGTGCCAGCGCGAGCACCTCCGGGCCCAGCACGGGGTCCGGCGAGACGACCCGCTTGAGAGCCACCAGCCGGCCGTCGTGGTCGGACGCCGCGGCGCGCGCCACGACGTAGCCGCTCACCTCCTGCGGACCGAACCGCGCCCGCACCCGGACCCCCGCGACGGCCTCGTCGGCCAGCGGGGCGGGCACCAGGTAGTCGAACTCACGATCCAGGTGTGCCGGGGCGAGGTCGAGCACCACCCGCGCCACCGGGTCCACGGCGGCCGGTCCCACCGGTGCCTTCGTCCGGCCGCGCCGGCGCGGCGTCGGGGCCGCCGGGACGTCGTCGAGCCCGAGCAGCGCGGGCTGCTCGGGCTCGTCAGGGATCGTCACGACACCATGCAACCATGCGGTACCGACGCGCCCGCCGGCACGTGCGCGAGCGGCGAGCAGCCTCGGGTGCGGCTCACACCGCCGCGCGCAGCGCGTCGACCCGGTCGGTACGCTCCCAGGTGAAACCGTCGAGCTCGCGACCGAAGTGCCCGTAGGCGGCCGTGGTGGCGTAGACGGGGCGCAGCAGGTCCAGGTCCCGCACGATCGCCGCCGGGCGCAGGTCGAACACCTCGCGGATGGCCGCGCTGATGCGCTCGGGCGCCACCGTCTCGGTGCCGAACGTCTCGATGTACAGCCCGACGGGGTGCGCCTTGCCGATCGCGTAGGCCACCTGCACCTCGCAGCGCCGCGCCAGGCCGGCGGCCACGACGTTCTTGGCCACCCAGCGCATCGCGTACGCGGCCGAGCGGTCGACCTTCGAGGGGTCCTTGCCGGAGAACGCCCCGCCGCCGTGCCGGGACATCCCGCCGTAGGTGTCGACGATGATCTTGCGACCGGTCAGGCCGGCGTCGCCCTGCGGCCCGCCGACGACGAACTTGCCCGTCGGGTTCACGATGAGCCGCACGTCGGCGGTCTCCAGGCCGACCGACGCGGCCACCTCGTCGACCACCGGGTCGATCACGTGGTCGGCGACCTCCCGGTAGAGCTTGTCCTGCTCGACGTCCGCGTCGTGCTGCGTCGACAGCACCACCGTGTCCAGACGCACCGGGCGGTCGCCGTCGTAGCCGACCGTCACCTGCGTCTTGCCGTCCGGTCGCAGGCCCGCCACCGCACCCGACTTGCGGACCTCGGCGAGGCGCTCGGCCAGGCGGTGCGCCAGCCAGATGGGCAGCGGCATCAGCGACGGCGTCTCGTCGGTGGCGTACCCGAACATGAGCCCCTGGTCGCCCGCGCCCTGCGCGTCCAGCAGGTCCTCCTCGGCGGCGCCGCCGGTGCGGCGCTCGAGCGCGGTGTCGACACCCTGGGCGATGTCCGGCGACTGCTGGCCGATCGACACGGACACGCCGCACGAGTCGCCGTCGAAGCCGATGGCGGACGAGGTGTAGCCGATGCCGCGCACCACCTCGCGCACGATCTGCGGGATCTCGACGTACGCCTCGGTGGTCACCTCGCCGGCCACGTGGACCAGCCCCGTGGTGACCATGGTCTCCACCGCGACCCGCGAGCGAGGGTCCTGCGCGATGAGCGCGTCCAGGATGGCGTCGGAGATCTGGTCGCACACCTTGTCCGGGTGGCCCTCGGTCACGGACTCTGACGTGAACAGGCGCAGCGCATCGCTCATGCGGTCAGCCTACGTCCCCCGCCGCCGCTCGCCCAGCGCCGACCGTCAAAAACGTCTCACTTGATGAGAACGTCTCACATGCTGGGAAGAATCTTGGCCACGGCGTCCCACAAGCCGTCCGCGACCTCACGCTTGGACCCGGCGACCGAGGTCACCGTCTCGCCGCGCGCGTCCAGCACCGTCACCTCGTTGACGTCCGTGACGAACCCCAGATTCTCCCCGACGGCGTTCACGGCCAGCAGGTCGGCACCCTTGCGGCGCGCCTTCGCCCGACCGTGGTCGAGCACCGAGGCGCCGTCGTCGCCGGTCTCCGCCGCGAAGCCCACCACCACCTGGCCCGGCCGCAGCCGGTCCGCGGCCAGCTCGGCGAGCACGTCCGGGTTCTCCACCAGCTCGATCGGTGCGGGTGCCGCACCCGCGACCTTCTTGATCTTCGCCGTCGGCGGGGCCGCCGGACGGAAGTCCGCGACGGCCGCTGCCATGACGACGACGTCGGCACGCTCGGCGGCGGACCGGACGGCCTGCCGCAGCTCGGCCGTCGAGGCCACCGCGACCACCGCGGCGCCTGCCGCCGCCAGCGGCTCGGTCAGGTCCGCGGCGAGGTTCGCGGCCACCAGCGTCACCTGGGCACCCCGGGCCGCGGCGGCCGCGGCGAGCGCGACCCCCTGGCGGCCGCTGGACCGGTTGCCGATGAAGCGCACCGGGTCGATCGGCTCGCGGGTACCACCCGCCGAGACGACGACGTGCCGGCCGGCCAGGTCGCGCGGCACGGGCCCGGCCGCACCGGCCGCCGCCTCGAGCGCGACGCGGGCGATGTCCTCGGGCTCGGGCAGCCGACCCGCGCCGGTGTCCGCACCGGTCAGCCGTCCGCTGGCGGGCTCCACGACGTGCACGCCGCGGGCACGCAGCGTCTCGACGTTGGCCCGCGTGGCCGGGTGCTCCCACATCTCGGTGTGCATCGCCGGGGCCATGACGACCGGGCAGCGTGCGACCAGCAGCGTGGAGGTGAGCAGGTCGTCCGCGCGGCCGCCCGCGGCCCGGGCCAGCAGGTCCGCGGTGGCCGGCGCCACGACCACCAGGTCGGCCTCCTGACCGAGCGCCACGTGCTGGACGCCGGGCACGTCGTCGAACACCTCGGTGCTCACGGGCTCGCCCGACAGCGCCTCGAAGGTGGGCGCGCCGACGAACCGCAGCGCGGCCGCCGTCGGCACCACCCGCACCGCGTGCCCCTGCTCGCGCAGCAGCCGCAGCAGCAGCACGGCCTTGTACGCGGCGATGCCGCCGCTGACTCCGAGCAGGATCCTCATCGCGGCGAACCCGGGTTCCGGGTCAGACGATCTCGTCGCCGGCGGCCTGGTCGGAGTCCACGACCTCGACACCCTCGGGGACCAGCGGCGTGGCCGGCTGCTCGGGAGCCGGCTCGGCGGGCTCCGCCGTGAGCAGGCCCTGGTTGATCTCGCGCATCGCGATCGACAGGGGCTTCTCCTGCACGCGGGTGTCGACCAGCGGGCCGACGTTCTCCAGCAGGCCCTCGTTGAGCTGCGCGTAGTACGCGTTGATCTGACGGGCGCGCTTCGAGGCGTACAGCACGAGGCCGTACTTGGACTCGCTGTGCGCGAGCAGGTCGTCGATCGGCGGGTCGGTGATGCCGATGGGCTGGGGCACGGTTCCGGCCATGAGTGTCGCTCCAAGCAGACGTACGGACCGGTGGCGAGGGCCACCGGCAGTTCAGAGGGGAAGGTCTGCGACCAGTCTACCGGTCGCGATCAAGCAGACCGGGAGGCCGCAGGGGCGCCACCCTGCGCACGCACGCCCAGCAGCCGCGCGAGGTCGTCCGTGGCCCGGGTGACGTCGTCGTTGACGATCGTCACGTCGAACTCCGGCTCGGCCGCCATCTCCACCGCGGCCGTGGCCAGGCGGCGCTCCCGCTCGGCCTCGCTCTCCGTGCCGCGCCCCACCAGCCGCCGCACCAGCTCCTCGTGGCTCGGCGGCGCCAGGAACACGAACTGCGCGTCGAGGCTCGCGGCGCGCACCGCGTCGCGCACCTGCCGGGCGCCCTGCAGGTCGATCTCGAGCAGGGTCGGGCGCCCGGCGGCCAGGTGCTCGGCCACCGGGCCGCGCGGCGTCCCGTACCGGTGACGCCCGTGCACCACGGCCCACTCCAGCATCTCCCCGGCAGCGACCATCCGGTCGAACTCCTCGGGGGTGACGAAGAGGTAGTGCACGCCGTGCACCTCGCCCGGCCGTGGTGGCCGGGTCGTGGCCGACACCGACAGCCACACCTGCGGGTAGCGTGCGCGGATGTCGGCCGAGACGGTGCCCTTGCCGACGGCCGTGGGTCCGGCCAGCACGGTCAGCCGTGCGGGTCCCCGCGGGACGTCGTCGTCGGGCACGGCGTCTGCTGGAGCCGGCACGCCGGCAGGTGATGCGGAAATCTCAGCCAAACCTCTCGATGAGCGCCTGGGCCTGGTGCGGCCCGAGGCCACGGACACGGCGGGTCTCGGCGATCCCGATCTCTTCCATGATCGCCCGGGCCTTCACCTTACCGACTCCCGGCAGCGACTCGAGCAGCGAGACGACCTTGAGCTTGCCCACGACGTCGTCCGCCTGGCCCTGCTCGATCACCTCCCGGAGCGACCCCTGGGAGTACTTCAGACGGTTCTTGATCTCCGCCCGGATGCGTCGCGCCTCGGCCGCCTTCTCGAGGGCCGCCGCACGCTGTTCCGGCGTGAGTGGAGGAAGGGCCACGCAAGTCACCTACTCAATCGAACCGACAGGACGTACTGCTCCCTCGAAAGTAGCCACGACCTGCGGCGGCGGCAATCGCTGGGGCGTGCTCACACGGACCCGGTCGCACATTCCACCCCGCAAAGCCCCGCAAACGCGACCAAGCGGGCGCGTCGTGTGACTCTTCCGACATCACCGCCGGTCAGCGCGGCGGACGCAGCGCCGCCCGGGCCTGAGCGGTCGACCGCTGCGCCGCGCCGCGCAGCTCCGCCGCGTCGGGCCCGGCCGCGAGCACCCCGCGCGACGAAGAAGCCAGCACGTTGCGGCGCACCGCACCGAACACGTCGGCCAGCTCACGCTCCCCGGCTCCCTGCGCCCCCACGCCCGGGGCGAGGAGCGGACCGGCCACGGCCTCGAGGTCCGTGCCGGTCTCGCGGGCCGCGGCGCCGATGGTGGCACCCACGACCAGGCCGACCGACCCCATCGGCAGCCCGTCCGACACCGCACCGGCGTTGAGCGCCGCCGCCTGGGCCGCGACGCTCGCGGCGACGGTGAGGCCGTCCGGCCCCACCGCGTGCTGCACCTGCTGCCCCTCGGGGTTGGAGGTCAGGCACAGCACGAAGATCCCGCGTCCCGTCGCCGCCGCGAGCTCCGCCGCGGGAGCCAGGGAGCCGAACCCGAGGTACGGCGAGAGCGTCACGGCGTCACCCGCCAGCGGCGAGCCGTCGGCGAGGAACGCCTCGGCGTACCCGGCCATCGTCGAGCCGATGTCGCCCCGCTTGGCGTCGACGATCGTCAGCGTGCCCGCGGCGCGCGCGGCGGCGACGACGTCCTCCAGGGCGGCGACCCCCGACGAGCCGTGCCGCTCGAAGAACGCCGCCTGCGGCTTGAGCGCCGCCACCCGGCCGCCCAGCGCCTCGACGACGCGCAGGCCGAACTCGCGCACGCCCGCGGCGTCGTCGGCCAGACCCCAGTCGGCCAGCAGCGCGGGGTGCGGGTCGATCCCCACGCACAGCGGACCGAGCTCGTCCATCGCGGTCGCGAGCCGGGCGCCGAACGGCGGGCGCGCGGCCGCGGTCATGGCGGCCGCCTCCGCGGCGCTCACGCCCCGACCTCCGCGACCGGCCGGTCGATCCCGCGGCGCACGCGCGCGGCGGCGTCGTGCTCCTGCAGGCTCGCCACGGCGAACGGACCGCCGCGCACCGCCTCGACGGCCTGGACCGCCGCGGCCAGCTGGTCCACGGTGGTGACCATCGGCTTGTCCGCCGCGGTCGTCGCCGCGCGGATCTCGTAGCCGTCCGCACGGGCGCCCTGACCCGACGGGGAGTTGACCACCAGGTCGACCCGGCCCTCGGTGATGAGGTCCACCACCGTCGGCTCGCCGTCCGGGCCCACGCCGTCGGAGTACTTGCGCACCGCTGTCGCCGCGATCCCGTTGCGCGCCAGCACCTGGGCCGTCCCGGCCGTCGCGAGGATCTCGAAGCCGATGTCCGCCAGGCGCTTGACCGGGAAGACGATCGAGCGCTTGTCGCGGTCGGCCACCGAGACGAACACCGTGCCCGACGTCGGCAGCCCGCCGAACGCCGCGGCCTGCGACTTGGCGAACGCGTGCGGGAAGTCCTTGTCGAAGCCCATGACCTCGCCCGTGGAGCGCATCTCCGGGCCGAGCACCGTGTCGACCACGTGGCCCTCGGCGGTCCGGAACCGCTTGAAGGGGAGCACCGCCTCCTTCACCGCGAGCGGTGCGCCGAGGTCGAGCGTGCCGCCGTCGCCCACCGCGGGCAGGATGCCCTCGGCGCGCAGGTCGGCGATCGACTCGCCCACCATGACGCGGGCGGCGGCCTTGGCCAGCGAGGCACCGGTCGCCTTCGAGACGAACGGCACCGTGCGCGAGGCGCGCGGGTTGGCCTCGAGCACGTAGAGGACGTCGGAGACCAGCGCGTACTGCACGTTGAGCAGCCCGCGCACCCCGACGCCGCGCGCGATGGCCTCGGTGGAACGACGGATCCGCTCCACCTCGGCCTCGCTCAGCGACACCGGCGGCAGCACGCAGGCGGAGTCGCCCGAGTGGATGCCCGCCTCCTCGATGTGCTCCATGACGCCGCCGAGGAACAGCTCGGTGCCGTCGAACAGGGCGTCGACGTCGATCTCCATCGCGTCGTCGAGGAACCGGTCGATGAGCAGCGGCGCGGGCAGCGTGCCGGGGGCCTTCGCCGCGGCCACCGTGGCGGCGTCCGCGAGCGCCCGCTCCACGTAGCCGGTGAGCTGCTCGGCGGAGTACACGATCTCCATGCCGCGCCCGCCGAGCACGTAGGACGGGCGCACCAGGACCGGGTAGCCGATCCGCTCGGCGACGTCCTGCGCCTGACCGAGCGACCGGGCCGTGCCGAAGGCGGGGGCCGGCAGCCCGGCGTCGGCCAGGACCTGGCCGAAGAGCCCACGGTCCTCGGCGGCGTCGATGGCCTCGGGCGTGGTGCCGAGGATGGGCAGGCCGGCGTCCGCCAGCCGCTGCGCCAGGCCCAGCGGTGTCTGGCCGCCGAGCTGGACGATGACGCCCTTGACCGGGCCTGCCGCGAGCTCGGCGGCGTAGACCTCCAGGACGTCCTCGAGCGTCAGGGGCTCGAAGTACAGCCGGTCCGAGGTGTCGTAGTCCGTGGAGACCGTCTCGGGGTTGCAGTTGACCATGACGGTCTCGTAGGTGTCCTTGAGCGTCAGCGCCGCGTGCACGCACGAGTAGTCGAACTCGATGCCCTGCCCGATCCGGTTGGGGCCCGAGCCCAGGATGATGACCGCCTCGCGCTCGCGCGGTGCCACCTCCGTCTCGGCGTCGTAGGACGAGTAGTGGTACGGCGTGGTCGCGGCGAACTCGGCCGCGCACGTGTCCACGGTCTTGTAGACGGGGCGCACGCCCAGCGCGTGCCGCGCCTCGCGCACCGCGGCCTCGCCGCCCGGGCCCATCCGGCGCAGCTGCGCCACCTGGACGTCGGAGAGGCCGTGGCGCTTGGCCCGGCGCAGCACGTCGGCCGTCAGCGTCTCGGACGCCGCGGTGTCGAGGGCCACCTCGTTCATCAGCAGGATCTGGTCGAGGAACCAGGGGTCGATCTTCGTGGCGTCGAAGACCTGCTCGAGCGTGGCGTGCCCCGCGGCGACCGAGCGCAGCGCCTGCTGCACGCCGACCAGGCGCTGCTCGGTGGGCCGCCCGATCTCGGCGAGGAGCTCGGCCAGCGCGTCGCCGGACGGCGCCTCGCCGTGCCAGTGGAAGTCGACGCCGCCCTTGTCGATGCTGCGCAGCGCCTTGCCGAGGGCCTCGGTGAAGTTGCGGCCCAGGGCCATCGCCTCGCCCACGGACTTCATGGTCGTGGTCAGCGTGTCGTCCGCCGCCGGGAACTTCTCGAACGCGAACCGCGGCACCTTGACGACCACGTAGTCCAGGGTGGGCTCGAAGCTCGCCGGCGTGACCCGGGTGATGTCGTTCGGGATCTCGTCGAGCGTGTAGCCGACGGCCAGCTTGGCCGCGATCTTCGCGATGGGGAAGCCCGTCGCCTTGGACGCCAGCGCCGACGAGCGCGACACGCGGGGGTTCATCTCGATGACGATGATGCGCCCGGTCTCGGGGTCCACCGCGAACTGGATGTTGCAGCCGCCCGTGTCGACGCCGACCTCACGGATGACGGCGATGCCGATGTCGCGCAGCTGCTGGTACTCGCGGTCGGTCAGCGTCATCGCCGGGGCCACGGTGACCGAGTCGCCGGTGTGCACGCCGACGGGGTCCACGTTCTCGATCGAGCACACCACGACGACGTTGTCGTCCTTGTCGCGCATGAGCTCGAGCTCGTACTCCTTCCAGCCGAGGATCGACTCCTCCAGGAGCACCTCGGTGGTCGGCGAGTAGTGCAGACCCTGGCCGACGATCCGGCGCAGGTCGGACTCGTCGTAGGCCAGCCCGGACCCGAGACCACCCATCGTGAAGGACGGGCGCACGACCATCGGGTAGCCGAGGTCGTCCGCCGCCGCGAGGGCCTCGTCGACGGTGTGGATGATCTTCGAGCGGGCGGACTCTCCGCCGCACAGCTCGACGACGCCCTTGAACTCCTCACGGTCCTCACCCTTGCGGATGGCCGCGATGTTGGCGCCGATCAGCTCGACGCCGTACTCGTCCAGGACGCCGGCCTCGTGCAGCTCGATCGCCGCGTTGAGGGCCGTCTGCCCGCCGAGGGTGGGCAGCAGCGCGTCGGGGCGCTCCTTGGCGATGATCGTCGTGAGGACCTCACGCGTGATCGGCTCGACGTAGGTGGCGTCGGCGAACTCGGGGTCGGTCATGATCGTGGCGGGGTTGGAGTTGACCAGGATGACGCGCAGGCCCTCCTCCCGCAGCACGCGGCACGCCTGCGTGCCGGAGTAGTCGAACTCGCAGGCCTGGCCGATGACGATCGGGCCGGACCCGATGACCAGGACGGAGGACAGGTCGGAACGGCGGGGCATCAGTTCTCCTTCTCGCCGGAGCCGTCGGCCAGCAGCGCGAGGGCGCTGGCCGGCACGGTCACGGGCTCGCGGGTGGTCATGAGGTCGACGAAGCGGTCGAACAGGTAGGCGCTGTCGTGGGGGCCGGCGGCGGCCTCGGGGTGGTACTGCACGGAGAAGGCGGGCAGGTCGAGCGCCGTCAGTCCCTCGACCACCTGGTCGTTGAGCCCGACGTGCGAGACGATGACGCGCCCGTAGCGCACGTCGTCGGCGCGCTCGTCGTCGTAGGGGGCGGTGCTCACCGAGTCCAGCGGTGCGTCCACGGCGAACCCGTGGTTCTGCGCGGTGACCTCGACCTTGCCGGTGGTGCGGTCCATGACCGGCTGGTTGATGCCGCGGTGGCCGTAGGCGAGCTTGTAGGTGCCGTAGCCCAGGGCGCGGCCGAGGAGCTGGTTGCCGAAGCAGATGCCGAAGAACGGGATGCGACGGTCCAGCACGCCACGGAGCAGGTCGATCTCGGCGGTCGCCGCCGAGGGGTCGCCGGGCCCGTTGGAGAAGAACACCCCGGCCGGGGCGTCGGTCGGCAGGAGGGCCGCGACCTCGTCGACGGTCGTCGACTGCGGCACGACGTGCACGCGCACGCCGCGCTCGGCGAGCCGCACCGGCGTCATGGTCTTGATCCCCAGGTCCACGGCCACGACGGTCGCGACGGGGTCCGACCCCTCGGCCAGGCCGCGCGGCTCGACGGTGTAGGCCTCGGCGGTGGTGACCTCGCGGGCCAGGTCCGCGCCGGCCATCGGCGGGGCGGCCCGGACCTCGGCGACGAGCTCCGCGACGTCGCGTTCGACGCCGTCGCGCACCAGGTCGTCGCCGGAGAAGATGCCGGCGCGCATCACGCCGAGCTCGCGCAGGTGGCGCGTCAGGAACCGGGTGTCGACCTCGGCGATGCCGACCACGCCCTGCTCGGCGAGCTCGTCGGCCAGGTCGCCCCGCGAGCGCCAGCTCGAGGTGCGCCGCGCCGGGTCGCGCAGGACGTAGCCGGCGACCCAGATCCGGTGGGACTCGGGGTCGTCGTCGTTCACGCCGGTGTTGCCCACGTGGGGAGCGGTCATCACGACGATCTGGCGGTGGTAGGACGGGTCGGTGAGCGTCTCCTGGTAGCCGGTCATGCCGGTGGAGAAGACGATCTCACCCACGGTGGTGCCGCGGGCGCCGTAGGCGGTGCCGCGGGCGACGGTACCGTCCTCGAGGACGAGGACCGCCGGGTCGGTGCTGGTGCTGGAGGTCACTTGGTGTCCTTCGTGCTCGGGGTGGACGGGGTGATGAGGGAGCCGGCGGCCTCGACGAGCCGCGCGCGGTCGGCCGTGTAGCGCGGACGCAGACCGGTGTCGAGCAGCGTGGCGTCGGTCTCGCCGTCGGAGGGGACGGACCAGGTCAGGACGACCAGCCCGGACCCGCCGACGTACTTGCCGGCCATGCCGGGAGCGGTCCCGACGCCGTGCAGGGCGCGGGCCGGGACCAGGAGCGGCGGGCTGCCGTCGCGGTCCACGACGATGCCCCCGTCGAGGACCGTGACCTCGGCGGCGCTGCGGTCGCCGAGGCCGTAGGCGCCCACGCGGGCGAGCCAGTCGCCCGCCAGGGTGCTCGAGACGTAGGTGGCCTCGACGGGGCCGAGCCGGACCGCGCCGAGCGCATCCTCGGCCGCGGGCACCCCGGGGGGACGCGGCACCAGGTGCCCGGTGCGCGCGGCGATGCGCCGCCGGCCGGTCAGCACGAGCACGAGCAGCGCCACGCCGATGACGACCCAGATCCCCACGGCGACGGGCATCGGCAGGTTCATCGTGCCCCCACCACGCCGGCCTCGACCGGTGCGCCGTCGAGCACGGTCGCCCGCCCCCGCAGGAAGGTCGCCACGACCCGGCCGGGCAGCTCGTGCCCGCGGAACGGGGTGTTGGCGCTCGCGGTCGCCTGGTCGGCGCCGTCGATCGTCCGCGTCGCCGCCGGGTCGACCAGGGTCAGGTTGGCGGGCTCGCCGACGGCGATCGGCCGACCCTGCGTCGCCTCGACGCGGCCGATGCGTGCCGGGTTCGCGGAGAGCACGCGCGCGACGTCGGCCCAGCTCAGCAGGCCGGTGTCCACCATGGTCTGCTGCACCACGCTCAGCGCGGTCTCCAGACCGGTCATCCCGAACGCCGCGGCACCCCACTCGCAGTCCTTGTCCTCGCGGGTGTGCGGGGCGTGGTCGGTGGCGACGATGTCGATGGTGCCGTCGGCCAGGCCCTGCCGCACGGCCTCGACGTCGGCCGCCGTGCGCAGCGGGGGGTTGACCTTGTAGGTCGGGTCGTAGGTGCGGGCCAGCTCGTCGGTGAGGACCAGGTGGTGCGGCGTGACCTCGGCCGTGACGTCGATACCGCGCGACTTCGCCCACCGGACGATCTCGACCGAGCCGGCCGTGGACAGGTGGCACACGTGCAGGCGGGAGCCGACGTGCTCGGCCAGCAGCACGTCGCGGGCGATGATCGCCTCCTCGGCGACGGCGGGCCAGCCCGCCAGGCCGACCTGGGAGGAGACGACGCCCTCGTTCATCTGGGCGCCCTCGGTCAGGCGGGGCTCCTGGGCGTGCTGGGCCACCACGCCGTCGAACGCCTTGACGTACTCCAGCGCCCGGCGCATGAGGACGGGGTCGTGGACGCACCTGCCGTCGTCGGAGAACACCCGCACCCGCGCCGCGGAGTCCGCCATCGCGCCCAGCTCGGCCAGCCGCACGCCGTCGAGGCCGACGGTGACGGCACCGACGGGGTGGACGTCGGCCCAGCCCGCCTGCTCGCCGAGACGGTGCACCTGCTCGACCACGCCGGCGGTGTCGGCGACGGGCGAGGTGTTGGCCATCGCGTGCACCGCGGTGAAGCCACCGACGGCGGCGGCCCGGGTCCCGGAGGCGACGGTCTCGGCGTCCTCGCGGCCCGGCTCGCGCAGGTGGGTGTGCAGGTCGACCAGGCCGGGCAGGAGCACGTGGTCGGCCGCCTCGACGACCGTCGCGCCGTCGACCCGGGCGGTGCCGGCTGCCGTGATCTCGGCGACGACGCCGCCGGCGAGCACGACGTCGACCGCGTCCCCGCCGAGGGGGCGCGCGCCGCGCAGGACGTAGGTGGTGGTACCCGTGGTGGGGTCGGTGCTCACAGGTCGTTCCCTTCTGCCGAGCTGTCGCCGGCCATCAGCAGGTAGAGGGCCGCCATGCGCACGGCGATGCCGTTGGCGACCTGCTCGACGATCACGGCCTTGTCGGAGTCGGCGGCCTCGGCCGAGATCTCCAGGCCGCGGTTCATCGGGCCGGGGTGCATGACGATCGCGTGGTCGGCGAGCCGGGCCAGCCGGCGCGCGTCCAGGCCGTAGTAGCGGCTGTACTCCAGCGGGCTGGGGAAGAACGCCCCGGCGCCGCCGGACATCCGTTCGCGCTGGACGCGCAGCATCATCACCGCGTCGGGGCGCCAGTCGTCCAGCGTGGCGTCGAGGTCGTAGGAGGTGCGGCACGGCCACGTCTCCACCCCGACGGGCACGAGGGTGGGCGGGGCGACGAGCGTCACCTCGGCCCCCAGCGTGCGCAGCAGCGCCACGTTGGCGCGGGCGACGCGCGAGTGGAGCACGTCCCCCACGATGGCGACGCGCAGGCCCGCGAGGTCCGCGCCGACCCCGTCGGCGGCGCCGCCCGGCAGACCCGAGCCCCGCACCGCGAGGTGGCGGCGGATCGTGTAGGCGTCCAGCAGCGCCTGGGTGGGGTGCATGTGCGTGCCGTCGCCCGCGTTGAGCACGGCGGCGTCCAACCAGCCGGCGTGCGCCAGCTGGTAGGGCGCACCGGAGGCCCAGTGCCGGACGACGACGGCGTCGGCGCCCATCGCGTGCAGCGTCAGGGCGGTGTCCTTGAGCGACTCGCCCTTGGACACGCTGGAGCCCTTGGCGGAGAAGTTGATGACGTCCGCGCTCAGCCGCTTGGCGGCCGTCTCGAAGGAGATCCGCGTCCGGGTGGAGTCCTCGAAGAACAGGTTGACGACGGTGCGCCCGCGCAACGTGGGCAGCTTCTTGATCTCCCGCGACTGGGTCGCGGCCATCTGGGCCGCGGTGTCGAGCAGGCCGACGGCCTCCTGCTTGGACAGGTCCGCGGTGGACAGCAGGTGCTTCATCGCGCGCCCCTCTCCCCCGCCGCGTCGTCCCGCCCGGCGATGACCACGGCGTCGGCGACGTCGTCGACCTCGGCCAGGCGCACCCGGACGCGCTCGCTCTGGGCGGTGGGCAGGTTCTTGCCGACGAAGTCGGGCCGGATCGGGACCTCGCGGTGGCCGCGGTCGACGAGGCAGGCCAGACGCACGGCGCGGGGACGACCGAGGTCGCCGAGGGCGTCCAGGGCGGCGCGGATGGTGCGTCCGGAGAAGAGGACGTCGTCGACCAGCACGACCGTCTTGTTCTCGATGCCGGCCGCGGGCAGCCGGGTGACGCCGACGGCGCGCGTGGGCTGGCGCCGCAGGTCGTCGCGGTACATCGTGACGTCCAGCTCACCGACGCAGGCGTCGACGTCGAAGGCCGGGTCGATCTGTGCCAGGCGTTCCGCCAGCCGCCGGGCGAGGGTGACGCCGCGGGTGGGGATGCCGAGGAGGACCAGGTCGTCCGTCCCCCGGGCGCGCTCCACGATCTCGTGGGCGATGCGGGTCAGCGCGCGGGCGACGTCGCTCGCGCCGAGGACGGTCGTGCCGTCCGGTTCAGAGTCTGCGGGCAGGGCAGGACCAGGGCTCAACGGGACTCCTTCTCCGCCTCACGGGACGGTTTTAAAGGGGGTCTGTCGCGATCACTCTAACGCGCCGTCCTGGAGACGAGGCAGCCGACGACCAGCATGTGGTCGTCGGCTGCGTCACACCCGCCCGCGCTCGCGCCGGGCTGCTGCGCGTCAGGCGAGCAGTGTCGGCTTGATCTCGAGGAGCCGGCCCAGGAGGCCGTTGACGAAGGCCGGGGAGTCGTCGGTCGACAGCTCGTGGGCCAGGTCCACGGCCTCGTCCACCGCGACGGCGTCCGGGATGTCGTCGTTGAAGATCAGCTCGAACGTGCCCACCCGCAGCAGCGCGCGGTCCACGGCCGGCATCCGGGCGATCGTCCACCCGCGCGAGTACGTCTCGAGCAGCTCGTCGATGCGCTCACGGTGCGCGACGACGCCCTCGACGAGGTCGACGGTGTACTGCGGCACGGACGCCTCGGCGTGCGGCTCGATGACGCGGTCCTGCAGCAGCACGAGCGGGTCGACGCCGCGCGCCTCCGACTCGAAGAGGATGTCGGCGGCCCGCTTGCGGGCCTTCGTCCGGGAGGCCATGTCAGTCGTTCACACGGCCGAGGTACGAGCCGTCACGGGTGTCGACCTTGACCTTGGTGCCCTGCTCGAGGAACAGCGGCACCTGGATCTCGGCGCCCGTCTCGAGGGTCGCCGGCTTCGTGCCACCCGTGGAGCGGTCGCCCTGCAGGCCGGGCTCGGTGTAGGTGATCTCGAGGACCACGGACGACGGCAGCTCGACGTACAGCGGCTGGCCGTCGTTCGACGCGATCATGATGCTCATGCCCTCGAGCATGTAGTCCTTGGCGTCGCCGACGGTGGCGGCCGGCACCATGATCTGGTCGTAGGTGTCGGTGTCCATGAACACGAAGTCCGAGCCGTCCATGTACAGGTACTGGAAGTCGCGACGGTCCACGTTGGCCGTCTCGACCTTCGTGCCCGCGTTGAACGTCTTGTCGACGACCTTGCCCGAGAGCACGTTCTTCATCTTGGTCCGGACGAACGCGCCGCCCTTGCCCGGCTTGACGTGCTGGAACTCGAGGATCGACCACAGCTGCCCGTCGATGCGCAGCACGGTGCCGTTCTTGATGTCGTTGGAGGTAGCCACGTTCTTGTCTGTCCTCGGCGGGTCTCGGGGTCAGGCGGTGAGCCTGTCGGAAAGGCGTGCGGCGCCCACAATGGGCCCGGAACATCCTACAGCGCGCCGAGGGCTGCGTGCCCGGCCAGCCCGAGTGCGGCCGACCACACCAGGGACGCGAGCGTGCCCACGACGAACCTCTCTCCCGCCACGGGGTGCTCGCGCAGCTCGGGCAGCCGGCCGAGCGCCTTGACGGCCACGACGACCGCCACACCCTCCGGGTAGCCGGCCAGGATCGTGCCCGTGATCGCGAAGCGCTCGAGCAGACCGATCCAGGTGCCGTTGCCCAGCACCGCCAGGGCCTCGGCCCGAGCCGTCGGCCCGGACTCGGCGTGCCGGAGCACCAGCGGGACGAGCCACGCCCCCAGCGCCACGCTCACGGCCAGCACGGCCACCGAGACGCCCGCGATCGCCAGGCCAGTCGCCACCGGTCACTCCTCGTCGTCGTGCGGTCCGTCGGGACGGTCGTCCACGGCGGTCGCGGCGGCGTCCGCCGCCCGCAGCAGGCGCCCGGCCAGCGGTCGTGCCGCCTGCTCCTCCGCCCACAGCGCGGTCCGCAGCCGTTGGCTGACGGCCTGCTCGCTCACTCCGAGCCGCGCCGCGGTCGCCCGCTGCGGGGCGTCCACCCCGCTGTGCTCGGCGAGCGTATCGACGGCCTCCCACCCGGCGTCGGACCGACGCGCCGCCACCGCACCCAGGAGCCGCAGCAGCGCCTGGGTGTCCCCTGCGATCGTGGCCGCCGGCTCGTCCGGCGGACCGACGACGGCGATCGGCACCGAGCTGCCCCGGCCCTTCGCCTCCTCGACGGCCGCGCGCGCCCGCACGAACGCCCGCCCGGACGCGGCACGGGAGCTCTCGGGCAGCGGCCCGTCCACCGCGCCGACGCCCACGCCGACCGACCATCCGCCGTCGCGCAGGAGGTCGGCGATGAGCTCGACCGCCAGCCGGGCGCCGTCGTCGTCGGCACCGAGAAGGCCCTGGACCTCGTCCCCGACGGTCCGTTCGAAGGACAGCACGAGGCCGGGCACCGCGTGACCGTCGGCGGTGGTCCTGCCCCGCAGGCGCTCGAGCAGCGGGGGCACGAGGTCCCCACGGGTGGTGCTCGCCTTCTGGTCCACGGTGAGGACGATCATGCATCAAGCCTAGGGCCTTGATTGCATCAGGTCAAGGCTAAGGCCTTGATAGAAGCCTGTCTAGGCTGCGAGCTTGTTCCTCACCGCGTCCAGGGCGAGCCGGTACGAGTCGAAGCCGAAGCCCGCGATCGTCCCCGTCGCGATGCCCGCGACCACGGACAGGTGGCGGAACGACTCCCGCGACGCCGGGTTCGACAGGTGCACCTCGACCAGCAGCAGGCCCGACGTCGTCACCTGAGCAGCGGCGTCGCGCAGCGCGTAGCTGTAGTGGGTGAAGGCTGCAGGGTTGAGCACCACGTGCGAACGCGTGTCGACCGCCTCGTGCAGCCACCCCACGAGGGTCGACTCGTCGTCCGTCTGGCGCACCTGCACCGCGAGGTCCCGGTCGCTCCCCCAGCCCGCGGCCGCCCGCTCGAGGTCGGCCATGGACGCGTGGCCGTAGATCTCCGGCTCGCGCACGCCCAGGCGTCCGAGGTTGGGGCCGTTGAGGATCATCACGCGTGCCGCGCCGTCGTCGACTGTCATGGGCGTGAGCGTACTCACCGCCCGGCCGTGACGACGCGCGCCGACACACCGGCTCGCACCCCTTGACCTCAAGCCCGCTGGAGGTCCGATCCTGGTCAGCGCCGGTACGGGGAGGCCGATGAGAACTCGCTCCCCGCACGGTCCTCCTGACCAGCACCGCCCGCTCGGTCCCACCACCTTGGAGACACCATGACCAGCATCCCGCCCCCGTCCGCGCTGCGCGCCGCGCTCGACGGCACCGCCACCGTCCTGACCCCGGGGGCCGACGCGTTCGAGGCGGCTCACCAGATACGGCTCGGCGGGGTGGACGCCGTGCCGGTCGCCGTCGTACGCCCCACCGACACCACCGGCGTCGCCCGCACCGTCCGCCTCGCCGCCGAGCACGGGCTCGAGCTCGCGGTCCGCTCCGGCGGGCACTCCGCCCTCGGCCGCGGTCGACAGCACGGCGCGCTGGTCCTCGACGTCCGCGGCCTCGACACGATCCGGATCGATCGCGGCGCCGGCACGGCGACCGCCGGGGGCGGGATCACGGCCGGCGCCTACACGGCGGCGACGGCCGAGCACGGGCTCGTCACCCCGTTCGGAGACACCGGCACGGTGGGCGTCGCCGGGATCACCCTCGGCGGCGGCGTCGGCTTCCTGTCCCGCCGGCTCGGCATGACGATCGACTCGTTGCGGGCCGCGCAGGTCGTCACGGCCGACGGCAAGGTCCGTCTCGCCTCCCCAGACTCGTACCCGGACCTGTTCTGGGGGATCCGGGGCGGCGGCGGGAACCTCGGCGTCGTCACCGAGCTGACGTTCGACGTCCACGAGCTCGGCACCGTCGTCGGCGGTCCGCTGATCCTGCCGGGGACGCCGGCCTCCGTGGCGGGAGCGGTCTCGCTGCTACGGGCGGCCCCGCGCGAGCTCGCGGCCATCGTCATGGTCATGGTCGCCCCGCCGATGCCGTTCCTGCCCGCAGAGGTCCACGGCCGGCTCATCACCATGGTGAACCTGTGCTGGTCAGGGGACGTCGACGAGGCGGAGGCAGCCGTCGCGCCCCTGCGCGCGCTCGGCGACCAGGAGGGTGGCGTGCTCGCCGACCTGGTAGCCCCCGGCCCGTACCCAGGGCTGCTGGTCGGTCCGGAGGGCCCGCCCCTGGCGATGCGCTACCGCTCGTTCTTCGCCGACGACCTCGACGAGGCAAGCGCGGCCGAGCTCCTGGCCGCCCTGGAGTCGAGCACCGCCACGATGCGGGCGGTGCAACTGCGGGTGCTCGGCGGAGCCGTCGCGGACGTCCCGGCCGACGCCACCGCGTTCGTCCACCGCGACGCCGCGATCACCGGCGTCGTGGCCGCGGCGGAAGGGACGTCAGCCGCGGTCGCCGAGCACGCCGGGTGGGCGACGGCCCTCGCCGACCGGCTGCGCGCGGGCCGGCCGGGCGCCTACGTGAACTTCGTGCCCGACGGTGACCCGGCTCTGCTCGCGGACGCCTACCCAGGAGCCACCGGCCGCCGGCTGGCGGCGCTCAAGGGGACGTACGACCCGCACAACCTGTTCCGCGGGAACCTCAACGTCGAACCCGTTCAGGCTCCCTGAGCCGTCCAGCCCGTCGCCGCGGGCGCCAGTGCACCGACGGCCTCCTCGGCGGTGACGAGGTCGGCCATCGTCACGCAGCGGCCAGGCGCGACGTCGACGACGCGCTCGGCGGCCAACGCGGTGAGCAGGCCGGTGGCCCGCGACTGCCCGGACCCGACCGCGGTGAGCTGCCGACCGTTCCTCCGGACGGTCGCCTGGAGACTCCAGGCGTCCGACCCGAGCAGCGGCGCTCCGCCGATGAGCCTCCCGCCGCGCCCGAGGCGGCCGACGACAGCCACGGCTGCGGTCGCCGTGGCACTGGAGAACGTCAACCACGAGCGGACGACGAGATCGTCCGTCAGCACATGGTCGGCGAGGTCCGTGCGCAGGTGGGTGCGGCGACGCCCGTCGGGACCGACGATACGTCTCCGCTCGTGCAGGTTGCGCACCCGCCCGCCCTCGGGCGGCGCGTGCAGGTCGCTACCGACGAGGGCCTCCGTCCACGCCACCGCGGCTGCCCCGTGCTTCTCCCCGGACCCCAGCATCACGGCCAGGTCGACCTCGTCGCCGCGGCGCGCTTCGGTCGCGGATATCAGGACCGTGGACAGTCCTGGCACGAGCCCGGCACCGAGCACCACGGACGTGCCAGCAGGAACACTCGCACGGAGGGCGACGAGGTACCTGCTGGTCGCGCTGATGTCCACCAGGGCCGCGCCGTCCAGCACCTCGGCGAGCCGTGGGTCCTCGATGCCCGAGGCGTTGATCACCACGTCGTGCCCGGCAGCGGCACGGCCGAGCTGCTCCAGGCCGGCGCTCCCGGTCAGATCCACCCGGGCGCCGCCGTCGGGTCCCGAGCGGCCTGCTGGGGTGACGTCATGCCCGCCCGACCGCAGTGCGTCCACGACATGTCGCCCGACCGCGCCACGGGCGCCCACGACCAGTGCTCTCACGATCATCTCCAAACGTTCAGTTGGACCTTGACCATATACCAACTGATCGGTTGGACCCTAGGATGTGCCCATGCCCTGGGACACCGCGCGCACCCGCGAGCGCCTGCTGGAGGCGGGCAGCCGACAGTTCGCGGCCACGGGGTTCGCCGGCACGTCCGTGGCGGACATCGGCCGCGATTCCGGGGTGAACAAGGAACGCCTGTACGCCTACTTCGGCAGCAAGCGGGAGTTCTTCGATCACGTGCTGGCCTATCGCCTCGACGGGCTGCTCGACGACCTCGACGTCCCGGGTACCGGACCCGAGGCTGTCGGCGCATGGGCGGGGCTCCTGTGGGACCGCTATGTCGCCGACCCGGACATCGCCCGCCTGCTCGCCTGGGAGGGCCTCGAGCTCGACGGGCCGGCGGCCGCCGCGCACCGGACATCGGCGTGCGCCGAGGTCACGAGACGGCTGCAGGACGTCCTGCCCACCGCCGACGAGCAGGCCGCTCGCCACCTTCTGCTGTCGGTGATCACCCTGGTGACCGGCGCATGGACACTCTCCGGTCTTGCTGCACTCGTCACGCCCGCCGACGACAGGAACGACAGGCGCGCTGCCACGGTCCGCCACGCCGTCGTCCTGGCGCGGGCCGTTCAGACTCCCTGAGCCGTCCAGCCCGTCCATCGGTCGACGTGCACCCTGACCACCGGGCCGGTGGGGCGGCGCTCGCGGTACGGCGGGTAGCGACCGGCGAGAGCGTCCAGCGCGATCTCGCGGCCCGCGCCGTCGTGCTGGATCGAGGCCTCCCCGTCCGCACGGACCCACCACAGGTGGGCCCAGTCCTCGTCGTAGGCGTCCACCAGCAGCGCGGCCCGCGGGTTCGCGGCCAAGTTGCGCAGCCGCCGCAGGTCGGTCGTCGACTTGGGCTTGTGGTCGACGGCGGACACGAGCTGCGTACCGTCCGGGCCACCGAGCAGGGCGAAGGTGACCGGGACCACGTGCGGGACGCCGTCCGCGTCGGCGGTGGCGAGCACCGCGCGCCGTGCCTCGGCGAACCGGCGCCGGCACTCGGCGGCGTCGAGGGCGGGCACCGGCGCTACCCCCGCATCACGTCGATCTCGTCCCGTCGCAGCCGCACCAGCCGGTCGACCACCTCGTCGGGCAACGGGTGCTCCGGCTGGAAGCCGATCGAGCCCTTCGTGACCCGGAACCCCTCCAGGTCGGCGACCACCGCCTCGATCACGGGCGGACTGAACGGGTACACGCCGACGTGCTTCTTCGTCCGCACCACGCTGATCAGGGGACTGTCCCGGTACCGCAGGGCGGGCATGCCGTAACCGGCACCCTCCTCGGCCTCCGGCACGATCTCGCGTGCCCGGGCGAGCACGCGCCCGACGGCCGACGCCTCCGGCTCCTCGAGGGAGTCGACGTACTCGCTCACCTGGCCCATGCGTCCATCCTGCGCCACCGGACCCCTCCTCGCCGGTCCGGGTCGCCCCCTCCTCAGGCCTCGACCGGGTCCGTGACGACCAGCATGAGAACGAGTCCCGCGAGGATGACGGCCACGATGGCCAGCACGCCCCAGATCGTGGCGCCGGTCAGGGCGATGACGACGCCCCACAGCGCCGGTGTCAGGAACGACACCGCGCGACCCGTCGTCGCGTACAGGCCGAAGATCTCCGACTCCTGGCCGGCGGGGGTCAGGCGGGCGAGGAACGACCGTGAGGCCGTCTGCGCGGGTCCGACGAAGCAGGTCAGGGCCAGCCCGGCGACCCAGAAGACGATCCCGCCCAGCGGGTACAGCGCCACGACGACGATGCCGCAGGTCACCAGCGCGGCGAGTGACCAGACGATCACCCGGCGGGCGCCGAGGCGGTCGTCGAGGCGCCCGGCGACGATCGTGCTGGCCCCCGCCAGCAGGTTCGCCGCGATGCCGAACGCGATCACCTGGTCGGGTGCGAAGCCGAACGACACGGCCGCCACGATCGCCCCGAAGGTGAAGACACCGGCCAGCCCGTCGCGGTAGACCGCGCTGGCGAGCAGGAACCAGAACGTGGTGCGCGACGTGCGGAACAGCGCGACGACGTCGTGCCACAGCTCGACGTACCCGGCGAAGAAGCCCACCTTGGCGCGGTCGCCCGCGGGCGGCGCCTCCGGGACGTTCCGGAACAACGGCCAGGCGAAGGCGACGGCCCACACCCCGCAGCCGACGGCGATCGCCCGGTAGCCGAGCCCGTCGTCGGTCGGCATGCCGAAGAAGTCGAACGCCTGGGCGACGACGACCACCAGCAGCGCGACGATGCCACCTACGTAGCCGAGACCCCAGCCGAGACCGGAGACCCTGCCGACTGTCCGCGGCGTGGAGACCTGGGTGAGCATGGCGTTGTAGTTCACGCCGGCGATCTCGCTGGCCACGCTGCCCAAGGAGATCAGCGCGGCGCCGAGGACGAAGTAGGCGGGGTCGGCACGGACGAACCCGAGCCCGAACATGCACACGACCAGCAGGATGGTGCCCGCACCCAGCCAGGCCTTGCGCCGTCCCGTGACGTCGGCCCGGCGGCCGAGCACCGGGGCGAGGAGCGCGACGAGCACCCCGCCCACGGCGATCCAGGCACCCAGCGCGCTCGTCAGGCCCGCGAGCGCCCGCGTGTAGGCCGGGTCGTCCTCGCCCAGCTCCACGACGGCGGGGTCGAGGAACGAGTCACCCGTGAGGTACAGCGCGGTGAAGACGAAGGTGAGCACCACCGTGTTGAAGGGTTGCGTGGCCCAGTCCCACAGTGCCCACGACCGCACCCGGCGGCGGCGCTCGGCCGGCGGCAGCGCGTCGACGGGGTGGGAGGAGTCGTGGTCCGACGGCTTCGTCGGCGGGGCGTCGCTCATGGGCGCCGAGTCTGCCGCATCCGGGTGAACGCCGGGTAGCGCCGCGCGGTCGGTCCCGTCGCAGGGCGCCGGGCCGCGATGTCGTCGTACGGTACCCACGTGCCAGCGCTGCCGAACGACACCTCGCCCGACGACGTCGTCTGGGAACCCGACCCGCTGCTCGACGGCTTCGTGTCCGCTCCGGTCGGCCCCGCGACGCTCGTGCGGCGTGCCGAGGGCCCGACCACGCCGCGCGGTGTCGTGCTGCACGTGCACGGCTACAACGACTACTTCTTCCAGGACCACCTGGCGGACGCCGTGCACGAGGCGGGGTACGTCTTCTACGCGGTGGACCTGCGGCGCGCCGGGCGCTCGCTGCTGCGCTCGGCCGACGATGCCGGTGCCGAAGCGGGGATACCGCCGCACTTCACCACGTCGCTGCAGGAGCTCGGGGGCGACCTCGACGCGGCGCTGTCCCGGGTGCGCGCCGCCGCGCCGGGACTGCCCGTGGCGGTGCACGCGCACTCCACCGGTGCGCTCACCACGTCGATGTGGTCGCACGCACGCGGTGCGGACGGCCCCGACGCCGTCGTGCTGAACTCGCCGTTCCTGGACCTGGCCGGCTCGTGGCTCTCCCGGCAGGTGAACACCGGCGTGCTGGGCGTGCTCGGCCGGCTGCGCCCCCTGGCGGTCGTGAGCACCCACCCGTCGGTCTACGCCACGTACCAGCACGTGGACAACGGGGGGCGGTGGCGGTTCGACACCGACCTGAAGAAGCCCGAGGGACAGCCCGTCCGTGCCGCGTGGCTCCGGGCCGTGCGGCGCGCCCAGCTGCGCCTGGCGCGGGGCCTGGACATCCCCGGCCCGGTCCTGGTGGCGCGGTGCGCGTCCTCCGGCCCGGACAGCCCCGACAACCCGGGCCTCGACCGGCAGGACACGGTGCTCGACACCCGGCAGATCGCCCGGCTCGCGCCGCGGCTGGGCCCCGACGTCACCCAGGTCGTCGTCGACGACGGGGTGCACGATCTGACCCTCTCGGCGGACGGTCCGCGCCAGGAGTACCTCGGGGCCCTCGTGCGCTTTCTCGCCGACCGGCTGCCGGCGGTCGCCGCATGACCGGCGCGTCGCCCTCGCGGCACCCGTACTTCGGGCGGCCCGGCCCCACCGGCCGTCCCCCCGTCGCGGCGCTGGCGCACCGCGGCTTCTCGCACGGGCACGCGAACCTGGAGAACTCGATGGCGGCTTTCGCGGCGGCCGTCGACCTCGGTTACCGGTACGTGGAGACGGACGCGCACGGCACGCGCGACGGCGTGGCGGTGGCCCTGCACGACGAGTCGCTCGACCGCACCACCGACGGCACCGGACTGGTGGCCGACCTGCGCTGGGACGAGGTCCGCCGGGCCCGGATCGGGGGCACGGAGCCGGTGCCGCTGCTGACCGACGTGCTGGGCACCTGGCCGGACCTGCGCGTCAACATCGACGTCAAGGGCGACTCGGGCGTCGAGCCGGTCGCGGCGGCGATCGAGGCCACGGCGAGCCACGACCGGGTGTGCGTCACGTCGTTCTCCCCGCGGCGTCGTCGGGCGACCCTGGCGCGGCTGTCCCGGCCGGTGGCCACCAGTGCGGGTCGCGGCGAGGTGATCGGGTTCCTGGTGGGCGCGCGCCTCCGACTGCCCGCACTGGTCGGCCGTGCTCTGCGCCGGGTGGACGCGCTGCAGGTGCCGGTGGCCGAGGACGGCCTGACCGTGGTCGACGCGCGCACGGTCGCCGCGGCGCACCGGGCCGGGCGGTACGTGCACGTCTGGACCGTCGACGAGCCGGCCGAGATGCACCGGCTCCTCGACCTGGGGGTGGACGGGCTGGTCACCGACCGCGCCGACCTGCTGCGTGACGTGCTCCGCGACCGCGGGCACTGGACGTGACGCCCACCGCGGCGGGTCGTCGGATCAGGCGCCGAGCTGCACCGGGACGCCCGGGTTGCCCGACGGCGGCTCCTTGGAGATCTCCGCGTAGGCGGCGGCGAGCACGGTCGGGTCCGGCCCCTCGAGGCGGACCGGCCGGCCGACGTCGTCCAGCACGACGAAGCGCAGCAGGTCGCCGCGGGCCTTCTTGTCCCGGCGCATCGCCGCGAGGAGCTGGTCCCAGCGGTCCCCGCGGTAGGTGGTGGGCAGCCCGACGGCCGTGAGGATCTCGCGGTGCCGCTCGACGACGGCGTCGTCCAGCTTGCCGCCGAGCCGGCCGAGCTCGGCCGCGAACACCATGCCGACGGCGACGGCGGCGCCGTGACGCAGCTGGTAGCGCTCGACCAGCTCGATCGCGTGGCCGAGGGTGTGGCCGTAGTTGAGGATCTCGCGCAGTCCCTGCTCGGTGAGGTCCTCCCCCACCACACGCGCCTTGACGCGCACCGAGCGCTCGATGAGCTCGGTCAGCACCGCCCAGGTCTCCTCGGTGGCGTCGGCACCGGCCCACTCACGCAGGGCGTGGGCGTGCTCGGCGGTCAGCTCGAGGATGCGCTCGTCGGCGATGAAGCCGGTCTTGATCACCTCGGCCAGGCCGGCGACCAGGTCCCAGCGGTCGAGCGACTCCAGCGCGGCCAGGTCGCACAGCACACCGGCCGGCGGATGGAAGGCTCCCACGAGGTTCTTGCCCTCGGCGGTGTTGATACCCGTCTTGCCGCCCACCGCGGCGTCGACCATGGCCAGCAGCGTGGTCGGCACGTGCACCACCCTGATGCCGCGCAGCCAGGTCGCCGCCACGAACCCGGCGAGGTCCGTCGTCGCGCCGCCGCCGACCGACACGATCGCGTCGGAGCGCGTGAAGTCGGCCTGCCCCATGACCTGCCAGCAGAACGCGGCCACCTGGGCCGTCTTCTGCTCCTCGGCGTCGGGCAGCTCGGCGGCGAACGCCTCGTAGCCCTGGGCGACCAGGTCCTCGCGGACCGCCTCGCCGGTGGCCTCCAGCGAGGCGGGGTGCATCACCAGCACGCGGCGCACGTCCGGGCCCAGCAGCGCGGGCAGCTCGCCCAGCAGGTGCCGGCCGACCACGACGTCGTAGGGCTTGTCACCGTTCACCGTGACCCGGACCGTCATGCCTGTACCTCCTGGTGGATCTGGTCGGCCATCTCGTGCGCCGTGCGTCCGTCCGAGTGCACTCGCAGGGTGGCCAGTCGTTCGTAGGTGGGGCGGCGGGCCTCCATGAGCTCGGCCCAGCGCGCCCGGGGGTTGCCGACGAGCAGCGGGCGGGCCTGGTTGAACCCGACGCGGGGCGCGGCGTGGGCGAGCGACACGTCGAGGAACACGACGACGCCGCCCCCCGCCGCGTAGCCGGTCAGAGCGCTCTGGGTGTGGGCGTCCATCACCGCGCCGCCGCCGAGGGCCAGCACGCCGGCGTGGGTGGCGAGCGCGGTCGTGACGGCCTCGCGCTCCAGCTCGCGGAAGTGCGGCTCGCCGTCCTCGACGAAGATGTCCGCGACGCTCTTGCCCGCCAGCTCCTCGACGTCCGCGTCGGTGTCGCGGAACCCGGTGGCCAGCCGCCGGGCGAGGATCGTGCCCACCGTCGTCTTGCCGCTGCCGGGCGGACCGATCAGCACCAGCCGCGGCTGGGCGTCCGTCATCGCTGCAGCTCCGGGATGGAGGCGAGGTAGGCCTCGGCGTTGCGGCGGACCTCCGCCACCGAGTCGCCGCCGAACTTCTCCAGCGCGGCCTGGGCCAGCTCGAGCGCCACCATCGCCTCGGCGACGACGGCGGCCGGCGGGACGGCGCACACGTCCGAGCGCTGGTGGTGGGCCGTGACGGCCTCGCCGGTGGCGACGTCGACGGTGGCCAGGGCGCGCGGCACCGTGGAGATCGGCTTCATGGCCGCCGAGACGCGCACCACCTCGCCGTTGGACATGCCGCCCTCGATGCCGCCCGCCCGGTTCGAGCGACGCCGGATCCGGCCGTCGGCGTCGCGCTCGATCTCGTCGTGCGCGGCCGAGCCGCGGCGCTGCGCGGTGCGGAACCCGTCACCGACCGCGACGCCCTTGATCGCCTGGATCCCCATGAGCGTGGCGGCCAGGCGCGCGTCGAGACGGCGGTCCGCGTGGGTGTAGGTACCGAGCCCGGTGGGCACGCCGTAGGCGAGCACCTCCACGACTCCGCCGAGGGTGTCGCCGTCCTTGCGGCACGCGTCGATCTCGGCCACCATCGCCTCGCTCGTCGCCGCGTGGAAGCAACGCACCGGGTCGGCGTCGAGGGCCGCGACGTCGTCGGGCGTCGGCAGGTCGGCGTCCTCGGGCACCTCGACGGGCCCGATGGACGTCACGTGGCTCACGAGGCGGACGCCGAGCGCCTGCTCGAGGAACTTCGCCGCGGCCACCCCGAGCGCCACGCGCGTGGCCGTCTCGCGGGCGCTGGCCCGCTCGAGCACCGGGCGGGCGTCGTCGAACCCGTACTTGCGCATGCCCACCAGGTCCGCGTGGCCGGGGCGCGGTCGGGTCAGCGGGCGGTTGCGCGCGATCTCGCGCTCGTCGCCGGTGCCGGCGTCGACCTTGAGCGCCTCGGGCGGCACGGGGTCGGCCGACATCACGTCGACCCACTTGGGCCACTCGGTGTTGCCGACCTCGATCGCGAGCGGGCCCCCCTGCGTCACCCCGTGGCGCAGCCCGCCCAGGACGCGCACGGCGTCCTGCTCGAACTTCATCCGCGCGCCGCGGCCGTAGCCGAGGCGGCGGCGGGCCAGGGCGTCCTGGATGTCGGAGGTGACGAGCTCCACCCCCGCGGGCAGGCCCTCCATCACCCCGACCAGGGCCTGACCGTGCGACTCTCCCGAGGTCAACCAGCGCAGCATGGTCGCGATTCTTTCACGCTCGTCCCGCCCTCCGGGCCGCGTGGCCGGATGCCGGACGTCGCGGGAACCTTCCCGTCAGGCGGCCTCGGCGGTCAGGACGCCCTGCAGGGCCGCGTCCATCGCCGCCACCGGGCCGGGACGGCCGGTCATGAGGCGGACCTGCTCGACCGCCTGGTGCAGCAGCATGCGCTCGCCACCGACGACGGTCCCGCCGGCGGCGGCCCAGGCCCGCGAGAGCGCCGTGGGCCGCGGGTCGTAGACGACGTCCAGCAGCACGCCGGCCGGCCGGTCGCCACGCAGACGCAGCGTGTCCGCGACCGGGTCCGCCGCGTGCGCGGGCATCGTCGCGACGACCACGTCGGCACGGGCCAGCGCCGCCGGCGCGGCGACAGGCTCGAGCACCTCGAAGCGCGGGGTGACACCCATGCGACCCGCCGCCTCCTGCAGGCCCGCCGCGCGGGCCAGGCTGCGCACAAGCACCAGCGGGCTGGTGCAGCCGAGCTCGCCGAGCGCGGCCAGCGTCGACGCGGCGGTCGCTCCCCCGCCGAGCACGACGGCGTCGCGCACCGGCGTCCGGCGGGTGCCGTGCCGCGCGGCCAGGCCCTCACGGATCGCCTCGACGAGGCCGTAGACGTCCGTGTTGCTCCCCGTCAGGGTGATGCCGCCCTGCGACGGGCCGACCAGCACGGTGTTCACGGCGCCGACCGCCCGGGCCAGCGGGTCGACGTGGTCGACCAGGTCCATCACGGCGTGCTTGAGCGGCATGGTGACGCTCAGCCCGGCCCAGCCGAGGTCGAGGCCGCGCACCACGTCGCCGAGCTGCTCGACCGTGGTGTCGACGGCCGTGTACTCCCAGCCATCGAGGCCGAGCGCGTCGTAGGCGGCGGTGTGCAGCACCGGGGACAAGGAGTGGCCGACGGGATGCCCGATGACGGCCGCGCGGCGGGTGGCAGACATCGTCAGCTGTTCTCCGCCATCCACTCTTCGAGCTCCTGGCGATAGATGTTGTGCTGCTCGTTGGTCTCGGAGAACTTGGTCTCGCCCGTCTCCAGATTGACCGCCACCCAGAAGATCCAGTCGCCGTCGGCCGGGTTCATCACCGCTTCGATGGACGATGCACCGGGACTCGCGATGGGGGTCGGCGGGAGGCCGACGTGCGCATAGAGGTTGTACGGATTGTCCGGGTCGTCGAGGTCGGCACGTGTGAGTTCAGTCCCCGACTTCCCCAGCCCGTAGGCCACGGCAGCATCGATCTGCAGGATCATGCCTCGGTCGAGCCGGTTCTGGATCGCTCGCGCCATCTTCGGACGGTCCGGCTCGAACTTCGCCTCGCGTTCGATGAGCGACGCCTTGGTGAGCACCTCCTGCCGGTCGCCGTCGTCCACGCCGAGCGAGTCGAGCTCCGCCTTGGTCTGGTCGACCATCGTCGACAGCAGGTCGACCGCCTCGTCGTCCGGCTGCACGTTGTAGGTCTTGGGGAACAGCCACCCCTCCGGGTTGCCGTCCGCCGACTTGGGGAGCCCGATGGCCTTCGGGTCGGCCAGCGCCTCCTCGAGCTCCTCGCGCGAGAACTCCGTGACCGACGCGACGCGGTCCACGACCTGCTCGACGGTGTAGCCCTCAGGGATCGTGACCTCGGTCTCGATCTTCTCGTTCGCGAGCAGAGCATCGACGGCGTTGGCGGCGCTCATCTGCGTGTAGAGCTCGTAGGTGCCCGGCTGGATCCCCGCGGCGCCCGGCGCGGACTCGAACGCCTCGTTGAACGCGCCCACGCTGGCGACGACGTCCGCGTCGGCGAGCACCTGTCCCATCTGCGAGCCGGTCGCCCCCTCGGGGATGACCACCTGCACGGGATCGGTGCCCGAACCCTCGTAGTCCTCGGGCGCGCTGTTGAAGAGTGCCAGGTCGAAGCCGCTCAGCGAGCCGCTGAGCCGGTCCCAGAAGAAGACGCCGCCGGCACCCAGCAGGCCGAGCAGGACGACCATGATCACGGCGGTGCGCTGCTGGCGGCGGCGCCTGCGCTTGCGCGCCGCGCGCTTGCTCGCCGCCGAGCGGACGCGCGAGGGTGGTGCGGTCGGGCGCTGGGCCGTCGAGTGCTCGAAGAGGTCCGTCACGCCGGGATCATCCTTCGGGTCGTCGGTGCGGTGGTCGTCTGCCGGTCACGCATCGACGTGCTCGCCGGCCCGGTCTGCCGTGGTCCGCTCCACATCGAGTGCATGTTGCAGAATGATAACGGCTGCCGCCTGATCGATCACTGGTCTGTGCTTGGCAGTTTTCTTGCCCGCCGCACGCAGGTGGGCGTGAGCCGTCACCGTGGTCATTCTCTCATCCACCAGGTGCACCGGGACAGGGGCGACCTCCCGGGCGAGCCGGGCGGCGAAGCCCCGTGCGTCCGCCGTCGCCGCCCCCTCGTGGCCGGACAGGTGACGCGGCAGGCCGACGTAGACCACGGCCGCGAACCGCTCGGCCGCCTCGTGCGCGATCCGCGCGACGTCGGCGGTGACGGCCTGACCGCCCTCCGCCGTCGTCGGCACCTTGAGGACTCGCGAGACCGTCTCCACGGGAGAGGCGATCAGCCCGTCCGGGTCGGAGGCCGCCAGGCCGATGCGAGCCTTGCCGACGTCGACCCCGAGCCGGGCGCCACGAGGGAGCTCAGGCACCGACGGCCTCGCGCACCGCCGACGTCACGCCCTCGAGGGCCGCGGGCACCGCGGAGGTGTCCGTGCCGCCGCCCTGGGCCAGGTCCGGCTTGCCGCCACCGCCGCCGCCCAGCGTCTTCGCCGCGGTCTTGACGAAGTCACCGGCGCGAAGGCCGGCGTCGCGGGCACCGGCGTTCGTCGCGACCACCACGAGCGGGCGGTCGTTCGCGACACCGGCCACCGCTACGACCGTCGGGGCGGCGTCACCGAGACGCCCCCGCACGTCGAGCGCGAGCGCCCGCAGGTCGTCGGCCGATCCGACCGTGCCGGCGTCGTGCGCCACCACGCGGACGTCACCGACCCGCGGCGCGTCGGACGCCAGCGAGCCGGCCGCGGCCAGGAGCTGCCCCTGCCGCACGGCAGCGAGCTCCTTCTCCGTCTCCTTCAGGCGCGCCACCAGCGAGCCGACCCGCTCGGTCAGCTCGTCGGGGCGGGCGTTGAGCATGCCGGTCAGCTGGCCGACGAGGGCGTGCTCCTTCGCGTGGAAGCCGTACGCCCCCTCGCCCACCAGCGCATCCACCCGGCGCACGCCCGAGCCGATCGACGACTCGCCCAGCAGCGCGATGCGACCGAGCTCGCCGGTGGCGCGCACGTGCGTGCCACCGCAGAGCTCGCGCGACCAGTCGCCGCCGATCGAGACCACGCGGACGTTGTCGCCGTACTTCTCGCCGAACAACGCCATCGCGCCCAGCTCGCGCGCGGCGGCCAGCGACATCGTCGCGTCCGTCACCTCGAGGTTCTCCGTCAGCCGGGTGTTGACCCGCTCCTCGATCTCGGAGAGCGCGGACGCCGGCACCGCCGACGGCGACCGGAAGTCGAACCGGATGCGGCTCGGGGCGTTCTCGGAGCCCGCCTGCGTCCGGTCCGGTCCGACCATCTCGTGCAGCGCCTTGTGGATCATGTGCGTCGCCGAGTGCGCGCGGCTGATCGCCACGCGGCGGTCCGTGTCGATCGTCGCCGTGCCCGGGTCGCCCAGGGTCACCGTCCCCTCGACCAGGCGCCCGCGGTGCACCGAGAGCCCGGCGACCGGGCGCTGCACGTCGTCGATCTCGACGATGGCACCGGAGTCCAGCGCGATCGTGCCCTGGTCGGCGAGCTGGCCACCGGCCTCCGCGTAGAAGGGGGTGCGGTCCAGGACGATCTCGACGTCGGCAGGGGCGGTGGCCGCCGGTGCCGGGACACCGTCGACCAGGAGTCCCTCGACCTGTACCGCAGCCTGGACGTCGGTGTACCCCAGGAACTCGACCGGCGCGGACAGCTCCTTCTGGAGGCTCTCGTAGGCGCGCAGGTCGGCGTGGCCGGTCTTCTTGGCCAGGGCGTCGGCCCGGGCGCGCTGCTTCTGCTCGGCCATCAACGAGCGGAACGCCTTCTCGTCGACCTGGACGCCCTGCTCGGCCGCCATCTCGAGGGTGAGGTCGATCGGGAAGCCGTAGGTGTCGTGCAGGCGGAACGCCTCGCCACCACCCAGGACCGCAGGGCCACCGCCGGACTCCTGCTTGGCGCGCGACACCGCGGTGTCGAGGATCGTCGTGCCCGAGGCGAGGGTGCGCCGGAAGGCGTCCTCCTCGCCGTAGGCCACGTCGCTGATCCGCGAGAAGTCGGTCTCGAGCTCGGGGTAGGACGCCTTCATCGCGTCCTTCGACACCGGCAGCAGCGCAGGCAGCGCCTCGTCCTCGACACCGAGCAGGCGCACGGAGCGCACCGCGCGACGGATCAGCCGCCGCAGCACGTAGCCACGCCCCTCGTTGGACGGGCTCACACCGTCCCCGATCACCATGAGCGCCGAGCGCACGTGGTCGGCGACCACGCGCATCCGGACGTCGTCTTCCGCCGAGTCGACGCCGCCCGCGCCGTAGCGCTTGCCGGACATCTCCTCCACCGTCGCGATGACGGGGTAGACCTCGTCGATCTCGTAGAGGTTCTCCTTGCCCTGGAGCAGGTAGGCGATCCGCTCGAGCCCCGCGCCCGTGTCGATGCTCTTGTGCTCGAGCTCGCCGAGCAGCGGGTAGTCCTTGCCCTGGCCCTCACCGCGCACGAACTGGTCGAACACGAGGTTCCAGATCTCCAGGTAGCGGTCGCCGCCCGGGTCCACGTTGCCGCCGACGGCCTCGGGCCCGTAGGCGGGCCCACGGTCGTAGTGCCACTCGGCGCACGGGCCCGCGGGTCCCGGCTGGCCCGTGTCCCAGAAGTTCTCCTCGCGCGGCAGCCGCACGATGTGCCGCGGGTCGAGGCCGACGCCACGGGTCAGGGCGTCGTACGCCTCGTCGTCCTGCTCCCAGATCGTGACCCACAGCCGGTCGCCGTCCAGGCCGTAGCCGCCGGCCGACTGCTCCGTGGTCAGCAGGTCCCACGCGAAGTCCACGGCCTCGCGCTTGAAGTAGTCACCGAACGAGAAGTTGCCGTTCATCTGGAAGAACGTGCCGTGCCGCGTGGTCCGGCCCACGTTCTCGATGTCGTTGGTGCGGATGCACTTCTGCACGCTCGCGGCCCGCGGCCACGGGGCGGTCTCGGTCCCGAGGATGTACGGGATGAACGGCACCATGCCGGCGATCGTGAAGAGGATCGTGGGGTCCGGCGAGACCAGGGGGACGCTCGGCACGATCTCGTGCCCCTTGGACTCGAAGTAGTCGAGCCAACGCTTGCGGATCTCGGCGGTGCGCATGGTGTCCTTCGTGAAGTGGTCGTTGGTGCCCGACGACGATCGGGCAGGCCCTGCCCAGGATTATCTCCCGTCGCAGGTGGAGCTCAGAACGAATAGCCGAGCTCGTCCTCGTCGGCGTCGATCTCGGCCTGCGGGTCGGTCGCAGCAGCCGACCCCCGCGAGGCGTCACGGGCCGCGTGGCGACCGTGCGTCGTCTGACGCGCGGCGCGCACATCGTCCGGGTGCACCTGCCCCTCGGCCAGGAGGGCCGCCACGAGCTCCGCCTCACGGGCGTCGCGCGCCGCGCCGAACTCGCTCCGGAACGACGACAGGAACGTACCGGTCCGGCGTGACGCCGTCCGGCCCAGCTCCGTGGCGCGGTCCGCGGCCGCCTCCGGGGTGTAGCGGGCGACGACGCGGCGGCCCTGACGGATGACGACGACCGTGATCGTGACGCCGACGCCCACCCAGAACAGGCGACGGATCACCGCACGTCACCGCCGTCGTCGGCGGACTGCCTCCGCCAGGCCGTGCCGAACGCCTGGCGCACGCCGTAGGAGAACGCCGCCACCTTGATGAGCGGGCGGCCGAGGGTCGAGGCGTACAGGCCCGTGAGGGCCGAGACGTTCTCGCTGACCTCTGCCGCGGACGTCGTGATCGTGTCCACCTTGACCAGCTGCTCGTTGGTCGACGCGACCGTCGTGGCCGCCTCGTCCAGGATCGGCACGGAGTGCTCGGTCAGCTCGCGGATGGATCGCGAGGTCTCGTCGAAGGCCCTGCCCAGCTTCACGAGCGGCACGGCCAGGAAGCCGACGAGCAGCACGAACGCGAAGGCGGCGACCAGCCCTGCCACGTCCCCAGCGGACATCTCTCATCTCCTCGATCGGGTGCTGGGCCACCCTATCCGAGAACGACGGACGCCCCGCTCCCCTGGCGGGGGGGCGGGGCGTCCGGTCGGTGTGCTCGTGGGTCAGCGGGCGTAGTACTCGACGACCAGCTGGACCTCGCAGGTCACGGGGACCTCGGCGCGCTTCGGGGCACGCGTCAGCGTGGCCGAGAGCTTCTCCAGGCTGACGTCCAGGTAGCCCGGCAGCTGCGGCAGCACGTCGCGGTGGGCGCCGGCAGCGGCGACCTGGAACGGCGTGGTGGTCTGCGACTTGGGCTTGACCTGGAGGGTCTGGCCCGGCTTCACGCGGAACGACGGGCGGTCCACGATCTTGCCGTCGACGAGGATGTGACGGTGCGTGACGGCCTGGCGGGCCTGCAGGATCGTGCGGGCGAAACCGCTGCGCAGGACGAGCGCGTCCAGGCGGGTCTCGAGGTCCTCGACCATGACCTCACCGGTCAGGCCGGGGTGCTTGCGGGCGACCTCGTAGACCTTGAGGAGCTGCTTCTCGCGGAGCGCGTACTGCGCACGCAGACGCTGCTTCTCGCGAAGACGCACCGCGTAGTCCGACTCGGTGCGGCGGCGGGCACGGCCGTGCTCGCCCGGGGGGTAGGGGCGCTTCTCGAAGTGCTTGACGGCCTTCGGGGTCAGCGGGATGCCGAGCTTGCGGCTGAGGCGCACCTGGCGGCGCGACTTGGTGACAGCAGTCACGGTTGCTTCCTGTCCTGTCGTGGGATGGTGAGGTCACACCCGAGGCGCACCCGGCCGCGAGGCCGAGGGGGTCGGGTGCGGGACCAGCCGTCGGAGCGAGATGCTCGCAGGGCCGAGGTCCCAGGCGGTCGCCCGCGAGGGCAACCCCACCATCCTACCTCACGCCCTGCTCGCCCTGCTCGCCCGAGAGCAGCGCGCGGACCCGCTCGAGACGTTCGGCGATCTGCCGTTCGTACCCACGATCGGTCGGCTCGTAGTAGCGCCGCCCGACGAGCTCGTCGGGCAGGTACTGCTGCGCGGCGACGCCGTGCGGCTGGTCGTGCGAGTAGACGTAGCCCTTCCCGTGCCCGATCGTCTCCGCGCCGGCGTAGTGGGCGTCCCGCAGGTGCGCGGGGACGACGCCGACCCGACCGGCGCGCACGTCCTCCAGCGCCGCACCGATCCCGGCGTACGCCCGGTTCGACTTCGGCGCGGACGCCAGGTGCACCACGGCCTCGGCAAGGACGATCCGCCCCTCCGGCATCCCGATGAGCTGCACGGCCTGCGCCGCCGCGACGGCCGTCTGCAGCGCGGACGGGTCCGCCATGCCGACGTCCTCCGCGGCCGAGATCACGAGGCGCCGCGCGATGAACCGCGGGTCCTCCCCCGCCGCGATCATCCGCGCCAGGTAGTGCAGGGCGGCATCGACGTCGGAGCCACGGATCGACTTGATGAACGCGGAGACGACGTCGTAGTGCTGGTCGCCGTCGCGGTCGTAGCGCACCGCCGCGACGTCGACGGCCCGCTCGACCGCGGCGAGGTCCACCGTGACCGCTGCACCGGGGTCCGGCGCGCCGTCGTCCGGTACGTCGCTCAGCACGGCACCGGCCGCCGCCTCCAGGACCGTCAGCGCCTTGCGGGCGTCGCCGCCGGCCATCCGCACCAGCTGGTCCTCGGCGTCGTCGGCGAGGACGACGGCGCCACCCAGGCCACGCTCGTCGGTGACGGCACGCCGCACGAGCGCCCGCACGTCCTCGGCCCCGAGCGGCTTGAGGGTCAGCAGCAGGGACCGGCTGAGCAGCGGGGAGTTGACGGAGAACGACGGGTTCTCGGTCGTGGCCGCCACGAGGGTCACCCACCGGTTCTCCACGCTGGGCAGCAGGGCGTCCTGCTGCGTCTTGGAGAACCGGTGCACCTCGTCGATGAACAGGACCGTCTCCTCGCCGCCCGTGGCCAGCCGGCGGCGGGCGTCCTCGATGACCTGACGGACGTCCTTGACGCCCGCGGTCACGGCGGAGAGCTCCACGAAACGGCGGCCGGAGCTGGTGGCCACCAGGTAGGCGAGCGTCGTCTTGCCCACCCCGGGCGGGCCCCACAGGATCACGGAGCCCGGCGCGGCCCGACGAGCCGACTCGTCGGCGGGCTCGACCAGGCGGCGCAGCGGCGAGCCGGGCACGAGCAGGTGGGACTGGCCCGTCACCTCGTCGAGTGCGGAGGGGCGCATGCGGACCGCGAGCGGTGCGCCCGGACCCGGCCGCGTCGTCACCGGGGTGCCGTGCTGACCGGTGATCGCGGTGTCGAACAGGTCCATGCTCCCCAGCCTACGGACGGCCACCCACACCGCGGGCCCGTCCCACCGGTCCCGCGCTGTGACGAACCGCTCCCCTCCGGTCGCGGCAGGGCCGGCCCGAGCCGCCGGGCGGACCGGCTGCGCACGCTGCCGGCCCGCCCTGACGAGCGTCAGGCGTCCTGCTCGCCCTTCTTCTCCGGCTCCGCGTCGACGCCGGCCTCCTTGCGCTGCTCCGGCGAGATCGGCGCGGGCGCCTTGGTCAGCGGGTCGTAGCCGCCGCCCGACTTCGGGAAGGCGATGACGTCGCGGATCGAGGGCGACTTCGTGAGCAGCGCCACGATGCGGTCCCAGCCGAAGGCGATCCCGCCGTGCGGCGGCGCGCCGAACTTGAACGCGTCGAGGAGGAACCCGAACTTCTCCTGGGCCTCCTCCGGACCGATGCCCATGACGTCGAAGACCCGCTCCTGCACGTCGCGCTGGTGGATACGGATCGACCCACCACCGATCTCGTTGCCGTTGCAGACGATGTCGTAGGCGTAGGCCAGCGCCTCGCCCGGGTCCGACTCGAAGCGGTCGAGCCACTCCGGCTTCGGCGACGTGAACGCGTGGTGCACCGCCGTCCAGGCGGAGTCGCCCAGCGTCACGTCCCCCTCGGCGGCGGCCTCCCCGGTGGGCTTGAACAGCGGGGCGTCGACGACCCACACGAAGGACCAGGCGTCGTCGTCGACCTGGCCGGTCCGCTCGGCGATCTCGACGCGGGCGGCGCCGAGCAGAGCGCGGGAGTCCGTCGTCTTGCCGGCCGCGAAGAACACGGCGTCACCGGGCTGCGCGCCGGTCGCCTCGGCCAGGCCGGCCCGCTCGGCGTCGGAGAGGTTCTTCGCGACGGGGCCGCCGAGCGTGCCGTCCTCGGCGAACGTCACGTACGCGAGGCCGCGAGCGCCGCGCTGCTTGGCCCAGTCCTGCCACGCGTCGAACTGGCGCCGTGGCTGCGAGGCGCCACCGTGCATCACGACGGCGCCGACGTACTCGTTCTGGAACACGCGGAAGGGCGTCTCGGCGAAGTAGTCGGTGAGCTCGACGAGCGGGTTGGCGAACCGCAGGTCCGGCTTGTCGGTGCCGTAGAGGCGCATCGCGTCGGCGTAGGTGATGCGCTCGATCGGTGTGGGCACCTGGACGTCGACGAGCTGCCACAGCGCGACGAGAAGCTCCTCCGTCAGCGCGATGACGTCGTCCTGGTCGACGAAGCTCATCTCGACGTCGAGCTGGGTGAACTCCGGCTGGCGGTCGGCGCGGAAGTCCTCGTCGCGGTAGCAGCGGGCGATCTGGTAGTAGCGCTCGACGCCACCGACCATGAGGAGCTGCTTGAACAGCTGCGGCGACTGCGGCAGCGCGTACCAGGAGCCGGGCGCGAGGCGGGCCGGCACGAGGAAGTCGCGAGCGCCCTCGGGCGTGGACCGGGTGAGCGTCGGCGTCTCGACCTCGACGAACTCGTGGCCGTCCAGGACCCGGCGGGCGGCCTGGTTGACCCGCGAGCGCAGGCGCAGCGCGGCGGCGGGCCCGGGACGGCGCATGTCGAGGTAGCGGTGCGCGAGGCGGGCCTCCTCGCCGATCTGCTCGGTCTCGGCCAGCGCCGTCGAGACCTGGAAGGGCAGCGGCGCGGACTCGTTGAGGACCACGACCTCGGCGGCGATGACCTCGACCTCGCCCGTGGCGAGGTTGTCGTTCGCGTTGCCCTCGGGGCGGCGGGAGACCTCGCCGGTGACCTGCAGGACGAACTCGGCGCGCAGGGGGTGCGCCACGGCCTCGTCGCGGATGACGACCTGGGCGATGCCGGAGGCGTCGCGCAGGTCGATGAAGGCCACTCCTCCGTGGTCCCGGCGGCGATCGACCCAACCCGTGAGGGTGACGGTCTGGCCGATGTGCTCGGCCCGCAGTGAGCCGGCCGTGTGGGTGCGGAGCACGAAGTGGTCCTTTCGAACGGGATGTTTGCGGCTGCCGGTGCCTGAGGGCGTCCCGGCGTGGGCGCGCGCGACGCCCGTGCCATCCTACTGGGGCACCGCACCGTCACCGCGAGGAGATCACCATGGCCCGCCAGATCGCGACCAACACCACCGTGACCCGCGACGAGCTCGTCGAGTTCCTGCGCTCGCGCCGCAACGGCGTGCTCGTGACCACCCGGGGCGACGGCCGCCCCCAGCTCAGCCCGGTGACCTACGGCATCGACGCCGCCGGCCGGATCGTGGTCTCCACGTACCCGGAGCGCGCGAAGGTGACGAACCTGCGCCGGCGTCCGCAGGCCTCCTTCATGTCCCAGGGCGAGGACTTCGGTGACGCCTGGGTGCAGGCGGACGGCACCGCGGAGGTCCTCGACCTGCCGGAGTCCGTCGAGCCGCTGGTGGAGTACTACCGGGCGGCCGCCGGGCAGGAGCACCCCGACTGGGACGAGTACCGCGCCGCGATGGTCGAGCAGGGCAAGTCGGTGGTGCGCCTCACCATCGAGCGCTGGGGACCGATCGCGACCGGCGGCTTCCCGGCGCGCCTGGTCGACCAGGCCTGAGGCTCAGCCCGGGTGCGGCGGGCGGGTCATGGCCCATGCCGGCGGGCCGTCGCCCAGCCGGTAGCGGGCCACGACGTCGAACCCTCGCCGGGCGTACCACTCGACGTTGTCGGGACTGACGGTGTCCAGGTGCGTCGGGATGCGCGCGGCGTCGGCGTGATCCGTGACGCGGCGCACCGCCGCAGCGCCGTAGCCCTGCCCACGACGCTCGGGGGCGGCGCCCAGGGCGTTGAGGTAGGCGTGGGTGCCCTCGGGCCGGTGCTCCCTGGTCTCGGCCAGGCCGGCCCCGACCGCCGCCGCGTGGTCCGGGCCGACGACGGCGCTCAGGTACCCGCCGACGGTGGGCAGCGTCACCGCGGCCGGGGGCGGTTCGACCGACTCGACCACCCGCCAGAGGGCCACCGCGGCCGGGGAACCGTCGTCGGCGGCGACCACGTCGACCTGTCCGGCCGCCTCGTACGCCTCGACGAGGAGGCCCATGAAGACGGCGAGCGCCTCCGTCCTGCCCGACGCCTCCGGGAAGACCCACGAGAACATCGGGTCCTCCGCGAAGGCGCGTGCGAGCAGGGTGCGCACGGCCGGGACCTCCGTCATGGCGTCACCCTAGCCGTCCGTCAGCACTCTCAGAAGAGGACCTGCTCGACGCCCGCGCCGGCCACCTCGAGCCCGGTGCCGTCACGAGGCATCCCCGCCACGGCGCCTCCCGTCGTGGTCTCGACCATCGATCCGGCGGGATAGTCGCCCTCGTCGTGCGGACGGAGCTCACCGTACCGGCCGGTCGCGCCGGATCCCGAGCGGTGCCCGGCCGGGCCGAACCCGCGTTCGTCGAGGAGCGGTCTCACCCGCTCCCACAGCCACTCGCGGTAGGCCTTCAGGGCGTAGGTGCCACGTGTGAAGACGCGTTCGTACCCGGCCACGAGGTGCGCGTGGTCCTGCTGGAGCCACTGGAGGTACCACTCGCGCGTGCCGGGCTTGAGGTGGAGCGGGACCACCGTGACACCGGTCGCCCCGGCGTCGGCGACGGCGTCGAGCAGGCGTCGCAGGTGGTCGGTGGAGTCCGTGAGCCAGGGCAGGACGGGTGCCACCATGACGCCGCAGGGCAGGCCCGCGGCACGCACCGCCCGGACGAGGTCGAGCCGGGCACGGGGCGTCGGCGTACCCGGCTCGACCGCCTGCTGCAGCTCTTCGTCGGCGAACGCCAGGGAGACGCCGAGGCCCACCTCGACGCGCTCGGCAGCGCTGGCGATCAGCGGCAGGTCGCGCCGCAGGAGCGTGCCCTTGGTGAGGATCGAGAACGGCGTACCCGAGTCCGCGAGCGCCGCGATGATGCCCGGCATCAACCGGTAGCGTCCCTCGGCGCGTTGGTACGGGTCGGTGTTGGTCCCGAGCGCGACGGCCTCGCGCCGCCAGGACGGACGGGCCAGCTCTGCCCGCAGCACGTCGTCGACGTTCGTCTTGACCACGACCTCGGAGTCGAAGTCCTTGCCGGCGTCCAGGTCGAGGTACTCGTGCGTCGGGCGGGCGAAGCAGTTGTGGCTGATCACGCCGTCGGCGACGAAGTCACCGGTGCCGGTCGTGATGTCGACCATCTCCTGCTCGTACCCGAGGTTCTCGACGCCGACCACCCGGAGGTCGGCCGAGGACCTGACGACGTCCCCGATGATCGCGAGCTGCCGCGCGGCAGCGACGTCGCGGAAAGACCTCGGCATGCCCTGACCGAAGCCCATCAGGTGGTCGTCCACCGCCAGGAACGATCGCGGCGCTTCGCCGGGGCCGTTCGAGGCGACGTGCTTCCACCCGTGATCGCGCGCGAGAAACCTGTGGTCTGCGCTGGCGACCAGCTCGGTCCCGTCGGCAAGAGCCACGCGGTACGCCGTCCTGACCGTCGGCCACCTCGCGAGCACCTGGGTCGTGACGTAGCGCCGGTCCGTGCCGTCGAGCTCGGTGCCCACGACCAGGTCTCCGACCACGACCTCACGGATCGGTTTCTGCCGGCCATCGGCCAGGAGCACCGGCGTCTCCGGACCGAGGCAGTAGCGGCAGGCATGGCTGCACCCCCGGTACGGGTTGACCGTCCAGCCGAACGGCATGCGGGACGCCGCCGGCACCTTGGACAACGCGCTCTTGGCCAGCACCTCGTGGAAGGTGATCCCGGCGAAGTCGGGTGTGCGCACGCTGCGGACCAGGCCCGCGCGCGCCAGGCCGGTCCGGTCGAGCCCGGGCAGAGCGCCGTCGTCGGCGGTGATCGATTGCGCGTCCCATCTCACGCCGCCATTCGAACACGTGTTCCATCCAGCGTCAACGGCCGGTACCTCTTGAGGTCACCACGGAAGACCATGTCGCCGGGCACGCGGAGCAGCATCTGGGGACTCACCTTCCACCGCGGCACTCCCAGGTCGCAGACGCCTGCCGAACGCAGGACGTGGTAGACGAACTCCGAGCAGACGAACCTCGTGCTGCTCTCGGAGCCTCGCCCGACCAGCCCGGCGTGGTTGTACGAGTACGCGCCGCTGTCGAGCACGAACCGCGCGACCTGCGCGCCGACCACGTCGCGCTGCTGCGCGGTCACCGGGACCTCGATCACCGCGCCGGGCAGCACCGGCATGCGCCGGTACAGCTCGTCGTCGATCCGCTCGCGCTTGAAGCAGCCGACGAAGGGATTGCCGGCGCGACGGCGCCCGAAGCTGAACATGTGCTCCAGGTCCGGGTCCAGGGCGAGCGCCGCATGCGTGAACTCGGCACCGGTGGCCCACCGGATCGCGCGGGACAGGACGGTGGTGCTGCATGACAGGACGACGTAGACGTTCACGCGAGGGACCCTATGCCGCACACCGTCGCATCATGCCTGGTCAGCACCAGAATCAGGGAGATCTCAGGGGCGGTCTCAGGGTCTCGGCGGCAGCGCTCCGGGCATCCACCGATCAGTTCCGGCCCGCAGGACGGTCCACCCTCACGAGCCGGCCCGCGGCCGGCGGCCCGGAACCCGCCTCACCCAGGAGACCACCATGCCCACCGTCCACCACGCGTTCAGCGGCTTCTCCGTCGACGACCTCGACACGGCCGAGGCCTTCTACCGCGACGCCCTCGGCCTCACCGTCCGGCGCACGCCGATGGGGCTGGAGCTCGACGTCACGGGAGGTTCCGCCGTCTTCGTCTACCCCAAGGGCGACGCCCACGAGCCCGCCTCGTTCACGATCCTCAACCTCGTCGTGCCCGACGTCGGCGCGGCGGTCGCGGAGCTCGCGGGGCGTGGTGTGGAGCCCCTGCGCTACCCGGACTTTCCGCACGACGAGGACGGCGTCGTCCGCAGCACCGACCCCGCGGACGGCCCCACGATCGCGTGGTTCACCGACCCGGCCCGCAACGTGCTGTCGCTCATCGAGGAGTGAGCCGTTCGGTCACCCGGCGGCGGGCACGACACGCGGCCACAGGTCGTCCGCCGGGGGCTGCCACGTCGCCGGGTCGGCCTCGACCTGGTCGCCGGAGCGGATGTCCTTGACCTGGTGCTGCGCACCGGGGAACCACACGAACGGGATGCCGCGGCGGTCGGCGTACTTGATCTGCTTGCCGAACTTGGCCGCCGACGGCGCCACGTCCGTCGGGATGCCGCGCTCGCGCAGCGCGGCGGCCACCGCGTCGGAGGACGCGCGCGACTCCTCGTCCGAGACCGCGACCAGGACCGCCGTCGGCACGCCGCGCGTGGCCGTCAGCAGCCCGGCGGACAGCAACCTCGAGACGAGTCGCGAGACACCGATCGACAGACCCACGCCTGGGTACGTGTTCTTGCCGTCGGAGGCCAGGGTGTCGTACCGGCCGCCCGAGCAGATCGAGCCGAGCTCCTCGTGGCCGACCAGGAGCGTCTCGTAGACCGAACCGGTGTAGTAGTCGAGGCCACGGGCGATCTTCAGGTCCGCGACGACGACGCCCGGCGCACGCGTCGACGCCGCCTCGATCAGCGCCGACAGCTCGCCCAGACCGGTCTCCAGGAGCTCGGTGCGCGCACCGTGCTGGTCCGCGAGGGCGTGCACGCGGTCGATCACCCCGACGTCCGTGCCGCTGATGGCCGCGAGGTCCAGGCACGCCCCGGCCTGCTGCGGGCTGGCACCCTGCTCCGCGACGAGGAGCTCGGCCACCCGCTCGGGCCCGATCTTGTCCAGCTTGTCGATCTGACGCAGGACGCCCTCGACGTCCTCGATGCCGAGACCGCGGTAGAAGCCCTCGGCCACCTTGCGGTTGTTGACCAGCACGCGCACCGCGGGCACCCCGACGTCGCGCAGGGCGCCGAGCGCCTCGGCCATGACCAACGGCAGCTCGACCTCGTAGTGGTACGGCAGCTCGCCCGCTCCCACCACGTCGATGTCCGCCTGGGCGAACTCGCGGAACCGGCCGTCCTGCGGGCGCTCGCCACGCCAGACCTTCTGGATCTGGAACCGCTTGAACGGGAAGGCGAGGCGACCGGCGTTCTCCAGCACGTACCGGGCGAACGGGACCGTGAGGTCGAAGTGCAGCCCGAGCTGCTTCTCGGCCGACCGCGAGCCGGTGTCCTCGGCCTGCAGCCGGTCGAGCACGTAGACCTCCTTGGAGGTCTCTCCCTTGCGCAGGAGCTGGTCCAACGGCTCCACCGCGCGCGTCTCGATACCGGCGAACCCGTGCAGCTCGAACGTGCGGCGCAGCACGTCGAGCACGTGCTGCTCCACGACGCGACCGTCGGGGAGCCATTCGGGGAAGCCGGAGAGGGGCGTGATGCGAGCCATGCGCCGATCTTCCCAGATCCGGGCGCCGGCCGCGGACACCGCCCGCCCGTCGTCTCAGCCGCCGAGGAACGGGTTGGTCGCGAGCTCCTGACGCACCGTCGTCGTCGGCCCGTGGCCCGGCACGACGCCCAGCTCCGGCTCGAGGGCCCCGACCACGTCGCGCAGCGTGGCGAGCATCGCGTCGACGTCCGCCCCGGGAAGGTCGGTGCGCCCGACGCCTCCGGCGAAGAGCACGTCACCGCTGAGCACCACGCCCGGACCCGTCGCTCCCGGGACGAGGTAGAGGGTCGACCCCTCGGTGTGCCCGGGCGCGTGCACCGCGCGCAGCCGCACGTCGCCGGCCACCAGGTCGGCGACGGGCCCTTCGAAATCCTCGACCGCGGAGGGCGCACGGTAGTCACGGGGCGTGCGGCCGAAGTCCGTCAGGGCCTGGACCAGCGCGTCGCTGACGGCCGTCGCCGGGGCGTCGAGCTGCCCGCCGAGGCCGATCGTCCCGAACGGGTCGCTCACCCGGTAGACGTCGGCCGCGTGGAGCCTGAGCGGGACGCCGTACGTGCCGCAGACGTCGGCTGCGTCCCAGGTGTGGTCCACGTGGCCGTGCGTGGCGAGCACCGCCCGCGGGACGAGGCCGTGCGTGTCCACGACCTGGGCCACCCCGGCGGCGGTACCGGCGCCCGCGTCGACCACGACGCAGTCACGCCGGCCGTCGGGGCGCTCCACGTCGGCGACCACCACACAGCAGTTGGTCCCGAAGACAGGGGCGACGACCACGTGCACGTCCATGGCGGTACCGTAGCCGCCCTGCGTACGGCCGCGCGCAGGAGCCCGGGGCTCCCCGTCGGCCCCGCGTCGGCCCCGCGTCGGCCCCGCGCAACGGTGCTCGGGCGGTTGACCAGCGCCGCGAGCCCTAGACTGTCGCACGCGCACAGTTCCGCGTGCGCGCACGGATCGAGAGGGGACGAGCCACGGTGGCGCCCAGCAAGCGCGAGCGCGAGTACGCCCGGAAGCGTCAGGCGAAGTGGGAGGAACGGCAGCGCGAGAAGCGAGAGCGCCGTCGTCGGATCGGCGTGATCGTCGCGATCCTCGCCGTCTTCGCCCTGGTCGCCGGCGGGGCGGTCGTCGCGGGGATGTCCGGTTCGCAGGCCGGCGACACCGCAGCCGACGCCCCGACGGGCACCGCGTGCCCGGCCGTCTCGACCGACGCGCGCGACGGCGGCACGCTGCCCGACCCGGCTGCCGCCGAGGGCCGCACCTGGGAGGTCTCGCTCGACCTGTGCGTCGACGGGACCACGGAGACCGTCGCGCTCGAGCTCGACGGCGAGCGCGCCCCCCAGGCGGTCGCGAGCTTCGTGTCGCTGGCCGAGCAGGGATACTTCGACGCCACCGCGTGCCACCGCCTGGTCACCCAGGGGATCCACGTGCTGCAGTGCGGCGACCCGACGGCCAGCGGCACCGGCGGGCCGGGCTACTCCTACGGTCCGGTCGAGAACGCCCCCGCCGACGACGTCTACCCGGCGGGCACGCTGGCGATGGCACGCCGCGGCGGCGACGCGGAGTCCATGGGCTCACAGTTCTTCCTCGTCTACGAGGATTCCACCATCCCGTCCGACGCCGCCGGCGGGTACACGGTGTTCGGCACCGTGACGTCCGGCCTGGACGTTGTCCAGGCAGTCGCTGACGCGGGCACGACCGACGGAGCCGCGGACGGCTCCCCGACGAGCCCCGTCATCATCGAAGGAGTTGAGACCCAGTGAGCGAGAGCACCCCCGGCTCGAACGGACCCGACCACGTCGAGGATCCTGCCGAGCAGGCGCAGGCCGAGACTCCTCCCAGCGAAGCCCCGGCGGGCGACGACGAGGCCAGCGCGGCCCCCGCTCCGCAGCCCGCACCGCCCAAGCCCGGCGCGCCCAAGCCGTCTGCGCTGCGCCGCCCCAAGCCGTCCGCCGTCCCGGCCGCGGCACCCACCACACCGGTCGCCCCCGTGGCGCCCGTCGTCCACGACGCCGCCGAGGAGGCGGCCGCCGGGAACTTCGGCCGGGTCGACGACGACGGCACCGTGTACGTGCGCGAGGCGGCGGGCGAGCGCAGCGTCGGCCAGTACCCCGGGGTCGCCGCCGACGAGGCGTTGAGCCTCTACGTGCGCCGGTACCTCGACCTCGTGGCCAAGGTCGCGCTGTTCGACACCCGCCTCGACAGCGCCGACCTGTCCGTGCGCGAGATCGACCAGACCTTGTCGAAGCTCGCCGAGGAGACGGCCGAACCAGCCGCCGTCGGCGACCTGGACGCGCTGCGGGACCGCGTGGCAGGGCTGCGGGACCGTGCCGCCGAACGCCGCAAGCAGCTCGATGCCGAACGCGCGGCGGCCAAGGACCGCGCGGTCGAGGCCAGGACCGCCATCGTCGAGGCCGCCGAGAAGATCGCGGGCACCGACCCGGCCAAGATGCAGTGGCGTCCCGCGGGCGAGGAGCTGCGCGGGCTGCTGGACCAGTGGAAGGACGCGCAGCGGCACGGTCCGCGCATCGACCGGCCCACGGAGGAGGCGCTGTGGAAGCGGTTCAGCCACGCGCGCACCGCCTTCGACCGCGAGCGCCGGCACTTCTTCGCCGAGCTCGAGCAGCGCAACACCGCCGCGAAGGCCACGAAGGAGCGCCTGGCGGCCGAGGCGGAGGCGCTGCAGCACTCGACCGACTGGGGGGCGACGGCAGGCGCCTACCGCGACCTCATGACGCAGTGGAAGGCGGCCGGACGCGCCAACCGCAAGGACGACGACGCCCTCTGGGCCAGGTTCCGCGCGGCGCAGGACACCTTCTTCGGCGCCCGGGACGAGGCGAACGCCGCCATCGACGCCGAGTACGGCGAGAACCTGAAGGTCAAGGAGCAGCTGCTGGTCGAGGCGGAGGCGCTCCTGCCGGTCACCGACCTGGCGTCCGCCAAGGCCGCCCTGCGCGACATCCAGGACCGTTGGGAGGATGCCGGGAAGGTGCCGCGCGGCGACATCCAGCGGGTGGAGGGCCGGCTGCGTGCCGTCGAGAGCGCCGTGCGGGAGGCCGACGACGCGCGCTGGAAGCGGACCAACCCCGAGACGCAGGCGCGCGCCGAGGGTGCGGCGGCCCAGCTCGAGGACGCGATCGCCGGTCTCGAGGCCGAGCTCGCCGCAGCCCGGGAGTCGGGCGACCGACGTGCCGCCGAGGAGCTCGAGACGGCGATCGCGGCACGTCGCTCCTGGCTCGAGCAGGTCGTCCAGGCGGCCGAGGACTCGCGGGGCTGACGGCTCCACACCGTGGTGGACGCCGTCGTCCACAGCGGTGCGCTCCGGCACGGCAGACGGGGGACGCGGTGCGCTACGTTCGCACCGCGTCCCCCGCCGTCGTCGTTCCTGGGAGGTCCTCGTGGCCACGCTCACCCCTCGCGCAGGCCGCCCGCTGCGCGCGCTGCTCACACCCGTCCGTGCGACGCGCGACGTCCTGCGGCCGGACGACGTCGGGGGCACCGTCGCGTGGCAGACCCTCGTGCGTGACGGGTTGCTGCGTGTCGTGCGCGGTGACGCGGCCTGTCCGGCCGACGTCTCGGTCGACCCGGCGACACGGGCAGGGTTGCTGGCGGACGAGGTCCCGACCGGTGCCGTCGTGACCGGGCGGACCGCCGCCTGGGTCCACGCCGGGTACGACGACGCCCAGAGCCTCGACCTCGTCTACCCGGCCGGACGTCACCAGCCGGACCGTCCCCTCGGCGCCCGGCTGTGGCAGGGCCCGTTGCTGCACGGCGACACGATCCACCTGGCGAGGGTGCCCGTGACGGCACCGGACCGCACGGTGGTGGAGCTGGTGCTGCACGACCCCGACCCGGTCCCGGCCGTGCTGGCGCTCGTGCGTCATGCGGGAGCCGAGCCGTCCGCGGCCCGCCGCTCGCTGGAGCGCCGCACCCGCGCCGTCGGCCGACCCCGCGCACGCGAGCACCTGGACGCGGTCGAGGCCGCCCTCGCCCGGGCAGATGCTGAGGTCGGGGCTGAGGCAGCGCTCCCCGACGGCCCGGCGTAGCGTGACCCCATGGCCTCCTCGAACGCCGTCGAGCTCGACGCCGGCGGACGCTCCGTCCGCATCTCCAGCCCGGACCGTGTCGTCTTCGCCGAGGCAGGACTGACCAAGCTGGACGTCGCCGAGTACTTCCTCAGCGTCGGTGACGGGATCCTGGGTGCGCTGCTGCACCGGCCCACCACGCTCGAGCGGTGGCCGAAGGGATACTTCGAGGGCGCCGTCATGGCGACCCGGTCGGACAGCCACGGCGACGCCTTCTACCAGAAGCGCGTCCCGAAGGGCGCACCGCCCTGGCTGGAGACCGCTCGCATCGCGTTCCCCAGCGGACGCACCGCCGACGAGGTGGCCCCGCACGAGCTGGCCGTCGTGGTGTGGGCCGCACAGATGGGAACACTCACCTTCCACCCGTGGCCCGTGCGGCGGGACGACGTCGAGGCCGTCGACCAGCTGCGCATCGACCTCGACCCGCAGACCGGAACCACCTTCGACGACGCCGCCGCCGTGGCGCCGCACCTGCGTGAGCTCCTCGACGAGCTCGGCCTCGTCGGCTACCCGAAGACGTCCGGGGGCCGTGGCATCCACGTGTTCGTGCCCCTCGCCCCCGAGTGGTCGTTCGTCCAGGCCCGTCGCGCGACCATCGCGATCGGGCGAGAGCTGGAACGGCGCCTGCCCGACCAGGTCACCACGCGGTGGTGGAAGGAGGAGCGCGGCCAGAAGATCTTCGTCGACTACAACCAGATGGCCCGCGACCGGACGATCGCCTCCGCCTACTCGATCCGCCCCAACCCCCGGGCCACCGTCTCGACGCCGCTCGAGTGGGACGAGGTCGGCGAGGTCCACCCCGACGACTTCACCGTCGCGACGGTCCCCGCGCGGCTCGCCGAGCGTGGCGACCTGTTCGCCTCGCTGCGCGCCGATCGGGACCCGACGCTCGACTGCTCGCTCGACGCCGCCCTGGCGCTCGCGCGGCGGGACGAGGAGGAGCACGGGCTCGGCGACCTGCCCTACCCGCCCGAGTACCCGAAGATGCCCGGCGAGCCCAAGCGGGTGCAGCCGAGCCGCGCCAAGGACCGGCAGCGCACGGCCGAGTGACCGCGCCGTCCGCGGCCGCAGAGACCCGCGTGCTCAGGCACCGGGGCGCCCGTACGACAGGTACACCGCTCCGTTGCTGAAGGTCCGGCTCTCCCTCAGCTCCAGCGTGGCCCGCATATCCTGCGGCAACGCCCGCCGGCCCTCGCCGACCACCCGGGGCAGGACGAAGAGGTCGATCTCGTCGACGCGACCGGCCCGGAGCGCTCCGGCAGCGGTCGTCGGACCGGAGATCTCCACGACGCCGTCGGTCTGCGCCACGATCTCGTCCAACCGGTCCAGGGTCAGCCGCCGCTCGACAGTGGTGCGCGGTGCGTCCACCGGGCCGAGCCCGTCCGAACAGACGATCTTGTCCGCCCGCGCCCACAACGCGGCGAACTCGTCCTCGACCTGCCGGCCGGGCGGCCAGTCCTCCCACACCCGCAGCATCTCGTACATGCGCCGGCCCGTCACGAAGACGCTGACGTCACGCACGCGACCGTTGATGAACTGGTGCCTGTCATCGCTGGGCGCCGTCCACCCGATCTCTCCGTCCCCGTCGTTGACGAAGCCGTCGAGCGAGCAGGAGATCATCCCGAATCTCAGTGTTCCCATGCTCTAGCGACCGCCTCGGCCCCCGAGACTCATCGCGCCGTGGTACCCGGAGCACCCGGCAGCAGACCGGCCAGGTCGTAGCCCACCGGTTCGGCGAGCTGGTCGTACGTGCAGCTGGCGGGGTCGCGGTCGGGCCGCCAGCGCTTGAACTGTGCGGTGTGGCGGAACCGGGTGCCCTCCATGTGGTCGTAGCCGACCTCCAGGACACGCTCGACCCGCAGCGGGGTGAAGGACAGGTCCTTGCCCGCGCTCCACCGCGACTGCGCGCCCGGCCGTCGCCGTCCCGCGCCGCCTTCCGAGACGGCAGGGTCCTGCCAGTCCGCCCACGGGTGCTCCGCAGCCTCCGGCGACCCCGGCTCGACGCGCAACGGCGCGAGCTCGTCGTACAGCGCGGCACGGCGAGCGGCCGAGAAGGACGCTGCCACCCCCACGAACTGCAGCGTGGGGCCGTGCCCGCCACCGTCGGGGTGGTCCCCGTACAGCCCGAGGAGCAGCGAGCCCACGAGCGGCCGCCCCGGCGTCGACGTCTTGTGCTCACGCAGCCCGGCCAGCACGACGTCCGCGGTCCGGGCGTGCTTGATCTTGAGCCAACCACGCTTGTTCGGCTCGTACGCGCCGTCGTCCCGCTTGGCGACGACACCGTCCAGCCCGGCGCCCTCGAACGTCTCCAGCCATCCTCGAGCGGTCTCGGCGTCCGTCGTCCGAGGCGTGGCATGCACCTGCGGGCCGCCCAGCCCCAGCGCGTCCAGCCGCGCGAGGCGCTCTGACAGCGGCGACGTCGACAGGTCCTCGTCGCCCACGGCGAGCAGGTCGAACACCACCATGCTCGCGGGCACCGACTCGGCGAGCAGACGCACCCGCGACTCCGCCGGATGGATGCGCTGGCTGAGCGTGTCGAAGTCCAGCCGAGCGACGCCGTCATGACCGCCGGGAGGGCGAGCCACGACGATCTCTCCGTCGACGACGCAGCGCGGCGGCAGCTCGGCGCGCACGGCCTCGACGACCTCGGGGAAGTAGCGGTCCATGGGCTTCGCCCCGCGCGAGTCGATGCGGACCTCGTCGCCGTCGCGGTAGACGATGGCGCGGAAGCCGTCCCACTTGGGTTCGTACACCCAGCGGGCGCCGTCGTCGGGCTGATCGGGAACCGTCGCGACCGAGCGAGCGAGCATGGGCCGGATCGGTGCGTCCAGGGGAAGGTCCATGAGGGCGAACCTACGCCGTGGGCGCGTCGGGTGCGCGGGGTTCAGGCGTCGGCCGGAGCCTCCGGGGCGTCCGACCCGACGTCGGCGGCCTTGGTGCCGGTGATGCGGTAGACGTCGAAGACGCCGTCGATCTTGCGCGCCGCGGCCAGGACCTGCTGCAGGTGGGCGGGCTCCGCCATCTCGAAGACGAAACGCGAGATGGCGATCCGGTCCGTCGACGTCGACACGGTGGCCGACAGGATGTTGACGTGGTGGTCCGACAGCACCCGTGTCACGTCGGACAGGAGCCGGGACCGGTCGAGCGCCTCGACCTGGATCTGGACGAGGAACATCGTGTTCGCACCGGTGGTCCACGCGACGTCGACGAGCCGCTCGGGCTGGGAGCGCAGCTGGAGGACGTTGGCGCAGTCCGCACGGTGGACGCTGACGCCGGCTCCCCGCGTCACGAAGCCGACGATCTCGTCGCCGGGCACCGGCGTGCAGCACTTGGCGAGCTTGACCCAGATGTCGTCGACGCCCTTCACGGCGACCCCGGGGTCACCGGTCGAGCGGGACCGCCGGGTCGGCTGGCCGGGCCGGGCGACCTCGGCGGTGTCCTCCGCCGTGCCGTCCTCGCCGCCGAGCGACTTCACCAGCGACTCGACGACGTGCTGCGCGGAGACGTTGTTCTCCCCGACCGCCGCGTAGAGCGCCGTGACGTCCGCGTACCGCAGCTCGTTCGCCAGTCCCACCAGGGTTTCGTGGGTCAGCAGCCGCTGGATCGGCAGGTTCTGCTTGCGCATCGCCTTGGTGATCGCGTCCTTGCCGCGCTCGACCGCTTCCTCGCGACGCTCCTTGGTGAACCACTGGCGGATCTTGTTCCGGGCACGGCCCGACTTCACGAAGGCGAGCCAGTCCTGCGACGGACCGGCCGTGTCGGCCTTCGAGGTGAGGACCTCGACCACGTCGCCGTTCTGCAGCGGCGAGTCGAGCGGGACGAGCCGCCCGTTGACCCGGGCACCCATCGTGCGGTGCCCCACCTCGGTGTGCACGGAGTACGCGAAGTCGACCGGGGTCGCACCCGCGGGAAGGGCCATGACCTCGCCCTTCGGGGTGAAGACGTACACCTCGGCGGCACCGATCTCGTACCGCAGCGAGTCGAGGAACTCGCCCGGGTCCGCCGTCTCCCGCTGCCAGTCGACGAGCTGGCGCAGCCAGGCCATGTCGTTCGCCCGCGGGTCCTTGGTCCCGCCCTTGGCGGCACGGGCGGACTCCTTGTACTTCCAGTGCGCGGCGACGCCGTACTCGGCGCGTCGGTGCATGTCGTGCGTGCGGATCTGGATCTCGACCGGCTTGCCGCCCGGCCCCACCACCGTGGTGTGCAGCGACTGGTACATGTTGAACTTCGGCATCGCGATGTAGTCCTTGAACCGGCCGGGGACCGGGTTCCATCGCGCGTGCAGGGCTCCCAGAGCCGCGTAGCAGTCGCGGACCGAGTCCACCAGGACGCGGGTGCCGACCAGGTCGTAGATCTCCGCGAAGTCGTGCCCTCGCACGATCATCTTCTGGTAGATCGAGTAGTAGTGCTTGGGGCGGCCCGTGACCGTCGCCCGGATCTTGGCACCGCGCAGGTCCGCGGAGATCTGCTCGCGCACCACCCCGAGGTACTCCTCGCGGGCCGGGGCACGCTCGGCCACCAGGTGCACGATCTCGTCGTACACCTTCGGGTAGAGGGTCTGGAAGGACAGGTCCTCCAGCTCCCACTTGATGGTGTTCATCCCGAGGCGGTGCGCCAGGGGCGCATAGATCTCGAGGGTCTCGCGAGCCTTGCGCGACGCCGACGACCCGGACACGTACTTCCAGGTGCGGGCGTTGTGCAGGCGGTCCGCGAGCTTGATCACCAGCACCCGGATGTCCTTGGCCATCGCGACGACCATCTTGCGCACGGTCTCGGCCTGCGCGGCGTCGCCGTAGGTCACCTTGTCGAGCTTGGTGACGCCGTCGACCAGCATCGCGATCTCGCTGCCGAAGTCCCGCGTGAGGTCCTCGAGCGAGTACTCGGTGTCCTCGACCGTGTCGTGCAGCAGCGCGGCCGCGAGCGTCGCACCGTCGAAGCCGAGCTCGGCGAGGATCGTCGACACCGCGACGGGGTGCGTGATGTACGGGTCGCCGGACTTGCGCTGCTGGCCCCGGTGAGCACGTTCGGCGGTCGCGTAGGCGCGTTCGAGGACGCCGAGGTCGCTCTTGGGGTGGTTGGTGCGGACCGCCTGCAGCAGCGGTTCCAGTGCCGGCGTGTTCGCGGGGGCGCCCCGCACACCGAGGCGGACCAACCGGTTGCGTACGCGGCTCCCGCCGGACGGCCGGGGCGCGTCCGTGCTGCGTCGGACCTGCGTCTCGTCGCTCACGGGCACCTCCTTCGACCAGCGTCGTGCGGGCGACGTCCGGGACGGCAAGTCTACGACCCTGCCCGGAGCAGGGTGTCGACCGTCCTTCCGGCGAGCCTGTCGCGTCCGCCCAGTCCGGCGAGCTCGAGCAGGAACGCCAGACCGGCGACCACTCCCCCGCAGCGTTCCACCAGCGCCGCCGCAGCGCGCGCCGTGCCGCCCGTCGCGAGGACGTCGTCCACCAGGAGAACACGTGCGCCGGGCCGGAGTGTTCCCGACCGGAGCTCGATGGACGCGGAGCCGTACTCGAGCTCGTAGTCGACCCGCTCGACCGGCGGTGGCAGCTTGCCGGCCTTGCGCAGCGGGAGGAACCCCACGCCCAGCCGGGTCGCGAGCGGCGCCCCGAGCAGGAAGCCGCGCGCCTCCATGCCGGCCACGACGTCGACGCCGTCGTGCGAGGCGACGACAGCGGCGAAGGCCTCGATCACGTCGGCCAGCGCCGGCCCGTCCGCGAGCAGCGGGGTGATGTCCCGGAAGACCACGGGCGGGTGCGGGTAGTCCGGCACGTCATGGATCAGCGCACGGACCTCGGCAGCCCTGGCCGGGCCCAGCCCGGCCAGGGCGACCAGCGAGATGTCGTCGGTCAACGTGGTCCCGTCACCGCTTGCGCCGCGGCTGTGCCGCGTTGCCCTGGTGGTGGCCCGGTATGAGCTGCGACCGACCGGCGGCCGCGGCCGCGAGCTCAGCCTCCTGGCCGCCGCCGGCGGCCAGCGCCCGGCGCTCCGCGAGCACGCGTTCGGTGTGCTCGCGGTACTTGGGCTCACGCTCGCGCAGCGCCACGTCGAGCGGCGTCGCCAGGAAGATCGACGACGCGGCGCCCACGGCGATGCCGACGAACAGCGAGAGCGAGAGGTCGCGCAGCGTCCCGGCGCCCAGCCAGAGCGCACCCAGGAAGAGGATGCCGGCGACGGGGAGCAGAGCGACCACCGAGGTGTTGATCGACCGGACGAGCGTCTGGTTCACCGCCAGGTTGGCACGCTCGGCGTAGGTGTTGCGCGACTGGTCGAGGACGCCGGTGGTGTTCTCGCGCACCTTGTCGAACACGACCATCTTGTCGTACAGCGAGAAGCCGAGGATGGTCAGGAAGCCGATGATCGTGGACGGCGTGACCTCCCAGCCGACCAGGGCGTAGACCCCGGCGGAGATCAGGAGGTCGGACAGCATCGCGAGGATGCCGGCGACGGACATCCGCCAGGCCCGGAAGTAGACCGCCATGAAGGCGGCCGCGAGCAGGACGAAGACGACGACGCCCCACAGCGCACGCTCGGAGACCGCCTCGCCCCACGTCGGGCCGACGAACGACTGGTCGACGTCGGCCGTGTCGACCTCGTAGGCCTGCGCGAGGGCCTCGGTGATGGCGGCCGCCTCGGCGTCCTCCACGATCTCGGTCTGGACACGTACCGCGCTGCCGCCCACGACGGCGACGCGCGGCTCGTCCTCGGGCAGGACCTCGTGCACCGCGTCGATGGCCAGGGACTGCTCGGTCGAGCTCACCTCGTTCACCGTGAACTCGGTGCCGCCGCGGAAGTCGATCCCGAGCACGAGCGGCTTGACGACGAGGATCACGATCGACGCGAGCCCGAGGACCGCGACGATCGAGAACCAGATCTTGCGCTGGGCGATGATCGGGTAGGAACGACGACCCGTGTACAGGTCGTTGCCCCACTGGGCGAAGGTCATGCTGCCGGCCATCAGCGGTTCTCCTCGTTCTCGCCGGAGCCGGCGTCGTCGGTGCGTGGCGAGCCTGGGGCGTCGTCCGGTGGCCCGTCACCGGGTCCGGCGGCGGCCCGGCGCTCGGCGGCGCGGCGCTCCGCGATCGTCAGACGACGCCCGGAGGCGTCGGTCGTGGGCGCGACACCGGCGCGGGCGCCGGCCAGGGCCGGTTCCGGTGCCGGCTCGTCGGCTGCCGGAGCACCGGCAGGCGCGGGCGTCGACACCTTCCCGGCACCGACGTATCGCGGACCGGTGGCCCGGAGCCGCTCCGGGGAGAGACCCGACCAGGCGTGGCCGTCCCGGAAGAACGGCACCTTGGTCAGCAGCTGCAGCATCGGGTGGGTGAACCAGAAGACCACGGCGATGTCGATGATCGTCGTCAGGCCCAGCGTGAAGGCGAAGCCCTGGACGCCGCCGACCGCCAGGAAGTAGAGCACGATCGCCGAGATCAGGGTGACCGACTTGGCCGCGAGGACGGTGCGCTTCGCGCGGCGCCAGCCGCGTTCGACGGCCATCGGCATCGATCGTCCGTCCCGCACCTCGTCACGGATGCGCTCGAAGTACACGATGAACGAGTCCGCCGTGAAGCCGATCGCGACGATGAGGCCGGCGACGCCGGCCAGCGACAGCCGGTAGCCCATCCCCCAGGACAGCAGCGCGATCGACAGGTACGTGATGACACCGGCCACGAGCAGCGAGCCCACGGTCACCAGGCCGAGCGTGCGGTACTGGAAGAGCGAGTACACGACGACCAGCGCCATGCCGACCAGACCGGCGAGCAGGCCGTTGCGCAGCTGCTCCGACCCCAGGGTGGCCGAGATGGTCTCCTGGCTCTGCACCTCGTAGTTGATGGGCAAGGAGCCGAAGCTCAGCTGGTTGGCCAGCGTGGCCGCCGAGTCCCGCGTGAAGTTGCCGGAGATCTGCGGACGCCCGTCGGAGATGATGACCCCGGGGTCCAGCGACGGCGCGGAGATGACCAGGCCGTCCAGGACGATGCCGAACTGGTTGCGCGGCGGCTCGAGGCCCTGGAGGCGCTCCGTCGTCTCGCGGAACTGCTCGGTCCCCTCGGCGTCCATCTCGATGAAGACGCCCCACTCGTTGGTGACGGAGCCGTTGGGGCCGGGCACCAGGCCGGAGCTGGCCGTGGTGACGTGCGTCCCGTCGACCTCCATCGGCCCCAGGATGTACTTCAGCATGCTGCCGTCGTTGGCGCACGTGACCAGCACGAGGTCGGGGTCGTCACCGCCCCCGCCCACAAGGTTGTTCGGGTCGGTGCAGTCCAGGGCGTCGAACTTCTCCTGCACCGCAGGGGTGATCTGCGCGAGGTCCGAGGGGTCCGTCGGCTCGACCTCGGCCGCCTCCTCGGCGATCCGGGCGTCGACGTCGCCGGAGTCCTCGGTGGCCTCTTCCTCGGAGCCCTCCTCCGCGGACTCGTCCGCGGGGGCCTCTTCAGCCGGCAGACCCATCTCGTAGGTCAGCACCGGACGGAACCGCATCTGCGCGGGTTGCGACACCAGGTCGATCGTGGCCTGGTCCACCTCGCCGGGGATCCCGACGACGATGTTCTCGCCACCCTGGTTCGCGATCTCGGCCTCGGCGACACCCGAGGAGTCGATCCGCTGGCGGATGACGTTGATCGACTCGTTGATCGACTCGTCCGTGATCTCCGAGCCGTCGGTCGAGACCGGCGTCAGGATGATCTGGGTGCCGCCCTGCAGGTCGAGGGCAAGGCCCGGGGCCAGGCTGGCGCCCCCGGGGTTCTCGTCGGTCTTGGGCTCGAGGTAGACCCCGGCGAGCAACGCCGCGAACGGCACCACCATGGACAGGATCGCGAAGACCACGAGCGTGCGTACGGGACGCGATCGCTGCGTGCTGGAGTTGGCCACTTGGTTCTCTTCCCGTGTGCGCGCGGCCGCCGTGGCCGACGCGTGATGGCGCCGACCGGGCGAGCCCGGCCGGCGCAGAGGTCACTTGTCCTCGGTCTCGCCGTTCTCCCGGCGCTTGTTCTCCAGGTGCTCCCGCTGCGCGGTGTCCAACCCGGAGAGGTCGTCGGGAACCTCGACGTGACCGTCTGCGGAGGCGATGCTACCCGCATCGTCCGAGGTGCCCGTGGTGTCGGTCTCCTCGGCGTCCTCCGCCTCGACGGCGGTGTCCGTGCGCTTGGCGACGGCGGCACGGAGCCACCGCGTCCGGGTGCCCGGCGTGGTCTCGATCGTGACGGTGTCGGACTCGTCGTCGATCTCGACGACGGTGCCCACCATCCCGGAACCCGTCATGACCTCCTGACCGGGTGCGAGCGCAGCACGGAACTCTGCCTGCTGCTTCTGCTGCTTGCGCGTGCGGGAGCTCATGAAGAACATGAGCGCCGCCAGCACGACGAAGAGGATGATGATCGAGAAGTCCACGTGGAGTCAGTCCTTCGGCGGTGGTCGGGTGTTCTGCTCAGTCTAGGGCCGCGGGTCGCGGCCCTCGGCCTCGTCGAACAACGTGCGCGCCGCCTGGGAGGTTCCCGGCTCCACCGCCGCAGCCCCTGCCGCCCACGTCCCGGGTGGCGCCTCGAGGCCCAGGTGGTCCCACGCCTCGGCCGTCGCGACCCGTCCGCGAGGCGTGCGGGCGACCAGCCCCTCGCGCACCAGGTACGGCTCGGCGACGGTCTCCACCGTCTCCGGCTCTTCACCGACCATCATGGCCAGCGTCGTCAGGCCGACGGGTCCACCGCCGAACCGCCGGCACAGCGCGTCGAGGACGGCGCGGTCCAGACGGTCCAGACCGATGGGGTCGACCTCGTAGACCTGGAGCGCGGAGCGGGCCGCGTGCAGGTCGAGCACGCCGTCGCCGCGCACCTGCGCCCAGTCGCGCACACGCCGGAGCAGCCGGTTGGCGATGCGGGGCGTGCCCCGGGACCGCCCGGCGATCTCGTGCGCCGCCTCGTGGCGGACCTCGACCCCGAGCAGTCCCGCCGACCGCAGGATCACGCGCTCCAGGTCGGCAGCGGCGTAGAAGTCGAGATGACCCGTGAAGCCGAACCTGTCGCGCAGGGGCGCGGGCAGCAGCCCGGACCGTGTGGTGGCACCGACCACGGTGAACGGGGGCAGGGCCAGCGGGATGGCGCTCGCGCCTGCTCCCTTGCCGACGACGACGTCGACGCGGAAGTCCTCCATCGCGACGTACAGCAGCTCCTCGGCGGGCCGGGCGAGGCGGTGGATCTCGTCGATGAAGAGCACCTCGCCCTCCTCCAGGGAGGACAGCACCGCCGCGAGGTCGCCGGCGTGCTGGATCGCCGGTCCGCTGGTGACCCGCAGCGAGGTGCCGAGCTCGGCGGCGATGATCATCGCCAGCGTCGTCTTCCCGAGCCCGGGCGGGCCGGAGAGCAGCACGTGGTCGGGTGCCGCGTCCCGGGCGATCGAGGCGTGCAGGACGAGGGAGAGCTGGTCGCGGACCACCTGCTGACCGACGAACTCCTCGAGCTTCTTGGGCCGCAGAGCCGCCTCGGCCGCACGCTCGACCTCGTCGGCGCCGGAGCCCACCAGGCGCCCGCCGAGCTCCGCCGGGTCGATGGCGCCCTCAGCCACGTGGCCCCAGACGTCGCAGCGCCGCGCGCAGGGTGGCCGGCACCTCGGTCTCGGTGACCGTCTCGGTCCCCGCCTCCGCCAGCACCTTGGCCACCGCGTCCTCCGCGACCTTGACCGACCACCCGAGGCCGGCCAGGGCGTCGACGACCTGACCGCGGCCGTCCGCGACCGCTGCCGCCGACGGACCCGCGACGCCGTCGGCCCCCGGCGCACCGAGCTTGCCGGTGAGCTCCAGGACGATGCGCTGGGCGCTCTTGGCGCCGATCCCCGGCACCCGGCGCAGTGCCGCCGTGTCCTCGCCGGCGATGGCGCGGCGCAGGGCGTCGGGCGTCAGCACGGCCAGCATGGCGAGGGCGATGCGCGGGCCGACCCCCGAGACGGACTGGGCGGTCTCGAAGACCTCGCGCTCGTCGGCCTCGGCGAACCCGTAGACGGTCATCGAGTCCTCGCGGACCACGAGCGTGGTGTGCAGCTGGGCGGGCTCCCCGGGCCGGAGCCCGGCGAGGGTCGCCGGGGTGGCGTGGACCAGATAGCCCACTCCGTTCACGTCGAGCACCGCACGGTCGAGCGTCACCTGCGTGACCGTGCCGGCCAGGGATGCGATCACCGGGCCCCCTCCTTTCCTCGAACACCCGTACGGTACCGCGCCGGCTTCTGCGCGCTGCGTTCCGCGGCCGCCCAGGCGCGTTGCGCCGGCGTGACCTCGTGGCGGTCGCCGCCCTGGAGGGCACCGGCCGGGCGCCAGAGATGGGTGATCGCCAGCGCGAGCGCGTCCGCCGCGTCGGCCGGCTGGGGCAGGCTCTGCAGCCGCAGGATGTTCGCGACCATGCGCTGGACCTGCTCCTTGCCCGCCCGGCCCGACCCGGTGACCGCGGCCTTGACCTCGCTCGGGGTGTGCAGCGCGACGGGGACGCCACGCCGCGCGGCCGCCACCATCGCCAGGCCGGCGACCTGCGCGGTACCCATCACCGTGCCGCGGTTGTTCTGCGCGAAGACGCGCTCCACCGCCACCACGTCGGGCACGTGGTCGTCCAGCCAGGTGTCCAGGCCGCGCGCGATCTCGAGCAGCCGCAGGTCCGTGCTCGTCTCCGGGGCGGTGCGCAGCACGCCCACGCCGACGAGGTCGGCCCGGCGGCCGGGGCGGGAGTCCACCACCCCGACGCCGCAACGGGTCAGACCCGGATCCACTCCCAGCACTCGCACGGCGTCACTGTCTCACGCAGCACCGACAACCCCCGGGAGCGAAACGTGCCGACGGCCTCAGTCGTCCGCGTCGAGGGCCGCCATGACCTCGTCGGAGGCGTCGAAGTTCGCGTAGACGTTCTGGACGTCGTCGCTGTCCTCGAGGGCGTCGATCAGGCGCATGATCTTGCGGGCGCCCTCCACGTCGACCTCGACCTGCATCGAGGGGTGCCAGACGGTGTCTGCGGAGTCGTACTCCATGCCCGCCTCGACGATCGCCGTCCGCACGTCGACGAGGTCGGTGGCCTCGCTCAGCACCTCGATGTGCTCCCCGAGGTCGGTCACCTCCTCGGCACCCGCGTCCAGCGCGGCGAGCATCACGTCGTCCTCGGTGACGCCGTCGGCCTTGGGGACGACGACGAGGCCCTTGCGGGAGAACAGGTACGACACCGACCCGGGGTCGGCGAGGTTGCCGCCGTTGCGGGAGAACGCGGTCCGGACCTCGGCCGCCGCCCGGTTCTTGTTGTCGGTGAGGCACTCGACGAGCACGGCGATGCCGTTGTTGCCGTAGCCCTCGTACATGATCGTCTGGTAGTCGACGGCGTCGGCGCCCTCGCCCGAGCCGCGCTTGAGCGCGCGGTCGATGTTGTCGTTCGGGACCGAGGACTTCTTCGCCTTCTGGACGGCGTCGAACAGCGTCGGGTTGCCCGCCATGTCGCCGCCGCCGGTGCGGGCCGCGACCTCGATGTTCTTGATCAGCTTCGCGAAGAGCTTGCCCCGCTTGGCGTCGATCGCCGCCTTCTTGTGCTTGGTCGTGGCCCACTTCGAGTGACCTGACATGCCTCTACCTGACTCCCTGCGTCTCCGATGGCTCTTTCACTAGCGTCGAACGGTGGCGGGGAACCTGCTCCGCTCGCCCGCGACCATGCTGACGAACAGCCCGTGCACGCGCGTGTCCCCCGTGATCTCCGGGTGGAACGCGGTGGCGAGCAGCGGCCCCTGCCGTGCCGCAACGATCCTACCGGCGGCCGCGACGGCACGGCCCTGAGTATCCACGGCCGGGATACGCGACAGCACCTCGACGTCGCGCCCGGCCTCCTCGATCCAGGGAGCGCGGATGAACGCGGTGCGCACCGCCCCGTCGGAGACGCCCACGACGTCGAGGTCGGTCTCGAACGAGTCGACCTGCCGGCCGAACGCGTTGCGCCGCACGACGACGTCCATCCCGCCGATGGTCTGCTGGTCGGCCGTGCCGTCGAGGATCCGGTCCGCGAGCAGGATCATCCCGGCGCACGAGCCGTACACCGGAAGCCCTTCCTTGATCCGTGCCTGCAGCGGGTCCCGCAGCTCGAAGATGCGCAGGAGCTTGTCGATGGTCGTCGACTCCCCGCCGGGGAGCACGAGCCCGTCGACGAGGGCCAGCTCGTCCGGTCGCCGCACGGTCACGGCGCGGGCGCCGACGGAGGCCAGGGCTGTCAGGTGCGCACCGACGTCGCCCTGGAGGGCCAGGACGCCGATGGTCGGAGTATTCACAGCCATCCATCCTACGACGGGCCGCGGGGTCGGACGCCGCGCGGTCGGCCACCGTGGGTTCACGCCGGTGGCTGACCTCGCGCGGGTGCTGTGCGCCATGTCACCGCCCCCGGGCTTGAGTCCGCCGCGACGACAGGGTTTGGACTGCTCAGGCAAGCACCCAGCACCCGATCGCGGCAGAAGAGGACGAAGACAGCGTGCGTACCAACCATGAAGACCAGAAGGTCGTGGGCCACGGGCCTCACCAGGCGTCAGTTCCACCCGGGGTCGAGTACCACCGGGTGCTGGCAGGAGAGCGCCGTCGCATCGGCCGCGGCATCCTTGCCATCGCACTTCTCGTCGGCGGCATGTTCGCCTTCATCTCCGCCCTCTACTACCTCGGCAGCTGGGTCGACGGGCTCCTCTCGTCGGGCGGGCCGGCCGACGACGGTCGGTTCCTCACCCCGGTGGCGCACACCGCCAGCCTGATCGCTACCGCACTGCTCGTGCCGTGGAGCATGGTCCTCCAACGCTGGCTCTACGGAGTGCGTGGCGCATCGCTGACCTCGGTGGCTTCTCGCTTCCGCTTCGGCCTCTTCGGGAAGGCGCTGCTGGCCATCGGCCCCGCACTGCTGATCGCCTTGGCGATCGCGGAGCACATGACGCCCTACCGGACCACCGAGTGGCTGCAGAGCGACGCGATCTGGCTGCTCGTCGTGAGCCTCGTGCTGGTGCCGCTGCAGGCCGCCGGCGAGGAGTACGGCCTGCGCGGCCTGGTCTTCCGCGTCGCGGCGAGCTGGGGGCGCGGTCGGACGACGTCGCTGATCCTGGGAATCGGCGTGTCGTCCCTGATCTTCTCCCTGATCCACACCACGGGGAATCCGATGTGGAACGCGTTCTACGTCATCTTCTCCGTGACCACGGCGTTCATCACCTGGCGCACCGGTGGGCTCGAGATCGCGATCGTGCTGCACGCCATCGTGAACACGCTGACGTTCGTCTTCTGGATCGCACTGAACGCCGACCTCGCGGAGCGGCTCGACCGTTCCGCGCCTGTGAGCCCCGGCCTGGTGATCCTGAACAGCCTCGTGTTCGTCGGCGCGGCGGTGGTGGTATGGCTGCGCACCCGGCGCTCGGGGCCGATCACGACGCCGTCGGGCCCGCTCGGATCGTCCGGCCACGGACGGTGGGGGTAGCGGCACGGACAGGCCGTACGGACAGCGTCGTCCTGGGCCGCCGAGAAGGCCTCGAGCGCCAGCGTCAACCGCAGAGGGAGACGACCGCGACCGTGTAGCTGCGCGTGTTCGAGGGCACTGAGCTCCACGTCACCTGGCCGAAGTTGCGCTGTGTGACGACCCACGCTGTACCCCCGGAAAGTGCCGAGGTGAACCGGCGGGTGGTCACCGTCAGCGTCTCGGACTGCGATCCGTTGGTGCCGTAGCGCAGCACGTACGAGGTCGCGCCCGGCACGGACGTCCAGTTGAAGCGCACCGAGAGCACACCCAGAGCGCCGCAGCTCAGCGAGGTGGCCGGGACCGTCCCCGCTCCCACCGCGCCGCTGACCACGGTGCCCTCGTCCGTCCACGAGGTGCCCGGCAAGGACGCCGCCAGGGTGGTCGTCACACCGCCGGACTGCCCCTGCGTGCCCGTCGGCGCGGTCGCCGACAGCCCGACGGCCAGGCAGAGCGTCGCGGTCCCGCCGGCGGCGATCGTCGTCGTCGACCCGTTGCCACCCGTGCAGCCCGCGCCGCTGTCGGTGCCGCCGAACGTCGCGGTGGTGGTGAACACCGCACCCAGCGTGCCGGTGCGCGACATCGCGGCGGTCACCGTCGTCGCGCGGCTGCCGGCGTTGCGGACGGTGACGACCTCGGAGTCGCCGCCGCCGGGGAACGCGCCGGTCAGGCTGAGCGCGGGCAGCGTGACCGTGCCGCCCGGGCCGGGGAGTCCGCCGCCGAGCCCGACGACCTGGACGTCCACGGAGGCGGCGGACAGCGCGGGAGGCGCCTCCGCCGCGGCCGTCGCCTGCCACCAGGCCCAGGCCGCTCCGCCGCCCGTCAGCGCGAGGGCGACGGCGACCAGTCCCGCCAGCAGGACCGCGTGGGCCGGCTGCGTCCGCTCAGCCATCGTCGGACCCCCGGTGACGCCCGGCGGCGCGCGCCGCAATCCCTGCGGCCACCGCGACCAGCGCGAGCGCGAGGACGGGGCCGGCGTCCGCGCCGGTGCGGGGCAGCAGATCCAGCGGTGTCCCGGGCCGGCTCTCGTGCGCCACGCTGTCCCCCGCGAGGACGACGTCGACGTCGAGCCGGACGCTCTCCCCCTGCGTGTCGTTGCCCGCGCCGGGCTCGAGGGCGATCTCCAGCTCGACCGGCAGCTCGTCGTCCTGGCCGACGACGACCGGTGCGGACCCGTCGGCGTTCCACGTGTTCTGGCCGGCGCGCACCCGGACGTCGAACGCCTCGGCGAGCGCGGGATGCCCTCGGACGGACGTGGTCACGGTGCCGCGGGCCGGACCGGCACCGTCGTGGCGCACCAGCAACGAGGCGCGCCGGACGTCACCCGGAACCCAGAGGCGGTCGGGATCGAGCAGCGGCGTCCTCAGCTCCTGCGCCCAGGACTCTCCGTCGACGCTGAGCCACACCTCCGCGGTGTCGTCGGGCGCACCGACGGACGGCCCGGCCGCGGCGCCGGCGCCCAGCAGGGCAGCAGCGAGGCCCGCCCCGGCCACCAGCGTCGTCGTGCGACCTCGCGTCATGCCGGTGCCTCCGTCCTGCGTGCCCGCAGCTCGCGGACGACGAGCACAGCGGCATAGGCCAGGAGGCCGACCGCCACGACCGTCCCCACCGCCTGCCGCTGCTGGCCGGAGGCCAGGCTCGACACGTGGCCGATCCACGGGACGGCGTACCAGACCGTGCCGCGGACCTGGACCTCGCGCACGGGGCGCGGGTCGGCCACGGCGTTCGCGTCCCCGCGCGTGACGAAGGTCCGGTCGCCGCCGGCCGTGGTGCCCAGCCCGACGACCCGGTGCGTCACCACCGCGGGCTCCCCCGAGCGCAGCTGGTACGTCATGACGTCGCCGGTCGACACCGTCGCGGGGTCGACCGGCCGCACGACCACGAGCGTCCCGACACCGAGGGCGGGTTCCATCGACGAGGTCATCACCGTGTACGGCGTGGCGCCGGCGAGACGGGGCACGAGGACGCCGAGCACCAGCGCGGCGCCCGCCACCACCACGACGGCGGCGGCGAGGCCGCGTCCGGCGAGACGGAGAGCGGCGCGCACTGCCGGTCAGGGAACGTCGTGCGCCTGGGTGACCTGGACGGTGATGTCCTCGAGGGCGGCCACCAGGCCCTGGGTGTCGTTGCCGGCAGTGGTGTCGAACACCGCGTCCACCGAGACGACCAGCTCGTCCGTCGCGGCGACCGGCACCGGTTCGACCAGCGGCAGCGTGAGCGCGGTGCCGCCCAGCGTCGCCTCGGCGAGCGACACGTCGAGCGCGGCGGTCAGGGCGTTCGCCTCGGCCCACGCCGGGTCGCTCACCGTGATCTCGCCGAGGGCCAGGTGGTCGCCCGTGCCCCCGACCGCCAGGGTGCACGTGGTGCTGAGCGTGTCGCCCGGCACGATGCCCTCGGTGACGGGTGTGCCGTCGTCGAGCAGCCACTCGCCGCACGTGCCGTCCGACATCGTGAGCGTCCCGGCGGTCATGTCCGTCCCGGTCGCGGTGCCGTCAGCCGTCCAGTACGCGAGCGTCTGCGCCCCGCCGAGCAGGAGCAGTGCCCCGCCGCCCGTGGCCAACGCTGCCTTCGTCAAACGCTTCATCCTCGGTGCCCCCCGGTCCGTGGGTGTACCGACGACGTCGTCGGTACGTTCAGCCTCTGTCGGTTGCCACGGTAGACGATGTCCGCGGACCACGCAGGGTCAGCCGACCTCGTCGTCGTGCTCGGTGCCCAGGTGCCGGACGACGCCGTCCCACCCGGCCCCGAGCGCCTCCACCACGTCGGGCAGGGCGGTGGGAAAGACCTCGACGCGTTGCTCGCGCAGCTCGGCGACGCTCATCCAGCGCATCTCGTCGAGCACGTCGCGCTCCTGCGCGGTCCAGCCGGCGTCGCTCGGCTCGTGGTCCGAGACGCGGGCCACGAAGAACACCTCGTCCTGGTGGCAGGTCTCGGCGAAGAAGTGGAAGATGCCCGCCCGCGTCATCACGGGGCCCTCCAGATCGTCCTCGGTGAGCTCGAGGCCGGCCTCCTCACGCGCCTCGCGCACCGCGGCGGCCGCCTCCGACTCGCCCGGCTCGATCCCCCCGCCGACGGTGAACCACCAGCTGCGGTCGGGCTGGTCGGCGTCGTGCCCCCGCACGAGCAGCGCGCGGCCCGCCTCGTCCAGGACGATGACGCGGGCCGCGCGACGGTGCCGCCGGCCGTCGTCCCCGAGGACCCAGTCGGGACCCAGCGAGGACGACGTCGACGGTTCCGCGGAGGTCACCAGCCGCGCTCGGCGAGCCTGACCGGCTCAGGCTCCTCCTCGACGTTGATGCCCACCATGGCCTCGCCGAGACCGCGGGAGACCTTGGCGATCACGTCGGGGTCGTCGTGGAACGTGGTGGCCTGCACGATCGCCTTGGCGCGCGCGGCCGGGTCGCCCGACTTGAAGATCCCGGAGCCGACGAAGACGCCCTCGGCACCGAGCTGCATCATCATCGCGGCGTCGGCCGGCGTGGCGATGCCGCCCGCGGTGAAGAGCACGACGGGGAGCTTGCCCGTGCGGGCCACCTCGGCCACGAGCTCGTACGGCGCCTGCAGCTCCTTGGCGGCGACGAACAGCTCGTCCTCCGGCAGCGACGCGAGGCGACGGACCTGCTGGCGGATCTGGCGCATGTGCGTGGTGGCGTTGGAGACGTCACCGGTGCCGGCCTCGCCCTTGGAACGGATCATCGCCGCACCCTCGGTGATGCGGCGCAGCGCCTCGCCCAGGTTGGTCGCCCCGCAGACGAAGGGCACGGTGAAGGCCCACTTGTCGATGTGGTGGGTGTAGTCGGCCGGGGTGAGCACCTCGGACTCGTCGACGTAGTCGACGCCGAGGGACTGCAGCACCTGCGCCTCGACGAAGTGGCCGATGCGGGCCTTCGCCATGACGGGGATCGACACCGAGTCCACGATGCCGGCGATCATGTCCGGGTCGCTCATCCGAGCGACGCCGCCCTGGGCGCGGATGTCGGCGGGCACCCGCTCGAGCGCCATGACCGCGACCGCTCCGGCGTCCTCGGCGACCTTGGCCTGCTCCGGGGTCACGACGTCCATGATGACGCCGCCCTGGAGCATCTCGGCCATGCCTCGCTTGACGCGGGCGGTGCCCACCTCGCCGACGCCCGTCGTGCCGGCCGGGGTTCCGGTGGTCTCGGTCAACGCAACCTCACAGAGTTCTTGCGAGCACGTCCCGGCGCCGTGCCGGGGCGTGCCGGCGTGGTCCACGCCGTACCGCCCATCCTACGGGCGCCTCAGGAGAGGTCGATGCCGTCCGGCATCTGGTCGTCGAGCTCCACGGTCTGGGGCCACGGCGCCCGCCCGGCCAGCCGCAGCCAGCGCACCCGGCGCGGCCTGCGCGCCCGCTGCGCCTGGGCGACGGCCTCGTTGTGGAAGCGTCGGGCGAGCTGCGCGCGGTACCACGCGGCTCCCAGGTCGCCGACCAGCTCCGCGCCGGGCGCGGAGGCCCTCAGGCCCGCGACGGTCTCGGGGTCGTCGAGCACCGAGCGCAGCGTCACGGACAGCTCGGACTCGGCGCCCTCCCGGTCGGCCGGAAGCCCTGTCAGAGCGAACGCCTCGGACGACGACGGCTCGTCCGGGCGGGCAGGGGCCGTCCGCTCGGCCGTCTCGGTCACCGCGAAGGACGCGTCCGCGACCAGCACCGAGCTCGCGGGATCCAGCAGCCCGGACGCCGCGAGGTCCAGGGACGTGCGCACACGGCGGTCGAGCTGCGCCTGCAGCGCGAGCCGCGAGGCCACGACCTTGTGGTGCAGCCGGTCCAGGCGCGAGGCGGAGACCCAGACGAACCACAGCGCCAGGCCGAGGACGACGACGGCGAGCAGCGCCGCCTCGGACCAGCTCATCGTTCACCTGCCAGGCCCGCACGAGGCCGCCGGCCCAGCAACCAGGTCGAGCGCCCGGCCAGGAGGTCCTGGCGCACCGTCCCCTCGCCGAGAGCTTCGGTGGCGGCGACCGACATCTCGTAGACCGCCAGCACCTGGTCCGTCACCGTGGCCCAGTCGAACCGCCGGACGAACGCCGTGGCGCGATCCCGGCGCGCGCGCGTGTCCGCCGGGTCGGCGAGGGCGGCCACCACGGCCTCCGCGAGGGCCGCGGGGTCCCCGGTCCGGAACAGCCGGCCGGCGGTGCCGTCGTCGAGCACCCGCCGGAACGCCCCGAGGTCGCTGGCCACGACGCCGGTCCCGGCGCTCATCGCCTCGACGAGCACGATCCCGAAGCTCTCGCCACCGGTCTGCGGGGCGACGTAGAGGTCCGCGGACCGCAGCAGCGCGGCCTTGTCCGCGTCGCTGACGCCACCGAGCCACTCGAAGGCCGCGCCGTGCTCACCGAGCACCGCCTCCGCCGCGGCGCGTCCGGCGTCGCCCTTGCCCGCGACGAGGAACCGTGTCCCGGGCTGGGCGGCGAGGATCGCCGGTGCGGCCTCCGCGAGCACCTGGAGACCCTTGCGCGGCTCGTCGAGGCGGCCGAGGAACGCCACGGTGGGCGCCTCCGGCGTCCCGCGCCACCGTTCCGCGCCGGGCGCGCCCGCGAAGCGGTCGACGTACACGCCGTTGGGGATGACGACCGCGTCCCCGCCCAGGTGCTCCACCAGCGTGCGCCGCGCGTCCTCCGACACCGCGATGCGGGCGGAGATCTTCTCCAGCGACTGCCGCAGCAGCGGGTGGGCCACCTGCAGCGCCCGCGAGCGCACCTGCGACGTGTGGAAGGTCGCGACGACGGGACCTTCGGCGACCCACAGGGCCAGCATCGACAGCGACGGGGTCATCGGTTCGTGCAGGTGCAGCACGTCGAACCGGCCGGCGTCGATCCAGCGACGCACGCGCGCGGCGGCACGCGGGCCGAACGCGAGGCGGGCGACCGACCCGTTGTAGCGGACCGGGACGGCCCGCCCTGCCGGCGTGACGACGTCGGGCACCTCGGTGTCGTCGTCCGCCGGCGCCAGGACGGAGACCTCGTGCCCCGCGTCACGCAACGCCTCGGCGAGGTCACGCACGTGGAACTGCACCCCGCCCGGGGCGTCGAAGGAGTAGGGGCACACGATGCCCACCCGCAGCGGTCGCATCATGCCTCCCCCGCGGCGGCCCGCGTGCGGGCGTACCGCTGCGGGTCGAGGTCGTCGACGAACACCTTCTGCAGCATGTGCCAGTCCGCCGTGTGCTCCGTGATGAACGCGCCGAGCACGTCGACCCAGCCCTGCGTGAGCTGCTGGACCTGCTCGCGCCGGTTCCCGCCGTCGGGCGGCTCGACGGGCGCGTGGAAGCGGATGACGATCCCCCACGGGGTCCCGGCACGACGACGGCGCTCGCCGTGCAGCCGTTCGTGGCGGATCCCGACGGGGACCAGCGGGACGCGGGCGGACACGGCGAGCGCGGCGGGGCCGGCGGCCACGCGGGCCCGGTGCCCGCACAGGTCGACCTCGAGCCCGTTGGCGGTCAGGTCGCGGTCGGCGAGCAGGGGCACGAGGCGGGGACCGTCCTGGGCGCCGCGCACGAGGTCGCGGAAGACGCCGTCGTCGCCGAGCGCCAGCACGTCGATGCCGATGGACCGGCGGAAGGCCACGAACTCCTCGAAGAGCGCCTTGGGGCGCAGCCGTTCGGCCACGGTGAGCACGGGTGCGACGTTCGCCGACGCCCACGCGCCGGCGAGGTCCCAGTTGCCCAGGTGCGCCAACGCCAGGGCGACCGCCCCGCCCTGGCCGGTCACCGGCTCCAGGTGCTCGTACCCCTCCACCCGGACCCGGGCGTCGAGCTGGGCGCGGGTGGCGCCCTGGAGGGTGAAGGCCTCGCGGAAGTAACGCAGGTACCGGCGCATGCCCTCACGGGACAGCCGCCGCACGGCCCGGCGGTCCAGGTCGGGCCGGACGCGGGCGTAGTTCGCCTCCATCCGGCGCACCCCCTCGCCGTGGCGCAGCCACGTGACGTCGGCGGCCAGACCGAACACGGCCCGCAGCAGCGGCTCCGGCACCCGCGGGGCGTGGCGCCAGGCGAACGTGTAGGCGGCGGCGGGGTCGACCATCACGCCCCCTCGGTGGTGTGCAGCAGCTGGCTCCGAACCGTCAGGACCCGTTGGGCGACCGTCACGAGGCTGGCGAGCGCGAGGAGCCCGAGGACGACCACCAGGACGGCCACCGGCAGGCCCACCTGCACGAACGCGGTGGGCACCAGCGCCACGACGAGCCGGTCGGAGCGCTCGGCGATGCCCACGGCCGCCGTCGCGCCGACGGACTCGGCCCGGGCACGGGCGTAGGGCACGACGGATCCCAGGACCAGGCAGGCGAGGGCGGCCACCGTCCCCGCACCGGCCCAGGGCTCCTGGGGGTGCAGCGCGAACCACAGCGTGATGCCTGCGAACACCGCGCCGTCGGAGACCCGGTCGAGGGTCGAGTCGAGGAAGGCGCCCCAGGGGCCGCTGCGCCCGCTCGCGCGCGCCATGACCCCGTCGAGCGAGTCGGTCAGGACGAAGAGCCCGATCAGGAGCGCACCGAGGGTCAGGTGCCCCGTGGGCAGCAGCGTCAGCGCCAGGACCGTGACGATCACGGTGCCCGCGATCGTCACCGCGTCCGGTGAGACCCCGCGGCGGATCAGCAGGTTCGCCAGAGGGGTGAACCAGCGCTGCATCGTGGCCCGCAGGCGGCCGAACATGGGAGCTCCTCGTCTCGTCGTGCGTGCCGGCAGACCGGCGACGCCAGGCTAGCGCCCGGCGCTGTCAGCGGGTGGGCCACGCCGCGGCGAGCCGCGCACGGGTGTCCGCGAGCAGCTCGGGCAACGCCTTGGTCCGCCCGACGACGGGCAGGAAGTTCGCGTCGCCGAGCCAGCGCGGGACCACGTGCTGGTGCAGGTGTGCGGCGATGCCGGCGCCCGCGACCTCGCCCTGGTTCATGCCCAGGTTGAACCCGGCCGGGGCGTACACCGCGCGCAGGACGCGCATCGCGGTCTGCGTCATCGCCGCGAGCTCGTGCGTCTCGGACGCCGTCAGGTCGGTGTAGTCCGAGACGTGCCGGTAGGGCAGCACCATCAGGTGGCCACCGTTGTACGGGTACAGGTTGAGCAGCGCGAAGCAGTCCGCACCGCGGGCGACGACGAGACCCTGCTCGTCGTCGCCCGCGGGGATACGGCAGAACGGACACTCGTCCGGGGTGCTGTCGGCGGGCTTGTCCTGCCCGCCGATGTAGACCATCCGGTGCGGCGTCCAGAGGCGCGCGATGTCGTCCTCCGGCGGGCCGAACCGGTCCGCCGGCTCGAGCCGAGGTTCGCCGGCGTCGCTCACGCTCACACCTGCTCGCGGTCGCGGACCGCCGCCACGATCCGCTCGACGGCGTCGGCCACGGGCACGCCGTTCTCCTGCGTGCCGTCGCGGAACCGGAACGAGACGGCGCCCGCCTCGGCGTCCTCCCCGCCCGCGATGAGCACGAACGGCACCTTCTCCTTGGCCGCGTTGCGGATCTTCTTGCCGAACCGGTCGTCGGAGGTGTCCAGCTCGGCGCGCACGCCCTGCGCGCGGAGCTGCGCGACGACGTCGCCCAGGTAGTCGTCGAAGGCGTCGGCGACGGGCACGCCGAGCACCTGGACCGGAGCGAGCCATGCCGGGAACGCGCCCGCGTAGTGCTCGAGCAGCACCGCGAAGAACCTCTCGATGGACCCGAACAACGCCCGGTGGATCATGACCGGACGCCGGCGGGTGCCGTCCGCGGCCGTGTACTGCAGGTCGAACTTCTCCGGCAGGTTGAAGTCGAGCTGGATGGTCGACATCTGCCAGGTCCGACCGATCGCGTCCCGCGCCTGGACGGAGATCTTGGGGCCGTAGAACGCGGCGCCGCCCGGGTCCGGCACGAGCTCGAGCCCCGAGGCGGTGGCGACCTCCTCGAGCGTCCGGGTGGCCTCGTCCCAGCTGTCGTCGTCGCCGACCGACTTCTCGGGGTCGCGGGTCGACAGCTCGAGGTAGAAGTCGTCCAGGCCGTAGTCGCGCAGCAGGTCGAGCACGAACGTCAGCAGGGAGGTGAGCTCGTCCCGCATCTGCTCGCGGGTGCAGTAGATGTGCGCGTCGTCCTGGGTGAAGCCGCGGGCCCGGGTGAGGCCGTGCACGACGCCGGACTTCTCGTACCGGTACACCGTCCCGAACTCGAACAGCCGCAGCGGCAGCTCGCGGTACGAGCGGCCCCGCGCGTCGAAGATCAGGTTGTGCATCGGGCAGTTCATGGGCTTGAGGTAGTAGTCCTGGCCAGGCTTGCGCACGGTGCCGTCGTCGTCGAGCTCCGCGTCGAGGTGCATCGGCGGGTACATGCCGTCGGCGTACCAGTCGAGGTGCCCGGAGGTCTCGAACAGCTTCGACTTGGTGATGTGCGGGCTGTTGACGAACGAGTACCCGGACTCGATGTGCCGCTTGCGCGAGTACTCCTCCATCTCCATGCGGACCATCGCGCCCTTGGGGTGGAACACCGCCAGCCCGGACCCGATCTCGTCGGGGAAGCTGAACAGGTCCAGCTCGCTGCCGAGGCGCCGGTGGTCGCGCCGCTCGGCCTCGGCGAGCCGCTCGAGGTGCGCCTTGAGCTCGTCCTTGCTGGGCCACGCGGTGCCGTAGATGCGCTGCAGCTGCGGGTTCTTCTCGCTGCCGCGCCAGTAGGCCGCCGCGGAGCGCATGAGCTGCACGCCGTTGCCGATGAGCTTCGTCGACGGCAGGTGCGGGCCCCGGCACAGGTCCGACCAGACGACCGTCTCGCTCTCACGCCCGGCGCCACGGACGTTGTCGTAGATCGTCAGCTCGCCGGCGCCGACCTCCACCGAGACGCCCGCGTCGTCGCCGCCGGCGCTCGCCGCGCTGCCCTTGAGCCCGATGAGCTCCAGCTTGTACGGCTCGGCGGCGAGCTCCGCACGGGCCTCGTCCTCGGTGACGACCCGCCGCCGGAACGTCTGGCCCTCCTTGATGATGCGCGCCATCGCCTTGTCGAGCTTCTTCAGGTCGTCGGGCGTGAACGGCTCGACGACGTCGAAGTCGTAGTAGAAGCCGTCGGTGATCGGGGGGCCGATGCCCAGCTTCGCGTCGGGGTTCACCTGCTGCACGGCCTGGGCCAGCACGTGCGCGGCGCTGTGGCGCAGCACGGCGAGGCCGTCGGGCGAGTCGATCGTCACGGGTTCGGCCACGGCTCCCGGCGCCAGCTCGCGCGACAGGTCGAGCAGCTCACCGTCGACGCGCATCACGACGACGTCGCGGCGGTCGGCGAAGAGCTCGGTGCCCGTCGTCGGCTCCGTCACCGTCACCGCGGTGGTCCCCTCGGCGGGTGCGGGCGATGACAGCGGCGCGGCGGCGTCGGACACGACAGTGCTCCTCAGGTTCGTTCGTGGTTCAGCGGACGCTCAGCGCCGCCGAGGGCGCCGCCATGACGGCGACGCCCCCCGATCGTACCGACCCGGACGCTCGGCCCGTCCCTCGGCAGCAGCGGCGCGCGCTCGCGGCGGGGAGCCCCGCCACCGCAGGATGGGTGGATGAGCTGTGCGCCCGACGACGACGGATACCCGGCCACCGCGCACGCGGCCGACACCCTCGAGGCGCTCGACCGTCGCGTGGTGGACTGCCGTGCGTGCCCCCGGCTGGTCGCCTGGCGCGAGCAGGTCGCGGCCGAGCGGCGCGCCGCGTTCCGGGACCAGACCTACTGGGCGCGCCCGGTGCCGGGGTTCGGCGACGGCACTGCTGCGGTCGCCGTCGTCGGGCTGGCGCCCGCAGCCCATGGCGCCAACCGCACGGGTCGCATGTTCACCGGGGACCCCAGCGGCGACTTCCTGTTCGCCGCGCTGCACCGGACCGGGTTCGCGAACCAGCCCCGGGCGACCGGGCGCGACGACGGCATGCGGCTCGACGGGCTCCGCCTCGTGGCCCCCGTACGGTGCGCACCCCCGCAGAACCGGCCGACGCCGGACGAACGTCGCCGGTGCGCCCCGTTCCTGGCCCGCGAGCTCGAGCTGCTCTCGCCGACGCTGCGGGTCGCCGTGGCTCTCGGCGCGCTCGGCTGGGACGCCCTGCTCGCGTCCCTCGGCGAGCAGGGCTGGGCGGTGCCGAGGCCCCGTCCTCCGTTCGGCCACGGCAAGGAGCTCACGCTGCGCCGATCCGAGGGGTCCGGGCCGGCGCCGACACCGACACCGCCGGCCACGGCGCTCACAGCGCTCACGGTGCTGGGCTGCTACCACGTCTCGCCCCACAACACCTACACCGGGCGACTCACCCCCGCCATGCTCGACGAGGTGCTCGAACGGGCGGCCGTCGTCGCGGGTCGGAGGGCTAGGGTGCTGCCGTGACCACCGGACCCCGTCGTGTCGAACCGCCCCTGCGCGGCGACGAGATCACCACGCTGCGCACGTTCCTGGACTACCACCGCGACACGCTGCGCTGGAAGACGGCCGGGCTCACGGCCACGCAGCTCCGCACGCCGCTGCCGCCGTCCACGATGACCCTGGGCGGGCTGCTCAAGCACCTGGCGTACGTCGAGTCGAACTGGTTCCAGGTCGTCCTGGCCGGGCGCGACGCGCTGCCGCCGTTCGACACCGTCGACTGGAGCGACGACCCGGACTGGGACTGGCACTCCGCGCACGCCGACTCCCCCGACGCGCTGCGGGCCCTCCTCGACGCGGCGGTCTCCGCCTCGGACGAGGTGCTCGAGGCAGCCCTCGCCGCGGGCGGTCTCGACGCGCTCTCCGTCCGCGAGAGCCGGCACGGCGACGGCCGGTTCTCCGTACGCTGGATCCTCACCCACATGATCGAGGAGTACGCCCGCCACAACGGCCACGCGGACCTGCTCCGCGAGGCCCTGGACGGCGAGACCGGCGAGTGAGGGTCCCGGCCGCACGGACCGGCCAGGTCACGCGCCCCGGCGCTCCTTGACGATCACCTGCTCGAAGACGAACGCCACGACCACCGCGATGAGCACGACGGGCGCCATGGCCGCGGCGTTCGGCCCGAGCAGCAGGATCACCAGCACCGCCGAGGAGACGGGGAACGGCAGGATCGACGCCGTGGCCGCCGCCATCCCGGCCGCCACCGCCGGCACGACGCCGTAGCCGGGCAGGCCGGACACCAGCACACCGGCGGCCGCACCGAGCAGCAGCGCCGGGAAGATCAGGCCTCCTCGCAGGGCGCCGAGCGAGACCCCGTAGGCGATCGACTTGAAGAGCAGCAGCGCCACCAGGGCGGCCAGCGACCACGCGTGCGCGTCGGCCACCAGCGGTTCGAGCAGCGCCTGCCCGGAGAGCGCGACCTCCTCGGGCGACCGCCCGGTCAGCAGCGAGTAGGCGACCGTGCAGAGCCCGACGACGACCGCCGCCGCGAGAGCCGTTCCTGCCGGGCGTCGCTCGGCGACGCGGGCGACCCACCGCCCGACGTGGTGCACCTGACGTACGCCGACGGCGATGACCACGGCCAACGGGACCGTCCAGAGCACGTCGCCGAGGTCCGGTCGCTGCGGCCCGTCGATCTCGGGCAAGGACAACGAGGAGATGCTCAGTCCCGTCCACGACCCCATGCCGGTGAACACCAGCGCCCCCACGCCGGAGGCGAGGAGGCACGGGAGGATCACCCGGGCCAGCTTCGGACCCGCCAGCCCCACCGCCTCCAGGACGAAGATGGCGGCGACCAACGGGCTGCCGAAGATCGCGGCCAGCGCTGCCGAGGCACCGGCGACCGTCAGGAGCGCCTGGGCCGTCGGGTCGGCGGCTCGCGCGATCGGGCGGACCAGGAGCAGCGCCACGGCGGACCCGAGGGCGAGCAGCGGGGCCTCCGGACCGAGGACCACCCCGAGCGGCAGCCCGCCGAGGGCGGCCAGCAGGATTCCCGGGACGTGCGATGCCGGCACCGCGCCGAGCCCCAGCCCGTCGACGGGCACATGACCGCCGCGGCCCGGCAGCCAGCGGATCGCCACCCCGACGAGCACCCCCGCCAGGAGCAGCCAGGGCAACGCCCACCACCACGGCGGGGTGTCGAGACCGACGGCTTCGGGCAACGACTCCCAGACCGCGTGCTCGAGCGCGTGCAGCAGCGCCAGGAAGCCGAACGCGACCAGGGAGACCGGGATGCCGATCGCCGCGGCGAGCAGCAGCAGGCCGACGTAGCCGCGCGTGCGGACGGCGTCCTCGGGCCCCTCGGTGCGGTCCGGCTGCGTCTCCTCGCCGGCGTGCGCGGACACGGCCGGCTCAGCCGAGGATCTTGGCCTTGGCCGCCGCGAACTCCGCGTCGGTCAGCAGCCCTGCGGACCGCATCTCCCCCAGCTGCTGGAGCTGCGAGAGCGTGTCGCCGCCCGGCGCCGGGGCGGCAGGGATCTGCTGCGCCTGCTGGGCCGCGAGCGCCTGCTGCTGCGCCAGCATCTGTTCCATCTGCTGCTGCTGGGCGTACTGGGCCTGCTGGGCGTCGTAGGCCTGTGCGCTGGCTCGCTGGTCGGCCCGGGCGTTGGCGCGGTTGTTCATCGCCCGGCTGGTGGCAGAAGCCGTCCCCGTGATGACGGCGGTGCGAGCCATCGTCCCGATCAGTCCGGGGCGTCCGATCCTTCTGGGCATCTGTCAGTCCTCCTCGGCGATGACGGCGGCCAGCTCTTCGATGGCGGCGGGCGGGACCGTCGTCATGTCGATCAGGGATCCGCCGGCCTCCCGCAGCGCCGACGTGAGCCCCGTGGCCCAGGTGTGCTCGAAGACGAGCATGCCGACCGCCGCGCCGGGCGTCAGGTCGTCCGCGATCGCCTCGACGTCGTCCTCGGCGAGCAGCCCGCTCGGCTCCCCGACGAGCTCCGCGAGCTCGCTCGCGGCGTCCGCGGCCTCGAGCCACTCGACGGAACCGTCCTCGTTCTTGCGGATCGCGAGCATGTCCAGGACGTTGATCGTGCCGGCCTCGGAGAGCCGGACGAGCTCGGCGACGATCTCACCCTTGAACTCGCTGTGCGGGAACTCCACCAGGAGGAGCTCAACCGGTGCGGTGACTTTCATGTCCTGCCTCTCGCTCGGCGGGTCGGGTGGCGGCGAACGTGCTGGTCACCCGCGACGATCATCGATCCCCGACGTCGGGACCGCAACAGGAGACGACCCCGGCGGCACGCCCTCGCGGGGGTCGTGTGAGGTGACTGTGAAGGCGGCCGCGTCGAGCGGCGCACCGGCGTCGGCCGCTCGCAGAATGGGCGCGTGCGTACGAACGAAACCCCGATCTTCGATTCCCTGGCCCGCGAGTTCGAGACGCAGCGGCCCCTGATCCACGTCGCCTCCGCGCTGGGCGCCGACCCGTGGGGCGACCCGCTCTCACGCACCCATGCCACCGAGGTCTCGTGGTCCGAACGGCGGGGATCGCTCCCCCGCCGGGCACGTGCGGAGGGCTCGCCCGCCTGAGGCGTCGGGCGACACGGACGACGCCGCTAAGAGATTTCTTCGCGGAGCTGCATCCACGAGCGCCCCCTGGTGCGAATCCCTGGTGACCGACACATGCAGTCCTCGTCCCTCACGGACGAGGCGCGACACCAGGAGGACTCATGCGCACCACCCGACTCACGGCGACGTTCGGCGTCACCGCGCTCGTCGCTGCCGGAACCGCCTTCGCCCTGCCCGCGACCGCCGCGGAGGGCGACGCGATGCTCTCCGTCCTGCACGGCGTGCCGGACACCACCGTGGACGTCTACGTCAACGGAGAGCTCACGCTCGACGACTTCGAGCCGGGTGACCTTGCCGGGCCGCTGGAGCTCGCGCCGGACACCTACACGGTGGCCATCACGGCCGCCGACGCTGAGGACGACTCCGACCCGGTCATCGGTCCCATCGACCTCCCGCTCGAGGGCGGCATGAACTACACGGCCGCCGCGCACCTCGACGCGGAGGGCTCGCCGACGGCGACGCTGTTCACCAACGACACCTCGGAGATCGCCGCGGGCGAGGGTCGGCTGACCGTCCGTCACGTGGCCGCCGCGCCCGCCGTCGACGTCCTCGCCGGCGACGAGCCGGTGATCGAGGGCCTGGAGAACCCGGACGAGTCCGTCCTCGACCTGCCGGCCGGGACGGTGTCCGCCGCGGTCGCCGCCGCCGGGACCACCGACCCGGTGATCGGGCCGGCCGACGTCGACGTCGCCGAGGGCACCAACACGATCGTCTACGCGTGGGGCTCGCTCGACGACGACTCGCTGGACCTGGCCGTCCAGACGGTCGACGGGATGCACTCCAGCCCCGCCGGCGTGGACGCGGGTGTCACGGGTGCTGCCGCCACCGAGCCCCACGGCTGGTTCAGCCCCCTGGTGGCGGGCACGCTGATGGCGCTGATCGCCGGCCTCGCCATCGCCGTCGGCGCGAAGAACGCGGTCCGAGTGGGCCGCGAGCGCCGGTGACGACCGGACGTCGCGGTGCGGCGGGCCGGGCCTCGCGCCCGGTCCGCCGCACGGCGACGGCCGCACTGGTCGCCGCCGCGGCCGTCGCCGCCGGTGCCGCCCTGACGGCTGCCGGCGACGACGGCAGCACCGTCGGAGCGCAGATCCCCCGGACGACGCCGGTGGCCCAGCCCTCCGCAGAACCTGCCCGTGACCGCGACACGTCGGCGACCCCGGGACCCACGGCCTCGGCACAGGCACTCCCGGACGTGCCCGTCGTCGACGCAGGGCCAGACGCGGGCGCCCCGGCCCCCGTGCCGGACCGGCTCCAGGTCCGGGGCCTGTTGGACGTCCCGGTCCGACCGGTCGGCGTGGACCCCGACGGTTCCATGGAGCTGCCCCGTTCGGGGGACGTGGCGGGGTGGTACCGGTTCGGCCCCGCGCCGGCGGACGGCGCCGGGACCGTGGTGCTCGCCTCGCACGTCGACACGATCGACGGCGTCGGCGCCTTCGCCGGACTGACGTCCGTGGAGGTCGGTGACGTCGTCGTGGTGACCGACGAGGCCGGCGAGCGCCACGAGTACACCGTGAGCACGATCGAACGCTTCTCGAAGGAGGTGGTGCCGCTGGAGTCGATCTTCGACCGTGCCGGTGAGCGCCGGCTCGCTCTCGTCACCTGTGGCGGGCGGTGGGACGCCGAGGCCGGGCACTACGAGGACAATCTGGTGGTCACCGCTGCGGCGTGATGACGCCGGGCGCCCCACAGGCTAGGTTGTCCGCATCGGGCATCGCCGACCGGTGGCCCACGCACGACCACGGAGGATCTGTGACGACTGGGGCCGAGGGTCCTGCACCCCCGACCACTGACGAGGACGTGGCCGCCGCTTTCGCGGCAGGCACAGAGGCCGGTCTCGCCGCCGCCTACCGGCGATGGTCGCCGCTCGTCCACACCGTCGCCCTGCGATCGCTCGGTGAGCCGTCGGACGCGGAGGACGTCACGCAGCAGGTGTTCGTGGCGGCCTGGCGCTCGCGGGACAGCTACGACGAGACGCGGGCCAAGCTGTCCACGTGGCTGCTCGGCATCACGCGGCACAAGGTCGCCGACGTCCATGCGTCCCGCGAGCGGATCCGCAAGCAGCAGCAAGCCGCCGAGGCGTTCGCTCCGAACCATGAGGGAGAGGAGGATCCGGTGGGTCCCGCGGTCGTGGACCGTGCGGTCGTCGCCGACGAGCTCGCCAGGCTCGGCGACCCGGCCGCGACGATCCTGCGGCTGGCCTTCTACCGGGACCTGACGCACACGCAGATCGCCGAGGAGCTCTCGCTACCCCTCGGTACGGTCAAGAGTCACATCCGGCGCAGCCTGACCAGGCTGCGGACACGATGGGAGGTGGAAGGTGCAACACGTTGACCCGGAGGTTCTCGCTCTGCTCGCGCTCGGCGAGCACGGCGCCGCGTCCGACGACGAGCACAGCCACCTCGCCGCGTGCGCTGTCTGCCGTGCCGAGGAGGCCTCGCTCGCACAGGTCGTCGAGGTGGCCCGGGCGGACGACAGGGGCCTGGTGGCACCCCCGCCCGAGGTCTGGGAGAGGGTGCGCGCGGAGGTCGGCCGGGCAGAGCCCGAGCCGGCACCCGTCGTCGACCTCGCCTCCCGCCGTCGTCGTCCGTCGGTGCTCTGGGGTGCCGTCGCAGCCAGCGTCGCGCTCGTGGCCGGGGCCGGGGTCGGCGTGCTCTGGGAGAGGTCGCAGGTGCCTGAGCCGCCCACGGAGATCGCGCCCGTCGCGGTCGCCGAGGCGGAGCTGGAGCCGCTGCCGGACTGGCCGGCGTCCGCAGGTCGTGCGGTCGTCACCGAGAGCACCGGTGGCGAGCTCGAGATCGTCGTGGACGTGGGCGGCGCCGAGGCCGGCGACGGCTACCGCGAGGTCTGGCTGATCGCCGACGACCTGAGCGGGATGGTCAGCCTCGGCGTGCTCGAGGGCACGTCCGGGACCTTCCCGGTGCCGGCCGGCCTGGACCTCGCCACCTACTCCCTCGTCGACGTCTCCGAGGAGCCGTTCGACGGCGACCCCACCCACTCCGGCGACTCCATCGTCCGAGGTGGGCTCACGGAAGCCTGAGCAGGACCCGCGGAATCTCAGGCCGTCCCACGACGTTGAGAAGAAAAGCACAAAGTCCGTGCCCGGCGCGGACCCTCGCGGTTCCCGGGCACCCATCCGAGGGGGCCTCATGCCACGCATCAGGATGCCCAAGCGCATCGAGTTCGAGAACGACGCCGGTCAGATCGTCCGCTACGTGCGGCGCGGTGACGGCGGGTACGTCTCGCCGCAGGCGTCCGTCGCACCGGACGTCGTCGTCGGCCGGGGGACGTACGTCGAGAGCGGCGCACGGGTCGACGCCGGCGTGCGCCTCGGCGAGGTGACGTGGGTCGACCACGACGCGGTCGTCGGGCAGGGTGCCCGGATCGGCAGCAGCGTGCACCTCAGTCCCGGCTCGTTCGTCGGGGCCGGCGCACGGGTCGCCGACCACGTCCACCTCGGCCGCGGCGCGCGCGTCGAGCCCTCGGCGACCGTCGAGGCCGAGGCCTCGGTGCCGGACGGGGAGATCGTCCGGCACCGCTACGCCCAGGCCGCCTGACCGCGCCGGGACCACCCCCGCTCACTCCGAGCGGCGGCGCCACCGGACCAGTGCGTAGCCCGCTCCCAGCAGCAGCAGGGCCAGCAGCGACGCGCCGGCGAGGTCGGCGCCGGTCCGGGGCAGGAAGCCCGGCCCCGGCGTCGGCGGCACCGGGGCCGCGTCGTACGTGTTGACGACGTCCACGCCCACGTTCGACGTGCCGGCCACGGGGACCTCGAACGCCTCGGACGTCGGCACCCCGGCGGCCGGGTCCGTGGTCGTCGATCCGTCGGGCGCCTCGATCGTCACCGACCGCGCGTCGCCCGCCTCGGTCTCCGCGAGGGTGCAGGTGGCCCCCTGCGGCAGGTCCGCGTAGACGGCCGTCCAGTCCCCGGCGGCGCTCAGCTCACGGTCCGCTCCCCCGGGGACGCCGATCGCGACCTGCTCGCCGTCCACGTCGCGGGTGCAGGCCAGCGTCACCGTGAGCACGTCCTCGACGTGCTCGTCGGCTCCGTCGCCGGCCAGCGTCTTGTCGACCACCACCTGCCCGACGTCGAAGGTGTTGCGGACCTCGAAGGCGGCGGACCCGTCAGCGTCGACCACGACGGGGCCGTCGGCGCCGTCCGCGGCCGTCACCGTCGAGGACGTGGCACCGCCCGTCACCGACTCGGTCACGTCGCACTCCGCACCGAGGGGCAGGCCCGCGAACACGGCCGGCTCCTCCGGCGTGAGAGCGCGTGTCGGCCCGTCCGGGATCTCGATCTCGTCACCGAGGAACGTGCAGGTCGCGGTCGCCTCGAACGGACCGTCGCCCCACAGCCCGGCGCCCGCGCCGTCGGTGACCTTGGTCACCACGAGCTCACCGGCGTCGTAGGTGTTCGTGACCGTGGCGACGGTCGGTTCCACCAGCAACGACGTCTCGTCGACCGTCACCGTCTCGGGATCGATCGCCACCGACGTCGCGCCCGCCGTCATGCTCTCCGTGAAGGTGCACTCGGTGCCGTCGGGCAGGCCGAAGTACACCGCTGGGAACCCCGGGCCGAACATCCGCGAGGGACCGCCCGGGATCGGCACCGGTGCCCCCTCGAAGGAGCACTCGGCCGTGACCTGGTAGGGCATCTCGTCGAACGGGATCGCCGCGAAGTCGAAGTCCGCGAGCTCCTCGAGCGTGGTGGGCAGCTCCGGCAGGTCCGGCATCGGCGGGGCGAACTGCGCCGCGTCACCGTCGACCACCTTCTCGACCAGCACCGGGCTCACCAGGAAGGTGTTCGTCACCGTGATGCCGACCGGCTCATCGCCGCCGGTCACCACGAGCTCGCCGGGCTCGCCATCGTCCACCGTCGTGGAGATCTCCACCCCGGTGGCGCCGAAGTCCTCGGTCTCCGTGACGACGCACTCGGCGCCGACGGGCAGCCCGTCGTAGACGACCGGCGCGCCCGGCTGCAGCTCGCGTGCCGCCCCGCCCGGGATGTCGATCGACGCCCCGTTGAACGTGCAGGCCAGCGAGACCTCGAAGGGTCCGGGCCCGTAGAGCGCGCCGATCCCGGCGAGCTCCTTGTCGACCTGGACCGACCCCAGGTCGAACGTGTTGGTCACTGTGACGCCGACCGGGTCGTCGGCGAGGCTGCCGACCGTCACGGACTCCGGCGCGATCGACGTCTCGGTGGCACCGCCGTCGTCGGTCTCCGTGACCGAGCACTCGGCACCCACCGGCAGGTCGGCGAACGTGACCGACGAGCCGGGCGTGAGGGTCCGCGTGGCGCCGCCCGGGATCTCGATCTCGGCACCGTTGAACGTGCACGCCAGCTCGACCTCGAACGGTCCGGCGCCCCAGGCCTCGGCACCGTCGCCGTCGGTCACCTTGTCGACCACGACCTCACCGAGGTCGAAGGTGTTCGTGACCGTGATCCCGACCGTGGTGTCGCCGGCCGCCGGGACGATCGCCTGTCCCGCCTCGCCGCCCTCGACGGCGGAGGAGATCGTCACGTCGGTGGCGCTGCCGTCGTCGGTCTCGGTGACCGTGCAGACCGCACCGACGGGCAGACCCTCGTAGACGACCGGGGTGCCCGGGGTGATCGTCCGGTCGGCGCCGCCCGGCACCTCGATCTCCTCACCGAGGAACGTGCAGGTCGTCGCGACCTCGAACGGCCCGGTGCCGTAGAGCTCGGCACCGTCGCCGTCGACCACCTTGTCGACGGCGATCTGCCCGACGTCGTAGGTGTTCGTCACGGTGGCGGGGATCGGCGTCAGCGGATCCTCGGTGTCGGTGATCACGACCGTCTCCGGGTCGAACGCCACCGAGGTGGCGCCGCCGGTGTCGGTCTCGGTGATCGTGCACTCGGCACCGGTGGGCAGGCCGAAGTACAGCGCCGGGAACCCGGGACCGAAGCGCCGTGCGTCCCCACCGGGGATCGGCACGTCCTGCCCCTCGAACGTGCACGCGAGGGAGGCCTCGTACGGGAACTCGTCGAACGGCACCGTCGCGAGGTAGGCCTCCAGCTCGACGAGGTACTCGGCCAGCTCCTCCGGTGTCGGGTCAGCGGGAGGGGTGGGAGCGTCCGGGATATCCGGCATCGGCGGTGCGAACTCCGCGCCCTCGCCGTCGACGACCTTCGTGACCGCGAGCGGCGCGGTGTCGAAGGTGTTCGTGACGACGACCTCCACGGCGGTGGGCTCGCCGCCCTCGGCGGGCGGGACGACGACGTCGACGGCGCTGCCGTCCACCGGCGTCCCGCCGTCGACGGTCATGGTCGTCGACGAGGCGCCGAAGTCGTCCGTCTCCGTCACGGTGCACTCCGAGCCGACAGGCAGGCCTTCGTACAGCACGGGGTCACCGGGGACGAGCACCCGCGTCGCGCCGCCCGGCACGTCGACCGGGTCGCCCTCGAACGTGCAGGCGATCTCGACCTCGAACGGTCCGGGCCCGTAGAGGGCCCCGAGACCGGCGAGGTCCTTGTCGACCTGCACCGTGCCGAGGTCGAACGTGTTGGTCGCGGTCACCTCGGTGGTCTCCCCCGCCACCACGGTGACCGGGTTCGGCGTGAGGTCGGACGACGTCGCGCCACCGTCGTCGGTCTCGGTGATCTCGCAGACGGCGCCGGCCGGCAGGTTCTCGATCGTGGCCTCGAGCGGGTCGTCCCCGCCCAGGGTGATCGAGTCGTCGTAGACGGTGCGCGGGTCGGCTCCCCCGTCCCCGTCGTCGTCGTAGGTGCACAGCACGGTGAACTCGAACGGTCCGCCCCCGAAGCCCTCCGCGCCGCTGCCGTCGACGACCTTGAGCAGGTCGATCGCACCGACGTCGTAGGTGTTGGTCAGCGTGACCTCGTTGGTGCCCTCGCCCAGGACGTCGGGCAGGAGCGTCAGGTCGGCCGTGGGGCCGTCGGTGACGACGGGGTCGACCGTCGGGTGGCCGACGGTGACGGTCACCGACGACGCGTTGCCCGTCCCGGTCTCGGTGACGGTGCACTCGGAGTTGACCGGGAGGCCCGTGAACGTCACGGTCTCGCCGTCCTCGATGGTGACCACCATGGGGTCGGCAGGCCCGTAGCCGTCGGCGTACACCGCCTCACCGAGGAAGGTGCACTCGACCGTCGCCTCGAACGGACCGAACGGCACGGGGGTACCGTCCTGGTCGACCGCGTCGGTGACGACCTCCTTGGAGATCTCGATGCTCGACAGGCTGTACACGTTGGTCGCCGTGATGGATGCGGGTTCGCTCCCGGTGTCCGCCGTCTCGGTGTCGATGGTCACGGTCGCCGGAGTCACGATCAGCTCGGACTGACCGTCGCCGCCGTCCTCGGTCAGCGTGCACTCAGCGCCGTACGGCAAGTCCGGGACCACCGTCGGCGTTCCGGGCGTCACGGTGATGGTGATCGGTTCGAGCTCCTCCTCGACCCAGGACCCCACGGCCGACGTGCACTGCACGGTCAGCTCGAACGAGTCCGGCGCGTACTCCGCGCCCTCGCCGGCCACGATCTTGTTCACCTCGAGCGGGCCGGTCGCCGTGGCGACGCCGACCTTGGTGCCCTCGGTCGGCAGCAGGTTGGTCTGGGTGCCGTTCGGCGTGAGGGCCACCCCGGAAGCGGCCGCCGAGTTCCAGGCGATCGACCGGTCGCCGGCCTCCGGCGCCTCCGGCGGCGTGGTGGACGTGGCCTCGAGCGCGATGAACTGACCCGGCTGGAAGAACTCGTCCTCGGGAAAGGTGATGACGTTCTTGATCGCTGTGATGTCCTGCAGGACGCTGTTGGCCAGGTCCGTGGTCAGCGGTGCCCAGCCGGTCTCCGGGTCCTGCGGGCAGATCGGCTCGTCGAGCGGGTCGTTGATGTCGTCCATGCAGTAGTCGTCGACGGTCGTGTAGAAGTACTCGACGGTGCTCCCGGCCGGGGCGTTCACGACCCGTGGGAGCGGGTCGTCGGTGAAGTACGGGCCCCAGGCCGAGTCGCGCGGCGAGTCGGCGAAGGAACCTGTGTCCCCGATCGCCGGGAACCGGTCGTAGATGACGACCTTGTCCAGGGGCAGGTTGCCCACGTTGTCCACCCGGACGCGCCACGTCTGGCTCTCGCCCGGCGGGATGATCGGCGTGCACGGGTAGGCGTAGAAGCCGAACGAGTTCGGCTCGCAGTCCTCGGGCTCGACGTCGCCGGGCTGGTCCGGGTCGACGATCAGGCCCAGCGGGTACTCGTCGTTCGTCGCCTTGACCAGCTTGGACTGGCTGAGTGCTGCCGACGGGATGGTCGTGACGTCGGCGTCCGCCTCGCAGGCGCCCGTCTCGTCGTCGAGGCGTGTGACGCACTCGTCCCACGGGCGGTCCCCCGTGACGCCGGCGGTGTTCTCCAGCACGGTCCCGGCGTCCAACGTGACGCGGAACTGCACCTGGACGGTGATCGTGTACGTCTGGCCGACCTCGAGCACAGTGCCCTCGGGGAACGTGAACCCCAGCGAAGCGATGTCGCCGGACTGGTCCACCGTCACCTCGCCGGGATCGGTCGGCATGGGTGTGCCGTTGGCGGGGTCAGGTGCGGCGCCGTCCAGCGTGTAGGAGAACGGCTGCTCGACGTCGGCGAGCCGGAGCTGGGGTCCGTCGTCGTCCGCCGGCATCGGGTCGTCGATGATCACCGGATCGATGATCGGCCGGTCACCCGTGTTCGTCACCGTGATGTTCATGGGCACGACGGCGTCCGGCGGCTCGGTCCCGCCGGTGACGACGCCGTCGAAGTCCTTGACGATCTCCACGGCGTTGGTGGCGTGCTCGTAGAGCATCGACGCCTCGGCGTCGTCGTCCGCGCTGACGGGCACCGTCTCCCCCGTGTCCGGGTCGATCACGAGGTCGGCACCGGTGGTGCTCCCCTGGACCGTGTTGCTGGCCACGCCCGGCGCCTCCTCGCCCGGCGCCGGAGGATTGGCCTCGAGATCCGGCAGCACCTCGCCGCCGGAGCGCAGGTCGTCCCGGCGCAGGATCTGGATCGGCACCGGCTGGGTCGGGGTGGCGGGGTTCTCCCAGACGGACCCGTCGGTGCGGGTGAAGGTGAACCGCAGGCCCTGCACGTCCTCCGGTGCCACGCCCGCGGGCAGGTCGAAGGTTCCGGAGACGTCGTCGTCGACGACCCAGTCGCCCCCGGCACGCGTCACCGGGTCCGGCGAGCCCGGGTTGCCGGAGAACACCCCGCCGACGAACGCGTCGACCTGGACCTGCTGGATCGGGGTGACCAGCGCTGCGCTCGGGTCGAAACCGACGAAGTCGTACTGGTTCCAGAACTGGGGGTCGTCGTCGACGAGCACCATCTCGACGCTGCGCGACGGCCCGAGCGGCTGCCCGGTGAGCGTCATGACCACCGGTTCCTCGGACTGGTTCGCGCCGTGGAACGGCTCGACCACGGTGTCCGGGTCGAACGACTTGCCGACCTCGAGATCGATGGACGCCGTCTGCAGCGTCATGTCCGCGTCGTCGTAGGCCTGCCGGACGTCGTCGTCGGTGCCGCCCGGGTCGTTGATCGTCGCGACCGCACCGTCCGGCACGGGGTTCTGCGTGACGATCGTCCCCTGCTCGTCGAGCAGCGTCTCACCGGAGTACCGGTCCGTCTCCCGGAGCCGCAACGTGAGGTCCATCGACCCCGTGGCACCCGGCTCGACGAGCCCGTCGTAGGAGACCTCGATGCCGACCACGTCGACGAGGTCGGTCGCGCCGAGCTCCTCGGCGCCGGCCTCGTCGAACTGCGCGGTGGTCCCGTCGTCGTACGTCAGCGTCACGGTGGTGGACGTCGCCCCGTCCGGCGGAACGAGATCGATGCCGGTCAGGTCGAACACGTCGAAGGGCGCCGTGCCCTCGGCCGTCTGCACCGCGCCGGAGTCGGGCGCTCCGGGCTCGACCAGGCGGAGCTGGTCCACCTTGGCGTTCGAGGCGTTGGTGCCCGTGATCGTCACGGTGGTCGACGGGTAGAACTGGGTCGGGGTGCCGGGCGGCGGCACGGAGATCGGCCCGCCGGTCCAGTCCTTGGCGACGGTCACGTTGAGGGGCTGGTCGATGATGAGCACGTCGTCGTCGTCGGTGTCCGTGTACTCGTCACCGTCGAACGTCGCCGTGCCGCGGGCGGTGTCGTTCACCAGGCCCGGGTCGGTCGTGTTGTAGATCGTGCCGTTCGTGGAGCCGAGCGCCGGCGAACCGTCGGAGCGCTTGTCGTCCCGCACGTCGAAGGTCAGGTCCAGATGGCGGCCGTCGGCCTGCGTGGACCGGGCGACGCCGTCGCCCGCGGCCGGCGCGGTCGGGTCGGCGGGCGTGGCGCTGCGCGAGGGCGACTCGGTGTAGACCACGCGCGCCGAGACGGTCGACTCCTGCTCGGCGGCCGTGAGGGCCACGGCCGGCATACCGCCGTCGCACGGAGTGCTGACCGTGCAGGTGGAGTTGGTGGCCTGCACCCAGGCCGTCCCGTCGTACAGCTCGACGCCGACGATGGCGTCGTACTGGATCAGCGGGTCGACCGACCCGTCGATCGCTTCGATCCGTACGAGGTCGAAGGCGTCGTAGAAGGAGTCGGCGATCGCCGTCGTCTCCGGGTCGGCGATGTCGGAGATGACCATCGGGTCCACACCGGAGAACCCGTTGGTCGACCAGGTGATCTGCGCGGTCACCTGGTCGTCGGAGCGGGCCAGCACGCTCACCGGCTGCTCACCGAGGAAGTCCTTAGCGATGAAGTCCAGGTTGCCCGGTCCCGGGTCCACCGGGAACGGGTCGACGGTGTCGCAACCCACGGCCGGATCCGTGGGTGCCACCGTGCCGGACGACCCGCTGGAGGAGCCGCAGTTCTCGATCGGGTCGTCACGGTCCGCCGGGCCGGTGTACTCCGCGACGAAGTTGGGCTGGAAGCTGGTGCCGGGCGGGAAGCCGTCGCCCGTGGAGTCGTAGACGAACTGCACGCCCTGGGCGTCGGCCGGCAGGTCGCAGCTCACCGTGTCGGGTCCCGTGTAGGGACCGCAGTCGGGTGCCGGGACCCACTCCGAGCCGTTCCAGTAGTTGATGGTCAGCGTGGAGTCGGCCGGCACGTCCGTGGACCGGACGGCCGTCGGGACGAAGTTGTCGGAGAAGTCGTCCGGGTTCGCGGGATCGATCGGGTCCTGGACGACGATCTGATCGGCGTTCGTGGTCGAACCCTCCGGGCCGAAGGGCAGGAGCTGCGTCGGGAGCTGGACGATGACCGCCTGGCCGGGGACGGCAGGGAAGGTCGACGGCGAGATGAGCTTGTCCGTCTCGGTCGCCAGCCGGTCGGTCAGCGTGACCAGGTCGGCCGACGCCGTGTCCTCGGCGTTCGGGATGTCCGCGGCGATCTCGTTGGGGTGCGTGACGTCCTCGACGTCCTGGTCGGGGTCGGTGTCCACGGTGAACGGGATGGTGGCCTGCCCACCGGTGACGATGTCTCCGGTGTAGGTGACGGAGAACCCGACGACCTCGCACCCGTCGGGCGGGTCGGGCAGAGTGTCGGGGGCCGTCGCGTCGATCGCGTCGGTCGTGGTGCCGTCCGCACACGTGAACGTCACGGACGCGGCGTCGGCGTCAGCAGGCCAGGCCACCCCGGCGCCGGCACCGTCCGTGCCCCACCCGGTGAAGGTGATCGGGTCGTCGCCCTCGAACGGGCTGGGGGTACCCGGCGCCGGCTCGGTGATGGTCATGGTGTCGACCGGGGTGCCGGTGTTGGTCCCGCCGATCGTGACGGTCGTCGGGTCACCGGCGCTCACCGTCGCCGGGTCGAAGCTCTTGGACGCCTCCACGCTGTTGTTCGGCGGTGTGATCACGTAGTCGTCCGCGGCCGTCGTCGGATCCGACTCGCCCTCAGGGTGGGTCACGTAGGACGACGTGTCGTTGGTGACCGTGGTCGTGTCGGTGAGCTCGGTGACCGCTTCGCTCTGCTGGACGGCGATCGGGACGGTCGCGGTCGCGTCCTGTGCGATCTCACCGGAGAAGACGACGGTGAAGCCCTCGACGACGCAGCCGGCGGGCGGGTCGGGCAGCGTGTCCGTGGTGGTGGTGCTCTCCGTCGGGCTCGTCCCGTCGGCACAGGTGAACGTCACGTCCGCGGACGTCGCCCCGGCAGGCCACGAGACGTCGCCCCAACCGGTGAACTCCAGGTACGTGAAGGGGTTCGGTTCGGCGGCGGGGTCCACCGGGTCCTGGATGACCAGGGTCTCGACCGTGTCGTTCGAGGCGTTGGAGCCGCCGATCGTCATCGTCGCGGCCGTCCCGGGCGCGGCGAGCGCACCCTCGGGTTCGATCTCCTTGGTGGTGACCGAGTCGAGGACCAGCGGGACGACGATGTCGATGTCGTCGGTGGCCTGCGCCTCGTCCGCGTTGTCCGAGACGACCGATGCGGTGTTCGTGAGGCTCGTCGTCCCGTAGGGGATGTCCGCGTCGACCTCCGCCGTGACGAGGATCTGCACCTGCCCGCCGTTGGGCACGCTGTCCGCGGTGTAGGTGACCGTGTTGTTCTCGGTGTCGGGGTCGAGGGCGGGGTTCGTCGCTCCGCCCCCGCTCTGGATGGAGGCGCTGACCAGGTTCACGCCGTCTGGCAGTGGATCCGTCAGGGTCGTCGGGACGCACGGGTCGGCGTTCGGGTCGGAGCACGAGACCGACACGACCCACTGCACCTGTTCGCCCGGCTCGTACGGCCCGGTCGACAGCTCCTGCTTCTGGATACCCCATGTCGCCGCCGCCGCCGTCGTCGCCGGCACCGCCACCATGGGCAGCGCCAGCGCGAACACGCCCAGTACCGACCACCCCCGGCGGCCCCTCGTGCGTCGCCGTCCCGCCCTCGTCCGCGTCGTCGTGCTGCGACCGTCACCCATCAAGGCCTCCACCCTGGAGCGAGCCGCAGGCCCGCCATGTGCGCACTGTCACAGCGACACTCCCAAAGTTTCACGACATCCGCGCGACCAGGTCGGGCATTCCGGACGTGGCCCCCAAAGCGGTTCGCGCACCATGCTCCGTCGCTCACCGGTGCGGAACGGCTCGCCCCCTTGCCGGGCAGGCGCGCACACGGCAGTCTGGTGTGACGCACCTCACGACGACGTGGGGTGGCGCGCCGAGGAGGTGCCCGATGACGTCCACCGAGCTTGCCGATCTCCGCCGTGCGATCGAGCAGCTGCGCCACACCGTCGTGGAGCTGCACCACGCCTTCGGTGACGTGCCCGCGGTGCGCCGGCTACGGAACGACCTGGAACGGCTCGAGATCGATGCCGGCGAGCTGCTCTCGGCGCCGCCGAGCCGGGCCGACTCCCTCGCCGAGCACGTCGTCGTCCCCGACACCCCGCTGGACGAGTCGATGTGGAGCGGTGCCGACGACGAAGGGGTCGGCGGCTACCACGGCGACCGGCCGTGACGGCGACCGCACGAGGGGTCGACGCGCCCGGGCGCGCCGGGATCGATGCGCGGACGCTGCGCACCGACCGGTGGTGGCTCCCCCCGGCGGCCACCACCGTCGGTCTGCTCGCCTTCGTCGTGTACGGCGGCGTGCGGGCGTTCCAGCAGCAGTACTTCTTCGCCGACGAGCGATACCTCACACCGTTCTACTCGCCGTGCGTGTCGCTGGGGTGCGCCGCGGAGCCCGGGGCGGCGCACTTCGGGATGTTCCTGCCGGACCACCCGCTCATCCCCTACGCCGCGCTGAGCCTGCCGTTCCTGCTGCTGTTCCGCCTGACCTGCTACTACTACCGCAAGGCGTACTACCGGTCGTTCTGGCTCTCCCCCGCCGCGTGCGCGGTCCCCGAACCCCACGCGCAGTACACGGGCGAGACCCGCTTCCCGCTCATCATGCAGAACGCCCACCGGTACTTCTTCTACCTCGCGGCCGTGATCGCGCTCATCAACACCTACGACGCGCTCCTCGCGTTCCGGCACCCCACGGACGGGTTCGTCGTCGGCGTCGGCAACCTCGTGCTGCTCGTGAACGTGGCGCTCCTGTGGGGCTACACGCTCTCGTGCCACTCGTGCCGGCACGTCATGGGTGGCCGGCTGACGCACTTCTCGAAGCACCCCGTGCGGTACCGCCTCTGGACCTGGGTGTCCCGCCTCAACACGCGGCACATGTTCTTCGCCTGGATCACGCTCGGCACGCTGGTGGCCACCGACCTGTACGTGATGCTCGTGGCGCGCGGGACGATCACCGACCTGCGGATCGTCGGGTAGGAAGCACCCGGAGAGGAGACGTTCGTTGACCGAGACCGAGCGCCACGACTACGACGTCCTCGTCATCGGTGCCGGCGGCGCCGGCCTGCGCGCCGCGATCGAGGCGCGCGAACGCGGGATGCGTACCGCCGTCGTCTGCAAGTCCCTCTTCGGCAAGGCGCACACCGTGATGGCGGAGGGTGGGTGCGCCGCCGCGATGGGCAACGTCAACGCGAACGACTCGTGGCAGGTCCACTACCGCGACACGATGCGCGGCGGGAAGTTCCTCAACAGCTGGCGGATGGCGGAGCTGCACGCCAAGGAGGCACCCGACCGCGTCTGGGAGCTCGAGACCTACGGCGCCCTGTTCGACCGCACGGCGGACGGACGGATCCACCAGCGCAACTTCGGCGGCCACACCTACCCCCGGCTCGCGCACGTCGGCGACAGGACCGGCCTCGAGCTCATCCGCAGCCTCCAGCAGCGCATCGTCGCACTGCAGCAGGAGGACCACGCCGCCACCGGCGACTACGAGGCGCGTCTGCGCGTCTTCGCCGAGTGCACGGTCACCGAGCTCCTGACCGACGACGACGGCGCGATCGCCGGGGCGTTCGGCTACTGGCGGGAGTCGGGACGGTTCGTCGAGATCGCGGCGCCCGCCGTCGTCCTCGCCACCGGCGGGATCGGTAAGTCGTTCCAGGTGACGTCGAACTCGTGGGAGTACACCGGCGACGGGCACGCGCTGGCGCTGCGTGCCGGGGCACGCCTCGTCGACATGGAGTTCGTCCAGTTCCACCCGACGGGCATGGTCTGGCCGCCCAGCGTCAAGGGCATCCTCGTGACCGAGGGGGTGCGGGGCGACGGCGGCGTGCTGAAGAACTCCGACGGCGAGCGGTTCATGTTCCGCTACGTCCCCGACGTGTTCACCGGACAGTACGCCGAGACCGAGGAGGAGGCCGACCGCTGGTACGACGACCAGGAGAACAACCGCCGCACCCCGGACCTCCTGCCCCGCGACGAGGTCGCCCGCGCGATCAACACGGAGGTCAAGGAGGGGCGCGGCTCCCCGCACGGCGGCGTCTACCTCGACATCGCCAGCCGCATGCCGGCCGAGGAGATCAAGCGCCGCCTGCCCTCGATGTACCACCAGTTCAAGGAGCTGGCCGACGTCGACATCACGGCCGAACCCATGGAGGTGGGGCCGACCTGCCACTACGTGATGGGCGGCATCGAGGTGGACCCGGACACCGGCCGGTCCAGCGTCCCCGGGCTGTTCGCGGCCGGCGAGTGCGCCAGCGGGATGCACGGATCCAACCGGCTCGGCGGCAACTCGTTGTCCGACCTGCTGGTCTTCGGGCGCCGCGCCGGCCTCGGCGCGGCCCAGCACGTCGCGGGCCTCGAGCGCCGTCCGGTCGTGCGCGAGGAGGCCGTCCGGCGAGCCGCAGCGACGGCGGTCGCGCCGTTCGAGCCCTCGTCCGGCGGCACGAGCGAGAACCCGTACACGCTGCAGACGGACCTGCAGCAGATGATGAACGACCTCGTCGGCATCATCCGCACGCACGCCGAGATGATGGAGGCGCTGGACCGCCTCGACGCGCTGCGCGATCGCGTGCGCGACGTCGTCGTCGAGGGGCACCGCCAGTACAACCCGGGTTGGCACCTCGCCCTGGACCTGCGCAACATGCTCCTGGTCGGCGAGGCCGTGGCGACGTCGGCGCTGCTGCGCACCGAGAGCCGTGGCGGCCACACCCGCGACGACTACCCCGACCTCGACGCCACGTGGCGCCGCCGCGTGCTGGTGACCCACCTCCGCGACGACGACGACGGCGGAGCGAGCGATCCCGTGGTCCCCCGCGTCGTCGTCGAACCCGCCGAGCGCGCGCCGATGCGCGACGACCTGCTGGCGCTCTTCGAGCTCGCGGAGCTGGAGAAGTACTACACGCCGGACGAGCTGGCGGCGCACCCCGGGCGCGACAGGGGCGCGGCATGAGCGCGAGGAGCACAGCATGACGTACACGGGCCGGTTCCGGGTCTGGCGCGGCGACGCCGACGGCGGCTCGCTCCACGACCACGAGGTCGAGGTCAACGAGGGCGAGGTGGTCCTCGACATCCTGCACCGCCTGCAGGCGACGCAGACGCCGGACCTCGCCGTGCGCTGGAACTGTAAGGCGGGCAAGTGCGGGTCGTGCTCCGCGGAGATCGACGGGCGGCCTCGGCTGCTCTGCATGACGCGGATGTCCGTGTTCGCGCCGGACCACGTCGTGACGGTGACTCCCCTGCGGACCTTCCCCGTGGTCCGCGACCTCGTGACGGACGTGTCGTTCAACTACGCCAAGGCACGCGAGGTCACGGCGTTCACCCCACCGGCCGGGCTGGCGCCCGGCGAGTACCGCATGCAGCAGGTCGACGTCGAGCGCTCCCAGGAGTTCCGCAAGTGCATCGAGTGCTTCCTGTGCCAGGACACGTGCCACGTGGTCCGTGACCACGAGGAGAACAAGGAATCGTTCGCCGGGCCCCGGTACCTGCTGCGCGTCGCCGAGCTGGAGATGCACCCGCTCGACGTCGCGGACCGGGTGGACGCCGCCCAGGACGAGCACGGACTCGGCCGGTGCAACATCACCAAGTGCTGCACCGAGGTGTGCCCCGAGGGCATCAAGATCACCGACAACGCCCTGATCCCGATGAAGGAGCGCGTCGCGGACCGCCGGTACGACCCCCTCGCGTGGCTGGGGCGGACGATCTCGCGCCGTCGCTGAGGACTGCCCGATGCACGCGAAGAGGCCCTCGACCGGCGTCTCCGCCGGTCAAGGGCCTCTGCTCGGTGTGGGCGATACGGGGTTCGACCCGTGACGTCTTCGGTGTGATGGCACGTTGTCGCCCGGTCGACCCGTGGTCAGGAGTGCCGAGCGAGGAACCGGCGCATCAGGGGCGCCACCTGGTCGAGCGCGCTCTCGAGCAGGAAGTGTCCGCCGTCGAGCAGGTGGATCTCCGGGTCGTGGGCGTGTTGGCGGAACGCTTCGGCGCCCGCGGGGCCGAAGATCTCGTCGTTCTTGCCCCAGACGGCGAGCACCGGCACACGGGAGTCCCGCAGGTACTCGTGGAGGTCCGGGTAGAGCCGGACGTTGGTGACGTAGTCCCGGAAGAGCGCGAGCTGGGCCTGGTCGTTGCCGGGCCGTGCGACGAGTGCGGCGTCGTGCCGCCAGGTGTCCGGGCTCACGACGGCCGGATCGGGAACGCCGTGGGTGTACTGCCACCGGATCGCATCCTCGCCGAGCGCCGGGCGCAGCGCGGCCTCGGTCTCTGCGTGGGGATCGGCGGCGTACGCCCACACGCTCGCCCAGAACTCGTCGACGAAGCCCTCTTCGTAGGCGTTGCCGTTCTGGCTGACGATGGCCCAGACCCGGTCGGGATCCTCGAGCGCAAGGCGCCACCCGATCGGTGCCCCGTAGTCCTGGACGTAGATCGCGTACCGGTCGACGCCGAGCGCCTCGAGGAGCTTCGAGGTGTGCGCGGCCAGAGCGTCGAAGGTGTACCGGAACTCGTCCGCCGCCGGAGCGTCGGAGAGACCGAACCCGATGTGGTCCGGCGCGATCACGTGGAAGTCGTCGGCCAGCTCGGGGATGAGGTGGCGGAACATGAACGAGCTGGTGGGGTAGCCGTGCAGCAGCACGACGGTGGGAGCGTCGGGGTCGCCTGCCTCACGGTAGAAGACGTTCAGACCCTCGACCTCCACGAAGCGGTGGTAGGTGTTCACCACGCTGCCCTCCTGTCTAAAATGGTTTCGGTGGTTAGGTCAGTAGATCACGGAGCACCTAACCTGTCAACGAACATATGGGAGTTAGACACGATGGCTACCGACGACCACGGCGGCGCACTGCTCGCGCTGCTGAACTCCACGCCCGTCGAGGGTGGCGCCCCGACGGACCTCCTGTCCGACCCGGCCCACGCAGCAGACCTCGCGCGCCGCTTCGGCGGAGAGGGAACGACGAGCGAGGTGCGCGAGCTGGTCCGCGCCCGGGACGGTCTGCAGGTCGCCGCCCGCACCGGCACGGTCGGGGCCGAGCTGGACCAGATCCTTCGAGACGTCGAACAGGAGCCGTTGCCCCTCACCCCTCGCGGCTTGCGCTGGCAGCTCGCCGGCCCTGCTGCGAAGCTGCCGGCGGCGCGCGCGGTCATCGCCTGGGCCGAGGTCGCCGCCGAGCAGCCCGGCAGGCTCCGCCCGTGCGAGAACCCCGACTGCCGGAAGTTCCTCATCGACCGCTCCAAGGGCAACACCGCACGGTGGTGCTCCATGGCCACCTGCGGCAACCGCATGAAGGCGCGGCGTCACTACTCGCGGCAGCAGAGCCCGTCCGAGACCGGGCGCGCGTGACCGGGACTCCCCGCCCGCCCACGCCTCCTCGCTCGGCGAGAGCCGGAGGTTGAGGGCGCCCTCGCCCCGTCGCCGTCCCGCTCAGTCACTCATCGGCGGGCACGTCGACGACCGCCTTCCCGTGCAACGAGCCGGAGTGCAGCCGCTCGATCACCTCCGCAACTCGGGTCCATGGCCCGCGCCACGCGATCGACGGGCGAAGACGCCCCTCGACCAGGCGTGCACTGAGCCATGCGAGGTCGGGCGCGAGGGGCGAGCCGTCGAGCTGATGGAACGTGACGATGCTGCGGTTGTGTCGAGACGGATCGGCGATGAGCGTGCCCACCGGGAACACCTCCGGCTGCGACGTGACATGGCCGAGCGCGACGAGCACGCCATCGCGTCCGAGCCGGTCGAACGCCTGCACCAGCAGGTCGCCGCCGACGCAGTCGATCACGCCGTGCACCTCGCCGCGATGCTGCCCCGGGGAGGCCACCACGTCCGAGGCGCCGAGGCACCGCAGCTCAGCCCCGTACCGGTCGGGTGAGGTGGTGACGGCAACCACGGTGGCACCGCCGAGATACGCGAGCTGCACGGCGTACCGCCCGACTCCTCCCGTCGCTCCCGTCACCATGACCGTGCGCCCGAGGATCGGGCCGATCCGCCGCAGCGCACGCAGGGCGCTGTTGGCGGCGACGGGAAGGGTGCTCATCTCGCCGAGATCAGCAGCCTCAGGAACCACGCCCAGCATGGCGGTGTCCACCGCGCGATACTCAGCCCAGCCTCCTGCCTCACCCAGGCTGATGACCGGAGTTCCGACACCGGGGCCGGAACCGTCCGCGGCGGCCTGGGCGACGTATCCGGCCGCCTCCCAGCCCGGCACTGCCCCGTCGGGCAACGACTGCGCGGTAGCGATGTCTCCGTAGTTGATCGTGAACGCCGCAACACGCACGACTGCCTCCGACGCACGCGGTTGCGGTGGCGGGGCCTCTGCGAGACGGATCCCCACGGGGTGTGCAGAGTCGACGACGATCGCGCGCATGCTGTCTCCTTAAGTGTCTCTGGGTGCCACATGATACTGAGGGGCAGTCCTGTACCGTCTGTCGCATGCTGAGGTACGAGGTGGCCGACGACGTCGCGGCAGGACTGCGGGAGCGCAAGAAGCGCGCCACCCGACGCGCTCTCGTCGTCGCGGCGCTGGAGTCGTTCACGCGGGAGGAGCCCGACCACGTCACGATCGACGACCTGTGTGCCCAGGCGGACGTGTCCAAACGCACGTTCTTCCGGTACTTCTCGAGCAAGCAAGACGCCGCGATGACGCCCCTGAAGGACATGTGGCGTGCGTTCGCGCGACGACTGGCCGAGGAGCCCATGCCGGGGGACGCAGACACCCCGCTTCTGCTGTCGCTGAGCGATGTCCTCGCCGCGGCCATCAGGGAACAGGAGCGGGCCGACGGCGAGTGGACACGGTTCACGCGGGCAGCGCTGCTGCTCGACCGGACCCATTCCTCCTTCGCCGCACACAACCTGCAGTTCTGCGACCACACCGTCGCGGAGGTGTTGGCGATCCTGAGTCCTGCGCCCGGCGCGACCGCCGACGAGGAGCGGCTGGTGCTGCTGCTGGACATGCTGGTGGTCGCGTCACGCAGTGCACAGCGTGCCTGGCTGCCCCGCACCGGGCCGACAGCTGACGCGGACGGCCTCATCGACCTGGTGCGGCAGCGGGTATCCATTCTTCCTGACAGCCTTCGGCTGACGACGAGTTCGGTGAGACCAGGCAGCGCCCGACGGGCTCCAGTCCGGAGGGATGCGCCGCCGTGACTCGCGCGACCGGTCATCGCCTGAGCGACGGGACGACGGCTCACCACGGACCGTCCACAGGACCTCGTCGAGTCGAGCCGTTCGCGCCCGGGCCCACGAGCCGCATCCACTCTTCGCGGCTCCTACCGGGTCAGCACTCCCTGCACCGCATCGACCACGGTATGGAAGACCGGGTCGGGGGCTACCTCGGCCGTGTGGCGAACAGCCCCCCTCCACGCCGTCAGCAGGTCCTCCCCCGCTGTGGTCCTCCCCATCAGCTCGTCAGCGAAGGCACGAATCGCGCGCCCCGTCGCAGTGTCGTCACGTCCCGCTGCCGCACCCGCCGCCCAGACACCCCGCACGACAAGATTCTGGTCCGCCTCGGCGTCGACGTCGCACGTCTCGCTGAATGCCTTCAGCCCAACCTTCCACGACGTGCTCTCGCCCTCGACGGCGTACGGGTACCAAGCGCGGGCAGCGGCGCGCAGCGCTAACGCCGCGCCAGCCCCGATCTCGTCGGCGACGCGAGCCGCGTCGGCGGCAGCCCTTGCGCCGGCTCGCAGCGAGACGAACGTCGCGTCGTCCGGTGCATCGGCGCACTCTCCCGCCGCTGCGATCGCTTCGTACGCAGCGCGCACACAGCCCGCCTCGAGCAGCAGGGGCTCCGGCATGTCTGCAGCCCGTGCCATGTCCGCTCCGAAGGCATCGCGACCGAGGGCGTCCGGGTCGATTCCGCGTGCGAGCTGGTGGGCGAGCGCCCGCGCGCTACCTGGCTCAGTACTCATGTCGCCTCCTACCGTTGGTGCCGCGACGTGCCCACGGTGCCGAGTCACCACCGCCACCCTGTGGACTGGAGTGGCGCTCGAAGGCGCCCGTCTCCGCGCCTCCAGGAAAGGCCCTGTTCTCACCACACAGTCAAGGTCCCGCCATCTGCAAGCGCTGGTCTCGGAGCCATAGCCGCACGGTCGCCTCGGAACCGACGAATCCCACTGCGCCGGCCATCCGGCCAGGCGGGCGGACACCGGCCCGCTCCGAGGCGGCCTCCCACACGAAGAAGCCGTCGACCTTCCCGCCTGCGGTCTGCTCGACACCGGTGGCCGACGGATCCGCGGCGGCCGTCCCCAGCACGGCCATGAAGCTGTACGGAACACCAAGCGTCAGGACGGCCGAGTGACAACTTCGGAACGCCCCCGACCGCTGCTGACAGCATCAACTGCCTCACCGGACCGATCGCGAGCTCCGCACCAGCCGAACGCGACTACAGGAACGTCGTCGAACGAGCAGCGTTCGCGCACTTCAGGCCCTGATTCCACCCTAGGGCGCCGAGGGATGCCGGCCCTCGCCCCTCGCGACCTGTCACCCTGGAAGCCCGTCGAACCCGACGGTGGACTCCCCTCAACCGGCCGCCGGCCGAGGCGCAAACCAGCAACGCTCTGCCCTGCAAAGCGAAAGGCCCCCTGGCCAGAAGGCAGGTTCTAACGGTCCCCGCAACACCCTGATTTTCTGGGGGTTGCGGGGACCGTGTCGTTTCGGGACGGGCGTGGGGCGCTCAAGGAGAGGTT
>NZ_PVTX01000009.1 GCF_003003075.1 Isoptericola halotolerans | reverse complement strand
CACGGTGAGTCGATCGGGATCGTCGGGATCAACGGGTCGGGCAAGTCGACGCTGCTGCGCGCCATCACCGGGCTCATCCCGCCCCACTCCGGGGCCGTCTACGTCGACGGCGAGCCGGCGCTGCTGGGCGTGAACGCGGCGCTCATGCCGCAGATGACCGGTTCGAAGAACATCGAGATCGGGGGCCTCGCCCTGGGCATGACGCCCAAGGAGGTCGACGAGAAGTTCGACGAGGTCGTGGAGTTCGCCGACATCGGCAGCTTCGTGGACCTGCCGATGAAGACGTACTCCTCGGGCATGGCCGCCCGGCTGCGGTTCGCGATCAGCTCCGCGGCCATCCCCGACATCCTCATGGTCGACGAGGCCCTGGCCACCGGCGACGCCGCGTTCAAGTCCCGCTCCAAGGCGCGCATCGAGGAGGTCCGCCAGCAGGCCGGCACCGTGTTCCTCGTGAGCCACTCGATCTCCACGATCGAAGCCATGTGCACCCGCGTGCTGTGGATGCACCAGGGCCGGCTCGTCATGGACGGAGCGGTCGAGGAGGTCACCGCGGCCTACCGCCAGTTCGTCCGTGCGCACCGCCAGGCCCGGTCGGGCGGTCGGGCAGGCGGCAAGCGCCGCCAGCGCAACGGGGGCTGACGACTCAGAGGATCGCGCGCACCTGCGCCACGGCGTCCTCGACGGAGGTCACCGAGGTGTCGATCACCAGATCGGCGTCCTCGGGTTCCTCGTACGGCGAGGAGATGCCCGTGAACTCGGCGATCTCGCCGGCGCGCGCCTTGGCGTAGAGCCCCTTGCGGTCGCGGGCCTCGCACACCTCGAGCGGCGTCGAGACGTGCACCAGCACGAAGCGGCCGGCGGCCTCGGCCAGCTCGCGCACGCGCGCGCGGCCGCTCGCGAACGGGGCGATCGGCGCCGCCACGGCGGTCCCGCCGTGGTAGGACACCAGGGAGGCCACGTAGCCGATCCGTTCCACGTTGAGCTCGCGCGAGGCCTTGTCGAACCCGAGACCCTGCGAGAGGTGCTGGCGCACCTCGTCGCCGTCGAGCAGCGTGGTGTGCCGCCCCTCGTCGTCGAGCTCGGCGGCCAGGGCCCGCGCCACGGTCGACTTGCCCGAACCGGACAGTCCCGTGAAGAACACCACGGTGCCCGCGTGCCGGGCACTCCGCGCCGCGCGGGTCACCTCCTGCGCCACCGGCTCCGGGTACAGCTCGGCGACCTCGTCGGCCCACAGCGATCCGAGCCGTGCGAGGCGCTCCTGCGTGGCGGCGGGCCGGTGGTCGGCCAGCAGCACGGAGCGGTCGGCGCCGTAGCGTGCCGCGACGTCGTCCCAGACGAGCCCCGCGTCGGTCGCCCAGGGCACGACGACGGCGACCGGCGGCACCGTCCCGGCGTCCCGCAGGGCGTCACGCACGACGGTGGCCGTGCGCGCCAGGCCCGGGCCTCCGAGCGTGCCGGGCACCGGCGGGCGGCGCCGGGCGGGCGCCAGCACGAGGACGGCGGCGGCGCCGGCGGTCACGTCCGTCAGGGCGGCCAGCTCCTCGCGCGTGGGCGGCTCGGTGACGACGACCGCCAGCACGTCGGCGTCCGGGCCGACGGCGCGGCGCACCTCGTCCCGGACCTCCCGGGCCGTCCGGCGCAGCGCCGGGTCCCAGTGCGGGCCGGCAGCCCGGGCCAGCGGCTTGACGGCGCGCGCGCTCCCGTCGGGCTCCAGGACGGCGAGCGGGGTGTTCTCGGCGTCGGTCAGCGTGACGGGGCCGTGCGGGCGGGCCCCGAGGCGCATCGTCGGTGTGCCGCCGCCCAGGTGGAGCTCGAGCAGGTCGAGCTCGTCGGAGGTCAGGACGTGGGTGGTCTCGGGGAGGTTCATGAGCTCTCGGTGCTGTCCTTCGTGACGGTGGCCGGTTCAGTGGTGTCCGGTTCGGCGGTGGCCGGACGGGGCGGGTGCTTCTTGAGCTGCTCGCGCACCACCACCCAGGTGATGTTGCCGAGCACCAGGGCGGCGACCGCGGCCACGGCGACCACCGTGACCGACGCGCCGAGCAGCTTGAGGCCGGAGGCCAGCAGCAGGATCGCCAGCGCACGGCGGATCAGCCCGCCGGGGGCCCGGCTGGAGACCTGGGCGCCGAACCAGGCACCGGGGATCGCGCCGACCAGCAGGGAGGCCGTGAGGCCGAGCTCGAACTCACCGTAGAGCACGTGTCCGAGCGATGCGGCGGCCACCAGGGGAACCGCCTGCACCAGGTCCGTGCCGACCAGGTTCGAGGCCTTGAGCGCGGGGTAGAGCATCAGCAGCGCGACGATGATGATCGAGCCGGAGCCCACCGACGTCATCCCGACGAGCAGCCCGGCGACGGCGCCGAGGATCACCGTGGGCACCTTCCGCACCTCGACCGCGGCGTTCGAGGGGCGGACCGGCCCCTCCCCGAGCGCACGGCGGTGCTGGATCATGCCGAGCGTCGCACGGACCACGAGCATGGTGGCCGCCAGGAGCAGCGCGATGCCGAGCACGACCTGCAGCGCCTCGTCCAGGGAGTCCCCGAAGGGCAGCGCCCGGATGAGGAACACGCCGCAGAACGCGGCAGGCACCGAGCCGAGGCAGAGCCACAGCACGAGCTGGAGGTTCACCGTGCGGCGGCGCAGGTGCACGACGGCGCCGGCCGGCTTCATGAACAGGCTGGCGACGATGTCGCTGGAGACCGCGACGAGCGGGTCGATGCGGAAGACGAAGATGAGCATCGGCGTCATGAGGGCGCCGCCGCCCATGCCCGTCAGTCCGACGATGAAGCCGACGAGCAGGCCCCCGACGATCAGGCCGGGATCGATGTCGATCATGCCGTGCGCCGGCCCCCGTCCCGGTGGTCGGCGCCGGAGCGACAGCGGCGGAGAGGTCCGGTCGCCGGACGTCTCGGCCGTCGGGTGCTCACGGTGGCAGGCATGGTCGGAATGGTAGCCTCAGCGGCGTCCCAGGGCCGCGGTGTGCCACCTCCAGAGACACAAGGAGCTCGATGTCCACGACCACCCCGGTCTTCCCCGAACCGGTGCTCGACGACGCCGCTCTCGCGGCCGCGCTGGCCGAGGGCGCGGGTGCGGTGCTGCTGTCGCTGCGCGACGAGGTCGACGCCGCCGGCGGTGCGTTCGAGCCGCGGAAGCTCAAGGACGCGGGCGACGCCGCGGCGCAGGCCTGGCTGGCCGCCGCACTGGCCCACGCCCGGCCCGACGACGCCGTCCTCTCGGAGGAGGCCAAGGACGACGCGGTGCGGACCGGTGCCGACCGGGTCTGGATCATCGACCCGCTGGACGGCACCCGGGAGTTCGCCGAACGGTCGGCCGACGCCTCCGGCGCGGCAGCGTGGCGCGACGACTTCGCCGTCCACGTCGCCCTGTGGGTCCGCGGGGCCGACGACGGCACGGCGGGTCCGGGCGGACTGGCCGCCGGCGCTGTGGCGCTGCCCGCCCGTGGCGTCGTGCACACGACCGGTGCGCCGTCGTCGGACCATGATCTCGACGCTCGCGACGCGAGTGCACGTGCCGTGCTGGCGGGGGAGCGTCCGCTGCGCATCGCGGCGAGCCGCAGCCGTCCGCCGGCGTTCGTGGCCGAGCTCGCCGGGCGCGACGACGTCGAGCTGGTCCCGATGGGATCGGCCGGCGTGAAGGTGGTCTCCGTCGTGGACGGTACTGTCGACGCCTACGTGCACGGCGGCGGCCAGTACGAGTGGGACTCCGCGGCTCCGGTCGCGGTCGCCCTCGCCGCCGGGTACGACTGCACGAGGCTCGACGGCACCCCGCTCGAGTACAACCGCCAGGATCCCTGGCTCCCCGATCTGTTCGTCTGCCACCCGAGCCTCGCCGCGCACCTGCGCGCGGCGCTCCAGGGCGTCGGTGTGGCGATCAAGGAAGGTGCCCAGTCGTGACGTCTCACGTCCTGAGCCAGCTCCGCAGCCTCGAGGCGGAGAGCATCCACATCATCCGCGAGGTGGTCGCCGAGATGGAGCGGCCCGTGCTGCTGTTCTCGGGCGGCAAGGACTCCATCGTCATGCTCCACCTGGCGGCCAAGGCCTTCGCCCCCGCGCGGATCCCGTTCCCCATCATGCACGTGGACACGGGGCTCAACTTCCAGACCGTGCTGGACTGCCGTGACCGGTGGGTCGAGCGGCTGGGCATCCAGCTGGTCGTCGCCTCCGTGCAGGACGCGATCGACCGCGGCCTGGTCAAGGAGGAGCCCAACGGCTCGCGCAACCGCATCCAGACGCCGGTGCTGCTCGAGGCGGTGGAGAAGCACGGCTTCGACGCCGCGTTCGGTGGCGGCCGCCGCGACGAGGAGAAGGCGCGCGCCAAGGAGCGGGTCTTCTCGTTCCGCGACGACTTCGGCCAGTGGGACCCCAAGAACCAGCGCCCCGAGATCTGGAGCCTGTACAACGGCCGCGTCCACCAGGGCGAGTCGATCCGCGTGTTCCCGCTGTCCAACTGGACCGAGCTGGACATCTGGTCCTACATCGCGGCCGAGGACATCGACATCCCGGACCTGTACCTGGCCCAGGAGCGCGAGGTCGTGAACCGTGACGGCATGCTGTTCGCCGTCAACGAGTTCACGCCGCTCAAGGACGGCGAGACGTCCGAGCGTCGCTCGGTGCGCTACCGCACCGTGGGCGACGCCAACCTGACGGCCGCCGTCGAGTCCGAGGCCTCCACCCTGACCGCCATCGTCGAGGAGACCGCCGCGGTGCGCATCACCGAGCGCGGCGCCACGCGCGGCGACGACAAGGTGAGCGAGGCCGCCATGGAGGACCGCAAGCGAGAGGGCTACTTCTAAGCCATGAGCACCACGACCGAGAACCTGGCCGAGGCACTGACCGACGGCTCGACCGACCTCCTGCGCTTCGCGACGGCGGGGTCCGTCGACGACGGCAAGTCGACCCTCATCGGCCGTCTGCTGTTCGACTCGAAGACGATCTTCGAGGACCAGCTGGACTCCGTGGAGAGCGTCTCCAAGGACCGCGGCAACGACTACACCGATCTCTCGCTGCTCACCGACGGCCTGCGGGCCGAGCGGGAGCAGGGCATCACGATCGACGTCGCGTACCGCTACTTCGCGACGCCGAAGCGCAAGTTCATCATCGCGGACACCCCGGGCCACACCCAGTACACCCGGAACATGGTCACGGGCGCCTCGACGGCGGACGTGGCGCTGATCCTCGTGGACGCACGCAAGGGCGTCATCGAGCAGTCGCGCCGGCACACGTTCCTGGCGACGCTGCTCGGCGTGCCGCACATCGTGGTGTGCGTCAACAAGATGGACCTCGTGGACTACTCCGAGGAGGTCTTCGAGAGCATCCGCCGGGACTTCACGGAGTTCGCCTCGCGGCTGCGCGTCCCGGACCTGACGTTCATCCCGATCTCCGCGCTGGAGGGCGACAACGTCGTCAACCGTTCCGAGAACACGCCGTGGTACGAGGGTTCGCCGCTCCTGAGCCACCTCGAGCGCCTGCACGTGGCCTCGGACCGGAACCTCGTGGACGTCCGGTTCCCGGTGCAGTACGTGATCCGGCCGCAGTCGCACGAGGCGCGGGACTACCGCGGCTACGCCGGGACCGTCGCCTCCGGCGTGATGAAGCCGGGGGACCGGGTCGTCGCGCTGCCGGCCGGCCTGGAGACGACCATCGAGTCGATCGACACCGCCGACGGTCCGGTCGAGGAGGCCTACCCGCCCATGGCGGTGACGGTGCGTCTCGCCGACGAGATCGACATCTCGCGCGGGGACATGATCGCGCGTCCGAACAACACGCCGGCCGCGCTGCAGAACATCGACGCGCAGATCTGCTGGATGGACGAGTCGGCACCGCTGACGGTCGGCAAGAAGTACGCGATCAAGCACACGACCCGCTGGGCGCGCGCCATGGTCAAGGACATCAACTACCGCGTCGACGTCAACACCCTGCACCGCGACGAGGGGGTGTCCGAGATCAAGCTCAACGAGATCGGCCGCATCCAGCTCCGCGTGACGCAGCCGCTGTTCGTCGACCCCTACCAGCAGAACCCCGAGACCGGTTCGTTCATCCTGGTCGACGAGTCCACCAACAAGACGGTCGCCGCCGGCATGGTGGGCGGACTGCCGCACAGCTCCTGACAGGACGCGACCGGGATGCCAGTTTTCACGAAGGACGACCGCAACGTCCTGTTCATCCACGTGCCCAAGACGGGCGGGTCCTCCGTGGAGCACCACTTCCTCGCCGCCGGGTGGGAGATGTCCTACCACGACGGCCGGATGGGGAAGGGCAAGCCGAACTACCTGCGGACCTGCACGCCGCAGCACATGCACGGGCAGCTCTTGCAGGAGACGCTGCGACTGGGTCGGTTCGACGCGATCTTCGCCGTCGTCCGCGACCCGGTCGCACGGTTCCGCTCCGAGTACGTCATGCGGCACAAGCAGGAGCTGACGACCACGGCGGACGCCGTGGACGCGTGGGCGGAGCACACGTTCGCGCGCTTCGAGCGGAACCCGTTCGTCCACGACAACCACATCCGCCCGCAGGTCGAGTTCCTGGTCCGCAAGGCGCAGGTCTACCGGCTCGAGGACGGGCTCGACGCGGCCATGGCCGACCTCAACGACCAGTTCGACCTCGGGCTGTCCACCGAGGTCGAACCGGTGCGCACGAGCGAGAAGACGCGCGGCATCTCGAGCAAGGACGTGGAGGTCTCGGAGGCCCTGGAGGCCCGCCTCGAGAGCTTCTACGCCGAGGACTTCCGGCGGTTCGGCTACCGCGAGATCCCTGAGCCCCGGAAGCCGGCCCTCTCGCTCGCTTCCCGCGCGCTCGGACGGGCGTCGCGGGAGCTGGCGGACCTGGCCGACCGCAAGGTGAGCCCTCCGCCGTCGTCGCAGCGCACGAGCTGATCGCCGGGGTGCGCCGACGCCGACAGGCGTACCCGGTGCCGTAGGCTGGCTCCCGCGCGGCTCCCGATCTGCGAGCCGCCGTCGGGCACGAAGAGGAGTACGACTGAACATGTCAGTGCGCAGCGCGCAGGTGCGCGGCCGCGTCGAGCTCTCGGGAGCTCGCCCGCAGGATGCGACGGACGCCGGCAGCGTCTGGAACTCGATGGTCGTGCCCCGGTGCAAGGTCGTCTTCGTCAACGTCTCCAAGAACGCCAGCACGAGCCTGAAGTGGTTGACGGCGGAGCTGAGCGGGCAGGACCCGGCGGTCTTCCACTCCGTCATGGGTCTGGCGCCCACACGGCAGCAGACCATCCACCGCCGCGCTTCCTGGGTGGGCGTTCCGAAGCTGACGGAGCTCGACGCCGACGCTCGCGCGGAGATCTCGCCGGACAACGGGTGGTTCGTCTTCGGCGTGATCCGGGACCCGCGCCTGCGGGCCTGGTCCGCCTGGCAGTCCAAGTTCCTCGTCGGCAACCCTCGCCACGCCTGGCACAAGTTCCGCGACGCTCCCTGGATGCCCCGCGTGCCGCGCGACGACGACGACGTCGTCGCCGACTTCGCGCGGTTCGTGGAAGCCCTGGGTGGTCCCGGCGGACAGGCTCTCCTGGGCGACTCACACTTCAAGCCGCAGACGGATCTGCTCAACGAGGACGTCGTCCCGTACAGCCACCTCTACGAGGTCTCGGAGCTGCCCCTGCTGCTCGCCGACCTGCGGACTCACCTCGAGGCCCAGGGGCTCCCGGGAACGTACGCGCTGACGCGTGAGAACGAGACGCCGCTGTCCGTGGCGGGACGCGTCTTCGGGGCCGACGTCCTGGAGGCCCTGAACGGCGTCTACGCCCGCGACATCGAGCGGTTCGGTCACCTGTGGGACTTCGACAAGGTGCTGGCCAAGGATCCGGCCTGGTCACCCGAAGCCTTCCGGGACATCGCGGGCCGAGTCGCCACGGGACAGCGCATCGCCGACCTCGCCCTGGGCGCGGACCACCTCCGTGCCGAGGTGCGGGAGCTGGAGGCCGGCCGCCGGGCGGACGCCCGGCAGGTCGCACGCCTGGAGGCGCGCGTGGCCGACCTCGAGGCCGCCCTGCAGCGGAGAACGCTCCGCGGGCTGCCCGGTGCCGTGGCGGGGCGCGTACGCAAGACCTTCTCCGGAACCTGACGGCACTTCACGCGTGACTGGCGTCGCGGCAAGACAGCGCGATGGTGCGCGCAGGGAAGCGGCACCGCGGGGTCCTTGGTCTGTCGACGCTTGCTAGCGCACTATGATGAACCGTCTGGTGCGACCGGGTGAACACCGGGAGAAAGGTGGGGGATGTTCGGCTCTGTGCGAGACGCGCGCCTGCCCCGCACCGCACCAGCGACCAGTGACGACCTGGCAGAAGGGCATGGGCCAACGACCGGCCCCCGCGCTGGAGCCCGCCTCGTCGTGTCTCCCGAGCCTTTGGTGTGGCTTCGGCGGACGGTCGGCCGTCTGTTGCCTGGCCGCGGCAGACGGACGGCTTCCCCGACGCCGTCACGCCCGTCGCCCAAGCGGCGCGTCCGCCTTGCCCTGACGGACGACGCCCTGAAGCTGAGCATTCACTATGTGCGGCAGGGGTACCGGGTCAGTGAAGTCTCCGCCGTGCTGCGTGAGACCGGCGCCGAGGTACGGGCCCAGGCAGTGCCCGATGGCGACCAGTACGCCGTCGTGCTTCCTCTGGACCAGCTGCGGCACCTCGCAGCCCGGACGGGTGACGTAGCCGATCTGTGGATGCACCTGACGCCGGATCAGCGGGAGACGCAAGACGCGACGGCATCGGCGCCACGGGATCCGGTGCGACTCGGTAAGTTCACGACGACGGAGCGTGAGGCGGCCGCGACCAGCACCACCGGGTCGCGGGAACGTGTCGTCGTGACACAGAAGGGCAACCTCAGTCTCTCCTTCGGTGAGCAGACGCGCCGGAAGTTCCAGGTCACGGTTGGCGAACGCCGGAGTGCCGGATCGGTGCCGATCTACGACATCGAGGTGCGTTGCGGCGACAGGCCCGCTGTCGACGTCCGCGTCGTTGCCGTTGCACGCGAGAGCGAAGGCCGCTACCTCTTCCACGGCACCCTCGTTCACCTCCCGGAGGAAGGGCGCGCCGATCAGGGGCGTTGGGTCCAGTCCGTGTCCATCACTGTCGACCTCGAGGACCTCGCTGCGCGGATCGACGATCGCGTCGAGCTCCTGGACCTCTATGTCGAGGTCGAAGATGCTGACGGTCGGGTCCAGACCAGTCGTATCAAGAGCCAGCCCGGCGATCGTGAAGTCGCCTGGGGACCGGTGAGCCTTGGCGGCGACGTGCTGCAGGTGGTTCCGCACACGACGTTCCGGGGCGGGAACCGCTCGTTGCGTGTCGAGAGGATGGGCGCAGACGTGTACCGCGCGATCCGACGCTGGTCCCGGCTCGCGCGTTGGCTGCCGTTGGTGCGCCCCATCCTCGGCATCTGGTTGGTCGGGGAGCTCCCGTACAAGGCCCAGGACAACGGCTACCACCTCTTCCGCTGGATTCGCCAGAGCCACCCACGTCGCCGCGCCTACTACGTCATCGATGGGGACGCGCCCGACCTGCGGCGACTTGAAGGACTGGGCAACGTGGTTCTGCGGAACTCCCGCGAACACGTACGCGTCGCGTTCCTCGCGAGTCGACTGGTCGGTACCCACCATGCGGAGTACCTGCTGCCCTCTCGGGATCCGCGGACGATTGCCGGCGCACGGGGCGTGCGTGTCTTCCTGAGACACGGCATCTCCGGTACGAAGAACATGGTCGCCAACTACGGAAGGTTCGCCCCGGGGTTTTCGACTGACCGTTTCCACGTGAGCTCGGACCGCGAACGTGAGGTCGCCATCAAGGAGTTCGGATACCGCCCCGCACAGGTCAGAGTGACGGGACTGCCGCGGTTCGACCAGCTGCTGGCCCCCTCGGATCGTCCGCCGTCAGGCATCCTGGTGATTCCGACCTGGCGAGAGTGGCTGGTCCACCGGGACTCTTTCGAGACGAGTGCCTACCGTGACCAGTGGCAGGCCTTCCTCTCGCACCCGCAGCTCGCCGAGCTCATGCGTGGCGGTTTGCGGGTCACCTTCATACTGCACCCCAACATGCGACACTTCGCCGACATGTTTCACGCGCCCGGTGTCCAGATCCTGAAGCAGGGAGAGGTCGATGTCCAGACACTTCTGCGCGACCACGCCGCGCTGATCACCGACTACTCGTCGGTGGCTTTCGACTTCGCGCTTCAGCGCCGTCCCGTGGCTTACTTCCAGTTCGACCAGGAGAAGTTCTTCGGCCCCCACGGGACGCACCTGGATCTCGAGCAGGAACTGCCTGGCCCGATCGTGAACGATGTCGACACCCTCGTCGACGAGGTCAGGCACACCGCGGGCACCGGCTTCGCGGTGAGGTCGGAGTACGCGGACCGCGCTGCAAGGCTGGTTCGTTATCATGACCGCCGGAATTGCGAGCGGGTCGCGGCGTCTGTGCGAAGTGCTGGTGGTCCGGTCGTGCAGTGGTGGCGGTTGCAGGATCGGCGCAGAGCAGGTGGCGACCATGCCAGTGACCCGGCCCCGTGAACCGGGGGTCGCGCCCGACCTCGCAGGAACAGAATCGTGCCTCACGCAGAACTGGAGCAAGAAATGTCGCTTGACCTCGTAGTTGTCGGACTCGGATACGTCGGTCTCCCACTGGCGCAGGAGGCTGTCCGCGCCGGCCTCACCGTGCGCGGGTTCGACGTGAGCCCTCGGATCATCGAAGGGCTGAACGCGGGACGGTCCCACGTCGACGACCTGTCGGACGCCGACGTGCAGAAGATGCTGGACGCCGGCTTCGCTGCCACCTCTGACGTCGACGACATCCGTGACACCGACGCCGTCGTGATCTGCGTCCCCACGCCGCTGAGCCCGGACGGCGGGCCCGACCTCGGTGCCGTGGTCTCGGCCACCTCGACGGCTGCCGAGGTGCTGCGCCCCGGCATGTTGGTGGTTCTCGAGTCGACGACCTACCCCGGGACGACCGAGGAGGTGCTGCGGCCGCTGCTCGAGAAGGGTGGACTGAGCGCGGAGACGGACTTCCTGCTCGCGTATTCGCCCGAGCGCATCGACCCGGGCAACCCGGTGTACGGAATGAAGAACACGCCGAAGGTTGTCGGAGGCACCACCGAGGCGGCAACACGACGCGCCGCGGACCTCTACGGCCGCTTCGTCGACACGGTGGTCGAGGCCAAGGGCGCTCGTGAGGCGGAGACGGCGAAGCTGCTGGAGAACACCTACCGGCACATCAACATCGCGCTGGTGAACGAGATGGCGCGGTTCTGCCACGAGCTCGACATCGACCTGTGGGACGTCATCGACCTAGCCAAGACCAAGCCGTTCGGCTTCCAGGCGTTCTACCCAGGGCCGGGTGTCGGCGGGCACTGCATCCCGATCGACCCGAACTACCTGAGCCACAACGTGCGCTCGCGTCTCGGATACCCTTTCCGGTTCGTCGAGCTGGCCCAGGAGATCAACGCGACGATGCCGTCGTACGTCGCTCGGCGTGCACAGGACGCGCTCAACGAGGACTCCAAGGCGCTGCGCGGCTCCAAGGTCCTCATGCTCGGTGTGACCTACAAGCGCGACATCGCCGACCAGCGCGAGTCGCCGGCGATCCCGCTGGCGCACGCCCTGCTGTCCCAGGGTGCGGACGTGAGCTTCCACGACCCGGCGGTCGAGGAGTGGCATGTGGATGGAACCGTCCTGACGCGTGTCGACGACCTCGAGACCTCGGTCCGCGAGGCGGACCTCGTCATCCTCGTCCAGGACCACACGGCGTACGACGTCGACTCCCTGGTCGCTCAGTCCCGGCGCTTCTTCGACACGAAGGGTGCTTCGAAGGACCCGCGCGCCGTCCGGCTGTGACCGCGAATGCCCCGTGTTCATCGCCTCGCACCATTGTGAGTTGCCTTGCTTGACATCGAAGAACCGGTAGCGGACGTATCGCTCGTCCTCGTCGTGGACGAGTTGGACGCAGAGTCCTTGTCCGGTGCGCTCGAGGCGGTCCGCATGGCGCCGGGGCTGCGGGAGGTGCCGATGACGATCGTTCACCAACCCGGCGTCGACGTCGGGCCGGTGCTTGAGCAGACGACCGACGTCCGTGCTGCTGTGGCCCTGCCCGAGGTGGAGCTCGCCGTGATGGAGCGCGTTCTCGGAGCTACGACCAAGTACGCCTGTGTCGCGGTGCTCCCGCGCCCGTCGAAGGTGCCGGCCTGGACTCGAAAGGTCGTGCGAGAGGTCAATCGTCTCGAGCAGCTGCCTCTGGCGAGCGACGTGCCTCTGCTCGTCTGGGCGGGAAGCTGCACCAGACAGACCGTTGCGCAGTACGTCAACCAGATGTTGGCGAGACAGGAGGTCGAGCCAGGTTCGCTCTTGGCTGCTTACCTGGGTCGGTTGACGTTGGCGGCAGCCAACCCCCTCCTCGAGGCGGTGGATCCGCAGGACGGCGATCTCGAGGTGCTCGCATTCTTCGCCGCGCAGTTTGTACCAGGGATGCCGGAACCGCCGTGGCGCTTTCGGATCGTCCTGACGGGACCGTCTGGCGACGTCGTCCGTTCCGAACCGATTCGGTTGACCCCGCGGATCGACTCCCACGGCAAGGTCCGCTGGGAAGAGCTGACGACGACACTGTCGCTCAGAACCGCAGGTAACGGTCACAGCAGATTCATCATCGAAGTCGATACCGAGGAGCCGTTGCTGCGTCTGCGGCGCAACCTGAGGCCCCGCCGAGGCGCCTTGATCAGTGCTCGCACCGTGCACATGCCTGTGCCTGCTGCGCAGGGCAGTAACTCCGGCGCTCCAGTGACCGTGCGGTACTTGTTGCACACGACCGGAGACGGCAGCGCCGCCTTCATCACTTCGCAGATCGGCACCGGGTGGCGCGCTAAGGTCCGGTGGGCCGCAACGCTGCTCAAGAAGGATGCAGGCTTCATCTTCCGTGGACGCAAGCGTCGGCAGATGCGGTGGCTGCGGCTGGTACGGCTCGTGACCCGGCCGTTCTTCGCCCGGCGAAAGATCTGGTTGATCGGGGAACGGACCGATACTGCGCAAGACAACGGGGTCCACCTATTCGCTCATATGCGCGAGGTCCACCCGGAGCGCGCCGTCTATTACGTGATCGACAGGTCCAGCCCGCAGTACGACCGTGTCGCGAAGTATGGCAACGTCATCGCACACTCGTCCTGGCAGCATCAGCTGCTGATGCTGCACGCGGCGGTCCTGGCCAACGCCTATTCGATCCGCTACCTGATCCCCGCGAGCTGGGGTGCGGGAAGCTATACGCGCCACCTCGTCTGGAGGGTCGGTGCTCTCCGGGTGTACCTCAAGCACGGCGTGCACCTGAGTCCGAACTCCGTGAAGCGGGGAACCACCGGCTACGACTTGTGCTTGACGGTCATGCCAGGAGAGACCGCGGCGCTGCGTGCTTCGTCCGGCTACGATGAACAGCTCGTCGAGGTAGGGATGCCACGTTACGACGCGCTCACTCCCACCCCGCCGAGCCGGACCCTTCTGTTCATGCCGACGTGGCGCAAGTATCTCGTGACCAAGGTGCTCGACGGTGCGGAGGAGGGCGAGGAGCCGTACGAGGGCTCGGCCTACGAGCGTTTCATGACGGGCTTCCTGGAGAGCAGGCGGCTGCATGACCTGCTGGAGAAGTACGACTATCGGCTCACGTTCCTGCCGCACTACAACATGGCGTCGCGATTTGAGGGCGCATCCGTTGCCGGGGAGCGCATTCAGCTCGCGAACGCCGACGACGTCACGTTCCAAGACCTGATCCGCGGATGTGACGCGTTCATCACGGACTTCTCGTCTGTACACTTCGACGTCGCCTACGTGGGGACACCCATCGTCTATGCGCGCTTCGACGAGGAAGACTTCGAGACGAAGCACTCGTCGCCGTCGTGGTTCGACTACGAGGCCGACGGATTCGGGCCGGTCGTTCGGAGCCTTGATCAGACCCTTGACGCCGTCGAGGACCTGCTGGAGCGAGGGTGTGAGCCAGACCCCTTCTATGCGGCGCGGGTGGATGCCGCCTTCGCGTCGCGCGATCAGCAGAATTGCGCACGGACGGTCGCCGCGATCGACTCCCACGTGGCGCAACGCTGACGTGTCCGGTCCATGAGGATCCGCCCGCACGCCACCTGTCGGCCGTCCGGACTCACCGACCCGGTCGCAGCCAGGGCACCGGATCGCAGTGTCGCCGCGATCCGGTGCGCTGAATCATGCTCGCTGCTCGGCCGCCACGCAACGCTTAGTGCGAGGCGGTTGCCTGTCTTCCGTCAGCGTCCTGCGGTCCGTCCGCGTCTCCGTACTCGACATGGAGGGCTCCCTCGGCGACCAGGTCCGTGAGGAGCCGTGCGTAGGCTTCTTCGTAAGCCTCGCCGAGCCGCCGGTCCCACTCCGGTACGAGGGCAGGCAGGTGACCCGGGTTCTGCGTCACTTCTCCGAAGACGAGGCCGTCGTCGGTCTCGAAGAAGTCGAGGCGTTCCAGCGGTCGCCGGATGGCCTTCGAGAGCTTGGCGCTCACCGTGATGACCTCATCGAGGTCGGCTGGCTCGCGGAGCTGGTCGCCGGTGTCGATGAGGGCTCGGACATTGAACAGCTCGGTGCCATCGGCGAGGAATGTCCGGGCCTGGGACGTCACATCCTTCGCTCGTGACCAGTCGCCGGTACGCACCTCGAGGTAGACAGGCTCTCCGTAGAAACAGAACACCTTGATGTCGCTGGGGATCGATTCCGGGCCGCCGCCGCGCGCCGTCAGAAACTCCTCGGCGAAATACTGCGATCTGCTCTGGTGCTTGACCCACAGCTTGCTGACGACCTCGTCGCGGGTCGTGGTCGCGCCAGTCAGCATGTCTTGATAGGTGCCATCAGCGTTCCGGACGAGCGGGAACACGTTGACCCCGCCGCCGCCGACATTGCTCTTGAGGACGAACCGGTCAGGCAGGGATTCCCACTCGACGGTGTCTGGATCTGGCCATCGCCCGATGACTTGCGGCACGCGGACGCCGTGCTGGGCGGCGAACCGTTGGGCCGTCAGCTTGCTGTAGAGCTGCAGGATCGGTTCGCGGAGCCCTTCGCGGTCGTTCACGCCGCGCGTGTTGTGCCGCCGGTGCATGCGAGCCGCGAGGGAATAGGACGGCACACCGAGCGCGAGCTCCGGGTCGGGCGCATCGCCGACCGTGCGCTCGATCGGCGACTTGGTCTCCTCGGTGAGGATCGTGACCTGGGCTCTCAAGGTGTCGAGCTGATCGCGGCGGCGGCGTATGGCACGGCGCGTCCGGTCGCGCTTCGCGCGCGCGCGTTCCAGCGACTTGGCACGTGTGTCTTCTGCGTTCACGAGGTCTCCTCCGGGAGAAAGGTGCCTCCGGGGATGCGGTTGTCCAGGGCGCCCACGCGATAGGGCTGGAGCAGCATACGGGCATGTGCGCTGTCAAAGAGCTGCCCGAGCCGGAGATCCCATTCCGGCGTCAGGACGGGGACTCGGTCGGGATCGACATCGATGCGCGTGAGGACAGGCCCGTCCGTCCCTTCGTGCCACAGCACCTGCACGTAGGGCCGAGGGATGTGGCGGGACAAGGTGGCCGACCAGCCGCAGATATCTTCGATCGCTGCGCTCACAGGGATGTCCACGCCGTAGCTCGCGGCCGCGCGGATGTCGCCGACGTCTTGCTGCGAGCCGTCGAGGTGCCGGGAGAGGCCGTCCTGACGAATCTCGACGAGCCCCACGGTGCCGTGGAACGCATGGACCACAACCGTCCGAACCTCGGAGGCCGACGCTGACGCGACTTCGGAGGGGACACCGTGAGATCGGGCGAAGCGCGCCACGAGCTCCGGGTCGGAGAATTCCTTGCCGACGCCGTCGATCCCGGCCGAGGGCTCGGGCGCCCGCCGATGAATTCGCTGAAAGAGGCGCACCCCGGCAACGAGGCTGGGGACCCCGGTCGTCTTCTCGACTCGGGAGCGCGGCATCGTGCGTCTTCCCGCACGTTCAGCAAGCACCTGTTGGAGCCGACGCCGTTCGGCCAGCAGTTCCGTCCGCTCGTCCTTGAGCGCAGCCAGCTCCTGCTGGGCGTCGGCGATGTCTTGCTCGACCTCGACCAGTTCAGCGTCACGCTCGGGTGGCGGACCGCTAGGAGGGTTGACGGGGTGCCGCCGACCCGTGGCGAACCAGCGCAAGAATCTGCTTGATCGGGACGGCAATCTCCACCTCATGTCTGCATCGAAGAAAGGCATATGATACAGCGCTCGTTCGGCCGACTGGTGTCGCCCGCGGCGCCGGGGACCACCGGGTGTCCCGTCACGAGACCTCTTCGACCGCTGGAACCAGCTCGTTGCGCAGCTGCTCGGTCAATGTGCGCGCATAGGTGTCGGTCAGGTGGGACGTCTGCCGGTAGAGCAGCACGTTGCCGATGACCGGAACACACGGGTCGCCTGGACAAATCTCGGAGCGGAGGTCGATCGTCTTGGCGTCCGGGACCTTCTTCGCTGCTGGCACCTGAGCCAGGGCGCCGCTTCGGCTGATGCCTTCTTCCAGATCGAACTGGCACTGAGTGAGGTCGTCGGGATTCTCGGCGACACACTCGTAGACGGCCATGCCTGGGTTGGGGTTGTCGAGAAGAACGATCATCGGTGTGCCCGTCTCGGTCAATGCGGTCCACCGCCGGACCATCGCGTCGACCATCGCATCGACCGACCGGCTCTCGACGTCGTCGGGGTCGGACATGACGTCGTTGATGCGCTGGGAGGTCAGGACGAGATCGGGTCCGAGCTCGACGAGCTCGTCGAAGACCGCATCGTTCCACGCGGCACACGACTCGTAGGGCTCGCCCTTGGCGACCTGCATGCCGTCATGGAAGCCGCATGCCGACTTGGTGTAGGAGACGATCCTCCAGCCTTCGTCCTTGGCGATCTCGTCGATGGCCGAATACCACTGCATGATCTTCGAGTCCCCGACGACGCCGATCGTCAGGTCACCGTCGACGTCGCCCCACTCGCAACGCACCGGCACCGGCGACTGCTGGTCGACTTGGCATTCCGGAGGATATGGCGGCACGTCCTCGACTGCCGTGACCGGATCTGGCACGTACCACTCGACATCGGCGAGACTCGCTGTGGTCCCGGCTTCCGGTTCGGCACCCGAGCCGATGGCCGATGCGCCCGGTGCCTCTCGATCGGATCCACCTCCGGTGCTCGACGGGACGACAAGGACGAGAAGAAGTCCGGCTAGCACGCCGACCGCCGTGAAGTTCGCGCCGACGGACAGGCTCAGTCGGTTGGACTTCAGGGATGGCGCGAACCTGACAGGGTTCTCGACGAGTCTGTACGAGATGTAGGCCGGAATGAACGAGGCAGCGACGACAAGGAGGCCTCGCCGAGCGCCGAGGTCGCCCCAGTAGGCGGTCGCTGCCACGATGAGCGGCCAGTGCCAGAGATACAGGGAGTACGACAGACCTCCGACCCAGACGGCCGGTCGCCAGGACAGCACGCCAGCGACCCCGGCGCGGCCTGAGGTGTATCCCGCGATGATCATCGCCGCGGTACCCAGGGTCGGCACGAGGGCCGCGGAGCCGGGCCATGGTGTGCTGGTGGAGAACCAGAATCCGCTCGCTATGACCGCGGCCAGCCCGGCCCAGCCGAGTACGATCGCGGCGCTGCGGCGGAGGCGCAGCCATGCCGTGGTCCCGATCGCGACCAGCGCTCCGATGCCGAGCTCCCACAGTCGTGTCGGAGTGACGAAGAAGGCGGTCGCCGGGCTGCTCGTCGTCAGGTAGACCGAATAAGCGAGGGAGGGCACGATCACGGCCAGGATCCCGGCGGTCAGCACCGGTCGGATCCGCATGTGCCCACGCCGTCGCAGCCACCACGCGAGTGCCACGATCAACAACGGCCAGACGATGTAGAACTGCTCTTCCACGGCCAAAGACCAGAAGTGCTGCACCGGGGACGCTCCGACGTCTTCCGCGAGGTAGTCGACGGAGCGGTCGGCGAGCCGCCAGTTCACGACATACAGGGCGGCTGACACGATGTCGCCGCCGAAGGCTCGCCAGTCGACCGCGGAAACCGTCCACCACGTCAGGAGCGCCGTGGTGGCGAGCACGAGGCCTGTCGCGGGAAGGAGGCGCTTGGCGCGCCGTGCGTAGAAGGTCGCCAAGGAGATCCGGCCGGTGCGTTCGAGCTCTCGGATGAGCAGACCGGTGATGAGGAAGCCCGAGATCACGAAGAAGACGTCGACGCCGACGAAGCCGCCCGGCAGCTGTCGTACGCCCGCGTGATAGATGAGCACGAGGCCGATGGCGATGGCGCGCATGCCTTCGATGTCGGGCCGGAAGACTCCCGTCGGTCGGCCCTTGACGGAGGTGGCGCTGGTGTCGCTGCTGGTCAAGTTGCTGAGATCCTCTGGGCTCGGGTCAAGCGGGCAAGGAGCGCTCGTTGCCCGGCCCGTCGTGGGCCACGACATCGTACAAGGTCGCTGCCGCCGTCTGGAGGCACGCTGGAGTGGCGACAGGCGGGATCGGCGACGAATTGGCAGGGTTGGCACTGGCGATATCTCGATCCGGACCTCACGATGGCACCAGTCACCTCGCACGCCGTGCTTCTCTGGTCAGACACCGTCAGGAGACCGTCAGATGAGACGAATCTTGGGTCAGCTGGCGCGGAAGCCTGCGCCGGGAAGCGATCCGCCCCCGCCCACGTTGGTGGGTTTCGACGGTGATCCCACCGACGCCTGGGTCACGATCGTCGCCCCTCGTGACGAGGGCGCCGCGCACCTCCTGCTCGTGGGGCGGTCGACAGGTCTCGAGGTGCGGATGTCGTTGACGGACGACCCCCGGGGTTGGCGAGCCCACGTGACGGACGGGGACCTCACGGTGTTCGAGGGGGAGACGATCGACCTCTACCTCGTCCTGACGGCCGGCGCAGGCTCGCGCCGTCGACGTGTCGCCGGCGGGATGGACCTGGAGCCCCTTGCGTCCGTGGGACAGCCGCGGCGCTGGTACACCACGATCGAGGGCAACGTCAGCGTGCGGCGCCGGAGAGCTGCCGAGGTGATCGCCGAGTCCGGCACCTTCGACGTCGACCACTACCTGGGCCAGCTCGCCGGGTCCGCGGTCGACGAGCTCCCGGAGGGCACGGACCCGATCGAGCACTACGTCGCCAAGGGCGCTGCCCACGGCCTCGACCCGTCGCCGATGTTCGACACCCGCTTCTACCAGCGGATGAATCCCAGCGTGCGGCGCAACCCGCTGGCCCACTTCTGCGAGTACGGCTGGCAGGACCTGCGCAACCCCTCCCCGCTCTTCGACACGTGGTGGTACTGGTCGAAGCACCTCGACCCGGGTGACGACAGCGTCAACCCCCTGGTCCACTACCTCGAGGTCGGTCGTCAGCAGGGCCTCTCGACGCGCCCCGAGCCGTCTCCGTCGCGCCGTCTGGGCATCGGCCACCGCTTCGGCGAGGGTCACGCCGTCCGGCGGGTGTGCCTGTTCGCGGGCTACGACCCGCAGGGCGTGGTCGACGACTACGTGGTCGCCTACGTGCGCGAGCTGGCCCGGCACGCCGACGTGTACTACCTGGCCGACGGCGAGATGCCGGAGTCGGAGCTCGCGAAGCTCGCGGACCACACGCGGGGCGCCTGGGCGGAACGTCACGGGGAGTACGACTTCGGGTCCTACTCCCGACTGGTCGAGCGCCTGGGATGGTCGGCGATCGAGGAGTACGACGAGCTGCTCCTGGTCAACGACAGCGGGTACCTCCTGCGGCCGCTCGACGACGTCTTCGGGCAGATGGACTCGAGGGCGTGCGACTGGTGGGGCCTGCAGGCGACGAAGGGCATCTTCCGGACCCGGGACGTCCCGGTGAACCGTTTCCACGAGCCGATCCCGATGGAGTCCGTGCGAGGACCGCTGCTCGACCGGTTCGAGCAGGACTACACGTACGACTTCCTGGTGGGCTCCTACTTCCTCGCCTATCGCACGCCGGTGATCCGCGACCCGGAGTTCCGCCGGTATCTCGCCTCGGTGGCGCACCAGGAGAAGAAGCACACGATCGTCCAGAAGTACGAGATCGGGCTCACCCGGTGGCTCGTCCACCACGGCCACCCGTTCGACACGTTCGTCAGCAAGCTCTATCCGCTGCACCCGGTCTACACCCCGTGGTACTTCCGGCTCCTGGACGAGGGCTTCCCGCTGCTCAAGCGGGTCTTCCTCACCGGCAACCACTACGAGGTGCCACGCCTCGCCGACTGGGCGGACCGCGTGCGCCGCAAGGTGCCCGGCGCCGACGTCGCCACGATCGAGCGCAACCTGGCCCGCGTCGCCGACCCCGAGAGTCTGCGCCGCAACCTCTCGATCGGCAGCGAGGCCGGCGTCGAGGACGTCCCGGTACCGGACGAGCTTCTCTCGCCGGAGGAGTTCGCCGCGGCGGACCGGCTGAGCCCCAAGCACGCCGACTGGTGGGCGTTCCCCGTCTGCGGCTTCTCGCACGTGTTCTCCGGCAACGAGCGGGCCGTCTTCGAGGAGGTCAAAGACGACCCGTCGATCCGCAAGATCGTCCTGACGCGCGACAAGGAGGTCGTCGTCGACGGCGTCAACGTCGAGGTGGTGCCGCTGGAGAGCCCCGAGGGCCAGCACCGCGTCATGCGGGCCGGCACGATCTTCATCAAGCACAGCCGGTACCGCAACGTGGTGCACCCGGTCTCGAGCGAGCTGCACAACCTCATCCAGCTCTGGCACGGCATCCCCTTCAAGCGGATCGGGTACGCCTCGGCCGACTACCTCGGCAGGCTGGACCGGGTGGACGCGGACCAGCAGCAGTACCGGGCCGTCATCGCCTCGTCGAAGGTGGACGCGTTGGCGATGACGGCCGCGTTCTACCCGCTGACGTTCCACCAGGTGTGGAACACCGGCCTACCGCGCAACGACTTCATCCTGCGCGACGAGGAGCGGCTCCCCGCAGATCTCCGGGACGAGCTGGCCAAGCTGCGGGACCTCGTGGGCGACCGACGGCTCGTGCTGCTCATGCCCACGTTCCGCAACGCGGACGACGGCGGCGCCTACCGGTTCTCGCCCGAGGAGCTCGCCCGCCTCGAGGAGTGGCAGAAGACGCACCGGTGCGTCCTCGGCCTGCGGGAGCACATGGCCGACGCCGGAGGCATGTACGGCTCGCAGCTGTCCGGCCTGGAGACCATCGACCTGTCGGCGGACGAGTTCCCTGACGTCGAGGTCCTGTACCGCGAGTCCTCGGCCCTGATCACCGACTACTCGAGTGCGTTCGTCGACTACATGCTCACCGGCAAGCCCATGGTGAGCTTCGCGTACGACGACGAGTCGTACCAGCTCGAACGGGGCGGGTTCTACGACCTGGACCTCGTGTTCCCCGGGCCGATCTGCCGCACCTTCGACGAGCTCGACGACGCCCTCGACGGCATCGTCGACCGCCGGGTCGACGAGTCGTACGAGTTCCGGCGACGGCTGTTCTTCGACCACCTCGACGACCGCAGCTCCGCGCGGGTGGTCGAGCGGGTCCGGGACCTGACCGAGGCGCGCGGGGTCGGCAAGCCCCTGGGGGAGCGGGTCGCGTGAGGGCGCTGGACCGGTGGAGGAGACGCCCGGCCGCAGCGGGGACGGCCGAGGAGGCGCCGGCCGGCGAGGTGCCGGCCGAACAGCCGGCAGCGACGTCTCCGACCGCGACCGCGGGCGTGCGTGTCGCGACGCTCCGCACCGTGCATGCGACGTCGCTGGCCGTCAAGGGTGCGCGCCTGGACCAGACGCGGCGGCGGGCGAAGCGTGCCCGCCTCCTGTGGGAGCCCGGCTCCGAGCTGGGGCTGCTGATCGGGGAGGGGACCAGCGAGGGCAGCGGCCACGAGTTCGGCCTCGGGCCTGCCACGCCACGTGCCCTCGGTCACCTCGTACGGCTGGACTGGCGCTCGGGATCGTCGGTCGCCGTCGGCGACCTGTGGACGCGGACCTGGTTGTCCCCGGCGCCCGTCGACGGTGAGCCGGGCGTGCCGCGCATGCGACCGGGCATCACCGCGGTGGGAACCGACGAGACGCTCGAGCTCGAGTCGCCCGGCGCAGGGGCGGGGCCGGCGGGCAGCGCAGCGAGCACCGATGCGGACCTCGCTGCTGCCGCCGCGGTCTACGTGCGGACGCGGGACCTGCGGCAGGGTGCCGGCGTCCGCGTGCACGACGTCCTCGCCGCGCTCGGCGACCCGGACGCCACGACGGCGCGGACTGCGTTCTCGACGATGCTCCCGCTCCTCTCCCGGGACGACCTGCTCGAGCTGGCGCAGCGGGTCGTCGCCGACGAGCGGCTCGTGACCACGCTCGCGCGACTCTTCCCCGCCGACCCGTGGACGACCCGGTCGCTGCCCGGCCTGCGCACCTGGCTCGAGACCCGGGGCACCGGCGACGCGCCCTGGCGCACCCAGAAGGTCGGCACGGAGCTCGACGTCCTCTGGTCCGCGGGGCCGGGCGACGTCGCCGCCTCGTCGGGCGAGGTCGTCGCGTTCTACGCCCGCAGCCAGGTCCGGCCGCGCCGGCGGGTGTGCGTCGTGGCCACGGCCCGCAACGAGGGCGTCTACCTGCTGGAGTGGTTGGCCTACCACCGGGCCCTCGGCGTCGACGAGTTCTTCGTCTACAGCAACAACAACGACGACGGTTCGGACCGGTTGCTCGCGGCGCTCGCGCAGGCGGGGGTGATCCGCTGGCTGGACAGCGAGATCAGCCCCGGGACCAAGGCGCAGGCCAAGGCATACGCTCATGCCTTCTCCGTCCTGCCGGAAGTGCTGGACTTCGAGTGGGCGATGACCGTGGACATCGACGAGTTCCTGGTCCTGGACCCTGCGACGTCCGACGGGCTGGCGGACTTCCTGGACTGGCACGCGGCCCGGCAGACGGACGTCATCGCGGTCAACTGGGTGGTCGTGGGGCCCAGCGGGCTGACGCGCTGGGCGGACGACCTGGTCACCCGGCGTTTCCCTGCCGCCGTGGCCCCCGTCGACGCCCACATCAAGTCGATCTCCCGACCCGGCCGGATCCTCGGGTCGCAACCGCACTTCCCGTACACGACGGAGCGCGAGCACCTCGCGTTCCGGGAGGCGACCGGCGAGCCGCACACCTGGTTCACCTCGACGCTCGCCCCGCACCTGGTGCAGGCGCAGTCGGACCGCCCGACCACGGGGCACGCCGCCCTGCACCACTACGCGCTGAAGTCCGCGGAGGAGTTCCTCTGGAAGTTCTCGCGGAACCGGGGCGGGCGGGTGGTCGCCACGGACGACGCGGGCATGGCCCTCACGCTGGAGGAACGGTTCGTCAAGAGGTTCCTCGGCCAGTTCGACCAGGACGCCGGCGACGTCCGGCCGGCGGTCCGGGCGACGGTCCCGCACCTGGAGCGGGAGATCGAGACGCTCCGCGGGCTCGACGGCGTCGCCGACGCCGAACGACACGTCACGGAGATCTTCGTCGAGCGGTCCGCCCGCGTGATGGAGGCGTATCGCACGCGCCTGCGTGACGATCTCGGCGACAGCGGTCGCGAGCTGCTGCGCATCATCGACGAGGAAGGAAGCGCACATGACTGACGCTCTGCGCAAGCTCACCTGGGTCGTGGCGTGGCTGATCGCCCTCGGAGCCGCTGCGGCCGGCCTGGCCGGCGCCACCGACGTGGCCCTCGCGTTGCTGGCCCTCGCGGTCCTCGCCACGGGCGGTGCGGCCTTCCTGTCGTTCCGGGCCCTCGCCGACGTGGTCCGTCAGGCGGCTGCGCCGTCGCGACGCCTGGCCGAGTCGGTGGCAGCTCGCGCCGAACCACAGGGCCTCGAGGCCGCGGAGGTCGAGGCGATCGTCCAGCGTCGCATCCAGCCGGTCCATGCCGGCATCGCGGGGCTCGTCCGCCAGATCGACCACCAGCCGTACGTGCACACCGAGCTGCAGCGCCGCTACGCGCAGCTCATCGGCGCCACCGACGAGCCGATGCCGGTGCTCGGCGCGAACTGGGCCGCGACCGCTCCGACCATCCTGTTCCTCGTGGACGAGATCCTGGGGCGCGACGCCCGGCGGACCCTCGTCGAGTGCGGCTCAGGTGCCTCGACCCTGTGGACCGCGGCGGCCCTCCGTCACCGGGGCAACGGCGGGCACGTGTGGTCGCTCGAGTCGGACGCCGCCTACGCCGAGGTCACCCGGGAGAACCTCAAACGACACGGGCTGGAGGCGTGGGCCACGGTGATCGACGCACCGCTCGTGGAGACGCCGGTCGCCGAGCTGGGGACCGTGCAGCCCTGGTACGACCTGTCCGGGTGGCCGGACGACGTCGTCGGGGCCGACCTGCTGTTCGTCGACGGCCCTCCCGGCGTGACCGCGAAGATGGCCCGGTTCCCCGCGGTGTCGCAGCTGATGCCGTCCCTGCGCGACGGCGCGCTCGTGGTCCTGGACGACACGAACCGCCCGCACGAGCGGGCGGTGGTGCGGCACTGGCGCGACCTCCACGTCGACGGCCGCCGGCTCCGCGTCGTCAAGACGGTGGGGCGCAGCACGGTCCTCGAGGTCGGGAGCCGTCAGGACGACGGCGGTAGCCCGGCGCCGTGACACGGGGCACCGGCCGACCGGTGCGAGGATGGTCGCTCGACGGGCGATCGACGGCAGATCGCGGAAGAGGGGTGCTCATGGCGGGCTCGACGCGCGGTGCGGGGCTGCGCCGTACCGTCCGGTCCACCGGCGGGCGGCTCATCCGCCGCCTGGGGATGCTTCCCGGGGGCGTGCCCGACGGGTTGGGGGAGGACGAGTTCCTCCAGGGCGCCACGCTGTCCGCCCGCGCCGTGGTCTTCTTCGGGGACCCGCCGGAGAGCATGTACCAGATCCGGCAGTGGTACACCGCACTGGAGGCGCTCGACCACCGTGTCCCCCTGGTAGTGATCGCCGGTGACTCGCGGACCGCGCGGCTGCTCCGCGCCGAGTCGTCGCTGCGTGTCGTCACGGTGGCGCAGCACGCCACCCTGGACGAGATCCTCACCGGCAGCGACGTGCGGCTCGCGCTCTACGTCAACCACAGCCCGCAGAACTTCACGATGCTGAGCTTCGGCGGGCTGGTGCACGTCTCGTTGCTGCACGGGGACTCCGACAAGACCGTCTCCGTGTCGAACCAGCACAAGGCGTACGACCTGGTGTTCGTGGCCGGCCAGGCCGCCGTCGACCGCTTCGCCCGCAACCTGCCGTACTTCGACGCGCCGGCGCGGTGCGTGCCCGTGGGCCGCCCGCAGCTCGACGTGCTCGGCCCCGACCCGGTCTCGCGTGCGTCGTCCGACCGCTCGACGGTCCTCTACGCGCCCACCTGGGAGGGTGCCAACCCGTCGGTCGCCTACGGCTCGGTGGACGTGCTGGGCCCCGACCTGGCCCGCGCGGTGGTCGCGGAGCCGGGGATGCGGCTGCTGTACCGCCCGCACCCGCTGACCGGCGTGCGGTCGCCCGCGTACGCCGCGGCCGACGCCGAGGTCCGGGAGGTGGTCGAGGCGGCGGCCGTGGCGGACCCCGGCGCCGGGCACGAGGTGCGCACCACGGGCGAGATGGCCGCGACGTTCGCCGAGGCCGACGTGCTCGTCTGCGACATCTCGGCGGCGGCCACGGAGTGGCTGCCGACGCTCCGTCCGCTGGTCGTCACCGACGTCGCCGCCCCGTGGGCGACCGTGGCGACGACGCCGCTGCTCCGGGTGGCTCCCCGGCTCCGGGTGGACGGGGTCGAGGACGTCGCGGAGCTGCTGCGCACCCAGACGACGCAGGACCCGGCGCGCGAGGAACGGCGTCGGCTGGTCGAGTACTACCTCGGAGACGTGACGCCCGGTGCGTCCCTCGAACGGTTCGTCGCGGCCTGCGAGGCCGCCATCGAGCGTCACGAGGCGGAGCTGCGGCGGCTGGCGGACGTCCGCACGGACGACGGCGGGGAGCGCGTGACGGACGGGGACTCACCCGACGCTCGACGTCGATAGGATCCCGACCATGTCTGCACAGGGCGGTACCAAGGCCGTCGTCGCCGCACTCCTCGCGAACCTCGGCATCGCGGTCACCAAGTTCGGCGCCTGGGCGCTGACCGGCGCCTCGTCGATGCTGGCCGAGGGGGTCCACTCGCTCGCCGACTCGGGCAACCAGGCGTTGCTGCTGCTCGGCGGCCGGGCAGCCAAGCGTGCCGCGGACGAGGAGCACCCGTTCGGCTACGGACGCGAGCGCTACGTCTACGCGTTCGTCGTGTCGATCGTGCTGTTCGCCGTCGGTGGGCTGTTCGCCCTGTACGAGGCGTTCCACAAGTGGCAGCACCCGGAGCCCATCGAGGGCCGCTGGTGGTGGGTGCCGCTCGCGGTGCTGGTGGCGGCGATCGTCATGGAGTCGTTCTCGTTCCGCACGGCGATCCACGAGTCGAACGCGGTCCGTGGCCGCGCCTCGTGGGTGGAGTTCGTGCGCCGGGCCAAGCAGCCCGAGCTGCCCGTGGTGCTCCTGGAGGACCTGGGGGCCCTCGTCGGGCTGGTCCTGGCGCTGTTCGGCGTGAGCCTGACGCTCCTGACCGGCGACGGCCGGTGGGACGCCGCGGGCACCGCGTGCATCGGCGTGCTCCTGGTGCTCATCGCGATCATCCTGGCGATCGAGACGAAGTCGCTGCTGCTGGGTGAGTCCGCCTCGCGGGCGCACGTCACGGCCATCAGGTCGGCGCTCGTCGGCGAGGAGGTCCGCTCGATCATCCACCTCAAGACGCTGCACCTCGGTCCGGACGAGATCCTGGTCGCGGCCAAGATCGAGGTGGACGGCGCGGCGACCGCCGCAGACGTCGCCCGCGCCATCGACGCAGCCGAGTCACGGGTGCGCGCCGCCGTCGACATCACGCAGGTCATCCACCTGGAGCCGGACCTGCGTCGGGCGGGGGCCGAGGCGTCGGCGGTGGCTCCGACCGACCGCGGTCGGTCGGCGGGTTCGCCGACGGAGCGCTGACTCGCGCCGCGGAGCTCACCGCCCCGCCGCGTACCCCTGGGCGCCGCGGGAGTTCGCGGCCGCCCCGAGGACGCCGGTCGCCGGGTCCCGGGTCACGGCCGAGAGCCGTCCGAGCGACCACGGGCCGGCCCCGGTGAGCACGTGGCCGCGCGCCGCCAGCCCGTCGAGCACGTCCGCACCGATCCGTGACTCGACCACGGCCCCGCCGGGCACCCAGGTGCGCGGCCAGAACGAGTCGGTCATCGACGTGGTGTGCAGGGCGGGCGCGTCGATCGCCTGCTGTGGGGTGTAGCCGCCCACCAGCACGCGCAGGAGGAACGGCAGCTGCCACTGGTCCTGCTGGTCGCCGCCGGGTGTGCCGCACGCCATCACGGCCACGCCGTCCGCGTCCAGCACGAGCGTGGGCGACAGCGTGGTCCGCGGCCGGCGCCCCGGCTCGAGCCGCGACGGGGAGTCCTCGTCCAACCAGGTCATCTGCAGCCGCGTGCCGAGGCAGAACCCGAGCCCGGGCACGGTCGGCGAGGACTGCAGCCAGCCGCCCGACGGTGTCGCGCTGATCATGTTGCCCCACCGGTCCACGACGTCCAGGTGGCAGGTGTCGCCCCTCGTGGTGCCGTTCGTCTGCACGGTCGGCTCGCCCGCACCAGCCGCACCAGCCGCGCCCGACGGCGTCCCACCGGCCGGGCGCAGCGGCGGCGGGGGAGCGGTCCGTCCGGGGACGACGCCGGGACGCACCTCGTGCGAGGCCGTCTCGCCGATCAGGGCTCGCCGCTCCGCCGCGTACGCGGCGGAGAGCAGGTGCTCGAGCGGGACGTCGGTGTCGCCGTACCAGGTGTCGCGGTCGGCGAGCGCCAGCTTGAGGGCTTCGAGGATCGTGTGCGCGCCGCGCTCGGTCGACGGGTCGAGGCGTGCGCTGTCGGACCCGTCGAAGCCGTCGAGAATCTGCAACGCCTGGAGCAGCACCGGGCCCTGGCCCCAGGCGCCCGTCTTGACGATCGTGCGCCCGCGGAACTCCGCCGTCGTCGGCTGCTCGTAGCCGGCCTCGAAGCGGGCGACGTCGTCGGCGGTGAGGACGCCCGCGTGGTCACGGCCGTCGGAGTGCCGGTGCGGCGTCGCGACGAACGACTCGGCGGCGGTACCGACGATCTCGCGCCAGGCGGCCCGGGCGGCGTCGACTCCCGCTCTCCGGGAGGGCGCGTCGTCGGCGGCCTCGGCCAGGCGCTCGAGGACCGACGCGTGCTCGGGGTTCGTCACGACCTCCCCGGCGCGGGGAGGGCGGCCGCCCGGCATCCAGCGCTCGGCCGACGTGGGCCAGTGCGCGGTGAACAGCCCGGCCACGCGCTCCACGGTGGCGGCGACGGCGCCGAGCACGGGGTGGCCGTCCCGCGCGTACCCGACGGCGTGGGCCAGGACGTCGCGCACCGTCCACGTGCCGTGGTCCCGCAGGAGGAGGAACCAGGCGTCGACGGCACCGGGGACGGCGGCGGCCAGCGCGCCGGCCCCCGGGACCAGGTCCAGGCCCTCGGTGTCCCGGAAGTGCGCGATGGTGGCCGCGGCCGGCGCGGGGCCCTGGCCCGCCAGCACGCGCGGGACGCCGTCGGCCGCCGCGAACACGCCCGTCATGTCCCCGCCGGGCCCGTTGAGGTGCGGCTCGACGACGTGCAGCACGAAGGCGGCCGCCGTGGCGGCGTCGAACGCGTTGCCGCCTCGCTCCAGGACCGACTGGGCCGTGGCCGTGGCGAGCCAGTGCGTGGTGGCCGCCATGCCGAACGTGCCCTGCAGGTCGGGGCGGGTCTGGTGCGGGTCCGGTGGGGTGAACGTCATGGTCGTCCTCCGGGGGTCTCGGCTGCCGAGGCGCGGCCGCGGGCGTGGCCGAGCACGGTGACCGCCAGCGTGATGGCCGCCGCGAGGGCGACGCCCCACGCGACGTGGACCTGCAGCAGCAGCGCGCCCGCGCACGCTCCGGCGCCGATCAGGGCGATCGCGGCGACGCGTCGCCGGACGTGCTTGCCGTGGCCCCCGACGAGGCGCGAGTCCATCGCCAGGCCCGTGATGGCGCTCGTCACCACGACGGTGGTGATCTCCTTGACCGCCAGGTGTCGAGCCGTGGCGGCCTGCAGGCCCATCGCCGCGGCGAGGGAACCGGTCACCGCCAGCTGGACGCCGTACGGCATGTCGGCGTCGAACACCGCCAGCGTCACCGCGATCGCGACCAGCAGCACGCCGACGACGCCGAACAGGACCGTGGTCCGTCCGGTCCAGCCGACGTCCTGGGACCGCACCACCAGCCCGCCGAGAGCGGCACCGGCCAGGAAGGTCGCGAAGGCGAGCAGCGGGCCGACGACGGGAAGGTCGTCCGCCCCGGCGAGCGCCATGCCCAGGATGACGACGTTGCCCGTCATGTTGCCGGTGAAGACCCGGTCGAGGCCCAGGTAGCCGACGGCGTCGGCGATACCGGTGGAGAAGGTGAGGGCCAGCATGAGCCCCAGATGGAGGCGGTCGCGATGCACGGGGTCACTCTAGGCCGTGGCGGGGCGTGAGGATCTTCACGGGCCATCTGCACGCCAAGTCCCGGCCGAAGAGGCACTTTTGGTCACAGCGTGATAAAGATCATCGCCATATTGCCGGTGCCGCGCCGGAGCTGTACAGAGTGTGATCTACGCTCGAGCAAAGAACGTGAATGCCGACTCATGGCCCGCAGGCCGTCGAGTGCGGGTCCAGGACCCGCTCGGGCACGTCCACGGGCGGTTCGACGGCACGTCAATGTCCCCGACCCGGGAGAACCGTGCCAGCCATCGAGGCAAACGGCCTGACAAAGATTTTCGGACGCCGGCCACAGCGTGGCGTCAAGCTGCTCAAGGAAGGCGCAGACCGCGCCCGACTGCGGCGAGAAGGCCTCACGCCGGCCGTCATCGACGCGACCTTCGAGGTCGCGCCCGGCGAGATCTTCGTCGTCATGGGCCTGTCCGGCTCCGGCAAGTCGACGCTGATCCGCATGGTCAACGGCCTGCTGGAACCGACCGACGGCGTCATGCGCATCGACGGCCAGGACGTGACGCACCTGTCCGCCGCCGGCCTGCGCGAGGTGCGCCGGACCAAGGTCAGCATGGTGTTCCAGCACTTCGCCCTGCTGCCGCACCGCACCGTCGGGGAGAACGCCGCCTACCCGTTGAAGCTGCGGGGGGTGAACAAGGCCGAGCGCGAGGCCCGCGCCGAGGAGGCGCTGGCCCTGGTCGGACTCAAGGGCTGGGGCGGCTCGCTGCCCTCCGAGCTCTCCGGCGGCATGCGCCAGCGCGTGGGCCTGGCCCGGGCGCTCGCCGCGGGCACCGACATCATGCTGATGGACGAGGCGTTCAGCGCCCTCGACCCGCTGATCCGCAAGGAGATGCAGGACCAGCTGCTCGAGCTCCAGGCGGAGCTGGGCAAGACGATCCTCTTCATCACCCACGACCTCAACGAGGCGATGCGCCTCGGTGACCGCATCGCGATGATGCGCGACGGCCGCGTGGTGCAGGTCGGCACCAGCGAGCAGATCCTCAACGAGCCCGCCAACGACTACGTGGCGCAGTTCGTCGCGGACGTCGACCGGTCGCGCGTGCTCTCCGCGGGCGACGTCATGGAACGCCCCGTCGCCGTCATCGGACCGGAGTCGGGCCCGAAGGCCGCGCACAAGCTGATGCGCGAGCACCAGGTCTCCTCGCTGCTGGTCACCGGCCGGAACCGGAAGGTCTCCGGTGTCGTGTTCGAGAACGACGTCGCCGACGCCGTGCGGCAGGGGAGCGACCGGCTTCCGCTGAGCGGCGAACCGGTGGCGCAGGTGTCCCCGGACACCCCGCTGGCCGAGCTGTTCCACGACGCGGCAGTGAGCAGGGCCCCCCTGGCCGTCGTGGCCGAGGACGGCCGGCTGCAGGGCGTCATCCCGCGGGTGACGCTGCTCAGCGCGCTCTCCGTCCCCGCGACGGACAGCGCTGACACGGCCGCGGACGGCGAGGACCCCGCCGACGGTGAGCCCGTTCTCGATGCGGCAGGAGCGAAGTGATGGCACCGATGTCCACCTCTGACGGCACCACCATCCCGAAGGTGCCGATCGGCGAGGCCGTCGACAGCGGCATCGACTGGGTCAACGACAACCTCGAGTGGTTGCTGGACGGCATCACCGCGGTGATGTCCTTCCTCATCGACGGCATCACCGAGCTGCTGCTGCTCCCGGCGCCGCTCGTCATGGTGGGGATCTTCACCCTGCTCGCGCTGCTCGTGCGGTCCTGGGGGCTCGCCGTCTTCACCGCCGTCGGCATGCTGCTCATCATCAGCATGGAGATGTGGGAACCGGCGATGGAGACGCTCAGCCTGGTGCTGGTCGCGACCGTCATCGCGGTCGTCATCGCCGTCCCGGTCGGCATCCTCGCCGCCCGCAACGACGCCGTCAGCGCCTTCGTCCGGCCGGTGCTGGACTTCATGCAGACCATGCCGGCCTTCGTCTACCTGGTCCCCGTGGTCGTGTTCTTCGGGATCGGCGTCGTCCCCGGCGTGTGCGCCACCATCGTCTTCGCGCTGCCGCCCGGGGTCCGGCTCACCGAGCTGGGCATCCGGCAGGTCGACTCCGAGACCGTCGAGGCCGGGGAGGCGTTCGGCGGCACCCCGCGGCAGATCCTGGGCGGCATCCAGCTCCCGCTGGGCCTGCCGACCATCATGGCCGGCGTCAACCAGGTCATCATGCTGGCCCTGTCGATGGCGGTCGTCGCCGGCATCGTCGGCGCCGGAGGCCTGGGCGGCGAGGTCGTGTCGTCCATCTCCACGCTCGACGTGCCGCTCGGCGTCGAGGGCGGCCTGTCCGTGGTGATCCTCGCGATCTTCCTCGACCGGCTCACCGGCGCGATCGGCCAGCCCACCGGCCGCTCGCTGGTCGCCATCCTCAGCAGCCGGAAGGGCGACGGCGCGCGCGCCGCGACGGCCGGCGCGGTCTGACGGCCCCGCCGCACACAGTCCCGCCGAGCAGGAACCGACCTGCCCGGAACCCATGTCCCGGGACCTGTCCCCTCGGGGGCACGTCCCTCGACACGAAAGGAACTCATCACATGAGCACCCATCGCAAGCATCTGCGTCGGCGCCAGGGCGTCGCCCTCGTCTCCGCCGCGGCCCTCGGCCTGACCCTGACCGCGTGCGCCTCGGACGACGCCGGCTCCGACGGCGCCACCGAGGAGTCGGCCGCCGAGGACATGACCATCACCCTGGGCTACATCCCGTCGTGGACCGACGGGCTGAGCACCGCCTACCTGCTGGACAACGTGCTGTCGGAGGCCGGCTACACGGTCGAGCACGAGGAGGTCCAGGAGGCCGGCCTGCTCTACACGGCGCTGGCCGAGGGCGACGTCGACATGTACCCGTCGGCCTGGCCCGAGGTGACCCACGCCAAGTACATGGAGGAGTACGGCGACTCCATCGAGGACATCGGCACGTACTACGGCAACGCCAAGCTGACGATGGCGGTGCCGGAGTACACCGACATCGACTCGATCGCCGAGCTGGCCGACAACCCGGACCTGTTCGACGGCACCATCACGGGCATCGAGCCGGGCGCCGGCCTGACGGCGGCCGTCCAGGACAACGTCATCCCGACGTACGGCCTGGACGAGGCGGGCTACGAGCTGCAGACGTCCTCCACCACGGCGATGCTCACCGAGCTGGAGCAGGCCACGGAGAACGAGGAGGACATCCTCGTCACGCTGTGGCAGCCGTTCTGGGCGAACGCTTCCTACCCGGTCAAGACGCTCGAGGACCCGGAGGGTGCGCTCGGCAAGGCCGAGGGCCTGCACTTCCTCGGTACCGACGGCTTCGCGGAGGAGCGCCCCGAGGTCGCCGAGTGGATCGGTCAGATCACGCTCGACGACGCGCAGTACGGCTCCCTGGAGGACACCGTCGTCAACGAGTTCCCGGACGACCCGGCCGCCGGTGTCGAGGCGTGGCTCGAGGAGAACCCCGACGTGATCCCCCCGTTCGAGGGCTGATCGTCACCGCCTGACGCATCGCTGCACGGCGGCACAGCCTCCCGCAGCACGGAGCGCCCCCACCGGACCTGTCCGGCGGGGGCGCTCCGTCGTTCCCGGGCTCGTCACGGCGAACGAGGTCAGGCGGCCACCCGGGACTGCTGCACCTGGGCGATCGCCTCGCGCGCGTGGTGGGTGCCGCCGTCGTGCACGGCCGGCGCGAGGGCGCGACGGGAGGGGTCCGGGGCCAGTGCGCGGGTGACCGCCCGGCGCAACGGTGCCGAGCAAGGCTTCTCCACGGCGTAGTAGATGGCCGCGGCGAGCAGCAGCGACACCGCGGTCGCCGCCACGAGCGCGGTCCGCGCGCCGACGCCGCGCTCGGCCAGCACCTCGGTGACCGCCCACCCGAACTGCGTGTGCACCAGGTACAGGGGGTACGTGAGCGCGCCCGCCAGGAGGCACAGCCCGGCCAGGTACCGGTTGCGGACCGTGGCCCACGGCTGGACGGCGAGCCAGACGGCGCCGACGACGGCGAACAGCACCAGGACGGCGACACCGGCGTGCACGGGCACTCCCTGCAGGCTGCTCGCCTGGTCCGCGGACGTCATGACGCGGTCCACGGAGAGCCCGAGCAGGAGTGCGAGCGCGGCGAGGTCGACGACCACCGCGCGGCGCGTGCCGCCGTCGGGCACGACCTGGTCGCGGTGTGCCGCGAGGTCCTGCCAGAGCAGGAACAGGACCATGCCGATGCCGAAGTAGACGGAGTGGCGCACGACGAGGTGCTCCGCGACCTCCGGGTAGCCGAAGCCCCGGACCAGCATCCCGGCCGCGGGCCACGCGAGCGCGAGGGTGAGCGCGCGTGCCCGGGTGAGGGGGCCGAGGAGCATCAGCAGCCCGACCAGGACGTAGAACTTGAGCTCCACGAGGAGCGTCCAGTAGACGACCTGGGAGAGCTCGGCCCCGAAGAGGTCGGGCGCCATCGTGAGGTTGAGCAGGGTGTCGCCCAGGCTGAGCTCCCGGCCGCCCGACCAGAACGCCTGCAGGACGGCGGTCGCCAGCACGCAGGCCCACAGGGCCGGGTAGAGGCGCCCCACGCGCGAACCGGTGAACTGCGCCAGGGTGCGGCCCTGGCCGGACCACAGGATCGCGAGGCCGCTGATGACGAAGAACGCCTCGACCGCCAGCCAGCCGTAGCGGGAGACCTGGTTCAGGCCCTCGAAGAGCGTCGAGACGTCGGTGCCCCAGTACTGGCTCGCCGTCGGGGTGGCCGTGAAGTGGTAGACGACGACGGCGAACGCCGCACCGAACCGGAGCACGTCCAGCAGGTGCTTGCGCTGCGCCGTCTGTGTCGTCTGGGGCGTCGAGGTCATCTGATCGACCTTAGATCACGAATCGATAACATTCGAGCCCGAGGCAAGCATGCTCCGGTGGGCGGGTGAAAAACGTTGTCCGGGGCGCCATCGGCGGTTGCCGTGGCATAACATCGGCCCACGCCCGAACCGGCGCCGTGACCTGCAGGGACACCGCGACGGTGACGTGACGCCGGAGTCGCGGTGGGCGCTCTCACCCGGCCTGCGAAAGAAGACCACCCATGCGCAAGATCCTCGCGTCGATCGCGGTCGGCGCGCTGCTGGCCAGCGGCTCCGCGGTCGCCACCAGTGCCGCCGCGGCGGCCCCCACCCCGGCGACGTCGGTCCAGTCCGTCATCCGCACGGCGACGGCACCGGCGAAGGTCGTGATCAAGAAGATCCCGACGAAGACCGCCCCGTACGGGGGCAAGGCCACGATCAAGCCGCGGGTCACGAAGTCCGGCACGGTCACGATCCGGTCCAAGACCCTCACCGTCAAGAAGTCGGGCACGACGATCGCGAAGAACAAGAAGAAGGTCTCGCTGAAGCCGGGTACCTACCGGGTGACCACCAAGGTCACGTTCCAGCGCTACACCGTGAAGTCGACCGCCCGCGGCACGATCAAGGTGTACGGGCCGAAGAAGACCAAGAAGCTGTCCCAGCAGCTCGTGGTGCGGCAGGGCAAGCGGCCATCGCGCACGTCTCCGGTGAGCAAGTGGGACTGCCCGCGCTGGGCGCCCATCAAGGGCAACCAGTCCGGCATCTACCACGTGCCGGGCGGTCGGTACTACGAGATCACCAGCCCCGAGGAGTGCTTCACCACCGAGTCCGCCGCGCGCAACGCCGGCTACCGGGCCTCCCGGAACGGCTGACCCACCACGGCCCGCTGAGGCGGCCCGGCCGCGCGCCCACGCACCTACTACCCTGGTGCGTGGGCGCCCTGCGTGGTGCGCCCACTGCGCCGACGGGAGCCCCCAGCGCGCGACAGCATCGACGACGTCCCCAGGAGGCACCCATGACCGACACCGCCACGGCCACCGCCGCGCAGCCGACCCCCGGCTTCGACGAGGCCCCCGGCCGCTACAAGGTCCGTTCGCTCGCCCTCGCCGAGGCGGGCCGGCACCAGATCCGGCTCGCCGAGCACGAGATGCCCGGCCTGATGGCCCTGCGCGAGGAATACGGCGACGCCCAGCCGCTGGCCGGTGCGCGCATCGCCGGCTCCCTGCACATGACTGTCCAGACCGCCGTCCTCATCGAGACCCTCACCGCGCTGGGCGCGGAGGTCCGCTGGGCGAGCTGCAACATCTTCAGCACGCAGGACGAGGCCGCTGCCGCCGTCGTCGTCGGCCCCGGTGGGACGCCGCAGGACCCCCAGGGCGTCCCGGTGTTCGCCTGGAAGGGCGAGTCGCTCGAGGAGTACTGGGCGTGCACCGAGCAGATCCTGGTGTGGCCGGCCGGCGAGGGCCCGAACCTCATCCTGGACGACGGCGGCGACGCCACGATGCTGGTCCACCTCGGCCTGCAGTACGAGCGGGCCGGCGTCGTGCCGCCGAACACGCTGCCTGGCGAGCCCGACCACACGCAGGAGATGAACGTGGTGCGGGACCTGCTGCGCGCCGCGCTCGAGGCGGACCCGCTGCGGTGGACGGGCATCGCCCAGCAGATCGGCGGCGTCACCGAGGAGACCACCACGGGTGTGCACCGCCTGTACCACCTCGCGGAGTCGGGCGAGCTGCTCTTCCCCGCGATCAACGTCAACGACTCGGTCACCAAGTCGAAGTTCGACAACAAGTACGGGATCCGCCACTCGCTGCCGGACGGCATCAACCGGGCCACCGACATCCTCATCGGCGGCAAGGTCGCGTTCGTGGCGGGCTACGGCGACGTCGGCAAGGGCGCCGCGGAGGCGTTCCGCGGTCAGGGAGCGCGCGTCATCGTCTCCGAGGTCGACCCGATCTGCGCGCTGCAGGCCGCGATGGACGGTTTCCAGGTCGCGCGGATCGAGGACGTCCTCGACCAGGCCGACTTCTTCATCACCACCACCGGCAACTTCGGCGTGATCACCGCCGAGCACATGCTCGCCATGAAGAACAAGGCGGTGGTGGGCAACATCGGCCACTTCGACAACGAGATCGACATGGCCGGGCTGGCCGACGTCCCCGGTGTCGTCAAGACCGAGATCAAGCCGCAGGTGCACGAGTGGACGATGCCGGCCGGCAGCGGTCCGGCCGCCGCGGACGGTGCCGCGCGTGGCGAGCGGTCGATCATCGTGCTCTCCGAGGGGCGCCTGCTCAACCTCGGCAACGCGACGGGCCACCCGTCGTTCGTCATGTCCAACTCGTTCGCCAACCAGGTGATCGGCCAGCTCGAGCTGTTCGCCGACATGGCCCGCCCGGCCGACGAGCAGCAGTACGAGCGGCAGGTCTACCGCCTGCCCAAGATCCTGGACGAGAAGGTCGCGAGGCTGCACCTCGACGCGCTCGGCGTCCGCCTGACCGAGCTCAGCAAGGCCCAGGCCGACTACCTCGGGGTCGCCGTCGAGGGCCCGTTCAAGCCGGAGCACTACCGCTACTGACCGTCCCCGGCCGCGACGCCGAGTGTCGAGGTTCCCGCCGCATTGACGTCCCATAGCGGTCCGGACCTTGGCACTCGGCACCGGTCACGCCGGCGCCGGCGGGTACGGGGGACAACCCCCGTGCCCGACGGCGGCCCGCACCCTGGGCGGGCGACCCGGCACCCGCCAGGATGGTCACCATGACCGCCCTCACGCCTGCGCCCGGATTCCTCGAGGCGCCCTTCGCGCGACGTACCTGGCGGGCCTACGGCTTCCTGTGGGTCGCGCTGCTGCTCGCTCCGTTCGCGTTCGCCTATGCGGTCCTCACCACCGTGCTCACGGTCGGTCTCACGGTGACCGTGGTCGGGCTGTTCGTCGCGGGCGCGCTCGTGCTCGGCGGGCGCGGCTGGGGCGGTGCGTACCGGCGGTTGTCACGGCGCCTGCTGAGTGTCGAGATCGCCGAGCCGGTGCCTCGGCGGACCCGGCGCGGGTTCTGGCGCCGGCTGGGCGGGACGATCGGCGACGGTGCCGGCTGGCGGGCGATCCTGTACATGGCGGCGACGTTCCCCCTGGCGATCGTGTCGTTCGTGGTCTCCACCGTGTTCCTGGCGGTCGCCCTGGGAGCGATGACCCACTGGGTGTGGTCGCGGTTCCTCCCGCTGCAGGAGGCCCCCGACGGGACGACGCACCGCGGCTTGTCGATCGTCGCGGGGGACTGGTACTGGTTCGCCGACAGCCCGGCCCGCCACACGCTCCTCGTGGCCGCGGGCCTGGTGCTCCTCTTTCTCTGGCCCCTGGCCCAGGCGCCGTTCGTCGCGCTCTTCCGCCTGCTGGCGGGCGCGCTGCTCGGGCCCACCCGCGCGAGCGTGCGCGTCGCCGAGCTGGAGCGGACCCGGGCGGGCGTGGTCGAGGACGCCGACGACCGTCTGCGTCGCATCGAACGGGACCTGCACGACGGCACGCAGGCCCGGCTCGTCGCGGTGGCGATGCAGCTCGGTGAGGCGCGCGACCTGCTCGCGGCGGGCAACGACGCCGACGACGTCGCGCTGGCCGGCAACCTGGTCGGCACCGCCCACGACTCCACCAAGGAGGCGCTGGCCGAGCTGCGCGAGATCGCCCGCGGCATCCACCCGCCCGCCCTGGACAGCGGCCTGGCGGTCGCCCTGGAGACGCTCGGTGCCCGAGCGCCCGTGCCGGTGACCGTGGACGTCGACCCCGTCGTGGAGGCAGGCGGACGGCTCGCCCCGGCGGTGGAGTCCATCGCGTACTACACGGTCGCGGAGCTGCTCACCAACGTCGTCAAGCACGCCGACGCCTCGGGCGCCTACGTACTGGTCCAGCGGACGGCCGACGGCCTGCGTGTGCGGGTGCGCGACGACGGCCGGGGTGGCGCCGCCGTCGTCGCCCCGGACGGCAGCGGGCACCGCACCGGGCTGGCGGGCCTGGTCGACCGCGTGCGCGCCGTGGACGGCACGCTCGACCTGTCGAGCCCGGCCGGCGGACCTACGGTGGTCACCGTGCTGCTACCCACCCAGACCCGTCCGGCGACGCCGGTCACCCGGCCGCGCCCATGAGCCCCGCACCGGGCTCCCGCCGCGGGGCGGCCACGGGCAGGCACCTGCGCGTGGCGATCGCCGAGGACTCCGCCGTCCTGCGGGACGGCCTCGCCGCCCTGGTCGAGCGCCGGGGCCACACCGTCGTCGCCGCGGTGGCCGACGGCGTCGCCCTCGAGCGGGAGATCGCGCTGCGGCACGCCGCGGGCGAGCTGCCCGACGTCGTCGTGGTGGACATCCGCATGCCACCCACCTTCACGGACGAGGGCCTGCGGACCGCGCTGGCCCTCCGCGAGGACCACCCGGACCTCGGCGTGCTGCTCTTCAGCCAGTACGTCGAGACCCGCTACGCCGGGCGCCTCCTGGCGGGGAGCTCGCGCGGGGTGGGGTACCTGCTCAAGGACCGGGTCGCGGACGTGGGCGACTTCCTGGACGCCCTGGTGCGCCTCGCGGACGGCCAGACCGTGCTGGACCCCGAGGTGGTGTCCCAGCTCATGGGCGCCTCGCACGGCGACGACGGTCTGTCCCGGCTCACCGGGCGCGAGCGGGAGGTGCTCGACCTGATGGCTCAGGGGCGGTCCAACGGCGCGATCGCGGAGCTGCTCTTCCTGTCCTACGGAGCGGTGGAGAAGAACGTCGCGTCGATCTTCGCCAAGTTCGACCTGCCACAGGACGCGGCTGACCACCGCCGGGTGCTCGCCGTGCTGCGGCACCTCGGCGTCGGAGAGCAGGGAGCCGAGGAGGGACAGCCCCCGGGTTCTTTCGGGGGCTGACCGCGCCCAGACCGGGGGATCCACCCATGGTCCATGTCGTCGCAGGTCAACAGGCTGGAGGGGTCACCACGACCCCGACCTGCGGAGCCTGCCATGACCCTGACCACGACCCTCGTGCCGGCGGAGCCGGCGCCCCGGCGATCGGCGCTGTCCGAGCCGGACCGCCCACCGGCACCGGCGAGCCCTCCCGTCGCGGCCGGGCGGGCCGGCCCACGGCAGGGGCGTGACGGGTTCGTCGACGCGATCCGTGCGCTCGGCATCGTCGCCGTCGTCGCGCTGCACTGGCTGATGGTGGAGGCGACCTGGGACGGCAGCACCCTGCGGGTCGGCAACGCCCTCGGCCACGGTGCCGGCTGGACGGTGACCTGGCTGCAGACGCTGCCGCTGCTCTTCCTCGCCGCCGGCGCGGCGGCCGCCTACCGCAGCTCGCGGACGCTCGGTCTCCCGGGCCGCTGGTGGCGCGCCCTGGGCGGGAGCGTGCTGGGCGCGGCACGTCCCGTCGTCGTCCTGCTGGGCGTGTGGGCGCTGGCGGTCGTGGCGATGCTCGCCGTCGGCGTGCCCGACGACGCCGTACGGCGGCTGGCGCGGATGGTGCCGCAGCCGCTGTGGTTCCTCGGCGTGTGGGTGGTCCTGGTCGCTCTCGCCCCTCTGCTCCAGCGGGCCTGGCGCCGGTGGCGGTGGGGCGCGGCCGGCGTCGTCGTGGCCCTGCCGCTCGCCGTCGACGCGCTGCGGTTCGGCGCCGGAATCGACGGACCGGCGTGGGCCAACGTGCTCCTCGCGTGGGCCGTGCCCTTCGGCGCGGGCGTCGCCTACGCGACAGACCGCCGCGACGGACGCCGGGCCGTGCCGAACGGTCGGTCGCTGCTCGTCACGGGAGCGCTGACCGCGCTCGCCGGTGCCGCGCTGCTGATCGCCGTCGGCCCGTACCCGGTGAGCCTGATCGGGATGCCGGGAGCCGAGATCTCCAACCTCGCGCCGCCCACCGCGCCCGTGGTGCTGCACGCCGTGGCGATGGTGTGCCTGGCGCTCGCGGCCCGTCCGGTGCTGGCCCGGTGGGCCGAGGGAGCGGGCCGCACCGTGGTCCGGCCGCTGGCGCAACGCTCCATGACCGTCTACCTGTGGCACCTCACGGCGATGTTCGCGGTCGTGGGCATGGTGCTCCTCGGGTTCGGGCAGAGCCTGCCCGATGCGTGGAGCGCGGACTGGTGGGCCAGCCGGCCGGTGTGGTTCGGGGCCGGTCTGCTGGTCCTGGCGGGACTGGTGCGGGTGTTCGGCCGGTTCGAGGCGTCCCGTGCCGGGACGACGGACGCCCCGACCGGCACGGAGCCGGTCGGGGCGTCGTGAGGCGCTCGCGCGCCGCGGGTCAGGAGCAGTTGGCGGCGGAGAACTCGTCCAGCTCGGCGATCGCGCCGGAGAACTCCTCGCTCGTGAAGGAACCCGTCGCCTCGGTGAGTGCGGCAGGGTCGGCGTTCTCCGGGTCGGCCAGCGCGGCGGAGACCGTGTCGGTGAAGCTGCGGAACGCCGAGGTGACCACGGCGTAGGAGTCCGCGACCTCCTCGGGTGCCTCGATCGCCTCCACCTGCGCCGTCAGGTCCTCGAGCGTCGCGATCGCGGCGTCCGGGTCGCTCGGGTCGATGCCCTGCAGGTCCGAGGTCAGGTCGTCCACCGAGGTGAAGGAGTCGCAGAACGCCTGCGCCGACTCGTCCGAGCCTCCGCAGGCGGCCAGCGAGAGGGTGAGCACACCGGCGGCGGCCAGAGCGGTGGTCCGGGAAAGGGGGGATCGCATGCCGTCACCCTACGGGCAGCTCGGAGCAGGGTCCCAGCCCGTCTTCAGGTGCGAGACGCAGGGCGGTTCAGGCGCGCGGGTCGGAGACGCCGTACGGCAGGCGGTGCAGCACCTCGGCCTGGTGCGTGGCCCGCTCGCGCTCGGCCCGGCCGCGCACCAGCTCGCGGTCGCGGCGTTCGTGCAGCACCGCGTGCAGGAACGCCTCGGGCGGGGTGCCGGACGGCGGCCCCGGAGCCACGTGGGCCTCTACCTGACCGGCGAGCTCGTCCGTGAGCCGCGCCCGTGAGGACGGAGCGAGGCGAGGAGCGCGGTCGAGGACCTGCCGGGCCCGCAGCGCCAGACCGTCCGGCAGCCGGCGGATGTCGGCGCTGTGCGCCCAGGCGGCCAGGTCCGGCGGCATGACGAGTGGCCGCTCCCATCCCCGGGCGCCGCGCACCCGCACGGAGTAGGTGCCCGCCAGCAGGTCGCCGAGCCGCTTGCCCCGTGCGTTGGCCAGCGACGTGATCACGGCGACCGAGCCGAAGGTGAGCCACAGCTCGAAGACGCCCACCAGCGCCCGGACGAGCGCGTGCCGGAAGCGCACCGGGCCGCCGTCGTCGCGCACCACGCGCAACCCCGTGGCGAGCTTGCCGAGCGAGCGCCCACGGCTGAGGGTCTCCACCGTGACCGGCAGCGCGACGAGGAACGTGACCAGCAGGACGATGACCAGGGTGTTGCCCCACTGGGCGCTGAGGCGGTCGAGGGTGGTGCCCAGCACCACGACCAGCGTGACGAAGCCCAGGGTCACCGTCGCCAACACGTCCAGCAGCGCGCCCACCGCCCGCGTCGCGAACGATGCCGGGCGCGAGTCCAGCACCACGCCCTCGCCGATGAGGATTCCGTCCTGCACCGTGCCTCCGTCTCCTCGGTCCGTCGGTGGAGGCGTCATCGCGACGCGACCTCCTGTGGCAGGGTAGCGGGCGTGGACCTGGATGCCTTCACCGCCGTGCACCGCCCGGAGTGGGACCGCCTCGGCCGCCTCGCGAAGCAGCGCCGGCTCGACGGCGCCGAGGCCGACGAGCTGGTCCGCCTCCACCAGGCCGTCGCCACGCACCTGTCGACCGTGCGCTCGGCCGCGCCCGACCCCGTGCTGGTCACCCGGCTCTCCGAGCTCCTGAGCCGGTCCCGTACGCGGATCGCGGGCGCGCACGAGCCCGCCTGGTCCGACGTCGTCCGGTACGCCACCGTGACCGTTCCCGCTGCGCTGTACCGGATCCGGTGGTGGACGTTCTGGGTGACCGTCGGCTTCCTCCTGGTGGCGCTGGTCGCCGGGGTACGCGTCGCCGTCGACCCCGACGCGCTCGCGGCCATGGGCACGCCCTCGCAGCGCGAGCAGTACGTCGACGAGGCCTTCGCCTCCTACTACGACCCGCAGACCTCGTTCGCCGCGATGGTGTGGACCAACAACGCGTGGATCGCCGCCCAGATGATCGCGTTCGGCGTGACGGGCGCGTGGCCCGTGTGGGTGCTGCTGCAGAACGCCGTCGGCGTCGGGGCGACCGGCGGCATGATGGCCGCGTACGGCGAGCTGACGCTCTTCCTGCAGCTCATCACCCCGCACGGTCTGCTCGAGCTGACCAGCATCTTCGTCGCCGGTGCGGCCGGCCTGCGGCTGTTCTGGGCCTGGGTGGACCCCGGGGCGCGGCCCCGGGCGACCGCGCTCGCCGCCGAGGGGCGCGCGCTCATCACGGTCGCGGTCGGGCTCGTGGGGGCGCTCGCGCTGTCCGGGCTCGTCGAGGGCTTCGTCACCGGCTCCGGGCTGGCGTGGTGGCTCAAGATCCTCATCGGGGCGCTCGCGCTCGCGGCCTTCCTGGCGTACTACCTCGTGCTCGGACGCCGTGCCGTGCGGGCGGGGGAGACGGGCGACCTGGACGTCGAGCGCGCGGGCGCCGTCCTCCCCACGGCCGGCTGACCGCACCCCGGGGCCGGCTGACCGCACCCCGGGGCCGGCTGACCGCACCCCGGTGCGTTGTGGGCGCGATTTCTGGGCCCGATATGCGCCCGAAACGGGCATATCGGGCCAAAAATCGCGCCCACAACGCCGGGGTGGGTGGGTCCGGGGCTGGTGGCCTCGGTCAGAGGCGGCCGGCGGCCTTGAGCGCCAGGTAGGTGTCGGCGAGACGCGGCGCGAGCTGGTCGGGCAGCGCCTCGACCACCTCCGCGCCGTGCTGGCGCAGCACCGCCGCGACGGCCGAGCGCTCGAGGTCGCCGCGTGCCGCGGCCGCCGCGTCGTAGACCTCCTCGACGCTCCCACGGCCGGCGCGCATCGCCGCCACCTCCGCGTCGGCGACCGCCGCGACGACCACCTGGTGCGTCCCGGAGAGCTGGTCGACGACGGGCAGGAGCCCCGTCTCCACCACCGCGGGATCGAGCGACGTCAGCAGGACCACCAGGGCGCGCTGCGAGACGCGCGCGCGGACCTGGGCCACGAGGCCCGGCCAGTCCGTCTCCAGCAGCACCGGCTCGACGGCGGCCAGCGAGTCCGCCATGGCAGGCAGCAGCCGCGGGCCGGAGGCGCCGGCCACCCGCGCCCGGAGCACACGGTCGTACGCGATCACCTGGAACCGGTCGCCCGCCCGGTCGGCCAGCGCCCCGAGCAGCAGCGCCGCCTCGACGCTCGCCTCCAACCGGGTACCGCCCGTGTTCACGGACCCGTCGACGGCGGTGCTGATCCGCGCCGCGGACGTCCGTCCCGTGTCGAGCACGACGACGACGCGCCGGTCGCGCTCGGGGCGCCAGGTCCGCACGACGACGTCGCCGCCGCGCGCCGTCGCCCGCCAGTCGATCGAGCGGACGTCGTCGCCCACCACGTACTCGCGCAGCGAGTCGAACTCGGTGCCCTCGCCCCGTACCTGGACCGCCGCCCGGCCGTCCATCTCCCGCAGCCGTGCGAGACGGCTCGGCAGGTGCCGGCGGGAGGCGAACTCGGGCAGCACCCGGATCCGTCCGCCCACGTCGAGCGAGGCCTGCCGTCCTGCCAGCCGCAGCGGTCCGACGGTCCGGATCGTGACGGCGCCGGCGGAGCGCTCTCCGCGGCGGGTCGGCAGCAGCGGTGTCCGCAGCCGGGCCGACTCGCCCGGGGGCAGGTCCACAGTGTGCCGCGCGGTCCGGGCGGGCTCAGCTGGGTCGGTGTGCGGGCGCAGGCCCCCGTCGTCGTCCCGTGCGGTGACGAGCGACGGCGGCCAGGCGTCGCGCACGAGGGCGCGCAGCCGCCGGCGGCCGGCGTTGGTCAGCACCACCTGCGACGTCGTCGGCGTGCCGAGACGCACGGACGACGGCACCGTGCGCTGCACGGTCACCTGCCGGGGGGAGGCGGCCAGCGCGACGTCGAGCGCGCAGAGGGCCGCGACCACGGCGGCCCAGAGCAGCACTGTCCCGGGCACCGGCCAGATCGCGACCGGCACCAGGCCGAGCGCCGCCAGCACGACGGCGCGCCAGGACACCGCCATGTCAGCGCGGGACCGGGACGGCGGCCAGGACGGTGCCGAGCACCGACTCGGCCGTGACGCCCTCGAGCTCCGCCTCGGGACGGAGCTGGACGCGGTGACGCAGCGTCGGGTGCGCGAGGGCCTTGACGTCGTCGGGTGTCACGTACATGCGTCCCGACAGCCAGGCCCACGCCCGGGCGGTCGCCAGCAGCGCGGTGGCGCCACGCGGCGAGACCCCGAGCTGCAGCGACGGCGACTGGCGGGTCGCCCGGCACACGTCGACGGCGTAGCCGAGCACCTCCGGCGCGACGTCGACCCGGCGGACCTCCGCGCGGGCGGCGGCGAGCACGCCGGGGTCGGCGACGGGGCGCACACCGGCCGCGCCCAGGTCGCGCGGGTCGAACCCGCTCGCGTGACGAGCCAGGACCTCGATCTCGGAGTCCCGTTCGGGCAGGGGCAGCAGCACCTTGAGCAGGAACCGGTCGAGCTGTGCCTCCGGCAGGGGATAGGTGCCCTCGTGCTCCACGGGGTTCTGCGTGGCGATGACGACGAACGGCTCCGGCAACGGGCGGGGCTGGCCGTCCACGGACACCTGCCGCTCCTCCATCGACTCCAGCAGCGAGGCCTGGGTCTTCGGCGGGGTGCGGTTGATCTCGTCGGCGAGCAGCAGGTTGGTGAACACCGGGCCCTGGCGGAAGGAGAACTCGGCGGTGCGGGCGTCGTAGACCAGCGAGCCCGTCACGTCGCCGGGCATGAGGTCGGGCGTGAACTGCACCCGCTTGAAGTCCAGGTCCAGCGAGGCGGCGAGCGAGCGGACCAGCAGCGTCTTGGCGACCCCGGGCACACCCTCGAGCAGCACGTGCCCGGAGCAGAGCAGGGCGATGAGGAGGCTGGTCACGGCGGAGTCCTGGCCCACGACGGCCTTGCCGACCTCGGTGCGGACGTCCGCGAGCGCGCGGCGCAGCTCGAGCGACGGCTGCGGCGGCTCGGGCGCGGCCGACGGCGCCGGGTCCGCGGCCGGTGCGGGCCCGGGCGCCGGCATGGCGGGCGCCTCCGGCGAGTCGTGGCCGGCGGGCGCCTCCGGGCTGCCGGTGGCGGCGGGTGCCGGCTGGTTCTCGTCAGGGTGGGTCACGGTCGGTGAACCTCGCTCTCCAGGGTGTCGAGCCGGCGGGCGAGCTCGCTGAGCGCGGCGTCGTCGGCGGGTGGGGGTCCGTAGATCAGGTCGGCGACCTCGCGCGGGTCGCGTCCGGTGGCACGCACGACGGCGTCGACCAGGGTGTCGGGGTGGGCGGAGCGGGCCAGGCCGAGCCGCCGGGCGACGGCCTGAGCCGTCGCGGCCCGCAGGCCGGCCGCGGCGTGCCCGCGGGAGCGCGCCCGCCGGTAGAGCCGCGCGCGGCCGCGCGTGGACTCGGCGGAGGGCACGACGACGGGCAGCCGCTCGGTGACGAGCCCACCGAGCCGACGGCTGCGCCAGACGGCGGTGACCAGCGCGACCAGGACGGCCCACCACAGCGCGGCGTCGAACCAGTCCGGCAGCACGGCCCCGGTCTCCGGCTCGGCGGTCGGGTCGCCGGGGACGGTCGAGTCCGTGGGATCGGGCACGAGCCAGACCAGCCGGTCGTGGCTCCCGAGGAGGTGGAGCGCCAGCGCGGCGTTGCCCTCGGTGAGCACGTCGTCGTTGCGCAGGAACGCCGGGTCGTCGACCGCGACCACCTGGCGGCCGTCGCGCTCGGTCGCGGCGAGCGCCGCCGAGCCGTCGGGACCCGACCAGCAGGTGGCCACGGTCGGGGACGTCGGCTTGAGCCCGGGCTCGAGCAGCGAGGGGCCGGCGGCGACGGCGGCGGGCAGGTCGCACCCCGGGTCCACCGGCGACGTCGGCAGGGAGCCCCAGGAGGCCCTCCGGACCTGGTCCCCGGTCGCCGCGCGCAGCAGTCCGTCGTCGGCGCCGGCCAGCACGAGGTCGGCGTCGACGCCGGCGAGCGCCGTGACCTGCTCGGGGAGCAGGTAGGGCGCCGGCACGACCAGGAGCGTGGAGCCCGCGACGGCCGCGTCGACGGCGTCGGCCACGTGGGTGACGTGCTGCACCTGGACGCCCTGGCGCTCGAGGACGCGGGCGAGGGCCTGGGAACCGTTCGGGCGGGTGTTTCCCGGGTCGTACGGGACGACGGAACCGACGGGGCGCAGCAGGGCGAGGGCGAGGACCGCCACGAGCAACGCGGCGACGCCGCCGACGAGCCATCGCGCGGTCCGCCAGCGGCGTCGGCTGCGCGAGCCGAGCGTCGTCCCGTCGCCGGTGACGGCGGCCGAGGTCCAGGTCGCGGTGGGAGATGCGGTGGGGGCGCTCACTGCACGCCCTCCCGGACCGGGGGCGCCGCTGCGGTCGGGCGGGCGGCGGCCACCTGGTCGTCGAGCGCGCGCAGGGCCGCGTCGTCCGCGGGCCCGGCGGGGAGGTGGCCGTAGCAGACGCCGTCGAACCGGCCGGCGGCGTCGTGCAGCTCGGTGGAGAGCCCGGGCAGCCGCGAGCCCGCGGTCTGCGCGGCCTCGCGGGCGGTCCGGCCAGGACGTTCGTCGAGCACCACGCGCTCCTCCAGGCCGCGCACGACGGCGCGGAAGCGTTCGATCACGGCGAGCGGCCAGTCCTCCCGGGCGGCGGCGGCGTCGGCGGCGGCCCGCATCTGTGCCGCGGTCCGCGTGTCGTCGTCGTGCACGACGGCGGAGCTCGTCGCGGCGTGGCGCCGCAGCCGCGCGGGGCCGGCGACGTAGAGGGCGATCGCGACCACGACGACGAGCACCACGGCCACGATGACGGCGAGCCGCCACGGGCTGACGTCCACGGTGCCGATCTCGTCGAAGATCCTGGCGAGCCAGGTGAGCAGCCGCATCAGGACCGACGGGTCCTGGGCGTACTCGGGCCTTGCGAGCTCCTCGACGAGCCAGCCGTGCGCCGTCTCGCGGTCCGGCACGACGGGCACCTCGACGGAGACGCCGTGCAGCTGTGCCCCCGTCCTTGCTGCCACCGCGGTCACCACTGCGGGCTGCCCCCGGGCGGCGGCGTACCGGGGCTGCCGGCGGGCGAGCCGTGCCCGTCGGAGGTCTGCTGCGCGGCCCGCTCGGCGGCGGCGGCGAGCTGGACGTCGAGTCCCTCGCGGCGCATCCGCACGTCGGTGTAGACGAGGGCCACGACGGCGGAGACGAACACGAGGTAGACCATGCTGGCGACCACCGACGCGACGACCGAGCTGAGGATGAGGCCCCAGCCGAAGTCGCTGCCGTCGACGAGCAGGCCCAGCAGGCTGAGCGGGTACGCGACGACCTGGCCGGCCACGCTCGCGATGATGCTGGCGAGCAGCACGGTGCCGAAGACCCGCCAGTAGGCGCCCCGGGTGAGACGCCAGGCCCGGGCGATCGTGCGACCCAGGCCGCTGCCCTCGAGGACGAGGGCCGGTGCGACCAGCATGAGGCGGACCCACACCCAGGCGGCCAGGACGACGATCGCGACCAGGCACAGCAGACCGACGAGCACGGACAGTCCCACCGAGTCGGTCGCGACGGCGACGGCGCTCACGAGCAGGACCGCCCCGACGAACACACCGGCGAGCCCGATCCCCAGACCGACGGTCCGCAGCAGCATCCAGCCGATGAGGACGGCGAGCCGGGGGCGTACCTTCGCCCAGACCTCGCCCACCGACAGCTTGCGGCCGATGACCGACTGGCTCACCGAGGCGGTGATGAAGCCCTCCGTGATCGGCTGGGCGATGAGCAGGGTGAGCGACAGGGCACCCGAGACCGCCATGAGCTGCGCGAGCCAGCCGGCGTCGGCGGTGAGGTACTCGAGCTCGGCGTCCACGCTGGCGGCCTCGCTGAAGAGGCCGGTCAGCGCGGGGACGGCGAACTGCGCGAGCAGTGCGGCGAGCAGCGTGGCGGCGGCGACCACCACGGCCACCAGGCCGAGCATGACCGCCGGGTTGTGCCGCACCGAGCTGAACGCCCCGTCGAAGATCTCACCGAGCGACAGCGGGCGCAGCGGGACCACGCCGGGCTTGGTCGCGGACGGGCCGTACGGGTCGGAGGGCGCCGGACCGGGCCGGGGCGTCCCCTGTGCGGAGGCACCGCCGTCGGGCGCGGGCTCACCGGGGCCGTACCGTCCGGACCCGTACTGCCCCGGCCCGTACTGCCCGTAGGCGGGCGGCCGAGGTGCCTCGCCCCACCCGGAGGGCGGCGTCGGCTGGTCGGGCGTGCTCATGCTGCTGCCTCCTGGCACGGCTGGCGGGACGGGTACGTGACCGCCACGACCTTATAGCGTTCCCTGCTCCCGGGGCGCGCCCCGGACGGATCGCTGTGGACCCTGGCAGACTGTGCGCATGAAGTCCCGCGTCCTGGTGGTCGACGACGACACTGCCCTCGCCGAGATGATCGGCATCGTCCTGGAGTCCGAAGGGCTCGATCTGAGCTTCTGCTCGGACGGCGATGCTGCCATCGGCATGTTCCGATCGACCCAGCCCGACCTCGTCCTGCTCGACCTCATGCTGCCGGGCAAGGACGGTATCGAGATCGCTCGCGAGATCCGTGCCGAGTCCGGCATCCCCATCATCATGCTCACCGCGAAGACCGACACCGTCGACGTGGTGCTCGGGCTGGAGTCCGGTGCGGACGACTACGTCACCAAGCCGTTCAAGCCCAAGGAGCTCGTCGCCCGCGTCCGTGCCCGGCTGCGCCGGTCCGACGAACCCGGTCCGGAGCGCCTCAAGATCGGCGACATCGAGATCGACGTGACGGGGCACACGGTCACCCGTGACGGCGAGCGGATCAGCCTCACCCCGCTCGAGTTCGACCTGCTCGTCGAGCTGGCGCGCAAGCCCTGGCAGGTCTTCACCCGCGAGGTGCTCCTCGAGAAGGTGTGGGGCTACCGGCACAGCGCCGACACACGCCTGGTGAACGTCCACGTGCAGCGGCTGCGCTCCAAGATCGAGACGGACCCGGAGAACCCCGAGGTCGTCCAGACCGTGCGCGGGGTGGGCTACAAGGCCGGTGCCGCCCGCTGAAGCGCGCGCGACCAACGCCCTCGTCCGAGGTGCCCGGTCGCTCGTGCACCGCTGGCGCTCCTCGATGCAGGTGCGCGTGGTCACGTCAGCCGTCGCGCTCGGCGTGCTGGCCGTCGCCGTGCTCGGCCTCTACCTGTCGTTCTCCGTCCGTGACGGGCTCTTCGACCAGCGGCTGGACCAGATCGAGCGGGAGAACGCCGCCGTCACCCAGGACGTCCGCACCCGGCTCGCCGCGACGGCCGCGACCCAGACCGGTGAGCAGCAGGCCCTGCTGCGGGACGTGATCCTCTCGCTGAGCGCCGGCGGTTCGAGCGCGCAGGAGTACTTCCTGCGGCAGGCGCCCGGGCAGCAGCTGCCCCTCGTCGACTCGTCGTCCCGCCAGGGCCTGGCCGTCGGGGACGTGGTCACCCCCGAGCTGCGCGCCGCGACGCTCGCCACGGAGGACCAGGTGCTGCAGTCGGTGCCGATCCCGGTCGACTTCACCGAGTCGGGCGCCGAGGAGCCCGGTGTCGTGGTCGGGGCGACCGTCGACCTGCCGTCGGCCGGCATCTTCGAGCTCTACTCGCTCTACTCGCTCGCCTCCGAGCAGGAGACGCTGCGGTTCGTCCAACGGACCCTGGCGCTCGGCGCGGTGGCGATCCTGGCGATGATCGGGCTGCTCACGTGGACCGTCACGCGACAGACGGTGGCGCCCGTGCGCCGGGCCGCCACCGCGGCGGCCCGGCTGGGAGAGGGGCACCTCGACGTCCGCGTCCCGGGCTCCCGCGGCCAGGACGAGCTGGCGACCCTCGCACGGACGTTCAACGAGATGGCCGACAACCTCGAGGAGCAGATCGCCCGGATGGAGGAGCTGTCCGCGGCGCAACGACGGTTCGTCTCCGACGTCTCGCACGAGCTGCGCACGCCGCTGACGACCATCCGCATGGCGGGCGAGGTCATCCACTCCGCCCGTGACGACCTGGAGCCGTCCGCGCGGCGGTCCGCGGAGCTGCTGCAGACCCAGCTCGACCGGTTCGAGGAGCTCCTCACCGACCTGCTCGAGATCAGCCGGTTCGACGCGGGTGCGGCCGTGCTCGACGTCGAGCAGCAGGACCTGCGCGGCGTCGTGACCGCCGTCGTGGACACGTGCGCACCGCTCGCCGAGCGCAAGTCCGTGTTCCTCTCCGTGGACATGCCCGACGAGCGCACGACGGCGGACATCGACCCGCGCCGGGTCGAACGGATCCTGCGCAACCTCGTGGTCAACGCGATCGAGCACGCCGAGGGCAAGCCCGTGGAGATCACGGTCGGCCAGGACGCGCGGGCCGTCGCCGTCGTCGTGCGCGACCACGGCGTCGGCCTGACCCCGGAACAGCTCAACCGCGTCTTCGACCGGTTCTGGCGGGCCGACCCGGCGCGCGCCCGCACGACGGGCGGCACCGGGCTGGGTCTGGCGATCTCGCAGGAGGACGCGCGGCTGCACGGGGGCCGTCTCGACGCCTGGGGCCGGCCCGGTCACGGAGCTTCCTTCCGGTTGACGCTGCCGCGGCGCGCGGGCATCGAGGTCGAGCGTCCGCCGCTGCCCGTCGAGGGTCCGTCACGCTCCGGCGGGCAGCACGTGCCGACGGGCCAGGTGCCCGTCGTGAACCCGCCGACGGGGCCCACCCCGACCGCGATCCCCGACCTGCCGCCCGAGGAGGACCACCGATGAGCCGCGGTACCCGCCGACACCTCGTGCAGACCCTGTGCGCCGTCGTGCTGGTCGCGTCGGCCGGTGCGTGCGCGAGCATCCCCACCTCGGGTGGCGTCATGGAGAGCTCGGCCGAGGTCGACAGCGTCAGCGACCTGGGCTTCGACGTGCAGGGGCCGGCCACGGACGCAGGTCCCGAGCAGATCGTCCAGGGTTTCGTCAGCGCGGCCCAGTTCGGGCCTGCGTCGGCCGCGACGTTCGACATCGCGCGGGAGTACACCACCCCGGTGGCGTGGTCCGCCTGGGACGAGTACACCCAGGTCCTCGTGCTGTCGGAGTACCCGCGCTGGACCGTCGGGGAGTTCGACGACTCCACCGCCGTCACGTCGGTGCAGGGCGAGGCGACCGTCGTCGCCTCCCTCGACGAGTCCGGCGTCTACACCGAGCTGGCCGAGCCCAGCGTCGTCGACGTGACGTTCGACCTGGCGCGCGGGACGGACGGGCAGTGGCGCATCAGCGGCCTCGAGGACGGTCTGCTCGTCCTGGCGGACTTCCTCGGCAACGCGTTCCACCGGACCCCGCTGTACTACCCGACGCCGGACCGCGAGTGGTGGGTCCCCGACGTGCGCTGGTTCCCCGGGCAGTCCTGGCGGACCGCGGCGACCCAGGCCATCCTCGACGGCCCACCCGAACGGCTCGCGCAGTCGGCGGTCTCCGTGGTGCCGGACGGCGCCACCCTCGCGATCGACGCGGTGACCGTCGCCGAGAACGGCACGATCGACGTGAGCCTCACGTCGGCCATCAGCTCGGCACCGCCGGAGGACCGGGCGCTGCTCGTGGCCCAGCTCGAGGCGACGCTGCGCGAGGGCGACGGCCGCACCGTGGTGCTCTCGGCAGGGACCTCGCCGCTGGCCGCGACGTCGGCGGCGGAACCGTCGCGGCCGGTCACGGTGGGCGACGCGGTCGCCGTCCTGGGTGCCGGGTCCGAGGAGGGCCAGGTGCTGCGCCGGGTCGTCGGGCGCGAGCTGACGGACCCCGCCGTGCCACCGGACCTGGCGGGCCTCGACGTGACAGCCGTCGCCGTGGGCACCGACGACGCCACGGTCGTGGTGCGGGACGGCGCCGGACGCCTGGTCCGGGTCGGCGAGGACGGTCGGTCCGAGCTGCTCGTCGGGCGTCGTGTCGCGCCACCGTCGATCGACCGCTTCGACGCGGTCTGGACGGCGGTGGGCGGAGAGCTGCGCGTCGTCCTCCCCGCCGGTGGCGTGGTGCCGGTGGAGCCGGAGTGGTTGGCCGATCTGCCGGTGCGGTCGCTGCGGGTGGCGCCCGAGGGCGCTCGCATCGCCCTCGTGACCGACTCGCCCGACGGTCCCGAGGTGTGGGTCGCGGCGATCGAGCGGGATGCCGACGAGGTCCCCACCGGGCTGTCGACGCCGGTGCGGGTCGGGGGTCCGGTGGACTCCGTGGAGGCCGTCGAGTGGTCGGAGGAGTCGACCCTGACGCTCCTGGGCCGGGACCCGGACGGCGCCCGGGGCCTCTTCGTCGCGGGGGTCGGCGGGCTCGCCTCGTCGAACGACGGACTGACGCGCCCGCTGGCGACGACGGCCGTCCCCACGGCGGTGGCCGCTGGTGTCGGGGCGAGCCCCACGCTCGTGCTCGACGCGGACGGGACGCTGCACGTGCGTCAGAGCGCGGCCCTGTGGCCGGTCGTCTCCGAGGACGTCGTGGCGGTCGCCTACCCCGGATGACGCCGGCCGGTGGCCGTCCACACGCGCCGCCGTCCACCGATGCCGGACCCGCCGGGGGACCGACGTCTGGCGCCGGCGCACCCTGGTGCGGTGCTCACCCGACTCGCTCGCCTCGTGGTGCCCGTGTCCTGCCCGGGCTGCGCCGCTGTCGACGTCCGTTGCTGCCCCGCGTGCGCGGCAGCGGTCGTCGGCGGGCCGCTACGTCGTGTCGAGGACGGCGCGCCACGCCTCGACCGCATGGACGGCGTCCCGCCGCTGCCGGTGTGGGCGGTGGGCGACTACGCCGGGCCGGTGCGCGACGTCGTCGTGGCCTGGAAGGACCGGGAACGCGCCGACCTCGATTTGCTGCTCGCTCCCGCGCTGCACCGGGCGGCGGCGGTGGTGGCACCCTCCCTGCGGGCCGTGGTCGGCAGCGCCGCCGTGCTGGTCGTCCCGGCCCCGTCGGCGCCCGGTGCCCGGCTGCGCCGTGGGCGGGAGCCGGTCGGCGTGCTGGCCGGTGCCGTGGCGGCCGGGCTGCGCACCGGTGGCGTGCGTGCCGTCGTCGCCCCCGCGCTGCGCCGTCGCCGGACGAGCCGCGACCAGGTGGGCCTCGGGGCGCGCGCCCGGGGACGCAACCTCGACGCGTCGGTCCGGGCACGTCGGCACGCCCGGCGGTCGTCGTCCTGCGTCCTGGTCGACGACGTCCTGACCACGGGCGCGACCCTCGCCGCCTCCGAGCGGGCGCTGGCCTCGGCCGGCAGCACCGCCCTGGGGGCTTTCGTGCTGGCGGCGACACCGCCGCCGGACGCTGTCACCGAATCTCCCCACGACACGTGGTCGCCAGAGGTTCACCCGGCGGACACGTTGGGGTTAGCCTGAGAACCCGACGGCGAGCGGCCCGTGGCAGCGGAGCGTTCGCCGCATCCCACGAGCGGGCCGGACGCGTTCCGGCCACCGGGAGGTGGTGCAGAACCGGCACCGACCGCGGTGCCCAGAAGCACACGAGGGCCGCCCCGAGGGATGCAGCGAGGGCGGCCACGACGAAGTGGAGCAACACGATGGAGATCGCCGTCGTCGGCAGGCACACGGACGTCACGGACCGGTTCCGTGACCACGTGGAGGACAAGCTCGCCAAGGTCTCGCAGCTCGCGCCGAACGCGCGCCGCGTGGACGTCGAGGTCACGCACGAGAAGAACCCACGACTCGCCGACCAGAGCGAACGGGTGGAGCTGACGGTGCGGGACAAGGGGCCCGTGATCCGGGCGGAGGCGGCCGCGGACGACCGCTTCGCCGCGCTCGACCTCGCGATCGACAAGCTCAGCGAGCGGCTCCGCCGGTCCCGGGACAGGCGCAAGGACCACCGCCGTCGCGGACCGGGCGTGTCCCCGCCGGTGGACGTGCGCCCCTACGACGAGGTCCTGGCCGCTCAGCCCGAGCCGGAGCCCGAGCCCGCCTCGCTGTCCACGCCGGGCGACGCCGTCGAGTACCAGCTCGGCGACTCTCCCGTGGTGATCCGCCAGAAGCTCCACCGCGGTGAGCCGATGACCGCCGACGAGGCCGTCGAGCACATGGAGCTCGTCGGCCACGACTTCTTCCTGTTCATCGACAAGGAGTCGGCGCGCCCGGCCGCCGTGTACCGGCGCCGCGGCTGGACGTACGGCGTCATCGAGCTCGACGCGACGTGCAGCGGGGCGGCCCCGGTGACCTCGCTGACCTGATCCTCGCCCCGTGTGGGTGGCGGGCGGCAGGATGTCGGCATGGAGTCGATGTCGATCACCGAGGCCCGTCGGGTCGCGCTGCGGGCGCAGAGCCTGGACCGCGGGCGACCCGACGGGCCGGTCACCATGCGGCGCCTCACCGGTGCCGTCGACCGCCTGAACCTGCTGCAGATCGACTCGGTCAACGTGCTGGCTCGCGCTCACCTGGTCCCGCTGTACTCGCGGCTCGGCCCCTACGACACGGGCCTGCTCGAGCGGGCCGCCGGCCGGGCGCCGCGCCGGCTGGTCGAGACGTGGGCGCACGTCGCGTCCTACGTGCCCACCTCGACCTACCCCCTGCTCGAGTGGCGACGCCGGGCGTACCAGCGCGAGGCGTGGGGGTCGATCGCCGCCGTGCCGCAGGCGCACCCGCACGAGCTGGAGCTGGTGCGCTCGCTCGTCACCGAGCTCGGGCCGGTGACCGGGAGCCGGATCCACGACGAGCTGGAGCGCGCCGGCCGGACCGCGCCGCGCTCGCGCCTCGAGTGGGGCTGGAACTGGACGACGGCGAAGCGCTGCCTCGAGTACCTGTTCTTCACCGGCGAGGTCATGTCGGCCCGGCGCAACAGCGCGTTCGAGCGCTGCTACGACCTCCCGGAGCGGGTGCTCCCGCCGGCGCTGCGCCACGCGCCGGGCATCTCCGACGACGACGCGATCCGGCGGCTGCTGGAGCTGGGGGCCCGGGCGCACGGCGTCGGCACCGCCCGCTGCTTCCGTGACTACTTCAGGCTGCGCGGCCCCCGGGCGCAGCGAGCGCTCGCGGACCTCGTCGACGACGGCACCCTCGTGCCCGTGGACATCAACGGCTGGGGGGAACCGACGTACCGGCACCGCGATGCCGTGCTACCGCGCCGGGCCACGGGCTCGGCACTGCTCAGCCCGTTCGACCCGCTCGTGTGGGAACGCCGCCGGCTCGAGGCCCTGTTCGACGTGTTCTACCGCATCGAGATCTACGTGCCCGCCCACCGGCGCCGGCTCGGCTACTACGTCCTGCCGTTCCTGCAGGGTGAGCAGATCACGGCGATGGTCGACCTCAAGGCGGACCGGCCGGCCGGCGTGCTGCGGGTGACGGCCGCCCACCGGACCCCGCACGCCGACGGCGTGACGCCGGCGGCGCTGGCGGCCGAGCTCCGGCTCCTCGCGGACTGGCTCGGGCTGGCCGAGGTGGCGGTCGTGCCGACCGGTGACCTGTCCGCCGACCTGGCCGCCGACCTGTCCGCGCAGGCCGACGGTCAGCTCGCCGAGGGGCGTCCTGCCGTCGTCACGGCGGCCGGCGGCTGACGGGCCGCGCCCCGGCCGCCGGTAGACTGCGAGCCCGGTCGGCGCGCGTGGAGGAGTTCGGATGACAGCAGGCCTTCCCGCGGACACCTGGATCCTCGCCGGAGGTGTGCTGCTGGTCGCAGCCATCCTGGCGGCCGGGTTCGCCGGGAAGGTCCGGATCCCGGGCCTCCTGCTGTTCCTCGCGCTGGGGATGCTCATCGCCGACGACGGCCTCGCCCTCGTCCAGCTCTCCGACGTCGAGCTGGCGCAGACCCTCGGCACGGTGGGCCTGCTGCTGATCCTCTTCGAGGGTGGCCTGACCACCAAGCCCGGCGACGTCCGCCGGGCTGCTGCTCCGGCGCTGCTCCTGGCCTCCGCGGGCGTCGTCGTCACGGCGTCCGTCGTGGCGCTCGCGGGGTGGTGGCTGCTCGGCCTGGACCCGCTGACCGCCATGCTCATCGGGGCCGTCGTGTCCTCCACCGACGCTGCCGCCGTCTTCGCCGTGCTGCGCCGAGCGCCCCTGCCGCGCCGGCTCTCCGCGCTGCTCGAGGTCGAGTCCGGGGCCAACGACCCGGTGGCGATCATGCTCACCGTGGGTCTCGTGGCCACCTTCACCGGTTCGCCGCAGCCGTCGGACTGGGTCGCCTTCGGGCTCGCGCAGGTGCTCGGCGGCATCGTGGCGGGAGCCGTCGTCGGCCTCGGGGGGAGCTGGCTGCTGTCCCGCGCGACCCTGGGCCCGACGGGCGTGTACCCCGTGCTCGCCCTCGGCGTCGCCGGCCTGGCCTACGGTGCCGCCGCGGTGGTCGGCGGCTCGGGGTTCCTCGCCGTCTACCTCGCAGGCCTCCTCGTCGGAGCCCGGGTGACCCAGCACCGGCGCGAGATCCGGACCTTCCACGACGGCTTGTCCAGCACGGCGGAGGTCGGGCTGTTCCTCATGCTCGGGATGCTGGTCTTCCCCTCCCAGCTGCCGCCGGTGGCCGGACCGGCGCTGCTCGTCACGGTCGTGCTCGTGCTGGTCGCCCGGCCCCTCGCCGTCGGGCTGTGCCTGGTGTGGTTCGGCTACACCTGGCGCGAGATCGTCTTCGTGTCATGGGTCGGGCTGCGCGGTGCCGTCCCCATCGTGCTCGCGACGTTCCCCGCGGTGGCCGGCTACCCCGAGGGTGCGCTCATCTTCAACGTGGTGTTCTTCGTGGTGCTGACGTCGGCGGCCGTCCAGGGGATCAGCATCCGCAGCGTCGCGCGCGTGCTCGGCATCACCGCCGCGCCCCAGGACCTCGACCCCGTCACGTCGGGCAGGCCGCTCGTCGGGACCGCCACCGAGATCTTCGAGGTCCCGGTGCGTCCCGATCTCGCGCTGGCGGGACGAGCCGTCGCGGACGTGGCACCCCCGTGCGGCCGGATCACCGCCGTCGTGCGGGGTCAGGAGACCCTGGACGCCGAGGCGCAGGTCGAGCTCGCGCCGGGCGACGTGCTCGTGCTGGTCGTCCCGCGCAGGCCGGACGCCGCCCGGCAGGTCACGGCGTGGGCGCGCGGCGAAACGGTCGCGGAGCCGTCATCGACCCGGCCCGAGAGGGAGTGAGCGCCGATGGACGTCCTCGCGCTGTACCTGGGCGCCGCCTTCGTGGGCGGGCTGGTCGCCCGGCTCGTCAAGCTTCCTCCGCTGGTCGGGTTCCTCGCCGTGGGCTTCACCCTCGGGGCCACCGGAGCGCCGGAGCTGCCCGGCATCGCGACGATCGCCGAGATCGGTGTGTCGCTGCTGCTGTTCACCATCGGGCTCAAGCTCGACGTGCGGTCGTTCACGCGGCCCGAGATCTGGCTGACCACCGTCTCGCACATGCTCCTCAGCACGCTGGTCGGCATCGGGTTCCTCGGCCTGCTGGCTGTCGCCGGCGCGGCGCTCCTCGGCGGTGAGGGGCTGCTGACGCTCGCGCTGGTCGGGTTCGCGCTGTCGTTCTCCTCGACGGTCTTCGTCATCAAGGTGCTGGAGGACAGGTCGGACGCGACCAGCCTGTACGGGCGGATCGCCGTGGGCATCCTGGTCATGCAGGACGTCGCCGCGGTGGCCTTCCTCGTCATCGCCACCGGAGAGCCCCCGAGCCCCTGGGCGCTGCTCCTGCTGCTCCTGGTCCCCGGGCGCAGGCTCCTGCACCTCGTCTGGGACCGCGTCGGGCACGGCGAGCTCCAGGCGATGTTCGGTGTGACGCTCGCGCTCGGGCCGGGCTACTTCCTCTTCGAGCACCTCGGCCTCTCCGGGGGGCTCGGCGCGCTGGTGATGGGCGTGCTGCTCGCCTCGCACCCGGGCGCGGGGGAGATGTCGCGCTCGCTGATGTCGTTCAAGGACCTCATGCTCGTGGCGTTCTTCCTCGAGATCGGGCTGCACGGCACGCCCACCCCCGAGCACGTCCTGATGGCCGCGGGGCTGCTGGTCCTGCTGCCGGTCCAGGCCGCGGGCTTCGCCCTGCTGCTGTGGACGCTGCGCCTGCGCCGGCGCACGGCGATCCTCACCGGTCTGGTGCTCGGCAACTTCTCGGAGTTCGGCATCATCGTCGCCGCGGTCGGCGCCGATGCCGGGATGCTGGACCCGGACTGGCTGATCGTCATCTCGCTGGCCGTGGCCATGAGCTTCGTGCTCGCCTCGGTGGTCAACCGGCGCGGCGTGGAGATCGCGTCGGCCCTCACCCGCTACCTGCCGGCGAAGCCGCCGTCGTCGCTGCACCCGGACGACCGGGTGGTCGACATCGGCCACGCGGACGCCCTGGTGCTCGGGCTCGGCCGTGTCGGCATGACGGCGTGCGCCCGGCTGCGCGACGAGCACGGCCTGGACGTGGTCGGCGTCGAGCACGACGACCAGCGGGTGGCAGCCCTGCAGCAGCAGGGGTTCGAGGTGGTCCGGGCCGACGCCACGGACCTCGAGTTCTGGGCGCGGGTGAAACGCGCCGGCCACGTCCGGCTGGCCGTGCTGGCGATGCCGTTCCACAACGCGAACCTCATCGCGCTGTCCCGCCTGCAGGAGTCGGGCTTCGACGGTCTGGTCGCCGCGATCGCCCGGTACGACGACGACGCCGCGGAGCTGCGCCGTCACGGTGCCGACGCGGTGTTCCACCTCTACGGGGCCGCCGGGGCCGAGCTGGCCGACCGTGCGGCCGAGGTGCTGGCCGCCGACGGCTGAGGCCCCGAGTTTCGTCGGCCGCGAACCTGGCCCCGTGCCGCGGTCCGGGGGAATAGGATGGCAGGCGGTGCGACCGGGACGACGGCGCCGTCGTCCGGCCCGGTTGCCGCCACCGAACGGGCTCGGGAGGCTTCCCGGGCACCACCGACACGGGAGAACTGCGTGCCTGCGATCCTCGAGAAGATCCTCCGCCTGGGCGAGGGCCGGATCCTCAAGAAGCTGACCGGACTCGCCGAGCAGGTGAACCGGCTCGAGCCGAGCTTCACCGAGCTCAGCGACACCGAGCTGCAGGAGGAGACGGCCCGGTTCAAGGAACGGCTCGAGCACGGCGCCACCCTCGACGACCTGCTGCCCGAGGCGTTCGCGACGGTTCGCGAGGCATCCCGGCGGACGCTCGGCCAGCGACACTTCGACGTGCAGCTCATGGGCGGCGCAGCCCTGCACCTCGGCAACATCGCCGAGATGAAGACCGGTGAGGGCAAGACGCTGGTCGCCACGACGGCGGCCTACCTCAACGCGCTGACCGGCAAGGGCGTGCACGTCGTCACGACGAACGACTTCCTCGCCCGGTACCAGGGTGAGCTGATGGGCCGCGTGTACCGGTTCCTCGGGATGACGACGGGAGTCATCGTCTCCGGTCAGAACCCGGCCGAGCGCCGTGAGCAGTACGCGGCCGACATCACCTACGGCACGAACAACGAGTTCGGGTTCGACTACCTGCGCGACAACATGGCCTGGTCGCCCGACGACCTGGTCCAGCGCGGCCACCACTTCGCGATCGTCGACGAGGTCGACTCGATCCTCATCGACGAGGCGCGGACGCCGCTCATCATCTCGGGCCCCTCCTCCGGCGACGCCAACCGCTGGTACGTCGAGTTCGCCAAGGTCGTCAAGCGCCTCCAGGTCGAGAAGGACTACGAGGTCGACGAGAAGAAGCGCACCGTCGGCGTCCTCGAGCCCGGCATCGAGAAGATCGAGGACTACCTCGGCATCGACAACCTGTACGAGTCGCTCAACACGCCGCTCATCGGGTTCCTCAACAACGCCATCAAGGCGAAGGAGCTCTTCAAGCGCGACAAGGACTACGTCGTGCTCAACGGCGAGGTCATGATCGTCGACGAGCACACCGGCCGTATCCTCGCGGGCCGTCGCTACAACGAGGGCATGCACCAGGCCATCGAGGCCAAGGAAGGCGTGCAGATCAAGGCGGAGAACCAGACCCTCGCCACGATCACGCTGCAGAACTACTTCCGGCTGTACGACAAGATCGCCGGCATGACCGGTACGGCCGAGACCGAGGCCGCCGAGTTCCAGGGCACCTACGAGCTCGGCGTCGTGCCCATCCCGACGAACAAGCCGATGGTCCGTATCGACCAGCCCGACCTCGTGTACAAGAACGAGGACGGCAAGTTCAACGCCGTGGTGGCCGACATCGTCGAGCGGCACGCGAAGGGGCAGCCGGTCCTCGTCGGTACCACGAGCGTCGAGAAGTCCGAGCTGCTGTCGAAGCTGCTGAAGAAGGCCGGGGTCCCGCACGACGTCCTCAACGCCAAGGAGCACGAGCGGGAGGCCTCGATCGTCGCGCAGGCGGGGCGCAAGGGCGCCGTCACGGTCGCGACCAACATGGCCGGCCGTGGTACCGACATCATGCTCGGCGGCAACGCCGAGTTCACGGCGGTCGCCGAGATGGCGGCACGCGGCTTCGACTCCACCGAGGACCCGGAGGCCTACGAGGCGGCCTGGCCCGAGGTGCTGGCCAAGGCGACCGAGTCCGTCGCCGCCGAGCACGAGGAGGTCGTCGACCTCGGCGGGCTCTACGTGCTCGGCACCGAGCGGCACGAGTCGCGCCGTATCGACAACCAGCTGCGCGGTCGATCCGGTCGCCAGGGCGACCCGGGGGAGTCGCGGTTCTACCTGTCGATGCAGGACGACCTGATGCGCCTGTTCAACTCGGGTCTCGCCGAGTCGATGATGGGCCGCGCCGGGTTCCCGGACGACATGCCCCTCGAGTCCAAGATGGTCACCCGTGGCATCCAGAGCGCCCAGTCGCAGGTCGAGTCCCGGAACTTCGAGATCCGCAAGAACGTCCTGAAGTACGACGACGTCCTCTCGCGCCAGCGCACCGTCATCTACGACGAGCGTCACCGCGTGCTCGAGGGGGAGGACCTGCACGAGCAGGTGCAGCACTTCGTCTCGGACGTCGTCTCGGCCTACGTGGACGGTGCCGCCGACGACGGCAACGCCGAGGGCTGGGATCTCGACGCCCTCTGGACCGCCCTCCGCTCGGTGTTCCCCGTCTCCATCACGGTGGACGACGTCGTGGCAGAGGCGGGTGGCCGTGACCGCCTCACCCGCGAGATGCTCCTCGAGGAGCTGCTCTCCGACGCCCGGGTGGCGTACGCCGCCCGCGAGGAGACGCTGGGGTCGCCGGCGATGCGCCAGCTCGAGCGCCGTGTCGTGCTGTCCGTCCTGGACCGCAAGTGGCGCGAGCACCTCTACGAGATGGACTACCTCAAGGAGGGCATCGGCCTGCGTGCCATGGCTCAGCGCGACCCCCTCATCGAGTACCAGCGTGAGGGCTACCAGCTGTTCCAGGCCATGACCGAGGCGATCAAGGAGGAGTCGGTCGGCTACCTCTTCAACCTCGACGTCCAGGTCAAGCAGCCCGGCGACGAGTCCGTGGCCTCGGGTGACGAGCCGACGATCTCCGTCAGCGCGGCCGCCGCGACGGCCGGTACGCCCGCCGCCCAGGCCATCGGTGCCGGCGGAGCGACCGTCGTCGGTGCCGACGCCGCCGAGGAGGCCCCGAGCGTCCAGGCCGCGCCGGAGCCGGAGGCGCCGGAGGTTCCGGCGTCGTTCGGCGGTGCGGACGAGCCGGTCCTGGTCGCCAAGGGGCTGGACACCCCGAAGCGGCCGCAGAACCTGCAGTACTCCGCGCCCAGCGAGGACGGTTCGACCACGTCGGGCGGCGACTCCCGCGCGGCGCGGCGCGCCCTGCACGGCGAGGCGTCAGCGGCCAACGCCGACGGTCGCACGTTCCCGGGGACGCCCCGCAACGCGCAGTGCCCCTGCGGTTCGGGCAAGAAGTACAAGATGTGCCACGGCGTGAACGAGTGATCGCTCCGCGGCGCTAGCCGCACCGGGTCGCAGCGAGCCGTGCTCAGCCGAGCTCGAGGACGGCCACGCGCCAGACGCCGCGCCGCGCCTCGAGCCGGACGGCCGCTGCCCGGACGCGACCGTCGTCCTCCAGGACGACGGTCGCCTCGGCCGTGCCGTCACCGAGGCGCACCGTGCGGATCCGTCGGACCGACACCGGGACCGCGGTGCGCGGCTCGCGGCGCTGCGCCTGGACGAGCCGGGCGCGCTGGACCAGCTGGTCCAGCACCTGCGGGGTCACCCAGCGAGCGAGGTGCGCGGCAGGTCGTTCGCCCCGCAGGACCTCGACGGCGGCACGCACCACCGACCCGCACATCGCCGTCGGGTCCGGCAGCCTCGACGGCGTGCCCGGTCCGGGTGCCAGCGGCCTCCCCGGGACCGGCACGGGATCGGACGGGACGGCACCGAGACGCAGGCGGCGGGGGGACTCCGGACGGCGGGGCGCGCTCGGAGGGGCCGCCGGGCGGCGGCGATCCCGTGGCGGGCTCGTGACGCGCAGGCGGCGCCCGGAGGTCGTCGTCGGCTCGGGGTTCTCGGATGCTGTCGTGGTCATGGGCACTCCGTTCGGGGCAGGGGCCGGGCAGGCCGTCGTGAGCGGGTGAGGGGTCAGGGTGCGCGCAGCACCTGTCCCGGCAGGACGACGTCGGGGTCGTCGCCGATGACGTCGCGGTTCGCGTCGTGCCAGGAGGTGACGGCGCGCAGGACGTCGGCGGGCGGGGCGTCGTCGGGCAGCCCACGAGCGGCGATCGCCCACAGGGTGTCGCCGCGGACCACCACGACCTCGTCCGCACCGTCGTCCTGGTGCGACGTCCGCTGCGCGCTGCCGACCGCGGGCGACGGCTCGTCCACGGGTCCGGCGCCCTCGGGGTCCTTGCCGGGCTCCTGCGGCAGGGCGGGTTCTGCGGCCGTGGCCGGCCCCGGAAGCACCTCGGCGGATGCCGAGACGGCGTCGGTGCTGTCCCCGGTGGCCTCCCAGCCGAGCTCCAGCACAGCGGCCGGCGTGGCCGCCGGGGTGGGTGCCTCGTCCGCGTGAGCGGCGCCGGGCGCCAGGAGGAGGCCTGCACCCAACCCGGCACCGACGGCGCCCCGCGCGAGCCGGCGCACGATCGCCGGCGCCCACCGGCCGACGACCGTCTCGGCGGTGCGGGTGGAACGACCCCGCCGGACGGCGGCGACGCCGGCGAGCGCCGCGGCCGTGCCCAGCAGCATCCAGCCGGCACCGGCGAGTCCGCCTGTCAGGACCAGTAGCTCGACCCAGGTCTCGACCCGGGCCGATCGCACGGCGTCCGGGTCGGTCGGGGCGACGGCGGACAGGCGCAGCGCGAGCAGGAGCAGGGCTCCGCCGGAGGCGGCGAGCAGGGTGAGGAGCGCTGCCGTGCTGCGGGCCGCTCCCGAATCCCTCGACGTGCGTGCCATCTGCCGACCTCCGTCTGATCTGCCCTGATCATGCTTTTTGATATCAGTTGATGCCGTGTGATGGTCGATATTGAAGCGTAGTGTGGCTCTCCTGTCCAGGGCAGGGCATCCTGGGCCGCGGCTCGTCGGGTACCGGACGCCGGAGGGAGGCGCTGATGAGGGGCTCGGACACGTCGCGCTGGACGCTGCTCTTCGCCGACCTCGAGGCGCAGCTCGTCGCCGAGGAGGCGGCCGAGCGCGAGGGCGCCGTCGCCGAGCTGACACGCGCCGAGCAGGCCTCCGTGCCGCTCGTGGACCGGCTGCGCGCGGCCCGTGGCCGGCCGCTGCGGCTCGACCTGCGCGACGGCGAGTCCCTGGAGGGTCGGCTCGAACGGGTCGCGACCGAGTGGGTCCAGATCGACGCACGGTCCCCGCGCGGCGGTCACCGCCAGCACGTCGTGCCGTTGTCGGCCGTCGTGGGTATCACCGGTCTCGGACGGCACGCCGTCCCGTCGGCCGCCCGGACGGACCGGCTGGGCCTCGGCACGGCGCTGCGCGGGCTGCAGCGCGACCGGGCGCGCGTGCAGGTCCGGACGACGGCGCACGTCGTCCTCGGTCGGATCGCGCGCGTGGGTGCCGACCACCTCGACCTCGAGGAGCTCGACGCGGCCCGCCCGAGCGTGCGGGTCGTACCGTTCACCGCCCTGGTCCGGGTCAGCGAGACCTGAGCGGCGCGCGACCGCTCAGAGGTCGCCGGCGTCGATCCGCGCGCGGGTGCGGTCGTACTGCTGCGCGATGTACTCCTCGAGCTTCGCGGTCTCGACCCGCCAGACCTTCTTCGGGCCCACCTGGATGGCAGGCAGCTCGCCGCTGCGGACGAGCGAGTACGCCTGGGCGGCGGAGATGCTGAGCGTCTCCTGCACCTCGGCGAGGGAGAGGAAGCGGCTGGCCATGCGTCGATCCTCCCACAGGGGTCGTCGTTCGTGCCTGTTGTCCACAGGTGATGCCGGAAGCTGTCGCGACGACGTCCCGTCCCGGATGATGGATCGCACCACCGGCACCCGTCCTGGCTCGCTAGCGTGCGTCCCGCCCGACGGACCGACCGCCCTCACCGGACGCATCGACGCGTCCGGCCGACTCCGAAGGACCACCGTGAGCAACGAAGCAACCCCGTCCCCGGCAGCACCACGGCTGCGTCGACCGACGTGGCGGGACCCTCGGCTCGTCATCGGCATCGTCCTGGTCGCCGTCGCCGTGGCGCTGGGCTCGTGGGTCGTCTCCGACGCCGACCGGACGGCCCCGGTCTACGTCGCCGCCGGCACGCTGACGCCCGGTGAGGCGGTCGACGCGTCGCAGCTGCGCGTGGTCGACGTCAACCTCGGTGTCGAGGCGGACCGCTACCTGCGTGCTGACGCCCCGGTCCCCACGGACCAGGTCGCCCTGCGGGTCGTTCCCGAGGGCGAGCTGGTCGCCACCACCGCCGTCGGCGACGCGGCCGCGGTCACCGTCCGGTCCGTCGCGGTACCCGTCGGGGCAGGACTCTCCGAGCGCATCCACGAGGGCGCCGTCGTGGACCTGTGGTTCGTCCCCGCCGCCCAGCAGGGAGCCACCGAGGCCGCGGCCGAGCCCGAGCCGATCGTGACCGGTGTGGTCGTCGAGCAGGTCGACGCCTCCGAGGGAGGGCTGGTGGTGAGCGACCACGGCACCTTGCACGTCCTCGTCGGCACGGACGACCTGCCGGCGGTGCTGTCCGCTCTCGCGGCCGAGGGCTCGGTGACCGTCGTCCCGGTGGCCGGCGCGTGATGCCCGCCGAGGTCACGGTCCTGTGCGCCGTGAGCGGACCGGACGAGACGGACGTCGTGCTCGCGCTCGGCGCGCCCGGGGCCGGCACCAGCGTGACGCGTCGCTGCGGGGACCTCGCCGAGCTCCTCGCGGCGGCCGCCGCCGGCGCCGGCACCGTCGCCGTCGTGTCGGCCGACCTGCCGGGCCTCGACCGGGAGGCCGTCGGCCGCCTGCACGGCGCCGGGACCCGCGTCGTCGCCATCGCCGACGACGGACCGGTGGATCGGCTCCGAGCGCTCGGCGTCGAGGCGGTGCTGGAGGGCGCCGCCGACCCTCGGCTCCTCGACGCGGTGCGCGACACCGCGCGGGTCGAGGATCCCCTCGCCACCCACGAGCTGGACCTCTCCGCCCTGTCCGGCGGTGCTCCCGCGGCACCGGCCCGGCCGGGTACCGTCGTCGCCGTCTGGGGGCCGGTGGGCGCTCCGGGGCGCACGACGACGGCGGTCGAGCTCGCCGCCGAGCTGGCGGGCCTCGGCGGGCACCGGGCCGGGCGTCGCCGACGGCGCCAGGAGACGCCGGACCGGCAGGACGGGTCCGCTCTCCTCGTCGACGCGGACACCTACGGCTCGTGCATCGCCTCGCGCCTCGGTCTGCTCGACGACGCACCCGGACTGGCCGCCGTGGCCCGGGCGGCGGGGCACGGCACCCTCGACCTCGCCGCGCTGGCCCGTCACGCGCCGGTGGTGGCGGGCCGCCTCCGGGTCCTGACGGGTATCACTCGCGCGGCCCGCTGGCCCGAGCTGCCCGCCAGCGCCCTCGAGGTGGTCCTCGAGGGCGCGCGGTCCCTCGCGGACTGGACGGTGGTGGACTGCGGACCGCTGGTGGAGGCCGACGAGCTGCTCATGTACGACACCCATGCCCCGCAGCGCAACGGCGCGACGCTCGCCGCGCTCCAGGCCGCCGACGTCGTGGTGATCGTCGGGGCTGCCGACCCGATCGGGATCCAGCGCCTGGTGAGAGGGCTCGAGGAGCTCGCCGAGGCACCGGTGCCGGTCCCGGCGACGCGCGTCGTCGTCGCCAACCGTGTGCGGCCCTCCGCCGTCGGGCCGGACCCGGTGCGTGCGGTCAGCGAGGCGCTCGTGCGGTATGCCGGCGTCGAGCCGCACCCGGTGCCGGACGACGGCGACGCTCTCGACGCGGCGCTGCTCGCCGGGCGCACGCTCGCCGAGCACGCGCCGTCGTCGGCCGCCCGGCGGGCGTTCGCCGAGCTCGCGGTGCTGGTGCGGGACCGGGTCGGCGCGCCCGTGCCGGCCTGAGGCCGCGCGCCGGGCACACTGAGGGCATGCGCCTCTACGTGCCTGCGACCGTCGCCGACCTCGACGCCATCAGCGTGACGGCGCGCGCGGGGTGGTGGGACGTCCCGCCGCGGGGTGCGCACGCCGTGACCGGAGCCCTGGTGTCCGCGCTGCCCGACGAGGACGACGAGGCCCGGGAGTATGCGGCCTTCCTCGCGGCGGCGGACGCCTCGCTCATGCTGGTGGCCGGCAGCAGCGACGCCGTGCCGTTGCGCGTGGTCGTCACCGTGGAGGTCCCCGAGCACGCCGTCACCGACGCTGCGGGCGACGTGCCGCCGTCCGGCGTCGACGTCGGGGCGGTGCCCGGCACGCAGGTGGAGGCGGTCCACGTCGACGAGCCGGAGGCCGCCGCGGACGTCCGCGCGGTGCTCGACGCGATCGACGCGGGCGACGACGAGGCCCTGGCGGCGGCGACGGAGCAGGTCGACCAGCGCGACCTGCTCTGGTACCACCCCACCGAGGCGCACCAGGTGCCGCGCCCCTGAACCTCCCTCGAGCGTTGTGGGCGCGATTTCTGGGCCCGAAAGTCGCCACAAGAGGTGCAAAACGGGCCAGAAATCGCGCCCACAACGCCTAGCCGAGGTAGACGAGAGCCTTGTCGTGCAGGTGGCCGTTGGTGGCCAGCGCGTTGCCGCCCCACGGGCCGTCCACGCCGTCGAGCGACGTGAAGCGCCCGCCCGCCTCGGTGACGATCGGGACCAGCGCCGCCATGTCGTACAGCTCGAGCTCGGGCTCGGCGGCGACGTCGGCGGCGCCCTCGGCGACCAGCATGTACGACCAGAAGTCGCCGAACCCTCGCGTCCGCCAGCACTCCCGGGTCAGGTCCAGGAAGCCGTTGAGCTTGTCGCGCTCCTCCCACCCGGCCAGCGACGAGTACACGAACGAGGCGTCGGAGAGCGACTGCACACCCGACACGTGCATGCGGCTCGCGGCCGCGATGGACTTGCCGGTCCAGGCGCCCGACCCCTTGGCCGCCCACCAGCGCCGGCCCAGCGCGGGTGCCGAGACGAGGCCCATGACGACCTCGTCGCCGTCGGCCAGCGCGATGAGCGTGGCCCAGACCGGCACGCCGCGCACGAAGTTCTTGGTCCCGTCGATCGGGTCGATGATCCAGCGCCGGGCGCCGCTGCCGGCCTCGCCGAACTCCTCGCCGACGATCGCGTCGCGGGTCCGTGCTCGCGCGAGCTGGGCGCGGATGAACTCCTCGGCGCCCCGGTCGGCGTCCGAGACGGGGGAGTCGTCAGGCTTGGTCTCCACGTGCAGGTCCACTGCCTTGAACCGCGACATCGTCATCGAGTCGACCTGGTCGGCGATCACGTGGGCCAGGCGCAGGTCGTCCTCGTACGTGCGTCCGTGCCCGTGCTGGCTGGAAGTCTGCTGGAAGGTGGCCACGACTCACACGGTAGCGGTCCGGGCGGCCAGCAGGCGCCGGAACGACGCCAGACGGGCAGCGCGTGTCGCCCGGGTGCCGTCGTCGGGGGCGTCGGCCGCCCACTCGTCGAGCGCGCAGTCGGGGGCGTCGGCCAGGTGCGTGCAACCGCGGGGACACTGCGCGGCGACCTGGTCCAGGTCCTCGAACGCGGCGAGCAGGTGGTCCACCTCGACGTGCGCCAGCCCGAAGGAGCGCACGCCGGGGGTGTCGATGACCCAGCCGTCGTGGACGCGCCCGGTGGTCCCGGCGGGCACGGGCAGGCGGAGGGCGACGGCGGAGGTGGAGGTGTGGCGACCGCGGCCCGTCACGTCGTTGACCACGCCGGTGGCCCGGTCGGCATCGGGGACGAGGGCGTTGATGAGCGTCGACTTGCCGACGCCGGAGTGACCGACCAGCACCGACGTGCGGCCCAGGAGGTGCTCGCGGACCGTCTCGACGGCGTCGGGCGAGTCGCGCCGGGTCACGACCACCTCGACACCGAGGGGGGTGTACAGGTCGCGGAGCCGGTCGGGGGAGGCGAGGTCCGCCTTGGTCAGGCACAGCAGGACGTCCATGCCGGCGTCGTACGCGGCGACGACGCAGCGGTCGATCATCCCTGTGCGCGGCTCGGGCTGGGCGAGCGCGGTCACGACCACGAGCTGGTCGGCGTTGGCGACGACGATCCGCTCGTAGGGGTCGGTGTCGTCCGCCGTCCGGCGCAGCACGGAGGTGCGGTCGGTGAGGCGGACGATGCGGGCGAGCGTGCCCTCGTCCCCGGTGGTGTCGCCGACGACGTCGACCCGGTCACCGACGACGGTGCGCGTGCGGCTGAGCTCGCGCGCCTTCATGGCGAGGATCTCGCGCTCGTCCGGACCGCCGTCGTCGATCACGAGGGTGTAGCGCCCCCGGTCGACGCCGACGACCATGCCGGTGACGGCGTCGGCGTGCTCGGGGCGCTGCTTGGTGCGGGGGCGGGAGCCGTGCTTGGAGGGGCGCGTGTACCGCGCGTGCTCGTCGCGGACCCGACGGACCATCAGCCCTGGTCCTCCGGCGTGCGGCCGAGCATGCGCAGCCACATCGTGTCGAAGCCGGGCAGCGTCTTGGCGGTGGTGGCGACGTCCTCGACCTGCAGGCCCGGCACGCGCAGGCCGAGCAGCGCGGCCGACGTCGCCATGCGGTGGTCGGCGTAGGTGCGGAACACGGCGCCGTGCAGCGGGCGCGGGGTGATGACCAGCCCGTCGCGCGTCTCCTCGCAGCGTCCGCCGAGGCGGGTGATCTCGGTGGCGAGCGCGGCCAGGCGGTCGGTCTCGTGGCCGCGCAGGTGCGCGATGCCGCGCAGCCGGCTGGGGGAGTCGGCCAGCGCGGCGAGGACGGCGAAGGTCGGGGCGAGCTCGCCGCCCGCGTGCAGGTCGACGTCGACGCCGCGGACCTGCCCGGTGCCGGTGACCGTGAGGACGTCGCCCTCCACGGTGGCGGTGGCGCCCATCTGCTCGAGCAGGTCGGGGACCATCGCCCCGGGCTGGGTGGTCTGCGCGGGCCAGCCGGGGACGCGCACGGTGCCGCCCGCCACGAGGGCGGCGGCGAGGAAGGGGGCGGCGTTGGACAGGTCGGGCTCGACGCGGACGTCGCGCGCCGCGATCGGCCCGGGGGTCACCTGCCAGATGCCGTCGCGGGAGTCGTCCACTTCCACGCCGACGTCGCGCAGGGTGGCGACGGTCATCGCGATGTGCGGCAGGCTCGGCAGCGTGGCGCCGATGTGGCGCAGGACCAGGGGCCGCTCGAACCGTGCGGCGGCCAGGAGCAGCGCGGAGACGAACTGCGAGGACTCCGAGGCGTCGACGTCGACCGCCCCGCCCGCGACCCGGCCGCGCCCCCGCACGGTGAACGGCAGGTGGGTCGGGAAGTCGGGTCCGTCCCCGACGACCCGGACTCCGAGGCTGCGCAGCCCGGCGAGGACCGGCAGCATGGGCCGCACCCGCGCCGCGGGGTCGCCGTCGAACCGGACGTCGCCGTCGGCCAGGGCGGCCACGGGGGGCAGGAACCGCATGACGGTGCCGGCGAGCCCGCAGTCGAGGTCGACGTCGCCGGTCACGGGGCCCGGCGTCACGTGCAGCGTGCTCGGCTCGCCGCCCTCGGTGATGGTGGCACCCAGGGACCGCAGCGCGCCGATCATGAGGTCCGCGTCCCGCGACCGGAGGGCCCCGCGCAGCGTGCCCTCGCCCTCGGCCAGGGCGGCCAGGACGAGCAGCCGGTTCGTGAGGGACTTGCTGCCCGGCACCTCGACCGTCGCGTCCAGGGGGCCGTCGGCCACGGGGGCGTCCCAGAGCGGGGTCGTGGTCCTGTCGGGCGCTGTCGTCATGGGTCCGAGCCTAGTTGACCCGGTCCGACGGCGGACGCCGCGTCCGGAGGTCAGGACACCTTGGCCTTGGCCTTCGCGACGGACGCCTTGGCCTGCCGGGCGGCGAGCCTGGCGTCCTTGGTCGCGGACCCGGCGGCGTGCTTCGCGTCCTTGGTCGCGTGCTTGACGGACCGCGACGCCGACGACGCGGCGTGCTTGGCGTCCTTGGTCGCGGCCTCCACGGTGTGCTTCGCCGTCCGGGAGGCCACCGCGCGCTGCTGCCCGATCCGGTAGCTCATACCAGGCCGCCCCTCGAGGTCGATGCCGGCGATGACGGCCGCCCCGACGGCGCCGAGGTTGCGCACGAACTTGCCGGTCTTCTCCGTGCGCAGCTCACCCTGGGACGAGAAGGGCTGGTTGACGACCGCCAGCGGGGCGCTGAGCGCGGCGAGCGTGAGGGCCGCGGTCCGGGGAGCGCGGCCGACGGCGAGCAGCAGCCCGGCGGCGACGGTGACGGCTCCGTGGGCGCGCACCAGCAGCGACACCTGGGTGTCGTCGAGGCGGTCGACCCCGAGGGTCTGGGTCACTCTGTCCGCGCCGTCGCGCGCGGCCGCCGTGTGCTCGGCGGGGTGCAGCGCGGCAGAGAGCCCGTCGTAGACGAACGGGACGGCCAGCAGGGGGCGGGCGAGACGTCGCAGCAGCATGGCCCCACTGTGGCAGAGGCCGCGCGTGCATGCTCGCCGACGGCGGTGGCGTGTCGGGGAGCGGGGCGCTCAGCCGGGCGCGGGGCCTTCCCACCAGTCGGGGTGGGAGCGGGGCGGGCGCCGGCTCCCGAGCCCGTCGTGGCGGACGGTGCGGCCGAGGGCGGCGACCCAGGCGCCGAGCAGGAGGAGGGTGAGCAGCAGGAGGAAGGTCATGGCAGTAAGTCTTTGCCCGTCGAGTTCCTGTCACCAGTGGCAGAGATGTCAACGAGCATCGACTTCCAGCCAACCTCGTGGCAGCATGGCGGCATGATCCGCAAGGTCGCCGCCGTCGTGGTCCCCGGTGTCGCCCCGTTCGAGCTCGGCATCGCCTACGAGGTGTTCGGGATCGACCGCCGCGCCACGGGCGGGCCCACGTTCGACTTCACGCTCTGCACGCCGGAGCCCGGCATGGTCCCCACCAAGGGCGGCTTCCCCCTCGGGGTCGCGGCCGGGCTGGAGGCCACCGCCGACGCCGACGTCGTCGTCGTGGTGGCCTACGACGTCATCTCGGGGGCGGGTCGGGTCGACGTCCCGCCCGCCTACCTCCAGGCCGTCCGCGACGCCCACGCCCGTGGCGCCTGGATCCTCTCGCTGTGCTCCGGCGCCTTCGTGCTCGCCGCGGCGGGGCTCCTGGACGGTCGTCGCTGCACGACCCACTGGATGTTCTCGGACCGGCTCGCCGAGGCCGCACCCCGGGCCGACGTCGACCCCGACGTCCTGTTCGTCGACGACGACCGCATCATCACCAGCGCCGGGACCGCCGCCGGGATCGATGCCGCGCTGCACCTCGTGCGCGTCGAGCTCGGCGGGGAGGCGGCGCGGTCCATCGCGCGCCGGATGGTCGTCCCGCCGCAGCGGGACGGCGGTCAGGCGCAGTACGTCGTGGACCCGCTGCCCTGCGAGGCCGACTCCCTGTCCGACCTCCTGGCCTGGATGCGCGAGAACCTCGCCGAGCCGCACACCGTCGCCACCCTGGCCCGCCGCGCCATGCTCTCCGAGCGCACCTTCGCGCGGCGGTTCCGGGACGAGACCGGCACCACGCCCGGTGCCTGGCTCACCCGCCAGCGCGTGGCCCGCGCCCAGGAGCTGCTCGAGTCCACCGACGCGCCGGTCGACGAGGTCGCCCGCCTCGTGGGCTTCGGCAACGCCGCCGTGATGCGGCACCACTTCGCCCGCCGGCTGGGCACCAGCCCCGTCGCCTACCGGCGTCGCTTCGCGGCGGTGGCCTCGTGACCCGCCCGACCGCGGCGCGGCATCCGGCGGGCGGGGCCGCCCGCCGTCGGGCGCAGGAAAGTCGGGCGCAGGGAATGGGAGCGGTCCCCCGGTCGTTGCACCGACCGTGGCTACGCTTGCACCCGAACGACCAGCCGCCGTCGCGCTCGCTGAACTAGGCTCGACGGTGATGACCGACGAGACCGAGCGCACATCAGGTGCGCACCCGACCGCGGACGAGATCGGCGAGGACACCGAGCGCGCCCCGGAGGAGACGACGGCGGACCGCGCCGCGCGCTTCGAGCGGGACGCGCTGCAGTACCTCGACCAGCTCTACTCGGCCGCCCTGCGCATGACGCGCAACCCTGCCGACGCCGAGGACCTCGTCCAGGAGACGTTCGCGAAGGCCTTCGCGGCGTTCCACCAGTACAAGCCCGGGACGAACCTCAAGGCCTGGCTGTACCGCATCCTCACGAATACCTTCATCAACAACTACCGCAAGAAGCAGCGCCAGCCCCAGCAGTCGCAGACCGAGGACATCGAGGACTGGCAGATCGCGCGTGCCGCGACCCACACGTCCCAGGGGCTCCGTTCCGCGGAGGCCGAGGCGCTCGACCGCCTGCCCGACTCCGACGTCAAGCGGGCGCTCGCCGAGCTCCCCGAGGACCGTCGCATGGTCGTGTACTACGCGGACGTCGAGGGCTTCCCGTACAAGGAGATCGCCGAGATCATGGGAACACCGATCGGGACCGTGATGTCCCGGCTGCACCGTGGGCGACGCCAGCTCCGCGAGCTGCTCGCGGACTACGCCGCCGACCGAGGGTTGACCGCGGCACGCGGAGGGACGTCATGAACGCCGACATCACGCCGGTCCCGCACGAGCTCGCCGAGGGCGAGAGCGACTGCGAGCACATCCTCACGCACCTGTACGAGTATCTCGACTCCGAGATGACCGAGGCTGACGAGCACCGCATGCGAGCCCACGTCGCGCACTGCTCACCCTGCCTGGCCGAGCTCAGCGTCGAGGAGCTCGTCAAGAAGCTCGTCAAGCGGTCGTGCGCCGAGCAGGCCCCCGAGGAGCTGCGGCTGCGCATCCGCGCGCAGATCCTCGCCACCGGCTGAGGACGCCGGGCCGGCCCGCCCGGCGGTCACCAGCGCGGACATGAAAGATGCAGGCCTCCTGTCGTGGAGACCTGCATTTTTCACACCCACGGCGTGGGTGTCGGGGTGTGCCTGCCGACGCCTCAGGCGTTGGGGCGCTTGCCGTGGTTCGCGGCCTTGCCCTTGCGGGCGCGACGCTTGCTTCCGCGCTTGCTCATGGCTGTCTCCTCAGGAGAAGGTTTGACATGGGGTCGCCCTATGATCCCATACGGGCGGCCGGCATCGCGGCACCCGGAAGTCCCGGCACCACGGAGGCAGCATGACCAGCGAGTCCTGGGCGGTCGCCGCCCCGCAGACCCTCGACCTGGGCGGGGTCTCCGCGGCGTCGCTGCGGCTGCAGGACGGCCGCGCCGACGTCGTCGTGGACCCTGCGGCCACGCGGACCACGCTCGAGATCGTGGAGGTCGGCAAGAAGCCGTTGCAGGTCGTGCACGAGGGCGGCCGGCTCCGGGTGGCCTACGAACGGTCGCGGGTCGAGGCGTTCGTGGCCCGGGTCAAGTCGCTGGGCGACTCGGACCGCGCCGTCGTCCGGCTCACCGTGCCGCCGGGCGTCAGCGTCGACGTCGGCACCACGGAGGCCGACGTCGACGTCGCCGGGACGACGGGGACCGTCGTCAAGACGGTCACGGGCGCGATCCGGACCAGCGGCACCCACGGCTCGCTCTACCTCCGGTCGGTCTCCGGCGACGTCGCCGCGTCGGGCCACGCCGGTGACGTCTCGGCGCACGTGGTCTCCGGCGCGCTCGCCGTCGACGGCGCCCTGGGTCGGGTCTCGGCGGGCACCGTCTCCGGGGCGGTGGCGGTCACCGCGACCGGTACCGCGCCGATGGTGACCGCCAAGACGGTCTCCGGAGACGTGGCGCTGCGGCTCGACCCGGGCACCCCGGTCAGCCTCAAGGTCCGCGGCGCGGCGGGGCAGGTGGTGCTCGACGGCGAGGTCCAGGCCTCGGCCGCCCGGACCCTCTCCGTCGACCGTTCGGCGGCGGGCGAGGGCAGCGTGGCCTACCTGACGGCGAACGTGACGTCCGCGCGCGTCATCGTCTCCCGCGCCTGAGCGTCAGGACGCCTCGGCGTCGTTCGGCAGGCCCAGCCAGGCGTGCCACCCCGTGTGCAGCACGAGCCAGGCCATGAGCCCGTAGCCGGCCTGACCGGGGTACGTCGCCCCCGTCGTCGCGAGGTCGGCCAACCACTGCTCGTGCTGGGCGAGCGGGGTGTAGGTGTCCACGTACGGCACCCGACGGCGGTTGGCGACGTCCGCGAACGCCGCCGACAGCTCGGCGATGCGGTCGCCGTCCTCGGCGCGGCCGGGCGGGGGTCCGACGACGAACGTCGCCAGCCGGCGGTTGTCCGCCACGTCGAGGATGTTCGCCAGGTTCAGCCGGGACCGCGCCACGGAGAGGCCCGCGTCGATGTCGTGCCTGCCCAGCGCGACGACGAGGCGGTTGTCGCACGTCGCCTCGGGGCCGAAGCGGGACTCCGTCTCGGTCTCCCAGCGCGCACCGAGGGCGGACGTCGTCTCGCCGGGCACGGCGAGGACGAACGACATCGCCGGCCGGTCGAACCTGGTCCGCGCGAGCACCCGGCCCGTCCAGCCCAGGGCGCGTGCGTCCCCGACGCCCACACCGAGCTCGTCGCCCACCACGCAGATGCGCACCTCGCGCTCCGTCACGAACCTTCACCACCCTGCCGTCTTGCCGTTAGCGCCGCCATTGTTCCGTGCTCGGACGCGGCACCGCATGATCCCACGCCGCCCCCCCGGGACGAGGGAGGGCGGCGCGTCCGCGCTGATACCTCCTGCGTGCCGTGCTCAGCGCAGCGTCGCACCCCAGCGCACGGTGTGCGAGTCGCCGGGCGCCAGGAGCACCAGCCGGTCCCCGGTGTTGAAGGCGTCGGCGTAGCAGCTCATCGGCTCGGCGGCGAGGCCGAACCGGTGGTGGCCGGCGATGTGGTCCGCGGAGCACACCTGCCAGCAGTCCATCGAGTCGTCCATCCAGATCGCCGGTGTCCGGCCGTCGGGGCACCCGAGCAGGCACCACGAGAGGCCGTCGGCGTCGCGGGTCGCGCCGACCCACGCGTCGTCCAGGTCGAGCCCGGCCAGCGAGCGCGTCTCGCGCAGGTCGTGGTCACCGGTGACGGGCTCGACCCCGGTGGGCAGGAGGCGTTCGTCGACGGTCACGTGCTCGGCCGCGTCGAGGCGCACCGTGCAGGCGTCCAGGTCGGCGCCGCCGGAGGAGAGCCACGGGTGGAAGCCCACGCCGTAGGGCGCGGTGCCGGTGCCGGCGTTGCGGGTCGTGACACGCACCTCCAGGCCGCGCTCGGCGTCGAGCGAGTACCGGACCTGGCTGGTGAGCTGGAACGGCCAGCCCTTCTGCGCCGGCAGGGCGAGCTCGAGCGTCACGGAGTCGTCGGCGACCTCGACGGGCGACCAGCGGTACCAGCAGGCCAGGCCGTGCAGGGCCGTCCCGCGGTCCGGCTCGCTCACCGCGAGCTGGTACGTGGCGCCGTCGGCCCGGTAGCGGCCGTCGCGCAGCCGGTTCGGCCAGGGGACCAGCACGGCGGCGTTGAAGACGGGCGCCGCCTCGGTCTCGTCGAAGGGGACGAAGACGTCGCGCCCGTCCACGCTGTACTCCCGGACCATGGCCCCGACCTCGGTGATCGTGGCGGCGTGCGTCCCGGCGGTGATGCGGTACTGGGTGCCCGACGGCGCCTCGGGCGCGGCGGGGTTCGAGGTCGTGTTCACGGTCACACCGTAGTCGTCGCGCCGAGAGGCGCCGTGCCGCGTACCGTGTGGTGGTCACCTCAGAGGGAGAAATCACATGGATCAGCGGGTACTCGGCCGGACCGGGCGGATGGTGTCGGTGGTCGGCCTGGGAACCTGGCAGCTCGGCGCGGACTGGGGCGAGGTCGGCGACGACGAGTCGCGGGCCGTGCTCGAGGCGTCGCTCGAGGCCGGGGTCAGCTTCTACGACACCGCCGACGTGTACGGCGACGGCCGGAGCGAGCAGGCGCTGGGACAGTTCCTCGCGGCCCACCCCGGCGAGGGGATCACCGTGGCGACGAAGATGGGCCGCCGCGCGGACCAGGTGCCGGAGAACTACGTGCTGCCGAACTTCCGCGAGTGGACCGACCGGTCCCGGCGGAACCTCGGCGTGGACCGGCTGGACCTGGTGCAGCTGCACTGCCCGCCGACGGCCGTGTACTCCGACGACGAGGTGTACGACGCCCTCGACACGCTGGTCGCGGAACAGGCGATCGCGGCCTACGGCGTCTCCGTGGAGACGGTCGACGAGGCGCTCACCGCCATCGCGCGCCCGGGTGTCGCCACGGTGCAGATCATCCTCAACGCGTTCCGGCACAAGCCGCTCGAGGAGGTCCTGCCGGCGGCCTCCGAGGCGGGCGTGGGGATCATCGCCCGCGTGCCGCTCGCCTCCGGGCTCCTCTCGGGCCGCTACACCAAGGACACGACGTTCGCGGAGAACGACCACCGGACGTTCAACCGGTCGGGTGAGGCGTTCGACGTGGGGGAGACCTTCTCCGGCGTGCCGTTCGAGACCGGGGTCGAGGCCGCGCAGCGGTTCTCCGCCCTGGTCGAGTCGGCGCTGCAGCAGGACCTGACGCCGGCCCAGGCCGCTCTCGCGTGGGTGTGGCAGCGGGCGGGCGTCTCGACGGTCATCCCGGGGGCACGGAACCCGGAACAGGCTCGCCTCAACGCGGCCGCGGGGGACGCCGGCGTGCTCGGCCCCTTCTTCGTCTCCGGCGTGCGCGAGCTCTACGACGAGCTGGTCCGCGAGCACGTCCACGACAGGTGGTAGGTCGCCCCTGACGACGAAGGCCCCGGTCACGCCGAGCGTGACCGGGGCCTTCGTCGTGGAGGGCCTCAGCGGGTGAAGACCTCGTCGAGGAGCACCGCCTGCTCCTCCTTGTGGCGCTTGGCCGTGCCGGCGGCGGTGGAGGCCGACGCCGGACGCGAGATCACACCGACGCGCGGCATGTCCTCCGGGAGCGCGAGGTGGAGGTACCACCACGCACCCTGGTTGCGGGGCTCGTCCTGGACCCAGACGACCTCGGCGCCCGGGTACTTCGCGAGCTCCTCGCGCAGCTGCTCCTCCGGGAACGGGTAGAGCTGCTCGAGCCGGACGATGGCGGTGGCCTCGTCCCCCCGCTGCTCCCGCTCGGCGATGAGGTCGTAGTAGACGCGCCCGGTGCAGAGCACGACGCGCTCGACGGCTGACGGCGAGATCTTGCCCGCCGCGACGGCGGAGTCCCCGAGCACCGCCTCGAACGTGCCGGTGGTGAAGTCCTCGACGTCCGAGGCCGCCGCCTTGAGGCGCAGCAGCTGCTTCGGGGTCAGCACCACCAGGGGCCGGCGGGGGCGGTCGTACGCCTGCTTGCGCAGCAGGTGGAAGTACGACGCCGGCGTCGACGGCTGGGCGATCGTCATGTTGTTCTCCGCGGCGAGCTGCAGGAACCGCTCGATCCGGGCCGAGGAGTGGTCCGGGCCCTGGCCCTCGTAGCCGTGCGGCAGCAGCATGACCACCGACGAGTTCTGCGCCCACTTCTGCTCGGCGGACGAGATGAACTCGTCGATCACCGTCTGTGCGCCGTTGACGAAGTCGCCGAACTGCGCCTCCCAGAGCACCAGGGCGTCCGGGCGCTCGACGGAGTAGCCGTACTCGAAACCGAGCGCGGCGTACTCGCTGAGCGAGGAGTCGTAGACCCAGAACTTGGCCTGGTCGCCCGACAGGTACAGCAGCGGCGTCCACTCGGCGCCGGTGTTGCGGTCGTGCAGGACGGCGTGCCGCTGGACGAAGGTGCCGCGGCGCGAGTCCTGCCCGGCCAGCCGGACCGGTGTGCCCTCGATGAGCAGCGACCCGAAGGCGAGGAGCTCGCCGAAGCCCCAGTCGATCCCGCCCTCCTTGGACATGAGCTGGCGCTTCTCCAGCATCTTGGCCAGCTTGGGGTGGATCGTGAACCCCTCGGGCGCCGAGACGTGGACGTCGCCGACGCGCTCGAGCACGGAGTGAGGGACCGACGTCTTCCAGCCCACCATCGTCCCGGCGTCCTCGCGCTGGGACTCCGGCCGTTCGAGGCCCGCGACCTCCTCGGCACCGTCCGGTGCCGTGTACCCGCTGCCCTTGGTCTCGGTGAAGACCCGCTCGAGCTGCGCCTGGTAGTCCTTCAGCGCCTGCTCGGCCTCCTCGACCGTGATGTCGCCCCGGGCGACGAGGTTCTTCGTGTAGAGCTTGCGGACGGACTGCTTCGCCTCGATGAGGTTGTACATCAGCGGCTGCGTCATCGACGGGTCGTCGCCCTCGTTGTGCCCGCGGCGGCGGTAGCACACGAGGTCGATGATCACGTCGCGGTCGAACTGCTCGCGGTAGGCGAAGGCGAGCTCGGCCACGCGGACGCAGGCCTCCGGGTCGTCGCCGTTCACGTGCAGCACGGGCACCTGGTAACCCTTGGCGACGTCCGTGGAGTAGGTCGTCGAGCGCGACGACGTCGGGCCGGTGGTGAAGCCGACCTGGTTGTTGATGACCACGTGGATCGTGCCGCCGGTGCGGTAGCCGCGCAGCTGGGCGAGGTTGAGCACCTCGGGCACCACGCCCTGGCCGGCGAACGCCGCGTCGCCGTGCACGAGGATCGGCAGGACGGAGAAGCCGTCCCCGCCCAGGTCGATGCGGTCCTGCTTGGCCCGCACGATGCCCTCGAGCACCGGGTCGACGGCCTCCAGGTGCGACGGGTTGGCGGCCAGGTAGACCTTGGTGGTCGCGCCCGACTCCGCGGTGAAGGTGCCCTCGGTGCCGAGGTGGTACTTCACGTCACCGGAGCCCTGGACGGACTTCGGGTCGATCTGCCCCTCGAACTCCTTGAAGATCTGGCCGTAGCTCTTGCCGGCGATGTTCGCGAGCACGTTGAGCCGGCCGCGGTGGGCCATGCCGATGCCGACCTCGTCGAGGCCGTTCTCGGCGGCCTTCGACAGGATCGCGTCGAGCAGCGGGATGACCGACTCGCCACCCTCCAGCGAGAAGCGCTTCTGGCCGACGTACTTGGTCGCCAGGAACGTCTCGAACGCCTCGGCGGAGTTGAGGCGGCGCAGGATGCGGAGCTGGTCCTCGCGCGGCGTGCGGGCGTACCCGTGCTCGAGCCGGTCCTGCAGCCACTTGCGCTGCGCCGGGTCGGCGATGTGCATGTACTCGATGCCGATGGAGCGGCAGTAGGAGTCGCGCAGCAGGCCGAGGGTGTCGCGGAGCGTGGCCTTGGCGGCACCGCCGAACCCGCCGGTCGGGAAGACGCGGTCGAGGTCCCACAACGTCAGCCCGTGGTTCTGGATGTCGAGGTCCGGGTGCTTGCGCTGGCGGTAGGCGAGCGGGTCCGTGTCCGCCATGAGGTGCCCGCGCGAGCGGTACGAGTGGATGAGCTCGGCGATCTTGGCCGGCTTGCCGGCCTCGACCTCGGCGTCGACGGTGTTGTCGCGCACCCAGCGCACGGGCTCGTACGGCACGCGCAGTGCCGCGAACACGCGGTCGTAGAAGCCGTCCAGGCCGAGGAGCTTGCCGCTGAGGATCTTGAGGAACTCGCCGGACTGCGCACCCTGGATGATGCGGTGGTCGTAGGTCGACGTGATCGTCATGACCTTCGAGACCCCGAGGCGGGCGAGCCGCTCCTCGGAGGCGCCGGCGAACTCGGCGGGGTAGTCCATGGCGCCGACGCCGACGATGGTTCCCTGGCCCTGCATCAGACGGGGCACGGAGTGCACCGTGCCGATGCCGCCCGGGTTCGTCAGCGAGATGGTCGTCCCGGCGAAGTCGTCCATGCCGAGCTTGCCGCCACGCGCCTTGCGCACCAGGTCCTCGTACGCGGCCCAGAAGCCGGCGAAGTCCATCTCCTCGGCCTTCTTGATGCTGGGCACCAGGAGCTGGCGGGAGCCGTCGGGCTTGGCCAGGTCGATCGCCAGGCCGAAGCCGACGTGCGCGGGCTGCACGACGTGCGGCTTGCCGTCGGTCTCCTCGTAGTGGGCGTTCATGACCGGCATGTCGGCCAGCGCCTCGACCAGCGCGAAGCCGATGAGGTGCGTGAACGAGATCTTGCCGCCGCGGCCGCGCTTGAGGTGGTTGTTGATGACGATGCGGTTGTCCACCATCAGCTTGGCGGGCACCGCACGCACCGACGTCGCCGTCGGCACGGAGATCGACGCCTCCATGTTGGTGACGACCCGCGCCGCGGGGCCGCGGAGCTTCTGGACGTCGTCCGTGGCGTCGCCGTCCTCGTCCTTGGGTGTGGACCGCGCGATCTCGGCGTACGGCGCGGTCGCCGGGAGCGCCTCGGCGACCGGCGCGTCGGCGGCGGAGACCGCCGGGTCGGCGGGCACGGGGGCGGGCTCGGGCGGCTGCGACGCCTCGGCGGCCGCCGTGCCCGACGCGGGCGAGGACGCCGTCGCGGCGTCCTTGGCCGGCGGGGCGGCGCGCCGCGGGGCGGGCTCCTCGGCCGCGGGCTTCCCGGCAGGACGCTCGGCCGGAGCAGGCTGCTCGCCCGCACCGGCGGCACCGTCGGACGAGTCGTCCGGCGTGTAGTCCGCGAAGAAGTCCCACCACGCGGGATCGACCGCGTTCTTGTCCTTCAGGTACTGCTCGTAGAGCTCGTCCACGAGCCACTCGTTGGCCCCGAACGACGCACTACCGGCGTTGATCGACTCTGACCCAGCCTTTGGGGACACCACGCCCGGATCGCCCACTTTCCCGTATTGCTTGGTTTGAACTGCTTGGTTTGCACTGCTCCGTCGAACTGCTCGTCGGACCGCGCACCCGTTCTCGGGCACCTCCAGCCTATGCCCTCGGTCGCTTCCTCGGAGTCCCGGGTTCGGCGGTACGGCGCGGCTCGTGGGCCATCTCTCACCGCCGTGTGGTGCCGGGGTAATAGGGCAGGAAAGCGATGGCAGCAGTTACGTCGCAAGGCGTCATGCGCACCTCACGAAGAAGGATCCGGCAGGTTTCGGTGTGATCGATCTCACCCGCTCACGCACCGGATTCCGTCGTCACTCCCGGGGCGGGCCGGGCGACGGCGGGAAGGGTCACCCGCATGGTCGCCCCCGGCTCGGAGTCCGCGACGGCGACGTGCCCGCCGTGCAGGTCCACGGCCCACCGCACGATCGCCAGGCCGATGCCGGTGCCGCCGCTCGCGCTGGGCTGCGGCCGGGCGTCGGTGGTCCCGCGGGCGAACCGCTCGAAGACCCGGTCGCGATCCTCGGCAGGGATGCCGGGACCCTCGTCGCCGACCTCGATGACGACGGCGTCGCCCTGGGGGTAGGCGTCGAGCCGGACGGTGCCGCCGTAGGGCGAGTGCCGGATGGCGTTCTGCAGCAGGTTGGTGACCACCTGGCGCAGGCGCTCGACGTCCGCCTCGAGCGGCAGGTCCTCGGGCGTGACGTCCACCACGTATGTGAGGCCCTTCGCGGCGTCGACCATCGACATCGCCTCGGCGCACTCCTCGAGGAAGTCGCCGACCGAGAACTCGGTGAGCATCAGCGCGGAGGCGCCGGCCTCGACCCGGGAGAGGTCCAGCAGGTAGGTCACGAGGCGGCTGAGCCGCTCGGTCTGCTCCAGGGAGAGCTCCAGGGACGACGGCGTCGGCTCGGTGACGCCGTCGACCATGTTCTCGAGCTGGGCCTGCAGGGCGGCGACCGGGGTGCGCAGCTCGTGGGACACGTTCGCGATGAGGTCGCGGCGGATGCGGTCGGACGCCTCGAGGTCCCGCGCCATCGTGTTGAACGCCTCGGCGAGCTGACCGACCTCGTCCTGGCTCGTGGAGCGGACGCGGATGGAGTAGTCGCCGTCGGCCATGGTCTGGGCGGCGGCCGTCATCTGCCGCAGCGGTGACGTCATGCCGCGCGCGAGGACCTGCGTGAGCACCAGGGAGACGATGATCGCCAGGGGGAACGTGCGGCTCGGCCCGAGCTCGTTGCGCAGGCCCACCCAGGTGATGACGACGGCGACGGTCACGCTCGCGACGACGAGGAGCCCGAGCTTGACCTTGAGCGAGTGGACCGGGTCCAGCGGCCGGACGTCCGGGAGCCGGTGGTCCCGCCACCGCGCATGGTCGTCGTCGCGCGCGGGGCCCACGTCAGCCTGCCGGGGGCTCGAACGCGTAGCCCACGCCGTGCACGGTCCGGATCAGGTCCGGCCCGAGCTTGCGGCGCAGCGCCTTGATGTGCGAGTCGACGGTCCGGGTGCCGCTCGCGTCGGCCCAGTCCCAGACCTCGGCGAGGAGCTTCTCGCGGGTCTGGACGGTCTTCGGCGCGCTGGCGAGCATCACGAGCAGCTCGAACTCCGTCGGGGTCAGGTGGACCTCGTCGCCGGCTCGGTGCACCCGGCGCTGGGCACGGTCGATGGTCACGTCCCCGGCGACGAGCGGCGGGTCGGCCGGGGCGGTGGCGGCGGCCTGCGCGGCGCGCTCCACGCGGCGGAGCAGCGCCTTGACCCGTGCCACCAGCTCGCGCATGGAGAAGGGCTTGGTCATGTAGTCGTCGGCGCCCACGCCGAGCCCGATCAGCATGTCGGTCTCGTCGTCGCGCGCCGTGAGCATGAGGATCGGCGTGGGGTGGTCCGCCTGGATGCGACGGCACACCTCCAGGCCGTCCAGGCCCGGCAGCATGACGTCGAGCACCACGGCGTCGGGATGGAGCCGGGCGGCGGCGTCGACGCCGGAGATCCCGTCGCGAGCGACCTCGACCCGCCACCCCTCGGCCGAGAGGCGTTGGGCGATCGCCGTCGCGATCGCCGGCTCGTCCTCGACGACGAGGACGGTGGCGTTCTGCTGGCCCTGTCCCGGGCTGGTCGCAGTCGTGGTCATGAGCCCATCTTGCACGCAGAACCTGGGTGTCCGCTGGGGATGCGCTGGCGTGGCGGCGGGACGGGACGACCACGCCGAGTCCGGGATAGCATCGGTGCCACGATGGACGACAGTCGATATCCCGGCCTGCGAGGCCTGCCGTGCTGACCGAGACGATCATGATCGCCGTGGGTGTCCTGCTCACCGCAGGGACCGCGATCTTCGTGGCGAGCGAGTTCTCGCTCGTCACCCTGGACCCCGCCGTCGTGGGCAGCGACGACGAGGAGGGCGACAGTCCGCCGCCCGGCCGGAGGCGTCCCGATCGTCGGGACCGCATCGTCCGGGCCGGGCTCAAGCACCTGTCCACGGAGCTCAGCTCCGCGCAGGTGGGCATCACCGTCACCACGATCCTGCTCGGCTACACCGCGCAGCCGGCGCTGCTGAGCCTGTTCGGCGCCGGGCTGGCGGCCACCCCGCTCGGCACCGCCGCGTCCGCGGTGCTCGCCGGGGTGCTGGCCCTGGTGGTCGTCAACGCGTTCTCCATGCTCTTCGGTGAGCTGATCCCGAAGAACTTCGCGTTGTCGGCCCCGCACCCCACCGCCCGGGCGGTCGTGCCCCTGCAACGCGTCTTCACGATCGTGTGCGGCCCCCTCATCGCCGTGCTGAACGGGTCGGCGAACGCCATCCTGCGCCGGGTCGGCGTCGAGCCCCGCGAGGAGCTGTCCGGCGCCCGGTCGGCGACCGAGCTCCTCTCCCTCGTGCGTCGGTCCGCGCAGGAGGGCACGCTCGAGGAGGGCACGGCGGCGCTCCTGGCCAACACGCTCGAGCTCGACGCGCTCGTCGCCCGCGACGTGATGACCGACCGCACCCGGATGTCCGTCGTCCGGCGGGGCACGAGCGCCGCGGAGGTCGTCGCCCTGGCGCACCGGACGGGTCACTCCCGGTTCCCCGTCATCGGGGACGACCGCGACGACATCGTCGGCCTGGTGCACCTGCGCCGTGCTGTCGGTGTCCCCTTCGAGCGCCGCGACGAGGTGCCTGCGGGGGCCCTGATGGTGGACGCTCCGCGGGTGCCGGACACCGTCAGCCTCGGTCCGCTGCTCGTCGAGCTGCGCGGGCTCGGCCTGCAGATGGCCGTCGTCGTGGACGAGTACGGCGGCACGTCCGGCGTCGTGACCCTCGAGGACGTGGTCGAGGAGCTCGTCGGCGACGTCGCGGACGAGCACGACCGCCGTCGCGGGGGCGCGTCCCGGGCTGCCGACGGTTCCTGGGTCGTGCCCGGCGTCCTGCGCCCCGACGAGCTGGTCGAGACCACGGGCCTGCGGGTCCCCGAGGGCCCCGCCTACGAGACGCTCGGCGGGCTCGTCATGGCCAGTCTCGGCCGGCTGCCGGAGGTCGGCGACGACGTCGAGGTCGACGGCGTCCGCATGCGTGTGGAGCTCGTCGACGGTCGGCGCGTGGAGCGCCTGCGCGTGCGGGAGGTGACGGCATGAGCACCGGCACCGCCCTGCTGGTCGGCCTGCTCCTGCTGGTCGGCAACGCCTTCTTCGTCGGCGCGGAGTTCGCCGTCCTGTCCGTGCGGCGCAGCACGATCGAGCCGCGCGCCGAGGCGGGCGAGAAGCGCGCCCAGATCGTGCTGTGGGCCATGGAGCACGTCTCGCTCATGCTCGCGTGCGCCCAGCTCGGGATCACGGTCTGCTCGACCGGGCTCGGCATCATCGCCGAGCCCGCGCTCGCGCACCTGCTCGAGGGGCCGTTCGCGGCCCTCGGCATCCCGGAGCAGCTCGTGCACCCGGTCGCGCTCGTCATCGCGCTGAGCATCGTCGTGTACCTGCACGTGGTGCTCGGCGAGATGGTGCCCAAGAACCTCGCCGTCAGCGGGCCGGAGACGGCAGCCCTCTGGTTCGCCCCGCCCCTGGTGCTGATCGCCCGCGTGCTGCGCCCGGTCATCGTGGCGCTCAACTGGGTGGCCAACCACGTGGTCCGTCTTCTCGGTGTCGAGCCGAAGGACGAGGTCGCCTCCGCGTTCACGGCGGAGGAGGTCCAGTCGATCGTGGAGCACTCCCGCGCCGAGGGCGTGCTCACCGACGAGCAGGGCCTGCTGTCGGGTGCGTTCGAGTTCTCGTCCCGCACGGCCGGCGACGTCATGGTCCCGCTCGACGCGCTGGTCACCGTCACGCCGGGGGCGACGCCGGACGACGTCGAGCACCTCGTCTCGCGCACGGGCTTCAGCCGGTTCCCGGTCGTCGACGTCCCCGTCGAGGGCGCCCCCGCGGCGCTGGTCGGTTACCTGCACCTCAAGGACGTGCTCTACGCGACGAACGGTGACCGGGACCGGCCCGTGCCCGCGTGGCGGGTCCGCGCGACGGCGCAGGTCGGCCCGGACGACGAGGTCGAGGACGCGCTGCGGGCGATGCAGCGCTCCGGGGCGCACCTCGCCCGCGTGGAGGACGGGTCGCGGACGGTCGGCGTCGTGTTCCTCGAGGACATCCTCGAGGAGCTCGTGGGCGAGGTCCGTGACGCGATGCAGCGTCTGCGGTGACGGTGAACAGGTCTTGAACAACCGGGGACTTGGCCGTGGGCCACGTCACCGCTAGGGTGCGGTCACGGATCGACCGCGGCGCTCGGCGTCGTAGGTCGCCTCGCAGGTCGGGCACGACGTCTGACCGACAGCTCGAGCAGTTTCCAGCAGGTGCCGCGCGCTCGCGCGCGGCGAGAGGCACGGAGGTGGCGTGGACACGACGTCCCAGGGCGACGCCCCCGCTCCGCGCTCCCGGCGGGAGATCCGTGAGGCGGCCGAGGGTCGCTCCGGCCGCACCACGCGCCGTCGGTCCACCGGCACGGCGAAGGGCCGTGGTCGGGGCGCGCACGCCGCACCGGCCGGGCACACCTGGGTCACCCGTGTGACGGTCCTCGGCTCGCTGGCGGCGGCCACCATCGCGGTGCCGCTGTCCGGTGCGGCGGACGCGGACGAGCGCTCGCCGTTCGACCTGGAGACGGCGCCCACGGGACCCTCCACCCTGGCGCTGCTGCAGTCGGGTGCGCAGACGCCGGGGACGGCGGCCGCCATCGCGGCGGCACCCCGCGAGCGCAGCGTCGCGGCCGCGAGCCGGACCACCGAGCGCGACCCGCTGCCCGACTGCGACGCCAACACCGAGGTCGTGGGCACCAACGGGCAGCTCACCGACCACTCGCTGTGCGACCTGTGGCAGAGCGGCGAACAGCTGCGCCCCGACGCCGCCGTCTCCCTCAGCGCCCTCAACGAGGCGTTCCGCGCGCGGTTCGGCCGGGACCTCTGCCTCGTGGACAGCTACCGGTCGCTCTCCTCGCAGTACTCGGTCAAGGCGAGTCGCGGGTACCTCGCCGCGACGCCGGGCACGTCGATGCACGGCTGGGGCCTGGCGATCGACCTGTGCTCCAAGGAGACGGGCAGCGCCGAGGTCTACAAGTGGCTCTGGGACAACGCCCCGGCCTACGGCTGGGAGAATCCGCCGTGGGCCCAGCGCGGCGGGTCGGGCAAGTACGAGCCGTGGCACTGGGAGTACCGGGCCGGGGTCGAGGAAGTCTCCACCTGGCACTGAGCCGGGGGAGCGGCTACGGCGACTCGAGCCGCTGGTTCTCCCCGAAGTCGTCCCGGAACCGCGGTCCGGTGCGCGCGAGCTCCCGGGCGTGCTCGGCAGCCCACTCCCCGTAGGGCTCCACGGCGAGCGACTCGTTGGAGAACCGGCGGTCGTCGGTGATCTCGGTGACGCAGAAGTCGGGGATCTGCAGCCCGGTCACCGGTCCGGAGCGTTCGCACTCGGCGACGACCAGCGGGCTGTTGGCACCGCCGAAGACGTCGACGGACCACCCGTCCGCACCCAGCCACACCGCGTACCGGGTCTTGACGACGCGCGCGCCGCCCCGCCGGACCAGCTCGACGCCGACCAGAGGGTCGAGCTGCCGCTCCGCCTCGTAGCGGGTGCCGCCGGCCGACGGGCCCTTCACGGTGACGGCGGCGAAGTCGAACTGCTCCCGGTGGGCGTCGATGATCTCGGCCGGGTCGCTCTCGGCGTCGACACCGGCGTCGACGCCGCCGGCCTGCACGCGCACACGCAGCGCGTACCCGCCGTCGGACAGGAAGTACGACTGGACGATGAGCGACGGGGCGTCGCGCAGCACGTCCGGCAGCCGCCGGACGAGGAAGCGGCGCTCGAACTCGAAGTCGGAGTAGCTCGTGGACATGGTCCCGACACTACTGCGGCGGCACCTCGCGGCGCTCCGGGCCGACGTACTGCGACAGCGGGCGGATGAGGGAGTTGGCGGCCTGCTGCTCGGCCACGTGCGCCGTCCAGCCGGTGACGCGTGCCGCCACGAAGAGCGGCGTGAACGTCGGGGTGTCGAACCCCATGAGGTGGTAGGCCGGGCCGGCGGGGTAGTCGAGGTTCGGGTAGATGCCCTTGCGCTCGACGAACGCGGACTCCAGCGCCGCGTAGAGGTCTGCGAGGTCCGGGCGGTCGTAGTGCGCCACGAGGGCGTCCAGCGCGGCCTTCATCGAGGGCACCCGCGAGTCGCCGTGCCGGTAGACCCGGTGGCCGAACCCCATGACCTTGCGCTTGGCGGCCAACGCCTCGTCGAGCCACGCCTCGGCACGGTCGGCGGTGCCGATCTCGGCGAAGGCGTGCATCACGGCCTCGTTCGCACCGCCGTGCAGCGGGCCCTTGAGCGCACCGATGGCGCCGGTGACCGCGGAGTACACGTCGGACAGCGTCGAGGCGATGACCCGCGCGGTGAACGTCGAGGCGTTGAAGGAGTGCTCGGCGTACAGCACGAGGGAGACGCGGAACGCGTCGACGACGGCGTCGTCCGGCACCTCGCCGAACGTCTGCCACAGGAAGTTGCGGGCGTAGTCGAGGTCGTCGCGCGGTGCGACGGGCTCCAGGCCGTGCCGTCGGCGCTGGCTGTACGCCACGATGCCGGGCAGCTGGGCGAAGAGGTAGACGGCGCGGCCCTGGTTGAGCTCGGGGTCGAGGACGCCGTCCGGGCGTCCCAGGGTGTCGTCCAGGCCGCCGAGCTGGCTGACCGCGGTGCGCAGCACGTCCATCGGGTGCGCCTCGAGCGGCACGTCGTCGATCGCTCGCCGGGTGCGGTCGTCCATCGGCCGCAGGGAGCGCTCGAGCCGCTCGAGCTCGGCGAGCTCCGCCCCGGTCGGCAGCTCGCCGTGCCACAGCAGGTGGGCCACGGCCTCGAACGGCTGGCTCGCCGCGAGGTCCTGGACCGGGTAGCCGCGGTACAGCAGGGAGTTGGTCTCGGGGTCGACCTTCGAGATCGCGGTGGTGTCCGCGACGACTCCGGCCAGGCCCTTGCGGACGTCGGGCTCGGTGCGGGGCTCGGTCATCGGTGCTCCTTCGCTCTCAACGACGTTCGGGGCGGTGGTGGCTGTGGTGCGTCTCCAGGGAGAAGTCGTACACGCCGGCGTCGAACGTGCTGTACGCCGGGTAGTCGAGGAGCTCGTAGAGCTCGGCGCGGGTCTGCATGTGCGGCACCTGCGCGGCGAGGGAGCCCTCGGTCCGCAGGTCGTCCAGCGCGCGGTCCGCGGCGCCCATCGCGAGGCGCAGCAGGGACACGGGGTAGATCACCAGCGCGACCCCGGCGTCGCGCAGCCGGTCGGCGGTGAACAGCTCGGACTTGCCGAACTCCGTCATGTTCGCCAGGACCGGCACGTCGAGCGCGGCGGCCACGGCCGCGAACTCGTCGAGGTCCCGCAGCGCCTCGGGGAAGACGGCGTCGGCGCCGGCGTCGACGAGCGCGCGGGCCCGTTCGATCGCGACCTCCAGCCCGGCGCCGGCACGGACGTCGGTGCGGGCCATGATCAGCAGGTTCTCGTCGCGGCGAGCCGTCACGGCCGCGCGGATGCGCTGCAGCGCCGTGGCGTCGTCGACCACCTGCTTGCCGTCCAGGTGGCCGCAGCGCTTGGGGTTGACCTGGTCCTCGATGTGCAGACCGGCGACGCCGGCGTCCTCCATCGTCTGGACGGTCCTGGCCACGTTCATGGCCTCGCCGAAGCCGGTGTCGGCGTCGACGAGCGTCGGCAGGTCGGTCATGCGGGCGATCTGACCGGCGCGTCCGGCGACCTCGCTCAGGGTGGTGAGCCCGACGTCGGGCAGGCCCAGGTCGGCCGCGACGACCGCGCCCGAGACGTAGACGCCGTCGAACCCCTTGGTCTCGATCAGCCGCGCCGAGAGCGGGTTGAACGCGCCGGGCAGCTGCAGCAGCTCCCCGGACCTCAGGCGCTCGCGGAACGCGGCACGCTTGGCCGCCGGGGTGAGCGTCGAGTACAGCATCAGAAGATCCCGGGGACGACGGCGGCACGGGCGGCCGGGTCGTCGGCCGGCGTCACGGTCAGCCCGGCGAGCTCGTCGGCGGTGAGCTCCGGCAGGCGCTGCGCGAGGTCGAGGAACCGCTCGGTCTCCTCCGGGGCGAGCACGCCGTCCGCCAGGGTGCGGAACTTCTGCACGTACTGGGCCCGGGCGAAGGGACGTGCGCCGAGCGGGTGGGCGTCGGCGACGGCGATCTCCTCGACCACCCGCTCGCCGTCGACCAGCTCGATCTCCACCCGTCCGCCGAACGACTTCTCGGCGGGGTCGGCCGAGTGGTAGCGGCGGGTCCACTCCGGGTCCTCCGCCGTGGTGACCTTGCGCCACAGCTCGATCGTGTCGGGCCGTCCGGCCCGCTCGGGCGCGTAGCTGTCGACGTGGTCCCAGGCGCCGTCCTGCAGCGCGACGGTGAAGATGTAGGGGATCGAGTGGTCGAGCGTCTCGCGGCTGGCGGTCGGGTCGTACTTCTGCGGGTCGCCGGACCCGGAGCCGATGACGTAGTGGGTGTGGTGCGAGGTGTGCAGCACGACCGAGCGGACGGCCTGCGGCTCGCGCAGCTCGGGCCGCTCGCGGCCCAGACGGCGGGCGAGGTCGATCCACGCCTGCGCCTGGTACTCGGCGGAGTGCTCCTTGGTGTAGGTCTCGAGGATCGCGGTGCGCGGCTCGCCGTGCTCCGGGAGCGGCACGGTGTAGCGGGCCTCGGAGCCCGAGAGCAGCCAGGCGATGACGCCGTCGGAGCCCTCGTAGATCGGGCTGGGGGAGGTCTGGCCCCGCATGGCCCGGTCGACGGCCTCGATCGCCATCTTGCCCGCGAAGGCCGGCGCGTGGGCCTTCCAGGTGGAGATCTCGCCCTTGCGGGACTGCCGCGTGGCGGTGGTGGTGTGCAGGGCCTGCCCGATCGCCTGGTAGACCGTCTCGGTGGGCAGCCCCAGGAGGGTGCCGATCCCCGCCGCGGCGCTGGGGCCGAGGTGGGCGACGTGGTCGATCTTGTGCTCGTGCAGGCAGATGCCCTTGACGAGGTCGACCTGGATCTCGTAGCCGGTGACGATCCCGCGCAGCAGGTCCGCGCCGTCGCGGCCCAGGTGCTGCGCGACGGCCAGGATCGGCGGGATGTTGTCGCCCGGGTGCGAGTAGTCCGCGGCGAGGAACGTGTCGTGGTAGTCGAGCTCGCGCACGGCGACGCCGTTGGCCCAGGCCGCCCACTCGGGACTGGTGCGCTCGCGGCTGCCGACGATCGTGGCGCCGGCGCCGCCCCGCGAGACGGGGTGCGCCTCCGCCTGGGCGCGGGCGGCGAGGATCGGGGCGCGTCCCAGCGACGCGGTCGCGACGGCGGCGTTGTCGATGACGCGGTTGATCACCATGTCGGTCACGGCGTCGGTGGGGTCGCTCTGCTCGGTGGCGACCTCCGCGATCTTCCAGGCGAGCTGGTCGGTGCGGGCCAGCGGCTCGTCCGCCCCGTAGGTGCGCACGGTGTGGTCGATCATGGGTCCTCCGGGTCGCGGGGAGCTGTGGTCGCGCGGACCGCCGGGTCGTGCGGAGCCACGCGTCGTCGTCGTCGACTGCTGCTTGGAACCTAACGTGCGGGTGCGACGGCGTCCAAGCGGCCGGTCCGGCGCCTCGTCCTGAGTCTCGCCCGGGGACGACGAAGGCCCGCACCGCGATCTCTCGCGCTACGGGCCTTCCGCGGTGCGCCTGGAGGGACTCGAACCCCCGACCTTCTGCTCCGGAGGCAGACGCTCTATCCACTGAGCTACAGGCGCGGGTACCGGACGGCTCGCACGGGGCGACCCTTCGGCACGGTGACCGAGACTATCACCGTGGGTGTGCAGGTCGGAAACAGGGTCGCGAGACGCTGGCAGGTCGCCGTGGGCGGGCCGATAGAATCCCCCGGTGACACCCGACGAGCTCTCGCAAGCACTCAGCACCGCCCTCGCCTCGGCCGTGGCCGACGGCGCCCTCGCGCTCCCCGCCGACGCGGTCCCGGCGTCGGTGCACGTGGAGCGACCCCGCCAGCGCGAGCACGGCGACTGGGCGACCAACGTGGCGCTGCAGCTCGCGAAGAAGGCGGGTACCTCGCCGCGAGCGCTCGCCGAGGAGCTCGCGTCCCGGCTGGGTGCGACGCCGGGCGTCCGGGCCGTGGAGGTCGCCGGTCCGGGGTTCCTCAACATCACGCTCGACGCGGCGGCGGCCGGTGAGCTCGCGCGCACGATCGTCGAGGCCGGCGGCGCCTACGGGCGCGGCGACTCCGAGGCCGGCAAGCGGGTCAACCTGGAGTTCGTCTCCGCGAACCCGACCGGGCCCATCCACATCGGCGGTGTGCGCTGGGCGGCCGTCGGCGACTCGCTGGCCCGGGTGCTCGAGGCGAGCGGCGCCGAGGTGGCACGCGAGTACTACTTCAACGACCACGGCGCGCAGATCGACCGCTTCGCACGCTCGCTGCTCGCGCGTGCGCGGGGCGAGGCGGCGCCCGAGGACGGCTACGGCGGCCAGTACATCTCCGAGATCGCGGACGCGGTGATCGCCGACGCCGTGGCCGCCGGCGAGCCCGACCCGCGCGAGCTGCCCGACGCCGAGGCCCAGGAGGTCTTCCGGGCCCGTGGCGTCGACCGGATGTTCGGGGAGATCAAGGCCTCGCTGCACGACTTCGGCGTCGACTTCGACGTGTACTTCCACGAGGACTCGCTGCACGAGTCCGGCGCGGTGGACCGTGCGGTCGCCCGGCTGCGGGACGCCGGCCGGATGTTCGACAAGGACGGCGCGACGTGGTTGCGCACCACCGAGTTCGGGGACGACAAGGACCGCGTGGTCCTCAAGTCCGACGGCGAGGCCGCCTACATCGCCGGTGACATCGCCTACTACCTCGACAAGCGCGAGCGGGGGTTCGACGAGGTCATCATCATGCTCGGCGCGGACCACCACGGGTACGTCGGGCGCATGATGGCGGTCTGCGCGGCGTTCGGCGACACGCCGGGCACGAACCTCCAGCTCCTCATCGGCCAGATGGTCAACCTGGTGAAGGACGGCCAGCCGGTCCGGATGTCGAAGCGGGCCGGGACCGTCGTCACGCTCGAGGACCTGGTTGACGCCGTCGGGGTGGACGCCGCCCGCTACTCGCTCGCCCGGTCGTCGGTCGACTCCACCATCGACCTCGACCTGGACCTGCTCACGCGGGCCACGAACGAGAACCCCGTCTACTACGTGCAGTACGCGCACTCGCGGACGTGCGCGGTGGACCGCAACGCGGCCGACCGCGACGTGTCCCGCGCGGACGGGTTCGACCCGGCGCTCCTCGACCACGCCACCGAGGCGGCGCTGCTCGGCCGGCTCACGGAGTTCCCGCGGATCGTGGCGCAGGCCGCCGAGCTCCGCGAGCCCCACCGGGTCGCGCGCTACCTCGAGGCGCTCGCCGGTGACTACCACACGTGGTACCAGCAGAAGGACCGCCGCGTCCTGCCGTACCCGGACGAGCCGGTCGAGGACCTGCACCGCACGCGTCTGTGGCTCAACGACGCGGTGCGTCAGGTGCTGGCCAACGGCCTCGGCCTGCTCGGCGTGACCGCGCCGGAGCGGATGTGAGCGCCGCGCCGGAGGCCGGCCGGTCCGCCGTCCTCCCGGTGGGCGGTCCGGGCGCGGCGGGCGCACCGTGGTCGTCGGGCGTCCGACGGCGCGCGGACGGCGAGGTCGAGGTCGCCGGCGTCCCGGTGAGCGAGCTGGCGGCCGCGCACGGCACCCCGGCCTACGTGCTGGACGAGGCCGACTTCCGCGCCCGGGCGCGGGCCTACCGGACGGCGTTCGAGTCCGCCTTCGCGGAGGTGGGTGCCGGCGTCGACGTCTACTACGCCGGCAAGGCGCTCCTCACGGTCGCCGTCGCGCGCTGGGCCACGCAGGAGGGGCTGCGCGTCGACACCGCCTCGGGCGGTGAGCTCGCGGTCGCGCTGCGGGCCGGCGTCCCGGGCGCCGCGATCGGGCTGCACGGCAACAACAAGTCCGACGCCGAGATCCTCGCCGCGCTCGACGCCGGCGTGGGCCGGCTCATCGTCGACTCGCTCGTGGAGATCGAACGCGTGGCGGACCTGGCGGCGTCGCGCGGGGTGGTCGCCCCGGTCATGGTGCGCGTCACCACGGGCGTCCATGCCGGCGGTCACGAGTACATCTCGACGGCCCACGAGGACCAGAAGTTCGGGCTGTCGGTGAACGCCGGGCCGGACGGCGGCACCTCGCCGGCGCTCGCGGCCCTCGAGGCGGTCGTGGCGCGGCCCGAGCTGGACCTGCTGGGCATCCACTCGCACATCGGCTCGCAGATCCTCGAGCCGTCGGGCTTCGAGGCGGCGGCGCGCGTGGTGCTGCAGCTGCGCGCCGACCTGGCGACCCGCACCGGGGCGCTCGTCGAGGAGGTCGACCTGGGCGGGGGGTACGGCATCGCCTACCTGCCGGGTGAGGAGCCGCTCGAGCCGGCACCGGTGGCCGTCTCGGTGGCGCAGGCCGTCGCGGCCGTCTCCCGCGAGCTCGGCACGCCCCTGCCGCGGTTCTCGATCGAGCCGGGGCGTGCGGTGGTCGGCCCGGCCGGGCTGACCCTCTACACGGTCGGGACGGTCAAGCCCGTCACGGTCTCGGCCCCGGCCGAGGACCCCGGTGCCGGTGCGACCTTCACCCGCCTGTACGTCTCCGTGGACGGCGGCATGAGCGACAACATCCGCCCGGCGCTCTACGGCGCGGACTACCACGCGGAGGTCGTGGGCCGGGCGTCCGCCGCCGGGACGGTGCTGGCCCGCGTGGTCGGCAAGCACTGCGAGAGCGGGGACGTCGTCGTGCACGAGGTCATGCTGCCTGCCGACGTGCGGGCCGGCGACCTGCTCGCGGTCCCGGCGACCGGCGCCTACGGCCGGTCGATGGCCTCGAACTACAACGGGCTGACGCGCCCACCCGTGGTGGCCGTGGCGGACGGCGCGTCCCGCGTCCTCGTCCGCCGGGAGACGCTCGAGGACCTCCTCGGGCTCGACCTCGGCTGACGAACGGGCCGACGGCCCGACCCGCGGCCCGGACGACGGCCCCACCATGCGGGACGGTGGGCCGCCGTCCGCCGGGCGTGGCTATCCTGAGCCACGTCCTCCCGATCTCGACCAAGGTGGTTTCGTGCCTGCTGCAGCTGACCAGCCCCCCGCGCCCGCGTCGTCGGGCGCCGCGCGGCCCGAGGCGCGACCCCTGCGGGTCGCCCTGCTCGGGTGCGGCGTGGTGGGGACCGAGGTGGCGCGCGGGCTGCTCGAGAACTCCGCCGAGCTGGCCGCGCGGGCCGGCGCCCCGCTGGAGGTCGTCGGTATCGCGGTCCGCGACGCCTCGCGGCCGCGCGAGGGGATCCCGGCCGGGCTGCTCACCGAGGACGCCGAGGGCCTGGTGGCCCAGGCCGACGTCGTGGTCGAGCTGATGGGTGGCATCGAGCCGGCCCGGACCCTCATCCTGAGCGCCCTCGCCCGCGGCGCCAGCGTGGTCACCGCGAACAAGCAGCTCCTCGCCGAGCAGGGACCGGTCCTGTTCGAGGCGGCGGACGACGCCCGGGCCGACCTGTCCTTCGAGGCGGCGGTCGCCGGCGCGATCCCGATCGTGCGGCCGGTGCGCGAGTCGCTCGCCGGGGACCAGGTCCAGCGCGTCCTGGGCATCGTCAACGGCACCACGAACTACGTCCTGGACGAGATGACCAGCCAGGGCCTCGACCTCGAGGACGTCGTCAAGCGGGCCCAGGAGCTCGGGTACGCGGAAGCCGACCCGACGGCCGACGTCGACGGGTTCGACGCCGCGGCGAAGGCGGCCATCCTCGCCTCCCTGGCGTTCCACACGCGCGTCTCGATCCACCAGGTCGCGCGGGAGGGCATCCGGGGCATCACGCGCGACGACGTCGACTGGGCGCGCCGGACCGGCTACGTGCTCAAGCTGCTCGCCATCGCGGAGCGGACGTCGGAGGGTGTGGCGGCTCGCGTGCACCCCGCCCTCGTGCCGACGGACCACCCGCTGGCAGCCGTCCGCGGCGCGTTCAACGCCGTCTTCGTGGAGGCCGAGTCCGCCGGTCCGCTGATGTTCTACGGGCAGGGTGCCGGTGGCCGGCCCACGTCGTCGGCCGTGCTCGGCGATCTGGTCTCTGCCGCCCGGGACCGGTTGGTGGGCGGCAAGGGGCCGCGCGAGTCGGCCTACGCCTCCCTGCCGGTGCTGTCGGCCGACGCCGCCGTGACGCGGTACCAGGTCCGTCTCGAGGTGGCCGACCGGACCGGTGTGCTCGCCCAGGTCGCCGGCGTCCTCGCCGACCACGGCGTCTCCATCGACACGGTGCGCCAGAGCGAGGCGCTGACCGCGTCCTTCGAGGCGGAGCCCGCCTCCGAGCCGGCCGCGGAGGTCGAGCCCGAGGAGACCGAACCGGTCGCGCGTCTGGTCATCACCACCCACGCCGCCCGCGAGGCGTCGCTGGCCGCGACCGTCGCGGCCCTGGACGGGCTCGAGCCCGTCCGCCAGATCACGTCCGTCCTGCGAGTCGAGGGAGTCTGAGAATGCCGGCACACCAGTGGCGGGGTGTCATCACCGAGTACGCCGACCGCCTGCCGGCCCACGTCGCCGCGAGCATCGTCACCCTGGGGGAGGGAGGCACCCCGCTCGTCGAGGCCCCTGCGCTCTCGGAGCGCACGGGTGCCGAGGTGTACGTCAAGGTCGAGGGCATGAACCCGACGGGCTCCTTCAAGGACCGCGGCATGACGACGGCGATGTCGGCCGCGGCCGGGCGCGGCGCGAAGGTCGTCGTGTGCGCCTCGACGGGCAACACCTCGGCGTCCGCGGCCGCGTACGCGACCCGGGCGGGCATGACCTGCGCCGTCCTCGTCCCCGAGGGCAAGATCGCCATGGGCAAGCTGAGCCAGGCCGTCGCCCACGGTGCCCGGCTGCTCCAGGTCGACGGCAACTTCGACGACTGCCTCGTGGTCGCCCGCAAGCTCGCCGAGGCCTATCCGGTCGAGCTGGTGAACTCCGTGAACCCCGACCGCATCGAGGGGCAGAAGACGGGGGCCTTCGAGGTGGTCGACGCCCTCGGTGACGCCCCGGACATCCACGCGTTGCCCGTGGGCAACGCCGGCAACATCACGGCCTACTGGAAGGGCTACCGCGAGTACGCGGGCATCCCCACCAGCGACGAGGGCCCCGGGGCGGCCCCGCAGGCCGTCGCCACCCGGACCCCGGCGATGTGGGGGTTCCAGGCGGCGGGCGCGGCACCCATCGTCAAGGGTCATCCCGTCGACCCCGAGACGATCGCCACGGCGATCCGGATCGGCAACCCGGCCTCCTGGGCGCAGGCGGAGGTCGCGCGCGACGATTCCGGCGGTGTCATCGAGGCCGTGTCGGACGAGGCGATCCTCGCGGCGCACCGGGTGCTCTCGGCCGACGTGGGCGTCTTCGTGGAGCCGGCGTCGGCGGCCGGCGTGGCCGGGGTGCTCTCGCGCGCCGAGCGCGGACTGGTCCCGGCCGGTGCCCGTGTCGTGATCACGGTGACGGGGCACGGGCTGAAGGACCCGCAGTGGGCGCTGCGGACGCTCGACGGCGGCGAGGTCACGCCGACCCGCGTGTCGGCCGACGTCGTGTCCGTCGCGGACGCGCTCGGGCTGGAGTGACATGAGGCTCGGAGCCGACCACGTCCTGGTCCGCGTCCCCGCCACGAGCGCGAACCTGGGGCCCGGCTTCGACGCGATGGGCCTCGCCCTGGGGCTGTACGACGAGATCGAGGTCCAGCTCGTCGCGAGCGACGAGGTCCGCGTCGACGTCGCGGGGGAGGGCGCCGGCGAGGTGCCCGGCGGTGCCGACCACCTCGTGGTCCGGGCGCTGCAGCACACCCTCGAGCTCGCCGGGGCCCCGTTGACCGGGGTCCACCTGCGGTGCACGAACCGGATCCCGCACGGTCGTGGCCTGGGATCGTCCGCGGCGGCCGTCGTCTCGGGGATCGTGGCGGCACGCGGACTGCTCGCCGACCCGCAGGCGCTCGACGCCCGGACGATGCTCGGCGTCGCGACGGAGTTCGAGGGTCACCCGGACAACGCCGCCCCGGCGCTGCGCGGCGGCGCCACGCTGGCGTGGTCCGGTGCGGACGGGCCCCGTGCCGTGGACCTGGAGGTCGACCCGCGGATCCGGGCGACGGTGCTCGTCCCGGACGTCCGGCTCGCCACCAGCCGTGCGCGGGGCGTGCTCCCCGGGCACGTGCCGCACGCCGACGCGGCGTTCACGGCCGGCCGTGCCGCGCTGCTGGTCGAGGCGCTCGCGCGGCGTCCCGAGCTGCTGCTCGACGCGACCGAGGACCGGCTGCACCAGGAGTACCGGGCCGGGGTCATGGCGGGCACGGCGGAGCTCGTCCGCTCGCTGCGCGCCGCCGGGCTGGCGGCGACCGTCTCGGGAGCGGGACCCACGGTGCTGGTGCTCACCACCGCCGACGCCGGACCGGAGCTCGAGTCGGCGCTGCGCGACCTGCTGGGCGATCCGCGCGGCGGTGCCGGCTGGCACGTCGGGCACCCGGCGATCGACACGTCCGGCACCACGTGTCGGAGCCTGCCGCATGAGTGATAGCATGAAGCAAGCCTTCAGGATCGACCACGACGGCACCCACCCCACCCTGCGCCGCGCTCACGCGCGCATCGTCGCAGTCCGGGAGTGTCAGGGCGCGGCGGCAGCCACATCGCTACCGACGTCCCGTGCAGAAGGCCGACAGCAACCCCGTCAGCCGACGTCGTCGTACCACTGACGTGAGGTTCCGCGTCCAGGCGCCCCCCTGCGCCCGGACGCCCACCACCCCGGTCCGTGCGGATGAAACCGCCGGACCGCATACGAGGGGGAAGGGTCCTTCGTGACGAACACCACCGACAACCTGAGCTCGATGAAGCTTGCCGAGCTCCAGGCGCTGGCGTCCCAGATGGGCGTCAAGGGCACGAGCCGCATGCGCAAGGGCGACCTCGCCGAGACCATCCGCGCGAAGCGTGGTGGCGCGTCGGGCTCGCAGCCCACCACCGAGAAGCGTCCCGCCCAGCAGGGTGGCCCCGCCGTGGCCGAGGCCCCGGCCGTCGAGCAGGCCTCGTCCGCCGCTCCGGTCGCGGCGGCGTCCACCGGGACGCCGACGGTGCGCACCGATGCCCAGGCCGAGTCCGGCCAGCGCCGCCGGCGCGCCACGCGCCCGACCGGCTCCTCGGTCGACACCGGCACCGACCGGTCCGGCGGCAGCGCGTCCGGCGAGAGCGGCGCGGACCGCGAGGCGCGCCTCGCCGAGCTGGCCGACGCCGTGGCCGCACCCCGCGAGCGCGGGCAGCGCCAGCGGGGCGAGCGGCAGCCCAACCAGGGCGCCGGTCAGGGCGGCCAGAGCAGCCCGACCGCCACCAAGGGCTCCGACCAGGGTGCAGACGCCGACGACCGGGGCCAGCACGACCGCCAGCGTCCCGGCGACCCGCAGGACCGGAACGGCTCGCGCCGCCGTCGGGGGCGCGACCGCGGCCGCGACCGCAAGCGCAACCGCGGCGGCCAGGGTGGCGGTCGGGGCGGCAACGCCCCCGACCTCGGCCCCGAAGAGGTCGAGGTCCGCGACGACGACGTCCTGATCCCCGTCGCGGGCATCCTCGACATCCTCGACAACTACGCGTTCGTGCGTACGAGCGGCTACCTGCCCGGCCCGAAGGACGTCTACGTCTCGCTCAACCAGGTCCGCAAGTCGGGCCTGCGCCGCGGTGACGCCGTCGTCGGCGCGATCCGTCAGCCGCGCGAGGGCGAGGAGCCGCCCAGCGGCGGCACCCAGACCGGCAAGAACGTGCGCAGCAAGTTCGCGGCGCTCGTGCGGCTCGACTCCGTCAACGGCATGACGCCGGACGAGGCGCGCCAGCGGCCCGAGTTCACCAAGCTCACGCCGCTGTACCCGCAGGACCGGCTCCGCCTGGAGAACCCCGAGGCGACCCGGCTCACGCCGCGCGTCATCGACATCGTCGCCCCGATCGGCAAGGGCCAGCGTGGTCTCATCGTGTCGCCGCCCAAGGCCGGCAAGACGATCATCATGCAGCAGATCGCCAACGCGATCACCGCGAACAACCCCGAGGTCCACCTCATGGTGGTGCTCGTGGACGAGCGGCCCGAAGAGGTCACCGACATGGAGCGGACGGTCAAGGGCGAGGTCATCGCCTCGACGTTCGACCGCCCCGCCTCGGACCACACGATCGTCGCCGAGCTGGCCATCGAGCGCGCCAAGCGTCTCGTCGAGCTGGGTCAGGACGTCGTCGTGCTGCTCGACTCCATCACCCGCCTGTCGCGCGCCTACAACCTGGCTGCTCCGGCGTCGGGCCGCATCCTCTCCGGTGGTGTGGACGCCGCGGCGCTCTACCCGCCGAAGAAGTTCTTCGGCGCCGCCCGGAACATCGAGGAGGGCGGCTCGCTGACCATCCTCGGCTCCGCGCTGGTCGAGACGGGTTCGAAGATGGACGAGGTGATCTTCGAGGAGTTCAAGGGCACCGGCAACATGGAGCTGCGCCTGTCCCGCAACCTCGCGGACAAGCGGATCTTCCCGGCGGTGGACGTCAACGGGTCCGGCACGCGCCGCGAGGAGATCCTGCTGTCGAAGGACGAGCTCGGGATCGTCTACAAGCTGCGGCGCGTCATGGGTGCGCTGGACCAGCAGCAGGCGATCGAGCTCCTGCTCGGCCAGCTCCGCAAGACCAAGACCAACGTCGAGTTCCTCCTGCACGTGCAGAAGACGACGCCGGCGGGTCTGTCGCACGACGACCCCGGGGAGACCGTCTGACGTCGCTCGACGTCATCACAGCGGGGAATACTCCAGGCGCGCACGCGTTCTGGCACAATGGTTCGTCGGCCGACCGGTTCACGGCTCGCTGTCCTGCGAGGCGACCCGGCGGCATCACACCAAGGAGCATCATGAAGTCCGGAATCCACCCCGAGTACGTCGTCACCGAGGTGACCTGTACCTGCGGCAACACGTTCACCACGCGCAGCACCGAGAAGTCCGGCAAGATCGCCGCCGACGTCTGCAGCGCCTGCCACCCGTTCTACACGGGCAAGCAGAAGATCCTGGACACCGGTGGCCGCGTCGCCCGGTTCCAGGCCCGCTACGGCAAGAAGTAGCCACCCCGCAGCGCCGGTGGTCCGCCCGACAACCTCTCCAGGGGCAGTCGGACGTCGGACCACCGGCGCTGTCGTGTCTCCGCACCGTGGGTACGGGACCGCTCGTGCCCATGACGAGAGAGAAGAGATGACGTGACGGAAGACTTCGCGGTGGCGGAGCCGCTCCTCGCCGAGCACGCCGAGATCGAGCGTGCGCTGGCGGACCCGGCGGTGCACGCCGACGCCGGGCGCGCCCGGACGCTCGGGCGGCGGTACGCCGAGCTCAACCGCGTCGTCGGCGCCTACCGGGGGTGGCAGGCCGCACGGGACGACGCCGAGGCGGCCGCCGAGCTGGCCCGCGACGACGCGTCGTTCGCCGCCGAGCTGCCGGACCTGCGGTCGGCGCTGGACCGCGCGGCCGAGCACCTGCGACGCGTGCTCGTCCCGCGCGACCCGGACGACGGCCGCGACGTCATCCTCGAGATCAAGGCGGGGGAGGGCGGCGACGAGTCCGCGCTCTTCGCCGGTGACCTGCTGCGGATGTACCTGCGGTACGCCGAGCGCCACGGCTGGAGCACGCAGGTCCTGGAGGCCACGGACACCGAGCTCGGCGGGTACAAGGACGTCCAGGTCGCGATCAAGTCGAAGGGCACGCCGCAGGACCCCGGCGACGGCGTCTGGGCCCACCTCAAGTACGAGGGTGGCGTGCACCGGGTGCAGCGCGTGCCCGTCACGGAGTCGCAGGGCCGCATCCACACCTCGGCCGCGGGCGTGCTCGTCTTCCCGGAGGTCGACGACCCCGGCGAGGTCGAGATCGACACGAACGACCTGCGAATCGACGTGTACCGGTCCTCCGGCCCGGGTGGTCAGTCCGTCAACACGACCGACTCCGCCGTGCGCATCACCCACCTGCCGACCGGCATCGTCGTGTCGATGCAGAACGAGAAGTCGCAGCTGCAGAACAAGGAACAGGCGATGCGCGTGCTCCGGGCGCGCCTGCTCGCCGCGCAGCAGGAGGAGGCGGCCGCCGCGGCGGCGGACATCCGCCGGTCGCAGATCCGGACCGTCGACCGGTCGGAGCGGATCCGCACCTACAACTTCCCGGAGAACCGCATCGCGGACCACCGCACGGGCTACAAGGCGTACAACCTCGACCACGTGCTGGCGGGGGAGCTCGACCCGGTGGTGCAGTCGGCGATTGACGCCGACGAGGCGGCCCGGCTGGCCGCGGCCGGCGATGCCTGACCCACGCGTGCCGGAGCTGCGCACGGCCGCCCTGCTCCGCACGGCGACGGGGACGCTCGCCGCGGCCGCGGTACCGTCGCCGCGGGTGGACGCCGAGGTCCTGCTCGCGCACGTGCTCGGCGTCGACCGGGGCGAGGTGCGGCGCCGGGCGCTGCTGGACGCCCCCGTCGCGCCCGACGGCGGCACCCCGGACGCCGTCGCCGTCGCCGCACGCTTCGACCGTCTCGTGGCGCGCCGCGCCCGCCGGGAGCCGCTGCAGCACCTCACCGGGCTCGCCCCGTTCCGTCACCTCGAGCTGGCGGTGGGGCCGGGGGTGTTCGTGCCCCGTCCGGAGACGGAGGAGGTCGCCCAGGTGGCGATCGACGCGGCCGCCCGCACCGTCGCCGACCGCGGCAGCGCCGTCGTCGTCGACCTGTGCACCGGGTCCGGCGCGATCGCGCTGGCCGTCGCGACGGAGGTGCCGGGAGCGGTGGTCCACGCCGTCGAGCTGGACGCCGCCGCCCACGGGTGGGCCGCACGCAACGTCGAGGCGACGTCGGAGCAGCGGGGTGCCGCCGTCGTGCACCTGGTGCGCGGCGACGCCCGCACGGCCCTGACCGAGCTCGACGGGACCGTCGACGTCGTGGTCTCCAACCCGCCGTACGTGCCGCCGGGCGCGGTACCGCACGACCCGGAGGTCGCGGACCACGACCCGGCCGTCGCCCTCTACGGGCTGGGCACGGACGGCCTCGAGGTCCCGCGCGGGGTGACGGCCGCGGCCGTCCGGCTGCTGCGGCCCGGCGGGCTCTACGTCATGGAGCACGCCGAGGTCCAGGCCGAGCAGGCCCGCGCGACGGCGGCCGGCGCGGGGCTGGTCGACGCGACCACCCGTGCCGACCTCACCGGCCGGCCCCGGATGGTCGTCGCCCGGCAGGCGTCCGGGACCGTGCCGGGCCGTGCGCCGGGCGCCCCGCGAACCGTGACAGACTGGGACGTGTGAGCAGCGTGCACGACGTCACCGACGCGAACACCTGGGGACCCGGCATCGACGAGGCGGTCAACGCGATCTCCCGCGGTGGCCTGGTGGTCCTCCCCACCGACACCGTCTACGGCATCGGGGCCGACGCCTTCGACGCCGACGCGGTCGCCGCGCTCCTGGCGGCGAAGGGCCGGGGGCGCCAGATGCCGCCACCGGTCCTCGTGCCGGACGCGCGCACCCTCGACGGGCTGGCGACCGAGGTGCCCGACGCCGCGCGCGCCCTCGTCGAGGCGTTCTGGCCCGGCGGCTTCACCATCATCCTGCGCGCCCAGCCGTCGCTCCAGTGGGACCTGGGCGAGACGAACGGCACCGTGGCGCTGCGCATGCCGGACCACGAGGCCGCGCTCGCGCTGCTGCGCCGGACCGGGCCGCTCGCGGTCTCCAGCGCCAACCGCACCGGTCGTCCCGCGGCGCTCGAGGCCGCCGACGCCCTCGAGCAGCTCGGCGACGCCGTCACGTGCTACCTCGACGGCGGGACCGCGCCCGGCGGCGTGGCCTCGACCATCGTCGACGCGACCGGCGAGCACCTGCGCGTCGTGCGCGACGGCGCCGTGTCCCTGGAGCAGCTCCGTGCGGTCGCGCCCGTGCTGGGCGCGGGCGAGGAGCCCGGCGGGGACACGGGCGAGGAGCAGGGCGAGGTGCCGGCCGGGTGAGGGCGTACCTCCTGGTCATGCTGATCGCCGCGGCGGTGACCTACCTGGCCACCCCCGGTGCCCGGTGGGTCGCCAACAGGACGAACGCGATCTCCGCCGTCCGGGCCCGGGACGTCCACGTGCTGCCGACGCCGCGCCTCGGCGGCCTGGCGATGCTGCTGGGGATCGTCGTCGCCGTGCTCCTCGCCGGCCAGATGCCGTTCCTCGACGGGGTGGCCGAGGAGCCGCAGGTGCTCGGCATCGTCGGGGGCGCGGTCATCGTCTGCCTGCTCGGGTGGGCCGACGACGTCTGGGACCTCGACTGGATGACCAAGCTGGCCGGCCAGGTCCTCGCGGCCGGCTTCATGGCGTTCAACCAGGTCCAGCTCACGTCGCTGCCCACCCCCGGCGGGCTCACGATCCCGTCGGCCAGGCTGTCGTTGTTCGTGACCGTGCTCGTCGTCGTCGTGGCGATGAACGCCGTGAACTTCGTCGACGGGCTCGACGGGCTGGCGGCGGGCATCGTGGCGATCGGTGGTTCGGCGTTCTTCCTGTACACCTACTCGCTCACCACGCAGGCGAGCCCGACGGACTTCTCGAGCCTCGCGGCCATGATGACGGCCGTGCTGGTGGGCGTGTGCCTCGGCTTCCTGCCGCACAACTTCTATCCGTCGCACATCTTCATGGGCGACTCCGGGTCGATGGTGCTGGGCCTGGTGTTCGCCGGTGCCGCGATCTCGGTGACCGGGCGGATCGACCCGACGATCACCGACGCGCTGTCCGGCGCCCAGCGTGCGCCGCTGTTCATCCCGCTGCTGCTGCCGCTCGCCGTGGTGATGCTGCCGCTGCTCGACATGACGATGGCCGTGGTCCGGCGGCTGGCCGCGGGCAAGTCGCCCATGGCCCCGGACCGGATGCACCTGCACCACCGGATGCTGGCGCTCGGGCACTCGCACCGCCGCGCCGTGCTGATCCTCTACGTCTGGACGGCGGTGTTCGCGTTCGGCGCGTCGGCGTTCGTCCGGTGGCGCTGGCAGGTGGTCCTCGTCTGGCTGCTCGTCGCGGTCGTCGTCGCCCTCCTGCTGACGCTCGGCCCGCTGCGCACGCGGGGCCGCTTCCTGGACGACGACGTCGCCTCGGGCGCGCTGCCCACCGCCCGGGCGGTCGCGGCCGCGCAGGCGGCGCAGACCGCTCAGGTCGCCCGGGGCGCAGGACCACCTCCCACCGTGACACCGCAGCCGAAGGAGTCGGACCATGACCGCACAGCCACCCGTCCCGGACAACCCTGACGAGACCGCGGACCAGCAGCCCGCTACGTCGGGGCGCTCGTTCGACGAGGTCCAGGCCGGCGAGCGGGCCATGCTGCGCCGCGCCATGCGGTCCACGCTGCTCCTCGTCGGCGCGCTGGTGGTCCTCGGCTGCGCCGTGGGAGCGCTCGTCGCCGGACTGCCTGGTGTCTGGGGCGCTCTCGTGGGCGCCGGCCTCGCCGCGTTCTTCTGCGGCACGACCGTCTGGTCGATGCAGCGCACGGTGGGCAAGCCCCCGACGGTCATGGCGGGTGTGGTCATGGGTGCGTGGCTGGCGAAGATCGTGGTGCTGGTCGTCGTCCTGGCCGTGCTGCGGGGTGCCGACTTCTACGACCCGTACGTGCTCTTCGTCGTGCTGGCGATCGGGGCGATCGGTTCCGCGCTGCTCGACTACCAGGCGGTCAAGGGCGCTCGCATCCCCTACGTCCAGACCTGAGCGCCGCGTCGTCGCCCGTGTCGGGACGGCGCGCCGGTCGAAGAAAGTGCCGTCGTTCACAAGGCGCAGGATTCCAGCCTCGGTCGGCCGTGGAGAGTGTCGGAGCACGGCCGAGCATCCGGTAGGCTGTACCCGAATCCATGACGGCCAGGTCCGACGGCGTGCCCACTCCGTGGGGTATGCGCCGAGAAGACCATCGACCTCCGGGAGTCCTCCTGTTTACGTCAGCGACCCCCACGCTGCTCGCCGCCACCGAAGGTGAGGGCGGCTTCCACGTGCCGTCCATCGACGAGTTCTTCCCCCCGGCGATCCTGTTCGAGGACACGATCTTCCAGATCGACCGGATCTGGATCATCCGCGTCGTCGCGATGATCTTCCTGCTCACGGTCTTCGTCGTGGCCGCTCGCCGGGCCAAGCTCGTGCCCGGTCGCTTCCAGGGCGCGATCGAGATGATCCTCGACTTCGTCCGGGTCCAGATCGCGGAGGAGATCCTCGGCAAGGTGAACGCACGGCGCTTCGTGCCGATGCTGACGACCATCTTCCTGGCGATCCTCGTCTTCAACCTCACGGGTGTGATCCCGTTCCTCAACATGGCCGGCACCGCCCGGATCGGCCTGCCGCTGGTGCTCGCCCTGTGGGTCTTCGTGACCTACTGGTGGGTGGGCATCCGGCAGCACGGGCTGGGCGGCTACCTGAAGAACAACCTGTTCCCGCCGGGGATCCCGTGGCCGATCTACCTGATCGTCACGCCGATCGAGGCGCTGCAGATCCTCGTGGTCCGCCCGCTCTCGCTCGCGCTGCGACTCGCGGCCAACATGATCGCCGGGCACATCATGCTCGTGCTGTGCTTCGCCGCGACGCAGTTCTTCCTGCTCGAGGCGGCCCCGGCTCTCAAGGGGATCGGTGCGCTGACGCTCGTCGGCGGGTTCGCCATCACCCTGTTCGAACTTCTGGTCGCGGGGCTGCAGGCGTACATCTTCGCCCTGCTCGCCGCGGTCTACATCTCCCTGTCGCTGGAGGAGGAGCACTGACCCTCCGGTCGGCTCCCTGACTCGACAACGCCCACCACACCAAGACGCAAGTCAGCGACGTCGGACCGCCGGTCCGACGCCCAACGGAAGGAAACCCAGTGGACGTCACCACCCTCGCCGAGGTCACCGGTAACCTCAACGCTGTCGGCTACGGCCTCGCCGCCGTCGGCCCCGGCATCGGTCTCGGTATCCTCATCGGCAAGACCATCGAGGGCATGGCCCGCCAGCCCGAGGTCGCCGGCCAGCTGCGCGCCACCATGTTCCTCGGTGTCGCGTTCGTCGAGCTCCTCGCGCTCCTCGGTCTCGTCGCCGGCTTCCTCTTCCCGGCCGCGTGATGGCGGCGGCGCACACCGCCGCCCCGATCATCGTGGCGGCGGAGGACACGGCAGCGGAGGGGATCGACCTCTTCCTGCCTGCCTGGTACGACATCATCTGGTCGTCGGTCGTCATGATCGTCATCGCCGTCGTCTTCTACAAGTACGTGCTGCCTCGGTTCCAGGCTGTCCTGGACGAGCGCACGGCGAAGATCGAGGGAGGACTCGCGAAGGCCGAGAAGGCGCAGGAGGAGGCCGCGGCAGCGCTGGCGGAGTACCACCAGCAGCTGGCCGAGGCCCGCGCCGAGGCGTCGAGGACCCGCGAGGAGGCACGTGCCGAGGGCACGGCCATCGTCGCGGAGCTGAAGACGAAGGCCAACGAGGAGGCGTCGCGCATCGTCGAGACCGCGCACCGTCAGATCGAGGCCGAGCGCCAGTCCGCGGCGGTCTCGCTGCGGGCCGAGGTGGGCACGCTGGCCACCGAGCTGGCGTCGAAGATCGTCGGCGAGTCCCTCGAGGACTCCGCCCGCCAGTCGCGCGTGGTCGACCGGTTCCTCGACGAGCTCGAGGCCGACCAGTCGGCGACGACGAGCGTCAAGGAGGTCTGATGCGAGGGACGAGCGGAGCATCGCTGGCAGCGGCCCAGGAGCGGTTCGAGCCGGTGCTGCGGTCTGCGGCCGGCGAGTCGGTCACGCTCGGCGAGCAGCTGTTCGCCGTGGTGACCGCTCTCGACGGGTCCGCTGCGCTGCGCCGCTCGCTCGGGGACCCGTCGCGGAACGGCGAGGACAAGGCACGTGTCGTGTCGGCCGTGCTGGCCGGCGGGTTCGACGAGCGCGTGGTCGACCTCGTGTCGGGTCTCGCCCGGTCGCGCTGGTCGCACGACGCCGACCTGGTCGACGCCGTCGAGCGCCTCGGCGTCGACGCGCTGCTGGCCGGGGCCGAGTCGCGGGGTGCGCTGGAGACGGTGGAGGACGAGCTCTTCCACCTGACGCGTGCGCTGGTCGGTCAGCGTGACGCCCGGCAGATCCTGTCGGACGAGACCACCGACCCGGCCCGCCGCACGGCACTGGTCGACGCGCTGGTCGAGGGCAAGGTCGACGAGGTCACGCTGGCGCTGGTGCGTCGCGCCACCACGACGCTGCGGGGTCGCCGGTTCGTGCCGACCCTCACCTGGTACGGGGACGTGGCGGCCGAACGTCGCCGGCGCCTCGTCGCCACCGTGACGAGCGGCTCGGTGCTGACCGTGGCACAGGAGCAGCGTCTCGGCGAGATCCTCGAGCGCGCCTACGGCCGCCCCGTGCAGCTCAACGTGACGGTCGACCCGGCCGTCGTCGGCGGGCTGCGAATCCAGGTCGGCGCAGACGTCGTCGACTCCACCGTGCTGTCCCGCCTGGCTGACGCCCGTCGCCGGCTGGCCGGCTGATCCATTCGACGCCCAGCCGGCCACCGGTCGGCGCAGATGAACGTTCGGTCGCAGACGCGGCCACGACAGGAGAAGAGCAATGGCTGAGCTGACGATCAGGCCGGAGGAGATCCGCGCCGCTCTGGACAGCTTCGTGAAGTCCTACGAGCCCGAGGGCGCGGTGACCGAGGAGGTCGGTCGCGTCACCTTCGCCGCCGACGGTATCGCCAACGTCGAGGGCCTTCCCGGCGCCATGGCCAACGAGCTGCTCCGTTTCGAGGACGGCACGCTGGGCCTCGCGCTGAACCTGGACGTCCGCGAGATCGGTGTCGTCGTCCTCGGCGAGTTCACCGGCATCGAGGAGGGCCAGGAGGTCCGCCGCACCGGCGAGGTGCTCTCGGTCCCGGTGGGCGAGGGCTACCTGGGTCGCGTCGTCGACCCGCTGGGCAACCCGATCGACGGCCTCGGCGAGGTCGAGACCGACGGACGTCGCGCCCTGGAGCTCCAGGCGCCCGGCGTCATGCAGCGCAAGTCGGTGCACGAACCGCTGCAGACCGGCATCAAGGCGATCGACTCGATGATCCCCGTGGGCCGCGGCCAGCGACAGCTGATCATCGGTGACCGCCAGACCGGCAAGACGGCGATCGCGGTCGACACCATCATCAACCAGAAGGCCAACTGGGAGTCCGGCGACCCGACGAAGCAGGTTCGCTGCATCTACGTCGCCATCGGTCAGAAGGGCTCGACGATCGCCTCGGTGCGCGGTGCGCTCGAGGAGGCCGGCGCCCTCGAGTACACGACGATCGTGGCCGCGCCGGCGTCCGACCCGGCCGGCTTCAAGTACCTCGCCCCCTACACGGGCTCGGCCATCGGCCAGCACTGGATGTACGACGGCAAGCACGTCCTCATCATCTTCGACGACCTGTCGAAGCAGGCCGACGCCTACCGTGCCGTCTCGCTGCTCCTGCGTCGTCCGCCGGGCCGTGAGGCGTACCCCGGTGACGTCTTCTACCTGCACTCCCGCCTGCTGGAGCGTTGCGCGAAGCTCTCGGACGAGCTCGGTGCCGGCTCGATGACGGGCCTGCCGATCATCGAGACCAAGGCGAACGACGTGTCCGCCTTCATCCCGACCAACGTCATCTCCATCACCGACGGGCAGATCTTCCTGCAGTCGGACCTCTTCAACGCCGACCAGCGCCCGGCGGTCGACGTCGGTATCTCCGTCTCCCGAGTCGGTGGTGACGCGCAGGTCAAGGCCATGAAGAAGGTCTCCGGCACGCTGAAGCTCGAGCTCGCCCAGTACCGCTCGCTCGAGGCGTTCGCCATGTTCGCCTCCGACCTCGACGCGGCCTCGCGCGGCCAGCTCGCCCGTGGTGCGGTGCTGATGGAGCTGCTCAAGCAGCCGCAGTACACGCCGTACCCCGTCGAGGAGCAGGTCGCGTCCATCTGGGCCGGCACCAAGGGCAAGCTCGACGACGTCCCGGTGCCGGACGTCAAGCGGTTCGAGTCCGAGCTGCTCGACCACCTGCGCCGCAACACCGACGTCTTCGGCACGATCGAGAAGACCGGCAAGCTCGAGCAGGACACCGAGGACGCGCTCGCCGCGGCTGTCGACGACTTCCGCAACGGGTTCCTCAAGGGTGATGGCAGCCCGCTCGTCGGTGGCGACACCGCGGCGGAGCAGTCCGACGTCGAGCAGGAGCAGCTCGTCGTGCAGAAGAAGGCCTGATCGTATGGCCGGAGGATCCCAGCGCGTCTACAAGCAGCGGATCAAGTCGACGCAGTCGCTGAAGAAGATGTTCCGCGCGCAGGAGCTGATCGCGGCGTCCCGCATCAGCAAGGCGCGGGGGCGCACCGCGGCGGCGGCGCCGTACGAGCGGGCGATCACCCGCGCCGTCTCGGCGGTCGCGACGCACACGTCGACCGACCACCCGTTGACGAGCGAGCGGCCCGACACGAACCGTGTCGCGGTCCTCGTGATCGCGTCGGACCGTGGCATGGCCGGCTCCTACTCGGCGTCGCTCATCCGTGAGTCGGAGCGTCTCGTCGCCCAGCTGACGGCGGAGGGCAAGGACGTCGCCCTCTACGCCGCCGGCCGGCGGGCGATCTCGTTCTACCGCTACCGCGGGCGCGAGCTGGCCGGGCAGTGGTCGTACGGCTCGGACCACCCGCAGTCGGACACGGCCGCGGAGATCGCGGACACGCTGCTCGGAGCGTTCCTCGCGCCGGTGGCCGAGGGTGGTGTGGGTGAGCTGCACGTCGTGTACACGCAGTTCGTCAACATGGTCACCCAGCGGCCGCGCGTCGTGCGGATGCTGCCGCTCGAGGTCGTCGAGGGCGTCGCCGTCCCCGGCGAGCACGAGACGCTGCCGCTCTACGACTTCGAGCCGTCCCCCGAGCAGGTGCTCGACTCCCTGCTCCCGAGGTACGTGCGCAGCCGGATCTTCAGCTTCATGCTCGACGCCGCGGCCTCCGAGCTGGCCTCCCGCCAGCGCGCGATGCACACGGCGACGGACAACGCCGAGGACCTGATCCGTACCTACACGCGCCTGGCGAACCAGGCCCGCCAGGCGGACATCACCCAGGAGATCAGCGAGATCGTCTCGGGTGCCGACGCCCTCGCGGCATCGTGACGACCACCCGCGCACGACGCCGTCGACCGACGAACTCACACCCGAACCTTTCGAAGCGAGGCAAGCAATGACCGCCACTACCGTGGAATCACGCGGCGCGGCCCCGGCTGAGCCGGCAACTGGCCGTGTTGCCCGCGTGATCGGCCCTGTCGTCGACATCGAGTTCCCCGAGGACTCGATCCCCGACATCTACAACGCCCTGACCGTCGAGCTGGACCTGACGGGGATGGGCGAGGGGGAGAACAAGTTCACCCTCACGCTCGAGACCGCCCAGCACCTCGGCGACTCGTTGATCCGCGCGATCGCGCTGAAGCCGACCGACGGTCTCGTCCGCGGCGCCGTGGTCACGGACACCGGCGAGCCGATCTCCGTGCCCGTCGGTGACGTCACCAAGGGCAAGGTCTTCAACGTCACGGGCGACGTCCTCAACCTCGCCGAGGGCGAGAAGTTCGAGGTCACCGAGCGCTGGCCGATCCACCGCAAGCCGCCGGCCTTCGACCAGCTCGAGTCGAAGACTCAGATGTTCGAGACCGGCATCAAGTCCATCGACCTGCTGACCCCGTACGTCCAGGGCGGCAAGATCGGTCTCTTCGGTGGTGCGGGCGTCGGCAAGACCGTCCTCATCCAGGAGATGATCCAGCGTGTCGCTCAGGATCACGGTGGTGTGTCGGTGTTCGCCGGTGTCGGCGAGCGCACCCGTGAGGGCAACGACCTGATCGCCGAGATGGACGAGGCCGGTGTCTTCGACAAGACCGCCCTCGTCTTCGGCCAGATGGACGAGCCGCCGGGCACGCGTCTGCGCGTGGCGCTCTCGGCGCTGACGATGGCGGAGTACTTCCGCGACGTGAAGAAGCAGGACGTGCTGCTCTTCATCGACAACATCTTCCGCTTCACGCAGGCGGGCTCCGAGGTCTCGACGCTGCTCGGCCGCATGCCGTCCGCGGTGGGCTACCAGCCGAACCTCGCGGACGAGATGGGCATCCTGCAGGAGCGCATCACCTCGACGCGCGGTCACTCGATCACCTCGCTGCAGGCGATCTACGTCCCGGCCGACGACTACACGGACCCGGCGCCGGCCACGACGTTCGCCCACCTGGACGCGACGACCGAGCTGTCGCGAGAGATCGCCTCGAAGGGTCTGTACCCGGCGATCGACCCGCTCACCTCGACGTCCCGGATCCTGGACCCGCGGTACGTGGGTCAGGAGCACTACGAGGTCGCGACCACGGTCAAGCAGATCCTCCAGCGCAACAAGGAGCTGCAGGACATCATCGCGATCCTCGGCGTGGACGAGCTCTCGGAGGAGGACAAGACGCTGGTGGCGCGTGCGCGTCGTATCCAGCAGTTCCTCTCCCAGAACACCTACATGGCCAAGAAGTTCACCGGCGTCGAGGGTTCGACCGTGCCGCTGAGCGAGACCATCGAGGCGTTCAAGAAGATCTCCGAGGGCGAGTACGACCACGTGGCCGAGCAGGCCTTCTACAACATCGGTGGGCTCGAGGACCTCGAGCAGAACTGGGCGCGGATCCAGAAGGAGTACGGGGCCTGAGCCCTCGTCCTCGGACGCCCCCGCGTCGTCCTGCCGGCCCGGCAACGGGCCGGCAGGACGACCTCCCATCCTCGACTGAAGAACTCTGGAGCCCGACATGGCAGAGCTGAACGTCGACCTCGTCGCAGCCGACCGCAAGGTCTGGTCCGGCGCGGCGCGCGAGGTCAGCGCACCGTCCGCCGACGGTCAGATCGGCATCCTCGCCGGCCACACGCCGCTGCTCGCCGTGCTGCGGCCGGGCATCGTGAAGGTCTCCACCGCACCTGGACAGGTGGCGGTCGAGGCGCAGGTCAGCGGAGGCTTCGTCTCGGTGGACGCGAACGTCGTCACGATCGTCGTCGACGAGATCACCGAGGTCTCCGGCCGCGAGAGCGCGCTGGCCTGAGGCGGGGAGCACGGTGGGGTACGCGCTCGGGATCGTCATCACGATCGCGGTGGTGCTCGCCCTCGGGCTGGTGCTCGGAGCGTCGCGCCTGCACACGCTCTCGCGCCGCGTGGGCTCGTTCCCGTGCGGTGCGAGGCCTGCCCGACCGCAGGCACCGTGGTCGGCCGGCATCGCCCAGTACGGGGTGGGCCGGATCGACTGGTGGCGCTGCTGGTCGCTCGCGCCGCGACCGACCCGCACCTGGCACCGCGACCGGCTCACCGTGACCGGTCGTGCGCCGCTGGACCAGGCCGGCCAGGTGGACCAGTACCTGGTCCGTTGCCGCTACGACGGCGTGGACTTCGAGCTGACGATGTCGTCCGGCGCGTACGCCGGTCTCGCGTCGTGGCTCGAGTCCGCCCCTCCGGGTCGCCGCGGCCTCGTCGTCTGACCGACCACACAGCACCCGAAGGGGGACCGTGCGACTCGTCGTCGCTCGCTGCTCGGCTCGCTACACCGGCCGACTCACCGCGCACCTGCCGCAGGCCACCCGGCTGCTCGTCGTCAAGAGCGACGGCAGCGTGCTGCTGCACTCCGACGGCGGGTCGTACAAGCCGCTGAACTGGATGAGCCCGCCCTGCACGCTCGCGGTCTCCGCGCCGGACGCCGAAGCCGCGGCCCGCGGGGTGACCGCCGTGTGGACGGTGCAGCACCAGAAGTCGGACGACCGCCTGGAGATCGACCTGCACGAGGTGCACCACGACTCGTCGCACGACCTGGGCGTGGACCCGGGGCTCGTGAAGGACGGCGTCGAGGCGCACCTGCAGGAGCTGCTCGCCGCCCAGATCGAGCTCCTCGGGACGGGGCACACCCTCGTGCGCCGCGAGTACATGACGGCGATCGGCCCGGTCGACATCCTCGCGAAGCACCCCGACGGCGGCACGGTGGCCGTCGAGATCAAGCGCCGGGGCGACATCGACGGTGTCGAGCAGCTCACGCGCTACCTGGACCTGCTGAACCGGGACCCGCTGCTGGCCCCGGTGCGCGGCGTCTTCGCCGCACAGGAGATCAAGCCGCAGGCCCGGGTGCTCGCCACGGACCGGGGGATCGGTTGCCTCCTCCTGGACTACGACGCGATGCGAGGCGTGGACGACCCGGAGTCCCGCCTCTTCTAGGCTGTTTGGCAGGGCAGTTTCCTAACCCCGCGGGCGTGGTGCAGGATGGAGGGATGGCCCTCGAACCCACGCCCGTGCCGACGGATCCTCCCGCCGCGCCCGCTGTCTTCGCCGTCCGCGGGGACGTCGTCACGCCCACGGGGCTGGTCCCGGACGCCGCCGTCGTGGTCGCCGGCGACCGCATCGTCTGGGTCGGGCCGCTGGAGGACGCGGCTGCCGCGGGCGTCGGCGACGCGGTGCTGGCCGCGGAGGAGCCGCCCCCGGGGACCTACGTGCTCCCGGGTCTGGTGGACCTTCACGACCACGGGGGTGGGGGCGCCAGCTTCCCGGACGCCACGACCTACGACGAGGCGCTCACCGCGGTGCACCAGCACCGCCGGCACGGCACGACGACGATGCTCGCCTCGCTGGTCACGGCCGACCGCGCGACGCTCCTGGACCGGGCCGCGCTCCTGGCCGACCTGGCCGACGCCGGAGAGCTGGCCGGGATCCACGCGGAGGGCCCGTTCCTGGCGCCCGCCCGACGCGGGGCGCACGACCCCGCCCACCTGCTGGCGGGCGACGTCACGCTGGTGCGCGAGCTGGTGGAGGCGGCCCGCGGGCACCTGCGGACGATGACCGTCGCCCCCGACGTCGAGGGCGTCGCGGGGGCGGGCGGAGTGGCCGACGCGCTGGTGCGCGCCGGCGTCGTCCCGTCGATCGGCCACACCGACGCGACGACGCAGGAGGCCGAGGACCTGGTCGCCCAGGTCGTCGCGCGGCTGCGGGAGGCCGAGGTGCCGCGGCGCATGACGGCGACGCACCTGTTCAACGCCATGCGGCCGCTGCACCACCGGGAAGCGGGCCCGATCCCCGCGTGCCTGGCCGCGGCGCGCCGGGGCGACCTGGTCGTGGAGCTCGTCGCGGACGGCGTGCACCTCGACCCTGCGCTGGTCCGTACGGTGCTCCAGACGGTGGGCGTCGACCAGGTCGCGCTCGTCACCGACGCGATGGCCGCCGCCGGCATGGCGGACGGCGCTTACGAGCTCGGTCCGATGTCGGTCACCGTGACCGACGGCGTCGCCCGTGTCGTCGACGCGGACCACCCCGAGGGTGGCGCGATCGCCGGCGGCACCGCCCACCTCGTCGACGTCGTCCGTGCCACGGTGGCGGCGGGCGTCCCGCTCGCCGCGGCGGTGCGGTGCGCCTCGTGGGTGCCGGCCGGGGTGCTGGGGCTCGACGACGTCGGCGGGCTCGTCGCCGGTCGACGCGCCGACCTCGTCGTGACCGATCGCGACCTGGCGGTGCGGCACGTGTGCCGGGGCGGGCGGACGGTCTGAGGCTCAGGCGCTGATCGCCGCGAGCCGTGCCCCCGGGGGGAGGGTGACCCGGACGTCGACGGGCCCCACGGGCGCCTCGTGCAGCGCTGCCGCAGCCTCCTGCCAGCGGTAGCGGCTGTCGACGCCCACGGGTCGCGGCACAACGGCGGTCGCGAGGGGAAGCCACGGAGCGTGCCGCTCCCCGGCGGGCCGCCAGTCCAGGCGCACCGGGGAGGCGGCGGTCCGGGTGGCGGCGAGGCGCAGGCGCGCGGTGCTGCACCCGTCGAGGTCCACTCCGTCGTACCGCACGACGCCCGGCGACCCGCCGGCGGGGACCTCGACGCAGGCTCCGGCCTCCCGGCTCAGGTCGCCGACGACGACGCCGGTGCCGGCGTGGAACGCGTGGGCCTGCAGCGGTTCGTCCACGATCCTGCGCACCCGCGGGGCCGAGCCCGTGACGCGGAGCGCGGCCCGGACCGGCAGCTCCGCGGCGGAGGTCCCCGCCGCCACGGTGTACGACCCGGGCTGGACGCGCAGCGCCCCGGCGTGGACCCAGTCCGCCGGGGCGCCGGGCAGCAGCTCGGCCACGTCCCAGACGGCGAGCCGCGCGACGTCGAAGGCCAGCGTCACCTCGCGGGCCTCGCCCGGCTCCAGCACCACGCGCTCGTGGGCGACGAGCAGCCGCCGCGGACCGGGCACGGGGAGCTCGCCGGCCAGCACGTAGAGCTGCACGAGCTCGTGCGCGGGCCGGGCGCCGGTGTTGCGCAGCGAGACCCGTGCCCGGACGCTGCGTGCCGGGGCCGCCGGGACGTCGCCGTACGCCGGGTGCGCGTGCGTGGGGGCGGGGGCGTCGACGTCGGACCGCTCGAGGACCAGGTCGGTGTACTCGACCGTCGTGTAGGTCAGTCCGTGCCCGAACGCGAAGGCGGGCTCGGCGTCGGCGAACCGGTAGGTGGCGTGCTGGTCGGCCAGGTCGTGGTCGAGCAGGTCCCCCGGGTCGGCCCCCGCGGCGGGCCAGGTCTGGGCGAGGCGGCCGGCGGGCTCCACGTCACCGGCGAGCACGTCGCCGATCCCGTGCCCCAGCTCCTGGCCGCCGTGACAGGACCACAGGACCGCGCGGGCGTCGGCAGTCTCTGCGCCCAGCACGTACGGGTAGCTCGAGACGAGGGCCAGGACGGCGTCGGGGTGCGCCTCGCGGGCCGTGCGCCACACCTCGACCGCGGCGTCGGGCAGGCGCAGGTGCGGACGGTCCTCCGTCTCCCGGCCGGCCAGGTGGGGGTCGTTGCCGACCACCACGACGACGGCGTCGGCCCCGGCGGCCGCCGTGGCGACGTCGGCGTGGCCCGAGCGGACGGTGCGCGCGGTGAAGCGTTCCGCCTCGGCGGGGGAGTGCGCCTCCGCGACGACGAGGCCGGAGCCGTGCTGCACACGCAGCCACCGGCCGGAGCCGACGTGCTGGAGGGACCAGGTGCCGTCGGTGTGGTGGTGGCGGCGGAAGCTCTCCTGGGCGACCCAGCCGCCGACCCGCGTGGCGGTGGCGCGCACGATCCATCCGGCACCCGTCAGCAGGCGGTCCCGGGCCACCGCGCGCAGCGTGAGCAGGCCGTCTCCCCAGTCGGTGACCTCGAGGTGGGTGGCGGGCGCCGCGTCGGGTGACGAGGCCGCCAGCACCGGACCGGCGTCGCCGTCCTCGCTGACCGTCAGGTAGGCGTGCGCCGTGGTCGAGCGCAGCGCCACCACGTCCGCGCCGGTCGCCACGGTGACCTCCGCACCGGGCCACCGCTCGCGGAGCGCGGCGGCGACGTCCACCGCGTAGGGCGGCGTGCCGGAGTACCAGTCGGTGAGCACGCGGTCGGCGAGCGGGCCGACGACGGCGACACGGGTCGGCGCTGCCGGCCTCCCGAGCGGCAGGACGCCCTCGTTGCGCAGCAGCACGACGGCGCGGGACGAGGCCTCCTGCGCGAGCGTCCGGTGAGCAGGCAGGTCGAGCGCGTCCGGCCCGATCCGGGCGTACGGGTCGGCGTCGCCGTCGAGCTCGCCGGTGCGCAGGCGCAGCTCGAGGAGCCGGAGCACGGCCCGGTCGACGTCCTCGGCGGTGAGGAGCCCGCGGTCCAGGGCCGCGGTGATCCGCGCGACGGTGGGTCCGGCGTCGGCGTCGTTGTCGGTGAAGGAGTCCACGCCGGCGCGCAGGGCCGCCGCGTGGGAGGTGACGTGGTCGTCGAAGTAGCGCTCGCCGGTGACCAGGTTGGTGGGCGCCGCGGCGTCGGAGACCACGGCGAGCGAGCCGTCGAGCGATGCGTCGGCCCAACGGCGCAGCTCGTCGAACAGCTCGCCGGAGACGTGGCAGGGCCGGCCGTCGACGAGGTTGTAGGCAGGCATGACGGCTCCGACCGCACCCGCCTCGACCGGTCCGCGGTACGCGGCCAGCTCGTGCTCGTGCAGGGTGCGCAGCGTCAGGTTCGAGCTCGTCACGGCGCGGTCGGTCTCGTGGCCGTAGGCGAGGAAGTGCTTGAGCGTCGGGACCGTCTTCCAGACCGCCGGGTGGTCGCCGCGCAGGCCGGCGGCGAAGGCGCCGCCGAGGTGGGCCGTGAGGTGGGCGTCCTCCGACCAGCCCTCCTCGGTGCGGCCCCAGCGGGGATGGCGCAGCGGGTTCACGACCGGTGCCCACACGTTGAGGCTGATCGTGGGGTCGGCAGCGTGCTTGGCCCGCACCTCGGTCGCGACGGCGTCGCCGACCCGGCGCAGGAGCTCGGTGTCCCAGGTCGCGGCGAGGCCCACCGGCTGCGGGAACACCGTCGCCGTGCCCAGCCAGGCCACCCCGTGGAGGCCCTCGGTGCCGGTGCGGAACGGGGCCAGCCCCAGACGCTCGACGCCGGGGGAGACCTGGTGGAGCATGGCGACGCGCTCGCCCGGGTCGAGCCGCCCGAGCAGGTCGCGCGCACGGTCGTGCAGGGGCAGCGTGGGGTCGCGGAACGGGTGGGTCACGACGGCGTGATCCTTTCCATCAAGGTCGAAACGGTTCGACTGCACGGGCCGGTGAAGGGTGCGTGGGCAGACCCTACGGCATGGGCGACGCGGGCGTGCGCCGCGGCGCGAACCACGTGTCGGTGAGCCCACCCCACGAACGTCCGGGCCGCACAGGGCCCGGGCGTCGATGTGCGTCGAGGTGTTGTCAGGGGCGCTCGAGATGGCTACCCTTCCTAGTCGAAGCGCTTCGACGGAGAATCGCGGAGCAGTTGTCTGCACGGCGCCACCGGGTGCCGTGGTGTCCACGAAGGAGTGTCCGCATGACGACGAAGTCTCCCGGAATCCCGCCGACCCGGTACCGGGTCGGCCGCAGAGGGTTCCTCGGCCTGATGGGACTCGGTGCCGCGGCGATCGGCGCGCCGACGCTGCTCGCCGCCTGCGGCAACGGTGGCGGTGCGGTCGGCTCGGCCGGCGGCGGCGGCTCGGTGAGCGCCGGCGTGCTGCCGAACTACCTGCCGATCGAGTACATCGCCCCTGACTTCCCGAGCGTCAACGGCTCCACGGCCGGCTACTCCTCCATCCCCGGCGACCTGGTCAAGGCGTTCTCCGCGCCGCCGGGCTCCGGCGGCACGTTCACGGCGATGACGCCGCTGTGGGGCACCATCCCGCCCACGGAGGGCAACCAGTACTACGACGCGGTCAACGGTGCGCTCGGCTCGACGCTCCGGTTCCAGATCTCCGACGGCAACACCTACGGCGACAAGCTCGCCGCCGTCCTGGCCTCCGCCGACGACGTCCCGGACTGGGTCAGCATCCCCACCTGGAACGTGCCGCCGCGGTTCACCGAGGCCGTCGAAGGACTCTTCGAGGACCTGACCCCCTACCTCTCCGGGGCCAACGTCGAGAAGTACAAGAACCTCGCCAACATCCCGACGGACGTGTGGAAGTTCTGCGTCTTCAACGACAAGCTGTACGCCCTGCCGTTCCCCGGCGAGGTCATCAACAACGCGATCTTCTACCGCAGGGACGTCCTGGAGGGCCTCGGCATCACCGAGCAGCCCACGGACGCCCAGGGACTGGCCGACCTGGCGAAGGAGCTCACCAGCCCCGGGGACCAGCGCTGGGGCTGCGAGGACCTCTGGACCGCCGCGACGATGATGTTCGCCGTGCCCGAGAAGTGGACGCAGGACGACGCCGGCAACCTGGTCCACCGCATCGAGACCGAGCAGTACCGCGCCGCGCTCGAGTGGCAGGTCGAGCTCTACGCCTCCGGCGCCGTCCACCCCGACGCCGTCGCGGACAAGACCGAGGAGTCCAAGCAGCGGTTCGAGTCCGGCGAGTCGCTCATCGCGACCGACGGCGTGGGCGGCTGGCACGAGGCGCTCTCGCGTCAGCTCCAGTCGAACCCCGGCTACGACCAGCAGGCGTTCGCTCCCATCGCGGCCGACGGCGGTACCCCGGTGCTCTACAAGGGCTCCCCGGCCAACATCTTCTCCTTCCTCAAGAAGAACGAGGACCCGGCCAGGATCGAGGAGCTGCTCGCGGTCGCGGACTTCCTCGCGGCCCCGTTCGGCACCGAGGAGTACCACCTCGTCAACTTCGGCGTCGAGGGCGTGCACTACGAGACCGACGGCGACGGGCTGCCGGTGCCGACCGATCTCGCCGCGACCGAGCTCCAGCCCACCTACACGTTCCTCGTGGACCCGCCCGTGGTGAACACCAAGGTGCAGTACCCCGGGTTCGTCGAGGACTACTGCACGTGGATGGCCGACGCGGCCCAGTACCTCGCCGACCCGCTGTTCTACGGCATGCAGATCAGCGAGCCGAGCCGGTTCGCCGCCCTGGACGCGCCGTTCCCGGACCTCGAGAAGGACATCGCCCGCGGCCGCAAGTCCATGGCGGACATGGACGAGGCCGTCGAGACGTGGCGCACCTCCGGTGGCGACGAGCTGCGGCAGTTCTACCAGGACATCCTGGACGCGCAGTGACGCACGGCTCCTCCCAGGACGTCCGCGGACGGGGGGACGCGGACGACCCGGCGCTCGCGACGGTCGCACCGACCGCCGCGAGCGCCGCGGCCGGCACCGCCGCCCCCGCGCTCGCGACCGCAGGCGACGCCGTCGTCGTCGACGAGGGATCCGGACGAGCCGGCGCGGTCCAGCCCCGCCGGAAGGTCTCGTGGCGGGCACGGCTCGCCCGCGACCGGTCGCTGATCCTCATGACGATGCCGGCCGTTCTGCTGCTGGCCGTCTTCGCCTACATCCCCATCGCGGGCAACGTCGTGGCGTGGCAGGACTACTCACCGTTCCTCGGGATCGCGGACAGCCAGTGGGTCGGGTGGTACAACTTCCAGCGCCTGTTCGTCAACGACGCGTTCTGGCACGCCGTGGGCAACACCCTGCTCATCACGGCGTTCCAGCTCGTGTTCTTCTTCCCGGTGCCCATCGTCATGGCGCTGCTGCTCAACAGCGTGATGACGCCCAGGGTACGCACCACGATCCAGTCGATCGTCTACCTGCCCCACTTCTTCTCGTGGGTCATCGTGGTCACCGTCTTCCAGCAGCTGTTCGGCGGGGCGGGGTTCGTGGCCCAGCGGCTGGCAGACCTGGGGTACGACGGGTTCGACCTCATGACCGACCCGGACACGTTCCTGGTGCTCATCACCATGCAGAGCGTCTGGAAGGACGCCGGCTGGGGGATGATCATCTTCCTGGCGGCCCTGTCCACCGTCGACCCGGCGCTCTACGAGGCGGCCGTGGTGGACGGTGCGAACCGGTGGCGTCGCATCTGGCACGTCACGCTGCCCGCGCTGCGACCGGTCATCATCCTGCTGCTCATCCTGCGGCTCGGCGACGCCCTGACGGTCGGCTTCGAGCAGCTCATCCTGCAACGAGGGGCGGTCGGCGTGGACGCCTCCGAGGTCCTCGACACGTTCGTCTACTACCAGGGCGTCATCAACGGCGACTGGTCCTTCGCCGCGGCGGCCGGGCTCCTCAAGGGTGTCGTCTCGCTCGTGCTCGTCCTCGGCGCCAACAAGCTCGCCCATCTGTTCGGCGAGGCGGGGGTGTACAAGCGCGCATGACTTCCACGACACACCGACCTGCTCCGTCCACGGACGGGGAGCCCGACGCGGCGACCGGCGGGCCGACCGCACGCCCGGCGACGGCTCGGCGCCGTCGCCGGTCCCAGCACCGGCCCGTCTGGGAGGAGGCTCCGGGACCGCTGGGGTTCACCGGCAAGGTGGTCCTGCTGGCCTTCATCGTGCTGGCCGTCGCCTTCCCGCTCTACACGATCATGCTGACCAGCGTCTCGACGCAGGCGGACGTGACGCGCTCCGGCGGCCTGGTCACCGTCCCCGGCGAGCTGTCCCTGGCGGCCTACGAGCAGATCCTCTCGGGCGGCATCGTCACCCGGGCGGCGCTGGTGTCGATCGGTATCACCGCGGTCGGCACCCTGCTGTCGACGGTGGTGTCCGTGCTGGCGGCGTTCGGGCTCTCCCGGCCCGGGTCGTTCGGCCACCGGCCGCTGCTGTTCGTCCTGCTGATCACCATGTTCTTCGGCGCCGGGATGATCCCGACCTACCTGCTGGTCTCGGCGCTGGGGCTCATCGACTCGTACTGGGCGCTGATCCTGCCGACGGCGGTCTCCGCCTTCAACGTGCTGATCCTGCGGTCGTTCTTCATGGGGATCGACCCGGCCATCACCGACGCCGCCCGGATCGACGGCGCGGGGGACTGGCGGGTGCTGTTCCAGATCGTCACACCGATGTCCAAGGCGGCGATCGCCGTCGTGGCCCTGTTCTACGGGGTGGGGTACTGGAACGCGTTCTTCAACGCGATGCTCTACATCAACGACAACGCCAAGTGGCCCCTGCAGCTCGTGCTCCGTTCGTACGTGCTGCAGGGGGCGACGCTGCCCGGGTCGGGGGCCGGGCAGATCGACGTCGCGACGGGGGCCGTGACGGGCCTGCCGGTCAAGATGGCCGTGCTCGTGCTGGCGGTCGTGCCGATCCTGCTGGTCTACCCGTTCGTGCAGCGCCACTTCACCAAGGGCGTCATCTTCGGGGCCATCAAGGGGTGACGGGCAGCGCCGCGGGGCCGGGGGTCCCGCTGGCCCGTTCGGTGAGGACGGGGGCGAGCAGCCGGGTCTCTGCCGGCTGCTCGCCCTCGAGCCGCGCCATGACCATCTCGACGGCGACGGACCCGATGAGCTCGGCCGGGATGTCGATGCTCGTCATGGGCAGCGCCTGCGAGAGTGCGACGTCGGCCGGGCAGACCGCCACCACCGAGGTGTCGTGTCCGACGACGCGTCCGCGCTCGCGCAGGTGGGCCAGCACGTGCGGCAGCGCCCGCTCGTTGTGCACGACCAGGCCCGTGGTGCCCGGCGCCCGGTCGAGGACGGCGTCGACGGCCTGCTGGGCGCCGGCCGGGCTGGACCCGCACGGCTCGACGGTGGCCGCGAGACCGCGGGCGGAGGCCGTGGCGGTGAACCCGCGCACCACCCGGTCGGCGTACGAGGTGTGGCGGTCCATGACCTCGGGCGGCGATCCGAGGAGGGCGACGTCGTGATGCCCCGTGTCCGCCAGGTGCCGGGCTCCCAGCGCCCCCACGGCCTCGAAGTCCAGGTCGACGCAGCTCAGGCCGCCCGCGTCGCGGGGCAGACCGATCAGCACCGTCGGCTGACGCAGGGAGCCGAGCACGGGGATGCGCGGGTCGTCCGCCTCGACGTCCATCACGACGACGGCGTCCACCATGGATCCTGCGGCGACGCGTTCGAGCCCTCCGACGTCGTCCTGGGTGAGCAGCAGCACGTCGTGCTCGAACCCGCGCGCCCGGGTGACGACACCGGTGACGAACTGCATGATCACCGAGACGTCGACCCCGGAGCGCAGGGGTGCCATGAGCCCGATCACGTGGGTCCGGTTCGAGGCGAGGGCCCGGGCGCCCATGTGCGGCCGGTAGCCGAGCTCGGCGATGGCCTGCTCGACGCGTCGGCGCGTGGGCGGGGAGATGGACCGCTTGCCGGACAGCACGTACGACACGGTCGACGCCGAGACCCCGGCGGCCCGGGCGACGTCCTCGATCGTGGCCATTCCTCAGCTCCTCGTGGTGGGGTGCACGTCGGCACCCTCGGTGAGGGAAACGGTAGCGCCCGCCGGCAGGTGCACCGGCGCGGCCTCGGCGAGTTCACCCGGACGGTGCACGACGACGGACGTCGCGGCCGAGGCGCGCAGCCCGGCGGCGGTCAGGCGCCCGGCCCGCCAGGCCAGGTCGACGACGACGCCGCCCCGCGCGCGCAGGCCGCGCACCGATCCGTCGGGCCACGCGTCGGGCAGGGCGGGCAGCAGGTCGAGGCGGACCAGCCCGTCGGTGGTGCGGTGCGACTGCAGCAGCATCTCGGCGACACCGGCGGTGAGCCCGCAGTTGCCGTCCAGCTGGTACGGCGGGTGCGCGCTGAAGAGGTTGGGGTACATGCCGCCCCGGTGACCCGCCCCCTCGCCGCCGGCGGGCCGCAGCGCGAGGAGCACCTGGTCGTGGGCGCGCGCACCGTCGCCCAGCCGGGCCCACAGGGCCAGCCGCCAGGCGAGGGACCAGCCGGTGGACTCGGGCCCCCGCCGCTCGATGCTGCGGGTGGCCGCCGCGGCGAGCTCCGGCGTCGTCACCGGGTCCAGGGTGCCGAGCGGGAACAGGCCCACGAGGTGCGACAGGTGCCGGTGCTCGGGCTCGGCCTCGGGCAGGTCGGCAGCCCACTCGGCGAGCGCGCCCCGGCCGTCCACCCGCGGGTCGGGGAGCGCCGCGGCGACCTCCTCGAGCCGGCGCAGCCACGTCTCCGCCTCGCCGGCGCAACCTCCGAGCCCGAGCTCGGTGGCCGCGGCGCGGCAGGTCGCCGCGAGCCCTCGGACGAGGGCCACGTCCATCGTGGCCGACGTCGTCACGGCGGCCGGGGCGCCGTCGTCGGCCACGAACCGGTTCTCCGGAGAGGTCGAGGGCGAGGTCCAGGCGCTCCCGGCGCCCTCGGTGGTGCCGGTCTGCACCCAGTCGAGGACGAACCGGGCTGCGCCGGCGAGGACGGGCCACGCCGCGTCGCGCAGGAACGTCAGGTCGGGGGCGAACTGGTGGTGCTCCCACAGGTGCTGGGCGAGCCACACCCCGCCCCAGGGCCACATGGCCCAGGACGCGTCGCCGTGCCCGGCCCCGACGGGTGCGGCGTGCCCCCAGGCGTCGGAGTTGTGGTGCGCGACCCAGCCGCGCGTGCCGTACAGGTCGCGCGCGACGGCGGCACCCGGCCCGGCGGCGAGCCCGGCGACGAAGCGCAGCAGCGGCTCGTGGCACTCGGGCAGGCCCGTGACCTCGGCCGGCCAGTAGGCCATCTGGAGGTTGATGTTGAGGGTGTAGGCGCTCGACCAGGGCCCCGGCAGCTCGGTGTTCCAGACGCCCTGCAGGGTAGCCGGCAGGCCACCCGGACGCGAGGAGGACATCAGCAGGTAGCGGCCGTGGTGCACGGCCAGCGCGGCGAGCCCCGGATCGGGGCGGTCGACGGCTGCCGCGATGCGGGCGTCGGTCGGCAGGGCGTCGGCGCCGGAAGCACTGGGCAGGTCCAGGTGGAAGCGGTCGTAGAGCGCGGCGTGGGCCCGGACGTGCTGCTCGCGGAGGTCGTCGGTGGTCGAGCGGTCCACGCGCAGGCCGTCGACCTGCGCGCTCGGTGGGCTCGGCGTCGTGCTCGTGTCGATGAGGAGTGTGTGCTGCCGACGAGGGGAGGTGCGCAGGGTGCCGGCGGCGACGTGCGCGTCGGGGTCGTCGAGGGCGGCGACCGTCACGTGGCCGCGCCGGCCGTGCGCGGTGTCGTAGCGCACGGGTTCGGGGACGTCCTCGTGGCCAGGGGCCACGTCGACGGGCAGGTGCCACGTGCGGTGCAGCGTGCCGCGCGTGCCCGACGACGGCGCCACGGTCGCGGTCGCGGCCGGGGTCGCGTCGTCGGTCGGGCGCAGGAGGCTGCTGAGCGCGACCTCGAGGCGCACGGGATGCTCCGCGTGCACGGTGTGGACGATCGGGCCGCCGTCCGGGGCGGCCGCGTCGGCCCACGTCTCCTGGACGACGCGGCCGGTCGTGGGCGAGGTCCAGGTGTGGGTGGCGACGGCCGTGCGCAGGTCGAGCTCGCGCCGCACCGGCAGCGGCGCGGCACGGTGGGCGTCGTCAGGTGCGGCACCGGCGGCCCGGACGGCGACGTCGAGCGCCGCGAGGGGCAGGTAGGCCTGGACCCAGGGGCTCTGCATCCGGGCCAGGAGGTCCTCGGCGCGGCGCACGTCACCGCCGGCGAGTGCCGCCCGCGCCGCGGTGAGGTGCGCCGGTCCGCGGGCGGCGACCCCGGACAGCGGGTCGGCGCCGGGCAGCCCGGACCAGGCGGTGAGGTCGTTGAGCCACAGGTGCTCGGTCCCGGGACGGCCGGCGCAGAGGGCGCCGCGGTGCCCGTTGCCGACCGGAAGCGCTTCGATCCAATCTGCTGCCGGAGTGTCGAACCAGAGTCGATGGAGGCTGCGGTCGTCCGACGGGGGAGCGCCGTCGCCGCCGCGGCCCGAGTCGCGTGCCTGTGGAGCGGGATGCCTGGACTGGTGCGGCTGAGAGCGCGTCTCGAGGGGCGGTTCGGTCGGGGAGGAGGGCGCGGTCGTTCGACGCTGGACACCGGGCATGGAGACAGGCTAGCGTGTTGAAACGCTTCGACGATCGCGCTCCAACGCCGGGTCGACGGGCACGAGCTGACCGAGCACGCGACGAGGCGTGCCGAGCGACAGGAGGGCGACGGTGCCGCACGAGAAGAGCGCGACCCGGCGGGCCGGCGATCTCGCCGGGTTCGCCGCCCTGACCGCCGACCTCGGCCTGCTCTACGGCGGTGACTACAACCCCGAGCAGTGGGACCGCCGGACGTGGCGCGAGGACGTCAGGCTGATGGCCGGCGCGGGCGTCAACCTCGTCACCGTCGGGGTCTTCTCCTGGGCGCGCTACGAGCCGCGACCCGGCGCCCGCGACTTCGCCTGGCTCGACGAGGTCCTCGACCTGCTGGGCGCGGCCGGCATCGCGGTGGACCTCGCCACGCCCACCGCCTCGCCGCCCCCCTGGCTCGGCCGGCTGCACCCGGACACGCTGCCCGTCGACGCCGACGGCGTGCGGCTCGTGGCCGGGTCGCGCAACCAGTTCAGCCCTGCCTCGCCCGTCTACCGCGAGCACGCGCTGGCGATCACCCGCGACCTGGTGGAGCGGTACGCGGGCCACCCGGCCGTGCGGATGTGGCACGTCGGCAACGAGCTCGGCCAGGTCTGCTATGGGGACGAGTCCGCCGCCGCGTTCCGGCGGTGGCTGCGCGCCCGGTACGGGACGGTCGAGGCGCTCAACGAGGCCTGGGCCACGACCGTCTGGTCCCAGCAGTACGCCTCGTTCGACGAGGTCCTGCCGCCGCGTCGGATGCCGTACCACGTCAACCCCTCGCAGTCGCTCGACTTCCGCCGCTACTCCTCGGACCAGCTGCGCACGCTGTACCGCGAGCAGCGCGACGTGATCCGCGCCGTCGACCCCGAGCGGCCCGTGACCACGAACCTCATGGGTTTCTTCGCCCTGGCGGACTACTGGTCGTGGGCCCGGGACCTCGACGTCGTCGCGGACGACGCCTACCCCGACCCGGGCGACCCGCGCTCGCCGGCCGACGCCGCCCTGACGGCCGACCTGATGCGCTCGCTCGGCGGCGGCCGTCCCTGGATGCTCATGGAGGCCGCCGTCGGCGCCGTGAGCTGGCGGGACCACAACCTGCCCCGATCGCCCGAACGGTCACGACGCGAGGCGCTGCAGGCGGTGGCGCACGGGGCCGACGGCGTCTGCTACTTCCAGTGGCGCGCGTCCCGGGCCGGGGCCGAGCGCTTCCACTCGGCGATGCTCCCGCACGCGGGTGCGGACACCCGGGTGCACGCTGGGGTGGTGCGTGTCGGTGGCGACCTGGCCCGGCTGCGCGACGTCGTCGGGCAGCGGGTCCCGGCACGCGTGGTCGCGCTCTTCGACTGGGAGTCCTGGTGGGCGGCCGAGGAACAGGCCCGGCCCACCGGGCGGCTGCGCACCCTGGACGTGCTGCGCGCCTGGTATCGCGTGCTCTGGGACGCGGGCGTCGCGGTCGACCTGGTCCACCCGGACGATCTGGCGGCGACCGGCGCCGCAGGCTACGACGTCGTCCTCGTCCCGCAGAGCTACCTGCTCTCACCCGAGGCGGCCGACGCGCTCGGGCGCGCCGCCTCGCGGGGAGCGAGCGTCGTCGTCGGCTGCTTCACCGGCGTCGCCGACCTGGACGCCCACGTCCGCACCGGCCGGTTCCCGGTGCTCCTGGCCGACCTCCTCGGCGTGAGCGGCGAGGAGTGGGCCGCGCTGCCCGACGCCGGCGTGCCGCTCGCCGGGCCGCTCGTGGGCCCGGACGAACCCGCGGACGCCGGCCCACGCGCCCACGTGCTCGGCGAGCTGCTGCGGACCGACGGGGCCGAGGTGCTGGCGAGTTACGCCGTCGGCCACCTCGCCGGTGCGCCCGCCGTGACCCGGCGCCGGGTGCCGCGGCCGGACGGCGTCGCGACCGCCGCGGACGCCGGCTGCGCCTGGTACGTGGGCACGGTCCTGCCCGAGCCCCTGCTGCGCCGCGTCCTGGCCGACGCCTGCGAGCGGGCGGGGGTGTCCGGCGTCGTGCCGGGCCTGGCCGACCTGCCCGACGTCGAGGCCGTGCGCCGCGGCGACCACCTGTTCGTGCTCAACCACTCCGGGGCCCCGGCGCACGTGCGCATCCCCGGGGAGCACTCCGACGTGCTGAGCGGCTCCGTCTTCACCGACCTGGTCGACGTGCCCGCGGGCGACGTCGTCGTCCTGACCGAGAGGAACGCATGAAGTTCACCGACGGCTACTGGCTGTCCCGGCCGGGCCTGCACCCGCTGTACGCGACGGAGGTCGACGACGTCCGCGTGGACGAGGTTGCGGGCACGATGACGGTCTTCGCGCCGACGTCCGTGGTCCGTGACCGCGGCGACACCCTCAACCGGCCCGTGGTCACGCTCACCTACTCCTCGCCGGCGCCGGGCGTCGTCACGGTCCGCGTGGAGCATCACGCCGGGGCCGTTCGCCGCGGGCCGGACTTCGCGGTGCACGCCGAGCCCGGGTTCCGGCCCGTGGTCAAGGTCGACGAGACGGCGGGCGTGCTGGAGACCGGCGGGCTCAGCGTCCGGGTGCACCGGCAGGGTGCCTGGCGGGTGGACTTCGAGCACGAGGGCCGGGTGATCACCTCGAGCCTGCCGAAGTCGGTCGCCGTCATCGCGGCGGACACCGGCGAGCACTGGGTGCACGAGCAGCTCGCGCTCTCCCCGGGCGAGCACGTCTACGGGCTGGGGGAGCGGTTCGGCCCGTTCGTCAAGAACGGCCAGGAGGTCGACGTCTGGAACGCCGACGGCGGCACCTCCAGCGAGCAGGCCTACAAGAACGTCCCGTTCTACGTCACGTCCGCCGGGTACGGCGTCTTCGTCGCGCACCCCGAGAAGGTGTCCCTCGAGGTGGCCTCCGAGGTCAACTCGCGCGTCCAGCTCTCCGTGCCGGGGCAGTCCCTCACGTACCACGTGGTCGCGGGTCCGACGCCGAAGGACGTGCTGCGCCGCTACACGGCGCTGACCGGACGACCCCCGCGGGTGCCGGCCTGGTCCTACGGGCTGTGGCTGTCGACGTCGTTCACCACCGACTACGACGAGCGGACCGTGACCTCCTTCATCGACGGGATGGCCGAGCGGGACCTGCCCCTGAGCGTCTTCCACTTCGACTGCTTCTGGATGCGCGAGTACCAGTGGTGCGACTTCGAGTGGGACCCGCGGACCTTCCCCGACCCGGAGGGCATGCTCGCCCGCCTGCACGCGCGCGGCCTGCAGGTCAGCGCCTGGATCAACCCGTACATCGCCCAGCGCTCGCCGCTGTTCGCCGAGGGTGCCGAGCGGGGCTACCTGCTGCGCACCGAGGACGGCGGGGTGTGGCAGTGGGACCTCTGGCAGGCGGGCATGGGGCTGGTGGACTTCACCAACCCGGCCGCCACCGACTGGTACCTCGGCCACCTCGAGCGGCTGCTCGACCAGGGCGTGGACTGCTTCAAGACGGACTTCGGCGAACGTGTCCCGGCGCAGGGCGTGGTCTGGCACGACGGCTCCGACCCGCAACGGATGCACAACTACTACGCCCAGCTCTACAACGAGGCCGTGTTCGGGCTGCTCGAGCGACGGCGCGGCGCGGGCGAGGCGGTCGTCTTCGCCCGGGCGGCGACGGCGGGCGGGCAGCAGATGCCGGTGCACTGGGGCGGCGACTGCGACTCGACGTACACCGCGATGGCGGAGTCCCTGCGCGGTGGCCTCTCGCTGGCGATGTCCGGGTTCGGGTACTGGAGCCACGACATCGGCGGGTTCGAGGGCACCCCGGACGCGGGCGTCTTCAAGCGCTGGCTCGCGTTCGGGCTGCTGTCGAGCCACTCACGCCTGCACGGCTCCTCGTCGTACCGGGTGCCGTGGGCGTTCGACGACGAGGCGGTGGACGTCGCCCGGCGGTTCACGCACCTGAAGATGCGCCTCATGCCCTACCTGGGCCGCCTCGCCGAGGAGGTCGCGGGCGCCGGGACGCCCATGATGCGCCCGATGGTGCTCGAGTTCCCCGGCGACCGGAGCACGTACGGCGTCGACACCCAGTACATGCTGGGCGACTCGCTGCTCGTGGCGCCGGTCCTGCGCGAGGACGGCACGGCGGACGTCTACGTGCCTGAGGGGCGCTGGACCCTCGTCGACCCGGGATCCGTGGCCGACGGCGGCCCGGTCGAGGGGCCCGTGGTGACCGGTCCGCGGTGGGTCGCCGAGACACACGGGTACGCGAGTCTGCCGCTGCTGGTGCGACCGGGTAGCGTGCTCCCCGTCGGGGCCCGCACCGACCGTCCCGACTACGCCTGGGCCGAGGGCGTGACCCTCCACTGCGTCGAGCTCGCAGCGGGTCACGACTCCGAGGTCAGCGTGCCCGGTGGCGAGGGCGCACCGGCGACATTCCGTGTACGACGCACCGAGAGCGCCGTCGTCGTCTCGAGTGGGAACGCTTCCACCCGATGGGCGGTCCAGGTCGGTGGCCTGCGGACCGAGGCGAACGGTCCGGACGAAGTGAGGATCGACCTGTGAGCACCATCAGCACGACCGGGCAGTTCCCGGACGGCTTCCTGTGGGGTACCGCCACGGCGGCCTACCAGATCGAGGGCGCGGCGGCGGAAGGCGGGCGGGGTCCGTCCATCTGGGACACGCTCTGCCGTGTGCCCGGCGCCGTCCAGGGCGGCGACACCGGCGACGTCGCCTGCGACCACTACCACCGCTGGGCCGAGGACGTGGACCACCTGGCGCGGCTCGGGGTCAGCGCCTACCGGCTGTCGATCTCCTGGTCGCGCGTGCAGCCGGGGGGCAGCGGGCCGCTCAACGCCGAGGGCGTCGACTTCTACCGGAACCTGCTCGACGCGCTCCGGGAGCGGGGGATCACGCCCTACGTGACCCTGTACCACTGGGACCTGCCCCAGGAGCTCGAGGACGCCGGCGGCTGGGCCGCCCGCGAGACGGCGTACGCGTTCGCCGACTACGCCCGGGCGATGGCCCGTGAGCTCGGCGACCGGGTCGCGCTGTGGACCACGCTGAACGAGCCCTGGTGCTCCGCCTACCTCGGGTACGCCTCCGGGGTGCACGCGCCGGGACGCACGGAGCCGGCGGCGGCGCTCGCGGCCGTGCACCACCTCAACCTCGCGCACGGCCTGGCCGTCCAGGCCATCCGCGAGGAGCTGCCCGGGGCCGCGTGCTCGATCACGCTGAACCTGCACGTGCTGCGGGCGGCCTCCGGCTCGGACGCCGACGCCGACGCCGTGCGCCAGATCGACGGGCTGGCCAACCGGGTGTTCCTCGGGCCGCTGCTCGAGGGCACCTACCCGGCCGACGTCCAGCAGGACACGGCGAGCGTCTCGGACTGGTCGTTCGTGCACGACGGCGACCTCGACGTCGTGCGGCAGCCGCTGGACGTGCTGGGGGTCAACTACTACTCGTCCACCCGGGTGCGCCGGTTCGACGGCGAGGGCGAGCCCGTGCGGGCCGACGGGCACAAGACCACGGCGGCGTCGCCGTGGGTCGCGGCCGACGACGTCGAGTTCCTGCCGCAGCCCGGCCCGTACACCGCGATGGGCTGGAACGTCGAGCCCGCGGGCCTGACGGAGCTGCTGCTGGACCTGCACGAGCGCTACCCGGACCAGCCGCTCGCCGTGACGGAGAACGGCGCGTCGTTCGCGGACGAGGTGGTCCAGGACCCGGCGCTCGGGATCCCGCGGGTCCACGACATCGCCCGTGTGGCGTACCTGCGGGACCACGTGGCCGCCGTCGCCGCGGCGATCGACGCCGGCGCGGACGTGCGCGGCTACTTCGCGTGGTCGCTGATGGACAACTTCGAGTGGGCCTACGGGTACTCCAAGCGGTTCGGCATCCTGCACGTCGACTACCCGACAGGGGAGCGCACCTGGAAGGACTCGGCGTACTGGTACGCCCGGCTCACCCGGACCGGCCGGATCCCGGCGGTCTTCGAGGCCGGTCCCGCGGCCTGAGCGCCCCGTCCCGCCACGAGCGTGCGGGCCTCGTCCTCGAGCGGGTGCCGAGGAGGGGGCCGCACGCTCGTCGTGCGTCCGGGGACGACGACGCGCCCAGCCGGCGCGACACGCCCGGCCCGCGCAGGTGTGAGGAAGATCAGAGGTCGGCCTCTCCGGTCGTCGCCCGCGACCGGTGCGGAGCCGTGCACAGGGTGTGGACCGCCGTCGTCCACGGCCTGTGGACGAACCGCCCCGAGGCGCGTGACGCCGCCGCCGAGGGGGGTCCGGACCGGTGCACCGACCGGTGGACGGCGGGCCCTGTCAGACCCCCGTGCGACGATGCTCGCAGGTGGCTCCCGGAGCCTCACGAGGGTCAATCCGGGCGAATCACACCCGTGTAACCACATCCGTGTCGACCACAACATGTCGTGGGCAGGCAGTCGCGGAACACTAGGTGTAGTGTTTGAGGGACGCGAGGGGCTCTGCTCCTCGCACCGGCAACATCGGTGTAGTTCCACCGGTGTCGGCACTGGTCACAGGCCTCTCGACAGGGGGCGCGGAGGCCGGTCCCGGCCCCCGCGGGACGCCGCCGGAAACGACATCACAGGACTGACGGACACCGCCGATCGGGCGGCGAGACAGGGAGTGCGACATGAGCGTCACGGTCTACAGCAAGCCGGCCTGCGTGCAGTGCGATGCGACCTACCGCGCCCTCGACCGCAAGGGCGTCGAGTACACGGTCGTGGACATCACCGAGGACGCCGAGGCCCTCGAGATGGTCCGTGGGCTCGGTTACCTGCAGGCTCCTGTCGTCGTCGCCGGGGACACCCACTGGTCGGGCTTCCGCCCCGACCAGATCAGCGCCGTCGCGGCGCAGCAGGCCGTCTCGGCCTGACCTCCTCGCCGGCCGCGGTCGGCGAGCACGCAGCACGTCCTTCGGGGGAGGGTGACATGGGGTCGCTCGTCTACTTCTCCAGCGTCTCGGAGAACACGCACCGGTTCGTCCAGCGCCTCGACCTCGAGGAGCTGGGCATGCCGGTCCACCGCATCCCGGTGCGCCCCGCCGACGGGTTCCTGACGGTCGACGAGCCGTACGTCCTCATGGTCCCCACCTACGGCGGGGGCAACGAGGGCGGATCGGTGCCGCGCCAGGTCCGCCGGTTCCTCGGCGACGCGCACAACCGGTCGTTGATCCGTGGCGTCATCGCCGCGGGCAACACCAACTTCGGCGCTGCGTACTGCATCGCCGGCGACATCATCTCGGCGAAGTGCCAGGTGCCGTACCTGTACGCCTTCGAGCTGCTCGGGACGGCCGAGGACGCCCAGCGCGTCCGTGACGGATTGGGACGATTTTGGCAACGACAGTCACTGATCCCGGCGTGAGCAGCACGCCGGGCACCGCCACGGCGGTCCCGCTGCAGCAGGCGGAGCTCGACTACCACGCGCTCAACGCGATGCTGAACCTGTACGGACCGGACGGCACGATCCAGTTCGACAAGGACCACGAGGCCGCGTCCGCGTACTTCCGGCAGCACGTGCTGCCCAACACGATCGAGTTCGACACGCTCGACGAGAAGCTCGACCACCTGGTCGAGAACAAGTACTACGACCCCACCGTGCTGGCGAAGTACTCCCGCGCGTTCGTCAAGGAGCTGTTCCAGCGCGCCTACGCCGCGGACTTCCGCTTCGAGTCGTTCCTCGGCGCGTTCAAGTACTACACCTCGTACACGCTCAAGACGTTCGACGGCAAGAAGTACCTCGAGCGGTTCGAGGACCGGGTCTCGATGGTCGCGCTCGGCCTCGCGGACGGGGACGAGCAGACGGCTCGCGACATCGTCGACGAGGTCATCTCCGGCCGCTTCCAGCCGGCCACCCCGACGTTCCTCAACGTGGGCAAGGCGCAGCGCGGCGAGCCCGTGTCCTGCTTCCTGCTGCGCATCGAGGACAACATGGAGTCCATCGCGCGCGGCATCAACTCCGCGCTGCAGCTCTCCAAGCGCGGCGGCGGTGTGGCGCTGCTGCTGAGCAACGTCCGTGAGCACGGCGCGCCGATCAAGCACATCCAGAACCAGTCGTCCGGCGTCATCCCCGTGATGAAGCTCCTCGAGGACTCGTTCTCCTACGCCAACCAGCTCGGTGCCCGCCAGGGAGCCGGGGCGGTGTACCTGCACGCGCACCACCCGGACATCCTCCGGTTCCTCGACACCAAGCGCGAGAACGCCGACGAGAAGATCCGGATCAAGACCCTCTCGCTGGGCGTCGTGATCCCGGACATCACGTTCGAGCTCGCCAAGCGCAACGAGGACATGCACCTGTTCAGCCCGTACGACGTCGAGCGCGTCTACGGCAAGCCGTTCGCCGACGTCTCGATCACCGAGAAGTACGACGAGCTGGTCGCGGACGAGCGGATCCGGTCCACGACGATCAAGGCCCGCGACTTCTTCCAGACGATCGCGGAGCTGCAGTTCGAGTCCGGCTACCCGTACGTGATGTTCGAGGACACGGTGAACCGCGCGAACCCGATCAAGGGGCGCATCACCCACTCGAACCTCTGCTCCGAGATCCTGCAGGTCTCCACCCCGTCGACGTTCCACGAGGACCTGTCCTACGACGAGGTCGGCCGGGACATCTCCTGCAACCTCGGTTCGCTGAACATCGCCAAGACGATGGACTCGCCGGACTTCGGCGCGACGATCGACACGGCGATCCGTGCGCTGACCGCGGTCTCCGACCAGACCAGCATCGAGTCGGTGCCGTCGGTCAAGCGGGCCAACGAGATGGGGCACGCCATCGGCCTGGGGCAGATGAACCTGCACGGCTACCTCGCGCGCGAGCGGATCTACTACGGCTCCGACGAGGGCATCGACTTCACGAACATGTACTTCTACACGGTCGCGTACCACGCGATCGCGGCCTCGAACCGGCTCGCCGAGCAGCGCGGGCGGGCGTTCGGCGGCTTCGAGGACTCGAAGTACGCCACCGGGGAGTACTTCGACAAGTACACGGACGCCGAGTGGAAGCCCGCCACCGAGCGGGTGGCCCGCCTCTTCGCGGACGCCGGCGTGCACATCCCGACGCAGGACGACTGGCGCCGTCTCAAGGCGTCCGTCATGGAGCACGGCATCTACAACCAGAACCTCCAGGCGGTGCCGCCGACCGGCTCGATCAGCTACATCAACAACTCGACGTCCTCCATCCACCCGGTGGCGGCCAAGATCGAGATCCGCAAGGAAGGCAAGCTCGGCCGGGCCTACTACCCGGCGCCGTACATGACGAACGACAACCTGGAGTTCTACCAGGACGCGTACGAGATCGGCTACGAGAAGATCATCGACACCTATGCGGCGGCCACCCAGCACGTCGACCAGGGCCTGTCGCTGACGCTGTTCTTCCCGGACACGGTGACCACGCGCGACGTGAACAAGGCGCAGATCTACGCCTGGCGCAAGGGCATCAAGACGCTCTACTACATCCGCCTGCGTCAGCTGGCGCTCGAGGGCACCGAGGTGGAGAACTGCGTCAGCTGCATGCTGTGACGCCGACCCGCTCTCGACCGCATCCCGTCACTCGTACCTGAAGGAACCCGCCATGGCACCCACCGGCCAGCTCAAGCTCATCGACCGCGTCAGCGCGATCAACTGGAACCGTGTCCAGGACGAGAAGGACCTGGAGGTCTGGGACCGCCTGGTCGGCAACTTCTGGCTGCCGGAGAAGGTCCCGGTGTCCAACGACATCCAGTCGTGGAACACGCTCTCGGACGCCGAGAAGCTCATGACCACGCGCGTCTTCGCCGGGCTGACGCTGCTGGACACGATCCAGGGCACCGTCGGCGCGGTCTCGCTCATCCCGGACGCCATCACGCCGCACGAGGAGGCGGTGTACACCAACATCGCGTTCATGGAGTCGGTGCACGCCAAGAGCTACTCCTCGATCTTCTCCACGCTGATCTCGACCAAGGAGATCGACGAGGCCTTCGCCTGGTCCGAGGACAACCCGTACCTGCAGCGCAAGGCGGAGATCGTCCTCGACTACTACCGCGGCGACGACCCGCTGAAGCGCAAGGTCGCCTCGACGATGCTCGAGTCGTTCCTGTTCTACTCGGGCTTCTACGCACCGATGTACTGGTCCAGCCGCGCCAAGCTGACCAACACGGCCGACCTGGTCCGCCTCATCATCCGCGACGAGGCCGTGCACGGGTACTACATCGGCTACAAGTTCCAGAAGGGGCTGGCCAAGCTCACCTCGGCCGAGCAGGACGAGATGAAGGCCTACACCTTCGAGCTTCTCTTCGAGCTCTACGAGAACGAGGTCGAGTACACCGACGCGCTGTACGGCGAGCTCGGCCTCACCGAGGACGTCAAGAAGTTCCTGCGCTACAACGCCAACAAGGCCCTGATGAACCTGGGCTACGAGGGCCTCTTCCCGAAGGACGAGACCGACGTCAACCCGGCGATCCTCGCGGCACTGAGCCCGAACGCGGACGAGAACCACGACTTCTTCTCGGGGTCGGGCTCCTCGTACGTCATCGGCAAGGCGGTCGAGACCGAGGACGACGACTGGGACTTCTGATCGCTGACCCGGGGCGGTGACCACCGCCCGACGCCCCTCCGCTCAGGCCGAGCGGAGGGGCGTCGTCGTCCCCGCTGCTACCTCGGCGGGGCCGCTACTACCTCGGCGATGTCGGCACTACCTCGCGGCGCGCGCTACTACCTCGGCGGATCCGGAGACGACGACGGCGGGCCCTCGCGTGGAGCGAGGGCCCGCCGTCGTCGTGGCGGGCCGCGGCCCGGGGATCAGTCGGCGTCGAGGATGTCGACGACGAAGATCAGGTCCTCGCCGGCGAGCTCGCTGCTGCCGTCCGCCTCGGCCCCGTAGGCCTGGTCGGCGGGGATGACGAGCAGCACCTGGCTGCCCACCGTCTGGCCGGAGATCCCGTCGGTCCAGCCGGGGATGACCTGCTGCAGCGAGAACGACGACGGCTCACCGCGCTCCCAGGACGAGTCGAAGACCTCGCCGTCCAGCGTCCAGCCGGTGTAGTGCGCGGTGACGGTCTGTTCGGCGGTGACCTCCGCGCCGTCGCCCTTGATCAGCGTCTGCGCGACGAGCTCCTCCGGGGCCTCGTAGCCCTCGGGGATCTCGACCGACGGGGCGCCGTCGTCGCCCAGGGTGACCGTCGGCAGGCCCTCGGCGGGCTCGACGGCCTCGCCCTCGGCCCGCGACGGGATCTGGACGGCGTCGGTGATCTCGACGAGGTTCACGACGGTCGACGGCTCGTTCTGCGCGTCGACGGTCGGGTTGGCGATGAGGAGCCGCGTGCCCACCGGCTGGCCGAGCAGCGGCTCGGTGAGGAGGTCGTAGCTCGGGTCGCCGAGCACGAAGCTCTCCGGGGCGTCGTTCTCCCAGGTGGAACCGAGCCGCTCGCCCGCGGCGTCGTAGGCGACGTACTGCATGGTGACCTTCATGCCCTCGGCGAGCTCCTCGCCGTCGCCGGTGTCGACGACGCGGGTCGTCGGCACGGAGACCTCGAGCCCCTCGAAGGCGAGCTCGGGCTCGGAGCCCGGGTCACCGGTGACCTTGATCGCCTCGACCGCGGCGATGTCTGCCTCGGTCGGCTCGGCCTGGTCGGTGGCCTCGGCGGACTCCGACGTCTCGGCGGACGCCTCGGGGGAGGGGGAGTTCTCCTCGGGCGCGCTGTCGTCGGCGCAGCCGGCCAGTGCGAGGGAGGCGGCCAGCACGACGCTGGTGGCGCCGACGGCGGTACGGAGCTTCACGAGGTGCCCTTCGGTCGACAGTGGATCCGGGACACTCTAACGGCCGAACCTGAGCCCCGTTCCCAGGTGCGCCGCCGGAGTCGCGGACGCGTGACAATGGATGGCATGCCGTCGCGTCGACCCTCCCGGAAGCGCCCCTGGGGCGCCGAGCACCAGCCTCTCGACATGGACCGCGCCCTCGGCGGCACCCGGCACGTCAGTGCGGGCGACGGAGAGTGGACCGTCCGGCGCGTCCGTGGGGGAGACAAGGTCTACACGTGCCCGACGTGCCACCAGCAGATCCCGGCGGGGACGCCGCACGTGGTGGCGTGGGCCCGCGACGCGATCGGCGGCGAGGCGGCCGGCCTCGAGTCGCGCCGGCACTGGCACTCCGCATGCTGGGAGCGGCGCGAACGGCTGCGCTGACCTGCGGGAGCTGGCGCCCGAACTAGGGTGGAAGAGTGAACGACGACGCCACCACCGGCCACCAGATCCGCTCCATGACCGTCCTGCCCGCCCGTCGCGAGGACGTCGAGCTGCACACCGCGGACGGGCTGACGCTCGTCGGTGAGCTCGCGCTGCCGGCCGCGAAGGAGCCGGTGGCGAGCCTGCTGACGTTCCACCCGCTGCCGACGCACGGCGGGTTCATGGACTCGCACGTGTACCGCAAGGCGGCGTGGCGGCTGCCGGAGCTCGCCGACCTGGCGGTCCTGCGCTTCAACACCCGCGGGACGTCGTCCGCCCGGGGCACCTCGCAGGGCGAGTTCGACGGCGGCGACGCGGAACGCTACGACGTCGCGGCGGCCCTCGAGCTCGCCGAGTTCCGCGAGCTGCCGCACCCCTGGCTCGTCGGCTGGTCGTTCGGCACGGAGCTGGTCCTCAAGCACGGCGCCGACCCGAGCATCGAGGGCGCGATCCTGCTCTCGCCCCCGTTGCACCGTGCCACGGACGCCGACCTCGACCGCTGGGCCGCGTTCGGCAAGCCGCTCGTCGTCCTCGTCCCGGAGCACGACGACTACCTCCGGCCCGCCGAGGCGCGGGAGCGGTTCGCCCGCGTTCCGCAGGCGGAGGTGATCGGCGTGGACGGCGCCAAGCACCTGTGGGTGGGGGAGCCGGCGGTGCGCCGTGTGCTGGACGAGATCGTCCAGCACGTGCTGCCCGGCCACGCCTCGCTGCCCACGCACTACGACGGCGAGGTGCAGCACGCCTCGGACGTCGCACCGGCCACGACGAGAGGATGACGACGATGACGAACCCGACCCTGGCCACCTACCTGCTGCGCGACGGCGCCGGCGTGCCCCTGGTGCTGCTGCACGGCTTCCCGCTCGACCATCGCATGTGGGTCGCCATGGTCGACGAGCTGCCGCAGGGCCCCCGTGTCATCGCCGTGGACCTGCCGGGTCACGGGCACAGCGACCTCGGTCAGCTCCCGGCGAGCCTCGACGCGACGGCGGACCTCGTGCACGCGACGCTGCGCGAGCAGGGGGAGGGCAACGCCGTCGTGGTGGGGCTGTCCATGGGCGGCTACGTGGCCCTCGCGATGGCGGAGCGGCACCCCGGGTTCGTGCGCGGCCTCGGTCTCGTGGACACGAAGTCGACCGCCGACGACGACGCGGCCCGCGACGGCCGGCTGCGGGTCGCCGCCGCGGTCGAGGCGACGCAGACCCTCGACGCGGTGATGGGCATGCCGGCCAAGCTCCTCGGCCCGACGTCGGAGCTGGAGCGGCGCTCGCTCTACCCGACGGTGTACGCCTGGATCCGCTCGCAGGGTCTGTCCGGTGTGGCCTGGGCGCAGCGGGCGATGGCGGCGCGGCCGGACCGGACGGACGTCCTGCGTTCCTTCGGCGGGCCGGTGGCCGTCGTCGTCGGGGCGGAGGACCAGGTGACCACGGTCGACGACGCGCGCCACATGGCCGGCGCTGCGCGGGACGCGACGCTCGCCGTGGTGCCGAACGCGGCCCACCTCAGCGCGGTCGAGGAGCCCGCCGCGGTGGCCCGGGCCGTGGCAGACCTGCACGCCAGGGTGAGGTGACCTCCGCGCAGTGACCGCCGCGCGGTGACCTCCGCGCGGTGACCCGGGCCGCCCGGCGTCAGGCCCGGGTCGTCGCCGTCTCGTCCGTGGGCGAGGTGCCCTCCTCCGCCGACTGCGCGGAGGCGGCACGGGCCCGCTGGGCGGGGGTCTGGTCGAGCGGGCTGGCGGGCTGCGGGCTCTCCGAGCTCGCGGCCGACCGCGGCTCGGCGGAGGCCGTGCCCCCGGACCGGCCCGAGGGGGCGTCGACGGTCGCGACCGGGATGGCGTCGGCCGCCTTCTCCGTGCCCAGCAGGCCGCGCAGCTCCTCGAGGTAGGAGTTGATCGAGTCGTGCCGGCGCGTCAGGTCCTCGAGCTGACGCTCCGCGGTCGTCCGGCTCTGCTCGGCCTCGGCCTGGGCGTCGGAGACGGTCTGGTCGGCGAAGGTGCGTGCCTCGGCCACGATGGAGTCGGCCGTGCGGCGCGCGTCGGCGACGAGCTCCTTGATGTAGGCGTCCGACTCGGTGCGGACCTGGTCCGCCTGCTGGAGGGCGACGGCGACGCGCTTCTCGGCCTCGGCGGCGTGCTCCTCGGCCGCGGCGACCAGACGCTCGGTCTCGGCCCGGGCGACCTCGTGGCGCTCGGCGGCCTCGTTCTCGACGCGCTCGCGGATCTGGGCCGCCTCGAGCTCGGCGTCGGAGAGGGCGCGGCGCGCGCGCTCCCGGAGGTCCTCCAGCTCGGTCGTGACGGCGTTGGCCGCCTCGGCGGCCTGGTGCTTGGCCTCCGCCACGATCCGTGCGGCCTCGGTCCGGGTGCGCTCCAGGAGGTCGTTGGACTCGCGCTCGGCCTCCTCGCGCAGGGCGGCCGACTCGGCGGCGGCCTCGGCCCGGAGCTGGGCGACCTCGCGGTCCGTCGTGACGCGCGCCTCGGTCACCTCGCGCTCCGCGGTGGACCGCATCGTGCCGATCTCACGCTCGAGGGACGCGCGCCGCTCGCTCTCCTCCGTGGTGAGGGTGCTCATGATGAGCGCCGACTCGCGTTCCGCGGACCCGACCAGCTCCTCGGCGCGGCGCTGGGCGCCCTGCAGGACGCCCTCGGCCTCCGACCGGGTGGTCGAGCGGATCTCCTCGGCCTCGCGGCGGGCGCTGGACAGCAGCTCGGAGGCCTCGGTCTCCGCCCGCTGGCGGACCTGGCCGGCCGACAGCTTGGCCCGCGCCATGACGTCGGACGCCTGCTGGTTGGCCTGCGTCAGGACCTCGGCGGCCTGCTCGTCGGCCGAGCGGAGCAGCCGCTCCGCACGGGCGCCGAGCCCTGCGTAGGACGGCTTGTCGTTCTCCCGGAGCTGGCGGTGCGCCTCGGCGAGCTCGGAGGAGAGCTGCATGGCGCGGGCGTCGGTCGACTCGACGTTGCGTCGAGCCTCCTCGACGGCCTGCTCGAGGCGGGAGATCTGGTTCTCGACCGCGGCGCGGTCGTAGCCGCGCATGGTGATCGGGAAGAGCGTGCGCTCGTCGGACACGTGAAGACCTCCGTCTGTCGTGGGTGCCGAGGCTCCGGCCAGGATAGACGTCACGTGCAGCCACCGACAGCCGAGCAGGGGGTCCGATCCTCACGAAAGGGAAAGATCACCGTCGTGCGGCGACCCGTGCGGTGGTCGTGGGGCCCGCAGCCGTGGGAGGCTCGGGGATGCTGGTACCGGACTCGTGAAGGGTTCGTGAACCGATCCGTCCCGGGCGCCCTCGTGGTCCTGGGCGATCGCCACGCCTCCCTATCCTGAGGAGTCCACGTCGAAGGGAAGCTTGGTGCTGCAACGCATTCTCGGTGCCGTCCTGGTCATCGCCGGTCTGGCCGCCATCGCGTTCGGGGTCGCGACAGCGACGGTCCTGCGCGAGTCGGACACGGTGGTCGCCACGGCCCGTCCGGTGGGCGAGGGCACGCTCGTCGTCACCGACCCCGGGGTCCTCGACCTCGTCGACTCCGACGTCACGGTCACCGCCTCGGTACCCGCCGGCCAGGAGGTCACCGTCGTCGTCGGCCGTGACGTCGACGTGCTCGGGTGGCTCGACGGCGACCCGTACGCACGGGTCACCGGCCTCGCGGACTGGGACACGCTCACCACCTCGGAGGTGCGCCCCGAGGAGGCGGAGGACACCGAGGAGGCGGCGGAGTCCGAGGAGTCGGAGGAGTCGGCCGAGCTGCCGGACCCTGCGGGCTCCGACATGTGGATCACCGAGCTGACCGCCGCCGAGGAGGTCAGCCTCCGCTGGAGCGACCGGCCGGGCCCGTGGATGCTGCTCGCCGCCGGCACCGGTGCGGCCCCCGTCGAGGAGGCCGCCGAGGGCGAGGAGGCCCCGGCCGAGGCGTCCGACGCCGACGCGGTGGCCCCCACCCTCACGCTCACCTGGGACCGCGAGGTCGGCACGCCCTGGCTGTGGCCGGCCGTCGGGCTCGGTGGCCTGCTCCTGCTGATCGGCATCGTCCTGCTCCTGCTCGGACGCCGGGGGTCGACGAAGAAGACCGGCCGTGGCCGCCGTGCCGGCGCCAGGTCCGGCGCCACGGCCGACGCGTCGCCGCAGACGGCGTCGTCCGCACCGGCGGTCGAGAGCCCCGACGATCCCGCGTCACCCGCCTCGCCCTCCTCACCGGCTGCGCCAGCGTCGCCCTTCGGGCCGACGTCGTCGTCGAGCGGCCCGGCGTGGGCCGCTCCGGCCGCAGGTGCCGCTGCGGGCGCCGGCTGGCCCGCCCCCGCGCCCGCCCACGGCGCGCCGTCCGACGCACCGGCCGCGGCCGCGGACACCCCCGCCGGGGACGGTCCGGGCGAGGAGCCCGCCGGCGACGGCCGGACGGGCACGGCACCGGTCCCGGTGGCCGGCCGGTTCTCCCGCCGGTCGTCCCGCCTGCGGCGCACGCGTTCCGCCCCGGAACCGGCACCCGCCGACGGCGAGGGCTCGCCGTCCGGCGCCGCACCTGCGCCGGCACCTGCTCCAGCACCTGCACCTGCACCAGCACCCGCGCAGACGCCCGCCGAGCCGCCCACTGAGCCGCCCACCGAGCCGCCCACGACGACGACCGGCTCGATGCCGATGGTCGACGGCCGACCGCTGACGCGCCGCGAGCTGCGCCGGCGCGAGGAGGAACGGCGCACGGACGCCCAGTCCGGCATGGGCCGGGCGCTGCGCGCGCTCACCGGCCAGACCCCGGTGGTCCGGCCGGCACCGGCGCCGGAGTCGCCACCGGCCGCCGACGACGCCCCCAGCACCTCGGGGCGTCGTGCCGCGGCCTGGCGGGAGACCTGGGGCTTCGACCCCACCGCCGCCCGCCAGGACCAGCAGGACGACCCGATCGACGGGGGGACCCGATGACCGCCAGGACCACGCGCGTCGCGCGGCGCACGAGCGCCGCCGTCGGGGTGGCGGCCACCGCCGCCCTTCTCGCCGGCTGTGCCGAGGAGCTGCCCACCCCGGCCGCGGACGAGCCCTTCGAGGGCCCCGTGCTGACGATGGAGCAGGAGACCGCCGTCGTGCAGGACGTCGGGAGCGTCCTCGAGCAGGCGGGGGAGGAGTCCGACCCGAAGATCCTGCGCGAGCGCGTCGGCGGGCCGGCCTACGAGGTCCGCCGGAGCCAGATCAAGGTGGCCGAGGCACGCGGCGACGACTCGCTGGTGACGCAGATCCCGACCGAGCTCCGGGCGGCGATCATCCCCACGACCGAGTCCTGGCCCCGGGTCACCTACACGATCACGCAGCCCACCGAGAACCTCGAGGTCCCCCGGATGGTGGCCTACCAGCAGGAGTCGGCGCGGGACAACTACAAGCTGTGGTCGTGGGTCCAGCTCATCCCCGGCACCACGATGCCGAACTTCGCCGACCCCGAGGCGATCGGCTCGGAGGAGGTGGCCGCGGACGACGACTCGCTCACGGTGACCCCCGCCGATGCCGTCGCGCAGTACGCCGACCTGGTGACCAAGGGCCCCGAGGAGTCGGAGTACGCCGACGCCTTCGAGCTCCCCGGCGACAGCCAGGACCTCGTCAAGCGCATCCAGGCCGACGCGCGCAACGTGCGCGGGGCCGACACGTTCGACGCCGCCGACGGCCGGTACCGGCTGGCCTTCGCCGCGCGGGACGAGCCCCTCACGGTACGGACGTCCGACGGCGGCGCCGTCGTCATGGGCGTCCTGGACGGCAACGTGCGGCTCGACGTCGAGGAAGGCGGCACGATCCCGCCGCTCACCGAGACGCAGTCGGCGCTCCTGGAGGGCGAGGACGAGACGAACGAGCTCTATGTCGAGTACACCGACCAGGTGGCGCTCTACGTGCCGCCGGCGGGTTCGGAGGAGCCGATGCGGCCCCTCGGGTACTCCCACGTGGCGGTCGACGCGGCGAACGAGATCCCGAGCGAGCGGAACACGGACCGATAGCGGCCGAGCCGCTGGTCCGGCCCGGTCCGCCCCACCTCCGAGACTTCGTAGGATGAGCGCATGAGCAACCCTGTGCCCGACCCGAGCTTCAGCCCGCGCGGCGCCGTCGACCTGTCGGCGCTGAACCGCCCGCAGTCACCGCCCCCGGGGGAGCCCGGCGGCGCACCGACGGCCGGCGGCTACGTCGTCGACCTGACGGACGCGAACTTCCAGCAGGTCGTGCAGGACTCGACGAAGCACCTCGTGGTGGTCCTGCTGTGGAAGCCCACCGACCAGGCGAACGCGGACCTGGCCACGAGCCTGGGAACCATCGCCGACGAGTACGCCGGACGGTTCCTCCTGGGCCGCCTCGACGTCGACGCGTACCCCCAGATCGCGGCGGCGTTCCAGCCGGAGGGCGTGCCGACCGTCGTCGCCGTCCTGCAGGGCCAGCCCGTGCCGCTCTTCGCCGGGGGCGCGTCGGACGAGCAGGTGCGCGGTGTCCTGGAGCAGCTCCTGGCAGCCGCCGAGCAGAACGGCGTGACCGGGCGCGCCCCCGCGCAGGGCGGGGGAGCGCCCGCCGCGGACGAGCCGGCCGAGGAGCCCGAGGAGCCGCTGCCGCCGCTGCACCAGGAGGCCTACGACGCGATCGAGCGTGACGACCTGGACGCGGCTGCCGCGGCGTACGACAAGGCGCTCAAGCAGGACCCGAAGGACGCGCAGGCGGTCGCCGGGCTCGCGCAGGTGGCACTCATGCAGCGCACCCGCGGCGCCGACCTGCAGCAGGTCCGGCAGGCTGCGGCCGACGCGCCCGCAGACGTCGACGCCCAGCTCGCCGTGGCCGACATGGACATGCTCGGCGGCAAGGTCGAGGACGCGCTGGCGCGCCTGCTGGACCTCCTGCCGGGTGCGGACGACGACGCCAAGGAGAAGCTGCGCGGCCGCCTGGTCGACTACTTCGAGGTCGTCGGCGTGGCCGACCCGCGGGTCGGCAAGGCCCGCCGACGCCTCGCGATGTACCTCTACTGACGGCGCAGGACCAGGCCGCCCAGCGGGGGCACGCGTAGCGCGAGGGAGTGCCGGCGCCCGTGCGACGGCACGTCCTCGGCGTGCAGCTCGCCGGTGTTCACCACGCCGGAGCCGCCGTACTGCAGCGCGTCCGAGCAGAACGCCTCGACCCACGTGCCGCCGTCGGGCAGCCCGAGCCGGTAGCCCTCGTGGGGCACCCCGGCGAAGTTGACCACGACGACGACCGGCGTGCCGTCGGCGGCCCGCCGGGCGTAGGCGAGGACGTTCCGGGCGGCGTCGTCGGCCTCGAGCCACTCGAAGCCGGAGCCGTCGAAGTCGCGCTCCCAGAGCGCGGGCGTGGCCCGGTAGAGGGCGTTGAGGTCGCGCACGGCCCGCTGGACCCCCGCGTGGCCGGGGTCGTCCAGGTGCCACCAGTCGAGGCCCCGCCCCTCGCTCCACTCGGCCTCCTGGGCGAGCTCGCAGCCCATGAAGAGCAACTGCTTGCCGGGGTGCGTCCACTGGTAGGTCAGGAAGGCCCGGACCCCGGCGAGCTGCTGCCAGCGGTCGCCGGGCATCTTGCTCAGCAGGGAGCCCTTGCCGTGCACGACCTCGTCGTGGCTGATCGGCAGGACGTACTGCTCGGAGAACGCGTACACCAGCGAGAAGGTGAGCTCGCCGTGGTGGTGGCTGCGGTACATCGGGTCCTTGGCCATGTAGCGCAGGGAGTCGTTCATCCAGCCCATGTTCCACTTCAGGCCGAACCCGAGGCCGCCGGTGTCGGTGGGGCGGGTGACGCCCGGGAACGCCGTCGACTCCTCGGCGATCATCATCACGCCGGGGCTGCGCCGGTAGGCCGTGGCGTTCGCCTCCTGCAGGAACGAGATCGCCTCCAGGTTCTCGCGCCCGCCGTGGACGTTGGGGGTCCAGCCACCCTCCTCGCGCGAGTAGTCGAGGTAGAGCATGGAGGCGACGGCGTCGACGCGCAGCCCGTCGGCGTGGAACTCCTCGAACCAGTAGGTGGCGTTCGCCACGAGGAAGTTGCGCACCTCCCGGCGGCCGAAGTCGAAGACGAGCGTGCCCCAGTCGAGCTGCTCGCCGCGGCGGGGGTCCGGGTGCTCGTACAGCGGCGTGCCGTCGAAGCGGGCGAGCGCGAACTCGTCGCGGGGGAAGTGCGCCGGCACCCAGTCGAGGATGACGCCGACGCCGGCCTGGTGGAGCCGGTCGACGAGGTACCGGAAGTCGTCGGGGGAGCCGAGCCGTGCCGTGGGCGCGAAGTAGCCGGTCACCTGGTAGCCCCACGAGCCGCCGAAGGGGTGCTCGGCCACCGGCATGAGCTCGACGTGCGTGAAGCCCTGCTCGGTCACGTAGGCCGTCAGCTCCTCGGCGAGCTCCCGGTACCCGAGGCCGGGACGCCACGAGGCGAGGTGGACCTCGTAGACGCTGATCGGCCCGGCGTGCGGGTCGGACGACGCGCGGCGGGCCATCCACTCGCCGTCGTTCCACTCGTGGTCGGCGGCGGCGACGACGGAGGCGGTGGCCGGGGGTGTCTCGCTCGCCTTGGCCACCGGGTCGGCCTTGGCGCGCCAGACGCCGTCCGGACCGCAGATCTCGTACTTGTAGCGGCACCCGACGCCGACGTCCGGGACGAAGATCTCCCACACCCCGCTGGAACCGAGCGAGCGCAGGGGGTGCACCGACGACCAGCGGTTGTGGTCGCCCACGAGCCGGACGCCGCGGGCGTTCGGGGCCCAGACGGCGAAGGAGGTGCCGGTGATGTCCCCTCCGGCAGCGGGGTAGGACTTGAGGTTCGCACCGAGGACCCGCCAGAGCGTCTCGTGGCGGCCCTCGCCGATCAGGTGCAGGTCCATCTCGCCCAGGGAGGGCAGGAACCGGTACGGGTCGTCGGTCGTGGTCGTCTCGTCGCCGTACCGCGAGCGGACGCGATAGTCGGGCGCGTGCCGCGTGCCGTCGTCGTCCACCGGGGCGGGGACGACGACGGACCACACGCCGGCGGCCTGGTGCGTCGTCGGGTGCTCGGTCCGGGACCCGTCCGGACCGCCGGTCAGGATCACGACCTCGTCGGCCAGCGGCCGCAGCACCCGGACCACGGCGTACGGGCCCTCCTCGGGAGCGAGCAGGTGCGGCCCGAGCACGGCGTGCGGGTCGTGGGTGGTGCCCTGCGCGACGGCGGTGAGGACCTCGGGATCGACGGCGGGAGGCTCGGGTGTCATACGTCCACCCTTCCACCGTGGCCGCGAGTTGTCGCCATGTGCGCGCCGACGTGTCGGGTCCGGTCCTGCCGGCCGCGGGAGGACGTACGATCCTTGGCGAGGAGAGGTGAGGAATGGCTCGCATCACGATCGCCGACATCGCCGACCGCGCCGGGGTGTCGACCGGAGCCGTCTCGTACGCCCTGAACGACCGGCCGGGGGTCTCGGCACGGACGCGCGAGCGCATCCTCGCGATCGCCGCCGAGATGGGCTGGCGGCCCAGCCAGGCGGCGCGGTCGCTGTCCGGCGCGCGGGCCGAGACCATCGGCCTCATCCTGGCGCGGGCGCCGGAGACCCTCGGGTTCGAGTCGTTCTACATGCAGTTCGTGGCCGGCATCGAGCAGGTGCTCTCCGAGCGGTCCTACGGTCTGCTCCTGCAGGTCGTGCCCGACGTCGACGCCGAGATCGCGGCGCACCGGCGGTGGCGTGCGGCCCGCCGGGTCGACGGCGTCGTGGTGGTGGACCCGCGTCAGGACGACCCGCGGCTCCCGCTGCTCACCGACGCCGACGCCCTGCCCGCCGTCGTCGTGGGGGACCCGTCCCTCGCGGGCGGTGCCACCGCGGTCTGGACCGACGACGCGGCGGCGCTGCGCGAGTGCGTGGGCTACCTGGCCGGGCTGGGGCACCGGCGGATCGGTCGGGTGACGGGGACGGAGGCGTTCGGGCACACCCACATCCGGGACCTCGCGTTCGACGACGAGACGCGACGGCGGGGGGTGGAGCCCCGCGTGGAGCGCGCCGACTTCACCCCGGAGGCCGGGGCCGCGGCGACGCGCGCGCTGCTCACCGCGGACCGGCCGGTCAGCGCCGTCGTCTTCGACAACGACGTCATGGCGCTCGCAGGGCTCGGCGTCGCCCACGAGCTGGGCGTGCGCGTCCCGCAGGACCTCTCGCTGGTGGCCTGGGACGACTCGCCGCTGTGCGAGGCCGCGTTCCCGCAGCTCACCGCCCTGAGCCACGACGTGACCAGCTACGGGGCGCACGTCGCCCGCCGGCTCTTCGAGCGGATCGAGGGAGCTCCGCACGGGAGCTTCCTCGACGCCACCCCGGTGCTCCGGGTGCGCGGCTCGACCGGTCCGGCTGCCGCGGAGTCCTGACCGGCGCTCGTCCCGACGGGGGCGAAGCGACGAGGCATCGATCCGGCGGTGGTGGTTGACCGCCGACAACTTAACCGCTTAAGGTGAGCGTCGTCACCCCGTCAACGACGACCGGAATCGAGCACGACATGGCAACGAGGCACCTCATCCCCGGCGCGGCCGTCACCGCGGCCGCTGCGCTCGCGCTGTCCGCCTGCGGTGGCGGCACCGACCCGGGCGGGTCCGCCGACGACGGCGAGCCGTCGGGCGAGATCACCGTCATCACCCAGCGCACCGACATCGTCGACACCGTCTTCATGGACTACAAGGAGCGGTTCGAGGCCGAGTACCCCGACGTCACCGTCGAGTTCGAGGCGCTCACCGACTACGAGGGCGAGATCGCCGTCCGGATGAACACGGCGGACTACGGCGACGTCCTGCTCATCCCCAACAGCGTCACCCCCGACCAGCTCGGCACCTACTTCGAGCCGCTGGGCACCGTGGAGGAGCTGAGCGAGAAGTACCGCCTGGTCGAGGAGAAGGCCTACGACGGACAGGGCTACGGCGTCTCCATCACCGTCAACACCCAGGGCCTGGTCTACAACAAGAAGGTCTGGGAGGCCGCCGGCATCACCGACCTGCCGACCACGCCGGACGAGTTCCTCGACGACCTGCAGGCCGTCGCCGACAGCACCGACGCGGTGCCGTACTACACGAACTACGCCGACGGCTGGCCGCTGAGCCAGTGGGACGGCAACCGTGGCGCCATGGGCGACCCCGAGTACCAGAACACGCACGTCGCCCACAGCGACACGCCCTGGGCCGCCGACGAGTGGCACGGCATCTCCGACGGGCTGCTGTTCGACATCGTGGCGAACGGGCTCAGCGAGGAGGACCCGACCACCACGAATTGGGAGGAGTCCAAGACCCTCCTGGGTTCCGGGGAGGTCGCCACGATGCTCCTGGGCTCCTGGGCCATCACCCAGATGCAGCAGGCCGCCGAGGACGCCGGCGCCTCGGCGGACGACATCGGCTACATGCCGTTCCCGTACCAGGTGGACGGCACCTTCCACGCCCAGGTGGCGGGCGACTACAAGAACGCGATCAACGTCAACTCCGAGCACAAGGCCGCCGCCCGCGCCTGGATCGAGTGGTTCGCCGAGGAGTCCGGCTACGCCTACGACGAGGGCGGGATCTCCCCGCTCGTCGACGGCCCGGCGCCCGAGACGCTCGGTGACTTCGACGCCGCCGGCGTGGAGTACGTGGAGATGACGCCGGCCCCTGCGGGTCAGGAGGCCTACGAGTCCGAGGTCGTCAACACCGCCGAGATCGACCTGTACGGGAACATCTACCGCCAGGAGCTCGTCGACGTCGCCCGCGGTGCCGCGGACGGCGACAAGGAGTCCTTCTTCGCCGAGCTGAACCAGCGCTGGGCCGACGCCCGCGCCGCCGTCGGCGAGTGACCGAGCTCCCCGGTGCGGCGGAGGACCTCCGCCGCACCGGGGCCCCAGCGAGAGGAGGACCGCCATGTCGACGGTCTCGTCCCCGGTCCGTGGGGCGGCAGTCCGCACCACGGCCACCCCGCCCCCGGCGCCACGACGGCGCGGGCCGGGCCGCGGCTGGAGGGTCACGCCGTGGCTCTTCCTCGCGGCACCCCTCGGCCTGCTGGTGCTGTTCACGTACGTCCCCGTGGCCAACATGGTCTGGTACAGCTTCACGAGCTGGAACGGGATGGCGCCCGTCAAGGAACCCGTCGGGCTGGAGAACTACCAGCGGATCTTCACGGACCCGGACATGTTCAGCGTCTTCCTCGTGAGCCTGTACTACCTGGCGGGCGCCTTCCTGCAGCTCGGGCTCGCGCTGTACTTCGCGACGATCCTCAGCTTCCGCACCCGGGCACGGAACTTCTTCAAGGGGATCATCTTCTTCCCCTACCTGATCAACGGGGTCGCGATCGGCCTGGTGTTCCTGTTCTTCCTGCGCCCGGGCGGCACCCTGGACGCCCTGCTCGCCCTCGTCGGGGTCGCCGAGCCTCCCCAGTGGCTGGGGAACCCCGACCTGGCGAACGTCTCGTTGGCCTCGACCAGCGTGTGGCGCTACATGGGCCTCAACTTCGTGCTGTTCCTCGGGGCGATCCAGTCGATCCCGCACGAGCTCTACGAGGCGGCGGACCTCGACGGCGCCACGAGCTGGCAGAAGTTCCGCTACATCATCGCGCCGGGGATCAAGCAGGTGATCGGCCTGACCACGATCCTGGCGATCTCCGGGTCGCTGGCCGTGTTCGAGATCCCCTGGATCATGACCGGTGGGGCCAACGGCACCACGACGTTCGTCATCCAGACCGTCCAGCAGGCCTTCGAGTTCAAGAAGTTCGGTCTCGCGTCGGCGATGGCCGTGGTGCTGCTGCTCATCGTGCTGCTCATCACCTGGATCCAGCGCCGGATCTTCCCCGACGAGAAGGTGGACCTGACATGAGCACGACGACGCTTCCCGGGCGGACGGGTCCCGTCGAACGGACGGTGCTGCGGCTGCGGCACGGCGTGCGTGCGCTGCACCCGCTCCTCGGGCCCGTGGCCACCACCGCGAAGTACGCCAGCCTGGTCGTGGCCTGCGCCGCCGCGATCATCCCGCTGGTGACCGTCTTCATGGCGGCCTTCAAGACCAAGGAGGAGTTCGCGACCACCGACCCCCTCACCCCGCCGACGACCTGGACGAACCTCGACAACTTCGTCACGGCCTTCACCCAGGGCGGCATGGTGCAGGGGTTCGTCAACACCTCGATCATCCTCGTGGTGGCGCTCGTCGGCACCATCGTCATCGGCACGATGACGGCCTACGCCGTCGACCGCTTCGACTTCCGTGGACGGCGCCTGGTCATGGGCGCGTTCCTGCTCGCCACGCTCGTGCCGGCGGTCACCACGCAGGTCGCCACGTTCCAGGTGGTCAACGGCCTGGGGCTGTTCAACACCCGGTGGGCCGCGATCGTGCTGTTCACGGGGACCGACATCATCTCGATCTACATCTTCCTGCAGTTCATGCGGGGCATCTCGCGGTCGCTGGACGAGGCCGCGATGCTCGACGGCGCGAACCGCCTGACCATCTACGCACGGATCATCTTCCCGCTGCTGCGACCGGCGATCGCGACCGTCGTCATCGTCAAGGGCATCGCGATCTACAACGAGTACTACATCCCGTTCCTCTACATGCCCTCGCGCGACCTCGGCGTCGTCTCGACCTCGCTGTTCCGGTTCATGGGCCCGTTCGGCGCCCAGTGGGAGATCATCTCCGCCGGCGCCGTGCTCGTGATCGTCCCGACCCTCGTCGCGTTCCTCCTGCTGCAGCGGCAGATCTACAGCGGACTGACCTCCGGAGCCACCAAGTGACCCCCCCTTCCCCCCGCCGCACCGCACCGCTCCACACCGGGTGGACCGCCCGGAGCACGAGCCCCCGCGTCCCCGAGCACCTGGCCGAGCACCTCGCCGGCCCGGGGGTCGCGGCCACCGTGCCGGGCTGCATCCACACCGACCTCCTGGCCGCCGGGCTGATCCCCGACCCGTACCTCGACGACCACGAGCGCCTGCTCGGCTGGATCGGCCGGTGCGACTGGGAGTACACGACGACGTTCACGCACGCCGCCGGTCCGGACGACGCCCGCCACGAGCTGGCGTTCGACGGCCTGGACACCGTCGCGACCGTGCTGCTCAACGGCACCGAGGTCGCCCGCACCGCGAACCAGCACCGCTCCTACCGGTTCGACGTCACGGAGCTGCTGACCGACGGCGACAACGAGCTCGTGGTGCGGTTCACCGCCCCGGTGCCGTACGCCGACGCCCAGAGCCTCGCGCTCGGCCAGCGGCCCCAGGTCAACCACCACCCGTTCAACGCGATGCGCAAGATGGCGTCCAACTTCGGCTGGGACTGGGGGATCGACGTCGCCACCGTGGGCATCTGGCGCCCGGTGCGCCTCGAGTCGTGGCGCGCCGCTCGCCTCGGCGCGGTCCGCGTGCTCGCGACAGCGTCGTCGGGCACCGCGGAGACCGGCCGGGGGACCGGTCCGCGGACGCCGGACGACGGCGCTCGCGGGCACCTGGAGGTCCGCGCGGACGTGGCGGCGGCGCCCGGTGGGGTGGGCGGGACCGCCGACGTGTCGGTCCGGCTCGCCGGTCGCCAGGTCGACCTGACGGGTACCGCCGCCGTCCCCGCGAGCGGGGGGACCGCCGTCGTCCGCCTCGAGGTGCCCGACGTCGACCGTTGGTGGCCACGCGGGCACGGCGCCCAGCCGCTGTACGACGTCGAGGTGGGCCTCGCCGTCGGCGGCGCGGTCGTCGACACGTGGCGGGGCCGTACCGGCTTCCGCTCGACCCGGCTGGACCAGGTCCCGGACGACGACGGCACCTCGTTCACGCTGGTGGTCAACGACCGCCCGGTGTGGGTCAAGGGTGCCAACTGGATCCCGGACGACGCGTTCGTGCACCGCGTGGACCGGGCGCGGTACGCCCGCCGGCTCGACCAGGCCGAGCACGCGGGCATCAACCTGCTGCGCGTGTGGGGCGGTGGCACCTACGAGGCGGACGACTTCTACGAGCTGTGCGACGAGCGCGGCATCCTCACCTGGCAGGACTTCGCCTTCGCCTGCGCCGCCTACAGCGAGGACGAGCCGCTGCGCTCCGAGGTGGAGGCGGAGGCCCGCGAGAACGTCGCCCGGTTGACGCCGCACCCCTCGCTGGTGCTGTGGAACGGCTCCAACGAGAACGTCTGGGGCGTGCAGGAGTGGGGCTGGGAGCCCCTCCTGGAGGGGAGGTCGTGGGGATGGGGCTACTACTCCGAGCTGCTGCCGGCCGTCGTGGCCGAGGTCGACGGCACGCGGCCCTACACGCCGTCGTCGCCGTGGTCCGAGGACCCGGCCGTGCACCCGAACGACCCCGACCACGGCTCCATGCACTCCTGGGAGGTGTGGAACCGGCTGGACTGGACCCGCTACCGCGACGACGTCCCGCGGTTCATGGCGGAGTTCGGCTGGCAGGGGCCGCCGACGTGGGCGACGCTCACCCGCGCCGTCAGCGACGACCCGCTGACCCCCGAGTCACCCGGCATGCAGGTGCACCAGAAGGCGATGGAGGGCAACAAGAAGCTCAGCCTCGGGCTCGTGCCGCACCTCGCGCTGCCGGACGACATGGAGGACTGGCACTGGGCGATGTCGTGGAACCAGGCCACGGCGGTGCAGGTCGCCGTGGAGCACCTGCGCTCCTGGGCGCCGCGCTGCACGGGCTCGGTGGTGTGGCAGCTCAACGACTGCTGGCCGGTGACCTCCTGGGCGGCGGTGGACGGCGACGAGCGCCCGAAGCCCCTGCTGTTCGCGCTGCGGCACGCGCACGCCGACCGCCTCGTCACCGTGCAGCCTCGCCGGACGCACGGTCGCGACGGCCTCGCCGCGGTGCTCGTCAACGACAGCGACGAGCGCTGGACGGGCGACGTCGTCGTGCAGCGTCTCGACGACGCCGGCACGGAGCTCGCCAAGACCTGCGAGCGCGTGGACGTGGCGCCGCGTTCCGCGCACACGCTGCCGCTGCCCGACGACGTCGCCGGAGCGGGCGAGGCGGGCGGCGAGCTCGTCCGCGCCCACCTGGGCGACGTGCGCGGGCTGTGGTTCTTCGCCGAGCCGCGCGACTCGGCGCTCGCCACCCCCGTGCTCGAGACCACGGTGGAACCCACCGGTGACGGGTACCGGCTCCGGGTGCGGGCGCAGAACCTGGTGCGGGACCTGACGCTGCTCGCCGACAAGCTCCACCCGGACGCGCGCGTGGACGACCAGCTGGTCACGCTGCTGCCCGGCGAGGAGGTCGCCCTGCACGTCACGGTGCCCGACGGCGTCACGCTCGACGCCGAGGCGATGGTGGCCCCGACCGTCCTGCGCTCGCTCAACCAGCTCGTGGTGGCGGGCCGATGACCGGGCCGACGACCGGCCCGGTGACCGCGCCGGTGACCGGCCGGGCACCCGTGGTGCCGCTGCCCGGCGGCCCCGTGCTCGGGATGACGTGGGGCTGGACCGGGGTCCGTGGCACGTGGGCCACGCCGGAGGCCGAGCGGTCGATGGACGCGATGGTCGAGTCGCTGGCCACCACCTGGACGGCGGTGACGTACGCCGCCGAGCAGGCCACCGCGCAGTCCACCGAGATCCCGTTCCGGGACGCCCCGGCGCTCACGGACGACGAGGTGCGCTGGGCGGTGCGCGCGGCGAAGGCGCGCGGGCAGCGCGTGTGCCTCAAGCCGGTGGTCAACGTGGCCGACGGCACGTGGCGCGCCCACATCGGGTTCCTCGAGCCGGACGTGCCGCACGAACCGACGTGGTCGCAGTGGTTCGCCGCGTACACGGAGTTCGTGGTGCACCACGCCAGGATCGCGGCCGCCGAGGGTGCGGAGATGTTCTGCGTGGGCTGCGAGATGGTCCGCGCCGACGCCCACGCCGACCACTGGCGGGCCGTCGTCGCGGCCGTGCGCGAGGTCTACGACGGGTTGATCACCTACAACTGCGACAAGTACCAGGAGGACCGGCTGACCTGGTGGGACGCCGTCGACGTGATGAGCGCGTCCGGCTACTACCCGCTGGGGCAGTGGGAGGCGCAGCTCGACCGCATCGAGGAGGTCGTCGCCCGGGAGGGCAAGCCGTTCTTCTTCATGGAGACCGGCTGCCCCAGCCGGTCCGGCTCGGCGGCGCTGCCCAACGACTGGACCCTCGCCGGCGCGCCGGACCCCGCCGAGCAGGAGCGCTGGTACGCCGACATGCTCGCCGCCACGGCCGCGCGGCCCTGGGTGCAGGGCTGGGTGCTGTGGGACTGGCCCGCCGGACTCTACGCGCCGCAGGATGCGGCGACGGACGACGACTACTGCCCCTACGGCAAGCCGGCTGCCGACGTGATCGCGGCGACGTACCGCCGGCTCGGCGGGGGAGGCACGAGCGCATGAGCGGCCGCACCGGCCTGCACCACCTGCGTGCCGGCGGCGTCAGCCTCGTGCTCGACGTGGCCGACGGCCGCCTGCCGGTGGTCGTGCACTGGGGGACCGACCTCGGCGAGCTCACCGACGCCGAGCTGCGCGCGCTCGCCCTCGGCGTCGCGCCGCAGCCGTTCGGGTACCCCGTCGACGGGCCGATGCCCGTGTCCGTGCTGCCGGAGGCCTCGACCGGGTGGCCGGGCGTGCGCGGGGTGACCGGGCACCGGGCCGGGGCCGCGCCGTCGACCCGGTTCGCCGTCACGGCGGTCGAGCGCGACGAGCGCCCCGCACCGTGGGCGTCGGGCCTGACCGTCCACGCCACCGACGACGCGGCCGGGCTCGACCTGCGCCTGGAGATCGAGCAGGCGCACACCGGACTCCTCCGGCTACGGGCGGCCATCACCTCCCGCGCCGGCGACGTGTACGATCTGGCCGGCGTGCTGCCCGCGCTGCCCGTGCCCGCCCGGGCCACCGAGCTCCTCGACTTCACCGGTCACCAGCTCCGCGAGCGGGCCCCGCAGCGGCAGCCGTTCCCGCACGGCACGCACGAGCGCAGCGGGCACCGGGGGCGGCCCGGGTTCGACAGCGGGTTCCTCCTCTGCGCCGGCGAACCGGGGTTCGGCGCCCGGTCCGGTGAGGTCTGGGGCGTGCACCCTGGCTGGTCCGGCAACCAGCGGATGCTCGCCGAGCGGAGCCACCACGGCGTGTCCCTGCTGGCCGCCGGCGAGCTGCTCGAGCCCGGTGAGGTCCGGCTCGGACCCGACGAGAGCTATGTCTCGCCGTGGACGTACGCCACCTACGGGGTGGGGCTCGACGACGCCGGCGCGCGGGTGCACGACTGGCTGCGCGCCCGGCCCGAGCATCCCCGCAGCCCTCGCCCCGTGGTCGTCAACACGTGGGAGGCGGTCACGTTCGACCACTCCCTCGACCGGCTGACGGCGCTCGCGGACGCCGCCGCCGAGGTGGGCGCGGAACGGTTCGTCCTCGACGACGGCTGGTTCGGCGCGCGGCGCGACGACTCCACCGGGCTGGGCGACTGGACGGTGGCGCGCGACGTCTACCCCGACGGGCTGTGGCCGCTGGTGGACCACGTGCGCGCACTGGGCATGGACGTCGGCCTCTGGGTGGAGCCGGAGATGGTCAACCCCGACTCCGACCTCGCCCGCGCCCACCCCGAGTGGGTGCTCACCGGGGCGGGCGGGCGCCTGCCCGGCGCGGCCCGGAACCAGCAGGTCCTCGACCTCGCCGACCCGGGAGCGTTCGACCACGTGCTCGGCCGGCTCGACGCCCTGCTCGCCGAGTACCCGATCGCGTGCCTCAAGTGGGACCACAACCGGGAGGTCGGCGAGGCCGGGCTGCCGCCGTCGGGCCGCGGTGCCGTCCACGCCCAGACGCACGCCGTCCTGCGGCTGATGGACACGCTGCGCGCGCGGCACCCCGGGCTGGAGATCGAGACGTGCGCCTCGGGCGGCGCGCGCGTCGACCTCGGCATCCTGCAGCACACCGACCGGGTGTGGGCGTCGGACTCCACCGACGCCCACGAGCGCACCGCGATCCAGCGCTGGACCTCCCTGCTGGTGCCGTACGAGCTGCTCGGTGCGCACGTCTCCGCCCCCGTGGCGCCGACGTCGGACCGGGCGCTGCCCCTGGACTTCCGGTGCGCCGTCGCGCTGTTCGGGCACTTCGGCATCGAGTGGGACGTCACCGAGGCCGATGCGGCCGAGCGGCGGCGGCTGGCCGAGTGGGTGGCGCTCTTCCAGGAGCGGCGCGCGCTGCTGCACTCCGGCCGCGTGGTGCACGCGGACGTCCCGGACCCGGCCTACGACCTGCACGGCGTCGTCGCGCACGACGGTTCCGAGGCCCTGTACGCCTGGGTGTGCACGGCGTCGTCGGACACCTGGCCGCCACCGCCGGTACGGCTGCCGGGTCTGAGCGCGGACCGGACGTACCGCGTGGCGCTCGACGGCCCGGTGCGCGAGCTCGACGGCATCGCCGCCCGGTGGGGCGTGCCGCTGCCCTGGGTCGAGGCCGGGGGAGCGGAGCTGCCGGGTCGCGTCCTGGGCGAGGTGGGCCTGGCGATGCCGGTGCTGTTTCCCGACCGCGCGGTCCTGCTGCGGGTCACACCGGCCGGGTGAAGACCCGGTCGACGGCCCCGAGCGGGATGGGCAGCCAGTGCGGCCGGTGATGGGTCTCGTAGACCACCTCGTACAGCGCCTTGTCGAGGACCAGCGCCCGGAGCACCAGCTCCGCGGTGTCGTCCGTCATACCCGACGGCGGCACCCGCCCCGAGCGGTACCCGGTCAGGAACGCGCCGGTCGCCTCCGCCTGCCAGGTCGCCGGGTCCGGTGCGGCACCGACCGCGGCGGCGTAGTCGAACGATCGCAGCATCCCGGCGACGTCACGCCACGGCAGGTCCGGACGGGTCCGCTCGGCCACGGGGCGCTGCGGCTCGCCCTCGAAGTCGAGGACCTTCCACGCGCCGTCGCCGAACAGCGTCTGGCCGAGGTGCAGGTCGCCGTGGATGCGCTGGGTCGGGACGGGCTCGGCGAGGGCCCCCAGCCGCTCCTCGAGCGCGTCCAGCAGGGACGCGATCTCGCCGGTGTGGTCCGCCAGCGACGGCGCGTCGGCCACGGCGCGGGCCGCCCGGCCGCGCAGCCCGGCCACGAAGGCCGCGGCGTCGAGCGGAGGCCCGGTCGGCAGCACGCGCGCCATCCGTTCGTGCAGCTCGGCGACCAGCCGGCCGAGCGCCGTCGCATGGGCGGTGAAGGACTCGCCGCGGCTCGCGAGGTCGCACGCCAGCTCGAACCCGTCGACCGCGTGCGGCACGAGCTCGGACATGATCGCCAGGTGCACCGGCACCGGCACCGCCCCGTCGGCGTCGCCGGTCTCGATCTCGAGCGCGCCCAGGAACCGCGGCACACCGTCCCAGCCGTCCTCGGTCAGGGCCTGCGGCACCACGACGTCCGGGTGCGGCCCGTCCGCGACCGTCCGCAGGATCTTCAGCATCCCGCCCGCGCCTCCCGCCGACGGGACGCCCGGCAGGATCACCGAGGTGTTCGACTGCTCGCCGGCCAGCACGCGTCCGCGATCGGTCAGCGTCGTCGCGGGGCCCTCGATGCCCATCGCCCGTGCCAGGGTGAGCCAGCAGACCGGGTGCGCGCCGCCGTCGTGCACGGCGACGTCGCCGGACGACGTCGCCACCGTGTCGATGTACCCGGGTCCGGGCGCGGCCGGGTCGGAGAGCACGAGCGGCACCTGCACCGTGACGGCGCCGCCGGGCAGCGCGTCGCCCTCCAGCCGGGTGAGCAGCAGCACGACGTCCGCCGACGTCGCCTCGAGGGTCTCGCCGTCGGGCCCGGTGGTGGTCTCGCCGTCGTCGCCGGGGTCGAAGGTGACGGCCAGCCACGGCTCGGCGCGGACCTCGCCGCGCCCGGGGTACCAGCGCCGCGTGGGCAGCCACGTGGCCAGCAGGGCCTCGACGCTCGGGTCGGGTCCCTGCGCGGCTGCCCGCACGGCGAGATCGGTCATGACGACTCGCCTGCCCGCGTCGGCTCGGTCCGGTCCTTGGAGGGGTCGTCGGGCGGGGTGGCCACCAGCCAGTAGAAGTCGCGGGACCCCCACGAGAGACTCACGCGCCCGTCGGGGCCGACGTCCGGGAACTTCCCGCCACCGAACAGGTCGGTGAGCGACCAGCCCTCGAGACCCTCCAGCGTGATCGTCGCGGACCGCGCGGTGGCCGACAGGTTCGCCGCGACCACCAGCGTCTCGCCCTCCGTGCGGGTGAAGGCCAGGATCGCCTCGTCGTCGGCCTCGCACGCGGCGAAGGCCCCCGTGCCGAACGCCGGGTGGAGACGCCGGACGGCCAGCATGCCGTGCACCCAGTGCAGCAGCGACGACGGCTGCGCCAGCTGCGCCTCGACGTTCGTGTGCTGGTAGTGGTGCACCATCGACTGGATCAGCGGCAGGTAGAGCTTGCCCGGGTCGGACGTGGAGAAGCCCGCGTTGCGGTCCGGGGTCCACTGCATCGGGGTGCGCACGGCGTCGCGGTCCGGCAGCCAGATGTTGTCGCCCATGCCGATCTCGTCGCCGTAGTACAGGCACGGGCTGCCGGGCAGGGAGAGCAGCAGGGCGTGGACGAGCTCGATCTCCTTGCGCGAGTTGTCCAGCAACGGGGCGAGCCGACGGCGGATGCCCACGTTCGCGCGCATGCGCGGGTCGTGCGCGTACCAGCCGTACATGGCGGCGCGCTCCTCCGTGGAGACCATCTCCAGGGTGAGCTCGTCGTGGTTGCGCAGGAACGTGCTCCACTGGCCCCCCGGGGCGGGGATGTCCGGCGTGTCGGCCAGGATGTCCAGGAGCTGGTTGGCCCGCTGGTCCTTCACCGAGTAGAAGATGCGCGGCATGACCGGGAAGTGGAAGCACATGTGGCACTCGGGCTCCTCGTCGGTGCCGAAGTACTCCACGACGTCGCGCGGCCACTGGTTGGCCTCGGCCAGCATGATCCGGCCGGGGAACTCGTCGTCGATCATCCGCCGTACCTGGCGCAGGAACTGGTGCGTGCGGGGCAGGTTCTCGCAGTTGGTGCCCTCCTCCTCGAAGAGGTAGGGCACGGCGTCGAGGCGGAAACCGTCCACGCCGATCCGCAGCCAGAACCGGGCGACGTCGATCATCGCCTGCGTCACCTTGGGGTTCTCGAAGTTGAGGTCCGGCTGGTGGTGGAAGAACCGGTGCCAGTAGTACTGCCGGCGCACCGGGTCGAACGTCCAGTTCGACGTCTCGGTGTCGACGAAGATGATCCGCGCGTCCTCGTAGCGCGTGTCGTCCTCGGACCACACGTAGAAGTCGCCGTACGGTCCCTCGGGGTCCGAGCGGGACGCCTGGAACCACGGGTGCTGGTCGCTCGTGTGGTTCATGACCAGGTCGATCACCACGCGGATGCCGCGGGCGTGCGCCGCCTCGATGAGGCGCTGGAAGTCCTGCAGCGTGCCGTACTGGGGGGCGATCGCCGTGAAGTCCGCGACGTCGTAGCCGCCGTCGCGCTGCGGCGACGGGTAGAACGGAGGCAGCCACAGGCAGTCGACCCCGAGCCACTGCAGGTAGTCGAGCCGGTCGGCGATCCCGCGCAGGTCGCCCGAGCCGGCCCCCTCGGTGTCGGAGAAGGCGCGGACGATGACCTCGTAGAAGACCGCCTTGCGGTACCAGTCCGGGTCGTCGCTCAGGCCCGGCTTGGCCAGCGGCGGCGGCTCCGGCTGCTGGCGCGGGGGCAGCGCCTGCACGGGGATCTGCCGGGTGATGGGGCGGGGGACCTCGACGCCACCGGCGCTCACGGACGCGTTCATGCCGGACCGATCCTCAGGAGATGGGCCACCTGCTGCTGGGGGTCCAGGCGGACGTACGGATGCTCTCCCCAGGGGTAGGACTCCCCGGAGAGCAGGTCGTGCGCCGTGAAGAACGGCTGGTCCTCCACGCCGTCGGGTCGGGTCAGGCCCAGGGCCTCGAGGTCCAGGAGCACGGTCGACTCCTGCACCTGGTGCGGGTCGAGCGTCAGCACGACGAGGACGACGTCGTCCTGGGTGGCACCGGGGTGGCCGGTGGCCGGCAGGTGCTCGGCCCGGACCCGGCGGGAGAATGCCACGACCTGGTCGTTGGTGGTCGGGTGGACGGCGAGGTTGCGCAGCTGCTGCAGGGCGGGGTGCGCGCGGCGGATCTCGTTGAGGCGCCCCAGGAGCATCGAGATGCCGATCTCGTCGGCCCGCCCCCAGTCCCGTGGCCGGTACTCGTACTTCTCGTTGTCGATCTGCTCGTCGGCGCCGGGCCGGGGCACGTCCTCGACCAGCTCGTAGCCGGAGTAGATCCCCCAGGTGGGGGCGCCGGTCGCCGCGAGGACCGCGCGGATCGCGAAGCCCGCGACGCCGCTCTGCTGCAGGTACGGCGGCAGGATGTCGTGGGTGGTCGGCCAGAAGCTGGGCCGCATCACCGACCCGGCCTCGCCCGAGACCTCCTCGAGGTACTCGAGCACCTCCTCCTTGGTGTTGCGCCAGGTGAAGTACGTGTACGACTGGTGGAAGCCGATCCGGGCGAGGGTGGCCATCATGGCGGGTTTCGTGAACGCCTCCGACAGGAAGATCACGTCCGGGTCGGTCGCGTGGACCTCCGCCAGCAGCCACTCCCAGAAGTCCAGGGGCTTGGTGTGCGGGTTGTCCACGCGGAACAGCGTGACGCCGCGGTCGATCCACCGCCGCACGACGCGCAGGACCTCGGCGTAGATGCCGGCCGGGTCCCTGTCGAAGTTCAGCGGGTAGATGTCCTGGTACTTCTTGGGCGGGTTCTCGGCGTACGCGATCGACCCGTCGGCGCGGACGGTGAACCACTCCGGGTGCTCGGTGACCCAGGGGTGGTCGGGCGAGCACTGGAGCGCCAGGTCGAGCGCCACCTCCAGGCCGTTCTCCCGGGCCTCCGCGACGAACGCCTTGAAGCCGCGCTCCGTCCCGAGCTCCGGGTGGATGGCGTCGTGCCCGCCCTCCGGCGAACCGATCGCGTAGGGGCTGCCCGGGTCGCCGGGCTGGGCGTCGAGCGTGTTGTTGCGGCCCTTGCGGAACGTGGTGCCGATGGGGTGGATCGGGGTGAGGTAGACGACGTCGAACCCCATGGCCGCGATGGCGGGCAGCCGCTTCGCCGCGGAGACGAACGTCCCCGACCGCCAGGTGCCGTCGCGCCGCTGCGTGGCGCCCTCGGACCGGGGGAACATCTCGTACCAGGCGCCGGCCAGCGCCAGACGCCGGTGGACGCGCAGGGGATAGGTGGCGCTCGGGCTCATGAGGCGCCGCAGCGGGATGCGCCGCAGCGCGTCCCGGACGTCGTGGGTGGTGGCCATCGCGAGGCGCGCCTCTGCGGGGCGGGTGGTGTCGGCGAGCTCGCGGGCCACGTCGGCGAGCAGCGCGGCGTCCTGCGGGGTCCGGCGTCGCTGGAGGCTCTTGACGGTGATCTGCTCGAAGAGCCGCGCGCCCTCGGCGAGCATGAGGTCGACGTCCTGCCCGGCACCGACCTTGATCGTCGCGTCGTGCGCCCACGTGGCGTAGGGGTCCGACCAGGCCTCGACCCGGAACGACCAGTCGCCCGTGTCGTCGGGCTGGAGGAACCCGCGGAACCGGTCGAGACCCGGTGCGACGTCCTCCATCGGTGCCCACGAGTGGACCCGGCCGTCCGGGCCGAACAGGACGGCGGTGGCGGCCACGGCGTCGTGCCCCTCGCGGAACACCGTCGCCTCGACGGGCACGACCTCGCCGGGGGTGGCCTTGGCGGGCCACCTGCCTCCCTCGACGACGGGGGAGACCTCGATGACAGGGATGCGTCCGATGGGCCGGGGCGGTGCTGGCTGGGGCGACGTCACAGCCCCCACGCTAGTCACGGCGTCGCTGGTCTGCGCGACAACATGCCCGGAGAACCTGGTCCGGTACCTGCTGTTCACGAGCCGCACCAGGTCAGACGGCGGCCAGCGCACGCCCCGTGACGCGCCCCGTGTGCAGGCAACCGCCCAGGAAGGTGCCCTCGAGCGCCCGGTGCCCGTGCACCCCGCCGCCGCCGAACCCGGCCGCCTCACCGACGGCCCACAGCCCGTCCAGGACGGACCCGTCGGGCCTCAGCACCCGGCCCGACGGGTCGCACCACAGGCCACCGAGCGTCTTGCGCGTCAGCACCGAGAGCCGGACGGCGAGCAGCGGCCCGTCCTTCGGCGTCGTGAGGGGTCGGGGCGGGGACACGCGGATCATCTTGTCGACCCGGAAGTCCCGAGCCGCCCGGGTGGCCACCACCTGGGGGTCCTTGCCGAGCCCCGAGGCCACCTGCGCGTCCCGGGCGCGGACGACGGCGGCCAGGGCGGCCGGGTCCACGTGCCCGGTCGAGCCCGGGGTCGCCTCGGTGAGCGCGTTCATCGCGCCGGCGAGCTCCTCGGGGGTGTCCGCCCAGAGGAACTCGGGGGACTCGCGGGCGAACCGGGCGACCGGTCCCACGGCGCCCGGCAGCACCCGCTGGGCGAGCAGCCGGACGTCCTTCCCGGTCAGGTCGGGGTTCTGCTCCGACCCGGACAGGGCGAACTCCGAGTCCATGATGGCCTTGTTGAGGACGAACCAGGAGTGGTCGTCACCGCGCCGGGTGACGTGCTGCAGCGCGCCGAGGGCGTCGAACCCCGGGAACAGGGGCGCGGGCAGGCGCCGGCCGTCGGCGTCCAGCCACAGCGAGGACGGTCCCGGCAGGATGCGGATGCCGTGGTTCGTCCAGACCGGGGAGTGGTTGGTGATGCCCTCGGGGTAGTGCCACATGCGGTCCTCGTGCACCAGGGCGGCGCCGGCGTCGGCGGCGTGGCCCAGCATCAGGCCGTCGGTGGAGTCGGGGACGCCGGAGAGCATGCGCGCCGGCAGCGTGCCCGCCGCGCGGTCCCACCGGGACCGCGCCAGCTCGTGGTTGGCCCCGATGCCGCCCGAGGCGACGACGACGGCGCCGGCCGAGATCTCCTCGGTGCCCACCACCTCGCGGGTGCTGGGAGCGCCCCGCACCGCGTCGTCGTCGGCCAGGACCTCGGCCCGGACGCCGGTGACGCGCCCGTCCGTCAGGACGAGCTCGACGGCCCGACGGCGGAAGCGCAGGTCGAGCCGTCCGGCCGACCGGGCCTCCAGCGCCGCCTGGACGAAGGGCTCGATGATGGCGGGGCCGGTACCCCACGTGACGTGGAAGCGCGGCACGGTGTTGCCGTGGGCGGTGCCGTGGTCCGGACCGAAGGCGTACCCGCCCCGCTCGGCCCACTGCACCAGCGGGAACCAGCGGACGCCCTTGGCGTGCAACCACGAGCGCAGGTCGCCGCTCGCCGTCTCCACGAAGTGCTGCGCCCAGGCGTACCCGTGCCGGTCGGGACCCTCCCCGCGCTCGGCACCCGGCGCGAACCGGGCCGACCCGAGCCAGTCCGCCCACGCGAGCTCGGCGCTGTCGTGGACCCCGAGGCGACGCTGCTCCGGGGAGTCGACGAGGAACAGCCCGCCGAAGGACCACCACGCCTGGCCACCGAGCGAGGCCTCGGGCTCCTGGTCGAGCAGCACCACCCGGCGTCCCGCGGCGGTGAGCTCGGTGGCGGTGACCAGGCCCGACAGACCGGCCCCGATGACGATGACGTCGGCGTCCATGCCCGCAGTCTGCCAGAGCGGGGCGCGTCAGCGGCGGGCGACCAGCACGTCGACGCTGAGCGACTCCAGCACCACGTGGCCGGGCTCGGCGGCCTCGTCGGCCTGCTCGGGGCCCTCCGGCGTGTCCCACGTCGAGCTCCAGACGCGTTCCCACGGACCGGCACCCGTCAAGGGCTCGGGCAGCGTCACGTCGGCGTCCTCCAGCCCGCCGTTGATCACGAGCAGCACGTCGGCCTCGCCCGCGTCCGGACCCGGCCGGAGCATCTGGATGATCCGGCGGCCCTGCACGGCCCAGGCGTCGTGGTCCATCGACGTGCCGGAGTCGTCGAACCAGAGCAGGTCGGGCACCTCCTCGCCGGGCCGGGGGGACCCCAGGAAGAACGACTCCGCCCGGAGCGCGGCGTGCTCGGCCCGCAGGCCGGTGAGGAACCGGGCCGTGGCCAGCAGGTCGCGGCCCGCCGGGTCCAGGTCCCAGCCCAGCCACGAGACGGGCGAGTCCTGGGTGTAGGCGTTGTTGTTCCCGCCCTGGCTGCGGCCCAGCTCGTCCCCGGCCGTCAGCATGGGCGTGCCCGCCGCGAGCAGGAGCGTCGCGAGCAGGTTGCGCTGCGAGCGCCGGCGCAGCGGCACGACGGCGGACCACGGCTCGGTCGCGGCGTCGTCGCCACCCGGTGCGTGCCCCTCCACGCCGTGGTTCCAGGAGCGGTTGTCGTCGGTGCCGTCGCGGTTGTCCTCGCCGTTGGCCTCGTTGTGCTTGCGGTCGAACGCCACCAGGTCGGCGAGGGTGAAGCCGTCGTGCGCGGTGACGTAGTTGACCGACGCGACCGGCCCGCGCATCAGCGGCGGGTCGGAGTGCCCGAACAGGTCCGCCGACCCGGCCAGCCGGGTGGTCAGCTCCCGCATGCCGAACATCGCCTCGCCGCGGGAGCCCCGCTGGGGGGCCTCGAGCCAGAACGACCGGACCGCGTTGCGGAACCGGTCGTTCCACTCGGCCATCGGCGCGGGGAACTGGCCGGTCTGCCAGCCGCCGGGGCCCACGTCCCACGGTTCGGCGACGAGCTTGAGCCCGGAGAGCACCGGGTCCGTCTGCAGCGCGACCAGGAACGGGTGGTCGGGCGTGAAGCCCTCGTGGTCGCGGCCCAGGGTCACCGCCAGGTCGAACCGGAATCCGTCCACCCCGACGACGTCCGCCCAGTAGCGCAGGGAGTCCAGGGTCAGCTGGACCACCCGGTGCCGGCGGAAGTCGAGCGTGTTGCCGGTCCCGGTGACGTCGGCGAGCGCGGCCGGGCTGGCGCCGTCGTGCAGGTAGTAGAGCGGGTTGTCGAGGCCGCGCCACGAGAGGAACAGCGCGTCGTCGCCGCCCTCGCAGGTGTGGTTGTAGACGACGTCGAGCAGCACCTCGATCCCGGCCTCGTGCAGGAGGTGCACCATGCCGCGCACCTCGTCCAGGACCGCCGCCGGGCCGGCCTCCTGCGCGGCGCGCGTGGCGTACCCGGCGTGCGGGGCGAAGAACCCCATCGTCGAGTAGCCCCAGTAGTTGGTCAGGCCCCGGCCTGCCAGCCACGGCTCCGCCGTCGAGGCATGGATCGGCAGCAGCTCGAGCGTCGTCACGCCGAGGGACGTCAGGTGCTCGATCATGGCCGGGTGCGCCACGCCCGCGTAGGTGCCCCGGAGCTCCTCGGGGACCTCGGGGTGCTGCTGCGTCAGGCCGCGCACGTGCGCCTCGTAGACCACGGTGTCGGCCCAGGGGATCCGCGGCCGCGTCAGCGGGGGTGCCTCGGGCAGCCCGTCCAGGACGACCGCGTGGGGGACGAACGGCAGCGAGTCCTGCTCGTCGGGCCCGCCGTCGTCGTCCGCACCGCCGCGCAGCGTCGCCGGGACGTACGCGAGGTCGCCGACGTAGCCGCGGGCGTACGGGTCCAGCAACAGCTTGGCCGGGTTGTGCCGCATGCCGGCGCCGGGGTCCCACGACCCGTGGGCGCGGAAGCCGTAGCGCTGGCCGGGCGGGACGTCGGGGACGTGCCCGTGCCAGACGCCGTAGGTGGGTCCGTCCAGGGTGACGCGACGCTCGGCGTAGCGTGCCGGGTCGTGCTGGTCCTTCTCGGGGGCCACGACGTCGATCAGGCACAGCTCGACGCCCGACGCGTGCGAGGCCAGCACCGCGACGTCGATGCCGCCGTCGCGGGTGGTGCGCACACCGAGGGGCGGGACGTGGCTGCGCGTCCGGTTGGGGCGGGTCAGCGGGGTGACCTTGGGGCGGGCCTGCATGGGCCCATCCTGGACCAGAGCACCGACAGCGACGAGCGGAGCCCCGCCGCACGGCGCGTCGCGCGATGCGGACGACGGCGGTCCGGACGGTCGCGGCCGAGTAGGCTCGGGCGAGGCGGCCCCGGCCGCCAGCGTCCACCCGTCGAGCACCTGGATCGGAAGGTTCCCCGTGCGCATCGCCGTTCTCGTGAAGTACGTGCCGGACATCAACGCCGAGCGGCGGTTCGAGGACTGTCGCGTCGTGCGCGACCCGGCGGAGGGCACGCTCAACGAGCTCGACGAGAACGCGCTCGAGGCCGCCCTGCGGATCGTCGAGGCGCTGCCCGACGACGAGCGCGAGGCGAGCGAGGTCGTCGCTCTCACCGTGGCCCCGCCGGAGGGCGACATCGCGGTGCGCAAGTCGTTCCAGATGGGCGTGGACCGCGGCGTCCGCGTCTCCGACGACGCCCTGGCCGGCTCCGACTACTTCGGCACGACGGCGGCCCTGGCGGCCGCGGTCCGCCGGCTGGAGGCCGACGGCCCGGTCGACCTGGTCGTGACCGGGATGGCGGCCCTCGACGGGCTCGGCTCCGTGGTGCCCGCGCTGCTCGCCGCCGAGCTGGGCCGACCGGCGCTCACCTTCGCGAAGAAGGTCGCCGTCGAGGGCGGGACCCTCGAGATCACCCGCGAGACGGACGAGGCGACCGAGACGCTGTCGGCGCCCCTGCCCGCCGTGCTGTCGGTCGCGGACACCGCGAACACGCCGCGGTTCCCGAACTTCAAGCTCATCATGGCCGCGCGGACCAAGCAGATCGAGACCTGGTCCGCCGCCGACCTGGACCTGGACCTCGCCGCGGTCGGCGCCGCCGGTGCCCGCACCGAGACGACGCAGGCCGCCCCACGCCCGGAGAAGCCCGAGGTGGAGCTCGTCCAGGACAAGGGCTCGGGCGGCCAGGCCCTGGCCGAGTTCCTCATCCGCAACGACCTGGTCTGAACGGAGACCCCGACATGTCTGCGCCCACGCACAACCGCACCGTGCTGGTCCTGCTCGACCCCGCCACCGAGGTCCGCTCGAGCGTCCTCGAGCTGCTGACCGTCGCCCGGTCGCTGGGCCGCGTCGAGGCGGTCACGCTCGAGGCCCCCACCGTCGAGGCGCTCGCGCAGCTCGGTGCCTACGGCGTCGAGACCGTCCACCAGGCCGAGCTCCCGCCGTCCGCGCAGGGGCAGGCCCGCCACCTGCCCGCCGTGGTCGCGGCGACCCTCGCGGCCGCCGTCCGGCTGACCGACGCCGACGTCGTGCTGGCACCGTCGTCGTTCGCCGCCAAAGAGGCGGCCGCGCTGGCCGCCCGCGAGCTCGGGGCCGGCGTCGTCATCGACGCGGCGAGCGTCAGCCAGGACGACGAGGGCCGCGTCGTCGCCGGCAAGCGCGTCTTCGCCGGGTCGTGGGACACCACCAGCGTGGTCCGCACCGCCGTGGCCGTGGTGACGGTCCGGGCCAACTCCGTGGTCCCCCAGCCCGCCGACACCGCGGTCAGCACCGACGTCGAGGGGTTCGCCGTGGCGGTCGACGGCGCCCTGCCGACGGTCGTGGAGCGCACGCCCACCGAGCGCGACGCCGCCCGGCCCACCCTCGAGGAGGCGGCGGTCGTCGTGGCCGGCGGCCGCGGGACCGGGGGCGACTTCGGGCCCGTCACCGAGCTGGCCGACGCCCTCGGTGCGGCCGTCGGTGCGTCCCGCGACGCCGTGTTCGAGGGGTGGTTCGACCGCTACGTCGGCCAGACAGGAGTCACCGTCGCGCCCCGCCTGTACATCGGTGCGGGGATCTCCGGTGCCCCGCACCACCGGGGCGGCATGCAGGCCTCGCAGGTGGTCGTCGCGGTCAACAACGACCCCGAGGCGCCGATCTTCGAGATCTGCGACTTCGCCGTCGTCGGCGACCTCGCCGAGGTGCTCCCGCAGGCCGCCGAGATCATCCGGGCGCACAAGGAGCAGTAGTGCCGCTCGACCCGGTGGTGCCGCAGGACCGGTCGGCCGGCCCGCTGCCGCCCGAGGAACGGCGGAGGGCCGCACGCCACCTGCTGCTCGAGGGTTTCGGCCGCGCGGCGCAGGAGCGGCTCGCCGCGGCGCGGGTGCTGGTGGTCGGCGCCGGCGGGCTCGGCTCGCCGGCGCTGCAGTACCTGGCCGCCGCCGGTGTCGGCACGATGGGCGTGGTCGACGACGACGTCGTCGAGCTGTCGAACCTGCAGCGACAGGTCCTCCACGGCGAGGACACCGTCGGCACGCCCAAGACGGCGTCCGCGGCGCGTGCCCTGCGACGCCTGGCGCCCGAGGTGGAGGTCGTCGAGCACCGCGAACGCCTCGACGCGTCGAACGCGCGCCGGGTCCTGGCCGGCTACGACGTCGTCGTGGACGGCTGCGACACGTTCGCCACCCGCTACGCCGTCTCCGACGCCGCGGCCGCGCTGGGCCTGCCCGTCGTGTGGGGGACGGTGCTCGGCTGGGACGGTCAGGTCGCCGTGTGGTGGTCGGCGGCGCCCGACGGTCGGTCGATCACCTACCCGGACGTCTTCGGTCCGCAGCCCGCCGCCGAGGGCGAGTCCTGCGCGACGGTCGGGGTGCTGTCCCCGGCGTGCGGCGTCGTCGGCGCCACCCTGGCGGTGGAGGCCGTCAAGCTGCTCACCGGCACGGGCGAGCCGGCGCTGGGGCGGTTGCTGTCGTACGACGCGCGGACGTCGACGTGGGACGAGGTGCCGCTGGCGCCGGCCGCGGGGGCGTCGGTGGAGGAGTCGGACGCGGCCGCATCCCGTTCCTCGTCGCGTTCACGGGCGCGGGGCGCTTCCGGCGGCGCCGGCGAGGGCGCGGAGGGGGCGCTGGTGGTGGACGTGTCGCTCGTGGCCGGGGATGGGCCTGAGGGTTCCGTGTGGGTGCGGTTGGAGGACCTGGCCGGGGGCGAGTACCCGCCGGAGCTGGCGGCCCACCCGAAGGACGCCCCCGTCGTCGTGGTGTGCCCCTACGGCCTGCGGTCGCGCGGCGCGGCGACGCTGCTCGCGGGCGACGGCTGGACGGCCGTCGAGTCCCGGCCGCTGCGTCCCGGCGTCGCGGACCGCTCGCCCGACGCATGATCGGTTCGGCAGGACGTGACCGGTTCGGCACGAAGGAGTGCCGAACTGGTCACCTCGTGCCGAACCGATCCCTCGGATCCTTGGACGGGTCAGCCGCCCGCGAAGGGCGGCAGCAGGTCGATCCGTGACCCGTCGGGGACGACGTCGGTCGGCGCGGCCCGGCGTCCGTCCAGCAGCACCGCGCAGCGGGCGAGCACCGGCCCCGCCTCTGGCGAGCCCTGCGCGACGAGGCCGACGACGTCGCCGACGGTGGCGCCGTCGGGCACGGCCAGCGCGTCCTGCGAGCGTCCCAGGGCCGCCCGCGCGGCGGCGAAGTAGCGCAGCTCCACCACGGCCTAGCCTCCGATCGCGCTCATGGTCCGCTCGGGCTGGGTGAACGACGGGTCGTCCATGCCGTGCCCGGCGCCCTTGCCCCACATGGCGGTGCGCCACAGGTCGGCCAGCTCGGCGTCGGAGGCGCCGGCACGCAGCGGGCCGAGGAGGTCCGACTCGTCGTGCGCGAACAGGCAGTCGCGCACGCCACCCTCGGCCGTGAGGCGGGTGCGGCGGCAGTCGGCGCAGAACGGCTCGGTGACCGAGGCGATGATGCCGACCCGGCCGAGCCGCTCGCCGGTCGCGAGCGAGCGGACCGCGAACCGTTCGGCAGGGGCGCCGTCACGCGGCTCGTCGTCGGGCGCCAGCGCGAAACGGCGGCCCAGCAGCTCGCGCACCTCGGCCGCGGTCACCATGGCGGACCGGTCCCACGAGTGGTCCGCGTCCAGGGGCATCTGCTCGATGAAGCGCAGCTCGAACCCACGCTCCAGCGACCAGGCCAGCAGGTCGGCGGCGTGGTCGAGGTTGACCCCGCGCACCAGGACGGCGTTGATCTTGACGAGGTCGAACACGCGTGCGGCGGCGTCGATCCCGGCGAGGGTGCGCTCGAGGAACGGGCGCCGGGCCAGGGTGGCGAACGTGTCCGGGTCGAGGGTGTCGAGGGAGACGTTGACGCGGTCCAGCCCCGCGTCGCGCAAGGCGTCGGCCCGCGCGTCGAGCCCGACGGCGTTGGTGGTCAGGCTGATCTCGGGCCGGTGCTCCAGGGCCGCCACGTCCTGGACGATCTCGACCAGGTCGCGGCGCAGCAGCGGCTCCCCGCCGGTGAACCGCACCTGGCGCACCCCGAGCTCGCGGGTCGCGACCCCGACGAGCCGGGCGATCTCCGCCCGGGTCATGACCGAGTCCTTCGGCAGCGCGGGCAGGCCCTCGGCAGGCATGCAGTAGGTGCAGCGCAGGTTGCAGCGGTCGGTCAGGGAGACGCGCAGGTCCGTGGCCACGCGCCCGTACCGGTCCACCAGACCGGCCGTGGCGGGTCGGTCGGGGGGCAGCGTGGCGTCCTGCCAGGGGGTGGGGATCGACGGGATCCCGAGGTCGACGGGTGGCACGGTAGCTCCTCAGGTCCGGTCGGGCTGCCAGCCCAGGGCGAGGCGGGAGGCGCGCTCGGCGACGGCGTCGTCCGGCGTGGGGCGGCCCGAGGACGCCGCGAGCCCGCGCGCGTAGCCGACGAGGTAGGTGGTCACCGGCGCGGCGGGCCGGGCGACGTGGTGCGCGGCGTCGCGCGCGAGGTCGAGGACCTCGTCGACGTCGATGCTGCCGGCGGGCAGCGCGAGCTCGGCCTCGACGGCCTCGACCCAGCGGGCGAGCACGGCCGGGGTGTCCTGAGTCATCCTTCTCCCTCCTCGGCGTCGCCCGCCGCGTGGCGTGCGGCGAGCCTGCTCACATCCTCCCAGGTGTCCACGTCGTCGCTCGTCCCGGCGTCGTCCGGGACGGCGACCAGCCGGAGCGGCGCCACGAGGCGACGGACGGCGGCGCCGTGCGGCTCGATCTCCGCCAACGCTCCCGTCAGCGCGGTCCGTCGGTACAGCCCGACGAGCCACTGGGCACGGTCCCCGCGGACCAGGTGGGCGCCGTCGGCGTCGGGCTCCGCGGCGACGGCGGCGCGCAGGGCGGGGACGGCGGCTCCGGCCCCGGGCACGTCGACGGCGAGCAGCAGGACCCAGTCCGGGGCGCCGGGGCGGGCGAGCGCACGCAGGCCCGCGTCCAGCCCCGCGACCGGACCGCCGAACGGCGGGTCCTCGCGGGTGACGACGACCGGGTGGCCGGTCTCCCCGACGGTGTCCTCGGGTCCGACGACGGCGGTCAGCCCGGCCTCGGCCGTGGCGGCCAGGGCTCGGTCGAGCAGCGAGGCGTCCCCGATGCGGATGCCCGGCTTGGGTGTGCCGCCCAGCCGGGTGGCGCGGCCCCCGGCGAGGACGACGGCGTCGTACCTCATGTCGGGTCCCCGAGGGCCCGGACCGTGACCTCGTCGCCCGGGGCGACCTGCGTGACCTCCGCGGGCACGATCGCCAGGGCGTCGGCGGCGGGCAGGGCGGACAGGTGGTGGCCGTCGCGCGCGGCCGGCGCGACGCCGTCGGGCCCGGTGACGACGGGCAGCACCTGCTCGGCGCCCGGCGGGCTGGCCCAGCCGCGGGCCACCCGTACGGTGCGGTCCGGCGGCGGGCCGTCGTGACCGGCGAGACGCCGCACCGCCGGGCGGGCGAAGAGCGTGAACGACACGAGGGCGCTGACCGGGTTGCCGGGCACCGCGACCCACGGGACACCGCGCCAGGTGGCCAGCGCCTGCGGGCGGCCGGGCCGCATGGCGACCGCGGCGACGTCGACGTCCTGCGCGGACCCTGCCGCGAGCACCTCGCGGACCACGTCGCTCGCGCCCGCCGAGACGCCTCCGGAGGTGACGACCAGGTCCGCGCCGCCCGTCCCGGTCCCCACGACGCCGTCGAGGGCGGCGGCCAGCGCGCCGGCATCGTCCGGCACGGCACCCACCCGCACGACGTCGGCACCTGCCGCGCGGGCGAGGGCGGCCAGCATGAGCGAGTTCGAGTCGGGGATCGTGCCGGGGGAGGCCGTGCCGAGCCCCGCCAGCTCGGAGCCCGTGGAGATCACCGCGACGCGGGGACGCCGGTGCACGGGCAGCGTGGTGCGGCCCGCGGCGGCGGCGGTGGCGATCGTCCCGGGCGTGACGACCGTGCCGGCGGCGGCCACCAGGTCGCCGGCGGCCAAGTCCGTCCCGGCGCGCCGGACGTGGTCGCGCGGCTGCCGGGCGAGCGTGACGGTGCGTTCCGTCGTCGGGCGGCCCGCGACGAACCTGCCGGTCGAGGTTCGCTCGACGGGCACGACGGCGTCGAACCCGTCGGGCAGGGGGGCTCCGGTCATGATCCGCACCACCCCGGCCGGTCGTCGCACCACCCCGGCCGGTTGTGGGCGCGATTTCTGGCCCGATTCACGGTCCGAACCGGGACGATTCGGGCCAGAGATCGCGCCCACAACCGTGGGGGAGCCGGGGCGGACGTCGGCCAGCACCGGCAGGGTGACCTCCCTGCCGTCGTCGGGCAGGTCGGCCCGGCGGACGGCGTAGCCGTCCATCGCGGAGTTGTCGAAGGCCGGCACGGGCGCGGCCGCCAGGACGTCGCGGGCGAGCACCAGCCCGAGCACGTCGCCGGCGTCGAGCGGCACGTGGACCGTCCCGAGCGGTTGCACGCGGGCCAGCGTCGCCGAGAGGTGCGCGGCGATGGTGCGTGGCGTCGGTCCGGTCATGCCCGCCACCGTAGGCGGCGGATGTGTCGTCGGCGAAGCAATGTCCTCACCACCGGTGGTCCTGCACTGTGAGGAATCGGCAGCGTCCGGAACTCACAGCGGGGGCCCGAGGTCTGAGAGATTCGCCTCATCGAGAATTCACGCCCCCACGCCGCACGGCGAAACACCCGGTTCCTACTGTCGTCAGCACCGGCCCGACGTCGAGCCGGTCCGGCACCCGTCACCCGGCGGGCGCCGTGACCCGCCCGACGTCGTCGGGCACGAGCACGGAGGGGAGAACGACGATGGTTGCTCCGACCAGCGGGACCACCTCGTCCGAGGCGGTGCCGGCAGGCACCACCACCACCGCCACGGCCGGGACGGGGGGGACGGTCGAGGCCGACGCCCCGCCCCGCCGCCCGGTACATCGCTCCGGCCGGTGGATCGACCACTGGGACCCTGAGGACCCCGTCTTCTGGCGCGACGGCGGTCGCCGCATCGCCCGACGCAACCTCGTCGTCTCGATCTTCGCCGAGTTCCTGGGCTTCTGCGTCTGGGCGATCTGGTCGATCGTGGTCCCGCAGCTGCCCGAGGCCGGGTTCGCGCTCACCGCCGACCAGACGTTCTGGCTCATCGGCCTGCCGGCGCTCGTCGGCGCCGCGCTGCGGGTGCCCTACACCCTGGCCGTGCCGGTCTTCGGTGGGCGCAACTGGACGATGATCTCTGCGGCGCTGCTGCTGGTCCCCGCGCTCGCCCTGGTATGGGTGGTGCAGCGGCCCGAGACCTCGTTCGGCGTCCTGCTGCTCGTCGCGGCGCTCGCGGGCTTCGGCGGCGGCAACTTCGCCTCCTCCATGGCGAACATCTCGTTCTTCTTCCCCGAGAAGGAGAAGGGTGCCGCGCTCGGCTGGAACGCCGCCGGCGGCAACATCGGCACCGCCGCCGTGCAGTTCGTCGTGCCGCTGGTCATCGTCACCGCGGCCGGGGTGTCGCTGCAGCGCGCCGGCCTCGTCTTCATCCCGTTCATCCTGCTCGCCGTGATCCTGGCGTGGCGGCTGATGGACAACCTGGGCACCGCCAAGGCCGACCCCCGCTCGTTCGGGGTCGCCGCCCGCGAGAAGCACACCTGGGTCATCTCGTTCGTGTACATCGGGACCTTCGGCAGCTTCGTCGGCTTCGCCGGTGCGTTCCCGACCCTGTTGTCGCGGGAGTTCCCGGAGGTGACGCTGTCGCTGGCGTTCATGGGGGCGCTGGTCGGGTCGCTGACCCGCCCCCTCGGCGGCTGGATCGCCGACCGGCTCGGCGGGGCCGTGGTGAGCGTCGCGAGCTTCGCCGTCATGATCCTGGGCGCGCTCGGCGCGATCCAGGCCCTCGGCACCGGCTCGTTCGCCCTGTTCTTCGGCTCGTTCATGCTGCTCTTCGTGGCCACCGGCGTCGGCAACGGGTCGGTGTACCGGATGATCCCGGCGACCTTCCGGGTCGCGAACGTGGGCGGCGGCGGGGCCGCGACGGCGAAGGCGGCGGCCGGCTGCATCGGGATCGCCGGCGCGGTGGGCGCCTTCGGCGGGTTCCTCATCCCGCGCGGGTTCGCGATGTCGGACTCCCTGACGGGCTCGCTCGTGCCCGCCCTGTGGGCGATCATCGGCGCCTACGTGGTCATGGCGCTGGTCACGTGGCTCGTCTACGGGCGCCGGGGGAGCGCCATGGGGGCTGCCCGCGTATGAGCACCACCGTGGCCGCGCCCGCGGCGCCGCAGAAGACGCACTGCCCCTACTGCGCCCTGCAGTGCGGCATGGAGCTCACGCCCGCCGGGACCCCGGGTCCCGACGGGCGTGCGCCCCTGCCCGTGACCGTCGCCCCGCGCGACTTCCCCACGAACGCGGGCGGGCTGTGCCAGAAGGGCTGGACGAGCGCGACGGTGCTGGGTGTGCCGGACCGCCTCACCACGCCGCTGGTCCGGGGCGCGGACGGCGGGCTGACCGCGGTGACGTGGGACGCGGCGCTCGACCTGGTCGTGTCACGGGTGCGCGCCGTCCAGGCCGAGCACGGCCGCCACGGCGTGGCGATCTTCGGTGGCGGCGGGCTGACCAACGAGAAGGCCTACGCGCTGGGCAAGTTCGCGCGGACGGTGCTGCGGACCCCGAACATCGACTACAACGGCCGGTTCTGCATGTCGTCCGCGGCCGCGGCCGGCAACCGGGCGTTCGGGGCCGACCGCGGCCTCCCGTTCCCGCTCACCGACCTGGGCGGCGCGGACGTCGTGCTCCTGCTCGGGTCCAACCCCGCCGAGACGATGCCGCCGTTCGTCCAGCACCTCGCCGGTGCCCGGGGTCGCGGCGGGCTGATGGTCGTGGACCCGCGGCGCTCGGCGACGGCGCGGCTCGCCGACGACGGCCAGGGCGTGCACCTGCAGCCGGTCCCGGGCACGGACATGGTGGTCCTCCTGGCCCTGCTGCACGTCGTCGTCGCGGAAGGGCTCGCCGACCGCGACTACCTGGCGGCGCGCACCACCGGGTGGGACGACGTCGTCCGGTCGGTCGCGGCGTGGTGGCCGGAGCGCGCGGAGACCGTGTGCGGCATCCCCGCCGAGGAGCTGCGGGCCACGGCGCGCCGGCTCGCGGCCGCTGCGCCCGCGCGAGGCGGCCGGGGCGCCTACGTGCTCACCGGCCGGGGCGTCGAGCAGTCGGCGCAGGGCACCGCGACCGTCACGGCGGCGATCAACCTGTCCCTCGCGCTCGGCCTCGTGGGCCGCGAGGGGTCCGGGTACGGCTGCCTGACGGGCCAGGGCAACGGCCAGGGCGGCCGGGAGCACGGCCAGAAGAACGACCAGCTGCCCGGGTACCGCAAGATCGACGACCCGGCCGCCCGCGCGCACGTCGCCGGCGTGTGGGGCGTGGACCCCGCCACGATCCCCGGCCCGGGCCTGCCCGCCGTCGCGCTGCTGGGCTCGCTCGGGACGCCTGGCGGCCCGCACGCGCTGTTCGTGCACGGCTCGAACGTGCTCGTCTCGGCACCGAACGCCGACCGGGTCCGCGAGCGCCTCGCCGCGCTCGAGCTGCTCGTGGTCTGTGACGTCGTGCCGTCCGAGACGGCGCGGATGGCGGACGTCGTGCTCCCCGTGACGCAGTGGGCGGAGGAGGAGGGCACGATGACGTCGCTCGAGGGGCGCGTCATCCGGCGCCGGCAGGCGGTGGACCCACCGGGGGAGGCACGCTCCGAGCTGTGGCTCCTCGCGGAGCTCGCCCGCCGGCTGGGGTCGGACGTCGCCTTCCCCACGGACCCGGCCGTGGTGTTCGACGAGCTGGCCCGGGCGTCGGCCGGCGGCGTCGCGGACTACTCGGGGCTGTCCCACGCCCGCCTGGACGTCGCGGAGGAGGCCGGCGCCCCCGGCCTGTTCTGGCCCTGCCCGGCAGAGCCGCCGGGGGAGCCCGCCCATCCCGGGACGCCACGGATGTTCCTGGAGGAGTTCGCGACGCCGGACGGGCGCGCGCGCATGGTCCCGGTGGACCACGCCGGGCCCACCGACGACGTGCGCGACGACGCCCCGACGTACCTGGTGACCGGTCGGGTCCTGCAGCACTACCAGTCCGGGGCGCAGACCCGCCGGGTGCCCGAGCTGGACCGGATCGTGCCCGAGCCGTACGTGGAGCTGCACCCGCAGCTCGGGCTGCGCACGGGCGTGGCCGACGGCGCTCGGGTGCGCGTCACCTCGGCCCGCGGTGCCGTCGAGGCCGTCGCGCGCTGGACGGACACGGTCCGCCCCGACACCGTCTTCATGCCCTTCCACTGGAGCGGGGCCGGCAGCGTCAACCGCATCACGAGCGACGCCGTCGACCCGATCTCCTCGATGCCCGAGTTCAAGGTGTGCGCGGTCAGCGTCGCTCCCGTCCCACAGATGGCGGACGACGTCGGCGCGCACGACGCGCACGACGCGCACGACGCGCACGACGCTCAGGAGGTACCCGCATGACTCTCCACGTGCCGCTGAAGGTCGTCGTCGTCGGTCACGGCATGGTCGGCTCCCGCCTGGTGGACGAGCTGGTCCGCCGCAGCGCCGAGTCGTTCGACATCACCGTGCTGGGCGCCGAGCCGTACGAGCCGTACAACCGGGTGCTGCTGAGCGACGTCGTCGCCGGCCGCACCGACGTCGCGGCGATCACCATGCCGGACCCGGGCGGCGACCACGTCACCACCTTGCGCGGCGTGGCCGCGGTGTCGGTCGACCGCCGGGCCCGGACGGTCACCGACGCGGCCGGGGCGGTGCACGCCTACGACCGCCTGGTGCTCGCGACCGGCTCTCGCGCCCGCGTCCTGCCCCTGCCGGGCCTCGTCGCCGACGACGGCACGGTAAACCTGCCCGCCGGGGTGCACGCGCTGCGCACCCTCGACGACGCCCGCGAGATCGTGGCCGCGAGCGTCAACACGCCCCGCGCGGTCGTGGTCGGCGGCGGGGTCCTCGGTGTCGAGGCGGCCTACGGGCTGGCGGGGCGCGGGTTGCAGGTCACCCTGGTCGACCCCTCGCCGGCGCCGATGTCCCGGCAGCTCGACACCGCCGCGGGCGCCGTCCTGGCGGCCGGCCTGCGGGACGCCGGGGTGACGCTGCGCCTCGGCGCGCGGCCCAGCGAGGTGCTCGTGGCTGGCGGTCGCGCGGTGGGCGTGCGCCTCGGCCCCGGCCGCGGTGGTGACGGCGGGACCGGCCACGGCGGTACCGGGCACGACGGCGGTGACGCGGGTGACGTGGTCGCCGCCGGCCTCGTCGTGCTCACCGCCGGCACGGTCCCGGAGACCGGGATCGCGCGCGAGGCGGGCCTGTCCACGGACCGGGGGATCGTCGTCGGGCACGACCTGGCCTGCCCGGACGACCCGCGGGTCTTCGCGATCGGCGACTGCGCGCAGCCTCCGCAGGGGTCGCGTGGGCTGGTCGCCGAGGGTTGGGACCAGGCGCGGCGGCTGGCGGACCATCTCGCCTCGCTGGTGGCGGTCCGTGCCCAGGAGGCCCAGCGCGCGGCGGCGCCTCGCGAGCACCTGCGGTTCCCGCACGAGGGCGAGCGTCCGTCGATGGCCGTGCGCCTCGGCACGCTGCTCGCCTCCCGGGCGGCGACGGACCAGGGCGTGGACACCCGCGGCACGGACGTCGTCAAGGTCAAGGCGGGTGCGCTGAGCATCGTGTCGATGGGCGTGAGCGGCCCGCGCGAGCCGGCACCCGGGCACCGCGCGGTCGCGCTCCACGACGCCGCGGCGGGCCGCTACGTCGAGGCGGTCGTCGCGGACGGGATCCTGGTGGGTGCCACGTGCGTCGGCGACCCGCGGGTCGCGGCGGACCTGACGGCGGCCTACACCCGCCGCACCCCGGTGCCGGTGGACCCGGCGTTCCTGCTCCTGACGCCGGTGATGCCGAGCGCGGAGCCGGCGTCGTCGCCGGAGCACATGCCCGACGACGCCACGGTCTGCCGGTGCAACGGCGTCACCAAGCACGACATCACGGCCTGCTGGGACGACGGCGCCCGGTCGGCCGACGACATCGCCGCGGCGACGCGCGCCACGACCGGGTGCGGCAGCTGCCGCGAGGCCGTCTGCGGTCTGGCCGACTGGCTGGCCGCGACGCGCGACGGCGGGGCGCCGGTCGAGCCCGGCGCAGCGCTGGTTCACGCGTCAGCCGGTGAAGGGTGAACCAGCGCTCCGTCGGCTGCCGTCAGCCGGCGGCGCAGGTGACGTCGGCGTCCGACGGCGCAGCACCGGAGCCGATGAACCCGTACGACGTCGACGCCCCGGCGGCCAGGCTGCCGTTCCAGGCGGCGGGGGTGACGGTCGCGCCGTCGTCGCCCAGCGTGCCGCCCCAGAGCTGGGCGACCGCGACGCCCGTGGGCAGGGTGGTGATCCAGCCGTCGACGGCGGTGTCCCCGGCGGTGACGGTGACCTGGGCCTGGTAGCCGCCCTGCCACGCGTTGGCCACGGTGAGCTCGGCCGTGCAGGCGGCGCCCGCCGGGGGGCCCGTCGGGTCGGGGTCCGGGGTGGGGTCCGGCGTCGAGTCGGGGTCGGGTGCGCCGCCGAACACGGAGGCCTCGACCGAGGTCTCCGAGAGCCCGTCGGGCCCGGTGAAGATGCGTTCGCCCCACGACGACGGGGAACCGACGTCGAAGTTCTCCACCAGGTCGAGGTACTCGACGCCGCCGCCGTTGCCGCTCCAGGACCAGGCGAGCCAGCCGATGCCCAGCCGTTCGGTCTCGGCGAGGATCGTGTCGTAGGCGACCGAGCCGTCGGAGTGCGTGTAGCCGAACTCACCGATCATCAGGGGCAGCCCGGCGTCGACGAAGTGCTCGAGGTACTGGGTGACCGTGGAGCCCTGGCTGTACACGCCGTACATGTGCACGGAGAAGATCGTGTTGCCGTCGGGGTCCGCGGCCGCGACGGCGGGCGCCTGGTCACGCATGATGTGGGCCCAGTCCTGGCCCCAGCTCGGGGCGTCCACGACGAGCGCGTGGTCGTAGCCGACGTCGCGCAGCCGCTGGACGGCGGCGGAGGTGTCGTCCGCCCAGCCGGCGTTGGTGGCGGCGTCGTTGCCGTACGGCTCGTTGCCGATGTTGACCAGCACGTGGTCCTCGGTGCCGGCGAGGGTCGGGTAGAGGTACTCCCAGTAGTCCGCGGCCTGGTCGAGCGTGGCGGCTCCGGCCTGCTCGCCGTAGCCCGTGGTGTCGTGCACCTCGAGCTGGCAGATCAGCCGGTTCGCCTCGCACCCGTCGACGATGGCCGCGACCTCGGCGGCGCTGGTCCGGGTCCAGCGGTCGCCGCTGGCGAGGACGACGCGCACGGCGTTGGCGTCGACCGCCTTGATGTCGGCCAGCGCCTGCGTCGTCGTCCCGGTGTACCAGGCGTGCGGGTGGTTGACGCCGCGCAGCACCAGGTCGGTGCCGTCGGCCTCGACGATGCGGCCGTCGGCGACGTGGATGCCGGATGCGTCGTCGTCGGCGACGGCGCCGTGGGCGGCGAGCGCGCTCAGGCCGGCGGCGGCGAGCGTCGCGGCCGCGACGCCCGCGACGGTGCGGGTGCGGAGGCGGGTCATGGTGGGTCCTTCCGGTCGGGTCCCTGGCACGGTCACCGTGCCCGACGGCGGCGCGCGAGGAAAGGCACTTAAGCGTTTAAGTCGAGGGGTGTGGAGCGGGACGCCCGCGGCACTGTGTCCGGCTCCTCTCACGGGCACCGCGGGGCGCGTGAGCAAGATGTTCCCGCGGGGTAACCACGTCCTGACGGTGCGGTCACGGTGGCTGCCTAGGTTCGGGGCATGACCAGCGAGCCCCTCACCTCAGCCCAGCCGGACGGCCGTCGTCACGTGGTCGTCGTCGGCGGCGGCATGGTCGCGCAGCGCTTCGTCGAGGCCCTGCGCGCCCGCGACACCGCCGGCGAGTGGCGCGTCAGCCTCTTCGCCGAGGAGCCGCGCAAGCCGTACGACCGTGTCGGCCTGACCCGCTACTTCGAGGTCCGCGACGCCGAGGAGCTCACGCTCGGCGACCCGGCGCTCTGGGACGACCCGCTGGTGGACCTGCACCGCGACTGCAAGGTCGTCGCCATCGACCGCGAGGCCAGGACCGTCACCGACCGCCTCGGCACCGTCCACGCGTACGACGAGCTGGTGCTGGCCACCGGCTCGAACGCGGCGCGTCCCCCCATCCCGGGCAACGAGCTGCCGGGCGTGTTCGTCTACCGCACCATCGACGACGTGGCCGAGCTGCGCGGCTGGGTCGAGGCCAAGCGGGAGGCCAACAAGGTCACGACCCGCGGCGGCGTCGTCGAGAAGCCGGTCCGGGGCGCCGTGATCGGCGGCGGCCTCCTCGGTCTCGAGGCCGCCGGCGCGCTCAAGGCGCTCGGTGCCCAGGCGACCGTCATCGAGTTCGGCACCCACCTCATGGGCGTCCAGGTCGACCTCGGGGGCGGGCAGGCGCTCAAGCGGCTCATCAACGACAAGGGCATCGCGGTGCGCGCCGAGACCGCCACGAAGGAGATGAAGCCGCACCGTCGCACCGGGCACGTCGGGCGCATGGACTTCGCCGACGGCGGCCGCCTCGACGTCGACGTCGTCGTCATGGCCACCGGGGTGCGGCCGCGCGACGAGCTCGCCCGCTCCGCCGGGCTGCCGATCGGCGAGCGAGGCGGCGCCGTCGTCGACCTCACCTGCCGCACGGAGGACCCGCACGTCTGGGCGATCGGTGAGGTCGCCTGCATCGAGGGCCGCTGCCTCGGCCTGGTGGCGCCCGGCAACACCATGGCGGAGGTCGTCGTCGACCGGCTCCTGGGTGGCGACGCCGAGTTCCCCGGCGCGGACACCGCGACCAAGCTCAAGCTCTCCGGCGTCGACGTCGCGTCCTTCGGCGACGCGCACGGCCGCACCGAGGACTGCATCGAGATCGTGTGGGCCGACCCCACCGCGGGCGTGTACAAGAAGCTCGTCATGTCCGACGACGCGCGGACGCTGCTCGGCGGCGTGTTCGTCGGCGACGCCGCGCCCTACGCCTCGCTGCGCCCCATGCTCGGCGCCGAGCTCCCGGGCGACCCGGCGGCGTTCCTCCTGCCCGAGGGCGGGGGAGCGCCGGACCTCGAACTGCCCGACGAGGCGAACGTCTGCTCCTGCAACAACGTCTCGGCCGGCACCATCCGTGGCGCCGTGACGGACCACGACTGCACCTCCGTCGGGGACGTCAAGAGCTGCACCAGGGCCGGCACCACGTGCGGCGCCTGCCTGCCGCTGGTCAAGAAGATCACCGAGACCGAGATGGCCAAGGCCGGCATCGAGGTCTCCACCGCGCTGTGCGAGCACTTCGCGCTGTCCCGGGCGCAGCTCTTCGACGCCGTGCGCGTCGCGGACCTGCACTCCTTCAGCGAGATCATCGAGCGGTTCGGCGTCCGCGCCGAGCCGTCCGCGAGCCCGGGCCGCGGCTCTGCTGCCGGCCGCGATTCTGCGGGGCTCGCAAGCCCACTCCTCCATCGCGGCTGCGACATCTGCAAGCCCGTCGTCGGCTCGATCCTCGCCAGCCTCGGCAACGGCCACATCCTGTCCGGCGAGCAGGCCGCGCTGCAGGACACCAACGACCACATGCTCGCCAACATGCAGAAGGACGGCACCTACTCCGTGGTGCCGCGCATGCCCGGCGGCGAGGTCACGCCCGAGGGGCTCATCGTCGTCGGGCAGGTCGCCAAGGACTTCGGGCTCTACACGAAGATCACCGGGGGGCAGCGCATCGACATGTTCGGCGCCCGGGTCGAGCAGCTCCCCGAGATCTGGAAGCGGCTCGTCGACGCCGGGTTCGAGTCCGGGCACGCGTACGGCAAGTCGCTGCGCACGGTGAAGTCCTGCGTGGGTTCCACGTGGTGCCGCTACGGCGTCCAGGACTCGGTCGGCATGGCCGTCGAGCTGGAGCTGCGGTACCGCGGCCTGCGCTCGCCGCACAAGCTGAAGATGGGCGTCTCGGGCTGCGCCCGCGAGTGCGCCGAGGCCCGTGGCAAGGACGTCGGCGTGATCGCGACCGACAAGGGCTGGAACGTCTACGTCGGTGGCAACGGCGGCCAGACGCCCAAGCACGCCCAGCTCCTCGCCGAGGACCTCACGTCCGACGAGATGCTGCGCGCCATCGACCGGTTCCTCATGCTCTACATCCGCACCGCGGACCGCCTGCAGCGCACTGCGCCCTGGGTGGAGGAGTACGAGGGCGGCCTCGACGCCATCCGCGAGGTCATCCTGGCCGACTCCCTCGGGATCGCCGACGACCTGGACGCCGCGATGGCCGCCCACGTCGAGGGCTACGAGGACGAGTGGAAGGCCGTCCTCGAGGACCCCGAGAAGCTCGCCCGGTTCGGCTCGTTCGTCAACGCGCCGACGACGCCGGACCCGACGCTCGCGTACGTCGCCGAGCGCGGGCAGAAGCGTCCGGCCACCCCGGAGGAGATCGCCGCCGGACCCGACGGTCCGGTCGACCCCTCGCTCACCGGTCCGGTCCTCGTGGCCGGCGCCACCCTGGAGGTCCGCGCATGACCGTCACCGACGCCCACACCGACCCCACCGTCGATCGCTGGACCGCCGTGTGCCGGCTCGACGACCTGGTGCCCGAGCGCGGGGTCGCCGCGCTGCTCGAACGCAGCGACGGCACCGCGGTCCAGGTCGCGATCTTCCGGCTGCTCGACGACTCCGTCCGCGCGGTCCAGCAGCTCGACCCGTACTCGGGCGCCCACGTCATGTCCCGCGGCATCGTCGGCAGCCGGGGCGAGGAGCCCACGGTCGCCTCCCCGGTCTACAAGCAGGTGTTCGCGCTGGCCACCGGCCGGTGCCTGGAGGCGGGCGGCAAGACGCCGAGGCCCGGGCTGGGCGCTCACCTGGAGCCGTTCGCTGCCGAGGTGCGCGACGGCGTCGTGCACGTCGACGTCGCAGGACCGGCCTGACATGACCGCACAGGCCGGGCACGTCACGCTGGTCGGCGCCGGCCCCGGAGCGGCCGACCTGCTCACCTACCGGGCCTGGCGGGCGATCGCGCGGGCCGACGTCGTCGTCCACGACCGGCTGGTGCCGCTGGAGATCCTGGAGGACCTGGGCGAGCACGTCGAGGTGATCGACGTCGGCAAGGCGCCCGGCCGGCACAAGGTGCCGCAGGACGAGATCAACGCGCTGCTGGTGCGCCGTGGGCTCGCCGGCCGGCGTGTGGTCCGGCTCAAGGGCGGCGACCCGTTCGTGTTCGGGCGCGGCGGCGAGGAGTACGCGGCCTGCACGACCGCGGGGGTCGCCGTCGACGTCGTGCCCGGCGTCTCGTCCGCCCTGTCGGTGCCGGCGCTCGCGGGCATCCCCCTGACGCACCGCGGCACGACGACGGCGTTTCACGTCGTCACCGCGCACACCCGCAGCGGCGAGCGGGAGCTCGACGACGTCGCCGTGGCCTGCGTCACCGAGCGGGCGGCTACGCTGGTGATCCTCATGGGGGTGTCGTCGCTGCCGGCGATCGTGACCCGGTTGCTCGACGCCGGCGCGGCCCCGGACACCCCCGTGGCGATCGTGGAGCGGGGGTCGACGCCGGAGCAGCGGGTGACGCGCGTCGGGCTGGACCTGGCGGCCAAGCGCGCCGACGAGCTCGGGGTCCGTGCCCCCGCCGTGATCGTGGTCGGAGACGTGGCGGCGCCAGGCCTGCTGGAGGGTGTGAGTGACCGAGGAGACGTGGGGGACCCGCGTGGCTGAGACCTCGACGCGGCCTGCCCTGGGGCAGGTCATGGCGGGGTGCACCGTGCTGGTCACCGCCGACCGTCGCTCCGGCGAGCTGGCCGCCGCCCTCGAGCGGCGAGGGGCGGCGGTCCGGCACGCCCCGGCGCTGAGCATGATCCCGCACGTGGACGACGACGCCCTCGTCGCCGCGACCGCCGCGCTGATCGCCGACCCGCCCGACGTCGTCGTCGCCACGACCGGGGTCGGGTTCCGGGCGTGGGTCGAGGCGGCCGACGCCCACGGGCTCGCCGACGACCTGCTGCGGGTGCTCGGCGACGCACGCATCGTGGCCCGGGGCCCCAAGGCCCGTGGCGCGGTGCAGGCGGCCGGGCTGGCCGCCGACTGGGTCGCGGAGTCCGAGACCTCGGCCGAGGTGGCCGAGGTGCTGCTCAGCGAGGGCGTGGGTGGTCTGCACGTGGCGATCCAGCACCACGGCGCGGGCGCCGACGGGCTCGACGAGGTCTTCGCCAAGGCCGGCGCCCAGGTCTCGCCCCTGGTCGTCTACCGCTGGGGCCCGGCGCCCGACCCGGACGCGGTGCAGGCCTCCGTGCGGGCCGCGGCCGACGGCGAGATCGACGCCGTCGTCTTCACCTCGGCTCCCGGCGCCGAGGCCTGGATGGAGGCCGTCGAGTCCGCCGGCCTGCGCGACCAGGTCGTCTCGCGCTGCACCACCGGCGAGATGGTGGTGGCGTCCGTGGGCCCGGTGACGTCGCGCCCGCTGGCGGCCCGCGGCATCACCCCGCTCGAGCCGGAGCGCGGCCGGCTGGGCGCCCTGGTGCGTGCGCTGGTCGGGCACTACGAGCACATCGAGTCGGTCGCGCTGAGCACCGTCGCGGGACCGCTCGTCATCCGAGCGCGCGTGGCGGTGCTGGACGGCCAGGTCCTCCCGCTGTCGCCCACGGGCGTCGAGGTGCTGCGGCTCCTGGCGTCGGCGGGCGGCGACGTCGTCCCGCGCGACCAGGTGCTCGACGTCCTGCCGGGCGTGTCCCGCGACGGGCACGCCGTCGAGGTGGCCGTGGCGCGCCTGCGCGAGGCCGCCGGCCGGCGCGACCTCATCAAGACGGTGGTCAAGCGGGGGTACCGGCTCGAGCTCGCGCACGACTGACCGCAGCGCTCACCCGCCGCTGCCCGGCACGGGCAGGGTGACCGTGGCGCGCAGCCCGCCGAGCTCGCTGTCGCCCAGCGTGACGTCGCCCCCGTGCTCCCGCGCGATCTCGCGGGCGATGGCCAGGCCCAGCCCGGTGCCCCCCGAGTCGCGCCCGCGTGCCGACCCGAGCCGCGTGAACCGCTCGAACACGCGCTCACGGTCCGGCGCGGCGATCCCCGGGCCGTCGTCGTCGACCGTCACGACGCCGTCGCGCACCTCGACCACCACCCGGTCGCGCGCGAACCGCCGTGCGTTGTCCACCAGGTTGCGCACCACGCGTCCGACGGCGGAGGGATCGACCACCGCACGGCCCTCGCCGCGGACCTCGACCTCCCCCGCAGCGGCCCGGGCGACGCCGGCCAGGTCGACGTCCCGCACCTCGAGCGGTGCGGCCCCGACGCGGGCGAGGACGAGCAGGTCGTCGACGAGCTCCTGCAGGCGGATCACCTCGTGCTCGAGGTCCGCCGTCAGCTCGGCGTCCTCGTACGCCTCGGGGTGGGCACGGGCCACTTCGAGGCTGGTCCGCAGCGCCGCGATCGGCGAGCGCAGCTCGTGGGCGGCGTCGGCCACGAAGCTGCTCTGCCGCTGCGCCGACGCGTCCAGCCGGTCCAGCATCGCGTTGAGGGTCCGGGCCAGTGCGGCGATCTCCTGGGCCGCCGGGACCGGCAGCGTGCCGGGACCGCCCACGTCGCTCACCCGGGCGGCGCCGGCGCGCAGCTCCTCGACGGGGCGCAGCGCCCGCCCCAGCACCACCCAGGTCACCAGGCCGAGAGCCAGCGTCAGCAGCGGGACCACGACCCCGAGCGAGAGGCGCAGCGCGTCGAGCGCACCCTCGATCGTGTCCAGGGGCAGGGCGGTCACGACCCGCTCACCGGTGGGCACGGTGTCGACGAGCACGCGCACCGGCCCGGAGCCGTAGGCCGCGTCGTCGCGGGTGGCGGCGCCGTCGGGCGTCTCGCGGAGGGCGGCGGGAGCCAGGACGGGCAGCGTGCGGCTGGCGTTGGGCGAGGTGGCGACGACACGCCCCGACGCGTCGACGAGCTGGACGACCTCGCCCGGCTCGTCGGCGGCCAGCACGGGCGGCACGCGGTCCTCGGCGACGAGCGCCGACACCTGCTCGGCGGTGCCGCTCAGCACGGCGTCGGTCGCCGCGATCCGGCTCTGCGACACGACCGTGGTGAGCAGGAGCGCGCCGACCACCAGGGCGATCCCGGTCAGGCCCGCCGCCGCGAGGGTCAGGCGCAGGCGCAGCGACCAGCCGCCCCTCACCGCCCCACGACCCGGTAGCCGACGCCGCGGACCGTCTCGATGGCCTCCCGACCGAGCTTGCGGCGCAGGTAGCTGACGTAGACCTCCACGACGTTGAGGTCGTCCCCGACCGCGTCCCACACGTGGTCGCGGAGCTCGATCTTCGTCAGCACCTCGCCCGGCCGGCGCATGAGCTGCTCGAGCAGCGCCGTCTCGCGGGTGGTGAGCTCGACGTCGCGGCCGTCCTGCCGCACCTCGCGGCTCGCCGGGTCGAGGGTCAGGGTCCCGACCTGCAGCACGGCGGGTCGCGGCGGCGCGCCGCGGCGCAGCAGCGCCCGCAGCCGGGCGACGAGCACGCTGAACGCGAAGGGCTTCGGCAGGTAGTCGTCGGCCCCGACGTCCAGGCCGTGGGTGACGTCGTCGTCCGTGCCCCGGGCGCTGAGGACGAGCACCGGCGTCCAGACCTCCTCGTGGCGCATCGTGCGCAGCACGTCGATCCCGGACCGCCGCGGGAGCATCAGGTCGAGGACGACGACGTCGTGGTCGCCCTCGAGGGCGAGCCGGAGGCCGGTCTCGCCGTCGGGCGCCACGTCGACCGCGAAGCCCTCGGCCTGCAGCCCGCGACGCAGCGCACGCGCGAGCACGGCCTCGTCCTCCACCACCAGGATGCGCACCACCGCAGCATGGCACCCGTGCGCACGGCGTGCGTGCTCGGCCCCGCACTTTCTCAGGCTCGTCTCAGGTGTGGTCGGCCACAGTGATCCCATGGACACCACGCGCAGTCTCTCTCCCCGGGCCCGGTGGGCGGTCCCCGCCGTCGTCGCCGGCGCCGTCGCCGCCGCGTTCGCCGTCCCCGCCACGATGGGGGCCGTGGCGAGCGACGAGCTCCCCGCCGTCACCGCCGACGAGCTCGTCGAGCGGCTCGCCGTCGCCGAGAAGGTCCCTGTCTCCGGGACCGTCGTCTACACGGCTCGACTCGGCCTGCCGGACGTCACCGTCTCCGAGATCCAGGGGGCCGGCCCGCTCGACCTGCTCGGGGGCAGCTCGACGGTCCGCGTCTGGTCCGACGGCGAGGACTCGTCGCGGGCCGCCCTGCTCGGCGAGGTCTCGGAGTACTCGGTGGTCCGGGACGGCCCGGAGGCGTGGACCTACTCGAGCGCCGACGACGAGGCGGTGCACTACGTCGTCGACCCTGCGGACCTGGAGCGCTACGAGGCGCTGGCCCAGGAGGGTGCCGAGCCGCCGGTGGACGGCGACGTGCCGACGCCCTCCGAGGCGGCGGGGCTGGCTCTCGCCTACGCCCGCACCACGACGGACGTCACCACGACGGAGCCGGTCGAGGTGGCCGGGCGCGCGGCCTACCAGCTCGAGATGCGCCCGCAGACGGACGGCACCCTGGTGGACCGGGTGCTGGTCGCGGTCGACGCCGAGACCTCCGTGCCGCTGCGCACCCAGGTCTGGAGCGTCCAGGACGCCGAGTCCCCGGCGATCGAGGTCGGCTTCACCGACGTCTCGTTCGACGCCCCCGACCTCAGCGTGTTCGACTTCTCCGCCCCGGCGGGTGCCGACGTGCGCGAGGTCGAGGTTCCCCTCCCGGAGCCGGGGACCCTCGAGCAGCCGAGCAGCGACGCGCTCGGCAAGGACGCGGGGGTCGCGGTCTCCGGCACCGGCTGGGAGACCGTCGTCGAGCTCTCCGACGTCGACGTGGACGAGATCCTCGGCGCGACGTCCGAGGGCCGGCTGCCCGAGGGCAGCACCGGGTCGAGCGGCGCCGACGACCTGTTCGAGGAGCTCACGGAGTCCGAGGACGGCGAGCTGCCGGGCCTGCCGGAGCTCGACACGCAGGCCCTCTACGAGCAGCTCACCACCGAGGTCGACGGCGGCCGGCTCCTCACCTCCGCGCTGCTGTCCGTGCTGGTGACCGACGACGGCCGGGTCCTGGCGGGTGCGGTGCCGCCGGCCACGCTCGAGGAGCTCGCCGGATGAGCGGTGCCGAGGGCGACGCCGGGGATGCTGAGGGCGCCGGCGATGCCGAGGGCGCCGCGGTCCGCACCCGTGGTCTGACGAAGCGCTTCCGGTCCGGGCAGGTCGGCGTCGACGGCGTCGACCTGCTTGTCCCGCGGGGCGCGGTCTACGGGTTCCTCGGGCCGAACGGCTCGGGCAAGACGACGACGATCCGGATGCTCCTCGGGCTCGTGTCGCCCACGGCAGGGTCGGTCGAGCTGCTCGGCACGGCGATGCCCGGTGGAGGCGCGGAGGTGCTGCCCCGGGTCGGGGCGCTCGTGGAAGGCCCGGCCTTCCATCCCTACCTCTCCGGGGAGGCGAACCTGCGGCGCCTGGACGCCGCGGACCCGACCTCCGCCCCCGGCTCGCGCACCCGGCGGATCGGCGCCGCGCTCGAGCGGGTCGGCCTCACAGCTGCCGCGGGCAAGCGCTACCGGCAGTACTCGTTGGGCATGAAGCAGCGCCTGGGGCTCGCGGCGGCGCTCCTGCGTCCGCGCGACCTGCTGCTGCTCGACGAACCCACCAACGGGCTCGACCCGCAGGGCACGCGCGAGGTGCGGGCCCTGGTGCGCGAGGTCGCCGACGCCGGCGCCACCGTCCTCGTCTCGTCGCACCTGCTGAGCGAGATCGAGCAGGTGTGCTCGCACGTCGGGATCATGAGCCGCGGCACGCTGCTCGCCCAGGGCCCGCGGGAGGAGATCGCCGACGAGGGGACCACCGAGGTGCGGGTCATGACACGCCCGGACCAGCGCGCGCATGCCGTGCGCGTGCTGTCGGGCCTCGGTCTGGACGGCGCGCGGGCCGACGGGGAGGTCGTCGCCGCCCCGCTGGGCAGCGTGGCGGTCGAGAAGGTCGCCCAGGCGGTGGTCGGCGACGGCATCGACCTGCTCGGCCTGGAGGTCCGTCGGCCTACGCTGGAGGACGTGTTCGTCCGCCTGACGGGGGAGGGTTTCGATGTCGCTCGTTGACTCCCCGCCGGCCGGCCCGCCGGTGTCGTCCGCACGGGCGACGGCGCGGCTGCTGGGCAGCGAGCTGCGCCTGGTGTTCGGCCGCGTGCGCAACATCGTGCTCCTCGTGGGCCTGGCTGCCGTCCCGCTGCTGATCGGCACCGTCCTCTTCGTCACCCAGGACACGCCCGTGGCCGGGCAGGGACCGCCGTTCCTGGACCGCGTGACAGGCAACGGCGTGTTCCTCGTGTTCGCGGCCCTGGTGAGCTGCCTGCCTTTCCTGCTACCGCTGTGCGTCTCGATCGTCTCCGGTGACGCCGTGGCGGGGGAGGCGTCGGCGGGCACCCTGCGCTACCTGCTGGTGGTGCCCGTCCCGCGGACGCGCCTGCTGCTCGTCAAGGCGGTGGCCGCCCTGGCGTACGCCGCGGCCGCCGTCACCGCCATCGCCGGGGTGGGCCTGGTGGCCGGGGCGGCGTTCTTCGGCGTGGGGGACGTGGTCCTGCTGTCCGGGGACACGATCCCGCTCGCCGAGGGGATGCTGCGCACCCTCGGCGTGGTCGGCTACGTCGTCGCGTCGCTCACGGGTCTCGTGGCGGTCGGGCTCTTCCTCTCGACGCTGACCGAGGTCCCCGTCGCGGCGATGGCGGCGACCGTGGTCGTGGCCATCGTCAGCGGGGTGCTCGACGCGCTGCCGCAGCTCTCCGCGATCCACCCCGCGCTGCTCACCCACCACTGGTTGGACTTCGGCGAGTTCCTCCGGCTGGAGGTCGACGCCTCGACCCTGTTCGCGGGCCTCGCCGTGCAGGCCGCCTGGGTCGCGGTCTTCGGTGCCCTCGCGTGGAGCCGGTTCACCACGGCGGACGTCTCCAGCTAGGGCGAGGTCTCCGCCGTGCGTGCGAGGTCATCTCGTCCTCACCCCCCCCCGGGGCCTCCCCTCGCGACGCCCGCGCCAGCCGTTCGACGAGGTCGTCCGGGATCGGTCTCCGCGGCGAGAAGGTGATGCCGGTCTTGGTCGCCCGGAAGCCGGCGGCCGCGATCTCCTCGGAGTGCGCGGTCAGGGCGCCGGGGAGCAGGTAGAGCCCGCACTGCTTGCTGAACGCCGCATAGCTCGCGACGACCGTGCCGTCGATCCTGAACCCCGGCATCTGGTACGCCACGATCTCGTCCGCCTCCGGCAGGGTGCGGGACAACAGCGTGCGCAGCCGTCGCAGAGCAGGCTGGAAGTGCTCGGGCGCCGCAGCGAGGTAGGCGTCGTGGTCGGCTGCCGACGTCATGCGGGTGCCTCGTTCCTGGTTGCTCGCTGTCGTCAGCGACGGTACACGTCGACCTCGGCGGCCTTGACGGTGGCGACGACGGAACGCCCGGGCACGAGGGACAGCTCGGCGACGGCCTGCGGGGTGACGTCGGCGGCGAGGCGCTCGGTGCGCACCCGCAGCAGGTCACCGCGCGGCTCGACGGTCCGCACCGTCCCGCGGAAGGTGTTCCGCGGGGACCCGTGCGGGTCGGCCAGGTGCAGCGCGACGGCGGCGGGGCGGAAGACGGCGGTCATCGCGGTGCCGAGCGGCACCTCGGGGTGCGTGGCGTGCCCGTGCACCACCTCGCCGGTCGCGGTGGCGACACCGTCTCCGGTCCACGTCCCGGTCAGGAGGTTGAGGCCCGCGATCGACGCCGCGAACGCGCTGCGCGGCCGGGACAGGACCTCCGCCGTCGGCCCCCGCTCGACGACGCGACCGCCGTCGACGACGGCGACCTCGTCCGCGAGCAGCAGCGCGTCCAGGACGTCGTGGGTGGCGAGGACGGTGGTCTGCTCGGCGAGGAGGTGCTGGAGCGTCTGGCGCAGCTGGGGCGTGACGTCGACGTCGAGTGCCGCCATCGGCTCGTCGAGGAGCAGGAGCCGCGGCCGGGCCGCCAGGGCGCGCGCGATCGCGATGCGCTGGGCCTGGCCGCCGGACAGCGCGGCCGGACGACGGTCGGCGAGGTCACCCAGCCCGGTCGCGTCCAGCCACCCCTTGGCCGCGGTGGCGGCCGCCCGCCGCGAACGGCCCTGCGCGCGCGGTCCGAAGGCGACGTTGTCGCGGACGCTCAGGTGCGGGAACAGCATCGGGTCCTGGGCCAGCAGCGCCACCCGCCGGCGGTGCGCGGCGACCCATGCCGTGCGTCGCCCGCCCCGTGCCCGGGCGAGGGTGCGGCCGTCCAGCGTGATGTCGCCGTCGTGCGGGCGCAACGTCCCGGCAGCGAGCCCCAGCGCGGTGGACTTGCCGGCGCCGTTCGGGCCGAGCAGCGCCAGGGTGCGGCCCGCGGCGACGTCGAGGCGGACGTCGACGCCGCGTGACGGCACGGTCGCGGTCAGCTCGAACGTCATCGCGACGGGCCCCGGTGGTGCGTCGCGGCGATCACGACGACGGCGACGGCCACCAGCAGCAGGGACAGCGCCACGGCGGCGTCGGGGTCGGACTCCCGCTGCAGGTAGACCTCCAGCGGCAGCGTCCGGGTGACACCCTGCAGGCTGCCCGCGAAGGTGATGGTGGCCCCGAACTCGCCGAGCGCCCGCGCGAAGGACAGGACGGTGCCGGAGAGCAGGCCCGGCCACACCAACGGCAGGGTGACCCGGCGCAGCACCGTGGTGGGGCCGGCGCCGAGCCCGGCAGCGACGACCTCGTAGCGCTCGCCGGCCGTGCGCAACGCTCCCTCGAGGCTGACGACGAGGAACGGCAGCGCGACGAAGCTCTGCGCCAGCACCACCGCCGTCGTGGAGAACGCGATCTGGAGGCCGAGCACCTCCATCGACTCCCCGAGCAGGCCGCGGCGACCGAACGTGGACAGCAGCGCGACACCGCCGACCACGGGCGGCAGCACCAGCGGCACCAGCACCAGGGAGCGCAGCAGGCTCTGACCGGGGAGCCGGCCGCGCGCCAGCACGAGGGCCAGGGGGATGCCGAGGACCAGGCACACGACGGTGCTCGTCGCGGCGGTCTGCAGGCTGAGGGCCAGGGCGGCGCGCGCGGACTCGCTGGTGATCAGCCCCCAGTAGTTCGTCCAGTCGACGCGGGTGCCCATCGCGACCAGCGGCAGCACCACGAACAGGCCGCCGAGGGCAGCGGGCACGAACGCCCAGCGGGGGAGCCCGCCGGGGACCACGGCCGGGTCGCGGCCGGTGCGGCGACTCGTGCCGAGGGCGGGGGTGCTGGTCCAGGTGGTCATGGCGCGGCGAACCCGAGACCGGCGAGCACGGCCTGCCCCTCGGGGGAGAGGACGGCGTCGACGAACTCCCGGGCCAGCTCGGGCTGGTCGGTGTCGGTCACGGTGGCGATCGGATAGGTGTTCACCGCGGCGTCGGACTCGGCGAACGGGATGCCGTCGACCTGGTCGCCGGCGCGGGCGACGTCGGTGACGTAGACGAGCCCGGCGTCGGCCTCGCCGGCGGTCACCTTGCCCAGGACGTCGGTGACGCTCTGCTCCTCGCTGACGGGCTGGAGCGCGATTCCCGCACCGTCGACGGTGGCGGCCGTGGCGGCGCCGCAGGGCACCTGCGGGGCGCACACGACCAGTCGGAGGCCGGGTGCGGCCAGGTCCTGCAGGGAGGCGACGCCGGCAGGGTTGCCGGGCGGGACGGCGATCTGCAGGGTGTTGGTCGCGAAGTCCTGCGGGGTGCCCACGAGGTCGTCGGCGACGAGCTCGTCCATGGTCGTCGTGTCCGCGGACGCGAACACGTCCGCCGGAGCGCCCTGCTGGATCTGCGCGACCAGGCTGGACGAGCCCGCGAGGCTGAGCCGGACGTCGACGCCGGGGTGGTCCGCCTCGAAGTCGTCGGCGACCTGCTCGAAGGCCTCGGTCAGGGACGCCGCGGCGAAGACGGTCAGGGTGGTGCCGTCCGCCGCCACGGGGCCCGGGCCGCAGCCGGCCAGCCCGGCAGCGACGCTCGTCGCCGCGAGCAGCGCGGCGGTGACCCGGGCCGTGCGGCGGGCGCGTGCCGTCATCGCTCGCCCCGCTCCGGTGCCTCGACGACGACGTTCGTCGACTTGATGGTGGCGACCGCCACCGAGCCGCGCTCGAGCCCCAGGTCCCGGACGGCCTCGCTGCTCATGAGCGACACGACCCGGAACGGCCCGCACTGCAGCTCGACCTGCGCCATCACGGTGTCGACCGTGAGGTCGGTGACCAGCCCGACGAACCGGTTGCGGGCCGAGCTCCTCATGCCGTGGGGGAGGCCGGGCGGGGTGGCGTGCTCGCGGGCGACCATCGCCACCTCGTAGCCGTCGACGACCTGGCGGCCGGAGTCGTCGCGGTCGGCCGTCAGCAGCCCGCGGTCCACCCAGCGTCGGACGGTGTCGTCGCTGACGCCGAGGTAGACCGCGGCCTCACTGATCCTCATCTGCGGCATGCAGTCGATACTAGGCGCGCAGATGCGGCATGGGAAGGTGTAGCGCGTCAGGCGCGTTCGACGGGCATCCAGACCTCGGTCGTCGCCGTGCTGAAGTCCTCCGCGCGGTCGAGCACCGCCACGATCGACGGACCCGGGCGCAGCCGCCACGGGTTGGACGGGAACCACTCCGTCGCCGACGCCGCGTACGTCTCCTGGAGGGCTGCCGGGTACGGGCCGGAGCTGCGGAAGACGACCCAGGTGCCGGCCGGCACCTCGATGACGTCGAGGTCGTCCGGCGGCGTGGTGGCGGCGTCGAGCGCGACGCCGTGCAGGTAGGTGAGCTCGCTGCCCTCGGTGTAGTCCGGGTCGACGTCGGCGCTGACCTGCAGCAGGCCCGCCGGCTCGCCGTTCCCGAGCGACGTGAGGCGAGCGTGCTCGGACGGGGGCAGGGAGGCGATGTGCGCCTGGATGTGCGGGTTCACCCCGTGGTGGACGAGCGGGACACGTGTCGCGTGTCCCACGAGGCGGAGGGCGGGACGATCGGTGAGGCGGGTGTCCATGGCGGAGCTCCCTTCGACGGTCAGGCGGAACCTGAGCTGTGGTTGTGACCGAAGGGGGCCACCGTGCCGGCGCACGTCGGCGGGGCGGGTGCCGTGCACGCTGCGGAACGCCCGCCCGAACGCCTCGGCCGAGCCGTACCCGTAGCGCACCGCCACGTCGAGGATCGGGTCACCGGCGACGACGTCGGTCGCCGCGCGTGTCATCCGGCGACGGCGCACGTACTCGGACAGCGGCATGCCCGCCAACGACGAGAACATCCGGCGCAGGTGGTACTCGGTGGTGCCGAGCGACGCGGCGAGCCGCGCGACGTCGAGGCCGTCGGACAGGCTGTCCTCGACGGCGTCGACCAGGCGGTTGAGCTCGGTGATCACGGTGTCTCCCTTCAGCACCCAGCCTGAGGCAGGACGGGCGGCCACGACCCGATCATCGTGGCCCGATGCGGTCGGGGACGGACGTAGGCTGCCCGGTGTGGACCACGAGTCGAGCCGACGCCCCCTGGCCGACCATGCGCGAGCGCTGGCCACGCTCGTCGGACCAGCGCTGGCGTCGGCGCGGCGCACGCTGAGCGTCGCCCCGTCGGCGGTGCTGTCCGCGGCGCGAGACGCTGCCTCCGGGCCTCGGGTCCTGGTGACCGACGCGGCTGCGGCCACCCACCTGCCCGGTTTCGACAACTCCCAGATGGACGGCTACGCGGTCCGGGCCGCGGACCTCGCCGGGGCGACGCCGTCGGACCCGGTCGAGCTGCCCGTCACGGCGCCGGTCCCGGCCGGCACGCAGCCCTCGCCGCTCGGACCGGGGGCTGCGGCACCGGTGATGACCGGCGCCCCGATCCCCGACGGCGCCGACGCCGTCGTGAAGATCGAGGACGCCGACCCGCCCGCCTTCCCCGAGCCGGGTGCCGACGCGACGGTCCGGTTCAGCACGCCTGTCGCGCCCGGCGCCTTCGTGCGCCGCGCGGGGTCCGACGTCGCCGCCGGGGACGTCGTCGTCCCCGCGGGCACCCCGCTCGGGCCGGCCCAGCTCGGGGTCCTCGTCGCGGCGGGCGTCACCGAGGTCGACGTCGCCGAACCGCCGCACGTGCTGCTGATCTCCACGGGGTCCGAGCTCGTCGCCGCCGGCGAGCCCCTCGGCCCGGCGCAGCTCTACGACGCCAACGGGGCCATGCTCACGGCGGCGCTCGCGCAGGTGGGGGTGCGCACCACGCACCGCGTCGTGCCGGACGACCCGGCAGCGCTGCGCGCCGTCCTGATGGACGCGCCCGAGGACGTCGCGCTCGTGGTCACCAGCGGCGGGGTCTCCGCCGGAGCGTACGAGGTGGTCCGCCAGACCCTCACGGACGCGTGGTTCGGGCACGTCGCCGTCCAGCCCGGGGGGCCGCAGGGCCTGGGCACGATCGCCGTCGGGCCCGTCGAGGCCCGCCGCGAGGTGCCGCTCGTCGCGTTCCCCGGCAACCCCGTCAGCGCGCTGGTGTCCTTCGAGCTGTTCCTGCGGCCGGTCCTCGCCACGGCCACCGGGGCCGGGCCCACGCTCCGGCCACGCGGCCGTGGCCCGCTGGCGGAGCCCGTGGACTCGCCCGCGCACCTGCACCAGGTGCGCCGCGGCCGACTCGACGCCGACGGCCGCGTCGAGATGGTCGGCGGCCCGGGATCGCACCTCCTGGCCCACCTCGCGGCGGCTACGCTCCTCGTGCACGTACCACCCGGCGTCGCGCACCTCGACGAGGGCGACGACGTCGACTACTGGGAGATCCGATGAGCGACCTGTCCCACTACCGCGACGACGGCGCCGCCCACATGGTCGACGTCACCGCCAAGGACGTCACGAAGCGCCAGGCCACCGCCCGCGGCGTGCTGCGCACCCGGCCCGACGTCGTCGAGCAGATCGCGTCCGGCGACCTGCCCAAGGGCGAGGCGATCGCCACCGCCCGCATCGCCGGGATCATGGGCGCCAAGCGCACGCCGGACCTCGTACCGCTGTGCCACCCGCTGCCGCTGTCCGGCGTCGAGATCGACGTCACGCCCGACGGCGCCGGCTCGGGCACCGTCGAGGTCACCGCGACCGTCCGCACCACCGGACGCACCGGCGTCGAGATGGAAGCGCTCACCGCTGTCACCGTCGCGGGCCTGACGCTCTACGACATGATCAAGGCGGTCGACAAGGCCGCCGTCCTCACCGACATCGAGGTGGTCGCCAAGTCCGGCGGGAAGTCCGGCGACTGGGTGCGGGACGAGGAACGCCCGTGAGGGCCGCCGTCGTCGTCGCCTCCGACCGTGCGGCTGCCGGGGCCTACGCGGACCGCTCCGGCCCGGCGGCCACCGCGTGGTTCGCCGACCGCGGCTGGGAGGTCCTCCCGGTCCGCGTGGTGCCCGACGGCGAGCCCGTCCGTGCGGCGCTGCTCGACCTGCTCGCGGCGTCCGACGGCGCCCCGGACGTGATCGTCACCTCGGGTGGGACGGGGCTCGCGCCGTCGGACGCCACTCCCGAGGCGACGCGCGCCGTCCTCGAGCGCGAGGTGGCCGGTATCGCCGAGCTGGTCCGGGCCCGGTCCCTGACGCCCACCGACCCCACGAAGCGCACCGTGCCCGGCGCGGCGCTGTCCCGGGCGACCGCGGGCGTCGCCGGATCCACGCTGATCGTCAACCTGCCCGGTTCCGTCGGAGGCGTCGTCGACGGGCTCGACGCGCTCGCGGACGTCCTGCCGCACGCCGTCGACCAGCTCCACGGGGGTGATCACACCCGCCGGGACGCCCACCCCGACCGTGCCCCGGGAGGCGAGGCGACCGTGCTGGCGGCCGACGTGGTCGACGGCCCGATCGAGGACGCCCTGGCCCGGTTGGCGGTGCTGGTGCGCGACGACGCGTGCGGGGCCGTCGCGACGTTCGCCGGCCACGTGCGCGACCACGACGACGGGCGCGGCGTGACCGCGCTGCACTACGAGTCCCACCCCGACGCCGCCGCCGTGCTGGCCGCGGTCGCCGACCGGGTGGCCCGGCGCACCGCCGCGTCGACCGGGGACACCGTGCGTGCCGCCGTCGTGCACCGGGTGGGCGACCTCGCGATCGGGGACGTCGCCGTCGTCGTGGCCGTCGCCTCGGGCCACCGGCAGGCCGCGTTCACCTGCGCGAGCGACCTGATCGAGGAGCTCAAGGCCGAGGTGCCGATCTGGAAGGAGCAGGGCTTCACCGACGGCTCCAGCGAGTGGGTCGGGTCGCTCGGCTGACGCTCCACAGGAGCGTCCTGCCGCGCCCCACCTGCAGGTCATCGGTTGTTCACCGTGCGGTCGGCCGGGTGATGCCGTCGCGCCACGGACCGTTCCTAGCGTCGGGCACGACCCCCCGGTCCCGATCCTGGAGTGCCCGATGACGATCGCCCCCGAGTCCCGCCCCCAGCTGCCCGTCACGGTGGCCCCGCACTACGCGCGCGGCAAGCGCGCCGCCGCGACGTGCCGCTACAAGTGCGCCGACGCCTGCGCGCACCCCGCGCCGAACCGCAGCGCCAACGAGTACTTCCGCGACGTCGCGTCCCGGGCCCTGAGCCGTCGCGTCATGCTGGGCGGTGTCGCGGCCGCCGCGGCCGCCGTCGTCGTGGGTGCCGAGGTCCTCGGTGCCGAGCCGGCCGCGGCCGGCGGTCGAGGACGCGGCAAGGGCCTCGCCTTCGGTGCCATCGCCGCGCAGCCGATGGAGAACGACCAGTTCGTCGTGCCGGAGGGCTACGAGTGGTCGCCGATCATCCGCTGGGGCGACCCGATCCTGCCCGGCGGCCGCGCGTTCGACCCGGCCCGCCAGAGCCCGGAGCAGCAGGCGCGACAGTTCGGCTACAACTGCGACTACCTCGACATCCTGCCCGAGGACCCGAAGCACATCCGGTCCATGGTCGAGACCCGTCGTGGTCGGCGCGGCGTGCTCGTGTCCAACCACGAGTACACGAACCCCGACATCATGTTCGACGCGTCGTACGACGCCGCCACGCGCCGTGCGATCGAGCGCGCCGCCCACGGCATGTCGGTGGTCGAGCTGCGGCGCGACCGGGAGGGCACGCCCTGGGAGTACGACCGCATCGCACGGCTGAACCGCCGGATCCACATCGGTACCGAGTTCGAGATCGACGGTCCCGCGGCCGGTGACGACCTGCTGAGGACGGTCGCGGACCCGACCGGGACGCGTGTCCTCGGCACGCTGAACAACTGCGCCGGCGGGACCACCCCGTGGGGCACCGTCGTCTCGGGCGAGGAGAACTTCCACGGCTACCTGCGGGTGGACGGCGCCGACCCGCGCGACGCCCGCTACGGCCTGCGCAACGCCCCGACCGGTTACGGCTGGGAGCTCGACGAGCCGCGGTTCGACGGCAACAACGCCGGCTACGAGAACGAGAACCGCCGCTTCGGCTGGGTCGTCGAGCTCGACCCGTACGACCCGGACGCCGCGCCCGTCAAGCACACCGCGCTGGGCCGCCTCAAGCACGAGGGCGCGAACGTCATCATGTCCGACGACGACCGCGCGGTGGTCTACATGGGCGACGACGAGCGGTTCGACTACGTCTACAAGTTCGTCTCCGCCGAGCGCATGCGCAAGGGCAACAGCCGCTGGGCACGCGAGCACAACAAGACGCTGCTCAGCGAGGGCGACCTCTACGTGGCCCGCTTCACGGGCGACTCGCCGGCCTCCGAGATCGACGGCACCGGCGCGGTGCCCTCCGACGGCTCCTTCGACGGCACCGGTGAGTGGCTCCCGCTGGTGCTCGACGGCGAGTCGCAGGTGGACGGCATGTCGCTCGCCGAGGTGCTGGTCTTCACGCGCGTCGCGGCCGACGCGCTCGGCGCGACGAAGATGGACCGGCCGGAGGACGTCGAGCCCAACCCGTTCACCGGTCGGGTCTACGTCGCCTGCACCAACAACTCGAACCGTGGGGTCGGGTCGAACGCGCCGGCCGACGAGGCGAACCCGCGCAGCTCCAACCGCCACGGGCACGTGGTGGAGATCATCGAGGACGGCGGCGACCAGACGGCCACCACGTTCACCTGGAACCTGCTCCTCGTCGCCGGCGACCCGGAGGTCGACGACTCGACCTACTTCTCGGGCTACCCGGCCGAGAAGGTCTCGCCGATCTCCTGCCCGGACAACCTCGCGTTCGACACCGACGGGAACCTGTGGATCTCCACCGACGGTCAGCCGTCGTCGATCCAGAAGGCCGACGGGCTGTTCAAGGTCACCCTGGACGGGCGTCGTCGGGGGCGCGTGGAGCAGTTCCTCTCCGTGCCGCGCCGCGCCGAGACCTGCGGCCCGCTGGTGGACGTCCGCGACTCCATGGCGTACGTCAACGTCCAGCACCCGGGCGACGACGGCACCTGGGGGGCGCAGACGTCGTACTTCCCGGACTACCTGGAGGAGGGCGAGGAGGTGCCGGCCGGTGCCTGGCGCGGCCCCCGGCCGTCGACGATCCAGGTCTACCGGAGCGACGTCGCGGACGAGCACCCGGGCAAGGGCCACGGCAAGGGCAAGGGTCGCGGGAACGGGCGCGACCGGCACGACGGGCCGGGTCCCTTCCCGGGCGGTCGTGGCGGCCGGGGCAAGGGCTCGGACAACCGGGCGTCCTACAACCCCCGCGCCGGCGAGCAGTTCCGCGGCGGGCGAGACTGACCGTCGGGAAACCCCGACGCGGTACGACCCCCGGACCCGGGGGTCGTACCCCCGCCGAGGAAGTGCCCCACCCGCCGAGGTAGTGCCGCTCGCACCGAGGTAGTGGGTCGTCCGCCGAGGTAGTGCCCCACCCGCCGACGTAGTAGCGCGCCGCGCGAGGTAGGGCCGCCTTGCGTGAGGTCGCGCCGGGCGGGAACGTCGAAGCCGGGTGTCGGGTCCCGTGCACGGTCGTCAGTCCCGAAGTGGAGGGCGCCCTGCGCCCGTGAACGCGACCGTGCACGGGACCCGCCACCCGGCGGCACACGAACCGCCCCGCGCTACCTCGGCACAAGCCCTACTACCTCGGCGCGAGCGCTACTACCTCGCGCAACCCCGCACTACCTCGGCGGGATGAGAAACCACCGCGCCGTGGTTCGTAGACTTGGTGACCGTGACATCCTCCGAGGCCCCGGCTGCCTACCTCGACCACGCCGCCACGACACCTATGTCCGCGGCGGCGCTCGAGGCCTTCGTCGCCGAGGCGGGGCGGACCGGCAACGCCTCGTCCCTGCACTCGGCTGGCCGTGCCGCCCGCCGCACGGTCGAGGAGTCGCGGGAGTCGGTCGCCGCGGCGCTCGGCGCCCGGCCCAGCGAGGTGATCTTCACCGGTGGCGGCACCGAGTCCGACAACCTGGCGATCAAGGGCATCTTCTGGGGTCGGCGCAGCCAGGACGCTCGGCGCACCCGCGTGCTGGTCTCCGCCGTGGAGCACCACGCGGTGCTCGACCCGGCCTTCTGGCTGGCCGGCCACGCGGGTGCCGAGATCACCCTCCTGCCGGTGGACGGCGAGGGCCTGGTCGACCTGGAGGCCCTGCGCGCCGAGCTGGCCGCGCACGCGGACGAGGTCGCGCTGGTCTCCGTGATGTGGGCGAACAACGAGGTCGGGACGGTCCAGCCCGTCCGTGAGGTGGTCCGGATCGCGCACCGGTACGGCGTGCCGGTGCACACGGACGCCGTCCAGGCGGTGGGTCAGGTCGAGGTCGACTTCGCCGCCTCGGGTGTCGACGCGCTGACCGTGACCGGCCACAAGCTCGGCGGACCGGTCGGCGTCGGGGCGCTGCTCGCCCGGCGCGACCTGCCCCTCGAGGCCGTGTCCCACGGTGGCGGGCAGGAACGCGGCGTCCGTTCCGGGACGCTCGACGCGGCGGCGATCCGTGCTTTCGCCGTCGCCCTCGGCGAGGCGGCCGCCGCGCGCGAGGAGCGCGCCGCCACCCTGGGCGCGCTGCGCGACGAGCTCGTGGCGGGGGTCCGCCGCGTGGTGCCCGACGCCGTCCTGCGGGGGCCCGACCCGCACGCCACAACACCGTCGGGCGCTCCGGCCCGGCTGCCCGCCAACGCGCACTTCACGTTCCCGGGCGCCGAGGGGGACTCCCTGCTGTACCTGCTGGACTCCGCCGGCGTCCAGGCCTCCACGGGGTCGGCCTGCCAGGCGGGGGTACCGCAGCCGAGTCATGTGCTGCTGGCCATGGGCGTCAGCGAGACGGACGCCCGCGGCGCGCTGCGCTTCTCCCTCGGTGCCACGTCGACGCACGACGACGTCACCCGGCTCCTGGCGGCGCTGCCCCAGGTGGCCGATCGCGCGAGGGCCGCCGGTCTGGTCGCCGCCCGCCCGCTGTCCGGAGGTGTCGCATGAGGGTGCTCGCTGCCATGTCCGGCGGGGTGGACTCCGCCGTCGCCGCGGCGCTCGCCGTCGAGGCGGGGCACGACGTCGTCGGGGTGCACATGGCCCTGAGCCGCAACCGTGACCAGTTCCGCACCGGTTCGCGCGGCTGCTGCTCCATCGAGGACGCGGGCGACGCGCGCCGCGCCGCGGACGTGCTCGGCATCCCCTACTACGTGTGGGACCTGTCCGAGACGTTCGAGGAGACGGTGGTCGCCGACTTCCTGTCGGAGTACTCGGCGGGCCGCACCCCGAACCCGTGCGTGCGCTGCAACGAGCACATCAAGTTCGAGGCGTTGCTGGACAAAGCCACCGCGCTGGGCTTCGACGCCGTCGCGACCGGCCACTACGCCCGCGTGGAGGCCCAGGAGGCTCCCGACGGGACCGTGACGCGTGAGCTGCACCGGTCGCCGAACGACGCCAAGGACCAGTCCTACGTGCTGGCCGTGATGGGCCCGGAGCGCCTGGACCGGGCGATGTTCCCGCTCGGTGGTTTCGCCTCGAAGGACGAGGTACGTGCCGAGGCGGAGCGCCGTGGCCTCTCCGTGAGCGCCAAGCCCGACTCCTACGACATCTGCTTCGTCGCCGACGGCGACACCCGCGGCTTCCTGCGCTCGCGCCTCGGCGCGCAGCCGGGCGAGGTGCGCGACACCGACGGCAACGTGGTGGGCGAGCACCAGGGCGCCTACGCGTACACGGTCGGGCAGCGCAAGGGTCTCGGGCTGGGCCGACCGGCCCCGGACGGACGAGCACGCTACGTCGTCGACGTCGACACCGGCTCGAACACCGTCGTCGTCGGTCCGGCGGAGCTCCTGAGCGTGGACCGGATCGCGGGGGACCGGGCGGTCTGGTTCGCCCCGGCGGCGACGGACTGGACGGACTGCGAGGTCCAGGTGCGGGCGCACGGCCGGGCCGTCCCGGCGCAGGTACGGGCGGTCCCGGGGGCCGACGGCGGCGCGGACGGTCTCGAGCTCCGGCTCGGCGAGGAGCTCCGCGGCATCGCGGCGGGGCAGTCCGTCGTGGCCTACCGCGGGACCCGGGTGCTGGGCCAGGCGACCGTGTCGCGGGCATGGCGCGACGCGCCGGTCACGACCGGTGTGCCGGGCGGGACGGTGCCCGCATGACCGCCGTCAGCGGCCACGGGCCGTGGCCGGGTGGCGAGCGCGACGTGCTGGTGGCCCAGCAGACGGTCGTCGACGACCTGGCGGAGCTGCCGACCGGCGTCGGCGCCGTGCCGTTCCTCGCTCAGCTCACGGAGCGCGGGCCGGGTGCCGGGTCCACGGGACGTACCGCGATCCTCCTGGCCGAGACGGCGATCGAGCTGGGACCGCACGGCTGGAAGCTCGCCGACCGTCCGGGGGTGGACGAGCGACGTGCCCGTGCCCTGCTCCGCGAGGACCTGGGTGCGCTCGCCGTCGCGGCCCACGGCTACGCGGGCCCGCTGACGGTCGAGGTGACGGGGCCCTGGACGCTGGCCGCGGAGCTGTGGTCGGCGCGCGGTGACCGGGTCCTCGCCGACACCGGCGCACGCGCGGATCTCGCGCTCGGGCTGGCGACCGGCCTGGCGGAGCACGTGGCCGACGTCCGTGACCAGGTGCCCGGCGCGGAGGTCGTCGTGCAGCTCTCCGAGCCGCTGCTGGGACAGGTGCACGCGGGCGTGCTGCCCACCTTCTCCGGCTACTCGAGGATCCGCGGCGTGGACGGGCCCGGCGTCGTCGAGGGCCTGCGTCCCGTGATCGAGGCCCTGCACGACGCCGGCGCCACGGTCGTGGTGCACCTCGGCGGCACCTGGGTGGGCATCCCGCCGGCGGTGCTGGCCGGCGCCGACGCGATCGGCCTGGACCTGGCGCAGGTGGGTCCTGACGGCTGGAACGAACGCGCGTGGGAGCTCGTCGCCCGCGCGACGGAGCGCGAGGTGGCGCTGTGGGCCGGTCTGCCGCCGGCTGCCGTGTCCCAGTGCGCGGGCCCGCAGCTCGGCGAGCTGGTCCGGCTCGTCGCCGAGCCGTGGCGTCGGGTCGGGCTGCCTGCCGCCGGGCTGGAGTCGCTCACGCTGCTCACGGCCCCGCGTTCGACGCCGGCGGCCGTCGACGACCACCGGGCGGGACTGGCCAACCTGGGCCGGGTCGCGGAGTCCTTGGCGGAGCGCGCCGCGGTGTGAGCCCGTCGTGCCGGCGGTCGTCGGCCCGGCCCTCGGCCGTCGGTCCCGTCAGGCGAGCCGCGCACGCAGGAACGTCCAGGCGAGCGCCGACATGTGCGCGGCCTGGGCGTTGTTGGCCGCGCCGCCGTGACCGCCCTCGATGTTCTCGTAGTAGGTGACGTCCTGGCCGGCGGCCAGCATCTTCGCCGCCATCTTGCGCGCGTGCCCCGGGTGGACGCGGTCGTCCTTGGTCGAGGTGGTGAGCAGCACCGGCGGGTACTCGCGGTCCGCGTCGAACAGGTGGTACGGCGAGAAGGTCTGCAGGAACTCCCAGTCCTCGGGGACGTCGGGGTCGCCGTACTCGGCCACCCACGAGGCGCCGGCGAGCAGGTGGGAGTACCGCTGCATGTCGAGCAGCGGCACCTGGATCACGACGGCGCCGAACAGGTCGGGGTACTGCGTGAGCATGTTGCCGGCGAGCAGCCCGCCGTTGGACCCGCCCTGCACACCGAGGTGCTCGTGCGTGGTGATGCCGCGGGCCACCAGGTCCCGGGCGACGGCGGCGAGGTCCTCGTAGGCCCGGTGCCGGTTCTCCCGCAGGGCGGCCTGGTGCCAGCGCGGGCCGTACTCCCCGCCGCCGCGGATGTTCGCCACGACGTGGACCCCGCCCCGTGCGAGCCAGGCCCGGCCGGCGGTCCCGGAGTAGCCGGGCAGGAGCGGGATCTCGAAACCGCCGTAGCCGTACAGCAGCGTCGGGGCGGCCCCGGGCGCCGCCGGGTCGCTCGGCCGGACGAGCTCCGCGGCACCCACCACGAAGTAGGGCACGCGGGTGCCGTCGTCGGACGTCGCGAAGTGCTGCTCGGCGACCATCCCGGACGCGTCGAAGAAGGCGGGCGCGGACTTCAGCGGCTCCGGTGCGGCCGGGTCCGTCCCGGGGCCGACGACGGTGGCGAGCGCGAGGGTGGACGGGGAGAGGTAGCCGCTGCTGGTCACCCACACGTCGTCGCTGTCCACGGGGGAGACGGCGCGCACGCCGACGGTCAGGAGCTCGCCGTCGACGGGGAGCTCGGACCGCACCCACCCGTCGGCCGTGTCCGCCCCTGCCTCGAGGTCGGGCGGCGTGAGGACGTGCAGTTCGTTCTTCACGTCGTCGAGGACGTTGAGCACCAGGTGGTGCCGCGTCCAGGTGGCCCCGACGAGGGAGGTGGAGGGTGTCGGGGCGAAGAGGACGGTCAGGTCGCGCGACCCGGCGAGGAAGTCGTCCGCGGCTGCCGCGAGCAGCGAGCCCCCTGCGTAGGTGCGACCCGCCACGGTCCAGTCCTCGCGCAGCTCGACCAGGAGCCACTCGCGGTGCAGCCCGACCTCGGCCGACTCGGGCGCGTCGATGCGCACCAGCTCCTGCTCCGGCGTGCCGACGGCGTTCACCAGGTAGGTCTCGGAGCGGTAGAAGGCGATCGACCGGCGGACGACGTCCCGCTCGAAACCGGGCGTACGGGACCGCCGTCCCATGATGTACATGTCCTCGTCGGTGCCCTCGTAGACGGTGCGGGCGTCCTCGAGCGGGGTGCCCCGGCGCCACAGCTTGACGATCCGCGGGTAGCCGGACGGAGTGGTCGTGCCCGGGCCGAAGTCGGTGAACACGTAGACGGTGTCCTCGTCGGCCCAGGACAGCCCGCCCTTGGCCAGCGGGCGGTGGAAGCCGCCCTCGGACGCCGGGACGAACCGCTTCTCGACGAGGTCGAACTCGCGCGTGACGTCGGCGTCCGAGCCCCCGGGGGACAGGTCCACCAGCGCACGGCGCCAGGGCTCGCCCGCGGCGAGCTGCTCGGGTGCGGGGCGCAGCACCGAGGCCCCGTGCCACACCCACGACTCGTCCTCCGCCGCGGCGAGCTCGTCGAGGTCCAGCACCGTCTCCCACCGCGGGTCGTCGGTGCGGTAGGAGTCGAGGCTGGTCCGCCGCCACAGGCCGCGCTCGTGCTCGGTGTCGCGCCAGAAGTTGTACAGGTGGTCCCCGATGCGCGAGACGTCGGGGATGCGGTCGTCCGAGTCGAGGACCTCTCGCAGAGCGGCCTCGGTCGCATCGAGGTCGCCGCCGCCGAGCGCGGCGTGCGCCTCGTCGTTGCGTGCCCGCACCCACGCGAGCGCTTCGTCGCCCGAGACCTCCTCGAGCCAGCGGTGCGGGTCGGGGACGGAACGCTCGCCGGAGGGCGAGGCGTCCGTGCGCAGCAGGGGGTCGGCACTCATGGCCAGGACCTTAACCCGAGGCTCCCACGCAGGTGCCGCGAAGGTGTCGAGGGGCCGGCCAGGACGCCGTCGTCCTCTTTCACCCGGGTGATCCCTGTGGTAGAAACTCCTGGTCAGGGCATTGTGCCCGCTTCAGACCTTCCTACGGGTTCGCGGAGAAGGTCGCGTTCGCGCGACCTGTGCACGGTGCCGTCGGACCCGGCCTCACACCGACGGAGGTGCGGTGAGCACCACGACCCCGGCACGGCCCCCTGCGACGGGGCGCGTCCTGCCGTGGCTCTGCGTCGCCGGCATGGTCCTGTGCGTGGCGGCGCTCCCTCTGGTGGGTGCCTCCGCTCCGCCGTGGGGCGTCGGGGTGCTCGGCGTCGCTGCTGTCGTCCTGCCCGTCACCGCGGCGGTCCTGCTGTCCCGCGCCTCCCGACGCGACGCCGCCGCCTTCCGCGCCCTGTCCGTCGAGCGCGACGGCCTCGCCGCCGGTCTGCACGAGACCACGCAGGCCTTGCGGGAGACGACGGCGGCGCTCACCGCCGAGCAGGAGGCGCGCGCCGACCAGCGGGCGGCCGTCGAGACGGCCGTCGTCGCCCTCAGCCGCAAGGTGCAGGCGTCGGCGCACCGCATCCAGGAGGAGGCGGCCCGGATGGTCCAGCGGCACGCGGCGGACCCGGACGTGCTGCAGACGTCGATGCGCATCGACCATGCGGCGGCGCAGCACGCCCGGCAGGCGCAGAGCCTGGTGGCGCTGTGCGGTCGCCGCCCGGGGCAGACGTGGGAGGACGCCCTGCCGCTGCCCGACGTGGTCAAGGCTGCCGCCGGGCGGATCACCGCGTTCCAGCGGGTCGAGGTCTCCGGCGACCCGGGTCTGGCGGTCGTCGGGCGTGCTGCCGAGCCGCTGGTGCACGTCGTCGCCGAGCTGCTCGCCAACGCCACCCAGTGCTCCCCGCCGAACACGCAGGTGCTCGTCGTGATCCGGCAGGTCCAGCGTGGCGCCGTCATCGAGATCGACGACTGCGGCGTGGGCATGGACCCGCGCGAGCTGGGACGGGTCCGGGCGATCGCCGCCGGCGAGCGGTCGGTGGGCATCGCCGAGCTGGGCGAGGTGCCGCAGACGGGCCTCGCCGTCGTCGGCACCTACGCACGCTTCCTCGATCTGCGGGTGGACCTCACCGAGTCGGTGTACGGCGGGATGCGCGCGGTCGTGATGGTCCCCGGCGACCTCACCGAGGTGGCGGCCACGGCTCCGACGGTGCTGGCACCGAGCGTCGACGACGCCTGGGCGGCGACCCCGGCCCGGGAACCGGCGTCGACCGGAGCGGTGCCGCCGGTCGCCGCGGACCGGCCGCCGGCCGGACCCCCCGTGCTGCCGCAGCGACGGTCGCGGCGCGGGGCGGCGGACGGCCCGCTCACGGTGGGGCGTGGTCAGCCCCAGACGAATCGCCCGGAACGCCCGACCCATGACCAGACCGCGGAGGAGGCGGGAGCCTGGATCGGCGCATTCTTCGCCGCGACGGCGGACGCACCCTCGCAGGACGACCCTGACACCCATGAGCCGTCCGTCGCGACGGACGGGACCTCGGAGGACAGATGACCACCCAGACCACCGGAACGACGCCACCCGGGACCGAGCACCCGGACAGCTGGATGCTCGACCTCGTGGCTCAGGTGCGTGGCGTGCAGCATGCCGTCGTGCTGAGCTCGGACGGCCTCGTCAAGGTCCGGACCGACGACACGGACCCGGACACCGCCGACAAGGTGGCGGCGGCGTGCGCGGGGCTCGTCGCGCTCGGCATGAGCATGGGCCGGGAGTTCGGGGCGGGCGACCGGCTCCGGCAGGTCGTCGTGGAGTTCGAGGGCGGGTTCCTGTTCGTGCGCGGCGCCGGCGACGGCTCGCGGCTCGCGGTCGTGACGGACGCGACCGTCGACCCCGGGCTCGTCGCGCAGCAGATGCAGGCGCAGGTCCTCATGATCGGCGAGCACGCGCTCGGCACGGACCCGGCCAGCTGAGGGATGGCGGCATGCACTCGGACGGATACCGCGACCACCCGGTACGTTCCTACGTCCTGACCGGCGGACGGGCGCACCCGACCAGGAACACGCTGCGGCCGGAGACGCTGCTGCGTGCCGTCGACGACGGTCGCGAGCTGCCCGGGACGGCCGGCCGGCACGAACGCGCGCTCCTGCAGACCTGCCGCGGCACGCTCGCGCTCGCCGAGCTCGCCGCCTACCTGCACCTGCCGGTGAGCCTCGTGGCCGTGCTGGTCTCGGACCTCGTCGACGGCGGCTACCTCGCCGTCCTGTCCACCCCGGTGCACGACCTGCCCGACACGGACCTGCTCGAGGAGGTGCTCGATGGGCTCCGCGGCCTCTGAGCCCCGCACGGCACAGCACCTGGCGCCGACCGTCGACCGGTCGGTCAAGGTGCTGGTGGTCGGCGCGTTCGGCGTCGGCAAGACGACGCTCATCCGGGCGGTGAGCGAGATCCCCATGCTCAGCACGGAGGAGTCGATCACGACGGCGAGCGTGGGGGTCGACCCGCGGCGTGACGAGAAGCGGACGACGACGGTCGCGATGGACTTCGGCCGCGTCACCGTCGGCTCCGACACCGCCCTCTACCTGTTCGGCACGCCCGGTCAGCGCAGGTTCTGGGACCTCTGGTCGGGACTCGCGGACGGCGCGGTCGGCGCCCTGGTGATGGTCGACACGCGGGACCTGGCCCAGAGCTTCGAGGTCCTCGACCAGCTGGAGGAGCACACCCGGCTGCCGGTCGCGGTGGTCGTCAACGAGTTCCCCGACTCCCCGCGTCACGCGCTCGACGAGGTCCGGGCCGCGCTGGACCTGCCGAAGGGCACTCCTGTCGTCTCCGGTGACGTGCGTGGTCGCCCCCGGGCGGTCGAGGCGCTGACGACGCTGGTCGCCCACGCGCTGGAGCTCCGACGGGCCGAGGGCGTCGCCGCATGAGCCTCACCGCCGCCGGTCGCGTCGTGCGGCTCGAGGAGGTCGCCGACCGTCCGCTGCTCGCCGACCTGGCCGGGGCCCGTGATCCCCGGGCCGGCTACGCGGCGCTGCGCTCCCGGTGGGGCGCCGTCGCCCCGGTGGACCTGGAGCCCGGGGTGCCGGCATGGCTGGCCCTGGGCTACGACGAGGTCCGCACGGTGCTGCGCAACGAGGTGCTGTTCTCCCGTGACTCCCGCGCCTGGCGCTACGAGGCCGAGCGGCTGGTGGCCTGGAGGTCACCGTCGCGGGCGGTGCTGGCCCAGCGGGACAGCGTGCACGACCGCGACGGCGCCGAGCACCGCCGGCTGCGTGCTCCCGTCGCGGACGTCCTGGCGGGCGTCGACGAGAAGCGGCTCACGCGGACGGTCAGCGTCGCGTGCACCTCGGCGCTCGAACGCCTCGCCGCCCGCGGCGAGGCCGACCTGGTGGCCGACTACGCGGTCGACGTCCCGGTCCGGGTCCTGGCCGACCTGCTCGGGATGACGCTGGCCGACGCGCGCCGCATGCACGAGCTCACCGTGGAGCAGCGCTCGGGGACCGACGCCGCGTATCCGGCCGTCGCCGCGATGGAGAACCTGCTCGCGACGTTCGTGGCCGGCCGGCGGGCCGAGCCGGGCGACGACCTGACCTCGCAGCTGCTGGCCCACGACCAGCACGCCAACGACCTCGAGGTGATGGGCGCGGTCGGGCTGCTCTTCCGGACGGCCCACGACGCCGAGGTCGCCTGGATCGCCACCGCGATGCAGCGGATGCTCGCCGACCCCGGGTTCGGCGCGAAGGTGCACGGCGGAAGGCTCTCCCTCGACGACGCGCTCGACGAGATCGCCCGGGGCACGCCGCCGATCCCGCACCTGCTGCCGCGCTACGCGCTGACCGACAGCGAGCTCGGTGGGCAGCCGATCGCGGCGGGGGACGCCGTCGTCCCCGCCGTGGCGGCGGCCAACGCCGACGCCGCGGTGCAGTCCGCGGACCCGTGGGAGCAGGTCGACTCCCGCTTCCACCTGACGTGGGGCCTGGGTGCGCACGCCTGCCCGGCCCACCGCACCGCTCCGCTGATCACCCGGCTCGTGGTGGGCCACTTCGTGGGCAGGGTCGCCGACATCGAGCTGTCGGTCGAGCCCGGCGACATCGAGCTCGCGCGGTCGGCGTGGAGCCGTTACCCGCGCGAGCTCCCGGTCCGCTTCCGCTGAGGCGGCGGGACCGGCAGCTCGCGCCGGGTGGTGGCGCCTGCCGTCAGGCGCCGACGCGGGCGCGCAGCTTCCCTGCGACGCCGCGGTAGGCCTTCGGGTCGATGGGCACCAGCCACTGCGTCGCCCGTGCCGGGGCCGAGAGGTTGAGGTCCAGGTCGCCGAGCAGCTCGTCGACCTGGTGCATCGAGAACGGGATCACGTTGGTGCCCCGCGCGTGCTTGCCCTCGGTCCGCTTCTCCATCCAGTCCACCCGGTCCCGCACGTGCTCCCGCCGGACCTCGAGGGGCGGCAGCTCCAGCGCGCCGGCGAGGTAGCCCGCGGTCCACACGGCGCCGATCTCCGCGGAGAGCGGGCTGAAGAGCGACGAGTTGTAGCCGGCGAACGTCAGGTGGGGCACGTCGTGCGGCAGCATCTGGCGGTAGAGCTGGAAGTTGCCGCGAGCGTCCAGCAGCCGGTCGGTGACGTCCTGGTCGAGGAACGGGACCCGCTGGTGGAACCCGGTGCCGCACACCACGAGGTCGGCGCGGACCGTGCTGCCGTCGCTGAGGACCGCGACCGGGGCACCGTCGTCGTCCGTGGTGAACCGTTCGATCTCGGTGTCGCGGTGGACCACGACGGCGCCGTCGGCGACCTGGTCGTAGAGGGCGTCGGAGGCCAGCGAGACGGTCGACCGCGCGATGTCCTCGAACTCACCGCGCGGCACGAGCCCGAGCTCCTTGAGCCGGAGCTGCTTCGTGGTGACCGCGGCGACGGAGGCGAGCAACGACTTGCGCACGGTGTTGCCCGGCCCGTGGAGGAACTTCTCCACGCCGGTGAGCGACTGGTAGCGGAAGAGGGCCTCGCCCATCCGCGTGAGCAGCAGGTACTTCATGTTGACGGCGTGGCCGAGCTTCTTGGGGACCTTCCACAGCAGCTCGCGGGCCACGAGGTGGGTGCCGGCAGCGACGGGTCCGACCTCCGCGGCGACGTCGCACGCCGACTTGCCGTACCCGACGACGACGACGTGCTTGCCGCGCGCCTCCTCCACGGAGGGGAGCTGGCTCGCGGCCACGACCTTCCCGCCCGCGCGCATGAGTTCCGCGAGCCCGTCGAAGGCCGGGATGACGGGGTCGGAGAAGATGCCGTTCGCGACGATCAGGTGGTCGAACGGCTCCGGGTCGCCGACGGCCTCGCCGACGTGCCGTGAGGTGACCAGCCAGCCGTCCTCGGTGTCGGTGAGCTCGGCGCGCACCACCTCCGTGGACAGGCGCAACGCGTCCGAGAGGCCGTGCTTCTCGACGTACTGCTCGAGGTAGGCCTGGACCTGCTCGCCGCTGGGCCACTCCGGGTAGTGCTTCGGCATGGGCAGGTCGGAGAAGGAGTACGAGCCCTTGTTGTTCTGCGTGTAGAGACCGGTGTAGCGACGGGTCGCGCTCCAGACGCCCCCCACGTCGGGGGTCTTGTCGAACACGACGACCTGGTGGCCGAACTCGGTCAGGACCTTGGCGCTGGCCAGACCGGCGAATCCAGCGCCGACGACGGCGATCTTCATGGGCGTCCTTGCTTTCGGTCGGGCGGTGGTGATCGCAAGGATCGTAGCGGTCCGGACAGACCGGGCGATAGGCCCGAGACCGGGACCAATCGGTCAGGCCTGCCGGGAGCCCTGCTGCTGTCGGTGACCCACGGCAAGATGGGACCGTGACCGACACGACGGAGCCCACCGATCCCGCCGCGCTCGACGAGCCCGCTGCCCAGCGTCGCTGGGCCGAGCTGGCCACCCTCGTCGAGGAGGACCAGCGGGCCTACTACCAGCAGGACGCCCCGAAGGTCTCCGACGCCGAGTACGACGCCCGCATGCGTGAGCTCGAGGCGATCGAGGCCGCCCACCCGGCCTTGCGCAGTCCGGAGTCGCCGACGCAGCGGGTCGGTGGGCAGGCCGCGGCCGGGTTCGCCACCGTCGAGCACCTCGAGCGCATGCTGTCCCTGGACAACGTGTTCAGCATCGACGAGCTGCGCGCCTGGGACGCCCGGATCGCCCGTGACCTCGACGTCGAGGGCGGCGAGGTCGGCTACCTCTCCGAGGTCAAGATCGACGGCCTGGCGATCGCGCTGCTGTACGAGCGGGGCCGGCTGGTGCGAGCCGCGACGCGCGGCGACGGCCAGACGGGCGAGGACATCACGGCCAACGCGCTGCGGATCGCGGAGATCCCCCGCCGTCTCGCCGGCGACGACCACCCGGAGGTCGTCGAGGTACGCGGCGAGGTCTTCATCCCCGTCGCCGCCTTCGACCGGCTCAACGAGCTGCAGGAGCAGCTGCGCGAGCGGGCGGTGACCGAGGCGCGGGAACGAGCGGACAGCCGGGCGACGTCGTCCCGGGCGTTCGACGAGGAACGTGCCCGCGTCGCCGCGCTGCGCCGCTTCCCGCAGTTCGCGAACCCCCGCAACGCTGCCGCCGGCGGGCTGCGCCAGCTCCTGGACAAGAAGAGCGGGCTCGAGCGGGAGGCCGGCCTCGCCAGGGTCGAGTCGCTGCGGATCTACGCGCACGGCGTCGGCGCCCTGCAGTGGACGGAGGGCGAGCACGCGGAGCTGGCGAACCAGTCGGACGCGTACGCGCTGTTCGAGCAGTGGGGTATCCCGGTCTCGCCGCACAACCGCGTGGTGCAGGGGATCGAGGGCGTCGTGGACATGATCACCCACTTCGCGGAGCACCGGCACGACATCGAGCACCAGCTCGACGGCATCGTGGTCAAGGTCGACGCCCTGGCCGACCAGCGCCGGCTGGGCGCCACGAGCCGCGCGCCGCGGTGGGCCACCGCGTACAAGTATCCGCCCGAGGAGGTCAACACCCGCCTGGTCGCGATCCAGGTGGGCGTGGGCAGGACGGGCCGCGCCACGCCCTACGCCGTCATGGAACCGGTGACGGTGGCCGGGTCCACGGTGCGTCAGGCCACCCTGCACAACCAGGACGTGGTCAAGGCCAAGGGCGTGCGCATCGGCGACATGGTCGTGCTCCGCAAGGCCGGTGACGTGATCCCCGAGATCCTCGGCCCGGTGCCTGCCCTGGCCGACGACGGCTACCCGCGCGAGGACTTCGTCATGCCCGGCGAGTGCCCCGAGTGCGGCACCGCCCTGCGGGCGATGAAGGAGGGCGACGTCGACCTGCGGTGCCCGAACGCGGAGTCCTGCCCGGCTCAGGTGCGCGGACGCGTGGAGCACATCGGGTCCCGGGGCGGACTGGACGTCGAAGCGCTCGGCGAGGTCACGGCGGCGGCCCTCACCCAGCCGGACGTCCCGGCAGACCCGCCGCTGCGCACCGAGGCGGGGCTGTTCGACCTGACTCTTGAGCAGCTCCTGCCGATCGAGGTCGTCGTCCGGGACGCCGAGACGGGGCTGCCCAAGGTTGACGACGACGGGGAGGTTCGCCGTCGGACGCCGTTCCGCAAGAGGCTCAACCACTCCAGGGCCGCACGTCTGGCGGCCGAGGAGGCGGGGGAGGCGCTCCCGGACCACGAGCCGTCCAGCCAGGCGACCAAGCTCCTCGACGAGCTGGACCGCGCCCGGACGAAGGACCTGTGGCGCATCCTCGTCTCGCTCAACATCCGGCACGTCGGGCCGGTGGCGGCGCGGGCGCTCGCGGACTGGTTCGGCTCCCTGGACGCCATCCGTTCCGCCTCGCGCGAGGACCTGGCGGCGGTGGAGGGCGTGGGCCCCGTGATCGCCGACGAGCTGCTCGCGTGGTTCGAGGTCGACTGGCACCGCGAGATCGTGGAGGCGTGGGCCGCGGCGGGCGTCCGGTTCGCCATCCCCGACCACCCGGGACCCGCCGTGATGGCGGAGAAGGCCGCCGAGGGGCCGACGGGTCCGCTCGCCGGCCTGACCGTCGTCGTCACCGGCTCGCTCGAGGGCTACACCCGCGACGGGGCCAAGGAGGCGGTCATCGCCGCCGGGGGCAAGGCCGCGGGCTCCGTGTCGAAGAAGACGGACTACGTCGTGGTGGGGGAGAACGCGGGCTCCAAGGAGACCAAGGCACGTGACCTCGGGCTGCCGATCCTCGACGAGGACGCGTTCACGCGACTGCTGGAGGGCGGCCCGGAGGCGCTCGCCGAGTGACAGCCCGCCACCTCGGATGGCTCAGCGGTGGTCCCGGGCCGCCCAGAGGATGCCTCGTTCGATCATGGTGCGGATCTCGGGGATCTTGAGGTCTGCGACGGTGTGCCCGACGGCGCACGCGAACACCTTGCCGCGGCCCCAGTGGCGGGTCCAGACGACCGGGACGGTCACGGGCTCGCGCCACGGTGCTCCGTCGCGGACGGCGTGCGTGGTCGTCGCGAGCACGTCGCAGAGCGGGTCGGTCTGGAGCCAGTACTGCTCGGTGGTGAGCCGGATCGTGGGGCCGATGCCGGCGACGACGGGATGGTCCGCCCGGTCCGGGCGCACGACGACCTCGTGGTCGACCATGTCGTCCGGGTGCGCGACGAACTGTCCACCGACGATGTGCTGGTAGTCGGTGGCGCCACGGAACGCGTCGAGCAGCCCGCCGTGCCAGCCGGCGAGGCCCGTGCCGTTCTCCACGGCGAGGCGCAACCCGTGCATCTCGTCGGCGAGGATCTCGCCCATGGTCCAGCTCTGCACGATCAGGTCGACCTCGGACATCACCGACTCGTCGGCGTACACCTCGAGCGAGTCCTCGACGGTGACGTCGAACCCGGCGACGGCGAGCATGGGAAGGAACAGGTCGGTGGTGGCGACGGGGTCGTGGCCCTGCCAGCCTCCGCGGACGACGAGGGCCTGACGGTTGCTCAAGAGTCCTCCTTGACGGTGATGAGCGCGTCGATCGAGTGTGGTGCCAGGAAGCGGTCGGTGACCAGTGTGGCCGCACCGACGACGCCCGCCTGCGCACCTGCTCGCGACGTGACGATCCGCAGGTGCTGGGTGGCCAGGGGCAGCGAGCGCTGGTAGACGACCTCGCGGATGCCTGCCACGAGGTGCTCCCCGGCGCCGGCGAGGATGCCGCCGATGATGATGCGCGACGGGTTGAGCAGGCTCACCGAGGCGGCCAGCACGGTCCCGATGTCGCGGCCCGCCTGGCGCACGGCCTGGCCGGCCGCCACGTCCCCGGCGCGGACCAGGTCGACGATGTCCTGGGTGGTCCGGATGCGTGCGCCGGACTCCTGCAGCGCGCCCGCGATCGCCAGCCCGCCCGCGACGGCTTCGAGGCACCCGACATTGCCGCAGCGGCAGGGGATCTCGGCGGCGCCGGAGACCGCGACGTGCCCGAGGTCACCGGCAGCGCCCTGCGCCCCGCGGCGGAGCTCGCCGTCCATGACCACGCCCGCCCCGATGCCGGTGGCGACCTTGACGAAGAGGAGGTCCTGCTCGTCGGGGCACACGGTGCGGTGCTCGCCGAGCGCCATGACGTTGACGTCGTTGTCCACCACCACGGGGGCCCCGAGGAGCCGGTGCAGGATGCCGGGGACGTCGGTCCCGTCCCAGCCCGGCATGATCGGCGGGTTGACCGGTCGGCCGTCGGCGTGGTCGACGGGACCGGGCAGCCCGATGCCGATGCCGGCGAGCTCCTCGACCTTGCGGCCGGCCTGGGCCACGAGCGAGGCGCCCGTCTCGGCGACCCACGAGAGCACGGGTTCCGGGCCGTCGGCGATGGCGAGCGGTTCCTGCGTCGAGGCGAGAGGGTTGGCTGCGAGGTCGGTGATGGCGAGGCGCGCATGCGTGGCGCCGAGGTCCACGCCGAGCACGATGCGGTTCGAGGGGTCGAACGCGAAGGTCGACGGCGGCCGCCCGCCGGTGCTGGAGGCCTCGCCGGCGGGTGTGAGCAGACCCACGGCGGTCAGCGCCTCGATCCGCGCGGCGACGGTGGATCGGGACTGGCCGGTCTCGGAGACGAGCGAGGCCCGGGTGTGCGGCGTGCCGTCCCGGAACAGCTGGAACATCTCCCCCGCCCCGGTGGGACGTGGAGGAAACTTCTGCAGCCCTTCCATGAGCACAGTGAACCACGCCTTTCCGGCCTCGCGTTGTGTCGCTGGGTGTCTATCACGAGCGGGTAACGATCACAAAGTACCCGCACTTTTGCTTGACGGACAACATAAGTCCGTCTACGTTTCATCACATGGTCACAGAAGACCCCCCAGCACTGCTGCTGCAGATGCAAGGCATCGTGAAGACGTTCCCCGGAGCGCGCGCCCTCGACGGAGTGGACCTCGACGTCCGTCCCGGCGAGGTGCACTGCCTCCTCGGCCAGAACGGAGCGGGCAAGTCCACGCTGATCAAGGTCCTCGCCGGTGCCCACCAGCCGACCGAGGGCACGATCCTCATGGACGGCGAGAAGATCGAGATCCCCCACCCGGTGGCGGCGCTGGAGCACGGGGTCGCCACCATGTACCAGGAGCTCGACGTCGTCGACGGGCTCACCGTCGCGGAGAACATCTACCTCGGCCACGAGCTCGCCAACGTCGGCGTGACCCAGCGGCGTGAGGTCGCGAACCGGACGCGCCAGCTCATGGAGCGGCTCGGGCACCCGGAGATCTCGCCGCACCGCGAGGTCGGCACGCTGTCGGCGGCCGGCAAGCAGGTGGTCTCGATGGCTCGCGCCCTCTCGCGTGACGCCCGGGTGATCGTCATGGACGAGCCCTCGGCGGTGCTCGACTCCGGGGAGGTCGACAACCTCTTCCGCGTGGTCGAGGAGCTGGTCGCCCAGGGCATCGCGATCATCTACATCTCCCACCGTCTCGAGGAGATCCGCCGGATCGGCGACCGCATCACCGTCATCAAGGACGGCCGCACCGTCGGCCGCAACCTGGACGTGGCGTCGACCTCCACCGACGAGCTCATCCGGCTGATGACCGGCAAGGACGTCGAGTACTCCTTCCCGGAGCGTCCCGGGGTCCCCGCCGACGCCGCCGTCCGGCTGCAGGTCGAGGACCTCTCGCTGGCCGGTGTCTTCTCGGACGTGTCGCTGACCGTGCGCGCCGGTGAGATCGTCGGGCTCGCCGGGCTCGTCGGCTCCGGGCGCTCGGAGATCCTCGAGACCGTCTACGGCGCACGCCGGGCGACCGGGGGGACCGTCAGGCTCGACGGCCGGCGCCTCCACAACGGCTCCGTGCCCACGGCCGTCGGCGCGGGCATCGGCCTGGCTCCCGAGGAGCGCAAGAGCCAGGGCCTGGTGCTCGACGAGCCCGTCTACCGGAACATCACGCTGTCGTCGTTCGCCCGGACGGCGCGGGGCGGCTGGCTCGACGAGCGCGCCGAGAAGAAGGCCGCCCAGGAACAGGCGACGGCGCTCGACCTCCGCCCCGCAGACGTCGAGCGGTCCATCCGCACGCTCTCGGGCGGCAACCAGCAGAAGGCCATGCTCGCCCGCTGGCTCGTGCACGGCTGCGAGGTGCTGCTGCTCGACGAACCCACCCGTGGCGTCGACGTCGGTGCCCGGTCCGAGATCTATGCCCTCGTGCGCCGTCTCGCCGACGCCGGGACCGCCGTCGTCGTCGTCTCCAGCGAGATCCCCGAAGTCCTGGGCCTGGCCGACCGTGTCCTCGTGATCTCCGAGGGACAGGTCGTGCACTCCGGGCCCGCCGAGTCGATCGACGAGCACCAGGTGCTCGACATGGTCATGGAAGGAAGTGCCGCGTGAGCGAGCAGCAGACGTCGCCGAACCCGGCGGTGGACAGCCCCAAGACAACGGCAGGACGGCGTCGCGGGTTCAGTGCCCTGTCCGGCGGCACGGCCCGCAACCTCGGGCTGGTCGCCGCCCTCCTCCTGCTGTGCCTGGTCGGGTTCCTCACCGGCGGCGAGCGGTTCGCCAGCCTGTCGAACCTGATGATCGTGCTGAGCCTCGCCTCGGTGATCGGTGTCATGGCCGTCGGGATGACCTTCGTCATCACGACGGGCGGCATCGACCTGTCGGTCGGCTCCGTGCTCGGCCTGACGACCGTGTGGGCCACGACCCTGGCCACCCAGAACCTGGCCGACCAGTACGGCTGGATCGTCATGGTGACCTGTGCGCTCCTGGTCGGCCTCGCCGCCGGGCTCGTCAACGGCGTCATCATCGCCTACGGGAACGTGGTCGCATTCATCGCGACCCTGGCGATGCTCGTCGCGGCGCGTGGCCTCGCCGAGCTCATCGCGAACCGCCGCACGCAGCTCGTCCAGTCGTCGTCGTTCGAGGGGACGTTCGAGGGCAACCTCCTGGGCGTGCCGAAGATCGTGTGGATCTTCGTCTTCGTCGTGGTCGCCGGCTGGTTCCTGCTCACCCGCACCACGTTCGGCCGTCGCACGGTCGCCGTGGGCGGCAACCCGGAGGCGGCACGCCTGGCTGGCATCAAGGTCAAGCGGCACCTGATGTACGTCTACGGGCTCTCCGGCCTCACGGTGGGCATCGCCGGCGTCATGATGCTCGCTCGCACCGGCGCCGGTTCGTCCACCAACGGGCTGCTCTACGAGCTCGACGTGATCGCCGCGGTCGTCGTGGGTGGCACGCTGCTCGCCGGCGGACGCGGCACCATCGTCGGCACCGTCATCGGCGTGCTCATCTTCGCGACACTCTCGAACGTCTTCATCATCAACAACCTCGACAGCTCGGTGCAGCAGATCGCCAAGGGCGCGATCATCGTCGGCGCCGTGCTGCTCCAGCAGCGGATCTCGGCACCGAGATCCACCTGACACACCAGCCGTCCCACCAGAATCCAGACCCTGCACGACCGGACCGAATCGAGGAAGATCCTATGTCCGCACGGATGAAGAACCGTCGCCGTATGCTCGCCGTCCCCGCAGCTCTCGCCGCCTCGGCGCTGCTGCTGACCGGCTGCGTCAGCAACGAGCCGGCCGAGGAGGAGACCGAGTCCGACTCCATGAGCGAGGAGGGCGCGGCTCCGGCCTCCGACAACGACGCACCGGGCGAGGAGGTCGTCATCGGCTTCTCCGCCCCGGCGGCCGACCACGGCTGGATGGGCGCGATCACCTCGGCCGCGGAGGCCGAGGCCGAGAACTACGAGGACGTCGAGCTCCGTGTCGCGGAGGGCACCAACGACGTCAACGTGCAGATCAGCCAGATCGAGGGCTTCATCGCCGACGGCGTGGACGCCATCGTGCTCCTGCCGTTCGACGGCGCCGCGCTCACGGACGTCGCCATCCAGGCCATGGAGGCCGGTATCCCGGTCATCAACGTCGACCGCGAGTTCTCCGACCCGTTCGCCGCCCGCACGACCGTGCTGGGCGACAACTACGGCATGGGCGTCTCTGCCGGCCAGTACATCTGCGAGCAGCTCGGCGACCAGCCGGACGCCGTCGTGGCCGAGATCCAGGGCATCGCGTCGCTGCCGCTCACCCAGGACCGCAGCCAGGGCTTCGAGGACGCGCTCGGCGAGTGCGGGCTGGACGTCGACAACCAGGTGTCGGCCGACTTCACCGTGCAGAGCGGTGAGTCGGTGACGGCGAGCCTGCTGCAGGCGGCGCCCGAGATCGACGCCATCTGGAACCACGACGACGACCAGGGCGTCGGCGTGCTCCAGGCGATCGAGAACGCCGGCCGTGACGAGTTCTTCCTCGTCGGCGGGGCGGGCTCGGCCAACATGATGCGGGAGATCCAGAGCGGCGACTCCGTCGTCCAGGCCACCGTCATCTACCCGTCGACGCAGGCGGCGGACGGCATCAAGCTCGCCCGCCTGGTCGCGCACGAGGCCAGCATGAGCGACCTCGCGTCGTCGAACGTGCCGCGCACCGTCCAGCTCTACGCGCCCGTCGTGACGACGGACAACGTCGACCAGTACCTGTCCAGCGCGTTCGAGTCCTGACCGACGCGACCTGACCCGGCGGCGGGGCCCTGTCCCCGCCGCCGCGGCCCTGCCTGCCCCGAGCGGGCGGTGGCCGTGCCACACCACGGAAGGACCACTCACATGGGTGACGCAGATCGCGCACGTCTCGGCGTCGGGATGGTCGGCTACTCGTTCATGGGCGCCGCGCACTCCCAGGCCTGGCGCACCGCCCCCCGATTCTTCGACCTGCCGCTGCGCACGGAGATGACCGCCGTCGTCGGCCGCGACCCCGAGCGGGTCGCCGAGGCTGCGGCACGCCTCGGCTGGGACTCGACCGAGACGGACTGGCACCGCCTGCTGGAGCGCGACGACGTCGACCTCGTCGACATCTGCACGCCGGGGGACACGCACGCCGAGATCGCGATCGCGGCGCTCGACGCCGGCAAGCACGTGCTCTGCGAGAAGCCCCTCGCGAACACGGTCGCCGAGGCCGAGGAGATGGTGGCCGCGGCCGACCGCGCCGCTGCCCGTGGCGTCCGCGCGATGGTCGGCTTCACCTACCGACGCGTGCCGGCGATCCAGCTCGCGCGGCAGCTCGTCGCCGACGGCCGGATCGGGCAGGTGCGTCACGTGCGGGCCCAGTACCTGCAGGACTGGCTCTCGGACCCCGCGACACCGCTGTCGTGGCGGATGGACAAGAAGAAGGCCGGCTCGGGCGCCCTCGGTGACATCGGCGCCCACATCGTCGACCTGACGCAGTTCATCACCGGCGAGCAGATCACCGGGGTCACCGGAGTGCTCGAGACCTTCGTGACCGAGCGGCCGGTGGCCACCGAGTTCGCCGGGCTGTCCGGCACCGGGGGCGACGAGACCGGCCCCGTGAGCGTCGACGACGCCGCCTGCTTCCTCGCGACGATGTCCGGCGGAGGGCTCGGTGTCTTCGAGGCGACGCGGTACGCGCAGGGACGGAAGAACGCCATCCGCCTCGAGATCAACGGCTCCCGGGGCTCCCTGGCCTTCGACTTCGAGGACATGAACGTCCTGCACTTCTACGACGCCGACGAGTCGGGGGCGACCGCGGGCTTCCGCAGGATCGTCGTCACCGAGTCCGACCACCACGCCTACGTCGCCGCCTGGTGGCCCCCCGGGCACGGGCTCGGCTACGAGCACGCGTTCACGCACCAGGTCGTCGACCTCGTCTCGGCGATCGCGGCGGGCGACGACCCGGCGCCGTCGTTCGCCGACGGGCTGGGCGTCCAGCGGGTGCTGGACGCCGTCGAGCGCAGTGCCGAGAAGGGCATCTGGCTCGACGTCTGACCTCCTGCACGGACCGAGGAAGGAGGCACGCCCCAGGCAGCACCAGCATCGACCGGTTCCACCACGTCCGGGCCGACGTGAGCGGGTACCGCGGAGCGCTCTTCTCAGCAGCACCACTGATCCAGACCGAAGGAGTTCCTGGTGAGTACAGTGCTCAGCGCACGTTCGCGAGCCGTGAGACGAGGTGTCGGGGCCGCCGTGTCGGCCGCCGTCGTCCTGCCGCTCTCGTGGGCCGGCGCCGCCGGCGCCCAAGCCGCCGAGGCCGACGAACCGCCGCCCGTCGAGGCGGCGGTCGAGGCCGCGGCCGAGGAGTTCGACCTCCTCGTCTTCTCCAAGACGGCGGGCTTCCGCCACGGATCGATCCCGGCCGGCATCGCGGCCATCCAACAGCTCGGCACCGACAACGGTTTCTCGGTCACGGCGACCGAGGACGCCGGGGCGTTCACGTCGGAGAACCTCGAGCAGTACGAGGCCGTGCTGTTCCTGTCGACGACGGGTGACGTCCTCGACGCCGACCAGCAGGCCGCGTTCGAGGCGTACATCCAGGGTGGCGGCGGCTACGCCGGTGTCCACGCCGCCTCCGACACGGAGTACGACTGGCCCTGGTACGGCGAGCTGGTCGGCGCCTACTTCAACAGCCACCCGCAGAACCAGGACGCCACGATCAAGGTGGAGGACCACGTCCACGAGTCGACCGCGCACCTGCCCGCGCGCTGGGACCGGTTCGACGAGTGGTACAACTTCCGCGAGAACCCGCGGGACGAGGTCCACGTGCTGGCGAGCCTCGACGAGTCGAGCTACTCGCCCGGCTCGGGCGCGATGGGCGCCGAGCACCCGATCGCGTGGTGCCAGGCCTACGACGGCGGCCGGTCCTGGTACACCGGCGGTGGCCACACCGACGCGTCGTACGCCGAGCCGGAGTTCCTCCAGCACCTGCTGGGCGGTATCCAGACGGCGGCCGGCGTCGTGGACTCGGACTGTGCGGCGACGCAGAGCGAGAGCTTCGAGGCGGTGCCGCTGGACGACGACACGTCGAACCCCATGATGCTCGAGGTGGCGCCGGACGGCACCGTGTTCTACGTCGAGCGGGACGGCCGGGTCCGTGTCATCGACCCGGACACCAACGTCACGACGACGGCGGCGACGCTGGACGTCACGCAGTCGAACGAGGACGGCCTGACGGGCATCGTGCTCGACCCGGACTTCGCCACCAACGGCTGGGTGTACCTGTTCTGGTCGCCGACCGACGTCGGTGACGACGGTCCGCACAACCGGGTCTCCCGCTTCACCTACGCCGACGGCTCGATCGACCTGTCCACCGAGCAGAAGGTGCTGGTGATCCCGACCCAGCGGCAGACCTGCTGCCACGCGGGCGGCGACATGGTCTTCGACGCCGAGGGCCACCTGTACATCGCGACCGGGGACAACACCAACCCGTTCGAGTCGGCGGGCTACGCGCCCATCGACGAGCGGTCCGGTCGCGAGAACTACGACTCGCAGCGCACGTCGGCGAACTCGAACGACCTGCGGGGCAAGATCCTGCGGATCACCCCCCAGGAGGACGGCTCCTACACCGTGCCGGACGGCAACATGTTCGCACCCGGCACGGCGGACACCCTGCCCGAGATCTACGCGATGGGCTTCCGCAACCCGTTCCGGATCGGGCTCGACCCGACGTCGGGGAACGTGCACGTCGCGGACTACGGTCCCGACGCGGGCAGCGCCAGCGCCACGAGGGGCCCGGCGGGCACCGTCGAGTGGAACGTGGTGAGCGAGCCGGGCTTCTACGGCTGGCCGTACTGCACGGGCTCGAACAACGCCTACGTCGACTACGACTTCGCCACCGGCCAGTCCGGCGAGGCGTTCGACTGCGCCGGCGGCGTCGTCAACGACTCCCCGCACAACACCGGCATCGAGCAGCTCCCCGGGGCCCTCGAGGCGGAGGTCTGGTACGGGTACTCCACCAACCCGCTGTTCCCCGAGATCGGCGGCGGCGGTGCCCCCATGGGCGGGCCGGTCTACGAGTACGACGCCGAGCTCGACTCCGACGTCAAGTGGCCGGAGTACTGGGACGGCAAGGCCCTGTTCGGCGAGTGGAACCAGGGACGCATGTACTCGTTCCAGCTCGCCGGCGAGGACCGCGACGACCTGGTCGACATCAACCGCGTGCTCCCGCAGATCTTCGACCCGAGCGCAGGCTTCGACCGGCCGATGGACTTCGAGTTCGGTCCGGACGGCGCCCTGTACATGGTCGACTGGGGCTCCGGCTTCGGCGGAAACAACGACTCGTCGGGCATCTTCAAGGTCAACTACGTCCAGGGCGACCCGGCGCCGATCGCGCGTGCTTCCGCCGACGTGACGAGCGGTCCGTCCCCGCTGACGGTGCAGTTCTCCTCGGAGGGCTCACGGCACCCGGACGGTGACCCGATCACCCTGCAGTGGACGTTCGGCGACGGTTCGGAGCCGAGCACCGAGGCGAACCCGACGCACACGTACACCGAGGAGGGCTCGTACACCGCCCAGCTCACGGTGACCGACGACAACGGCCAGACCGGCGTCGCGAACGTCACGATCGTGGTGGGCAACGAGGCCCCGACCGTGTCGATCACGTTCCCGGAGAACGGCGGCTTCTTCGAGTGGGGCGACCAGGTCGCCTACGAGATCGCCGTCGACGACCCGGACGGTGAGGTCGACTGCGCCGACGTGCGGCTGTTCACCTCGCTCGGCCACGACTCGCACGCCCACCCGTTCGACGAGCTGACCGGCTGCGAGGGCGTCATCCAGACGGCCCGCGACGAGGGCCACGGCATCGAGTCGAACATCTTCTGGGTGATCGAGGCGACGTACTCCGACGACGGCGGCTCCGCGGGCGTCCCGCTCACGGGCAACGACCTGCAGGTGCTGCAGCCCAAGCTCGTCCAGGCGGAGTTCTTCACGTCGACGGGCCGGCTCGACGGCTCCACGAGCCCCGGCGACGCCGGGGTCCAGCGGGAGGACACGGGGGACACCGCCGGCGGTGGCCAGAACATCGGCTACATCGAGCCCGACGACTGGTGGGCCTACGACCCGATCAGCATGGGCAACGTCGAGGGGCTCTCCCTGCGGGTCGCGTCCCCCGACGGCGGCGAGGTCTCGCTGCGCTGGGACGCCCCGGACGGTCCGGAGATCGGGCGCCTGTCGATCCCGTCGACCGGTGACTGGCAGGCCTACGAGGACGTCGCGGCGACGCTGACCGACGTACCGACCGGGTCGGGCACGCTGTACTTCGTGCTCGAGTCCGGCGGCATCAACGTCAACTGGTTCGAGATCGACGGCCGTGGCGTGACCGCCAACGAGCGCCCCGAGCTCGATCTCGAGGTGTCACCGCTGGAGGGCGTGGCGCCGCTGACCGTGACCGCCACGGCCACGGCCACCGATCCGGACGGCGACGACGGCGAGCTCGTGCACGCGTGGGACCTCGGTCTCGGCGACGGGTTCACCGACGGCGACCCGACGCTGGAGCACACGTACACCGAGCCCGGCACGTATCGCCTCCAGGCGAGAGTGACGGACGGCGGCGGTGCCTACGTCCAGGAGTACGTGACGATCACCGTGACCCAGGAGGCCACCGAGCCGGTGCTCTGCTTCCAGGGTCGGTCGGACGACTTCCTCGGCGAGGAGCTCGACACGGACCGCTGGACGGTGCTCGACCGGAACCAGGACCTGCAGGTCGCCGACGGGACGCTGACCATCCCGGCGACGGTCACGGACTTCTACGGCACGAACAACGTGACGGTGCCGAACGTCGTCCTGCAGGACCTCCCGGACGGTCCGTTCACCGCGACGGCGAAGGTGACGATCCCGGCTCACGCGCAGTACCAGCAGGCCGGCCTCGTCATCTACGACGACGCGGACAACTACGCCAAGATGGTGCTGCAGGGCCGTTCGGCGCCTGCCGACCCGGCCACGCGCATCTTCCAGTTCATCCGTGAGGAGGGCGGGGCGCCGAACGAGGTCGGCGAGTCCAACACGGCGGCACTCGGCGCGGCGTACCCGGACACGGTGTACGTGCGCTTCACCAGCACCGACGGTTCGGACCTGCGGGCCTCGTACTCGGCGGACGGCGTGGAGTTCACGCAGATGCCGCAGACGAAGTCGCTCGACGGCCTGGCCGACCCGCAGATCGGTCTCGTGTCCCTCGCGGGCACGGGGTCGGCGGCGCCGGTGGTGGACGCCGAGTTCGACTGGTTCCACCTGACGCCGGACGACTCGGTCTCGACCGTGCCGGACGACGAGTTCGACGGGTCGGAGCTGGACACCTGCCGGTGGGACCGGATCGTCCGCGAGGACGAGTCGGGCTACCGGGTGGCCGATGGGTCGCTGGAGATCGACACCACGGCGACCGACATCTACACCGGCAACAACACCGCGGTGCCGAACATCGTCCTCCAGGACCAGCCGGAGGGTGACTGGACGGTGGAGACCAAGGTCGACGCCTCCGAGTTCACGGAGCAGTACCAGCAGGGCGGTCTGATCCTCTACGGGGACGACGACAACTACGTCAAGCTGGACTACGTCGCGGACAACACCGCGGGCAGCGCGCTCTCCGCACGTCTGGAGCTCCGCTCGGAGGTGGACGCCACGGTCGTGGACCCGCAGCCGAACGTCTCCGACCTCGCGGACGGCGTCTGGCACCTGCGCCTGACCAAGGAGGGCACGACCTTCACGGGGTCGTACTCGACCGACGGTGAGACGTGGCAGACGATCGCGGAACCCGTCGAGCACGCGGGTCTCGCCGATGCCGGCATCGGGCTGTACGCGCTGGGTGCGTCGCAGACCACGTCGGCGACGGCGTCCTTCGACTACTTCCGGGTGGTCGGGGACGACGTGGAGCCGCTCGCGGTGGTCGGTTCGCTCGACCCGGCCGAGCCGGATCGTGCCGACGGCACCTACACGGGACCGGTGACGGTCACCGTGGAGACCACGGGTGGTCCCGACGGCGCGACGGTCTACCGCGAGGTGAACGTCGACGGCGCCGGCTGGGCCGAGTACACGGCTCCGGTCGAGGTGTCCGAGCCGGGTGACCACACGGTCGAGGTGCGCGCTTCCGCCGGTGGTGAGGACGTCGTGGGCGAGACCCTGACGTTCACCATCGCGGCACCGGACGCGACGCCGGTGACTCCGGCCGTCGAGGTCGTCCAGGCCTCGTGCACGTGGGGCGCCGACGGCAGCCACGAGATCACCGGTGGCGCCGTGGTCACGACCGAGGTGGAGGGCGTGCGGTACGTCGTGCGGCCCGTCACCGAGGACGGTGCCGGCCCGGTCGTGGACGACCTGGCCGACCTCGACCCGGGCACGTACCGGGTGGCCGCGCGTCCTGGCGACGGCTTCGTCATCGAGCCGGGCGACGGCTGGAGGGTGAACGCGAACGGCTTCGGCGTCCTGCGGTTCACCATCGACGAGCCGGAGTGCCCGGACCCGGTCCCGGCGACGCCGGCCGTGTCGCTCACGCAGCCCAGCTGCGAGGTCGACGCCGACGGTGAGAACGTCCGCACCGGTGGCTCGCTCACCGGCGTGGAGGTCGACGGTGTCAAGGGCTACGTGGTGCACAACTGGGTGGACGGCGACCTGAACGACGGCAAGCCGTCGGACCTCGGGGACCTGGCACCCGGCCAGTACCACGTCATCGCGACGCCGGAACCCGGCTACGTGCTCGACGTCGAGGGTGACTGGGAGCTGAGCCCGTCGGGCAAGGCCACCCTGGTCGTCACGATGGAGAGCTACGGCTGCGACCGCGTCCCTGCCGTGGAGCTGGTGCAGGCGACCTGCACCGACGGCACCACCGTGCCGGCCTCGCTGACGCCGCTCGACGTCGTCGGGGTCAAGGGGTACGTGGTGCACAACTGGGTCGACGGCAAGGCCAAGGGCAAGCCGAAGGACCTGTCGGCGCTGGACGCGGGCAGCTACCGCGTCATCGCGAGCCCGGAGGCGCGTACCGACCTCGAGGTCGAGGGTGACTGGGAGCTGAGCCCGTCGGGCAAGGCCAAGGTGATCCTCACCGTGGGGGAGGTGGACTGCCTCTGATCCGGTCGCGGGGGGCCGCCGGTGTGCGGCCCCCCGCCACGATCGCCGCTGGGCGGGACGCCGGACGTCCGTACGGCGCGGTCCCGGCCCGGGGACGGTGCCGGCGGCCGGTGGCCACCCAGCGGTACGCCGGCCTCGAGCCGGCAGACCCTCGGCACAGGACGGTGCGCTCCGCTCCTGTGCCGAGGGGCCTCGGTGTCACGAACTCGAAGGAGCACGGCAGATGATCACCCAGCACGTGGTGCAGCACCGGCGAGGCCGGCGGACGACGGCGACGCTCGCCGTGCTCGCGGCACTCGTCCTCTCCGTCGTGGCATGGGTGGCCGCCGTGCCGCAGGCCGCGGCTCACGGCGGTGAGCTGAAGATCGACGTCGGGACCGACGGTGCCGGTGGCGTCGACGCCGTCGTCGTCTGGGCGGCGGACGGGCATCCTGTCGAGGAGACGGTCGACGTCACCATCAAGGCCGTCTCCGACACGGGGGAGGAGGTCGGGCCGGTGCAGCTGACGTCGGCCTCGGAGGGGGTGGGCTGGTACCGGTCCGAGCCCGGCCTGCTGGGTGAGGGGCACTGGACGCTCACCGTGCGGGCGACGGAGCCCTCGAAGCACAAGTCGAAGACAGAGCTCGACGTCGTCGCGCCGCCGACGCCGACTGCCGAGCCCTCTGCCGAGCCCGCCGGGGACGAGAGCGGAGAGCCGGCCGGTGGCGACGAGGCCGGCACGGAACCTGCCGCCGACTCGGCCGACGCCACCGACACCGCGAGCACGGCCCCTGCCGGGCCGGCGCCCTGGGTCTGGATCGTCCTGGGGCTCGCCGCCGTGGGCGTCGCTGCGTTGATCCTGGTCCGGCGACGACGCTCCGCCTGACCGCTGTCACGAACTCGTCTCCGGCCGGAGGCGACCGAAGGAAGGAACCGACATGACCCGACCGATCTCTCTCTTCACCGGCCAGTGGGCCGACCTGCCGCTCGAGGAGGTCGCCGGTCTGGCTGCGGGCTGGGGCTACGACGGCCTCGAGCTGTGCTGCTGGGGCGACCACATGGACGTGACGCGGTGGGACGACGCCGAGTACGTCCAGGGACGCCTGGATCTCATGGAGCGGCACGGTCTGCGCATCGTCGCGATCTCGAACCACCTCACGGGCCAGGCGGTGTGCGACGACCCCATCGATCGACGCCACGAGGAGATCCTGCCGCCGCACGTCTGGGGCGACGGAGACCCCGAGGGGGTCCGGCAGCGGGCCGCAGAGGCGATGAAGGACACGGCGCGCATGGCCGCCAAGCTCGGCGTGAAGACGGTCGTCGGGTTCTCGGGCTCGTCGATCTGGAAGACCGTGGCGATGTTCCCGCCGGTGCCGGCCGACATGGTGGAGGCGGGCTACCAGGACTTCGCGGACCGGTGGAACCCGATCCTCGACGTCTTCGAGGAGGTCGGGGTCCGGTTCGCCCTCGAGGTGCACCCCAGCGAGATCGCCTACGACTACTGGACGGCGAAGCGCACGCTCGAGGCGATCGGCCACCGGGAGTCGTTCGGCCTGAACTGGGACCCCAGCCACATGGTGTGGCAGGACATCGACCCGGTGGCGTTCCTCTGGGACTTCGCCGACCGGATCTACCACGTGCACTGCAAGGACACGAAGAAGCGTCTGAACGGCCGCAACGGCCGGCTCTCGTCCCACCTCGCGTGGGCGGACCCGCGCCGTGGATGGGACTTCATCTCCACGGGGCACGGCGACGTCCCCTGGGAGGACGCCTTCCGCATGCTCAACGCGATCGGCTACGACGGCCCGCTCTCCGTGGAGTGGGAGGACGCCGGCATGGACCGGCTGGTCGGGGCGTCCGAGGCGGTGCAGTTCGTGCGCCGGTACGCGTTCGACGCGCCCGACGCGGCGTTCGACGCGGCCTTCTCGTCGCAGTGACGTTCTGCTCGTGAGCTACTCGGCGGGGGCCTGCAGCATGACCACGTCGTCGTGCTGCACCCCGCCGACGTCGTAGGTGCGCCGCCCGATCACCGTGAACCCGTGCCGGCGGTAGAACGACTGGGCCCGCGCGTTCTGACCGTTGGTGCCGAGCCAGAACGGTCGGCCGGGAGCCAGACGCTGCGCCTCGGAGGTCGCGGTCGTGAGCATCCGACCGGCGGTGCCGTGGCCGAGGTGGTCGGGATGCACGTAGATCTTGGACAGCTCCACGTACGGCCCCGGCCCGACGGCGGAGCGCAGGGCCGCGAGCTCGTCGGGCCCGGCGGGCTCGCCCACGGCGAGCAGCGTGTAGCCCACGAGGCTCACGGGGCTCACGGGGCTCCCGGAGTCGTCGCCGCTCTCGGCGACCAGCAGCACGTGCTCGGCAGAGCCGCTCCACGCCGCGAAGTGCGCGGGCGTCAGGTGCGCCCCGACGTGGGCCGCCATCGTGGCCACCGGGGTCCCTTCGGGGCACGCGAGAGGAAACGTCAGAGCGGCGAGCCAGGCGATCTCGGCCGCCTCCTGAGGACGGGCTGTGCGTACGACGACGGGTTCTGCAGTCACGACCTCGAACCTAGCGCGGCCCGGCGGTCACCGCGTGGCCGGACGCCGGCTCCCTGACCTGCGTCGACGCGTCCGAGCGGGGTGTGCCGGGCATCACCGTCCTGCGAAGTTGGCGTCAGGCGGCAGGACGTGTAATGTTCTCGAAGTCAGCCCGACAGGGAACGGACACCGCGAGGTGGCCGCCGGGGTTGAAACTCTCACTGAAGGTCTCGGGTAGCTTCGTGCGCTCCGAACCAGCATCGAGGGGTCTTGCCGCGGGAAGCGGCTGGGTGCGGATCGCCACGGCGGTTTGACCAGGCCGGAAGATCGGGTAAGGTTGAAGGGTTGCCCCGGACGGGGTCGGGACGGTGTTCCGGTCGTGGATGGTGTGCGTCGGTTGTTTGAGAACTCAACAGTGTGCTTGATAGTCAATGCCAAATTTTGAACCTTTTTGGTTCCTTTGGACTGGATTGAACAGCTAGTCTGTTTGGTCTGGCCAGTATCGATAGGCGACTGGTGGCTCCTTCGGGGGTCGTTGGTTGTTTTCTCTCTTTTACGGAGAGTTTGATCCTGGCTCAGGACGAACGCTGGCGGCGTGCTTAACACATGCAAGTCGAACGGTGAAGCCCAGCTTGCTGGGTGGATCAGTGGCGAACGGGTGAGTAACACGTGAGCAACCTGCCCTCCACTTCGGG
>NZ_PVTX01000008.1 GCF_003003075.1 Isoptericola halotolerans | reverse complement strand
ACGAGAGGACCGGGACGGACGAACCTCTGGTATGCCAGTTGTTCCGCCAGGAGCACCGCTGGTTCGCTACGTTCGGAAGGGATAACCGCTGAAAGCATCTAAGCGGGAAGCCTGCTTCAAGATGAGGTTTCCATCCCCCTCGTGGGGTGAAGGCACCCAGCTAGACCACTGGGTAGATAGGCCGGAAGTGGAAGACAGGACCAACGACTGTCGCAGCTGACCGGTACTAATAAGCCAACAACTTCAACACCAACACTTCTGCTATGCACGCGTCCACTGTGCGGTTCCCGAGAAACGGGCACCACCCACACACCCCCCACCCCCACCACAGGGACCAGGGAAGGCGTGTCGGGCACCCGAACAACTCGATAACGTTACGGCGGTCACAGCGAAGGGGAAACGCCCGGTCCCATACCGAACCCGGAAGCTCAGCCCTTCAGCGCCGATGGTACTGCCCTGGAGACGGGGTGGGAGAGTAGGACGCCGCCGGACATCTTTTCGCAAAGACCCCGCACCTTCTGGTGCGGGGTCTTTGTCGTGTCTCGACCTCGCTCCGCCGGCCGAGTCGTTGCCGTCCCGAGCCGTTCACGTCGATGTGACGAGCCTGTGCCCGGGAGGGACCCGGGGGACCACTAGACTGGCGGCCATGTCCACCATCTCCCGTGACGAGGTCGCGCGTGTCGCCGCGCTGGCACGGATCGAGCTGCGCCCGGACGAGCTGGACCGGCTCGCCGGTGAGCTCGACGTGATCGTCGATTCCATCGCCAAGGTGAGCGAGGTCGCGACCCCCGAGGTCCCCGCGACCAGCCATCCCCTCCCGATGTCCAACGTGTTCCGCGCGGACGAGCCCGTCCCCTCGCTGCCCGTCGACGACGTGCTCGCCGGTGCGCCGGAGGCCGAAGACGGCCGGTTCGCCGTGCCGCAGATCCTGGGGGAGGAGTGACATGACGGACCTGACCAGACTGTCCGCGTCCGCGGTCGCCGAGAAGCTGCGGGCCGGCGAGGTGACGAGCGTCGAGGTGACCCAGGCCTACCTCGACCGCATCGCTGCCGTCGAGCCGGAGATCCACGCGTACCTGCACGTCTCCGCCGACGACGCGCTCGCTACTGCCCGGGACGTCGACGCACGCCGTGCCGCCGGTGAGGAGCTGCACCCGCTCGCCGGCGTGCCGATCGCCGTCAAGGACGTGGTCGTGACCCAGGGCATGCCGTCCACGGCCGGCTCGAAGATCCTTGAGGGCTGGATCCCTCCGTACGACGCGACGCTCGTCGAGCGCATCCGTGCCGCACGCATGCCGATCCTCGGCAAGACCAACATGGACGAGTTCGCGATGGGCTCGTCCACGGAGCACTCGGCCTACGGCAACACGCACAACCCGTGGGACCTGGACCGCATCCCGGGCGGCTCGGGCGGTGGGTCGGCGGCGGCGGTCGCAGCCTTCGCCGCACCGTTGGCCATCGGGACCGACACCGGCGGGTCCATCCGCCAGCCGGGCGCCGTCACCGGCACCGTCGGGGTCAAGCCGACCTACGGCAGCGTGTCCCGCTACGGGCTCATCGCCCTGGCGTCGAGCCTCGACCAGGCCGGCCCGGTGACCCGCACCGTCCTCGACTCCGCGCTGCTGCACGAGCTGATCGGGGGGCACGACCCCCGCGACTCGACCTCGATCCCGGAGCCGCTGCCCGACGTCGTCGCCGCGGCACGCCAGGGAGCGCTGGGCGACCTGTCCGGGGTGCGCGTCGGGATCGTCGAGCAGCTGCAGGGCGAGGGCTACCAGCCCGGCGTGCAGGCCCGGTTCGAGGAGTCCGTCGAGCTGCTCAAGGAGGCCGGCGCCGAGGTCGTGCAGGTCTCGTGCCCGCACTTCGAGTACGCCCTGGCCGCGTACTACCTGATCCTGCCTGCCGAGGCGTCGAGCAACCTGGCGAAGTTCGACGGCATGCGCTTCGGCCTGCGCGTCGAGCCCGAGGAGGGCCCCGTGACCGCCGAGCGCGTCATGGCGGCCACGCGTGGCGCCGGCTTCGGCGACGAGGTCAAGCGCCGCATCATCCTGGGCACCTACGCCCTGAGCGCGGGCTACTACGACGCCTACTACGGCAGCGCCCAGAAGGTGCGCACGCTGATCCAGCGTGACTTCGAGGCCGCCTTCGAGCAGGCCGACGTCCTGGTGTCCCCGACGGCGCCGACGACGGCGTTCAAGCTCGGCGAGAAGCTGGACGACCCGCTGGCGATGTACCTGAACGACGTCGCCACGATCCCGGCGAACCTCGCCGGCGTCCCGGGCATCTCGGTGCCGAACGGTCTGTCCGACGACAACCTGCCGGTCGGGTTCCAGGTGCTCGCCCCGGCCAAGGCCGACGACCGCCTGTACCGCGTCGGTGCTGCGCTCGAGGCGGCTCTCGAGGCCCGCTGGGGCGGCCCGCTGCTCGACCGCGCCCCCGAGCTCGGCTGACGGACCCACGAAGGAGATGACTGTGACCCAGATGGTCGACTACGCCGACGCGGTCCGCCGGTACGACCCGGTGCTCGGCATCGAGGTGCACGTCGAGCTCGGCACGCGTACCAAGATGTTCTGCCCGGCCGAGGCGTCGTTCGGCGCGGAGCCCAACACCCAGACGACGCCGGTGAGCCTGGGGCTGCCCGGCGCCCTCCCGGTGGTCAACGGCACCGCGGTGGAGTACGCGATCCGTATCGGCCTGGCGCTGAACTGCCAGATCGCGGAGTCGTGCCGGTTCGCCCGGAAGAACTACTTCTACCCGGACGTGCCGAAGAACTTCCAGACGTCCCAGTACGACGAGCCGATCGCGTTCGAGGGGTGGCTCGACGTCGAGCTCGAGGACGGCACGATCCACCGTGTCGAGATCGAGCGTGCCCACATGGAGGAGGACGCCGGCAAGAACACGCACGTCGGCGGCTCCACCGGGCGGATCCACGGTGCGGAGTACTCCCTCGTGGACTACAACCGGGCGGGCATCCCGCTGGTGGAGATCGTCACGAAGCCCATCACCGGCGTCGGCGACCGCGCACCCGAGGTGGCGCGCGCCTACGTCCAGGCGCTGCGGGACATCTTCCGGGTGCTCGACGTGTCCGAGGCCCGGATGGAGCGTGGCAACGTCCGCGCCGACGTCAACGTGTCGCTGCGCCCGACGGCGGAGTCCCCGCTCGGCACGCGGACGGAGACGAAGAACGTCAACTCGTTCCGGTCCGTCGAACGCGTCGTCCGGCACGAGATCTCCCGCCAGGCGGTTGCCCTCGACGCGGGCGAGACGATCGTCCAGGAGACACGTCACTGGCACGAGGACACGGGCGTGACGACGTCCGGCCGCGTGAAGTCCGACGCCGAGGACTACCGTTACTTCCCGGAGCCGGACCTGGTCCCCGTGGAGCCGTCGCGCGAGTGGGTCGAGGAGATCCGGGCGACGCTCCCGGAGCTGCCGCAGGCGCGCCGCCGTCGGCTGCAGACCGAGTGGGGCTACGCCGACGCCGAGATGCGCGACGTGGTCAACGCCGGCGCGATCGAGCTCATCGAGGCGACGGTCGCCGCGGGGTCCAGCCCAGCCGCTGCCCGCAAGTGGTGGATGGGCGAGCTCGCCCGACGTGCCAAGCAGGACGAGGCCGAGCTGGCCGACCTGCCGATCACCCCCGCCCAGATCGGCGAGCTCCAGGGGCTCGTCGACGCCGGCCGGATCAACGACAAGATCGCGCGGCAGGTGCTCGACGGCGTCCTCGCCGGCGAGGGCGACCCGGAGTCGGTCGTCGTGTCGCGCGGCCTCGAGATCGTGTCCGACGACGGCGCTCTGCTGGCCGCGATCGACGAGGCCCTCGCCGCCCAGCCCGACGTCGTGGAGAAGGTCCGCGGCGGCAACCAGGGCCCCGTCGGCGCCATCATCGGCGCTGTCATGAAGGCCACGCGTGGCCAGGCGGACGCGAAGCGGGTGCGCGAGCTCGTCCTGGAGAGGATCGGGGCGTGAGGCCACCGGTCCTGCACGGCGAGATGATGCGGCTGCGCCCGATCGAGGCGCGGGACGCGGACCGGCTCTGGGAGTCGCTGCACGACCCGGAGGGCATGCGCCTGACCGGGACGACGGCGACGTTCACGCGGAGCCAGATCGACGAGTGGGCGGCCACGGTCGGCGACCGCGAGGGTCGGTACGACTGGGCGATCACCCCCGGTGCGGTCCGGGACGGCGAGCTGGTCAGCGACGAGCTGATCGGCGAGATCGTCCTCAACGAGCTGGACGCGGCCTCGCGCAGCGCGAACCTGCGCCTGCAGATGCTGCCCGACTACCGCGGCCGCGGGTACGGGCGGGAGGCGATCGAGCAGGTGCTGCGGTTCGCCTTCGACGGGGTGCCCGGCGACGACGGCCCTCGCCTGCACCGCGTCAGCCTCGACGTGCTGAGCATCAACCCCCGCGCCAAGGCGCTGTACGCGTCGTTGGGGTTCGTCGAGGAGGGCCGCCTGCGCGACGTCTACCGGGACGGCGGGTCCTGGGCCGACGCCATCGTCATGAGCGTCCTGGAGGACGAGTACCGCGACCATCAGGTCCGCTCGCACGACGGTCCGGCACGGTGACCGGGAGAGGTCGGGAGGCACAGCCTCCCGGCCTCTCGTCGTGTCAGCGTCGTGCGCGCTGGAAGTCGTCGAGCGCGACGCGTCGCTCGACGGCGTGGTCGACGAGGGGCGCCGGGTAGTCCGCGGGGGGCTCCGCCAGACGCCACGGCTCGTGCACCCGGGCCGCGGGGACGTCACGAAGCTCCGGCACCCAGCGCCGGACGTACGCACCGTCGGGGTCGAACTTCTTGCCCTGCGTCACCGGGTTGAACACCCGGAAGTACGGTGCCGCGTCGTATCCGGTGCCGGCCACCCACTGCCAGTTGAGCTGGTTCTGGGACACGTCCCCGTCGACGAGGTGCGCCATGAAGTGCTCGGCGCCGCGCTGCCAGCGCACGTGCAGGTCCTTGACGAGGAACGACGCCACCACCATGCGTACCCGGTTGTGCATCCACCCCGTGGCCAGCAGCTGGCGCATCCCGGCGTCCACGATCGGGTAGCCGGTACGACCGGCCGCCCAGGCCTCCAGGCGGTCCTGCTCCGCCTCGCCCTGCGCCCAGGCGTCCTCGGCCACGACGTCGCGCAGCGAGCGGGTGCGGGCGTCCGGCTGGTGGTGCAGCACGTCGGCGTGGAACTCGCGCCAGGCCAGCTCCGAACGGAACGTCGCGACGTCGTCGGCGGGGGCGCCGTCGGAGCCCGCGGCCGCGAGGTCCGCGAGCATGGTGCGAGGGTGGATCTCGCCCCAGCGCAGGTGCACGGACATCGCCGAGGTGCCCGCGAGGTCAGGGCGGTCCCGCTGCTCGCCGTAGCCGGCGAGACCGTCACGGACGAACGCGTGCCAGCGCCGGCGGGCGGCCTCCTCCCCGGCGCGTGGCAGGCGAGCGGTGGTGGCGGGGGCCTCGGGCAGCGGTTCGCTGTCGAGGTCCACCCAGGGGATGCTTCGCGGCTGGTGCGCCGGTGCCCGCCACCCGTGCTCGAGCCAGGCCCGTCGGAACGGGGTGAAGACCTGGTACGGCGTGCCGCCGCCCGTGCGGATCCTGCCCGGCGAGACGGCGTAGGCCGACCCCGTGCGGACGAGGCGCCGACCGGCGTCGGCGAGGGCCGCCTCGACGGCGTCGTCGCGCCGCCGCCCGTACGGCTCGTGGCTCGCGGCGACGTGGACCTCGTCGGCACCGACCTCCTGCGCCACCTGCGGGACGGCGGTCCGCGCGTCTCCGCGCCGCACGACGAGCGCACCCCCGCACGCGGCGTCGAGGGCGCGCAACGAGTCCACGAGGTAGGCGAGCCGGTTGCTGCCCACCCTCGACCACAGGGCGTCGTCGAGCACGTACAGGCCGACGACACCCGCGTCGTCGGCGCGGGCGGACTCGACGGCGGCGAGCAGGGCGGGGTTGTCGGCGAGCCGCAGGTCGCGGCGGAACCACATGACGGTCGAGGGCACCGGACCACGGTAGTCCGAGACCGGCGCCACGTCCCGGCGTCGTGCCGACCGGCCGTCCGCTCGCCGACGACGAGGTCCGGTGCCAGAGTCTTCCCATGAGCCAGTCGGCACCGTCGTCGTCGGACGGCACCGCGGCGGGGTCCGAGCGCCAGTTCTTCGGCCATCCGCGTGGTCTGATGACGCTCTTCACCACGGAGCTGTGGGAGCGGTTCAGCTACTACGGGATGCGCGCCATCCTGCTGCTGTACATCACCGGCGCGGTCGTGGACGGCGGGCTCGGGTACGGCGACGCCACGGGCGAGGCGATCGTCGCCGTCTACGGCAGCGCGGTGTACCTGCTGTCGGTGGTCGGTGGGTGGCTCGCGGACCGGGTGGTCGGGGCGCGGCGGTCCGTGCTCTACGGCGGGATCGTCATCGCGGCGGGGCACGTCAGCCTCGCGATCCCGCTCGAGGCCTGCACCTGGCTCGGGCTCGTGCTGGTGGCGCTCGGGACCGGGCTGCTCAAGCCCAACGTCTCGGCGATGGTGGGCGAGCTGTACGACCGCGACGACCCCCGCCGGGAGAGCGGCTTCTCGCTGTTCTACATGGGGATCAACATCGGCTCCCTGACGGCGCCGCTCGTGGTCGGCAGCGTCCAGCGGGCCTGGGGTTTCCACGCCGGGTTCTCCGTCGCCGCCGTGGGCATGGGGGTCGCTCTCGTCTTCTTCGTGCTGGGTCGGCGGTACCTGCACGGGGCGGGCGACACGGTGCCGAACCCGGTCCGTCCTGAGGAACGGGCCGCGATCGTGCGGATCGTCGCGCTGGTGCTGGCCGCCGTCGCGGTGCTGTACCTCGTCGCGGTGGCCGTGTCCGGGTCGTGGGGCGGCGGCGCCTTCGTCGACACGCTGAGCTACGTCGCCCTGGTCACGCCGGTCGTGTACTTCGTGGTGATGTACCGGTCGCCGAAGGTCACGGACGCGGAGCGTCCCCGGCTGCTGGCCTACATCCCTTTGTTCGTCGCGGCGATGCTGTTCTGGATGATCTTCGAGCAGGCGGCCACGACGCTCACCACGTTCGCCGACGACCGGACGGACCGGTCCGTCCTCGGCATGGAGCTGAGCCCCGCGTTCTTCCAGTCGATCAACCCGGCGTCGATCATCCTGCTCGCCCCCGTGTTCGCCTGGTTGTGGCGGCGCACGAACGGTCGGCCGCCGACGCCGTACAAGTTCGCGATGGGGTTGGCCCTGGCCGCGCTGTCCTTCCTCTTCCTGGCCGGGGCGTCCGCCGTCGTCGGGGAGGGGCTCGCGCCGGCGTGGGTCCTCGTGGTGGTCTACGTCGTCCAGACGCTCGGTGAGCTGTGCCTCTCACCCGTGGGGCTCGCCGCCACGACGCTGCTCGCCCCGCGCGCCTTCCGGGGGCAGGCGATGGCCCTGTGGTTCCTGGCCAACGCCTCGGGGCAGGCCATCACCGCGCAGGTCGTCCAGGCCACCACCGGTGTGTCCGACACGGCGTACTTCGGGTGGACGGGCGTGGTGGCGCTGGTGGTCGCCGGCCTGGTCTGGGCGGTGTCGCCCTGGGTCATGCGGCACATCCGGAGCGCGGACGAGGCAGAGGGGGTGCGCACCGCCGGGGCCTGACCGCGCGCCGGGCCGTCAGCGCAGCCAGGTGCGCGCGCCGGGCACCGGCGAGGCGGCCCAGGCGCGTCCGAGCCCCCAGGTGTCTCCGGCGCGGGTCAGCGCCAGCGTCACCAGCAGGGCGATGTACACGACGTGCTCGTCGACGAGCGGGTTGTGCGACCCGGCCGCGAACGGCCACGTCGACAGCCACAGCGACAGCATGAGCAGACCGCCGGCGACGGCGGCGGCCCGCATCCCGATGCCGAGCAGCAGGGCCAGGCCCGTGCCGAGCAGGCCGAGCATGTAGAGCGCGTCGACCACGGGGCCCGAGAGCGCGGCGAAGCCGCCGGACAGCGGCCCGCCGGCGTGCTCCAGGTAGCCCGCCGTCGGCGACGTCCCGGTGGTCAGCCAGGCCGCCTCGGGCGGCGTGGCGTAGCCCAGGCCGAAGGCCTTGTCGGCCACGGGCCACAGGAAGACGACGGCGAGCAGGAGACGGCAGCAGGCGAGCGCCCGCCGGGCCGCGACACCGGCCACGGGCGACCCGGCGTCGGCGGCGGTGGAGCGGCTGCTGGTCGGTGCGGAGATCGTGGCCATGGTCGTCGTCCTCGTTCGTCTCGGGGGTGGTGGGCCTCTGCATCCTGGGCAGCGGGAGCCGGCGCTGGCCAGCGTCCGGCGCGAGGTGAAGCGTTTATGCGTACGGATCTGTCCACCTGGCGGACGGGTGCGGGGCAACCCGTACGCCCACGTCGCGGGACGGCTGTGCCGCTCCGACGTGCGACGGCGTACGCTGCGCGAGCGTGCCGCCCGCGGCACGCGACCGCACCGGTACGAAGGAGCAGTGACATGAGCCGCCCCCTGCGCTCCCGCACGTCCACCCACGGCCGCAACATGTCGGGTGCCCGCGCCCTGTGGCGCGCCACCGGCATGGGGTCCGAGGACTTCGGCAAGCCGATCGTCGCCATCGCGAACTCGTACACCCAGTTCGTGCCGGGCCACGTCCACCTCAAGGACATGGGTGACCTGGTCGCCGGCGCGATCCAGGAGGCCGGCGGGGTCGCCAAGGAGTTCAACACCATCGCCGTCGACGACGGCATCGCGATGGGCCACGGCGGCATGCTCTACTCGCTGCCGAGCCGGGACCTGATCGCCGACTCGGTGGAGTACATGGTCAACGCGCACTGCGCGGACGCCCTGGTGTGCATCTCGAACTGCGACAAGATCACCCCGGGCATGCTCAACGCGGCGCTGCGGCTCAACATCCCGGTCATCTTCGTCTCGGGCGGGCCGATGGAGGCCGGCAAGGCGATCGTCGCCGACGGCGTCGCGAAGACCAGCCTCAACCTCATCAACGCGATCAACTACTCGGCGGACGAGAACGTCTCGGACGAGGCGCTGGCGAAGGTCGAGGAGGCGGCCTGCCCCACCTGCGGGTCCTGCTCCGGCATGTTCACCGCCAACTCCATGAACTGCCTCACCGAGGCGCTCGGGCTGTCGCTGCCGGGCAACGGCTCGACGCTGGCCACGCACGCGGCGCGCAAGGAGCTGTTCCTCGAGGCGGGGCGCACGATCGTGGACCTGGCCAAGCGGTACTACGACGACGAGGACGACTCCGCGGCGCCGCGCGGCATCGCCACGAAGGCGGCGTTCCACAACGCGATGGCGCTCGACGTCGCGATGGGCGGGTCGACCAACACGGTGCTGCACGTGCTCGCCGCCGCGCAGGAGGGCGAGATCGACTTCACGCTCGCGGACATCGAGGACATCAGCCGCCGCGTGCCGTGCCTGAGCAAGGTGGCCCCGAACCACCCGGACTACCACATGGAGGACGTGCACCGGGCGGGCGGCATCCCCGCGCTGCTGGGTGAGCTCCGCCGGGCCGGTCTGCTCGAGACGGACGTGACCAGCGTGCACACCCCGACGCTCGAGGCCTGGCTGGACGACTGGGACATCCGCTCCGGCCAGGCGACGGGCGCGGCGCTCGAGCTGTTCCACGCGGCGCCGGGTGGCGTGCGCACCACGCAGGCGTTCTCCACGCAGAACCGGTGGGAGTCGCTCGACACCGACGCGGCCGAGGGGTGCATCCGCGACCTCGAGCACGCCTACACGGTCGAGGGCGGCCTCGCGGTGCTGCGCGGCAACCTCGCCGAGGACGGCGCCGTGTTCAAGACGGCGGGCGTGGACCCGGACGTCTTCCACTTCGTCGGCAAGGCCCTCGTGTGCGAGTCGCAGGAGGACGCCGTGGACAAGATCCTCACCAAGCAGGTCGAGCCCGGCCACGTCGTCGTCGTGCGCTACGAGGGCCCCGCGGGCGGTCCGGGGATGCAGGAGATGCTGTACCCCACCTCGTTCATCAAGGGCCGGGGGCTGGGCAAGGTCTGCGCCCTCATCACGGACGGCCGGTTCTCCGGCGGGTCGAGCGGCATCTCGATCGGCCACGTCTCCCCGGAGGCGGCGGCCGGTGGGCTCATCGGTCTCGTCGAGGACGGCGACGAGATCGAGATCGACGTCGACTCGCGCGCCATCCGGCTCAACGTCCCGGACGCGGTGCTCGCCGAGCGGCGCGCCAAGATGGAGGCGTCGGAGAACCCGTGGCAGCCCGTGGACCGCGACCGGTACGTCTCGCCCGCGCTGCAGGCGTACGCGGCGATGGCGACGTCCGCCGATCGTGGTGCCGTGCGGGACGTGTCGCTGGTCACGAGGCGCTGACCTCTCGCCTCGCGCCCCCGCCGGCCCTACGCTCGGCCCATGAGCGCTGACGCCGGAACCACGCCTGACATCAAGCCCCGCTCCCGCCAGGTGACCGACGGACTGGAGGCCACCGCCGCGCGCGGCATGCTCCGCGCCGTCGGGCTCGGGGACGACGACTTCGCCAAGCCGCAGATCGGGGTGGCGAGCTCGTGGAACGAGATCACCCCCTGCAACCTCTCGCTGGACCGCCTCGCCGGCGCCGTGAAGAACGGTGTGCACGCCGGCGGGGGGTTCCCGCTGGAGTTCGGCACCATCTCCGTCTCGGACGGCATCTCGATGGGCCACGAGGGGATGCACTTCTCGCTCGTGAGCCGCGACGTCATCGCCGACTCCGTCGAGACGGTCATGCAGGCCGAGCGGCTCGACGGCTCGGTGCTGCTCGCCGGCTGCGACAAGTCGCTGCCCGGCATGCTCATGGCGGCAGCGCGGCTCGACCTGGCCAGCGTCTTCCTCTACGCGGGCTCGATCATGCCGGGCTGGGTGAAGCTGTCGGACGGCACGGAGAAGGACGTCACGATCATCGACGCCTTCGAGGCGGTCGGCGCGTGCTCGCGCGGTCTCATGAGCCGTGAGGACGTGGACCGCATCGAGCGGGCGATCTGCCCCGGCGAGGGCGCGTGCGGCGGGATGTACACCGCCAACACGATGGCGTCCGCCGCGGAGGCCATGGGCATGTCCCTGCCGGGGTCCGCGGCCCCGCCGTCGGCCGACCGGCGCCGCGACACGTTCGCCCACGCCTCCGGCGAGGCGGTCGTGGAGATGCTGCGCCGCGGGATCACCGCCCGCGACATCATGACGAAGGAGGCGTTCGAGAACGCGATCGCCGTCGTCATGGCGTTCGGCGGCTCGACCAACGCCGTGCTGCACCTCCTGGCCATCGCCCACGAGGCCGAGGTCGACCTGACCCTCGAGGACTTCGACCGGGTCGCGAGCCGGGTGCCGCACCTGGGCGACCTCAAGCCGTTCGGGCGCTACGTGATGAACGACGTCGACCGCATCGGCGGCGTGCCGGTCATCATGAAGGCGCTGCTCGACGCCGGGCTGCTGCACGGCGACTGCCTGACGGTCACCGGCCGCACGGTGCGCGAGAACCTGGCCGAGATCGACCCGCCGGACCCGGACGGCAAGATCCTGCGGGCGCTCGCCGAGCCGATCCACCCGACCGGTGGCATCACCATCCTGCACGGCTCGCTCGCCCCGGACGGCGCCGTGGTCAAGAGCGCGGGCTTCGACTCCGACGTCTTCGAGGGCACGGCACGGGTGTTCGAGCGGGAGCGTGGGGCGCTCGACGCGCTCGAGGACGGGACGATCCAGGCCGGGGACGTCGTCGTCATCCGCTACGAGGGCCCCAAGGGTGGACCGGGCATGCGCGAGATGCTCGCGATCACCGGCGCGATCAAGGGTGCCGGGCTCGGCAAGGACGTGCTGCTCATCACCGACGGCCGGTTCTCGGGCGGGACCACCGGTCTGTGCGTCGGGCACATCGCCCCGGAGGCCGTCGACGGCGGCCCGATCGCGTTCGTGCGCGACGGCGACCGGATCCGTCTCGACGTCGCGGCCAAGACGCTCGACGTCGTCGTCGACGACGACGTGCTCGCGGCACGTCGCGCCGCAGGCTGGACGCCGGTGCCGCACGGCTACACCCGGGGCGTGCTGGCCAAGTACACGAAGCTGGTGCAGTCGGCGTCGCGCGGCGCCGTGCTCGGCTGATCCCTGCCGGACGCGAGCCGGGGCGGCGGGTGTCGGACCGCGGCCCTAGCGTGGGGCGTGGAGGTGTGACCATGAACGATCGGATCAGCGCTGCCGACTTCCAGGTGGCCGAGGGCACGGGCGACTGGCGCGTGACGGCCGACGAACGGGCGTCCGCGGTCTTCCGCACGGGCAGCTTCACCACGGGGGTGCAGCTCGTCGAGGCGATCGGCGAGCTGGCCGAGGCCGCGAACCACCACCCCGACGTCGACCTGCGCTACGGGACCGTGGTGGTGCGCCTCACGTCGCACGACGTCGGGGGGCTCAGCGAGCGGGACGTGGCGCTCGCGGTGCAGGTCTCGCGAGCGGCCCGGGAGCTCGACGTCCCGGCGGACCCGGCGGCGCCGACGGGGCTCACCATCGGCATCGACGTGCTCGACGGCCGGGCCGTGCAACCGTTCTGGCGGGCCGTGCTCGGTTACGAGCCGGCCGTCGGCAGCGGGTCCGAGGAGCCCGCTCCGGCCCTCGTCGACCCTGCCGGGCACCTGCCGACGGTGTGGTTCCAGCAGATGGACGCGCCGCGCGAGCAGCGCAACCGCGTCCACCTCGACGTGTACGTCGGTCCGGACGTCGCCGCCCAGCGCGTCGCGGACGCGGTCGCCGCGGGCGGCCGGCTCGTCACCGACGAGTTCGCGCCGGACTGGTGGGTCCTCGCCGATGCCGAGGGCAACGAGGCGTGCGTGTGCACGTGGCCCGTCGAACGGTGAGCCCGGCGCCCGCCAGGTGAGCAGCGCCCGCCTCGCCCGCGAGCACCTGGCATGCTGCCCGCATGGGAACGGTGCACGAACGGATCGACGACCGCCTGCGATCGTTCGTCGAGGCGCAGCGCGTCTTCTTCGTCGGCACGGCGCCGCTGTCCGGCGACGGTCACGTCAACGTCTCGCCCAAGGGCGTGGACGGCTCCTTCGTGGTGCTCGACGACCGCACGGTCGCCTACCTGGACATCACGGCGTCGGGTGCGGAGACCATCGCGCACCTGCGCGAGAACGGGCGTGTCACGCTGATGTTCTGCGCCTTCACCGGCCCGCCGAACATCGTGCGCCTGCACGGCCGGGGCCGGGTGGTGAGCCTGTACGACGCCGAGTTCGCCGCGCTCGCCGAGCACTTCACCGAACGGCGCGGGGCGCGTGCCGTCATCGTGGTCGACGTCGACCGGGTCTCGGACTCGTGCGGCTACGGCGTCCCGCTGTACGACCACGTGGGGGAGCGGGACCTGCTGCCTGCCTTCATGGACCGCAAGGGGCCGGAGGGGCAGGCGGAGTACCGCCGTCGCAAGAACGTGACGAGCATCGACGGTCTGCCGGCCTTCGACGACGACCCGGACGACGCCTTGTCCACGATGCGGGACGGTCGGACCACGGCGTGACATCCACCGTCCGACGGCGTAACGTGCGTCACGTGCAGACGATTCTCCTTGTAGTACTTCCTGAGCGCGCCGGCTGAGCCACCGCACAGGCTTCGTCAGCGCGCTCACCCCTCGTCAGTCCCCAGGCACCGGGACCGGGGGGTTTTTCATTGCGTAAATTCCTTGGATCCACCCGATCGAGCGGCAGGAGAGACCCCATGGGCCAGCCGAACCCGACACCAGCCCAGGTGGCTGCACGCACCGCACCGCGCGGCGTCGACCACGTGGTCGGCGAGCAGGTCACGGGCGCGCAGTCGATCGTCCGGTCGCTCGAGGCCGTCGGGGTCGAGAACGTCTTCGGTATCCCCGGCGGTGCGATCCTGCCGACCTACGACCCGCTGATGGACTCCGCGAAGCTGCGCCACATCCTCGTGCGTCACGAGCAGGGCGGCGGCCACGCGGCCTCGGGCTACGCGCACGCCACGGGCAAGGTCGGCGTCACGATGGCGACGTCGGGACCCGGTGCGACGAACCTCGTCACTCCGATCGCCGACGCGAACATGGACTCCATCCCGATGGTGGCGATCACCGGGCAGGTCGCCGCACCGGCGATCGGCACGGACGCCTTCCAGGAGGCGGACATCGTGGGCATCACGATGCCGGTCACCAAGCACTCCTACCTGGTCACGGACCCGGACGAGATCCCCCGCACCATCGCCGAGGCGTTCCACATCGCCTCGACCGGCCGCCCGGGCCCCGTGCTGGTCGACATCGCCAAGTCCGCGATGCAGGAGCGCACCACGTTCTCGTGGCCGCAGGAGCTGGCGCTGCCGGGGTACCACCCGGTCACCAAGCCGCACGCCAAGCAGATCCGCGAGGCAGCGAAGCTGCTCGCCACCGCCCGGCGCCCCGTGCTGTACGTGGGCGGTGGCGTCATCCGCTCCGGCGCCTCCGCGGCGCTGCGGCGCCTGGTCGACACCTCCGGGGCAGCGGTCGTGACCACGCTCATGGCGCGCGGCTCCGTGCCGGACTCCCACCCGCAGCACCTGGGCATGCCGGGTATGCACGGCACGGTGCCCGCCGTCGCGGCCCTGCAGAAGGCCGACCTCGTGGTGGCCCTGGGTGCGCGGTTCGACGACCGCGTCACCGGCAAGCTGTCGAGCTTCGCGCCGCACGCCGCCATCGTCCACGCGGACATCGACCCGGCGGAGATCGGCAAGAACCGAGCGGTGGACGTGCCGATCGTCGGCGACCTGCGCGAGGTCATCGAGGAGCTGGTGCCCGCTCTGCGGGCGGAGCAGGAGCGGGTGGGCAAGCCGGACGTCGAGGCGTGGTGGCACCAGATCGACACCTGGCGCGAGACCTACCCCCTGGGCTTCTCGGCGACGGCCGACGGCCACCTCGCCCCGCAGCACGTGATCTCGCGGCTGGGTGAGATCGCCGGACCCGACGCGATCTACGTCGCCGGCGTGGGCCAGCACCAGATGTGGGCCGCGCAGTTCATCCGCTACGAGCGGCCGAACACGTGGATCAACTCCGGCGGCCTGGGCACCATGGGCTACTCCGTCCCCGCGGCGATGGGCGCCAAGGTCGGTGAGCCCGACCGCGACGTCTGGGCGATCGACGGCGACGGCTGCTTCCAGATGACCAACCAAGAGCTGGCGACCTGTGCGATCAACGACATCCCGATCAAGGTCGCGCTGATCAACAACAGCTCCCTCGGCATGGTCCGCCAGTGGCAGACCCTGTTCTACAACGAGCGGTACTCCAACACGGACCTGCACACCGGGCACGGCACCGTGCGGATCCCCGACTTCGTGAAGCTGGCCGAGGCCTACGGCTGCGTCGGCATCCGCGTGGAGCACGAGTCCGAGGTGGACGACGCCATCAAGAAGGCGAACGAGATCGACGACCGTCCCGTCGTCGTCGACTTCAACGTCTCGCGCGACGCGATGGTGTGGCCCATGGTCGCCGCCGGGGTGAGCAACGACGACATCCAGTACGCGCGGGGCATCTCGCCCGCCTGGGAACGAGAGGACTGAGCCGATGTCTCGCCATACCCTGTCCGTCCTGGTGGAGAACAAGCCCGGCGTCCTGACGCGCGTCGCCGGTCTCTTCGCCCGGCGCGCCTTCAACATCCACTCGCTCGCCGTCGGTCCCACCGAGCACGAGGAGATCTCCCGGATCACCGTCGTGGTGGACGTGGAGGAGCACCCCCTCGAGCAGGTGACCAAGCAGCTGAACAAGCTGGTGCACGTCATCAAGATCGTCGAGCTCGACGCCGAGGTGTCCGTGCAGCGCGAGCTGCTGCTGGTCAAGGTCAAGGCGGACGCCACGACGCGGTCCGGGGTGCTCGAGGTCGTCGAGCTCTTCCGTGCGCACGTGGTCGACGTCGTGCCGGACACGGTCGTCGTCGAGGCGACCGGCACCGCCGCCAAGCTCGACGCGCTGCTGGCCGCGCTCGCCCCCTACGGCGTCCGCGAGATCGTCAAGTCCGGAACCCTCGCCGTCGGGCGCGGGTCCAGGTCCATCACCGACCGGGCGCTGGAACGGGTGCGCAGCGCCTGAGACGCTCGCACGCCCTGCCGCCGCCCGGCATCATCTCCAGCACCATCTACCCGACACCACCCCCGACGCGAACCACCCGAGAAAGAGGAGCACCACCGTGGCCGAGATGTTCTACGAGGACGCCGCCGACCTGTCCATCATCCAGCAGCGCAAGGTCGCGGTCATCGGCTACGGCAGCCAGGGCCACGCCCACGCGCTCAACCTGCGCGACTCCGGCGTCGACGTCCGGGTCGGCCTGCGCGCCGGCTCGTCGTCGCAGCAGAAGGCGGAGAACGAGGGCCTGAAGGTCCTCCCCGTCGCCGACGCGGTCAAGGAGGCCGACGTCGTCGTCATCCTGGCCCCGGACCAGGTCCAGCGTGACCTGTACCGCGACGAGATCGCTCCGAACCTGACCGAGGGCAGCGCGCTCGTCTTCGGCCACGGCTTCAACATCCGCTTCGGCTACATCAAGCCCGAGGCCGGTCACGACGTCCTCATGGTCGCGCCCAAGGGCCCGGGACACCTCGTGCGCCGCGAGTACGTCGACGGCCGTGGCGTGCCGGTGATCGTGGCGGTCGAGCAGGACGCCTCCGGCTCGGCCTGGGACCTCGCGCTGTCCTACGCGGCCGGCATCGGCGGCCTGCGCGCCGGCGGCATCAAGACCACCTTCACCGAGGAGACCGAGACCGACCTGTTCGGCGAGCAGGCCGTGCTGTGCGGCGGTGCCTCGCAGCTGGTGCAGTACGGTTTCGAGACGCTCACCGAGGCCGGCTACCAGCCGGAGGTCGCCTACTTCGAGGTGCTGCACGAGCTCAAGCTCATCGTCGACCTCATGGTCGAGGGCGGTATCGCCAAGCAGCGCTGGTCCGTCTCCGACACCGCGGAGTACGGCGACTACGTCTCCGGCCCGCGGGTCATCTCGCCGGAGGTCAAGGAGAACATGAAGGCGGTGCTCGCGGACATCCAGTCGGGTGCGTTCGCCGAGCGCTTCATCGCCGACCAGGACAACGGCGGCCAGGAGTTCAAGGAGCTGCGCGCGAAGGGCGAGGCGCACCCCATCGAGACCACCGGCCGCGAGCTGCGCAAGATGTTCGCGTGGATCAAGCCCGCTGACTCCGACTACCAGGAGGGCAGCGCCGCTCGCTGACACCCACCCTTCGTCAGCGAACGACGCGTGCGGCCGCCACCCCGACCCGGGGGTGGCGGCCGCACGTGCTCTGCGCCCGGCGCGTTCCGCGGCACGGCCGTGCCGGCGATGGCAGGATGTGCCGCATGAGCGACGCGACGCCCCAGGGCGGAACTCCGGACCCCGCGCAGCCGCACCTCGCGGACACCGCACAGGCCGAGCACATCACGCGGTTCTGGGACACGGCCCGCCCGAGCGCCGGTCGCACCAGTCACGGCGGCGCGGTGGGGGAACGGTCGGAGAACGTGGTGCCGCCGCCCGCGTGGGCGTTCGGTGACAACCCCGAGCTCGCGGACGAGCTGCTCGCGCTCGTGCTCGCCGGGACCAAGACCGCGACGGCGTCCCTCGTCGTCGAGTACGACGAGTCGGCGGAGCAGATGCCCCGCCGGGGCGACCTGTCGATCCTGCTGGACGGCGCGGGCGACCCGCGGGCGCTGATCCGGACGACCGAGGTCGAGACGGTGCCGTTCGACGAGGTCAGCGCCGAGCACGCCTGGGCCGAGGGCGAGGACGACCGCACCCTCGAGTCGTGGCGCGAGCAGCACGAGCGCTACTGGCGGCGCACGCTCGCCGGGACCGCCCACGAGTTCGACCCGTCGATGCCGGTGGTGTGCGAACGCTTCACGGTGCTGTACTCGGAGTGAGGCCCGTGCCTGCGGGCCGCAGGGAGGGACGACGATGTCGCTGCGCTGGTACTCGACGGTCGTGGAGTCGACCGACGCACGGCGCCTGGCCGGCTGGTGGGCCGAGGCTCTCGGTTGGGATCATGTCTACGAGTCCGACGACGAGGTGGTCATCGTGCCGCCCTGGGCGCGTGAGCTCACCGAGCAGCTCGAGTTCCACCGGGTGCCGCCCGGGATGGTCTTCGTCCGGGTCGAGCACGAGAAGTCCGGCAAGAACCGGTTGCACTGGGACTTCGCGCCGCACACGAGCGACGACCGGGACGCCGAGATCGAGCGCTTGGTCGGGCTGGGCGCCACGGTGATCGACGTCGGCCAGCCCGACGGCGCCTCGTGGACGGTGCTCGCCGACCCTGACGGCAACGAGTTCTGCGTGCTGTCGGCCCGGGAGCAGTAGTCCCGCTCCGGGGCGTCCGTATCGCGAGACGGGTGTCCGCATCATGACCTGAGGCGGCGTAGGCTCGGTCCATGACGCGCAACATCGACCTGGCAGTGGTGGCAGGAGACGGTATCGGGACCGAGGTCGTCGAGCAGGGGCTCGCCATCCTGGACGCGGCCGTCGCCGGGTCCGACATCAAGGTCTCCACCACGGAGTTCGACCTCGGAGCGCGTCGCTGGCACGCCACCGGCGAGACCCTCACCGAAACCGATCTCCAGCGCATCCGCGAGCACGACGCGATCCTGCTCGGCGCCATCGGCGACCCGACGGTCCCGTCCGGCGTCCTCGAGCGCGGTCTGCTCCTCAAGCTCCGCTTCGCGCTCGACCACTACGTGAACCTGCGCCCCGGCAAGCTCTACGAGGGCGTCACCAGCCCGCTGGCCCAGCCCGGCGACGTCGACTTCGTCGTCGTCCGCGAGGGCACCGAGGGGCCGTACGTCGGCAACGGGGGATCGGTGCGGACGGGCACGCCCCACGAGATCGCCACGGAGGTGTCGGTCAACACCGCGTTCGGTGTCGAGCGCGTCGTCCGCGACGCGTTCGCGCGCGCCCAGGCGCGTCCCCGCCAGCACCTGACGCTCGTGCACAAGCACAACGTGCTGGTCCACGCCGGGCACCTCTGGCGCCGCACGGTCGAGGCCGTGAACGCCGACTTCCCGGACGTCACCACGGACTACCTGCACGTGGACGCGGCCACGATCTTCCTCACGACGAACCCGTCGCGGTTCGACGTGATCGTCACGGACAACCTCTTCGGCGACATCCTCACGGACCAGGCGGCTGCGATCACGGGCGGTATCGGCCTGGCCGCGTCGGCCAACATCAACCCCGACCGCACCGCCCCGTCGATGTTCGAGCCCGTGCACGGCTCGGCTCCGGACATCGCCGGCCAGGGCAAGGCGGACCCGACGGCCACCGTGCTGTCGGTCTCGCTGCTGCTCGAGCACCTGGGGCTCGCCGACGAGGCGCGGCGCGTGGAGGCGGCCGTGGCGGCGGACCTCGCGGGCCGCGGTGACACGGTGCGTACGACGGCGGAGGTCGGCCGGGACCTCGCCGCACGAGTAGCGGGCTGAGCCCGGTCGGTGCTGGGGAGGGGCCGCAGGGTGCATCTTCCCCGGGTCGGACCGGTGCTCGCGTAGGTCACGGTGGCGAAGCCGTGGAAGACTACACAGGTCCGCACGTGAAAGGGTCCGCAGACATGACCAGCACCGACAGTTCCGCCATCCTCCCCGCCGAGCTCGAGGACCTCGTCGCACTGTTCGACGTCGAGCAGTCCGACGCCCCGACGCCCGACGCCGAACGCGAGGCCGCGCTCGCCGAGCCGCGCTTCGGCACGGTCTTCACGGACCACATGGCGCGCATCACCTGGCGCCGGGACACCGGCTGGCTGGACCGCCGGATCGAGAAGTACGGGCCCCTCCAGCTCGACCCGGCCACCGCCGTCCTGCACTACGCGCAGGAGATCTTCGAGGGGATGAAGGCGTACAAGCACGCGGACGGCTCCGTGTGGACCTTCCGGCCGGACGCGAACGCCGCGCGGTTCGCCCGCTCGGCCCACCGGCTGGCGCTGCCCGCGCTGTCGGTCGACGACTTCATCGGGTCCATCGCCGCGCTCGTCCGCACGGACCGCGCGTGGGTGCCCTCGGGCGAGGACTCCAGCCTGTACCTGCGTCCCTTCATGTTCGCCTCCGAGGCGTTCCTCGGGGTGCGTCCCGCGGCCGAGGTCGAGTACCTGTGCATCGCCTCGCCCGTCGGCCCCTACTTCGCCGGGGGCGTGCGGCCGGTGTCGATCTGGGTCGCCGAGGACTACCACCGGTCCGGCCCCGGCGGCACGGGTGATGCCAAGTGCGGCGGCAACTATGCCGCGAGCCTGCTGCCGCAGACGCAGGCGCAGGAGAACGGCTGCGACCAGGTGTGCTTCCTCGACGCCACGACGAACTCCTACCTCGAGGAGCTCGGCGGCATGAACGTGTTCGTCGTCATGGCCGACGGCAGCGTCCACACGCCGGAGCTCACCGGTTCCATCCTGGAGGGCGTGACGCGTTCGTCGATCCTGCAGCTCGCCTCCGACCGGGGGCGTGACGTCGTCGAGCGCCGCATCCCGCTCGCCGAGCTGGTGGCCGGGCTGGCCGACGGCAGCGTGCGGGAGGTCTTCGCCTGTGGCACCGCGGCCGTGATCACGCCCGTGGGTCGCCTGGCCGGGGGCACGTTCGACCACACCGTCGGCGACGGCGAGCCTGGCGACCTGACCATGCAGATCCGCACCGAGCTCACGGACATCCAGTACGGTCGCGCCGCGGACCGCCACGGCTGGATGCGTCGCCTGGCCTGAGTGCCCACGGCGGCCCATCGACGATGACGACGGAGGTCACGCTCGACGAGCTCGGCCGGACGACGCTGGCCCGGCAGCTCCTCCTCGCGCGCGCGGACGGCGCGGTCGCCGAGGTGGTCGGCGCGGTCGGCGGGCTGCAGGCGCAGCATCCCGACATGCCGGCCACGGCCCTCTGGGCGCGGCGGACGGGACGGACGTCCGACCTCCGGGACGCCCTCGCCGACCGCGAGGTCGTCCGGGCGACCGTCATGCGTTCGACCCTGCACGTGGTCCCCGCGGCGCGCTGGGCGGATCTCGACGCCGTCAGCGCGGCCGAGCGCCTGGCGACGTGGCGGGCCAGCGCCCGCCGAGCGGGTGTGGACCTGGTGGAGCTCAACGCCGAGGTGCGCGAGCTCTGCCGCGCCACGGCCCGCACCGTGGACCAGATCGAGGCCTTCGCCGCCGAGCGGTATCCCGGCGTCGACGTGACCGCCGCGGTACCGGACGGCGTGAGCCGACCGTGGTGGCGGCTCGCCTCGGCAGGCGGCGGTCTGGTCCGGGTGCCGCCCAGCAGCACCGGCGAGGCCGACGTCCCGGCCTCCTACGCCGACGGCGCCACCTGGTGCGAGGTCACGGAGCGGCCCGACGTCGACGCCGCCCGGGTGCGCGCCGTCGTCGGCTACCTGCGGGCGTTCGGCCCCGCCACCCGTGCCGACATCGGCCACGGACTCGGCATCCGCCGGGCCACGCCGCTGAAGGCGGCGCTCACCGGGATCGGCGTTCGTGTGCTCGGCGGTCCCGGCGGGGCGGAGCTGCTGGACCTGCCCGACGGCGAGGTCGTGCCGGCGGACGTCCCCGTACCCGTGCGCTTCCTGCCGCGGTGGGAGCACCTGCTCGTCGCGCTGAAGGACCGGCGGCGCTTCCTCGACGACGCCGGGGCGTCAGCGGTGTACCGCCGCAACGGCGACGTCCTGCCCACCTTCTGGGCAGACGGCCGGGTCGCGGGGACGTGGAGCGTGGTGCGTTCCGACGAGGGTGCCGAGATCCGGTTGACCGCGATCGGTCCTGCTGCCGCGGAGCGCCGCGAGGCGATCGAGGCCGAGGCCGCGTCGCTGGCCACCCACCTCGGCACCGGCACCGCCGGCACGTCCGTCAGGTGGTCGTGACGGGCACCGACAGGGTGCGCCCCAGCACCGACCCGAGCATGGACGACACGGCCAGGCCGAGGATGACCCACACCAGCGCCGTCATGGCCCCGGCGAGCGGGTCGGGGTTCCCGGTGAACGGCAGCACGGCGAGGATCACGGTCGTCAGGCCCACGAGCCACCCGAAGAACATGCGCGGCCGGGGCGCGATGACGACGAGCAGGTGCAGGACCGCCGCGCCCAGCAGGGCGAAGACGGCGCCGGCGCCGGCCCACGAGGCGTCGTCGCCGGCACCGAGCACGTCGGGCGGCGCGTAGAGCCCGATGTCGAACACCTCGTCGAAGATGACGGACGCGGCCAGGCCGAGGAGCGCGCACACCAGGACGGTCGCGGCGGCGCCGGCCCAGTAGCGGCCGACGTCGAGCTGCGGCCGCTGCGGCGGGAGCGGCTGGGCAGGCGACCAGCTCGGCCGGCCCGGCACGGGGACGACGCCGGGCGGCTGCTCGTCGGAGGGCACCCTACCCATGCTCCGGGTGGGGTCTTCCGCGCCGTAGGGCCGCTGGGGATCGCTCACGGTCGTCCTCCTCGTGTGGTCAACGCCCCCTAGCCGACCACACCTGGCCCTCGCCCACCCGCTGGACACACGGGTGACCTCGCAGAAGTGCTGTGGCACTATGTGAGCCATGACTCGTGCATCCCGGCGCCACTCGCGCTGCCGCTGCCTCATTAGCTAGCGCGTCCGGTCCACCTGACCGGACGCGCAGACCTTCCGTACCCGGAGGGTCTTTTTTGTTGTCCAGAGCCGTTGTCCTATCGATCCCACGGGAGCCACCGATGGCCACCGCCCCGTTCCACGTGTACGACACCACCCTGCGCGACGGTGCGCAGCAGGAGGGGATGAACCTCTCCGTCGCGGACAAGCTCGCGATCGCACCGCTCCTCGACGAGCTCGGGGTCGGCTTCATCGAGGGCGGGTGGCCCGGCGCCATCCCCAAGGACACGGAGTTCTTCCGGCGTGCCGCCAAGGAGATCGAGCTGCGTCACGCGGTGCTCGCCGCGTTCGGCTCGACGCGCAAGGCCGGTACCCGGGCCTGGGACGACCCGCAGGTGCGCGCGCTGCTCGACTCCGAGGCGCCCGTGGTCACGTTGGTCGCCAAGTCGGACGTCCGCCACGTCGAGCGGGCGCTGCGCACGACGCCGGACGAGGGCATCGCCATGATCCGCGACACCGTGGAGTTCCTGGTCGGCGAAGGCCGCCGGGTGGTGGTGGACGCGGAGCACTTCTTCGACGGCTACCGGTACGACGCCGGCTACACGCGTTCCGCCGTCGTCGCGGCCTTCGAGGCTGGCGCGGAGGTCGTGGCGCTGTGCGACACGAACGGCGGCATGCTCCCGTCCTGGGTGGGGGACGTGGTCACGGAGCTGCGCGAGTCCCTCGGGATGGCCCACGGCCGCGACGCGCTGCCCGGCGACGCGCTGCTCGGCATGCACGCCCACAACGACTCCGGGTGCGCGATCGCGAACACGCTGGCTGCCGTCGACGCGGGCTGCGCGCACGTCCAGGGCACCGTGAACGGGTACGGCGAACGCACCGGCAACGTCGACCTGGTGGCCGTCGTCGCGAACCTCGCGCTGAAGAGCGGGATCCGGACGCTGCCGGGCGACGGCCTGGCCGAGTCCACCCGGATCGCGCACGCGGTCGCGGAGATCACCAACATCGCACCCCACGCGCGCCAGCCCTACGTCGGGGCGAGCGCGTTCGCCCACAAGGCCGGCCTGCACGCCAGCGCGATCAAGGTGGACCCGGACCTGTACCAGCACATCGACCCGACGGCCGTGGGCAACGACATGCGGATGCTGGTCTCCGACATGGCCGGGCGGGCGTCGATCGAGCTCAAGGGCCGCGAGCTCGGCTTCGACCTCGCGGGCCAGGGCGAGCTGCTCACCCGGGTCACCACGCGGGTCAAGGACGCCGAGGCGCAGGGGTACACGTTCGACGCGGCCGACGCCTCGTTCGAGCTCATCCTGCGCGAGGAGCTCACGGGGGACCGGCCGCACTACTTCCGGATCGAGTCCTGGCGCGCGATCGTCGAGACCTCGGGCGGCCGGTCGGGCGGCACGCCGAACGCCGACCGGCGCGACGCCGAGGCGCTGGCCGAGGCCACCGTGAAGCTGCACGCCGGCGGCGAGCGGATCGTCGTGACCGGTGAGGGCAACGGTCCCGTCAACGCGCTCGACCAGGCGCTGCGTCACGCGCTGACGAGGGTCTACCCCCAGATCGAGAAGTTCGACCTGGTGGACTTCAAGGTGCGCATCCTCGATGCCGAGCACGGGACCGACGCGACGACCCGCGTCCTGGTGGAGACCACGGACGGCCAGCACACGTGGTCGACGGTCGGCGTGGGTCCGAACATCATCGAGGCGGCCTGGGAGGCCCTGATCGACGCGCACGTGTACGGCCTGGTGCACGCCGGCGTCGACCCTCGCTGACGTTCAGCGGGAGCCGGGGTCCATGCGGTGCTGCTGGACGGCGTCGTAGGTGACCGCCAGGGCGGCCGTCGTCGCCTCGAACCGGCGCTGCGCGACGCGCACGAACAGGAAGTCGACCACGGCGAGCTGGGCGATCCGGCTCGACAGGGCGCCCGAGCGGAACTGCGTCTCGCGCGCGGCGGTGGTCAGCACGACGTCCGCGGTCTCGGCCAGCGGCGAGGCGGGGGAGTTGGTGATCGCGACCGTCGCCGCCCCGCGTGCGCGGGCCAGGGTCAGCGCCTGGACCGGCTCCACGGTGCGCCCGGTGTGGGACACCGCGACGGCGACGGAGCCGCTGCCGTGCAGCGCGGCCGACTGCAGCTGCTGGTGCGAGTCCACGGGGGCGAGGCACACGAGCCCGATCCGGGACAGCTTCTGCGCGAGATCCTGTGCGGTCAGGCCCGACGACCCGACGCCGTACACGTCGATGCGGTCGGCCCGGGCGACGGCGCCCACCGCGCTCTCCAGCGCGTCGAGGTCCAGGAGGCGCGCGGTCTCCTCGATGGCGCGCGCCTCGTGGAAGGCGATCTTGCGCACGACGTCGGTGGCGTCGTCGGTCCGGTTGATCTCTCCCTGGGCGACGCCGGAGCGCTCCAGCTCGACCGCCCGGCGGCTCGCCGCCTGCGCCAGGTCGATGCGGAACTCCGCGTAGCCGGTGTACCCGACGGTCCGGCAGAAGCGCACGACCGTCGCCTGGGAGGTTCCGGCCCGGACCGCCAGCTCGGAGATCGTGGCGCCGACGGCGGCGGCGACGTCGGTGAGGACGACGTCGGCGACGCGCGCCTCGGCCGGGGGCAGCGTGGGGCGTGCCTGCCGGAGCCGGACGAGCACGTCACCGTCCGTCGTCGCTCCCGGTCCGCGTCGTCCTGGTGGTGCACCGCTCGAGGTCACGCGCACAGCGTCTCATCGATGGCCCCGTCCACGCTGACGGCGGGCTACCGTGGACCCGTGCGAGGAGAGTACAAGGTCCCCGGTGGCAAGCTCGTGGCGGTCGACGTCGAGGTCGCGGACGGCCGGTTGACCGACGTCCGGCTGAGCGGCGACTTCTTCCTGGAGCCGGACGAGGCGCTGGGCGTCATCGACGCGGCGCTGACCGGCCTCCCCGAGGGGACGTCACCCCGTGACCTGGCCGTCGCCGTCGAGCAGGGGTTGAGCGCCGCCGAGGCGGACGGTTCGCTGGCGGGCCCCGTCGCGCTGGTCGGGTTCGACCCGTGGTCCGTGGCGGTCGCCGTGCGCCGTGCCCTGGGCCGCGCCTCGTCCTGGGAGGACCACACGTTCGAGGTGCTGCGTCCGGGGCCGCTGCCACCGCGCACCCTGGCGGCGCTGGACCAGGTGCTGACCGAGGAGCTGGCGGAGGGTCGCCGCGGTCCGACGCTGCGCTTCTGGGAGTGGGACGAGCGGGCGGTGTTCATCGGGTCCTTCCAGTCCTACCGCAACGAGATCGACGACGACGGCGTGGACCGGCACGGCGTCACGGTGGTGCGGCGCATCAGCGGGGGCGGGGCGATGTTCATGGAGGCCGGCAACTGCGTGACGTTCTCCCTGGTCGTGCCGGCCTCGCTCGTGGACGGACTGAGCTTCGAGCAGTCGTACGCGTTCCTGGACGACTGGGTGCTCGGTGCGCTCGCGGACGTGGGGGTGGAGGCACACTTCGCCGGCATGAACGACGTCGCGTCGCCGGTGGGCAAGCTCGCCGGGTCGGCGCAGAAGCGCCTCGCCGGGGGAGCGGTGCTGCACCACATGACGATGGCCTACGACATCGACCAGGACAAGATGCTCGAGGTGCTGCGCATCGGCCGCGAGAAGCTGTCGGACAAGGGCACCCGCAGCGCGAACAAGCGGGTGGACCCGCTGCGCTCGCAGACCGGCCTGGCACGCGAGGCGATCCTCGACGCGTTCGACAAGCACTTCCGCAGCCGTTACCGGACGACCGACTCGGAGCTGCGGCCCGAGGAGCTCGAGCGCGCGGAGGAGCTGGTGCGCACGAAGTTCGCGACGCGGGAGTGGATCCACCGGGTCCCCTGAGGTCACCGTCCGGTCACGAAGTCGGGAGCGGACTTTCGTCCGTCGGTCGAGGACACTATGGTTCAGGGCAAGCGGCGTGGGGGAAACTATTCTTCACGTTTGTTATCTGCCCGAACAGCGCCGCTACGGACAACGAGGTCTCGGGTCGGGACGCAGAGGTTCCACGGCCCGGCCTGCACCGCGAGCGACGGAGGTAGCGATGCGGCGGCACACATTCAGGATGGCGACGGCGGTAGCCACGACGGCGGCGGTCACGCTGGCGGTCTCGGCCTGCGGCTCCGACGACGGGGGAGGTAGCACCGGCGGCGCGACCGACGCCGAGGGGCAGACCCTCGACGTGTGGATCATGCAGGGCACCAACCCCAGCGCGGACGCCTTCTTCGAGGAGGTCGGCACGGCGTTCACCGAGCAGACGGGGGCCGAGCTCAACGTCGAGTTCGTCGAGTGGGGGGACGCGCACGACCGGTTCGTCACGTCGATCGCCGGCGGCACGACGCCGGATGTCGCCGAGACCGGCACCACGTGGACGCCCGAGTTCGCCGACGCCGGTGCGCTCGCACCGCTCGGTGACCACGTCGCGGAGGCCGGCCTCGACGGCGACCTCGTCGAGGGGCTCGTCGAGGCGGGCACCTACGACGGCGAGCTCTACGGCATGCCGTGGTACGCCGGCGTGCGCTCGCTGGTCTACAACACGGAGATCTTCGAGCAGGCAGGCGTCGAGCCGCCCACCACCTGGGACGAGCTCGAGGCCGCCGCACAGGCCATCAAGGCCGAGTTCCCGGACAAGATCGCCGTCGCCGTCCCCGGCGACGCCGAGTTCACGGTCTACCCGTGGGTCTGGGGCGCCGGCGGAGACGTCGCCACGCTCGAGGGTGACACCTGGACGTCGCAGCTCGACAGCCCCGCGGCGCAGGAGGGGCTGTCGTTCTGGACCGGCCTGGCCGAGCAGGGCCTGTCGTCCGCCGGGGCGACGACCTGGCGCGAGACCGACGTCCTCGACGCCTTCGCCCTGGGCGACGTGGGCATGGCGATCATGGGGTCCTGGACCCCGGGTGCCATCGTCGAGGCCAACGCGGACATGGAGGGCAAGTTCGCCGCCGTGCCGATCCCCGGCCAGGACGGCGGGATCTCCCCGTCGGTGCTCGGTGGCTCCCACCTGAGCATGTTCGAGACCGCCGAGAACAAGGACCTCGCGTTCGCGTTCATCGAGATGATGACCACGGGCGAGCTCGCGACGAAGTGGGGCGAGCAGGCGGGCTACTTCCCGGGGCAGAAGTCCTTGCTCGACAAGACGCTGGCCAGCACCGACCCGCTGGTCGCCCCGTTCGCGGAGCAGTTCGTCGACGGCGGAGCGTCCGTGCCCGTCTCGCCGCACTTCGGGGCGGTGCAGGCGAAGGGGACCACCTCGACCATGATGCAGTCGATCCTGTCCGGCGACGCCGACGTCGCCGCCGCGAGCAGCGCCGCTGCCGAGGAGATGACCAGCCTGCTCAACGGCGGCAGCTGACGCATGACGAGCACCACTCGCGTCTCGGCGCCGGCAGGGCGCGGCAACGCACCTGCCGGCGCCGACCGCGTCCGCGGCCGCTCCCTCGTCGCCCGCAGCCGGCCCTGGCTCCTGCTCGCGCCGGCGCTGGTCGTCCTGGCGGTCCTCATGCTGTGGCCGCTGATCCGGGTCCTGCTCTTCTCCCTGCAGGACTACGGGCTGCCCCAGATCGTCTCGGGCGAGACGGTGTGGATCGGCCTGGACAACTACACCGAGGTGCTGACCTCGGCCCAGCTGTGGCAGGTGGTGCTGCCGAACACCGTGGGCTTCTCGGTGCTCGCGGTCTCCTGCACCGTCGCGTTCGGCACCGCCGTCGCGGTGCTCCTGGCGTCGCTCGGCACGGTGTGGCGCACCATCGTGTCCAGCGCGATCATGGCGGCCTGGGCGATGCCCGCCGTGACGGGCACGTACGTGTGGGTGTGGATCTTCGACGCCGACCGCGGCGTGTTCAACCACGTCCTGCAGTCGCTCGGGCTGCAGGACCAGGCGGTGAACTGGTTCACCGACCGCTGGTCCTTCTACGCCATCGTGCTGATCAACATCGTCCACCACGGCTTCCCGTTCGTGGCGGTCACGGTGCTGGCCGGCCTCCTCGGTGTCCCGAAGGAGCTGCTCGAGGCGGCCGAGGTCGACGGTGCCGGCGCATGGCGGCGGTTCTTCTCGATCATCGTCCCGCAGCTGCGCCAGGTGTTCGCCGTCGTGATCATCCTGTCGACGATCTGGGACTTCAAGGTCTTCGCCCAGGTCTTCCTCATGCCCGGCGGCGCCGGGACGAACCGTGAGGTGCTCAACCTGGGCGTGTGGTCCTACGTCGAGTCCTTCGGGCAGAACCGCTACGGGTTCGGCTCGGCCATCGCCGTGCTCCTGACGCTGATGCTGCTCGTCGTCACGGTCGTCTACGTCCGCACCATCCTGAAGGAGGACGAGCTGTGAGCCTGCTGAGCACACGGCGCCCGACGCCCGCCGTGCGGGCGGGCAAGGGCCTGGCTGTCGCCGGGCTGCTGCTCTTCACCCTGTTCCCGGCGTACTGGATGCTGGTCAGCGCGTTCGACGCGCGCGCGGGGCGGGGCTCGTCGTTCGTCCCGGCCGAGCCGACGCTCGACCACTTCGAGTTCGTGCTCACCGAGGGCGGGTTCGACGTCTTCCTGCGCAACTCGGTGGTGGTCGCCCTGGTGACCGTCGTCGTGTCCTCGCTGCTGGCGTTGCTGGCATCGGTGGCGGTCGCCCGGTTCCGGTTCCGGTTCCGCACCCAGGTGCTGCTCATGGTGCTGGTCGTGCAGATGGTCCCGCTCGAGGCCCTCGTGATCCCCCTGTTCGTGCAGGTGCGTGACCTGGGGCTGCTCGAACAGCTCCTCGGGCTCGTGGTGGTCTACGTGGCGCTCGCCCTGCCGTTCGGCATCTGGATGCTGCGCGGCTTCGTCGCCGCGGTCCCGGTCGAGCTGGAGGAGGCCGCCTACCTCGACGGGGCGACCTGGGGCCGGATGTTCCGCTCCGTCCTGTTCCCGCTCGTGGCACCCGGTCTCGTCGCGACGAGCATCTTCAGCTTCATCACCGCCTGGAACGAGTTCCTGTTCGCGATGACGCTGCTCGGCGCGGCCACGGAGAACTACACCGTGGCCATCGGCCTGCGCTCGTTCTTCGGGCAGTTCTCCAACCAGTGGGGAGCGATCATGGCGGCGTCGACGCTGATCACGCTGCCCGTGATGATCTTCTTCATCCTCGTGCAGCGCCGTCTCGCCTCCGGCCTGACCGCCGGTGCCGTGAAGGGCTGAGCCGGTGGCGCCACGTCTCGCCGGTACCGCCGACCCCGTAGATCCCACCGACCCCGGCGTCCGCCGGGCCGTGCTCGGCGTGCTGCTGCCCGGGTTCACGGGGACGCAGCCGCCCTCCTGGGTCCTCGACGCGGCGCGCGACGGCCTGGCCGGTGTGGTGCTGTTCGCGCACAACACGCCCGACGTCGCGACGGCGGCCGGGCTGACCACGCGGCTGCACGAGGCCTCGCCGGGTCTGCTGGTGGCCGTCGACGAGGAGGGTGGCGACGTCTCCCGCCTCGAGGCGGGCTCCGGCTCGTCGCTGCCGGGCGCGGCCGCCCTGGGGCTCGTCGACGACGAGCGGCTCACCCACGAGGCCGGAGCGGCGCTCGGCCGGCTGCTCGCCGCCGTCGGCGTCGACCTCGATCTCGCACCGGTGCTCGACGTCGACGTCCCGGGCAACCCGGTCATCGGCGTCCGGGCGTTCGGCGACGTGCCGGAGCGTGTCGCGCGGCACGGGCTCGCGTTCGCCCGCGGCCTGCACCGGGGCGGTGCCGGCACGTGCGCCAAGCACTTCCCGGGCCACGGCGGCACGACGACGGACTCGCACCTCGAGCTGCCCGTCGTCACCGCCTCGCTGGACGCGCTGCGCCGTCGGGACCTGCTGCCGTTCGTCGAGGCGTTCGCACCGGACGCGGACGGCCGCGCGGGCGTCGACGCGCTCATGACGGCGCACGTCGTGGTTCCCGACCTCGGTCCCGGCCCGGCCTCCCTCGAGCCCGCCACCGTGCGGCTGGCCCGTGATCTGGGGTTCGACGGCCCGGTCATCACCGACGCGCTCGACATGGGGGCCGTCTCGGACGGGGCCCACGTCGGCGAGGCGGCCGTCCGAGCGGTCGAGGCGGGGGCCGACCTGCTGTGTCTCGGCACCACCGCGGGACGCGACGACGAGGGGCTGTTCCGCGACGCCGTCGGAGCCCTGGCCGACGCCGTCGCCGCAGGGCGGATCGGAGTCCAGCGGCTGCAGGACTCCGCGGCACGCACCGCCGCAGCCGTCGCCACCATCCGTGCCCGGCGCCGCCGGGCCGGCGCCGAGACCGGACCGGAGGCTGCCCGGGCGGCCCTGAGGGAGCTCGGCGAGGTCGGGCGTCGGGCCGCGGTCGCCGCGGTCCGTCCGCTCGGCGTCGGGCTGGAGCCGCTCTCTGCCGCCCCCGAGGTGGTCGACCTGCGTCTGCGGCTCGACCACGCCGCGGGCCGCCGGTCGGAGCAGGTGCAGCATGCTGTCGCACGGCGGTGGCCGGACGCCGTCGTGCACCCACCGCTGGACGACGAACGCTTCGCCGGGCTGCTGGCCGCCTGGCGGGAGGAGACGCCTGGGCTGCGCCGGCCCCTCGTGGTCGTCACGCGCGAACCGGTGCCCGGCACGCCCGAGGGGGACCGGCTGACCGCGATCCTGGCGTGCCGCGGCGAGGTGCACGTGGTGCATACCGGCACCCCGGCGGCGCACCACCTCGTCGACCCCGTGCTCCGGAGCCGCCCCGGCGCCGGGGTCGTGCTCGCCTGCGGGACGGGGCGTGCCAACGCGGAGGCCGCCGTCGACCTGCTCGCCCGCGGGACCGGCGGGCCCGCGCAGAGCCCGCCTACGCCGGGGTAGGGCGCGCGCCGAACACCCCGGTCCCCACGCGCACGATCGTCGCGCCCTCGGCGACGGCGAGCTCCAGGTCGCCCGACATCCCCATGGACAGCTCGCGTGCCTCGTCCGTGCCGGGCGCGCCGCTCACCAGGACCTCGTCCCGGAGCGCTCGCAGCCGGGCGAAACCGGCCCGCACCACGCCGTCGTCGTCGGAGCGGGCCCCGATCGTCATGAGTCCCGTGAGCCGCAGCCCGTCCAGCGCGGCCACGTGGCGGGCCAGCGCCACGGCGTCCGACGGCGCCACCCCGGACTTGCTCTCCTCGCCCGAGACGTTCACCTGGACCATGACGTCGAGCGTGCGGCCGGCGCGCACGGCCCGCTCGGAGAGCGCGTCGGCCAGGGAGGCGCGGTCGACGGTCTCCAGGCCGGTGACCGCCGGCAGCATCTGGTTGATCTTGTTGCGCTGCAGGTTGCCGATCATGTGCACCTCGAGGCGGCCGGCCGCCACGAGGTCCGCCAGCGCCGGAGCCTTGGCGACGAGCTCCTGCACGCGGTTCTCGCCGATCAGCGGCGGGGCGTCGTCGTCCCTGGCCGCGGCCAGGGCGGCGGCAGCCTCGACCGCGGCGAGCACCGTCCCGGCGTCCTGCGTCTTGGTGGCGAGCAGCAGCCGGACGTCGGCCGGGTCGCGTCCGGCGGCGGTCGCGGCGGCGTCGACCCGCGCGCGCACCGCGGCGAGCCGGTCGTGGACCGGGGGAGTGGGCATGCGGCCAGTCTACGAAGGCCAGGGTGCGCTCAGGGGAATCCCGGGTCCCGCGCCGTGGCCTGCGGTGCGAGAATCAAGGGGTGAAGGCACTGCTCAACATCATCTGGCTCGTCTTCGGCGGGCTCGTGCTCGCGCTCGGCTACGCCGTCGCGGGCATCATCTGCTGCGTGCTCGTCGTCACGATCCCGTGGGGCATCGCGTCGTTCCGCATCGCCGGGTACGCGCTGTGGCCGTTCGGACGGACGGTGGTGGACAAGCCGCAGGCGGGCGCGTGGTCGGTGCTGGGCAACATCATCTGGATCGTCGTCGCCGGCATCTGGCTGGCCATCAGTCACGTGCTGACGGCGATCGCCCAGGCGATCACGATCATCGGCATCCCGCTCGCGATCGCGAACCTCAAGATGATCCCGATCTCCTTGCTGCCGCTCGGCAAGGACATCGTGCCCAGCGACGCGCGGTACCCCACGTACCAGCGGACGGCGTAGCGGGCCTCAGGCCTCCTCGCGCAGCGCGGCGTCGAGGTCTCGCAGCAGCTCGCCGACGCGTCCGCCGCCCGGAGGCGCCTCGGGGTAGCGCAGCAGGACCCCTCGTACGCCGGCGTCGGACAGGGCCCGGAGCCGTGCGAGGTGGTCCTCCCCGGCGCGGTGGGAGTCGCCGGCGGCGAGCTCCACGGCGCGGGCGGCATGGGCGGCCGCCCCCAGGATGTGCTTGACCTGGTGGGCCTGGGCGAGGGGGTGCAGGAACGCGGCGGCGGCCGCGCTCATGGCGGAGCGGGCGGCTTCCCCCGCAGCGGTCGGACCGGCGTCGCGGGCCGCGCGATGAGCGGCCCAGCCGGCGGCCCGGAGCGCCGCCCGCCGCGGGCCGCCCTGCGCGAAGGCCTCGGCCGCCGTCAGCGCCTCGAGCGGCCGAAGGTCCTCGGGGTGCGCGGCGGTGAAGTGTTCCAGGACCGTCCGGGCGCACTCGATGCCGTAGGCGGTGACCGTGCGCAGCTCGTCCGTGGTCAGCGGGACCTCGCGCCGTGCGTCCACCGGGTCAGCGACCGATCGTCGCGACGGTCGCGCCGGTGAGCCGCACGAGGTCGGTCGGCGCCAGCGCCAGGTCGAGCCCACGGCGTCCGCCGGAGACGTAGACTGTCTCGAACTCCTGAGCCGAGGCGTCCAGGACGGTGCGGTGCCGGGCGCGCTGACCGAGCGGCGAGATGCCGCCCGCCACGTAGCCGGTCGCTCGCTCGGCGCGGGCGACGTCGGCCATCGCGGCGCGCTTGCCGCCGACGGCGCGGGCGAGCGCCTTGAGGTCCAGCGATCCGGTGACCGGGACGACGGCGACGACCAGCGCGCCGTCGACGTCTGCCATCAGGGTCTTGAGCACCTGCTCGGGCGCGACGCCGAGGGCCGCGGCGGCCTCCGCGCCGTAGCTCAGGCCGCTCGCCGGGTCGTGGGTGTACGGGTGCAGCGTGTGCGGCACGCCTGCCTTCTCCAGCGCGAGCACGGCGGGGGTGCCGCCGCTCGCCGTCCTCTTCCGGGCCACGACGCCCAGTGTGCCCGACCTCGCAGCCCGTGCGCGCCACCGGTGGCGGGGACGAGCCGGGCCGCGGCGTACCGTGGGGCGGTGCTCACCCTCCTCGTCCTCGCCATCCTCGTCGGCGGGATCCTCCAGCGGGTGACGGGCATGGGCTTCGGGCTGGTCGCCGGCCCGTTCATCGTGCTGATCGTCGGCCCGCTGGAGGGCGTCCTCTTCGTCAACCTCTCCGGGGCGATCGCCTCGACGATCATCCTCGGCCGGGTGGTGCGCGACGTCGAGTGGCGCAAGTTCGCCTGGCTCACGCTGACGTCGGTGGTGGTGACGGTGCCCGCCGCGCTCCTGCTGCGGGACGTGAGCGCACCGGCGCTCGAGGCGACGGTGGGCGCGGTCGTCATCGTGGCGATGACGCTGGCCGTCGTCACGACGCGGCTGCGCCGCGAGGGGGCGCACCCGCTCGACGGCGAGTCGCGCTGGCCGCTCGCCGTGACGGGCGTGGCCAGCGGGTTCGGGTCCGTGGCGGCGGGCATCGGGGGACCGCCGGTGGCGGTCTACTCCGTGCTCAGCGGCTGGGACGCGAAGCGGTTCGCCGCGACGGCCCAACCGTTCTTCGCGGTGAACGCCCTGGCGGCGCTGGTCGCCAAGCTGGTCCTGGCGGACGCGTCGTTCCCCGCCATGGACGCGTGGCAGTGGGTGCTGCTCATGGTGTCGATCGTCGGCGGGCTCGCGATCGGCGAGGTGCTCGCCCCGCGCGTCTCGGCGAACGCCACCCGCCGGGTGCTCATCGTCCTCGCCTACGTGGGCGGGCTGGCGACGTTGACCCGGGGTCTGACCGGTCTGTGACGGCGGGGCGTCCGCGCGGCGCTCAGGTGTGGTGCCGGCCCTCACCCTCGGCGCGGTCCGTCCGGGTGTCCGGCGGTGCGTCGGCACGGTGCTCCGGGCGGTGCTCCGGGCGGTGGCCCTCGTCGGTGTCGTGGACGTAGACGGTACCCGTGGTCGCCCGGTGCTCAGGGTCGAGCTCGTCGGCGCGGCGTAGCCGCTCCTCGACGTCGGCCCGGCTCTCGCCGACCTTCGCGTTGCGGTCCTGGGCCTCCTGCTGGAGCCGTGCGGCCTCGGCCGCCTTGCGGTCGGCCTCGGCCTGCTGGAGTCGCGCCTCGGCGTCCAGCTTCTGGGCGGACGCCTCGCGTTCCTGCACGTCGATGCGCTCGCGCTCGGCGCCGCGCCGCAGCTCCGCGGCCTCCGCCCGCTCGGCCTCGTGCCGCTCCGCTGCGGCCGTCCGCGAACGCCGCACCAGGAACCACACCAGCAGCGCGAGCAGGATCACGGCGACGACCGCGACGACGATCCACATGATGGTCGAGCTGTCCATGGCAGCCTCCCGACTCGTCGAGCGAGGGATTGTTCCCTCTGCGCCGATTGAACGGCTGCCGCCGGGTGCCCGCAACCCGCCCGTGGACATCCCGGACGTCTGCGACCTACGACCCGAAGCGGCCCACGTGCAGGATGCTCACCACCGGTGCGCCCGCCTCGTCGCTCGCGGCGAGGTCCACCAGGGCGGTGATCGCCCAGTCGCGGTCCCCGTCGGCGTCGTCGAGCACCTGGCGCACCCACCAGGCGCCGGCGGGCACGGTGCGGGTGTCCGACGGCGGAGCGCCGGACGGCAGCTCGGCGCCCGGCTCGAGCATGGTCAGCAGGGCCGTGGCGCGGGCGTTCGCGCCGAACCCGATCGCGTCGTCGCCCTGGGACTCGAAGAGGTCCTCGAGGGCGTCGGCCCAGGCGTCGCCGTCCCAGCCGGAGGTCTTGTCGAGGGCCTCCAGACCGTCGTAGTCCTCGCGGGCGGCAAGCTCGACGCGGCGGAACATGGCGTTGCGCACCAGGCGGCGGAAGGACCGCGGGTTGCCGGTCACCGGCCGGGCGGGGGCCTCGGCACCGGCCTCGGCGAGCTCGCCGTCGACGACGCTGTCGGCGTCGTCGTCCACGGGGTTCTGGAGCCGTTCCCACTCGTCGAGCAACGAGGAGTCGACGCCGCGCACGAGCTCACCGAGCCACTCGACGACCTCGTGGACGTCCTCCGTGCGGTGCTCCTCCGGGACCACCTGGCGGATCGCCCGGAACGCGTCGGCCAGGTAGCGCAGCACCACGCCCTCGGTGCGCTCGAGGCCGTAGACGCTGACGAGCTCGCCGAACGTCATGGCCTGCTCGAGCATGTCCCGCACCACGGACTTGGGGGCGAGCTCGGCACCGGCGACCCACGGGTTGGTCTGCTTGTACTGCGCGAACGCCGGCTCGAGCAGCTCGGCCAGGGGGCGGGGCCAGGTGACCTCCTCGAGCAGCTCCATGCGCTCGTCGTACTCGATGCCCTCGGCCTTCATCTCCGCGACCGCCTCGCCGCGGGCCTTGCGCTGCTGGCCGTAGAGGATCTGGCGCGGGTCGTCGAGGGTCGCCTCGATGACGGAGACGACGTCGAGGGCGTGCGTGGGGGAGTCGACGTCGAGCAGGTCCATGGCCGCCAGGGCGAAGGGCGACAGCGGGGCGTTGAGCGCGAAGTCGCGGGGGAGGTCGACCTCGAGCCGGACGCTCGGCCGATAGCCGGCCGGGCGTGCCGGGTCCGGGACGCGCACCCGCTCGACCACGCCGGCGACCCGCAGCGAGCGGTAGATGCGCAGCGCCTGGCGCACGTGCTCGGCCTGCTGCGCGGCGCTGTCGTGGTTGGTGGTGAGCAGGTGCCGCATCGCCTCGACCGGGTCGACGGAGCCGGCCTCGTCCGACGCGCGCTCGTCGCGGGTGCGGGCGAGCACGTTGAGCACCATCGCGTGGTTGACGTGGAACTGGCTGGCCAGGGGCTCGGGCGGCGCGTCGCGGAGGCGCTCGAAGGTGGAGTCCGTCCAGTTGACGGAGCCCGACGGGGCCTTCTTGCGGACCAGCTTCTTGAGCTTCTTCGGGTCGTCCCCCGCCTTGGCGACGGCCTTGCGGTTCTCGATGACGTGCTCGGGGGCCATGACGATCACCTCGCCGAGGGTGTCGTAGCCCGCGCGCCCGGCTCGGCCGGAGATCTGGTGGAACTCGCGTGCGGTGAGGTGGCGCATCCGCTCGCCGTCGAACTTCACCAGCGACGTCATGAGCACGGTGCGGATGGGCACGTTGATGCCGACGCCCAGGGTGTCCGTGCCGCACACGACCTTGAGCAGCCCGCGCTGCGTGAGGCGCTCCACGAGGCGGCGGTACTTGGGCAGCATCCCGGCGTGGTGGACACCCACCCCCGCGCGCAGGTACTTGCTGAGCACCTTGCCGAACCCGGTGCCGAACCGGAACGCCCCGATCTCCGCCGCGATCGCGGCCTTCTCCTCCTTGGAGGCGAGCTTGCTGCTGAGCAGCGCCTGGGCGCGGTCGACGGCGTCCTTCTGCGTGAAGTGGACCACGTAGACGGGCGCCCGGTGCGTGGTGACGAGCTCCTCGATCACCTCGGGCAGCGGGTCCTGGACGTAGGAGAAGGTCAGCGGGACGGGCCGCTCGGCGTCGGCGACCTCCGCCACGGGACGGCCGGAGCGTTCTTCGAGGTCCTCGCGCAGCCGGGTGGTGTCGCCGAGCGTCGCGGACATCAGCACGAACTGGGTGTGCGGCAGCTCGAGCAGGGGTACCTGCCACGCCCAGCCGCGCTGCGGGTCGCCGTAGTAGTGGAACTCGTCCATCACGACCTGGGCGATGAAGTCCTCGTCGCCCGGCGTGCCGGCGCCCCGGCGCAGTGCGAGGTTGGCGAGGATCTCCGCGGTGCAGCAGATGATCGGCGCGTCCGCGTTGACGGCCGAGTCGCCCGTCATCATCCCGACGTTGCGGGAGCCGAACGCCGCGACCAGGTCGAAGAACTTCTCGCTGACCAGCGCCTTGAGCGGCGCGGTGTAGTAGGTCCGCCCGCCGAGCCCGGAACGCCGGGCGGCCAGCGCCGCGAACTGCGCGCCCATCGCCACCATGGACTTGCCGGACCCGGTCGGCGTCGCCAGGACGACGTGCGAGCCCGTCATGAGCTCGAGCAGCGCCTCCTCCTGGTGCGGGTAGAGGCTCCGGCCGGTCGACGTCGCCCACTCGCCGAAGCCCTCGAAGAGCACGTCCGGCTCCGGCGCCCGGCCCGTCGGGGCGGGCAGGTAGGGCAGCAGCGTGCCGGCGGGACGCGGGGTGGTCGAGGAGGCAGCGGGAGCGTCGGTGGCAGTCATCGCGCTCATTGTCCCAGCCTTGTCCGCACTGGACGTCTGATCGGCACGTCGTGCCCGATTCGGCAGTTCGAACTGCCGAACCGGGCACGACGTGCCGATCAGACGGTGGCGGAGGGTCAGCAGGCGCCGAGGTCGCTCCAGGCGCCCCAGTCACCGGCGGTCGAGGGGTCCTCGCCACGGGTCCACCACTTGGCCTGGTACTCCCGGCCCTCGTGCGAGACCTGGTCGCCGTTCAGGTAGGCCGCCGCGGGGTCCCAGGCGGCCGCCTGGCAGTCGCCGGGCTCCGGCTCCGGGTCCGGCTCGGGGTCCGGGTCCGGCTGGCCGCCGCCGCTGCCGACCGTCACGTCGACGCAGGCGTAGAACGCCATCGCGGTGTCCGCCACGTTCCAGCGGGCGAGGATCGTGTGGTCACCGGCCGGCAGGCTGTCGAGCGTGTGCTCGACGACGGCGTCGGGGCGTGCGCCGCCGTCGTCGAACGTCCGGTGCAGCACGCCGTCCACGAAGTACTCCCACGTGCTGGTGGAGTGCATGGCCGTGAGCTGCCAGCGCATCGTCACCGAGGAGCCGATGGTGGTGCGCGGCCAGGGCTTGCTCTCGTCGTCGAGGATGTCGAACCCGCTGCCGCCTGAGCACTGCATCGAGCCCTTGGGGGCCTCGACGCTCTGCGGCTCGTACTGCAGCCCGCCGCAGTCGAAGGACAGGTTGCCGTTGCTGCAGTGGTCCTGCCGGCTGGGCGGGTTGGTGATCCACCCGTGCGCGTTGGCCGTCGGGGCCACCGCCAGGGGGGCGAGCAGGGCCAACAGGCCGGTGACCGCCGCGACCAGTGCTGTGCGCCATCGCATCGTGCGTCTCCTGTTCGTCAGGTGTCTGGACAAATTCGACGCTAGGCCGCGGCAACGATCCGCACATCGGGTGAAACCCGTCAACGTCGCGGCTCCCACCCCGGATCTCTACGCATTCCCCCGTAGGGCGGCGCGGTCAGCCCAGGTTCCACAGCCGCCGGTAGAACGTGATCCGCTCGGCGTCGGGGGCGATGCCGTACGCCGCGAAGAAGGCTGCCTCGTGCCCCTCGCCGTAGTTCCAGCCCAGGCTCATGCTCGCCGTCGCCAGATCGGCCCACCGGTCGGCCACCCCGAGCGTGCCGAGGTCGACGTGCCCGGCCGGCGCGCCGTCGTCGGCCACGAGCGTGTTGGGGGCGCACGCGTCACCGTGGCAGACGACGAGGCGGTCGATCGCCGGGGCCGGACCGGCCTGCCCGCGCGCGGACCCGTCGAGCCGGGCGACACGTTCCTCGACGCTCCAGGTGAACGGGCACTCGTCGACGGGCAGGGAGTCGTGCAGGGACCGCAGCCCCGCTCCGATCGCGCGGGCGGCGGTCTCGGGCCGGGCCAGCCAGGCCGGGTCGACGGCGGACCGGCCCGGCAAGCCGGCCGTGACCAGCCAGGAGCCGTCCTCGTCGTGCCCGCTGCCGAGCACGCGGGGCACGACGGCGTAGCGGCCCGCCCAGGCGAGCCGCGCGGCCTCGGCGTCGAGGTCGAGCTCCGGGGTGCCGGTCGCCACCCACTTCACGTACCGCGTCCCGGAGGTGCCGGTGAGGCGGAACGTCAGTCCGCCGAGCTGGTTGCGCCAGACGGGGTCGACCGCGGCGCCCGCGGCGAGCGCCCGGACGGCGGGCGGGACCTCGACAGGACCTCGCGGCGCGGCGGCGAGAGGGAGGGGCATGCGGGCCATCCTCGCCGAGGTCAGGCGCTCGCGGCGAGGAGGGCGGCGCGGCGTGCCGTCGCGGCCTCGCCCTGCTGGACCACGACGACGCCGGCGAGCACCAGCGCTCCGCCGACCAGCTGGACGGGGCTCGGCAGCTCGCCGAGCAGCGCCCAGGCGAGCAGCACCGCGCTGAGCACCTCGAGCAGGCCCATGAAAGCGGCCACGCGGGCGCCGAGGCGACGCCCGGCGGCGATGCCGGTCACGTACGCGACCCCGGCCGTGACGAGCCCGAGGACGGCGAGGACGGTCCACCAGGGCACGTCCGACCCGCCGAGTGAGGCCGGAGCGGTCGATGCCGTCACGGGGAGCAGCCCGACGGCGGCGAGCGCTCCGAGGGCGACGGCTCCGACCGTGAGCCCGCCGGCGGCCAGGCTCAGGGGCGGCAGGCCGGTGTCCGCGCGCGCGTTGATCAGGAAGTAGGCCGACGCCCCGACCATGGCGCCGAGCGCCCAGGCCGTGCCGACGAGCGAGACGCGGGCCCCGGTGAGGTCGAGGACCAGGGCGAGGCCGGCGAGAGCGAGCGCGATGCCGCCGAACGTGGCGGGGGCGGGCCGCTGGCCGTGGCGCAGCCAGAGCCAGACGACGACGGCCGCCGGCGCCGAGTACTCGACCAGCAGCGCCGGGCCCACCTGCATGTGCTGCACCGCGGCGAAGTAGCAGAACTGCGTGGCTGCGACGCCGAGCAGCCCGTAGAGGGTGATGAGCCGGGCGTTGCGGCGCACAACACCCCAGTCGCCCCGCAGCGCGACGACGCCGAACGGCAGCAGCACGGCCGCGCCGATCGTGATCCGGACGAGGACGACGGCGCCGGGGGTCCAGCCGGTGGCGAAGAGGGCCCCGGCGAGCGGTCCGGACAGGCTGAAGCTGATGGCCGAGACCATGGCGAGGGCGAGCCCCGCGCTCGTCCGTGAGCGACGGACGGCGTCGTCATGCGTCATCGGATTCATGGCTCATGACACTACGGGCGTCCCTGATAACGTGTCAACATGTCTTTCACGCCTGACACCGTGGGGGCGCTGCAGTCGGCGGCCGAGCTCGTCAACGCCGTCGAACCGCCCGTCACCCTCACCACGGTGGCCGACCTCGAGGCGTTCTTCCGGCGCCACGGGTACACCGGGCGGCACGACCGGACCGCCGACGAGCTCGCCGCCGTCCTCGCCCTCGCCCCGCGGCTACGGGCGCTGCTGCTCGCCGACCGCGACGCCGTCGCACCGCTCGTCAACGCGATGCTCGCCGACGTCGGGGCCGTGCCCCGCCTCGTGCGCCACGAGCACGAGGACTGGCACCTGCACGCCGTGGACGACGACGCCCCGCTGGCGGACCGCATCCTCGCGGAGACCGCGATGGCGATGGTCGACGTCGTCCGGGCCGACGAGCACTCCCGGCTGGACGTCTGCGCCGACGCCGGTTGCTCCGGCGTCGTGCTCGACCTGTCCCGCAACCGGTCGCGCCGCTACTGCTCCGTCACCTGCACCAACCGCAACGCCCAGGCGGCGCACCGCGCACGCCGTGCCGGGGCCGCCTGAGCCGCGGCGCGGCTCGGCTCAGCCGGCCAGCAGCGCGTCGCAGACCTCGAGGAGCCGGTGCCGCAGGGCGTTCGCGCGCGCGGCGAACCCGCGCTGCCGGCGCACGTACTCGGCCTTGCCCTCGGGGGTCTCGATCGCGACGGGCTCGACGCCGTCGGCGGAGACGTCGTAGGGCGAGGCGGCCATGTCGGTGTACCGGATGTCGCGGGCCAGCTCGAAGGAGTCGAGCAGCAGCTCGCCGGGCACGGCGGGGCCCAGCTTCGAGGCCCACTTGTACAGGTCCATGTTGGCGTGCAGGCAGCCCGGCTGCTCCATGGCGACCTGGCGCTCGCGGGTGGGGCGCAGCTCGTTGGCCTCGCGCGCCTCGGGCGTGAAGAACCGGTAGGCGTCGATGTGCGAGCAGCCGATGCGGTGGGACTCGACGACGGCGTCCGTCCCGTCGTGGCCGAGCCGCAGGGGGAGCGGGTGCCGGTGGTCGCGGCCGGCGGCCGCGTCCCGGTACACCATGGCCCACTCGTGCAGCCCGAAGCAGCCGAACGTGCCGGGGCGTGCCGCCGTCGCGCCGACGAGCGCGCGGACGTAGCGGACCGCGTCGCCCCGGTCGGCGAGGAACGCCGGGACGTCCAGCGTGACGCCGTCCTCGCCGTCGGGCAGCATCGTGGTGCGGTACCAGCGCCATCCGTGCCGCTCGTCGTCGCGGGGCACGGGAACCGCGGCGCCCACGCCGGCGTGCCACCGCCGCAGGTGGCTCACGCGGGTGGGGTAGTACGTGAAGAGGAAGTCCTCGACCGCGTGCTTCGTGCCCCGGTCGCGGGCGTCGCGCCAGACGGCCGTCAGGGCGTCCGCCCGCTCGGCGTGCCCGGTGGCCCGGTCGCGCCAGTCGCGGACGACGGCGATACCCGGCACGCGCTCGGGTGCGTCGACGGTGCCGGGGGCAGGGGGACTCACCCTGCCAGGGTAGGACGGGGCGGCGTATGCTCGAAGGGACGGGAGGTGGTGACGATGGCCACCATCGGGACGCAGTCGGACCTCGAGGCGGAGCAGGACGGCGTCAAGCCCACGCCGCACGTGCCCCAGGACACCTGGATCCAGCAGCACGGCCCCGCCGTGGGACTGCTCGTGGGGCTCTCGGCGCTCGTCTGGACGCTGCTGCGCTACGCCGGCTGAGCCCTCGCCGGGGCCGCTAGGGTGCCTCGCATGACGAGCTACGCGTTCAGCCAGGTCGACGTCTTCGGCTCCGGCCCCCTGACGGGCAACCCGGTCGCCGTGGTGCACGGCGCCGACGCCCTCACGGACGAGCAGATGGCGGCCTTCGCCCGGTGGACGAACCTGTCGGAGACCACCTTCCTGCTACGTCCCACGGACCCGGCGGCCGACTACCGGGTGCGCATCTGGACTCCCGGGGGCGAGCTGCCCTTCGCCGGCCATCCCACGCTGGGCACCGCCCACGCGTGGCTGGAGGCCGGCGGGCGACCCGCCTCGGACGGCGTCGTCGTGCAGGAGTGCGGCGTCGGTCTCGTCACCGTCGACGCCTCCGGTGGGCGTCTGGCGTTCGCGGGCCCGCCGCTGATCCGCTCCGGCCCCGTCGCCGACGGCGACCTGGAACGGGTCCTCCGCGCGCTGCGGATCGAGCGTTCCGAGGTCGTCGACGCCGCCTGGGTGGACAACGGGCCGGGGTGGGTCGCGGTGCGCCTCGTCGACGCCGCCGCGGTGCTGGCGCTCGCACCCGACCACGAGGCGATCGGCGACCTCAAGATCGGGGCCGTGGGGTCCCACGCACCGGGGGCGGGGGACGCCGACGTCGAGGTGCGCGCCTTCGTGCCGGGGATCGGTGTGCCCGAGGACCCGGTGACCGGGTCGCTCAACGCCGGGCTGGGCGAGTGGCTCGCCGGGTCGGTGCTCCCGGAGGCGTACGTGGCCTCGCAGGGTACGGCCATCGGCCGGCGCGGACGGGTGGACGTGCGCCGGGCGCCGGACCGGACCGTGTGGGTGGGCGGGGCGACCGTCACGGCGGTGCGCGGCGAGCTGACCCTCTGACGCGCCGGCGGGGACTCAGGTCGCCGCACGGTCCGCCGTCGGCGGCGGGGCCGTCCGCAGCGCGACGGCGCCGACGACCCGCTCGAACGGTCCGCGGCCGAGGAACGCCCGCCAGGCGCTCGCGGCGGCGAGCGTCACGAGGATCATCGCCACCAGCGGGCCGTTCGTCGTCGAGTCGAGCAGGTCCCACCGCCAGATCGCGACGATCTGCAGCGAGTACACGGTCAGGGCCATGGATCCGACGGCGGCCAGCGGCGCGAGCACGACCGACCCGATGCGCCCGGCGTACAGGCACAGGCCGAGCACCGTCAGGGCGAAGCCTCCTGAGCCGACCACCTCGAAGAACGTGTTGTCGTGCGGCTCGGCGCGCACGAGGTATGCCGCAGCGGACCCTCCGTCGAACACCCCCACGAGCGACGACGACGCCAGGTACCCGACGGCGGTCGCCGCGAGACCCCCGCGCACCAGCCAGCCGCGGAGGCGGGCAGAGCGCAGGTCGCACCGCCCGACGGCCATCCCCGCGAAGACGTACGCCATCCACACCGCGGCGGGGTAGTGACCCGTGACGACGAAGTCCGTCAGCGCGCCGGAACCGTCGCGGGGCGGGCGCAGACCTGCCAGGCCCAGGAGCTCCGGCACCCAGTAGGCGAGCAGCGGGCCGACGACGGCGACCACCGCGGCGGCGAGCGCCAGCCGCCGCGGACCCCAGCGCAGGAAGGGCAGCGCGATCACGAAGCAGGCGGCGTAGAACCCGAGGATGAGCAGCACGCGGGTACCGAGCAGGTCCAGGAGCCCGACCAGCGCCAGGAGCAGCACGGCCCGGACCAGGAGGCGGGCGCGGGCGTGCACCAGTGCGTCGCCGGTCATCGGCCGGGGTCCGCCGGTGACCACGGCGAGGGAGACGCCGGCGACGAGGGCGAACAGGATCGACGAGCGGCCGTCCGCCACGGCGAGCCACGCCGTCGGCCCCTCGACCACGCCGACGTGGGCCGTGAACATGCCGATCACCGCGAGACCGCGCGCGACGTCGAGACCGGCCACCCGGCCGGGACCGCCTCGCAGGCGCGTCCCGGCCCGGCGCAGTGCCGCGGCGATCCCGTGGGACGTCGCCGGTGCGTCCGGGGCCGGGGCGCCGTCGTCGAAGGTCATGCGCCGATGATCCCGCAGCGTCCGTCTCGTGAGAACAGCGTGTCTCGGCGCGGCGCGTTCACTAGGTTGTGCTCATGAGCGATCTGCCGATGGAGTCCGAGCCCGAGTTCCCGGAGGCGCCGAGCTTCGGCAGCCCGTCCGACGGGCCGAACGGGAGCGCCTCCGACGAGCCGCACGGCGCCGCGCTCTCCGACGCGATCGAGGCCCCGAGCACCCACCAGACGGTGCCGAGCCAGGAGTCCGAGTCCTACACGCACGGGCACCACGAGTCGGTGCTGCGTGCCCACCGGGCGCGCACGGCGCAGAACTCCGCCGGCTTCCTGCTGCCCCACCTGCGCGACGACATGCACGTGCTCGACGTCGGCTGCGGGCCGGGCACGGTCACGACCGACCTGGGCCGCATCGTCGCGGGCGGGGACGTGGTGGGCGTGGACGCCTCCGAGACGGTGCTCGAAGCGGCCCGTTCGCACGCCGAGGCCATCGGTGCGCACAACGTCCGGTTCCAGCAGGCCAACGCCTACGAGCTGCCGTTCGACGACGACACCTTCGACGTGGTCTACGCCCACCAGCTCCTGCAGCACCTGTCGGACCCGGTCGCGGCGCTGCGCGAGATGAAGCGCGTCGCCAAGCCCGGCGGGCTGCTCGCGGTGCGCGACGCCGACTACGCCGCCATGGCCTGGTACCCGGAGTCCGCCGGGCTGACGGAGTGGAACACGCTCTACCACGAGGTCACGCACGCCTACGGGTTCGAGCCCGACGCGGGCCGGCGGCTCTTCTCCTGGGTGCTCGACGCCGGATTCGACGTCTCCGGTGCCGTGCCCAGCGCCTCGTCGTGGTGCTACGCCACGCCCACGGACCGCGAGTGGTGGGGGCAGCTCTGGGCCGAGCGCTGCGTCGAGTCGAACTTCGCGCGGCAGGCGGTCGAGTCGAACCTGGCCGACGACGTCGCGCTCGAGCAGCTCGCGCAGGACTGGCTGGGCTGGGCGCACTCGCCGGACGGCTGGTTCGCGATCCTCCACGGCGAGGTCCTCGCCCGGGCCTGAGACCCTGCACAGCAGACCGCCCCCGCCGAGCAGCTCGACGGGGGCGGTCTGCTGCGTGGAGGCGTCAGCTCGTGACGGTGAGCGTGTCGTACTCGAGGAAGCCCGGCTCGAGGTCCACCTGCACGTCGCTGGGGTCCGCGACCATGTACGCGACCGTGTAGGTCAGGGACTTGTCGGGCTGGACCTTCGAGCTCGGCAGCATGTCGATGCCGTCGTCGTAGACGGCCTCGGACTCCGTCCCGGCGGAGGCGACGACCGGGTACATCAGCGACGGGTCGAAGACCGCTCCGGTGCCGTTCTCGATCGTCACCTCGAAGACGACCGGGGTGCCCTCGCCCTCGACACCGACGGCGTACTCGCCCGGCGTGAACTCCTCCGGCGCCGAGACGCTGATCGCCAGGCCGTCGGCGTAGGTGTACGTCTCGGCGAAGCCGACGACCCCGCCGGCGTTGGTGGCCTCGCCGGAGGCGATGGCCTCGAGGTCCTGCGGGTCCACGCCGGCGTCCTGCAGGCTCTGCTCGATCACGTCCGACTGCTCCTCGACGGTGGCGGTCACGAACGCAGCAGTCGCCACGGAGATCACGATCGACAGCGCGATCGCCAGCGCCGAGAGCGCCGTGCCGACGATCGCCATCACCTTGCCGCCGACGGTCCCTCGCGAGGCCTTGACGATCGCGACGATGCCGAGGACGACGCCGACGATCCCGACGACCGCCGAGCCGATGTTGAGGAACGGGATCCAGCAGCCCAGCAGTGCCACGATGCCCAGCACGAGCGCCGTGATGGCCAGGCCCCGCCTCTCGGCCGCGGGTCGCGGCTGCTGCGGGCCGTAGGAGCCCGGGACCGGCGGCTGGCCGGGCGGTGGCGTGGGGGCGCCCGGGGAGTTCCCGTACGGCGTCGGTGTGCCGTGGTCGGTGGCGTGGCTGAACGGTGCGGCGGGCTGACCCGTGGTCTGCGCGTCGTCGGAGGGCGTGCTCATGCGTCGTCCTTCGTCGGGGGATGGAAGCCGCGACCATAGCGGGGCTCACCCGGGCAGCAGCCGAACGCCACGGGTGAAATGTCACGACTGTCCCCGACGGTCAGCCGTTCTCCATGTTCTGCTCGAGCTCCTCCAGGATCTCGGGGTTCTCCTCGATGAACGTCGTGCCGGCGTTGAACGCGATCACGTTGGTGACGATCGAGAGCACGATCGCCAGGGCGCAGAGGCCGGCGCCGACCATCGCCATCACCCTGCCTCCGGCCTCGCCCCTCGACGCCTTGACGACGGCCACGATGCCGAGGATCAGCCCGACGATGCCGAGGAGGATCGAGCCGACGTTGAGGATCGGGATCCAGGCGCCGAGGAGCGCCAGGATGCCCAGCACGAGCGCGGCGATCGCGAGCCCGCGCTTCTCGGAGGCGGGCTGCGGCTGGCCGTACGCGGGCCCGCCGTACGAGGGCTGACCGTAGGGCTGCTGCTGACCGTACGGCTGCTGACCGTAGGGCTGCTGCTGACCGGGCTGCTGACCGTAGGGCTGCGGGCCAGAAGGCTGCCGGCCGTAGGGGTCCTGACCAGGCTGCTCGGGAGGAGGCGTGCTCATGGGGTCTCCTTCGTGGAGGGTCGTCGGGGACGGCCGCCCGGAGTCGCCAACGACCGCGCTGTGCATGGTGACATTACCGCGGCCGGTTAGCCTGGACCCGTGCGCATCGCGAGATTCACCACCGGCGACGACCCCCGCTTCGCCTTCGTCCAGTCCGAGGGGGACACCACCTACCTGGCCGTGCTGAGCGGGGACCCGCTCTACATGCCCGCCATGCCGACGGGGGAGCGGGTCGAGCTCGGCGACGGCGTCCGACTCCTCGCGCCGGTGATCCCGCGCTCCAAGGTCGTGGCCGTGGGCCGCAACTACCTGGACCACATCCAGGAGATGGGCAGCGAGGCGCCGGCTGCGCCGCTGCTGTTCCTCAAGCCGAACACCGCGGTCGTCGGGCCGGACGACCCGATCGTGCTGCCCGACTGGACCAGCGAGGTCTCCTACGAGGCGGAGCTCGCCGTCGTGATCTCCAAGGTCTGCAAGGACGTCGAGCCGGAGAACGCCCGGGCCTACGTCCTGGGGTACACCGTCGCGAACGACGTCACCGCGCGCGACGCCCAGCGCACCGACGACCAGTGGGCGCGCGCCAAGGGCTTCGACTCCTCCTGCCCGCTCGGCCCGTGGATCGACACGGACCTGGACCCCGAGGACGTCGGGGTGCGGTCACGCGTCAACGGTGAGCCCAAGCAGGACGGCCGCACGTCGCAGATGATCTTCGACGTCGCGTACCTGGTGTCCTACGCCTCGAAGGCGATGACGCTGCTGCCCGGCGACGTGCTGCTCACCGGGACCCCGGCCGGGGTCGGCCCGATCGAGGCCGGCGACCGCGTGGAGTGCGAGGTCGAGGGGGTCGGTGTGCTCGCCAACCCCGTGGTGCGGCGCGAGGTCTGAGATGGTGTCGACCGGGCTCGCGCCGGCCGCGATCAGCGCGGCGCGTCCCGACGCGCTCGGTGCGCTGCGCGCCTGGGAGCCGCCGTCGGTCGCGCAGGCGGCCCTGCGCGACCGGTTCACCGCCCATCTCGACCGGCACGTCGACGGGCTCCTGCGCGGTTGCCGGCCCGACCACCTCACCGCGTCGACGATCGTGCTGTCCGCCGATGCCTCGTCGGTGCTGCTGACCCTGCACGCGAAGGCCCGGCGCTGGTTCCAGCTCGGCGGCCACCTCGAGGAGGGCGACACCTCCCTGGTCGGTGCGGCCGCGCGGGAGGCCGTCGAGGAGTCCGGCCTCGATCTGGTCCTGGACCCCGTCCCGGTGCACCTCGACGAGCACGCCGTGCCGTTCTGCGGGCCGGACGGCCGGGCGCGCCATCTCGACGTGCGGTTCGTCGCCGTCGCGCCGTCCGGCGTCCGGCACGCCGTGAGCGACGAGTCGCTCGACGTGCGCTGGTGGCCCGTGGACGGGCTGCCGGACGCCGATCTCGCCGAGCCCGTCGCGCTCGCCCGCGCCCGGGTGCAGGCCCGGGTCGGGTAGCGCATGTCGTCCTGCTGCCAGCCCGAGCCGCAGGGCTACGACCGGGTCTTCGACTCGCGGGCGGCGCGCGTCGCCGCCCGGAGGTACCGGCGCTCGGGGCTGACGGTCCTGCCGCGGCGCACCGTCGAGCTCTACCGCGCCGGCGTGCTCTCCGGCAGCACGCTCCTGGAGGTCGGCAGCGGCGTCGGCGACTTCTCCCTCGAGATGCTGCGGGCCGGCATGCGCCACGCGACCTGCGTCGACCTGTCGGGCGCCTACGACGACGCGGCCCGAGGCCTGGCGGTCGAGGCCGGCCTCGCCGACCGCGTCACCCGGGCGACCGGGGACATCGTGACCCGTGCCGAGCTGGTCGGCCCGGCCGACGTCGTCGCCCTGCACAGCGTCGTGTGCTGCTATCCCGACGCCCGGCGCCTCCTGACCGCCGCGGCGAGCAAGGCCCGCCGTCACCTCGTGGTGTCGTACCCGCGCGACTCCTGGGCCGTCCGGGCCTGGGCGCCGCTCGTCAACGTCTACCCGCGTCTGCGGGGGAGCGACTGGCGGTTCGTCGTCCACCCGTCCTCCGTGGTGCACGACGCCGTCGCTGCGGCCGGGTTCGTCGTGGCGCACGCCGAGCGGCTGCGGTTCGACGAGCACCTGGTCCTCACCCGGCGGTAGACCGGGGCCTACGCCACGCACGTGCCGCGGCGCTCGGCAACTAGGCTGTGCCCGTGATCCCCGCACCTGGTACTTCCGACGTCCGTGTCCGCTTCGCCCCGTCGCCGACGGGCATGTTCCACGTGGGCGGCGCGCGCTCCGCGCTGTTCAACTGGGCCGTGGCCAAGCAGACGGGCGGGACCTTCGTGCTGCGGATCGAGGACACCGACGCCTCGCGCAACAAGCCCGAGTGGGTCGACGGCATCCTCGCCGCCCACGCGGCGCTCGGCATGCACGCCGACGACCCGACGTTCGAGGGGCCGTACTTCCAGTCCGAGAACGTCACCAAGCATCACGAGGCGGCGGCCCGCCTCCGCGAGGCCGGGCGCGCCTACTACTGCGACTGCACCCGTGACGACGTCGCGGAGCGCACCGGCAACAAGCAGACCGGCTACGACGGCTTCTGCCGCGACCGCGGCCTCGAGGAGGCGCCCGGCCGCGCGCTGCGCTTCCGGACGCCGGACGACGGCGAGACGCCCGTCGTGGACCTGATCCGCGGGAACCCGAGCTTCCCGAACTCCGCGATGGAGGACTTCGTGGTGGCGCGCGGTGACGGCTCGCCCGTGTTCCTCCTGGCGAACGTCGTCGACGACCTGGACGAGGGCATCACCCACGTGATCCGGGGTGAGGAGCACCTGCCCAACACCCCCAAGCAGCAGCTCCTGTGGGAGGCGCTGGGCGCGCAGCCCCCGGTCTGGGCGCACTTGCCCGTCATCGTCAACGAGAAGCGGCAGAAGCTCTCCAAGCGCCGCGACAAGGTGGCCCTCGAGGACTACCTCGCCGACGGCTACCTGCCCGCCGCGATGGTCAACTACCTCATGCTGCTCGGCTGGGCGCCGGGCAACGACGAGGAGATCCTGCCGTTCGACGAGATGATCTCCCGGTTCCGCATCGAGGACGTCAACAGCGCCTCGGCGTTCTTCGACCTCAAGAAGCTCGCGGCGTTCAACGGCGAGTACATCCGCGCCATGTCGGTGGACGAGTTCGTCGCCGCCGTCGGGCCGTGGCTGCGCGCTCCCCACGCACCGTGGGCCGAGGAGCGGTTCGACGCCGCAGCCTTCGCCGCCGTCGCGCCGCTGGCGCAGTCCCGGGTGGCGTTGCTCAGCGACATCACCGACAACGTCGACTTCCTGTTCCTCGACGCGCCGGTGGAGGACGAGAAGTCCTGGAACAAGGCCATGAAGCCGGGCGCCGTCGAGCTGCTCACCGACGTCCGGGCCGTCCTCGCGGACCTCGAGCCGTGGGAGGCGGAGTCCCTGAAGGACGCCGTCGCCACCACGGGCGAGCAGCACGGCCTCAAGCTCGGCAAGGCGCAGGCCCCGGTGCGCGTCGCCGTCACCGGCCGGACGATCGGCCTGCCGCTCTTCGAGTCGCTCGAGGTGCTCGGCCGCGAGCGCACCCTCGGCCGGGTCGACGCCGCCCTGGCACGCCTGGCCGAGAACCCGCCGCAGGCCCCCGCGCAGTGACGGCCTTCGGGGCCGTCGCGGGCCGGGTGGACGCCGTCCTGCTCGACGTGGACGACACGCTGGTCGACACCAGGGGGGCGTTCGCGACGGCGATCGCGGCCGTCGCGGAGGCCCACCTGCCGGGCGACGTCGACCGTGCGGCGGTGCTCGACCACTGGCGGACGGACCCGGCGGGTCACTACCGCGCCTACACGCGCGGCGAGACGGACCATCGCACCCAGCGGCGGCTCCGGGCGGACCTGCTGCACCGGACGTTCGGTGGCGCGCCGGTGGGCGAGGACGCCTTCGACGCCTGGGACGAGCTGTTCTGGGGCACGTTCGAGCGGTCGTGGCGGCCGTTCGACGACGCGGCGACGTTCGTGGACGGCCTGCGCGCCGCGGGTGTCCGTCTCGGCGTGGTGACCAACGCGGCGGTCGAGCTCCAGGAACGCAAGCTCGCCGCCGTCGGGATCGACCTGCCGGTGCTGGTCGGACTCGACACCCTCGGGTACGGCAAGCCGCACCCGGACGTGTTCGTCGAGGGCGTCCGGCGCCTGGGCTCCGTGCCCGGGCGCACCGCCTATGTCGGCGACGAGCCCACGGTCGACGCCCGCGCGGCGCACGACGCCGGCCTGGTGGGCGTGTGGCTCGACCGGCCGGGCGCCCGCCGGGCCGACGAGCAGGCGGTCGACGCCGGTGCGCTGCGCACGGCAGGGATCGTCGTCGTCGCGGGTCTCGCCGAGGTGCCGTCGGCCCTCGGTCTCTGAGGCACCCGGCAGGCACCCGGCCGGCTCCCGGCCCGCTCCCGGCCGGCGGGGCGCTCAGGGCACCAGCAGCAGGACGGCGCCCAGCGCGGTGCCGGTGACGACGACGGCGGAGCACGCCCCGAGCAGCAGCGCGCGCCCGCCGGTGCGCACCAGGCGCGGCACGTCGACGCCGAGGCCGAGGGCGAACATGGCGGCGACGAACAGGGCCGTCGTGACCTGGCCGGCCGCGTCGAGCACGGTTCCGGGGACCACGCCGAGGCTGCGCAGCGCCGCGGCACCGAGGAACCCGAGCACGAACCCGGGGACGAGGGCGACGCGGGTCCCGCCGTCGTGCGCGCCGGTGCGGTGGGGTGCGGCGAGCGCCACGCGGCGGGCCCGGACCGCACCCGTGGCTGCCACCAGCGGTGCCAGGAGCACCACGCGGGCCAGCTTGGCCACGGTCGCGGTCGTGAGCGCGGTGGTGCCCGCCAGGCCCCCGGCGCCGGCGACCACCTGGGCGACCTCCTGCACGCTCGCGCCGATCCAGAGGCCGGCCTGGGTGCCCGTGAGGCCGAGCAGGCCGGCCAGCCGCGGGAGGACGACGACGGCGGCGGTCCCGTAGAGCGCCACCAGCGCCAGAGCGACCGCGGCGGCGTCCCGCGGGGTGTCGTCGTCGCGGCGGTCGGGGAGGCGGTCGAGCACGCCGGTCATGGCCGAGACCGCGGCGGCCCCGCAGATCGAGAAGCCGGTGGCGACCAGGAGCGTGGTGTCCCGCGGCACGCCGAGCCGGGGACCGAGCGCGAGGGTGGCGCCGAAGGTCACCGCGACGGTGAGCGTCACGACCGTCAGGCCGCGCCAGCCGAGCGCGACGACGTCGCCCAGCGAGAGCTGCAGCCCCAGCAGGACCACGCCCGCCCGCAGCACGTGCCGCGCCACCCAGTCGGCGCCCGGCCGGGCGGCACCGGCGAACCGGGCGCCGCGCCGGCCGGGGGAGCGCCGGCCCCGCGCCCCGAGCACCGAACCGGCCACGGCGCCCGTCAGCAGGGCCAGCACCAGCGGCGAGGCGGCGGGGACCGTCCGGGTCAGCAGGGGAGCGAGCCCGAGCAGCACCACGGTCGCCCCGGCGGTGAGGGCGAGACCGGGCAGGAGTCGGGGCATGTGACCACCCTCGCCACGCCCGGAGTCGGCCGGAAGGACGAGGTCGTGATCCATCCATAGACTCGCCCTATGGTGGACCGGACGTCGCTGACCTCGCTGGAGCTGCTGGTCGCCGTGGACACGTACGGTTCGATCAGCGGCGCGGCCCGTGCGCTCGGCGTCGCCCAGCCGACCGCGTCCTCCGGGCTGCGTCGTCTGGAGCGACGCCTGGGCCTCGAGCTGGTGACCCGCGGGGCGCGCGGCACCGCCCTCACCCCGACCGGGCAGGCGGCCGCCGGCTGGGCGCGCGAGGTCGTCGAGGCGTCCCAGCGGTTCGAGACGGCGGCCGCGGGCCTGCGGGCCGGCCCGACGACGGCCCTGCGGGTCGCGGCGAGCCTGACCGTCGCGGAGTACCTGGTGCCCCGGTGGCTCGCCCAGCTGGCCGCGCAGGGCGCTGCCGCGGACGTCGAGCTGCTGGTGCGCAACTCGCACGACGTCATGGAGCTCGTGCTGGACGGCGGAGCGCAGCTCGGGTTCGTCGAGAGCCTCGGGGTGCGGCGAGGGCTGCGCAGCCGGACCGTGGCCCGCGACGAGCTCCTCGCCGTCGTCGCCCCGGGCCATCCCTGGGCCCGCCGACGGTCGGTGGGGCCGGGAGAGCTGCTCGGCGCCCGGCTGGTGCTGCGCGAGACCGGGTCCGGCACCCGGGAGATCCTGGAACGGGCGCTCACCGCCGTCGGCGAGACCCTGCCCGCGCACCTGCCGACGTTCGGATCGACGTCCGCTCTGAAGGCCGCCGTGCAGCACGGGGGTCAGGTCGCGGTGCTGTCCGGCCTCACGGTGGCCGACGACGTCGCGGCGGGCCGGCTCGTCGCCCTCGGGGTCGACGGGCTCGACCTCACCCGGCGGCTGCGGGTCGTGTGGCGCGACGGGGTGACTCCGTCGGCCGCGGCGCGCCGGCTCAGCGCCGTCGCGCGCGGTACGCCGTCGTGACGTACGGCATGGCGATCTCCTGTGTCCCCGCGAGGTCCGGGTGGGTCACGACGAGGTCGTCGACCCGCTGGAGCAGCCGGTCGCGCTCGGGCTCGGGCAGCGTCAGGAAGTAGCTGCGCGACCCGGCGAGGGCGCGCAGGTCGGCTGTCGGCAGGTGGTGCAGCCAGCGGAACTCGGCTACCTCGACCTCGCCGAACGTCTCGCCGAGCGCGGGGGCGGCGCTGCTCTGCTCGCTGTCCGGCTGGAGCTGGTCCCCGGTGTGCAGGATCTCGCCGAACCGGCTCACCCAGTCGATGCGTTCGTCACGGTCGTTCCAGACGACGGCGAGGGCGCCGCCCGGGCGCAGCACCCGGGCGATCTCGGCCGATGCGCGGGCCTCGTCGAACCAGTGCCAGGCCTGCCCGACGACGACCGCGTCCACCGACGCGTCCGGCAGCGGGAGCTCCTCGGCGCTGCCGACGTGGGTGGTGACGTCGGGCAGCGCGGTGGCCAGCTCGTCCAGCATCGGCCGGGACGCGTCGACGGCGACCACGTCCAGACCGCGCTCGACGAGCCGGCGGGTCAGCAGGCCGGTGCCGGCCCCGAGGTCGAGGACCTGGGCGGCGTCCGGCGGGACCATCCAGTCCACGGCGTCGGCGGGATACGTGGGACGGACCCTGGCGTACACGTCCGCACCCGTCGAGAAGGAGGCGGCGCGGTCGGCGGGCGATTGCGGGTCGGGCGTCGACGACATGCCAGCAGCGTCCCACGTCCGCGTCCCGCCGTCAGCCCGTCCCGGACCCGCGGGCGTGGGTGGGACGTGACGAAGGGCACCGAGCCGCGGGTTTGGATCCCGGCGGTCGGTCCGGTAATGTTTCGGGTCGTTGGGCCGTACGGAAACCGGCGTCGAAGTCGGATATGTCCCGGTAGGTCCAGACACTATGGGGTATGGTGTAATTGGCAGCACGAGTGGTTCTGGTCCACTTAGTCTAGGTTCGAGTCCTGGTACCCCAGCGCAGTCCTCTGTCTCACCGCTTTCTCGGGATCTCTGGTCCTGTGCGGTGCGCTAGAGTACTCACGGCAAATCGGCCACTGCGGCCGAGGAACCATAGGCCCCCATCGTCTAGCGGCCTAGGACGCCGCCCTCTCACGGCGGTAACGCGGGTTCAAATCCCGCTGGGGGTACGCAACGGTCCGTTCGCGGACCGTCGCAGCGGCTCCGGCGACGGAGCCACGTCCGGCCCCCATCGTCTAGCGGCCTAGGACGCCGCCCTCTCACGGCGGTAACGCGGGTTCAAATCCCGCTGGGGGTACAGTGCACAAGGCCCGGTCCGACAGGACCGGGCCTTTGTCGTGCCCGGCACGGGCCGTCGACAGGGAGCCGCTCAGAGGAACGGATCGGGGACGGTCGGCCCGGCGCCGCTGCTGGTCGGAGGTTCGTAGAGGTCCTGACGACGCTTCGTCGGGATCAGCCCACGGAGCCGGGTCCGCGACCGGGTCCGCGACCGGGGCCGCTCCTGCGCCTCGTCCGGCTGCGGGAACGGTGCGACGTCGACATGGTCGGCGCCCTGCGAGGCACGGGTGCTCTGCGCGGCGCCGTCGCGCTCCGTCCTGGCCCGGTCACCGTCCGTCGTCGGTGGCCCGACCACCGGTAGCTCCGCCGTCGTCGGCCGGGGTTCGCGCTGTCCCACCGGGACGATGGCCGGCGGCGCCGGCCGCGGGCGCTCGGCGCCGCTGCCGGCTGGCTTGCGGGGGAAGAAGATGGTGTCCGTCAGCTTGCGGTACGTGACGTCCGGGTCGGGGACGTAGTCGACGCGGCTCAGCGCCTGGTCCTGGCCGGCGGACTCCATGACGAACCGGCCGTAACCCAGCATCTGCCCCAGGGGGGTACGGGTGTAGCTCATGTCCGTCACCTTCATCAGCGGCATCATCGCCACCTTGTGGACCACGAACCCGTAGGTGAGGACGAGGCGCTTGTCCGTCGCCACGAACCACTGGTAGTTCCACTCGAGCCACTTCAGGGCCAGCCGGCCCGCCGGCAGCAGCCACAGGACCCAGACCGCGCCGGCGCCGGTGGCCTGGTGCAGCAGCGCGACGACCACCGTCGCGGCCACGGTCGTGAGGATCGGCTCGAGCAGCGTCGCCCAGTGCAGGCGCGAGGCGAACACGGCCCGCTCGTGGTCCAGCACGTAGCGGCGCAGGTGGCGGTGCGCGCGCACCGCACGGTCGGCGGCGTCCACGGTTACGAGGTCAGGTTGGCGAGAAACTCCCCGAAGCTGGCGAACGCGTTGGCGATCACGTCCCAGATCGCCTTGACGATGTCCGCAGCGCGGTCCGGGCTCGTGACGATCGCGTAGATCAGAAAGATCACGACGAGCCAGATCAGGAGGGTCTTGGCCTTGGCCGGCATCGGGTCCTCACGCCTCTCGGTCGACGGGGCAGGGTCGCCCCGCTGGTGGGGAGCCTACTGACCTGCGGGGTCGCGCCGCGAGCACCACTCACGGCGCGCCGTCACTCGCCTGCCCGCTGGAGCACCTCGGTGAGGCGGTTGGCCGCCGCGACGACGGAGGCCGAGTGCAGCCGACCGGGCTGGCGGGTCAGGCGCTCGACCGGTCCCGAGACGGAGACGGCGGCCACGATGCGCCCGGAGGGGCCACGGACCGGCGCCGACACCGAGGCGACGCCCAGCTCCCGCTCGGAGACCGACTGGGCCCAACCGCGCCGTCGGACGCCGGAGAGGATCGTCGCGGTGAAGACCGCTTCGCGCAGGCCGCGGTGCAGACGGTCCGGCTCCTCCCAGGCGAGCAGGATCTGGGCCGCGGAACCGGCGTGCATGGTCAGGGTGGCGCCGACGGGGATCGAGTCGCGCAGGCCGACGGGCCGCTCGGCGGCGGCCACGCACACGCGGTGGTCACCCTGGCGGCGGTAGAGCTGCGCCGACTCGCCCGTGTGGTCGCGCAGGGCCGTGAGCACCGGGTTCGCCGCGGCGAGCAACCGGTCCTCGCCGGCCGCCGTCGCGAGCTCGTTGAGGCGGGGGCCCAGCACGAACCGGCCCTGCATGTCGCGGGCCACGAACCGGTGGTGCTCGAGCGCGACCGCGAGCCGGTGCGCCGTCGGGCGGGCGAGGCCGGTCGAGGAGACCAGCTGCGCCAGAGTGGCGGGACCGGCCTCGAGTGCTCCGAGAACGGACGCGGCCTTGTCCAGTACGCCGACTCCGCTAGTATCGTCCATAGGTCGATACTGACGTCTCGCTTGGTGAGATTGCAAGTTCTACGCAAACTTCGGTTCGTGGACAGCACGTCAGGTCGCGGAAGCACAAGTGACGACAGCCACCCACCGGTGGCGGAACGAGGAGCTCGAGATGGCCGGCACGCTGGCAGAGAAGGTCTGGGAGGCGCACCTGGTGCGCCAGGGCGCCGACGGGGCACCGGACCTGCTCTACATCGACCTGCACCTCGTGCACGAGGTGACGAGCCCGCAGGCGTTCGAAGGACTCCGTCTCGCCGGGCGCCCCGTGCGGCGCCCCGACCTGACGATCGCGACCGAGGACCACAACACGCCCACGCTCGACATCGACCTGCCGATCGCGGACCTGACCAGCCGCACGCAGATCGACACGCTGCGCAACAACGCGGCCGAGTTCGGCGTGCGGATCCACTCCCTCGGCGACGCCGACCAGGGGATCGTGCACCAGGTGGGGCCCCAGCTCGGGCTCACCATGCCGGGCCTGACCGTCGTCTGCGGCGACTCGCACACCTCCACCCACGGCGCGTTCGGCGCGCTCGCGTTCGGCATCGGCACCTCCGAGGTCGAGCACGTGCTCGCCACCCAGACGCTGCCCCTGGCGCCGTTCAAGACCATGGCGATCACCGTCGACGGCGAGCTGCCCCCGGGCGCCACCTCCAAGGACATCATCCTGGCGATCATCGCCAAGATCGGCACCGGCGGCGGGCAGGGCTACGTGCTCGAGTACCGCGGCGAGGCCATCCGCCGGCTCTCGATGGAGGCGCGGATGACCATCTGCAACATGTCCATCGAGGCGGGCGCCCGCGCCGGCATGATCGCGCCCGACGAGACCACGTTCGATTACCTCAAGGGCCGCCCCCACGCGCCCGAGGGCGAGGACTGGGACACCGCCGTCGAGTACTGGAAGACGCTGCGCAGCGACGACGACGCGGTGTTCGACGAGGAGGTCGTCCTGCGCGCCTCCGACCTCGAGCCGTTCGTCACCTGGGGGACCAACCCCGGCCAGGGCCTGCCGCTGAGCGCGAACGTGCCGGTCCCGGCCGAGATCGCCGACGAGGGCGAGCGCGTCAGCGCCGAGCGGGCGCTGGAGTACATGGGCCTCGAGGCCGGCATGCCGCTGCGCGACGTCACGGTCGACACCGTGTTCATCGGCTCGTGCACCAACGGTCGCATCGAGGACCTCCGGTCGGTCGCCAAGGTCCTCCGGGGTCGCACGAAAGCCGAGGACGTCCGCGTGCTCGTCGTGCCGGCGTCGGCCCGCGTGCGCCTGCAGGCCGAGACCGAGGGCCTCGACGTCATCTTCAAGGAGTTCGGCGCCGAGTGGCGCAACGCCGGGTGCTCCATGTGCCTCGGCATGAACCCCGACCAGCTCGCACCGGGCGAGCGCGCGGCGTCCACGTCCAACCGCAACTTCGAGGGCCGGCAGGGCAAGGGCGGGCGGACCCACCTCGTCTCGCCGCTCGTCGCGGCCGCGACCGCCATCCGGGGCACGCTGTCCTCGCTGTCGGACCTGGACCTGGAGGGCGACGTCGACCTGACCACGTTCGACGGCACCCCGCTGGCACCGCTGACCGCCCCGTCCTTCGTCTGAGCACCCCGCGCTTTCTACAGGAGTCCCCATGGAGAAGATCACCACCCACACCGGCGTCGGGGTGCCGCTGCGCCGCAGCAACGTCGACACCGACCAGATCATCCCGGCCGTCTACCTCAAGCGGGTGACGCGCACCGGGTTCGAGGACGCGCTCTTCGCGGCATGGCGCAGCGACCCGTCGTTCGTGCTGAACCAGGAGGCGTACTCGGCCGGCTCGGTGCTCGTGGCCGGCCCCGACTTCGGCACCGGTTCGTCGCGTGAGCACGCCGTCTGGGCGCTCAAGGACTACGGCTTCCGCGTGGTCCTCGCCTCCCGGTTCGCCGACATCTTCCGCGGCAACTCCGGCAAGCAGGGTCTCGTGGCCGGCATGGTCGCCCAGGAGGACATCGAGCTGCTCTGGAAGATCCTCGAGGCCAAGCCCGGCACCGAGGTGACGGTCGACCTCGAGACCCGGACCGTGCACGCCGACGACGTCACCGTGCCGTTCCAGATCGACGAGTACACCCGCTGGCGCCTCATGGAGGGGCTCGACGACATCGGCCTGACGCTGCAGAACGAGGCCGACATCACCGCGTTCGAGGAGAAGCGGGCCGCGTGGCGGCCGAAGACGCTGCCCGCCAAGCACCTGCCGAAGGTCGACATCGAGCCGGCGCGGCCGGTCAGCTGACCTCGCGCCCGACCTCCGCGGTCCGGTCGCGTGGGGTGGCGAGGGCGCCCCGGACGACGTCGAGCACGGCGTCGTCGGTGAGACCTGCCGCGCGCGCGTCGGTCACGAGGGCGCGAGCCTGTGCGACCACCCCGGCGGGTGGGGGGACGGAGGTCCTCCCACCCGCCGGGGTGGTCCCGGTTCCGGCGGGTGCGACCACGGTGCCCGTGCGGCGCCGGGAGATCACCACCCCGCTCGCCTCGAGCTCGCGGTAGGCGCGCTGGACGGTACCGACGGCGATCCCGAGGTCGCGCGCGAGGTCGCGCGAAGCCGGCAGCCGGGCGCCGGGCCGGAGGGTGCCCACGGCGACCGCCGCCGCGACCTGGGAGCGGATCTGCTCGTAGACCGGGACGGGCGCGCCGAGCGTGACGACGATGTCGCTCATGCCGCGGCGAGCGTCGAGGTCGCGGCGCGGCGCGGAGTCTGGGGCCACGCGGCCAGGATCGCCGTGACGACCGAGGCGACGGCGACCGCCAAGCCCGCCAGGGACAGGGCGACCCCGAGCGCGACGAGGCCGCCGGTCGGAGCGCCGTTGATCGCCAGCCCCTCGCCGCCGACGCGCACCGCGTTCCCGGCCACGGCGAGGGTCGAGCCGAGCGCGACGCCGAGGCACAGCTGGACGGCACCGAGGAGCCGGGCGGCGCTGGTCGCGCGCACGGCGTCGTCGTCGGGGGCGGGGACGCCGTGGAGCGGCGGCCGCCGCGTGATCGTGCGCAGCGTGAGCAGCGTCGCGACGACGGTGACGACGAGCCCGAGCAGCATCGGCACGCCGTAGGGCCACCCCGGGTAGGGGCCGGAGGCACCCGTCACGACGCCGCCGTCGGGGACCGCAGCGGGGCCGGTGGGGAAGGCCCGGCCGGTGAGGTCGGCGGTGAGGCCGCAGGCGATCAGGGCGAGTCCGAGCCCGCCCGCGGTCGCCAGCGCCAGGCGGAGGCGCACGCCACCGAGCGACCGGACGGTCCGGCGGACCAGCGGCGCCGAGCGGACCTGCCCGCGGGGGCGGGGCCAGGTCTGCTCGCCGACGGCGCGGACCGTGCAGAACACCAGCGCGACGGCGAACGGTGCCACCGCCTGCAGCGTGCCGGGGGCCGGTGCCCACCCGGGCCCGACGACGGGCTGGGCGACGAGCACGATCGTGCAGACCACCGCGGCGCTCGTGGCGACCGTGGAGACCACCAGCTCGTGGCGCCGCGCTGCCCGCGCGGGCGCGCCGTCGGCGTCGTGCGCGCGGCGAACCACCCACAGCACGAGCCCGACCAGAGCCGCGGGCAGGACCACCGCGACCAGCGCCACCACGACGACGGCACTTGCGAACATGCGCACCTCCTGGTCACTCAACCAATGAATCAACGCATTGGATCATTGGTGGTGCGCGGTGTCCAGGGTCAGAGTGCTGGCGGTCCCTGGCGGGCGCGGTCGAGGAGGCTCTCCGGTGTGGTGGTGGTCGGGTCCCACCAGGACTCGATCCACCAGGTGGCGCCCGCCCCCGCAGCGGCGCGTGCCTGGTCCCTGGCCCTGTCCGGGTCGGCGTCGAGCCGGCCCTGCATGATCACCTCGTAGGCCCCGGCCTCGCTGTCGCGGTGCTCGGCGATCCAGGCGGTCAGCTCGCGGATGTGCTCCGGGCCCGCCTCGGCGTCCTCGGGGGAGTCACCGCGGACCTGCGGCACCATGCCGTCCCACCGCAGGGCACGGTCCAGGCTGCGCCGCGGTGGCTGAGCCGCGTCCCAGACGGCCACCGGCCACACCGGGACCCGGCCGCGGACGGGTGGGACGGGGAACCGGAACGTGCCCGTGCCCGCCCACTCGCCGTCGTGCTCGAAGGACTCCCCGGACCAGGACCGGTCGAGCCAGGCGAGCACCTCGTCGAGGGCGCGCGCACGCTCGCGCAGCGTGGAGGGCTGGCCCTTCACTGACGTGAACGCGCGGTCGATCGGCACACCGACACCCACGGGGAGCACGAGCCGCCCACCGGAGAGGTGGTCGACCGTGAGGACCTGCTGGGCGAGCTCCCAGGGGCGCCGGCGGGGGAGCGCGAAGATCATCGCGCCCAGCGTGATCCGCTCGGTCACCGCGGCGACGGCCGCGAGCAGACCGAACGGGTCCCACGTGGGCTGGGCGCCGAAACCCTCGTCGTCCAGGCTCACGCCGTCCCAGGTGAAGAACCCGTCCCAGCCGTGGGCCTCGCACTCCTGGGCGAGCCGCACCTGCTGCGCGGGGCTCCCGTAGCTCCCGATGAACCCGAACTTCATGATGCCCTCCGTCGTCGTCCCTGGACGTGTGCCGCAGGACCGACGCTATGCCGCACCCCTGACACCCGCGGGGCCGTGGGGGACATAGGGTGACCGGCGTGAGTGACATGCCGATCGTGGAGATGTGGACCGACGGGGCCTGCAAGGGCAACCCGGGGCTCGGGGGGTGGGGTGCGCTGCTGAAGTCCGGCGAGCACGCCAAGGAGCTGTTCGGCGGCGAGAAGCTCACCACCAACAACCGGATGGAGCTCACCGCGGTGGTCGAGGCGCTGCGCGCGCTCAAGCAGCCGAGCGCCGTCACCGTCCACACCGACTCGTCCTACGTCATGAACGGCATGAAGACGTGGATCGCCGGCTGGAAGCGCAACGGCTGGACGACGTCGGCCAAGAAGCCCGTGAAGAACGTGGACCTGTGGCAGGCCCTCGACGCCGAGGTCGGGCGCCACCAGGTGAGCTGGGTCTGGGTCAAGGGGCACGCCGGGGACCCGGGCAACGAGCGGGCCGACCAGCTGGCCAACGACGGCGTCGACTCGGTGCGCTGAGGCGACGTCTGCGCGCCGTCCTCGGACGGTGCGACACAGATCACGCCGCACCGGTCACCGAGACCTCATAGGGTGGCCCCATGGCTTCCCACTACGACGTCGTCCTCCTCGGAGCTGGCCCCGGCGGCTATGTCGCCGCGATCCGTGCGGCACAGCTCGGCAAGTCCGTCGCCATCATCGAGGAGAAGTACTGGGGTGGTGTCTGCCTCAACGTGGGCTGCATCCCCTCCAAGGCCCTGCTGCGCAACGCGGAGCTCGCGCACCTGTTCACCCACCAGGCCGACTTCTTCGGCATGTCCGGTGACGTGACGTTCGACTTCGGCAAGGCGTTCGACCGGTCCCGCGACGTCGCGGACGGCCGTGTCAAGGGCGTCCACTTCCTCATGAAGAAGAACAAGATCACCGAGTACGACGGCCGCGGCGCGTTCCGCGACGCCAACACGATCGAGGTGACCCTCAACAAGGGCGGCACCGAGACGGTGACGTTCGACAACGTGATCATCGCGACCGGCTCGAAGGTGCGCCTGCTGCCCGGCGTCGAGCTCTCCGACAACGTCGTGACGTACGAGAAGCAGATCATGACGCGCGAGCTGCCGAAGTCGATCGCCATCGTCGGCGCCGGCGCCATCGGCATGGAGTTCGCGTACGTCATGAAGAACTACGGCGTGGACGTCACCATCATCGAGTTCCTCGACCGGGCGCTGCCCAACGAGGACGCGGACGTCTCCAAGGAGATCGCCAAGCAGTACAAGAAGCTGGGTGTCAAGATCCTCACCTCCACGGCCGTGCAGACCGTCGAGGACAGGGGCTCGTCCGTCACCGTCTCCTACAGGGGCGTCAAGGACGACAAGCCCGGCTCGCTCGAGGTCGACAAGGTCCTCATGGCCGTGGGCTTCGCGCCGAACGTCGAGAACTTCGGGCTCGAGAACACCGGCGTGCAGCTCACCGAGCGCGGCGCCATCGCCATCGACGACCACATGCGCACCAACGTGCCGCACATCTACGCCATCGGTGACGTCACCGCCAAGCTCATGCTCGCCCACGTCGCCGAGGCGCAGGGCGTGGTCGCCGCCGAGACGATCGGCGACGCCGAGACGATGACGCTGGGCGACTACCGCATGATGCCGCGCGCCACGTTCTGCCAGCCGCAGGTGGCCTCCTTCGGCCTCACCGAGGCGCAGGCCAAGGACGAGGGCTACGACGTCAAGGTCTCCACCTTCCCGTTCATGGCGAACGGCAAGGCGCACGGCCTCGGCGACCCGGTCGGGTTCGTCAAGCTCGTCGCCGACGCCAAGTACAACGAGCTGCTCGGCGGGCACCTCATCGGCCCGGACGTGTCCGAGCTGCTGCCCGAGCTCACCCTCGCGCAGAAGTGGGACCTCACGGCCGACGAGGTGGCGCGCAACGTGCACACTCACCCGACGCTGTCCGAGTCCGTCCAGGAGGCCATCCACGGTCTCGCGGGGCACATGATCAACTTCTGATCGCCCGCCGACGGCGTTGGTGCCGTCGCGCTGAGAGGCCCGGTCCCGCTCGTCGCGAGCGTGACCGGGCCTCCGTTGTCTCCGTCATCGCCGCCGCCCCCCGCCCCCGCACGCTGTGGGTGCACGACACGCCGCTGTGCCGGTGGTGGAGGCGGCGTGTCGTGCACCCACAGCGGGTCTCAGGCGGTGCCGTCACTTTGGACGGCGCGTGCTTCCGCGCTCTACCAGAGCGACGTCGCTGACGACGTGTTCCGGCGCGGCACCCCGGTCCTCGAGCTGCCGTCGCAGGAGGCGCAGCGCGTGGGCCACCATCGCGTCGTGCCCCGGGTCGACGCTCGTCAGGCCGGGCGAGACGTGGTCCGAGATCCGCAGGTTGTCGAACCCGACGACCTGGACGTCGTCGGGCACGCTGCGGCCGGCGTCGCGCAGTCCGGCCATGGCGCCGATGGCGATCTCGTCGGTGACGCCGAGGACACCGTCGACGGCGAGCCCGCCCGCGACCCGCTCGGCGATCGCGGCGCGTGCCTCCGCGATCGAGAACGACTCCAGGGGGATCACCAGCGCGGGGTCCGGCGCTAGCCCGGCCGCGTCCAGCGCGTCGGCCCAGCCCTGCGCCCTCGACGACGCCATGTCATGGTGCGGCGTGTCGAGCCGGCCCCCGAGCACGGCCACGCGCCGTGCTCCGCGGGCCACGAGGTGCTCCGTCGCGAGCCGTGCCCCGGCCACGTTGCCCATCTTGATGCTGTGGTACCGATCGGGCACCTCCTGCTCGCCGAGCAGCACGATCGGGACGTCGGTGCGGATGCGGTCGAGGTCCGCGAAGTCGAGGCCCACCGCGCTCAGCAGGACGCCGTCGTACTGCTGGAGCCGCGCGAGCGAGAGGGCGGAGAGCTCCCGCTCGCGGGTGGCGCCGGACTGCTCGACGACGAGGTGCAGGCCCTCGGGGGCGAGAGCGTCGGAGACCCGGGCGGCCAGCTCGCTGTAGTACTGGTGGTCGAACCGGGGCACGATGAGCCCGACGGTGCCCGTGCGCCCCGTGCGGAGTCGTCGCGCGGTCAGGTTGATCTCGTAGCCGAGCTCGTCGACGACCTCGAGCACGCGGATCCGCGTCTCGGCCCCGACGTTGGGGCGCCCGTTGAGGACGTTCGAGACCGTCATCACGGAGACCCCGGCGGCCCGGGCCACGTCGCTCATCTGGGTCGTCCGCTTCTTTCCCACGACGGGTCACTCTGCCAGGTCGGTGCGGGCGCGCACATCTTGTCCCCGGGAGCGGCAGGGTTTAACGTTACACCTCGCCAGACAACCAAGGGAGATTGTCAACGATGACCACCACCAACCGCCGCAAGGCCGCCAGCACCGCAGCCGGCGTCCTCGCGGGCGTGCTCGCCCTGTCCGCCTGCTCCGGAAGCCCCGAACCCGGCGGTACCGAGGTCGCCGAGGGCGAGCCCTACACGCTCACGGTGTGGACCAACTACACGACCGGCCCCGGCAAGGCGTGGTTCGACGACGTGGCCGCCCAGTACGAGGCCACGCACGAGAACATCACCGTCGAGGCCCAGCACATCCAGAACGAGGAGGTCGACGGCAAGCTGCAGACGGCGCTGAACTCCGGCGACGCACCCGACGTCTTCATGCAGCGTGGCGGCGGCAAGATGAAGGACATGGCCGCCGCGGGCCAGCTCGCCGATCTCACCGGCACCGCCGTCGACGCCCCCGAGCTGCGCGAGCAGCTCGGCGACGCCGCGTACGAGGCGCTGACGATCGACGGCCAGCTCCTCGCCGGCCCCCAGCTCATCCAGCCCGGCGGCATCTGGTACAGCCAGGACCTGTTCGCCGAGGCGGGCATCGCCGAGACACCCGAGACGATGGACGACCTGTATGCCGCCGTCGACCAGCTCAAGGCCGCGGGCATCACGCCGATCGCCCTCGGCGGCAAGGACGCGTGGCCCGCGGCGCACTGGTTCTACTTCTTCGCGCTGCGCGAATGCTCGCAGGAGACGCTGACCGCCACGAACGAGACGCTGGACTTCTCGGACGAGTGCTACCTCCAGGCCGGCCAGGATCTCGCGGACCTCGCGGCGGTCGAGCCGTTCAACGAGGGCTTCCTGTCCACCTCCGCCCAGCAGGGTGCCAGCAGCTCCGCCGGCCTCCTCGCCAACCACCAGGCCGCGATGGAGCTCATGGGCGCCTGGCAGCCCGGCGTGGTCACCTCGCTCACGCCCGACGAGGAGCCGCTGCCGGACCTCGGCTGGTTCCCGTTCCCGCAGCTGCCCGACGGCGGCGGCGACCCCGGTGCGTTCATGGGTGGCGGCGGTGGCTACTCGTGCTCCGCGACCGCCCCGAAGGACCTCTGCGCGGACTTCATCGCCCTGATGAACTCCCCGGAGAACCAGGAGACGTTCTACGAGGCGTTCGGCACCATCCCGCTCAACAAGGAGGCGAAGGACGCCGTCACCGAGCCGTACAACATCCAGATGATGGAGGCGCTGGACAGCGCCACCTACGTCTCCGACTGGCTCGACACCAACTACGGGCAGAACGTCGGGACGGCGCTCAACCAGGCCGTCGTCGAGCTCCTGGCGGGCAACACCGACGCCGCGGGCCTCGTGCAGGCGATCACGGACGCGGCGGCCAAGGGCTGACCCGGCATGAACCACGCTCCGACCGCCGTCGTCGACGTGCCCCCGGAGCCCCGGCCGGCCGGTGAGGGTGCCACCCGTGCGCCCTCACCGGCCGCTCGGCCACGGAGGACCCGGCGCCTCCCGTGGGGCAAGTGGGCGGAGATCGCCCTGCTCGCCGGCCCCGGCATCGTCGTCTTCGTCGCCTTCGTGATCTTCCCCGTCGTCATGGCGGCCTACTACGGGTTCTTCCGCTGGAAGGGCTACGGTCCGCCGACGGACTTCGTCGGTCTCCAGAACTACCGGCTCATCCTCACCGACCCCGTCTTCCAGGACGCCCTGGCGCACAACGGCTTCATCCTCGTCATGTCGCTCGTGCTGCAGGGCCCGGCGGCGATCGGCATCGCGCTGCTGCTGAACAAGCGGATGCGTGGCCGGGCGCTCATCCGGGTGCTGATCTTCGTCCCGTACGTGCTCTCGGAGGTCATCGTCGGCATCGGGTGGGGGCTCATGCTGCACACCACGGGCGCGATCAACGACCTGCTGACGCGCGCCGGGCTGGAGGGGCTGACCCGTGACTGGCTGGCCGACCCGGACGTGGCGATCTGGTCCCTCATGGCCGTCCTGGTCTGGAAGTACATCGGGTTCGCCGTGATCCTCATGCTCGCGGGGCTGCAGAGCATCCCCGAGGAGCTGCACGACGCCGCCGCGATCGACGGCGCCTCCTACTGGAAGGCGCAGCGCTACATCACGTTGCCGCTGCTCGGACCCACGATCCGGATCTGGGCGTTCCTGTCGATCATCGGGTCGTTGCAGCTCTTCGACCTCGTGTACGTGATGTGGGGGCAGTACGTGGCCGCGACCGCGGGCACCTCGACGATGGCGACGTACATGGTCGTCAACGGCCGGATCTCCGGCAGCTACGGGTACGGCAACGCCGTCGCCGTGGTCATCTTCCTGATCTCTCTGACCATCGCGCTGGTCTACCAGCGCTTCGTCCTGCGCCGCGACACCGCGGGCGCGCTGACCGGAGGTGCCTCGTGACGACCACGACGACGCGGCAGGCGACGCCGCAGAAGCTCAAGACGTCGCACGCGAGCGGGGGATGGGGCAGCCCGACGGCGTACCTCGTCGCGTTCGGGCTGGTCGGGGTGTGCCTCGCCCCCGTGCTCTACATCGTGCTCGGCGGCTTCCGGACGAACTCGCAGATCATCCAGTCGGCGGCCGGGCTGCCGGACCCGTGGCAGATCGACAACTACCTCGGCGTGCTCACCGGCGGGATCTTCTGGCAGCAGATGGCCAACTCGCTCGTCGCGGGCGTCGGGACGACCGTCGGTGTCGTGGTCCTCGGGCTGGGGGCGAGCTACGTCATCGCGCGCTACCCGTTCAAGGCCAAGGAGGCGATGTACTCGCTGTTCGCCGCCGGGCTGATGTTCCCCATGACTGTGGCGATCACGCCGCTGTACATCCTGGTGCGGAACCTGGGCCTGACGAACACGCTCGCCGGCATCATCCTGCCGCAGATCGCGTTCGCGCTGCCCGTCACGGTGATCATCCTCGTGCCGTTCCTGCGGGCGATCCCCCGGGACATCGAGGAGGCGGCGTCCATCGACGGCGCGAGCCGGCTCGGGTTCTTCGCCCGCATGGTCGTGCCCCTCTCGATGCCCGGGGTCGTGACCGTCGGCATCCTCGCGTTCGTCGCGAGCTGGAACAGCTACATGCTGCCGCTGTTCCTCCTGAGCGACGACGCTCTCTACACGCTGCCGCTCGGCGTCCAGGCGTTCGCGTCGCAGTACTCGACGGACACGGCACGGGTGCTCGCCTTCGTGTCCCTGTCCGCCATCCCGGCGCTGGTCTTCTTCTCGCTGTTCCAGCGGCGGATCGTGGGCGGTCTGACCGGAGCGGTCAAGGGCTGACCTGGCGGGCGGGCGCGACGGAGGCGACCGCCCAGGCGGGAAGCTCCAGGTCGATCTCGAGCACGCCGTCGTCGCCGACGACCAGGGTGCTGCGGCGCAGGTCGTCGGCGGCGGTGCGCAGCTCGGCGGTCTGCTCGCGCGAGAGGTTCAGCGGTGACCCCATCCGGTACCAGGCCTCGGCGACGTTGCCGTGCTCCCAGTCGAGGATCTCGACGGTGAGCTCGGTGCCGGGGGCGAGCCCGTCGACGGTGTGGCGGACCCTCCGCGACGGGCCCAGGTCGGCCAGGGTGCGTGTCTGCGCGTACGACTCCCGCGACTCCAGCCCGGCGTCACCGTGGTCCGCGGGGTAGTTGAAGAAGATCGCGGAGATCTCGCCCGTCGCCGACGAGCGGGTGATCGCGCCGTCGGGCAGCTCCTGGAGCATCCGGTCGCCCAGGCGGGCGAGCATCGCCATCGCGTGGAAGGTGGGCTTGTGCAGGCCCTGCTCGTTGACGAGCCCGAAGCCGCCGTGGAACGGCCCGATGCCGGCGCCGCCCTCCTCGAAGACGTCGGTGAAGGTCCAGTAGGCGATGGACTGCGCCAGGGGAGCGCCCTGGAGGAACGCCCGGACGATGTACGGCGCCGCGAACAGCGTGTCGTGGATCGCGTCGCGGCTGGACGGGGAGGTGGACCACTCGGTGATGTGCAGCTCGGCGTCGGGGTACGGGCTGTCGGCGACGATCTCGCGCAGCAGCCGCAGGTCGCGGGAGGTGGCGTCGACCTGGCGCGAGATCGCCCTGCCGCGCCCGGTGGAGTCGGCGGCGTAGTCGGTGGGGTACAGGTGCGTCGAGAGGAAGTCGACGGGAACCTCGCGCCGCGCGCACCACGCGACGAACTCGCGGATCCATACCGGCTGCCAGTCGAGGGCGTCCGGGTCCGGGGCCTCGGCGGTCGCGACCTCGAGCGACGGCGCGTGGTACTCGCCGGCGTAGCGCGCGTCGGGGACGAACACGCTCGTCGAGGGTCCGCCCACCGTCAGCCGGCTGTCGATCTCCTTGATCGCCGTGGCGGTGGCCTCGTAGAGTTCGAAGTACTGGGTGCGCGTGCCGGTCCAGAAGTGGGGGACCAGGTTGGGCTCGTTCCACACCTCGAACCGCCACCGGCGCACCTCCTCAAGGCCGTAGCGGTCGATCCAGTGCCGCACGGTCGTGCTCACGAGCTCCACCCACCGGTCCATGTCGTTCGGCGGGCTGCAGTGGGCGCCCCACCAGAAGACCGTCTCGGTCTCCGTGGCCAGCTCGCGCGGCATGAACCCGAGCTCTACGAACGGGCGTGCCCCGGCGTCGAGGATCGCGTCGAACACCTTGTCGACGTACGCGAAGGTGAACACCGGTTCCGGCAGCTGCTCCGCAGGGCCGAAGCCGCCACCGTTGCTGGTGCGGTAGACGAACATGTCGTCGTGGAACAGTCCGTGGAAGCGCACCTGCCGCACCCCCAGGACGTCGACGGCCTCGCGGAAGTGGGCCTGCCAGTCGGCGCGCAACGCCTCGTTCGCGCGGCCCGCGCCGACGCACTCGTTCCAGACGTGCCGCAGCGGGACGACCGTCGTGGGCCGGCCGTCGACGAGGATCCCGGACGAGGGCGTGCTGAGAGACATGGAGCTCCTTCGGTCGGCAGGGCGGGCGGACGTGCACCGCGGTGCACGAGCGACACGCGAGTTTAACGTTACATCTGCGGTGTGGGCGAGGTCCGGCGATCCCTCGCAGGAGCTACCCCGACTGCCCGCCTGCGGGTGATTCGCCCGGACGCGCGCGCTCGTAGCGTCGGTGCAGGTCACCGGTCCGCGCGGGCGCACAGCGACGGAGGCGTCCCCTGAGCGCGACGAGCACCACGCGGCCAGCTCCCAGACGACGCCGGGGGAGCGATCGGCCGCTCCCTCCGGTTCCCCCTCACCTGGATGCTCGGCGGTGTCGGCGTCGGCGGGGTCGCGAGCCTGGCGGCGCAGTCGCGTCGTGCTGAGGGCACCTGAATCAGGTACATGCGATTGCCTATATATATAGATGCATGTATGTTAAGTGCCATGGCCCTCCAGAAGACCGAACCCGGACGGATCCGCCCCCGAGCGGCGAAGCTGTCGATCACGTGTGCCGTCGCTGCCGTCCTGCTGATGACGTTCGCCCAGGTCACCCAGCCGGCCGTGGCCCCGAGTTGGCAGCCGCCGAGCGAGCTGGCTCTGGGGGCGACCGGCTGGGCGATGACCGCGGGCTTCGCCCTCCTCGGTCTGGCCTGCCTGCTGCTGTTCGCCGCGCTCCGCGGGCAGTCGGCCTCTCGACCGGCTCGCACCGGGCGCTGGGCCCTGCTGCTCGCTGCTGCGGGCGGCGTGCTGGGGGCGGCCTTCCCGACCGACCGATGGGACGCGGCCGAGCCCACCGCGGTCGGGACGGTCCACAACGTCGCCCCGGTGCTGCTGGACGCCGTCCCGGTGGCTGCGGTCATTCTCGGCATCTCGCTCGTCCGCCGCAGCGAAGGGTGGCGTCCTGTGCGCTGGTGGTTGTGGGCCGGAGCGGTACTGGTTGTCGGCGCGGCCGTCATCCTGTCGGTCAGCATGGGGCTCTTGATGCCCCCAGGCGGCGGCCTCGGCCCTGAGGTGGCGATCGGGTGGCAAGCGCGGGGGCTGCTCGTCGCAGACGCCGCGTGGGTAGCGATCACCGCAGGCTGCTCGCTCGCGGTGCTCAGGGCGTCGCGAGCGGCCGTCCATGTTCCGGAATCGGCCGATCGAGCACACCACAGAACGGGAGCAGCCTGATGACCGACCATCCATCGCCATCGAACCTCGCGGTGCTCTCGGCGCTGGCTGAACCGAACCGGCTCGCGATCGTCAGCCTGCTCCGGGAGGGGCCGCGTGCGGTGGGTGACATCGCCGCCCGCATCGAGATCGCCCAGCCGCATGCGTCGCGCCATCTGCGCATCCTCGCCGACGCCGGTCTGGTCAGCGCCCGGCGCGAGGCCCAGTCGAGGATCTACCGGCTGGAACGCTCCCCGTTCGCCTCGCTCGAGAACTGGCTGGACACGTTCTCCGCCGTCTGGGAAGAGCGCGCCGACCGGCTCGGCGACTACCTCGAGCACCTCGACGAGGACTCCTCGGACACCCGCCGACAGGAAGGAACGTCATGACCGCGATCGTCGACCGCGACCACGCGAACAAGCAGCTCACCGTCCAGCGCTCCGTACGAGGCGCTGCCGCACTGGTCTGGTCCTGCTGGACCGAGCCCGGCCACCTGCGCCAGTGGTGGGGACCGAGAGGTTGGCGGTCGGACCACTTCGAGCTCGAGCTCCGCCCGGGAGGGGTGTGGCGCTACCGGCTCCGTCCTGACCGGGAGCACGGCGCCGACGAGGAGCACTGGGGCAGGGCCGTCTACGACGTGGTCGACCCGTACTCATCGCTGTCGTTCCTCGACGGCTCGTGCACCCCGGACGGCACCCCGATCCCCGGCACCGACCAGCCCACGCACGTCTCGATCAAAGAATCCGCACCAAGTCGATGCGAGGTCAGGATCGTCGTCCGGTTCCCCTCGGTCCACGCGCTGGAGCAGGCGGAGCCGACCGGCATGGTCGACGGCTTCACCGGAGCACTCGCCCGGCTGGACGAGTACGTCCGGCCCGGATCAGGAAAGGCACGATCATGAGCAGTCCGACCGTTGCCGCTGAGAGCCGGACCGTGGCCTCCGCCGACGGGTCGACGATCGGCTACGAGGTCTCCGGACGTGGCCCCGCCGTGGTCCTGGTCGCACCGGCGCTTGCCGACCGGACCGACCACCGGCGGTTCGCTGCCCTCCTGGCACAGGACCGGACAGTGATCAACTACGACCGCCGGGGCCGAGGGAGCAGCAGCGAAGCCTCACCGTGGACCGTAGACCGTGAGGTCGAGGACCTCGCCGCCCTCATCGATGCCCACGGTGGGTCTGCCGCCCTCTTCGGCGCGTCGTCGGGCGCCGTGCTCGCGCTCGACGCCGCGAACAGCCTTGCCACCAGGGTCGAACGGGTCGTGGCGTTCGAACCGCCGGTGATCGTCGACGACGGTCGCTCACCGGTCCCCCGCGAGCTGAGCCACGATCTGGATCAGCTCGTCCGTGAGGAACGTCGGAGCCAGGCGTTGACCCACTTCATGCGCGAAGCGCTCGGAGCCCCTGCGGCCATGGTCTTCGCGTTGCGGCTGATGGTCCCGGCCTGGCGTCAGATGACCGCGATGGCTCACACGGCCGCGTACGACGTCCAGCTGTGTACCGGTCTCCAGGACGGTGCACCGATCCCGGAAGATCGCTGGACGAGCATCGACGCCCCGGTGCTGGTCCTCGTGGGGGAGAAGAGCAAGGGATGGGCGCATGCCGGCACGCGGGCGGTGGCCTCGGCGACCGGTGGGTGTGTGGTGACGGTCCGACGAGCCCATCACGGCACGCCCGCCGTGCGGCCGGAGGCGATCGTCACGCACGTGAGTGACTTCCTCCAGGAGGGGTAGCGGCGTCGGCCATCCGGGACGAGACCGTGGTCAGCCGGTCACGGCGTGCGGATAGCTCGGCTCGCGCCCTTGGAAGCTCAGGATGCTCGGGTTCTTGATCGTCCCGTCGTGGATCTCGATCGCGCGCGAGACGGTCAGGCTCCTCGCCCACGACGCCGGCCCTTCCAGCACCGTGCGCAGGAACGGCAGCAGTGCCTCGCTGATCTCCCACGTGGCCGAGTTCCACAGGTACGACGGGGTGTGGTCGACGGCGTAGTAGCTCACCCCGCGGCCGACGGTGAACATCGGCTCGTCGAACGTGGTGGGCCGGGCGAACTCGAACCCCATGCCCTCGTCGCACGAGACGTCGACGATCAGGCTCCCCGTGGCGAAGCCCTCCAGGTCCTGCGTCCGCAGGTAGGTCAGCGGGGCGGAGACGTCCTGGAGCGTGCAGTTCACCACGATGTCGTGCGCGGCGAGGAACTCCGGGAGCGTGACGTCGCCGTCGGCGGTCGGGACCGTGGAGAGGTACGCGGCGCCGTCGTCGGTGTGGAGCTGGGTGATGTGCGCGCTGTGGATCGGCGAGCCGACCGCCGCGACGCCACGTTGGGTGAGCACCTGGATGTCGTGGATCCCGTGCGCCTTGAGCGCGGTGACGGCGCCTCGTGCCGTCGCGCCGAAGCCGATGACGACGGCGCTGAGCCGCGGCCCGTAGTCGCCGGTCGAGCCGGTCAGCGTCAGGGCGTGCAGGACGGAGCAGTAGCCGGCGAGCTCGTTGTTCTGGTGGAACACGTGCAGGCTGAACTCGCCCTGGGACGTCCAGTGGTTCATCGCCTCGAAGGCGATCAGCGTCAGCCGGCGGTCGATCGCCGACTGCGTCATCCCGGCGTCCTGCACGCAGTGCGGCCAGCCCCAGAGCACGCGACCCGCGGGGATCGCGGCCACGTCCGCCGCCTGCGGCTTGGGGAGCAGCAGCACGTCGGCGGACTCGATCACCTCGGAGCGGTCCGCGACCCGCCCCACCCGCGACTCGACGTAGCCCGGCTCCAGCCGGAAGTCGGCGGCGTAGCCTCGCTCGACGATCATCCGCGCGCGCAGGTCCGGGTCGATCCGGTCCAGGTGGTGCGGGTGGATCGGCAGCCGCCGCTCGTTCTCCATCGACGAGGCGGCGAGCAGCCCGAGGCTCAGCAGCGAGCCGGCGGGGGCGGCGACGGACGGGCCAGTGGTGCCGGACATCCGGTCTCCCATGATCGGGGAACCCAGGTCAGCTCCTGTCCGGAGTCTACGCCGGGCTCGGAGACCAACCGGGCCGGCGGGGCGCAGGCCCGGCACCCAGGGAGTCCCCAGGCGGACCACGTATCCTCAGCGGTCCTCGCCACCCAGCCCGCCCGCGGAGGCCGCCCGTGACCCTGCTCGACCTCGTGCTCGTCGTCGTCCTGATCTTCGCCCTGGTGGCGGGCCTGGGCCGCGGGCTGCTGGCCACGCTCGGCGGTCTCGTCGGGCTCGTCGTCGGGGGAGTGGCAGCGTTCTTCGTCGTCCCGCTGGTCGTCGGCGCGCTGCCCGAGCCCCAGTGGCGCGGGCCGGCCACGGTGATCCTCGCCGTCGTGCTCCCGCTGCTGGGGGCGTCGATCGGGTCGAGCGTGGGTCACGGGCTGCGGCGACAGGTCGACCGCACGCCGCTGCGGCCGCTCGACCGGCTGCTCGGCGGGGCCGCGAGCCTCGTGGTGGCGGCGCTCGCGCTGTCGTTCGTCGGCACCGCCGTCAAGGCGACCGGCATGCCGGTCGTCGCCTCCGCCGTGTCCTCGTCGACGGTGCTGCGCACCATCGAGGACCTCACGCCGGCGCCCGTGAGCCGCACGCTCGCCACGGCACGCGCCGCGGTGATCGACGACGGCATCCCGCAGCTCGACGGCCTGCTCGACCCGCGCCGCACGACGGCGGCGCCGACGGTCGACCTGGACGGCCCGGCGCTCGAGGCCTCGGCGCAGTCGGTGGCACGCATCTGGGGCACGGCCTACGCCTGCGGCACGGGCATCACCGGGTCCGGGTTCGTCAGCTCGCCGGACCGGGTCGTGACGAACGCGCACGTCGTCGCCGGCGTGGAGCGGCCGCTCGTCGAGCTGCCGGGCCGACCCGCCGAGGAGGGCCGCGTCGTCTACTTCGACCCGCAGGCCGACCTCGCCGTCGTCGCCGTGGACGGGCTGGACGGCGACCCGCTGCCTGTCGCGCCGTCGCTCGCTCCCGGTGACCTCGCGGCCGTCCAGGGCTACCCGCACGGCGGTCCCTTCACGTCGGTGGGAGCCGAGGTGCTCGACGCCGGCACGGCCCGGATCCCGCAGTCCGGAGGCATGGGCGGCGGCGAGCGCGACATCTACGTGCTGGCCACGTCGGTGTACCCCGGCAGCTCCGGCGGACCGGTGCTGTCCACGGACGGTGATGTCGTCGGTGTCATCTTCGGGCGCTCCGAGAGCGGCGAGGCCATGGCGTACGGCGTGACCACCACCGAGCTGATGCCGGTCGTCGCGCAGGCACCCGACCTGGACGCCCCGGTCACGCCCGGCACGTGCGCCGCCTGACGTAGCGCCGGCGGCCCCCTGTTGGCTACGTGCGACCTGGGCCCGGATCGGCGCGCGAAACTTGTCGTATCTCACAGTCTTGGTCGACGGTTTGGGTGGTGAGGGCGGTTCCGCACCTTTTGCCCGGCCTGCGGGAACGCCGCGACCGCTACGGTCGCGGGCCATGGGGATTCACTGCGAGTACGCGCGGCTCGCGGCCGCCGACCTGGACCGAGCCCGATCCGACGCGGCCTGGGCCGCCGAGCACCTCGACGCGCTCGCCGAGGAGTGGGTCGAGCTCGACCTGGAGCCGGAGCGTGCCCGGTACTTCAGCGTGGGCCGGGCGTGGGGGCCGCTGCACGCCTTGCTCCGCGAGCGCGAGCCGGCCGTCGACGTCGTCCACGGCGGCACACCGCTCGGCCTCGACGGCGGGCTCGGCCCCGTGCGGTCGCTCGCGCCCGACGAGGTGCGGCGGGCCGCCGACTTCCTGAGCTCGACGCCCTTCGCGAGGCTCGCCGACGGCTACGACATGACGCAGCTCTGCGACAGCGAGGGCTGCCCGGACCCCGCCGAGCACCTGGCCGAGGAGCGCCCGCAGGTGCTCGGAGAGCGCTACGACGAGCTGCGGCGGTTCTGCACCGCCGCGGCCGAGGCGGGCGACGGCGTCCTGCTCATGCTCAACTGACGGGCCTCACCCACGCCGCGAGGTGAGCACCTCGAGGTAGTGCGCGTTCTCCATCACGCCGAGCAGGTTGCCGAACGGGTCGACGACGATCGCCGTGACGAACCCGGGACCGCGCTCGGTCGGCTCGTCGTGCCCGACCGCGCCCAGGGCGAGCAGCCGTGCGTACGCCGCCTCGACGTCGTCGACCGCCCAGTACGCCACGGCGCCGGCCGGCTCCCCGGTGCGCGCGACGGGTGCGAACCGGCGGTCGAGGATGCCGAGCTCGTGCTGGTAGTCGCCGATCCGGAACTCGGCGTAGGCGAGCGTGCCGTCGGCGTCGCGTCCGAAGTACGCCTCGGTGCCGAGCACCTCGGCATACCAGTCGCGGGCCGCGGTGACGTCGTCGGCGAAGTACGTGGTGGTGGTGAGTCCGCGCAGCATGGGAGTCCTCCAGGGTCGGGCGGCGCCCGGTGACGCCGTCGAGACCATGCTGGTCGCCAAAGTGCTCACCTCCTGACCGCTTTTCGTGGGACTCTCGACAGGTGCGTGCCGACCGACTCATCCAGGTGCTCCTGCACCTGCAGTCGAGGCCACGGGTCACCGCGGCCGAGCTCGCCGCCGCGCTCGAGGTGTCGGTGGCCACGGCGCGCCGCGACCTGGAGGCGTTGTCCGCCGCCGGGGTACCCGTGTACCCGCAGCGCGGCCGGGGCGGTGGGTGGTCGTTGCTCGGCGGTGCCCGGACCGACCTCAGCGGCCTCACCGCACCGGAGGCTCGTGCCCTCTTCCTCCTCGCCGGCCCCGCGACGGCCGCGGACGGCGAGGCGAGCAGCGCGCTGCGCAAGCTCGTCCGCGCGCTGCCCACGCCGTTCCGGGCCGAGGCGGAGGCCGCGGCCGTCGCCACCGTCGTCGACGACCAGCGCTGGGGTGCTGCCGCTCGGCAGCGGGCGCTGCACCTCGACGCCCTGCGGGAGGCCGTCGTCCGGCGGCGACGCGTCCGGCTGCGGTACACCGGCGCCACCGGGCGGACGTCGGACCGCGTGGTCGACGCGTGGGGTGTCGTGGACAAGGACGGCACCTGGTACCTCGTCGCCGGGACGGAGCGCGGGCCGCGCACCTACCGGGTCGACCGCATCGCCGAGGCGGAGGTCACCGGTGAAGCCGCCGAGGTCCCGGCCGACCTCGACCTCGCCGCGGTGTGGGCGCGGGTCGTCGAGGAGGTCGAGGCGCTGCGCTCGACGACATGGGCCACGGTCCGGGTCCCGGAGCGACACGTCGGGGTCCTGCGCGCCCAGTTCGGGCGGCACGTCGAGGTCGAGGTCGTGGCGGGCGACGGTATGGCCGACGACGGCGTGGCCCGCGTCCGCGTCGGCGCGCCGACGCCGCTCGACGTCGCTCGCCACCTCGCGGGCTGGGGCGACGGGATCGTGGTGGAGGGGCCGCCGGAGGTTCGCGCCGAGCTCGCCCGGATCGGTGCCGAGCTCGTGTCGCGGTACCTCGGGACCCGATGAGGACCAGCGCGACCTCGCGCCGGTGCGGTCGCCCGGTGCTAACGTGAAAGTACCGGGGGGACCGTCCGGCGAAGGAGCCCGTGATGTCCGCTCGTGTCCTGGTCCTCGGTAGCAACTTCGCCGGGTTGACCGCCGCTCTCTCCATCAGGTCGCACCTCGGCCGGGACGCCGACGTCACCGTCGTGGCGCCGTCGGACAAGTTCGTCTTCAACCCGTCGCTCATCTGGCTGCCGTTCGGCCGCCGGGGGCGTACCGACGTCTCGTTCCCGGTCGCTCCCACGCTCGAGAAGCGTGGTGCGACCTTCGTGCACGGCGCCGCCACCTACGTCGACCCCGAGGCCCACCGGGTCGAGACCACCGAGGGGGATCTCGACTACGACTACCTCGTGATCGCCACCGGCTACCGGAACGACCTCGACGTCGTCCCCGGGATGTCCGAGACGCCCACCATCACCACGCTCCCGGACGCCGAACGCACCTACGACGCCTGGCGCCGGTTCCTCGACCACCCGGGTGACGTCGTCATCGGTGCGACCCAGCGCGCCAGCTGCTTCGGCGCGGCCTACGAGTTCCTGTTCAACACCTCGTACCAGCTGCGCCGGGCCGGCCTGCACGGGAAGGTCAAGCTCACCTACGTCACCTCCGAGCCCTACGCAGGCCACTTCGGGATCGACGGCATGCCCGGCGCCAGGACCTTGATGAAGATGTTCGCGAAGAAGGAGGGCATCACCGTCGAGGCGAACCAGTCGATGTCGGAGATCCGGCCCGACGCCGTCGTGCTCGACGACGGACGCGAGCTGGACTACCGGTTCGCGATGATCGTGCCGCCGTTCCGTGGCCAGGACTTCCTCGCCAAGACCCCGGACCTCGTGGACGCCGGAGGGTACGTCCCCGTGCGGCCCACCTACCAGTCCGAGCGCTGGGACGACGTGTACGCCGTCGGCATCGCCGCGGCCGTCCCCGTGCCGTGGACCACACAGGTCGCCACGGGCATCCCGAAGACCGGCTTCCCCAGCGAGCAGCAGGCCCACGTCGCGGCCAAGAACATCGTCTCGCAGGTCCGCGGCGAGGAGCCGACGGTCGCCAAGGAGTTCGCCAAGATCCCGGCGTTGTGCGTCATGGACGCGGGCAACAACGGCGTCGCGATGGTCGCCGACCACATGCTGCCCCCGCGCAAGGCGGCGGTCATGGTCCCGGGACCGCAGAACCACGCGTTCAAGGTGGCGTTCGAGAAGTACTCGCTCGCCAAGATGAAGGCCGGCCGGGTGTCGCTCCCCTGACACCACCGTGCACGTGACCACCAGAGGTCGACGTCTCATGGACGCTCCGTCGAGCGACAGCCCCACCGGGCCAGGCACCACCGCGGCTGCGCGGCGCGTCGGCTACGTCCTCGGCGTGCTCGTCAACGTGCTCCTCCTCGTCCTCGTGCACGGGTGGCCGGGATGGGAGTCCGTCCCGTTCCTGACGCCGGAGACGGCCGAGGTGCTCGGCGAGGTCGACGCCGCGATCGTCGTCGGCATCGTCGCCAACCTCGGGTACCTGGTCGCGGACCCCCCGTGGCTGCGCGCGCTGGGTGACGTCGTGACGGCCGCGGTCGGACTGGTCGCGACCATCGCCGTGTGGAACGTCTTCCCCTTCGAGTTCACCGGCCAGACCTTTCCCTGGGACACCGTGCTCCGGGTGCTGCTCGTCGCCGGGATGGTCGGCAGCGTGGTCGCGATCGTCGTGGCGCTGGTCAGGCTGGCCCGGGGCAGCAGGACGCGGAGCCCGGCCCGGTGACCGGGCGCGGGACGCGATCACGAGCAGAAGGAGCGAGACATGGCAGTCCAGCCACCGGCCGGGATCGGCCTCGTCCGCAACATCGTCCGGGTCGATGCCGACCCACCGGAGCCGCTGTCCCGGTGGCTGTGGCTGGTCAAGTGGATCCTGGTCCTGCCGCACGTCGTGGTGCTCGTCGGGCTCTGGATCGCCTTCGCGGTGCTCAGTCTCGTCGCGTTCTTCGGCATCCTCTTCACCGCGCACTACCCCTCGGGGATCTTCCGGTTCAACGTGGGCGTCCTGCGCTGGAGCTGGCGGGTGGCGTACTACTCCTACGGAGTGCTCGGGACCGACCGGTACCCGCCGTTCACGCTCGCCGACGTCCCCGACTACCCGGCGCGGCTCGAGGTCGAGGAGCCGGGTCGGCTCTCGCGCGGCCTCGTCCTCGTGAAGTGGTGGCTGCTCGCGCTGCCGCACTACGTCGTCGTCGCCCTGTTCGTCGGCACCAGCACGTCGACGACGACGATCACCTCCGAGGGCGTCGTCGTCCAGGACGGGCCGTCCACCCCCGGTCTCATCGGCTTCCTGGTCCTCGTCGCCGCGGTGGTCCTGCTCTTCCGTGGCACGTACCCGCACGGCGTGTTCGACTTCGTCCTCGGCATGCACCGCTGGGTGCTGCGGGTCACCGTCTACGCCGCGCTCATGACGGACGTGTACCCGCCCTTCCGCCTGGACGCCGGCGGCCGCGACCCGGCGCGCCCGGAGCGCGCCTGAGGGCCGCGTCCCCGGTACGTCGCGATCCGGTGAAGACCAGCGCGCCCCCGCGCGAGTCGGCGTGTACCGCGTGAAGGTGTGGTGAACGTGAATACGGTGGGTGCGCCGGATGTTGGCACCACCGGGCCTGCGGGGGCAGGATCGGTCGGGCTGCGCACCACGCGCCACGCGAGCCGGGGCGGGCCCGCACCGAGAGCAGCACCACCGTGCTGCGAATTCCGCGAGGACAGGACGACGACGAGCTATGACTGATCTGCTGTACGTGAACGGTGGGACGCCGTTGCAGGGCACCATCTCGGTGCGAGGCGCGAAGAACTTCGTGTCCAAGGCGATGGTGGCGTCGTTGCTGGGCGAGTCGGCGAGCGTGCTGCGCAACGTGCCGCAGATCCGTGACGTGGGTGTGGTCTCGGGGTTGTTGGACCTGCACGGGGTCAACGTGAAGTACGACCCGGACGCGGGGATCCTGGACCTGGACCCGTCGAACGTGGAGTCGGCGCACGTGGCGGACATCGACGCGCACGCGGGCTCGTCGCGGATCCCGATCCTGTTCTGCGGTCCGTTGCTGCACCGGTTGGGTGAGGCGTTCATCCCGGACCTGGGTGGCTGCCGGATCGGGGATCGTCCGATCGACTACCACCTGGACATCCTGCGGCAGTTCGGTGCGGTGGTGGACAAGCGCCCGAACGGGATCCACCTGCGCGCTCCGCGGCGGTTGCAGGGCACGAAGATCTCGTTGCCGTACCCGTCGGTGGGCGCCACGGAGCAGCTGTTGTTGACGGCGGTGCGCGCCGAGGGCATCACGGAGCTGTCGGGGGCGGCGACGGAGCCGGAGATCATGGACCTGATCGCAGTGCTGCAGAAGATGGGCGCGATCATCTCGGTGGACACCGACCGGGTGATCCGGATCGAGGGTGTGGACCGTCTCGAGGGGTACAACCACACGGCGTTGGGTGACCGGATCGAGGCGGCGTCGTGGGCGTCGGCGGCGCTGGCGACCGGTGGTGACGTGACGATCAAGGGCGCCACGCAGCCGGAGATGATGACGTTCCTGAACACGTTCCGCAAGGTGGGTGGGCAGTTCGACGTGCAGGACGACGGGATCCGGTTCTGGCACCCGGGTGGGGACCTGCGTCCGATCGTGCTGGAGACGGACGTGCACCCCGGGTTCATGACGGACTGGCAGCAGCCGCTGGTGGTCGCCCTGACGCAGGCCACGGGGCTGTCGATCGTGCACGAGACGGTGTACGAGAACCGTTTCGGGTTCACCGAGGCGTTGCGACAGATGGGCGCGACGATCCAGGTGTACAAGGAGTGCCTGGGTGGGGGCGACTGCCGGTTCGGGCAGCGCAACTTCCATCACTCGGCGGTGGTCTCGGGTCCGACGCCGTTGGCGGCGGCGGACATCGAGGTGCCGGATCTGCGGGGTGGGTTCTCGCACCTGATCGCGGCGCTGGCGGCCAAGGGCACCTCCACGGTGCGGGGTATCTCGCTGATCGACCGTGGGTACGAGTCGTTCCAGGACAAGCTCGTCGCCCTCGGCGCCGACGTCTCGCGCGGCTGAGGTCGGGTGCGACCTGCCCGGCGGGAGCCGGACGCGCTGCGTCCCGTGCCGCCGTCGGGCAGGTAGGCTCTGTGGCCGTGCCACCCGCCAGACCTGAGTCGCGCCTCTATCGCGTCATCGCGAAGATCGTCCGACCCCTGATGTTCTCGATGTGCCGCTACGAGTGGAGCGGCAGCGAGAACCTCCCGGCCGAGGGCGGCTTCATCGCCGCGGCCAACCACGTCACCGAGCTCGATGCCCTGACGTTCGTGCACTACCTGTTCGACCAGGGCTTCGAACCGCGCGTGCTGGCCAAGCGCAGCCTGTTCACCGCACCGGTGGTCGGCTCCGTGCTGCGGGGCACCAACATGATCCCGGTGGACCGGGGGAGCGCCGCCGCGGCGCGCTCGCTGCAGCGCGCCGGGGACGAGCTCGGGGACGGTGCCTGCGTGGCGGTCTTTCCCGAGGGCACGCTCACGCGGGACCCCGACTGCTGGCCGATGGAGCCCAAGACCGGCCTGGCCCGCATCGCCCTGACCACCCGGCTGCCCGTGGTGCCCGTCGCCCAGTGGGGAGCCGTCGACATCCTGCCGCGCTACGGCAAGCTGCCCAGGCTGTTCCCCCGCAAGCGGGTGCAGGTCGTCGCGGGTCCGCCCGTGGACCTGTCCGACCTGTACGAGCGCCCGCAGGACGCGGCCACGCTGCGCGAGGTGATGAACCGCGTCATGGACGCGATCACCGTGCTGCTCGCCGACCTGCGCGACGAGCAGCCGCCGGCCCACCGGTTCGACCTGCGCAAGCACCCTGACTACGAGGTGAAGAAGATGACCTACCCACCGGTGGAGCGCCCGTGAGCGCCCTGCAGGCCGCCGTCCTCGGTTCGGGGTCCTGGGGGACCACCTTCGCGATGGTCATGGCCGACGCCGGGTGCGACGTCACGCTGTGGGGTCGCGACGAGGCCGTGGCCCGCGAGGTGGCGGACGAGCGCCGCAACGCCAAGTACCTGCCGGGCGTCGAGCTGCCCGCGATGCGTGCGACGACGGACGCCGCCGCGGCGCTGTCCGGTGCCCGCGTCGTCGTGGTCGCCATCCCGTCCCAGGTGGCGCGCCGGACCCTGGAGGGTCTGCGCGAGCACGTGGAGCCCGACGCCGTGGTGGTCTCGCTCATGAAGGGCATCGAGCTCAGCACGGACAAGCGCATGAGCCAGGTCATCGCCGAGGCGCTGGACATCTCGCTCGACCGGGTCGTCGTCGTCTCGGGCCCCAACCTGGCCAAGGAGATCGCCACCCGCCAGCCCACGGCGACGGTCGTGGCCTGCCCCGACGAGGCCAACGCGCGCCTCGCCGCGGAGGCGTGCTCCAACTCCTACTTCCGCCCGTACACGAACTCGGACGTCGTCGGCGTCGAGCTGTGCGGCGCGGTGAAGAACATCATCGCGCTGGCCGTGGGGATGGGCCAGGGTCGCGGGTTCGGCTGGAACACCTCGGGGACGGTCATCACGCGTGGCCTCGTCGAGATCACCCGCCTCGGCCGGGCGCTGGGCGCGCAGCCGGAGACGTTCGCGGGCCTCGCCGGCATGGGCGACCTGGTGGCGACGTGCGCCTCACCGCTGTCCCGGAACCACACCCTCGGCAAGTACATCGGGCAGGGCATGACCCTCGACGACGCGCTGGTCGCTACCGGCACCACGGCGGAGGGCGTGAAGTCGTCCCGGTCGGTGCTGGAGCTGGCGCAGAAGCACGGGGTGGACATGCCGATCACCGCCGGTGTGGTCGCGGTGCTGTACGAGGGGATGTCCGTGGACGACATGGCCCGCGCCCTCCTGTCGCGCCCGCAGAAGGCCGAGAGCGCGGCGGACTGACCTGGCCGGTCCCGGTGGCTGGTCTCCGTGGCCGGCCGTCAGTGGCCGACGTCGACCACGAGGCGCGTCGGGTCCTCCTCGACGGACACGGCGAACGGCTTCGGCTCGCCGTCGACCCCGACGAAGGCCGTCGTCTGCCCCTCGAAGACGAAGCGGTAGACGACCTCCTCGACGGACTCCGCGTCGTCGGGCTCGACCGGCGTGCCGTCGTACTCCTCGACGCCGGAGTCCATCGGCATCGCCGTACCGAGGATCACCACCTGCAGCACCGCGTCGCCGTCGACCTCGACGGGGTCGCCCTTGCCCGGGTCGAGCGCCTCGTCGACGTACTCGACCCGCCAGCCGGGTGTGCCGCTGCCGTCGAGGGTGAAGGTGACCCGGTCGAACCCGTCCTGCGGCTCCACGGCGACGTCGGTGACGGTGAGCAGCTGGTCGCCCCCGGGTTCGCCCGTCGCGACGGCGGTGCCGCCCTCGAAGGTCCCGCCGCCGTCCTCGGGCGACGCGTCGGGTGATGCCTCGGGGGTCGCCGTGCCGGCCTCGTCCGACGGTTTAGGCGTGCTCTCCGACGGTGTCGTGGTCTCCGTCGCGGCGCCACCGCCGCCCCCGTAGCCCGGCAGGTCCGCCCCGCCGCCGCAGCCGGCGACCGTCAGCGCGAGGGCGACCGCGGCGGCCGCCCCCCGTCCTGCTCGGCGGTGCTGCGTCGCGCGCATGAGGTCCTCCAGGGGTCCGGGGAGCCCGGAGCGGCCCCCGGCCCTCACCCTAGGCGGGCAGGCCGTCCAGCGCGCGGGCCAGGTCAGCCCACAGGTCCTCGACGTCCTCGACCCCGACCGACATGCGGATCAGGTCCTCGGGCACCGTCACCGACTCGGTGGTGAAGCGGCGGCGGCGTTCGAGGGCGGACTCCACCCCGCCGAGCGAGGTCGCCGGCACCCAGAGCCGGACCGCGGCGACGACGGCGTCGGCGGCCTCCCGTCCACCGACCGGCCGCAGGCCGATGATGGCGCCGAACGACGTCATCTGCGCCGCCGCCCGCTCGTGCCCCGGGTCCGACGGCAGCGAGGGGTGACGGACCTCGGCGACGGCCGGGTGGTCGGCGAGGCGCCGCGCGAGCTCGGCGGCGTTGGCGTTCGCGCGCTCCACGCGCAGGTGCAGGGTGCGCAGGCCGCGCAGCGCGAGGAACACCTCCATCGGCCCGGCGATCGCACCGTGCAGCGTGCGGTAGGCCCGGATCCGCGCGGCGGCCTCGTCGTCGTTCGTCACGACAGCACCGAGGACGACGTCGGAGTGGCCGGCCAGGTACTTGGTCACCGAGTGCACGACGACGTCGGCACCCAGGTCCAGCGGACGCTGCCCGAGGGGCGTGGCGAAGGTGTTGTCGACGACGGACGGCACACCACGGTCCCGGGCGGCGGCGAGGATCGCGGGCAGGTCGGCGACCTCCAGCATCGGGTTCGTGGGGGACTCGGCCATGAGCAGGTCGGCGCCGTCGAGCGCGGCGACCACCGCGTCGGTGTCCGCGACGTCGACCCGCCGCACCTCGAGGCCGTGCCGTCGCGTCAGGTCGTCGAGGTAGCCCAACGTCACCTGGTAGGCGTGCCGCGGTACGACGACGACGCCGGACGGCGGCAGGTCACCGAGGGCCGCGGCGACGGCGGCCATCCCCGAGCCGAGGACGACGCCGTGCGCAGCGCCCTCCAGCGCGGCGAGCGCCGACTCGAACGGCTCCCACGTCTCCGCGCCGCCGCGGGTGTAGAGCTGTTCGCTCCCCGGGACGCCCTGGGAGACGTAGGTGGAGCTGAGGACGACCGGCGCGTTGACCGGGCCGCCCTGCACCCGCGGGGGCCGTCCGGCGGTCACCGCCACGGTGGCGGGGGAGTGCGGGGCAACGGTCTCGGCGTGCTCGTGCGTCATGGCGTCAGGGTACGTGGGTGCGCGGACGGTGCGGGCGCCGTCGATCCCGCGTCGGTCCGGTCAGCGCGGCTCGACCAGCCGCCCGAGCAGCTCGGTCAGCAGCCGCTCGGCGACCGGCGCGGGCAGGGCCTCGACCGCAGCGAGCAGAGGGGCCATCGGCCCGACGCCGGGACCGTCGTCGCCGATGCGCGACGCGTCGAGCCCCATGGTCCGGAGCAGGTCGGCCGCGGTGTCGGAGTCGAGGGTGCTGAGCCCCGCCAGGCCGCCCAGCAGCGGCGAGGAACCCGGCCGCGGGACGCCCCGCACCTCGTCGGCCGCCGCCACGAGCGCCGGGACCAGCTCGTCCAGCACGCGGGCCGTGACGGGCGTGACCGTCAGGTGGGTGGTGTGCGGCAGCACCGTCCCGTCCGCCTGACGGTGCGCGGGCTGGGCCTGGAGCACCCAGCCGCGGGTGGCCACGGCGTCGGCCCAGACGTGCGGGTCCACGCGGCGGGCCGCGGGCACCGCGTCGTCCTCCGCGACCGCGAACAGCGGCCCGACCGGCTCGCCGACCACCCGCAGCCCCTCGATCCGCCCGACGGCGGCGCGCAGCTCGTCCGTGGCCCGGCGGGCCCGCTCGGCGAGGTCGCCGAGTCCGTCGGTCCCCAGGGCGCTGGTGATCGCCCACGCCGCGGCGAGCGGACCGCCGGAGCGGGACCCGAGGAGCGTCGGGTTGACCACCGGGTACCCGGGCCAGCGGGTGGTGGCGAAGTACTGCCCGCGCTGGCGCTCCCGCCCGCGGTGCAGCAGCACCGAGACACCCTTGGGCGCGTAGCCGTACTTGTGCAGGTCGACGCTCAGGCTCGTCACGCCGGGCACGCGCAGGTCCCAGTCGGGCAGGTCGGGCCAGAACGGCAGGGCCATGCCTCCGATGCACGCGTCGACGTGGACGGGTACGCCGTGGGCGGCGGCGACCGCGGCGACCTCGGCGACCGGGTCCAGCGCGGCGTGCGGGTAGGACGGCGCGGAGACGACGACGAGCGCGACGTCGTCGGGACGGTCGGCGAGCCGCTCGGCGACGGCGTCCGCCGCCACCGCGCCGCCGGGGCGGACCGGGACCAGGTCGAGCTCGAGGCCGAAGTAGTGGGCGGCCTTCTGGAAGGCGGCATGCACCGTCACGGGCGCCACGAGGCGGGGGCGCGCGGTACCGGGCACGGCTCCGTGGGCGGCGAGCCACGCGTCCCGCGCGGCCTTGACCGCCAGCAGACAGCTCTCGGTGCCGCCCGAGGTGACCGTGCCGACCACGGGCTCGCCGCCGTCCGCACCGTCGACCTCACCGCCGAGCAGCTCACGCGTGAACGCCACGAGGTCGCGCTCCAGCGCGGCCACGGACCCGAACGTGGTGGGGTCGAGGCCGTTGACCGGCTGCATGGCGCGGATCGCCGCGGCGGCGAGCTCGTCGAGCTCCGGCTCGCCCGAGTCGTACACGTAGCTCAGCACGTGGCCGCCGTGCGTGGGGGCGTCGTGCTCGCGCAGGGTCGCGAGCCGGGCCAGGACGTCGTCGGGCGATGCGGCGAACCTCATGCGGGCTCCTCGTGGACGGCCGCGGGTCCCGCGGCGTGGATGTCGGCCCGGCGCAGCGGGTAGCGACGCAGGGTGACCAGGCTGACCGCCACCAGGGCGGCGGGCAGCACGGAGAACGCGAGCACGATACCCAGGACGGCGCTGTCCGGTTGCACCACGAGCTGCTCGGCCTGCGAGGTGACGTACCCGGTCACGGCGAGGGTCAGCGCCAGCACGGCCGTCCCGAGCGCGAAGCCCGTGGTCTCCCCGGCGGTCCACACGCCGGAGAACGTGCCGGCCCGACCCGGTCCGCGGGTGCGGGCGTCGTGCGCCACCACGTCGGGCAGCATCGCCATCGGCAGGGACTGCAGGCCCGCGTAGGCGGCGCCTGCGACGGCGACGACCGCGTACACCCACGCCCCGGGCGCCCACGCCATGCCCAGCAGGGAGAACGCCGCCAGCGCGAAGAGCGTCGAGGCCATCCGGAAGGCTCGTTCCTTGCCGACCCGGCGCGCGACAGCGCCCCACACCGGTGCGAAGACGACGGCCGGGCCGACCAGCGCGGCGAACAGCAGCGTCACCGCCGCCTCGTCGCCCAGCACCCAGCGGGCGACGTACTGCGCACCGGCGAGCATCGTGCCCGTCGCGAGCGCCTGCAGCACGAACGTGGTCAGCAGCATGCGGAACGGCAGGTTCGTGCTCAGCACCGCCAAGCCGTCGCGGTACGCGCCACCGACGCTGCGCCACCGGGCCGACGACGGCGCCCCGGTCGCGGGTGCGGCGTTCGCGGCCGCAGGGCTCACCCGCGACCGGGCGTGCCGCCGTCGGGCACCGTGCTCCACGCCGGCCGAGACGAGCAGCGAGACGCCGAGCACGAGCCCGGCGACGGCGGCCATGACGAGGTAGCCGGTGTGCTCGTCCGGCACCACCGAGCGGAGGGCCGGCGCCCCGCCGCCGAACGCGAGGATGGCGACCGTCAGGACGACCACGCGGGCCGTGAGCAGGCGGGTGCGCTCGTCGTAGTCGTCGGTGAGCTCGGCCGGCAGGGCGATGTACGGCACCTGGAACAGCGAGAAGGCGGTCGCCGCGCAGAGGAACGCCAGCAGCACCCAGGCCGCGCCGGCCGCCGGACTCCACGCCGCCGGCACGGCGAAGGTCAGGACGAAGAAGACGGGCAGCAGGAGCCCGCCCGCCGCCATGAGCCGGCGCCGGGAGCCGTGGCGGGCACGGTCGTGGTTGCTGGCCGCCCCGATCACCGGGTCGATGACCACGTCCCACACCTTGGCGATCGTGACGATGAGGCCGGCCATCAGAGCCGCCACCCCGAGCGTGTCCGTGAGGTAGTAGACCAGGACGAGGCCGGGCAGGGTGCCGAAGCCACCCGTGCCGACGGATCCGACGGCGTAGCGGGCGACGGTGCCGCGGCTGAGGGTCATGCGGGGATCCTACGAGACGTCGCGTGACGTCCGTCACCGTCCACGGGCCGAGCGTCGGTCGCTGGCGGGCGCCGGGCCTCAGCCCGCGTCGACGGGGCCGAGCAGCGACTGGGCTACCTGGGCGTGGGCGGACTCGTCGTCGCTGGGGTGGAAGATCCCGGCCAGCACGTCGCGGTAGAGCCGACCGAGCTCGGAGCGGTTGAAGTACGTCGAGCCGCCCGAGCAGCGGATCGCCTCGTCCACCACGTACCGCGCCGTCTCCGTGGCCCGGACCTTGAGCCCCGCCGTCGCGCGGAAGTACCCGGCGCCCCGGTCGACCAGGGCGTCGATCTCGCCGGCCACCTGGTCGAGCTGCGGCCAGATCCCGTCGAGAGCCAGCGCCGCCGACGCGATGCGCCACCGGATGTCCGGGTCCTGCGAGTACGCCTTGCCCGTCTTCATCGAGGTGCGGCGACCGGCGGCCTCGACGGCGAGGTGCAGCGCCCGGTCCGCGATCCCCGTGTACACGCCCGCCAGCAGGAGCTCGAAGCTGGTGAAGATGCCGAGCACGTACGGGTCGAGGCCGGGGCCGGGCACCAGCCGGCGCATCACCCGGTCGGCCGGGGCGTGCGCGCCGTCGAGCACCGTCGTGCACGACTGCGAGGCGCGCATCCCGAGCGTGTCCCAGTCGTCGAGGATCTGGAACCCGCCGCCGTCGCGGGTGATGAAGGCGTGGACGATCCGCGGGTCGTCCGGATCCGTGTCGTCCAACCCCATCACGCCGAGCCGGGTCCAGCCGGGGGAGTTGGAGGTGAAGATCTTCCGGCCGTGGAAGCGGTAGCCGCCCTCGCCGTCGGGCCGCGCCTCGGTGCGTGAGCCGAGCAGGACGAGGTCGTTGCCGGCCTCGGAGTAGCCGAACCCGAAGACCTCGCCGCGGGCCGCCTCGGCGAGCAGCCAGTCGAGCGAGCCGTCGCCGCGCTCGTGCAGGTACCGGGCCACCCCCACCCAGACGTGGTGCATGTTCACCGCGAGCGCGGTGGCGGGTGCCGCGCCGGCGAGCCGCGCCTGCTCGCGGATCGTCTCGCGCAGGGTGAGGCCGTGGCCGCCCAGGTCGGCGGGCACCATGGCCCGCAGGTAGCCGGTGGCTGCGAGGTCGGCCAGGTCCTCGGTGAAGAACGAGTTCTCCCGGTCGTGGATCGCGGCGCGCCCGCGGATCGTCGCGAGCAGCTCGTCGGAGAGGACCTGGCGGTCGGTGAAGGATGCGGGGTCGGCGGCCATCCGTCGATTCAACCACCACCCGTGGGCAACCGGTCGGCAGCCGGCATACCGTCCGGTCGGTCTTGTCCGCTACGCTGCTGCCAGAGCGGTCGACGAGGACCGCAACGACGAGAGGAGCCACCGTTGGTCATCCGCAGCCCTCAGGCAGACGTGGAGATTCCCGACGTCAGCCTGTACGACTTCCTGTTCGCCGACCTGACCGGTGAGGACCTCGAGAGAATCGCCCTCGTCGACGGCCCCACCGGTGAGAAGACCACCTACGGCACCCTGCGCGCCCACATCGACGCGGTCGCCGGCGGGATCGCGGCCCGTGGTCTCGAGCCCGGCGACGTGGTGGCGTTGCACAGCCCGAACGTCCCCGCGTTCGTCAGCGTCTTCCACGGCCTGCTGCGCGCCGGTGTCACGGTCACCACCATCAACGCCCTCGCGTCCGGTCCCGAGGTCGGCAAGCAGCTCGTCGCCTCCGGTGCCAAGGCGCTCCTCACCGTCTCGCCGCTGCTGGCGCAGGCCGCGGAGGGTGCCGAGGTCGCCGGGTTCGACACCGAGGACGTCATCGTGCTCGACGGGGCCCCGGGGCACCCGAGCCTGCGCGACCTGCTCACGTCCGGGGCGCCCGCGCCCGACGTGTCCTTCGACCCCGCCACGCACCTGGCCGTGCTGCCGTACTCCTCCGGCACCACCGGCCTGCCCAAGGGCGTCATGCTCACCCACCGCAACCTCGTGGCCAACGTGCTGCAGGCGGAGCCCTACATCCCGCTCTACGCCGACGACGTCATCCCGGCGGTCCTGCCGTTCTTCCACATCTACGGCATGACAGTGCTCATGAACGGCGCCATCTACCAGCGGTCGTCCGTGGTCACCATGCCGCGGTTCGACCTGCCCGAGTACCTGCGGATCATCGCCGAGCACCGGGCGACCGTGCTCTTCGTCGCGCCGCCGATCGCCCTCGCGGTCGCCAAGCACCCGCTCGCGCTCGAGGCGGACCTGTCCAGCGTCCGGCTCATGATGTCGGGAGCGGCACCCTTCGACGAGCAGCTCGCGGCCGTCGTCGCGCAGCGGCTGCCGCACGCCCGGGTCATGCAGGGCTACGGCATGAGCGAGATGTCACCGGTCTCGCACACCATCCCCGCCGACCGGACCGACATCTCGCCCGGTTCCATCGGGCTGCTCGTGGCCAACATGCAGGCCAAGGTCGTCGACCCCGCGACCGGCGAGGAGATCGAGCAGCCGGCCGAGGGGATGAGCGCACCCGGCGAGCTCCTGTGCGCCGGGCCCAACGTCATGGTCGGGTACCTGGGCAACGAGCAGGAGACGCGGGACACCATCACCCCCGACGGGTTCCTGCACACGGGCGACATCGTCACCGTCGATGCCGACGGTGTGTTCTACGTGGTGGACCGGCTCAAGGAGCTCATCAAGTACAAGGGCTACCAGGTGCCGCCCGCGGAGCTCGAGGCGCTCCTCGTGGCGCACCCGCAGATCGCCGACGCCGCCGTCGTCGGCGTGCCGGACGGCGAGGGCGAGGAGCTGCCCAAGGCGTTCGTCGTCCGCGCCGACGGTGCCGACCTGTCCGCGGAGGACGTCATGGAGTACGTGGCCGCCAAGGTGGCTCCGTACAAGAAGATCCGGCTCGTGGAGTTCACGCACGCGATCCCGAAGTCTGCCGCCGGCAAGATCCTGCGCAAGGACCTGAAGGCCGCGTGAACGTGCCGGTGCACGGGGGCGGGAGCAGGGGGCGGGTCCGGTAGGGTCGGGCCGATGTCCGAGACCCAGCCTCCCGCCCCCGCGCGCAAGCCGCGCGTCGCCCTGCTGTTCGGCGGCCGTTCCGGCGAGCACGCCGTGTCCGCGTCGACGGCGGCCGGGGTGCTCGGCGCGATCGACCGTGACCGGTACGACGTCGTCCCCGTGGGGATCACGCGAGCCGGTCGCTGGGTCGTCGCCGAGGACCGCGCCGAACGCTGGCAGATCACCGACGGGCGGCTGCCCGAGGTGACGTCCGACGACGGCGCGGAGGTCGTGCTGTCCCTCACCTCCGGCGAGGGCACGCTCCGCGTGCTGGAGCCCGGCCAGGTACCGAGCCTGCTCGGCGCGGTCGACGTCGTCTTCCCGCTGCTGCACGGGCCGTTCGGCGAGGACGGCACGGTCCAGGGCCTGCTCGAGCTCGCCGACGTGCGCTACGTCGGCGCGGGCGTGCTGGCCTCCGCCGTGGGCATGGACAAGCACTTCATGAAGCTGGTGCTCGCCGGCCACGGCCTGCCCGTGGGTCCCTACGAGGTGATCCGGCCCCACGAATGGGTGGCCGATCCCGCAGGCTGCGTGGCACGCGTCGAGCGGCTCGGGCTGCCGCTGTTCGTGAAGCCGGCACGCGCCGGGTCGTCGCTCGGCATCACCCGCGTCGACGACCTCGCCGACCTCCCGGCCGCGGTCGAGACGGCCCGCGAGCACGATCCCAAGGTCGTCGTCGAGGCCGGCATCGAGGGGCGCGAGATCGAGTGTGCGGTGCTGGGCGGTCGGGCCGGGGCGCCGGCCCGCGCCTCGCTGCCCGGCGAGATCGCCGTCGACGGCACGCACGCGTTCTACGACTTCGAGGCCAAGTACCTCGACGAGGCCCACGTGCAGCTCGACTGCCCCGCGAAGCTGCCGGACGCCGTGGTCGACACGATCCGCGACCTCGCCGTCCGCACGTTCGAGGCCGTCGAGGCCGAGGGCCTGTCGCGGGTGGACGTCTTCGTGACGCCGGACGAGCAGGTGATCGTCAACGAGATCAACACGATGCCCGGCTTCACCCCGTTCTCGATGTACCCGCGCATGTGGGAGGCGTCCGGCGTGAGCTACCCGGAGCTCGTCGACGAGCTGATCCAGCTCGCCCTGGAGCGCCCCACCGGGCTCCGGTGATCCGTTCCTCACCGGCGTGTCGGGGGCTGATGGCACCGTGAGGCCATGGATCAGAGACTGAGCCTCGTCACGCTCGTGGTCGCGGACCTGGGGGCCACCCGCCGCTTCTACCTCGACGGCCTGGGGTGGGAGAGCTTCGTGGACGTCACCGACGAGGTCCTCATGCTGCAGGTCGGGCCGCACCTCCTGCTGTCCCTGTGGGACGAGGCAGCGGCGCTCGAGGAGATCGGTCCCGTCGTCCGGGGCGGGACGCCGCCGGTGACGCTCGCGCACAACGTGGGCGACCCGGCCCAGGTGGACGCCGTCCTCGACGACGCGCGTCGTGCCGGTGCCCCGACCATCGGCGACGCCACCGAGCGCGACTGGGGCGGGTACTCCGGCTACTTCACCGACCCGGACGGATTCGTCTGGGAGGTCGCCTACGCGCCGGGACCCGTGGGAGAGCTCGTGGTGCCGTGACCACCTCGGCCGGGCGGTGCCACCTCAGGAGGGTGGTCCTCAGGTGCACTGCCGGGTGGCGGGCACCAGGTCGACAGCCTGGGTCAGGTCGGCGATGAACGACGTCGAGTGGTCCTCGGTCACCGCGGGCGGCACGGTCACCTCGATGGCCGGCTCCCGACCGTAGGTCGTGAAGCGCCAGGTGCCGTCGTCGCTGCTCGCGACGATCCAGTCCACCGTGCCGGTCGCGGACTCGATGCGCTGGCAGTCGGCGGACGGTCCGGGCGGCGTCACGCCGCAGCGCAACGTCACAGCAGCACCCGGCTCACCCCAGGCGGCGGTCGCCTGCGCATTCGTGCGGACCTTCTCCAGGTCGCCCGCGACGACGTCCGGCAGCGCGAGCATCACCGGTGCGCAGTCCGGGTTCGTCGCGTCCGCGCCGGCCTCCACCCCGATGGTGGGTGCACAGGCGGCGAGCAGCGCGAGGGCGGGCAGGCAGAGCAGCGCGCGGAGGCGACGGACGGGCACGCGCCCACCGTACCCGCCCGCGGCGGTACCACGGACGGTTAGGGTTCCGTCGTGACCGACTCCACCGTGCGAGTGCGCGACCTCGACGAGTCAGAGCTCCTGGCCCGCATCTTCCCGCTCCTGCCGACCGGCGACGCCGTCGACGTCGGACCGGGCGACGACGCCGCGGTCGTGCGGGCCCCGGACGGTCGGGTCGTCGTCTCGACCGACGTGCTCGTCGAAGATCGCCACTTCCGTCGATCCTGGTCCACCGGGTTCGACGTCGGGCGTCGTGCTGCGGCGCAGAACCTCGCCGACATCGCCGCGATGGGCGCCCGCCCGACCTCGCTCGTCGTCTCCCTCGTCGTGCCCGGCGACCTGCCCGTCGACTGGGTCACCGGGCTGGCCCGGGGCCTGGCCGACGCGGCCACCCCTGCCGGCGCCACCGTCGTCGGGGGCGACCTGTCCGGGGGCGACGAGATCGTCGTCGCCGTCACCGTCCACGGGGACCTGGACGGGCGCGCGCCCGTGCTGCGCTCCGGTGCGCAGCCCGGCGACGTCGTCGCGCACGCCGGGGTCCTCGGCAGGTCCGCCGCCGGCCTGGCGCTGCTCGCCTCCGGCGCGGCCTCGGGTCAGCACGGGGCACCGGGCGCTCGGGGCCCGGTCGCGCCGTTCGTCGCGGCCTACCTGCGACCCGAACCACCGCTGCCCGGCGGTCCGGCGGCCGCCGCGGCAGGGGCCAGCGCCATGCTGGACGTCTCCGACGGTCTGCTCCGCGACGCCGGCCGGCTCGCGCGGGCCAGCGGTGTGACCGTCGACCTGACCGGCGGCCGGCTGTCCGGCGACGTCAGCGCGCTGCTCCCCGCCGCGGTCGAGCTCGCGGTCGTGTCCGAGGACGTCGACGGCTGGCAGCAGGCACGCCGCTGGGTGCTGTCCGGGGGAGAGGACCACGGCCTGCTCGCCACCTTCCCCGCCGAGGTCGCCGACCACGGGCTGCCCGCAGGGTTCCGGGAGATCGGGGAGGTGCGGACGCCCGTCGACGACGGGCCGCAGGTGCTGCTCGACGGCGAGGAGCCCGACGTGCCGCAGGGGTGGGACCACTTCCGCAGCTAGACGGTGCTCGCAGGCTCGCTCCGGGTCAGCGCCGGTTCCTGCGGTCGCGCTGGCCCTGTGCTCGCAGGCTCGCTCCGGGTCAGCGCCGGTTCCTGCGGTCGCGCTGGCCCTGTGCTCGCAGGCTCGCTCCGGGTCAGCGCCGGTTCCTGCGGTCGCGCTGGCCCTGTGCTCGCAGGCTCGCTCCGGGTCAGCGCTCGGCCGCGCGGAGGAACCGGACCTCCGTCACCGGCACGTCCTCGATGTCCTCGATGCGCTCGATGCCGTCGGGCTGGAACCCGTGGCGGCGGTAGAAGTGGTGCGCCCGCTCGTTCTCGTCGAGGACCCACAGGGTCATGCACTGGGTCGGCGAGACGTCCGCCAGCACCGTCCGGATGAGGTCCCGTGCGACGCCGCGGCCCCAGGCCTCCGGGTCCAGGTAGATGGCGTACAGCTCGAGGCAGTCGTCCTCGGCGTCCTCGTCCCGGGACGGGCCGTAGCTCGCGAACCCGAGCGTGCGGCCGTCGGCCTCCGCGACGATGGTGGTGCCGTGTCCGGACGTCAGGATCTTCTCCCACTTCTCGGCGCGCTCCGCCACGTCGAGGGAGTCGAGGTAGGAGGCGGGCAGCACGTGGGAGTAGGCGCCCTTCCAGGACGTCACGTGCACGTGGGCGATCGCAGCGGCGTCGGCAGTCGTCGCAGAGCGAATCACCACGTCGTTGTCGGTCTCCACCATCATGACCTCAGACTGCCACGTCGGGGAAGGTTCGCCTAGGGGTGGAGGTGAACGCTTCACGAACCCTTTGCCTTCGGCAGGTGTCCAGGCGCGACAGAACGCCCGCCGGGAGGACCCGACGGGCGTTCGTCATGCAGTTCGTCGCGCCGAGGCGCTGGGGCTCATGCCTTGCGCTGGACCTTGCCGGCCTTGAGGCACGAGGTGCACACGTTCACGCGCTTGGGAGTGCCCGCGACGACAGCACGCACGCGCTGGATGTTGGGGTTCCAGCGGCGCTTGGTGCGGATGTGGGAGTGCGAGATGCTGTGCCCGAAGCCCGGGCCCTTGCCGCAGACGTCGCAGTTGGCAGCCACGGTTTCTCCTGAATCGTCGTGCACGTCCCGCGCACCATGGCAGCAAGACGTGAGGTGTTGATGGTCTGGGGGCGCCCGGAAGTCCGGGCAACCACACGAGGATAGCCGATGGACGGCGCCGGGCTCAACAGCGCCGGCGTTGGGTTGGTCACCGCTACGGTGGGGGGCGTGGTCCAGCCCGAGCTCCTCTACGCCTCCGTCGTCCGTGCGTGGGCCCGTGGCGCCACCGACGCGCTCGCCTCCGCGCGGACGGAGCTCGACGGCGTGAACGTGTTCCCCGTGGCCGACGGCGACACCGGGACCAACATGTACCTCACCGTGCGCGAGGCGGGCGCCGCCATCCACGACGCGGACGACGGGGCGAGCGGGGCGCGCCTGCTCCGGCTGGGTGCCCGTGCCGCGCTCCTGCAGGCCCGCGGCAACTCGGGGGTGATCCTCAGCGAGTGGTGGCGAGGACTCGCCCTCGCGGCGAGCCGGCGCGACAGCCTCGGCGTGGCCCTGGACGTGGCCGCACGGTCGGCGCGGCGGGCCGTGGCGCACCCGGCGTCCGGGACCATCCTCACGGCAGCCGACTCCGCGGCCGCGGCTGCCCGGCACGCCGAGGCCGGCGGCATGGTCGGGCCGCTGGGCGCACCGGAGCGGCTCACGGTCCTGGACGCCGCGCGCCGGGGCGCCCGGGAGGCCGCGCTGCGCAGCGTGGGCACGCTCGCCCCGCTGCGTGACGCCGGTGTGCTGGACGCGGGGGCGTGCGGCCTGCTGCTGATCCTGGCCGCGCTCGCCGAGGCCCAGCGGCACGCGGGCGCGGCATCCGGCCACGACGGTGTGTCAGCCCCGGAAGGCATCATGGCGCCCGTGCTGCTCGACCTGGACCTGACGGGCTACGCGCCGGCGGACGGCGGGGCCGACACCGCCGTCGCGCCCCCGGGCGGGCACGGCGAGGTCCCGGCGGCCGACGAGGTGGAGCTCATGTTCGTCCTCCACCGGGCGGCCGACGCCGCGGGGTTCCGGCCGGGTGCTGTGGCCGACGCCCTGCGGGCCGATCTCGACGAGGTGGGCAACTCCGTCGTCGTCGTGGGTGGCGGCGCCGGTGACGCGACCGGCGAGGACGTGGAGTCCGTGTGGCAGGCGCACGTGCACACGCCCGAGCTGGACCGGGCGCTCGAGGTCGCCCGCCGCTGGTCCGGCCGCGGCGCGGTCTCCCGTGTCCACGTGCGCCACCTGGCGGTCCCGCCGGCGGACTGGGCGGTCGTGACGACGACGTCGGCCCCCGCCCTGGCGACGGAGCTCGCCTCGGGAGGTGCGGTCGTGCTGCTCGACCTCGACGTGCCGCCCACCCGGGAGGACCTCGCGCAGGCGGTCCTGGGGGCGGGGACGCCCCACGTGCTCGTGCTCGCCCCACCCGCCGTGCTCGGCGACGGCGGGCTGCAGGACGCGGTGGACGCGCTCGGCGGGCGGGACGGGGTCGGGGACGGCCCCGCCGCGGCCTCCGACGTCGTCGTCGTGCCTGCCGCGAGCGACGTGCACCTGGTCACCGCCGTCGCGGCGCTCGCCGGAGCCCTCGACGCCGCGGGCAGCGGTGGCGAACCGGCCGACGTCCCCGGCGTCGTCCGTGGCGCCCTGGACCGACTGCGCGCCGCACGGCCCGCCGCGGCGGCCGCGCCCACCGCGCTGACGCGGCTCGTGTCCGACCTCGGGGCGGACGCCGGCATCGTCGCGCTCCTGCCGGACCGGGACGTCCCGGCAGCGGTGGTGGACGCGCTCGCCGAGCAGGTGGCGGCCGTCGCCGCCGGTGCCGACGTCGTCGTGCTGCCCACGGGACGCGCCGGGGACCACGTGGGCATCGGTGTCGAACCGGCGGAGGACCCCGGGGACGAACCGGCGATCGGGGCGCTGAGCGGGGAGGCCTGGTGACCGGACGGCTGGCCGAGCCGCTCGCCACGACGCTCGGCAAGCGCGCGGCAGGGCCCCTGGCCAAGATGGGGCTGGAGACCGTCGACGACCTCCTGCGGCACTACCCACGGCGCTACGGCGACCCGGGCCGGCTGACGGACATGGACCGGCTGCAGCTGGGTGAGCACGTGACCGTCATGGCGCGGGTCGCCCGGGCCACGGTGCGCCCGATGCGCAGCCGCGGCGGGGCGCTGCTGCAGGCCGTCGTCACGGACGGGCGGCACGAGCTCGGCCTCACCTTCTTCGCCAAGCGGGCCGGTGCGCTGCGCCCGCACGAGGACAAGCTGCGTCCGGGGCGGTCCGGCCTCTTCACCGGCGTGGTCTCCGAGTACCGCGGTACCCGTCAGCTCACGCACCCGGACTACATCCTGGTGGGGGTCGACGCGGACGACGACGAGGAGGCGATGGTCGAGGCGTCGCGTCCCATCCCCCTCTACCCCGCGACCGCCGCCGTGCCGACGTGGCGCATCCAGCGGGCCGTGCGCACGGTGCTGGACCCGCTCACGGAGGACGACGTCGACGACCCGGTGCCGGACGAGGTCCGGGCACGGCTGGGCCTTCCCACGCGCCTCGACGCCCTGCGGGCGGTGCACGTCCCCGACGCCGCCGAGCACTGGCAGCGCGGACGCCGTCGGCTGCGGTTCGAGGAGGCGTTCGTGCTGCAGGCAGCGCTCGCCCAGCGCCGCGCCCGCACCGCCGCGGAGGAGGCCACGGCCCGGCCGCCTCGACCCGCCGGTCTGCTCGACGACTTCGACGCGGCGCTGCCCTTCGCGCTCACCGACGGCCAGCGCCGCGTCGGCGAGCAGGTCGCCGCCGAGCTGTCCGAGGCGCGCCCGATGCAGCGGCTGCTGCAGGGCGAGGTCGGCTCGGGCAAGACGGTGGTCGCCCTGCGGGCCATGCTCCAGGTGGTCGACGCCGGGGGGCAGGCAGCCCTCCTCGCGCCGACCGAGGTGCTCGCCGCCCAGCACGCCCGCACCCTCCGGGGCATGCTCGGGCCGCTGGCCGAGGGGGGTCTGCTCGGCGGTGCGGCGCACGGCACCCGCGTCGCGCTGCTGACCGGGTCGCTCGGGGCCGGCGCACGCAAGGAGGCGCTGCTGCAGGCGGCGAGCGGCGAGGCAGGGATCGTCGTGGGCACGCACGCCCTGCTCGGCGACCAGGTGCAGTTCGCGGACCTCGGGCTCGTGGTCGTCGACGAGCAGCACCGGTTCGGGGTCGAGCAGCGCGATGCGCTGCGCGCCAAGGGGCGTGTCGCGCCGCACCTCCTGGTCATGACCGCCACGCCGATCCCACGCACCGTCGCGATGACGGTGTTCGGCGACCTGGAGACGTCGACGCTCACGGAGCTGCCCGCCGGCCGGGCCGGGATCACGTCCCACGTGGTGCCGGCGGCCAACCCGCGCTGGAACGAGCGTGTGTGGGAGAAGGTGCGCGAGGAGGTCGACGCGGGACGGCGCGCCTACGTGGTGTGCCCCCGGATCCATCCGGACGACGACGTCGACGTGCCCGGCAGCACCGGCCGGGGCGCGCAGGGCTCGGCGGAGTTCGACGACGTCCCCGAGTTCCTCGAGCTGGCCGACGGCGAGGCCGGCGACCGGGCGCCGCTGCGGGCCGTGCTGGAGGTCGCCGACATGCTGCGCTCGATGCCGCGCCTGGCCGGTGTCGAGATCGGTGTGCTGCACGGCCAGCTGCCGCCCGCGGACAAGGACGCCGCGATGGCGCGGTTCGCCGCGGGCGAGGCGTCGGTGCTCGTGTCCACCACGGTCATCGAGGTGGGTGTGGACGTGCCGGAGGCCACCGTCATGGTCGTGTTCGACGCCGACCGGTTCGGCATCTCCCAGCTCCACCAGCTGCGGGGCCGCATCGGCCGTGGCGGGCATCCCGGCCTGTGCCTGCTGGTCTCCACGGCGCAGCCCGGTACGCCCGCGGCGGCGCGCGTCGAGGCGCTTGCGGCGACCACCGACGGCTTCGAGCTCGCGACGCTCGACCTCGAGCTGCGCTCGGAGGGTGACGTGCTCGGTGCCGCGCAGTCGGGCCGTTCGAGCTCCCTGCGTCTGCTGCGGGTGGTCAAGGACGCCGACCTGATCGCCGAGGCGCGCGCGGAGGCCACGCAGGTGGTCGAGGCGGACCCGGCGCTGGGCGACCACGCGACGCTCCGGGACGCCATCGCGGCGCAGCTCGACGCCGAGCAGGAGGAGTTCCTGGAGCGCGCCTGAGCGTGGCGACCGGCGCGGTCCGCCGCCGCTGGCTACGGTCGGGGCGTGAACACCGTCGCGACGCCCGGCCCGTCGGCGCGCCCGCGGCGACGTCCGGCGGCTCGTCGGCCGGGTCGGCCGACGCCCCGTCCTCCAGGCCGCCCGAAGGACCGGCCGAAGGTCCGCCCTGCGGGGCAGGGCCCGGCCGGTCGCTCCGGGACGGTCCTGGCCGCGGTGGCGCTGGCGACCGGTCTGCTGATGATCCTGCACGGCGCGCTGCCGGACGTCGGCGGCCTGGGGAGCCTGGTGGAGACGTTCCTGCCGTGGTGCTGCCTCGTCCTCCTGGTGCTGGGCGTCCTCGCCGTCCGGCGTCGTGCTGGCGGTGCGGGCCTCGCCGTCCTCTTCGCCTCGGGCATCTGGCTGTGGGTGTGCTGGCCGTTCTCCGCCGCCACGCCGGCACCCCGGCCGAACCTCGTCGTCGTCCACCACAACGTCGCCGACACCAACACCGACGTCGCCGGCACGGTGGCCGTGCTGCTCGAGCCGGAGCCGGACGTCGTGACGTTGGTGGAGGTGACGCCCCAGCTCGACGAGGAGCTCACCGAGGCCTTGGCCGCGGCTCTGCCCTACCGCGCCGTCCAGGGCACCGTCGGTGTGTGGTCGCGGTTCCCGCTGGTCGGGGCCGAGCCGGTCGACCTGCGCCCACCCGGCGGCGACGCCTCGTGGGACCGCGGGCTCCGGGTCGTCGTCGACACCGTCGAGGGCGCGGACGTGCGCGTGTACGCGGTGCACTCGCCGTCGGTCCGGCTCGGTGCGCAGGGATTCGGGTCGGACGCGCGGGACGCCTCCTTGCGGAGGCTCGCGGACGTGCTGGCCGAGGACACCTCGACCGCGATCGTCGTGGGCGGCGACCTCAACACGACCCTCGCCGATCGCGCCCTGGACCCGGTGCTCGAGCAGGTGGCGACGCCGCGCGGCTCGTTCGGCTTCACCTTCCCGGCCACGCTGCCCGTGGTGCGGATCGACCACGTGCTCGCCCGGGGTGCCGAGGTCACCCGCGTCGCCACCCTGGGGCGCACGGGCAGCGACCACCGGCCGGTGCTCGCCGAGGTGGCGCTCCCGTCCGACTGACCGACGGCGGCTACGCTCGGCGGCATGACCAGGATCGTCTCCGGGACCGTCGGCGGGCGCACCCTCGCGGTGCCGCCGTCGGGCACCCGGCCCACGAGCGAACGTGTCCGTGAGGCGATGTTCTCCCGCCTGGAGCACTACGGGGTGATCGACGGCGGCCGGGTGCTGGACCTCTTCGCCGGCTCGGGAGCCCTCGGCATCGAGGCGGCGAGCCGTGGAGCGGCCGAGGTGCTCCTGGTGGAGTCGGCGCGCAAGGCCGCCGACGTCGCCCGGCGCAACGTCGCCACCCTCGGCCTGGGCGGCACCGTCCGCGTCCTCGCCGAGCCCGCGGAGCGCTGCGCGGCCCGGCTGGCGTCCGACGGCGGCGCGGGCGGCCCGGTCGTGCCGTTCGACCTGGTGCTCATCGACCCGCCGTACGACCTGGCCGGAGCCGCCCTGGCCGGCATCCTCGTCGACCTGGCCGCACCGGGCGTGCTCGCGCCCGAAGCGGTCGTCGTGGTGGAGCGCGCCCGGCGCAGCGGCGAACCCGAGTGGCCGGACGGGCTGGTGCCCATCGCCTCGAAGACGTACGGGGACACGACGGTGCACTACGCGGAGCCCGACCGGCCGTCCTGACGGTCCGCGAGCCGCAGCTCCGGTCGGGTGCGGACCACTCCGGGGAGCCTCGGCCGGATCCGCCGCCTCCCGCGTTAGCGTCGGGGCGTGAGCATCGCAGTCTGTCCCGGGTCCTTCGACCCGATCACGTACGGGCACCTCGACATCGTGCGCCGCGCGGCGCGCCTGTTCGAGGTCGTCGTGGTCGGCGTGGCCCACAACGCCTCCAAGTCCGCTCTCCTGAAGCCCGAGGAACGGATCGAGGTGGTGCGCGGTGCGCTCGCCGAGGACCCGGACCTCGGCTCCGTGCGGGTGGAGCCGGTGCCCGGCCTCCTGGTCGACTTCTGCCGGCAGGTCGGGGCCGTCGCCGTCGTGAAGGGTCTGCGGGGCGGGGCGGACTTCGACGGCGAGCATCCGATGGCTCTGATGAACCGACACCTGAGCGGTGTGGAGACCGTCTTCCTGCCGGCCGAGCAGCGCTACGCCCACGTGGCGTCGTCGCTGGTCAAGGACATCGCCCGTCACGGCGGGCCGATCGACGACCTCGTGCCGCCCGCCGCGGCCGAGGCGGTGCGCGCCGCGATCGCGCACCGTGCGTGAGGAGCAGCACATGACCGAGACACAGAACCCGACCGCCGGACTTCTCGAGATCATCGACGACCTGGCCGCCCTCATCGAGAGCGCGCGCACGTCGCCGCTGTCGACGAACGTCAAGATCGACCGGGAGCAGGCGTTGACGCTCGTCGAGGAGCTGCGCGGGTCGTTGCCCACCCAGCTGGCGCGGGCGGACGACGTCCTCGCCGACGCGGAGCGGACGCTCGAGGGTGCCCATCGCCAGGCCGAGGAGGTCCTCGCGACCGCCCGGGCACGGGCCATCGAGCTGGTGCAGGCCGAGCAGGTCGTGGTGCAGGCGGAGTCCCGCGCCGCGGAGATCGTCGCCGACGCCGAGCGGCAGGCCGCCGCGCTGCGCACCGATGCCGACGAGTACTACGACGGGCGGCTCGCGGACTTCGAGGCCGACCTGGGCAAGCTCGGGGCCCAGGTCCAGGCGGGCCGCGCCAAGCTGGCGGGCCGGCTGAACACCGGGGCGCCGCGGGTGCGCTGGGACGCCGTGAGCGACCCGGAGTGGCCTCAGGCGGGCGACCGCGCGGAGGAGCGCAGCGCCTGACCTGCCGCCCCCGGCCGGCGTTGTGCACGTCACGTCGGCGGTCCGTTGGCCGAGGTCGCACGATCGCGTAGACTGGGACGCTGGTCCGCTCGGACCACAGCATCCCCACCGCCTGCGTGCGCCGGTCTCGGCGCGCCCACCCCCAGGAGCAGCTCATCACGACCGACAAGCGATCGCCGCTCGTGCTCGACACGCACGAGCTGTCGCGACGTCCCGGCACCATGCGGGAGGTCGCGCGCGTCGTTCCTGCGCCCGCCGACATGGGCACGGCGGTCATCGGCGTGCCCGAGGGTGCCGACCTGACGCTCGGGCTGCGGCTCGAGTCCGTGCTGGAGGGTGTGCTGGTCTCCGGCGTCGTGCGGGGCACGGCCGTGGGCGAGTGCGTGCGCTGCCTCGACGAGGTCCGTGACGAGGTGACGGTCCGCGTCCAGGAGCTCTTCGTCTACCCGGAGCGGGCCCAGGCGGCCGACGAGTCGGGCGACGACGAGGCCGAGGACGAGCCCGAGCTGACCGACGACCTGGCGGACCTCGAACCCGTGGTTCGGGATTCGCTCGTGACTGCACTACCATTTCAACCGCTGTGCCGGCAGGACTGCCCCGGCCTGTGCTCCGAGTGCGGAGCGCGGCTCGCGGACGACCCCGAGCACCATCATGACGTCGTCGACCCTCGCTGGGCGGCGCTGCAGACCATGCTCGAGGAGTCGAGCGTGTCCGACGAGACGAAAGAGAGCTGACCGTGGCTGTTCCGAAGCGCAAGATGTCGCGCAGCAACACCCGTGCGCGTCGTTCGCAGTGGAAGACCACCGCGGCGACCCTCACCACGTGCCCGAGCTGCAAGGGACAGAAGCTGTCCCACACTGCGTGCCCGACCTGCGGCGCGTACAAGGGTCGTCAGTACGCCGAGGCGCTGCGTACCGAGCACGCCGGCTGAGATGCCTGCAACCGGCCCCGCATCTTCTTCCGGGAGGCCGGAGCCGCGTGAGCTCCTCGAGAAGCTCGGGGTCCATCTGGATCCCGAGCTTCTCGTGCTTGCCCTGACGCACCGGTCCTTCGCGCACGAGGCCGGGGGGATCCCCACCAACGAGCGGCTCGAGTTCCTCGGCGACACCGTGCTCGGACTCGTGGTGACGGAGGCGCTGTACCGGCGCCACCCCGACAAGCCCGAGGGCGAGCTGGCGAAGATGCGCGCCGCGACGGTCTCCCAGCGCTCTCTCGCGGCGATCGCCCGCCGCCTGGAGCTCGGCCGCTACGTCCTGCTCGGCAAGGGGGAGATGCGCACCCGGGGGTACGACAAGGACTCGATCCTGTCGGACACCGTCGAGGCGCTCCTGGGCGCCACCTATCTCTCGCACGGGCTCGAGGTGTCCCGCGACCTCGTGCACCGGCTCGTCGACGAGACGCTCGACCAGGCCGCCGACCTCGGCGCCGGCCTGGACTGGAAGACGTCCCTGCAGGAGGCTGCGGCCGAGCGGGGCTTCGGGGCGCCGGTCTACTCGGTCGTGGGCGAAGGGCCCGAGCACGCGCGCAGGTTCGAGGCGCAGGTGACGGCGGGCCCGGTGGTCGGGATCGGCCAGGGCACCGCGAAGAAGCACGCGGAGCAGGCGGCCGCCGAGCAGGCGTACCGCGCGATCACGGCCCTCCCCGTCGGTGCCTGAGCTCCCCGAGGTCGAGACCGTGCGGGACGGTCTCGACCGGCTCGTCGTGGGCGCCGTGGTGCGCGACGTCGAGGTCTTCCGCGAGTACTCCGTGCGACGGCACGACGGCGGCCCGGCCGGGTTCGCCGACCAGCTCCGCGGGCGTCGCGTCATCGGTGCGGCGCGCCGCGGCAAGTACCTCTGGCTGCCGCTGGACGAGCCGGGGCACGAGCCGTCGGCGGCGCTGCTCGCACACCTGGGGATGTCCGGTCAGCTCCTGGTCCGCGATCCGGCGGTCGCGGGGGAGTGGGCCCACCCCCACCTGCGTGTGCGGCTGCACGTCGACGGAGCGCCGTCCGGGGCGCGCTACGTGGACTTCGTCGACCAGCGCACCTTCGGCCACCTCTCCGTGACCGATCTGGCGCCGACGCCGGACGGCGCTCCGGGCGGGTACGGCTCGCCGTTGCCCGCGCTGCCCGAGCCCGTGGCGCACATCGCCCGCGACCTGCTCGACCCCGCGCTCGACCGCGACCTGGTGGTCGCGAGGTTGCGCCGGCGTCGGACGGGCATCAAGCGTGCCCTGCTGGACCAGACCGTGGTGTCCGGGGTGGGCAACATCTACGCCGACGAGGCGCTGTGGCGCGCCCGGGTGCACTTCGCCCGCGCCACGGACGCGATGACGCGCCCGGTGGCGCACCGTGTGCTCGACGCCGCCGCCGAGGTGATGACCGAGGCGCTCGGCCAGGGCGGCACGAGCTTCGACGCGCTCTACGTCGACGTCAACGGCGAGTCGGGCTACTTCTCCCGTTCCCTGGCGGTCTACGGGCAGGCGGGCGAGCCGTGCCCGCGCTGTGCGACACCGGTGCGACGCGACGAGTTCATGAACCGCTCGTCGTTCAGCTGCCCCGGTTGCCAGCCACGCCCGCGTCAGGGGCGCTGGTAGACCGGTCCAGGCCCGCTGGAGCGTCGCTCGCCCCCGGCGGGGAGCACTAGGCTCGGTCGCCGAGCCGCCTACCGACCGACCGACCGACGAGGAGCCCCCGTGCTGGACGCCGCCGACCTCAGCTCTGCCGTGACGATCGTCGGTCCGGTGGCGGCGTCGTTCCTCACCACGCGCTACTGGACGGCGTACGACGACGGCGACCCGCGGCGCTACCTCTGGTTCGGCCTCTACCTCGGCGTCGTGCTGGTGCTGCTCGCCGTCGTCCTCGGCACGACGGCGCCCGAGGATCGCCTGAAGGGCGTCGGCTTCTTCTTCCTCGTCACCATCGTGGCCACCTACCTCCAGGAGCGCCGCCACGTGCGGCAGCGGAGCCGGGCCGCCGGCTGACAGGTCAGCGGTCGACGACGTTGCGCAGGTCCGCGGCGCCGCCGGCCAGCCAGCGGCGCACCTGCTCGCTGACGAACCGCGCGGCTCCCTGCGGACGTCCCCCGGCGACGTGCGGCGTGAGGATGAGCCCGGGCACGTCCCACAGGTCGGAGCCCGCGGGCAGCGGCTCGGTCTCGGTGACGTCCAGGGCGGCACCGGCCAGCGCACCCGAGCGCAGCGCGGTCGCCAGCGCGTCCTCGTCCACCGTGGCGCCACGGCCGGCGTTCACGAACCGCGCGTGGGCGGGGAGCATCGCCAGGACCGACGCGTCGAGCGCGTGGCGCGTCTGCGGCGTCGCGGGCAGCAGCGAGACGAGCACGTCCGCCGTCGGCAGCACCTCCGCCAGGCGGGACGCCGCCACGACCGGGTGGCCGTACCGCTCGCCGTCGGTGGACGCCACGCCTGTCACGCGGGCACCCAGCGCGGTGAGCAGCGGAGCCAGCACGGCAGCGATCGAGCCGAAGCCCCAGACCACCACGTGGGCGCCGCGCAGCGTGAACTCCGACTCCGCGCGGGCCTGCTCGCGGCCCAGGTCCCGGTCCCACTCGTGCGCGCGCTGGGCGTCCAGCGTCCGGTCGAGGCGGCGCACGGAGGCGAGCAGGAGTGCCAGGGTGTGCTCGGCGACGGTGGTGTCGTGCAGCCCGCGGCCCGAGGCGATCACGACGTCCGGCGCGAAGTCGGTGGCCAGGGCCTGGTCCGGTCCGGCGTTGAGGGTCTGCACCCAGCGCAGCCGGGTCAGCCGGCGCGCCGCGTCGTCCATGACCCGCTGGGGGCTCGCCCACGTCACGATGGCCTCGGCGTCGAGGTGCTCGGCCGGCACCTCCTCGCGCATGACGTAGGGGGCGACCTCGACGCCGTCGACGTCGATCGTCAGGTCGAAGGGCACGTTGCTCGGCACGAGGATCTTCACGGCTCGGACGTTACCCGAGACGCCGTGCCAGGATGACGCGCATGAGCGCACCGCAGACCGCCGCCCGCTACGACGCCGTGGTCGTCGGCGGCGGCCACAACGGGTTGACCACCGCCGCCTACCTCGCCCGTGCCGGTCGCTCGGTACTGCTCCTCGAACGTCTCGCAGCGGTGGGCGGTGCGTCGGTGTCCGCGCGCGTGTTCGACGGCGTCGACGCGCGCCTGTCGCGGTACTCCTACCTCGTCTCCCTGATGCCGCGGCAGGTCGTCGACGAGCTCGGTCTGCGCCTGACCCTGCGCCGCCGACGGTTCTCGTCGTACACGCCGGTGGGCACGGGCGGGCTGCTCGTCGACACCGGGTCCGACGACGCGACGCGCGCCTCGTTCGAGGCGCTCGGCGCCGGCGCGGACCACGCGGCCTGGCAGGCGTTCTCCGCCCGGGTCGGCCGCCTGGCGGAGCGGCTCTTCCCGACCGTCACCCGGCCGTTGGTCTCCCGGGACGAGGCCCGGGCGCTGGTGGACGACGACGCGACCTGGCGTGCCGTCGTCGAGCAGCCGCTGGGCGAGACCCTGCGTGCCACCTTCGACTCCGACGTCGTGCGCGGCGTGGCGGCCACGGACGGCCTCATCGGGACGTTCGCCGACCTCGACGACGCCTCGCTGATCCAGAACCGGTGCTTCCTGTACCACGTCATCGGTGGTGGGACAGGTGACTGGGACGTGCCGGTGGGCGGGATGGGCGCGGTCTCGGGAGCGCTGCGGGACGCCGCGCTGGCCGCCGGTGCCACGGTGGTCACCGGAGCGGACGTCACCGCCGTCGACCCCGGCTCGGCGGACAGCGACGCCGAGGTCGCGTGGACCGACGTCGACGGCAGGACCCACGGGGTGCGTGCCGGATCCGTCGTGAGCGGGGCCGCCCCCGCCACGCTGGACGCCGTGCTGGCCGCCGCCGGGGCGACGCCGTCGGGCCGCGCCACCGCCGCGGAGCCCGAGGGGGCCCAGCTCAAGGTCAACATGCTGCTGCGCCGCCTGCCGCGGCTGCGGGAGGACCTCGACCCCGTCGCGGCCTTCTCGGGGACGTTCCACGTCAACGAGAGCCACAGCCAGCTCCAGGCGGCGTACCGCCAGGCCGCGGCCGGGCACGTCCCCGACCTGCCACCCTGCGAGATCTACTGCCACTCGCTGACCGACGACTCGATCCTCGGGCCGGACCTGCGGGCCGCCGGGGCGCAGACCCTGACGCTGTTCGGGCTGCACATGCCGGCACGACTGTTCCGGGCCGATCCGGAGGGAGCCCGGGAGCGGGCGCTCGCGGCCACGCTGCGCTCGCTGGACTCGGTGCTGGCCGAGCCGGTCGAGGACGTGCTGTGGCGTGCCCCCGACGGTGCGCCCTGCCTCGAGGCGCGCACGCCGGTGGACCTCGAGGGCAGCGTCGGGCTCCCGGGCGGGCACATCTTCCACCGGGACCTGTCGTGGCCCTGGTCGGAGACGGGTGACGGTCTCGACGCCCCGGGCACGTGGGGCGTCGAGACCGTCCACGCCCGCGTGCTGCTGGCCGGCGCCGGGGCACGTCGGGGCGGGGGAGTCAGCGCCATCCCGGGCAGGGCGGCGGCGATGTCGCTGCTGGGTCGCTGACCGCCCCGAGGGCCCGATCTCTCAGCGGATCTCGGTCCGCAGCAGCCGCCGCACCGCGAGAGCCAGGGGCACCACGATCCAGAGCAGGGCCGAGGTGCCGACCTGGGCCCACTGCTCGCCCGTCATCTCCGGTGCGGTGACGAAGCTCGTCGACCAGCTCAGGTCCAGCCAGGCACCGTTCGCGGCCCACCAGTCCCACAGCCCCGCGATCACGCTGGAGACCATCGGCAGCACGAGCATGAAGCCGAGGTAGGCCACCATGGCGGGCGCCGTGCTGCGGATCGCGAGGCCGACCAGGAACCCGAACGCCACCGCCAGGACGTTCGCGAGGGCCAGGCGGAGCGCCAGGTCGACCGGGAGGTCCCAGACGGTCCCGATGCCGCGGACCTGCGCGGCGACCACCGTGCCGACCGCGCTCAGGGCGACGACGGTCGCCGTCGCCGCCAGCGTGGCGACCAGCAGGGCGACCGCCTTGGCCGCCACGACGCGGCCCCGCCGAGGCACCAGAGCGAACGTCGTCAGTGCGCTCCGCTGGCTCCACTCACCGGCCACGGAGAGGACGGCGACCAGGGGCAGGACCAGCTCCAGCGGCATCATGTTGGTGGTCGTGTGCATGCCGAAGGTGACCTCGTCGTCGCGGCCCCAGAGCGTGACGCCGGTGACGACGACCAGGGTGAGCAGGGGTACCGAGGCGAGGAGCCAGCGGCTCGACCGGGTGTCGACCAGCTTGCGGAACTCGACGTCGACCAGCCGCGCCAGGGGGATGCGCGGTCGCGTGGTGGCGAGCTGCTCGACGACGGCGGTGTCCAGGACCGGGGCGCTCATGCTGCGGCTCCGTTCGGGTGGTGGATTCCTCGCGGGGTGGCTCCCTCGCGCTGGTCGGCCGCGGTGAGCTCGAGGAACATCTCCTCCAGGCCGTGGCCGTCGGCGGTGCGGAGCTCGGTGACGGGCAGCCCGGCGCGGAACGCGACCTGCCCCGCGGTCGCCGGGTCGGCGTCGGTGGCCACCGCACCGTCGGGTCGCGGCGTGGCCTGGAAGCCCGCGGCGACGAGGGCGTCGGCGAGCAGCGCGCCGTCGTCCGACCGGACCAGCGTGCCGGCGCCGGCGAGGAGCTCGGCCGTCGCACCGGAGGCGACGATGCGGCCGTGGCCGATCATGATGATGTCGTCCGCGATCATCTCGATCTCCGAGAGCAGGTGGCTGGACAGCAGGACGGTCCCGCCGTCGTCCGCGAAACCGCGCAGGAGGTCCCGCATCCAGCGGATGCCCGCGGGGTCGAGCCCGTTGGCGGGCTCGTCGAGCACGAGGACCCTCGGGTCGCCCATGAGCGCGGTCGCGATCCCGAGGCGCTGGCGCATGCCGAGGGAGTAGTCGCGCACGCGACGCTTGCCCTCGGCCCACGTGAGGCCGACGAGATCGAGCATCTCGTCGACCCGGATGGCGGGCAGGCCCATGATGCGCTGGGCCAGGACGAGCGTCTCCCGACCGGTGCGGCCGCCGTGCTGGGCAGAGGCGTCGAGCAGGACGCCCACCTCCAGCCCGGGGTTCGGCAGGTCCTGGTAGCGGTGGCCCAGCACCGTCGTGCGGCCTGCCGTCGGGGTGGAGAGCCCGGTGAGCGCTCGCAGGGTGGTGGACTTCCCGGCGCCGTTCGGGCCGAGGAATCCGGTGACACGACCGGGGAACGCGGCGAACGAGACGTCGTCGACGGCGGCGACGCTCCCGTAGCGCTGGGTGAGCGAGTCGATCCTGATCATGGCTGGAACGCTACGGAGGCCGCGCACGGCCGGACATCAGGGAACACCCCCAACCCCACCCTGGTCGGGGTGCCGTGCGCCCAGGGTCCTCTCGGGCGGAGCCTGGCCGGCTCAGGCCGGGGCCAGCTCCTGACCCGCCGCCCAGCGGTAGTCCGGGACGTCGCGCAGGAGGTCCGCATGGGTGCCGCGCGCGAGGACGTGCGCCGGCGCGCCGGTCTCGTTCGTGCCGTGGTGCCCGAGCAGGAGGACCTCGTCGGCCGTGCCGAGCGGTGCGAGCCGGTGGGAGGCGAGCACCACGGAGCGGCCGGTCGTGCGGGCGATCGTCGCGAGCGTCTCCACCAGGGCGTCGGCGGTGCGGGCGTCGAGGTGCTCGGCCGGCTCGTCGACCAGCAGCACGCGGTGCGGGGCGAGCAGCGCCCGCGCGACGAGCAGGCGCCGCCGTTCGCCGCCGGAGACGTCGCTGCCGCCGGTGCCGAGCACCGTGGCCAGGCCGTCCGGCAGCCCGTCCAGCCAGTCGCCGAGCCCCACGGCCGCGAGGGCGTCACACGCCTCGGCCTCGTCGACGTCCGCCCGGGCCACCCGGAGGTTCTCCAGCACCGTCGTGCCGAAGACGTGGCCGTCCTCGGCGACGAAGAGCCCGTGCCCGTCCACCTCGCCCGCGGTGGGCGCCAGGAGACCGGCGGCGGTCAGCAGCAACGTCGTCTTGCCCACGCCGGACGCACCGGCCAGCGCGACGACCGATCCGGGACGGACGTCGAGGTCGACACCGGACACCACGGTGGCTCCCGCGGGGCCGCCCCACCCGGCACCCACCCCCGTCAGGACCAGGTGGCCCGACGTGCCGGGCCGCACCGGCCGGGCCTCGGGTGCGGGCGCGGACGCGCCGTCGGCGGGGGAGAGGAGCTCGAGCAGGCGCCGCGCCGCCGCGCGGGACCGGCGCAGCTGGACGGCGGCGGCCGGCAGCGCCGCGGTGACCTCGAACACCGCCAGCGGGGTCAGGACGACGACGGCGAGCTCCGTCGCGGCCAGGTCCCCGGCGAGCGCCGCCGGGACGCCGAGCAGCAGGCAGCCGAGCACGGCCAGCGTCTGGGCGCCGGCCTCGATGCCTGCCGAGACGCCCGCGACGCGCGCGCCGTCGTCGGTCGCGGCGGCGAGGCGGGCCTCGGCCGCGCGGAGCCCGGCCCGCCGGTCGGCGAGCAGGCCGCCGACCCGGAGCTGCTGGCCGTCCTCCAGCAGCTCCAGCGTGCGAGCGGCCACCTCTCCACGTGCCGCCGCGCCGCGCAGCTCGACCGACGCCGACGCGCGGGACGCCAGCCAGGGGGAGACCACGCCGGTCAGGAGCAGGCAGGCCAGCAGCACGAGCCCGGCGGCCGGCAGGAAGACCCCCACCAGCAGGACCGAGCCGAGTCCCGCGACGACGGCGACGGCCGCGGGGATCATCGCCCGCACGACGACGTCGCCGACGTCGTCGACGTCGCTGCCGACCCGGGCCAGGAGGTCGCCGCGACGCAGCGCCACGACGTCGGCGCCGCCCCGGGCGATCCGCTCGTACAGGTTGGCGCGCAGGGCCGCCATGCCGCGCAGCGCGACGTCGTGGGACGCGAGCCGCTCGAGGTAGCGGAAGAAGGCCCGGCCCGTCCCGAAGGCGCGCACGCCGACCGTCGCCACGGACAGCACCAGCACCGGTGGCATCTGCGAGGCCCGCGCGACGAGCCACGCGGCAGCGGCCGCGAGCCCGATCGCGCACACCAGCGTGAGGGTGCCGAGCGCGACGGCACGGGCCACCCGGGACCATCGGATCTCCAGCAGGGGCAGGAGCTGCCGCAGCGGGTCGGTCACGACGCCACCACCTCTCGCGCGTCGACGTCGACGACCTGGTCGGCCAGGGCGAGGACGGATCCGCGGTGCGCGACGACGACGACGGTCCGTCCGGCGTCCCGCCACGCCCGCACGGTGTCGAGCACCACCTGCTCGCCACGGGCGTCCAGGTGGGCGGTCGGCTCGTCCAGGACCACCACGGGGCGGTCGGTGGCACCGATGAGCGTGCGGGCCAGGGCCACCCGCTGACGCTGCCCGACGCTGAGCCCGGTGCCGCCGAGGCCCACCCGGGTCCGCCAGCCGTCCGGCAGGCTCGCCAGGACCGTGTCCAGTCCGGTGGTCCTGGCGACCGCCTCCAGCGTCGGGAGGGGCACGTCGCGGCCGTCGGTGACGACGTCGTGCACGGTCCCCGGGCCGATCGCGGGGCGCTGCGGCACCCAGGCGACCTGCTCCCACCAGCCGGAGACGCGGTCCAGCTCCTGAGCGTCCTCCCCGGCCGCGGACGGGGCGAGGAGGACGCGACCCTCGTCCGGGCGCAGCAGGCCGAGGAGCAGCAGGACCAGCGTGGACTTGCCGGCGCCGCTGGGGCCGCGCAGCGCGACCACCCGGCCGCCACCCGGCTCGCCGGTGCCGAGCGGGATCCGGGCCGACAGGTGAGCCGGCGCGTCGACGTTCCGGCCCGGTGCACGCACGGTGACGTCGTCGAGCACCAGCATGCCGCCGACGGCGCCCGGTGCGGCCCGGTCAGCGGGTGGCGGGACGGGCATGTCGAGCACGGCGAAGGCGCGGGCCGTGGCGGCGAGCCCGTCGCTCGAGGCGTGGAACTCGGCACCGACGCGACGCAGCGGCAGGAAGATCTCCGGCGCGAGCACCAGCACGGCCAGGGCGGGGACCAGCTCGATGCCGCCGTGCACCAGGCGCAGCCCGACACCCACCGCGATGATCGCCACGCAGAGCGTGGTCAGCAGCTCGAGCACGGCTCCGGAGAGGAACGCGACACGCAGGGTGGCCATCGTGGCCCGGCGGGAGGACTCGCCGAGCGCCCGCACCCGTGCGCCAGGGCCGATCTCGCGACCGAACGCACGCAGCGTCGGCAGGCCGGCGACGAGATCGAGCACCTGCGAGCCCAGTCGTTCCACGGTGGCCAGGCGTCGCTCGGACGTGCCTGCCGTCATCGTGCCGATCAGCCACATGAAGAACGGCACCAGCGGCAGGGTCACCGCCGCGATCAGCGCGGAGACCCAGTCGAGGCCCAGCACCACCAGCACCGTGGCCGGAGTGACGAGAGCGGTGAGGAGCAGCTGCGGCAGGAACCGCACGAGGTAGGGCTCGAGATCCGCCAGCCCGCGGGTGGCCAGCGTCGCGACGTCGGCGGGCCGGGCACCTGCCGGAGGCCGCGGCCCGAGCTCCACCGCGTGCGCCACCACCTGCTCACGCAGGTCCGCCACGACGTGGGTGGCGGCGCGCCGCCCGTAGCGCTCCTGCGCCCAGCCCACGGCGGCGCGGCCGGCGGCGGCGCCGGCCAGGACGACCAGCCAGGGGGCGGTTCGCGCCGGGTCGAGAGCCCCGTCGCCACCGGGCCCGGTGGCGACGACGACCGGTCCGAGGGCGTGCGCGATCGCGAAGGCCTGCACCACCACGAGCGCGGCCGAGGCGGCCCCCAGCAGGGCGGTGAGGACGACGTAGGAGCGGGCGGCGCGGGCCTGCCGCAGGAGTCGCGGGTCGAGCGGTCTCACGTCAGAACGCCGCGTCCTTGATCTTCTGCCAGCTCAGGCCGGCCGGGGCGGGGATGTCCCGGGTGCTGAGACGACGGCGGAACACCCAGTACGTCCAGGCCTGGTACGCGATCACCAGCGGGGTGAGGAAGACCGCCACCCACGACATCACCGTCAGGGTGTAGTCGGTGGACGAGGCCTCGGCGACGGAGAGCGACGTCCCGCCGTCGACCGCCGGGATCACGTCGGGGAACATCGAGCCGAAGATCAGCACGACGGCCGCGACGATGGTCACCGCGGACAGGGCGAACGCGAGCCCCTCGCGGCGCTGCCGGGTGGTCACCACGACCCCGACGAGGCTGCCGGCCGCGACGAGGACGGCGATCCAGGTCCAGGGCTCCGAGAAGGCGAGCTGCGCCCAGAGCGCCCAGCCGCCCGCGACGACGAGCGTCACGACGGACAGCCCGGAGGCGAGCCGGGCCGCGCGGTGGCGGATGTCGCCGTCGGTCTTGAGCGCGACGAAGACGGCACCGTGCAGCAGGAACAGCGTCGCCGTCGTCAGCCCGCCCAGCAAAGCGAACGGGTTCAGCAGCGCCCAGAAGCCGCCCACGTACTGGAAGGACTCGTCGAGCAGCAGGCCGCGCACGAGGTTGCCGAACGCGACGCCCCACATCACGGCCGGGATCCACGACCCGGCCTGGATCGCCAGGTCGCAGCGGCGTGCCCAGGCCGGGTCGGCGATCTTGCCGCGGTACTCGAACGCCACGCCGCGGGCGACCAGACCCACCAGGATGATGAGCAGCGGGAGGTAGAACCCGGAGAACATGGTGGCGTACCACTCGGGGAACGCGGCGAAGGTCGCGCCGCCGGCCGTGAGCAGCCACACCTCGTTGCCGTCCCAGACGGGGCCGATGGTGTTGACCAGCACGCGACGTTCCTTCTCCCGGTGCTCCCGGTCGCCGCGGGGCAGGATCGACAGCAGCATGCCCACGCCGAAGTCGAAGCCCTCGAGCACGAGGTAGCCGGTCCACAGGACGGCGATGATGACGAACCAGAGGATCGCGAGGTCCACGTCAGGTCTCCAGTCGGGATGCTCGGGCGCTCAGTAGGCGAAGGACAGGGGGCGGTCGGTGTCGTCGTCCCGGGCCTCGGGCGACTCGTCCCGGACGGCGTCGGGCACCCCCTCGATCGTGTACCGGTGCATGAGCCGGTACCAGACCACGGCGAGGGCCGCGTAGATCACGGTGAGCACGATCATCGAGGTGAGGATCATGCCCGGGGGGACAGCGGTCGACACGCCCCGGTCGGTGAGCAGGCGGACGGCGTCGATACCGGTCGGGTTGGGTGCGACCACCCACGGCTGCCTGCCCACCTCGGTGAAGATCCAGCCGAACGAGCAGGCGAGGAACGGCATGGGGATCGCCAGGATGCCGAGCCGGCCCAGCCAGACGTTGTCGCTCACACGGCCCCGACGCGTCAGCCACAGCGCCGCGAGCGCGAGCGCCACGGAGAACGCGGCGAACCCGATCATGAGCCGGAAGGACCAGTAGGTGATGGCCAGGGGCGGGGTGTACGTGACGGGCTCGCCGTCGACGGTGACGTCGCCGTACCGCTCGCTGTACGCCTCCTGGACGTCGTACACGCCCGGCAGGTAGGACTCCTCGCCGGAGAAGTGGCCGGTCCCGAGGTAGCTGGTCAGCCCGGGGACGGACAGCACGTGGTTGACGTCCTCGCAGCCCGCCTGGAGGGGGCCGATGGCCAGGATGGAGAACTCGGCCGACTCGGTGCCCTCGCAGAGAGCCTCCGCGGAGGACATCTTGCCGGGCTGCTGCTCGTACATCAGCTTGCCCTGGACGTCCCCGGTGAAGGCGACGCCGAGCCCGGCCACGATCATCACCCACACGCCCACGAGGACGGCGGGCCGGTACACGGTCCGTGCGGTCTCGAGGTGCTCGGGCTTCCTGCTGCGCGCGAGGCGGACCATCCACCACGCGGCGATACCCGCCACGAAGGTGCCGGCCGTGAGGAAGGCTGCGGTGATGGTGTGCGGGAAGGCCGCCAGCAGGGTGTTGTTCGTCAGGACGGCCCAGATGGACTCCATCTCGGCCCGGCCGGTCTCCGGGTTGTACACCGCGCCGACCGGGTGCTGCATCCAGGAGTTCGCGGCCAGGATGAAGAACGCCGACAGGTTGGTCGCCAGCGCGAACAGCCAGATGGAGGCGAGGTGGATCTTCTTGGACACCCGGTCCCAGCCGAAGATCCAGACGCCGAGGAACACCGACTCGACGAAGAACGCGGCCAGCGCCTCCATGGCCAGGGGCGCACCGAAGACGTCGCCGACGAACCGGGAGTACTCGCTCCAGGCCATGCCGAACTGGAACTCCTGCCAGATGCCGGTGACGACGCCGAGGGCGAAGTTGATGAGGAGGAGCTTGCCGAAGAACTTCGTCAGACGCAGCCAGCGTTCCTTCTTCGTGACGACCCACGCCGTCTGCATCCCGGCCACGATCGGAGCGAGGCCGATCGTGAGCGGGACGAAGATGAAGTGGTAGACGGTGGTGATGGCGAACTGCCACCGAGCCAGTGCGAGAGCGTCCACGAGACGACTCCTTCGGTACGAGCCGGAGGGGAGGCTGGTCGCCCTGCGGCCGATGGGCTGTGCCATGACGGTAGAACCGGCGAGGCGGGTCCGCGCGGGGAGGGCGACGATCAGGTTTGTGAAGGTCTTCACGAACAATCTCGTGAAGGTTTTCACAAGTCAAGCCGTGGGGGCCGACTGTGAGCGGCGCCACGCCGACGCCGTACACCGGTCGGCACCTCCGGTGAGGAGTGCGATACTGGACGGCAGACCTTCGGGGCCACATCCCCCGGACGGTCGACAAGCTTGCAGCTCCCGCGTCCCGCACGCGGTGCCGCGGCGGGGCGTGAAGGGGCCCGGCAGCCGGCGGCCGCGAAGACGGGGGTGACGCAGCCGAGACCGAGACTTCCGTCCGGGCGGCGCGCTGAGCAGCGCTGCCACCCCGACGGCGACCACCCGGCGGCCGGTAGGTGTGGGCCGGCGACCGGGAGCAGGAGCGTATTTCGTGACGTCCGACATCCCGACCGGCGACCAGGCGACGACCGAGGCCGAGAGCACCCCGCCTCGCCGCGCGACCCGCCGGCGAGTCACCCGGCCGACCTCGGCCCCCCAGACCAGCGGACCGGCGCCGATCGTGGTGCCCGCCGCGACGGCACCCGGGACGGCAGGTCCGCCCGACGAGCCGACGCCGCCGGCGACCTCCGCACCGGCGCAGCCGGAGCAGCCGGTGACCGCCGAGGACGCGCCCGCCACCGGTTCAGGCCGCCGGCCGCGCCGGGCCACCCGGCGCACCGCCGGACCCACGACGAACGCGCCGGACGAGGCGCCGGCGTCGGCCGCCGACGCTGACAGCGGCGCGGGCCCGGAGGCCATCGCGCTGCCCGAGCCCGCCCAGGAGCCCGCCCCGTCCGCCGCCGCCCTCTCGCTGGACGACATCGTGCTGCCCGGCGGACCGGCGGCCGACTCGGCGCCGTCGTCCACGGGGGCGGCCAAGCGGACCTCGCGTGCCAAGAGCCCGAGCACGACCGAGCAGCCGGCGAAGCGCTCCCGTTCGCGAGCAGCCAAGAAGGCCGAGCCGGCCGCCGAGGCGGAGCAGGCCCCTGAGGCTCCGGCGCCCGAGACGCAGGAACCGGACGCGCAGGCACCCGAGACCCGGGCGCCCAAGCGGCGCCGGGCCGGGCGCGCGACCGCCGCACCGGCTGCCGAGACCTCGGCTCCCGAGACCCCGGCTGCCGAACCTGCTGCGAAGAAGTCCGCCACCCGCAAGGCCGCCACGGAGCAGCCTGCCGCGCAGGAGGCCGCCGAGCCGGCGACCGCGCGCACTGCCGGTGGGGGTGGCAGCCCGCGCCTCGCGACGACCGCACTGCTGTTCCAGGCCCCCGAGATGTCCGGACCGCGCAAGTCGCGTCGGGCCCAGGCACCGGCCGGTCCGCCCCGGTCGCACGACGACGACGCGGTCGCCGCACCGGAGCCGCAGCCGGCGGACGACCGTCCGGCGACCGACGCGCCGACCGACGATGCCGCCACCGGGACGGCCGCCACCACGAGCGCGAAGAGGTCCACGAAGAGGTCCGGCACCTCCCGCCGGGCCCGGTCGACGAAGGCCCTGGAGGAGGCCGTCGAGTCCTCGCCCGCCGAGGCGCCCACGGCTGCCGCTGCCGAGCCCGCTGCGGACGAGGAGCCCACGGCGCTGACGCTGAGCGAGGCCGAGGAGGCCGCCGTCTCGGAGCTCGAGGTCATCGAGAGCGAGCTGGAGTCGGAGGGTGTCGCGCTCCCCGAGCTGCGGCCGGAGGACTTCCGCGAGGACGGCGACGAGTCGGACATCCGCCCGCGGCGCCGGCGCCGGCGTGGCGGGCGTGGCCGCAGGGGCGGGCGCAAGGTCGACCAGCGCGACGACGAGCACGACTCCGACGACGGTGACGACCAGGGCGAGGACAGCGCGGACGAGTCCGAGTCGTCGGCCGACGAGGTCACCTCGCGGCCGGAGCAGGGCGCTGACCCGGAGGACGCGGCCGAGCCCGGCGCCGAGGACGTGGGCGAGACGGACGAGTCCGAGTCGTCGGGCTCCAGCCGTCGCCGTCGCCGTCGCCGGCGTGGTGGCCGCGGCAACGACCGCGACACGGGGCGCAAGGAACGTGCCGAGGACGAGGTCACGGCGCTCAAGGGCTCCACCCGCCTCGAGGCGAAGCGTCAGCGTCGCCGGGACGGGCGCGACGCCGGCCGCCGCCGCCAGGTCATCACCGAGGCGGAGTTCCTGGCGCGCCGGGAGTCGGTGCAGCGCTCGATGTTCGTGCGCGAGGAGCACGACCGCACGCAGATCGCCGTGCTCGAGGACGGCGTGCTCGTCGAGCACTACGTCTCCCAGCAGGAGCAGGCCTCGATGGTGGGCAACGTCTACCTCGGCCGGGTCCAGAACGTGCTGCCCTCCATGGAGGCGGCGTTCGTCGACGTCGGCAAGGGCCGCAACGCCGTGCTCTACGCCGGCGAGGTCAACTGGGACGCCGCCGGGATCGACGGGCAGCCGCGGCGCATCGAGGACGCCCTCAAGTCGGGTGACTCCGTCCTGGTCCAGGTGACCAAGGACCCGATCGGGCACAAGGGTGCGCGCCTCACCTCGCAGATCACGCTCGCGGGCCGCTACCTGGTGTTCGTGCCGGGCGGCGGGATGACCGGGATCAGCCGCAAGCTGCCCGACACCGAGCGCAGCCGCCTCAAGAAGATCCTGCGCGACGTCGTCCCCGACGGAGCCGGGGTCATCGTCCGCACCGCCGCCGAGGGTGCGTCCGAGGACGAGCTGCGCGCCGACGTCGAGCGGCTCGAGGCGCAGTGGCAGGCGATCAGCGAGAAGGCGGGCAGGTCGTCGACCAGCGCGCCGAGCCTGCTGCAGGGCGAGGCGGACATGGCGATCCGCGTGGTGCGCGACATCTTCAACGACGACTTCACCTCGCTCGTCGTGCAGGGCGACCACGCCTGGTCCGAGATCTCGTCCTACGTGGCCGAGCTCGCACCGGACCTGCGCGAGCGGGTCTCGAAGTGGATCGAGCCGGGTGACGTCTTCGCCAAGCACCGCGTCGACGAGCAGCTCGCCAAGGGCATGGACCGCAAGGTCTGGCTGCCCTCCGGCGGCTCGCTGGTCATCGACCGGACCGAGGCCATGACAGTGGTCGACGTCAACACGGGCAAGTTCACCGGCTCGGGCGGCACGCTCGAGGAGACGGTGACCCGCAACAACCTGGAGGCGGCCGAGGAGATCGTCCGCCAGCTCCGGCTGCGGGACATCGGCGGCATCATCGTCATCGACTTCGTCGACATGGTGCTGGAGTCGAACCGCGATCTCGTGCTCCGGCGGCTGGTCGAGTGCCTCGGCCGGGACCGCACCAAGCACCAGGTCGCCGAGGTGACGTCGCTGGGACTGGTCCAGATGACCCGCAAGCGTGTCGGGCAGGGGCTCGTCGAGGCCTTCTCCTCCACCTGTGAGCACTGCAAGGGCCGCGGCTTCATCGTGCACAGCGAGCCGGTCGAGCGTGGCGCTGCTGCGACCGCGGGCTCCGGCGACGACGCGTCCAAGCGGTCGCGCCGTAAGCGCGGCGGCGGCAAGAAGGAGGAGTCGCAGACGGCGGGCGTCGACATGGCGAAGCTGCCGGACGACAAGTCCGAGGCGCGCGAGGCGGTCAAGGCGACGCTGGCCACGATCGCGGCCGCGGCCGCCCACGCCCACGACCACGACCACGCTCACGACGAGCACGACGACGCGGACGGGTCGGTGGCCACCGCTGCCGACACCGTGGCGTCCGCGGAGACCGTGGACCAGCCGGAGCCCGTCACGGAGGGGACCGCCGCCGAGGCGGGTGCCGCCGTGGAGGCTGCGGTCGAGGCGATCGTGCTGCCCGAGCCGGCGCCCGAGCCCGGCGAGCAGCCGGAGCCGGTGGCGGGCCCGGAGGCCGGACCGGCCAAAGGAGCCGGAGCCGAAGAGGCTCCTGAGCAGGCTGATGACGAGGCTGCGGCGCTGACCGACGGCGAGCCGACCGACGGCCGATAGGTCGTCGCGTCCCGACGCCCGTGCCCGACCGTCAGCGGTCGGGCACGGGCGTCGGCGTTTCCGGGGCGGAGGCGGCCGGGCGGGTGCTTGACTGGTCCGCATGGACGACGGTCGAGACCCCGGTCGGCTCGCGGTGGTCGGCGGGCCCATGTTCGCGGGCAAGACGGAGGAGCTGGCCCGCCGGGTGCGGCGCGCGCAGGTGGCGGGACATGAGGTCCTCACGGTCGCGCACACGCTGGACGACCGCTACGGGGCGGGGGTGCTGGCCTCCCACTCGGGGGTCGAGATCGCGTCGCGATCCGTGGACGCGACCTCCGGGATCCCGGGGCTCGTCTCAGCCGACACCCGGATGGTCGCGATCGACGAGGCGCAGTTCTTCGGTCCTGGGCTGGTGACGGTCGTCCTCGACCTGCTGGACTCCGGGCTCGACGTCGTCGTCGCCGGGCTCACCGTGACCTTCGACGGCAGACCGTTCGAACCGCTGCCCGCCCTCATGGCGGTGGCCGAGACCGTCGTCAAGCTCACGGCCGTGTGCAGCGTGTGCGGACGGGACGCCGCGTATCACGTGCGGTTGCCCGACGCCGGGAACTCGCCTGGCGACGCCCTCGTCGCGGTGCCCGCACACGTCGGCGGGACTGACTCCTACCAGGCGCGCTGCCGGGCGCACCGCCATGCCTGACGGCGTGGCACCCGACCGATTGCCGGCCCTCGTTACGGCTCGCGGGCGTCAGTACCCGCGCAGCTCCTGCCGGAGGGGGCAGTCGAACGGGTCCCTCGCCGCGAGGCCGACCTGGTTGAGGTAGCGGACGACGATGGCGTAGGAGGCGACGAGGCTGGTCTCCGTGTACGGCAGCCCGTGGTTCGCGCAGTGCTCACGCACGAGGAGGCGCGCCTTCGCCAGGCTCGGCCGCGGCATGCTCGGGAACAGGTGGTGCTCGACCTGGTGGTTGAGGCCGCCCATCAGGACGTTCATGAACCAGCCGCCACGGATGTTGCGGGAGGTGAGCACCTGCTTGGACAGGAAGTCCATCTTGGTCCCCGCCGGGACCAGCTTCATCCCCTTGTGGTTCGGGGCGAACGACGCGCCCATGTAGACGCCGAAGACGGCGAGCTGGACGCCGATGAACGCGGCGGCGAGCCCCAGCGGCATGAACCAGACGATCACGCCCACGTAGAGGGTCAGCCGGACGGCGATCGTGACGAGCTCGCGACGGCGCGCGGCGAGGGTCTTGGGAGGACCCGTCAGGAGCGAACGGATGGAGGTGACGTGCAGGTTCAGGCCCTCGAGGGTCAGCAGGGGGAAGAACAGCCAGCCCTGTCGCCGCGTGATGTGGCGCAACGGTCCGCGGACCTCGGCGGCGTCCTCCGCGCTGAACCGGATCGTGTCCGGCGCGATGTCCGGGTCCTTGCCCATCTGGTTCGGGTTGGCGTGGTGGCGCGTGTGCTTGGTCATCCACCACGAGTAGCTGATGCCGACCACGGCGTTGGCCAGCCAGCGCCCGACCTTGTCGTTGACCGGCCCGCTCGCGAAGACCTGCCGGTGCGCGGCCTCGTGCGTCAGGAAGGCGATCTGCGTGAGCACGATGCCGAGCGCGCCCGCCATGAGGAGCTGGAACCACGAGTCGCCGAGCAGGACCATCCCGGTGATGATGCCGCCGAGCGCGAGTGCCACGCCGATGCCGGTCGCGAGGTAGTACCCGTAGGCCCGCCGGAGCAGACCCGCCTCCCGCACCTGGCGGGCGAGGTCGCTGTAGCTGCTCGTGAACTTGGCGGCGGCGGTGGGTGGGGGACCGGCTTGGTCGATCACGGACGGGGCGGTGGGGGCCATGCATGCCTCGCAGAGGGTCGGTGTCGGCTTCCCAGCCGAGGTGGTGGGCAGGTGCCCGGTCGTGCAGATGGCCCGAGCCTACGGGACCGTAGGTTTCGGGGCACGGGCCCCGACGTGAAGGTCTCGCGCAGGTCCGACCGGAAGATCACCCGCCCGCAGCCGAGTCGAAACCGCGGAGTCCGGACTAATCTGAGCGAGCCCGGTCCGGGCGGCCCGCTGAAGAACGAGGGACGACATGAGGCGAAAGGTCATCGCGGTGCTCGTCGGAGCCGCTCTCGGCGTCGGTGCGGCAGTGGCTCCCGCAGCCGCCGCCTCGAGCGGATCGGGTGGCGAAGTGAATCATCCCGACGTCGTGCTGTACAAGGGTCAGCACAACAAGACTGTCAAGATCTCGTACTCGGTGAAGAAGCCGACGAGTGCGCAGATCCGTGCCTGCTTCGATGCGCAGAGCTTTCCCCAGTACGGTGAGGAATACACGGGCTGGGGTGGCTTCGACTGGACCTATGACGTCGCCTACCACGACCGGTACGGGAACTACGTGGGCGGCGGGGCGTATCTCTACCCGAGCAAGGCCGCTGCGTCCGGCGCGGTGACTTCGAGCCGTTGGTACGACTGGGAGCAGTTCGGTCGGTACAAGGCCGTGGCGACCGTCGACCGGGACTTCGAGGTCTTCGGCGTGGACGAGGACGGATGGGACTGGGAGCACTACTGCCAGCTCCCGGACGCGCACTACTCCGACACCTTCTACTTCAAGCGGGCGACGTACCTCGGTGTGAACGTCTCGCCCGAGCCGGTCCGCCAAGGGCGGTACGTCACGGTCAAGGGGACGCTGAAGTTCTGGAACCCTGCTTATCACTACGGTGATGGTGCCACCCGCCCGCTTGAGGGCAAGAAGGTCAAGATCTACTTCGATCCGGCCGGCTCTCGCGGCGCGGTGTACAAGGGGACGGCGACGGTGACGTCGAAGGGGGCCTTCTCCAAGAAGTTCAAGCAGTCGAAGTCCGGCAAGTGGATCGTGAAGTACACCGGAACGTCGACGCTGACGTCGGACCGGGCGGCGGACATCGTCAAGGTGAAGTGACGACCAGTCGGCTCAGTCCTGGACGAGCGGGACGAAGCTGTAGGTCCCGTGCTCGGTGGTGCGCACCGTGCCGTCGTCGGACCGCTCGACCAGCAGCATCGCGTGGCGGACGGGGATGACCATCCGACCGCCGGGGGCGAGCTGGTCCACCAGCTCGCCGGGCAGCTCGGCGGGGGACGCCGAGACGAGGATCCGCTGCCACCCGCCCTCGCGGGGCGAACCGAGCGTGCCACTCGTCGCCGGCACGATCGTGGCCCACGGCATCTCCTGCCGAGCCAGGTTCGCGGCGCCCCAGGCCGCGATGTCGGGGACGAGCTCCACGCCGAGCACCTCGCCGCCGGGGCCGACCAGGTGCGCGAGCAGCGCCGTCGTCCATCCCGACCCGGAGCCCACGTCGAGGACGGAGCCGCCCCACGGGACGCGCAGGAGCGACAGCATGGCGGCGACCGTCGACGGCTGCGAACACGTCTGCTCGTGCCCGATGGGCAAGGGGCGGTCCTGGGAGGCGGCGGCACGCTGGGTCCGGGGGAGGAAGTCGCGCCGGTCGACGGCATGCATCACCCCCGCGACGGCGTCGGCGCCGTCGTCGGTGGGTGGGCTGCCGGCCGGCGGAGGTGATGACCTCACCGTGCCATGATCGGCCGGAGGCGGGCCCGTCGCGAGCGGGCCCGTTGCGAGCGGGCCCCTTGCGAGCGGGCCCCTTGCGAGCGGGCCCAGCGAGTGCGCCCTGTCGGGCGCCGGTCCCGGCCGCGACGTGCCTGAGGTCACGCCCGCGGGCGGCCGTGGCAGTTGATCGCGGCTGGCGGCGTCGCGTACAGTAGTGCGTCGGCGCGCCCTCAGCGTGCCTGTCCCGTGTGCCCTCGGCGCACCGCACTCGACCGCCGCGGCGGCCCGAGTCCCAGATCAAGCCGGTGACCGACGTCGGGCGAGCACGCCAAGACCAGGAGAGATGAGCATCAGCATGGTGTACGCGATCGTCAAGGCCGGTGGCCGTCAGGAAAAGGTGTCCGTGGGCGACATCGTCGTCATGGACCGCATCCAGAGCGCGGCCGGCGACACCGTCGAGCTGCCCGCGATCCTGCTCGTGGACGGGGAGAAGGTGACCTCCGACGCCGAGAAGCTCGCGAAGGTCAAGGTCACCGCCGAGGTCGTGCGGGACGCCAAGGGCCCGAAGATCTCGATCCAGAAGTACAAGAACAAGACCGGTTACAAGAAGCGCCAGGGTCACCGTCAGCAGCTGACCCGCCTGAAGGTCACCGGCATCAAGTGACGCCCGGCGGCCCCGGCCTCCCGGTCCCACCCTCTTCGTACTCTCTTCGTACTCCCAGAAAGCAGGCCTGACATGGCACACAAGAAGGGCGCGAGCTCCTCGCGCAACGGTCGTGACTCGAACGCGAAGTCGCTCGGCGTGAAGCGCTACGGCGGCCAGGCCGTCAACGCCGGCGAGATCATCGTCCGCCAGCGTGGCACCCACTTCCACCCGGGCGAGAACGTCGGTCGCGGTGGCGACGACACGCTGTTCGCCCTGGCCGCCGGCGAGGTCGCCTTCGCGACCCGCCGTGGCCGCAAGGTCGTCGACATCGTCGCGGCCGCGCAGGCCTGATCCACCGGATCTGAGCCGTCGCGCAGCGAACCGCTGCCGCACTTCCCACGAGGGGCGCACCATCTCGGGTGCGCCCCTCGTGCTGTTCTCCGCCCGCCGTCCTGAGAGGATCTACCCATGGCCAGCTTCGTCGATCGAGTGGTGCTGCACGCCGCCGGCGGTGACGGCGGGCACGGGGTCGCGTCCGTGCACCGCGAGAAGTTCAAGCCGCTCGGCGGCCCGGACGGCGGCAACGGTGGCGACGGCGGCAGCGTCCGGCTCGTCGTGGACGCCCAGACGACCACGCTGCTCGAGTACCACCACTCGCCGCACCGCCGGGCTCCCAAGGGTGGCCAGGGCATGGGCGACGACCGGGACGGGGCCAAGGGCGAGGACCTGATCCTCCGGGTCCCCGACGGTACGGTCGTCAAGGACCGTGACGGCAACGTGCTGGCCGACCTCGTGGGCGACGGCACCGAGTTCGTCATCGCCGAGGGTGGCCGTGGCGGGCTGGGCAACCGCGCTCTCGCGTCGCCCAAGCGCAAGGCGCCCGGCTTCGCGCTCCTCGGCGAGCCGGGAGAGGAGCGCGAGGTCGTCCTCGAGCTCAAGTCGATCGCCGACGTCGCGCTGGTCGGTTTCCCGAGCGCCGGCAAGTCCTCCCTGATCGCCGCGGTCTCGGCGGCCCGGCCGAAGATCGCCGACTACCCGTTCACGACGCTGGTGCCGAACCTCGGGGTGGTCCAGGCGGGCGACACCCGGTACACGATCGCCGACGTGCCCGGCCTGATCCCGGGCGCCAGCGAGGGCAAGGGGCTGGGTCTGGAGTTCCTGCGTCACATCGAGCGGACGGCCGTGATCGTCCACGTGCTCGACTGCGCGACGCTGGAGCCGGGCCGCGACCCGATCAGCGACCTGGAGTTGCTCGAGGCGGAGCTCGCGGCGTACGCGGGCGACCTGGGCATCGAGGGCGGCCGCGTGCCGCTCACCGAGCGTCCCCAGCTCGTCGTGCTGAACAAGATCGACGTGCCCGAGGCGCGTGAGCTCGCGGAGTTCGTCCGGCCCGATCTGGAGGCACGAGGGCTGCGGGTCTTCGAGATCTCCACCGCCTCGCACGAGGGCCTGCGTCCGCTGACGTTCGCGCTCGGTGAGATCGTCGCGCGGGCCCGCGCCGCGGCGCCCCCGCCCGAGCCGGCCCGGGTGGTCCTGCGGCCCAGGGCCGTCAACGACGCCGGGTTCACCGTCACCCGTCGCACGGACGGCAGCACCGGCCACGTGTACTTCCTGGTCGAGGGGCGCAAGCCGCACCGCTGGGTGCGGCAGACGGACTTCAACAACGACGAGGCCGTCGGGTTCCTCGCGGACCGGCTGGCCAAGCTCGGCGTGGAGGACAGGCTCCTCAAGGCCGGGGCGGTGGCGGGCGACGAGGTCCGCATCGGGACCGAGCGCGACGCCGTCGTGTTCGACTGGGAGCCCACCATGAGCACGGGTGCCGAGCTCCTCGGCGCCCGGGGGACCGACCTGCGCTTCGACGAGCCCTCGCGGCCTACCCGAGCGAGCAAGCGCCAGGAGCACAGCGAGCGGATGGACGCCAAGACGGCGGCCCGCGAGGAGCTGTGGACCGAGCGCGACGCGGGTCACTGGGCGGACCCCGCCGACGACTGACGCCGGTTGCGGGGATGATGGCCTCGTGAACGCCTCCTCCCGCGCTGCGCTGCCCGCCGCTCGTCGGCTCGTCGTCAAGATCGGCTCGTCCTCCTTGACACGGCCGGACGGGCATCTCGACGTGGTGGCGCTGCGGGCGCTGGTGGACGTGCTGGCCGCGCGCCGCGCGCAGGGCCAGGAGGTCGTCCTCGTGACCTCCGGGGCCATCGCCGCGGGCATCGGTCCGGCCGGCCTGGCGGCACGGCCGCGCGACCTGGCCACCATGCAGGCCTGCGCGATGCTCGGGCAGGGTCAGCTGGTCGCCCGGTACAACGAGGCGTTCGCCGCGCACGGCCTGCAGGTGGGCCAGGCGCTGCTCACGGCCGAGGACACGGTGCGCCGCGTGCGGTACCGGAACGCCCAGCGTTCGCTCGAGAAGCTGCTCGCCCTCGGCGTCGTGCCGGTCGTCAACGAGAACGACGCCGTGACCATCGACGAGCTGCGCTTCGGCGACAACGACCGGCTCGCCGCCCTGGTCTCGCACCTGGTCCGGGCGGACGCGATGGTGCTGCTGACCGACGTCGACGGCCTCCACGACGCCCCGCCGAGCCGTCCCGGCGCGCGACGGATCTCGCACGTCGCGGACCTCGCCGACGTCTCCGGGATCGAGGTGACGGCGCGGGGGAGCAGCGTCGGCACCGGCGGGATGGTCACCAAGCTGGAGTCGGTGCGCATCGCGACGGAGGCCGGGGTGCCCGTGGTGCTGACCGCCGCCGCGAACGTGGCCGGGGCGCTGGCGGGCGACGACGTCGGCACCTTCTTCGCCGCCGGCGGCAAGCGGACCACGGCTCGGCGGCTGTGGATCGCGCACGCGGCACGCGCCGCAGGGGTCCTGCACCTGGACGACGGCGCCACGCGCGCGGTGCTGGGTGGACGCGCGTCGCTCCTCCCCGCCGGGATCACCCGGGTCGAGGGACAGTTCGACGCCGGTGACCCGGTGGAGCTGGTCGGGCCGGACGGCTCCGTGGTCGCCCGCGGGCTGGTGGCCTACGACGCCGCCGAGCTGCCGCCGCTGCTGGGCCGGTCCACCTACGAGCTGCGGGACGACCTCGGCGTGGGGTACGACCGCGAGGTGGTCCACCGCGACGACCTGGTGCTCGAAGGACGGAACGGCCTGTCCTCGTCCGCCTCGGCGTCGTAGTCTCGAGGGCATGACCACGACGTTCGAGCACGCAGCGACCGCGACGCCCGGCCCCGTCGGGAGGCCGCAGCCGGACGCCGAGGTGACGGCGGCCGTCCAGGACGTCGCGCGCCGCTCCCAGAAGGCGTCCCGCGTGCTGGCCACCGCGACCCGTGCCGAGAAGGACCAGACGCTGCACGCGCTGGCCGACGCCCTCGTGGCGGCGTCCGGCGAGATCGTGACGGCGAACGCCGAGGACCTCGCCCGCGGGCGGGAGAACGGCATGAGCGACGGTCTGCTCGACCGCCTCACGCTCACCGGCGACCGGGTCGTCGCGATCGCCGACGCCCTGCGTGAGCTCGCCGCGCTGCCCGACCCGGTCGGGGAGGTGGTCCGTGGCCAGACGCTGCCGAACGGGCTGCGGATGCGACAGCTCCGGGTCCCGATGGGCGTGGTCGGCATGATCTACGAGGCACGTCCCAACGTGACGGTGGACGCCGCCGGCCTCGCGCTCAAGTCCGGCAACGCCGTCATCCTGCGCGGCGGCAGCGCTGCGGCGTCGTCCAACACGACCATCACGACGGTCCTGCGCGCGGCGCTCGAGGCCCGTGGGCTGCCCGCCGACCTCGTGCAGTCCATCGACGCCTACGGCCGTCCTGGCGGGATCGCCCTCATGCAGGCGCGCGGTCTGGTGGACCTGCTCGTCCCCCGTGGCGGCGCGGACCTGATCCGCACCGTGGTGGAGCAGTCGACGGTCCCGGTGATCGAGACGGGGACGGGCAACGTGCACGTTTACGTCGACGCCTCGGCGGACCCGGCGACCGCCGTCGAGATCATCATGAACGCCAAGACCCAGCGCGTAGGGGTCTGCAACGCCGCGGAGACCCTGCTGGTGCACTCCGACGCCGCGGAGCGGTTCCTGCCGGCCGCGCTCGCCGCGCTCGGTGGCGCGGGCGTCGTCCTGCACGGGGACGAGGGCACGCGGGCGCTGGCACCCGAGAGCGTCGAGGTGACTCCCGCCACGGACGAGGACTGGGCCACCGAGTACCTCGCGGCCGAGCTCGCCGTGCGGGTCGTCGGCTCGCTCGACGAGGCGATCGAGCACATCCGCACCTGGAGCTCCGGCCACACCGAGGCGATCGTGACCCGCGACCTGGCCGCGTCCGAGCGGTTCGTGGCGGAGGTGGACTCCGCGGCGGTGATGGTGAACGCGTCCACCCGGTTCACCGACGGCAGCCAGCTCGGCATGGGTGCGGAGATCGGCATCTCCACCCAGAAGCTCCATGCCCGGGGGCCGATGGGGCTGGCGGAGCTGACCACGACCAAGTGGGTGGTGCACGGTGACGGTCACGTACGGCCCTGACCGTGCGTCGTGAGAGACTGTGCCCCGACTTGCCCCGACTACTTCTTGAGGAGCCCCCGTGCTGCACACCGCCGTCCAGGTTGCCGAGGAGGCAGCCGAGCACGCGTCGTCCGGGATCTCGCCCGTCATGCTGGGCGTGCTCGCCTTCGGGGGATTCGTCGTCGCGCTGCTCGCGACGTTCGCCTTCCGCAACGCCAGCAACAAGCACTGACGAGACCGCCTACCGGTGAGTGAGCAGGGTCGTCCCCGGATCGGGGTGATGGGCGGTACGTTCGACCCCATCCACCACGGTCACCTCGTGGCCGCGAGCGAGGCCGCGGCGCTGCTCGACCTCGACGAGGTCGTGTTCGTGCCGACGGGCAAGCCCAGCTTCAAGCAGGACACCCGGGTCTCCCCGGCCGAGCACCGGTACCTCATGACGGTCATCGCCACGGCGTCCAACCCGAGGTTCACGGTCAGTCGCGTGGACATCGACCGCCCCGGTCTCACCTACACGGTCGACACGCTGCGCGACCTGCGGCAGGATCGCCCCGACGCCGACCTGTACTTCATCACGGGCGCGGACGCGATCGAGCAGCTCCTGACATGGAAGGACGCGGGATCGCTGTGGGAGATGGCGCACTTCGTGGCCGTCACCCGGCCGGGCCACCGGCTCACGGTCGACGGCCTGCCCTCGGAGGGCGTCACGACGCTCGAGGTGCCGGCGCTGGCGATCTCGTCCACGGACTGCCGTCGGCGCGCGGAGGCGGGCCAGCCCGTCTGGTACCTGGTGCCGGACGGCGTCGTTCAGTACATCGCCAAGCACGGTCTGTATCGAGGTCTCGATGAGTGACAACACGTCCCGGCCGCTGACACGTCGGGAGATCCGCGAACGTGAGCAGGCCGCCGCCGAGGCTGCGGCCCGGCAGGCCGCTCCACCGCCCGGCCCGTCGGCACCGGTCCCCGGTGCGGGCCCGGCCGCCTTCGGGCGCGGTGTGCCGAGCGCCTCGTCGGCGCCGCCCGCCCCGCCGGCTCCGGCACCGAGTGCCGCCGCGCCGCCGTCGCGCCGGTCGTTGCGGGAGCAGCAACCCGCTGCCGCGAGCCCGGCACCCGCTCCCTCCCCGACGGTCCGACCGCCGTCGACGTCCGGCGGGGTGCGGGGCGTCGACGAGACGGGTCGTCTGACGCCGGTGCGCCGCCCTGGCGGTGAGCCCGGCGCGGCCGGGCCGCCGACGCCGACCGGGCCCCCACGCACCTCGGCCCGGCCGTCGCCGCGCCCGGCCACCCCCTTCGGCAGCCAGAGCGGTTCTGCTCCCGCCGGTGGCGCGCCCGGGCGGACCGAGTCGCCGCGATCGCCGTTCGCCGGTGCAGGAGCGGGCGCGTCCGCCTCGTCCGCGTCGTCGGCCACCGGCCCGGAGGCTGCGCCGTCGCCGTTCGAGGGCGCGCCCAGCCGACGCTCGGCGTTCGGCCCGTCGTCGGGTTCCCCGGGCGCGCCGGGTGCGCCCGTCGCGTCGCCCGCGGGCACGCCGCCGGCGGCGGCTCCGACGCAGGCCCGCACCGCGCCGGCGTGGCCTGGTGCGGCGAGCCCCGCCACCCCTGCGGCTCCCGCGAGCCACGACCCGGACGCCACCACCGTCGCCCCGCCTCTGCCGTGGGGCTCGGCGAGCGCCGGGTCGGCCCCCGCCCCGTCAGGTCAGCCTGCGGCACCGCTCCGCCAGGACGCGCCAGGTTCGCCCTTCGCCTCGGTGGTCGGGGAGGGGCAGCCCGTCCGGGTCGACCTCGACCCGGAGCTCGACGAGGACGACGAGTGGGACGAGGCCGAGCCGTCCTACACCTGGCTGCACTACATCGTGCTGGTCGTCGTGGCGTTCGTCCTCGGCGCACTGGTCTGGAACCTCCTGCTCGACGGCCCCGACACGGAGGACTTCGGCACGGAGGAGGCATCGGCGACCATGACGCTGACCGACGAGGGAGGAACCCGATGACGGCCACGGATCGCGCGGTCGAGCTGGCGATCACCGCGGCGCGTGCCGCCTCCCAGCGCAAGGCCCAGGAGATCATCGCCCTCGACGTCAGCGAGCAGCTGGTCCTCACCGACGTCTTCCTCATCGCGTCGGGCACGAACGAGCGCCAGGTCGGCGCCGTCGTCGACGCCGTCGAGGAGGCGATGTTCGCCGCCGGCGCCAAGGCGATCCGCCGCGAGGGCAAGGCCGAGGCGCGCTGGGTCCTGCTCGACTTCGGCGACGTCGTCGTGCACGTGCAGCACGCCGAGGACCGCGTCTACTACGCCCTCGAACGGCTCTGGAAGGACTGCCCGGCGATCGACCTGCCCGACGACGCCCGTGGCGGCGACGGTGCGGCGGCCCGCGAGGAGTTCGGCGACACCCCGCCCGACGGGACGATCCGACTGTCCGGCGGGCTGTGAAGCGGTCGTGACGGCGGGGACCATCGTGCTGCTGCGCCACGGGCGCACGGCCTACAACGCCGCGATGCGGCTGCAGGGGCAGATCGACATCCCGCTCGACGAGGTGGGCCGCTGGCAGGCGGCGGAGGGTGCCTCCGCGCTCATCGCCTCCCACCGGGCGGCGCGGATCGTCTCGTCCGACCTCGTGCGTGCCGTGGACACCGCCAACGCCTATGCGGCGCTCGTCGGGGCCGCGGTCGAGACCGACGCGCGGCTCCGGGAGCGGGCGTTCGGCGACTGGGAAGGGCTCACGCCCCCGGAGATGGCCGCAGGCTGGCCGGCGGAGCGCGAGGAGTGGCGGCGCGGCGGCGAGCCGCAGGGCATCGGGGCGGAGACGAAGGTCGCCGTGGCCGACCGGATGGTGACGGCGGTCCTGGAGCACGCCGAACCGTTGGGCAGTGACGAGTGTCTCGTCGTCGTCTCGCACGGGGCGGCGATCTCCCTGGCGATCACCGGGCTGCTCGGGCTCGACGCCGGGGGCTGGCGCGGCATCTCCGGCGTCAACAACGTCCACTGGTCCCACCTGCACCGATCCGCCCCCGGGGCGGTGCCCGGCTGGCGGCTGGTGGCGCACAACGTGGGTGCCGGGTACCCGCTGGACCGCTGGCAGGCGGGTCCGCACGCGGATTTGGAGCCTGAGCCCAAGTCTGCCTAAGATATCTCCGTTCCCGAGGGGCGCAAGCCCGCAGGAAGTGCACGAACATCCCGAATCCGGCGTCCGCGTCAGGTTCACGGGGCTGTGGCGCAGCTGGTAGCGCATCTGCATGGCATGCAGAGGGTCAGGGGTTCGAGTCCCCTCAGCTCCACCGAAGAGACGACGAAGGCCCTGCCGTGAGGCGGGGCCTTCGTCGTCTCTCGTGTTCGTCGACGGGCCGCTGGTCCTGGTCGGCCCTCATCGGTCCTGCTGGCGCGACAGCCGCGCCGCCGTGCTGGGGAGATGTCCCCGCGGTAAACCCTCGGCCGCACCTGTTGACAGCCCTGGAGGGGACACGTAGAAGTGGTCAATGGAGGCGTTCGAGAAGTGGGAATCCGAGATCCGCGGCTACAGCCGCACGTACCCGACGGTCTTCGCGTCGGCATCCAACGCCCGGCAGGTCGATGAGGCCGGACGCAGCTATGTGGACTTCTTCGCCGGCGCAGGAGTCCTGAACTTCGGTCACAACAACCCGCGCATGAAGCGCGCGATGATCGAGTTCCTCGAGGCCGACGGCGTGGCGCACAGCCTGGACATGGCGACCACCACGAAGCGCGACTTCATCGAGAAGTTCGCCGAGACCGTGCTGGCTCCCCGCGACATGACCATGAAGATGCAGTTCATGGGGCCGACGGGCACCAACGCCGTGGAGGCGGCGCTCAAGCTCGCCCGGCGGGTCACCGGCCGCCGTGACGTCGTGGCCTTCACCCACGGATTCCACGGCATGACCCTCGGTGCGCTCGCGGCCACCGCCAACGACTACTTCCGCAACGCGGCAGGTGTGCCGCTGGACAACGTGGTGCGGCTGCCCTTCGACACCGCGCCCGGGGGAGGCGTCCGGGCGATCGAGGACTTCCGCGCGCTCCTCGCCGACGCCTCGAGCGGGTTCGTCCCGCCCGCGGCGTTCCTGGTGGAGACGATCCAGGCCGAGGGTGGCGTGAACGTCGCGAGCGCCGAGTGGCTGCGCGCGGTCCAGGACCTGGCGCACGAGGTGGGTGCGCTGTTCATCATCGACGACATCCAGGTCGGCTGCGGCCGGACGGGAAGCTACTTCAGCTTCGACGGGATGGGGCTGGACCCGGACATCATCTGCCTCGCCAAGGGCATCGGCGGGTTCGGGACGCCGTTGGCGATGAACCTCGCGAAGCCGGAGCACGACGCCCATTGGTCGCCCGGCGAGCACACGGGGACGTTCCGGGGCCAGGGGCTGTCCTTCGTGGCCGGCCGCGAGGCGCTCACGTACTTCGACGACGACGCGCTCATGGACGAGGTGCGGGCCAAGGGCGAGACCATGGCCCGGTCGCTGCGCTCGCTCGCCGACGACGTCGACGCCGGGCTCGACGTCCGTGGCCGCGGGATGGTCCAGGGCCTCGACGTCGGCGACGGTGCGCGGGGCAAGGCCGTCGTCGCCGACTGCTTCGCCTCGGGCATGCTGATCGGCGCGTGCGGCAGCGGCGGCCGCGTGCTGAAGCTGATCCCCCCGTTGACCATCCCCGAGGAGGACCTCGAGGAAGGGCTGCAGATCCTCGACAAGGCCGTGCGACGTGCCATCTGAGACCTGACCGACAGGAGACCGGGATGAACCCACGCGAGGACATGACGTTCCCGTTCGAGGAGTACGAGAGGCGCGTGGGCGAGCTGCGCCGGCGCATGGCCGACAGGCTGCTGGACGCGGTGGTGATCACCGATCCGGAGAACCTGATGTATCTCACGGACTACCAGACGACGGGCTACTCCTTCTTCCAGGCGCTGGTGGTGCCGCTGGACGGCGAACCGTTCATGATCACCCGTGCCATGGAGGAGTCGAACGTCCATGCCCGGACCTGGGTCGAGACGACGCGCCCGTACCCCGACACCGGCGACGCGATCCAGGGGCTCGTCCAGGCGATGCGCGAGTTCGGCCTGCACACCAAGGAGGTCGGCTACGAGCGCAACAGCTACTACTTCCCCGCGTACCACCAGGACTACATCCACGCGAGCTTCACGGAGGGCCGGCTGCTCGACTGCTTCGGCATCGTCGAGGAGGGCCGGGTGTGCAAGTCCGCCGTGGAGATCGAGGTCATGCGCAAGGCCGCCCAGGCGACCGAGGCCGGGATGCGCGCGGGCCTGGAGGCCTGCGTCGCCGGCGTGACGGAGAACGACATCGCCGCGGAGATCAGCTCGGCCATGTTCCGCGCCGGCGGTGAGTTCCCCGCCGTGATGCCCTACGTGACGTCGGGGCCACGGAGCATGATCGGTCACGCGACCTGGGAGGGCCGGACCGTCCAGCCCGGCGAGCACGTGTTCCTCGAGGTGGGGGGATGCTTCCGCCGCTATCACACGGCCATGATGCGCACCGCCGTCCTCGACGACCTCTCGGACTCGATGCTCGAGGCACAGGAACGGATGAAGCTCGCGCTCTCCGAGGTGGAGGCGGCGATCCGGCCGGGCCTGACCGTGTCCGACGCCGACAACATCGTGCGCAGCATCATCAGCGAGAACCGCGTGGGCGCCCGGCTCGTCACGCGGTCGGGGTACTCGATCGGCATCGCGTTCCCGCCGAGCTGGGACGAGGGCTACATCGTGAGCCTCAACCAGGGCAACCCTGCCATCCTGCGCGAGGGGATGACGTTCCACATCCTGCCGTGGATGTGGGGCGTCGACGGTGACAAGACCGTCGGCATCTCCGACACCGTCCACGTCACGGCGGACGGCTGCGAGTCCTTCTTCACGCTCGACAAGGACTTCACCGTCAAGCCGGAGCACGCGGCGAGCTCCGTGCCGCACGAGGGTGCCACGCCCATCCGTCCCGAAGTCGCCTGAGAGGAGCATCCATGCTGACTGCGATCGACCCCAGCACCGGACAGGTCGTGCGAGAGGTAGCCCCGTCCGGCGCTGCGGAGGTGGAGTCCCTGCTCGCCGCCGCGGAAGCCGCGCGGGCCGACTGGGCGGCCCGCGGGCTCGACGGACGGGCAGAGGTGCTCCGCGGGGTGGCTGCCCGGCTGCGGGCGCAGGTCGAGGAGTTCGCCCCGCTGATGACCGAGGAGATGGGCAAGCCGATCGGTGAGGCGCGCGGCGAGGTGGAGAAGGCGGCGTGGTGCTTCGAGCACTACGCCGACCACGGGGCCGGGTACCTGGCGCCGGAGACCATCGACTCGGATGCCACCCACAGCTACGTGCAGCACCTGCCGCTGGGGACCGTCCTGGGCGTCCTGCCCTGGAACGCGCCGTTCTGGCTCGCCGCGCGGTTCGCGGCCCCCGCCCTGATGGCGGGCAACACGTGCCTGATGAAGCACGACCCGCACGTGCCCGGGTGTGCACGGGCGATCGCGCAGGTCGTCGCGGCCGAGCTGTCCGCGGCCGGTGCACCGGCCGGCGTCTTCGGCAACCTGCCGCTGGAGACGCCCGCGGTCGCCGACGTCATCCGCGACCGGCGCGTGGACGCGGTGTCCTTCACGGGGTCCGCGAAGGGCGGCGCCGCCGTCGCGAGCCTGGCGGCGGGGGAGATCAAGCCCACCGTGCTGGAGCTGGGCGGGTCGGACCCGTGCCTGGTGCTGGCCGACGCCGACCTGGACGCCGCGGCGGACACGATCACCCTGTCCCGCATCATCAACGCCGGCCAGTCGTGCATCGCCGCGAAGCGGATCATCGTCGAGTCGGCGGTCTACGCCGACATGGTCGAGCGGCTGCGCCTGCGGCTCGAGAAGCTGACCGTCGGGGATCCTCGCGCGGAGGGGACCGACGTCGGCCCCATCGCGCGCGAGGACCTGCGCGACGGGCTCCACCGCCAGGTCAGCGAGACGGTCGACGCCGGAGCGCGCCTGCTCCTCGGCGGCGAGGTGCCGTCCGGGCCCGGCTACTTCTATCCGGTCACGCTGCTGGCCGACGTCACGGAGGGCATGACGGCGTGCCGGGAGGAGACGTTCGGCCCGGTCATGGTGGTCATGGAGGCCGCCGACGCCGAGGAGGCGATCGCCATGGCGAACCGGACCGACTACGGGCTGGCGGCCAGCGTGTGGTCGACGCCCGAACGGGGCGAGGCGATGGCCCCGCGGATCGCAGCCGGGCAGGTCGCGGTGAACGGCATCGTCAAGACCGATCCGCGGTTGCCCAGCGGGGGGATCAAGCGCTCCGGCTACGGCCGCGAGCTCGGACCGCACGGCATCCGCGAGTTCGTCAACGCCCAGCAGGTGTGGGTGGGCCCGCGCCGGGGCTGACCTCGGTCACTGTGGCTCAGGGCGTCGCGGTCCCGGTGGGCCCGTCGTCGGTGGTGCCCCAGCGGACGTCCGCGACCATGTCGCCCGCGCCGTCGCCCACGGCGAAGAGAGTGAGGCGGTGGTCGCCCGCCAGCCCGCGGAGCGTGACTCTCCACCAGCCGTCGCCGAGCTCCGCGACGTTCGCCGGGACAGGCCGCGCGGCATCGTCGGCGTCGGGCGTCAGGCTGACGGTCAGCTCGTCGAACTCTGCCACCGGCACGTGCACGAACATCTCGGGTGGGTTCCCGACGGAGGGCGGGTCGTCGTCGACGCCGTCCGCGCACCCCTGGCGGTAGCAGTAGGTGAACGGGTACAGCAGCAGGGCGTCGTGCCCCGTCCGCACCTCGAAGGGCGGCGGCTGTGCGGTGTCGTCGGAGTCCGGCCAGCGACCGTGCACCTGGGTCGCGCTCGGCGTCGGGACGACGGCGGGTGGCGGCCCGCCGGCGGGGTCCCCGACGCACGCCGCGAGGCCGAGTGCGACGACGACGCCCAGGCCGGTGACGGCAGCAGTCCTCATGCCGTGACTGTGTCTCGCCCGGCGTCCTCCTTGCACGCCCCCTCACGGCAGCGCCCGGCGTGCGGTGAGGAAGTCGCGCCAGAGCCGTAACACCGACGATCTCCAGCGGCAAGACCCGGCGGGAACCCTGGTGCGGGTCAGGCTCCGGGACACCGACGCCCGGGAGCCGCCCCTCGACGAAAGGAGCCGCCGTGCCGTACGTGAAGCCGAACGAGCTCGTCACGCAGATGATCGACGCTGGCGAGTCCAAGGTCCACCTGTCCACGCGGGACACGCTCATCCGGGCGTTCATGGGGGCGGCCCTGCTGACGGTCGCCGCAGCCTTCGCCGTCACGGTGTCGGTCCAGACCGGCAACCCGCTCCTGGGTGCGATCCTCTTCCCCGTCGGCTTCTGCCTGCTCTACCTGCTCGGGTACGACCTGCTCACCGGGGTGTTCACGCTCGCCCCGCTGGCCTGGCTCGACAAGCGGCCGGGCGTGACGGTGGGGGCCGTGCTGCGCAACTGGGGCCTGGTCTTCGTGGGGAACTTCGCCGGTGCCTTCATGGTCGCCGTCTTCATGACGATCTACTTCACCTACGGGTGGTCCACGGAGCCCAGCGAGGTCGGGCAGGCGATCGGTCACATCGGTGAGGGTCGGACGGTCGGCTACGCCGAGCACGGCGCCGGCGGGATGCTCACGCTGTTCGTCCGCGGCGTCATGTGCAACTGGATGGTCTCGACCGGGGTCGTCGCCGCGATGATGTCCCGGAGCGTGATCGGCAAGGTGGTCGGCATGTGGATGCCCATCATGCTGTTCTTCTACATGGGGTTCGAGCACTCGATCGTCAACATGTTCCTGTTCCCGGCCGGGCTCCTCATGGGTGGCAGCTTCACCGTCGTCGACTACCTCGTCTGGAACGAGATCCCGACGGTGATCGGCAACCTCGTCGGTGGGCTGACGTTCGTCGGCCTCATGCTCTACACGACGCACTACCGGACCAAGCCCCGGCGTGGCGCGCGGCCGGCACCGGCCGCGGAGCCCGACGACCTGGTGGGGGCCACGCGCTGATACCTCGTCTCGCTGTGCGACCCGGTCTCGTCTTCGCCGTGCGGACCGGGTAGGTTGCAGGGGTTTCCGACCGAAGGAGGTCAGAGCCCGTGCAGATCGGTATCCCGCTCGAGTCGCGCCAGGGCGAGCGGCTCGTCGCCGCGACGCCCGCCACCGTGCGCCAGCTCACCGCGCTCGGCTACGACGTCGTCGTCGAGGCCGGCGCGGGGGAGCGCGCGAACCTGCCGAACAAGGCCTACGTCGAGGCCGGTGCCCGGATCGGCGAGCGTGCCGACGTCTGGGCGTGCGACGTCGTGACGAGCGTCAACGCTCCCTCCCCGGCGGAGCTGGACCTGCTCACGCCGGGGAGCACGCTCATCTCGCAGCTCGCCCCCGCGGCACGACCGGAGCTGGTCGACGCCCTGGCCGAGCGTCGGGTCACGGCGCTGGCGCTCGACGCGGTCCCGCGGATCTCGCGGGCCCAGGCGCTCGACGTGCTGTCGGCGCAGTCCAACGTGGCGGGGTACCGCGCGGTGATCGAGGCCGCGGACGAGTTCGGTGGCATGTTCACGGGGCAGGTGACCGCTGCCGGGACGACGCCGCCCGCCACCGTGTTCGTGATCGGTGCGGGTGTCGCGGGGCTCGCGGCGATCGGCACCGCCTCCTCGTTGGGTGCGAAGGTGCGGGCGTTCGACGTCCGCCCCGAGGCGGCCGAGCAGATCGAGTCGCTGGGCGCGACCGCCGTCCGGGCCGAGGGCGCCTCCCAGGAGGTCAGCGCCGACGGCTACGCCAGCGCCCTGACCGGCGACCAGGAGGCGGCGACGCGCCGGACCTACGCCGCCGAGTCCGCGGGGGCGGACGTCGTGATCACCACGGCGCTCGTCCGGGGCACCGCCCCCACCACCATCACGGCCGAGATGGTGGCCGCGATGCGTCCGGGGTCGGTGATCGTCGACCTCGCCGCCGCCGGCGGAGGCAACTGCGAGCTGACGGTCCCGGGCGAGCGGGTGGTGAGCGACGGCGGCGTGATCGTGCTCGGGTACACCGACCTGCCGGGGCGCATGCCGCAGCACACCTCCCAGCTGTTCGGCACCAACGTGGTCAACCTGGTCACGCTCCTGACACCGGCCCGGGACGGCAGCCTGGTGATCGACCTCGACGACGTGGTGGTGCGCGGCATGACGCTCACCCGCGACGGCGAGGTGCTCTGGCCGCCGCCGCCGGTGCAGGTCTCCGCGGCACCGGCACCGACAGCGCCGCCCCCCGAGCCGGCACCCAGCAGCACGGACCCCGCCGCGGAGGCCGCCGCACGGCGGAGCAGGTCGCGGCGGAACGGGGTGCTCACGGTGCTCGCCGCGCTCCTCGCAGGTCTCGCGGTCGCGGTGTCGCCGCCGGACGCCGTCGGCCACTTCACGGTGTTCGCCCTCGCCGTCGTCGTGGGCTACTACGTCATCTCGGCCGTCACGCACGCCCTGCACACGCCGTTGATGGCCCAGACCAACGCGATCAGCGGCATCATCCTGGTCGGCGCGCTGCTGCAGATCGGCGTCGACGACTGGCTGGTCACGTCCCTGGCCGTCGTCGCCGCCACCCTGGCGTCGATCAACGTGTTCGGTGGGTTCCTCGTCGCGAACCGCATGATCCGCATGTTCCGCAAGGGTTCGCCGTCGGGCGCCCCCGTGACGTCGGAGGTGGCCCGATGACGGTGCTGTCCGTGGTCCAGGCCACCTACGTGGTCTCGGGCGTCCTCTTCATCGGCTCGCTGGCCGGGCTGTCCAAGCAGGAGTCGGCCCGTCGCGGCAACGTGCTCGGCATGCTCGGTATGGCGTTGGCACTCGTGGCCACCGTCGCCCTGGCTCTCGAACAGTCCGAGCGGCCGTGGCCGGTGACCGCCGGTCTGATCCTCCTGGTGCTCGTCGTGGGTGCGACGGTCGGCACCTGGCGGGTCCGCAAGATCGAGATGACGCAGATGCCCGAGCTGATCGCGCTCCTGCACTCGTTCGTCGGGCTCGCGGCCGTGCTGGTCGGGTTCGGGTCGTACCTGACCGAGCAGCACGCGGGCACCGTGCACCTGGTCGAGGTCTTCCTCGGGATCCTCATCGGCGCCGTGACCTTCACCGGGTCGATCGTCGCCAACCTCAAGCTGGCGGCGAGGATCAGGTCCGCACCGCTCAACCTGCCGGGTCGCAACGCGATCAACCTGGGCCTCGTCGTCGCGTCGGCCGGGCTGCTGGCCTGGTTCCTCGCGGCGGCGAGCGCCGGGTCGGACGCCGTCGCGCTCACGGCGCTGGTCCTTGCCGCCGTCGTCGCGCTGGCGCTCGGCTGGCACCTCGTCGCCTCCATCGGCGGTGGCGACATGCCGGTGGTCGTCTCCATGCTGAACTCGTACTCGGGATGGGCCGCCGCGGCCGCGGGCTTCATGCTCGGCAACGACCTGCTCATCATCACCGGCGCCCTCGTGGGGTCCTCCGGCGCGATCCTGTCGTACATCATGTGCCGGGCGATGAACCGCTCGTTCGTCTCGGTCATCCTCGGCGGGTTCGGGACGGAGCCCGGCACCGTCGCGGCGGGCGTGTCGGGCGAGCACCGGGAGACCTTCGCCGCCGACGTCGCCGAACAGCTGACGTCCGCGAGGTCGGTCATCATCGTGCCGGGCTACGGCATGGCGGTCGCGAAGGCACAGCATCCCGTGGCCGACCTCACCGAGAAGCTCCGCGCTCGCGGCGTGGACGTCCGCTTCGGTGTGCACCCCGTCGCGGGCCGGCTGCCGGGCCACATGAACGTGCTGCTGGCGGAGGCCAAGGTGCCCTACGACGTCGTGCTGGGCATGGACGAGATCAACGGCGACTTCGGGTCGACGGACGTCGTCCTCGTCATCGGCGCGAACGACACCGTGAACCCTGCCGCCCAGGAGGACCCCGGCTCACCCATCGCCGGGATGCCGGTGCTGGAGGTGTGGCGCGCGCGCGACGTCGTGGTGTTCAAACGCTCGATGGCCACCGGGTACGCCGGTGTGCAGAACCCGTTGTTCTTCCGCGAGAACACGGCGATGGTCTTCGGCGACGCGAAGGAGCAGGTGGAGCGGATCATCCAGTCGCTGTGAGCGCTACGCTCGGGCGATGACCAGCGCGAACGATCTGCACCGGCCCCTGATCGCCGTCGTCGGCCCGGGGGCTGTGGGCGGACTGGTGGCCGCCCTGCTGCAGCGGGCCCGGCACGACGTCGTCCTCGTCGGACGCCCGGGCACGGCCCGGCGGGTGACCGAGCACGGGCTCGAGATCGTCACCGACCGGTTCGGTGCCTGGCACGCCCCGCTGCGGGCGACGACGTGGGTGCCGCGCGGCGCCCGGGTGCTCGTGGCGGTCAAGGCCGAGGGCGTCGCCGAGGTCGCCGGGACGATCGCTGCCGGTCGGCCTCCCGAGGTCGTCTCGCTCCTCAACGGGATCGATCACATGGAGTCCTTGCGGGCTGCCCTCGCGGGGCCCGGCGGCCCGGCCGCGTACGAGAGCGTCGTGGTCGGGGCGTCCTACGCCGGCGAGACCTTGCGCACCGGGTCGGGCCCGGACACGGCCCTGACGGTACGCCACCGCGGTGAGCTGCTGCGGATCACCGTGCCCGCCGAGGCCGGTGACCTCGAGGTGGTCCAGGCCTTGCGCGACACGGAGATCGAGGTCGTGACGGCGGGCAGCGAGACCGAGGTGCTGTGGTCCAAGCTGCGCTTCCTCGCGCCGCTGGCCCTGCTGACGTCCGTGCACCGGACCGGGGTGGGTGCGGCCTTGGACGCCGACCCGGTGCTCACCGACGGCGTCCTCGGTGAGGTGGCGGCGGTCGCCGCGGCCGAGGGCGTCACCACGACGGCCGAGGACCTGCGCACGATCCTGCGAGGGTTCCCGCCGACGATGCGGTCGTCGTTGCAGGCCGACCTGGCCGCCGGTCGCACGGGCGAGCTCGACGCGATCGGCGGGGCGGTCGCACGGCGCGGTGCCGCACGGTCGGTGCCGACCCCGACGATCGAGCGGGTCGTGGCCCAGCTCGCTCGCAGGGTCGGCTGACCGTTCCCGGCCGCGTTCAGAAGCGGGAGTCGGCCCGGGACTCGTAGACGCTGGCGGGCAGCACGCCACCGTTCTGCGCGGCGAGCTCGGTGGCGGACAGCTCGGACGCCGCGTCCGTCGTGGTGTCGATCTCGCGGGCGTCGGCGGGCATGCCGTCGAGGCTCGGCATCATCGCGGCGAGACGGGGGCGCCAGCCGGCGAACTCGGTGGGGAAGCAGCGGCCGAGCAGGTCCACCATCGCCGAGACCGCGGTCGAGGCGCCCGGCGAGGCGCCGAGGAGGCCGGCGATCGACCCGTCCGCGGCGGAGACGATCTCCGTGCCGAACTGCAGGACGCCCTTGCCGTCGGCGTCACGCTTGATCACCTGCACGCGCTGCCCGGCGGTGATCGTCTCCCAGTCCTTGGGGTGGGCGGTCGGCATGAACTGCTGCAGCGCGTGGAACTTCGTCTCGGGCGCGGCGACGAGCTGGCCCACCAGGTACTGCGTGAGGTCGAGGTTCTTGAGGCCGGCGCCGATCATCGACGTCAGGTTGTGGGCACGCAGCGACGTCACCAGTCCCAGGTACTTGCCCTTCTTGAGGTACTTGGGGCTGAACCCGGCGTAGGGGCCGAACATGAGGTAGCTCTTGCCGTCGACCACACGGGTGTCCAGGTGGGGGACGGACATCGGCGGAGCGCCGACGTCGGCCTTGCCGTAGACCTTGGCCTGGTGCTGCGCCACGACCTCCGGGTTGTCGGTGCGCAGGAACTCTCCGGAGATCGGGAACCCACCGAAGCCCTTGATCTCGGGGATGCCGGCGGACTGCAGCAGCGGCAGGGCGCCGCCGCCGGCGCCGACGAAGACGAAGCGCGCCGTGACGGTGGACGTCCGCTGGGGTGCGTTCCACGAGCGGTCCTTGACGCGCAGGCGCCAGCCGCCGTCGCGGGTGCGCTTGAGCGAGCGGACCTCGTGCTGGAGCTGGAGCTGGGCACCGTGGGCCACGAGCCCGTCGACGAGCTGGCGGGTGAGGTTGCCGAAGTCGACGTCCGTGCCGGCGACGGACCGGGTCGCGGCGATCGGCTCGTCCGCGTCGCGCTCGGCGGTGAGCAGCGGAGCCCACCGCTCGATCTCGGCGCGGTCGGTGGAGAACTCCAGGTCACGGAAGAGCGGGTGGTCGCTGAGTGTCTGGTGCCGACGGCGCAGGTAGTCCACGTTCTTGGCGCCGCGCACGAACGTCATGTGCGGGGTGCGGCTGACGAACGAGGAGTCCGCGAGGCGGCCGGTGGCCAGCAGGTGGTGCCACAGCTCCCGCGAGGTGTGGAACTGCTCGTTGATCGCCACCGCCTTGGAGATGTCGATGGTGCCGTCCGCCTTCTCCGGCGTGTAGTTCAGCTCGCACAGCGCGGCGTGACCGGTGCCGGCGTTGTTCCACGGACTGGACGACTCGAGCGCGACCTCGTCGAGGCGCTCGATGATACGGATCGACCACGTCGGCTCGAGCTGCTGGATCAGCGTGCCGAGGGTGGCGCTCATGATGCCGCCGCCGATGAGGACGACGTCGACGGCGTCGGAGGAGCCGTTGCGGGAGGCCGTTTCGCGCGTAGTCACCTCGCCATGCTACGACGCTGGTGAAAAGTGTCACAAAGAATGAGAGCAAGGTCACAAGCGGCTGACCTGCAGTGATGTGGGTCACATCCGGGCCTCGTGGGCCTCGCCGGTCAGCGCTGCGCGGAGGGCCACGGGCCGAGCTCCGGCAGGGCGACGACGCCGCCGCCACGGCGCGCGACGACCGGCCCGGACGGTTCACGGCCCGCCAGCCAGGCCGCGACGTGCGCTGCTGAGCCCTCGATCTGCGGTGGGGGACCGCCGTCGGGCAGCCGGACCGCGAGAAAGTCCTGCAGGTGGGCGCAGAGCGCCGCGTCCCAGGAGTCGTCGGTCATCCCGACGAGGGCGTCGACGGCGTGGATGCGCACCTCGCGCCACCAGGCCAGCAGGACGCCCGCGACGACCCCGTCGCGGTACGCGACCGGCGCGGCCCAGCCCGCGTCCCCGGGCGGGGGCCAGGCGTCGACGAGTCGGGCACGGACGGCGGTGAGCGCTGCGACGTGCTCGTCGACGGAGCGCGAGGACGCGGCCTCGATGCCGGCGGCGCGGCCGGCGGCTCCACCGTCGTACGGCTCGATCGTCAGCCCACGGGCGGCGTGCTCGGCCTGTCGGGCGAGCGCGGCGGCCACGTTCGCGACGTGGGCGAGCACGTGGCCCCGCGACCAGCCGGGCAGCGCGGAGGGCTCCGCCGTCGCACCGGCGGGGAGGTCGCGTACCCGGGCCAGCAGGTCGCCCAGCGCCCGGTCGGCGTCGGCTCGTGCGTGCTCGAGGCGGTCGTGGTCGACGGTCAGGGCCACAGCAGCTCCTTGGTCCAGGCGGCGCGCGGCGCGCCCATGGTGGCGTCGGGACGGTATCGCAGGCGGGTCTGGCCGGTGCCCGTCCCGGACTGCCAGAACTCCACCTCGTACGGGGTGAGGCACCAGGCCGTCCAGGCCGGCGCGATCAGCCGGGGGTCGGCGCGCACCCGGTCCAGGGCGTCGGCCCAGGCCTTGCGGTGCTCGGCCAGGTCGCCCAGGACCTCGCTCTGGTGGTCCACCAGCCCGGCGGCGCGCGAGGCGTCCGGACGGGCGAGGAAGTCCGCCGCCCCGACCTCGGGGTGCGACGTGACGGCGCCCGTGACGCGCACCTGGCGACCCGTCTCGCGCCACAGGAACGTCAGGGCGGCCCGTGGCTCCGTCGCCAGGTCCCGGCCCTTCGGGCTCGTCGAGTGCCCGGCGAACCACCACCCGTCGGCGGTGAGGTCCTTGAGGATCACGGTCCGGGCGCGCACCGCGCCGTGACCGTCCGAGGTCGACAGGGTCATCGCGTGCGGACCGGTCGCACCGGCTGCGACGGTCTCGTCGAACCAGGTCTCGAAGAGCTGGTGGGGCGTCGCCGGCAGCGCGTCCAGGTCGGCGATCTCCCAGCCCGGCAGGCCGTCGGGGAGCACGGGCAGCGCGCGCAGGCGCTCGCGGAAGGTCGTCACAGGGACTCCTCGTCGTCGGGACGGTCACGGGTGGTCGGGTCGAGCAGCGTCACGAAGCCGCGCACGGCGGCGCGCATCGCCTGCGGGTCGCCCGTGGCGCGGGCGAGCACGTAGCCGCCCTGCACCACGGCGACGGCGGCGTGCGCCCGGTCCGTCGCGTCGTCGGGCGGGACGCCGGCCTCGGTGAGCACCTCGGCGACGGTGGCGACGAGCCGGTCGAAGAAGGTCCGGACGGTGGCGCGCAGGTCGTCGTCATCCATGACGGCCTGGTCGCTCGTGAGGCGGCCCACCCGGCACCCGGCCAGCGCGTCACGGGGGCGTTCGAGGTATGCCAGGACGCGGCCCAGGGCGGGGGAGTCTCCCGACAGCTCCTGCAGCGCCGCTGCCAGCGCCTGGTCGGCGGTGGCACTCACGGCGGCGACGGCCAGGTCGTGCTTGGCGGGGAAGTGGTGGTACAGGCTGCCCTGCCCGACGCCGCTCGCAGCGAGGACCTGGCGCGGGCTGGTGGCCCCGACCCCCTGAGCGGCGAACAGCTCCTGGGCGGCGGCGACGAGCCGGTCGCGGGTGGCGGGAGTTGGCACGGGTGCACTGTACCTACCTCTAGGTATGGCGTCCACGTCCGGGCGGTTGTGGCGGGGCGGTCGGGACGCCAGGATGTGACCCGAGCCACGGCGGCGAGCAGGAGGAGCGAGATGAGCCACGATCCAGCAGCACCGTCGGGACGGGTCTCGTCCGGTGGGCGGATCGCCCGGCGGCCGGACACCGGCCAGGTCGCGTCGATCGCCACCCTGTTCCCGGCGGAACCGGACCTGCCCGCCGGCCCGGGGCGCGGCCTGGTGCCGCGCCTCGAGTCCCGGGGCGTGCAGACCGCGGTCCTCGCCGCGGCCGTGGTCCTCGCGCTCGTCGCGACGGTCGGCGTCGCCGTGCTCTGGTCGGCCAACCGGAAGCTGGCGGGCGAGGTGCAGACGGCCGTCACCCAGGCCGAGAGCGCCCAGGCGGAGTCCGCCCGCCTCCGCGCCGAGCTCGCGGCCGCGCCGGACGCCGCGACCGTCGACGCCCTGACCGGCAGGGTGCAGAGCGTCGAGGACTGGACCGGGTTCCCCGCCGAGGGCTCCGGGGGGATGGACGACCTGCAGACGCGCCTGCTCGAGGTGTCGAACGGCATCGACAGCCTGGAGTCCAACCTCCAGAACGGGCTCGGGACCGTCCGCAACGACCTGGCGACGGTCCGCGACGACCTGCAGACCCGGCCGGACGCCGCCAGCGCCGCCGACGTCGACGCGTTGCGCCAGGACGTCGCCGGCCTCCGAACCGCCGTGGACACGATCCGGCAGGACGTCGGCACCCTGTGCTGGGCGCTCGGCTACCGCACGGACGTCGCGGCGTCCTGCTGAGTCGTCCAGAACCTGCTGAGCCGTTCAGAAGTAGTCGCGCACGTGGACGTCCCGACCGTGCCACAGGGCGTCCCACAGCCGGTCGTGGGTCGACGGCCCGCGCACGTGGCCCGCGAGGCGGAGGTTCGCGGTCGAGGCCGCTCCTGCGTAGCTCAGCGCGATGCCGGACGAGGTGAACGTCAACCGGTCGGGCTCCCGCCCTGCCGCCGGGACGGACGGGGCGTCCGGGTGGACCTGGGCCACGCCGTCGTGCACCAGAAGCGTCCAGGAGCCCTCGACGTCGGGGGTCCGCGGATCGACGACGGAGAACGGCACGCGAGCACTCAGTGGCGGCAGGCAGGCGGTCCCGAGGGCGGCCGGGACGTCCAGCAGCCGCAGCATGTACGGGCGGCTCGTGGTGGTGACCGTGTGGTCGGGAAGCACCAGGCGGCTCGGGTCGGACCCGGTCCACGCGCCCGACGTCGAGAGCCGCACCGAGCCGGCCACCGTGCCGAACGACCCCAGCACGCGCCACAGCGCCCGGGCGGCGTCCGGGGTGAGCGCGACCAGGTCGTCGACCTCGATCGTGCCCGTCCCGTCGTACCCCGAGCCCCGGTTCCAGCTCGCGAAGCCCAGGACCTCGTCGTCCGGACCGACGGCCAGGCTGATGCCGGTATAGCCCGACTCGAGTCCGAACAGCTCGTCGGGCTCGGGCAGGAACGGCTTCTCGGTGCGCGTGAGCGGGCCGTTCTGCGCGGCCGCCCACGTGCGGTAGACGGCGCGGATCGCCTCGACGTCGGCAGGAGCGGCGCGCCGGGTACGCACCCCGCCCGCCGGCGGACGGACCGTGGCGAGCGCCGCCATCGGCAGGCGTGCCTCGTCGTAGGAGCCGATCACCTCGTAGCCGAGGCTGCGGTAGATCCCGGCCGCGCTCGGGTAGAGGGTCGAGATCACCTCGCCCTGCTCGCGTGCCTCGGCGAGCGCCGCGTCGAACAGCGGCCGGAGCACGCCCTCGCCGCGCCGCTCCGCGGCGACCGTCACCCCCGCGAACCCGGCGGTCGGGACGGCCGCGCCGTGGAACCAGGAGGTGAACCGGCGCACGCCCAGCGTGGCGACGAGCTCCTCGCCGTCGTACGCCGACCACGGGCGGACGTTCGCCGACGGCCAGGTGCCGGGCTCGGGGGCCGGCCGGGGCGTCGCGGGAGCGCCGAACGCCTCGTCGCCGAGACGTCGTGCGGCGGGGACGTCGGCGACGACCGACCGGCGGATGACCAGGTCCATGGCCACACGCTACTGACTCCGGGCCCGCTGCGGCACGCCGGCGCGGTGCGGCTGGTCGGAGTCGCCGACCGGCCGTAGCGTGAGGCGCGTGGCCACCACCTCCACGCAGCGGCGTGTGCTGCTCGTCGCGATCCTCGCGTCGTTCGTGTCGTTCCTCGACGGGACCGTCGTCAACGTGGCCCTGCCCGCGATCGCCGACGAGCTCGGCGGGCCGGGCGAGGCCGGCCTGACGCTCCAGCAGTGGGTGGTCGACGGCTATCTCGTCACGCTCGGCGCCCTCATCCTCGCCGCCGGCTCGCTCTCGGACGTCTACGGTCGCCGCCAGGTGCTGTTCGTCGGGCTGCTGGGGTTCGCCGCGACGTCGGTGCTGTGCGCCGTGGCCCCCACCGGCGCCGTGCTCGTCGTCGCACGCCTGCTCCAGGGCGTCGCCGGGGCGCTGCTCGTGCCCAGCTCGTTGGCGCTCATCATCTCGACGTTCGAGGGGCCGGCTCAGTCCCGGGCCATCGGCACCTGGACCGCGTGGACCGGCACCGCCATGATCGTCGGGCCGTTCGTCGGGGGCGGGCTGGTCGACCTCGTCTCCTGGCGCGGGGTGTTCTGGATCAACGTCCCCGTGGTCGCGGTGACCCTCTACCTGCTGCGGGGAGTGCCGCCGTCGGGGGCCACGAGCGGGCGGCGCATCGACGTCCCGGGCGCGGTGCTCGCGGCCGTCGGGCTCGGCACGACGGTGTTCGGCCTCATCGAGCAGGTGTGGCCGCTCGTCGGCGTCGGGCTCGCGCTGCTGGTGGCGTTCGTCCTCTACGAGCGCCGGGCCCCTGACCCGATGCTGCCGATGCGGCTCTTCGCGGTGCGGAACTTCGCGTGGGGCAACGTCGCCACCGCGGCGGTCTACGGTGCGCTGGCGTTCGGCGGGTTCGTCCTGACGCTGTTCCTGCAGCAGGTCGCCGGCTACTCCGCGACGGCCGCGGGGGTGGCGCAGCTGCCCATCACGTTCGCGATGCTGGCGCTGTCCACCCGGTTCGGGACGCTCGCGGGCCGTCACGGGGCGCGATGGTTCATGACCGTCGGCCCGGTGGTCGCCGCGTGCGGGTTCCTGCTGATGCTCACCATGGACGCCGACGCGAGCTACGTCACCGAGGTGCTGCCGGGTGTCCTGGTCTTCGGGCTCGGGCTGGCGATCACGGTCGCGCCCCTGACGTCCGCCATCCTCGGTGCCGTGCCGCCGTCCGACGCCGGGATCGCCTCGGCGGTCAACAACGCCGTGTCCCGGGTGGCGGGCCTCGTGGTCATCGCGTTCGCGGGCGTCATCCTCGGCGGGGTGCTCGACGTCGAGTCCTTCCACCGGGCCCTGGTGGTGACGGCTGTGCTGCTCGTGGTGGGCGGACTGGTGAGCATGGCCGGGATCCGGGACCGGCCACGGGAGACCGCGCCCGCGGGCTGACCAGCTCACAGAGTCAGCTTGAAGCCCTCGTGCGACGCCGCGTAGCCCACCGAGGCGTAGAACCGGTGGGCGTCGGGACGCTGCTTGTCCGAGGTGAGCTGGGCGAGCGTGCAGCCCCGTGCTCGCCCCCAGTCGTGGGCGTGCTCCATCAGGCGGCGCCCGATACCGCGGCCACGGAGCCGGGCGTCGACCCGGACGGCCTCGACCTGCAGCCGCGTCGCGCCGTTGCGCGAGATGCCGGGGATCGCCGTCAGCTGCATGACGCCCACGACCGCGCCGTCGAGCTCTGCCACGACCAGCTCGTCGTGCGGGCTGGCGGAGATGGCCTCGAACCCCGCGACGTGGGCGGGACCGAAGCTGCCGGTGCGCCGGGCCGCGACCGTGTCGTCGGCGATGAGCTCGACGATCCGTTCGAGGTCGTCGCGCACGGCGGTGCGGAACGCGAGGCGGAGCGTGCCGGGAGCAGGGGTCGAGGCGTCGTTCACGCCTCGATGCTAGGTGGTCGCCGCGACCTGCGAGCCCGGCCGCGCTCGCGTGACTACTCGGTGGGGTTGCACCGGTCCGTGAGGACGGCGACGAGCCCGACGTCGGGTCGCCACGGCTCGAGGTTCCACGTGTCCTTCTCGGGTGCGCCGATCGAGTGGCAGACGAGCTGGTCGTGCATGACGGGGGTGTCCACCTCGGGATCGGACGCGACGAGCTCGGCCCACACGAGGTCCGTGCCGGCCTCGCCGCCGGACCGGGCCCAGGCGGTGGGGTCGACGGCGAGCGACCGACCGCCCTCGCGCTCGCCCCAGTCGGCGCTCTCGACCGCCTCGGTGCCCAGCACCGTCTCGGCGGTGCTCGCCTCCGGGGGCGGGTCGAGGCGCACGCTCGTCGTGTCGACCGCGGTGACGACGGCGCCGCCGGCGACGGGGGAGAGGCCCGCGACCGGGGTGCCGCCGTCGTCCAGGATCGTCACGCTCGAGTCGACGTTCACCTCGAGGCTCCCGGCGGAGGTCAGCGTGATCGTGGCCGGTGCCTCCGGAGCGGTGCCGACGCGGACCGTGACCGTGCCGTCCGCGGGCACGACCTCCACGGCGCGGGCGCCGCCACCCGTGGGCACCGAGACGGTGAGGGTGGTGCCGCCCGAGGACACCTCCGTCACGGCGGCGTCGGAGGGTTCCGGTGCCGGGCGATCGCTGGGCGGCGCGGCAGCAGCCGACGCCGAGGCCGACGGCGCGGGTGCCGGTGCGTCGGGCTGCGCCGTGCAGGCGCCGAGCAGGCTGCAGGCGACGACGACGGTGAGGAGCGGGAGGCGGCACACGCGCCCATCGTGCCCGACCGCGGTCGTCCGGTGCGCGCCCGGCAGGTCGGTGGTGTCCGCGTGCCGGGACACCCCTTCACACGTGGGTGAGGTTCGCCTAACCTTATCCGCATGTCGTCTCACCACGGTCGCAAGCCGGTCGATCCACAGGTCGTCGTCGCCGAGGTCGTGACCACCAAGCAGGTCACGCCGCACATGATGCGCGTGACGCTGGGCGGGCTCGACCGCTTCACCCCGCTCGGGTTCGACCAGTGGTTCCGGCTGTTCCTGCAGCGTTCCGGGCAGGACATGCTGCGCCCGCCGACCCGGTCGTCCGAGTGGGGCTGGTACCTGCAGTACCTCGCCACGCCGAGGTCACGGCGGCCGTGGGTGCGCAACTACACCGTCCGTGCCGCCCGGCCCGACCTGGGCGAGATCGATGTCGACTTCGTCATCCACGCCGACGCGGAGGGGAGCTCGGGTCCGGCGGCCGACTTCGCGACGACGGCGCGGACGGGCGACACGGTCGGGCTCCTCGACCAGGGGGCCACCTACGACCCGCAGCACCCCCACGACTGGACGTTGCTCGTCGGCGACGAGACGGCGCTGCCCGCCGTGGCCGGCATCTGCGAGTCGCTGCCCGCCGACGCCCGCGGCATCGCCGTCGTCGAGGTGCCCACGGCGGACGACCAGCAGGACTTCCGCGCACCGTCCGGCGTGGAGGTGCGCTGGGTCGCCCGGGACGAGACCACCGGTGCGGACGCGGTACCGGGGCAGGCCGCGCTCGCCGAGGTCCGCCGGCTCACGCTGCCCGACGGCGTCGGGTCCGCCTACGCGGCGGGCGAGGCCGGGCTGGCCACCGGCGTGCGCCGGCACCTCGTGGCCGCGGGCATGCCCAAGGCGCACATCACGTTCCTGGGTTACTGGCGCCACGGGAAGCCCGCCGCGGGCTGACCGGCCCGGCCCTCGTCGTTCAGACCCGCACGACGATCTTGCCGCGCACGTGCCCGCCCTCGCTGGCGCGGTGCGCCGCGGCGGTGTCCGCGAGCTCGTAGGTCTCGGCGACCTCGACACGCAGGGTGCCGGCGTCGAACATCGCGGCGAGGTCGTCCAGGTCGCTGGTCGACGGGCGCACCCACACGTACTGCCCGCCGTGCTCGTCCCGCGCGGCCGGGTCGGTGATCGAGGTGATCGTCCCGCCGTCGGCCAGCACCGCGGCGGAGGTCGCCACGGCGTCGCCGCCCACGTAGTCGAGCGCCACGTCGACGCCGTCGGGAGCCAGCTCGCGCACCCGCTCGGCGAGGCCGTCGCCGTAGGTCACCGGCTCGGCGCCGAGGGACCGCAGGAACTCGTGGTTCGCCTCGCTCGCCGTCCCGAGGACGCGGGCGCCGAGCGAGCGGGCGATCTGCACCGCGAAGGCGCCCACCCCGCCTGCCGCGGCGTGCACGAGCACGGTGTGCCCGTCCCGCACGCCCGAGCGGCGGATCGTCTGGAGCGCGGTGAGGCCCGCCAGCGGGACGGCCGCCGCCTCCTCGAACGTCAGGGAGCGCGGCTTGCGCGCCAGGGTGCGCACGGGAGCGGCCACCAGCTCGGCGAACGTGCCGCCGTGCACGACGTCGGTGCGCACGTACCCGTACACCTCGTCGCCCACCGCGTACTCGGGGGTGTCCAGTCCCACCTGTTCGACGACGCCCGCGACGTCCCAGCCCGGGACCACGGGGAAGTGGGCGTCCATCAGCCCGTCCAGGTAGCCCTGGCGGACCTTCCAGTCGACCGGGTTCACGGAGGCGGCGCGGACGCGGACCACCACGGCGTCCGCTCCGGGATGGGGGTCGGGCTGCTCGGTGAGCTCGAGGACGTCGGCGTCGCCGTACTGGCTGTAGGTGATTGCTCGCATGCCAGGGGCAACCGACGACCCGGCCGGGCCATTCCGAGCGCCCTTCCCACCGCCGTCGTCACCGATCTCGATCCGGACCCATCCGGGGGCCGCAGGACTCCGAACCCCCGACAGGTCGCGAACGTCGTGGCCTGGAACGAAGGGATCGATCATGAAGGCACGCACCCGCGCCGCGCTCGTCGCGCCGGCCCTCTCGCTCGCCGGACTGCTCGCCGTCACCGGCCCGGCCTCGGCCGCGGACGGTACCGCCCAGGGTGACCTCACGCCCGTCCCGCTCAACGGCGTGGACGGCAGCGGCGAGGCGATGGTCTGGGTCGAGGGCACGACCCTCACGGTGGAGTTCGCGGCGTCCGGCCTGCTCGCCGGCAGCCCGCACGCCGCCCACCTGCACTACGGCGAGGACGCCAAGAACCAGTGCCCCGTCGAGGGCGACGACGCCGACGGCTCGGGCACGATCACCACCTCCGAGGGCGTCCCGTCCTACGGGTCGGTCCAGGTCTCGCTGACCACGGAGGGCGACACCTCGGGCGACTCGGCGCTCGCCGTCGACCGGTTCGACACGGCCGAGGGTGGCGAGATCGACTACCAGCGCGGCGAGATCGAGGTCTCTCAGGACCTCGCGGACGACATCCTCGCCGGTGACGTCGCGCTCGTCGTGCACGGCGTGGACCACGACGGCAGCGGCGCCTACGACGGCGACACGGAGTCGGACCTCGACCCGTCGCTGCCCGCCGAGGCCACCGACCCGGCGCTGTGCGGCATCCTCGCCGCCTCGCAGATGGACGAGATGCCGGCCGGTGGCGTGCAGACCGGTACCGGTGGCACCGCCGGGACCGAGAACCTCGGTCTGATCGCCGGTGGCGGCGTGGCGCTCCTCGCGGGTGCGGGCCTGACCGCCGGGCTCGTCGCGCGCCGTCGGACCGTGGGCCAGGACTCCTGATGGTCGGCCGACGCGTGGCCGCCGTCCTCGCCGCCGGGCTGGTGCTCGGCGGCGGGACGGCGGTCGCCGTCGGGCTGGGCACGCAGGAACCGGCGCCCGCGCCGGTGGAGGAGACCAGCCCGCCCCGGTCCTCGTCCACCGCGCCGTCGCCACCGACCGAGGCGCTGCCCGGGCCGAGCCGTACCGCCGAGGCCGGCGCGCCGTCGGCCGCAGCGTCCGCCGAGCCGCCGGCGGAGGAGCGCAGCGCCCTGCCGCGGCGGGTGCGGATCCCGGCGATCGACGTCGACTCGCGGCTGCTGCACCTGGGCCTGAACGACGACGGCACCATCGAGGTCCCGGCCGGGGACGACATCGACCGTGCGGCGTGGTTCGACGGGTCGCCGCGGCCCGGCGACCAGGGCCCGGCGGTCATCGAGGGACACGTCGACAGCCCGAACGGCGAGTCGGTCTTCTACGACCTGGCCACGCTGGAGCCGGGGCAGAAGGTGCACGTGGACCGGGGCGACGGCACCACCGTCACATTCGAGGTGGACCGCGTCGAGTCGTATCCCAAGGACGAGTTCCCCACCCGTCGGGTCTACGCCAACACCGACGGGCCCGAGCTGCGCGTCATCACGTGCGGCGGGGCGTGGGACGCGAGCGTCGGCCACTACGAGGACAACACGGTCGTCTACGCCCACGAGGTGTGACGACGCGAGCCCTCGTCGATCACTCGACGCGGATGTCCTGCGGCCGCTTGTCCGTCCGCCGCCCGCGCCACACGGCGTGACGGAGGCTGCCGCCTCCCGGTGTGCCGTCGGTCCATCCGGCGTGCGACACCTCGACGACCTCGGTGGGCCGCACCCAGCGCGCCCCCGCGGCGTCGAGGGCGGGGACCTCGGGGACGGGCGGCTCGTCCTGCTCGAGCTTGACGAGCGCTGCGGCGAGCCGCCGCCGCTCGGCGTCGCTGAGCCCGGTGCCCACCCGTCCGACGAACCGCAGGTCGCCCGCGTCGTCGGGCACCGCGAGCAGCAGGCCCCCGACGGACCGGGGATCCTCCGTCGGCGTGCCGCTGCGCAGGGGGCGCCACCCCACCACCACGGCCTCCTGCATGGCGACGTGCTTGGCCCGGAGCCAGTCGCGCGACCGGCGGCCGACGGCGTAGCCGGAGCGGCGCCGCTTCGCCACCAGACCCTCCAGCCCCAGCCGCCGCGACTCCGCCATGGCCTCGGTCGCGTCCCCGGGCAGGGGCTCCGGCACGTGCACCGGCCGGCGGGCGTCGACGACGCGGGCCAGGATCCTGCGGCGCTCGTCGTACGGGTGGTCGGTGACGTCCACGCCGGCCACGCGCAGCACGTCGAAGAGCACGAGGTCGACGCCCACGGCTCGGCGTGCGCGCTCGACGTCGCGCGGCCGGGCCAGGTTGGCCCGCTGCTGCAGACGACGGAAGCTCGGCCGCCCCTGCGCGTCGAGCGCCACGATCTCGCCGTCCAGCACCAGCGGCAGCTCGTCTGCGGGGACCATCCCGCCGAGCTCAGCGAGCTCGGGGAAGGTGGCGGTCAGGTCCCGGCCCGAACGCGACGTGAGGCGCACCCGTGCGTCGTCCAGCACCTCGACGATCGCCCGGAACCCGTCCCACTTGGCCTCGAACGCCCAGTCGTCGGCCGTCATCCGGGCCAGCTCGGCAGGCGCGGCGGTCGTCGCGAGCATCGGGCGGGGCGCAGCGCCCGGCGGGCTCTGCTGCACGGTGGACGACGGCGAGGGCTCCGTGCGCTCGGTCGCGTCCGGCCGGTCGGCGGGCTGCGCGACCGGCGTGCCGGGATCTCCGGCCTCCTCGGTCGGCGCGCTCGCGCCGTCGGGCTGCGCCTTGGTGCGGTGGATCAGCCACGAGCTCTCGCTGCCGTCCCGGCCGCCCGTCTGGATGAGGGCGAGCCTGCGCCGTCCGCGGCGCGGGCTGTCCAGCGTGACGATGACCTCCTTGCCCTCGCGCCACTTCTCCAGCTCGTAGGTGCCGGCGTCCCAGATCGTCACCTCGCCGGCGCCGTACTCGCCGGCCGGGATCGTGCCCTCGAAGCTCCCGTACTCCAGCGGGTGGTCCTCGGTCTGTACCGCCAGGTGGTTGTGGGCCGGGTCCGTCGGCTCCCCCTTGGGCAGGGCCCAGCTCACCAGCACGCCGTCGTGCTCCAGGCGAAAGTCCCAGTGCAGGCGGCGGGCGTGGTGCTCCTGGACGACGAACGACGGGCGGGCCTCGTCGCGCGGCCGGGGCGAGGAGCCGGCAGACCCGGTCGACCCCTCCGGTCGCGGGTCCGCGCTGCCGGTGACCGGGCCGAACGGTTCCGGGGTCCGGCCCGGGTCGCGCTTGGAGCGGTACGTCCCGAGCCGCTGGAACGAGGCGAGCCGCTCCGGCGTCGGCTCGAGCCGGGACAGATGGCCGGTGAGCAGCGGAGCCAGCAGGTCGCCGTCCTCCTCGAGCCGCTCGAGGACCTCGGCGTACCCCAGCTGGCGCAGGTCCGGGTCCTCGAGCTCGTCCCACGTCCGCGGAGCGGCGACGGTGGGTTCCTCGCGGCCGCGGAGGGAGTACGGCGCGATGGTGGTCTTGGACCCGTTGTTCTGCGACCAGTCGACCAGCACCTTGCCCTGCCGGAGCGACTTCTTCATGTCGCTGACCACCAGGCCGGGCCGGGCCGACTCCAGATGCCGGGCAAGCTCCTTGGCGACGGCGGAGACGTCGTCGGACGTCAGCTCGCCGTGCGCCGCGGTGAGCGCGGCGTACAGGTGGATGCCCTTGGAGCCGCTGGTCACGGGCAGCGGCTCGAGGTTCATGCCGACGAGGATGTCGCGGGCCAACCGCGCGACCTCGGCGCACTCGGCGAGGCCCGCACCGGGGCCGGGATCGAGATCGAGGACCAGACGGTCCGGTGCGAGCGGTGTGCCGGTGCGGCCGAACTGCCACTGCGGGGTGTGGATCTCGAGGGTGGCGGTCTGGCCCAGCCACGTCAGCGTGGCGAGATCGTCGACCAGGACGTAGTCGTTGGTGGACGACGTGTGCCGGATGGTGCGCCGTGGGACCCACTCGGGCGTCGAGGCGTCGAGGTTCTTCTGGAAGAACATCTGCCCGGTCACGCCGTTCGGCCAGCGCTTGCGGGTGGCCGGCCGGTGCGCGGCGTGCGCCACGAGCGCGGGCGCGACCTGCGCGAGGTAGCGCAGCACCTCGCCCTTGGTGGTGCCGGTCGCGGGGTAGAGCACCTTGTCGAGGTTGGTCAGCTGCAGCCGGTGGCCCTCGACCGAGACCGTCTGGGACCGGCTCCGCGGGGCGTCGGCTGCTGCCATGGGTTCATGCTGCCTCGCACCGGCGCGGCGCGCAGTTCCGCCCCGCCTCGTCGGTCGCGAGCCGGTGGGATACTCGCCGTGTGCAGCTTCCCGTCGCCTGGTCCCTCGTCCTCGTCGTCGCCGCCGTGTGGAATCTCGTGGTCTGGCCCCAGTTCTGGCGGCGCGTGACCAAGGACCCTCGCGCCCGCGACGAGGCCGGCCGGCCCACCCGCTTCTACACCGTGCACGCGGTGCTCGTCGGCGTCTCGGTCGTGCTCGCCGTCCTGGTGGGAGTCGTGGGAGTCCTCGGCCTGGTGGGCTGACCCGTCCCCGACGTGCTGCGCGGACGCGCGTTGCGCGTGACCATGGGGTCATGAGGGCCATCTGGAAGGGTGCCGTGACGTTCGGTCTCGTCAACGTCCCGGTGAAGCTGTACAGCGCGACGGAGGACCACGACGTCTCGCTGCACCAGGTGCACGACGCCGACGGCGGCCGGATCCGCTACCGGCGGGTCTGCGAGCTCGACGGCGAGACGGTGCCGTACGAGCACATCGACAAGGCGTACGACGACGGTGAGCACGTGGTGGTGCTGACCAAGGAGGACTTCGCGGCGCTGCCGGCCGAGACGAACCGCGAGATCGAGGTCGTGGAGTTCGTACCCAGCGACCAGGTCGATCCCGTGCTGCTGGACCGGACCTACTACCTCGAGCCGGACTCCAAGAGCCCGAAGGCCTACGTGCTGCTGCGGCGCACGCTGGAGGACACGGACCGCACCGCGATCGTGAAGTTCGCGCTGCGTCAGCGCACCCGCCTGGCCGCGCTCCGGGTCCGCGAGGACGTGCTGACCCTGCAGACGCTGCTGTGGGCCGACGAGATCCGGGAGGCGGAGTTCCCGTCCCTGGACGGTTCGACGTCGGTCTCCGACAAGGAGCTGGCGATGTCCGCCCAGCTGGTGTCGAGCTACGAGTCCGACTTCACTCCCGAGGACTACACCGACGAGTACCAGGCACAGCTGCGCCAGCTCATCGAGGCCAAGATCGAGAAGGGCGACACCCTCGACCCGGCCGAGACCTTCGGCGAGAAGGAGGAGGGCGAGGGCGCCGAGGTCGTGGACCTCATGGAGGCCCTGAAGCGGTCGGTGGAGTCCTCGAAGGCGAGGTCGAAGCCGTCGAAGGCCGGTTCGTCGTCGAAGTCGTCGCAGCGCAAGACGGGCTGAGGCGCCGGCCGGGACGGGCCTGCCTCAGCGGGCGCGGCTGGGCTGGGTCGCGACGAGGCGGTCCACGATCCGCAGCAGCTCGTCGAGGTCGGGGGACTGGGCCCCGATCGAGCTGCGGTGGTAGAGGCCGTCGCTGATCAGCATGATCGCGTGCGCCGTCGCCGGGTCCTCGACCTGGGTCGCGATGGCCCGGGTCCAGGTGTCGTGCGCCGTGTCCAGGGCGCTGCGGGCGTGCGGCGCCGAGCCCTGCGCGAGCTGCGACACCCCCCGGAAGGCGAGGTCGAGCTCGCCGCCCACGTCCAGCGAGCTCCGTAGCAGGTACGCCACGGGTCCCTCCGGGGCGGACTCCATGGTGGCGACGTCGGCGGCGATGAGAGCGTGCAGGTGCTCGACGAGGCCGTCGACCAGCGCGTCGCGGGTGGGGAAGTGGTACAGCAGGCCGCCCTTGGAGACGCCGGCGCTGTCGGCGATCGCGTCGAGCGTGGCGGAGCGCTCGCCCGACGTCACGAGGAGCTCGGCGAAGGCGTGCAGCACCTTGGCCCGGGCAGCGGGGGCGGGAGGCATGGTTGCCAGCCTACCGCTCGGCGCGTTACTGTACCGTCTGGACGGTACAGAAGTTCGGCGCGAGGCGTCGCCCTGACCGTCGCTCGTCGTGAGAGGAACGTCGTGACCACCATCTCGGTGACGACACCGCAGCCCCCGGCACCCGCGCTCCATCCCCGTCGCTGGGTCGCCCTCGTCGCACTCATGCTGCCCGTGCTGCTCGTGTCCGTGGACAACACCGTCCTCAGCTTTGCCCTGCCCCAGATCTCGGCGGACCTGCGGCCGACCGGCACCCAGCTCCTGTGGATCGTGGACGTCTACCCCCTGGTCCTCGCCGGCCTGCTCGTGCCGATGGGCTCCCTGGCCGACCGCATCGGCCGCCGCAGGCTGCTCCTCGTCGGTTCCGTCGGCTTCGCCGTCGTCTCCGCCGTCGCCGCGTTCGCGCCCACCGCCGGCACGCTCGTGGCGACCCGTGCCGCCCTCGGGTTCTTCGGGGCGATGCTCATGCCCTCGACGCTGTCGCTGCTGCGCAACGTGTTCGTCGACCGGGAGGAGCGGCGCCTGGCGATCGCGATCTGGGCCACCGGCTGGGCGGCAGGCAGCGCCCTCGGCCCCATCGTGGGCGGGCTGCTGCTCCAGCACTTCTGGTGGGGATCGGTGTTCCTGCTGGCCGTGCCCGTCCTGGTGGTCTTCCTCGTGCTCGCGCCGACCGTGCTGCCCGAGTCCAAGGACCCGGAACCCGGCCCGCTCGACCTGGTCTCGGTCGCGCTCGCCCTGGTCACCATGACCCCGCTGGTCTGGTCCATCAAGGAGATCGCCGCCGACGGCGTCACCCCGGCGGCGCTCGCCGCGGCCGCGGTCGGTCTCGCGAGCGGCACCGCCTTCGTGCGCCGCCAGCTGCGGCGACCGGTGCCGATGCTCGACGTCCGGCTCTTCCGGGTGCCGGCGTTCAGCGGCGGCGTGGTGGTCAACCTGCTCAGCGTGTTCTCGCTCGTGGGCTTCCTGTTCTTCGTCGCCCAGGACCTGCAGCTGGTGCACGGTCTCTCCCCGGTGCAGGCAGGCCTGGCGCTGCTGCCCGGCACCGTCGCGATGGTGGTCGCAGGGCTGGCCGTGGTGCGCATCGTGCGCCGGCTCCCGGCGGAGCGCGTCGTGGCGACGGCCCTGCTGGTCTCGTCGCTCGGATACCTGCTGGTCGCGCTGTTCGGGGGATCGGGCCTGCTCGCCCCGCTGGTCGTCGCCTTCGTCGTGCTCTCGCTCGGCATCGGCGCCGCGGAGACGGTCAGCAACGACCTCATCGTGTCCAGCGTTCCCGCCGCGAAGGCCGGCGCCGCCTCGGCGATCTCGGAGACGGCGTACGAGCTGGGCGCGGTGCTCGGCACGGCCGTGCTGGGCAGCATCCTGACCGCGAGCTACGCGGCCTCCGTGGTGGTTCCCGCCGACGTGCCGCCGTCGGACGCCGCCGCTGCGGCCGAGACGCTCGGTGGTGCGGCCGAGGTGGCCTCCGGGTTGCCGGCCGCCACGGCGCAGGCCCTGACCGAGTCCGCCCAGCAGGCGTTCGCCGGCGGGGTCGGGCTCACGGCGGCGATCGGGGTCGTGCTCATGGTGGTCGCTGCCGGTGTCGCGTTGCTCACCCTGCGCGACCCGCGTCGCTGAGCGCGCCGAGTTGTGGGTGGGGCCCTCCGTCGGTGATCGTGGGTCCACCATGCACGACAGACCCACGCCACCCCGCTGGCTGCGCTGGACGCTCGTCGCCGTCGCCGCCGTCGCCCTGTGCGTCGGCCTCGGGGTGACGACCGCGAGCGCGACGCTCAGCCTCGGCCCCCACGAGGCGGAGTACGCGGTGGACACCGACGGGCTCGTCGTCGTGGACCTCGGGCCGCTCGGCACGCTCGAGATCGACTCGCCCCTGCCGCTCGGGCTCGGCGCCGACATCACGGTCAAGGAGATCCCCGCGGACCTCTCCGCCGTCGGCGCGTCGTCGACCCTGGACCGGCTCGTGGGCGACCTCGACAGCTATCTGCAGTTCTACGACAGCCCGCAGGTGACGATCGACGCGGCGACGGCGGCGCTGCTCACCGACGCGGCGCGTCGCACGCTGCTCGCGCTCGCGCTGCTCGTCCTGTCCGGCTGGGGCGTGCGGGCGCTGCTCGGCGCGGACCGACGGCGTGAGCTCGGACGTGTCCTCGCCCCGCGGACGTGGCAGCTCACCGCGGGCGTCCTGGTGGTCACGTTCGTCGGTACGTCGCTCGTCTCCTCCGACGTCGGCGTGCCCCGTCCGGGTCGGCCGGCCTCGGCCGTGTTCGACGGCACGGCGCTGGAGGGCGCCCGCATCACCGGGCGGCTCGCCGGCGTCATCGACACCTACGGCGGGCAGCTGGTCGAGCTGTACGACCAGAACGAGGCGTTCTACGAGGCGGCGCGCGACGAGGTGGGCAGCGCCTGGAACGCCTGGGAGATCCGGCAGGCCGTCCGGACGGCGCTCGCGGAGCAGCCGCCCGACGACGAGGGCGTCGTGTCGTTGCTCGTCGTGTCCGACCTGCACTGCAACACCGGCATGTCGACGGTGATCGAGGAGGTCGCCGAGCGGTCGGGTGCCGAGGTGGTGCTCAACGCCGGCGACACCACGATGAACGGCACCGCCGTCGAGAAGGTCTGCGTGGACGCGTTCGCCGCCGCGGTGCCCGACGGCGCCGAGATGGTCGTCGCCGACGGCAACCACGACTCCGTCCTGACGTCCGAGCAGGAGGCCGCGCACGGCCAGGTCATCCTGGACGGCGAGGTCGTCGAGGTGGCCGGCGTGCGCATCCTCGGTGACCGGGACTCGCTCGAGACGCGCATCGGCGAGGGGACGCAGGCGGCCCGTGAGCAGACCCCGGAGGAGCAGGCGGCGGCCCTCGCCGCCACGGCCTGCGAGGACGACGTCGACCTGCTGCTGATCCACACCCCCGTGGTGGGGCTGCCTGCCCTGGAGTCGGGGTGCGTGCCGTTGCAGGTCTCCGGCCACACGCACCAGCGCTCCGGTCCGCTGCAGGTGGGACGCGGTCTCCGGTACGTCTCGGCGAGCACCGCCGGTGCCGCCTCGGGGCAGCCCACCGTGGGCCCGCTCCGCGGCACCGCCGAGATGACGTTGCTGCGGTTCGACCCGGAGGCCCGTGAGTGGCTGGACACCCAGCTGATCGAGGTGACGCCGGCCGGCGAGGCGACGGTCTACGACCGCGTGCCGATGCCCGCCGTCGTGCCCCCGGTGGGGGAGCTGGACGACCCGGCGCCGCTCGTCTCGCCGCCCGGCCCGGACGAGCCGGCCGAGACGATCTCCCCCTCGGAGTCCCCGGCGGTCGACGGCCCCCTCGCGCCCTGAGCCCGCTGGCGAGCTCGCGGCCCGCGTAGGCTCTCTGGCGTGACCGACACCGACACCTCGCAGCCGGCGGACCTCACTCCCGTGGCGCAGGACTACCTCAAGACCATCTGGTCCGCCCAGGAGTGGAGCGACGAGAAGGTCACCACGGGCCTCCTCGCCGACCGGCTCGGGGTGGGCCCCTCGACGGTCTCCGAGACGGTGCGGCGGCTGACGGCGCAGGGGCTGCTCGGGCACGAGCCCTACGGCGGGGTCTGGCTGACCGACCTCGGGCGCCGGCATGCGCTGACGATGGTCCGCCGGCACCGGCTGATCGAGACCTGGTTGGTGCGCGAGCTCGGCTACACCTGGGACGAGGTGCACGACGAGGCCGAGGTCCTGGAGCACGCCGTCTCCGACCGCCTGGTGGCCCGGATCGACGCGCGGCTGGGCCACCCGGTCCGCGACCCGCACGGTGACCCGATCCCGACGGCGGACGGTCGCGTCGTGCGGCCCGACGCGGTCCTGCTCGGCGACCTCGCCGCGGGGCAGCGTGGCGTCGTCGCGCGGATCTCCGACGCCGACCCGGAGGCGCTGCGGTACCTCGCGGGGCTCGGACTGGAGCTGGACGTCGAGGTCACCGTCGTGCGTCGCCGGGACTACGCCGGCACCCTGTCGGTCGCGTGGGCGGGGGCGGAGGGTCCGGTGTCCGTGGACCTCGGCCACCTGGCGGCCTCGCGCATCCGGGTCGTCCCCGCGTAGGCTGGGCGCATCCCCGACGGCGTGCTCGCGATCTTCGCGACGCGCCGTCGAATCGTTTCGATCCTGAAGCAAGAGGACCCCCGTGACCCTGGCTCCCTCCCGTCCTGCCCCGCGACTCACCCCGGCGTCCTGGGCCCTCTTCGCCCTGGCGCTCGGCGGCTTCACGATCGGCACCACCGAGTTCGCGACCATGGGCATGCTCCCGCAGTTCGGCGCGGACCTCGGCGTCAGCGACCCGGTGGCCGGGCACGCCGTGACGGCCTACGCCGTCGGCGTCGTCGTGGGCGCCCCCCTGCTGACCGTCGCCGCCGCGCGGATGCCCCGCCGTCGGCTGCTGCTGTGGCTCATGGGGGCCTACACCGTGGCCAACGTGCTCTCGGCCGCCGCGCCGAGCATCGAGTGGCTGGTGGCCGGTCGGTTCCTCGCCGGCCTGCCGCACGGAGCCTTCTTCGGCGTCGGGGCCGCGGTGGGCGCCTCCGTGGCCGGGCCGGGTCGGCGCGGCCACGCCGTGGCCGTGATGATGACCGGGCTCACCGTCGCCAACGTGGTCGGCGTGCCGCTGTCCACCGCCGTCGGCCAGGCCTTCGGCTGGCGCCTGGCGTTCGTGCTCATCGGTGTCCTCGGGGGTGCCGCGCTGCTCGGTCTCTGGCGGTTCGTCCCCGAGCGCGGTCCGGTGGAGTCGAGCGTGCGGAACGAGCTCGGGGCCCTGGCGAACGGGCCGATGTGGGTGGCGTTCGTGGCCGGTGCCATCGGCTTCGGCGGGTTGTTCGCCGTCTACACCTACGTCGCCCCGACCATCACGCAGGTGACGGGCATGAGCGAGGGTGCCGTGCCGTGGGTGCTGGCGGTGATGGGCGTCGGGATGACGGTCGGGACGCTCGTGGGCGGGCGGCTCGCCGACCGCTCGGTGCTCGGTACCGTCGTCGGCGGGTTCCTCACCACCGCGGCCTCCCTCGTGCTGTTCGCGCTGACGGCCGGGTCGGTGGCCGGTGCCCTGGCCGGGCTCTTCCTGCTGGGCGTCACCTCCCAGGTCCTGGGGCTGGCCATGCAGACGCGCCTCATGGACCTCTCGCCGCGGGCGGAGTCCCTCGGCGCCGCGCTGTGCCACTCGGCTCTCAACCTGGCCAACGCGGGCGGTGCGTTCTTCGGCGGCCTGGTCATCGCCGCCGGCTACGGGTACGTCGCCCCCGCCTGGACGGGCCTGGCGCTGACGCTCGTGGGCCTGGCGATCGTACTCGTCTCGGCCAGGCCGCGCGGGGCGCGGCGGTCCCGGAACGCTGGTCCGGTGGGCGCGGTCGCCTGACCGCGCCTTCCCAGCGCCGTCCCAGGACCGTGCGGTACCGTCACCCGCGTGACCGACACGACGGTGAGCACCGACGGCTCCCACGGGAGCCCTGACGACCTCGACATCGCGGAGACCACAGCCGGCCTGCGCACCTTGTCCACCCGGGCCTTCGGCTCGCTGCTGGTCGTCCTCGGCGGGGTAGGGTTCGGCGGCTCGTTGTGGCTGGCGATCGAGAAGATCCTCAAGCTGCAGGACCCGGACCGGGTCACGTCGTGCAGCATCAACGTGTTCCTCGACTGCGGCGTCGCGATGGGCTCGTGGCAGGGAGCGGTCCTGGGCTTCCCCAACCCGTTCATCGGGGTGGCCGCCTTCCCCGTGGTGATCACCACCGGCGTCGTGCTGCTCGTCGGCGCGCGCCTGCCGCGCTGGTACATGCTGAGCCTCCTGGCCGGCACGGTGCTGGGCCAGGTGCTGATCTTCTTCCTGATGTGGACCAGCTTCTACGTGCTCGTCGCGCTGTGCCCCGCCTGCATGGTCGTGTGGACCATCATGTGGCCGCTGCTGTGGGTGCAGGTCGTGCGTGCCGTCCAGACGGGTCATCTCCCGGCCAGCGAGGGTCTGCGGCGCGCCGTCGTGGGCAACCGTTGGGTCATCCTCGCCATCGGCTACGTCGTGGCCGTCGCCTGGCTGCTCCTCAGCGTCGGACCGGCACTCGTCGCCTCGTTCTGAGCCGCGGAAATCCGGCCGGTCGTCCGGTGACCGGCCGGTAGACTCGCCGGCGTGAGCACGCCAGAGACCGAGACGCAGCACCGCCCCTCCGAGCCCGCCCACCGGTACACCCCCGCCCTCGCGCAGGAGATCGAGGAGCGCTGGCAGGACCGCTGGGACGAGCGCGGCACGTTCTACGCCGCGAACCCCACGGGCGGACTCACGGGCGGCGACGGCGAGCACGCGGGGGACGGCAAGCCGTTCTTCATCATGGACATGTTCCCGTACCCCTCGGGCGCCGGCCTGCACGTGGGGCACCCGCTCGGCTTCATCGCTACCGACGTGGTGGGGCGGTTCCGCATGATGTGCGGCGACAACGTGCTGCACGCCATGGGGTTCGACGCGTTCGGCCTGCCCGCCGAGCAGTACGCCGTCCAGACGGGCGAGCACCCCCGCGGCGTCACCGAGCGCAACATGACGGTCTACAAGCGCCAGCTGCGGCGTATGGGGCTGGCCCACGACCCGCGGCGCTCCTTCGCCACCATCGACTCCGACTACGTGCGCTGGACGCAGTGGATCTTCCTGGAGATCTTCGACTCCTGGTACGACGCCGACGCCGAGCCGGCCGGGGAGCCGGCCGGCGGCAGCCCGACGACCCAACGCGGCAGGGCCCGGCGCATCGGCGAGCTGCGCGACGAGCTGGCCGCCGGTGTGCGCCAGGTGCCCGGCCCTTGGGGCGAGAAGCACGGCGGCGACAACACCGGCGGTGCGGTCTGGGCCGCGCTGAGCGAGGGCGAGCGGCGCGACGTGCTGGACTCCCAGCGACTGGCCTACGTCGACTCCTCGCCGGTCAACTGGGCCCCCGGCCTGGGCACCGTCCTGGCCAACGAGGAGGTCACCTCCGACGGGCGCTCCGAGCGTGGCAACATGCCGGTCTTCACCAAGAACCTGCGCCAGTGGAAGATGCGCATCACCGCCTACGCCGACCGACTGACGGACGACCTGGACCTCATCGACTGGCCGGACAAGGTCAAGGCGATGCAGCGCAACTGGATCGGTCGTTCCACCGGCGCCACCGTGCGCTTCCACGTGGTCGGCTCCGGCGACGCCGCGGTCGACCCCGCGGGCGCCGGCGGAGAGATCGAGGTCTTCACCACGCGTCCCGACACGCTGTTCGGCGCGACGTTCATGGTGGTCTCCCCGGAGCACCCCCTGCTGGACGAGGTGCCGGCCTCGTGGCCCGACGGGACCCGCGACGCGTGGACGGGCGGGCACGCCACCCCGGTCGACGCCGTCGCCGCCTACCGCCAGGAGGCCGCGGCCAAGACCGCGGTGGAGCGGCAGGCCGACGCCGGGAAGAAGACCGGTGTGTTCACGGGTCACCTGGCGGTCAACCCCGTCAACGGCGCCACGGTGCCGGTGTTCACCGCGGACTACGTCCTGATGGGCTACGGCACCGGCGCGATCATGGCCGTGCCGGGCGGGGACGAGCGCGACTTCGCGTTCGCCGAGGCCTTCGAGCTGCCCGTCGTGCACACCGTCGAGCCCGCCGACGGGCTGCCGGAGGGCCACGTGGGCGCGTGGACCGGCGACGGCGTGACCGTGAACTCGTCCAACGACGAGGTCTCGCTGGACGGGCTCGGCGTCGCGGACGCCAAGGCGAAGATCATCGGCTGGCTCCAGGAGAAGGGTGCCGGCGAGGGCACCACCACGTACCGGCTCAACGACTGGCTGTTCAGCCGCCAGCGCTACTGGGGCGAGCCGTTCCCCATCCTGTGGGACGCCGACGGACGCCCCGTCGCCGTCCCGGGCGACCAGCTGCCGGTCGACCTGCCCGAGGTACCGGACTACTCCCCGCGCACGTTCGACCCCGACGACGCCGACTCCGAGCCGGAGGCGCCCCTGGGCCGTAACGAGGACTGGGTCGACGTCACCCTGGACCTGGGCGACGGTCCCCAGAGGTACCGCCGCGACACCAACACGATGCCCAACTGGGCCGGGTCGTGCTGGTACTACCTGCGCTACCTCGACCCCACCTGGGGCTCCGACGGCGCCGGTGACGCGTCCGGCACCCTCCCCGTGGTCGACCCGGAGCTGGAGCGGTACTGGATGGGCCCGCACCACAACGACACCTCCGGCCCGGCCGGCGGCGTCGACCTCTACGTCGGGGGCGTCGAGCACGCCGTGCTGCACCTGCTGTACGCCCGGTTCTGGCACAAGGTGCTCTACGACCTGGGCCACGTCAGCTCCCGCGAGCCCTTCGGCAAGCTGTTCAACCAGGGATACATCCAGGCGTACGCCTTCACCGACGAGCGGGGCACCTACGTGCCCGCTGCCGAGGTCGCCGGCGACGAGCAGACGGGCTGGACGTACGACGGCGCACCCGTCGAGCGCGAGTACGGCAAGATGGGCAAGTCGCTGAAGAACGTCGTCACGCCGGACGACATGTACGCCGAGTACGGCGCGGACACGTTCCGCGTCTACGAGATGGCGATGGGCCCGCTGGACCTCTCGCGCCCGTGGAACACCCGTGACGTGGTCGGTTCGCAGCGGTTCCTGCAGCGGCTGTGGCGCAACGTGGTCGACGAGGACACGGGACGCCCGGTGGTGACCGACGCCGAGCCGGACGCCGCCACCCTCCGCGCCCTGCACCGCACCATCGCCGACGTCCGCGTCGAGATGGAGCAGATGCGACCCAACACGGCGATCGCCAAGCTCATCACCTACAACAACCACCTCACGGGCCTGGAGTCGGTCCCGCGCAGCGCCGTCGAGCCGCTCGTGCAGATGGTGGCGCCGATCGCGCCGCACATCGCCGAGGAGCTGTGGGAGCGGCTCGGCCACGACGAGTCCCTGGCCCGCGAGCCGTTCCCCGTCGCGGACGAGCAGTACCTGGTGGCGGAGACCGTGACCTGTGTCGTGCAGGTCAAGGGCAAGGTGCGGGGCCGCCTCGAGGTGGCGCCGGACATCTCCGAGGCGGACCTGCAGGCTGCCGCGCTGGACGAGCCCAACGTGCAGCGCGCGATCGACGGCGCCGAGATCCGCAAGGTGATCGTGCGGGCGCCGAAGCTCGTGAACATTGTCGTCTGAGCCGGAGGCGCAGCGGAGGGTGAGGGCCGAGCGCAGCGAGGCACTCGGCCGTCGCGGAGCCGCAGGCTCGGACGATCGTGGTGCTGCTGACGCACCGGGTCGTCGTGGCGCGACGAGCGCACGGCTGGCGACGGCGCTCGCCGGGGTCGAGCGCGCCTTCGCCGCGCCGACGCTCGGCCTGCTGCACAAGGCGGAGGCGCCGTTGGTGGTGGCGGTCCTGCGGTGCGTGTTCACCCCGGACCGTCCCACGGTCGCCACCGAGCAGCTGCACGTGGAGCTCGACGACCTGCTCGGCGAGCTCCGGACGGCCGTGCCCGCGGGCGCGGCGTCCGCAGGGCGCGTGCCGGGCGTGCCCGACGAGCCCGCCCGCGTGCTGTGCACGCGCTGGGTGCGTGAACGCTGGCTGGTGCGGTCGCTCGACGACGCCGGTGCCGAGCGGTACCGGCTGTCCAGCTACGCGGCCGAGGCGCTCGACGTCGTCTCCCGGACCCAGGGCACCCGCGGCCTGGTGAGCGAGTCCCGGATCCGTACCCTCCTCGTGACGGTCGAGGACCTGGCGCGGGACGCCCACCCGGACCGGGAGTCGCGGATGCAGGAGCTGCGCTCGCGCATCGACGAGGCGCAGGCCGAGCTCGGGCGGCTCGAGGCCGGGGGAGAGGTGGAGTCGGTCGAGCCCGCGCGGCTCACCGAGCAGTACGACCACGTGCTGTCCCTGGTGCGCGAGCTGCCGACCGACTTCGCCCGCGTCGCCGAGTCGATCTCGGCCCTGCAGCGCGACATGGTGACCCGGCTGCGCCAGGACGAGCGCACCACCGGCGTGGTGGTCGCCGACTACCTCGACGCCTCGGAGAACCTCCTGGAGCGGACGCCGGAGGGCCGGGCCTTCGCCGGGGCGATGGAGCTCCTCGGCGACCCGGACCTGCTTGACGGTCTCGAGCAGCGGGTCCGCTCGATCCTCGAGCACCCGTTCGCCGCGGAGCTGCCGGCGGACCACCGTGCGGTGCTGCAGACCCTGCGGGCCCAGCTCGTCGGGGCGATCGAGGTGGTCCTCGCCGCGCAGGCACGCGCCTCGCGCACGGTCACCGCGCAGATCCGCCACCACAACCCGTTGCGCGACCGCGAGCTCGACGACGCGCTGCGCGAGGCGACCGCCGCCATGGCCGAGTGGTTCCCCGCCTCCGGCCGCGCGGCGCGCGTGGAACCGTTGCGGTGGTTCGAGCGCGCCCGGCCCGGACGCCTGCGCACCGCGCTGCACGACCTGCGTCCGGAGACGCCGCCGGACGACCTGGAGGAGTGGACCCACGACCACTCCCCGGGCGACGAGATCGCGGACCTGCGGGCGATGGGCGGCCCGCAGCACGCCGAGATCCTGGCCCACCTGGGCACGCTGGCCGGACCGACGAGCATCGGTCGCGCGTTCGCCGCCGGGCCCGCGTTCCTGCGCCGCCCGGTCGAGCTGCTCGGCTACCTCGACGTGGCCGTCAGCGATGCCGACGGCGGCACGTCCGGCGACGTCCCCGCGACAGGCCTGGAGCGGGTCACCGCGACGCGCGCCGACGGGACGGTCCGCGACTTCGTGCTGCCCCGCACCCCGATCAGGAGGACGGATGACTGAGCTGGACACGGTCGAGGACCGGACGACGGCAGCCCCGGCCGGCCCGGGCGAGGCCGGCGAACCTGTTGGTCCCGCCGGCACCTTCGTGGAGGCTCCGGCGCTGGAGGACGACGAGCCCGGGCTGTTCCCCGGCGACACCGGCGTGCTGCCCTTCGAGGCGCGCCGCGTGCTGGCGCTGCTCCTGCAGCGCCGCTACCTCGCCGCGGCCGACCACCCCGCCGAGTGGACGTCGTTGCTGACCCACCAGCAGGTGATCTCCTCGCGCCTGCACGACCTGTTCGTCGAGCTGATCGTGGACCGCGACTACGAGATCGCCTTCAAGCGGCAGGTCCGTCCTGACGGGCTGTCCGTCCCGGTGCTGCTGAAGGACGAGCCGTACAAGCGCGTCGAGACGCTGCTCATGCTGTTCGTGCGCAACCGGTTCCGTCAGGAGCAGGGCGCCGGTCAGGCCGCCGCCTACGTCGACACCGAGGAGATGGCCGACTACGCGCTCGGCTTCCTGGCGCACGACGAGACCAACCTGGCCGCCCGCCGTCGGGAGATCGACAACGCGGTCGCCGCCCTGGCACGCGAACGCGTGCTGGACGAGGTCGCCACCGGTCGGTACCGGATCCTGCCGGTCGTGGAGATCCTCCTGCCGGTGGACCGGCTGCGCGAGCTGACCCACTGGCTGCGGGGGGACTCCGCCGCACCTGCCGAGCACCCCGCGCCGCACGCGCTGCCGGACGACGACACCGCCGCGAGCCCCGAGGAGACGGACGCATGAGCGTGACCACACCGGCCGCGACCAGGATGAACGACTCGCTGTTCGGGCTGATCCCCGCCGCGTCCGACGGGCGGCAGTGGACGGCCCGCTCGATGCAGCTGGTGAACTGGGGCGGCTACCACGGTCATCACGAGGTGCGCTTCTCGGCGGCGGCCACCCTGCTGTCGGGAGCGTCAGGGTCCGGCAAGTCGACCTTGCTGGACGCGTACATCGCGTTGATGATGAGCCACACCACACCGTTCAACGGGGCGTCGAACGGTGCCGCGGCGGGCCGGGCACGCGGTCGCGAGCAGCGCAACGTGCTGTCGTACGCGCGCGGCAAGCTCGACGAGTCCCGCGCGGACGGCACCACCAGTCGCGAGCAGGTGCTGCGCGGCGACGGCGCGGACACGTGGACGGCGATCGCGATGTCGTGGTCCGACCAGTCCGGCGGCGGCCTGACGGCGCTGCGTGCCTGGTACGTGCCGCGCGGCGCGACGCGCAACGAGGAGTGCGTCGTCGTGCGCGCCACGGCCGACGGCGACTTCGACCTGCGTGACCTGGAACCGCTGGCGGCGGGACGGTTCGCCCGCCCGGGGCTGACGGAGGCGGGGCTCGCGCTGTACGACACGGACGTCGCGTTCGCCACGCGCCTGCACGCGGCGCTCGGCATCGGTGCCGCGGGCGACGGGCACAAGGCGATGCAGCTGCTGGGCCGCATCCAGGCGGGCCAGGCGATCACCACCGTCGACGCGCTGTACAAGGCGATGGTGCTCACCGAGCCCGAGACGCTGGAGGTCGCCGACCGCGCCGTCGAGCACTTCGACGAGCTCAGCGCCGTGCGCACCGAGATGCTGACCGCGACCCGGCAGGTCGAGGTGCTGCGCCCGATGCGGACCCTGCGCGAGCAGGTCGAGGCGGCCCGGCGCTCGGTCGCGCTGCTGGACACCCTCGGGGTGCCCGACGGCGGCGGACGGGGCGAGACCGCGGGTTCCACGGCGTTCGGTGCGTGGCGTGACGGCCGTCGGCTGGCGCTGGTCCGGGCGGAGGAGGAGGCGAACCGGGTGGCGCACCGCGCCGCGGAGGAGCGTCGCGCCGCCGCCGCCGCGCGGATCGCGTCGGCCGAGGCCGACCTCGAGGAGGTGCGCGCGTCCCTGCGCAGCCAGGGCGGCGACGCGATCGAGTCCACGGAACGGGAGATCCGCCGTCGGACGGAGGCCCTGGAGGACACCCGCACGGCGCGCGCGGGCCTCGAGACGCACCTCGCGGTCCTGCAGGAGCAGGTCGCGTCGCGGCGGGACTTCGACCGGGTGCTGCGGCGCGCTCGCGACCTGGTGGAGGAGCGCACGCGCCGCGCCGGCGAGCACGAGGAGGAGGTCTTCGCCGCGCGGCAGGCGGTCGCCGACGCCGAGAAGCGGCTCGCACGGCTCGAGCAGGAGCGGGCGTCGCTGTCCGGACGGCGCGGCAACGTCCCGGCGGAGGAGCACGCGGCGCGGCTGGCGCTGGCCGAGGCGGCGGGTCTCGACGCGGACGAGCTGCCGTTCGTCGGCGAGCTGCTCGAGGTGCGCGGCGAGTACGAGCCGTGGCGCGACGCCGTCTCGGTCGCGCTCGGCGGGTTCGCCACCACCCTGCTCGTCGACGCCGAGCGGCTGGCGGACTTCCGGGCCGCGATCGACGGGGTGCCGCTGCGCCGGCGCGTCCGTTTCGAGGGGGTGCCGACCGGCCTGCCGCTCGACGACGACGCCGACCCCTCGACGCTGCCGGGCCGGCTCGAGGTCAAGGCCGGCCCGTTCGGCGGCTGGCTCGCCCGGCGCCTGGCCGAGCAGTTCGCCTACGTCTGCGTGGACGACCCCACCGAGCTGCGTGCCCACCGGCGCGCCCTGACACGCACCGGACAGATGTCCGACGGGTCCCGCGGCGCGCACGGCGGCGCGGGGCGAGCCTCGGTGCTCGGCTTCTCGAACACCCGTCGGCGCACCCGCATCGAGGCCGACGTCGAGGAAGCCCGGGCGACGCTGCGCGACGCCGGTGCGGCCCTGGAGGGGGCCCGGTTGCGGCAGGCGGCGCACACCGACGAGTTCGTGGCAGCCAGCCAGGTCCTGCGGCTCTCCTGGGAGGACGTCGACGTCGCCGCCGCCGAGCAGGCCGTGGCCGACCGGACGGAGCGGCTCGAGGCGTTGCGGGACGGGTCCGACGCGGTCCGCGGGCTCGCCGAGGACGAGCAGCGCCTGCGCTCGCGCCTCACCGAGCTCTACCGCGAGCGCGCCGACGCCGAGAACCGCGTGCGCGAGCTCGGCGAGCACTGGGCGACGATCACCGACCTCGTGGACCGGGTGACCGATGCCGTCGAGCGGGCCGAGCGGGCCGAGGTGGCGCCGTCGGCCGCGCAGCGCGAACGCCTGGACGCCGCGCTGGCCGCCGTGGCGCCGTCGGACCCGGAGTCGTTGTCGCTCGCCGCGCTCGAGCAGGCGACCACCGCCGTGGTGCGCGAGCTCGTGCGCGACCGCGAGGAGGCGCTGGAGGCCGGTCGCACCGCGCGGGCCGCGCTGCGCAGCGTGTTCGAGCGCTTCTGCGACGCGTGGCCCAACCCCAACCTGGGCACGGACCCCGAGGAGTCCTACGACGACTTCGCGCGGATCCTCGACGAGATCGAGGACCAGCGCCTCTACCAGCTCACCGAGCGCTGGTCACGGACCCTGGGCCGGCTGAGCGGCCACGACCTGACGCTGCTCGGCAACGTCATGAACCGGTCGGTCGCGGAGATCCGCGAGCGCATGGAACCGGTCAACGCGATCCTGGCCACGCTCCCGTTCCGCGACGACGCCCACCGGTTGCGCATCACCGCCCAGGTGACCGAGGCGCGCGACGTGGCCTCGTTCCGCCGTCAGCTGCGCGACCTCGCCGCCGACCCGGGGGAGCAGACGGCCGCGGAGCGCCAGCGGCGGTACGAGCGCATGGCGCGGCTCGTCGACCGGATCCGCCCGGACTCCCCGGAGCGGCGCCGGCTGGTGGACGTGCGCGAGCACGTGCGCATCAGCGCCGAGTGCGTCGACCTCGACGGCCACCACGTGAGCGTGTACGACCACATCGCGGGCAAGTCCGGCGGCGAGTCGCAGGAGCTCGTGGCGTTCATCGTCGGGGCGGCGCTGCGCTACCAGCTCGGTGACGCCGGGGCGGAGCGCCCGCGGTACGCGCCGGTGTTCCTCGACGAGGCGTTCATCAAGGCCGACGCCCGGTTCGCCGGGCGAGCCGTGGGTGCGTGGCGCGGGCTGGGCTTCCAGCTTGTCATCGGCGCTCCGCTGGACAAGGTCAGTGCGCTCGAACCGCACGTCGACGTGGTGCTGCAGGCGGTCAAGGACGCCGCGGGGCGGTCGCGGCTGGTGACGCTCGTCGGGGTCTGAGCCGCCGGCCGGCGGGGCGGCCGTGTGACGGTCGGGATACGGGCGGGTGTCGGTCCGGAGTCGGCCGGGGGTCGTGCGACGACACGGACCCCGCCCGTGGGTAGTGTCGAGCACGTGACCGAATCGACCCCCCTGATCGCCACGCCGGAGCACACCGTCGAGGGCTTCGTCCGCGAGTACCTGCGCGAGCTGAACTTCGCCCAGGGCACCATCCTGGAACGCGCGAGCGTCAACGACCAGTACCTCGCCCTGGCGCGCACCGTGCGCCACTACCTCATGGCCCGGTGGATCACCACGACCACCGAGCACTACCGCCGCCAGCCCAAGGCGGTGGCCTACCTGTCCGCCGAGTTCCTGCTCGGCCGACAGCTCGACAACGCGCTCGTCGCCGCGGACCTCGAGGAGATCGCCGCGGAGGCCCTCGCCTCGCTGGGCATCGACCTCGCCGAGCTGCGCGAGGCCGAGGTCGAGCCTGGCCTCGGCAACGGCGGCCTCGGCCGGCTGGCGGCCTGCTTCGTCGACTCCCTGGCGACGATGTCCGTCCCGGCGATCGGTTACGGCATCCGCTACGAGTACGGGATCTTCCGCCAGACGTTCGTCGACGGCCGGCAGGTCGAGGAGCCGGACGACTGGTTGTCGGGCGGGTCGCCGTGGGAGTTCGCGCACCCGGAGCACGAGGTGACGGTCAGCTTCGGCGGCCACACCGAGACGTACACCGAGGGCGAGGGCGACGACGCGCGCGAGCTCACGCGCTGGGTGCCCGGCTGGCAGGTGCTCGGCGTCCCGTACAACTACATGGTCCCCGGGTACCGCAACGGGCAGGTCAACACCCTGCGGCTGTGGAGCTCGCGCGCCACCCACGCGTTCGACCTGAAGATCTTCAACCACGGCGACTACGCCGAGGCGGTGCGGTCGCGGACGTTCGCGGAGAACATCTCCAAGGTGCTGTACCCGGAGGACTCCACGCCCCAGGGCAAGGAGCTGCGGCTGCAGCAGCAGTACTTCTTCGTCGCCTGCTCGCTGCGGGACTTCATCGACCAGCTGCTCCCGGAGGGCTTCGACCTGCACCGGCTGCCGGAGCGCATCTGCTTCCAGCTCAACGACACCCACCCGGTCATCGCGGTGCCCGAGCTGATGCGCATCCTCGTCGACGAGAACGGGTTCGACTGGGACGAGGCCTGGGAGGTCACCCGGGGCTGCTTCGCCTACACGTGCCACACCCTGCTCCCCGAGGCGCTGGAGGTCTGGCCCGTCGACCTGCTCGGACGTCTCCTGCCGCGCCACCTGGAGATCATCTACCGGATCAACGACGAGTTCCTGGCGGGGGTCCGGGAGCAGTCGGGCGACGACGAGCTGCTGGTGCGGCGGATGTCGATCATCGGCGAGCAGCCCTCCCGGAACGTGCGCATGGCCCACCTGGCCACGGTCGCCGCCGTCAAGGTCAACGGTGTCGCCGAGCTGCACTCCCAGCTGCTGCGGGACAAGGTCCTGGCCGACTTCGCCCACCTGTGGCCCGAGAAGTTCACCAACGTCACGAACGGCGTCACCCCGCGCCGGTTCGTCCGGCTCGCCAACCCGGGGCTGTCCGGGCTGATCACCGAGGCCATCGGGGACGGCTGGGTGACCGACCTCGACCGGCTGCGTGATCTGGAGCCGCTGGCCGACGACGCCGAGTTCCGCCGGCGCTTCCGGGAGGTCAAGGCGGCCGGCAAGGACCGGCTCGTGGATCTCCTGGCACGTCGGGACGGGATCGAGATCGACCCGTCGACGATGCTCGACGTGATGGTCAAGCGCCTGCACGAGTACAAGCGGCAGACGCTCAAGATCCTGCACGTGATCAACGTGTACGACCGCATCGTCTCGGGCGAGGTCGACCCGGACGACCTGGTGCCGCGCACCGTCGTCTTCGGTGCGAAGGCGGCGCCCGGCTACGCCATGGCCAAGGAGATCATCGCGCTGATCAACCACGTCGGCGCCGTGGTGGGGGCTCACCCCGAGGTCTCGAAGGTGCTGCGGGTCGCGTTCCCGGCCAACTACAACGTCACGGTCGCCGAGACGCTCATCCCGGCCGCCGACCTGTCCGAGCAGATCTCGCTGGCGGGCAAGGAGGCGTCCGGCACGGGGAACATGAAGTTCGCCCTCAACGGTGCGCTGACCGTGGGGACGGACGACGGCGCCAACGTCGAGATCCGCCAGCTCGTGGGCGACGACCACTTCTTCCTGTTCGGGCTGACCGAGCCCGAGGCCGCCGCGATGCAGGAGGCGGGCTACCGGCCGTCGTCGTACTACGAGTCCAACCCGGCGCTGCGCCGGGCGCTCGACCTCGTGGCGCACGGGGAGTTCTCCGGGGGAGACCGGACGACCTTCGAACCGGTGGTGTCCAACCTCCTGGGAGAGGACCGTTTCATGGTCCTGGCCGACTTCCAGTCGTACCTGGACGTCCAGGACCGGGTCGAGGCGGCCTACCGCGACCCGGACGCGTGGAGCCGGTCCGCGGTGCTCAACGTGGCGCGGTCGGGTTTCTTCTCCTCGGACCGCTCGATGCGGGACTACATGGAACGCGTCTGGCACGCCGACGTGCTGCCCACGTCGTAGGACGCCGTCGTCGGGTGCCGGTGGCTCCGGCACCCGACGACGTGACCTCCCCCTGTCTCAGGGACGGTGCCGGCCGCCGAGGCCCGGACGGTGGTGTCGGGCACGCCCTGCTGCGCGCCTTCCTTCCTCCGGAGCATCGGCTTCGCCGACGGTCGTGCGTGCCCGGTCGGGGCGTACGACGGCGCCTCCGACGGCCCGGACCGCGGCGTGGGCGGCGGGCTCGGCGTCGTCGGGCATGTCGTGCACGCTAACGCGACCGGGCGCGATCCGCGCGCGGTGGAGACGGGGTGCGCGGTCGCGGCGCGTCCGCCGCGGCGCCCCTCGCCTACACTCGGCAGCGATGCCTGATACTGCCGCCGTGCGCGTCGTGACCGACTCGACCGCCTGCCTGCCCGCGCCCGACGGCGCGGCGCACGCCGACCTCTGGGACGGGCTCGGGCACGGCCCGCTCGTGGTCCCGCTGCACGTCGTCACCCAGGACGGCACGCTGCGCGAGGGGGTGGACGTCAGTCCGCAGGACGTCGCCGCCCGCATCGCCGGCGGCGAGCGTCTGACGACCTCGCAGCCGGCGACGGCCGAGCTCTCGGACGCGTACCGGGAGCTCGTCGCGGACGGCGCCCGCTCGGTGGTCTCCGTGCACCTGTCCGGTGAGCTGTCGGGCACCTTCGCCGCCGCGGAGCGTGCCGGGCACCGGGCGATGATCCCGGTGCGTGCCGTCGACTCGCGGACCGCCGCCATGGCCCTCGGGTTCGCGGCCGTCGAGGCGGCCCGGTGTGCTGCGGCCGGCTGCGACACCGAGCACGTCGCGCGTCGAGCCCGCGAGGTCGCCGGTTCGGCGGAGGCGGTGTTCCTGGTGGACTCGCTGGAGCACCTGCGCCGTGGCGGGCGCCTCTCCGCCCCGGCGGCGGCCCTCGGCACCGCGCTCGGCGTCCGGCCGATCCTCGGGGTGCGGGACGGCCACGTGGAGCTGGTCCAGCGGGTGCGGACCCGCCGGGCCGCCGTGTCCCGCCTCGTGACGATCGCCGTCGAGCGAGCGCGCCGGGCCACCCGGCCTGCCGTCGCCGTGCACCACCTCGGTGCACCCGAACGGGCTGCCGAGGTGGCCGACGTGCTGGCCGACCGGCTCGGGCTGCAGCCCGTCGTGACCCCGGTCAGCGCCGTGCTGGGGGCGCACGTCGGGCCGGGGGCGCTGGCGGTCATGGTCGTCGACCGCGGCGGGCACGTCCACGACCTCGAGCCGGGCGGTCCCTGGTAGGCCGAGCCGGCGGACCCCACCCTCAGGGAGTGCGTGTCCACAGCGCTCGTCCGAGGGCGGTACACGGCGCGGCACCGTCCCTAGCCTCGGGCCGTGACCACCTCCGCCACGCCGCGCACGACCGACGCCGCCGCACGACTCGACGCCCTGCGGGCAGCCCTCGACGAGTCGGTCCCGGGACCGCCCGCACCTGACCGGGCATCCGTGCCGGGAGCGGGCGGTGGGGGGCCGGGCGTCGGGCCCGACCCTGAGCTGGTGGAGCGGCTGCGTGCCCGGCGGTCCGCCGGGCACGTGGCCGCCGCGTACGGCGCGGCGCACGGCCACCCGGTGGCGCCGGACGACGGGGCGACACGTCGCCGCTGGGCCCTGTCCGGCCCGGCCGCCGTCGCCGCCTGCGCCGTGGTCCTGGTCCTGGGGCTGACCGTCGCCGCCGTCGCCCACTTCTCCGGCGGGAGCACCGAGGACCTCGGTGTCGCGGTCGAGGAGTCCTCGCAGGGGGTGCCCCTCCGGGCGGAGGCGCCGGGCGACGCGGCGACCGACCCGCTCGCCCCGGCAGGGCCCGAGGAGGCGACCGACCCGGTGGCCGACCCAGCGACCGACCCGGCGACGGAGGTGGGTACCACGACGTCGCCCCCGGGCGTCGTCGTCCACGTCACCGGGCAGGTCGCCGACCCGGGTCTGGTCCACCTGCCGGCCGGTTCCCGGGTGGCCGACGCCGTGGAGGCCGCGGGCGGCGCGACCGACGAGGCGGACCTGGCTGCGCTCAACCTCGCCCGCGCCGTCGTGGACGGGGAGCAGGTCCGTGTCCCGGCGCCGGGGGAGGACCCGCCCGTCGCTCTGCCGGGCGGCACACCTGACGGCACGCCCGGCGAACCCGCCGCCGACGCCGCTCCGGTGGCGCTGAACACCGCCGGCGCCGACGCCCTGACGGCGCTGCCCGGCGTCGGTCCGGTGATCGCAGAGCGCATCGTGGCCTGGCGCGAGGAGAACGGCCCGTTCACGCGCGTGGACGAGCTGGCGGAGGTCTCCGGGATCGGACCCGCACTGCTGGCGGACGTGCGCGACCTCGTCGTGCTGTGACGCAGGACCTGCGGCTGGCCCCGGCGGCGCTCGTCGTCTGGGCCGCGGCATGGTGCCTCAGCGGGGCGGCGACCGACGGCGTGGTGGTGCTCTCCGTCGGGGTCGGCGGTGCCGTCGTGGCGCTCGGGAGTCTGGTCGTCCTGCGTCGCTCCGGGCGTGCCGTCGTGGCCCATCTGCTGCTCGTGGGCGCCTGCCTCGTCACGCTCGCCGGCTCGGTGCACGGCCAGGCCGCGGCACGCGCACCGCTGCCGCAGCTCGCCGCCGACGGCGCCGTCGCCACGCTCCGCGGCACGGTCGTGACCGAGCCGCGTCCGGCGACGTTCGGCGACGGCCACCGGTGGCAGGTCGCCGTGACGCAGGTCTGGGCGCGAGGCACGGGGTCGTCGGCACGCGGCCATGTCGAGGTGACCGCGCCGGGGCCGCCGCCGCGGTACGGGGCGGTGGTGGTCGCCGACGTGCGTCTCGGCCCGCCGGGGATCGGCGCGGGCACGGCCGCCTCGGCGAGCGCGACGGCGGTGCGGGTCACCGCTCCGCCCGGTCCCGTGCTGCGGGCGACGACAGTCCTGCGCGCGGAGCTGCTGGAGGTCACCGAGGGGCTGTCGCCGCAGGCGCGGGGCCTCGTACCGGGCGCGGCGGTCGGCGACACCACCCGGCTCCCCGACGACCTGGACGAGGCCATGCGGACCACCGGGCTGACCCACGTCACCGCGGTGTCCGGCAGCCACTTCGCGATCGTGGTGGCGACGCTCGCCGTCGCCTGCGCGGGCCTGCGCCTGCCCCGCGCCGCGCGGGTGGTGCTCCTCGTCGTCGGCGCGGTCGGGTTCGTGCTGCTGGTGCGGCCCGAGCCCAGCGTGCTCCGCGCGGCCTGGACCTGCTCCGTCACCCTGCTCGCCCTGGCGCTCGGACGGCCCGCCGCCGGGCCGCCGGCGCTCGCGGTCGCCTCTACCGTGCTGCTCGTCGTCGACCCGTGGATGTCGCGGTCCTTCGGGTTCGCCCTGTCGTGCGCCGCGACGGCGGGCATCATCCTGCTCACGGGCCCGATCGCCCGGCGCCTGGACCCGTGGTGCGGGCGCGTCCTCGCGTTCGCCGTCGCGGTACCGCTCGCGGCGCAGGCGGCCTGCGGTCCGCTGCTCGTCCTCCTCGACCCGGCCCTCCCGGCGACGGCGGTGCCCGCCAACCTGCTCGCGGCGCCCGCGCTCGTGCCCGCCACCGTGCTCGGTCTCGTGGCGACGCTCCTGGCGCCCTGGGCGCCCGCGGTGGCCGGCGCGGTGGCGTGGGTCGCCGGCGTCGCGACGGCGTGGATCGCGGCGGTGGCCCGGTCCTTCGCGGCCCTCCCGGGGGCGAGCCTGCCGTGGCCGGGCGGTGTCGGTGGTGCGCTGCTGCTGGCGGCAGGCACGACGGCGGTGCTGTGGGTCGCCCTGCGCAGGCCCCCGGCGCGCGGCCCGGTGCGTGCCGCCGGGCGTGCCCCCGGGGTCCTGCTGGCGGCAGTGTGGCGCCGTGCCGCCGCCTCCTGCCGTCGCGCGCGCCCGGCACGCGGTCTGGTGGTCGGGGCGCTGAGCGTGGTCCTGCTCGCCGGGACCGCGCTGCTCGTCTCGGCCTGGCCCCGGCTGGCACCGGGGCTGGTGCCCGGCGACATCCCGGACGACTGGCAGGTGGTGGCGTGCGACGTGGGCCAGGGCGACACCCTGGCGATCCGCAGCGGAGCGCGCGCCGCCGTCGTCGTCGATGTCGGTCCGCCGGGTGACGCGGCAGCGCGGTGCCTCGAGCGGCTGGGCGTGGAGCGCATCGACCTGCTCGTGCTGAGCCACTTCCACACCGATCACGTCGGCGGCCTGGACGCCGTGCTGGCCGGACGCACGGTGCGTGCCGCCGTCGTCTCACCGCTGGACGACCCGGCGGCGCCCGCAGGTCGGGCACGGGGCGCGCTGGCCGACGCCGGCGTGCCGGTCTCCGCGGGGACCACCGGGCAGCGAGGTGCCGCGGGCACGGTGACCTACCAGGTGCTGGCGGCCGACCCGGCGCCCGGCGGCGGCGCGGGCGCGGCGAACGATGCGAGCGTGGCGCTGGCCCTGCGGACGGGGAGCGGGATCGACGTCGTCGCCCTCGGCGACCTGGAGGAGCCGGGTCAGGAGCGCCTGGTGAGGCTGCTCGCTCCGTCGGGGCTGCCCGACGGACCGGTCGAGGTGCTCAAGATGGCCCATCACGGCTCGGCGTCGCAGTCCGCCGACCTCGCCCGGCTCCTCGCCCCCCGCGTCACGCTGGTGCCGGTCGGGGAGAACGACTACGGCCACCCCACCAGCTCGGCGCTCGCCCTGTACGCGGCGGTGGGCTCGCGCATCGTGCGGACGGACGAGTGCGGGACGTCGGCGCTGACGGTCCGCGAGGGCGGCCTGGAGCTCACCTGCGCACGTCGCTCGTGACATCGGTGGCACCGGCACGGCCGGCGCCACCGACGCGTCACGGTGAGCCGCCGGGGGAACGGCTCACATCGTCTCGGGCACGGCGTCTCGATCGCCGTGCCCGAGCCGGTCCATCGTGCGCCGTCGGGGGTGCTCAGCGCGTCTGTCGTTCGACGTATTCTTCGAGCACCCACCGGGCCACCTGCACGCGGGAGCCGACACCCAGCTTGGTGCGGATGCGTTCCACGTGGGTGCGGGCCGTGCCCGGAGAGATCACGAGCCGCTCGGCGATCTGCGGGTTCGTCAGGCCGTCGGCCACGAGCTCGGCCACCTCCAGCTCGCGCGGCGTGAGCAGGTCGGTGCCGTGCCGGTGGAACGCCGTCCGCCGCCCCAGGGCCACCACCTCGGCGATGGACAGGGCCGGCTGGCCGCCCATGGTCTCCGTGTCCTCCGGTTCCGGAGACCCCATGCGTCGCCGCATCTCCGCGGCGGCGCGGTGGCAGTCGGCGGCGTCCTGCGCCCGGCCGGTGGCCGCCAGGACGAGGGCGAGCTCGTCGACCAGCGGGGCGGCCTCGGCGAGCGCGTTGTACGGCGCGAGGTCGTCGAGCCCTCCGAGGAGGAGCGTCGCCGCGGAGCCGAAGTCACCGCGGCGGCGCGCCAGGACACCGAGATGGCCCTGCACCCGGCCGGCCAGCCACACCGGCGGATGGACCGCGAAGATCTCGCGTGCCTCCTCGAGGAGCTGCTCGGCGGCGGCGTCCTGGCCGGCCTCCAGCTCGATCCCGCCCAGGTTGGCGCACCACAGAGCGTGCAGGCGGGGGTCGGTCTGCGGGTCGTACAGCGCGCGCACCTGCCGATAGGCGTCGCGGGCGTCGTCGAACCGTCCCTGGGCCGCCGCGACGTCACCGGTGACCGCGATGGCGAAGGGCAACCACGCGGCCGGCTCGCCGCGGCGGATCCTCTCGAGGGCGTCGTGCGCGTGCTCGGCCGCGTCGTCGAGCAGGCCGAGGATGCGCTCCTGGTCGGCGAGCATGTACTCGAGCACCGCGCGGCCGGAGCCCTCGAGGACGGCGATGGCGGCCTTGCTGCGGTCCAGCCCGAACCGGATGCGGCCCGTGACCCGCCAGAACCGGATGGTGCCGGTGAGCAGGGCGACGAGGGTGGGTGCGTCGCGTGCGGCGATGGCGCTGTCGATGGCCGCGACGACGTCGTCGTGCAGCTCTTCGAGCTCGCGGATCTGGTCGGGGGAGAAGTAGCGGTCGCGGTCGCGCTGCGCGCTGATCCGGGCCAGCACGGCGCGTCGGTGGGCGGCGGTCACCTCGGTGCGGGCCTCGTCGTCGAGGTGGGCGCGGGCGTGCTCGCGGACGACGGCGAGCATCCGGTACCTCGTCGCGACGCCGGCGGTGTCGACGGCCAGCAGCGAGTGGTCGACGAGCTCCCCCAGCGCCTGCGTGACCTGGACCGGCGGGGTGCCGGGCGCACAGACGTCGCGGGCCAGCGCGGCGTCGAAACCTCCCACGAACGCTCCGAGCCGGCGGTAGAGGTCGGCGCCCGTGGGGGTCAGGAGGTCCAGGCTCCAGTCGAGCGAGGCGGTCATCGTGCGCTGGTGGGCCGTGCCGCCACGCATCGCGGGCAGTCGCAGGCCCTCGGCGAGCCGGGCGTCGAGCTCGGCCGGGGTCACCGAGCGCAGCTGGGTGGCGGCCAGGACCAGGGGCAGCGGCAGGCCGTCGAGCCGTCGGCACACGGAGAGCAGCGCAGCGCCCTCCGGTCCTGTCGGGTCCACGTGGGCGCCGAGCGCGTTCGCCCGTGCGGTCAGCAACCGCACCGCCGGGCCCGGCGCGCCGTCGTCGGTCAGGGGCAGCGGCCCGAGGCTGAGACGGCGCTCGCCGGGGACGTCCAGGGGGCGTCGGCTCGTCGCGACGAGCGTCAGCTCGGGGCAGGCCGCCGCGACGACGGCCACCAGGTGGGCAGCGGCGTCGAGGACGTGCTCGCAGTTGTCGAGGACGATCAGGGCCGGCCCGCGGCGGAGCTCCGCGGCGAGGACGTCGTGCGGGTCGCCCAGGGAGGAACGCAGGCCGACCTCGTGCAGCACGTGCACCACCACGTCCTCGGGATGGTCGACGACGGTGAGGTCCACGAACCAGCGGCGCCCGAACTGACCGACGAGGCGGTGACCGACCTCTACGGCGAGCGACGTCTTGCCGGACCCGCCCACGCCCGTGATGGTCACGACGGACTGGCTGGCCGCGTCGACGGCGTCGAGGACCGCCTGGACCTCCTGCTCGCGGCCCAGCAGTCGCGTGCGGCGTGCGGCGAAGGTCGGCGCGTCGGTCGGGCTGCGGTCCACCGGTTCATGCAACCACGTGCGCCGGGCAGCAGCAGCGGGAGCCGGCAAGGGCTCGGGCGCACAGTGGTCCACGGCGTCAGCCGGCGAGCAGCCGGCGCAGGGTGTCGAACCGCTGGTCCCACGTCCAGGCGCCTCGTACCCAGGCCGGCCCGTCGGCCCCCATGCGGCGGCACCGGGCAGGATCGGCGAGCAGCTCGACCAGGCGTCGGGCGACGTCGTCCGGGTCGGTGCCGTCCACGACGAACCCGGTACCGCCGTCGCGCACCGCGTCGGGCGCGCCGCCGGAGCTGCCCACGACCACGGGGAGCCCCGCGGCCTGGGCCTCGAGGTAGACGATCCCGAGCCCTTCGACCTCGAGCCCGCCGCGCCGGCTGCGCGACGGCATGGCGAAGACGTCGGCCGCCGCGTAGAACGCCGGCATCGCGGTGTGGGGGTGCCCGCCGGCCAGCACCACGCGGTCGGCCAGGTCGCGGTCGGAGACCAGGCGGCGCAGCCGACCGGCGTCGGGCCCGTCGCCGACGATCAGCAGCCGCGCGTCGGGCACGTCCCGCAGGACCGCGGGCAGCGCGCGGACGAGCGTGTCCTGCCCCTTGCGCTCCACGAGCCGGGCGGCGCACAGCACGACCGGGGCGTCCGGCGGGATCCCGTAGCGCGCGCGCACCTCCCGGCCGCCGGCCGGGTCGGTGCCCGCGAACGTCTCGGGATCGACGCCGGGGGAGAGGCGCACCGCTCGGGCCGCGGCTTCGGGACCGACGGCGTCCGCCAGCGTGCCGACCGTGCGGTCGGAGAGGTAGGTGAGGTGGTCCACGTCCCGGCCGATGCGTCGCAGCGCTGCGCGGGTGCCCGGCACGCGCGCCCACCACAGCTCGTGCCCGTGGGTGGTGGCGACGATGCGACGCACGGAGGTGCGGCGGCGCAGCGCGGCGGCCATCAGGCCCAGCGGCGCGGCGGCTCCGAACCACACGCTGTCGCAGCCGTGCTCCTCGACGAGCCGCACGACCTGCCGCGTGCGGGCCGGCGTCGGCAGGAGCATGCGGGTGTCGGCGCGCACCACCGGGTAGGGCAGGTTGCGGTCGAACGCCTCCTGCCCGGGCGTCGAGGAGGTGTGGACGATGACCTCGGCAGGGTCGAACCGGGAGGTCATCGCATGGACGAACGTCTCGATGCCGCCCTGCCGGGGTGGGAAGTCGTTCGTGACGACGAGGGTCCGAGGCACCGGCTCAGGCTACCGGGGGCGGCCGCGAGGTGTCGGTGCGGTCTGGCAGGCTGGACCCGTGCCACCGACCTCCTCGCGCTCCCGCTCCGCGCGTCGCCCGAAGGCCCCGGCGAACGCCCGGCCCTGGGACGACCCGACCCTCGCCCCGGTCGTGCTCGTGCGCGGCCCCGAGGGGCTTCTCGCGGAGCGGGCCGTCGACGGCGTGGTGGAGCTGGCGCGGGCACGCGACCCGGAGGTCGAGAAGGTCGAGCTCGAGGCCGCCGCGTACGTGGGTGGCGAGCTGACGGTCGCCGCGAGCCCGTCGTTGTTCGGCGAGGCCAAGGTCGTGGTCGTCCGCGGTGCGGAGGCGTGCACGGAGGACCTGGTCGCCGACGTGGTCGACTACGTCGCGGCCCCGGACCCGGAGGGCGTGGTCGTCGTCGTGCACGCCGGCGGCAACCGTGGCAAGCGGATGCTCGACGCGATCCTGGCGTCGGGAGCGCCGGTGCTGCAGTGCGACGCCATCGGCCGCGACGCCGACAAGGTGGCGTTCGTCTCCGGCGAGCTGCGGGCGGCCCGGCGCCGGGCCGAGCCTGCCGCGGTGCGCGCGCTGGTGGACGCGCTGGGCAACGACCTGCGCGAGCTCGCCTCGGCGTGCGCCCAGCTCGTCGCCGACACCACGGGCACGATCGGGGAGGCGACCGTCGACCGCTACTACGGCGGGCGCGTCGAGGCGACAGGGTTCAAGGTGGCCGATGCCGCCGTCGCCGGGGATGCCGGCTCGGCGGTGGCGCTCCTGCGGCACGCGTTGGACACCGGTGCGGACCCGGTACCCGTCGTGGCCGCCCTCGCCCTGCGGCTGCGCACCCTGGCGCGGGTCGCTGCCATCCGGGGCGGGGCGACGACCGCACGGGAGCAGGGGCTCCAGGACTGGCAGGTGCGCAACGCGAACCGCGACCTCGCCCGGTGGACGCCGGAGGGGCTGGCCGCGGCGATCGGGGCTGTCGCCCAGGCCGACGCCGACGTCAAGGGTGGTGGCCGCGACCCGGTCTATGCGGTCGAGAAGGCCGTCCTGACGATCGCCCGCGCGCGCAGCGTGCGCTGACGGCTCGGGCCGCTCGTTCGGCTCGGGCAGCTCGCCCCGGACCGCGCCGCACGAGCGAGAGGGCGCCGTTCCCGACGGGGAACGGCGCCCTCCGGCACCAGCTGTGCGTCAGCTCAGAGCGAGTCGACGGCCTTCGCGATGGCCGACTTGCGGTTGGCCGCCTGGTTGGCGTGGATGACGCCCTTCGACGCGGCCTTGTCGAGCTTGCGCGTCGCGGTCTGCAGGGCAGCCGTGGCGGCCTCCTTGTCACCGGCGGCGACGGCGGCACGAACCTTGCGGATGTGCGTCTTCAGCTCCGACTTGACGGTCTTGTTGCGCAGACGAGCCTTCTCGTTCGTCTTGATGCGCTTGATCTGGGACTTGATGTTTGCCACTGGAGTACTTCCTGGTGTGTTCGCCTGTCGGCGAGCGGATAGGTCGTAGAGGGCGGCCGCAGCTCCGGGACTGGGGTGGGGAACCCGTGGAGAGGAGCTGTGACTGTGCCCGCCGACCTGGGCGGACACGCAGCGCACTAGATTACCAGCCTCAGACCCTTCGCGCCATCGCCTCGGCCACGCGGTCGAAGGCGCGACGCTCGAGCACCGCGCCCTCCCGCCGGACGGCACCCGGGTCCACGCGGATCACGCGGTCCAGACGGACCTCGCTCGCCCGGCCCTGCCGGTCCCAGGGACCGCTGCCGATGTCCATCCAGTACCGGCCGTACCGCGCCTCCCGTTCGGCGTCGAGGTCGTGGTCCCGGCTCGTGAGCTGCAGGCCGAGCAGCCACGGCCCGTCGCGCCCCACCAGGAGGACCGGCCGGTCCTTGCCCCGCGTGGCGTCCTCCTCGAACGGCACCCACGTCCAGACGATCTCGCCCGGGTCCGGGGCGCCGTCGGGGCGCGGGGAGTACCTCGTGCGGACCGTCCCGACGAAGTCGCCCGGGTACGTCGTCGCGCGGGGCGGCGGAGCCCCGGGCGTCCGGGTCGAGGTGCCGACCTTGGGGCGCCCGCCCCGTGGCCGGGCGCCGGTCAGGGAGCCGAGGGCTCGTGCGGCGCGCAGCAGCGTCGTCGTCCAGCGAGGCGTTCTCACGGGTGTCAGCGTACGGCGGTGGCGGACCCGTGCGCCCGCGAGCTCACCGTGCGGTGAACGTCGGGCTGCGCCGGGCGAGGAACGCGTCGACGGCTTCACGGTGGTCCGCGCTGCGCCCGAGCGCGTCCTGCTCCGCGGCCTCCGCGGCCAGCGTCTCCGTCAGCGGCCGGGTCGTCGCGGCCGCGACGAGGCGCTTGGAGGCCGCGTGGGCGAGCGTCGGGCCGGCGGCGAGACGGCGGGCGAGCTCGCGGGCCGTCGGCAGGACGTCCGCGGCCGGTACGACGCGGCCGCCGATGCCCCACCCGACGGCGCTCTCGGCGTCGAACGTCTCCCCGAGCAGGACGAGCTCGCGAGCGCGAGCCGCGCCCACGGCCCAGGTGAGCGTGGCCGACAGCCCCGTGTCGAACGTCAGGCCGACGCCGCCGAACGCGGTGCCGAGCACCGCGTCGTCGGCGAGCACCCGCAGGTCGCACGCCAGCGCGATCCCGAGGCCGGCTCCGACGCACGCGCCCCGCACGGCGGCGATCACGGGCTTGGGCATCGTGGTCAGCGCCTCGGCGAGGGGGCCGTAGTGGCGTTCGACCGTGCGCTGGGTGGCCCAGGCTCCCGACTCCAGCGACGCGACGTGCTCGCGCAGGTCCTGGCCGACGCAGAAGGCCGGGCCCGCCCCGGTCAGGACCACCGCCCGGACCGTGGTGTCCGCCCCCACCTCCTCGAGCGCGGCGAGCAGGTCCTCCTTGAGTGCCAGGTCGAGCGCGTTACGGGCCTCGGGCCGCTGCAGGGTGACGACGGCGACGGCGTCGTCGCGCTCGACGGTGACGGTGTGCGGCACGGGGGTGCTCCTCACGGGCGGGACGCGGCGGGTGGAGGTGGCGGGCGGTCCGGTCGGCCGTCAGTCAACCAGGGGCCGCGGTCCGCTGGCGAGGGAGACCGTGTCTCAGGGCACGATCGGTGCGGCCAGGGTGGTGTGCAGCGTCGCGGCGTCACCCAGTACCTCGACCTCCGCCTCGGACGGCGTGAGGCGCCGCCAGAGGACCAGGGCGAGCTCGCGCGACGGCCCACGGGCGACGACGGCAGGGTCGCCGTCGCCGAGGGTCCACGACCAGCCCAGGTCCGTGGCCTCCAGCCCGACGGCGGCGGTCAGCGGGTCCATCCGCCCCAGCCGGACCTGTCGTGGCGCGAACAGGTGCACGACCTCGTCCACGGCGTCGGCCCAGACCGGCGCCGGGACGTCGACGGGTTCCTCGCGGCCGACGGCGGTGGCCGAGCCCAGGCGTGCGGCCCGCAGGTCGTGCAGGTGCACGAGCGTCTCGTGGGCCTGCCGACGCCGCCAGAACGAGGCGGGGCCGTTGCCGAGCAGCGTCCACGAGGTCGCGTCGGGACCGAGCGCGGCCAGCGTGTCCCGGACCTCCGCCGCCTGCTCGGCGTAGAACGGGGCGAGGTCGAACGGGCCGCGCCCGAGCGGGGTCTCCTGGACCCGGCGCGCCTGACCGGCGGCCCAGTGGTGGATGCGGCCCAGGTGAGTCACGAGGTTCCGGACCCGCCAGCGCCCGCACGCCGGGACCGGGGCGGCAGGGTCTGCGCCGTCGACGTCCGCGGCGAAGGCCTCTTGCAGCCGTCCCAGCAGCGCCAGCCGGTCGAGGTCGGCCGCACCGTCGGTGCGGCGGCCGGAGGACGGGTCGACGGCGGGGGCGGGCGTGGTCATGCCGTCACGGTAGAGGGCGGCGGGACGGTGCTGAAGGCCGGCGCCTGCCACGTGGCGTCGAGGTGCTGCCAACCGGACCGCCGGTGGCATGGGAGAATGACCAGGCCCATCCCGACCGGCCCGACCCGACGGAGCGAGACGCGTTGCCCATCCCGTCCCCCGCGCTGAGCGAGCGCATCCAGCCCAACGCCACCGCGCCCGAGCTGATCCGCAACTTCTGCATCATCGCGCACATCGACCACGGCAAGTCGACGCTCGCGGACCGCATGCTGCAGCTCACCGGTGTGGTGCAGCCGCGCGACGCACGCGCGCAGTACCTCGACCGGATGGACATCGAGCGCGAGCGCGGCATCACGATCAAGTCCCAGGCCGTGCGCATGCCGTGGCAGCTCGGCGACGAGCCGTACGCGCTGAACATGATCGACACCCCGGGCCACGTCGACTTCACCTACGAGGTCTCCCGCTCGCTCGCCGCGTGCGAGGGCGCCGTGCTCCTGGTCGACGCCGCCCAGGGCATCGAGGCGCAGACGCTCGCCAACCTGTACCTGGCGATGGAGAACGACCTGGAGATCGTCCCGGTCCTGAACAAGATCGACCTGCCGGCCGCCCAGCCGGAGCGGTACGCCGAGGAGCTCGCCAACCTCGTCGGCGGCGACCCGGCGGACGTCCTCAAGGTCTCGGGCAAGACGGGCGAGGGTGTCGAGCCGCTGCTGGACCGCATCGTCGAGCGCGTCCCCGCGCCCGTGGGCGACCCCGACGCCCCCGCCCGGGCGATGATCTTCGACTCGGTCTACGACACCTACCGCGGTGTGGTGACGTACGTCCGCGCCATCGACGGCGACCTGAACCCGCGCGAGCGCATCCAGATGATGTCGACCCGGGCCACGCACGAGCTGCTCGAGATCGGGGTCATCTCGCCCGAGCCCATCAAGACCAACGGCCTCGGGGTGGGGGAGGTGGGCTACCTCATCACCGGTGTGAAGGACGTCCGTCAGTCCAAGGTGGGTGACACGGTCACGACCGCCAACAAGCCGGCGACCCAGGCCCTCGGCGGGTATGCCGAGCCGAAGCCGATGGTCTTCTCGGGCCTCTACCCGGTCGACGGCTCCGACTACCCGACGCTGCGCGACGCGCTCGACAAGCTCAAGCTCAACGACGCCGCGCTGAACTACGAGCCGGAGACGTCCGTGGCGCTCGGTTTCGGGTTCCGCGTCGGGTTCCTCGGCCTGCTGCACCTCGAGATCGTGCGCGAGCGCCTGGAGCGCGAGTTCGACCTCGACCTCATCTCGACCGCCCCGAACGTCGTGTACGACGTGACGATGGAGGACGGCACCGAGGTCAAGGTGACCAACCCGTCCGAGTTCCCGGGCGGGAAGATCAAGGAGGTCCGCGAGCCCGTGGTCAAGGCCACGGTCCTGGCCCCCAGCGAGTTCGTCGGCACCGTCATGGGCCTGTGCACCGACCGGCGCGGCACCATGCAGGGCATGGACTACCTGTCCGAGGACCGGGTCGAGCTGCGCTACACGCTGCCCCTGGCGGAGATCGTGTTCGACTTCTTCGACGCCCTGAAGTCCCGCACGCGGGGTTACGCGTCCCTGGACTACGAGCCCGTCGGCGACCAGGCCGCGGACCTCGTCAAGGTGGACATCCTGCTGCAGGGCGACCAGGTGGACGCGTTCAGCGCCATCGTGCACAAGGACGCGGCCTACGAGTACGGCGTGAAGATGACCGCCAAGCTCAAGGAGATCATCCCGCGCCAGCAGTTCGAGGTGCCCATCCAGGCCGCCGTCGGCGCTCGCGTCATCGCCCGCGAGACGGTGCGCGCGATCCGCAAGGACGTGCTCGCCAAGTGCTACGGCGGTGACATCTCCCGCAAGCGCAAGCTGCTCGAGAAGCAGAAGGAGGGCAAGAAGCGCATGAAGAACATCGGGTCGGTCGAGGTCCCGAAGGACGCGTTCATCGCCGCCCTGTCCTCCGACGGCGCGGGCGGCAAGGAGACCAAGGACAAGAAGAAGTAGCGTGCCGGCCCTTCCCGACGGCGAGGCCGTCCCGGCCGACGGCGCGCTGCCCTCCTTCGTGGCTCGGCACGGGGCGCACGACGCCGGCCGGTTCGGCGTGTACGTGCACGTGCCGTTCTGCTCGGTGCGGTGCGGGTACTGCGACTTCAACACCTACACGGCCTCGGAGCTGGGTGGTGGCGCCTCGCAGCTCGCCTACGCGACGACGGCGTTGCGGGAGGTCGACCTGGCCGCTCGCGTCCTGGACCGCGCGGGCCTGGGTGACCGGCCGGTGTCGACCGTGTTCTTCGGCGGGGGTACCCCGACCATGCTGCCGGCCACGGATCTCGCCCGCGTCCTGACCGGCGTGCGCGACGCGTGGGGCCTGGCGCCGGACGCCGAGGTCTCGACGGAGGCCAACCCCGACTCCGTGACCCCGGAGTCCCTGGCCGTGCTTGCCGAGGCGGGGTTCACGCGCGTCTCGTTCGGGATGCAGTCCGCGGTGCCGCACGTGCTGGCCACGCTCGAGCGCACGCACGATCCCGCCCGCGTCCCCGACGTGGTGCGCTGGGCGCGGGAGGCGGGCCTGGACGTCTCGCTCGACCTCATCTACGGCACGCCGGGGGAGTCCACCGACGACTGGCGGACCTCGGTGGAGGCCGCGCTGGCCACGGGCGTCGACCACGTCTCGGCGTACGCGCTCGTGGTCGAGGCGGGCACCAAGATGGCCGCTCAGGTACGCCGCGGCGAGGTCCGCCTGCCGGACGAGGACGACCAGGCCGTCAAGTACGAGATCGCGGACGACCTGCTCACCGCGGCGGGTCTCGGCTGGTACGAGGTGAGCAACTGGTCCCGCGGGCCCGAGCATGCCTGCCGGCACAACCTCGCCTACTGGCGGGGCGACGACTGGTGGGGCATCGGCCCGGGGGCGCACTCCTACGTCGGCGGACGTGCCGGGCCCGACGGCGGTGCCGCGGCCGGGGAGCACGCCGGCGTGCGCTGGTGGAACGTCAAGCACCCGCGGCGCTACGCCGCCGCGCTCGAGGCCGGCGGGTCGCCGGGTGCCGGACGCGAGCTGCTCAGCCGGGACGAGGCGCACCTGGAACGTGTCATGCTCGGGGTGCGGCTGGCCGAGGGGCTGGACCTCACGGTCCTGGACGCGGGCGGCCGCCGCGCCGTCGCCGGGCTCGTGGCCCGGGAGCTGCTGGACGGTACGGCGGCCGTGCGGGGGCGCGCGGTGCTCACGCGCCGGGGGCGGCTGCTCGCCGACACCGTGGTGCGCGAGCTGACCGCCGGCGTCGGCTGACCGCTACCTGATGAAGCGGATGGTCAACGGGTAGCGGTACCACTCGTCCCGCGAGGCGGCCATCGCTCCGAGGATCCCGAAGACGACCGCGCCGACCCACGCGACGAACACCAGGAACATCCCGAAGACGCTGAGCAGCCCGATGATCGGGATGACCGCGATCACGGTGGACACGATCGGGATGCCGACGTAGGCGAGCAGCAGGGTGAGCTGGAAGTTGAGTGCTTCCTTGCCCTGGTCGTCCAGGCGCCGGCTGCGGTCCTTGTAGATCAGCCACACGACGAGCGGGACGACGAACGACGTGACGATCCCGCCGGCGTGCGCGACGACCGACCAGGTCCGCTCGTCGGCCGGTGCGACCGGGGCCGGCGGGACGGCGGCGTACTGGGCAGGGGGCGGCTGGTGGGAATGGGGGTGGGGATGGGGCTGCTGAGGCTGCTGGGGCGGTGTCGGCTCGGTCAACGAGATCCTCCGTCGTGCGTCGTCATGCGTGGAATGTCCGCAGGCACGCTAGCCGGGCGCAGCGAGGCCGAGGGGTGACTTGACCCGGAGTTGAGGTCATTTCACCCGCTCGGCGGGCCGTCACTTCACGAGACGCAGGGTGAGCGGGTAGCGGTAGGCCTCGTACCGGTTGACGGTGATGGCCGCGATGATGGCCAGGACCAGTCCGGTGATCCAGGCGGCGACGAGGATCAGCCAGCCGATGAGGATCAGGGTGGTGATCCATCCGACGATGACCACGATGAGCAGCGTGATCTGGAAGTTCAGCGCCTCCTTGGCCTGGTCGGCGACGAAGGCGCTGCGGTCGCGCAGCACGAGCCAGATGATCAGCGGGGCCAGCAGCCCGAGCGTCCCGCCGGTCACGGCCGCCACCAGGAGGGGGCCGATGTGGGCGAGGATCGCCCACGTGCGCTCGTCGGACTGCGACAGCGGCCTGGGCCCGTAGGGCTGCTCGGGCGGCGGCGGCGGTGTGTGGGTCATGCATCCATCCTGGCAGAGGACGGTGCGCGTTCCCAGATGTCGGACGATTCGGGCGCTCCGGTGGCGCGTCCTGGCGGAGCACCGGAGAGTGGTCTCGGCCCACCGATGAGGAGGAATCATGAGCGAGAGCACGCCGAGGCCGCCGGGCGAGCCGGAGGACCCCTACAACCCGCCGCCGTCCCCAGGACCGCCGCCGCAGGAGCCCTACCCCCAGCAGCCGTACCAGCGGGAGCCCTCCCAGCAGCCCGCCCAGCCGTACCAGCAGCCGATCGGCGAGCGACCGGTGGGCGAGCCGCCCGCAGGCGAGCCGTCGTTCTACGCGGGGGCGGCGTCGTCGGCGGCGGACGTGGCGCGCAACGACACCAAGGGCTTCTTCGGTGCGCTGTTCGACTACTCGTTCCTGAACTACGTGACGCCCAAGGTCGTCAAGATCGTCTACGTCATCGTCACGGTGCTCATCGCCCTGGGCTGGTTGGTGGCCCTCGTCGCGGCGTTCTCCAACAGCGTCTGGGCCGGTATCGGGTTCCTGCTCTTCGGCTGGATCATCGCGCTCGTCTACCTGGCGATCGCCCGCATCACGCTCGAGTTCTACCTCGCCGTGGTGTCGATCTCCGAGAAGGTCAACCACTACGCCCGTCGCGACGGGATGCTCTGATCACGCCGTCACGAAGTCGATGAGCTCCTCGACCCGGCCCAGCAGGGCCGGGTCGAGGTCTCGGAAGTCCCGGACCGAGGCGAGGATCCGCTGCCAGGCCCGGCCCACGTCCGCGGGGCCGGACGCCGGCCACCCGAGCTCACGCAGGATGCCGATCTTCCACTCGGTGCCGCGGTCGATCGTGGGCCACGCCGGCAGCCCGACCCGGGCCGGCCGCACCGCCTGCCAGACGTCGACGTAGGGATGACCCAGCACGAGCACCGTGCCGGCGGGGACGGTGCGCAGCGCGGCGTCGGCCAGGCGCTGCTCCTTGGCCCCGGGCACCAGGTGGTCCACCAGCACCCCGACCCGACGCTCGGGCGTGGGGGCGAAGTCCGCCAGGGCGTCGGCGAGGTTGTCGACCCCGTCCAGCATCTCCACGACCACGCCCTCGACGCGCAGGTCGTCGCCCCACACCTTCTCGACGAGCTCCGCGTCGTGCTTGCCCTCCACCCAGATGCGCGAGCCGCGGGCCACCCGGGCGCGCGCGCCGTGGACGGCGACCGAGCCGGAGGCGGTCCGGGTCGGCGCCGCGGGGGCACGCGACGTCACGGGTGCGGTGAGCTCGACCGGCTGCCCGTCGACCCAGAAGCCCGGGCCCAGGGGGAACGAGCGCGTCCTGCCGCGCCGGTCCTCGAGCACCACCAGGTGCATCCCGCCCGACTTCTCCACGCGGACGACGGCGCCCACCCAGCCGGTCTGCACCTCCTCGACCACGAGGCCGTGCTCGGCGGGCTGCGGCCGGGACGAGGGGCGACGGCGGTGGTGCGCCGACCCGTCCGGGGCGCCCGGGGCGCGGTTCGAGGCGGCGGCGAGGACGTCGGATCCGTAGCGGTCGTGCACGCGGGTGAGCCTAGGCAGCGACGGCGCGGACCGCGGTGACCGACACGCTCGCCACCGCGGCGGGCCGGCGGGCTACCCGCCGACCGCCGTGCGGGCGACCACGGCCGCCTCGGTGCGGGAGGCGACGCCGAGCTTGCGCAGGATCGCCGAGACGTGCACGGACGCCGTCTTGCGCGAGATGTACAGCCGCTCGGCGATCTGGCCGTTCGTCAGGCCCGCGGCCACGAGCTCGAGCACCTGGCGCTCGCGGTCGGTGAGCCCGCCGATCCCCGTCCGGACGTCCTGGTGCGGGGCCCGGCGGGGGACCGCGGGACCGGCGTCGTCGAGGAGGGCTGCCGCACGGTCCCGCACGTAACCCGCGCCGATGGCTCCGGCCGCCTCGACGGCGCGGGTCAGCAGGGTGCGGGCCTCGGCCTTGTCGCCGGTCTCGAGCCGCTGCCGGCCGTCGCGCCACAGGGCGTAGGGCCGCAGGTGTGCCGGCGCGCCGTCGTCGGGGCTCAGGCGCGCGACGGCGGCCCATGGCCCCTCGCCGAGCTCGGCGTCGAACACCGCCGACCACACGGGGTGGGTGGGCCAGAACGACGCGCGCTCCAGGGCGGCACGGAACGGCGCGGTGTTGGTCTCGCGACCGGCCTCCCTGGCCCGGGCGACGGCGCGGGCGGCGACGGCGAGGACCGGCAGGGCGTACGCACCGGAGAGCCACGCGGGTGCGGTGACCGGGGAGACCAGCTCGAGGGCGTCGTCGAGGTCGTCACGGGCCAGCGCGATCTCGGCGAGCGTGCTGCGCACGCGCGACCGCACCTGCAACTCCAGGCGTTCGTGCTTCAGCCACACGGCGCGGTGCCGCCGGGCCATCGTCACGGCGCGGTCGACGTCGCCACGCCACAGCGTGAGCCAGGTCCACCGTTCCGCGAGGTAGACCGCATAGGTGCTGGGCTCGACGAGCGTCGTGGCGCGTTCGTACCAGGCGGCCGCCTCGTCCCAGCGGCCCAGGGAGATCAGCGCCTCGGTGACGTTGCCCTCGAGCATGGCGAAGCTCACCCGGCCGGCCCCGCGCGCCCGGGCCCGGTCGGCGCCCTCCTGGGCGATGCGGCGTGCCTCGTCGAAGTGCCCGAGCTTGATCCGCGTGTCCGAGGCGTTGGTGAAGTACCGGGCGAGCGAGGGCCAGTCGTCGCCGGCCAGCCGCCGGCTCTCCTGGAGGTCGCCGACGGCGTCGAGGTCGCCGGCGTTGATCCGGGCCAGGGCGCGGGCGTTGACGAGCGCGGAGAGCGTCGAGGTGTCCCCGGCCGCCGTCGCGGCCTCGATGCCGGCCGTGGCCGCGCGCACCGCCTCGTCGGTCCGACCGGCGAGCATCGCCGCCCGGGCCTGGAGGCGGAGCATCGCCGCCAGCGCCGCCGGGTCGTCCGTCGGCGCGATGGCCAACGCGTCGCGCAGCATCTCCTCGCCGGCCACGTCGCCCGTGCGCAGCGCGTACGTCGCGGCGACCGCCAGCGACCACGCGCGGCCGGCGGGGTCGTCGGCCGGCCACTCGGCGTGGGCCTGGCGGGCCAACGTCCGCGCTCGGTCCATCCGCGTCGCGTCCTTCTGCGCGTCGGCGACGCGCAGGAGCAGCTCGTGGTGCGTGGTCCCCGCCACCGAGGCGGCGTCGTCGACGGTCTCCCACAGCTCGAGGGCGCGCTCGCCGAGCGCCACGGCCGTGGACACCGCCGCGTCGTCGCCGGCCGCCGCCTGGGCCGCGACGGCCGTGGCCAGCGCCCGGTCGAGCACGCGCGCCCGCCACCAGTGGTCGGCGACCTCGGCCAGCCGGGCCACCGTGGCCGGGCCGGTCGAGAGCGCCTCGGCGTACGCCGTGTGCAGGCGGCGGCTCTCCGTGGGCAGCAGCTCGGCGTCGACCGCCTCCTGCATCAGGGCGTGCCGGAACCGGTAGCCGTCCGGCTCGACGACGAGCACGAGGGCGTCGACGGCCTCGCGGGCGGCCGGCTCGGCGGCGGCGAGCGCGTCTCCGCCCAGCACGGCCTCGAGCACGTCGTGGGTGGCGCGGGCGCCCCCGGCGGCCACGAGGCGGCAGAACGTCTGGGCGTCGGCCGAGAGCTGGGAGTAGCGCAGGAGCAGCACGTCACGCAGCGAGGTCGGCATGTCCTCGTCCAGGCACGACGCGAGCTCCTCGACGTAGAACGGCACCCCTTCGGAGCGTTCGACGAGGTCGGCCAGGTCCGTGCCGTCGAGGATCTCGGCGTCCCCGTCGTCGAGCACGGCGCGGGCGAGCTCGGCGACCTCGGCCTCGCCGAGGCGCGGCACCTCGACGCGGGTGACGAGCCGGGCGCGGTCGAGCTCGGCGAGCGTCGCGCGCAGCGGGTGCCGCCGACCGACGTCGTCGCTGCGGTAGGTGGCCACGACGCACAGGGCGGTGGTGCGTGCTGCGCGGGCGAGGCGCGCCAGGACGGCGCGGGCGACGTCGTCGGACCAGTGCAGGTCCTCGATCACCACCAGGAGCGGCCGCTCGGTGGCGAGCGTGGCGAGGAGGTCGGCCAGGACGTCGGGGGCGCGGCCGGCGCCGACGTCGGGCCGGACGTCGACGAGCCCGGGCACGACGGCGCCGAGCGCGTCCGCGGCGGGCCCCGCGGCCGCGAGGGCGTCGGCGGTGCCGAGGGCTGCGACGACGTCGCGCAGCACCCCCTCCACCCCGGCGTACGGCACGGGGCCGGACCCCGAGTCCGCGCACTGGCCGCGGACGACGAGGACGTCGTCGTCGACCGCGGCGAGGAGCTCGGTGACGAGCCGGGTCTTGCCGATCCCGGCCTCGCCGGACAGCAGCACGGTGTCGCCGTGGCCGTGCACGGCCGCCGCCAGGGTGTCGCGGAGGGTCGTGAGCTGGCCGGCGCGCCCGACCAGCGGGGAGGCATCGAGTGGCACACTGCCATCGTGCCAGGTGATCCTGCCGCGGAGGTCCGGGCGCAGGTCCGGGCGCAGGTCCGGTCGCAGGGTCGTGCTCATGCCGGCCGGCGCCCCCGCACGGCGAGGCGGGGGAGCCGGAGCCACGACGGGCCTGCCGTCGCCGGGACACGGGGACCGGCTGCATCGCGCTCCCTGGCCTGCCGCACCCGCTCAGCGCGCCGGACCTGCTCCGACTCCTGCAGACGGTGGAGCGTGTGGTGCTCGAGGGGGTGCATGGTCGCCTCCGTGGTCAAGGCGGGCCGCCGCTCGGCCCTCCGTACGACGAGCCTGGGCGTCTGAGGCAGGCGTCGGCATCGGGCAGCCGCCTCGTCTCTCGCGACCTGCCGGGCCGTCGCTGCCCCTGAGGTACCTCACGCCGGCACGGGGGCCGGGTCCGTGTCGGTGTCCGTGGAGACGCGTAGGATGGCACTCAGCGATCGAGAGTGCTAAAGGTACGGCCGCGCGAACGACAGCCAGATGTGCTCGGTGGAGGGAGGCGCAGGAGTGAGCGAGGAACGTCGTCTCGAGGTGCTGCGCGCCATCGTGGAGGACTACGTCACCACCCGGGAGCCCGTGGGCTCGCGCGTCCTGACCGAGCGGCACCGCCTCGGTGTCTCGCCCGCCACGATCCGCAACGACATGGCGGCGCTCGAGGAGGAGGGATACATCGCCCAGCCGCACACGTCGGCCGGGCGGGTGCCCACCGACGCCGGCTACCGGCTCTTCGTCGACCGTCTCGCCGAGGTGCGGCCCCTGACGATCCCGCAGAAGCGGGCCATCGAGACGTTCCTGTCCGAGGCCGTCGACCTGGACGACGTCCTGGTCCGGGCGGGCCGGCTGATCGCCCAGCTCACCGGCCAGGTGGCCGTGGTGCAGTACCCGTCGCTGCGACGGTCCGGGCTGCGCCACCTCGAGATCGTCCCGGTGGCCCGCGACCGCCTGCTCGTCGTCGTCATCACCGACACGGGGCGGGTCGAGCAGCGCTTCTGCGAGCTGCCCGGCACCGCCGACGGCGTCAGCGCTCTCGACGAGGTCACCCTGGCCGAGCTGCGTGCCCGCTTCAACGCCGCCGCCGCCGGCAAGCGGCTCGCGGAGCTGCCCGTCGCCTTCGCCGCCGTGGTGGAGGCCGTCGGCCCGGACCTGGCGGGTGTCGCCGGCGCCGTGGCGGACCTGGTGGTCGACACCCTCGGCCAGGAGAACGAGGAACGGATCGTGCTCGCGGGCACGGCCAACCTCGCCCGTTCCGAGTCCACCTTCGAGCAGGGGCTCAGCCCGGTGCTGGAGGCGCTCGAGGAACAGGTCATCCTGCTGGGTCTGCTGACCGAGATGTCGAGCGACGGCGTGGGCGTGCGGATCGGTCACGAGAACCGGCTCGACGGCCTCACCGAGGCCTCGGTCGTCGTCTCCGACTACGGGTCCGGCGGCGACCCCGTCGCGACCCTCGGCTCGATCGGGCCCACCCGGATGGACTACCCCGGCACCATCGCCTCGGTGCATGCCGTGGCCCGCTACCTCTCCCGCGTGCTGCCGAGCTGAGCCACGCGGAAACCCTGACCAGACTGCGTACGTCACCGAAGAGAGAACTGTGACCGACTACTACGAGACCCTGGGCGTCCAGCGCGACGCCTCGCCCGAGCAGATCAAGAAGGCATACCGCAAGCTCGCCCGCGAGCTGCACCCGGACGTCGCCGGGGCTGCCGGTGAGGAGAAGTTCAAGGACGTCGCCCGCGCCTACGAGGTGCTGTCGAACCGCGAGAAGCGCGAGCAGTACGACCACGGTGTCGACCCGACGGCACCGGGCGGGGGCGCCGGCGGCGGCTTCGGCCAGGGCTTCGGCTTCCAGGACATCTTCGAGACGTTCTTCGGCGGCGGCCAGGCCTCCGGGCCCGTGCCGCGCGCCCGACGGGGCCAGGACGCGCTCGTGCGCATGGACATCGACCTCGTCGAGGCCACGTTCGGCGCCAAGCGCGAGCTGCAGGTCGACACCGCGGTGGTGTGCGGCACCTGCGGCGGCAACGGGTGCCGGCCCGGCACCGACGTGCGCACCTGCGACGTCTGCCACGGCCGCGGCAACGTCCAGCGCGTCGCCCGCTCGTTCCTCGGACAGGTCATGACGACGGCCCCGTGCGCCGCGTGCCAGGGCTTCGGCACGGTCATCCCGGAGCCGTGCGCGGAGTGCTCCGGCGACGGCCGCGTCCGCTCCCGCCGGAGCCTGACGGTCAACGTCCCGGCCGGCGTCGACACCGGCACCCGGATCAAGCTGACCTCGCAGGGCGAGGTCGGCCCGGGCGGCGGCCCCGCCGGGGACCTGTACGTCGAGATCCGCGAGAAGGCCCACGACGTCTTCGTGCGCCGCGGCGACGACCTGCACTGCACCCTCCCGGTGCCCATGACGGCCGCGGCGCTCGGGACCGTGCTCGAGCTGGACACCCTCGACGGCGTCGAGGAGATCGACCTGCGCCCCGGCACCCAGCCGGGCCAGATCCTCACCCTCAAGGGCCTCGGCGTCGGGCACCTGCACGGCAACGGTCGCGGCGACCTGAACATCCACGTCGAGGTGCAGGTGCCCACCGAGCTGGACGAGGAGCAGACCACCCTGCTGCACCAGCTCGCCGGCCTGCGGGGGGAGGAGCGGCCCGAGCCGCGGCTCGTGGCAGCGCACCCCGGCGTCTTCTCGCGCCTCAAGGACAAGCTGAGCGGCCGCTGACGTGAGCGCGAGGAGCCCCCGCGGAGGTACGCCGAGGTACGAGGTGTGGCGGAGCGAGGCACCGCAGTGGTCACTTGAGAGGTGTGCGACGTGAGCGCGAGGAGCCCCCGCGGAGGTACGCCGAGGTACGAGGTGTGGCGGAGCGAGGCACCGCAGTGGTCACGTGAGAGGTGTGCGGCGTGAGCGCGCCCGTCTTCCTCTCGGCGGACGACCTGAGCCGGGTCGCCCCGGGCGAGGTCTTCGTGCTGGGCGGCGACGAGGGCCGCCACGCCGGGGTCGTCCAGCGGCGGGGCCCCGGCGAGAGCCTCGACGTGGTCGACGGCGCCGGCACCCGGCTGCGCGCCGTCGTCGACTCCGTCGAGGGCACCGACGTCCGGCTGCGGGTCGCCGAGCGCGTCACCGAGCCCGCGCCCGCCGTCGTGCTCACCCTCGTGCAGGCGCTCGCCAAGGGCGACCGCGACCACCTCGCGGTCGAGGCCGCCGTGGAGGTCGGGGTGGACGCCGTCGTGCCGTGGCAGGCGGACCGGTCCGTCGTCGTCTGGCGCGGGCCGCGGGCCGCGAAGTCCCGGGCGCGGTGGGAGTCGACCGTGCGCTCCGCCGTGAAGCAGGCGCGCCGGGCCTGGCTGCCCGCCGTGTCCGAGCACGTCACCACCAAGCAGCTCGCGGCACGGACTCGGGAGGTCGTCGGGGCCGGGGGAGTCGTCGTCGTCCTCCACGAGGAGGCGACGACGGCGCTCGCGGAGGTCGCGCTGCCCGCCCCGGAGGCGGGCTCGCCGGCTGCCGCACCGGAGCTGCTCGTGGTCGTGGGGCCGGAGGGCGGCATCGGCGAGGCCGAGCTCGCGTCCCTCGCCGACGCGGGGGTGACGGCGGCGCGCCTCGGGCCGCACGTGCTGCGCACCTCGACCGCCGGGCCGGTCGCCGTGGCGCTCCTGAGCGAACGTCTGGGCCGGTGGCGGTAGCGTGGACGGTATGAACGACACCACCGACCCCGAGTGCCTGTTCTGCAGGATCGTCGCCGGGGAGCTGCCTGCCGACGTCGTGGAGACCACCGAGCGCGTCGTCGCGTTCCGGGACATCGACCCGCAGGCCCCCGTGCACGTCCTCGTCGTCCCCAAGGAGCACCACGGGGACGTCTCCGTGCTCGCGGCCGCCGACCCGGGACTGCTCGCGGAGGTGGTCGAGGTCGCCGACACCGTGGCGCACGACCTCGCGGACGGGCAGTACCGGTTCATCTTCAACTCCGGCCCGCGCGCGGGTCAGAGCGTCTTCCACGTGCACGGGCACGTCATCGCCGGAACCCAGCTCGGATGGAGCCCCGCCTGAGCATGTCGACCTCTGCTGCCTCCGACCGGCCCGTGGGCCGGCACCCCGCCGGGCGCAACGCCGGGCACACCGCCGAGCACCGCGTCGTCGTCCCCACCCACGTGCCGATGGTCGCCCTGCTGGGCAGCCGTGACTCCGTCCTGCGGGCGGTCGAGGACGGGTTCCCCGGCGTCGACGTCCACGCGCGGGGCAACGAGATCTCGGTGCACGGCCCGGCGGCCGAGGTCGCCGTCGTCTCCCGCCTGCTCGACGAGCTCGTCGAGGTGGTGGAGTCCGGGACGCCGCTCACGCCGGAGGTGGTCTCGCGGTCGGTGGCGATGCTCACCGCCCAGACCGTCCAGCTGCCGTCCGAGGTGCTGACCTTCGACATCCTGTCCAGCCGGGGCCGGACGATCCGGCCCAAGACCGTCGGGCAGAAGCGCTACGTCGAGGCCATCGACGCGAACACGATCACGTTCGGCATCGGGCCGGCCGGCACCGGCAAGACGTACCTCGCGATGGCCAAGGCGGTCCAGGCCCTGCAGGCGAAGCAGGTCAACCGGATCATCCTGACGCGACCGGCCGTGGAGGCCGGGGAGAAGCTGGGCTACCTGCCCGGCTCGCTCAGCGAGAAGATCGACCCGTACCTGCGCCCGCTGTACGACGCGCTGCACGACATGGTCGACCCCGACTCGATCCCCAAGCTCATCGAGTCCGCGACGATCGAGGTCGCCCCGCTCGCCTACATGCGGGGGCGCTCGCTCAACGACTCGTTCATCGTGCTCGACGAGGCGCAGAACACCTCGGCCGAGCAGATGAAGATGTTCCTCACCCGGCTCGGGTTCGGCTCCACCATGGTCATCACCGGTGACGCCACCCAGGTCGACCTGCCGGGCGGCACGACGTCGGGACTCCGGGTCGTCGAGGACATCCTCACCGGCGTCGACGACGTCGAGTTCTGCCGGCTGACCAGCTCCGACGTCGTGCGGCACCGCCTCGTGAGCGACATCATCGACGCCTACGCGCGGTGGGACACGGCCCGGCCGCAGGACGACGGCCCCGGCCGCGGTAACCGTCACGACCGAGGGGGACGCCGGTGAGCATCGAGGTCAACAACGAGTCGGGGCACGAGGTCGACGAGGCCGAGTTCGCCGCGCTGGCCCGGTTCGCTCTCGACAGCCTGCACGTGCACCCCGCCAGCGAGCTGTCGATCCTGTTCGTCGACACGGCCACCATGACGGACCTCCATGTGCAGTGGATGGACGAGCCGGGCCCCACCGACGTCCTCTCCTTCCCGATGGACGAGCTGCGTCCGGGACGCCAGGACGAGGAGACCCCGCCGGGCACGCTCGGTGACATCGTGCTGTGCCCGGACGTCGCGGTGCAGCAGGCGAAGGCGGCGGGCCACTCCACGGTGGAGGAGCTGCTCCTGCTCACCACCCACGGCATCCTGCACCTGCTGGGGTACGACCACGCCGAGCCGGAGGAGGAGAAGGAGATGTTCGCGCTGCAGCGGCGCCTCCTGCTCACCTTCCTCGCCGGACGGTGACGGGCGCGGTGGACGCCCCCGACGTCGTTCTTGGGACGATCCTGGCCGTCGCGCTGACGCTCTCCGCCCTGCTCAGCGCCGGGCGCACGGCCGTGCAGCGGGTGACCAGGGCGTCGCTCGGCGACGCCCTCGCCGAGGCGCTCGCGGGGGACGAGGACGGTGCGGCGCCACCGGCCCGCACCCGCCGGATCCGGCGTGCTCAGCAGCTCGCCGCGGACCCGGGGGTGCCGGTGTCGCTGGCCCTGGTCGGGGTCCTCGCGGAGGCCGTCGCGGTGGGTTCGCTCACCCTCCTGCTGTCCGACTGGCTCGGCGGCTGGTGGGAGGCGCTCCTGGGCGTCGCGGTCGCCGGCCTGGCGGCCGGTGTGCTGCTGCTGCGCTTCAGCCCACGGACGTGGGCGCACCACCACCCGGCACGGGCGCTCATCGCGCTGTCCGCCCTGCTCGGCACGGTGCACAACGCCGTGGCGTGGGTCCCGCGGCGCCGCGCCCCGGGCGAGGCGTCCGTCCCCGAGGCCGACGAGCTGCGCGACATGGCCGACCGGGTGCGCGAGAACGAGGCCATCGAGGCCGAGGAGCGCGAGCTGCTCCGCTCCGCCCTGGAGCTCGGTGGCACGCTGGCACGCGAGGTGATGGTGCCGCGCACCGACATGGTGACGACGAGCGAGGACACGTCGCTGCGCAAGGCGATGCGCCTGTTCCTGCGGTCCGGATTCTCCCGGGTGCCCGTGGTGGGGCGCACCGTCGACGACCTGCTCGGCGTCGTCTACCTCAAGGACGTCGCCCGGCTGCTGGACGCCGACCCGTCGGCCGAGGAGCGACGGGTCATCGACCACGTCCGCGCGCCGGTGTTCGTCCCCGAGTCCAAGCCGGCGGACGACCTGCTGCGAGAGATGCAGGCGCGTCGGTCGCACATCGCGATCGTCGTCGACGAGTACGGCGGCGTGGCCGGTCTCGTCACGGTCGAGGACGTCATCGAGGAGCTCGTCGGCGAGCTCACCGACGAGCACGACACCGCACCGGAGCCGGAGCCGGAGGACCTCGGCGACGGGCTGTGGCGGGTCCCCGCACGGCTGCCCGTCGACGAGCTCGGCGACCTGTTCGACCTGCGGCTCGACGACGACGACGTGGACACCGCGGGCGGTCTGCTCGCCAAGGCGCTCGGCAAGGTGCCCCTCGCCGGGGCCCGTGCCGAGGTCGGCCCCCTGCGGCTCGAGGCCGAGCGGGTCGAGGGGCGCCGCAAGCAGCTCGCCAGCATCCTGGTGCGCAGGAGCACCCCCGAAGCAGCGGACGACGACGTCGTGCCGCACGATCAGAAGGACGTCCCCGCATGACGCACGAGACACCCCACCGGTCAGGCTTCGCCTGCCTGGTCGGCCGGCCCAACGTCGGCAAGTCGACCCTCACCAACGCGTTGGTGGGGGAGAAGGTCGCGATCATGTCGGCGCGGCCGCAGACGACGCGGCACACCATCCGCGGGATCGTCCACCGCGAGGACTTCCAGCTGGTGCTGGTCGACACCCCCGGCCTGCACCGGCCGCGCACCCTGCTGGGCGAGCGGCTCAACACCCTGGTGCAGGACACGCTGAGCGAGGTCGACGTCGTGGCGTTCTGCCTGCCGGCGGACCAGAAGATCGGGCCGGGCGACAAGTACATCGCCGGCAAGCTCGCTCCGCTGATGCAGGGGCGCCGGCCCGTGCCCGTCGTCGCCGTCGTCACCAAGTCGGACCTGGTCGACCGGGCCCGGTTGGCCGAGCACCTGATGGCGGTCGACCAGCTCGCCCGGTCGATGGACCTCGACTGGTCGGCGATCGTGCCGGTGTCCGCCCGGGGCGGGTTCCAGGTGGAGGAGCTCACCGAGGTCCTGGCCGCCCACCTGCCGGAGGGTCCGGACCTGTACCCGGACGGTGAGCTCACGGACGAGCCCGAGGAGGTGATGATCGCCGAGCTCGTGCGCGAGGCCGCCCTGGAGGGCGTGCGCGACGAGCTGCCGCACTCCCTGGCCGTCTCGGTCGAGGAGATCGTCGCGCGCGAGGGCAGCGGGAACGACACGTCCGGTCGTCCGCCGTTGCTGGACGTGCGTGTCACGCTGTTCGTGGAGCGCCAGAGCCAGAAGGGCATCATCATCGGTCGCGGGGGCGCACGCCTGCGGGAGGTCGGCACGGCGGCGCGCGAGGGCATCGAGAAGCTGCTGGGTGCGCGCATCTACCTCGACCTGCACGTCAAGGTGGCGAAGGACTGGCAGCGGGACCCGAAGCAGCTCCAGCGCATGGGCTTCTGACCTCGCCGGCGGGCGGGGACCGCCCGCCGCGCAGGTCCGGCGAGTAGCATCCGACGAGTGGTGTTCCGGACGATCGCGACGAGCGCGGCACTGCTGGTCGGCCTGGCCGTCGCCGGTGCCGTCGCCGGGCCGCAGTGGCACCCGCAGCCGGTCACCGAGCACGTCGTGCCTGCCACGCAGGACACGACGATCGGCGGGGTGGACCCGGCCGCCGTCGCCGCCGGCGAGATCGGCGAGGTGGGCGACCACGAGGTGCTCGCCGAGCCGGTGACCATCCAGCTGGAGGGGGCCACGATCGGCGGCCTGCTGCGCCGGCCCCTGGAGGCCGACGGCAGCCTGATGACGGGGCGGCCGGGCGTCGTGTTCGTCCACGGGGCGGGCACCGGCAAGGCCGTGGAGGCCTTCGCGCGCACCGCGGCGGACCTGGCCAGCGCCGGGGTGGTGACCCTCGTGCCGGACAAGCGGCTGGACACCTACTCCCTGCGCGAGCGGGACTACGAGGCCATGGCGCTCGACTACGACCGGTCGGTCGACCTGCTCCGCACCGTCGACGGGGTGGACCCTGCGCGGGTGGGGCTCTACGGCGAGTCGGAGGGCACCTGGATCGTCCCCGTCCTGCAGGCCGACGACCCCACGATCGCGTTCACGATCCTGACGTCGGCACCGGTGGTGCCGCCGCGCGAGCAGGCGGCGTTCGCCGCCGACAGCTACCTGCGGCACACGGGCGTGCCCGACCAGGTGTTCCGTGCCATCCCGCGCGCGGTCGGGATGCAGTTCCCCGGTGGCGGATTCACCTACGCCGACTTCGACGTGCGGCCGTGGCTCGCGGCCCAGACGGCGCCGGTGCTGGTGGTGTACGGCACCGCCGACGCCTCGATGCCCATCGAGCAGGGCGCCCGGATCATCCTGACGGAGACCGGCGCCGCGCCCGGCGAGGCTCCCGTCACCGTCCGCTACTACGCGGGTGCCGACCACGGGATCCGGGTGCGCGAGGGCACGCCCGAGGGGGCCACGGCTCCGCTGCACCCCGACTTCGTGCCCGACCTCGCGGCGTGGGTCCAGGGCCAGCCGGGCACGGCGGACGCGGCGCCGCAGGTCGCGGGGGCCACCCCCGAACAGCTCTTCCTCGCCGTCCCCGTGCCGCAGCCCCGCTGGTGGGGGAACGGCGACGTGGTCGTCGCCGCGGTGCTCGGCGGGACGGGCCTGGTCCTGCTGGCTCTCGTGGCATGGGGCGTCGTGGCGCTGGTGGTGCCGCTGGTCCGACGGCGCCGCGACGGCCCGGCACCGCCGTTCGCGCCGGGGGTGGGCCCCGCGCTCGTGGCGCTCGGAGCCGGCGCGGTCGCCACGACCGGGGCGCTCGCCGTGTACCTGCTGCTCGTCGCGCGCCTGGCGTTCGACTACCAGCGCAACGACGTGATCGTCCAGGGCGGCTGGGTGACCGTCCGGCTGCTGGGTGTCCTCACCGCCGTGGCGGCGGCGGTTCTGCTGCAGCGTGTCGCCGACGTACGCTCGGCACGGCGGGCGGGTGGCGACGTCGTCGTGGCCCGTGGCGTACCGGCCGGCATCGTGCTGTGGTGCGTCGTCGCCGGGTCGGTGTCGCTGCTGCTCACGCTCGCGTACTGGGGCGTCTACCAGCTCGGCATCTGACGCGCCGCCGCGCCCGACCTGACGCGAGGGGGTCGCGTCGGGTAGAAACGACCCGACCGGTCCTTTCGGTCGTCCACTCATGCAGGGAGTCAGCACCCATGTCCGACGTCGCTCATCACCGGTCCCCGTTCGCGGGCGTCCCGACCCGCGACATCGTGCGTGACGTCGTCGGCGCCGTCGCGCTCCTCGTGGCGCTCCCGCTGCCCTGGGACGCGACGCTGCGCGGGAGCGACCTGCTGTGGGTGGTGCTGACGACCGTCGTCGCCCTCCTGACCGTCGCCGCGCCGTACGCGCAGCGCGCCGGCCTCGTGCCGGAGGGCTGGGCGCGGGTCGCGACACCGCGCGCACGCCTGGTCGGCCTCGCACCCTATGCGCTCGTGGCGCTCCTCTACGTCGTGCTCGACCTGCTCGCGGTGGGTGACGGCGGGATCGGTGCGGGCCTCGCCCTGGGCATGTCGGGTGCGGTCCTGGCCGCGGCGCTGCCGACGACGCGCGGCATGGTCGCGTCGTCGGTGCTGGTGGCCGTGGTCGCGGTGGCGACCCCGTTGACCACGGCCGTGGCGGGGCTGCCCTGGCCGGTCGTCGTCGGGGCGATCCTGGCGGCGTTGCTCGTGATCGGCATCCTGTGGCTGACCGCCGGGGCGTTCCTGCGCCGCCACGACGACGCCGCGGGCATGGTGCTCCTCGCGGTCGGCGGCGCGGTGGCGCTCGAGCTCGCGCTGCTGGGCGGCGGCGCGCAGCACGGCTGGGTGGAGTCGCTGCACGCCGACCGCTACGGCCTGCTCCTGCTGCCGGTGGTCGCGGCCTTCGCGGTGCCGGCCGTGCTCGAGCGGGCGTCGACGTGGGTCGGCGAGCCGGCGGAGGTGGGTGCGGCCCGCTGGGTCCGCGTCGCGGTGCGGGCGCTGGACCTGGTGATCGTCGTGGCCGCGTTCGTCGCGCTGGTGGCCGTCGTGCGGCTCGTCGCCGCGGCGACGGCCGATCTCCCGGGCTTCGGGTTCGGTGTGGAGCCCGTCCTGCGACTGATCGTCGGCGTGCTCGTGATCGTCATGGCGTTCCTGGCGCGACGTGCCCTGGTGCGCGACGCGCGCACGGCGCACGCCACCGCCGTCGGCGCCGCCTGCGTGATCGTGGTGCTGGGCCTCGTGATCCTGGTGGCGCGCGCCGGCGTCGGGACCCGGTCCCACGTCGAGGAGCTGCTGCTGGCTCTCGCGCTGCCCGGCGTGGTGCTCGTCGCGCTGCTCGTGCCGCCGTCGGTGCGCGCGCTCGTCGGCTCCGGCAGCACGACCGCGACCACACCGGCCGGCGGTACCCCGACGGGAGGATGGCCGGCGGCCGATCCCTCGACGTCGCCCGTCTCCGTCGGCCAGGTGGCGGCGCCCACCCAGCGGCCCGCCGGCGCCCAGGAGCCGGCGTACCAGCAGGAGACGTACGAGCAGGAGACGTACCAGCGGCCGAGCTCCGCGCAGCCCGTGGACGACCGCGCCGCCGTCGAGGAGACGGCGGTGCAGCAGCCGGTCGTCGCGCCGGCGGCCGAGGCGGGTTCGCGCTGGCGCGGCACCTGGGCGGCAGGGACCGACGCGACCCAGCAGATGGCGCCCGTCGAGGCCGCGCCGGCGGCTGCCGACGACCGGCCGGCCCAGCGCCCGGACCAGACCCAGGTGCTCCAGCCGGTGGCGGACGTGCCGGGCTCCCGGTGGACGCCGGAGCAGGCGCTCGACCCCACGACGCCGTTGGCGGACCTTGCCCAGATCGTCCAGGAGGCGCCCCACCTGCGTCCCCACGTGGCGGCGAACCCGTCGACGTACCCGGCGCTCCTGGACTGGCTCGGCGCCCTGGGCGACCCGGCCGTCGACGCCGCGCTGCGCACCCGTCGGTGACCGCTCCGCGGTCGGCGGGCGCCGACGTGACGTATCGCACGCACGGTGTACGGTGTGTCTGTGCAGCACGTGGTGAGCCTCCTCCTTCGGTGCCGCGGCGAGGCCTACTAAGAGGCCGGATCCTCGCCGCGGTGGATCCTGGTGCGCCGGCCGATCGTGAGCCCCACACCGAAGGACACCCCTGATGCAGACCGCCGAACCCTCCACCACCGGGATCGCCGCCGCCAACCCGCAGCGCCCCTCCGGGATGCCGTACCACCGCTACGTGCCGTTCCACGAGCAGATCACCGTCGAGCTGCCGGACCGCACGTGGCCCGACCGCCGGATCGAGAAGGCGCCGCGCTGGTGCGCGGTCGACCTGCGTGACGGCAACCAGGCGCTCATCGAGCCCATGGACGCCGAGCGCAAGCTGCGCATGTTCGAGCTGCTCGTGCGGATGGGCTACAAGGAGATCGAGGTCGGGTTCCCGTCGGCCTCGCAGACCGACTTCGACTTCGTGCGGACCCTCATCGAGTCCGACCGGATCCCCGACGACGTCGTGATCCAGGTGCTGACCCAGTGCCGCGACCACCTCATCGAGCGCACCTACGACGCGATCCGCGGCGCGAAGCAGGCGATCGTGCACATCTACAACTCGACGTCGATCCTGCAGCGGGAGGTCGTGTTCCGCTCCGACATGGACGGCATCGTGGACATCGCGCTGCAGGGCGCCCGGCTGTGCCGCAAGCTCGAGGAGACGGTCCCGGAGACCACGGTCTACTACGAGTACTCGCCCGAGTCCTACACGGGCACGGAGCTCGAGTTCGCCGCACGGATCTCCAACGAGGTCCTCGACGTGCTGGAGCCGACGGCGGACCGGCCGGTCATCGTCAACCTGCCGGCCACGGTCGAGATGGCCACCCCGAACGTCTACGCCGACTCCATCGAGTGGATGAGCCGGCACCTGAAGTACCGCGAGCACGTGGTGCTGTCGCTGCACCCGCACAACGACCGCGGCACGGCGGTCGCCGCCGCCGAGCTCGGGTACCAGGCCGGCGCCGACCGCATCGAGGGGTGCCTGTTCGGCAACGGCGAGCGCACCGGCAACGTCGACCTGGTCACGCTCGGCATGAACCTGTTCGGCCAGGGCATCGACCCGCAGATCGACTTCACCGTGGGCGGCGGCATCGACGCGATCCGCCGCACGGTGGAGTACTGCAACCAGCTGCCCGTCCACGAACGGCACCCGTACGTGGGCGACCTGGTCTTCACGGCGTTCTCCGGCTCGCACCAGGACGCGATCAACAAGGGGTTCGACCACATGGCGGCCCGTGCCCGGGCCGAGGGCAAGGACGTCGACGACCTCACGTGGGGCGTGCCGTACCTGCCGATCGACCCGAAGGACCTGGGTCGCTCCTACGAGGCCGTGATCCGCGTCAACAGCCAGTCCGGCAAGGGGGGCGTCGCCTACCTGCTCAAGACCGAGCACCACCTCGAGCTGCCGCGGCGCCTGCAGATCGAGTTCTCGGCCGCCGTGCAGCGGCACACCGACACGGCGGGCAAGGAGGTCACGGGCGAGGACATCTGGCGGATCTTCTCGGACGAGTACCTGCCCGTCGACCCGTCCTCGGGCCTGGAGCCGTGGGGCCGGCTGCGCCTGCGGCGCACGCGGACCTCGTCGGCGGAGGACGGCGCCACCCTGCTCGAGGTCGACGTGGTCGACCGGGGCGAGGAGCACACCCTGACCGGTACCGGCAACGGTCCGCTCGCGGCGTTCGTCGACGCGATCGCGCACGTGGGCCTCGACGTCCAGGTGCTGGACTACGCGGAGCACGCGCTGTCGGAGGGCGGGGACGCCTCGGCCGCGGCCTACGTCGAGTGCGCCGTCGGCGACGACGTGCTCTGGGGCGTCGGCGTCGACCCGTCGATCACCACCGCGTCGCTCAAGGCGATCATCTCCGCCGTCAACCGCGCCGAGCGTCGCTGAGCCCTGCGTGTCGGCCGCACCTGGGACAATGGCACGGTGCCCCTGTACCGAGACGACGCGATCGTGCTGCGCACCCACAAGCTGGGTGAGGCCGACCGCATCATCACGCTCCTGACGCGGGAGCACGGCAAGGTGCGGGCCGTCGGCCGGGGGGTGCGCCGTACGTCCTCGCGGTTCGGCGCGCGCCTCGAGCCCTTCATGGCGGTCGACGTCCAGCTCCACACGGGCCGCAACCTCGACTCGGTCACCCAGGTCGAGACCCTCGGGGCGTACGCCGGCCAGATCAGCGCGGACTACGGGATGTACACCGCGGGCGCCGCGATGCTCGAGGCTGCGGACCGGCTGGTGGCTGCCGAGCACGAGCCCGCCGTCCAGCAGTACTGGCTGCTGGCCGGCGGGCTGCGCGCCCTCGCCGGACGCGCCCACGCGCCGGGCCTCGTGCTGGACTCCTACCTGCTGCGGGCGCTGTCCGTGGCCGGTTGGGCGCCGTCGTTCGCGGACTGTGCCCGGTGCGGCGAGCCGGGGCCGCACCACGCATTCGCCGTCGCCCAGGGCGGGGCGGTCTGCCTGCGCTGCCGCCCGCCCGGCTCGCCGTCGCCCGCGCCCGAGACCTTCACGCTCCTGGCCGCCCTCCTCGCCGGGGACTGGGAGGTCGCCGACGCCGCGGACCGGCGGCACCGTTCCGAGGCGGCCGGGCTGGTGGCCGCCTACTCGCAGTTCTACCTCGAGCGCACCCTGCGCTCCCTGCGCATGATCGAGAGAGAGGCCTGATGCCCCGCGCCCCGCAGCAGTACGCCGAGCCGTACCCGCACCCGTCCGGAGCGACCCCGCCGGCCATCCCGGCCGAGTTCGTCCCGAACCACGTCGCCGTGGTGATGGACGGCAACGGGCGGTGGGCGAACGCGCGCGGCCTGCCGCGCGTCGAGGGGCACAAGGAGGGGGAGAAGTCGCTGCTCGACGTCGTCGCGGGCGCCGTGCAGATCGGCGTCAAGCACGTCTCGGCGTACGCGTTCAGCACGGAGAACTGGAAGCGGTCGCCCGACGAGGTGCGGTTCCTGATGAACTTCAACCGCGACGTCATCCGCCGACGCCGGGACGAGATGTCGTCGTGGGGGGTGCGGATCCGCTGGGCGGGGCGCCGGCCCAGGCTGTGGGGGTCCGTGATCAAGGAGCTCCAGGTCGCCGAGGAGATGACCCGTGCCAACGACCGCTGCACGCTGACGATGTGCGTCAACTACGGCGGGCGGGCCGAGATCGCGGACGCCGCTGCCGCGATCGCGCGGGAGGCGGCCGCCGGTCGGCTCAACCCCGACCGCGTGAGCGAGAAGACGGTGCAGAAGTACCTCGACGAGCCCGACCTGCCCGACGTCGACCTGTTCCTGCGGTCCTCGGGCGAGCAGCGCACGAGCAACTTCATGATCTGGCAGGCCGCCTACGCCGAGATGGTGTTCCTGCCGGAGCCGTGGCCGGACGTGGACCGCCGGCACCTGTGGCGCGCGGTCGAGGAGTACGCCCGGCGCGACCGCCGGTACGGGGGAGCCGTCGACGTCGCCACCTCGTAGACGCCGAATGTCCCGGTTCGGACCGGATAGACGTCGCTATCCGGTCCGAACTGGGACATTCGGCACGGGATCGCTGGTCAGCCGCCGTAGATCGCGGCGAGCTGGTCGGCGATCGCCGGTACGCCGTCGGGCCAGTCGTACGAGAGCGCCGTGGGAGGCGACACGGACGACACCGCGACGTTGCCGACGACCTTGACGACGTCGCCCGCGGCCACGGCGGGGATCGCCTGGAGCTCGTCGCTCTCGCCGAAGGTCGCGGCCTCCTCCTCGGTGTACGTGTAGGCGATGACGAAGTCCGACTCGAGCTTGTCCAGCTCCTCGTAGGACAGCGTGTAGAAGAACCCGCCGTCGGAGGTGTCGAGCTCGGCCACGGAGGGTGCCGACGCGATGCCGAGGTTCTCCAGGACGGCCACGCGCGGGTCGGCCGGGGTGTAGACGTACACCAGGCCCTCGGACGGCGAGTCCACGATGGCGGCGAACGTCTTGCCCTCGGCCTCGGGGATCTCGGCGGCGAGGTCGGTGAGGTAGGTGTCGATGTCGGCGAGGACCTGCTCGCCGGCCTCCGAGCGGCCGAGGGCCTGCGCGGTGATGGTGACGATCTCGTCCCAGGGGGTGACCCAGGGGGACTCGGGGTAGGCCACCACCGGTGCGATGTCGGAGAGCACGTCGTACTGCTCCTGGGTCAGGCCCGAGTACGGGGCGAGGATGAGGTCCGGGTCGGCCTCGACGAACTCCTCGTACGGGACGCTGGCGCCGCCCTCGGCGTCGGTGAAGATGACCGGGTGCTCGGCGCCGAGCGCGTCGTACTCCTCCTCGACCCACGGCAGCAGCGCCTGCTCGCCGACGGTGAAGATCTGCTCGCTCACACCGATCGGCTCGACGCCGACGGCGAGGGCGGCCTCGGTGGAACCCCAGCCCCAGGTGGCCACCCGCTCGGGCGCGGACTCGATCACGGTCTCGCCCAGCGCGTGGGTGATCGTGACGGGGAACTCGTCGGTGGCACCGTCGGCGCTCTCGGTGGCGGCCGTGTCCTCGGCCGTGCCCGCGTCGTCGGTCGTCTCGGGCGCACAGGCGGTCAGGGCGAGCGCGCTGACGACGGCGAGGCCGACGGCGGTGGTCAGGGAACGGGGAAGGCGCACGGGTACTCCTCGGTTGCACGCGCTCGGAGCGCGGGACGACTAATGAGGCAAGGCTAACCTCACTCGGAGGCCCGGCGGAACCCCGTGACCACTCCGTGAGCGCCCGGCGGTGTGAGGTCGCTCACGGCGACGGCTCGGCGGACCCGTCGGGCGCCGGCGTGCCGTCCGGTCGGTGGTGGCGACCGACGGGCACGATCATCGGGCTGCCGGCCACCGGATCGGGCACCACCCGGGCGTCGAGGCCGAACGCGGACAGCACCGTCGCCTCGTCCAGCACGTCCGCCGGAGCGCCCTGCGCCACCACGCGGCCCGCGCTCATGACCACGAGGTGGTCCGCGTAGCGGGCGGCGAGGTTGAGCTCGTGGAGCACCATGACCACCGTGGTGCCCCGCTCACGGTTGAGGTCGTGCAGCAGGTCGAGCAGCTCGACCTGGTGGGTGACGTCGAGGAACGTGGTCGGCTCGTCCAGCAGCACCACGTCGGTCTCCTGGGCGAGCACCATCGCGATCCAGACGCGCTGGCGCTGGCCGCCGGACAGCTCGGCCACCGGCCGGTCGGCGAGGTCCGCCACGCCGGTCGCCTCGAGCGAGCGCTGCACCACGACGTCGTCGTCGCTGGTGTGCCGCCCGAACCATCCCTGGTGCGGGTAGCGGCCGCGGCCGACGAGCTCGGCCACCCGCACGCCGTCGGGGGCGACCGACGACTGGGGCAGCACCCCGACGAGGCGTGCCAGCTCCTTGCGGGGCATCCCCGTCACGTCGCGGTCCCCGAGCGTGACGCGCCCCGCCGTCAGCGGGTGCAGCCTCGCCAGCCCGCGCAGCAGCGTGGACTTGCCGCAGGCGTTCGGCCCGACGATGGCGGTGATCCGGCCCTGCGGCAGGGTGAGGTCGAGGCCGTCGATCACCGGGCGACCGTCGTACCCGATGGCCACACCGTGGGCCGTGAGGTCGCCGGCACCCGTGGCCGAGCGGGGCGTGTCGAGGGCGTGCGGTGTGTCGATCATGCGCGGGATCTTCTCTCGTGGGTGGCGAGCAGCCACAGCAGGTAGGGGGCGCCGACGAGTCCCGTCACGATGCCGGTCGGGGCGGCGACCCCGAGCAGGCCGTGCTGGGCCACGATGTCGGCGGCCAGGACCAGGGTGGCACCGGTGCCGACGGAGACCGACAGGGCGGCACCGCCGTCGTCGGTGAGGCGGCGGGCGATGGCCGGTGCGACGAGGGCGACGAAGGCCAGCGGCCCGACGGTCGCGGTGGCGAGGGCGACGAGGGCGACGGCCACGAGGAGCGTGACGACGCGGGCGGAGTCGGTGGCGACGCCCAGGCCTCGTGCGTGGTCGTCCCCCAGGGCCAGGGGGTGCTGCCAGCGGGACACGACGGCGGCAGCGAGGGCCAGCACGGCGAGCCCCCCGCAGAGGACCGCCAGCTCGGCGCCCCGGACGTCCGCGACGCTGCCCACCGTCCAGACCAGGGCCGAGGCCGCGTCGCGCTGGTCGGCGCTCGCCAGCATCCAGGCCAGCACCGACGACGCCAGGTACGCGAACCCGACGCCGACCAGGACGAACCGGATCGAGTGCAGACCCTGGCGCCAGGCGAAGAACCAGATGAGCAGGGCGATGGTGCCGGCGCCGAGGAAGGCCCCCACGGAGACGGCCATCCCCGTCATGCCGAGGACGAGGAGCACCGTCACGGCGCCGACGGAGGCCCCGCTGGCGATCCCGAGGATGTCCGGGCTGGCGAGCGGGTTGCGCAGCGTGGACTGGAACAGGGCACCGGCGAGGCCGAACGCGGCACCGGCGAGCAGCGCGGTGACGAGCCGGGGGAGCCGCAGGCGCTGGACGATGAAGAGGTCACCGGCGTCGCCGACCCCGAACAGCGCGAGCAGTGCGCGCCCGGGGGGAAGGGGCGCGGCGCCGATCGTGAGGGCGAAGGTGGCCAGCACGACGACGAGCACGGCGAGGGAGGCGAGCACGGCGGCCCGGCGGCGGCTGCGGCGGGCGCGCACGGACTGCACGGCTGTCAGCGTCGTCATCTCACACCCCCGCGACCTTGCGGCCGCGCGCGACCGCGACGAGGACCGGGGCGCCGATGGCTGCCGCCACCACACCGGCCTCCAGCTCCGTGCCGGGCAGGAGCAGGCGGCCGATGACGTCGGCGCCGAGCAGCATGACGGGGCCGAGCAGCGCGGAGAGCGCGAGGACCCAGCGATAGTCCGTCCCGACGAGGCGCCGGGCGGCGTGCGGGACGGCGAGGCCCACCAGTGCGACAGGTCCGGCGAGCGCCGTCGCAGCGCCGGCGAGGAGCACGATCGTCAGCCCGGCGACGGCCCGGGTGACGCCGACGCGTTGGCCGAGCCCGCGGGCGACGTCGTCCCCGAGGGCGAGCATGTTGAGGCGCTGCGCCAGCCCGGCGGCGAGCACGGCCCCGACGGCGACGAACGGGACGACGACCGTCAGGGTCTCGAGGCCACGGCCGGTGAGCGAGCCGACGGCCCAGAACCGGTAGAGGTTGAAGGCCTGGGGGTCGCGCAGCAGCACGAGGGTGATGAGCGGCGTGATGAGCGCCGTGACGGTGGCACCGACGAGGGCGAGCCGGACCGGTTGGCCGGAGCCGATGGAGAACACGAGGGCGGCTGCGGCGGCCGCCCCCAGGAACGCGAACCACACGAACTGCGAGGGCGCCGTCAGCCCGAGCAGCCAGACCGCGCAGACGACGGCGAGCGACGCGCCGGAGTTGAGCCCGAGCAGCCCGGGGTCGGCGATCGGGTTGCGGGTGATCCCCTGGATGACCGCGCCGGCGACGCCGAGGGCGAGGCCTGCGGCGAGCCCGACGAGTGCGCGCGGCACGCGCTGCCCCACGATGACCTGGTGGTCCACGTCGCCGGCCACGGGGGCGGTGAGCGCCTCCCAGACGACGGGCAGCGAGACGTCGCGGACGCCGAGCACCAGGCTCGCGACCACGATGAGGGCCAGCGCCCCGAGGGCGATCGCGCAGGCCGCGATCTTGCGCCGGGTCCGCTGTCCCACCTGACGGGCCGCGTCCGAGGACGTGACCTGCGGTGAGGTAAGCATTGCCTAAGTCTGACACAGGGCCCGGGGTGCTTCCGCAACCGTCCGGTCCGCGGGAGGTCAGGCCTGCTCGGTCGCCGCCTCGGCGGCGTCGGCGGCGGACTCCGCGGCGCGGACCCGGGCCCGACGGCGTCGCACCAGCCAGGCGGCGAGGCCGGCGACGAGCGCGGCGGCGGCCGCCAGAGCGGCCGGGTGGAGCAGGAAGAGCAGGATCGCGCCGTACACGACGGCGGTGCCGACGGTGGTCCACACGGCCGCCCAGATCAGGCAGCCGAAGGTCAGTGCCACCAGGTAGCGCCCGAACGGCATGCGCAGGTAGCCGGCCGCCAGGTTGACGACCGTCTGCACGCCGACGGTGAGGAACGACACCGTCACCGCCGGCGGCCCCCACCGGTGGATGCGGTCGATCACCTCGACCGCGCGCGGGGAGGTGAGCAGACGGGCCACACGGGTGCCCCCCATGCCGCGGGCGACGCCGCGGCCGAGCCAGTAGGTCGCCTGGGCGCGCGCCATGACGATGCAGAACGCGACGACGTAGACGGCCCAGAAGGGGAAACCGTCGAGCGTGAAGACACCGTGGCGCCCGGCGTCGTCGGCCGCAGCGGCGACGGTCAGGGCGACGAGCATGGCTCCATCATGCCTCGCTGAGGTATGGCTGGCCTAACCTGCCGTCGCGGACGCGCGGCAGTCCGCGCACGTGCCCCAGAGCTCGACGGTGTGCTCGATCTCCGTGAACCCCTGCGACGCGCCGACGCTCGCCGCCCAGGACTCGACGGTGGGGCCGTCGATCTCGACCGCGCGGCCGCACGAGCGGCACACCAGGTGGTGGTGGTGCTCGGTCCGGGCGCACCGGCGGTACAGGGCCTCGCCGTCGTCGGTGCGCAGCACGTCGACCTCACCGCCGGCGGCGAGCGCCTGCAGCGTCCGGTAGACGGTGGCGAGCCCGACGGCGTCCCCGCGGTCGCGGAGCTGCTCGTGGAGCTGCTGGGCGCTGCGGAACTCGTCGGTGGCGTCCAGCGCGCCGGCCACGGCGGCTCGCTGCTTGGTCATGCGCAGCTGCTGGTTCATCTCTCGCACTCTCCTTCGGGGCCGGTGTTGGTGGCGGCGACCTCGACCTCGACGTCGTCGGGGATGTCGGGGTGCGGGTCTCGCGCCGGCCGACGGCGGGCCAGCAGCGGGTGCAAGCCTGCCACGACGGCGTACACGGCGATGGCGAGGACCACGATGAGGGCCCCGGGGGAGACCGGGTACCAGTAGGTGATGCTCAGCCCGACCACGCACACGACGACCCCGACCACCGAGCCGACCGCCATGGTGCGCCGGAACGAGTGGGTGACGAGCTGGCCGATCGCCACCGGCACGATCATCAGGGCGGAGACGAGCAGCAGCCCGACGACGCGCATCGCCACGGTGACGGTCAGGGCGGCCAGGACGGCGACGGCCATGTTCAGCGCCCAGACGGGCAGCCCGGAGGAGATCGCGAACTCCTCGTCGTGGCTCACGGAGAACAGTGCGGGTCGCAGCCCGACGCCGACCATCAGGATGAGCGTGCACAGCACGATGGTGAGCACGAGGTCCGTCGAGGTCACCGTCGAGATCGACCCGAACAGGTAGGCCATCAGGTTGCCGGAGGAGCCGCCGGCGATACCGATGATGAGCACGCCGCCGGCGATGCCGCCGTAGAACATGATGGCCAGGGCCAGGTCGCCGGAGGTGCGTCCGCGCCGCCGGACCACCTCGATGAGGACGGAGCCGACGACGGCGGCCACGACCGCGCCCGGGACGGCCAGGACGTCGTCGGGCACCAGGCCCAGGGCGGCGCCCACCAGCCAGCCGAGCGCCACGCCCGTGAGGGCGACGTGCCCGATCCCGTCGCCGAGCAGCGCGAGGCGGCGCTGGACCAGGTAGGTGCCGACCACCGGGGCGCTCACCCCGACGAGGAGCGCCGCCAGGAGCGCCCGCTGCATGAGCGGGTCGGTGAGCATGTAGCCGATCTCGCTCACGGTCCCACCTCCGTCGAGCCGGTCCCGAGGGGGCCGTCGGTGAGGCCGACCTCCGTCGTCAGCACGGGGAGCTCCGAGGTGTGCGGGTGCACGTGCTCGTGACCCGTCGCGTCGTGGCCGCCGTGCGGGCGGGGCGGGGCGCCGTCGTGCACCACCTTGCCGTGCCGCAGCACGACGGCGCGGGTGACGAGGCCGGCGAGCTCGCCGAGCTCGTGCAGGACGACGAGCACCGTCAGGCCGCTGCCGATCAGTCGTGTCATGGTCGCGGCGAACGCTTCCTGGCTGGGACGGTCGACGCCGGCCACGGGCTCGTCGAGGACGAGCACCTCGGGCTCGCGCACCAGTGCCCGGGCGATGAGGACGCGCTGCTGCTGACCGCCGGAGAGCTGGCTGGTGGCGTCGTCGGCGCGGTCGGCGAGCCCGACCTGGTCGAGCGCCTCGCGCGCCCGGTCGCGCCAGCCCCGCGGGAGGGCGAGGCGGCGGCCGTGCAGCAGGCCGGAGGCGACCACCTCGGCCGCGGTCGACGGGACGCCTGCCGCAGCGCTGACCCGCTGGGGGACGTAGCCGACGCGGTGCCACGGCACGCCGTTGCCGAGCGGGTGACCGAGCAGGCTGACCTCGCCCTGGGACGGGGTCAGCACGCCGACCACGGTGCGCACGAGGGTCGACTTGCCGGACCCGTTGGCACCCAGGAGAGCGACGACCTCGCCGGGGTCGACGCGCAGGTCCACGCCGCGCAGCACGTGGCTGGCGCCCAGGCGGACGTGCACGCCGCGCGCGTCGATGACGGGGGAGGTCACGCGCAGCCCAGTCCTTCGGTGATGGCGGCGAGGTTGGCATCCATGACTGAAATGTAGTCCGACCCGCTCTCCGCGGCGTCGGTGGACAGGCCTTCCAGCGGGTCGAGGACGGCGGTGGACACGCCGAGGTCGGCTGCGAGGGTCTCGGCGACCTTCGGGCTGGTGAGTGTCTCGGTGAAGATGGTCTGCACGTCGTTGTCCTCGACGACGGCGCCGATCTCGCGGAGACGGGCCGGGGACGGCTCGGCCTCGGGGTCGAGGGCGGAGATGCCGACCTGCGACAGGCCGTACCGCTCGGCGAGGTAGCCGAACGCGGCGTGGCTCGTCACGAGGGTCTCACCCTGGCAGGGCTCCAGCGCCGCGGCGTACTCGGCGTCGAGGTCCTCCAGGGTCGCCGTGAGCGCCTCGGCGTTGGCCGTGTAGGTGGCGGCGTTGTCCGGGTCGGCGGCGCCGAGCTCGGTGGCGACCTCGTCGGCGACCGGGATCAGCAGGGTGGGGTCGAGCCAGAAGTGCGGGTCGAGGTTGCCGTGATCGTGCCCCTCGCCGGCCGCCTCCTCGTCCTCGTCGGCGTGCGCCGCGTGCTCCTCGGCGGTCTCGCCCTCGTGCTCGTCGGCGTGCTCGGCGGAACCGGGGTTCTCCTCCAGCGTGACGATCTCGGCGGCGTCGACCACGTGCTCGGGTGCACGAGCCTCGACCGCCTCGTCGACGGCCGGCTGGAAGCCGGACTGGAAGACGACCAGGTCGGCGTCGCCGACCTCGCGCACCTGGGACGGGGCGAGCTCGAGGTCGTGCGGCTCGGCGGCCGGGGGAGTGAGGTTGTCGACGCTCACCAGGTCGCCGCCGACCTGCTCGGCCACGTACTGCAGCGGGTAGAAGGAGGCGAGCACCTGGACGGTGCCGTCGTCGTCGCCGGCCCCGCCGGCCCCGCCGCCATCGGTGCCGCAGGCGGCCAGGACGAGGGCGAGCGGGAGGGCGGCTGCGACGGGCAGTGCGAGGCGTCGGGTCATGAGAACGATTCTCAGGCCTGGTGAGAACCGATGTCAAAGAGCGAGGCTGCGGCGTTGGTCACGCTCCTGATCCGGTGTCCGTCTCCCCGGGGCGCCCTCGCCCCGCCCGGTAGGCTGGCAGACCGGCGCCCGCCGTCCCTCGACGGACGCCGTCCTACCGTGCACACCCGCCCCGCCGGAGCCACCTGCGGGGTCGACCTCAGGAGTGATCCGTGGCTGCATCCGCGACCGCCCAGCTCGACGCCGTCGTCTCCCTCGCCAAGCGCCGGGGGTTCGTCTTCCAGTCCGGCGAGATCTACGGCGGGACCCGCTCCGCGTGGGACTACGGCCCCTTGGGCGTGGAGCTCAAGGACAACATCAAGCGCCAGTGGTGGAAGGCGATGACCCGCCGGCCCGACGTCGTCGGCCTGGACTCGTCCGTCATCCTGCCCACGCCCGTGTGGAAGGCCTCCGGTCACCTCGGCGCCTTCACGGACCCGCTGACCGAGTGCCTGAGCTGCCACAAGCGGTACCGCGAGGACCAGATGATCGAGGAGTTCACCGAGCGCAAGGGCCGTGCACCCGAGGGCGGCCTCGCCGAGATCGCCTGCCCGAACTGCGGCACCCGCGGTGAGTGGACCGAGCCGCGCGACTTCAACATGATGCTCTCGACGTACCTCGGCCCGGTCGAGGACGAGTCCGGCCGCCACTACCTGCGCCCGGAGACGGCGCAGGGCATCTTCGTGAACTTCGCCAACGTGGCCGCCGCGTCCCGTCAGAAGCCGCCGTTCGGCATCGCGCAGATCGGCAAGTCGTTCCGCAACGAGATCACGCCCGGCAACTTCATCTTCCGCACCCGCGAGTTCGAGCAGATGGAGATGGAGTTCTTCGTCGAGCCCGGCTCGGACGCCGAGTGGCACCAGTACTGGATCGACACCCGCATGGCCTGGTACACCGACCTGGGCATCGACCCGGAGAACCTGCGCCTGTACGAGCACCCGGAGGACAAGCTCTCGCACTACTCGACCCGGACCGTGGACATCGAGTACCGCTTCGGGTTCACCGGCAGCGAGTGGGGCGAGCTCGAGGGCATCGCGAACCGCACCGACTTCGACCTCAGCACGCACGCGGAGCACTCCGGCAAGGACCTGATGTACCGCGACCCGGTGACGAACGAGAAGTACTTCCCGTACGTCATCGAGCCGGCCGCCGGCCTGACGCGCTCCCTCATGGCGTTCCTCATCGAGGCCTACGCCGAGGACGAGGCACCCAACACCAAGGGCGGCGTCGACAAGCGCACCGTGCTGCGCCTCGACAAGCGGATCGCGCCGGTCAAGGCCGCCGTGCTGCCGCTGTCGAAGAGCGCCGACCTGCTGCCCACCGCGGACATGCTCGCCGCCGAGCTGCGCCAGCACTGGAACGTGGACCACGACGTGACCCAGGCCATCGGCAAGCGGTACCGCCGACAGGACGAGATCGGCACGCCGTACTGCGTGACGGTCGACTTCGACACCCTCGAGGACCAGGCCGTCACGATCCGGGACCGCGACACCATGGCCCAGGAGCGCGTCGCCCTGGACCAGGTCGCGGGCTACCTCGCCCAGCGGATGCCCGGCGTCTGACCTCGACCAGCCGGAGCAGCAGAACGGGGGCCGCCCCGCAGGGCGGCCCCCGTTCTGCTCCCGCTCGTCGGCGGGGTCACGTCGAGACGACGATCAGGTCTTGGCGCGCCTCATCAGTGCCAGCACCAGGCTGACCACCAGGACAATGACGCCGATCCAGAGCAGGAACTGTCCGATCTCGGTGGCAACACCGAGGACGACCAGCACCACGCCGATCAAGATCAGAATCAGCCACAGGGGCATGTCGACCTCCTTCGTCCGTCGCGACAGTTTTGTCGCGACATGTTCCGAACCTGCCACAGGATCGGTGTGCAGGCATGTCGAGACGGACGGCGGCACGCTCGGGCACCCCGGGACCGCCGCCGTCTGACGGCTGCCCTCGATTCGTCAGCCGTCCGTCGACACCTCAGACTGTCCGGATGAACGTGCTCAACGACTGGATCCTCGCCGGCGGGGACGTGCTCTGGACCTGGATCGTGCTGCCCGTCGTGGCGGTGCTCGGTGTCTACTTCACGGTGCGCAGCGGGGTGGTGCAGGTCCGCCTGCTGCCCGAGATGTTCCGGACCCTGACGGACCCGGCGCCGAAGGACGAGAGCGGCCGGTCGCAGTCGGTCTCCGCGTTCGGCGCGTTCACGATCTCCGCGGCCTCCCGCGTCGGGGTCGGCAACATCGCCGGCGTCGGGACGGCGATCGCCGTGGGTGGTGCCGGCGCGGTGTTCTGGATGTGGCTGATGGCCTTCATGGGTGGTGCGTCGGCGTTCGTCGAGTCCTCGCTGGCCCAGCTCTTCAAGACGCGCGACGCGGACGGCTTCCGCGGCGGCCCGGCGTACTACATGCAGCGCGGGCTCCGGGCCCGCTGGATGGGCATCCTGTTCGCGGTCATCCTGATCCTCTGCTTCCCCTTCGCCTTCTCGTCCCTGCAGGCCAACACCATCACCGCCACGGTGGCCTCCACCGCCGGGGTCGAGTCCGGGGGCACGCTCGCGTGGGGCGTCGGCATCGTGCTGGCGATCCTCACGGGCCTGGTGATCTTCGGCGGTGTGCGCCGGATCGCGCACGTCACGCAGGCGGTGGTGCCGGCGATGGCGCTGCTCTACCTCCTCACGGGTCTGGTGGTGGTCGCGCTGAACGCCGATCGCGTCCCGGACGTCGTCGCGACCATCGTCAGCGACGCGTTCGGGTTCAACGAGGTGCTCGGGGCCACGTTGGGCACCGTGATCATGCAGGGCGTCAAGCGCGGCATGTTCTCCAACGAGGCGGGCCTCGGCTCCGCCCCGAACGCCGGCGCGACGGCGGCGGTCACCCACCCGGTGAAGCAGGGCCTGGTGCAGTCGTTGGGCGTCTACTTCGACACCTTCGTCGTGTGCTCGGTGACGGCGTTCATCATCCTCGTCACCAACCCGGACCTGGCGAACGCCGCCCCGGGCATCACGCTGACGCAGGAGGCGCTCGTGGCCAGCCTCGGTACCTGGGCCAACGGCCTGCTGACCGTGATCATCTTCCTGCTCGCGTTCAGCTCGATCCTCGGCAACTACTACTACGGCGAGTCCAACATCGAGTTCATCACCGGGTCCCGCCGCGTGCTGCAGGGCTACCGCACCCTGGTGGTGCTGGCGATCCTCGGCGGCTCGGTCGCCTCGTCGGACCTGATCTGGAACACCGCCGACGGCATCATGGGCCTCATGGCGCTGGTGAACCTCGTGGCCATCGCCCTGCTGTCCGGGCTGGTGTGGAAGCTGCTGGGGGACTACCTCGAGCAGCGCCGCTCGGGGATCGACCCGGTCTTCACGCGCGACCGGCTGCCGGGCGTCGTGGGCATCGAGTGCTGGGAGGACGAACGCACGGTGACCGGAGTCACGCCGGTCGTGAAGCTGTAGCCCTCGGTACCGGCCCGGGGCGTTTGCGACAATGGCGGATGTGACTTCCACGCTCGAACCTGTCAGCACGACGACGCCGCAGCCCACCTCCGCGACCGAGGCTCCGTCGTCGGGCACGCGCGTGCTGCCCCCGCTGCAGATCGGGCCGATCACCGTGGGCACGCCCGTGGTGCTGGCACCGATGGCCGGCGTCACCAACCGTGCCTTCCGCACGCTGTGCCGCGAGGCCGGGCGCTCCACGGGCTTCGACCCGGGCCTGTACGTCGCCGAGATGGTCACGAGCCGCGCGCTCGTGGAGCGCAACACCGAGGCGCTGCGGATCGTGACCTTCGGCGAGGACGAGACCCCCCGCTCGGCGCAGGTCTACGGGGTCGACCCCGCGACCGTCGGCGCCGCGGTGAAGATCATCGCCGGCGAGGACCGTGCGGACCACGTCGACCTCAACTTCGGCTGCCCGGTGCCCAAGGTCACCCGCAAGGGCGGCGGGTCCGCGCTGCCCTGGAAGAAGCAGCTCTTCACCGACATCGTCCGCGCCGCCGTCGACGCCGCCGAACCGTACGGCGTCCCGGTGACGGTCAAGATGCGCAAGGGGATCGACGACGACCACCTGACGTACCTGGACGCCGGCCGGACGGCCGAGTCCCTCGGGGTGGCCGCCGTCGCGCTGCACGCCCGCACGGCCGCCGAGCACTACTCCGGCACGGCCGACTGGTCGGCCATCGCCCGCCTCAAGGAGGCCGTGACCACGGTCCCCGTGCTCGGCAACGGCGACATCTGGGCCGCCGAGGACGCGCTGCGCATGGTCCGCGAGACCGGTGCCGACGGCGTCGTGGTCGGCCGGGGCTGCCAGGGCCGCCCGTGGCTGTTCGCCGACCTCGCCGCCGCCTTCAACGGGTCCGACCAGCGCGTGCGCCCCGGTCTGCGCGAGGTCGCCGAGACGATCTACCGCCACGGCGAGCTGATGATCGACTACTACGACGGTGACGAGTCCAAGGGCATGCGCGACCTGCGCAAGCACATGGCCTGGTACCTCAAGGGCTACGCCGTCGGTGGCGAGACGCGTCGCGCGCTGGCGATGGTCTCCTCGCTCGAGGAGCTGCGGGCGCACCTCGACGCGCTCGACCTCACGATCGGGTATCCGGGGGCCGACGCCGAGGGGCCGCGCGGTCGCGCCGGCTCGCCCAAGAAGCCGCACCTGCCGTACGGCTGGCTGGACTCCCGGGAGCTCGACGCCGAGTTCGAGGCGAAGCTGCGCGAGGCCGAGCTGAGCGTCTCCGGCGGCTGAAGCCCACGCGAGGTAGTGGCCCGCCCGCCGAGGTAGTGGCGCACCACTACCTCGGCGGACGGGCCACTACCTCGCCGGGCGGGCCACTACCTCGCGGGGCGAAGCGTCAGGCGCGCAGCCAGACCGTCGTGTCGGCCGGGATCGCGCCGTCGTCCAGGTCGCCGGACGCCAGGAGCACCTCGGTGCCCGGCAGCGGGACCGGGGTCGAGCCCAGGTTGGCGACGACGGCGACGCCGCGGTTGACGAACGCCACGACGTCCGGGGCGTCGGACCAGGCCTCGAGCCAGGTCAGCCCGCCGTGACCGAGACCCTCGGTGCTGCGGGTCGCCAGCGCCGCCCGGTACAGCTCAAACGTGGAGCCGGCCACGCCGTACTGGACGTCGGCGGCGTAGCGCTCGTAGGACTCCGGCTGGGGCAGCCACGTCTTGCCGGTCGGCCCGAACCCGTACCCCGGGGCGTCGGCCTCCCACGGCAGCGGCACGCGGCAGCCGTCACGGCCGGCCTCGGCGCCTCCCGTGCGGAAGTGTCCGGGGTCCTGCCGCACCTCGTTCGGCAGGGTCGTGTGCTCGGGCAGCCCGAGCTCCTCGCCCTGGTAGAGGTACGCCGAGCCCGGCATGCCGAGCATGAGCAGCGAGGCGGCGCGTGCACGGCGCAGGCCCAGCGCCTCGTCGGGCTGCGGGTCGGTCGCGAAGACGCCGTTGGGCCGCACGCCCACCTCCGGGAGCCCGAGGCGGGTGGCGTGGCGCACCACGTCGTGGTTCGACAGCACCCACGTGGTGGGCGCGCCCACCTCGTCGTTGGCGCGGTACGACGCCGCGATCACCCGGCGCAGCGCGGCGGCGTCCCACGCGGTGGTCAGGAAGGAGAAGTTGAACGCCTGGTGCATCTCGTCCGGGCGCACGTAGCGGGCGAGGCGGGAGAGCGGCTCCACCCAGGCCTCGGCCACGAGGCAGCGGTCGCCGTCGTACTCGGCCAGCACGCGGTGCCAGGACCGGTAGATCTCGTGGACACCGTCCTGGTCGAACATCGGGCCCTGGTTGCCGGCGCCGGTGGAGCCGTCCTCGGGTGCGCCGGGGTCGACCGGCTGGTCGTCCTCGGTGGCGCTGCCCTCGACCATGGAGACGTGGCCGTGCCAGTCCGGCAGGCCGTCGGCCTTGACCATGCCGTGGGCGACGTCGATGCGGAAGCCGTCCACGCCCTTGTCGAGCCAGAACCGCAGCACGTCCTCGAACTCGGCACGGACCTCGGGGTGGTTCCAGTCGAGGTCGGGCTGGGACGCGTCGAACAGGTGCAGGTACCACTGGCCGTCGTCGACCCGCGTCCAGGCGGCGCCGCCGAAGATCGACTGCCAGTTGTTGGGGGGCTCGGTGCCGTCCGGCCCGCGGCCGTCACGGAACATGTAGCGTTCGCGCGCCGCCGAGCCGGGACCGGCGGCCAGCGCCTCCTGGAACCAGGCGTGCTGGTCCGAGGTGTGGTTCGGGACGAGGTCCACGATGACCCGCATGCCGCGGTCGTGGGCGCCGGCGAGCATCGCGTCGAAGTCGGCGAGGGTGCCGAACAGCGGGTCGACGTCGCGGTAGTCGGCGACGTCGTACCCCGCGTCCTTCTGCGGCGACCGGTAGAACGGCGAGAGCCACACGGCGTCGACGCCGAGGGTCTTCAGGTGGTCGAGCCGGGACGTGATGCCGGGGATGTCACCGATGCCGTCGCCGTCGCCGTCGGCGAACGAGCGCGGGTAGACCTGGTAGATCACGGCGTCACGCCACCACTCGCGGGCGGCGTCGGAACCGACGTGCACGGTGCCGTCGGCGGCGAGCGGCGCAGGTGTCGGAGTGGTCGGCTCGGTGGTGGCCATGGGGGTCCTCGAGGAGTCGGCGGTAGGTACGGCGGTCGAGTGTATGCCTTGCTGCAAGGTTTTCAACGCTGGCCGGGAGCACGCCCGGGCGTGTCGCGCTCGCAGACCAGCCTGCGTGGTGGCTGCGAGGGCCGCAAACTCAGGCGCGCGGGGCGACGCCCGTGGAGCCGCGCACCACCAGCTCGGGGGCGAACAGCAGCTCGGTGCGTGGCGCCAGGTCCCCACCGATCTCGGTGAGCAGGGCGCTGACCGCGGCGTGCGCCATCGCCTCGACCGGCTGACGCACGGTCGTCAGCGGGGGGTCGGTGAAGGCGATCAGGGGGGCGTCGTCGTAGCCGACGACCGACACGTCCTGCGGGACGCGCAGGCCGCGGGACCGGGCGGCCCGGACGACGCCCAGCGCCATCAGGTCCGAGCCGCACACGACGGCGGTGTGGTCGGAGGCGAAGAGCTCGGCGGCCGCGGCCTGGCCGCCTTCCAGGGTGTAGAGCGTGCTGGTGACGTGCCGGCGCGCCTCGGTCTCGTCGTCGGCCAGCCCGTGCCGCACGAGCGCGGCCGTGAACGCTGCGACCTTGCGCTGGGCGGGCACGTACCGCTCGGGTCCGATCGCCAGGCCGATCCGGCGGTGGCCGAGCGAGACCAGGTGCTGGACCGCGACGTCGATGCTGGCGGCGTCGTCGGGCGAGACGAACGGGGCGTCGATCCCCGGTGCGTAGCCGTTGACGAGCACGATGGGGATGCCCTGGCCGCGCAGCAGCTCGTAGCGGGTGTGGTCCGCCCGAGTGTCGGCGTGCAGGCCGGAGATGAAGACGATGCCGTCGACCGAGTGGTCCACGAGCGTGGAGACGTACTCGTCCTCCGTGGTGCCGCCGGGGGCCTGGGTGCAGAGCAGCGGCGTGTACCCGCGTTGTGCCAGGATCGACTCGACGGCCTGGGCGAACGCGGGGAAGACGGGGTTGGTGAGCTCGGGCACGACGAGGCCGACGAGGCCGGCCGAGCGACCGCGCAGGGCGGTGGGCCGCTCGTAGCCGAGCACGTCGAGGGCGGCCAGGACCGCCTGCCGGGTCGAGCTGGCGACTCCCGGCTTGCCGTTGAGCACGCGCGAAACCGTTGCCGTGGAGACGCCGGCCTGCTCGGCCAGGTCGCTCAGTCGGGTTCGCACGCCGCCGATCGTAAGTGACAACGGACCTCCTCGTCCTTCGACGACCATCGTGTGGACGCCAGTTCGTACGTTGTGTTGCAGGAACGTTATTGCAAGATCTTGCAAAAGGCGACTGAACCTCCTAGATTCTCCGCCAGCAGGGCCCACCGGCATGCAAGCCGTCGGGCCATCCTTCTGATGCTGGGAGTACCACGATGCGACGGAGCATCCTTCTTGCCTCCGCCCTGGTCACCACCCTCGCCCTGTCGGCGTGCGGCGGGACCGACGACACCGGCGAGGCGCCCGAGGGCACCACCGAGGAGTCGGCCGCCGAGGAGACCGCCGCAGCCGGCGGTGCCCTGACGGTCTGGGTCGACGAGACGCGCCAGGCAGCGGTCGAGGCCGCCGCCGAGGACTTCGAGGCCGAGACGGGCGCCGAGGTCGAGCTCGTCCTGAAGCCCTTCGAGGACATCCGCGCCGACTTCGTGGCGCAGGTCCCCACGGGCGAGGGCCCCGACGTCACCGTCGGCGCCCACGACTGGCTCGGTGAGCTCATCACCAACGGCGTCGTCGCACCCGTCGAGCTCGGCGACAAGGCCGCCGAGTTCGAGGAGGTCGCCGTCCAGGCGTTCACCGCGGACGAGCAGGTCTACGGCCTGCCCTACGCGATCGAGAACGTCGCCCTGATCCGCAACACCGAGCTGGCCGACTCCGCCCCGGCCACGTGGGACGACGCGATCGCCGCCGGGGAGAAGGCCGGGACGAAGTTCCCGTTCCTCATCCAGTCGGACGGCGAGAACGGTGACCCGTACACCTACTACCCGTTCCAGACGTCGTTCGGCGCCCCGGTGTTCGAGCAGAACGCCGACGGGTCGTACTCGCCCGAGCTCGCCATGGGTGGCGACGCCGGCGAGGCCTACGCCCAGTGGCTCGCCGACCAGGGCGAGGCCGGCAACCTGACCATCGACACCTCCTACGACATCGCGGTCGAGGCGTTCGCCAACGGCGAGTCGCCCTTCATCGTGGGCGGGCCGTGGATGCTCGAGCAGTTCGCCGACCTCGACCTGGCGATCGACCCCGTCCCGGCCCCCGGTGACGAGGCCGCCCAGCCGTTCGTGGGCGTGCAGGGCTTCTACGTCAGCTCCCAGAGCGAGAACACGCTGCTCGCCAACGACTTCCTGGTCAACTACCTGTCCACCGAGGAGGCCCAGACGGCGCTCTTCGAGGCGGGTGGCCGCCCGCCGGCCCTGACCGCTGCCGCCGACGCCGCGTCGTCCGACCCGATCGTCGCGGGCTTCCGCGAGGTCGGTGCCGAGGCCGTGCCGATGCCCTCCATCCCCGAGATGGGCTCGGTCTGGGCCTTCTGGGGTGTCACCGAGGCCAGCATCATCTCCGGCAAGGCCGAGCCGGCCGAGGCCTGGGACAAGATGATCTCGGACATCGAGGGAGCCCTCGGCTCCTGACGTACCAGCACCCGACGGGCCGTGGCACCGCGCCACGGCCCGTCGTGCGACCTCGGAAGGCACAGCGATGACCGATCTGCAGCACCCGGGCGCCACGAGCGCCACCGTCGACCGCCCGGACCCGGGCGCCGACGCCGCGACCCCCCCGAAGGCTCCGAGGGAGCGTCGGGTCCGTCCCGACGAGTCCCCGGCCGGCCGCTACGGCCCCGGCTTCCTCGTCAAGCTGGCCCTCATGGCGGTCGTGGACGCCTTCGGCGCCTACGTCGTCTGGTCGGCGTGGGTCGCCGAGTCGTGGGTCGTGCTCGGCGCGATGGTCGCCATGCTCGCGGTGGCCAACTGGGTGTACTTCTCCCGGCGCACCGTGCCGCTGAAGTACGTGCTGCCCGGCCTGATCTTCCTGTTCACCTTCCAGATCTTCACCATCGCGTACACCGGGTGGGTGGCCTTCACGAACTACGGCGACGGCCACAACTCGACCAAGGACGACGCGATCAGCGCGCTGCTGACGCAGAACGAGCGCCGCGTCGAGGGTTCGCCCAGCCTGCCCCTGACGGTCGTCACCGACGGCGACGCCCTCGGTTTCGCCGTCGTCCGGCCCGACGGCACGACGGCGGTGGGCGACGCCGACGACGCGCTCGCCCCCGTCGAGGCGACCGTCACCGAGGGGCGCATCGCCGCCGTCGACGGCTGGGAGGTCCTGGACCGCCAGGAGATCCTCGAGCGGCAGGGCGAGGTCACCAACCTGCGGGTACCCCTCTCCGACGACCCGAACGACGGGTCGGTCCGGACGCAGGACGCCCGCACGGGGTACGTGTTCACCCCGACGCTCGTCTACGACGAGGCCGCCGACACGATGACGGACACCACGACGGGGACCGTCTACACGCCCAACGACGAGGGACAGTTCGAGGCCGCCGACGGCTCCACGCTCCAGGTGGGCTGGCGCGTGTTCGTCGGGTTCGACAACTTCACGACGGCGTTCAGCGACTCCCGGTACGCCGGCCCGTTCTTCCAGGTCGTCGTGTGGACCTTCGTGTTCGCCTTCCTGTCCGTGGCCACCACGTTCCTGCTCGGCATGTTCCTGGCGACGGTGTTCAACGCCCCGCACCTGCGCGGGCGCAAGATCTACCGCACGCTGCTGATCCTGCCGTACGCCATCCCGGGCTTCGTGGCGCCGCTGCTGTGGTCCGGCCTGCTCAACCGCAGCTTCGGGTTCGTCAACCAGGTGCTCCTGGGCGGTGCCGCGGTCCCGTGGCTCACCGACCCGTGGCTGGCGAAGTTCTCGATCATCGCGGTCAACCTGTGGCTCGGGTTCCCCTACATGTTCCTCATCTGCACCGGCGCGCTGCAGTCGCTGCCCACGGACGTGCTGGAGGCCGCGAAGATCGACGGTGCCGGGCGCCTGCGCACCTGGCGGTCGGTGACCATGCCGCTGCTGCTGGTCTCGACCACGCCGCTGCTCATCTCGAGCTTTGCGTTCAACTTCAACAACTTCGCGCTGATCTACATGCTCACCGGGGGAGGTCCGAGGTTCGCCGACGCCTCCGTCCCGTTGGGCCACACCGACATCCTCATCACGATGGTCTACTCGGTGGCCGGGCTCGACGGCTCCGCACCGAAGAACTTCGGTCTCGCCAGCGCGCTGTCCATCGTCATCTTCGTGATCATCGCGACGATCTCGGCCATCGCCTTCAAGCGGACCCGCTCGCTCGAGGAGATCAACTGACATGACCGCCACCACGCTCTCCGAGGGCCGCGCGGCCGATCGCCGCGCACCCGCGCCCGCCCGCCGTCGCAGCGCGGGCCGCTGGTTCGCCGACACCGGCTGGCGGCACGTCGTCGGCGTCGTGTTCATCGTCTACGCCGTCTTCCCGATCGTCTACGTCCTCTCGGCGTCGCTGTCCGCGGGCGGCACGCTGACCGGCTCGAACCAGCTCTTCGACACGATCTCCGGGACGAACTACGCCGCCCTGGCCGACACGGCGTTCTGGTCGTGGTTCGCCAACTCGGTGCAGGTCGCCGTGGTGACGGCGATCGGCACCGTGCTGATGGGTGCCGCCGCGGCGTACGCGTTCAGCCGGTTCCGGTTCCAGGGCCGCCGGGCCGGACTGACGACGCTCCTGATCGTGCAGATGTTCCCGCAGATGCTCGCCTTCGTGGCGATCTTCCTGCTGCTGATCAGCCTGGGCGAGGTGGTGCCTGCCCTCGGCCTCAACTCGAAGGTGGCGCTGGTCTGCGTGTACCTGGGCGGGGCGCTGGGCGTGAACACGTTCCTGATGTACGGGTTCTTCAACACCATCCCGCGCGAGCTGGACGAGGCCGCGAAGATCGACGGCGCCACGCACGCCCAGACCTACTGGACCATCATCCTGCGCCTGGTCACCCCGATCCTGGCCGTCGTGGCGCTGCTGTCGATCATCGCCACCTTCGGCGAGTTCGTCATCGCGCGCGTGCTGCTGCAGTCCGAGTCGAACTGGACCCTCGCCGTCGGTCTCTACTCGTGGGTGTCCAGCCTGCTCGAGGCCAACTGGGGACTCTTCGCCGCAGGCGCGGTGATCTCGACGATCCCGATCCTCGCGCTGTTCATGTTCCTGCAGAAGTACATCGTCGGCGGGCTGACCGCCGGGTCGGTGAAGGGCTGACGAACATCGGGCCGGGCTATGGCGTGGGTCACACCCCGGCCCTAGCCTGAGCACATGACGGATGACACGCGCAGCTTCACCCCGGATCTCGGGCGGCTCACCGACGCCGCCGACGACTCGTTCTCCGTGCGCCGCGCGTACGGGGAGCCCTACGAGCACCAAGGTCACCTCATCATCCCCGTCGCGAAGGTCTGGGGCGGGATCGGCACCGGCTCCGGGGGCGGTGCCGGCACGGGCGCCGGTCACGGCTCCGGGCAGGGGACCGGCACGGGCAAGGGCTCGGGCCACCTCGCCGGATGGTCCCGCTCCTTCCAGCGTGGCACCCGCCCCGAGAGCTCCGGTGCGGGGGACGACGGCGACGGTTCCGACGCCGGCGACGCCTCGGGTGACGCCCAGGGCGAGATCCGTGGCGAGACCCACGGCGAGGGCTCGGGCGAGGGCGGTGGCGGTGGCGGCGGTTACGGTCTCCAGGTCAAGCCGCTCGGCGTCTACGTCGTCTCGGCGGAGGGAGCCCGCTGGCAGCCCGTGCTCGACCTGAACAAGGCGATCCTCGGCGGACAGGCCGTCGGGATCGCGATCGCGCTCGCCGCCGGGTGGGCGATCGGCCGCCGCCGCCGCTGAGCGTCGCGGTCGAACGGCTCGGTCGGCGGCGAGGCCCCGACCGAGAGGATGGCATGACCCACGCTTCCCACCTGCTCGACCTGCCGCACCACGACGGGTCGGCCCTGCACGTGCCCGAGGGCACCCCCGCCGTCGGCGACACCGTGCCCGTCCGGCTCCGCGTGCCCCAGGCATCGGGGGTGCGGGACGTCTGGCTGCGGTCCGTGCGCGACGGCGAGCCTCGCCTCACGCCCGCGCGGCACGACGGCGGCACGGCGGGCGAGGACTACTACGTCGCCGACGTCGTGGTGCACAACCCCGTCACGCCCTACCGGTTCCTCCTCGACGCCCCGGGCGGCTACCGCTGGCTGGACGGTCGTGGCGTGCACGACCGCGACGTCCCGGACGCCGGCAGCTTCCGCCTCACGACGCACGCCCCGGCGCCGGCCTGGCTGGCCGACGGCCCGGTCTACCAGATCTTCCCCGACCGGTTCGCCCGCTCGGGCGAGGCGTCGTCCCGTCCGGTGCCGGACTGGGCCGTCCCGGCCGCCTGGGACGACGAGCCCGCGGGCGACGGGGTGCTGGCCGGCACCCAGCTCTACGGCGGCGACCTCGACGGCATCGTGGCGCACCTCGACCACCTGGCGGACCTCGGGGTCGGCACCGTCTACCTCACCCCGGTGTTCCCCGGCCGGTCCAATCACCGTTACGACGCCTCGACGTTCGACCGCGTGGACCCGCTGCTCGGCGGGGACGCGGCCTACGCCCGGCTCGCGCGTGCGGTCCACGCCCGGGGGATGCGGTTGATGGGGGACATCACCACCAACCACACCGGCGAGGGCCACGAGTGGTTCGCCCGGGCGCTCGCCGACCCCTCCGCCCCGGAGCACGAGATGTACGTGTGGGCGCCGCCGGGCGGGCCGGACGTGGCGACGGCGCCGGACGGGACGGGGTACGCCGCCTGGCTCGGGTTCGGGTCCCTGCCCAAGCTCGACTGGTCCGCGCCGGAGACCTGGCGGCGCATGGTGACGGGCGACGGCGCGCCGATCACCCGGTACCTGCGCGAGCCGTTCGGGCTCGACGGGTGGCGTGTCGACGTGGCCAACATGACCGGCCGGTGGGGGAGCGCGGACCGGGCGCACGCCGTCGCGCGCGAGCTGCGTGCCGCCGTCGTCGGTGCACGCCCCGACGGCGCGCTCGTGGCGGAGCACTTCCACGACGCGACCGCGGACCTCCAGGGCGACGGCTGGCACGCCAACATGAACTACACCGGCTTCACCCGCCCCGCCTGGTCGTGGCTGGCGGTGGACGGCTCGCCGGCCGGCGCCCACGGGCTCCCCGTCGGTGCCGTGCGCCGGCCCGGCCACGCGATGGTGGCCACGATGCGCGAGTTCGACTCGGCGGTGCCGTGGACCGTGACCGCTCGGCAGTGGAACCTGCTCGGCTCGCACGACACGCCGCGGCTGCGCACCGTCGTCGGCTCCGCGGAGGCGGCCGAGGTGGCCGCGACGCTGCTGTTCACCTACCCGGGCACCCCGGTGGTGTTCGCCGGCGACGAGGTCGGCGCCACCGGCGACAACGGCGAGCACGCGCGGACCACCATGGCCTGGGACCAGGGCGCTCGCGGCGGCGGGCCGCGCTGGGACACGGCCACGCTGGACGTCTACCGGCGGCTGTCCGCCGTGCGGCGGGGCTCGTCCGCCCTGCGGGGCGGCGGCATGCGGTGGGCCGTGGTGGCCGACGACGCGGTGGTGTTCCTGCGCGAGTCGACCACCGAGCGCGTGCTCGTCGTCCTGGCGCGCGGCCCGTGGGAGGGCGCCGTGCTGCCGCACCACCTCCTGGCGCCGGGCGCGTCTCCCGAGCGGCTGTACGGCGGCCTCGGCCTGCGTGTCACCACCGACGGCATCGTGGTGCCGGGCGACGGGCCCGGGGTCGCCGTCCACCGGCTCGCCTGATCCGGCCGGACCTGATGCACTCGACCTGAAGCACCCGAGCAGCACCACCGGACGGAGGAACCGATGAACGACGTCGCCGTGCTCCAGGACCTGTACTCCCGGATCGGCCCGACGGTCCGCCGGGGCGTCGAGAGGCTCTCCGACGACGCCCTGACGACGCGCCTCGACCCCGGGGCGAACTCGATCGCCTGGCTCGCCTGGCACCTGGCCCGCGGCCAGGACCTCCAGGTGGCGGCCGCCGTGGGCCGCGGGCAGGTGTGGACCGCGGCGGGTTGGGACGACCGGTTCGGGCTCCCCTTCGCCGCGGACGACTCCGGCTACGGGCACACGCCCGACGACGTCGCGCAGGTCCGGGTGCCGGCGGCGCTGCTGCTGGGCTACGTCGACGACGTGCAGAACGAGTCCCTCGACGTGCTCACCGACCTGAGCGACGCAGACCTGGACACGGTGGTCGACCGGGCGTGGGACCCGCCGGTGACGCTCGGCGCCCGGCTGGTCAGCGTCGCGGTCGACTCCCTGGAGCACGCCGCGCAGATCGCCTACGTGCGCGGCGTGCTCGAGCGCGGCGACCGGACGTAGCCGGCTCGGTCTGTGGCAGCATCGGGGCGTGGCCACCGAGCAGATCGCGATCATCTCCGACGTCCACGGCAACCTCACCGCGCTCGAGGCGGTCCTGACGGACATCGCGGCGCGAGGGATCGAGAGCATCGTCAACCTCGGGGACGACGCCGGCAAGGGTCCGCGTGGCAGCGCCGTCGTCGACCGGCTCGCCGCGGTGTGCGAGGCCGACGTCCGCGGCAACTGGGACGACTTCCTGCCGCAGACCGCCGACGACGGAGCGCCCGAGATGGTGTGGTGGCGCGACGAGCTGCGCCCCGCGCAGCGCGAACGGATCGCCGCCAAGCCCCTGTGCCACGACCTGCTGCTCTCCGGGCGCCGCATCCGGTTGTTCCACGCCTCGGCGACCAGCGTCCACGTCCGGGTGCACGTGGACCACACGCGGGAGGAGTTCGACGGCATGTTCGCCGCCACCGAGCTCACCGGGCCGGGGCCGGAGCCCGTCATGGTCGGCTACGGCGACGTGCACGCGGCCTACCAGCGGACCCGGCGCGGGCGCACGCTGTTCAACACCGGCAGCGTCGGCAACCCGCTCGACGAGCCCACGCCGGCGTACGCGATCCTCGAGGGCGACCCCGACGCCGACGGCCCCGCACCGTTCGGGCTGCAGCACGTCCGCGTGCCCTACGACGTCGACGCGGAGCTGGCCGTCGCACGCGACGTGGGCATGCCGCAGTACGACGCCTGGGAGCGGGAGCTGCGCACCGGCGTCTACCGCCAGCTGGCGCTCTGAGGTCCGTCGGTCCCGCTCGGTAGGCTGACCTGCGTGCAGACGTTCTCGCAGGACGCGTTCGACCCGACCGTCGTCGGGACCGAGCCCCGCCCGGCCCCGGGCGAGGAGGGCACGGCGTCGTACACCGACGCCGACACCGAGCGGTGGGCGGCCGAGCCGGCCAAGTCCAAGCACCGCACACCCTTCGAGCGGGACCGGGCGCGGGTGGTGCACTCCTCGGGGCTGCGCCGCCTCGGCGCCAAGACCCAGGTGCTCACCCCCGGCAGCGACGACTTCGTGCGCACCCGGCTGACGCACTCCCTGGAGGTCGCCCAGGTGGGCCGCGAGATGGGCCGCGCGCTGGGCTGCGACCCGGACCTCGTGGACACCGCCTGCCTGACGCACGACCTCGGCCACCCGCCGTTCGGCCACAACGGCGAGCGGGCGCTCGCGGACATCGCGGCCGGCATCGGCGGGTTCGAGGGCAACGCGCAGACGCTGCGCCTGCTGACGCGGCTCGAGCCCAAGATCATCGCGGACGACGGCGCCCCGCGCGGCCTGAACCTGACCCGCGCCTCGCTGGACGCCAGCGTCAAGTACCCGTGGCGGCTCGGCGAGGGGCCACCGCGCCCCGACGGGCGGTCCACCCACAAGTTCGGCGTGTACCCGGACGACGCCCCGGTGTTCGCGTGGCTGCGCCAAGGGGCGCCGCGCGGGGGAGTGCGGTGCATGGAGGCCCAGGTGATGGACCTGGCCGACGACATCAGCTACTCGGTGCACGACGTCGAGGACGCCGTCGTCGGCGGCCGGGTGGACCTGCGCCTGCTCGACGACGAGGCCGAGCGTGCCCGCGTCGTCGAGCACGTGCGCTCCTGGTACGGCGGTTGGCACGACCCCGACGCGCTGGACGCCGCCCTGTGCCGGCTGCGGGACACCGGCTACCTGGTCACCGACTTCGACGGGTCGCGCGGGTCGCTCGCCGCGCTGAAGGACGCCACCAGCCAGCTCATCGGCCGGTTCAGCGGCGCGGCGCAGCGCGCCACGCGAGACGTCTACGGCGACGGCCCGCTCACCCGGTACTCCGCCCGGCTGGTCGTGCCGGACGAGACGGCCGACGAGATCCTCGCCCTCAAGGGCGTCGCCGTCACCTACGTCATGGCGCCGCGCGAGGCCGAGCCCGTCTACGGGGCGCAGCGCGAGATCGTCGCCGACCTCGTCACGGCGCTCGCGGACCGGGCTCCGGTCGCCCTTGAGCCGGCCTTCGCCGCGGACTGGGCCGAGGCGGCCGACGACGACGCCCGGCTGCGCGTCGTCGTCGACCAGGTGGCCTCGCTCACCGACGTCTCCGCGATGCAGCTGCACGCCCGCCTGGTCCGCAAGCCCTGACGGCGGCACGGGGCGCCTCTGTGCACGGCCGCAGGATGATGCCCTGCCGCGGGCATAGACTCCCTGCGTGGCTGGGCTGATCAAGCGGGAGGACGTCGAGGCGGTACGCGAGCGCGCACGGATCGAGGAGATCGTCTCGGCGCACGTCACCCTCAAGTCCGCCGGCGTCGGCTCGATGAAGGGCCTGTGCCCCTTCCACGACGAGCGCACGCCGTCGTTCCACGTGCGGCCCGGCGTCGGACGCTGGCACTGCTTCGGGTGCGGCGAGGGCGGTGACGTCATCTCGTTCGTGCAGAAGATCGACGGCATGGGCTTCACCGACGCCGTCGAGCACCTCGCCGACCGGGTCGGCGTCCAGCTGCGCTACGAGGACTCGCGCACGGGAGGTGCCGCCCAGCGCGGCCCCCGGGAGGAGCCCGGCCGCCGGCAGCGACTGATCGAGGCCCACCGGGTCGCCGCGGAGTTCTACGCCGACCAGCTCTTCGCCCCCGGCGCGCAGGCGGCACGGGCGTTCCTCGCCGAGCGCAGCTTCGGCCGCGCCGACGCCGAGACGTTCGGCCTGGGGTTCGCCCCCACCGGCTGGGACGCGCTGATGCGGCACCTGCAGGGCCGCGGCTTCACCCAGCCGGAGCTGATCGCGTCCGGCCTCGTGAGCCAGGGCCAGCGCGGCGTCTACGACCGGTTCCGCGGCCGGCTCGTCTGGCCGATCCGCGACGTGACCGGCGCGGTCATCGGGTTCGGAGCGCGCAAGCTCTTCGACGAGGACCAGGGCCCGAAGTACCTGAACACCCCGGAGACCAGCCTCTACAAGAAGGCGCACGTGCTGTACGGCATCGACCTGGCCAAGCGCGCGATCGCGCAGTCCAAGCGCGTGGTCATCGTGGAGGGGTACACCGACGTCATGGCGGCCCACCTGTCCGGCGTCGAGGTCGCCGTGGCCACGTGCGGCACCGCGTTCGGCGGCGACCACGCCAAGGTGGTGCGGCGCCTCCTGGGCGACACCACGGCCGGCGGCGGGCTCCAGCTCGCCTCGGGCGCCTCCCTGGGCGGCGAGATCATCTTCACCTTCGACGGCGACGCGGCCGGGCAGAAGGCGGCGATGCGAGCCTTCGGCGAGGACCAGCGCTTCCACGCCCAGACGTTCGTCGCCGTCGAGCCGAGCGGCATGGACCCCTGCGACCTGCGCATGGCCCGCGGTCCCGAGGCGGTCAAGTCCCTCGTGGACGGCCGCGTGCCGCTGTTCGAGTTCGTCATCCGTACCACGCTGGACGGCTACGACCTGGAGACGGTCGAGGGCCGGGTCGGCGCGCTGCGAGCCGCGGCACCGCTCGTGGCGGGCATCCGCGACCGCTCGATGCAGCTCGGCTACAGCCGGTCGCTGGCGCGCTGGATCGGTCTCGACCCGGACGAGGTCCGCCGCGAGGTGGCCAGCGCCTCCGGACGGCCCGGACCGGCCCGACGGCGGGACGAGCGCGACGTGCGGGGCTCCCGCGACGGGGGGCCGGCGTCGGGCACGGCGCCGGGCCCGGCCGCACCGCTGGTGACCGCGCCGGACCCGCGCGACCCCGTGGCGCGCATCGAGCGACTGGCCCTCGTGGTGGCGCTGCAGTACCCGCAGCACGTCCCCGGCACGTTCGACGGGCTGGACGAGGACGCGTTCGCCACGCCCGCCTGGCGGGCCGTGCACGCGGCGATCCGGGCGGCCGGCGGTGTCGGGACGGGTCGAGGTCTCGGGGGGAGCCGCTGGGTCGAGACGGTGGTGGAGGAGGCGGGTGACGCCGTCGGCCCGCTCGTCACCGAGCTCTCCGTGGCCCCCGTGCCCGAGGACCGGGAGAACGTCATCGCGGCCTACGTGGCCGACGTCGTGCGCAAGGTCATCGACCTGGGCCTGACCCGCCGCATCGCCGACGCCAAGAGCCGCGTCCAGCGGCTCGACCCCGCCGCGGACGCCGACGCCTACCGGTCAGCCTTCGAGCGGCTCGTCGCGATCGAGAAGGAGCGTCGGGAGCTGCGCGACAGCGCGTGAGACCCGTGCGGTCGCGGCGACCGGGACACGTGGGCACGATGGGCGCACCCGACACCGCCCGACAGAAGGAGCTGCTGATGTCTGCTGCCAAGCACGTGCCCACCTACACGGTGCCGTCGCTGACGGCCGAGGACGGCGCGAAGGTCGCCGAGATCCTTCAGGACCGGTTGAACTCGCTCACCGACCTGCACCTGACCCTCAAGCACGTCCACTGGAACGTGGTGGGGCCGCACTTCATCGCGGTGCACGAGATGCTCGACCCGCAGGTGGACGCCGTGCGCCTCATGACGGACGCCACCGCGGAACGGATCGCGACGCTCGGCGCAGAGCCCCTGGGCACGCCGGGAGCGCTCGTGGCGTCGCGGACCTGGGAGGACTACCACCTCGGCCGGGCGACGGCCATCGAGCACCTCGGCGCCCTCGACGAGGTGTACCAGGGCGTCATCACTGCCCACCGAGAGGCCGCGAAGGCGACCGAGGAGCTCGACGACGTCACCAACGACATGCTGATCGGCCACCTGGGCGAGCTCGAGCAGTTCCACTGGTTCGTGCGGGCGCACCTCGAGTCGGCCACCGGCAAGCTGTCGACGGAGGGAGAGACCTCCGAGCTCGGTGCGGCGCGCGCCGCCCGTGAGGCGGGCTGACCTCCCGACGCCCTACGCCGCGCGGGTCGGAGCGGCCGCGTCCGCCGCCGCACCCGCGCGGCGTTCGCGCGCCTGCCGGCGGTCCGTGGGCATGAGGGTGGCCAGGACCACGAGGACCGCGGCGCACACCGCGAGCAGGATGAAGACGACGTGCATCGCGGACATGAGCCCGGGCCCCTCCGGGACGCCGTCGGCCCCCACCGTGGTGCGGGAGTTGACGATCGCGCCGCACACCGCGACGCCGACGGCGGAGCCCAGGGACCGGGCGAACATGTTGGTCCCCGTCACCGCCCCACGCTCGGAGAACGACGCCGACGACTGGGCGGCGATGAGCGTCGGCACGGCGGTGAGCCCCATCCCCACGCCGACGAGGAAGCACACGCCGGCGACGGCGACGACCGCCGTCGAGGCACCGAGCAGCAGGGCGAGCGCGAGCCCGGTGAGCACCAGCGACGAGCCGATCATCGCCGTCAGCCGGAAGCCGATGCGCAGGTAGACGCTGCCCGCGTTGGTGGCGGCCAGCGGCCACCCGACCATCATCGCCGCCAGCGTGAAGCCGGCGACCAGCGGTCCGACGCCGAGCACGCCCTGCGCGTAGATCGGGATGTAGGTGGACAGGGCCAGCACGATGACGCCGACCATCAGCGAGACGGCGGACGGGACGGCGACGACGCGCCGGCGCAGGATGGACAGGTCCACGATGGGGTGCCGCGCGCGGCGGACCCGCAGGACGAACCCGGTCAGCAGACCGGCGGAACCGGCGAAGATCGCCACCGATGCGGGGGAGTCCCACGGCCACGCGCTGCCGCCCTCGAGCAGGCCGAGGAGCAGGAGGGTGCTGCCGCTCGCCAGCAGTGCCGCACCGAGGTAGTCGATGGGTTCGCGGGCGCCCTCGCGAGGCGACTCGTGGTAGCGACGCACCAGCATCCAGGCGGCGAACGCGCACAACGGGATGTTGACGAAGAAGATCCAGCGCCAGCTCACGAACTCGGAGAACACCCCACCGAGCGTGGGACCGACGACCGACGAGATCGCCCACACCGACGCGAGGTATCCCTGGGTCTTGGCCCGCTCCTCGAGCGTGTAGATGTCCGACGCGATGGTGAGCGACGCCGGCATGACGGCACCCGCACCGAGCCCCTGGAGGACGCGTCCCACGATGAGCGCGCCCATCGACCAGGCCGCACCACAGAGGACGGAGCCGAGGAAGAACAGCGCGACACCGGCCAGCATCATGCGCTTGCGGCCGAGGACGTCCGCCAGGCGGCCGGACAGCGGCGTCCCGACCGCCTGGGCGAGGAGATAGGTGGAGAAGAGCCACGGGAGCTGCTCGAACCCGCCCAGGTCCCGCGCGATGGTCGCCGACGCGGTGGCGATGATCGTCGCGTCCAGGGCGACCAGCGCCGTGGAGAGCATGAGGGCGAGGAGGATCGGTCCGCGCTCGGAACGGAGTCCGACAGAGGTGTTGGTGGCCACGTCACTGGCAAGTGCCGGACGGTGGTGCCGTATTCCGCGGGGGAGAGGTCGGCGCCGGGATGTGCTCCCACAGCAGAGGCCCTGTCACCCGTTGCGGGTGACAGGGCCTCTCTTCGTGCTCCCGCGACTGGACTTGAACCAGTGACCGTCCGATTAACAGTCGGATGCTCTGCCAGCTGAGCTACGCGGGATCGCGTGGTCCGAGTCGATGATCGTCCTGGTGGACGTTCCTGCCGACCGGCGAACCGGAAAAAACAATACCAGGTTCACAGGGGTAGTCCGCACGCCCCGCGGAGGTTGGACTCGGTGGCGTTCACCACGTCGGCGACGTCCGGACGGGCCAGGTCCACGCCCTCCTCGGCGAGCGCCTGAGAGAACAGCGAGCCGTCGAGGCGACGGCGTACCGCGACCCGCACGCGGCCGCCGGGCACGTCGACCGTCTCGGCCAGCAGCACGGACCACAGGACGCGCTCGTGCAGCGCGGCGGGGAGGTTCGTCGCGGTGGGGTCGGTCAGACGCAGGTGCAGGTCGGGTTCGGCGTCGACCCACTCGACCGTCAGCACCGACCGCTCCGGGTCGAACGCCGCGCGGTCGACGTCGCACCACGGGCGGCGCAGCGCCAGCCGGGGTGCGACGTCGTCCGTGAGCACCGCCAGGCCGGCCGTCGTGGCGACGGCGTGTCCGCCGTCGGCGAGCTCGGCCGCCGCCAGGTGGCGTTCGCCGCCCGCGAGAGGGACGGCGCGGCGGGCGGCGGGGGTGAGCTGACGTCGGCGCGAGAACATGAGGCCACGCTAGCGCTCGGGCGGGGTCGACCTGCGGCACGATGGACCCATGGCACCGCAACATTCCGGGGACAAGGATGCGCCGGGACTCGTCGAGCACACCGAGTACCACCGCGACGGCAGCGTCCGGGGCACCGGCCAGTTCCTGGACGGCGAGCTCCACGGCTACTGGGAGTGGTTCCGCGTGGACGGGACGCGGATGCGCTCCGGGCACTTCGACCACGGCCGCAAGGTGGGGGAGTGGACCACCTACGACCGCGGCGGCGAGGTCTACAAGGTCACGACGATGAACTCGTAAGGCCGGGCCGGGCCCGGCCCGGCCCGGGTGCGTCGTGCGCCGCACGCTCGTATGGTCGGAGCCCCCGACGAAGGAGGTCGCTCATGGGAATCGGCGACAAGGCCAAGCACGCGGCGGAAGAAGCCGCCGGCAAGATCAAGGAAGGCGCCGGCAAGGCGTCGGACGACGAGCAGCTGCAGGCCGAGGGCGAGGCCGACCAGTCCAAGGCCAACCTCAAGCAGGCCGGCGACGACGTCCGGGACGCCTTCAGGAAGTAGTGGCGACCGGAGTGCTCATGACGCGTGTCAGTGGGCACGCGTCGTGAGCGCCTCCGTCGGGAAGCCCGCGACGACGTAGTCCCACACCGCCTTGGCCTCGTCCAGCACGAACTTGGGCTGCTGCTCGAGGACGAGCAGGGAGGGCAGCGTCCACCAGCGGATCGCCTTGGTTCCGGCGGCAGGGTTGGCCGTGTACATGATCCGGTGATAGCCGTCGACGTGCGTCAGCCCGAAGTAGTGCCCGAGCTCGTGGGCGAGGACGTACTCGTAGATGAGATCGGGAACCCGGTCACGGACGGAAACACCCGACGTGAAGCTCCCGGGGAACGGGGTGCCGTCGACGCCGGTGGCGTCGTCGAGGTGTGCACTCAGCCCGATGAGCGACCCCTCGTACGCGAAGACCGTCCCGGCGTGCGGCGTCGGCAGGTCCTGACGCGCACCCACCGGGTCGACGCGCTCGTTGACCCGGCCCAGCACGTCGATGTCGTAGTCGTCCTGGCCGGCGGTGAGGACGACGTAGGCCGGGTCGGTGACCTCGCGCTCGTCCACCGTGAAGCGATAGATGAGTCCCAGCTCGCGCGACCGTTCGGCGCAGACGGAGAGCTTGTGCCGCAGGGTGCTCTCGCTCATCGGGTAGATGCGGAAGCTGCGGCCACCGCGATCCCGCAGGTAGGCGTCGACCTGACCCTCGTCGGCCCCGACGACCTGCGGCCGCCCGCGCTTCCAGAAGTCCTCGCTGTCGTACCCGGCGAGCACGCGGACGTCGATGTCCAGCGACGGGTCCTCGTGCCAGCGCACCAGCTCCGGCACGCCGCTGTCGGGTCCGATGCGGTCGGAGCGGACGAAGGTCCGCGTGGCGCGGCCCTGGAGGCGCAGCCCGAACGCCCCGTGGTCGACGCCCGTGGCGCGGCGAGCCGCGGCGAGCGCCTCGGGGTCCCGGGCGAACCGGCGGGCCAGCAGTCCGCGGACGTGGTCACGGAGCTGCGACTCCTGGATCTCCTCGCGCACGAAGTCGACGGTGTCCACCAGGAAGACCACCCGCAGCAGCCCGAGGACGGCCACGATCACGCCACCCACGATCGACACCAGGCCGTCCCACACGCGCTCCCAGTCCCAGGTGAAGATCCCCGCGACGACGTCCCACAGACCGGTCAGGACCGCCACCACCAGGTCGACGACGATGGCGATCACGGTGCACACGGTGCGGGTCACCCACCGCCCCACGGTGACCAGGGCCCAGCGGACGACCTTGACCACCACCGTCACCAGCCAGCAGAAGAGCTTGTTCAGGCAGAGGGTCCACCAGTTGCACTCCTCCTCGCGGCACCGTTCCTCCTGCCGCTCCTCCCACTCCTCGATCGGACGGGAGACCTCTTCCTCGATCCACTCGTCGATGTCACGGCAGATCTCTGCCATCGAGCTCACCTCGACCGGTCAGGGCGCCGAGCCGCCGCAGCTCGGAGCGGAGTCGGGCCCGGCTCGCGGCGAGGCCGGCCAGCTTGCCGCCCACGGCGGCGGTGAGCAGGAGCAGGATCGACCCGAGGACGCCGGGTCGGGTGACGTCCGTGGCGACCGGCACCAGCCAGAGCGCGAGGGCCGTCAGGGCCAGCAGGCTCTCGCCCCACCGGCACCCGCAGTCGTTGGTGGTGCGCCGGATCCGGTGCGCGGCCACGGCCGCCTCGTCAGCGGTCAGCACATGCAGGTGGACCTTGACGTCGTCGACGCGCTGCCGGCCCAACCAGCGGGCGTTCTCCCGCAGCTCGGCGAGGTCGATGGTGTCGTCGAGGACGAGCACGGAGCGTGCGATGTCCATACCCCGAGGGAGCCTCAGCAGCGCGCTCCTGATACCACGGTGGCGGCGTCGTGCCCCGTGCGGGACTTGAACCCGCGACCGATCGATTATGAGTCGACTGCTCTGACCAGCTGAGCTAACAGGGCGCGGCGCGAGCCTACCGGAACGGGCCCGACCCGCCGGTGCGAGGTGCCGCCGTCGGGCGCCGGCGTGCCCTGGGCCACGGCGTTGACATGGAAGAATGGCGCCCATGGCGATGCGAGAGATCCGGGTGGTGCCCGACCCCGTGCTGCGCACGGCGTGCGACGAGATCACGACGATCGACGACCGGGTCCGTGGGCTCGTCGACGACCTCCTCGAGACCGTCGACGCCGACGGGCGCGCCGGCTTGGCCGCCAACCAGATCGGTGTGAACCTGCGGGCGTTCTCCTGGAACGTGGACGACGAGATCGGTTATGTGCTCAACCCGCGGATCGTCGCCCTGTCGGAGGAGACGCAGGACGGCGACGAAGGCTGCCTGTCGGTGCCTGGCCTGTACTACCCGACCGAGCGCGCCTGGTACGCCCGGGTCGAGGGGATCGACCTGGACGGTGAGCCTGTCGTGGTCGAGGGGACCGAGCTCATGGCCCGCTGCCTGCAGCACGAGTGCGACCACCTCGACGGCAAGCTGTACCTGGACCGTCTCGAGCGCGGCACGCGGAAGAAGGCCATGCGGGAGCTGCGCGAGCGCCTCTGAGGTGCCTCAAATGTCTGGATTCCCCTCGCACCGACGGGGACCGTCCGGCAGACTGTGACCCAGAACGCAATGCGACACGCCGGTGCAACGCGCTGACCAGGAACTTCATGGTGGTCGAGGACGTAGGGGAAGACGGACCTCGAAACCCAGGGAGGACAAGATGGCTGGCGCAATCACTCGTGGCGTGCTGTTCGTGCACTCTGCGCCACGCGCGCTCTGCCCCCACCTCGAGTGGGCGGCAGGCAACGTGCTGGGCGGAGAGGTGTCGCTCGACTGGTCACCCCAGCCGGCGGCGAGGGGGCTCTACCGTGCTGAGTACCCCTGGCAGGGCACTCAGGGGACGGGTGCCCGGCTGGCCTCTGCCCTGCGGGGGTGGGACCACCTCCGCTACGAGGTGACCGAGGACGCCAGCCATGGTGCCGACGGCGCCCGGTGGTCGCACACACCGGACCTCGGCCTGTTCCACGCCATGACGGACGTGCACGGCAACGTCGTCGTACCGGAAGACCGTGTCCGGAACGCGATGGAGTCCATCCACGACCCCCACGCCCTGCGCGCCGCGATGGACCTGGTGCTGGGCAGTGCGTGGGACGACGAGCTCGAGGCCTTCCGCTACGCGGGCGCCGGGGCGCCGGTTCGCTGGTTGCACCGCGTCGGCTGATGGGTTGACCATCCCGCCACACGCACGAAGACCCGGCGCGAGATGTCTCGCGCCGGGTCTTCGTGCGTCGTGCCGAGCGATCAGACCTCGCTGATCACCGACTGCGGACGCCGTCGGGACACCCGCAGCGCGACCGCGCCTGCACCCGTCAGGAGGAAGGCGAGCGCAAGGTACGTCGCGATCTCCGAACCGGTGCGGGGCAGCGTGCCGCCGCCACCGCTCATGGTGGGCGAGCCGCCGGTGGCGGTGCCGTCGTCGCCGCCGTCACCGCCACCGTCACTGCCGCCGACCTGGCCGGTCGTCGTCAGGTAGACCTCGAACGAGGCGACGACCGAGTCGCCGACGTCGACGCTCGTGGCGGTCCCGGTGTGCGGGCCCACCTCGAAGTCGGCCGGGACGACGAAGGTCCAGCTGACGGTGCCGTCGTCGTCGGCGGTCTGAACCGTGAGGTTGAGCGGCTCGGAGTTGATCCGTGCCTGGACCTCCTCGCCGGGCTCGAAGCCCGAGGCGGTGAAGACCTGCTCCTCGCCACGCTGGACCTGGTCCTTCGAGAACTCCGCCGCCAGCTCGCGGTCTGCCCCGTCGCCGGCGCCGTCGGTCTCGATGACGAGGTCGTCCTCCGCCGAGTTCTCGTTCTCGTCGCTGGCCTCCACGACGTAGTCGCCGGCCTCGGCGTCGTCCGGCACCGTGATCGGGGTGGTGAAGTCCCCGTTCTCGTCGGTCTCGACCTCGACCGTGACGACGACGTCGCCGTCCGGATCGACGAGCTCGACCGTCACGGTCGTGTTCGGCGGCCACTGCTCGCCGTCGACCGTCACGTCGTCGCCGGGCCCGGCAGTGTCGGGCTCGACGGTGATGGTCTCCTCGCCGGGCTCCTCACCGCCCAGGCCGCCATCGATGGTCAGGGGTGCGTCTGCTTCCTGACCGGTGGTGTCGTCGATGCCCGCGGCGGTGTAGTCACCTTCGGGGGTGCCGTCGGGGATGGTGACG
>NZ_PVTX01000007.1 GCF_003003075.1 Isoptericola halotolerans | reverse complement strand
GTCGAACTTCTCGTCGACCTCCTTGGGCGTCATGCCCAGGGCGAGGCCCCCGATCTCGATGTTCTTCGAACCGGTCATCTGCGGCATGAGCGCCGCGTTCACGCCCAGCAGCGCCGGCTCGCCGTCGACGTAGACGGCCCCGGAGTGGGGCGGGATGAGCCCGGTGATGGCGCGCAGCAGCGTCGACTTGCCCGACCCGTTGATCCCGACGATCCCGATCGACTCACCGTGACGGGCGGTGAACGACACGCCACGCACGGCGTGCACCTCGCTCACGGCCCCGACGTGCTGCCGCCCCGCCCCGAGCAGCCGCTGGAGGATGCTTCGTCTCGCGGGGGCCGGCGCCTGGGCCCCGGCTCCGGGCTTGTCGGCACGTGGTTCGTTGCTGCCGCCGAACACCCGGAAGACGACGTGCAGCTCGTCCACCACCAGGCAGGGATCGCCGAGCGTGACCGTTCCGGCACGTCCCCCCGCGTCGTCCTCCTCCATCTCCATGTCGACGTCGTGGAGACGGTCCCGCCCGGCCGTGGTCGATGCCATGGCCCGGACACTAACAGAAAGACTACTAAACCGATAGGAATTGTGCGCTCAGGGTGTCCGGCAGTCTCAGAACACCCAGCTGCACACCGGCGCGACCGGCCAGCCGAACGCCGTGCTCGCCGCCGCCAGGGCGCCGGGTACGCGTTCGTCGACCAGGCCCGCGGCGGCCAGACCGGCCAGCGACGTGCCACCGAGGTAGGCGGCACCGAGCTCGCGGACGTCCAGCGCCAGGTCGGCCTCCGACGGCGCCGTGTCCGCGCGCTCGCACGTCGCCGCACCGAAGGGAGCGGCCCGCAGGTGCCAGACGCCGGCGTTGTCCGGCAGGCGCGCGTCGGTGACGGCCAGGGTCGCGTCGATCCCTGCGGCGTACCGGCGGCCCGCCAGGGCGGTCGGGAGGTCCACGAGGCGGATCCAGACGTTGTCGACCCGACGCTGGCCGGCCGCCCGCGGGTTCCGGAGCAGGGCGAGGAGCGGGTCGTCCGGTGCGAGGATGAACGGCTTGGTCTCGGTCATGAGGTCGAGGTCGAGCAGCACGCCCCACAGGGCTCGGGACGCTGCGGCGTCGAGGGCGACGGCCTCCAGGACGTTCACGGTGCCGTCCGTGCCGGTGGGGACCCAGTCGAGCTTGCGGCGCAGCAGCGCGTAGCCGCGCGGCTCGCCGTCTCGCTCGACCACCACGATCCGCCGCGACTCCTGGCCGCCGCGGAAGGTGGTCGAGTCGCGCCACCAGGAAGCCTGCAGCTCGGCAGACTCCCGGGTCGCCCATCCCGGGCGGTTGATGCCGGTGCCGCCCACGGACTCCCCGGCGACGCGGTGGACCGTGTCGACGAGCGCGGCGTGGCGCCCGCGGTCCGCGTGCTCGATCCGCACGGTGTGCTCGGCCGCCCCGGGCACGTCGCGCAGGGCGGCGCCGCGCGGGACGGTGAGGCGGACGTCGTCGGCCGCCTTGCCGTAGCCGAACCGGCCGTAGATCGGGTACTCCGCGGCGAACAGCGCGGACAACGGTTCGCCGCGCTCGCGGCAACGGGCCAGGTGCAGGTCGATCATCGCGGTCGCGATGCCGCGGCGGCGGTGCTGGGGGTGCACGCCGACCCACGTCAGACCGGCGGTGGGCAGGGTGCCGCCCGGGACGGGGAAGCGGCTGAACGGGTACGAGGCGTGCAGGGCGGCCAGTCCGCCGTCGGGGGCCGCCTCGCCGTCGGGCTCGACGCCGACGACGCGGTCCCAGGTCAGCGGTGACGGTCCCTTCTCGATCTCGTCCGGGTCCGCCGGGGAGGGGAAGGCCCAGGAGTCGAGGTGCGTGACGGCGCGGCGGTCGTCCGCCGTGAGCTGGCGGAAGCGGTACCCGGCAGGGGCGGGTGCATCGAGGATCACGGACCGATCCTGCCGCCCGGCAGGGTCCGGCGCCAGAGGATTTGCGGCGGCGGTAGGGTCGCGGCGTGACCGAGCCAGACGAGACCAGCGCCGCCGAGGAGTACCTCGACGAGGTGCTCACCGTCGTCGAGCGGGTGCCGCCGGGACGAGCCACGACGTACGGACTGGTGGCCGAGGCCGTCGCCGAAGTGCTCGGGCGGGGAGGTCCGCGCCAGGTCGGTCAGGTGATGGCCCGCGCCGGGTCCGGCGTGGCGTGGTGGCGCGTGGTCAACGCCGCGGGGGCGCCCCCGGCCCGTCACCTGGACCGGGCGCTCACGGAGCTGCGCGCCGAGGGCTGCCCCCTGACCCGCGACGGCCGGCGCGTGGACCTGCGCCGCGCCGTCTGGCTTCCCTGAGCGCTTCCGGCGGGATTCAGCCGAGCAGGGCGGCCGCCGCGGCGGCGTCGCCCTGGACCAGCAGGGTCGTCAGGGCGGTGTTCTCCCAGCGGGCCAGGTCGGCGCGGACCTTCGCCGCGGGCCCCACGAGCGCGATCTCCTCGACGAGCTCGGTCGGCACCGCGCGGGCCGCGTCCTCCTTGCGGCCCTCGAGGTAGAGCCGCTGGACCTCGTCGGTGACCTCGCCGTAGCCGAGACGGTCGAGGGACGCCTTGTGGAAGTTCGCCTCCTTGGCGCCCATCCCGCCCGCGTACAGCGCGATGTGGGGGCGCACGACGTCGGCCGCGGACTCGACGTCGTCGCGCACCACGACGGGCACGGTGGCGGCGACCTCGAACTCCTCCGGGCGGGAGCGCTCGTCGGCTCGTCGGGCGAAGCCCTCGGCCAGCAGCTCCCGGTGCTCGGCGTCCGTGCGGGGCGCGTAGAAGCCCGCCATCCACCCGTCCGCGATCTCTGCCGCCAGGGCCACGTTCTTCGGCCCCTGCGCCGCCAGGACGATCGGGACCTCCGGTCGCACCGGGTGCACCGTCGGCTTGAGCGCCTTGCCGAGGCCGGTGGCCCCGGGGGCGTCGGCCGGCAGCGGCAGCCGGTAGAACTCGCCGTCGAACGTGACGGGGCGCTCGCGCGCGATGACCTGGCGCACGATGTCGACGTACTCGCGGGTCCGGGCCAGGGGACGGCGGTACGGCTGGCCGTACCAGCCCTCGACGACCTGCGGACCCGAGGCGCCGAGGCCGAGCACGAACCGACCGCCGGAGAGGTGGTCCAGCGTGAGGGCCTGCATGGCCGTGGCCGTCGGCGTGCGGGCCGCCATCTGCGCGATCCCGGTGCCGAGGCGCAGCCGGGAGGTGTGGGACCCCCACCAGGCGAGCGGTGTGAAGGCGTCGGACCCGTACGCCTCGGCGGTCCAGACGGAGTCGAGGCCGGCGGCCTCGGCCTGCTGCAGGGCCTCCACGATGCCGGTCGGCGGCTTGCGGGACCAGTAGCCGGTCTGGATGCCGATGCGCAGGGTGGTCATGGGTCTCCTCGTCGAGTCGTGGTACCTGGGACGTCCCGTCCCGGACAACGCCTCACCCTAGCCGAGGTGGCGGCCGCGGACGGCGCCGCCGATGCTGGGGAGATGGCCACCTACGACGACGTCGCCCGCCTCGCGCTCGCCCTGCCCGAGACGACCGAGGGCACCTCGCGCGGCTGGCGGGTGTGGCAGGTCGCCGGCAGGCAGTTCGTGTGGGAGCGGCCCTTCACGAAGGCGGACCTGCGGCGGTTCGGCGACGATCCGGTGCCGGCCGGCTCGATCCTCGCGGCCGCCGTCGAGGACCTGGGGGAGAAGGAGGCGGTGCTGGCGGCCCACCGCGGCTCGCACTTCACCATCCCGCACCTGGACGGGTACGCCGCCGTGCTGGTGCGGCTCGACGCGGTCGACGACGGCACGCTCGCCGAGACCGTGGAGGACGCCTGGTGCGCGCGTGCGCCGGAACGGCTGGCGCGCGACCACCGCGCGTGAGCGTCACGTGCACCGACGGTTCTGAAGAAGTGCGGGGCGCCATTGCCCCGCACCACCTGCCTTTCTAGTGGCGTGGACCACACCCGGCAAGGCCAGAACGCGTCCGTTGCCGAATCGCAATCAGATGACGTACTCGATGAGCTGCGAAGGATCCTCGAAGCTCTGGCCGTTCGTCGGCCGCGGGGGCGCAGGTGTCCGGAGCCGGGCCGGGACCCCGACGGCGACCGCGGACGCCGGGACGTCACGGGTCACCACGGCGTTGGCTCCCACCTTGGCGTCGTCGCCGATCCACAACGGACCCAGCACCTTGGCGCCGGAACCCACCATGACCCGGTCGCCGAGCGTGGGGTGCCGCTTGCCCGGGTTCATCGATCGTCCGCCGAGCGTCACGCCGTGGAACAACAGGCAGTCGTCGCCGACCTCGGCCGTCGCGCCGATGACCACGCCCATGCCGTGGTCGATGAACAGGCGCCGACCGATGCGCGCGCCGGGGTGGATCTCGACGCCCGTGAGCAGGCGCGAGACCAGCGACAGCACCCGCGCGAGCAGCCGCAGCGCAGGCTGCTGCCACAGCAGGTGCGCCACACGGTAGTGCCACACGGCGTGGACGCCCGGATAGGTCAGGACGACCGCGGCGAGCGACGTCGCGGCCGGGTCCTGGGCGCGCGCGACCTCCGCGTCCTCGCGGAGGAGGCGGAAGAACGCGCGCGCCGAGGAGCCTGCCATCAGTCGAGCAGGTCGGAGAACAGGATGGTCGACAGGTAGCGCTCGCCGAAGCTGGGGATGATCACGACGATCGTCTTGCCGGCGTTCTCGGGGCGTGCGGCGACCTGGGCGGCGGCGGCGAGCGCCGCACCGGACGAGATGCCCACGAGCAGGCCCTCCTCCTTCGCGGCCCGCTTGGCCCACTCGACGGCGGTCTCGGCGTTGATGTCGATGACCTCGTCGTAGACGTCGGTGTCCAGGATCTCCGGCACGAAGTTCGCGCCGATGCCCTGGATCTTGTGCGGCCCGGGAGCACCGCCGTTGAGGATCGGGGACTCCTCGGGCTCCACCGCGATGATCTGCACCTCGGGCTTGCGCTCCTTGAGCACCTGGCCGACGCCGGTGATGGTGCCACCGGTGCCGATGCCGGCGACGAGGATGTCGACGCCGCCGTCGGTGTCCGCCCAGATCTCCTCCGCGGTGGTCTCGCGGTGGATCTTCGGGTTCGCCTCGTTGGAGAACTGGCTGGCCAGGATGGCACCGGGGCGCTCGGCCGCGATCTTCTCGGCGGCGGCGACCGCACCCTTCATGCCCTCCGCACCCGGCGTGAGGACGAGCTCGGCGCCGTAGGCGCGCAGGAGGGCGCGACGCTCCTTGGACATGGTCTCCGGCATGGCCAGCACGACGTCGTACCCGCGCGCCGCACCGACGAACGCCAGGGCGATGCCGGTGTTGCCCGAGGTGCCCTCGACGATCGTGCCGCCGGGCTTCAGGGCGCCGGACGCCTCGGCGGCGTCGATGATCGAGACGCCGATGCGGTCCTTCACCGAGCTGGCCGGGTTGTAGAACTCGAGCTTGGCGGCGACGGTGGCGGACGAGCCCTCGGTCAGCCGGTTGATCCGGACCAGCGGGGTCCGGCCGATGAGCTTCGTCGCGTCGTCGTAGATGATGGCCATGTGTGATGTTCCTTCGTCGGTTGCGGTGGTGCGGTGGGCGAGGGTGCCATCCGGGCCGCGGCGGCCGCCGGACGGCGGCACGCGCGAGGCGCGGCGCTGGCGGGGGTCGTGGCGGGCGCAGAGGGCGGGGCTGGGTCGGCGAGCGTCGCACGGTCGCCGCGGCCCGCATGGCGGGTCAGGCGTGGCGTGGACGCTCTACCGACAGCAGCAGGCCGTCATGGGTGCGCAGCCCACCGGCACGCGCACGAGGAGGCGCGAACGGGGGGAGGCCGGGAAAGCAGCACGGGGGAACGCGGTGGTGCTCATCGGTTCCTCCCCGTGGTCGGCGGCGGTCGCCGGGCGGCGTGCTTTCCGCGCGGGCCCGACAAGGGCCTGCGGCGTCGAGCCTAACCACCGGACAACCGATCGACAAGACCGGTCTCACTGATCGAGAACATCGATGATTCACTCGGCGGCCCGGGGACCTGCCGCAACCGGCTCACCGCTCGCCCGAGGTCCGGGGGCGCGGGTCGGCCCGCCGGTACGGTCAGGAGCGCCGCGAGAAGGCGCCCCGGACGTCTGCTCGCCGAGCTCCCGGGCAGGGTGAGGACGAGCGCCTGGTCCCTGTCGTACAGCACGTCCACGAGGCTCACGAACCGTGCCTGCGTCTCCGGGCGGCACCGCGCGAACGGGACCAGGTCGAGCAGCACGAACCGCTGGTACCGCTCCGCGAGGAACAGCAGGTCGAGTGCCGAGACCGGGGCGGCGCAGAGCCCCAGGAAGTCGAACCAGACGGTGTCGCCCTCGGCGCGCAGCGCCGGAACCGTCCGGCCGCCCGGTAACGGCACCTCCACGGCGTCGCCGGGGTCAGGTGCCTCGAGCGTGCCGGCGGGCACCACCCGGCCGGACCGCCATCCGGGGACGGCACGGTCGCCGTCGGTCACGAGCGTGCGGAAGTCGGTGGTGCCGGCGACCTCGACCACCGTCAGGGAGCCCTCGATCAGCTCGATGAGCGGTTCCGCGAGATGGTGGAAGAGCGGCGACGGCAGGAGTCCGTGCGGAGGGTAGTTCGACGTCGCGACCACCGTGACGCCCCGTGCGCGCAGGGTGCGCAGTGCTCGGGTGAGGAGCATGGTGTCGCCGGAGTCGTGCAGGTGCAGCTCGTCGAAGCAGAGCGTGCGGGCGTCGCCGAGCAGCGCGTCGACGGCGCGCGCCATGGCGTCCTTCCGGCCGGTCCGGGCCCACACCTCGGCGTGCAGCGCCCGGTAGAACTCGTGGAAGTGGAAGCGGGGCCCACCGGCCGCGGCGTGGAACCGGTCGAGCAGCCAGGTCTTTCCGCGGCCCACCGGCCCCCAGAGGTAGACCCCGCCCGCGGTGTCGCCGCGCCGGAGCGGCTCCAGCAGCCCCTCCAGGTGCCCGGCGGCCGTCCGTTGCGCGGGAGAGAGGGTCATGCCGGCATCGGCCGCCGCGTCGAGGATCGGGTGCACCGTCCGAACGTACGACGTCGGCCCCGGCCCGGGACAGGACCGGGGCCGACGTCACAGGATCAGGCTGCCGAGCACTCCGTGGAGATGCCGCTCGGGTCGCCGTCGCCGAGGAACCCGAACGACGTCGACGCGCCGGACGCGAGAGCACCGTTCCATCCGACGTTCGAGACCGTGCTGCCGGACACCGTCCCGTTCCACGCCTGGCTGATCGTCGCTCCGCCGACGACGACGTCCCATCCGTCGATCGCAGCGTCGCCGGCCGTCACCGTCACGTCGGCCTGGTAGCCGCCGGACCACGCGTTGGTGATGGTCACCTCGGCCGTGCAGTCACCGCCCGTGCCGTCACCCGGGTCCTCCCCGTCACCCGGGTCCTCCCCGTCACCCGGGTCTTCGCCGTCGCCGGGGTCCTCGCCGTCACCCGCGTCCTCGCCGTCACCGGGGTCCTCCCCGTCGGCGGGGCCGTCGCCGACGATGTCACCGCCACCGATGTTGATGTCGGAGCACAGGTAGTACGGCTGGTCGGCGTGGCTCGCCTGCCAGACGGTGTAGAGGACAGCGCGGCCGTCGTAGCCGGTCAGGTCCACCTCGGCCTGGTAGGGCGAGGTGGTCGGGTAGGAGTCCGTCACCTGGAGCAGGTCGAGGTCGTCCCAGCCGAGACGCTCGGTCGTGGGGTCGAAGCTGGGCTTCGAGACGTAGATCCGCAGGTAGTCGGCGCCGTGGTTCGCGCCGTCAGTCAGGGTGAGCGTGAACTGGTGGTCGACCCCGGTGGCGTACCACCCGCCGGGCGTGTCCAGGTAGTCGTACCGGCCGCCCTCGGTCTGGCCGCCTGAGCAGAGCTGCCCGTCGGGGATGAGCTCCTCGTGCCGGTGGTTGATGCCCTCGTGGTAGAGGCCGTTCCAGTTCCACATGGCGGCCGGTTCCGCCTGCCAGGCACCCCAGCACATGGGGTCGGCCTCGGCCATCTCAGGGTTCAGGTGGTCGTCGCCCCACCGCTCGAGACAGCCGTAGTTGCGGGTGGGCGGGTCGGTGACCGACCCGTGGGCGGCGGCCGAGCTCGCGCCCACCGTCGCGACGGCCACGAACGCAAGGGGTGCGACGAGGGCGGCGGTGGCGGCCATCGCCGCCCTGCGCCATCGGGTTGTGCGGGACATCGCTGTCCTCCTGATGCTCGTACGGCGGCCGCTGCGCAGCGGCCCGGATAGGTGCCATCAGGCCATGGGGTCAGGGTCGGGGCCACGGGTCGAACCGTTTAGGCGGCTCGAGGGCGGCGGCTCGAGCCGGCCGCCGGGCCGGCGCCTGCCCGGGAACAGCGAAGCCCAGGTCAGCATGGTGTGACCTGGGCTTCGACAGCGAGAGCGGGCGACGGGAATCGAACCCGCGTAATCAGTTTGGAAGACTGAGGCTCTACCATTGAGCTACGCCCGCACGTGCGCGACGGCGCCGCACCGGTGGGTGCCGCAGGCGTCGGAACGCGGGCGTCAGCCTAGCAAAGTTCGCGGCGTGCTCCGGGGCACTACACTTGCGCCGGGCCTGCCGTCCTCGGGCGGACAGGTGCCACGGGGTGTGGCGCAGCTTGGTAGCGCATCTGCTTTGGGAGCAGAGGGTCGCAGGTTCAAATCCTGTCACCCCGACCGGAGGACGGCCGATTCGCACGGCGCGGAACGTCACTTGTGGTGTCGCGGCACGGCGAGGATGCTGGCCGTATGCGGCCCATCGAGTTCGAGCTCGAGCGCCTGGTCCGGGCACCGATCGACGAGGTCTTCGCGCGCCTGGTTGACATCGAGGGGCACAACGACTGGTTGGCCGGTACGGGCAGCATGCTGAAGCGCACCCGGCAGACCTCCGCCGGGCCACCCCGAGTCGGCACGACCTTCGTCGACGTGACCCGCCTGGGTACCACGCCCGGCGAGATCGTCGAGCTGGAGGCGCCGACTCTGGTCGTCTTCCACTGGTGGGAGAGGTCCGCGGGAGGCCGGACCACGATCGAGGGATGGCCGAGCTACCACCTGCGCTCGTCCGGCGATGACGCGACGACGGTCCGGCATCGCGGTCGGTTGGTGCCGCACGGCATCTGGCGGCTGGGTGCCCCGCTGCTGCGCCGGATTGCCGTGAAGGAGCGCACGATCACGGTCGACGCGCTGCAGGCGTCCTTCGTCCGGGAGTCGACCCCGGGCTGAGTCGCACCTGCTCGGTCCCGGTCGCGGCATCGTGCCTGCTGGGGCAGGCTGCTCCGTGCAGACGCCGAGCAACCGGAGGCCAGCGCGTGAGCGACGAGACGGACGCTGCGGACGAGTCCGGCGCCTCCCGCGAGCGGCGCCGTCGCCCGACGGTCCGCGACGTGGTCTCCGGGTTCGTGACGGGACTCTTCTCCATCCCCGAGGGGATGGCCTATGCCACGGTCGGCGGCTTCGCCGCCCCGCTGGGCCTGTGGTCGGGAGCGGTGCCCACGATCGTCGGCTCGCTCTTCTCCCGCACGGTGCTGATGGTCACGACGCTGACCAGTGCCATCGTCCTCACCGCGAACAGCGTGCTGGCGGACGCGGGGCTGGACCCGGGCGACCTCGGCGCCGTCGCGACGATGACCCTGCTGGTGGGCGCCTGGATGATCCTCCTCGGCGTCCTCCGGCTCGGGGCGGTGATGTCGTTCGTCTCGACGGCGGTCATGACGGGCTTCACGGCGGGCATCGCCGTGCAGATCGTCGCCGGGGTGGTCAAGGACGCGACCGGCTACGTCCCCGAGTCCAGCAACACCGTCGGCAAGCTGCTCGAGGCGCTCTGGCACGTCGGTGACTGGGACGGCGCCACCGTCGCGGTCGCCGCGGCCACGGTCGGCCTGTGGGCGCTGCTCGGCCTGGTCCGGCCCCTGCGCAAGGTGGCCACGCTCGTCAGCCTCGTCGTCGTGACGGTCGTCGTGACGGTGACCGGCCTCGCGGTCGAGCGTGTCTCGGACATCGCCGCCATCCCGCGCTCGCTGCCCCCGTTCACGCTGCCCGACCTGGCGGCGATGCCGGCGCTCGCGACGGGCAGCCTCGCGATCGCCCTCGTCGCCCTGGCCCAGGCGGCCGGCATCGGGGCCGCGGTGCCGAACCCGGACGGTTCGCGCACCGACGTCTCGAAGGACTTCACCGCGCAGGGCCTCGCGAACGTCGCCGGCGGGTTCTTCGGCGCCCTGCCCACCGGCGGCTCGTTGTCCCGCACGGGTGTCGCCACCACCGGTGGGGCGCAGACCCGCTGGGCGGGCATCTTCGCGGGGGCCTGGCTCGTCGTCCTGGTGCTCCTGCTCGGCCCGTCGGCGGGGGCGATCCCGATGGCGGTGATCGGTGGCCTGCTGCTCGTCATCGGCGGCGAGCTCGTCGCCGGCAGGGTTGCGGACGTCCGGCTCGTGCTGCGCACCTCGACGCTGTCGTCGGTGGCGATGGTCGTGACCTTCGCCGCCACCACCCAGCTTCCGCTGCAGCAGGCGATCTTCCTGGGGGCCGGGCTGTCGATCGTGCTGTTCGCGGTCCAGGTCGCCCGCCGGGGGCGGATCGTCGAGCTGGTCCCGACCGGCGACGGCGACGACTTCCGTATCGCCGAGGTGCCGGCCACCCTGCCCAGCGGCCGGACGACGGTGCTGCACTACGTGGGCACCGGGTTCTTCGCGGAGGTCAACCGGCTGGAGGAGGAGTGGCCGCACACGAGCGGCACGCGTGACGCCGGTCTGGTCGTCTCCCTGCGGGGCTCGGCAGGGATCCCGTCGACGACGTTCCTCAAGTCGCTCGACCGGCTCATCGACCGCTGGCACGCCCGTGGGGTCGAGGTGGTCCTCTGCGGCGTGCCGGACGACCTGCGCCGGCGCCTCGACACCGGTGGGGTCACCGATCGGCTGGCGGGCTCGATCGTCTCCGACTCCGGTGGCGTGCTCGCGTCCGTCCGCGAGGCCTACGAGCTCGTCGAGCGACGGCGACAGGAACGCGCGGCACCCGACGCCGACCCCGGCGTCGATCCGAAGACCGGCACCGAGAAGGAGAACCCATGACCGACGTCCTCGCCGCGCTCGCCCAGGTGGCCGTCCTCGTCTTCGTCGTGACGTCGATGATCGCGCTGGGTCTGTCGCTGACCGTCCGGCAGGTGGTGGCGCCGTTGCGTGACCTGCGGCTCGTGCTGCTCGGCCTGGCGACGAGCTTCCTCGTCGCGCCCGCCGCGGCCTGGGGGATCGCCGCGCTGTTCGGGCTGTCCCAGGACCAGACACTCGGGCTGCTGCTGCTCGGCGTCGCCGCCGGCGCGCCCTTCCTGCCCAAGCTCGCCCAGATGGCGCACGGCGACGTGCCCTACTCGGTCGGTCTCATGGTGCTGCTCATGGTCGTCACCGTGGGCTACGTCCCGCTGGTGCTGCCGCTGCTGGTCGACGGCGTCGCGGTCGATGCGTGGGACATCGCCCGGCCGCTGCTGCTCCTCATGCTGCTGCCGCTGGCGATCGCGCTGGCGGTGCGCGCCCGGTACCCCGACGCGGCGCGGCTCGCGCCCGCCCTCAACACGGTCTCGACGACCGCCCTGGCGCTCGGCATCGGGGTCGCCGTCCTCGTGGCTCTGCCCCAGATCTGGGACCAGGTGGGCACCGGGGTGCTGCTGGCCACCCTGGTGCTCACCGCCGTCTGCCTCGCCGCCGGCTACCTCCTGGGCGGATCGGGCCGCGAGCAGCGGACCGTGACGGCGCTCGGCACGGCGCAGCGCAACCTGTCGGCCGCCCTGCTGATCGCCGGCACGAGCTTCGCGGACAGCCCGCAGGTGCTCGTGACGGTGATGGTCGCCGCCCTGCTCCTGACCGCGTCGCTGCTCCTCGTGGCCGCCGAGGCCGGTCGGCGTGCACCGAGCGAGCGAGGCGTTCGCAGCCGGTGACCGCTCACCGCGCGGATCGTTCCCCGCGATGCCATCGTGTGGCCATGACCACAGCGTCCAAGCCCCCAGCACACAGCATCGTCGACCAGCAGCAGGCCGTCCGGGACAGCCTGCCGTTCTCGGACACGCAGGATTTCGAGGACGCCACGCGTGGGCTGATCGGTCGTCGGCAGCCGAACGCCGTCACCGCCGACGACGGCACCGTCCTCTGGGACAACGACACCTACGACTTCCTGTCGGGCGACGCACCCGACACGGTCAACCCGAGCCTCTGGCGCCAGTCGCAGCTGAACGCCATCGACGGCCTGTTCGAGGTCGTGCCGGGCATCTACCAGGTGCGCGGCATGGACCTGTCCAACACGACGTTCATCGAGGGCGACGAGGGCGTCGTCGTCATCGACACGCTGCTCTCCGTCGAGACCGGTGCCGCGGCACTTGCTCTCTACCGCGAGCACCGCGGCGACCGCCCGGTCAAGGGGATCATCTACACCCACTCCCATGCGGACCACTTCGGCGGCACCAAGGGGTTCGTCTCGCCCGAGGACGTCGAGGCCGGACGGGTGCGCATCTTCGCTCCCGAGGGATTCCTCGAGCACGCCGTCTCGGAGAACGTCTACGCGGGCGTCGCGATGAACCGGCGGGCCGGGTACATGTACGGGGCGGCGCTGGCGCGCGGGCCCCAGGGGCAGGTCGGTGCCGGCCTGGGGCAGACGCTGTCCGTCGGCGAGGTCTCGTTGGTCCCGCCGACGGACACGATCTCGACCACGGGCCACGAAGAGGTCGTCGACGGCGTCCGGCTGGTCTTCCAGATGGCCCCCGGCACCGAGGCTCCGTCCGAGATGCTGATCTACCTGCCCGACTTCCAGGCGCTGTGCGCGGCGGAGGACGCCACCCACACGCTGCACAACCTGCTCACCCTGCGCGGTGCCGTGGTGCGCGACCCGCACGCCTGGGCCCGCTACCTCACGGAGACCATCGACCTGTTCGGGGACGTCGAGGTCGTGTTCGCCTCGCACCACTGGCCCACCTGGGGGCGGGAGCGGGTCGTGAAGTACCTGCAGGACCAGCGTGACATCTACGCCTACCTGCACGACCAGACGCTGCGGATGCTCAACCAAGGCCTGACGGGTCCGGAGATCGCCGAGGAGATCACGCTCCCGCCGGCACTCGAGAACGCATGGAACGCCCGCGGCTACTACGGGTCGGTCAGCCACAACGTCAAGGCCATCTACCAGCGCTACCTCGGCTGGTTCGACGGCAACCCGGCACACCTGTGGGAGCACCCGCCGGTGGAGCGGGCGAAGCGCTACGTCGAGCTCGGGGGCGGTGCGGACGCCGTCGTCGAGGCGGCACGCGCGGCGTTCGACGCCGGGGACTTCCGCTGGGTGGCCGAGCTCGTCAACCACGTGGTGTTCGCCGAGCCGGACCACGCCGCGGCCCGTCAGCTGCTCGCAGACACCTACGAGCAGCTGGGCTACGGTGCCGAGAACGGCACCTGGCGCGACTTCTTCCTGTCCGGCGCCACCGAGCTGCGGGACGGGCAGTTCGGCACCCCGACGGAGACCAACGCGCCCGACGTCATCGCCAACCTGTCCCCGGAGATGCTGTTCGACGCCCTCGCGATCCAGGTGAACGGTCCGCTGGCGTGGGACGAGAGGCTGACGGTCGACGTCGTGCTCACCGACACCGGCGACCGCTACCGCCTGCGGCTGGCCAACGGTGTGCTGACCTACAGCGCAGCGCCCCAGCGCGGCGAGGCGGACGCGACGCTGACGGCGTCGAAGCAGGCGCTGCCGGTCCTCGCCACGGGGGGTCTGCCGCCCGAGAAGCTCGCCGCCGTCGGCATCGACCTCAGCGGCGACCCCGGCGTCCTCGGCCGGCTCGTGGCCGTGCTCGAGCCGGGCGACAAGGACTTCGCCATCGTCACGCCCTGACCGGACGTCCTGGTCCTCGCGTCCCGACGGCGGGCAGCGTCAGAACACGAGGACCAGGACGACGCCACCCGCGCCGAGCAGGCCGGTCCCCGCGCAGATCAGCGCGATGCGACGGCCGTGCCGCAGCCGCGGCGTCTCCTCCTGCAGCCGAGCGCCGGTGTGCCGGGCGTGCTGCGCGGCGAACCACCACATCGGGGGAGTGAGCGCCAGGGCGATCCCCGCGGCGAGGGCCAGTGCGCGCGAGCCCTGCACCGTGGGGAACACCTGGATGGCCACCAGGCACGCCGCGATGAAGGAGAGCAGGGTGCGGCGCCACGCGAGCGCGGTCCGCTCGGCCGCGAGACCGCGCTCACCGCGGTCAGGAGCCTGCGCCGGGTCGCTCATCGCAGCAGCAGCGCCAGCAGCACGAGGATCCCGACCACCGTCACCGTGGTGACCAGCACGAACCCGGTGAGGGCCCCCGGCAGCGGGGCGTCCTCACGCATGGCCCGCTCGGTGCGGGCCCACTCGACCGCCGCGACCACGGGCACGACCGACCCGGCCACCAGCAGCACCACCGCGGCGACGAGTCGCAGGTTCGGCTCCATCGGCAGGTCCAGGGCCTCCAGCGCCGTCCCGCCGGCGATCAGCCCGAGCGACGTGCGCACCCACGCGAGGATCGTGCGCTCGTTCGCCAGGGAGAACCGGGCGTCGGGCTCGGTCCCGCGGGTGTACACCCACCGGGGGAATCGTTCGGCGGCCATGGGTCCCCTCTCGGCGGGCGGGTGCGGCGTCCCGCGGCCATCCTGGCACCTGGCCGCCCCGTCGGCACGGGCAGCGCACCGCCGTCACCAGGCACGACCCCTCGCCGGACCCTAGGTTGGTGGCGTGAGCACCGAGACCACGCCACGCCTGGCCAGCGGGCCCGACCGCAGCGAGAGCACCGGGACCGTCGTCGTCGCCTTCGTGGCCAACGCGCTCGTGGCGGTCGCCAAGTCGGCTGCCGCCGTCCTGACGGGTTCTGCGTCGATGCTCGCGGAGGCCGTGCACTCCTGGGCCGACGCCGGCAACGAGGTGTTCCTCCTCGTCGCGGACAAGCGCTCCCGGCGGCCGGCCGACGCCGACCACCCGGCCGGGTTCGGGCGCGAGGCGTACGTGTGGTCGATGTTCGCCGCGATCGGACTCTTCGCCGTGGGCGCCGGGGTCTCGGTCACGCACGGCGTCCAGGAGCTGCTGAACCCGCAGCCCGCGGAGGACTTCGGCATCGCCTACGGGGTGCTGGCCGTCGCGTTCGTCCTCGAGGGGGTGTCGTTCCTCAAGGCATGGCGCCAGGCGCGCGCCGAGGCGCGCGAGGTGCGCCGCGACGTCGTCCAGCACGTGGTGATCACCTCCGACCCGACGCTGCGCGCCGTCGTGGCGGAGGACGCCGCGGCGCTCGTCGGTCTCGTCGTGGCCTTCGCCGGGATCCTCGCGCACCAGCTGACGGGCTCCTCGGTCCCGGACGCGGTCGGGTCCATCGCGATCGGCGTGCTGCTGGCCGTCGTCTCGGTGCTGCTGGTGGACCGCAACCGACGGTTCCTGGTCGGTGAGGTCGCCCAGCCGGCTACGCGTGCGGCGGTCCTGCGGCACCTGCTGACGCTGCCGCAGGTGGACCGGGTCACGTACCTGCGCCTCGAGTTCGTGGGACCGCGCTCGCTGTACCTCACGGCGAGCGTCGACCTGCGCGGCGACGAGCGCGAGGTCGCCGTCGCCCGCCGGCTCGACGAGCTCGAGCGGGAGATGGTGCGCTCGGACGTGATCAGCGGCGCCGTGTTCACCGTCTCCACGCCCGAGGAGCCGTCCCTGGACGTCGCCTCCGCCGACACCGGCCGGCGGTAGGAGGGTGGGCGGCTCCTAGCCCGCCGTCGCTGCGGTGGCGTCCTCCTCGATGAGGTCGAACGTCAGCTGGGCGGCGGCCCAGGTGCCCTCGGCCGCGGCCGTCGAGACCTGGGCGGCCAGGTTCGTGGCGTTGCCTGCGACCCACACACCGCCCACGGACGTGCGGCCGGTCGCGTCCGCGACGACGTGCTCGCCCTGGCCCGACGGGTGCGGCGCCACCTCGAGGCCGAGCTGCCGGACGACGTCGGTCCGGGCGCGCATCGTCGTCGCCACGGCGACGGCGTCGAGGGGGACCGCGGTGCCGTCGGCGAGCACGACACCGGTCAGCCGGCCGTCGCGGGCCGTGACCTCACGGACCTTCCCCGCCACGACGGTGACCCCGCGGGCGGCGAGCTTCGCGGCGTCGTCCGGCGACAGGTCCGGTGCGGTGTGCGCCAGCAGCACCACCTGGTCGCTCCACTGGCTGAACAGCAGCGCCTGGTGCGTGCCCTGCGGGCCGGAGGCCAGGACGCCGATGCGCTGGTCGCGCACCTCGTAGCCGTGGCAGAACGGGCAGTGCACCACGTCCCGGCCCCAGTGCTCGGCCAGGCCGGGCACGTCCGGCAGCTCGTCCACGAGCCCGGTCGCGACGAGCAGCCGTCGCGCGCGGGTGACCCGGCCGTCGTCGAGCGTCACCGCGAAGGGGTGGGTGCCGCCGTCGTCGCGGACGACCTGGGCCACGCGCCCGTCCACGACCCGGCCGCCGTAGCTCCGGACCTCGTCGCGGCCTGTCGCGACCAGCTCGGCGGGGGAGACCCCCTCGCGCCCGAGGAGGCCGTGCACCCCGGCTGCGGGGGCGTTGCGGGGCTCGCCCGCGTCGATCACGGCGACCTTCCAGCGGGCGCGGGCCAGTGTCAGGGCACCGCTCAGCCCGGCGGCCCCGCCGCCGATCACCAGCACGTCGTACGTCGTCTCCAGGTTCTCGTCCATGTGTCCCAGCGTGCGCCGCAGCGGGCCCGGTCGCAAAGCCCGTTGCCGAGATGGCAAGATCTCGACCATGGACGACGACGCACCCGACACCGACGAGCTCTCCGCCGCGCTGGGCACGGTCGGACCGCGCCTGCGCAGCCTCCGGCAGGCGCAGGGCGTCACCCTCGCCGCGCTGTCCGCCCGCACGGGCATCTCCGTGAGCACGCTGTCCCGGCTGGAGTCCGGAGCGCGCCGGCCCTCGCTCGAGCTGCTGCTCCCGCTGGCCCGGGCGCACGGCGTCACCCTCGACGACCTGGTGGACGCCCCGACCACCGGTGACCCCCGGGTGCACCTCAAGCCGGTGACGGCCGACGGCCTCACGATGATCGCCCTCACGCCGGGCTCTCCCGAGATCGGGGCGTACAAGATGATCCTCGAGGCGGACGCGCGCCCCGCTCCCGACCCCCGCACGCACGAGGGGTACGAGTGGCTGTACGTGCTCACCGGCCGCCTCCGCCTCGTCCTCGGGCACCACGACGTCGTCATGGGGCCGGGGGAGGCCGCCGAGTTCGACACCCGCGTGCCGCACTGGTTCGGCCCGGCCGACGGCGAGGCCGTCGAGCTCCTCAGCCTCTTCGGCAAGCAGGGGCAGCGGGCGCACACCCGGGTGCGGCCCCGGCGTCGCGAGCGGGAGGCGTGACGATCCGCCGGGGGCGTGGCGTATCCCACCGGTGGCGGCACGTCGGCGCCGAGGCGTGTGGCGTATGATCGACGGGTTGCCCGTACGCCTGCCGTACCGGGCTCCGGTTCATCACAGAGCACGCCCACAGCACAGCATCCAGCGCCGCAGCAACCAGCCCGGCACCACCGGCGAGACGCGCGCGCACGCACCCGACACGTTGGAGACCATCGAAGTGAAGAGCGCCGTCGAGACCCTGGACCCCACCAAGGTCAAGCTGACCGTCGAGGTGGAGTACGACGAGCTCAAGCCGAGCATCGACCACGCCTACAAGCACATCGCGGAGCAGGTGAACATCCCCGGCTTCCGCAAGGGCAAGGTCCCCCCGCGCATCATCGACCAGCGGGTCGGCTGGGGTGCCGTCGTCGAGCACGCCGTGAACGAGGGCCTGTCGGGCTTCTACCGTGACGCCGTGACCGAGACCGAGCTGCGCCCCCTGGGCCAGCCCGAGGTCGAGGTCACCGAGATCCCGGAGAAGGCGGGCGAGGGCCGGCTGGCGTTCGTCGCCGAGGTCGAGGTCCGCCCCGAGGTGAACCTGCCCGAGCTGTCCGCCCTCGAGCTGACCGTCGAGTCGACCGAGGTCGCCGACGCCGACGTGGACGAGCGCCTCGAGTCCCTGCGCGAGCGCTTCGGCACCCTCGTGGGCGTCGACCGCCCCGCGGCCGAGGGCGACTACGTCGTCATCGACCTCAAGGCCGTCATCGGCGACGAGGAGATCGACTCCGTCTCCGGCGTCTCCTACCAGATCGGCGCCGGCAACATGCTGGAGGGCCTGGACGAGGCGCTCACCGGCCTCTCCGCCGACGAGACGACCACGTTCACGTCGAACCTCGCCGGTGGCGAGCACGCCGGCGAGGAGGCGACCGTCACGGTCACCGCCACCTCGGTCAAGGAGCGCGAGCTGCCCGAGGCCGACGACGACTTCGCCCAGATGGCGTCGGAGTTCGACACCCTCGACGAGCTGAAGGCCGACCTGCGCGAGCAGGTCGCGTCCTCCAAGACCTCGAACCAGGCCGTCGCCGCCCGCGACGCCCTGCTCGAGAAGCTGCTCGAGGCCGTGGAGATCCCGGTGCCGCAGGGCGTCGTCGAGGCCGAGGTCCACCGCCACCTCGAGCAGGAGGGCCGGCTCGAGGACGACGAGCACCGCGCCGAGGTCACCGTGGACGCCACCAAGGCGATCACCAACCAGATCCTCCTCGACACGCTGGCCGAGGAGCTCAAGGTCCAGGTGGGCCAGGGCGAGCTCATCGAGTACCTGGTGCAGGCCTCGCAGCAGTACGGCATGGAGCCGCAGCAGTTCATCCAGACCCTCGACCAGGGCGGGCAGATCCCCGCGATGGTCGGCGAGGTCGCGCGCTCCAAGGCGCTCGCGGTCGCGCTGCGCGACATCGAGGTCAAGGACTCCGAGGGCAACGTGGTCGACCTGACCGAGTTCATCGGCACCGCCGAGGACGACGAGGCCGAGGCGGCCGCCGCCGAGGACGAAGCCGTCGAGGCGGACGCCGGCACGGACGAGCCGGCCGAGGGCGAGCCCACCGAGGAGCAGGCCAAGGCCTGACCCCCCGACGACGACGGCCCGCACCTTCCGCACGGAAGGTGCGGGCCGTCGTCGTCCCCGCCGGTGACGGGCCTGTGCGCCAGCAGCGAAACCGGGCGCACCGGGGACTCTTCGTGCCGGTCGGGCGCGTTAGGGTCGAGCGACAGCGAACTGAAGGAGACGGACGTGAACGACCTGCTGCAGGTGGACCAGGCGGCGCCGGTGGCCCGGTCCGAGGGACAGGGCTTTGGCCTCAACGACTCCATCTACAACCGGCTCCTCAAGGAGCGCATCATCTGGCTGGGTTCGGAGGTGCGCGACGACAACGCCAACGCGATCTGCGCCCAGCTGATGCTCCTGGCGGCCGAGGACCCCGAGAAGGACATCTACCTCTACATCAACTCGCCCGGTGGTTCCATCACGGCGGGCATGGCGATCTACGACACGATGCAGTTCATCCAGCCCGACGTGGCCACGGTGGCGATGGGCATGGCGGCATCGATGGGGCAGTTCCTGCTGTCCTCCGGGGCGCGGGGCAAGCGCTACATCACCCCCCACGCCCGCGTGCTGATGCACCAGCCCTCGGGCGGCGTCGGCGGTACCGCGACCGACGTGCGCATCGGTGCCCAGCTGATCATGCACATGAAGAAGGTGCTCGCCGAGCTCACGGCCGAGCAGACCGGCAAGCCGCTCGAGCAGATCCTCAAGGACAACGACCGCGACAGCTGGTTCACGGCGACCGAGGCGCTGGAGTACGGCTTCGTCGACCGCGTCGTCGAGACGGCGTCGTCGGTCCCCGGTGGCGGTGGCACGAACGCCGACTGAGACCACCCCACCGACCCCGGTCGCAAGACCCATCCTGTTCCGAGGAGAACCATGAGCTACTCGCCCGAGTACCAGTTCGCGATGACGGCCGAGCGCCTCGCCGGGAACGCCGCCCGCCCGGGCGGCGTCGCGATGCCGTACGGATCGAGCACCGCCGCGCCGTCTGCACGCTATGTGCTGCCCCAGTTCGAGGAGCGCACGCCCTACGGGTTCAAGCGCCAGGACCCGTACACCAAGCTGTTCGAGGACCGCATCATCTTCATGGGCGTCCAGGTCGACGACGCCTCGGCCGACGACGTGATGGCGCAGCTGCTGGTCCTGGAGTCCCAGGACCCGGACCGCGACATCATGATCTACATCAACTCGCCGGGCGGGTCGTTCACGGCCATGACGGCGCTGTACGACACGATGCAGTTCATCAAGCCGCAGATCCAGACCGTCTGCCTCGGGCAGGCGGCGTCGGCGGCGGCCGTGCTGCTGGCCGCGGGCCAGAAGGGCAAGCGGCTGGCGCTGCCCAACGCCCGCGTCCTCATCCACCAGCCGGCGATGGAGAACGGTGGGTACGCGCAGGCGTCCGACATCGAGATCCACGCCAACGAGCTGATCCGCATGCGCGAGTGGCTCGAGGAGACGCTGGCGATGCACACCGGCAAGGACGTCCAGCAGATCCGTGACGACATCGAGCGGGACAAGATCCTCACCGCGGCCGCGGCCAAGGACTACGGCCTGGTCGACCAGGTGCTCGAGTCCCGCAAGGCCCTCGCGCACCTCGAGCGCTGACCTGCCCCGGGCGCATCCTCGACGCACCACGACCCGGGTCTCCGACAACCCTGTCGGTGACCCGGGTCGCGCCACACCGGGGCGACCGTACTGACAATACGGCCCGCGTGGTGTGAAATGGACGAAGGACCTGCACGAGACAAGGAGGCCCGAGGTGGCTCGTATCGGTGACGGCGCAGACCTGCTGAAGTGCTCGTTCTGCGGCAAGTCCCAGAAACAGGTCAAGAAGCTCATCGCAGGACCGGGCGTGTACATCTGCGACGAGTGCATCGACCTGTGCAACGAGATCATCGAGGAGGAGCTCGGCGAGGCCACCGAGGTCGGCATGACGGAGCTGCCCAAGCCCCGCGAGATCTTCTCGTTCCTCGAGCAGTACGTGATCGGCCAGGAACCGGCGAAGCGCGCGCTCGCCGTCGCCGTCTACAACCACTACAAGCGGGTGCAGGCCGCGCCGCCGGCGAAGGGCGACGACGACTCCGTCGAGATCTCGAAGTCCAACATCCTGCTCATCGGTCCCACCGGCACGGGCAAGACCTACCTGGCGCAGACGCTCGCCAAGATGCTCAACGTTCCGTTCGCCATCGCGGACGCCACCGCCCTCACCGAGGCGGGCTACGTGGGCGAGGACGTCGAGAACATCTTGCTCAAGCTCATCCAGGCCGCTGACTACGACGTCAAGAAGGCCGAGACGGGCATCATCTACATCGACGAGGTCGACAAGGTCGCCCGCAAGGCGGAGAACCCGTCGATCACGCGGGACGTCTCCGGCGAGGGCGTCCAGCAGGCGCTGCTGAAGATCATCGAGGGCACGAGCGCCTCGGTGCCCCCGCAGGGCGGACGCAAGCACCCCCACCAGGAGTTCATCCAGATCGACACGTCGAACGTGCTGTTCATCGTGGCCGGCGCCTTCGCCGGGCTGGACGACATCATCGCCGCGCGCGCCCGCAAGCGGGGGATCGGCTTCTCCGCACCGATGGAGTCGGGCGGAGACGAAGACCTCTTCTCGGAGGTCCGGCCCGAGGACCTGCACAAGTACGGCCTCATCCCCGAGTTCATCGGTCGGCTCCCCGTCATCGCCTCGGTCTCCCCGCTCGACCGCGAGGCACTGGTGCGCATCCTCACCGAGCCTCGCAACGCGCTGGTCAAGCAGTATCAGCGCATGTTCGAGATCGACGGCGTCCGGCTGGAGTTCGCGGACGACGCGATCGACGCCATCGCCGAGCAGGCGTTGCTGCGGGGCACCGGCGCCCGTGGGCTCCGCGCCATCATGGAGGAGGTCCTCCAGCAGGTGATGTTCGACGTCCCCAGCCGGGACGACGTCGAGGGCGTGGTCGTGACGCGGGACGTCGTGGAGGAGAACGTCAACCCGACGATCGTCCCGAGGTCTTCCGGGCCGGTCCGCAACCGCAAGTCGGCCTGAGAGCCGTCCGTCAGGCGTAGATCGCGTCGATCTCGGCGGCGAAGTCCTTCACGACCAGGGCGCGCCGAACCTTCATCGACGGCGTGAGGTAGCCGCTGGACTCCGTCAGGTCGCCGTCCAGGACCCGGAAGGCACGGATCTGCTCGGCTCGTGACACCGCGGTGTTGGCCGCGTCGACGGCCTCCTGCAGGGCGGCGAGGACGGCGGGGTGCTCGCGTGCCGCCGCGACGGAGAGCGGGGGCAGGCCGCGCGCGGCGAGCCAGCGCGGCAGCAGCTCGGCGTCCAGGGTGACCAGCGCGGCGACGAACGGGCGCTCGTCGCCCACGGCGACCACCTGGGAGACGAGCGCGTGGGACCGCACGGCGTCCTCGAGCGGCGCCGGCGCGACGTTCTTGCCCCCGGCGGTCACGAGGATCTCCTTGGCGCGTCCGGTGAGTCGCAGGTTGCCCCGTGCGTCGATGTGGCCGAGGTCGCCCGTGCGGAACCAGTCGCCGTCGAACGCCTCCGCGGTCCGCAGCGCGTCGTTCGCGTAGCCCCGCATCACGTGCGGGCCACGGACCTGCACCTCGCCGTCGTCGGAGATCCGGGCCTCCGTCCCGGGGAACGGCGGGCCCACGGTGCCGACGGCGACCGATCCCGGCAGGTTGACCGCTGTCGGTGCCGTGGTCTCGGTCAGGCCGTAGCCCTCGAGGATCGTCAGCCCCGCTCCCCGGTAGAAGTGCCCCAGGCGTTCGCCGAGCGGCGCCCCGCCGGAGATGGCGTGGCGGACCCGGCCGCCCATGGCGGCGCGCAGCCTGGCGAGCACGAGCCGGTCTGCCAGCGCGTGCTGGAGGCGCAGCGCCAGGCCGGGCCCGCCGTCGTCCAGGGCACGCGACCACGCCGTGGCGACGCGGGTGCCCCAGGCGAAGACGCGGCCGCCCAGGCCGCCCCCGGCCGACTGCTCGGCAGAGTTGTAGACCTTCTCGAACACGCGGGGTACCGCGAGGAGGTAGGTCGGGCGGAACCCGCGCAGGTCCGCCACGAGGTCCTTGACGTCGCCGGTGTGCCCCACGACGGTCGTGCCGGCGATCGCCGCCACCTGGATCAGGCGCGCGAAGACGTGCGCGAGCGGCAGGAACAGCAGCGTCCGGGCGTCGTGCGCCGCGACCACGTCCGGCAACGCCACCCGGGCGTTGAGCGCCAGGTGGCAGAAGGCCCGGTGGGTCAGCTCGGCGCCCTTGGGCCGGCCCGTCGAGCCCGAGGTGTAGACGATCGTGGCCAGGTCGTCCGGCCCCACGGCGTCACGGCGCGCGACCACCTCGCGGTTCGACACGCGGCGTCCGGCCGCACGCAGCGTCGCCACGGCGGCGTCCTGCGCGCCGCAGCGGCCGCCGTCGAGCACCAGGACCCCCTCGAGCTCGGGCAGGTCCCCGTCCACCTGACCGACGGCATCGGCGTGCGCGCGGGTCTCGACGACGGCGAGCTTGACCCGGGCGTCGGCCAGGATCCAGTGCACCTGCTCGGGCGAGCTGGTCTCGTAGACCGGCACGGGGACCGCGCCGGCGGTCCAGATCGCGAAGTCGAGCAGCGTCCACTCGTAGCGGGTGCGGCTCATGATCGCGACGCGGTCACCGGGCTCGATGCCGTGCGCGACGAGACCGCGGGCCACCGCCAGGACGTCGGCGTCGAACTCGTGGGCGGAGACCGCCGTCCACGCGTCGCCGTCGCGACGTTCGAGCAGCGGGTCGTGGCCCGTGCGTCCGACCCGGTCGGCGAGGAGCGAGGGGATGCTGGTGCCCTCCGGCACCTCCACGAGGCTGGGCGTCGCGGCATGGTTCATCGGGAAGTGTCTCCGGCTACGGGGGTTCGGCTCCGGACGCGGAGCCTGCAGGACACTACACGGCCGAGGTCACATACCGGTCACGTCCCCCGATGACGAGGGGCGAACGTAGGATCGGGGCATGGTCCAGCCCTTCGACGAAGCGCCCGTGCCCGAGACCGGTCGGGCGCTGCCGCCCGAGATCCTCGAGCTGCGCAGCACCATCGACAACATCGACGCGGCGCTCGTCCACCTGCTGGCCGAGAGGTTCCGGGCGACCGAGCGGGTGGGGCAGCTCAAGGCGACGGACGGGCTGCCGCCCGCCGACCCGCAGCGGGACCGCCAGCAGATCGACCGCCTCAAGACCATCGCCTCGGGTGCGGGGCTGGACCCGCAGTTCGCCGAGGAGTTCCGCCACTTCATCGTCTCGGAGGTGATCCGGCACCACGAGCGGATCGCCGCGGAGCACGAGGCCGGCCGGCGGGCGGGCAACGCGCCACCTCTCGACACCTACAGTTGAAGGGGTCGTCGAGACCCTGAGGGCCACTGAGGCCCCCCGAGGCCGGCGCATGTTCGTGGACGGCGAACCGGCGCCACCAGGGCGCGTCGTGGGTGGCGCGCCGCGAGGATCCGTCGCACGCTGGGAGGCACAGTCGACGGACCCAAGGGGGATCCTGCATGACGATCGAATGGCTCAAACCTCTCGTCGGCCACCCGGGCCCGTTCGCGACCGTCTATCTCGACGCGACGCGTGCGGCCGAGGCCGGGGACAGGGACGTGGCGAACCGCTGGCGCTCGGTGCGGCGGATCCTGACGAAGCAGGGCGCACCGGACGGTGTGCTGCGCGATCTGGACGACGCGGTCGACCGCCCCACGTGGGTGCCGGGACCGCACGGCCGCGTGCTGATCGCCGACGCCGACGGTGTCCTGGTCGACCGGGTGCTGCGCGAGCCGCCCGCTGTCATGGCCGGCGTCTGGCACCAGGTGCCGTCGCTGCTGCAGGCGGCACGCTCCGCGGACCAGGCGGTGGACGCGCTCTGCGTCGCGGTCGACCGCCAGGGCGCGGACTTCTGCGCCCTGGACGGCGAGGGCAACCCCGTGGGGGAGGTGGAGACCTTCGAGGGGTCGCACGACGAGGTCTCCAAGACGTCGAGCACCCGGACCAAGCGGGCCACGATCGAGTCCCGTGCCGAGGACTCGTGGCGCCGCAACGCCGAGGCCGTCGCCGGTGAGATCGGGCGCCGTGTGGCGTCCGGCCAGCCGGAGATCGTGCTGCTGACCGGCGACGTGCGGGCCGTGAACCTCGTCCGCGGCGCGCTGGGCCAGGAGGTGGCCCGCATCTCCGTCGAAGTGCCGGGCGGTGGCCGGGGGGGATCCGGCGTCCACCCCGGGGCCTTCGCGGCAGCCGCCGCCGACGCCCTCGACTCCTTCCGGGAACGTCGCCGCGAACGCGTCCTGGCCGAGCTCCGCGAGGGGCTGGGCCGCGAGGCGGGGGCGGTGACGAGCGTGGACGACGTGGTCGAGATGCTCTCGCGAGGTCAGGTCAAGCACCTCGTGCTGTCCGAGCAGCTCGCCGACGACGCGGCGCGTGCGCTGCGCTCCTGGAGCGACGGCGAGACCAACGGGTCCGCGACCGGCGGCCTGCTCAACGGCCGGAACCTCTGGATCGGCCCGGAGCCGCTGCACATCGGTGTCGCGAGGGCCCAGCTGGTGGACCTGGGCGTCACGGAGGGTCTGGAGGAGCTGCCGGCGGCGTCGGCGCTCCTGCGCGCAGCCGTCGCTCAGGACGCGGGTCTCGTGTTCGCGCCCGAGGGGTCCGTCGATCTCATGGACGGTGTCGGTGCGACGCTGCGGTGGCACGACGACGGCACACCGCACGAGTCGGCGGACTCGATGAGTGGTGACAGCGGGCGTCGCAGCTCGCTCTGACGACGGACGGACGCCGGGGCGGTACGCGGTCTCGCGTACCGCCCCGGCGTCCCTCGTCGTGCCTGGCTCGCGGTGGCGTCAGCCGCGGGGCTTCTTGGCGGGCGGCTCGCCCAGCTCGGAAGCGGTGACGACGATGCCGCCCTGCACGTCCGGGTTGCCCTGACCCTCGGTCGCCTCGACGAGCTCGAGCGTGCCCTCGACGCGTCCTGCACCACGGATGTCGCCGATCGCCGACTCGACGCCGGGAAGCAGCGCGGCCGGGACGGCCACCGTCCCCGACAGGATCGGCGTCCGCATCGAGACCTTGGCCGCGGACTTGACCTTGCGCAGCGCCGCGAGGGCGTTCCCGGCGGCGGCCAGGGCCAGCGGATCGGCGTCGGCGGCCGCCGACCGCAGCGGCTGCGCCGTCGGCCACGGTGCCCGGTGCACCGAACCGGTGCGCCACCAGGACCAGACCTCCTCGGTGGCGAACGGGATGAACGGCGCCAGCAGGCGCAGCATCACGTCGAGCGCGATCGCGAGCGCCGTGCGCGCGGACACCGTCTCGGCGGTCAGGTCGCTCGCGGACGCCCCGGCCCCGTAGGCGCGGTCCTTGACGAGCTCGAGGTAGTCGTCGCAGAACGCCCAGAAGTAGGACTCGGTGATCTCGAGCGCGCGCGTGTGGTCGTACGCCTCGAGCGCGGCGGTGGCCTGGTCGACGACGTCGGCCAGCCCGGCGAGCATCGCGCGGTCGAGCTCGACGGTCACGGCGGCCGGGTCGAGGGTGATCTCGCCGGTGCCGGACTCCGGGTCGACGCCGAAGGTCAGGGCGAACTTCGAGGCGTTGAGCACCTTGATCGCCAGCCGGCGGCCGATCTTCATCTGGCCGACCTCGAACGCGGCGTCCGTGCCGAGGCGTGCCGCGGCGGCCCAGTAGCGCACCGCGTCGGAGCCGTGCTCGACGAGCAGATCCATCGGGGTGACGACGTTGCCCTTCGACTTCGACATCTTCTTGCGGTCCGGGTCCAGGATCCAGCCGCTGATGGCGGCGTTCTTCCACGGCAGCACGCCGCACTCGAGGTGCGAGCGCACGACGGTGGAGAACAGCCAGGTGCGGATGATGTCCTGACCCTGCGGGCGCAGGTCCATCGGGTACACGCGCTCGAAGAGGTCGGCGTCCCGCTCCCAGCCGGCCACGATGAGCGGCGTCAGCGAGGACGTCGCCCAGGTGTCCATGACGTCGGCGTCGCCGACGAACCCGCCCGGCTCGCCGCGCTGGGACTCGTCGTAGCCCGCCGGCGCCTGGGAGGTGGGGTCCACCGGGAGCTCGGCGGCCGTCGGCGTGATCGGGTGGTCGTGGTCGATCTCGCCCGACGCGAGCACGGGATACCAGACAGGGACCGCCACGCCGAAGAACCGCTGGCGCGAGACCAGCCAGTCGCCGTTGAGGCCACCGACCCAGTTCTCGTAGCGCACGCGCATGAAGTCGGGGTGGAAGTCGAGCTCCTTGCCGCGGGCCAGCAGCTCGGACTTGAGGTCACGGGTGGTCCCGTCGGTGCTCCACTCCCGGCCGCCGTTGCGGATGTACCACTGGCGCGAGGTGACGATCTCGAGGGGCTTGTCGCCCTTCTCGTAGAAGTTGGTCATGCGCTGGGTCGGCTTCGGGTCGCCGTCCAGGTCGCCGCTCTCGACGAGCGCCTCGACGACGGCCTTGCGGGCGCTGAACGTCGTCCTGCCGGCGAGCCCCTCGGCATAGAGCCCGGCGCCGGGGCCGGCGGCGATCCACTCCGGCGTCTCGCGGTGCAGGCGGCCGTCACGGCCGATGACGGAGCGGGTCGGCAGCTGCAGCTCGCGCCACCACTGCACGTCGGTGAGGTCGCCGAACGTGCAGCACATGGCGATGCCGGCGCCCTTGTCGACCGAGGCGGCCGGGTGGGCCAGCACGGGGATCTCGACACCGAACAACGGCGACGTCACCGTCGTGCCGAAGAGGTCCTGGTAGCGCTCGTCGTCCGGGTGGGCGATGAGGGCGACGACGGCGGGCAGCAGCTCGGGCCGGGTGGTCTCGATGTGGACCGGGGTGCCGTCGGGTCGGTGGAAGGCGACGCGGTGGTAGTGGCCCGGGTACTCGCGCGCCTCGAGCTCGGCCTGGGCGACGGCCGTCTGGAACGTCACGTCCCACAGCCCCGGCGCCTCGGCCTGGTAGGCCTCGCCCCGCTCGAGGTTGCGCAGGAACGCCCGCTGCGAGGCGGCGCGCGACGTCGCGTCGATCGTCTGGTACGTCTGCGACCAGTCGACGCTCAGGCCGAGCCGGCGCCACAGCTCCTCGAACTGGCGCTCGTCGTCGGCGGTGAGCCGCTCGCACAGCTCGATGAAGTTGCGGCGGCTGATCGGGACCTGGTCGGCGGGCTTGACGGCCTTGCCCTCGGTGCCGGCGTGCGGAGGCTCGAAACCCTCCACGTACGGCAGCGACGGGTCGCACCGCACGCCGAAGTAGTTCTGCACGCGGCGCTCGGTGGGCAGGCCGTTGTCGTCCCACCCCATGGGGTAGAAGACCTCCTTGCCGCGCATGCGCTGGAAGCGGGCCACCACGTCGGTGTGGGTGTAGCTGAACACGTGGCCGACGTGCAGCGAGCCGGAGACGGTGGGCGGCGGGGTGTCGATCGAGTAGACCTGCTCGCGCGTCGCCGTACGGTCGAAGGTGAAGGTGCCCTCGGCCGACCAGCGCTCGTCGAACTTCTGCTCGAGCCCGTCCGTGCTGACCTTGTCCGGTACCTCCCGGACCACCGCGCGCACGACGTCGCCGGACTGGCCGGTACCGGTGGTGGGTGCGGAGGTCTGTGCGAGGGCCGCGTCGGACTGCGTGCTGGCCCCGGTGCTCGGGAAGTCGCTCATGGTCAGACATTGTCCCAGATCGCGCTCCGTCCTCGACACGGATCCCGCTGCTCGAAATTCTCTGACTATGATCAGAGGTATGGCTCCTCGTCCTTCCGCACCGGCCGACCCCGACCTGCCCGACGTGCCCGGGCACGTCGAGGTGGTCCGCCGCTTCAACCGCAGCTACACCCAGCGCATCGGCGTGCTGGACGACTCGTTCCTGGGTCTCGGCATGCCGCTCGGCACGGCCCGGCTGCTCTACGAGATCGGCGTCCAGGCCGGGACGACCCGCGACCTGCGCGCCCGCCTCCAGCTCGACTCGGGCTACCTGAGCCGGCTGCTGCGGCGGCTGGAGTCCGACGCGCTGGTGTCCGTGGAGCCCGACCCGGACGACCGCCGTCGGCGGCGGGTAGACCTCACCCCGGCCGGACGGCGGGCGTGGGACGAGCTCGAGCGGCGCTCGGGCGAGCGCGCGCGACACCTGGTCGCACCCCTGACCGAGCGTCAGCGCGACCGGCTGGCGGCCGCGCTGGCCGAGGCCGACCTGCTGGTCCGCGCGGCCACCGTCGAGATCGAGCAGGTGGACCCGACGGACCCGGCCGCGCTCGCCGCCGTCCGGGCCTACGTCGACGAGCTCGACGAGCGGTTCCCCGGCGGCTTCGCGGTGGGTGACCTCACTGCGGGCACGGAGGGACTACGGCCACCCGACGGCGCCTTCGTCGTCGCCACCAGCGATGGCGTCCCGGTCGCCTGCGGGGGAGTGCAGCCGCTCGGCGGGGGCGTCGGCGAGATCAAGCGCATGTGGGTGCACCCGCAGTGGCGCGGCGCCGGTCTCGGATCTCGGCTGCTGCGCCACCTGGAAGGTGTCGCGGCCGACCTGGGCCACACCACCGTGCGTCTCGACACGAACGGCACGCTGACCGAGGCGGTCGCGATGTACGAGCGCGCGGGGTACCGCGCCGTGGACCGGTACAACGACAACCCGCACGCCACGCACTTCTTCGCCAAGAGACTGCGTCGCACCGGGTGAGGGATAGGCTCGGGAGCATGGCTTCTGATCTCACCGTCGGCTACGCCGCGATGCTCGAGCAGTTCCACCCCACCGAGGTCGTCGATCTCTCGGCCTACGCGGAGGAGCACGGCTTCTCCGGGGTGATGGCGGCCGACCACTTCCAGCCGTGGGTCCCGCAGCAGGGGCACGCCGCGTTCGTGTGGAACGTGCTCAGCGCCCTCGGCGAGCGCACGCGCGGGGACCTCGGTCCCGGCGTGACGGCGCCGACGTTCCGGTGGCACCCGGCGATGGTGGCCCAGGCCTCCGCGACGCTCGCGGCGATGTACCCGGGCCGTCACTGGCTCGGCCTCGGTTCCGGTGAGGCGCTCAACGAGCACGTCACCGCCGGCTACTGGCCCGAGGCGCCCGAGCGCATCAACCGGATGTTCGAGGCCATCGACATCATCAAGAAGCTCTTCGCTTCCGGGCTGGAGGGCAAGGACGTCAAGCACTCCGGCCAGTTCTACAAGATGGAGTCCACCCGGCTGTGGACGATGCCGGAGGTCGCCCCGGAGATCCTGGTCGCCACCGCGGGGCCGGTCACCGCGAAGCGCGCCGGCAAGCACGCCGACGGCCTGATCACCGTGGGCGCCCCGCTGGAGAAGATCGAGATGCTGTTCGGCCGGTTCGACGCCGGGGCCCGCGAGGTCGGCCGCGACCCCGAGCCGATGCCGAAGGTGCTGCAGGTGCACATGTCGTGGGCGGAGACGGACGAGGAGGCCATGGCGAACGCCATGACCGAGTGGCCCAACGGGGGCATGAAGTTCCCCAAGGCGGACATCCGCTCGCCGCACGACTTCGCGCAGATGGCCAAGCTGGTGCGCCCGGAGGACTTCGAGGGCCGCATGGTGGTCTCCGCCGACCCGGACAAGCACCGCGAGGCGATCCAGAAGTACGTCGACCTCGGCTTCGACCGGATCTACCTGCACAACGTGGGCCGGAACCAGCGCGAGTGGATCGAGACGTTCGGCCGCGAGGTGCTGCCGAAGCTCGTCCGGTGAGCGCGGCCGACGGCGGGGCGCACGCCGCGTCGGACGCGCGCCTCGAGGTGTGGGCGCCGGCAGGGCTCGGCGAGGTGCGTCCGGGCGACGACCTCGCCACGCTCGTCGCTGACCTGCTCGCGGGAGAGGCGCTCGCGGAGGGCGACGTCGTCGTCGTCACGTCCAAGATCGTGTCCAAGGCCGAAGGCCGGGTCGTGCACGCCGCCGACCGGGAGCAGGCGATCACCGACGAGACGGTGCGCGTCGTGGCGGTGCGCGAGCGGCCCGCAGGGCTCCCGCCGCTGCGGATCGTGGAGAACCGGCTCGGCCTCGTGATGGCCGCGGCCGGGGTCGACGCCTCGAACACGCCGGAGGGCACGGTGCTGCTGCTGCCGGAGGACCCCGACGCCTCGGCCCGGGCGCTGCGGGCCGCGCTGCGCGGTCGCTTCGGGATCGACCGCCTCGGTGTGGTCGTGACCGACACGGCGGGGCGCCCGTGGCGGGACGGGCTGACCGACATCGCGATCGGCGCGGCCGGCGTGACCGTCGTCGACGACCTGCGGGGTGGGGCCGACACCCACGGCAGGGAGCTGTCGGTCACCGTCGCCGCCGTGGCCGACGAGGTCGCCGCGGCCTCCGAGCTGGTCCGTGGCAAGGCGACCGGTCGAGCCGTGGCGGTGGTGCGCGGCGTGGCACGGTACGTGCTGGCGGGGGACGGTCCGGCGGGCGACGGCGCGGGGGCACGCAGCCTCGTGCGCGGTGGACCCGACGACCTCTTCCGGGAGGGGACGGCCGAGGCGTACGCGCGCGGCCTCGCGGACGGCCGCGCCGAGGTGGTGCCCGGTCCGCCGAGGTAGTGCCCCGGTCGCCGAGGTAGTTCCGCTCGCGTCGAGGTAGTACGACTATGCCCTCGCCCGACGGCGGCCTGGTGGCTAGCGTGGCCCGCATGCTGCCTACGGAATGGATCGAGCACCGGCGACCCGGCGACCGCGAGATCGTCGGCTGGATCCGTCCAGCCGGCGACGACTGGGTGGCCGTCTCTCTGCTGGGCCATGACCTCACCGAGCCGGTCGACTGGCTGGCCGCCGAGGAGGCTCTCGACGCGACGAGCCTCGCGTGGCTCGCCGACGCGTGGATGCTCGAACGGACCGGCGGCGCGCCCCTGCGCGTCCGGATGGTCGAGGTCACCCCGGACCGGGTCGTGGTGCAGACCGATGACTTCGGCGCGATCGACGCACAGGTCGAGCGGTACGTGCTGCCGTGGCCGGCGCCGTCGCGCCTGCGCCTACGGCGGTCCGACGACCCCGACGGCCGCGTGCTCGCCGGGGTGACGGTCGGCGGCACGTCGCCCCAGCCGGACTAGGTGACGCGCTCAGAGCGGGTCGAGGCGCGCCCGCAGGAGGCAGAGCTCGCTGAGACGGCACGCCATGGTTCTTCTCCTCTCAGTCCGTGGTGACGGCAGGGGCTTCCACCGGAGTGGGCTCACCGCCCGTGATCCGGACGAGCTCGTCGAAGGTCGTCGGGAAGACGGTGCGTGCGTGGCCGGCTGCGGCCCAGATCTCGTCGAAGGCCGCCAGGGCGGTGTCGACGAGGGTCCGCACGGGGGCGGGGTGCCCCAGGGGTGCGACCCCGCCGATCACCTGGCCGGTCGCCTCCTTGACCAGCTCCTTCGACGCCCGCCCGACGCGGCCCCCGAGGCGGTCGCCCAGGAACGCCGTGTCCACGCGGTGGGCACCGGAGGTCAGGACCAGCAGCGGTTCACCGTCCAGGGTGAAGACCAGGGAGTTCGCGATCGCGCCGACCTCGACGCCCAGCGCCTGCGCGGCGGCCGCGGCCGTGGTGACCGCGTCGTCGAACCACCGGATGCCGCGGGCGGCGGTGCCGGCGTCGGCGGTGACGAGCGCGGCCCGGACCTGGTCGACCGCGGAGTGGGACGTCGAGGCGCTCATGCCCCCGGAGCGTAGCGGCCGTCACCGGCCCGTGCAGCGAGATTTCGCGAGCGGCACCCGGCCCGGTGGCCGACGGCGGCGCGGCGGAACTGCGCGCCACCGTCGCCGCTGTCGTCGGCAGGCGCTACCGTCACGGGGTGAGGCCCGGGCATCAGCGCCAGGGCCGGGAGAGGAACCACGGATGACGCAGCACGTGACGAGCGTGACCGGTGACCGCATCGGTTTCGACCGCTATGGCGAGGACGGCCCTGCCGTCGTGTTCGTGGCCGGCGCCGGACCGTTCCGGGCGACGGACCCCGTCACCACCCGGACGGCGCAGCTCTGCGCCGAGCAGGGTCTCGTGGCGCTCGTGCACGACCGTCTCGGTCGTGGCGAGAGCCCGGCGGACGGGCCGCTCGACCTGGACCGCGAGCTGCACGCGCTCTCCGCGGTGATCGATGCGGCGGGTCCACCCGCCGTGCTGGTCGGGCACTCCTCCGGCGCCGCCCTCGCCCTCTGCGCCGCGGACGCGGAGCTGCTGACCGCCGGCCTGCTGCTGTGGGAGGCTCCGCTCGCCGCACCGGCGGACGACGTCGCCGAGTGGATCACCGAGTTCGAGCGCCGCCTGGACGCCGAGGACTTCGTCGGTGCCACGGAGCAGTTCATGAAGGACATGCCCCCCGAGTGGCTGGACGGCATGCGCGCCTCGCCCGACTTCGAGCTCCTCGCGCGCGCCGCGGTGAGCCAGCGGGCCGACGGCCAGGCCCTGGTCCGGGCCACCGACCTGGTCGAGACCGAGCGCCTGCGCGAGCTCGCCATCCCGGTGCTGGCCACCTACGGGTCGCAGACCTTCCCGGAGATGCCGGTGGCGGCCGAACGGATCGCCGGAGCCGTCACCCGCGGTGCGGTGGAGGAGGTCGCCGGCGCCCAGCACACGTGGGATCCGGAGGCGATGGCGGAGCGGATCGTGCGCTTCGTGCGCGACGGCGCCTGAGGACTACCTCGCGCGGTCCTGCCCCGTCTCGACGTCGGGGGTGGCGTCGACGGTCTCGGTCTCCGCGGCGCCCTCAGCGTCCGGGGGCACCACGGCGTCGTCCGCCAGGTGATCGGTGCGATCGGCCGGCACACCGTCGGTGACGTCGTCGCCGGAGAGCCAGCGCAGCCAGTTGTTCCGCGGGTCGCCCTCCAGGACGAGCGCCCGTACGAGCAGGGTGAGCGGGATCGCCAGGATCGCGCCCAGCGGACCGATCACGAAGGTCCAGAAGACGACCGACACGAAGCTCAGGGTGAGCGAGAGCGAGACGGCGTCGGCCACGAACTTGGGCTGGACGAACACCTGCAGCACCACGTTGACCACGCAGTACACGGCGACGACGGCGAGAGCGAGCTGCCAGCCGCCGACGACGAACCCCATCACCATGGGCGGTACGAGCCCGAGGACGAACCCGATGTTGGGCACGAAGTTGGTCACGAACGCGAGGATCGCCCAGATGCCCGCGCCGGGGACGTTGAGGAGCCAGAGCGCGACGCCGTCGACCACCGCCACGACGGCCCCGAAGGTCGCGTTGACGACGTAGTAGCGGCGCACGCCGGTGCTGAACCGGGTGGAGCGGTCGATCGCGTCCGCGCGCGTGGTGCCGAAGTGTTCCCGCGCCGTCGAGTAGCGCGCGGCGTCGACGGCCATGAACACGGCGTAGGCCAGGACGAAGAAGAACGCGGTGCCGATGGTGACCACGGTCCCGCTGACGGTCCCGGCGACCGAGAGGATGTTCGAGGGCTGGAGCCAGGACGTCACGGTGTCGGTGATCTGTGTGTCGATCCCGGTCGCGGCGAGCTGGTCCTCGACGTCCGCCACCGAGGCCGCGAGCTGGGGGATGTAGCTCTGCACGAGCTCGGCGAACCGGAACCCGGCCCACACCAGCATGGCGAGGAACGCCGCGAGGATGAGGTAGGCGACCACGACGACGACCATGGTCGCGGCCCAGCGTGGCCAGCCGCGCGCCTCGAGGGGGAACCGCACCGGGTGGCAGATGATGATGATCACGGCGGCGAGGAACAGCGGCGCCAGGACGCCCGACGCGAAGTGGACCGCTGCCAGCACGGCCGCACCGGCGGCCAGCACCAGCAGGGTCCGGGTGGCCGGGCCCAGACCGGGGTCCGTGCGGGGCAGGCCGGGCGAGGTGCTGGGCGTCGACGTCACGCGTCGACCCTAGCGGCCCGGCCCGGGACCGGCAGCGGGCCGCGCCGACCGGTCCGGCGCCGACGGGCGGGGCTATGCTGCCGAGTAGGAGTCGACACGAGGTGGTGGCGGACGGTGCGCGGCGAGGTGGTCCGGTACGACGCGATCAAGGGGTACGCCTTCGTCGCGGCCGACGGTCTCGACGAAGACGTGTTCCTGCACGTCAACGACATCGACTTCGACAAGGCGCTCCTGGCGGTCGGCGCGGTGGTCGAGCTCGACCACGAGATGGGGGAGCGCGGCCCGCGTGCGCTCAGTGCGTCGCTCGTGCGGTCGCCCGTGGCCGACGCCGTGCAGGCGGCGATGGCCGGCGACCGGCTCCCGCCGGCGGAGCCGGGGACGACGACGTCGCCCGTCCCGAGCAGCCACGCGCACGACGGGTTCGCGGACGTCCTGTCGGCGGCCGAGCTGCGCGGCGAGGTCACCGAGAGGCTGCTCGCCGCGGCCGGTGACCTCACCGGGCGTCAGGTGCTCGCGGTGCGTGGCGTCGTCGAGCGGATCGCGCGTGCCCACGGCTGGCTGGACGCGTGAGCCGCTACATCCACTTCTTCCAGCGGAACACCCCGTAGAGGCCGACGCTCACCGCGAGCATGGCGAGCAGCGCGGCGGGGTACCCCCACACGGCGTGCAGCTCGGGCATGAAGTCGAAGTTCATGCCGTAGATGGCGCCGACGAGGGTCGGGGCGAAGAGGATGGCGGCCCAGCCGGAGATCTTCTTGACCTCGTCCCCCTGCTTGATCGAGACCTCGGTCAGGTGCGTCATCTCCTCGTTCTGCCGCTGCGCCACGAGGGTCGCGTTCACGGTGAGGATGTCGCGCAGCGCGACGCGGAACGTCTCCACCGACTCGGCGACCTCGATGAGGTGGTCGGCGACGTCGCGCAGGTACGCCTGGAGCTCCTCGTCGACCTGGTACTTCTCGGCGCCCTTGGCCAGCGACTGGCACACGTTCTGCAGGGGACGCACCGCACGCTGGAAGTCGACGACCTCGCGCGACAGCTCGTAGATGCGCCGGGACACGGACTTGTCGCCGGAGAACACCTCGGACTCGATCTGGTCGATGTCGAAGTCGAGCCCGGACACGACCGGCGCGTAGTCGTCCACGACGCGGTCCATGATCGCGTAGAGCACCGCCTCGGGGCCGCGCGAGAGCATCTGCGGCGTCGACTCGAGGCGACCGCGGACGGTGGCGAGGTCGGGGGAGTCGCCGTGGCGCACGGACACCACGAAGTCGGGGCCCACGAAGAGGTGCAGCTCGGAGAACTCCACCTCCTCGATGGAGTCCAGGTAGCGCGCCGCGTGGAGGACCACGAAGAGGGTGTCGCCGTACCGCTCGATCTTGGGGCGCTGGTGGGCCTGGATGGCGTCCTCGATCGCCAGCGGGTGCAGGTCGAACTCGCGCGCCAGGGCGGCCAGCTCGCGCTCGTCGGGGCGCTCGAGACCGATCCACGCCATGCCGCCCGGCGTCGAGCGCAGGGCGCGGAACGTGTCGGCGAGCCGTGTGAAGGACGCGGTGCGGTGGCCGCCGTCGTCGTAGACGGCCGCTGCCACGATCGCGGACCGGGGCCGGATGGGGGTGGGCGGTGTCGCCTCAGGGCCGGCGGCGGGCGTCCCGCCACGACGTGGGCGCAGCGCGCCGAGGACCTGGCGGGGGCGTGCGGAACGAGGAGAGCTGAAGGCCATAGGGACTCCCAGACGTGCAGGAACGGTGGTCTGCGTGCTGTGGATCCCGCGACTGAGGCGGCGTGCCGGTACTTGTTCAGGGACGGCGGCGTCGTCCCGCGCGCAGCGCAGGACGGTGTCGAGCCGAGGTCAGTCGCGGCTCGGACTACTGGGAGGCTCGCTGCGGGTCATGCGCGGTACCTCCTCGCGGTTCGGGCGGCGTGGTCGCCGCATGCTCTGGGCCGGGCTCATTCTACTCCGGCCCAGGCCAGAGCGCCCGGACAGGGCCCGGTGACCTCACTCACCACGGAGTCGTCGGTGTGCTGGACGGACGGTCAGCGCAGCCGCACCGACAGGCACGTCACGCAGCCCTCGAGCTTCTCGAGCTCGGTGACGGGCGTGGTGACGACCTGCAGCCCGCGCTCGCGGAAGATCTCGGCGCTGCGCGGTGCGGCCGCGGACATCAGCACCGTGCCGGGGTCGAGGACGACGACGGCGTTGCCCTCCGGCTCGGGGACGGGCAGGAAGCGTTCGAAGACACGGGGGTCGTCGACCAGCGGCGGGTGCCCGACGACGGTGCCGTCCGGCAGCGCCGTGACCGCGCTCTTGAGGTGGAGCACCTTCGTGACGGGGACCGCCACCACCTGCCACCCGCGCGGGGCGAGCAGGTCGCGCAGCGCGTCGATGCCGGCCTCGTCGGTGCGCGAGCTGCGGCCCACGTAGGCGACGCGGCCCACCTTGAGCACGTCGCCGCCCTCCAGCGTGGCGGGCGCCTCGATCGCCGCGACGTCGAGCCCGAGGCCCTCGACGACGGGCCGCACCGAGTCGAGCTCGCCGCGCCGGGACGCGGCGCCGGGTCGGGTGATGACCGCCAGGTCGTCGAACACGACGACCGTGTCCTCGACGAAGACGCCGTCGGGGTGCTCGTCGGCCGCGGGCAGCTCGGTGACCGACCAGCCGCGCTCGCGGAAGACCGCGACGTACCGCTCCCACTGCTCGCCCGCGAGCTCGGCGTCGACCGGGACACGGTCCAGGTGGGTGAGCTCGCCCTCGGCGAGGCGGGGCGAGGGGGGTCGCACGAGGAGACGCTGCATGGGCACAACGTAGCGCGCGGTCCGCGCGGTCCGCGCGGTCCGCGCGGCCCGCCGGTCAGCGTCGTGGGTCGAGCACCGTCATGCCGGCGCGCGGTGCGTCCCGCATCCCCGGCAGGAGACCCGCCGCGGTCTCCAGGTCCACGACCTGCCCCACCAGGTCCTGCGGTCGCAGCGTCCCGTCGGCGACGAGGGCCAGCATCTCCGGGTAGTGGGCGGCGGACATCCCGTGCGAGCCCAGCACGTCCAGCTCGAAGCCGATCACGCGGTCCATCGGCACTCTCGGGTGCCCCTCGCCGGCAGGCAGCAGGCCGACCTGCACGTGGCGGCCCCGGCGGCGCAGACCCAGCACCGCCGTGGCGCACGTCGTCTCCGAGCCGACGGCGTCGAGCGAGACGTGCGTGCCGCCGTCGGACAGGTCGTGCAGCCGGGCCGCCACGTCCTCGGCGCTCGCGGAGCCGTCGGCCAGGACGGTGTGCTCGGCCCCTGCCTGCCGGGCGGCCTCCAGCGCGTCGGGGTTGCGGTCGACGGCGACGACACGCCCGCCGCGGGCGGCGGCCACCATGACGGCGCTCAGGCCCACCCCGCCCGCGCCGACGACGGCGACCCACTCGCCGGGTGCCACGCGGGCGCGGTGCGCCATGGCGCGGTACGCGGTGGCGAAGCGGCAGCCGAGGCTCGCCGCGGCGGTCGGCGTGACGCCGTCGGGCACCGCGACGAGGTTGGCGTCCGCCGCGTGCAGGACGACGAGCTCCGCCCAGGAGCCGTGGTGGGTGAACCCGGGCTGGGTCTGGTCCGGGCAGACCTGCGCGTCGCCGGCCAGGCACCACTCGCACGTGCCGCAGCCGCAGACGAAGGGCGAGGTGACGAGGTCCCCGACCTGCCAGCGCACGACGCCGGCACCCACCTCCTCCACGACGCCCGCCAGCTCGTGGCCGGGAACGTGCGGGAACACCGCGATGTCGGGGTCGTGGCCGGCCCAGCCGTGCCAGTCCGACAGGCACAGGCCCGTGGCGTGCACGCGGACCACCACACCGCCGTCGGGCGCCGCCGGCGCGGGCAGGTCCCGCACGGTCACCGGCCCGCCGGGGCGGTCGAACGCGATGGCACGCACGTCAGGCCGTCTCGGCCACGCGCTTGACGGCCGCGAGCGTGGCGGGGATACCCTCGTGCGCCATCCGGGTGCGGGCCTCGATCTCGCGGTCGGCGTCCTCGCCGTACCGCTGGGCGAAGGCGGCGAGGCCCTCGGGGGTGAACTCCCACGTCTCGGTGAGCTCGGTCGCGGCGCCGTCGTCGAGTGCGCGCAGCATGTAGCCCCAGCGCACGAAGCCCTGGCCGACGACCCAGGCGAACTCGCGCCCCGGGTCCGCGACGACCACCTGCGAGCGGGTCTCCCAGGTGCGCTCCGGGGTCTCGTTCCGGCCCGTGAAGTGGGCGCCGACCTGCGGCGAGGCGCCCGGCTGCGGCGCGTCGGCCTCGTCCCACCAGCAGGCCGTGCAGACGGGGGACCACTCCCCGGTGCGGGTCACGTCCGAGACGAGGTCGTAGACCTCGGCGGGCGGGGCGGCGATGGTGATCGAGGCGGAGTGGGTGCGTGCGTCAGCCATGCCGCATGATGGCACGTCGTCGCGGTCCGGGGCCCGGCGGCGGTCACGATTCGGCCACGGGGCGGGTGCAGGCAGTACGGTTCCCGGCGTGAACCTGCGCTCCCGAGCGACGACGCTCCTGATCTGGCTCTTCCTCGCTGCTCTCGCCGCCGTGTCGGTGTGGTCGGTGCTGCCGCCGTCCCCACGAGGTGCCGACGCCCCGGCCGACGAGTTCTCCGCCGAGCGAGCCTTCGCGGACGTCGAGCGTGTGGGGACCGAGGTCCACCCGCACGGCACCGCCGCGAACGACGCCGTGCGCGAGTACCTGGTCGACCGGTTGACCGGGCTCGGCCTGGAGCCCGAGGTGGTCGACGGCGTCGGGATGTCCGGGCGCCTGGGCGACCAGAGCCGGGTGGCCGCCACGCAGAACGTCGTGGCCACCGTCCCCGGGGCGGACCCGACCGCACCGGTGTTCCTCGTCGCGCACTACGACTCCGCCGAGGTCTCCTACGGCGGGAACGACGACGGCGCGGGGGTCGCCACGATCCTGGAGACGGTGCGGGCGCTCGGCGAGGGGCCGGCGCTGCGCAACGACGTCGTCGTCGTGCTCACCGACGCCGAGGAGGCCTGCCTGTGCGGTGCCGAGGCGTTCGTGGACGCCGACCCGCGGGCCGCTGACGGCGGCGTCGTCGTCAACTTCGAGGCGCGCGGGTCCGCCGGCCCGGCCGTCATGTTCGAGACGTCCGACGGCAACGCCGCGCTCGTGGACGCCTACGCGTCCGTGCCGTACCCGGTGGGCAGCTCGCTCGCGGTCGAGGTCTACCGGATCCTGCCGAACGACACCGACTTCTCGCCGTTCCTCGACGACCCGGCCGGGCGTTTCACCGGCCTCAACGCCGCCTACATCGACGGGTCCGCCACCTACCACTCGCCGCTGGACGTGCCGGAGCGCATGTCGCTCGCCTCGTTGCAGCACCACGGCTCCAACGCCCTGGCGCTCGTGCGCACGCTCGGCGACGCGGACGCCACAGCCCTCGCCGCGCCGTCGGCCACCGACGCCACCTACTTCCCGCTACCCGGTGGGATCCTCGCCCGCTACCCGGGCTGGCTCGTGTGGCCGCTGGCGCTCGCGGCCCTCGGAGCGGTGGCGGCGCTCGCGGTGCTCGTGGTCCGGCGCCGCGGCGGCGGGCACGACGACGGCGGCACCCGGACGGCCGGGCCCGCCCGGCTCGTGCTGGGCTTCCTCGCCGGGGTGCTGCCGCTCGCGGGGGCCGTGCTGGGCGCCATGGGGCTGTGGGCCCTCATGGTGACGGTGCGGCCCGGCTACGACGAGATGCTCGACCCGTGGCAGCCGTGGGGCTTCCGGGTGGCGCTGCTCGGCATCGTCGCGGTCGTGGTCACGGGATGGTTCGTGGGGTTGCGGCGGTGGCTCGGCGCCCCCGCGCTCGTGGTCGGGGCACTCGGCTGGCTCGCCGTGCTGGGCGTGGCGCTCGCGGCGCTCGCGCCGGGTGGCTCCTACCTGGCCGCGCTGCCAGCGCTGGCGGGCGCCGCCGCCGGCATCGTGGCGCTCCGGCTCGAGAGCGGCCGGTGGCGGGCGCTCGCCGTGGCGCTCGGCGCCGCCGTCGGCGTGGTCCTGCTGGCACCGATCACGGTGCTGTTCTTCCCGGCGCTCGGTCTGGAGACCGGGGCTGCTCCCGCCGTCGTCGCGGTGCTGCTCGGGCTGGCGCTGGTGCCCGCGCTCGCGCTGTCGGTGCCGGAGCGCGGGCGGTCCGGCGGGTGGCTGGTCGGGGCGTGCGCGCTGGTGGCCGCCGGGGCGCTCGGGGTCGGGTTCGCCGTCGACTCGTTCGACGCCGAGCACCCGGAGCCGAGCCGGCTCGCGTACGCGCTGGACGCAGACACCGGTGAGGCCGTGTGGGTGTCGACCGAGAGCACTCCCAGCGACTGGACCGCACGGTACGTCGACGCGCGGGAGGACCGGTCCGCGCAGTTCCCGCCGATGGGTTCCGGAGCATGGTTCGGTGCCGCGGAGGCAGCCGACCTGCCGGCCCCGACGGTCGCGGTCGTCGACGACGTGACGAGCGGCGACGAGCGGACGGTCACCCTGCGGGTCCGTCCAGGTGAGGGCGAGATCGGTACCGCAGGCGCGTTGCGCTACATCGAGCTGAACAGCGCGGCTCAGCTCGATGCCGTGCTGGCGGCCTCCGTGGCCGGGCGAGAGGTGCCAGTGGACGACGACGGCATCCTCGACACCCGCTTCTACGCCCCGGACGGGGACGGCTTCGAGGTGACGTTGACGGTGCGTGGCGGGGAGGGGCTCGACCTGCGCGTGGTCGCCGCTGGCGGGGGCCTCGAAGGGCTGCCCGGCTTCACCGAGCGGCCCGACGGCGTGGGCGTGGGCGGTTCCCACAGCTCGGAGCTGGTGCTGGTCGCCACGACCGTGGTGCTCTGACCCTCAGCCGGCCGTGGCGGAGAGGGTGCTGAGCGGCGCCGGGACCGGACGTGCCGCCACCGCACCGTGGCCGGCGACGTCGGTGCCGCTCGCCACGACGCGGGCGGCGCCGTCGGACACCTCCACCGTGGAGACGGACGCGTTGGGCAGCGCGACGACGCCCGACGGGTCCAGGGTCCACAGGAAGGCGCCGAGCGCCAGCCCGTGCCCGACGACGAGGACGTGGGGGTCGCTCGCCGCGCCGCCCGATGGCGTGCCGCCGTCGGCCACGGGGCCGTGCATGGCGACGATGCGGCCGAAGACGCCGCGGACGCGACCCATGAAGTCCGCGCCGGACTCGCCGCCGCCGACGCCGGGGTGCCCGCCGGCGAGCATCGCGGGGACCAGCTCCGACCAGGGCTGGACCGCGTCGAGCGAGCGCTCGGGGAGGCGTTCGTAGCTGCCGAAGGACAGCTCACGGAGATCGTGGTCGATGCGCAGCCGCTGGTCCGGGTGGTGCTTGAGGATCTCCACCGCCGTCTGGACGGCCCGGCCCTGCGGCGAGGAGTAGACGGCGTCGAACCGGTGGTCGGCCAGGTGCTGGGCCGTGACCCGCACCCCGGCGCGGCCGGTGCGGGTCAGCGGGGAGTCGCAGGCTCCCTGCAGGTGGCGGCGAGCGTTGAGCGTCGTCTGCCCGTGGCGGACGAGGGTGAGCGTGAGGGTCATCGTCGAGGTGACCTTTCGTCGGGGTCGTCGGTCTCGACGCTAGGTGCGGCCGATGACCGTCGGGTGGCCGCACGGTGCACGCGGGATGGCCGTCGACCCCGGCGGTGTTGGCGCCCGTGTGACCGTGACCGCCCCGCCGACCGCTCCTGACGTCCCCGAGGTGGCCGACGTCGTGGTCATCGGTGCCGGGCAGGCCGGGCTGTCCGCCGCGTACCACCTGCGGCGCCGAGGAGCCGTACCCGCCGCTGCTGCGCCGTCGGGCACCGGCGAGGCGCCGCGCACCTTCGTCGTCCTCGACGCCGAGGACGGGCCCGGGGGAGCGTGGCGGCACCGCTGGCGCTCGTTGCGGATGGCCACGGTGAACGGCATCTACGACCTGCCCGGGCTCGAGCAGCCGGGGGTCGACCCGGAGGCGGCGAGCGTCGACGTGCTGCCCGCGTACTTCGCCGACTACGAGGACGAGCTCGGCCTGGCCGTGGTGCGGCCGGTGCGGGTGCGCCGGGTCGAGCGGACGGCCGACGGCACGGGGCTGCTGGTCCGCTGGGAGGCGGGCGGGCGGTCCGGCACGGTGGCGGCGCGAGCGATCGTCAACGCCACCGGGACTTGGACCAAGCCGTTCTGGCCGTACTACCCCGGCCAGGAGTCGTTCCGCGGCCGTCAGCTCCACACGGCCGACTACGTCCGCGCCGAGGATCTGGCGGGGGCGCGGGTCGCGGTGGTGGGTGGCGGGATCTCTGCCGTGCAGCTCCTCGACGAGATCTCGCACGTGGCGCGGACGTTCTGGTTCACGCGGCGGGAGCCCGTGTGGCGCGAGGACTTCGGGCCCGACGACGGCTCGCGCGCCGTCGCGATGGTCGACGAGCGGGTCCGTGAGGGACTGCCGCCGCAGAGCGTCGTGTCGGTGACGGGGCTGATCCGCACGCCGTCGCTGCACGCTGCCGCGGAGCGTGGCGTGCTCGAGCGGCGGCCGATGTTCACCCGGATCGTGCCCGACGGCGTCGTCACGGTGGACGGCGACGTCCTGCCCGTGGACGTCATCTTCTGGAACACCGGGTTCCGCGCCGCCCTGGACCATCTGCGGCCGCTGCACCTGCGGGAGCCGGGCGGCGGCGTCCGCATGGACGCCACGCAGGTGGCCGGCGAGCCGCGGGTGCACCTGGTGGGGTACGGGCCGTCGGCGTCGACCGTGGGCGCGAACCGCGCCGGACGCGAGGCGGTGGCGCGGATCCTGGGTCTCCTCGCCGCCGAGGACGAACGGCTGCCCGCACCCCCTCGCGGGGCACGGGCAGCCGACGGTCACCGGCGGTCGGTCGAAGACCTCACGGCGCGGTGAGGTCGGCGACCTCCCCGTCCGCGACGGTGGCGACCTGCGCGGCCGTCAGGGCACCGGTGTACACCTGCAGGTCGTCGACGTCGCCCTGGAACGGCGTGTCCCACCAGTTGACCCCGAGGGCGAACACGCCGTCGTCGGTGGTGAGCACGTCCGGGAAGCGGGTCCCGGTGTGCACCACCTCACCGTCGACGTAGACGGTCACCGCACCGCCCGTCTCGACCGTGAAGACGAGGTGCGACCAGGCGTCGGTCGGGATCTGCGTCCCGGTGAGGCCGTCGTAGTAGGTGCTCGATCCGGCCCACAGCATCGTGCGGTGCTCGTCCCAGCCGGACGGCACGAGGCTCAGCCAGTTGACGTCGTCGCGAGCGGCGAAGAACGCCGTCGTGTAGTCGGTCAGCCGCTCCGGACGCAGCCACAGGCTCACCGTGTAGTCCTGGCCGGAGATCAGCCCGTCCGGCAGTCGCACTCCGCTCGTGCCGTCCAGGTGGACGGCCTGGCCGTGCGCGCCGTCGGTGAAGGACACCTGGCCGCCGCCGGAGTCGATGCGGTCGCCCGTGACCGTGCCCGCCGCCGCGCCGCCCGTCGCGGTCAGGTCGCCGTCGAAGGTGTAGCGCGCGACCAGGCCGGGCTCCGGCATCGCCGGGACGGTGAGCTCGAACGCCTTCGTCGCGGTCACGTCGCCGCTCGTCACGGTGGCGGTGAGGGTGACGCCCGCGTCGCCGTCCTGCTCCGACGGACGCGTGACCGTGCCGTCGGCAGCCACGACCGACTCGTCGCTGGACGACCAGGCGATGGTCGCACCATGGCTGCCCGTGGTCGGCAGGGCGAGGTCCGCCACCACCGCACCGGTGCCGGGCAGGGTGAGGTCCGCTGCCACCGCGTCGACGATCTGCTGGTCGCTCATCGGGGCCCGGGCGCTGCCCCACAGCGGAACACCCTCGGGCCCCACCGCGCTGAACGTCGTGACCCACCGGGCGCCCGTCGGGTCCCACTCGCGCGAGACGACGCCGTCGTACGTCTGGTCGTCGACGTCCAGGCGGAGCCGGTTCTGGGCGTACAGCCGCCAGCGGCCATCGACGGCGCCGCTGACGCGGCCGTCCTGGTGCAGCGTGACGGTGCTCGCCCGGCGGATGTCCGCGCTGATGGTCTTGTCGTGCTCGATGAACCGGTAGTCGCCCACGACCTGCTTGCGCACGAACTTCGCGGTGTCGTTCCCGCCGGCGTAGCGGTAGGGCGCCGCGACGGGCCAGCCGTCGGCGTTCATCGACATCTCGTGCACGCGGATCTGGTGACGCTCGCCCTGCTCGGGGAACCGGCTGTGGAAGATCAGCAGCATCTCGCCGGTCTCGGGGTCGACGTACGTGGTGTTGTGCCCGGGCGAGACCTTGCCGTCGCCGATGCCGGTGCCCGGCGCGCCGACCTCCCGCTGGAACAGGTAGTTGCCCATGACCTTGACGCCGTAGGGCTCGATGGTGGCGTCGTCGAAGATCGGCAGGTCCGGGTTCGACCTGACCTCGCGCATGTCGTTCCCCGCGGCGTCGACGAACGGGCCGTCCGGGTTCTCCGAGCGCATGACGCGCATGTTGTAGCCGGAGTCGGCGTCCAGCCCGCCGAACGAGGTGAACAGGTAGTAGTACTCCGTCTCGGGGCTGTACATCATGGCGGGCCCCTCGATCCGGCTGTGGTTGCCGCCGGTGAGGTGCGTGCCGTAGCCCTGGTCGGGCAGGGGGAGGCCGGTGGCGGGGTCCATCTCCAGGATGAAGATGCCGCCGGAGAACGAGCCGTAGACCATCCACAGCCGGCCCTCGGCGTCGTAGAAGACGTCCGGGTCGATGGCGTTCGGGTGGACCGTCGCGTCGTAGGGGGTGCCGTCCTCGCTCGGGCCCTCGCCGTCGCGGTGCCCGGACTTCAGCAGGATGCCGAGGTCCTCGTAGGGTCCCTCGACGCTGTCCGCCACGGCGACGCCGAGCGCGCTGCGCGGCGAGCTGCCCTCGCAGGCGTTGTAGTACATGTAGAACTTGCCGTCGGCCTCGAGCTGGACGACGTCGGCCGCCCAGAGCGTGTCGGCCTCGGCCCACTCGAAGGTCTCGGCGAGCTCGGTGGTGACGTCGTCGAACAGCGGGTTGTCCGGCGTGACGAGGTTCGCCACCTGTTCCCACTGCTGGAAGTCCGCCGTCTTCGCGGCGGCGAGGTGGGAGCCGAACACGTAGTGCTCGTCGCCGACGGTGATCAGCGAGGGATCGTGGGTCTCCGCGTCGACGAAGACGGGGGGTTCGGGGTCCGCCGGCGTGGGCGGGGCGGCGCTGGCAGCGCTCGTCGCCACGGCGGCGAGGGGCAGGGTGAGCGCGGCGGCGGTGAGGGCTGCGACGCGTCGTGACCGTCTGCGGGTCATGGCGGCTCCTTGGTTCGTCGTCGAACGGCGGCCCCGACGGTGGGGCCTATACATCGATGTAGAGACATCCTTACATCGTTGTATAGACACGGTCAAGCAGCCGACGCGACGCGACCGGGGGCGGGTACGACGCATCTCGCGACGCACCCGCCCCCGGGGTGTCGACTCAGGCCTTGCCGGTCCGGACCTCGAGCACCGCCGCCTCCGACGTGGTCGGCGTCGCGCCGACCTCGCCGGAGACGAGCACGCGGTAGTCGCCCGCGCGCGGCGGGACGGCACGCACGGTGAGGGACGACGACGTCTCACCGGGCAGGTCCGTCCACTCGCCGTCCGCGAGGCGCTGCCACTGGTAGCCGGTCGCCCCGGCGGCCTCGACGTCGAACGTCACCTGCCGGCCCGGTCGCGACGAGGCGTCCTGCGGCTGGCTCGTGACGACCGCCGCCACCGGCGTCTGACCCGCGGTGTACCGCGTGAAGTTGTACTCCCGCGGGGACTGGGGCCGCTGCTCGCCGGTGACCTTGGCCTGCAGGTCGCACTCGCCGTTGGCCTTGATCCTCAGCCACTCGCCCTGGACGTACTCGACGATCTCCTCCTTGGTGTCGCCGCAGATGTCGACGTGCCAGAGCCGGGCGTCGTCGAGCTCGGTGACCATCTCGCCGTCGCCGGAGTAGACCCCGGTGGGCTCGCCGCACCCGCGGTTCCAGACCATGATCAGGTCGGTCCCGTCACCGGTCCAGTTGTGGATCGGCTCCGGGATGGTGCCGTAGCACCCTCGGGTCTGGCGTTCCTCCTGCCACACCATCTCGCCGTCGGAGCCGATGAGGAACAGGCCGTCCAGACCGTTCGAGGACCGGTCGATGCGGTCCAGCCCGAACGTCTCGAGGCCGGGAAGGTCGGCGCGGAACTCTCCGACCATGATGTTCTGCGACTCGACCGTGTCGTCGTTGACCCAGATGGTCTCGCCGGTGTCCCAACGGTGCGCCGAGGTCGAGGCGCCGCCGAGGAGCACGTCCGCGGTGCCGTCGGAGTCGATGTCGGCGACCCAGATGGTGTCGGCGTGGTCGGGCAGGTCGGCGCTCCACAGCAGGTTGCCGTCGGCGTCGACCATGTCGTAGCCGATCATGATCTCGTCGCGGCCGTCGCCGTCGAAGTCGTACGGCCACGGGTAGTGCCCGGTGTTGCCCTCGTGCTCCCAGATGACCGTCCCGTCGGACTCGAGCAGCCAGGCCTTCGTGTAGCGGTTCTTCAGCAGGATCTCGTCCGGGTGCCCCTCGCCGTCGGCGTCGACGAACACGATCGCGTCGTGCGCCAGCGGGTCCGGCAGGGCGAAGTCGCGCACGTGCTCGCCGGTGGCGCCGTCGAACACGTAGAAGCGGCCCTCGGCCTCCGTGTCGCCGTCGGGGTACATGACCGCGACGACCTCGAGGTCGCCGTCGCCGTCGGTGTCCACCACCTGGGCGGGGATGTCCTGGCTGTTGTTGCGACCCTCGGGGTCGACCTCGCCGATCTGCCAGAGCTGCTCCCCGGTGGCCGTGAAGGCCGTCATCGAGGCGACCATCGGGCCGTCCCGCAGGGCGCCGGCGTTGATGTGGTGCGGCTGGACCATGACGATCTCCGGGCGGCCGTTGCCGGTGAGGTCGCCGAACCACGGGCGGGCACCGTCACCGGCGACGCTCGTGTCCATCTCGGCGACGGTGGTCGCCTCGATCATCTTCTCCAGCACGGCGTTCTCGGACGGTGCGGAGATGCCGCCCGCCCCGACGGCGCGCACCTGGTAGGTCCAGGTGAAGCAGCACTCGCTGCCGTAGCCGACGTCCAGTGCGCTCGCGGTGTCCTCGGTGCGCTCGAGGAGCTGCCAGTCGTGCGCCTCGTGGTCCGTGCGGTAGACGTCGTAGGCGACGGCGCCGTCGGCGGCGTCCCACGTCAGCGTGGCGGTCGTGCCGTCCTGCGCGCCGTCGATCCGCACGTTCGCGGGGGCCGACGGCGGATCCTGCTCCTCGTCCGCGGCCTCGATCTCCAGGGCCTGCGAGGGCCCGGACTCGGCGCCGGCGGCGTTCGTCTGGGTCACCGTGTAGACGTGGGTGTCGCCGAGGCGGAGGCTCGGGTCGTCGTCGGTGAGGGCGGGGTCGGCCGTGGTGCCGACCTGCTCGACGTCGCCGCCGTTCGTGCTGCGGTAGACCGTGTAGGACTCCGCGTCGGGCCGGGCGTCCCAGGAGAGACCGACGCTGACCGTCGTGCCGGCGACCTCGACGTCCGAGACGAGGTTCGACGGCGGGAGCTGCGAGGAGACCGTGACGCCGTTGATCCGCCCGTCGCGGGCGACCTCGAGGTCGAGGCGGCCGTCGTCGACGGTGACGACGCCGGCCCAGGTGGCGAACTCCCCGGCGCCCGCCTCGAGCGTGCCCTCGTCGGCGCCCTCCACGGCGAGCTCGGTGTAGTTGGCGGCGATCTGGTCGCCGCTGACCACGGTGACCCAGTAGGTGCCGTCGGGGACGTCCGTGGAGAACGTCGTCGTGCCGACGGTGAAGTCGCGGCGGAGATCGTCGGGCGCGCCGCGGTCGCGGACCGCGACCTGCCGTGACAGGCCGTAGCCCGCGCCGTCGTCGTACAGCGTGGTGTGCGCCACGCGGGTGTGGCCGTCAGACACGGGCGAGCTCGTCGAGCCGAAGTCGAAGCGCTGGTCGACGGCGGTGGCCTCGGTGCTGACCTCGTCCGCCGCGGCGCTGGTGGCCAGGGGGAGCGGGGCGAGCACGACCGCGGCGGCGGTCGCGACGGCGATCGACCGGAGTGGTGGTCGGGTGTTTCGGGGGTGGGTGGGTGACAACGTCGTCCTCCATCGGTGGTCTACCGCGACGACGTCCTCGGGATCGACGCCGTCGTCGGTCTGCGGATGCGGCCGTGAATCGATTCAAGACCGCATCGGAAAGCGTATGCCACCCGGCGGGTGAGTGCGAGTGCTGCCGCGTCGTGGATGTTCGGCAGTTCGTGCTCCGTTCGGCAGTTCGAACTGCCGAACGGAGCACGAAGTGCCGAGCGAGATGGGAGGAGATGTCGATGAGCTGAACGCTTCTGTTCGCTCGGGCTACCAGATGGTTGCCCCGGCGCCGGGTGAAGTTTCTCGAGCCGTCGTGGCGATTCCAGCCGGGCTTCACGCTCGGGCGCCAGCGTGCTCGTGGGGTCGGCAGGGGGCCGGCCCCACGATCACGACAGGAGAAGCTCAGTGAGATCTACTGCCAGCCGATCGACCTCTCGCACGTCCCGACTGCTCGGCGTGACCGGTGGCGGGCTCGCGCTCGTCCTCACCGGCGCCTTGCTCCCCTCCGCCTCCGCCGCACCCGGCGGGGACGGCTCTTCGTGGGCCGAGTCGGCCTACCGCGGCTCCGTCGACGTCGTCGCCGGGACCGACGAGGACCAGCAGACCATCGACGGTGTGGTCTTCGTCGACAAGAACCAGAACTCCGTGCAGGACCGCGACGAGCGTGGCCTGCGCGGCGTCACCGTCACCAACGGCCGTGACGTCACGACGACGGACCGCCGAGGCCGCTACGAGCTCCCGGCGTTCGACAACATGACGGTGTCCGTCACCCAGCCGCGCGGGTACCAGGTGCCGGTGGACGAGGACAACGTCGCCCAGTTCTTCTACCACCACCTGCCCGAGGGCTCGCCCGAGCTGCGCTACGGCGGGATCGAGCCCACCGGGCCGCTGCCGGACGCGGTGAACTTCCCGCTCGTGAAGAGCGGCCTCACGGGGTCCGCCGCCCAGCAGTGCGTCATCGGCGGTGACATCCAGACGTACACCCAGGATGAGGTGGACTACGCCCGCAACGGCGCGTTCGCCGACCTCGCCGCGCGGACCGACTACACCGGCTGCGGCGCGCTCTTCATCGGCGACGTCGTCGGCGACGACCTGTCGCTGTACCCGCGGACGCGCGAGCTCGTGGGCATGCTCAACGGCCCGGCGCGCTTCCTGCCCGGCAACCACGACCTCGACTACGACGCGACGAGCAGCGAGCACACGTTCGACACGTACCGGGCCCACATCGGGCCCGAGTACTACTCCTACGACGTGGGCCAGGCGCACGTCGTCGCGCTGAACACCGTCGAGTACCCGGTGGGTACCTCGTACACGGGCTCGCTCGACGAGCGTCAGCTCGAGTGGCTGCGCAACGACCTCGCCCAGGTCCCGGCGAACAAGCTGATCGTCATCGCGGCGCACATCCCGCTCCTCGACTACGCCGACCAGGGCAGCAGCAAGCACCAGGTCGCCCAGGTCGAGGAGATCTACGAGCTGCTGGAGGGCCGCGAGGCCATCGCCCTGGGTGGGCACACCCACAGCCTCGAGAACCTCCGCGAGGGCGACAGCCTGGAGGGCTGGTCCGAGGTCATGGGCGTCGACGAGCTGCCGTTCACCCACATCACGGCCGGCGCGATCTCGGGTGACTGGTACTCGGGCGACGTGCTGCCGCAGGGCTACCCGACGGCGCTCCAGCGCGACGGCGGCCGGCCCGGGGTGCTCACCCTGGACATCACGGGCCACCGGGTCCAGGAGCGCTTCACGGTCAGAGGTGCGGACGAGTCGCAGCAGATGGCGCTCGGAGTCAACACCCCCCGCTACCGCGACTGGTTCGCCACCCACCGTTCCGCCGTCGGCTCGGCGCCGGAGTACACCGACCCGCTCGTGGTGTCGCGCGCCGACCTGGTGGACACCACGTGGCTGACCACGAACTTCTGGATGGGCAGCACGGGCTCGACCGTCACCGCGACCCTGGACGGCGGCGAGCCGGTCGAGGCGGTGCGCACCCAGCCCCTGCAGGGCGAGGGGCAGAAGGTCGGTGCCGAGTGGTCCGACCCGGTCGCCGCGCAGCAGCAGCTGGTGCACGGCGGCAGCGTCGCCGAACGCTCCATGCACCTGTGGCGCCTCGAGCTGCCCGCAGACCTGGCCGTCGGTGAGCACACCGCGGAGGTCACGGCCACCGACGTCCATGGACGCCAGTTCACGGACACGCTGACGTTCGAGGTGACCGGCTGACGGGAGCGTGACCTCGGGCCGGTGGTCCGCGGCAGATCTCCTGCCGCGGACCACCGGTCCGTTCGCGTGGAGTCCGGCGAGCTGCTCACGGACACTCGGACGAGTTCGACGGGACCGGCGAGGCCGTGTCGGGACCGCGCCACGAGGGCGGCGAGCTCGTGTGGCCCTCGCAGGGCGCGGAGCTGCACCGCGACGACGACACCGCCCACCATGGTGGCGGGCTAGGCTGATGTGCACCTGACCTGGACGGTCGAGCGCTCGGCGGCCCGCCTGCCCTCCATGCGGCGCATCACCGCCTCGAGGGCGAGGCCGAGCAGCAGCGCGCTGAGCATGCCCACCGTGATGGCGAGCAGCGGGCTGCTGCCCAGCAGCCAGTGGGCGCCGACGGCGATGATGGCGTTGTAGGCCGACCAGAGGACGGCCGCCACTCCGGCCGCCAGCGTGAACCTGGCGGGCGAGTACCCCAGGACGCCCGCGCTCACGTTCACTCCGACGCGGCCCACGGGAACGAACCGGCCGACGATGACGAGTGTGGCTCCTCGCCGGTCGAGGGCCGTACCGGCACGGGTGAGCATCCGCCGCCCGCGCGCGCCGCGCAGCCCGGGGATCCTGTGGAGCGGGACACGGCGACCGAGCGTGAAGGCGAGGAGGTCTCCGAGCAGCGCACCGCAGGCCGCGGCCAGCACGAGCAGCACCAGGTGCGGTCCGGTCCCCGCGGCAGAGAGCACGGCGGCGGTGATGAGCACCGTCTCGCTCGGGACAGGGGGGAACACGCCGTCGACGACCGCCAGCACCAGGACGACCACGAGCAGCCAGGGCGAGTCGCCCAGCTGCGCGGCGAAGGCTTCGATGTGGTTGAACAGCTCCACGGTGCGTCCGTCCCCTCGGTATGACTGCTCACCAGTCAACGTGGCGGCGCGCGTCGGCGGCTATGGGGTGTCACCCCGAGAGACCCCTGGTCTTGGCCCCGAGCGGTTGGAGTGGCGCCCGGAGCAACCGTCCTGCATCGTGGATGTCGATGAACCGGTCGACGACGCCCCGCCGCCCCCGTCCCTTCACCACCGCGGTCGCCGCGCTGAGCGCCGGAGCGCTGCTCGCCGCCGGCATCCCGGCCACGGCCGGCGCCGCCGAGCGCGCCGCGCCCGCCACGATGACGCCGCCCGCCGCCTCGCCGCCGTCGTCGCCGGTCACGAGCGTGCTCCAGGTCGACGCGCCGGTGCCGGACATCGACTGGCAGCCCTGCGACGACGCTGAGGGTTACGACTGCGCGGAGATCCAGGTCCCGAGCGACTACGACCGCCCCCACGGCCGCACGACCACGATCGCGGTCACCCGGCTGCCGGCCACGGACCCCGAGAGCCGGATCGGCAGCGCGCTGGTCAACTTCGGCGGCCCGGGCGGCCCGGGCCTGGACAACCTGCACGCGGTCGGCGAGGTCATGGTCGACCCCGAGGTCCGCGCCCGGTTCGACCTCGTGAGCTTCGACCCGCGCGGGGTCGGCCAGTCCGACCCGGTGACCTGCTTCCGCGACGCGGAGCGGGAGGCGGAATACTTCGCCGGGTTGCCCACGGCGCCGATCACCCGCGCCGAGGAGCGTCGTGCCGTCGCCGGGTTCGCGCGGATCGCCGCCGGGTGCCAGGTCATCTCCGGCGACCGCCTCTCGACGGCGTCGACGGCGAACGTGGCCCGGGACATGGACGTGCTGCGGCAGGCGCTCGGCGACGACCAGCTGACGTACATCGGCTACTCCTACGGCACCATCCTCGGTGCCACCTACTCGGCGCTGTTCCCCGACCGGGTGCGCGCCCTGGTGCTCGACGGCACCATTGACCCGGTCGCCTGGTCCGGCACGGGCTCGGAGGACCCGATCGCCACCCGCCTCGGGCAGGCGGAGGCCGCCACGGAGACGTTCGCCGAGTTCAACCGGCTGTGCGCGGAGGCGGGACCCGGAGCGTGCCCGTTGGCCGCCCTCGGTGACCCGGCCGCCGTGACCGAGGAGGTACTCACCACGCTGCGCGAGGGGCCCGTCGAGGTGCCGGACGGCGAGGGCGGCACCGTGCCCTTCACCTACGGGGAGATGCTCGCGGTCTCGTTCCAGGCGATGTACGGCACGGCGGCGTGGCCGCAGCTGTCGCAGCTGTTCGCCCAGGTCGCGGTCGCCGCCGGCATCGGCGAGCAGCCCCCGTCGGCCCGGAGCCACGGCCCGTCCCTGGACGACCTCCTGCGCGAGCTCGGTGTCGTCGAGGACTACCCGTCGCTCGGCAACGCGCTCGCCGCCCAGTGCATGGACGCAGCCGAACCGCTGCGCCTGTGGCAGTACCCGGCGTACGTGGACGACCTGGACGCAGAGTTCCCGCACTTCGGGCGCTTCCGCGGGTGGACCGGGGCAGGATGCGCGCCGATGATCCTGCGCGACGAGGACGCCTACACCGGTCCGTGGGGCCAGACGACGCAGGCGCCGGTCATGGTGATCGGCACCCGCTACGACCCGGCCACGCCGTACCACTTCACCGAGCCGTACGCCGACCACTACGACGACGCGCGGGTCATGACGGTCGAGGGCTGGGGTCACACCACCCTCGGCGTGAGCACCTGCGCGGACGCCGCGATCGCGCGGTACCTCGTGGACATCGAGGCCGACGACGGCGTCACGTGCGAGCAGGACGTCGCGCCGTTCGCTCCGGTCGAGCAGCGGTCCGACCGTGCGGACCTGCGCGCTCAGGTGGTCCCGCCCGGCGGGTGGGGTCTCTGAGCGCAGGGCGGCGACGCAGGTCACTGCGTGCGCAGAGCGCACCGGTGTACCGTCGTGGCGGGTCGGCAACGTGACCTGAACAGGCTTGTGTATCTACCGGGTGCTCCTCGCGCCAACGGCGGCACGACGCATCGTGCGGCTGTGCCGCACCGGAGGAGACCGACGGACATGACCCTGACGCAGTACCCGCCCACGTCCCGGGCCGGCGCCCCGCCGGCGCCCGGCAGCGACGGCCCCACCCTCGTCGAGGCCATGGGCCGCACCTACTTCCCGCTCGCGTTCGTGGCGCGCCTGCCCTTCGCGATGATGGTCGTCGGCGTGCTGACGCTCGTGGTCGCCGGCCGGGACTCCCTGACCCTCGGCGGCGCGACGTCGGGCATGGTGGGGCTCGGCGGTGCGGCGATCGGACCGCTCGTCGGCGCGTGGGCCGACCGGGCCGGGCAGCGGCGGGTCCTCCTGGCGACGGCCGCGGTCCACAGCGTGCTGCTGCTCGCCCTGACCGCCGTGGTCTACTCCTCGGCGTCCGACGCACTGGTGCTCGCGATCGCCTTCGCCATCGGCGCCACCTCCCCGCAGGTGCCGCCGATGTCGCGCAGCCGGCTCGTCGGCGTCATCCGGTCCCGGCTCCCGGCGGGACGCCGTCCCGCCGTGCTGAGCCGGACCATGTCGTACGAGTCCGCCGTCGACGAGATCGTGTTCGTGTTCGGGCCCTTCGTGGTCGGGCTGCTCGCCGCGACGCTCGGGCCCACGGCGCCGATGGTCGCCGCCGCCGCGCTCACGGCGCTCGCCGTCGGCACCTTCGCGCTGCACCCCAGCGCCCGCACGACGACGGCGCGCACCACGCCCGCGGCGTCCGACCCGGGTGTCGCGTCGGGCGGGCAGGCTCCCGCCCGCGAGCTGTTCCGCCCGCGCGTCCTGGTGCTGGTCGCCGGGTTCGTCGGGGTCGGGCTGTTCTTCGGCTCCGTGCTCACGGCCATGTCGGCGTACACCGGCGACGCGGGCCACGCGGAGCAGGCCGGGCTGCTCTACGGGTTCATGGGCATCGGGTCCGTCGTGTCGGCGCTGGCCGTGTCCGCCTTCCCGGCGCGGTTCAGCCTGCGCGCGCGCTGGCTGACCTTCGCCGTCGTGCTGCTGGTGGGTGCCGTCGTCGTGGCCGCCGCGCCGTCGACCGGCGTGCTGATCGCCGGCCTGCTCCTCGCCGGGCTGGGCATCGGTCCGAGCCTGGTGACGGTCTACTCGCACGGTTCGGAGCGCAGCCCTGACGGTCGGGGCACCACGGTGATGACGATGCTCGGCTCGGCCGTCATCCTCGGGCAGTCGATCGCGGCGGCGGCCACGGGTGCGCTGGCCGACACCGTCGGCACCTCCGCCGCGCTGGCCGTGCCCGTCGTGGCCGCCGGCGTCGTCCTCGCCTCGGCCGCCGCGAACTGGCGGCTCACCGGGCGTTGACCGCCGCGGTCGAAACAGCTGCCGTCCGACGGCGGTGCTCGGCAGGGCTCACGCCCCGGACCCGCTTGAAGGCGGTGCTCAGCGCGAACGGCGAGGCGTAGCCGACCGCACGCGCCACGGAGGTCAGCGTGGCCGCGTCGTCGGCGAGCAGCATGTCCGCGGCGAGGTCGAGCCGCCAGCCGGTCAGGTAGGTCATGGGAGCCTCGCCGACGAGCTCGGTGAACCGGCGGGCGAACGCCGCGCGCGACAGCCCGACCTCGTCGGCCAGCGCCTCGACGGTCCACGGCCGGGCCGGGTCGTGGTGGATCAGGCGCATCGCGACGCCGACGGCGGGGTCGGCGTCGGCGCGGTACCAGCCCGGCGCCTGCGGGTGGTCGAGCCAGGCCCGCAGGCAGGTGATGAGCAGCAGGTCGAGGAGCCGGTCCAGCACCGCCTCCTGACCGGGCAGGTCCTGCACCACCTCCCGGGCGAGCAGGTCGACCAGCGTGGGGTCGACGTCGCCGCGCCGCAGCACCACGCGGTGCGGCAGGACGCGCAGGAGGCGGCGCCCGACGGCACCGTCCAGCGGGTACGTGCCGGTGATGATGACCGTCTCGCCGTCGAGGTCGTTGCCCCACGACCGCACCCCGAACACGGTCATCGGTGACGGCCCGCCGTCGATCGCACGGCAGACGTCGCTCGGCCCGACCACCACGGTGGGCACCGTCGTGGGGGAGTCGGCGACGACGTAGTGCTCGGGCCCGCGCAGTAGCACGACGTCGCCCGCCTCGACGGTGGTGCCGGCGTCGTCCCCGGAACCGCTGGGGCCCACCCAGCCCGATCCGCGCAGCACGGGGACGATGGTCAGCGGGGCCTCGTCCTCGATGCGCATGCCCCACGGGGCGCGCAGATGGCTGCGCAGCAGGAACGCGCCCCGCGCGCGGGGACCGTCGAGCAGGCCGGAGACGACGTCCATGTGGTCAGGGTAGACCGGTGCGGGCAGGATGACGAGACGCTGGCGTATGAACCAGAGCGCCCAGGCCATGGATCGTCTCACCTGTGGCCGGTTGACTCAGGGATGCCCACTCACCCTTCCTCGGAGGTCCTGATGTCTCAGCAGCAGCCCACGCTCGACCCGTCCACTGCAGCGGCAGCGGACGGCGGCACCGTCGTCGTCCTCGGAGCGACCGGCAAGACCGGACGACGCGTCGCCGACCGGCTCGACGCGCTCGGCGTCCCCGTGCGCCGCGCGTCCCGGAGCGCCGGGCTCCGGTTCGACTGGGCGGACGAGTCCACCTGGGCCGCGGTGCTCGACGGAGCCACCGCCGTCTACGTCGCCTACGCGCCGGATCTCGCGGTCGCCGGAGCGCCCGAGACGGTGACCCGGCTGGCCGTCGCCGCCCGGGACGCCGGGGTGCAGCGGCTGGTGCTGCTGTCCGGGCGCGGCGAGACCGAGGCGCAGCGGGCCGAGCGGATGGTCGCCGAGGTCTTGCCCGCGCGGACGGTGGTGCGCTGCGCCTTCTTCGCGCAGAACTTCGACGAGAGCTTCCTGCTCGAACCGCTGCTCCAGGGCGAGCTCGCGCTGCCCGTCCAGGACGTGCGCGAGCCGTTCGTCGACCTCGAGGACGTCGCCGAGGTGGCCGTCGAAGCGCTGACCGACGACGCCCACGCCGGCCACGTCTACGAGCTGACCGGACCGCGGGCCTTGACGTTCGGCGAGGCCGTCGCCGAGATCGCCGCCGCCGCAGAGCGCGACCTGCGGTACGTGCCGATCACCATGGCGGAGTTCACCGGGGGCCTCACGGCGATGGGTGTCCCCGCCGAGGAGACCGGCCTCCTGGAGTACCTGTTCACCGAGGTGCTGGACGGTCGCGGCTCGTTCGTCGCCGACGGTGTGGAGCGCGCGCTGGGTCGGCCCGCGCGCGACTTCCGGGAGTACGCCACGCGTGAGGCCGCCGACTGGGCGCCCGGCGCATGACCGCGTACGACGTGCTCGTCGCTGGCGCCGCCGTCGCGACCGGCCTCGCCGGCGGGGTGCTCTACGCGTTCTCGGCCTTCGTCATGGCGGGGTTGCGGCGCCTGACGCCCGAGGACGGCGGCGCCGCCATGCGCGCCATCAACCGCGACGCCCTGCGGCCGCCGCTCATGGTGCTGCTGCTGGCCGCGGTGGGCCTGCCGGTGGCCGGCGCCGTCGTCGGGCTGGTGACCTCGGCACCCGGGGCGGTGTGGGCGGTGACCGGGGCCGTCGTTGCGGTCGTCGGGATCCTCGGGGTCACCGGGTTCGGCAACGTGCCGCTCAACGAGCGTCTGGAGGCTGCCGAGGATCCCGGCGCCGAGTGGCAGCGCTTCGTGGGGCCGTGGCTGCGGTGGAACCACGTGCGGACGGTGGCCGGCGCGGTCGCGTCGCTGTCGTTCGTCGTGGCGGTGTGAGCCGCGTCCGTACCGCGCCGGACAGCCGGTCCTCAGCCCAGCTGGGCGGAGACCACGATCTCGTCGCCGACGTCGAGCCGGACGTCCGTCAGCCGCACGCCCGGGGGGAGCGCCTCCGCGAGGTCGATGCGCTGGCCGGCGACCGCCTCGACGCGGCCCTTGACCGCTCCGAGGAGCGCGCCGACGATCGGGTTGCCGCTGGAGAGCTGGACGTCGCCGACGGTGAGCACCATGTGGGCGTCCACCGCCGCGGACGCCGTCGCGGTGATCTTCGCCGAGAGGAACATGCCCTTCTTGATCGACGCCTCGATGGCGATCGCGGCGTCCCGCGGACCGGTCTGGTCGATCTGCATGTCGAAGTCGGTGAGCTGGATCCCGTTCCCGGCCAGCGCCACGGTGAGCAGCCCGCGCACCGTGCCGGCGAGCCCTTCGCGCGAGACCGCGAGACGGGCGCTCCCGGTCACCGGCGAGTCCTCCGACGGCTCGACGATCTCCGCGCCGACGGAACCGTCCGCCCCGGCGACCCAGGCGAACCGCACGCCCTGCAGCTCGGCGGCCAGGTCGACCGGGAGGTCGACGGCGGTCAGCGGGTGCGCCTCGAGGCGCAGCGTCCGCAGCACCGCCTCGTCGCGGGAGACGATGTCCGGCTCCCACGACGGCGCCTCCGCCGCGGAGCCCTGCGCCGGGACGCCGACGGCCACCCCGGTGAGGTCGAGCTCCAGCGAGTGCACGTCGGCGCCGTCGAGGTTCGCCTCGATCCGTGCCTCGTCGAGGCCGTGCACCTGGCCGCGGCCGGCGTCGCGCAGGGTGTCGCGCAGCCGGGCGGCGAGGTCGTCACCCGTCGCGGGGCGCGGGGCGGTACCGAGGGGCAGCAGGGAGTCCATGACGCCCGAGCCTAGCGGCCCAGGTCGCACGACGGCGCGAGCCGGACCGACCGGTAGTGTCGGGCCGACGACGTGGGCGACGGTGCGGACCCACGGTCTCGAGGTGGATGAGGAGTGGTGTGGTGGCGGACCTCGTGGTCGACACCGCGATGTTCCCGGATCTCGTCCAGGGCACGACGGGGGACATCGTCGGCCACACCACGCTGCTGGCGCGCGACGTCCCCCCGTGGGGGCGGTGATGGGAGCCCCGTGGGAGGACGGCCCGGTCTTCACCTTCGCGCCCCGCGACGGTTGGGTGTTCTGGACGGCAGGGCTCGACGGCCCTGGATGGGCGGACGTCGCCGCGCAGATCGCCGGGGGTGACGACGACGAACGGGTGCTCGGCGCGGTCCGCGACCACGACCAGCGCGCGACGGCAGACGGCCAAGCATGGGGAGCGGGTCTGTGGTTCCCTCCCCACCACGACCGGTCGCCGGTCGCCATGCTCCTCGTGCGGTCCTTCGCCGAGCGGGGAGACGTCGACAAGGCCTACCGCACGTTCGTCAAGCAGGCGCGCAAGATGCCTCGGATCAAGGACGTCACCGTCTCGTCGTACGACGTCGGTGAGGGCACCAGCAACGTCGGGCGCCTCGTCGAGCAGGTGATCGACACGGTGGACGCGCGCAGCGAGGCCTTGGTGAGCACCTGGCGGTACACGATCTTCCCGCCGGACCACGACGAGGTCGTGTCCGTGGAGGTCGACACGTTGCACGCCCACATGGTCGACGCCGTCGAGGACGAGCTGGTCGAGCTGCTGGCCTACGCCTCCTACACGGCCCCGGAGGCGGCGCACGCCGCGGCCGAGGAGGGCGGTTCCAGCCCTCTGCACCCGGTGGTGCGCGGATGACGCCCCCCGCGGACGGCCCCGGTGTCCTGACGATCGTCACGGGGCTGCTGGCCGTCGCCTCGGTGCTCTTCTTCCTCTTCTTCGTCCTCGGAGGCTCCCGGTTCTTCGTCGGTGACGCCGGCGCGGTCCGGCCGGCGGTGCTCCTCGCCGTGGTGATGGCGGCCTGCGTCGGGCTCGCGATGCTGGCGCAGAGCGACGAGTCCGAGCAGCGGGACGACGCGTGGGAGCAGTACTTCGAGTGGGAAGATCAGCAGGACTCGTCGTAGTGCGCCCGCGGGCCCGGCTGGGTCACGCCGGGGAGAGCGGGCTGTGCCCCGCGGCCACCTGCTCGCCGTCGCGCACTGGTCCCGGTGGTGTGCCGCCGCCCCACGGGTCGTCACCGAGCGACTCCCGGCCGTGGGGGTCGAGCCAGCCGCGCAGGTCGGGGCCGGCGGGCACGATCCGCGTCGGGTTGATGTCGGTGTGCACCACGTAGTAGTGCTCCTTGATCTGGGCGAAGTCGACGGTGTCCCCGAACCCGGGCAGCTGGAACAGGTCGCGCGCGTAGGCCCACAGGGCCGGCATCTCGGTGAGCTTGTTCCGGTTGCACTTGAAGTGGCCGTGGTAGACGGCGTCGAACCGCACCAGGGTGGTGAACAGCCGGACGTCGGCCTCGGTGATGGCGTCGCCCAGGAGGAATCGCCGGGTCGTCAGCCGCTCCTCGAGCCAGTCGAGCGCGGTGAAGAGCCGTTCGTACGCCTCGTCGTAGGCCTCCTGGGAGCCGGCGAACCCGCACCGGTACACGCCGTTGTTGACCTCGGTGTAGACGCGGCGCATCACCGAGTCCATCTCGTCCCGCTCCGCGGGGTCCTCCGGCAGCAGCCGCGGGGCGCCCTCACGGTGGTGGGCTGCCCACTCCGTCGAGAGGTCGAGCGTGATCTGCGCGAAGTCGTTCGTCACCACGGCGCCGTCGCGCGTGTCCACGATCGCCGGCACCGTGATGCCACGCGGGTACTCCGGGTCGCGGGCGAAGAACGCCTCCTGCAGGCGTTCGATCCCCAGCTCGGGGTCCTTACCGCCGGGGTCGAGGTCGAACGTCCAGCTGCGCTCGTCGTGCGTCGGGCCCGGCATGCCGAGGCTGATCGCGTCCTCCAGGCCGAGCAGCCGGCGCACGATGATCGAACGGTTGGCCCACGGGCAGGCGCGCGCGGCGATCAACCGGTAGCGGTCCGCCTCCACGGCGTAGCCGTCCTCGCCGTCTCGCGTGATGCGGGTCGAGATGTAGTTCGCGTCGCGCACGAACTCCTGACCCTCCACCGTGTACGTGCCGCCCTGGGAGTGCTCCGGGCGTTCCGTCGTCGTGCCGTCGTTCACTTCGTCTCCTTCGCGGCGGCCTTGGCCGCCTTCTTGAACGCGCGGACCTCCTGGAGAGCCTCGGCGCTGGTGACGTCGGCGATCGAGCGCCGCGAGCCCGGCTCTCCGAACTCGCCCGCCGCTTCCCGCCAGCCGGCCGGCTCGACCCCGCGCTGCTTCCCGAGCAGGGCGAGGAAGATCTTGGCCTTGCGCTCGCCGTAACCTGGCAGGGCGTGGAGACGCCGGAGCACCTCGGCTCCCGTCGGCGCCTCGCCGGACGGGCCGGGGTCGGTCCAGATCCGGGACGTGTCGCCGTCGTACGCGTCGACGACGGCGCGGGCCACCGCCTGGACGCGGCCTGCCATCGAGCGTCCGTACCGGTGGATCGCTGGGGGAGTGGTCGCCATCGTGACGAACTCGTCCGGGTCGGCGTCCGCGATCGCGGACGGCTCCAGGGTGCCGAACCTGTCGAGGATCTTGCGCGGCCCGGCGAACGCGTGCTCCATCGGGTACTGCTGGTCGAGCAGCATGCCGATCAGCAGCGCGAACGGGTCGTCGCTCAGCAGTTGGTCGGTGTCCGCGTCACCGGTGATCCAGAGGTCGGTAGCCATGCCTCCATCCTGCCCTTCGTCACAGGCCAAGCCACTCGGGGGTGACGTTTCCCTCTTCGTAGTGCCACCATCGTTCGGTCTTGCCCTGGATGCAGAGTTGCTTGACAGCCGCGACGTCGACGTCAGGGCCGAGGTCGAGGGCGACGATCTTGAGTTGCTCGCCAAGACTCTCGCCCGTCACGTTCAGAGGGGAGAATGCGTCGAGAACTGCTCGACTGTCACCGCTCAACGGTCCGTCGCTTCGGGGGATGACGCGGATGGTCTGTCGCCCTCCGAACTCGAGCGTCTGCGAGAACCACAGAACCCCGTCTTCGTCGGCGACGGCGCTGACGACGTCGTCCGCGGATGATCCGCGGACGAACCACGGCGTGTTGTCCAGGCGGTAGCGCCCGTTGCCCAACGGTTCCGCCCAGAGGCCTTCGGAGTCGGCCGGGGGCCAACCGTCTTCGCTGCGATCGAGCCGAAACCTAACCTTGGCCATCTCCACGGTCACAGAGTGTGTCGGCTGGCGATCTTGCTATCAAGTGCGGTGGTGTCCCAGGCGAGAGTCGACGAGGGTCGTCCGGCCTCAACCCGGCAGCAGAACGTCAACTGGCACGGCCGACTCGATGGGCGAGTTCAGGCTGGGACTGCCCGAGCTGGAGCGCTCGTCGCGGATGCGCCGTCCGGCTCCATGAGGTGAAGCACATCGATGTGAGCCATCTCCGGCTCCACGAGTGGGACCGGAACTCTCCGATCCACGGAGAACGGCTTTGACCTGCAGTGATACCTGGTGGTTACGGAGTCCGCTGGTCGAGCAGCATGCCGATCAGCAGCGCGAACGGGTCGTCGCTCAGCAGCCTGTCGGTGTCCGCGTCACCGGTGATCCAGAGGTCGGTAGCCATGCCACCATCCTGCCCGACGGACGCCACCGGTGCGGCGTACGGATAGCCTCGCTCGCATGCCTCGACACACCGACGTCCTCGCCGGCAGCCTGGCGGCCGCGCTCACGGTCACCGGAACGCTCCACTTCGCGCGTCCCCGCGCGTTCGACGCGCTGATCCCGCCTGCCCTGGGCTCGCCCCGCGCCTGGGTCTACGGCAGCGGGGTCGCCGAGCTCGCCTGCGCGGCAGCGGTCGCCGTGCCGGCCACCCGCCGGGTCGGCGGTCTGGCCACGGCCGCCCTCTTCGTCGCCGTCTTCCCCGGGAACGTCAAGATGGCGCTCGACTCCCACCCCGGTGCGCGCTCCTGGGCGCGGAAACCGTCGGTGGCCTGGGGTCGGCTCCCGCTCCAGGTGCCGCTGGTGGCCTGGGCCTGGCGGGTGGCGCGCACGGCTCCGTCGGTCAGCGCTCGTCGAACGTGAGCACCGGCCGCCCGGTGCGCGGGTGCCGCAGCACCGTGGTGCGCACCCCGTAGACAGGGTCGATCACCTCCGGTACCAGCACCTCGTCCACCGGCCCGGCTGCGACCACGTGGCCCGCGGGTCCCGTGGCCAGGACGACGGCGTGGTCGCAGGTCGCCGCGGCCAGCGACAGGTCGTGCAGGGCGGCCAGCACGGTGACGCCCTCGGTGGCGAGCCCGCGCACCAGCCGCATGGTCGCGAGCTGCGCGGCCACGTCCAGGTGGTTCGTGGGCTCGTCGAGCAGCAGCACCCGGGGTGCCTGGGCGAGGGCGCGCGCCATGTGGACGCGCTGTCGCTCGCCGCCGGACAGCGTGGTGACCTCGCGGGCGGCCAACGGCAGAGCACCGACGCGGTCCAGCGCTGCGCGGGCGATCGCGTGGTCCTCCTCGGTGGGTCCCGCGAGCAGCGACCGGTGCGGGGTGCGCCCGAGCAGCACGGCGTCGAGCACCGTGACCGGCAGCTCGGTGGCGGCGTCCTGCTCCACGAACGCCAGCGTCCGGGCCCGACGACGGCGCGGCATCGCGAGCAGGTCCTCGTCGCCGGCGGCGGTGCTCAGCGCGACCCGCCCGCCGTTGGGCGCCTGCACGCCGGCGACCAGTCGCAGCAGGGTCGACTTGCCCGTCCCGTTGGGGCCGAGCAGCCCGGTCACGGCGCCGGGCGGGGCGGTCACGTCGACGTCGTCGAGGATCAGCCGTCCGCCGACCGACCACCGCACCCGCTCCGCCGCCAGGCCGGCCGTGCTGGTCCCGTCCTGCCCGGCCGCGGGGTGCGCCTGCGCGGTGCGGGCGGGAGCCGAGCGCTCGGAGGTCTGCGTCATGAGCGGGCCCGTCCCTTCCAGAGCAGCACCGCGAACACCGGTGCGCCGATCGCAGCGGTGACGATCCCCACGGGCAGCTCGCGGGGGGCGAACACGGTGCGGGCCAGGGTGTCCGCCCACACCAGGAACGTCGCGCCGCAGAGCATGGACAGCGGCAGGAGCGCGCGGTGCCGCGCGCCGACGAGCTGCCGGACGGCGTGCGGCAGGATCAGGCCGACGAACCCGATCGCGCCCGACTGCGACACCAGCGCACCGGTCAGCAGCGCCACCGCGAGCAGCAGCCCCCACCGGACCCGCGCCACGGGGACGCCGAGCGCGGCCGCCGACGTGTCGCCGAACGTGAAGGCGTCCAGCACGGACCCGGTCGAGGCCAGCAGGGTGCCGATGACGAGCACGGCCCCGCCGGCCACCGCGACCGACGTCCACGTCGCCCCGGCCACCGAGCCGAGCAGCCACGACAGGATCTCGCGGTACTGGTCGCCCTTCGCGGACCAGAAGATGACGAAGCTCGTCGCGGCGGCGGCGAGCTGGGACACCGCGAGCCCGGCCAGCACCGTCCGGGCCGGGGACAGCCCGCCGGCACCGCGCCCCGACGCGGAGGCGAGCGCCAGCGTCGCGACGAGCGCCGCCGTCGACCCCACGAACGCCGCGACCGGCAGCACGGCCGTGAGGCCGAGGACCAGCACGCACGCCGCCCCGAAAGACGCCCCCGAGCTCAGGCCGAGCAGGTACGGGTCGGCGAGCGGATTACGGGTCAGCGACTGCATGACGACGCCGCACACCCCCAGCCCGGCGCCCACCGCGGCGGCGGTGAGCACCCGCGGCATCCGCAGCTGCCACACGATGCCGTCGGCCAGCGTGTCCGGTGCCGCGAGGCCGAGCAGGTCGCCGAGCCCGACGCGTGTGGCCACCACCTGCGCCACGTCCGACGGCGTCAGCCCGGCGGGGCCGATCGCCACGGTCACGACGACGGTGGCCAGCAGCGCCGCCGTCGTCCCCGCGAGCCACACGAGCAACCATCGCCGCGAGAGCGTCCCCGGATTTGCCGGGGTCGCGGCGGGGGTGCGCGTGGCCGTCTCAACCATCGATGTCGATCCCGGCGAGCTGCTCGGAGAGGTCCTGCGCGGCGTCCGCGTTGCGGACCCCGGCCTCGGAGGCGGGGAACGGCACGACGAGATACCGCTCGTCCTGGACGGCCCCGAGCCGTGCGGTCGCCGGGTTCTCCTCGAGCCGCGTGATCTTGTCCTCGGCGCTGTTCCAGGCGGCGTCGACGAGCACGATGACGTCCGGGTCGGCGTCGACGATCTCCTCCCACGCCATCGAGGTCCACGTGTCCTCGACGTCTCCCGCGACGTTGGCCAGCCCGACGGCGTCGAGGATCATCTGCGGCGCGCCGATGCCCGCACCCACGTACGGGATGTCGCTGCCGGAGGAGTACCAGAGGGCGTCCAGGCCACGGTCGTCGGGCGTGATCGCGTCGAGCGTCGTGCGCTGCTCCGCCACGACGGCCTCGGCCTGCTCGGCGACGTCGAAGACGGCGCCGACCTCGCGGATCTCGGCCCACACGTCCTCGAACGTGAGCGGGTTCGGCATGTACGCCGGGTCCTTGCAGGCCGCCGGTGCCACGTAGGTGTTCACCCCGAGCGACGCCAGGGTGTCGCGGTCGCCGGCGCCGTCCGCGGACACGTTCGACTCCCAGCCGGCGTAGACCAGGTCGGGCTCGAGCTCGAGCACGGCCTCGGTGCCGGGCACCTCGTCGCTGAAGGGCTCGGCGACGGCGGTGCCCTCGGCATCGGCCGCGAGCCACTCCGGCACCGCCCCGTCGAGGAACGCGGCGCCGACGATCCGGTCGCCGAGCCCGAGCGCCAGCATGGTCTCGGCGGTCGAGGACTTGATCGTCACGACACGCTCCGGCGCGGCGTCGAAAGTCACCTCGGTGCCGCAGTTGTCGAGCGTGAGCGGGTACTGCGTACCGGCCGCGGCCGGGGCGGACGTCTCGTCGGACGTCCCTCCGGGCGTCGACGACGCGGCGTCGGCCCCGGACGAGCAGGCGGCGAGCGCCAGCACGGCGGCGGCAGCGGGCAGGGCGAGCAGGTGCGGACGAGGCACGCGGAGGGCTCCCTCTCGAGCAGACGTGGCCGCGCCGGGACGAGCGCGGCGCGGCAGGGCGGGGCGGGCGCGTCATCTCGCGCCGACCGGACCTGCGGCCCAGAGGGGAGGGGCCGCGCCGACGGGCTAGTCACTGGTGCCCGTGGTCCGCCCCACCAGCCTATGACAACGTCCGGGTCGTCCGGGACCCCCGGGGGAACACGCGACCTCGCCGCCGGGTTGGCACCGTCATGACCACTTCGCGATCCTCGCAGAGCGACGGCACGGTCCGGCGGGTCCTGGAGGACACCACCACGTGGGCCGTCGTCGGCCTGTCCACCAACACCTCGCGTGCCGCGTACGGGGTGGCGCGCGTCCTGCAGCAGCACGGCAAGCGGATCGTGCCCGTGCACCCCTCGGCGCCGACGGTGCACGGTGAGCAGGGCTACGCGAGCCTGGCGGAGATCCCCTTCCCGGTCGACGTCGTGGACGTCTTCGTGCGCTCCGAGCTCGCGGGCGACGTCGCCGACCAGGCCGTCGAGATCGGTGCCCGGGCCGTCTGGTTCCAGCTCGGGGTCATCGACCACGACGCCGCCGACCGCGTGCGCGCGGCCGGGCTCGACATGGTGATGGACCGCTGCCCGGCCATCGAGCTGCCCCGGCTCGCCTCCGCCTGAGCGGTCCTTACGAGCCGGTGACGGATCGCGCTCCCCGGCGCCGTCCGCGTGGTGCGCGGGCCCCACGGTGGAAGAGTGGCCCCATGAGCAGCAGGGACCTCGGCGGCTGGTGGGCCGCCCTCGCAGGGATCGTGGCGGCCGGAGCCGGACTCGCGCTGGCCGAGCTCGTCGCCGCGTTCGTGGACCCCGCCTCCTCGCCGGTGCTCGCGCTCGGAGGGGCCTTCATCGACGTCGTGCCGCCCTGGTTGAAGGACTTCGCCGTGGAGTGGTTCGGCACGGCGGACAAGGCGGTCCTGCTCGCCTCGATGGGTGCCGTGCTGGCGGCCGGTGCCGCTCTGGCCGGATGGCTCGAGCGGCGGGTGCCGCCGTCGGGCGCCGTGCTGCTGGGTGCCGTGGGCCTGGTCCTGGCGCTCGTGGCGATGAACCGGCCCGGCGCCACGGCGGCCTGGATGCTCCCCAGCGTGATCGGTGTGGGGGCCGCGGTCGTCCTGCTGCGTCTGCTCGTGGCCCGGGTGCCCGCCCGGCGCGCCGACCCCGCGGCCGCTGCACCAGCAACGACCGCACCAGCAGCGACCGCACCCGTGCCCGACGGCGCGGCGTCGCGCCGGACCTTCCTCGCCTGGTCCGGCATCGCGGCGGCGGGCGCGGTCGTGGCCGTCGTGGCGTCACGGGCGGTGTCCGCCGGGAGCCGAGCCGTCGAGGTGGTCCGCGAGGCGATCCGGCTGCCGGCGCCGGCGAGCCCCGCGCCGCCGGTCCCGCCCGGCGCCGACCTGGAGGTTCCGGGCGCCGAGCCGTACATCAGCCCGAACGACAACTTCTACCGCATCGACACCGCGCTGCGGGTGCCCGCCGTCGACCCGGCCGAGTGGTCGTTGCGGGTCACCGGCCTGGTGGACGAACCGTTCGAGCTCACCTGGGACGAGCTGCTCGAGCTGCCGATGACCGAGCACCACGTGACGCTGGCCTGCGTCTCCAACCCCGTGGGCGGGGACCTGATCGGCAACGCGCTGTGGCTCGGCTACCCGATCCGGGAGCTCCTGGCCCGGGCCAGGCCGCAGGCGGGCGCGGACATGGTGCTGTCCACCAGCGTCGACGGCTGGACCGCCGGCACGCCGCTCGAGATCCTCACCGACCCGGACCGGGAGTCGCTGCTCGCCATCGGCATGAACGGCGAGCCCCTGCCCGAGCAGCACGGCTTCCCGGCACGGCTCGTGGTGCCGGGCCTGTACGGCTACGTGTCGGCGACCAAGTGGGTCACCGAGCTGAAGGTCACCCGCTTCGCCGACGACGAGGGCTACTGGACGCCCCGCGGCTGGTCCGCCCGCGGCCCCGTGAAGCTGCAGTCCCGGATCGACGTGCCCCGATCAGGCTCGGTCGACGCCGGCGAGGTGGTCGTGGCGGGAGTGGCCTGGGCGCAGCACATCGGGATCGACGCCGTCGAGGTGAGCGTGGACGCCGGTCCCTGGCAGCCCGCACAGCTCGCCGAGACCGTCGGGCCCGACACCTGGCGCCAGTGGCGGTACGTGTGGGACGCCCCGGTCGGCGGGCACACGATCGCGGTGCGTGCCATCGGCGCGGACGGTCAGGTCCAGACCAGCGACGAGGCGCCGCCGGCCCCGGACGGGGCGACCGGCTGGCACACCGTCGGGGTCTCGGTCGACTGACCTCGCCCTGGACGAGGGCGGCACGTCAGGCGCGCGCCTCGAACGCGAGCCGGGCACCGAAGGCGACGAGCAGCCCTCCAGTGATCCGGTCGAGCCAGCGCACGGCGCCCGAGCGTCGCAGACGTGGCCCGGCGACCCCGGCCCCGAGCAGGACCGCCGACAGCCAGAGCGTGCCGAGCACGCAGTGCACTGTGGCGAGCAGCAGGCCCATGAGCAACGGGTTCACCCCGGCAGGTGTGAACTGCGGGATAGCCGCCACGTAGAAGACACCGACCTTGGGGTTCATCAGGTTCGTGCCCAGGCCCAGACCGAAGTCCCGCCATCGACCCGACGCGGATGGGGGTGTCTCGACGTCAGCGCGCTCGACGCGCCGGTGCAGAGAGGCCGCGATCATCGACACGCCCATCCACCCGAGGTAGACGGCGCCGGCGATCGTCAGGACGCGGTACGCCGTCTGACTCGCGGCGAGCAGCGCCGCCGCTCCACCAGCCGCGGCGGCCCCCCAGAGCAGGGTGCCGACCTGGATGCCGCCGAGTGCGGCGAAGCCGTGCCGGCGCGAACGCGTCAGCGTGCTGCGCAGCACGAGCGCGGTGTCCATCCCGGGGATGATGGTCAGTAGTCCTGCCACGAGAGCGAAGGCCAGCAGCGCCTGGGTCACGGTCACGGTGCGACCATATCGCCGCGGACGATCACCGATGATGAGGCACGTGCGGGCCTGGCGATCCTCGCCGGAGTGTTGCGCGACGTCGCCGCGGACCTGCCGTCCCGACCGAGAACCGAGGAGCACCACGATGAGTACCACCAGCACCCCCACCGCGACACCCCGCCGCGTCCTGGTCACCGGAGCATCGTCCGGCATCGGTGCCGCCACCGTCCGCCGGCTCCGGACCGAAGGGTTCGACGTCGTCGCCGCGGCCCGCCGTGCCGACCGGTTGGAGGCGCTCGCGGCCGAGACCGGCGCCGAGGCCTTCCCGCTCGACGTCACCGACGACGACGCCGTCGCGGGCCTGGTCGAGCACCTGACCGCGACGGGCGGGCTCGACGGCGTGGTGAACAACGCCGGTGGCGCGTTCGGCCTCGACCGGGTCGAGGACGCCGACCTGGACCAGTGGCGGCAGATGTACGAGCTCAACGTGCTCGGCACGTTGCGTGTCACGAAGGCCGTGCTGCCGCTGCTGCGCACCTCGGCCGAGCGGGGAGGAGGCGCACACGGCCCGGGCGCGGACCTCGTCGTCGTGACCTCGACCGCCGCGCACGGCGCCTACGAGGGCGGCGCCGGGTACACCGCGGCGAAGCACGGCGAGCGGATGCTCTCGACGACGCTCCGCTGGGAGCTCGCCGGCGAGCCGGTCCGCGTGGTGGAGATCGCCCCCGGCGCGGTCGCCACGGAGGAGTTCTCGCTGGTGCGGTTCGACGGCGACGCCGAGAAGGCCGCGGCCGTCTACGAGGGCTACCAGCCGCTGGTGGCCGACGACGTCGCCGACGCGATCGGGTACGCCCTGACCCGGCCGCCGCACGTCAACCTGGACCTCATGGTGATCCGCCCCCGCGCGCAGGTGCACAACTCCAAGATCGCCCGCACCGGCGTCTGACCGCCGAACGTGTCGTTCCGGACCGCTTTGCGGCGCTATTCCGGTGCGGATCGGGACGTTCGGCGTGCTGGGGCTCGGGCGGCGAACGCGATGACCGGCAGCACGAGCAGAGCGAGCGCCCCGCCGCCGAGCGCCAGAGCCGCGTAGCTCGACGACGCGACGACGAACCCCGACCCGAGCCCGCCGGCGGCGCCCGCCAGCGCGACGGCCAGGTCGACCGATCCCTGCGTGCGTGCCCGGGTCGCCAGCGGGACCGACGTCGTCAGCAGAGCGGTGCCCGAGACCAGCCCGAGGCTCCAACCGAGCCCCAGCAGACCGAGCCCCACGGCGAGACCGGCTACCGACGACGGCGGCACCAGCGCCGAGACCAGGCCGGCCGCGAGCAGCGTGGCAGCGGCGGCCACGGCGACCCGCACCGGACCGAACCGGTCGGTGAGCCACCCCGACAGCGGTGACGGCAGGTACATCATCCCGACGTGCACGGCGATGACGAACCCGGCGGTGGCCACGGCGTGCCCGTGCTGCTCCATGTGGATGGGGGTCATCGTCATGATGGCGACCATGACGCCCTGGGTCAGCACCATGATGGTGCCGGCGAGCAGCACGGTGCGGCTCACCTGCCGATCGGTCGGCTCGGCCACCTGCGGCGGGGGAGCGAGCGTCGTCGCCGATGTCGCCGGTGCCGCCGTCTGCGCCGTCGAGGAGACCGAGGTCCGGGCCGGCGCCGCCTCCGGACGGGGCTCGGCCTGCTCGGCGCGTTCCCGGGCGAGGAGCAGCGGGTCGGGTCGCAGGAGCACCCACAGCACGACGCCCGCCGCTGCGTACGCGGCCCCGCCGAGGAGGAACGGCCCGGCGAGCGGCGGGATGCCCCAGCCGGCCGCGAGGTCGCCCATGACGCCGACCAGGTTGGGGCCTGCCACAGCCCCCACCGTGGTCGCGACCAGCACGGTGCTCACGGCCCGGCCGCGGTGCCGGGGCGCGGCGAGGTCCGCGCCCGCGTACCGGGCCTGCAGGTTCGTCGCGGTGCCGGCGCCGTAGACGGCGAAGGCGACGAAGAGCAGCACGACGTCGTCGAGCACGGCGGCGACGACCACGCCGGCCGCTCCGACGGCCCCGGTGAGGTAGCCGAACGTGAGGCCTGCGCGGCGGCCCCACCGTTGCGAGAGCCGCCCGACGACCAGCGCCGCCGCGGCGGACCCTGCCGTGAACAGGGCGGCGGGCAGGCCGGCGTAGGCGGTGGTGGCGAGCATCTCGGCGGCGAGGAGCGCTCCGACGGTGACGCCGGCAGCGAGCCCGGCGCCGGAGAGGACCTGGGCGAGGACGAGGACGAGCACCGTCCGGCGCTGCTGCGGGTCCGCAGCGGTCGCGGCGTCGGGAGGACCGCCGGGCGCGGTGTCGGTGTCGTCGGCCATCGAGGCTCCTCGCGTCGTGGGGTGTCGCTCAGACACTACGACGATCGTGCGCTCGCTCGGCCTGCCGGGCGAGCGATCGGCAGGAACTCGCTGTCACCTGGCAGGACACCGTCGTCCGGGGAGTCGACCGCGGTCCGATGAGATCGCTGACGACTCCCGGTCTGCCCTGGCGCAGCCGCTGCCGGCCGGGCGCGGCCGACCCGATCGCAGGAGGTCGCCGATGAACACCCGAACAACCCTCTGGGACGCCGTCCACGCGGAACGTCGTGAGCTCGTCCGTCATCTCGAGGCACTGGCGCCGGACCAGTGGCAGACGCCGTCGCTGTGCCCGGGATGGTCGGTGCACGACGTCCTGGCGCACCTCATCGACTCCGCGACCACGACGCGGCGAGGGTTCCTGCGCAAGATGGTCGCCGCTCGGTTCGACTTCGACCGGATGAACGCCCACGGGGTGGCGCGGCACCGAGCGGCGGATCCGTGGGCCACCCTGGAGGCGTTCCGCGCGGTGGTCGACCGGACCGACACACCTCCCGGCCCCCTGGTGACACGGCTCGTGGAGGCCTACGTCCACGGCGAGGACATCCGGAGACCGCTCGGGATCGGGACCACCTACCCGCCGGAGCACGTGCTGACGGCGTTGGAGCATCTCGCGCGCACCGGTGCAGGACTGGGCGGCGGCAGAGAGCGTGTGGCGGGCCGGCAGCTGGTGCCCGTGGACGGGGGCCGGAGCATCGGCGCGGGAGCACCGGTCCGAGGCAGCGCCGTCTCGTTGCTCCTCGCGGTCGCCGGACGACCCGTGGGCACGGGCGAGCTGACCGGCGCCGGGGCGGCAGGCCTGGTCGGGAGTCGCTGACCACGGTGGCTTGCGCGGCTCGCTATCATCGGATCACAGGCATCGACCCGGCCATCACCGGTGAGCCTCCGGAAGAACCGAGCGACTCGTCGCTCCCAGTAGAACCGGACGGGTAGGCCCGTCACAGCCGTCAAGGAGCGGCGGACCTCGATCTTCGTGAGGGGTCCGCAAGCGGGGTGGTACCGCGGCACGGCACGCGCGGCGTCCGGGAACGGGCGCGCGAGCGGGCCGACGTCGTCCTCGTGCAGCAGTGCCGTCGTCGTACCACCCGTCGCTTGTCCAGGAGCCCACCCATGGCCTATCCGTTGCACCACTCGGTCCCCTCGTCCGGCAGCGCGCCCGGCGCGGCGTTCGGCATCCCCGCCTCGCCGCGCCTGCCCGAGATCGAGCAGGAGGTGCTGGCCTACTGGGCGTCCGACGACACGTTCCGGGCCTCGGTGGCCAAGAACGACGCCGGCACGGACGGCGAGAACGAGTTCGTCTTCTACGACGGCCCGCCGTTCGCCAACGGCCTTCCGCACTACGGCCACCTGCTGACCGGGTACGCGAAGGACGTGGTGCCGCGCTACCAGACGATGCGCGGCAGGCGCGTCGAGCGCCGGTTCGGGTGGGACACCCACGGCCTGCCCGCCGAGCTCGAGGCGATGAGCCAGCTCGGCATCAAGACCAAGGACGAGATCCTCGAGCTGGGCATCGAGAAGTTCAACGACGCGTGCCGCACCTCGGTGCTGAAGTACACCTCGGAATGGCGTGAGTACGTGACCCGCCAGGCGCGGTGGGTGGACTTCGACGGCGACTACAAGACCCTCGACGCGACCTACATGGAGTCGGTCATGTGGGCGTTCGCCGAGCTCTACCGCAAGGGCCTGGTGTACTCGGACTTCCGCGTGCTGCCGTACTGCTGGAACGACCAGACGCCCCTGAGCAACCACGAGCTGCGCATGGACGACGACGTCTACCAGAACCGCCAGGACCCGGCGGTCACGGTGGGCTTCGAGGTCACGTCGGTGCCCGACGACGGCACGGACGTCGTGCGCCCCGGCGACAAGCTGCTCGTGTGGACCACCACCCCGTGGACGCTGCCCTCCAACCTGCTGGTCATGGTCGGCGAGGACATCGACTACGTCGTCGTGGAGTCGGCGTTCAGCGGTTCGACGGAGCGATACGTCCTCGCCGAGGCGCGACTGGGCCACTACGCCCGCGAGCTGACCGACGAGGGTGCCGAGGAGCCGCGCGTCGTCGGGCGGCTCACGGGTGCGGACCTCCTCGAGGCCGCCTACCGCCCGCCGTTCTCCTACTACGAGGGCCGAGAGCGCGCGCACCGCGTCGTGGCGGCGGACTTCGTCACCACCACCGACGGCACGGGGCTGGTGCACTCCGCCGGCGCCTTCGGCGAGGACGACAAGATCGTCTGCGACCGCGAGGGTGTCGCCTCCGTCATGCCCGTCGGGGCGGACGGGAAGTTCACGCACCCCGTCGACGAGTACGCCGGGCTGCAGGTCTTCGACGCCAACCTGCCGATCATCGACCACCTCAAGGCGCGCACCCGTGGCGAGGTGGACGCCGGCTCGGTCACCTCGGGCACCGTGCTGCTGCGGCGCGAGTCGTACGACCACTCGTACCCGCACTGCTGGCGCTGCCGCCAGCCGCTGATGTACATGGGCGTGTCCTCGTGGTTCGTGGAGGTCACCAAGGTCAAGGACCGGATGCTCGAGCTCAACGAGCAGATCTCCTGGACGCCGGACCACATCCAGCACGGCCAGTTCGGCCGGTGGCTGGAGAACGCGCGCGACTGGTCGATCACCCGCAACCGGTTCTGGGGCTCCCCGGTGCCGGTGTGGCAGAGCGACGACCCCGCCTACCCGCGCACCGACGTCTACGGCTCGTTCGCCGAGATCGAGCGCGACTTCGGCCGCCTGCCGCGCAACGCCGCCGGCGAGCCGGATCTGCACCGGCCGTTCGTCGACGACCTCACGCGCCCCAACCCCGACGACCCGACCGGCCGGTCCACGATGCGCCGCGTCGAGGACGTCCTCGACGTCTGGTTCGACTCCGGCTCCATGCCCTACGCGCAGGTGCACTACCCGTTCGACAACCGGGAGTGGTTCGAGCACCACTACCCGGGCGACTTCATCGTGGAGTACATCGGCCAGACCCGCGGCTGGTTCTACACGCTCCACGTCCTGGCCACCGCGCTGTTCGACCGGCCGGCGTTCCGCACCGCCGTCTCGCACGGCATCGTGCTGGGTTCCGACGGGCGCAAGATGAGCAAGTCGCTGCGCAACTACCCGGACGTCTCGGAGGTCTTCGACCGCGACGGGTCCGACGCCATGCGGTGGTTCCTCATGGCCTCGCCGATCCTGCGCGGCGGGAACCTCGTCGTGACGGAGGACGGCATCCGCGACGCCGTCCGGCAGGTGCTGCTGCCGCTGTGGAGCACCTACTACTTCTTCACCCTGTACGCGAACAGCGCGGGCGGCACCGGCGATTCGGCCGGCTACGCCGCCAAGCCCGTGGAGCCCGAGCGAGCGGCCGGGCTGCCGGCGCTCGACCGCTACCTGCTGGCCCGCACGCACGACCTCGTGGAGACGGTCACCGGCCAGCTCGACGCCTACGACATCTCCGGGGCGTGCGAGTCCGTGCGCGAGCACCTGGACGTCCTGACCAACTGGTACGTGCGCACCCAGCGGGACCGCTTCTGGGCCGAGGACGCCGACGCCTTCGACACGCTGTACACCGCGCTCGAGGTGCTGTGCCGCGTCATGGCGCCGCTCGCGCCGCTGCTGACCGAGGAGATCTGGCGGGGCCTGACCGGCGGGCGCTCCGTCCACCTGGCCGACTGGCCCACCGCGCGGAACACCCCGGCCCTCGTCGCCGACGACGCACTGGTCGCCGCGATGGACGAGGTGCGAGCCGTCGTGTCGACGACGCTCGCGCTGCGCAAGGCGAACCAGCTGCGGGTGCGCCAGCCGCTGGCCCGGCTCACGGTGGCGGTCCCGGACCCGGCGGCGCTCGCGGACTACGCCGGCCTGCTCGCCTCGGAGCTCAACGTCAAGGCGGTGGACCTGGTGCAGGCGGACGCCGAGGCGTCCGAGCGGTTCGGGATCACCGAGCGGCTCGCGGTGAACGCCCGGGCCGCGGGCCCGCGCCTGGGCCGGGGCGTGCAGGTCGTCATCCGGGCGGCCAAGGCAGGCGCCTGGCACAAGGACGCCGACGGCGCGGTGGTCGTCACGACCGACGACGGCGAGGTCGCCCTGCTCGCACCGGAGTACGAGCTGACCACCGTCGTCGGCGACGCGGCGGGCCAGGACGTGGCGGCGAGCGTGCTCCCGGGCGGCGGGTTCGTCGTCCTGGACCTGGCGCTCGACGACGCGCTGCGCGCCGAGGGGTATGCCCGCGACGTCGTCCGCGACGTGCAGGACGCCCGCAAGGCCGCCGGGCTCGAGGTGAGCGACCGCATCGATCTCACGCTCGACGTCCCGCCGGAGCACGTGGCCGACGTCGAGGCGCACCGGGAGCTGGTCGTGCGCGAGACGCTGGCCGCCAGCCTGACGGTGACCGGTGCCGAGGGCACCGCTCGTTCCGTCCACGTCACGAAGCACGAGGGAGACGCATGAGCGACGGCGGCAAGAACGACGCGAAGAAGGCGAAGGCGGCCGACCGCAAGGCGGCCCGGGCCGTGGCGGAGGACGCCGCCGCGCGCGAGGACCTGGAACGCGTCTACGCCCACATCGTGTCCCGGGCGCCGGAGCACGACGTGTCGCCGACGATCGACCGGGTCGCCCGGCTCCTGGAGCTGCTCGGCGACCCGCAGCGCTCCTTCCGGGCCATCCACCTGACGGGCACCAACGGCAAGTCGTCGACGGCGCGGATGGCCGAGCGGCTCGTGCGCGAGCACGGGCTGCGCACGGGGCTGTTCACCTCACCGCACCTGACGAGCGTCACCGAGCGCATCTGCGTCGACGGCGAGCCGCTGAGCGCGGCACGGTTCGTGGAGGTCTGGGAGGACGTCTTCCCCTACGTGCAGGTGGTCGACGCCGAGCTCGAGGAGTCCGGCCAGTCGCGGCTGAACTTCTTCGAGGTGCTCACGGGCCTGGCGTTCGCGGCGTTCGCCGACGCTCCCGTCGACGTGGCGGTGCTCGAGGTGGGCATGGGCGGTACCTGGGACACCACCAACACGGTCGACGCGGAGGTCGCGGTGATCACCCCGATCAGCATCGACCACGAGAAGTGGCTGGGGTCGACGCCCGCGGAGATCGCCGTGGTCAAGGCGGGGATCATCAAGACCGGGGCGACGGCCGTCGTGGCCGAGCAGCGACCGGAGGTCGACGAGGTGCTCGCCGAGCGGGCCGCCGAGGTCCGGGCCCGCCTGGTTCGCGAGGGCGTCGACCTGGAGGTGGCCGCGCGTGCCATCGCGGTGGGTGGCCAGCTGGTCGCGCTCCGCACACCGCTGGCGACGTACACGGACGTGTTCGTGCCGCTGCACGGCGCGCACCAGGCGCACAACGCCCTGCTGGCCCTGGCCGCCGTCGAGCAGATGCTCGGCGGCCGGGCGCTGGACGGGGGAGTCGTGGAGACCGCGTTCGCCGACGTCGCGGTGCCGGGACGCCTCGAGCTGTTGCGCTCCAGCCCCACCGTGCTCGTCGACGCCGCGCACAACCCGCACGGTGCCGAGGCCCTGGTCGCGGCGCTGGACGAGTCGTTCAGCCTGCGCGCCGTGGTCGGCGTGGTCGGGGTCATGGCGGACAAGGACGCCGAGGGCCTCCTGGCCACGCTGGAGCCCGCGTTGTCCCACGTGGTGCTGACGCGCAACTCGTCGGAGCGCTCGGCGGACCCGTACGACCTCGCCGAGGTGGCGCGCGAGATCTTCGGCGAGGACCGGGTGCACACCGCCGACCGGCTCGACGCGGCGCTGCAGGTCGCCACGGACCTGGCCGAGGCGGACGACGTCGTCGGGGTCGGGACCGGGACCGGGGTGGTCGTCACGGGGTCGGTGATCACCGTCGCGGACGCGCGCGTGCTCCTCGGACGCGGCTGAGGCGGCGGGCCGGACCGACCCAGGGGGACCCGGACCGTGGCCCAGCACGGCGCCCTGCACTGCACGGGCCGCCCGGCGGGTGTTGTATGAGTCACAGGGACACAACCGCTCGGGAGGCCGTGATGAAGAAGCTGCTGGACGACCCGGCGCAGGCCGTCGACGACTCGTTGCGAGGGTTCGCCCTCGCGCACGCCGACGCCGTCGAGGTGCGGTTCGACCCGACGTTCGTGCTGCGCGCCGGCGGGACGCCGCCGGGCCGCGTCGCCGTCGTGAGCGGTGGTGGCTCCGGCCACGAGCCGTTGCACGCCGGGTTCGTCGGTGCCGGGATGCTCGACGCGGCCGTGCCGGGCGCGGTGTTCACGTCGCCGACCCCGGACCAGGTCTCGGCCGCGCTGCAGGCGGCCGACGGCGGTGCGGGCGTGCTCGCGATCGTCAAGAACTACACGGGCGACGTGCTGAACTTCGAGACCGGGGTCGAGCTGGTGGAGGCCGAGGGCATCGAGGTCGCCAGCGTCGTCGTCAACGACGACGTCGCGGTCGAGGACTCGCTGTACACGGCGGGCCGCCGGGGTGTCGCCGGGACGGTCGCGGTCGAGAAGATCGCCGGCGCGGCCGCCGCCCGCGGTGACGACCTGGCGACGGTGGCTGCGCTGGCCGAGCGAGTCGTCGCCGGGGTCCGCACCATGGGGGTCGCGCTGACGGCGTGCACCGTGCCGCACGTGGGCCGCCCGGGCTTCGAGCTGGCCGACGACGAGGTCGAGATCGGCATCGGGATCCACGGTGAGCCGGGCAGGCACCGCGTGACCGCGTCCGGGGCGCACGACATCACCCGGCGGTTGCTGGACCCGGTCGCCGAGGACCTGGAGCTGGCGTCGGGCGAACGGGTGCTGCTGTTCGTCAACGGGATGGGCGGCACGCCGCTGAGCGAGCTCTATGTCGTCTACGCGCGCGCCCACGACCTCCTCGCCGAGCGCGGCGTCGAGGTGGCGCGCTCCCTGGTCGGCAGCTACGTGACCTCGCTGGAGATGCAGGGTGCGTCGGTCACCGTGCTGCGGCTCGACGACGAGCTGACCGAGCTGTGGGACGCCCCGGTGCACACACCGGCGCTACGGTGGTGACCGTGCTGGATGTCGCCTGGGCCGAACGCTGGATGCACGCCGCCGCCGCGGACGTCCGTGACGCGCGGGACGAGCTCACCGAGCTCGACCGGCGGATCGGCGACGGGGACCACGGCGTCAACATGGATCGTGGGTTGAGTGCCGTCGTCGAACGTCTGGACGACCCTGCCCAGGCACCTCGGGAGACGGTCGGGCAGGTGCTGCGCCTCGCCGCCACCACCATGATGTCCACGGTGGGAGGGGCCGCCGGGCCGCTCTACGGCACGGCGCTGCTGCGTGCGTCCAAGGTGACCGACCGCGCCGACCTGCCCTCGAGCGGCGTCGTCGCGCTCGTCGAGGCCGCGCTGGAGGGGATCGTGGCGCGCGGCCGCGCCACCGTGGGGGAGAAGACCATGGTCGACGCCTGGCAGCCCGCGGCGGAGGCCGCCGAGCAGGCCGAGGACGCCGAGGACGGGATCGACGTCCTGCGCGCGGCGGCCGCGGCGGCGGCGAGCGGGGCGGAGGCGACCATCCCGCTCGTGGCGACGAAGGGCCGGGCCTCGTACCTGGCCGAGCGCAGCGCGGGCACGCAGGACCCGGGCGCGCGCTCGACGGCGATCATCCTGGCGGCGGCCGTCGCCGCCGCGGAGGGACGCGGCGCGTGAGCGTCGGACTGGTCCTCGTCGCGCACTCGGCGATGCTCGCCGACGGCACGGCCGAGCTCGCCCGGCAGATGGCGCCGGACGTGGAGCTCCGGTGCGCGGCCGGCGATCTCGACGGCGGGCTGGGCACGTCGTTGCCGCGGGTCCAGGACGCGCTGTCCGCCGCGCTGGCGGCGGTGGACGGCGTCGTGGTGCTGGCCGACCTGGGTTCCGCCGTCCTGACGGTCGAGTCCGCGCTCGAGCTGGACCCCGAGCTGCCCCCCAGGGTGCGACTCGTCTCCGCGCCGTTCGTCGAGGGTGCGGTCGCCGCGGCCGTGACGGCTCAGCAGGGCGCCGGCCTGGACGCCGTCGCCGAGGCCGCGGAGTCGGCGGTGCTGTCCATCGGTCCGGAGCCGGTGCTCCAGCTGGTCCAGGCCCCCGGGTCCGGGACGGCCGACAGCCCGGCGGTCGTGGGGACGCGTGCGTCGGGCGAGGCGATCCCGGTGCCGGATCCGACGTCGTCGGGCGATGCCGACCAGGTGAGCGTGACGGTCGAGGTGCGCAACCCGCTCGGTCTGCACGCCCGACCCGCCGCGGTGGTGGCCCGGTCCGTCGCCGATCTGGGCGTGCCGGTCACGATCAACGGCGCCGACGCCACCAGCGTGCTGCAGCTCATGTCCTTGGGGACGTCGGCGGGTGACGTGGTGACGATCGCGGCGCGCGGTCCCGACGCGGAGGCCGCCGCCGCCGTCGTCGCCGGGCTGGTGCAGGGCGGGTTCGGCGAGCTGTGAGGTAGCCCACGCAACATTGCACTTGGTGCAAACTTGCAGCGGGTGCATGATTGTGGTGTGAACGCCAACCCTGTCGACGACATCGGCCTGCGGGCGCGCAAGAAGCGCGCCCGGGCCGACGCCATCGTGGACGCCGCGCAGCGTCTCGTGCTCGCGCACGGGTTCGACGCGGTCACCGTCGAGGCGATCGCCGAGGCGGCCGGGATCTCCCCGCGCACGTTCTTCAACTACTTCGAGTCCAAGGACGACGCCGTGCTCGGCCAGGGGTCGTTCGACCTCGACGCCGGGTTCCGCGGCGAGTTCGTCGCCGGCGGGCCGACGGGACGGCTCACCGCCGACCTCGAGGTCCTGGCGGCAGCGCTGCTCGGGGCCGTCGCCGGGTCCGACCCGCACGCACCCGCGCGCGTCCTGGAGCTCATGCAGGCCGAGCCGCGGCTCCTCGCGCACCACTTCGCCTGGTTCGAGCGGCACAAGAACCAGGTCGAGGACCTGTTCACCGAGCGGCACGCCTGCCGGCCGCTGCCGACCGACCCGGCCACGTGCACCATGGTCGTCTTCGTCCTGGTCCGCGCCGCGCTCGACGACTGGGACGCCGGCGGCCGCCAGGGCGACGTGACCGAGCACCTGCCGGCCGCGCTCGCCAAGATCGCCGCCGTCGTCAACGCCTGACCCACGCTCTCCTGCCGGCCCGCCCGGCTCCTCCCGCACCGCCAGCACTCCGCCCCGAACGAGGTTCCGCCATGGCCCACGCCCCCGCCCCCGCGCCGGACAAGCCGCTCGTCGTCCTGACGCAGCGCACGATCTGGCTGATCTTCGGCGCCCTCATGGCGTCGATGTTCCTGTCCTCCCTGGACCAGACGATCGTCTCGACGGCGATGCCCACCATCGTGGGCGAGCTCGACGGCGTCGCCCACCAGGGCTGGGTCGTCACCGCCTACATCCTGGCCGTGGCCATCGGCATGCCCCTGTACGGCAAGTTCGGCGACCTGTACGGCCGGCGCTGGCCGTTCCTCGTCGCCATCGGGCTGTTCACCGTGGCCTCCGCCGGAGCCGGCATGGCCGACTCCATGCTGACGCTCGTCGCGTGGCGAGCGGTGCAGGGTCTGGGCGGCGGTGGACTCATGATCCTCTCGCAGTCGATCATCGCCGACATCGTGCCGGCCTCGGAGCGCGGCAAGTACATGGGTCCGCTCGGCGCGCTCTTCGGCGTCTCGGCCGTGCTCGGGCCGCTGCTCGGCGGCTGGCTCACCGAGGGCCCGGGCTGGCGCTGGGCGTTCTGGATCAACATCCCGGTCGGGCTCGCGGCCTTCGCCATCGCATGGTTCGCACTGCGCCTGCCGTCGCACCGTTCGTCCCGACCGGTCGACTGGGCCGGGATCGTCTCCATGGCCGTGGCCACCACGGGCATCGTGCTCATCACCAGCTGGGAGTCCCTCGCGGACGGTGGCTACGACTGGACCGACGGCCGCCTGCTCGGCCTCGTGGCGCTGACCGTGGCGGCGGTCGGGGCGTTCGTGCTCGCCGAGAACCGTGCCGCCGAGCCGCTCATCCCGCTGCGCCTGTTCAAGAACCGGACCTTCACGATCACCACGCTGATCGGCCTCGTGCTCGGTATGGGGCTGTTCTCCGCGATGGCGATGCTGCCGACGTTCCTGCAGATGTCCACCGGTGCCGGCGTCACCGAGTCCGGCTGGCTCATGCTGCCGATGATGGTCGGCGTCATGCTGACCTCGATCGTGTCCGGTTTCGCCGTCGCGAAGTCGGGTCGGTACAAGGCCTACCCGATCGCGGGCCTGGCGATCGTCGCCGTCGGCATGGTGTGGCTGACCACGCTCGCGGGTGACACCTCCATGTGGGTCTTCGGCGCGATGATCTTCACGCTGGGCGCCGGCATGGGCCTGGTCATGCAGGTCGTGGTGCTCGCGGTGCAGAACGCGGTCGACCCGAGCGAGCTCGGTACCGCGACGAGCGCGAACAACTTCTTCCGCGAGGTCGGCGCCTCCGTGGGCGTCGCCCTGTTCACCACGATCTTCACCTCGCGCCTCACCGACAACCTCGGCCAGGTGTTCGCCGGGGCGCCCGACGTCGGGGCCGGTGCGGAGGCGAGGCTCACGCCGGCGATGGTCGCCGCCCTTCCGGAGCCGCTGCACTCCGGCGTCGTCGACGCCTACGCCGACGCCCTGGCGCCGTCGTTCTGGTACCTGGTGCCCCTGGTGCTGGTCGGCTTCGTCCTCGCGCTGTTCCTGCCGGTGATCAAGCTGTCCGACGTGGCCGGCATGGTGGCGCGCGGCGAGGCGATCGAGGACCCGGCCAAGGTCGCGGCGCGTCAGGAGGCGGTCGGCGAGCGAGCGGCCGAGCGGTCGGAGGTGCCGGTCGGGACCGCGGGCGCCGCCGTCGGGCACCACGACGCCGCACCGACCGATATCGTGGAACGGTGAGCAAGAAGGACGATCGCCCCCGGCCGGGCGACACGATCAAGCCGCGCAAGCCTGCCAAGGTGCAGTTCGCCGCCACGGTGCTGCAGCTCGAGGCCTTCGCCGTGCTGTTCGCCGCCCTCGCGCTGTACGGGCTGCGGGACTCGACCTACGAGCGTGGGCCCCTGGTCCTCGGGTCCACCGCCGCGCTCTGGACGGTCACCGGCGTGCTCTTCCTCGTGCTCGTCCTGCTGTCGCGGATGGTCGCGCGTCCCGGTGGCTACGCGGCGGGGTCGGTCGCCCAGGTCCCGGTGCTCGCGATGGGTCTGCTGCTGCCGATGATGTTCGTCGTCGGGGCCGTCTTCGTCGCGATGTGGGTGGTCTCGCTGCGGCTCGGCGGACGGATCGACCGGGAGCGCGCCGAGTACGACGCGTCCCATCCGGAGACGGCCCCGAACCTCTGAGGTCCGTGGTCGGCCCGCCGGACGCGGCCGATAGGGTGACGGCCATGACCGAAGCAACCACGCCCGCGCCCGAGCGCACCCTCGTCCTCGTCAAGCCCGACGGCGTCCGCCGCGGCCTGTCCGGTGAGATCCTGCGGCGCATCGAGGCCAAGGGCTACACGCTCACGGCCGTCGAGCTGAAGAACGCCACGCCCGAGCTCCTCGCCCAGCACTACGCCGAGCACGAGGGCAAGCCGTTCTACGCCCCGCTCGTGGAGTTCATGCTCTCCGGCCCCGTCCTCGCGGTGGTGGCCGAGGGGCAGGGCGTCATCCCCGGCTTCCGTTCGCTGGCCGGTGCCACCGACCCGACGGTCGCCGCCCCCGGCACCATCCGCGGCGACCTCGGCCGGGACTGGGGACTGAAGGTCCAGCAGAACCTGGTGCACGGCTCCGACTCCCCGGAGTCCGCCGAGCGCGAGATCGCCCTCTGGTTCCCGACCTTCTGATCCTCCACCGCGGGCGGGAGGCCGCGGCACCCGGGGCCCCGGGCGGCCGGGCCTCCCGCCCGCCGCGGCTCCCGACGCCACCAGCTCCGGGGAACGCCGCCCCGGGTGCTCGGGATCGGGCGTCGCGGCGGATACCCTCGGCCACGTGCACCTCAAGACGCTGACGCTCCGGGGCTTCAAGTCGTTCGCCTCGGCGACGACGCTGAGCCTGGAGCCCGGCATCACCTGCGTCGTCGGCCCCAACGGCTCCGGCAAGTCGAACGTCGTCGACGCGCTGTCCTGGGTGATGGGCGAGCAGGGCGCCAAGTCGCTGCGCGGCGGCAAGATGGAGGACGTCATCTTCGCCGGCACCGCGGGGCGCCCGCCGCTGGGCCGGGCCGAGGTGTCGCTGACCATCGACAACACGGACGGTGCCCTGCCGATCGACTACACCGAGGTGACGATCTCTCGCACGCTGTTCCGCAGCGGCGGCTCCGAGTACGCGATCAACGGCAGCTCGTGCCGGCTGCTGGACATCCAGGAGCTCCTCAGCGACTCGGGGATCGGCCGCGAGATGCACGTGGTGGTCGGCCAGGGGCAGCTCGACCAGGTGCTGCGTGCCACCCCGGAGGAGCGCCGAGGCTTCATCGAGGAGGCCGCGGGAGTCCTCAAGCACCGCAAGCGCAAGGAGAAGGCGCTGCGCAAGCTCGAGGCGATGGCCGGGAACCTGGCCCGCCTCACCGACCTCACCACGGAGCTGCGCCGCCAGCTCGGGCCGTTGGGCCGGCAGGCGGAGGCGGCCCGCAAGGCGCGCACCGTGCAGTCCGACCTGCGGGACGCCCGGGCGCGGCTGCTGGCCGACGACCTCGCCCAGCTCGGCGCGCAGCTCGAGCAGGAGCGTGCTGACGAGGCGGCCCTCGCCGAGCGCCGCCGAGCCGCGGAGGACGCTCTCGGCGTCGCCCGGCAGCGCCTGGCCCGGCTGGAGGTGGCGGCCGCCGCCTCGGCCAGGGCCGCCTCGCGGGCCACCGACACGTTCCACGGGCTCGGGGCCGTCCGGGAGCGCCTGCGAGGGCTGGCCTCGCTGGCCGACGAGCGGGTCCGGCTGCTCGGGACCGCCGAGCCGGAGCACCGCGGCCAGGACCCCGAGGAGCTCGAGGCCCAGGCCGAACGCGCCCGCGCCTCCGAGGCCGAGCTCGAGCGTGAGGTGGAGATCGCCCGGACGGCGCTCGAGGGCGCCGTCGCCGCCCGCGGTGACACGGAGACGGCGGCCGCGGCCGCCGAGAAGGAGCTCGCCACCCTCCTGCGCGGCGCCGCCGACCGACGGGAGGGACTCGCCCGCCTGTCCGGTCAGGTCGCCGCCCGGCGTAGCCGCGTGGAGGCCGCCGACGCCGAGATCGAGCGCGTGCAGGCCGGCCTCGCCGCGGCGGAACGCCGGGCGGAGGAGGCCGCGGCACGCTTCGCCGAGCTCGAGCGCGACGTGCTGGGCGCCGAGGCCGGCGAGGAGGGCCTCGACGCCGACCACGAGCGGGCGGTCGCCGCGCTGACGGAGGCGCGCTCCGCCGTCGAACGCCTCGAGGAGCGGGTCGCCGCCGCCGAGACGGAGCGCGCCACCTGGTCCGCGCGGGTCGAGACGTTGAGCCTGAGCCTGGACCGCAAGGACGGCGCGGGCGCGCTGCTCGCCGCCGACCCGGCCGGCGTCCTCGGCTCGGTGGCGTCGCTCCTCGGTGTGGAGGCCGGCTACGAGGAGGCCGTCGCGGCCGCGCTCGGCCCGCTGGCCGACGCCGTCGCGGTCGAGAGCCTCGGGGCGGCGGTCGACGCGCTGCGGCTCCTGCGCGACGACGACGCCGGACGCGCCGGACTGGTCGTCGGCGGGTCGGACGGCGCCGCGCCCGCGCCGCCGGAGGTCCCGCTGCCCGACGGCGCGCGCCGCGGGGTGGACGTCGTGACCGCCACGGGGCCGGCGGCGGCGGCGCTCCGGCACCTGCTCGCCGCCGTCGTCGTGGTGGAGGACCTCGCGCAGGCCCGTGCCCTGGTCGCGGCGCACCCCACGACCGTGGCGGTCACCCGGGCCGGCGACCTGCTCGCCGCGACCCGTGCGTCGGGCGGCTCGGCCGCGGCACCGAGCGTGCTGCACCTGACCAGCGCGCTGGAGGAGGCCCGTGCGGGACTGGACGACGCCGTCGCGCGGGGCGAGCAGGGACGCGAGGACCTGGTCGGGGCCCGCGCCGCGCTCGAGGCGGCGCAGACGCGCCACGACGAGACGCTCGACCGGCTGCACGAGTCCGACGCGGCGATGGCGGCCGTCGCCGAACAGCTCGGGACGCTGGGTTCCGCCCGCACCGGGGCGCAGGCCGAGGCCGAGCGCCACCGGACGGCCCTGGCGGAGGCGACCGAGCGGCGGCACCAGGATGCCGCCGCGCTCGACGACCTCGTCCACCGCCTGGAGGTGGCCGAGGCCGAGCCGACCCGGTCCGAGGAGGACATCGCCGCCGCCACCGAGGCGCGGGACGTCGCCCAGCGCGCCGCCGGCGCCGCCCGTCAGGAAGAGACCGAGGCACGGCTGACGCTGCGGACGGCCGAGGAACGTGCCCGCGCGGTCTCGGGCCGTGCCCAGGGGCTGGCTCGGGCCGCCGAGCGCGAACGCCAGGCACGGGAGCAGGCGGCCGCGCGGGCACGGCGACGGGCGGCCGAGGCCGACCGCGCCGCCGGCGTGCGGGGCGACGTCGCCACGGCCCTCGAGGCACTGGCCCGCTCGACGGAGCGGGCCGCGGCCGAGCGGGCCGCGGCCGAGGCGGAGCGGGAGGAGCAGCGCGCCGAGGTCGACGCCGTGCGGGCGGACGTGGACCGGTTGTCCGGCGAGCTGCGCGACCTGACCGACGTGGCGCACCGCGACGAGGTCGCCCGCGCGCAGCAGGTGGCCCGGTTCGAGCAGCTCCGTGCCCGCGCGGTCGAGGAGCTCGGGACCGAGCCGGAGTCCCTGGTGGAGGAGTTCGGCCCGCACCGCGAGGTACCCGTGCCCCGGCCTGCGGACGCCGCCGAGGACGACCCGGACCCCGACCCCGTGCCGTACGTGCGTGCCGAGCAGGAGAAGCGGCTCGCGGCGGCGGAGCGCGCGCTGAAGCGCATCGGCACGGTCAACCCGCTCGCCCTGGAGGAGTTCGCCGCGCTGGAGGAGCGCCACCGGTTCCTCACCGAGCAGCTCGCGGACCTCAAGGGCTCGCGCGAGGACCTGCTGCAGATCGTGGCCGAGATCGACGAGCGGGTCCAGCAGGTCTTCGCCGAGGCGTACCAGGACACCGCGGCACAGTTCGAGCGGGTCTTCGCGCGGCTGTTCCCCGGCGGCGAGGGCCGGCTCGTGCTGACCGAGCCCGGCGACCTGCTCACCACGGGCATCGAGGTGGAGGCTCGCCCGGCCGGCAAGAAGGTCAAGCGGCTGTCGCTGCTGTCGGGCGGGGAGCGCTCGCTGACGGCGGTGGCGTTCCTCGTGTCGATCTTCAAGGCGCGCCCGAGCCCGTTCTACGTCATGGACGAGGTCGAGGCCGCGCTCGACGACGTCAACCTGGGCCGCCTGCTCGAGATCTTCCGCGAGCTGCAGGAGGACTCCCAGCTCGTGGTCATCACGCACCAGAAGCGCACGATGGAGGTCGCGGACGCGCTCTACGGCGTCACGATGCGCGGCGACGGTGTGACGACCGTCATCTCGCAGCGGCTGCGCGAAGCGGCGGAGGCGGGGTGACAATGGCTGCCATGGCCCTCGTCGTGTGGATCCTCGTCTCGCTGCTCGTCGCCGCGGCCGTGTTCCTGGTGGCGAACGTCATGGAGAAGCGCGACGACGACGACGTCCGTGGCGTGCGCGCGTTCCTGCGGGACTTCCGTGCCGGGCTGAGCCGCCGCCGTCGGACCGCCGCTCCCGAGCCGGTCGACACCGACATGGACGCCTTCTTCGCGGCGACCGTCGAGGACGCTCCCGCCTACGTGGACGCCGACGAGCTGTCCGGCGTGCTGCAGCGCGCCCAGGAGCGGGTCAGCACGCCGTTCCACGGCACCCCGCGCGCCGGCGGCCCCGGCGTGCGCGGCGTCTGACACGCCGCGCCGACGCACGGGGCACCGCACGGTCTGGGAGACTTGGGGACCGTGACTGATGATCTTCTCTGGCTCTGGATAGTTCTCGGCGTCGTCCTCCTCGCGGGCGTCGGCTCCGCGCTCGTCGCCCCGCGGCTGCGCCGGCGCGGCAAGGGCGACGACGGCGCGCCGACCGCCGTGGACGAGGCCCCGCAGGACACGCTCGCACCACCGGACGTCGCGCCGGTGGAGACCTCACCCACGGCCCCGGCGCTGGAGACGCCCGCTCCCGTCGCGGGGCGGATGGTCCGGCTGCGCGACCGTCTCGCACGCTCGGGCTCGCCGCTCGGCGCGCGTCTGCTGAGCGTCCTGTCGCGCACCGACCTCACCGAGGACGACTGGGACGAGCTGGAGGAGACGCTGCTGCTCGCGGACATCGGGGCGGGGCCGGCGGGCGAGCTGCTCGAGGCGCTGCGCACCCGGGTGCGCGTCGAGGGCGTGCGCGAGCCGGCCGCGGTGCGCGAGCTGCTGCGTTCGGAGCTGCTGAACGTCGTCGACCCCACCATGGACCGGACCATCGCCACGACCCGGCCGGTCGTCGACGGCGTGGCGAAGCCAGCCGTCGTCCTCGTCGTGGGCGTCAACGGCACCGGCAAGACCACCACCGTGGGCAAGCTCGCCCGGGTGCTCGTCGCGGAGGGCCGCACGGTGGTGCTGGGTGCCGCCGACACCTTCCGGGCCGCCGCGGCGGACCAGCTCACCACCTGGGGCGCCCGCGTGGGCGTGGAGACGGTGCGCTCGGACCGCGAGGGCGCCGACCCGGCGGCCGTCGCGTTCGACGCCGTGGCGAAGGGCTCGCGCGACGACGTCGACGTCGTGCTGGTCGACACGGCCGGCCGGCTGCAGAACAAGGCCGGCCTCATGGACGAGCTCGGCAAGATCAGCCGGGTGATCACCCGCGAGGCGCCGCTCGGGGAGGTCCTCCTGGTGCTGGACGCCACCACGGGGCAGAACGGTATGCAGCAGGCCAAGGTCTTCGGCGAGGTCGCCGGTGTGACGGGCATCGTGCTCACCAAGCTGGACGGCACCGCCAAGGGCGGGATCGTCGTGGCGGTGCAGCGCGAGCTCGGCGTGCCGGTCAAGCTGGTCGGCCTCGGTGAGGGGCCGGACGACCTGGCACCGTTCGACCCGGAGCAGTTCGTCGACGGGCTGCTCGGCTGACCGGTCGCGCCGAGGTCTCGGTCGGGTCACGGGATGATCACGGTCGGGCACCGAACGTCTCGCACTGTGGACAGAAACCCGATGTTTACGCGGCTGCGTCGTCTGTGACACGGCTGTAACACGACCTCTGTCCAGTGGAAACCCCGCGCCGCCACGGTGGTCCTCGACCGGCCACACGGGTCGGCGAGGGGAGTTGGACAATGGAGCTGGATACCGGGGCAACCGCGTGGATGCTGACGTCAGCGTCGCTCGTGCTCCTGATGACGCCGGGCCTGGCGTTGTTCTACGGAGGCATGGTTCGCGGCAAGTCCGTCCTGAACATGATGATGATGTCGTTCGGCGCCATCGCCGTCACGGCAGTCATCTACGTCCTGTGGGGCTGGTCGATGTCCTACGGCAGCGACATCGGCGGGATCGTCGGCAACCCGTTCGACCAGTTCGCGCTGCAGGGCGCGATCTATGACGACGCCGGCGAGTTCATCATCGACGACTTCGGTGTTCCGGGCATCGTCGGTGTCGGCTTCCAGGCGACCTTTGCCATCATCACCGTCGCACTCATCTCCGGTGCGATCGCCGACCGCGTGAAGTTCGGCACCTGGATGGTCTTCGTGGCCCTCTGGGTCACCTTCGCCTACTTCCCGATGGCGCACATGGTCTGGGGCGGTGGCCTCCTGTCCGGCGACGGTCCGTTCGCGTCGATCGCGGCGCCGATCGACTTCGCCGGTGGCACGGTGGTGCACATCAACGCCGGCGCCGCCGCGCTGGTGCTCGCCCTGGTCGTCGGCAAGCGCAAGGGCTTCGGCACCGAGCCGATGCGTCCGCACAACCTGACTCTCGTGATGCTCGGTGCCGCGCTGCTGTGGTTCGGCTGGTTCGGCTTCAACGGCGGTTCGGCGTTCACCGCCGACGGCTTCGCGGGCCTCGCCTGGGTCAACACGACCACCGCGACCGCGGCCGCCGTCCTCGGCTGGCTCGTCGTGGAGAAGATCCGTGACGGCTCGGCCACCTCGCTGGGTGCCGCCTCGGGTGTCGTGGCCGGCCTGGTCGCCATCACGCCCGCAGCCGGTTCGGTCAGCCCGCTCGGCTCGATCCTCCTCGGGGCCGTCGCCGGTGTGCTGAGCGCCTTCGCGGTGGGGCTGAAGTTCAAGCTGGGCTTCGACGACTCGCTCGACGTCGTGGGCGTGCACCTGGTCTCCGGCCTGTGGGGCACGCTGGCGATCGGCTTCCTCGCCACGGAGACCGGCCTGTTCTACGGTGGCGGCGTCAACCAGCTGGCCGTCCAGGCCATCATCGCCGTGGTCGCCGTCGCGTTCTCGGCCGTCGTCACCTACATCCTGGCGATCATCCTCAAGCCCACCATGGGCTGGCGCGTCTCGGAGGACGTCGAGGTCAACGGTATCGACCTGGCCGTGCACAGCGAGTCGGCGTACGAGACGATCCAGCAGGGTTCCGTCATCAAGGAGGTCCGAGCATGAAGCTCGTCACGGGAGTCATCCAGCCCCATCGTCTCGACGACGTGAAGTCGGCCCTCGAGGCCGCCGGCGTCCGCGGCATGACCGTCAGCGAGGCCAGCGGCTACGGTCGCCAGAAGGGCCACACCGAGGTCTACCGCGGTGCCGAGTACACGGTGGACCTCGTCCCGAAGGTCCGCATCGAGGTGCTCATCGCCGACGAGGACGCCGCGGCGATCGTCGACGTCGTCGTGGGTGCGGCCCAGACGGGCAAGATCGGCGACGGCAAGGTCTGGACGGTGCCGGTCGACGACGTCGCCCGCGTCCGTACCGGCGAGCACGGCGACGCCGCGCTCTGACGCCGATGGCCGACCTCCCCTCGACGGACGGCGGCCCCGCGGAGCAGCAGGCCCCGCACCCCGGTCCCGGGGTGCGGGGCCCTGTCGTGGGGCTCCGCCAGGACCTGCTCGCCGCCGCCGCCGACCTCAGCGGACCGGGGCGCTCCGGCGTCGCGCGCCGCGCCGCGCTCCAGCAGATCGTGACCGGGCGCCTGGCCGCCCTCTACGCGGAGGCCACCGCCGGGATCGAGCCGACGGGCATCGCGCTGGCCGCCGTCGGCTCCCTGGGTCGCGGCGAGCTCGGGCCGCTGTCCGACCTCGACCTCGTCCTCGTCCACGACGGTCGTTCCCACAAGCCGGCGGAGCTGGCCGAGGTCGCCGAGCGGCTCTGGTACCCGCTGTGGGACTCCGGGGTCGACATCGACCACGCCGTCCGCTCGCTGACACAGACGCGGCAGCTCGCGACGCGCGACCTGCCGGCGGCCGTCGGCTGGCTCGACGTCCGGCCCGTCGCGGGGGACGCGGTCGTCGTGCACCGCGCCGCGTCCGGGATCCTCACCGACTGGCGGTCCGCGTCGCGACGTCGGCTCCCCGAGCTGCTGGCCGGGGTGCGCGAGCGGGCCGAGCGCTCCGGCGAGCTGGCCTACCTCATCGAACCGGACCTCAAGGAGGCGCGCGGCGGCATCCGTGACGCCGTCGTGCTGTCCGCCCTCGCCGCGACGTGGCTCACCGACCGGCCGCACGGGCGCGTGGACACGGCTTACGCCCACCTCCTCGACGTGCGGGACGCCCTGCAGGTCGTGACCCGCCGTCGGTCGACCCGCCTGCTGCTCGCCGACCTGGACGAGGTGGCCGGCCTGACCGGCCACGACGACCCCGACGAGCTCTTGGCGAGCCTGGCCGCGGCGGGGCGCGAGATCTCCTTCGCGCTCGACTCCACGGTGCGGCGCGCCCGCCAGGCGCTCCAGCGACCCGCCGCGCGCCGACCTGTCCTGGTGCGCGGCCGCCGGCAGCCCCCGCGGCTGCGCTCGGTCGGGGAGGGGCTCGTGGAGCACGACGGCGAGCTCGTCCTGGCCGTGACCGCCCAGCCGGCCGAGGACCCGCTGCTGTCTCTGCGGGCGGCGGCCACGGCGGCCCGGACCGGGCTGGCGCTCTCGCCCGTGACCGTGCACTCGCTGGCCGCGTGCCCGCCGCTGCCGGAGCCGTGGCCGCGCGCCGCTCGCGCGCACCTGCTCACCCTGCTCGGCTCCGGGCCCTCGCAGGTGCACGTCTGGGAGGCGCTCGACCTCGCCGGCGCCGTGACCACCTGGATCCCGGAGTGGGCGGACGTCCGGAACAAGCCGCAGCGTGCCGCCATCCACCGTCACACGGTCGACCGGCACCTCGTCGAGACGGCCGCCCTCGCGACGGCGGTCCGCAAGCGCCAGCTCGCCCGCGGCGTCGCGCCGGAGCACCTCCCGGCCGACCTGCTGCTCGTCGCCGCGATCCTCCACGACCTGGGCAAACGACGACGTGCCGAGATCTCCGACCACTCTGCGGAGGGCGCACGGATCGCCCCGGGCGTGGTGCGGCGCATGGGCTTCGACGAGGCGTTCGTCGACGACGTGGCCACCCTGGTGCGTCAGCACCTGCTGCTCGCGCAGCTGGCCACGAGCGCTGATCCCGAGGACCCGCAGACCGTGCGACGGCTGCTCGAGGGCCTCGATCACCGGATCGATCTGCTCGAGGTGCTGCGCGCGCTCACCGAGAGCGACGCCTCCTCGCTCGGTCCCGCCGGATGGACCGGCTGGCGGGCGAGCCTCGTCGACCAGCTGACCCGGGCCGCACGGGCGGCCCTGGCGGTGGCGTCCGGGACGACCGAGGGCGGCCGGTAGGCTAGGGGACCGCACTTCATCCACCCCGCGAAGAGGACCACCTGGTGTTCAACTCCCTGTCGGACCGGCTCACCGCGACGTTCAAGAACCTGCGCGGTCGGGGACGGCTCTCCGAGGCCGACATCGACGCGACCGTGCGCGAGATCCGCCGTGCGCTGCTCGACGCGGACGTCGCCGTGCCCGTCGTGCGGCACTTCACCGCGGCCGTGCGCGAGCGTGCGCTCGGTGCCGAGGTCTCCGGTGCCCTGAACCCGGCGCAGCAGGTCGTCAAGATCGTCAACGACGAGCTGGTGACCATCCTCGGTGGTCGGACCCGGCCGCTGCAGCTCGCGAAGACCCCGCCGACGGTCATCATGCTCGCGGGCCTGCAGGGCGCCGGCAAGACGACCCTGGCGGGCAAGCTCGCCCTCGCCCTGAAGGAGCAGGGGCACACCCCGATCCTCGTGGCGGCGGACCTCCAGCGTCCGAACGCCGTGACCCAGCTGTCGGTGGTGGCGGAGCGCGCCGGGGTGCCCGTCTTCGCCCCGCACCCGGGCAACACCTCGGACCACGACACGGCCGACGCCGCCCTGGTGGGGGACCCCGTCGGTGTGGCGCGCGACGGCGTCGCGGAGGCACGGAGCAAGCAGCACGACGTCGTGATCGTCGACACGGCCGGCCGGTTGGGTGTGGACCAGGTCCTCATGCAGCAGGCCGCCGACATCCGCTCGGCGATCACGCCGGACGAGGTCCTGTTCGTCATCGACGCGATGATCGGTCAGGACGCCGTCACCACGGCCCAGTCCTTCGCCGAGGGCGTCGACTTCACCGGCGTGGTCCTGTCCAAGCTCGACGGCGACGCCCGCGGTGGTTCCGCGCTGTCGGTCGCCCAGGTCACGGGCCGACCGATCATGTTCGCCTCGACGGGTGAGAAGCTCACGGACTTCGAGGTCTTCCACCCGGACCGGATGGCGTCGCGCATCCTCGACATGGGCGACGTGCTGACCCTCATCGAGCAGGCCGAGAAGGCCTTCGACGCCGACGAGGCCGAGAAGATGGCGGCCAAGGTCGCCCAGGGCGAGGACTTCACGCTCAGCGACTTCCTCGTGCAGATGCAGCAGATGAAGAAGCTCGGCTCGATGAAGAAGATGCTCGGCATGATGCCCGGCATGGCGCAGATGCGCGACCAGCTCGAGAACTTCGACGAGCGCGAGGTCGACCGGGTCCAGGCCCTCATCCAGTCCATGACGCCGGCCGAGCGCGACAACCCGAAGATCATCAACGGCTCGCGGCGCGCCCGGATCGCACGCGGCGCCGGTCAGACGACCGCTGCGGTCAACGGGCTCCTCGACCGGTTCACGCAGGCGCAGAAGATGATGCGGCAGATGTCCCAGGGTGGCGGGATGCCGGGGATGCCCGGTGGCATGCCGGGGATGCCAGGGATGCCCGGCGGCGGCAAGAAGTCGCGGGGCAAGCAGCAGCCCAAGAAGAAGGTCAAGGGCAAGTCCGGCAACCCCGCCAAGCGGGCGCAGCAGGAGCGCGAGGCCATGCAGCGCGCGCTGGGCGGCGGGGCGAAGAAGTCGGCACCGGCGGGTTCGGCCTTCGGGGTGACCGGCGGGGACGACCAGCAGGCCGGCAAGGACCTCGAGAACCTCGAGCTGCCGGGCGACCTGGGCAAGCTGCTCGGCGGGGGGCGCTGACGCCCCGGTAGGCTGCCGTCATGTCGGTGCCGCACGTTCCCCTGCACGTCACGGGTCGCATCCTGCTCGACGGCAACCGTGAGGTCGGCGAGATGTGGGTCCGCGACGGCCGGCTCAGTCTTCTGCGGCCCACGCCGCAGGGCAGCCCCGCCACGCAGATCGAGGGCTGGGTGCTCCCGGGACTGGTGGACGTGCACTGCCACGTCGGGCTCGATGCCGGCGGAGCCGTCGACGAGGACGCCGCGGTCAAGCAGGCCCTGGCCGACCGCGACGCGGGCGTGCTCCTGGTCCGTGACGCCGGTTCCCCTCTCGACACGTCCTGGGTGTCGCGCCGACCGGACCTGCCTCGGCTCGTGCGGGCGGGTATCCACCTGGCCCGCCCCAAGCGCTATCTGCGCCACTACGGCCTCGAGCTCGACGACGTCGCCGACCTTCCCCGCGTGGTCCGCGAGCAGGCCCGTGCCGGGGACGGCTGGGTCAAGCTCGTCGGCGACTGGATCGACCGTGACCTGGGGCCCGACGGCGACCTGCGTCCGCTGTGGCCGGTCGACGTGCTCACCGAGGCGGTCGCGGCCGCGCACGCCGAGGCGGCGCGGGTCACCGTGCACGCGTTCTCCACCGAGGTGATCGACGACCTGCTCACCGCCGGGGTCGACGGCATCGAGCACGGCACCGGCATCACGCCGGACGTCATGCCCGAGATCGCTCAGCGAGGTATCCGTGTCACGCCCACGCTGCTGCAGGTGGGCCAGTTCGGGGCGATCGCGCAGCAGGCCGACGGGAAGTACCCGGTCTACGCGTCCCGGATGCGCCGGATGCACGAACGCCGGTACGAGCAGGTCCGGGCGATGTACGACGCCGGGATCCCGCTCCTCGTCGGGACCGACGCGGGCGGCACGATCGACCACGGCCGGATCGCCGACGAGTGCTCCGAGCTGGTGGCCGCCGGCATCCCCCCGGCCGAGGTCGTCGCGATGGCGACGTGGCGGGCCCGCGCCTACCTGGGCCACGGGGCGATGGTGGAGGGCTCCAGCGCCGACTTCGTCGTCTACCCGGCAGATCCCCGCGAGGACGTCGAGGTGCTGCGCCACCCCACCGCCGTCGTCCTGCGCGGACGTGTCGTGGCCCCGTGAACGTGCCCTGAGCGGGTCGTCAGGCGGCGTCCGGCACGCTGTGCCCGGGTGTGACCGAGCCGAGGTTGGGCCGGTCGCCGGCGTCTGGCACAATAGCGGGGTACTCGGCGTGCCCAGGCCCCTCTCACCTGCGCAGGCCAAGTCCTGACCCGCCCACCCGCAGGACCCCACCCGCGCGTGTCCGGGTCGCACCCACAGAACCAGGAGAGTCCACACCAGTGGCCGTCAAGATTCGTCTGAAGCGCCTCGGCAAGATCCGGGCACCGTACTACCGCGTCGTCGTCGCCGACTCGCGCACCAAGCGTGATGGTCGGGTGATCGAGGAGATCGGCAAGTACCACCCCACCGAGGAGCCGTCGCTCATCGAGATCAGCTCGGAGCGCGCCCAGTACTGGCTCGGTGTCGGCGCCCAGCCGACCGAGCAGGTCGCCGCCCTGCTGCGGGTCACGGGCGACTGGCAGAAGTTCAAGGGCCTGCCGGGTGCCGAGGGCACCCTGCGGACCAAGCAGGCTGCGGGCGACAGCTCCGCCGCCGTCGAGGCCGTCCACGCGGAGGCCGAGAAGGCCAAGGCGAAGGCTGCCGAGAAGAAGTCCGCCGCCAAGGCCGAGGAGTCCGACGAGGCTGAGGCCGAGGCCTGATGCTCGCGGACGCTCTCGAGCACCTGGTGCGCGGCATCGTGGACAACCCGGACGACGTCCAGGTCACGGCACGCACGCAGCGCCGCGGTGACCTGCTCGAGGTCCGGGTCCACCCCGACGACCTCGGACGGGTGATCGGCCGCGGTGGCCGCACGGCGAAGGCGCTCCGTACCGTCGTCGGCGCGCTGTCGAACGACGGCGCGGTCCGCGTCGACGTCGTGGACGTCGACCGCCGCTGAGCATCGAGAGCGACGAGCAGCACCGACGAGGCCCGGTCCCGCCACGGGACCGGGCCTCGTCGTGTTCACCGGGCCGAGGCCCGACCGACCACGAGGAGTAGACATGGAGCTGGTGGTGGCTCGCATCGGCAAGGCCCACGGCCTGCGCGGCGAGGTTGCCCTCGACGTCCGGACGGACGTCCCGGAGGAGCGGTTCACGACCGGGGCGGTCCTCGCGACCGTGCCGCCCGACGCCGGTCCGCTCACGGTCGCCGCGACCCGCGTGCACCAGGGCCGTTGGCTCGTCCAGTTCGCCGAGTCGTCGGACCGCGGATCGGCCGAGGCCCTGCGCGGCGTCGAGCTCGTGGTCGAGTCGGGGGAGTCGGACGAGGAGGACGCCTGGTACCCGCACGAGCTGGCCGGGCTGCGGGCCGAGCTCGCCGACGGCACGGTCGTGGGCGAGGTCGTCGGCCTGGAGCACCTGCCCGCGCACGACGTCCTGGTGCTGCGCGAGACCGGTGGTGAGCGGACCCTCGTGCCCTTCGTGCACGCGATCGTGCCGGTGGTGGACGTGCCCGGCGGCCGTGTGCAGCTGACCCCTCCCGGTGGTCTGCTGGCCCGGGACGCCGGCGCCGTCGTCGTCGACCGGGCGGACGACGGCCCCGAGCAGGGATCCGACGAGCACGAGGACGAGGCCTGACGTGCGGATCGACGTCGTCACCATCTTCCCGGACTACCTCGCCGCGCTCGACCTGTCGCTCGTGGGCAAGGCCCGGCGGGCAGGGCTGCTCGACCTGCGGGTCCACGACCTGCGCGACTGGACCACCGACCGGCACCGGACCGTGGACGACACGCCCTTCGGTGGGGGAGCGGGCATGGTCATGCGGCCCGACGTCTGGGGACGCGCGCTCGACGACCTGCTGCCGGAGCCGGCCGCGGACACCGGCGCCGGGACGGGCGGCGCGCACGTGGTCGTGCCGACGCCGTCGGGCGACGTGTTCACGCAGCGTCACGCCGAGGAGCTCGCGACCGAGGACCAGCTGGTGGTGGCCTGCGGACGCTACGAGGGCATCGACGCCCGGGTGGCGGAGCACTACCGGGCCGCCGGTCACCGGGTCAGCGAGCTGTCGATCGGCGACTACGTGCTCAACGGTGGCGAGGTCGCGGCCATGGTCATGGTGGAGGCGGTGGGCAGGCTGCTGCCCGGCGTCGTCGGTAACCCGCACTCGCTGGTCGAGGAGTCCCACGGTGCGGCGGGGCTGCTGGAGTATCCCGTCTACACCAAACCGCCGGCCTGGGACGGACGCGAGGTGCCGGAGGTGCTGCTCTCCGGTCACCATGCCCGCATCGACCGGTGGCGTCGCGACCGGGCCCTGGAGCGCACGGCCGCACGCCGCCCCGACATGGTGGCTGCGCTCGACCCGGACGTGCTCGACGCGCACGACCGCGAGGTCCTGGCCGGCCTCGGCTGGCGCGTGGTGGAGCCGGTGGGCGGGCCGCGTGGCGAGGCTCACGAGGGTCCGGACGGCTCCCGACCGGGCCCTCGCCTGGAGCGTGTGGCAGAATAGGGCGCTGGTGTGCCGCAGCCCGGACTCTGCCACAGGGGAGACCATCGGGCCGAGGACGGTGCACCACCTTCGACAAGACTTCGGCCCGCCGTGCGTGGGCCCAGAGCTTGCTCTGACCTGTGGCAGGGTGGGGAGACAACCATGAAGACGCTCGACTCCGTCGACGCGGCAGCGATGCGCGACGACATCCCGGACTTCCGTGCCGGAGACACCGTCAAGGTCAACGTGAAGGTCGTCGAGGGCAACCGCTCTCGTGTCCAGGCCTTCCAGGGCGTGGTCATCGCCCGCCGGAACAGCGGCGTGGGCTCGACCTTCACCGTCCGCAAGGTCAGCTTCGGCGTCGGCGTGGAGCGCACCTTCCCGGTGCACGCCCCGACCGTCGACTCCGTCGAGGTCGTCACCCGTGGTGACGTCCGTCGCGCGAAGCTCTACTACCTGCGTGCCCTGCGCGGCAAGAAGGCGAAGATCCGCGAGAAGCGCGCGACCCCGGCCAAGTGAGCCGTGGCGGGAGGTCTCCCGCCGAGCGTCCCGACGGGCGGCCCCTCCAGCGGAGGGGCCGCCCGTCGGCGTTTCGCGGTGGGGTCGTGCTTCTGGCAGGGTGTGGACGTGGCAGACTCCGACCCTGTGACATCCGCAGAGCGCCGACCCGAGCCCGAGGGCACACCGGACCCCGATGCCGTCGACGGGTCGCCGGCCGACGCCACGCGGTCCGGGACCGTCCCCGCGCACGCCGCGGCTCGACCGGCGCGCTCGGGCGGAGGCCTGAGCCTGCTGCGCGAGACGGCCATCATCGTGATCAGCGCCCTGGTCCTGTCCTGGCTCATCAAGACGTTCCTCGTCCAGGCCTTCTACATCCCGAGCTCGTCGATGGAGGACACGCTCCAGGTCGGCGACCGGGTGATGGTCTCCCGGCTCGTCCCGGACGCCCTGGACGTCCATCGCGGAGACATCGTCGTCTTCAAGGACCCGGGCGGGTGGCTCCCGCCGTACGAGGCGCCGGACCGAGGCCCGGTCGGCAACGCGGTGCGCGACGCCGCGACGTTCGTCGGGCTGCTCCCGCAGGACACGGGCGAGCACCTCATCAAGCGGGTCGTCGGTACTCCCGGGGACACGGTCGTGTGCTGCGACGCGGAGGGCCGCGTCAGCGTCAACGGGGTCGCTATCGACGAGACGGAGTACATCGCGCCGGGGGTGGACCCCAGCGAGACCGAGTTCGAGACGGTCGTGCCGGACGACATGCTCTTCGTGATGGGGGACAACCGGCCGAACTCGCAGGACTCGCGGTACAACACGGGCAAGCCCGGCGGGGGGTTCGTCCCGATGGACAACGTGGTGGGATCCGCCTTCGTGATCGTGTGGCCCTTCGGCGACGCCCGGGTGCTGCGCAACCCGGGCGACGTCTTCGACGGGGTGCCCGAGCCGTGAGCGTGCGCAGCACGCGCCGCAGCCCCACGCTGCGGTCCGAACGGGCCCTGATCGGCGAGGGCGCGCTGCTCGTGGGCGGCATGGACGAGGTCGGCCGCGGCGCGCTGGCCGGGCCGGTCAGCGTCGGACTGGTCGTGGTCGACGCCGGCACGAGGACGGCCCCGCGCGGGTTGACCGACTCCAAGCTGCTCTCGCCCTCGGCGCGCGAGAACATGGTGGACCCGCTGCGCCGTTGGGCCGTGGCCTGGGCCGTCGGGCACGCGGGGCCGGCAGAGATCGACGCGCACGGGATCGTCGCGGCGCTGCGCCTGGCGGGTCGCCGCGCGCTCGCGCAGGTGCGCCGCACGGCGGGCGACGTCGACGTCGTGCTGCTCGACGGGTCGCACGACTGGCTCAGCCGGCCGCACGCGGACCTCTTCGAGGCGGCGGACCTGGACCCGAGCCGCACGCTCGACGCCCCGGAGCCCGGGGTGCGGACCCTCGTCAAGGCCGACCTGCAGTGCTCCTCGGTCGCCGCGGCCAGCGTGCTCGCCAAGGTGGAGCGGGACGGGCTGCTGCGCCGGCTCGCTGCCCAGTACCCGGCCTTCGCCTGGGAGCAGAACAAGGGGTACTCGGCGCCGGCTCACCTGGAGGCGCTCCGTCGGCACGGACCGACGCCGCAGCACCGGCGGTCCTGGAACCTGCGGGTGCTGGACGACACGGCCCCTGCCGCGACCGCGGCGGCCGCCGTCGACCCGCCGCCGAACCCGGCCGCGCCGGAGCCCAGGGTGGTCACGCTCGACGAGGTGAGCGTCGGGTCGGGCGTGCCGTTGCGCTCCCGGGTGGGATGATGGCCGCGTGAGTGCCGAGGACCTCGAGAACTACGAGAACGACATGGAGCTCGCGCTCTACCGCGAGTACCGCGACGTCGTCGGGCTCTTCTCCTACGTGGTGGAGACCGAACGCCGCTTCTACCTGGCGAACCAGGTCGACCTCCAGGTGCGTTCGGCGGCCGGTGAGGTCTACTTCGAGCTGCGGCTCGCCGATGCCTGGGTCTGGGACGTCTACCGCTCCGCACGCTTCGTGAAGTCGGTCCGGGTCGTGACCTTCAAGGACGTCAACGTCGAAGAGCTCGCGAAGGCCGACATCGCCCTGTAGCGCGCCGGCCGTCACGGCCGCGGGATCCAGCGGCCTCGAGCCCGTGCACAGGCTCTGGCCGTCCACGGGTCCGGTCCGGACGGAGACGGGGGCCGCGACAACCCGCCACCGTGGTGCGCGGAGGTGGTTCCGTGCTGGCCAAGGACGCCGTGGGGCGATACGGAGAGCGGGTGGCTGCGCGCTACCTGACCGAGCGCGGGTACGAGGTGATCGAGCGCAACTGGCGCGGTACCCGCGGTGAGCTGGACCTGGTGGCGCGCCAGGGAGAGACCCTCGTGGTCGTCGAGGTCAAGACGCGGCGCGGGACGGCGTTCGGCCACCCGGCCGAGGCGGTCACGCGGGTGAAGCTCGAGCGGATCAGGCGCCTGACGGGGGAGTGGCTGCACAGCCGCTCGGCCCCGCGGTGCGAGGTGCGCATCGACGTGGTGGCCGTCGTGCTGCCGCGGTCCGGTGCCGCCCAGGTCGAGCACCTGCAGGGTGTCCTGTGACGGGGCTGGGCACCACGGCTTCCGTCGCGCTGACCGGGATGGAGGGCCACGTCGTCGAGGTGCAGGCCCAGCTCGCGGCCTCCGTGCCGGGATTCACGCTGGTGGGACTGCCCGACGCTGCGCTCGCCGAGTCGCGGGACCGGGTCCGTGCCGCCGTGCTGTCCAGCGGGATCGCCTGGCCGCAGCGCAAGATCACCGTCAACCTGTCACCGGCGTCCCTGCGCAAGTCCGGGACGGGGTTCGACCTCGCCGTCGCCGTGGCCGTGCTGGCCGGGGCCGGCGTGGTGCCCCACCACGGCCTCGAGCGCGTCGTGCACCTCGCCGAGCTGGGGCTGGACGGACGCCTGCAGCCCGTCCGTGGTGTCCTGCCGGCGGTGGCGGCGGCCGTCGCGGGCGGGTGCGGGGACGTCGTGGTCTCGGCGGCGGACGCCGCCGAGGCGCGTCTCGTGCCCGGTGCGACGGTCCACGAGGCCGTGCACCTGGCGGACGTGGTGCGTCTCCACGGCGGTGCGCTCGACCGCGGTCACGACGTCGTGGCAGTGCCTCGCGTCCGCGCGGAGGTGCCCCGCCGACCCGTGGGTGACCTGCAGGACGTGGTGGGCCAGAGCGAGGCGCGCATGGCGCTCGAGGTGGCGGCCGCGGGCGGGCACCACCTGCTGATGATCGGACCGCCCGGCGCGGGCAAGACGATGCTGGCCGCCCGCCTGCCCGGGATCCTCCCGGACCTGACGGAGGCCGAGGCCGTGGAGGTGACCGGCGTGCACTCGGTCGCCGGGACGTTCGACCCGGGCGGCGGGCTCCTGCAGCGGCCACCCTTCGAGGACCCGCACCACACGGCGACGCCCAGCTCCATCGTGGGTGGGGGCACCGGGCTCGCGCGGCCGGGTGCCGTGTCGCGGGCGCACCGGGGCGTGCTGTTCCTCGACGAGGCGCCCGAGTTCGCGCCCCGCGTGCTCCAGACCCTGCGCCAGCCGCTCGAGGCCGGCGAGCTCGTCCTGCACCGGAGCGGCGGGGCGACGCGCTACCCGGCCCGGTTCCAGCTCGTGCTGGCGGCCAACCCGTGCCCGTGCGGGATGGCGAGCACCAACGCCGGGCTCGAGTGCACGTGCACGCCCACGGCGCGCCGTCGCTACGTGGGCAGGCTGTCGGGGCCGCTGCTCGACCGGGTCGATCTCCAGGTGCACCTCGCCGGGCTCACCCGGGCGGAACGCGTGCTGGGTGGGCGCGGCGAGCCCAGCGCCGTCGTGGCCGAGCGGGTGCGCGACGCTCGTGCGGCCGCCCGCGAACGCTGGGCGGGCACCGGGTGGAGCACCAACGTCGAGCTCCCCGGGCCGTGGGTGCGGGGCCGTCTCCGGGGGCAGCCCGGGGTGCTCGCCCAGGTGGAGAGGCAGATCGACGCCGGCGACCTGTCGATGCGCGGCGCGGACCGGCTGCTGCGGGTCGCCTGGACGGTCGCGGACCTGGACGGGCGCGAGGCCCCGACGACGGCCGACGTCGACGCCGCGATGATGTTCCGGACGGGTGAGCGCCGTGGGTGAGCCGTTGTTCGACCTGGAACCGCTGCGTCCCCGGGTCCGCGTCCGCTTCGACGCCGAGGATCCGGTGCTGGCCGCCGCCGCCTGGAGCCGGCTGGCCGAACCCGGCGACGCCGTCGCCGGAGCTCTCGTCGCGCACCTCGGTGCGGCCGGCGCACTCGCCTGGCTGCTGGAGGCGGCCGACGACCCCGCGCGGGTGCTGCGCGGGGAGGAGCTGGGTCGGCTCGCCGCGGCCGTGCAGGAGTGCACGCTGCAGCGTCTCGTCGACGCCGTCGGGCGCTGGTCGCAGCGTCTGGCGAGCCTGGACCCGCGGCGCGAGCTGCGCGTCCTGGACCAGTACGAGGGGGCGCTGCTGACCCCGGCGGACCCGCGGTGGCCGCGACGGCTCGACGACCTGGGTGTCGCCGCGCCATTCGCGCTGTGGGTGCGCGGCAGCACGGATGTGGCCGGTTGGTCGCGGCGGTCGGTGGCCGTGGTCGGTGCGCGCGCGGCCACGTCCTACGGCGAGCGGGTCGCGGAGGATCTCGCGGCGGGGCTCGTCGACCGTGGTTTCACCGTCGTGTCCGGGGGCGCCTACGGCATCGACGCCGCGGCGCACCGCGGGGCGGTCGCGAGCGGTGGCGCGACGTGCGCGGTGCTGGCCGGCGGGGTCGACAGGTTCTACCCGCAGGGGAACAACGCCCTCCTGCGACGGGTCGTCGGGTCCGGTGGCGCGGTCCTCAGCGAGGTACCGCCCGGGTCGGCGCCGTTCCGCCAGCGGTTCCTCTCCCGCAACCGCGTCATCGCCGCGCTCACGGGCGCCACGGTGGTGGTCGAGGCCGCCCGCCGGTCGGGTGCGCTGTCGACGGCGCGGCGCGCGGTAGAGATCTCCCGGCCGGTCGGCGCGGTGCCGGGACCGGTGACGTCGATGGCCTCGACCGGTTGCCACGGACTTCTCCGGGACGGGGCGGCCGTCTGCGTCTCCGACGCCGACGAGGCGGCAGAGCTCGCGGGGGACCTCGGTGCCGACGCCGCTCCCGCTCACCCGGACGACGCCGGTCCCCGGAGCGACCCGCGGGCGGGTCTGGGTCCCGACGAGCTGCTCGTCCTCGACGCGTTGCCGGTGCGTTCCGGAGCCACGGTCGACGCCCTGGCGCGGACGGCCGGCCTGCCACCGCGGCGCGTCGTGTCGGTGCTCGGTGCGCTCGACCGGCGCGGGCTCACCCGACGCGACGGTCCGCGGTGGCGCGGCACGGGAGGACGCCGCTGAGACCGCGGGGCGAAACGCCGTGCCACCTGCGCAGTCGCCCCACCTCGGCGCGGCACACTGGCGGTGATGACCAGCCCGGACGTCCCGCCGTTGCCCACCGCGCTCGCCGACGCGGTGGACAGCTTCACGCGGCACCTGGCTGCCCAGCGTGGCCACTCGGCGCACACGCGGCGCGCGTACCGGGCCGACGTCACGGGCCTGTTGCGGTACGCCGTGCGGCACGGGATCTCGGGGCTCGACGAGATCGACCTCGGCGTGCTGCGCGGTTGGCTCGGTACGCAGGCGGACCGGGGACTGTCCCGGGCGACGCTCGCGCGGCGCAGCGCCGCCGTCCGGGCGTTCCTGCGGTGGGCGCACCGGGAAGGGCTGATCTCGTCCGATCCGTCGGTCCGCCTGGCCAACCCGCGGATCTCTCGCACCCTGCCCACCGTGCTGTCCACCGAGGCGGCGGCGCAGCTGCTCGACACGGCGCGGCAGCTGGCCGAGGAGGCGGAGGCCGGGGAGCTGCCGACCGCGCTGCGGGTGTGGGCCGCGGCCGAGCTCCTCTACGGCTCAGGCGTGCGGATCGGCGAGCTCGTCGCCTGCGACGTCCGCGACGTGGACCTGCGTGAGCGGCTCGTGCGGGTGCTCGGCAAGGGCGGCCGGGAGCGCGTGGTGCCGTTCGGTGTGCCCGCGGCCCGCGCCGTGACTGCCTGGCTGGCGCGGGGGCGCCCCGAGCTGGACCGTGCGGACTCCCCGCCGGCGCTGCTCCTCGGTGACCGCGGTGGCCGGTGGGGGCAGCGCCAGGCGCGCGAGCACGTGCACCGGCTCGCCGCCGCCGCGGGCGTCGACGACATCGCGCCGCACGACCTGCGCCACTCCGCGGCGACGCACCTGCTGGCCGGTGGTTCCGACCTGCGGTCGGTGCAGGAGGTGCTGGGGCACGCCGATCTGGGGACCACGCAGCGGTACACGCACGTCGATGCGGAACGGCTCCAGCAGGTCTTCCGCCAGGCGTTCCCCCGGGCGTGAGCGTCTCGCGCGGCGGATCATGCCGTGGGCAGCGGCAGCAGCACGATCGGCGCGGCGCGTCCGAGCAGCGCGAGGGGGTCGAGGTACGCCGTGCCGCGACGCACGCCCCAGTGCAGGCAGCCGGTCGGCGCGCAGTGCGACGAGCCGCCGACCGCTGCCACCCGGCCCACGAGCCCGCCGGCGTGGACGTGGTCGCCCACCCGCGTGCCGGGCTCGACGGGTTCGAGGGTCGAGCGCAGGTCGCCGTGGGACACGACGACCACGGGCTTGCCGCCGACCTGCCCGGCGAACGTGACGACACCCGGTGCCGGCGAGACGACGGGAGTCCCGGCTGGGGCGGCGAGGTCGATCCCGCGGTGCCCGGGAAGCCAGGGACGGGCAGGCAGGTCGAACCGTCGGACCACGTCGCCCGGGGTGGGCGGCTGCCAAGCGCCCGGCGTGCTGCCGGTGGCGGCCTGGACCGTGGTGGTCGCCGACGCGCCCACGAGCGCGAGGACGGTCAGGGCGGTGGCGAGCACGGCGTGGAGGTGAGCGGGGGACGTCCGAGCGAAGCGTGGCATCCTGCGAGGCTGGCCCGCCGCAGCCGTTGTCGTCGACGGGTTCGACGATCCTGTGGACGGCAACGGTCGTGGGTGCCGACCGGGTGAGCGGCACCACCCCCGTGACCGGTCCGCCCCGAGAGCCTCGTCGGGTAGACTTCCTGCTGCGACCAGTGCTGCCCACGCGTCGTTCCCGCCTCCCGACCACCTCGTCGGTTGCCGGGACGAGGCAGGCAGCGGTCGACATCGCGCATCACGCACGTGCCCCTCCGGCCTTCGCAGGGCCGAGGTGGGCACGGCCGAGCCTGCAGCGGTCCGTGCGTCCCTCCGGGGACGGCGGTGCAGACCCGGCGTGTTGCCAGGGGTGCCGGGCCGGATGCCCGCCGCCGACAACCGAAGCACCGTGACCGCCCTCGACGGCGGTCACCTGATGCGCGCGGTCACCGGGAGGATCCCGGGTCCGCGCGGCGAAAGGACCAGTCATGGCCGTCGTGACCATGCGCCAGCTCCTCGAGAGCGGTGTCCACTTCGGGCACCAGACCCGCCGTTGGAACCCGAAGATGAAGCGGTTCATCTTCACCGAGCGCAACGGCATCTACATCGTCGACCTCCAGCAGTCGCTGTCGTACATCGACCGCGCCTACGAGTTCGTCAAGGAGACCGTCGCCCACGGCGGCACCATCCTGTTCGTCGGCACCAAGAAGCAGGCGCAGGAGCCCGTGGCCGAGCAGGCCGCCCGCGTCGGCATGCCGTACGTCAACCACCGCTGGCTCGGTGGCATGCTCACCAACTTCACCACCGTGCACAAGCGTCTCCAGCGCCTCAAGGAGCTCGAGGAGATCGACTTCGACGACGTCGCCTCCTCGTCCCTGACGAAGAAGGAGCTGCTCGTCCTGCGCCGCGAGAAGGACAAGCTCGCCCGCACGCTCGGTGGCATCCGCGACATGGCCAAGACGCCGTCGGCCGTGTGGATCGTGGACACCAACAAGGAGCACCTCGCGGTCGACGAGGCGCGCAAGCTGGGCATCCCGGTCGTGGCGATCCTCGACACGAACTGCGACCCGGACATGGTCGACTACGCGATCCCGGGCAACGACGACGCGATCCGCTCCGTCACGCTGCTCACCCGCGTCGTCGCCGACGCGGCCGCCGAGGGCCTGATGCAGCGCGCCTCCGGCAAGAAGGGCGCGACCGCCGAGACCGAGGCCGAGCCGCTGGCCGAGTGGGAGCGCGAGCTGCTCGCCGGTGCCGAGACCGAGGCCGAGAAGGCCGAGGACGCCGTGGAGGCCGCCGAGCAGGCTCCGGACGCCGCCGCGACCGAGGGCGCCGCGGGTGCCGAGGACGCGGTCGCCCCCGGCGCCGACGCCGCTCCGGCGGCCGAGGCCGTCGCCGTGGCCGAGCCCGAGGCCGAGGCCAAGACCGAGAAGTCCGAGTGATCGGCGGCGGGCCGGGCGTCAGACGCCCGGCCCGCCGGTTCACCGCACACCGACACCAGCACGGAGGACATCCCCCCATGGCGAACTACACCGCCGCTGACATCAAGGCCCTGCGCGAGCGCACCGGTGCCGGCATGCTCGACGTCAAGAAGGCGCTCGACGAGGCCGACGGCAACACCGACAAGGCCATCGAGATCATCCGCACGAAGGGCCTCGCCCGCGCGGCCAAGCGCGAGGGCAACGCCGCCTCCGAGGGCCTCGTCGCCGTGAAGGTCTCCGACGGCGACGCCGGGCAGACCGCCACGATGATCGAGCTCAACTCCGAGACGGACTTCGTCGCGAAGAACGAGCAGTTCATCGCGCTGGCCGACGCCGTGCTCGAGGCCGTCGCCGCGGCCGGGGCCTCCGACCTCGACGCCGCGCTCGCCGCGCCCGCCGAGGGCGGGACGGTCGCCGACCTCGTCGCCGTCCGGGGCGCGACCATGGGCGAGAAGATCGTCCTGCGCCGCGTGGCTCGTGTAGAGGGCCCGAAGGTCACGGCGTACCTGCACAAGACCGCCAAGGACCTGCCGCCGTCGATCGGTGTCCTCGTGGTCACCGACGAGGCCGCGGAGCCCGTGGCGAAGGACGTCGCCCAGCACGTCGCCGCCATCGCGCCGACGTACCTGACGCGTGACGACGTCCCGGCGGACACCGTCGCCAAGGAGCGCGAGATCGCGCTGGAGACCTCGAAGAACGAGGGCAAGCCCGAGGCGGCGCTGCCCAAGATCGTCGAGGGTCGGCTCAACGGCTTCTTCAAGGAGGTCGTCCTGCTGGACCAGCCCCTCGCGAAGGACCCGAAGACGACGGTCGCCAAGCACGTCGCCGCCACCGGTGGCGAGCTGCAGGCCTTCGTCCGCTTCCGCGTCGGCAACTGACGCGTCCTCGGCCCGGTCGTGCCCCCTGGTGCGGCCGGGCCGTCGCATGCTCGCTCGCGTCCGGGATGGACCGCCGGAGAGCGGGCGCGCGCATCCGGTGCCAGGATGCGCGAGGAGACCGACCCCGGGCAGATCGTCCCGGGCGTGCACAGAGACGGACGGTGGCATGACCCAGATCGATCAGGACCAGCTCGTCGCCACGCAGGTCCCGCACAGGGAGACCGGCACGCGACGGGTGCTGCTCAAGCTCTCGGGCGAGACGTTCGGCGGAGGCAACGTCGGGTTGGAGACGGGCGTCGTGCGTCGCGTCGCGCAGGAGATCGGTGACGCCGTCCGGCAGGGCGTGCAGGTCGCGATCGTCGTCGGCGGCGGGAACTTCTTCCGCGGCGCCGAGCTCTCCCGCGCCGGCCTCGACCGCGCGCGCGCCGACTACATGGGCATGCTCGGCACCGTCATGAACTGCCTGGCGCTGCAGGACTTCCTCGAGCAGGACGGCGTCAAGACGCGTGTGCAGACGGCCATCACCATGGGGCAGGTGGCCGAGCCGTACATCCCGCTGCGCGCCATCCGGCACCTGGAGAAGGGCCGCGTGGTCATCTTCGGGGCCGGGGCCGGCATGCCGTACTTCTCCACGGACACCGTCTCCGTGCAGCGCGCCCTCGAGACGCACTGCGACGAGGTGCTGATGGGCAAGAACGGTGTCGACGGCGTCTACAGCGCGGATCCCCGGACGGACCCCGCCGCGGAGAAGCTGGACCACCTCACGTACACCGACGCGCTCGTCCGTGGCCTGAACGTCATGGACGCCACCGCGCTCTCGCTGTGCCGCGACAACGACGTGCACATGCGCGTCTTCGGGCTGGAGGAGAACGGTAACGTGACCCGTGCACTGCTCGGCGACAAGATCGGGACCTCGGTCACGACCCGCTGAGTCGTCCTGACGAAGCCACATCTCACGAACAAGGAGCACCGGGTGATCGACGACACCCTCCTCGAGGCCGAGGAGAAGATGGACACGGCGATCGAGTTCGCCAAGGAGCAGTTCGCCGGTATCCGCACGGGCCGTGCGAACTCCGGCATGTTCTCCTCGATCGAGGTGGACTACTACGGCGCTCCCACGCCGCTGCAGCAGCTCGCCTCGTTCAACATCCCGGACGCGCGCACGGTCCTGATCACACCGTTCGACAAGGGGTCGATGGCGGCGATCGAGAAGGCTCTGCGCGAGTCCGACCTGGGCGTCAACCCGTCGAACGACGGCAACTCGATCCGCATCGTCATGCCGACGCTGACCGAGGAGCGCCGCCGGGACTACGTCAAGCTCGCCAAGACCAAGGCGGAGGACGCGCGGATCTCGGTGCGCGGCGTGCGCCGCAAGGCCAAGGAGCAGATCGACCGGCTGGTCAAGGACGGCGAGGTCGGCGAGGACGAGGGCTCGCGTGCGGAGAAGGAGCTCGAGTCGCTGACCAAGAAGCACGTCGACCTCGTGGACCAGCTCCTCGCCGGCAAGGAGAGCGAGCTGCTCGAGGTCTGATGTCATCCGTCGACGCGCAGCGCGGACCCTCTCGAGCCGGGCGCAACCTCCCGGCGGCCGTCGCGGTCGGAGTCGGCCTGCTCGTCGCTCTCGCGGCCTCGCTCTGGTTCCGGCCGGAGCCGTTCGTCGCGTTCGTGATCCTGGCGCAGAGCGCGGCGCTGTGGGAGCTGCGCAAGGCCTTCGCACGGCGTGACATCGCCATCCCCCTGACGCCGCTGCTCGTCGGGGGCGCCGGCATGGCGGTGTCGGCCTACGCGGCCGGACCCGAGGCGCTGCTCGTGGCGTTCGTGCTCACGGTCGGCGCGGTCGTGGTCTGGCGCGTGCTCGACGGCTCCGGCCCGCGAGCGTTGCGGGACGCCTCGGCGGGCGTCTTCGCCGCCACCTACCTGCCGTTCCTGGCGGGCTTCGTCCTGCTCATCCTCGACGAGCCGGACGGTGAGCTCCGCGTGGTGCTCTTCGTGCTGCTCGCGGTGGCGAACGACGTCGGGGGCTACGTCGCCGGCGTCTTCTTCGGGAGGCACCCGCTCGCGCCGTCGGTGAGCCCGAAGAAGAGCTGGGAAGGGCTGGGCGGCTCGGTGCTGCTGGCGGTCGTCGTCGGCGTCGCCGGGGCGTTGCTGGTGCTGGACGCACCGTGGTGGGTCGGCGTCGGTCTCGGCGTGCTGACCGCCGTCACGGCGACCGCCGGGGATCTCGCCGAGTCCCTCATCAAGCGCGACCTAGACTTGAAGGACATGGGTTCGCTCCTCCCGGGCCACGGGGGCGTGCTGGACCGACTCGACTCGCTCGTCGTCACCGCGCCGTTCGTGTACCTCGTCCTGCAGGCGACCGTCTGAGCCCCGAAGGAATCGTCATGGCAACACCCACCGCTCGCACCACGACCGCGCTCGGCGTCCCCGCCGTCCGGCCGTCCGACGAGACGAAGCCTCTTCCGCTGCAGATGGCGCCGAGGCGTCGCGGCAAGCCGCCGAAGCACTTCGCGGACCTCACTCCCGACGAGCGCGTCGCGTCCGTCGTGGAGATGGGCGAGAAGCCGTTCCGCGCCAAGCAGCTCGCGGCCCACTACTTCACCCACTTCACCTCGGACCCTGCCGAGATGACGGACCTGCCGAAGTCGACCCGGGACGCGCTCGCCACGACGATGTTCCCGCCACTGATCCGCCCCACGCGGCGCATGGAGGCCGACGGCGGCACCACCGTCAAGACGCTCTGGCACCTCTTCGACGACGCCAAGGTCGAGTCGGTGCTGATGCGCTACCCGAACCGGACGACCCTCTGCGTGTCGTCGCAGGCGGGTTGCGGGATGGCCTGCCCGTTCTGCGCCACGGGTCAGCTGGGCCTGACCCGCAACCTGTCCACGGCGGAGATCCTGGAGCAGGTGCGGGCGGCGTTCCGGTCGCTGGACCGGGGCGAGATCCCCGGCGGCCCCGCCCGGCTGAACAACCTGGTGTTCATGGGCATGGGCGAGCCGCTGGCCAACTACAAGGCGGTCATCGAGACGGTGCGGGCGCTCGTCGCGCCGGCGCCGCAGGGCCTGGGCATGTCGGCCCGCAACATCACCGTCTCCACGGTGGGTCTCGTCCCCGCGATGCGCCGGCTCACCGACGAGGGCATCCCCGTGACGCTGGCGCTGAGCCTGCACGCCCCGGACGACGACCTGCGCTCGGAGCTGGTGCCCATCAACACCCGCTGGAGCGTCGACGAGACCCTGGACACCGCCCGCCGGTACTTCGAGGTGACCGGGCGCCGGGTGTCGATCGAGTACGCGCTGATCAAGGACATGAACGACCACGCCTGGCGTGCGGACCTGCTCGGCGAGAAGCTCAACGCCCGGGGCCGGGGGTGGGTGCACGTCAACCCCATCCCGCTGAACCCCACCCCGGGGTCCATCTGGACGGCCAGCGAGCGTTCCGTCGAGGACGAGTTCGTGGCACGATTGCGCGGGCACGGCATCCCCACCACGATCCGTGACACCCGTGGGAGCGACATCGATGGCGCCTGCGGGCAGCTGGCCGCCGAGGAGGACGACGAGTGAGCAGCACCCTCTTTTCCACCGTGTCGAAGATGCGCTCCGGGTACGACCCGGACGAGGTCGACGACTTCTTCGACCACGCGCGTCAGGCGTACGAGGGTCGGACGCCGGAGCCGATGACGAACGCGGACATCGCGACGTCGACGTTCGAGCTCGTCCGCGGCGGGTACAACACGCACGAGGTCGACGCCGCCCTCGACCGGCTGGAGGGTGCGTTCATCGCCCGGCAGCGGGCCGACTTCGTCAACCAGCACGGGCAGGAGGCGTGGATGGGCGCTCTCGCGGAGCGCGCTCGCACGCTGTACGGCCGGCTGGGCCGCCCGGACGGCGCCAAGTTCGCCCCGGCGGAGCGCGGCCAGCAGGGCTACGACATGGATGACGTCGACGCGCTGTGCGACCGCCTGGTGGGGTACTTCGACCGGCAGGAGCCCCTGACGGCCGCGGAGGTGCGCTCGGCCACCTTCGGCCGGGCCAAGGGTGCGGACGCCTACGGCGAGGCGTCGGTGGACAAGTTCCTGGCGCGGGCCATCGAGGTGCTGCTCGGCGTCGAGTGACTGCGAGGATGACGCCATGAGCTCTCCTCGCACCGTCACCCTCCTCGGCTCGACCGGCTCGATCGGCACGCAGGCCATCGACGTCGTCACCGCCCATCCCGACCGGTTCGTGGTCGAGGCGATCAGCGCCGGAGGCTCCGACGTCGGTCTGCTCGCGGAGCAGGCCGAGGCGCTCGCCGTGCGGACGGTCGCGGTGGCCGACCCCGCGCGGGCGGACGACCTGCGCGCGGCCCTGGCCACCCGGTTGGGCTCGCGCGCCGACGACGTCGAGGTCCTCGCCGGACCGCAGGCCGCCACCGAGGTGGCCGGCCGCGGCGCCGACGTCGTGCTCAACGGCATCACGGGCTCGGTCGGGCTGCGACCGACGCTGGCGGCGCTCGAGGCCGGCTCCACGCTGGCGCTGGCGAACAAGGAGTCGCTCGTCGTGGGCGGTCCGCTCGTCAAGGCGCTCGCCGCCCCCGACCAGATCGTGCCCGTGGACTCGGAGCACTCCGCCATCGCCCAGGCGCTGCGCGGCGGTGCCCACTCGCCCGCCCGCAGCGAGGTCCGTCGGCTGATCCTCACGGCCTCGGGCGGGCCGTTCCGCGGCCGCACCCGGGACGAGATCAAGGCGGTCACCGCCGAGCAGGCGCTCGCCCACCCGACGTGGGCCATGGGCCCGGTCGTGACCGTGAACTCGGCGAGCCTGATGAACAAGGGGCTCGAGCTGATCGAGGCGCACCTGCTCTTCGACGTCCCGACCGACGACATCACGGTCGTGGTCCACCCGCAGTCGGTGGTGCACTCGATGGTCGAGTTCTGCGACGGGTCCACGATCGCCCAGGCGTCGCCGCCGGACATGCGCCTGCCCATCGCCCTCGGCCTGTCCTGGCCGGACCGGCTCGACGTGGTCAGCCCGCCGTGCGACTGGTCGCAGGCGACGACCTGGACGTTCGAGCCGCTGGACGACGCGACCTTCCCGGCCGTCGGGCTCGCGCGGGCCGCCGCCGCGGCGTCGGGCACCCATCCGGCGGTCTACAACGCCGCGAACGAGCAGGGCGTCGCGGCCTTCCTGAGCGGGCGGGTCGGGTTCTGCGACATCGTCGACACGGTGGAACGCGTGCTGGGCGAGCACGAGGGCGTCGCACCGGCCGAGGTCACGCTCGAGACCGTCGAGGCGGTCGAGGCCTGGGCCCGGGGCCGCGCCGACGAGCTGCTCGCCCGGAGCTGAGCCGCCCGGCGCACGGGGCGCCCCGCGCACCCAGGAACGTCGCCTACGCTGGCAGGCGTGGACATCCTTCCCGTCGTCGTCGGCATCGTCGTCATCGTGCTCGGCATCCTCGTCTCGATCGCGCTGCACGAGGTCGGCCACATGGTGCCGGCCAAGAAGTTCGGCGTGCGCGTCAGCGAGTACATGGTCGGGTTCGGTCCCACGCTCTGGTCGCGGACGAAGGGCGAGACCGAGTACGGGCTCAAGGCGATCCCGCTCGGCGGGTACGTGCGCCTGGTCGGGATGATGCCGCCCGCGCCGGCCGGCAGCCGTCCGCGCGACGGCTTCTTCGCCCGGGTCGTGGCCGACGCGCGCGACGCCAGCGTCAGCGAGATCCGGCCGGGGGAGGAGCACCGGGCGTTCTACCACCTCTCCACGCCGAAGAAGCTGGTGGTGATGCTCGGCGGGCCCGTGATGAACCTCGTCATCGCCGTCGTGCTGCTGGCCGTGGTGTTCCTCGGCATCGGGATGCCCGCGGCGACGACGACGGTCGCGGACGTCGGTGAGGACTCCGCGGCGGCCGCCGCCGGGGTCCGGCCCGGCGACGAGGTCGTGTCGTTCGACGGCGTACCGGTCGAGGAATGGTCCCAGCTGGTCGGCATGGTGAACGACCGCGCCGGTGAGGACGTCCCGCTCACGGTGCTGCGCGACGGCGAGGAGGTCACGCTGCAGGTCACGCCGACCCCCGCGGAGCGTCCTCTGACGGACGACGAGGGGTACGCCGTGACGGGCGACGACGGCGAGCCCGTCATGGTCGACGGCGCGCTGCTGGGCGTGTCCTCGAGCGTGGAGCGGCAGCCGCTGCCGGCCTCCAGCGTGCCCGAGGCCGTGTGGATGCAGGTCTCCGGCACCGCGCACGCGATCGCCACCCTGCCGGTGCGCATCTACGACGCGGCCTACCAGGCGTTCACCGACGAGCCGCGCGCCCAGGACTCGGTCATGTCCGTCGTCGGCGTCGGTCGCGTCGCCGTCGACGCCGCCGGGGCCGAGGACTACACGGTCCTGGCCCGCATGCAGCTCATGCTCATGCTGCTCGCGGCGCTCAACATCGCGCTGTTCATGTTCAACCTCATCCCGCTGCTGCCGCTGGACGGGGGCCACGTGGTCAACGCCCTGTACGAGGGCGCGCGGCGCACCGTCGCGCGCGTCCGGGGTGCCACCCTGCCCGGCCCGGCGGACGTCGCCAAGATGATGCCGGTCGCCTACGTGGTGTTCGTCGTGCTCGTCGGCGTGGGAGCCGTCCTCATGGTCGCCGACCTCGTCGATCCGGTCCGCCTCCTGTGAAGTTCGTGTGACCGCCGCGGCCCGACGAGGTGACGTCCGCCTCCCGCGTGCGTAGCACGCCCCAGGACGCGCGATACTGGGGTCGTGACTGCAGTGAACCTCGGCATCCCTGCCGCTCCCGCCCCCGTGCTCGCCCCGCGCAGGAAGACCCGCAAGATCCGGGTCGGCGACGTGTACGTCGGCGGTGACGCGCCCGTCAGCGTCCAGTCGATGACGACGACGAAGACGACGGACATCAACGCCACGCTCCAGCAGATCGCGGAGCTCACGGCATCTGGCTGCGACATCGTCCGGGTGGCCTGCCCGACGCAGGACGACGCCGACGCGCTGCCGATCATCGCCAAGAAGTCCCAGATCCCGGTCATCGCGGACATCCACTTCCAGCCGAAGTACGTGTTCGCGGCGATCGAGGCGGGTTGCGCGGCCGTCCGGGTGAACCCCGGCAACATCAAGAGGTTCGACGACCAGGTGAAGGAGATCGCCCAGGCCGCCAAGGACCACGGCACCTCGCTGCGCATCGGCGTCAACGCCGGCTCGCTCGACAAGCGGCTGCTCGAGAAGTACGGCAAGCCGACGCCGGAGGCCCTCGTCGAGTCGGCCGTGTGGGAGGCGAGCCTGTTCGAGGAGCACGACTTCCACGACTTCAAGATCTCGGTCAAGCACAACGACCCGGTCGTGATGGTGCGCGCCTACGAGCTGCTCTCGCAGCGCGGCGACTGGCCGCTGCACCTCGGCGTGACCGAGGCGGGGCCCGCGTTCCAGGGAACCATCAAGTCCGCCACGGCGTTCGGCGCCCTGCTGAGCCAGGGGATCGGGGACACCATCCGGGTCTCGCTGTCCGCGCCGCCGGTCGAGGAGGTCAAGGTCGGCCTGCAGATCCTGCAGTCGCTCAACCTGCGCGAGCGCAAGCTGGAGATCGTCTCGTGCCCGTCCTGCGGACGTGCCCAGGTGGACGTGTACTCGTTGGCCGAGAAGGTCACCGCCGGGCTCGAGGGCATGGAGGTCCCGCTGCGCGTCGCGGTCATGGGCTGCGTCGTCAACGGCCCGGGCGAGGCCCGCGAGGCGGACCTCGGCGTCGCGTCCGGCAACGGCAAGGGGCAGATCTTCGTCAAGGGCGAGGTCATCAAGACCGTGCCCGAGGCCATGATCGTCGAGACGCTCATCGAGGAGGCCATGCGGATCGCGGAGTCGATGCCGGCGCCCGAGAACGACGCGCAGGCCGGCGCACCGGTCGTCTCGGTGTCCTGACACGTCCCGGGGAGGCAGAGCGATGGGTTGGCGGCCGGCGTTGCGTGACCCGCGCGCCGCGCTGTCCGACGCCCGGCGCGGGCCGGCCGCGCGGGTCCTCGGACCGGCGGACCTCGCCGCGGCACGTCGCGTCTGCGCCGCGGACCCTGTCGCCTCCGTCCTCGCCGCCGCCCGGATCGACGTCGCCGACCGCTCCGGCCTCGCCGCGGCGGGCGGCGAGCTGTGGGGCTTCCCCGCGTCGGGCCCGCTGGAGGCGGTGTGCTGGGCGGGTGCGAACCTCGTGCCGGTCGTCCCCGCCGCGCTGGGGCCGCGCACCGTCGACGAGGCCGTCACCGCCTTCGCCGCCGCCGCGCGCGCCCAGGGCCGGCGCTCCAGCTCCATCGTGGGGGACCGGGCGGTGGTGCAGCGTCTCTGGGGGCTCCTCTCGCGCGTGTGGCCCCCGCCGCGCGAGGTGCGGACCGACCAGCCGTCCCTGGTGATCGACCGCGACCCCGACGTCGCGCCGGACCCGGGGGTCCGGCGGTCCCGCGCGACGGAGCTGGACCTCGTCCTGCCCGCCTGCGTGCGGATGTTCACCGAGGAGGTCGGCTACTCGCCGGTCGCCGCAGGCGGCGGGGCGTACGCCGCCCGCGTGCGCTCGCTCATCGCCGAGGGTCGCTCCTACGTGCGCGTCGCCGAGGACCCGGGCGGCGGGGCCACCGTCGTCTTCAAGGCCGAGCTCGGGGCGGTCGCCGGGGGAGTCGCGCAGGTGCAGGGCGTCTGGGTCGACCCGGCCCGGCGGGGAGAGGGCCTCTCGATCCCGGGCATGGCCGCCGTCGTCGCCCTGGCACGGCGCGACGTCGCACCCACCGTGTCGCTGTACGTCAACGCGTACAACGCTCCGGCGCTCGCGGCCTATCGCCGGGTGGGTTTCGAGCAGGTGGGCACGTTCTCCACGGTCCTGTTCTGAGCTCCCGGCCTCGTGCCGGTGCGCCTGCGGTCAGCGCAGGAACTTCGAGGTGCGACGGTCGGCGAGCACCTGGCCACCGGTCTGGCAGGTCGCGCAATACTGCAGCGAGCTGTCCGCGAAGCTGACCTCGCGCACGGCGTCCCCGCACACCGGGCACGCCTCGCCGGTCCTGCCGTGCACCCGCATCTGCGACCGCTTGGCGTCCTTGAGCTGCGCCGCCGGCCGGCCCGCCGACGTCGCCACCGCGGCGCGCAGCGTCGTCACGGTCGCGTCGTGCAGCGCGGCGACGTCGTCGTCGGTGAACGTCCGCGTCAGCCGGAAGGGCGACACGCGGGCCACGTGCAGGATCTCGTCCGAGTAGGCGTTGCCGATGCCGGCGATCGCGTGCTGGTCGCGCAGCAGGCCCTTGACCTGCTGGTTGCGTGCGCCCAGGAGCCTCCCGAGGACCTCCGGCGTGAACTCCGCCGACAGCGGCTCCACCCCGAGCGTGCGCACCTGGTCGACGTCCTGGGGGTCGTGGACCACGTGGACGGCGAGCCGCTTGCGGGTCCCGGCCTCGGTGAGGTCCACGCCGGTGCCGTCGTCGAACCGCAGGCGCAGGGCCAGCGCGGCACCCCGGGACGAGCCTCCCAGCCGTGGCCGCACGGGCGTGGTGGGTGCGGACTCGTGCCAGCGCACCCACCCGCCGCGCGCGAGGTGGAGGACGAGGTGCAGGGCCCCGCGGTCCGTCGGCGCGCCGGCACCGGGCACGACGGCGAGGTCCAGCCACTTGCCGTGCCGGGCGACGCCGCTCACGGTCCCGCCGACGAGGTCGGTGACCGGCGGGTGGTGGGTCTTGAGCGCGGCGATCGCCGCGACGTCGGCCGCCACCAGGGTGCGGCCGGACGTCCGTTCGTCGAGGAACCGGGCCAGCGCCTCGACCTCGGGCAGCTCGGGCATGCTCCCAGTGTCGCCGAAGCATCCCGTGCGCGCCGCTAGGCTTGCCCGCATGTCGATCGTGCCCGCCCGCAGCGCCGCCCGCCCCCGCGACCTGCTGAGGCTCTCCTCCCTGTTCGTCCGCACCCTGCGCGAGGACCCGGCCGACGCCGAGGTCGCCAGCCACCGGCTGCTCGTGCGGGCGGGCTACATCCGCCGTGCCGCCCCCGGGATCTACTCCTGGCTGCCGCTGGGGCTCCGCGTCCTGGCGAAGATCGAGGCCGTGGTGCGCGAGGAGATGGACGCGATCGGGGCGCAGGAGGTCCACTTCCCGGCCCTCCTGCCGCGCGAGCCGTACGAGGCGACCGGCCGCTGGACCGAGTACGGTCCCAACCTGTTCCGACTGCAGGACCGCAAGCAGGCGGACTACCTGCTGGCCCCCACGCACGAGGAGATGTTCACGCTCCTGGTGAAGGACCTGTACTCGTCGTACAAGGACCTGCCGCTGGCGCTCTACCAGGTCCAGACCAAGTACCGCGACGAGGCCCGCCCGCGCGCCGGGCTGATCCGCGGTCGCGAGTTCATCATGAAGGACGCCTACTCGTTCGACCTCGACGACGAGGGCCTGGCGCAGTCGTACGAGCGTCAGCGCGGCGCGTACCAGCGGATCTTCGAGCGGCTCGGGCTCGAGTACGTCATCGTCTCGGCGACGTCCGGCGCCATGGGCGGCTCCCGGTCGGAGGAGTTCCTCTCGCCCTCGCCGATCGGCGAGGACACCTTCGTGCGCTCGGCGGCGGGCTACGCGGCGAACGTCGAGGCTGTCGCGACGCCCGTCCCCGCCGCGGTGCCCTACGACGACGCTCCCGCGGCGCACGTCGAGGACACCCCGGACACCCCGACGATCGCGACGCTCGTCGACTTCGCGAACGCCCACCACCCGCGCGCGGACCGGCCGTGGACCGCCGCCGACACCCTGAAGAACGTGGTGCTCGCCGTGACGCGGCCCGACGGGTCGCGCGACCTGCTGGTGGTCGGCGTGCCCGGCGACCGGGAGGTCGACGTCAAGCGGCTCGAGGCCGCGCTGGTCCCGGCCGAGGCCGAGCCCGCCACCGACGCCGACTTCGCCGCCCACCCCGAGCTCGTCAAGGGGTACATCGGACCGGGCGTGCTCGGTCCGCAGGGCAAGCAGGTGCTCGACGCGACCTCGGACGACGCCGACGCGACGCGGTCCGCGATCCGGTACCTGCTGGACCCGCGCGTGGTCGCCGGTACCCGGTGGATCACGGGCGCCGACGCGCCGGGCCGGCACGTGTTCGACCTCGTCGCGGAGCGCGACTTCACCGCGGACGGGACGATCGAGGCCGCGGAGGTGCGTGCCGGCGACCCCGCGCCGGACGGCTCGGGACCGCTCGAGCTGGCGCGCGGCATCGAGATCGGCCACATCTTCCAGCTCGGCCGCAAGTACGCGGAGTCCCTCGGGCTGAACGTGCTGGACCCGCAGGGCAAGCAGGCCACGGTGACCATGGGGTCGTACGGGATCGGTGTGACGCGGGTGCTCGCCGCGCTCGCCGAGGCGCACCACGACGACAAGGGTCTCGCCTGGCCCGCCCACGTCGCGCCGGCCCACGTGCACGTGGTCGCGACGGGCAAGGGGACCGAGGTGTTCGACCAGGCTGCCGAGATCGCCGAGGCCCTGGCGGACCGGGGCGTCGAGGTGGTCTACGACGACCGCCCGAAGGTGTCACCTGGTGTCAAGTTCAAGGACGCCGAGCTGTTCGGCGTGCCGTTGCTCGTCGTGGTCGGCCGTGGCCTGGCCGACGGTGTCGTGGAGGTCCGCCCCCGGTCGGGCGAGCCCGAGCAGGTGGCGGTCGCCGAGGCCGTCGACGTCGTCGCCGCGCGGGTCGCCGACCTGCTGGGCTGACCCGCCCCGGCAGCGGGACGGCGTCGGTCAGTCGTCCTGCTGCTCCGGCAGGCCCGGGAACGCGACCGGCTCCGCGCCCCAGGCGTCCAGCGTGACGGCCGACTCCACGAGGAGGTCCACCAGGACGGCCCGGGTCTCGGGCGCCGTCGTGGCGACGAGACTGGCGTAGTTCGTGGCCAGGCCGGACTCCACCGTCCGCACCAGGGCGGCGGGCCGACCACCCCGCGGCACCGTGTACGCCACCTGACGCGGGTCCTGCTCGGTGCGGCTCGTCCCCGCGACCAGCGCCCAGGCCTGGCCGCGGCTCGTGTGGACGTCGGCGCGCTCGGTCAGGCGGTCGCGGGTCTCGCCGGAGGTCCGCGCGGCGCGCAACCGCAGCGCGTAGCCCGCCGCGTCCTCCGACTCGATGAGCGTCCGCAGGTCGCCCGCCGTGAGCCCGCGGGGCACGACGGCGGGCTCGTCGGAGTCGGGCACCGTGCTCGACACGCCCTCCTCGACGGAGGGGGTGGGTGTCGGCTCCTCCTCGCTCGGCGCCGCGAGGAGGGAGAGCGCGGACGCGGCGCCGCCGTCCGAGGCGTCGTCGTCCGTACCCTCGTCCGTCCCCTCGTCGTCGGGCTCATCGCTCGCGGCGGCGTCGTCCGCGACGGCAGGCTCGGGCACCACCGGCGCGACCGGAGCGGGCAGGGTCCCGTCGGTGTAGGCGACCACCCGGCCGGCGGAGACGGCCTGCGCCGCGCCGACCGAGGCCAGCAGCCGGGCGAGGGGACCGTCCGTCGTCGTCCCGGCCGCGGTGCGGCTGCGGCCCGAGGCGTCGACCAGGGCGTCGACGACGTCCTGCGGTACGACGGGCGCCTCGCTGGGCGACGCCTCCGGCGTGCCGTCGGTGCTCTCGGGCTCCAGCCCGGAGTCGTACACGCCACCGAGCTCCGCGGCCTGCTCGCGCGACTGCGTGGCGACGCGCTCCAGCTCGGTGGTCAGCCGGGCGCGGTCCCCGTCGAGCGCCTCCACGGCCGACTCGGCCTGCTCGGCGACGTAGAGGGCGTCCGACACGGCGGTGCGGCGCACGATCTCCACGGAGTCCGGCACGGGCTCGGCGGGGGGCGGCGTCTCGAGCCGCAGCCCGCAGCCCGACAGGAGCACGGCGACGAGCACACCGGCGACGGCGGCCCGGTGGCGGCGTCGGCGTACCGGAGCAGGTGCGGGATGCGGTTCCATCGTGCCTGATCTTGCCACGTCGGGGTGTGACGTTCCTCCACCCGTGCGCGCGGGTCGTTCGGCACGCGAGCGGCACCGCGTTCGTTAGGCTGGACGACGCACGACGTACAACGACACACCGGCCGCGGGACGTCCCGGCGCGGGAGAACCCACGGGAGGCATCCATGGCAGCAGAGCGGAGCCATACCCCGGACGAGCGCATCGGTGCGGTGGTCTCGCCCGTCGTCGAGGCGGCCGGGCTGCACCTGGAGGACGCGCGGGTCGCACGGGCGGGGAGCCGGTCGACGGTGCGGATCACGCTCGACCTGCCGGACGACGAGGTCGGCAGCCTCGACTCGGACCGCCTCGGCGACGCGTCGCGAGAGATCTCGGCGGCCCTGGACGCGGCGGACGTGGTGCGTGGCCAGTACACGCTCGAGGTCTCGACGCCGGGGGCGTCGCGCCCGCTGACGGAGCCGCGGCACTTCCGCCGCGCCCGGACGCGCTCGGTGCGGCTCACGCTGGTCGACGGCGGCACGACGACAGGTCGGCTGCGCGACGTCGTCGAGGGTGCCGACGGTCCGGTGCTGGTGCTCGACGACGGCGCACGGGTCCCGTTGTCGGACGTGCGCAAGGGCAAGGTCGAGGTCGAGCTGAAACGGCTCGAGGACGAGGACGCGGGCACTGCCCGCGACGGTGAGGAAGGCTGACGATGGACATCGACATGAGCACGCTGAGGCTGTTGGAGCGCGAGAGGGAGATCAGCCTGGACGTCCTGGTCGAGGCCATCGAGCAGGCGCTCCTCTCGGCGTACCACCGCACGCCGGACGCCTACCAGCACGCCCGGGTCGAGCTCGACCGGCGGTCGGGTCACGTGACCGTCTACGCCCAGGAGGCGATCCGCACCCCGGACCCGGAGGACCCCGAGGGGCGCGACCTGGTGGAGCTGGGTCCGGAGTTCGACCACACGCCCGCGAACTTCGGGCGCATCGCCACGGCGACGGCGCGCCAGGTGATCGTGCAGCGGCTGCGGGACGCCGAGGACGACCAGGTCCTGGGCATGTTCCGCGGCAAGGAGGGCGAGGTCATCGCCGGGGTGATCCAGCAGGGGCGCGACCCCCGCGTCGTCCTCGTGGACGTCGGCGGGACCGAGGCGGTGCTGCCGCCCCACGAGCAGGTCCCGGGCGAGGAGTACACGCACGGCGAGCGCCTGCGCGGCTACGTGGTCGAGGTCTCCCGGGGCATGAAGGGCGCGCAGGTCACGCTCAGCCGCACCCACCCGGGGCTCGTCCGCAAGCTCTTCGAGCTGGAGGTGCCGGAGGTCGCCGACGGCTCGGTGGAGATCACCGCGGTGGCCCGCGAGGCCGGGCACCGGACCAAGGTCGCCGTCCGCTCCAAGGTGTCCGGCCTCAACGCCAAGGGCGCCTGCATCGGTCCGATGGGCTCGCGCGTCCGAGCGGTGATGGCCGAGCTGCACGGCGAGAAGATCGACCTCGTCGACCACAGCGACGACCCGGCCCGGTTCGTGGCCAACGCCCTGTCGCCCGCGCGTGTGAGCTCTGTCACCGTCGTGGATCCCGACGCCCGGGCCGCCCGCGCGGTCGTGCCGGACTACCAGCTCTCGCTGGCGATCGGCAAGGAAGGGCAGAACGCCAGGCTTGCCGCCAAGCTGACCGGATGGCGCATCGACATCCGCTCGGACGAGGGATCTCCGGAGGCCGCGGTGGCCGTGTCCCCGGGCGAGGACGCCTGAGCTGGTCGAGAGCCATGACCAGTCGCGTTAGACTGACAGGGACCGGGCCGCGTGCCCTGGCCTCCGCACGCCCGCACCACCCCTCGCCCCCGACGGCGGGACCGGTGCGTACGTGTGTCGGGTGCCGGGCTCGTGACCTGCGGTCGGACCTCCTGCGGCTGGTGATCGCGGCGTCCGACGACGCATCTCGGACGGATGTTCGGGTCGTCGTCGACGTGCGTGGGAGCCTGCCGGGGCGGGGAGCCTGGATCCATCCGGACCTCGCCTGCCTGGAAGGCGCCGTGCGACGGCGGGCCGTGCCGCGTGCTCTGCGCGCTGCCGCTCCGCTCGACCTCTCGGCCGTCCGGGCACATCTGGAGCAGCAGGACCGTTGACACCCCTGCGCGGCACCGAGGTGCCGCGCACGACACGACCGGACGCCACCGTCCGGCCGCACCACGCGTACATCGACAAGGAAGCGGGTCAGAAGCCGATGGGCACCCGATGAGTCCCCAGCGATGAGTACTCGGTACTAACGACGGTCCTGCCTGTTCTCGGTGGGGCCGAGACAGGAGAGATGTGGCGAAGATCCGCGTCCACGAGCTGGCGAAGCAGCTCGGAGTGGAAAGCAAGACCCTGATGGCCGAGCTGAAGGCGTCAGGTGAGTTCGTTCGTTCGGCCTCCTCGACGCTCGAGGCGCCGGTCGAGCGCACCATGCGCAGCAAGTTCCAGGGCGCCGGCGGCGACCAGGGCGCGAAGAGCGCTCAGCCCGCCCCGAAGAAGCCCGGAGCGCCGAAGCCCGGCGCGCGGAACGCGCCTGCCAAGCCGGCCCCGGCCGAGCCCGCCGCCCCCGCGGCCGAGCCGGCCCCGAAGCCGGAGGCAGCGCCGAAGCCGGAGGCCGCACCGAAGCCGGAGGCGGCCGCCGAGACCGCCCCCGAGCCGGAGGCGGCTCCCGCGGCAGAGGCTGCGCCGAAGCCCGGCACGGCCCCGAAGCCGGGTGCCGCACCGAAGCCCGGTGCCGCGCCCAAGCCTGGTGCCGCGCCCAAGCCGGCCTCCAAGCCCGGGGGTCAGCAGCGATCCGGCGGCCGTGGCGGTCAGCCGCGCCCCGGCAACAACCCCTATGCCTCCAAGCAGGGCATGCAGCGCTCCGGCTCGCCGCGTCCGGGAAACAACCCGTACGCGTCGCAGCAGGGCATGCAGCGTCCGCAGCGCGGTGAGGCCGCACCGGCACAGGGCGAGCGTCCGGGCGGTCCGCGCCCCGGCGGTCCCCGCCCCGCGGCACCTCGTCCGGGCGGTCCGCGTCCCAACCCCGGCATGATGCCCGGCAAGACCAGCATGCCGCGTCCGGGCGAGCGCCCGGCGGCCGGTGGCCGCGGAGGCGGCGGCGGTCGCGGTCGTGGTGGCCAGGGCGGCGCACCGGCCGGTCCCGGCGGTGCACCCGGCGGCGGGCGCGGAGGCTTCCGCCCCGGCGGCGGTGGCGGCGGGTTCCGCGGTCGTGGCGGTGCCGGTCGTGGCAGCACGCAGGGTGCGTTCGGTCGCGCCGGCGGTCGTCCCGTCCGGGGGCGCAAGTCGAAGCGGGCGAAGCGCCAGGAGTTCGAGCAGATGCAGGCGCCGTCGCTCGGCGGCGTCAGCGTGCCCCGCGGCAACGGCAGCACCACGGTGCGGCTGCGTCACGGTGCCTCGCTCAACGACTTCGCGGACAAGATCGACGCGAACCCGGCCTCGCTCGTCACGGTGCTGATGCACCTCGGCGAGATGGCCACGGCCACGCAGTCCCTCGACGAGGACACCTTCGCGACCCTGGGGGTCGAGCTCGGCTACCGGATCGAGATGGTCTCGGCCGAGGAGGAGGACCGCGAGCTGCTCGGGTCCTTCGACATCGACCTCGAGGCCGAGGAGGCCGGCGAGGGCGACGAGGACCTCATGCCTCGTCCGCCGGTCGTGACCGTCATGGGTCACGTCGACCACGGTAAGACGAAGCTGCTCGACGCCATCCGCTCGACGGACGTCGTCGCGGGCGAGGCCGGTGGGATCACCCAGCACATCGGTGCGTACCAGGTGCACACCGAGCACGAGGGTGCCGACCGTGCCGTCACGTTCATCGACACCCCGGGTCACGAGGCGTTCACCGCCATGCGTGCCCGTGGTGCCAAGGTCACGGACATCGCGATCCTCGTGGTGGCCGCGGACGACGGCGTGATGCCGCAGACGATCGAGGCGCTGAACCACGCCCAGGCGGCCGACGTGCCGATCGTGGTCGCGGTGAACAAGGTCGACAAGGAGGGCGCGAACCCGGACAAGATCCGGCAGCAGCTCACCGAGTACAACCTGGTCGCGGAGGAGTACGGCGGCGACACGATGTTCGTCGACGTCTCCGCTCTGCAGCGCCAGGGCATCGACAACCTGCTCGAGGCCGTGCTGCTCACGGCGGACGCGGCGCTCGACCTCCGCGCCAACGCGGAGAAGGACGCCCGCGGTGTGGCGATCGAGGCCCACCTGGACAAGGGTCGCGGTTCCGTCGCGACGGTCCTCGTCCAGTCCGGCACGCTGAACGTCGGCGACGCCATCGTCGCGGGCACGGCCCACGGCCGCGTGCGGGCGATGTTCGACGAGCACGGCGAGTCCGTGCGGCAGGCAGGACCGGCACGCCCGGTCCTCGTGCTGGGTCTGGCGTCCGTGCCGGGTGCCGGCGACACCTTCCTGGTGGCGCCGGACGAGCGCACGGCGCGTCAGATCGCCGAGAAGCGTGAGGCTGCCGAGCGTGCCGCCCTCCTGGCGAAGCGCCGCAAGCGCATCAGCCTCGAGGACTTCACCAAGGCGCTCGAGCAGGGCAAGGTCGAGACCCTCAACCTCGTCCTCAAGGGTGACGTCTCCGGTGCCGTCGAGGCGCTGGAGGACGCGCTGCTCAAGATCGACGTGGGCGACGAGGTGGACCTGCGCGTCATCCACCGCGGCGTCGGCGACATCACGCAGAACGACGTGAACCTGGCCACGGTGGACAACGCCGTGATCATCGGCTTCAACGTCCGCTACGGCGAGCGTGTCGAGGACCTGGCGGAGCGCGAGGGCGTGGACGTCAAGTTCTACTCGGTCATCTACCAGGCGATCGACGAGATCGAGGCGGCCCTCAAGGGCATGCTCAAGCCGGAGTACGAGGAGGCGAAGCTCGGCAGCGCCGAGATCCGCCAGGTGTTCCGGTCCTCGAAGTTCGGCAACATCGCCGGTTCGATCGTCCGCTCCGGCACGATCCGCCGGAACACGAAGGCGCGCGTCCTGCGCGACGGGAAGGTCGTCGGCGACGACCTCAACGTGGAGTCGCTGCGTCGCGAGAAGGATGACGTCACCGAGGTCCGTGAGGGCTTCGAGTGCGGTATCGGTCTCGGGTCGTTCAACGACGTCACCGAGGGTGACATCATCGAGACCTTCGAGATGCGCGAGATCCCGCGCGACTGAGGTCCGCACCACCGACGGCGTCCCGCCGCTCCCGCTGGTCACAGCGGTGCGGCGGGACGCCGTCGGCGTCACGAGAGGGAGTACGGATGAGCCAGAACCCACGGGCCCGCAAGCTGGCGGACCGCATCAAGGAGATCGTCGCGCAGCTGCTCGACACCCGTATCAAGGACCCGCGCCTCGGGTTCGTCACGGTCACGGACGTCCGTGTCACCGGTGACCTGCAGCAGGCCGCGGTGTTCTACACGGTCTACGGCGACGACGAGGAGCGGGCCGGCACCGCGGCAGCGCTCGAGAGCGCCAAGGGCATGATCCGCTCGGAGGTGGGCAAGCAGACGCAGATGCGCCTGACGCCGAGCATCGAGTTCCACCTGGACTCCGTGCCGGAGACGGCTGCGCACCTCGACGCGGCACTGCTCGAGGCGCGGCGGCGCGACGCCGAGCTGGCGGCGCTGCGCGAGGGCAAGGAGCCGGCCGGGGAGGCCGACCCCTACCGCACGTCCGACGACGACTGACGTGGCCGAGCACCGCCCTCAGCGGCCGCCACGCCGTCCCACGGCGGCGGACGGCTTCCTCGTCGTCGACAAGCCCGCCGGACTGACCAGCCACGACGTCGTCGCCCGGTGCCGTCGGCTGGCGGGCACGCGCAAGGTGGGCCACGCCGGGACCCTCGACCCGATGGCCACCGGGGTGCTCGTCGTCGGCGTCGGCCGCGCCACCCGCCTCCTGACCTACGTGGTCGGTGCGGACAAGGCCTACGAGGCCACGATCCGGCTGGGCGTGGGCACCACCACGGACGACGCCGAGGGCGAGGTCGTCGGGACGCCCGGCGTCGCCGACGGCGTCGATCCGGGCGTCCTGGAGCGGGCGGTCGCGTCGCTGACCGGCGACATCGAGCAGGTGCCCACCACGGTCAGCGCGATCAAGGTCGACGGTCGCCGGGCCTACGCCAGGGTCCGGGCCGGCGAGGACGTCGAGCTGGCGGCCCGGCCGGTGACGGTGAGCGCCTTCGACGTCCGCGCGGTCCGGTCCGGCACGGCGGACGGCGTGCCGGTGACGGACCTCGACGCGAGCGTCGTGGTCTCCTCCGGCACCTACGTCCGTGCGCTGGCGCGGGACCTGGGCGTCGCCCTCGGCACGATGGGTCATCTCACGGCGCTGCGCCGCACCCGGGTGGGCGGCTACGGGCTGGCCGGAGCGCGCACCCTGGACGAGATGGAGGCGCAGGCGGACGCCGACGGCGTCCTGTCCACGCTCTCGCCGGCGGACGCCGCCCGGGCCGCGTTCGAGGTCCGTGAGCTGACGGCTGACGAGTCGACGGCACTGGGTTACGGCCAGTGGGTCGCCCCGTCGGGGGCGGAGGGCACCCTGGCGGGCATCGGCCCCGACGGACGGCTCGTGGCGCTGCTCGAGGACACCACGCGTCACGGCGAGCGTCTGGCGCGACCGGTCCTGGTGCTCGCACCGGCCGGCTGACCGGTCCCGTGCCGCGCGGCACGTGACTATCCTGGTCCGTCGGTGTCACCGGCGGCGCCCCACGAGACCCCGAGCGAGGAGCACGATCGGCGTGCAAGTGTTCACGGACCTGGACCAGGTCCCCGACGGCTTCGGTCCGTCCGCCGTCACGATCGGCAACTTCGACGGTGTCCACCGCGGGCACCAGGCGGTCCTCGGCCGGCTGGTGCACCTCGCGCGGGCCGACGGCCTCGCGGCCGTCGCCGTGACGTTCGACCCGCACCCCGCCGTCGTGCACCGGCCGGAGTCCGCTCCGGAGCTCCTCACGGGGCTCGCCGACCGGCTGGACCTCCTGGCGGCCACGGGGCTCGACGCCGTGCTGGTCATCCCCTACTCGCTCGCCTTCGCCGCGCAGGACCCCGAGGCGTTCGTCACGCGGTACCTCACCGCAGGGCTCGGTGCCCGCAGCGTGGTGGTCGGTCACGACGTCCGGTTCGGCCGGGACAACTCCGGCACCCTGGCGACGATGGTCGAGCTCGGCGGTGAGCACGGGTTCGAGGTCGTGGCGATCGACGACGTGGGGGAGTGCCTCGCGGAGTCTGCCGGCGCCCGGCAGCGGTGGTCGAGCTCGGCGGCCCGGGCGCTGCTCGCCGAGGGGGACGTGGCCCAGGCCGCCGACGTGCTCGGCCGTGCGCACCGGGTGCGAGGCACCGTCGTCCACGGCGACGCCCGGGGACGCGAGCTCGGCTTCCCGACCGCGAACCTGGGCGGGATCGCCGGCATGGTGCCCGCCGACGGGGTGTACGCGGGATGGTTGCGGCGCCCCGCGCTCGCCGAGAGCGATCCCGGGCATCCCGACGTCCGGCTGCCGGCGGCCATCTCGATCGGGACCAACCCGACGTTCGACGGCGTCGAACGTCGGGTCGAGGCGTACGTGCTCGACCGCACGGACCTGGACCTGTACGACGAGGAGGTCGTCCTCGAGCTCGTCGAGCACCTGCGTGCGACCCTGCGCTTCGACGGGATCGAGCCGCTCGTGCGCCAGATGCACGACGACGTCGCGCGCGCCCGCGCGATCCTCGGCTGACCCGAGCGGGTGAAAAGACCGCCGGGGTGTCACGAACGCCGTCCGCGGCCTTCCCTCCCGGCAGGACCGGGGGCATCCTGGTCTGGGGCGCCCAGCCCCTCTCGCGACGCCGCACCGCCTCGGGCGGAGGTGCGACCGGCCCCGCATCCGTGTGCTCGCCTCTGAGGGGGCACGCGTCCGTGCGACGGCCCACGGCCGATCGCCGCAACCCTCGTGCGAGAGGCAGGGCCATGGAGGCTCCGCAGGCCGGCGCGACCGCCGACCAGAAGATCACCGCTCCGCAGACCGAACCGTCGTCGCCGGACCCGCGCGTCGACCTCAACCAGACCCCGCACGGACGGACGGTGCGCAACGTCGGGCACGGCGGCCGGGTCGTCCCCGACACGCCCGGGACGAGCGAGGCCGCCGACCCGCGCACGTCGGACGCGCCGTTCCTGCCGAGGACCGCGGCGGCCGTCCTGCTCGACTACCGGCACGGCCGCTTCGACGCGACGACGTCCTTCGACTACCTGTTCGCCCGGCTGCGCACCGAGTTCCCCGCGGCTCACCTGCCGTCGCAGGACGCGGCGACGGTGGCCGCCACGGTCACGGCGCTGAAGTCGCTGGGCGAGCACATGATCGAGTCGGACGCCCGTGACCCCGCCCAGGACTCGACCGTCCCGGCGGTCTACACCTACTGGGGCCAGTTCATCGACCACGACATCACGCTGAACACCAACGGCCCGGACACCACCGCTGGCGCGGACGGCGACCTCGCGCTCGGCGACATCGTCAACGACCCCTTCACCGTCGTCCGGCCGGACGACGTCGTGGCCAGCCTGCACAACGGTCGTCACCCCGGGCTGGACCTGGACAGCATGTACGGCAGCGGACCACGGCTGCCGGGCGAGGCCGAGGGGCCCACCCGGAGCGAGGTCGCCTACTCGGCCGCCGACCCCGTGAAGCTGGCGCTCGGCCGCGTCTCGACCACGGCGGTACCGGGGTTCGAGCTCGTCGAACCCGGCGACGACCCGCAGCGGGACCTCCCGCGGTTCTCCGAGCAGGAGGCGCAGGACGCCGGTAACCCCGGTCTGCGGCGCAGCACGAAGATCCCCGACGGCCGCAACGACGAGAACCTCGTGGTGGCGCAGCTCCACGTGGCCTTCATCCGGTTCCACAACGCCGTCGTCGACTGGGTGCGGCTGACCCAGCCGTGGCTCGCCCCCGACGACCGGGCCACCTTCGAGCAGGCCCGCGCCCTCGTGCGCCACCACTACCAGTGGCTGGTGCTGCACGACTACCTGCGCACGCTCACCCGGCCCGGGGTCCTCGACCAGGTGCTGCACGAGCACACGCTGCTCTTCCGCCCGCTGCGTACCATCGCCATGCCGCTGGAGTTCGCCGTCGCCGCGTTCCGGTTCGGCCACTCGATGGTCCGCAACGGCTACGACTTCAACGTCAACTTCGGCCCCGGGGGCGCCGTCGGGTTCGCCTCCCTCGAGAACCTCTTCCGGTTCACCGGCGGGGGCGGGCTGTCGCCCAGCGCGGCGCAGCAGCTCGACGCGCTGCCGTCCAACTGGCCGATCGACTGGACCCGGTTCGTCGACAAGGGCGAGCCGGACCCGGCTCGCCGGGCGCGCAAGATCGACCCGTTCCTGGCCGACGGTCTGCGGACCATGCTCAAGGAGGGCTTCGGCGAGGTCGACGACGACGGCGCGCCCCTCGACCCGGCGAAGGTCCCGCTGGGAGCCGATGGGTCGCCGATGACGCAGGCGGTCAGCGCCATGCTGAAGCAGCTCGCGCAGCGCAACCTGCTGCGCGGCTACATGCTGGCGCTGCCGACGGGGGAGGAGGTCGCCGCGGAGCTCGGTGTCGCCCCGCTGACCCGGGACCAGCTCACGGCGGGCACCGCGCCCGAGGTGGGGGCGGCCCTCGACGCGATCGGGCGCGGTCGCACCCCGCTGTGGTACTACGTGCTCCAGGAGGCCGCGGTCGAGGGCAACGGCAACTTCCTGGGCGAGGTGGGCAGCCGGATCCTGGCGGAGACGTTCGTCTACCTGCTGCGACAGGACGACGAGTCGTTCCTGCGCACGCCCGACCCGTGGACGCCCGCCGACGGCGTCCGGCTGGAGGACGGGCGCATGATCACCACGCTGACGGACCTGCTCCGGTTCGCCGGCGTGCACCCGCTCCCCGACGGGACGTTCCGCCGGGTCGACGGCCGTCCCGCGGGTCACGACGGAGGCGCATGAACCGCTGATACCATGGCTGTGCCGTAGTTCGGCCGCGGATCCAGAGCGCCCGGTGAAGAAGTCCCGGAGCACCGCGCAACGACACCAGAGGGAGAGCCATGCCGCTCGACGCTGCCACCAAGCAGTCCATCATCACCGAGTACGCGACTCACGAGGGCGACACCGGCTCGCCCGAGGTGCAGATCGCGCTGCTCACGCAGCGCATCAACGACCTGAACGAGCACCTCAAGGAGCACAAGCACGACCACCACTCGCGTCGTGGCCTCCTGCTGCTCGTCGGCCAGCGCCGTCGCCTGCAGGGTTACCTGCAGAAGGTCGACATCGTGCGCTACCGCGCACTCATCGAGCGCCTCGGCCTGCGCCGCTGACGTCACCCCGCCGGCCCGGCCCCTCTCGCAGGGGCCGGGCTGGTCTGGTGTGATGTCCTGGTAAGACACCCACACCGCGCCGCCGGGCCGAGGTCCGGTCCTCGGTAGTGGCCCCCCGAACCGCCCGGCACGTCCGGTGCGTGGTTCCGTGGGCCTCGATCGAAGACCGTCGCTCGGATGGCGGCGCCTTCGAGAATCAGGAGGGCACCCGTGGAGGGTCCCGAGATCACTTCCGCCGAGGCTGTCATCGACAACGGCCGCTTCGGCACCCGCACCATCCGTTTCGAGACGGGCCGACTGGCCCGTCAGGCCGCCGGCTCCGTCGCGGCCTACCTCGACGGCGACACGATGCTGCTGTCGACCACCGCCGTCGGCAAGCACCCCAAGGACCACTTCGACTTCTTCCCGCTGACGGTGGACGTCGAGGAGCGGATGTACGCCGCCGGACGCATCCCCGGCTCGTTCTTCCGCCGCGAGGGCCGCCCGTCCACCGAGGCGATCCTCACGTGCCGCCTCACGGACCGCCCGCTGCGCCCGCTGTTCGTCAAGGGCCTGCGCAACGAGGTCCAGATCGTCATCACGGTCATGGCCCAGCACCCGGACGACGCCTACGACGTCCTGGCCATGAACGCCGCGTCCGCGTCGACCCAGATCTCCGGCCTGCCGTTCTCCGGCCCCGCCGGCGCCGTGCGCATCGCGCTCGTCGACGACCAGTGGGTCGCCTTCCCGAAGCACTCCGACAAGGAGCGCGCCGTCTTCGAGATGGTCGTGGCCGGCCGCAAGGTCACCACCGCCGACGGTACCGAGGACGTCGCCATCGCGATGATCGAGGCCGAGGCCACCGACGACGCCTGGAACCTCATCCGCACCGAGGGCGCGACCGCGCCCACGGAGCAGGTGGTGGCCGAGGGCATCGAGGCCTCCAAGCCGTTCATCGCCGCCCTCTGCGACGCCCAGCTCTCCCTGGCGCAGCAGGCCGCCAAGGACGTCCAGGAGTTCCCGCTGTTCCCGGACTACGCCGACGACGCGTACGCCGCGGTCGAGTCGGCCGTGGCCGGCCCGCTGCGCGACGCGCTGGCGATCGCCGACAAGCAGGAGCGCGAGGGCCGTCTCGACGAGATCAAGTCGCAGATGCTCGGCGAGCTGCAGGCGGGCTTCGACGGCCGCGAGAAGGAGCTGTCGGGCGCCTACCGCTCGCTGCAGAAGCAGCTCGTGCGCCAGCGTGTCCTCACCGAGGGCGTGCGCATCGACGGCCGTGGGCTCGCGGACATCCGCACCCTCTCGGCCGAGGTCGAGGTGCTGCCGCGCGTGCACGGCTCGGCGCTGTTCGAGCGCGGCGAGACCCAGATCCTGGGTGTCACCACGCTCAACATGCTCCGCATGGAGCAGCAGATCGACTCGCTCGGGCCGGTCACGCGCAAGCGCTACATGCACAACTACAACTTCCCGCCGTACTCGACCGGTGAGACGGGCCGCGTCGGCAGCCCGAAGCGCCGCGAGATCGGCCACGGTGCGCTCGCCGAGCGCGCCCTGGTGCCGGTCCTGCCGAGCCGCGAGGAGTTCCCCTACGCGATCCGCCAGGTGTCCGAGGCCCTCGGCTCCAACGGCTCGACGTCCATGGGCTCGGTCTGCGCCTCGACGCTGTCGCTGCTCAACGCCGGTGTGCCGCTCAAGGCCCCGGTCGCGGGCATCGCGATGGGCCTCGTGTCCGACACGGTGGACGAGGAGACCCGGTACGCCGCGATGACGGACATCCTGGGCGCCGAGGACGCGTTCGGCGACATGGACTTCAAGGTTGCCGGTACCCGTGAGTTCATCACGGCGATCCAGCTCGACACCAAGCTGGACGGCATCCCGGCGTCGGTCCTGACGGCCGCGCTCGGTCAGGCCCGCGACGCGCGCCTGACGATCCTGGACGTGCTCGCCGAGGCGATCGACGTGCCCGACGAGATGTCCCCGAACGCGCCGCGCGTCATCGCGGTCAAGGTCCCCGTGGACAAGATCGGCGAGGTCATCGGGCCCAAGGGCAAGATGATCAACCAGATCCAGGAGGAGACCGGCGCGGACATCTCCATCGAGGACGACGGCACGGTCTACATCGGCGCGACCGACGGCCCGTCCGCCGAGGCCGCGCGGGCGGCGATCAACGCGATCGCCAACCCGCACGTGCCCGAGGTCGGCGAGCGCTTCGTCGGCACCGTCGTCAAGACGACGTCGTTCGGCGCGTTCATCTCCCTCTCCCCGGGCAAGGACGGGCTGCTGCACATCAGCCAGCTCCGCAAGCTCGTGGGTGGCAAGCGGGTCGAGAACGTCGACGACGTGCTCTCCATCGGCCAGAAGATCCAGGTCGAGATCGGTGAGATCGACCCGCGGGGCAAGCTCTCGCTCGTCGCGGTCACCGAGGACGAGGAGAAGGCCGAGGCCGGCTCCGAGTCCGCCGAGCAGACCACGGAGGCCTGACCGACCGTATGAGCCAGCACCTCCCGCTCGTCGGAGCGGGCCAGCCGGGTGCCGAGCTGACCGCCGGGCAGGACGGCGCGACGATCCGTCGCAGCGTCCTGCCCGGCGGCGTGCGTGTGCTCACCGAGCACATGCCCGGTCTCCGCTCGGCCACCGTGGGCGCCTGGGTGGGGGTCGGCTCCCGGGACGAGACCGACGGCCACCACGGCTCCACGCACTTCCTGGAGCACCTGCTCTTCAAGGGGACTCCCAGCCGCTCCGCGCTCGACATCGCCGAGGCGTTCGACGCCGTCGGCGGCGAGGCGAACGCCGCCACCGGCAAGGAGCACACCTGCTACTACGCGCGGGTGCTCGACGAGGACGTCCCGATGGCGATCGAGGTGATCGCCGACATGGTCACCTCGGCGCGTCTGGACGCCGACGAGCTCGAGACCGAGCGCGGCGTCATCCTCGAGGAGATCGCGATGACGGACGACGACCCCGGCGAGGTCGTCCACGAGGAGTTCGCCGCCGCGGCCCTCGGGTCGCACCCGCTCGGACGTCCCATCGGCGGGACGCCGGACTCCATCCGCGCCGTTCCTCGTGACGCCGTGCTGGAGCACTACCGGTGGCACTACCGCCCGGAGACCCTCGTGATCGCGGCGGCCGGCGGCGTGGACCACGACACCGTCGTCCAGCAGGTCGGCGACGCGCTCGTCGCGGGCGGTTGGCACCTGGACCCCGCGGGGCTGCCCCGCGCGCGCCGCTCGGGGGCCCCCGAGTCCGACGGCGTGCCCACCGCGGGCGTCGAGCTGACGATCCGCCGGCAGGTCGAGCAGGCGAACGTGATCATCGGTGGGACGGGGCTCAGCGCGTCCGACGACCGGCGGTTCGCCTCCACCGTGCTGCACGCCGTCCTCGGCGGCGGCATGTCGTCCCGCTTGTTCCAGGAGATCCGGGAGAAGCGCGGCCTCGCGTACGCCACGTACTCCTTCGGGCAGGGGCACGGCGGTCTGGGCCTCTTCGGGCTCTACGCCGGGTGCACCCCGGCCAAGGTGGACCAGGTCACCGCGCTGATGGTGGCCGAGCTGGAGCGGATCGCCGCCGACGGCATCACGGACGCCGAGCTGGAGCGTTCCGTCGGTCAGCTCTCGGGCGGCATGGTCCTCGGGCTGGAGGACTCCGGCTCGCGCATGAGCCGGCTGGGCCGCGCGGAGCTCGTGCTCGGCGAGCTCCTGACCGTCGACGAGTCGTTGGAACGTGTTCGTGCCGTCACCGCCACCGACGTCCGTGAGCTCGCCGCCGACCTCGCGTCGCGTCCGCGCTCGATGGTGCGGGTCGGCCCCTTCGGAGAATGAGGAGATCATCGTGAGCACCAGCAGCGTCGTCCGGGTGGCCGTCATCGGCGCCGCCGGGCGCATGGGGGCCCAGACGTGCGCCGCCGTCGAGGAGGCGGAGGACCTCGAGCTCGTCGCCCGGCTGGACGCGGGGGACGACGTCGGGGCGGGGGTCCGGGACTCCGGCGCGCACGTCGCCGTGGACTTCACCGTCCCGGCGGTGACGGAGCACAACGTGCACGCCGTCCTGGACGCCGGGGCGCACGCCGTGGTGGGCACCACCGGGTGGGACGACGGGTCCCGGGGCCGGGTCGTGGAGCACCTCGAGCGGGTCAACGCCGAGCGCGGCGACGAGGGCCTCGGCGTGCTCATCGCCCCCAACTTCGGGCTGTCCGCCGTGCTCGCCATGACGTTCGCCGCCAAGGCGGCGCGCTACTTCGAGTCCGCCGAGGTCGTCGAGCTGCACCACCCGAACAAGGTCGACGCACCCTCCGGCACGGCGCGGCACACGGCGGCGGCGATCGCCGCCGCCCGGGCCGACGCGGGGCTCGGGCCGTCGCCCGACGCGACCCAGGACGGCTGGGAGGCCCGGGGCGCGGACGTCGACGGGGTCCGGGTGCACGCCGTGCGCCTGCGCGGTCTGGTGGCGCACGAGGAGATCCTCTTCGGCAACGCCGGTGAGCAGCTGACGATCCGCCAGGACTCGTTCGACCGGGCCAGCTTCATGCCGGGCGTCCTGCTCGCCGTGCGGGAGGTCGGGTCACGACCGGGCCTGACGGTCGGCCTCGAGAACGTGCTGGACCTGTCGTGACCGACGACGGCGCGCCGGAGGGCGTCCGGCGGCGGCTGCCCCGTGGCCTCGTCGGGGCGCTCGCCGTCTCCGCGCTCCTCGCGCTGTACGTCGTGGCGATCGTGGAGCGTGGCGCGGCCATGGTGGGCAGCGGCGAGCCGCTGCTCATCGGCATCGGCCTCGCCGTGCTGATCATCCCGCTGCTGGTGATCGGGCTCGTCGCACGAGAGTTCTGGCTGGCCGCGCGCGTGCAGCGCATGGCCGACGAGCTGGCGGCCGCGGGGCAGCTCCCGGTGGACGACCTCCCGCGCTCGCCCGGCGGCAGGATCGACCGTGCGGCGGCGGACGAGGCGTTCGGCGAGTTCCGGGACGCGGTCGACGCGGCGCCGACGGACTGGCGGGCCTGGTACCGCCTGGCGTTCGCCTACGACGCCGCGGGGGACCGCCGTCGTGCGCGGGCGGCGCTGCGTCAGGCCTCGTCGCTCTTCAGCCCGCGCGGCTGACCTCGTCCGTCAGCACCGTCCAGCAGTAGAGCGCGTGCCGCACGGCGAGCGCCCGCGCGGCCAGCTCACCGAGCTCGCGCAGTGCGGTGGCCAGATCGTCGGCCCCGGCGCCGACCGGCCCGGTCGGCCCAGCCGCGAGGACCGCGACGTCGGCAAGGTGCTCCGGGGACGCCGCGGCGAGCTCGACGGCGACGACGTCCGAGACGGTGGCCACCCACGGCCCCTCCGCACCGCCGGTCAGGACGATGCCGTGCCGTGGGTTCCCGGTGACCTCGCCGTAGGGGCGCCGGCAGAGGTGCCCGGCCAGGGTGCCGAGCATGACGAACGGGTCCACCGACGGCATGCGGACGGTGTCGAACAGGGCCTCGCCGGAGCCGCGCGCCGCGCTGGACGGTCCGTCCGGCTGCCGGGCGACGGTCGCCGCCAGCGCGTCGGTCGGCGCGGCGAAGTAGTCGGTGACGATCGCCCCGGCGCCCCTGCCCACCTGACCCATGGGTCCAGGCTGGCACGCACGTGCTACGCCGGGGTCACGCGCCGGTTACCGCGTGGGGTCGGCGCTCGCCGCGGCCGGGTCCCGCGGGAAGGCGCCGCGCGCCACGACGACGGCGAGGCAGGCCAGCGCGACGACGCCGGCGCCGGTCAGCGCCAGGACGCGGGTTCCCGGTCCGGCGACGACGACGGCTCCGAGGGCGGCTCCGAGGCCGATGCCGAGGTTGGACGTCGCGTTGACGAACGCCCCGGCGACGTCGGCCGTGGCGCCCTGCGTGCGCAGGGCCGCCGCCTGGAACGTCGCCGGGATGGCACCGAACGCGGCGAGCCACACGCCGCCGGCCACGAGCACGCCCGCGGCGTGGGGGAGCACGAGCGCGAGGGCGGTCAGCGAGCCGACGATGGTGGCCATCGCGGTGATGGTCAGGGCGCGTGGCGTGCGGTCCAGGTAGCGGGCAGCCGCCCACAGCCCCACGAGTCCCAGGGCTCCGAAGAGGAGGAGCACCGGGCCGACGGCCGCCTCGGACAGCCCCGTGCTCAGGAGCAGCAGGGAGATGTAGGTGTACACGGCGTAGTGCCCGCCGAACAGCACCGTGTTGGTGCCGACCACGACGCCCAGCCGCCGGCGCCCCCGGCGCGCGACCGCGCGGTCCCGCGCCGGCGGTGTCGCGACGGCCACGGCGGGCAGCAGCCGTGCCACCAGGAGCGCCGTCAGGGCACAGACGCCCGCGAGCAGCGCGAACGACCAGCGCCAGCCGACGGCGGTCCCCAGCGAGGTCGACAGGGGCACGCCCAGGACGAACCCCATCGTCCCGCCGGCGGTGACGAGGGTCAGGGCCCGGCCGGTGTAGAGCGGGCCGACGAGTCGGGCGGCGTACGCGATCGACACCGAGAAGAACACGGCGTGGCCGATCCCGCCGAGCGTGCGTCCAGCCGCCATGACGGCGTAGGACGGGGCGACGGCGACGAGCAGGTTGCCGGCCACGTAGGTCGCGAGCGTCACGAGGAGCAGCGGTTTGCGGGGGAACCGCTGCGTGGCCAGGGTCAGCGGGACGGCGCAGGCCGCGACGACCAGGGCGTAGACGGTGACGAGAAGCCCTGCGGTCGACTCCGACACGCCGACGCCGCGCGCGAGCTGCGGCAGCAGTCCGACGGGCAGCACCTCGGTGGTGATGGCGACGAAGTTCGCGACCGCGAGGACCGCGATCCCGCCGGCGGCGTCACGGACGGTGCGGGTGGTGGAGGCTGACGGTGGCACCGGCTCATCCTGTCACCCTGCGCCCGTCGCGCCCGCCGGCGTCGTCCTGCCGTGCGGCCCGGCGACCGTGCTCGTAGCATGACCGCAGGTCAGCAGCGGACGACGGGAGGACTGCGCATGACACGCGAGGACTCGGGCACGGGGACGCAGGACGCAGCCGTCGGGGAGTTCCGCAACCCGTTCCGGCGGGTCTGGTGGCTGCCCGTCGTACGCGGCATCGCCTTCGTGGTGCTCGGGCTGCTGCTGATGATCGAGCCCCTCGGCGAGCTGGGGGTGCTGCGGCTGCTCGTGGGCGCGTTCCTCGTGCTGGACGCGGTCCTGGTCGTGGTCCAGTGGTTCGTGCACCGCCACCAGGTGGGCTCGGCGTGGTGGCTCGCGCAGGCAGGCGTCAACGTGCTCTTCGGCGTGGCCGTGGCGTTCTGGCCGGAGCTGGACCCGACGCCGCTCTACTACGTCCTGGCGAGCTGGGCGATCGTGCTCGGGATCGTCGCCGTCGTCGGTGGCGCCGCCCTGGCGCGCAACCGCGACCTCGGCTGGCCGTGGATGATCACCTTCGGCATCACGGCGGGGTTGTTCGGTCTGCTGCTCGTCACGCGTCCGCTCGACTCCTTCGACGTGCTCCGGCTGGTGACGATCGTCTTCGCGCTGTTCGCCTTCGTCGCGGGCTCGATCCACCTCGTGTCCGGATTCGCGGTGCGGTCCGTCTCCCGCGAGCTGTGGGGGCTGCGCGAGCAGGCGGAGAAGGTCGGCGTCGTGGTGACGGGCGGTTCGGTGCTCGGGTCCGCGAACCCGCAGTTCGCTCCCGCCGCGGCGGCGGGGCCCAGGTCGGTCTCCACCCCGGTGGACGACACGGCCACCGACGACACGGCCGCCGACGGCGCGGCCGGCGACGGCGCGGCCGGCGGCGACGAGCCGCCGGAGGGGCGCGACACGCCCCGCGAGGTCAGATGACGGCCGACCAGCGGCGCTCGACGACGTCGCGCACGCCCGCGGCGAGAGCCCGCTCGACCCCGTCGGGCCGGAGGCCCGAGGAGGCGAGGAACCGCTCGCGGCCGTCGTCGCCGTCGAGGACCCAGGTGACGACCTCCTCGGAGCCGTCGGTGCGCAGCCGGTCGACGGCGGCGGCGAGGAGCCGGGATCCGTGGCCCGCGAGCCGGTGGTCGGGAGCCACTTCCAGTGCCATGACCTGACCCGGTCCGACGGCGGCGAAGCCGACGACCTTCGGTCCGTCGAGCGCGACGAGGACGGCGAACCCCGGGCCGGGCGGTCGCGCGATCGCCTCGGTCCATCGCTGCCGCATCGTCTGCTCGTCGAGGGCGTCGACGGCGCCCCCGAGCGTCTCGGCATGGGTGGTCCGCCACGCGTCGACCTGGACCTGCGTCACGGCCTCCTCGTCGCCGGGGACTGCGGGACGGACGGAGACGTCGGCGGTCTCGCGGAACAGTGCCATGGCCACACCCTAGGTGCTCACCAGCGGGCGGTGGACGCCACGGGTGCGTCTTGCGGGGGCCGGACCTGACCGGCCACGGCGATGCTGAGGACGACCGCACCGCAGATCACGAGCAGGGCCGAACGCACGCCCACCTCGTCGGCCAGCAGCCCGAGCAGCGGCGGCGCGGCGAGCATCGACATCGTCGAGAACGAGGTCGCGACGGACACGCGTGGCGCGGCGTGGAGGGGCTCGTCGGACGCCGCCGAGATGGCGATCGGGTTCGCCAGCGCGGCTCCGCAGCCCCACAGCACCACGCCGACCCACGCCAGGACGAGGGCGGGCGCGAGCCCGAACAGGAGCAGCCCTGCCAGGGCGGACAACCCCGAGACGCGCAGGACGGCGACCCGCCCGTAGCGGTCGATCAGCCCGGTGCCGGCGAACCGGACGACGGTCATCGACGCGACGAAGGTCCCGTACGCGACGGCCCCGACCGCCTCGCGCGCGGCGAACCCGTCGACGACGGCGAGCGCCAGCCATGTCCCGGCCGACCCCTCGGAGAGGGAGGCAGCGAGCAGCACCAGACCGATCAGCAGCGTCCGGGGCTCCCGCCACGCGGCCAGCGCCGCGCGCGCCCCGCTGCCACGCCGGGCATCGGCGCCGAGGGTGGCGGGCCGCCCGTGGGCGGGGGCCAGCATCGTCGCCGGCACGACGAGCAGGGCCCGCACGAGGGTCACGGCGGCGGTCACCACGACGAGCTGCACGGCGACGTGCGCTCCCGACCAGGCGAAGCCGGCACCCACCAGGGCGCCGAGTGCGGCGCCGACGGAGAACGCCGCGTGGAAGTGGGGAAGGGTAGCCCGTCCGACGGCCCGCTCGACCCCGGCCGCACTGATGTTGATCGGGATGTTGGTCAGGGCGCCGCACATCCCGTTCACGCACGCGCCGACGGCGAACAGCGGGATGCTGCCGGTGGCCGTGGCGAGCGCGAGGACGCCGAAGCCGGCCACGTTGCCCGCCGTGGCGGCGGCGAGCGTCCGCCGGCTCCCGAAGCGTGCGACGACGGCACCGGTGACGAGCACCGCGAGCAGCGTGCCGGCGCCACCGACCACCAGGAGCGAGCCGAGCTGACCGGCGCTGAGGCCGAGCTCGGACCGGATCGAGGGCAGCCGGCTCATCCAGGAGGTGCCGAGCACCCCGAACAGGGCGAACTGCGCCATGAGCGACCAGCGGGCCAGGTCGACCTCGGGGCGCGGAGCGGTGGGGCGCGGCGCGCGGCCGGGGGAGGGCATCGGGCCAGCCTAGAGCGTGCCGGAGCAGGCAGGCCCCGCACTCAGCCCCAGCCCAGCGCCCGCAGGCCGGCGGCGGCCGCCGCCGCGAGGACGACCACCACGATGAACGGCGCCCGCAGCGCCAGCGCGACGGCGGCCACCGCGAGGGCGGGGACGCGGGCGTCGACGACGACCGACGAGCCGGCGGCGAACGTCTGCACGACCACCAGGGAAACGAGCAGCGCCACGGTGACGAGCGTGGAGGTCCGTTGCACCCGCGCGGTGGCCAGCCAGTGCTCGGGCACGAGGTGGCCGGCGAGCTTGAGGCCGAAGCTGGCGACTGACGCGAGGAGCACCGTCGACCACAGCACGGTGGTGGTCATCGGTCGGCCTCCGTACCCGTTGCCGGGGGCGGCGCGGCAGGGGCGGTGGCGCCGACCACGATGGCGACACCGGCCGCCGCGAGCACCGGGATCCCCGCCGGCGCGACGGGGACCAGCGCCAGCGTCACCACCACCGCCAGCCCGGCCACGGCCTGCGCCCGTCGTTCGGCCAGGCGTGGCCACACGAGCGCGAGGAACGCCGCTCCCGCCGCCGCGTCGAGGCCCCAGGCCCGTGGGTCCCCGAGCGCGTCACCGGCCAGCGCGCCCACGAGCGTGAAGGCGTTCCACAGCACGAACACGCCGACGCCGGCCGTCCAGAACCCGGCGCGGACGGCCGCGGGGGTGCGCTGCCCCACCGCGACCGCCGTGGACTCGTCGATCGTCACCTGGGCGGCCACCGCCCGACGCCAGCCGTGCAGGGACAGCAGGGGGGAGACGACCGCGCCGTAGAGCATGTTGCGCGCTCCGAGCAGGGTGGAGGTGGCGACCGCGGCGAGGGGTGAACCACCCGCGGCCACGACGCCGATGAGGGCGAACTGCGACCCGCCGGAGAACAGCAGCAGGCTGAGCGCGGCGGTCTGTGCCACGGACAGACCCGCGACCACGGCCAGCGCGCCGAAGGAGATCCCGTACAGCCCGGTGGCGACGGCGACGCCGGCGCCCTGCCGGACGGCAGCGGAGACCTCGGGAGCCAGGGGTCGACTCACGGGCACAGGAAACCATGCGTCGCGGGGTGGGTCACAACGCGACGTACACCGTCTCCAGGTACTCCTCCAGGCCGGCCGCCCCGCCCTCGCGCCCCAGCCCGGACTGCTTGACGCCCCCGAACGGCGCGCTCGCGTCCGACACCATGCCGCGGTTGATGCCGATCATGCCGGCCTCGATCTCGTGGGCGGCCCGCATCGCCAGGTCCACGTCCCGGGTGTAGGCGTAGGCCGCCAGGCCGTACTCCGTACCGTTGGCCAGGGCGATCGCCTCGTCGGCGCCGTCGAAGGCGACGACGGGTGCCACGGGGCCGAAGATCTCCTCGGTGACGCAGCGGGCGTCGGCGGGGACACCGGCGAGCACGGTGGGGGAGTAGAAGTAGCCCCTCCCGTCCGGCCGCGCGCCGCCGACGAGCACGTGCGCGCCGCGGTCCGTGGCGTCGCTGACGAGCTCGTCGACCTTGTCGACGGCGCTCGCACCGATCAGCGGTCCGACGTCGTGCCCCTCGGCGCCCGGTCCCACGGAGAGCCGGGAGAACCGGGCGGCGAGCCGCTCGGCGAACTCGTGCGCGACGCTGCCGTCCACCAGGAAGCGGTTGGCGGCGACGCAGGACTGCCCGCCGTTGCGCAGCTTCGCGACCATCGCGCCCTCGACGGCGGCGTCGAGATCGGCGTCCGCGAAGACGACGAACGGCGCGTTGCCGCCCAGCTCCATCGAGCAGTTGAGCACCTGCTCCGCCGCCTGCCCGAGCAGGACCCGGCCGACGCCCGTGGACCCGGTGAAGGAGAGCTTGCGCAACCGGCCGTCGGCGATCACGGGCTCGGTCACCGACCTCGCCGACGACGTCGGCACCACGTTGACGACTCCGCTCGGCAGGTCGCGCGCGGCGAGCTCCGCGCGCAGGATCTCGGCGACGGCCATGGTGGTGAGCGGAGTGAGCTGCGCCGGCTTGATCACCACCGGGCAGCCCGCGGCGAGAGCCGGCCCGATCTTGCGCGTCGCCATCGCGATCGGGAAGTTCCACGGCGTGATCAGCAGCGCCGGGCCGACGGGCCTGCGATGCACGAGCTGGCGGTTGGCACCGGCCGGTGCCGTGCGCATCAGGCCGGGCGCCCGGACGGCCTCCTCGGCGAACCAGCGGAAGAACTCCGCGCCGTACGCGACCTCGGCACGCGACTCGGCGAGCGGCTTGCCGCCCTCGGCCGTGATGAGGGCCGCGAGCTCGTCCGTGCGGTCGACGATCGTCTCGAAGCACGCCCGCAGCAGCTCCGAGCGGTCCCGCGGCGGGACGGCGGCCCACGCCGGTGCCGCCTCGTGCGCGGCGGCCAGCGCGGCCAGTCCGTCGTCGCCGGACCCGTCCGCGACGCTCGTCAGCACCTCCTCGGTGGCCGGGTCGACGACGTCGAAGGTCGAGCCGCCTGAGGCCGGGCGCCACTCGCCACCGACGAGGACCTGGGTGGGGGTGTCACGCACGGAAGAAGGTGCCGTCGTCGCAGTCATACCATCCAGTATGTGGCGGCGCCGGGCCGCCGCAACAGCCCGGGTGCGCTCCGGGAAGCACCCTGGCACGGCGTCTCACGCGGCGGCCCCGAGCACGTGGACAGCAGCACGAGGAAGGGGCGGCAAACGGTACGGTGTCCCCATGACGCTGCCCGGTACCCCTGCGCGCCCGTTCGGCGCCGTTCTCACCGCGATGGTCACTCCCATGACGGCCACCGGGGAGATCGATCTGGAGGCCGCTGCGGCACTCGCGCGGCGCCTCGTCGACGAGGGGAACGACGGCCTCGTGCTGTCGGGGACGACGGGCGAGGCTCCGGCGACCCACGCCCCCGAGAAGGCGGCGCTCGTGCGTGCGGTGGTCGACGCCGTCGGCGACCGTGCCGCCGTGCTCTCCGGGGCCGGGTCCAACGACACCGCCCATGCCGTGCGCATGGCCGAGCAGGCTGCGGAAGCCGGTGCCGACGGCTTGCTCGTCGTCTCGCCGTACTACTCGCGCCCGACGCAGGAGGGGCTCTACCGTCACTTCGCCGCGGTCGCGGACGCGACCGAGCTGCCCGTCATGCTGTACGACATCCCCGGCCGCGCGGGCGTGCGCATCGCGCCGGCGACGTACGAGCGCATCGCCGCCCACCCCCGCGTCGTCGCGACCAAGGACGCCACCGGCGACCTGACCGGCGTCCCCGCCCTGCGCGCCGCCACGGGGCTCGCCTGGTACTCGGGCGACGACACCCTGCTGCTGCCGTTCCTCTCCCACGGTGGCGCCGGGATCGTCTCCGTCTCCGCCCACGTCGTGGCCGGAGCCTTCGCGGAGGTCGTGCGGCGCTTCGACGCGGGCGACCACACCGGCGCCCTCGAGACCTTCGTGACGACGCTGCCGGTGATCGCCGCCATCAACGGCGCCGGGGCCCAGGCCGTGATGGCCAAGGCGGCCCTGGAGATCCTGGGCGCCCACACGAACCGCGAGCTGCGCCTCCCGAACGTCGCCGCCACCGACGCCGACGTCGCCGTGATGCGCGCCGCCCTCGCCGCCGGCGGTGTCCTGGACACCGTCTCCACCCTCCCGTAACCCACACAGGCCAGGAGGCCACGTGAGCCACCCGCACCCCGAACTTCCCCTTCCTCCCGAACTGCCTGCGGGCGGACTGCGCATCGTGGCGCTCGGGGGGCTCGGCGAGGTCGGACGGAACATGGCCGTCCTCGAGTACGACGGCCGGCTGCTCGTCATCGACTGCGGGGTCCTCTTCCCCGAGGACCACCAGCCCGGCGTCGACCTGATCCTGCCGGACTTCGAGTACCTGGCCGGCCGTCTCGACGACATCGAGGCGATCGTCCTCACGCACGGGCACGAGGACCACATCGGCGCGGTGCCGTACCTGCTGCGCCGTCGCCGCGACATCCCGATCTACGGCTCCCAGCTCACGCTCGCCTTCCTCGAGGCGAAGCTGAAGGAGCACCGCATCAAGCCGGTGACGCGGGTCGTCGCGGAGAACGACACGGTCCGGCTCGGGGTCTTCGGTCTCGAGTTCGTCGCGGTCAACCACTCCATCCCCGACGCCCTGGCCGTGGCCGTCACGACCGGTGCGGGCACGGTGCTGCACACCGGCGACTTCAAGATGGACCAGCTCCCGCTCGACGGCCGGGTCACCGATCTGCGGGCCTTCGCGCGTCTCGGCGAGCAGGGCGTCGACCTGTTCATGGTGGACTCGACCAACGCGGAGGTGCCGGGGTTCGTCACCAACGAGGTCGAGATCGGGCCCGTCCTGGACAGCGTGTTCGCCCAGGCGGAGAAGCGCATCGTCGTCGCGTCGTTCTCCTCGCACGTGCACCGGGTGCAGCAGGTCCTCAACGCCGCCCACGCGCACGGCCGCAAGGTGGCGCTCGCCGGGCGCTCGATGATCCGCAACATGGGCATCGCAGCGGAGCTCGGCTACCTGGACGTGCCGCCCGGCGTGCTGGTCGACCTCAAGCGGACCGGCGACATCCCCGACGACGAGCTCGTGTACATGTGCACCGGCTCGCAGGGTGAGCCGATGGCCGCGTTGAGCCGCATGGCGAACGGTGACCACCGCGTCAAGATCGGCCACGGCGACACGGTGATCCTCGCGAGCTCGCTCATCCCGGGCAACGAGAACTCCGTGTTCCGGGTCATCAACGGACTGACGCGGCTCGGCGCGCGCGTCGTGCACTCGGGCAACGCGAAGGTCCACGTCTCGGGGCACGCCAGCGCCGGCGAGCTGCTGTACTGCTACAACATCATCCGGCCCAAGAACGTCATGCCCGTGCACGGCGAGGTGCGCCACCTCGTGGCCAACGCGGCGCTCGCGGTGAAGACGGGCATCCCTGCCGACCGCGTCGTCCTCGCGGAGGACGGGGTCGTCGTGGACCTCGTGGACGGGCGCGCCTCCGTGGTGGGCGCCGTGCCGTGCGGCTACGTGTTCGTGGACGGCTCGTCGGTCGGCGAGGTCACCGAGAACGAGCTCAAGGACCGCCGGGTGCTGAGCGAGGAAGGCTTCGTGTCCGTCTTCGCCGTCGTGGACTCCGCCACCGGCAAGGTGCTCGCGGGTCCGCAGATCCTCGCGCGCGGCATGGCCGAGGGCGCGGCGGTGTTCGACGAGATCCAGCCGGACGTGGTCAAGGCGCTCGAGGACGCGATCGCCGGCGGTGCGACGGACACTCATCAGCTGCAGCAGGTGATGCGGCGCGTGATCGGTCAGTGGGTCAACCGACGGCTGCGCCGTCGGCCCATGATCGTCCCCGTCGTCGTCGAGGCCTGAGGCGGAGCGAGCTCGCGAGCGCGGTGACCCTGCTCACGCCAGCCGGGTGTGACACGCGCCCGCGGCCTGCGACGTCGGACCTCGCCGCCCGGGTACGGTGAGGGCATCATGGCGACCCGGACGACCGCCCGGAAGAATCCCGGGGCTGCACGGGGCGGGGCACGGACGGGGCGGCGCGCCTCGTCGTCCGCCTCGGGACGTGGCGCGTCCGCACGATCGTCGTCGGCCCGCTCCGGAGCCTCGCGGGGGGCGCGGACGTCCGGTCGTCGGCCGGCGCGTAGCGGCCCACCGTGGCCCGTCCGGATGGTGCGTGGCGCCTACCTGGGCGTCGCGCACGGCCTGGGCACCGTGACACGCACGATCACCAAGGGAGCGAGAGACCTGGAACCGGAGCACCGTCGGGACGGCGTGGCCTTCTTCCTCATCGCTGTCGCGCTCGTCGTGGCCGCGCGGGAGTGGTGGGGGATCCCCGGCACGTTCGGCCTGGTCGTCCACGCCGTCGTGGCGGGCACCGTCGGGCTGGCGGGCGTGGCCGTCCCCGTGCTGCTGCTGTGGCTGGGTGTGCGCGTGATGCGCCACCCCGAGCGCGGTCAGGCCAACTCGCGCGTCGCCATCGGGCTGAGCCTCCTGGTCGTCTCGGTCTGCTCGCTCGTGGCGATCGCCGAGGGCACGCCCTCGCCGCGCGACGGGTTCGATCAGGTCCAGGAGGCCGGCGGCATCATCGGCTACCTCGCCGCGACGCCGGTCGTCATCGGCGTCACTCCCTGGGTGGCGGTCCCGCTCTTCCTCCTGCTCGGGTTCTTCGGGCTGCTCGTGGTCACCGCGACGCCGGTCCATCGCATCCCCGAGCGGGTGCGCGGCCTGTACGACCGGTTGACGGGAAACCACCACGAGGGTGACGTCGCCGACGACGGTCTGCGGCTCGCGGACGGGGTTTCGGCCCACGACGGCTCCGACGAGACGGCCAAGCCGCGCAAGCGGCGCAAACGTCGCACCAAGGCGGAGCGGGCCGCGGACGCGGCCGCGGCGGAGCTGGACCAGTACGCCGGGGACGAGGCCTTCGAGAAGGCAGCCACCCTCGACCCGGCCGGGGACGCCGCGCAGGGTGGGCGGCGCAAGAGCGAGCGCTCCGGCGGCACCCAGCGGGTCCCCGCGGGCACGCAGCCCGCGGCCACCGGCACCATCGTGCCCGCCGCAGCGGCGGCGGCCCCGCGCACCGCGCCCGAGCCGTCGCCCGCCCCGGCCGGGCGCGCGGAGCAGCCGATGCTCTCGGGCGACACGGTGTACCTGCTCCCGAGCGAGGAGGCCCTCGTCGAGGGTGCCCCCCACAAGACGCGTTCCGCGGTGAACGACCGTGTCGTCGAGTCGCTGACCAAGGTGTTCGCGGACTTCGGGGTGGACGCGGAGGTCACGAACTTCACCCGTGGGCCCACGGTCACACGCTACGAGGTCGAGGTCGGCGCGAAGACCAAGGTCGAGCGGATCACGTCGTTGTCCAACAACATCGCCTACGCGGTGGCCAGTGCGGACGTACGCATCCTGTCGCCCATCCCCGGCAAGTCGGCGATCGGTATCGAGATCCCCAACTCCGACCGCGAGACGGTCGTGCTCGGTGACGTGCTGCGATCCTCGGCGGCGCGCCGCACGGAGCACCCGATGGTCATGGGCGTGGGCAAGGACGTCGAGGGCGGTTTCGTCGTCGCCAACCTGGCGAAGATGCCGCACATCCTCGTCGCGGGCGCGACGGGCGCGGGCAAGTCGAGCTTCATCAACTCGATGATCACCTCGATCCTCATGCGCGCGACGCCGGAGCAGGTGCGCCTGGTCCTGGTGGACCCCAAGCGCGTCGAGCTCACGATCTACGAGGGCATCCCGCACCTCATCACGCCCATCATCACCAGCCCCAAGAAGGCGGCCGAGGCGCTCGAGTGGGTCGTGCGCGAGATGGACGCCCGGTACGACGACCTCGCGACCTTCGGCTTCAAGCACATCGACGACTTCAACGCCGGGGTCCGCTCCGGCAAGGTCAAGCCGTTGCCGGGCTCCGAGCGGAAGATCGCGCCGTACCCGTACCTGCTGGTCGTCGTCGACGAGCTCGCGGACCTCATGATGGTCGCCCCGCGGGACGTCGAGGCCTCGATCCAGCGCATCACGCAGCTGGCGCGCGCGGCGGGCATCCACCTCGTGCTCGCGACGCAGCGTCCCTCCGTCGACGTCGTCACGGGACTGATCAAGGCCAACGTGCCGTCACGTCTCGCCTTCGCGACGTCGTCGGTCACGGACTCGCGCGTGGTCCTCGACCAGCCGGGCGCCGAGAAGCTCATCGGCCAGGGCGACGCCCTGTTCCTCCCGATGGGCGCGGCCAAGCCGATGCGCGTGCAGGGCGCCTGGGTGACCGAGTCCGAGGTGCACGCCGTGGTCGAGCACGTGAAGTCGCAGCTCAAGCCGGTCTACCGCCAGGACGTCACGGCCCCGGCGGCCGTGAAGAAGCAGATCGACGAGGACATCGGCGACGACCTCGACCTGCTGCTCCAGGCGGCCGAGCTGGTGGTCTCCACCCAGTTCGGCTCCACCTCGATGCTGCAGCGCAAGCTCCGCGTCGGCTTCGCCAAGGCCGGACGTCTCATGGATCTCCTGGAGTCCCGGGAGATCGTCGGACCGTCGGAGGGCTCGAAGGCTCGCGACGTCCTGGTGCAGCCGGACGACCTGCCCGCCGCGCTCGCCCTGATCCGCGGGGAGACGGCACCGGCACCGGCCTACGACCAGGAGTCCGACGACGGCACGACGGACCCGTACGCCGACGGCACCGACTCGCACCGGCCGCCGGTCGCCACCGAGTACCACGACGGCGCGGACACCGACGCGGAGGACCCGGTGCGCTGACGGTGCGCCGGCGTCGCCCGGGCGAGGTCAGTCGCGGGCTGCGCCGTCGCCGGCGTCACGGGGGAGCACCACGGGCTCGTCTCCCGTGGGCGTGGGCGGGCGCCTGCGTTCGGCGGCGGCGTCCCGGACGGCGTCCCGGACGCGCTCCTGGCGGGCTGACAGCTCGGCCTCCGTCAGGGTGGTGCTCCCCGGGTCGCGGAGGGCGTCCGGCAGCGCGTGCACCCGGTGCCCGGCGGCGAGGTCGACGGTGGTCCCGGTCCAGCGGACCTCGTCGATCAGGGTGGGACCGGACGGCCGGTCCTGGGAGAAGGTCGCGGAGAGCAGCACGCCGTTGCTCGTGCGGGCGTCGCAGCACGCCGCGCTCTGGTTCGACAGCAGGTTGCCGAGCCCGTAGGCCACCCACATCCCGTCGCCGCCCGGGCCGCCGTCGACCCGGGCGACACGCTGCGGTACGTGGGCGTGGTGCCCGATCACCAGGTCGACGACACCGGAGGCCCCCAGCGCGGCGACGACGCCCACCTGCTCGTCGGTGAGCTCCTCGGTGTACTCGACACCGGCGTGCAGGCTGACCAGCACGACGTCGGCGCCCTCCTCGCGCGCGCGGCCGGCGGCGTCGACCAGCCGGTCGGCGTCGATGAGGTCCACGGCCCACGGGGCCTCCGGCGGCATCGGCAGACCGTTGAGCCCGTAGGTCGCCGAGAGGTGCGCCACCGTCAGGGTCCGGCCTGCTCGCTCGAGCTCGTACCGCTGCGGAGCGGACTGCTCGGCCGTCGAGCGGGCCGTGCCGACGTGCCCGAGGCCGGCGCTGTCGAAGGCGTCGAGCGTGGCCACCACACCGGCATAGGCCCGGTCGACCGAGTGGTTGGAGGCGGTCGAGCAGCCGTCCCAGCCCTGGGCGGCGACGGCGTCCACCAGGCCGGCGGGCGCACCGAACGACGGGTACCCGCTGGGCGCCGTGCCGGGTGGGGCCACCGGGACCTCCATGTGGCACAGCGCCAGGTCCGCACCGGCGACCCACGGGTCGAGGCCGGACAGCAGCGCGGCGAAGTCGCTGCCACCGTCGGCGGACCGCACCACGGGGCCGTGGGGGAGCAGGTCCCCTGCCGCCAGGACCGTGAACGTCGCCGGAGGCACCGGTTCCGGCGGGGCATCCTTGGCGACGGTCAGGTCCGGCGACGCCGTGACGGTCGCCGCCGGGAGGGCCGGATCGGTGACCACCTCGCAGGCGGTGACGATCGCCAGGGCGGCCGCCGCGACCACCAGCAGACGGACCGGTGTCGCGGCGGGCGCGCCCCGGTCGCGCGCGTGCGCCGGTCCGTGTGGCCGCGAGTGCTGCACGCCGCGACACTACCGGGGTGCGGGCCGCAGTGGGGCGCGGCGGTCCTGGAGCCGTGGGTGAAGTGGCCGGCGGGACGGGGTCGGCGACCACCCCAGTAGGCTGGACGGATGGACGCCACACCCTCGCCGTGGAACATCGCGAACCTCGTGACCATGGTGCGCATCGCCCTCGTCCCGGTCTTCGCGTGGGCGCTGCTCGTGGACGACGGACAGTCCGTGACGTGGCGACTGGTGGCGACCGGCATCTTCGCCGTGGCCGCCGTGAGCGACAAGGTCGACGGCCACCTCGCCCGCTCGCGAGGCCTGGTGACCGATCTGGGCAAGATCCTGGACCCGATCGCCGACAAGGCGCTCGTGGGCGCGGCGCTCGTGCTGCTCTGGTGGCCGTTGGGCGAGCTGCCCTGGTGGGTGCCCGCCGTCATCCTGGTCCGTGAGCTGGGTATCACGGCGATGCGGATGGGGATGCTGCGGTACGCGGTGATGCCCGCCTCGCGCGGCGGCAAGATCAAGACGGTGCTGCAGATCGCGGCGATCCTGCTCTTCCTGCTGCCTCTGGACCACCTCCACTCGTCGGTCCTGGTCCTCGCGTGGGTGGTCATGGGCGCCGCCATCGCGGTCACGGTCGTCACCGGCGTCGACTACGTCGTCCAGGGATGGCGCATCCGCCGCGACGCCCGACGCCCGGAGCGCGCCGGATGAGTGCTCGGACGTTGCTGGAGCACGCTGCTGCCCGGCACTGGACGATCGGTGTCGCGGAGTCGTTGACCGGTGGTCTCGTGACGGCCGCGATGGTCGAGGTGCCGGGTGCGTCGTCGGTGGTCCGAGGCGGGGTGGTCGCCTACGCGACCGAGCTCAAGCGGACGTTGCTGGGAGTGGAGCCCGGGCTGCTGGCGGAGCGCGGTGCCGTCGACGCGGACGTGGCGGAGGCGATGGCGCGTGGGGTCCGTCGTGCGACGGGTGCGGACGTCGGGCTGGCCACGACGGGCGTGGCGGGTCCCGATGCACAGGACGGCAAGCCGCCCGGACTGGTGTTCGTGGCCGTGGTGACCCCGGCGAGGTCGGCCGTGCGCAGGCTCGAGCTCGACGGCGGCCGCGCGGCGGTGCGCCAGGGTGCGGTCGGTGCGGTCCTCGGGCTCGCGGAGGATCTGCTCGGGGGTGAAGGAAGTGTGTCCGCCGGGCGGTGATCCGGCATGCGCTCGGGTGCCGGGAACACCGGTGGGGCGGCGGGCGTTGGGCAGGTGTGATCGCAGACAGGCCACGAACCCGTATCGATGCCCGACCCGGTCGGCGTGTCCCCCACAGCTCGGGGTACGGTAGTGCCACCCCTCGACACGGGGTGGTGGAGGAAGGAAGGGGGCGCGACATGATCGTCCTTCGACGAGAGATTGGTGACGTGCTGCGCGACGCGCGGCAGCGTCAGGGGCGCACCCTGCGTGAGGTGTCCTCGGCCGCACGGGTCTCGCTGGGTTATCTCAGCGAGGTCGAGCGCGGCCAGAAGGAAGCCTCCTCGGAGCTGCTCGCCTCGATCTGCGAGGCCCTCGACGTGCCGCTGTCGCTCGTGCTCCGTGAGGTCAGCGACAAGATCGCCGTCGCCGAGGGCCTGCACGTGCCGGACACGATCCCGGCCGACGTGCTCGCCGGGATGTATTCCCGCGGCACCTCTACGCGCGAGGACCTGACGCCGGTCGGCTGAGGCACGCCCGCTCGGCCCGCTCAGCGGTCCGGGTCGGTCGCACCGCGCGGTTGGCAGGTCGGACACCAGAAGACCGGGCGTTCGTACGGCGGTTCGTTCGCCTGCCCGACGGCGACGGGTGTGCGGCACCGGTGGCACGGTCTGCCGAGCCGTCCGTGCACGGCGCGCGGCACCGCCTGCAGCCCGCGGGAGCGGCCGACATCGACGCTGCGGCCCATGAGCCGTCGGGCCGTGGTCAGCAGCCGACGTCGGGCGGGGTCGTCCAGCGCGTCCGCCGGGGTCCAGGGCCACAGCGACAGGGCATGCAGCGTCTCGGCCATCCAGATCGTCCCGAGGCCGGCGACGACCCCCTGGTCGAGCAGCACGTCGCACAGCGGACGGGAACCCTGGTCCTGCATCCGGCGGATGCCCTCGGTGATGCCGGCACCCGGGAACTCTGCTCCGAGGACGTCGGGCCCCAGATGAGCGAGCAGGTGCGGCTCGTCGTGGGTGCGCAGCAGGTCCAGCATGCCGAGACGCCATCCCACGCACGTCCAGCGGGACGTGGCCAGGACGGCCCGGACCTCCGGCCGGCGCGCGGCCGCGGCGCGCCCGCCGGTGGCCTCGACCCGCCACGACCCGTCCATCCGCAGGTGCGTGTGCAGCGTGCGGCCGTCGTCGAACCGGGTCAGCAGATGCTTGCCGTACGCGGTGCACGACGTCACGGTGCGGCCGACGAGGTCGGCGCCGGCGGCGCTCGGCCAGCGCAGCTCCGCCCGCACGAGCGGCGAGCCGCGGAGCGCCTGCTCGAGACGCTCGGCCGTGAGCCGCAGCACGTCTCCCTCGGGCATCTGTCCCTCCGCTCCTCTCGATGGTGGCTTCAGGGTGCCACGGGCACGGATCAGGGACGCACCAGGGAAGTACCCGATGGATCGACGCGGACTTTTCGGACATCCTTGGGGCCATGTCTCCCCTTGCCCCAGAACCCCGCCACGACCAGGCAGTTCGTGGCAGCGTGCGCACGGTCGGTCGGTGGGGCGCGGTGGCCCTCGGCGCGATGGTCGTCGCCCACGTCCTCGGAGCCGGCATCGTGGACCCGGTGATCGACCCTGTCAGCTTCTACGCCTTCGTCCCCGGCGGTGGCGAGGCGATCCTGCTCGGCGGGACGGTCCTCGCGCTCGTCGGGCTCGTCGTGGTGGGACGGGCGTACCGGACGGGACTGGCGACCGGCCCTCTGCCTGGTGCCGCGATGATGGTCTTTGCCGTCGCGATGGTGCTGGTCGGCGTCTTCCCGACGGATCCGCCCGGGGTGGCGACCACCCTCTCGGCCGTGGTGCACCGGACCAGCGCTGCTGCCGCGTTCGTGGTGCTCCCGGTCGTGGGCCACTGCGTGGCACGGCAGGTCGGCGCGCCCCGTTCCGCGGCGCCCCGGCGTCTGCGGCGGGCGACGGTGGCGCTGGCGGTGCTGGTCGCGGCCTTCCTGGCCGTCCACCTGCCGCTCGCGGCGGTGGGCTCGGGCATCGTCGCCTTCGGGCTGCTGGAGCGCGTCGGCTTCGTCCTCATGATCGGCTACCTGTTCCTCCTCGCCGACATCGTCGACCGTGAGTCGCCGGGACCCGCCCGCGACCCGTCGCCCGTACCCGCCACCACGGCGGTCAGCGAGGCACGACCCGTAGACCTTGCGGCGTGATCCCGAAGCCGTGGTCGAGCAGCGCCGCGGCGGCGGGCCCACGGTCCCGCGCAGCGGTCAGGGCCGGTTCCCCGTCGATGCGCTGCACCAGCAGCCTGCCCAGCCGCCCGTCGCCGGCGGCCTCGGCGAGGCGGGTGGCGGCAGGCCCGAGCTCGGCCGGGTCGTCGGTGAAGGACAGCAGCGTGCGGCCGCCGCGTTCCACGTAGAGCGTGAGCGACCCGGCGGTCAGCACGACGACGGCTCCGGCCTTGCGACCGGGACGGTGCGCCGGCGGGTCGCCCGCTGCGGCCGGTGGGTGCGGCCAGGCCAGGGCGGCCCCGTAGGGGTTGGCCGGGTCGGTGGCCGCGAGCACGACGGCACGACGTACCGCGTCCGGGTCGGCGCGCAGGCGGTCGCGCTCCGCGGCGTCGACCCGGAGCTGGTCGACGGCCCCGGGGAGCGCGAACTGGGACCCGCCGAGCCGTTCGACGAAGTAGCCGCGCCGCACCGCCCCGCGTTCCTCGAGGCCGGACAGCACGCGGTAGACGTCCCGGAACTGCCCGGTCACGCCCTCGGAGGGCGCCACGGCCCGGGTGAGCACGCCGTGCCGGTCCAGCAGCACCTGCGTCAGCGCGTGCGTGCGCAGCGTCGGGTCGGTCTCGCGCACCGGCAGCGCCGACCAACGGCCGCCGCCCCCGCGAGGCGCCACCGGCCGGGCGAGGGCGAACCGGGAACGGCGCACGGGACGGGCGCGGGCCGGGGTCCGCGGCGCCCGGTGCGCCCCGCCGCCGGCGCCGACCCGTTCGCGCAGCACCGCGAGACCGTCGTTCGTGACGTGGCCGGCCCACACCAGGTCCCAGAGGACCTCGAGGGTGTCGTGGGGCGAGGCGTCGGCGAGCTCGGCCAGGCGTGGCAGGAAGTGCCCGCCGGAGCCTGAGAGCAGGTCGAGCACCACCCGGTGGAGGTCGGAGTCCAGCGGGCCGTCCGGTGCCAGGTCCGACGGCGCGGCGAGCGTCAGGGGTGCGTCGTCGCTCAGGTGCAGGCTGACCATCCCGTCCCCGCCGCCGCCACCGGCGAGCGAGCCGTGGCCGGCCCACAGGACCTCTCCGGTGGTCGTCAGCTCGTCGAGCAGCGCGGGGGAGTAGCCGGCCACGCGGGCGGGCAGCACGAGGGTCTCCAGGGCGGACGCCGGGACGGCGGACCCGGCGAGCTGCTCCACGACGCGCAGGACGCCGTCGGTGCCTCGCAGCGGTGTCGACGTGACTCCCTGCCAGCGGGGCAGGAACACGCCGAGCGCCTCCGGCTCGACGGGTTCCACCTCGGCCCGCAGGGCGGCCAGCGAACGCCGTCGCAGGGTCCGGAGGACGCGCGGGTCGCACAGGTCGTCGCCCGTGCCGCCCAGCACCTCGGGGCGCAGAGCGCCCCGGACGAGGATCCCGTCGGGCTCGAGGCGCGCGACCACCGCGGCCACGACCGCCACACCCAGCCCGAACCGGCGCGCGACGTCACCGGTCGTGAAGGGCCCGTGGGTCCTGGCGTGCCGGCGCACCAGGTCACCCAGGGGGTCGGGCACGGGAGCCGTGTGCGCGTCGGCCAGGCCGGTGGGCAGGGCGGCGCCGAGGGCGTCGCGCAAGCGCGCGGCGTCCTCGACGACCGCCCACTGCTCGCCCCCGGCGACCCGGACCGGGAAGACCCGGCGGGCCCGCGCGAGGTCGTCGAGCCACGCGTCCACGTCGTCGCGGGCGTCGTCGCGGGTCCGGTCGCGCAGCGCGGCGAGCGGGTGCGGGCCCGTCCTGCGCAGCAGGTCCCACAGGCCCTCGGCGTCCTTGACCTGGCGTGCCGGGTCGAGTCCCTGCAGCTCTGCCTCGGTGCGCTCGACCGCGGCGGGGTCGAGGAGGTCGGCGAGGTCGGTCGCCCCCTGCTCACCGAGGAGCTCGGCCAGCAGCGCGGGGTCGAGGGACAGCGCCGCCGCGCGCCGTTCGGCGAGCGGGGCGTCGCCGTCGTACAGGAACTGCGCGGTGTAGCCGAACAGCAGGGAGCGTGCGAACGGCGACGGTTCCGGCGTGGTCACCTCGACCAGCCGGACGCGGCCGGCGGCCAGGTCCGCCATGAGGGTGCGCAGGGCCGCGACGTCGAAGTCGTCCTGGAGGCACTCCCGGGCGGCCTCGAGCATGATCGGGAACTCGGGGTGCACGGAGGCCACCTGCAGCAGCTGCGCCGCGCGCTGGCGCTGCTGCCACAGCGGGGACCGTCGGTCCGGCCGACGGCGCGGGAGCAGCAGGGCGCGAGCCGCCGCCTCCCGGAAACGCGCGGCGAACAGCACCGACGAGCCGAGCTCGGTGCGCACCGTGTCGGTCACCTCGTCGGGGTCCAGCAGGAGGTCCTCGGTGGTGATGACGGGCTCGGTACCGGCCTCGCCGGCCTCGACGTCCCACGGGGAGTCACCGGGCAGGCGCAGCACGATGCCGTCGTCGGCGGGCATCGCCGCGACGTCGGCGCCCAGGCGCTCCCGCAGCCGGGCCGCCACGGCCAGGGCCCACGGTGCGTGCACCCGGGCGCCGAGCGGTGAGTGCACCACCACCCGCCAGTCGCCGAGCTCGTCCCGGAAACGTTCCACCACGACCGTCCGGTCGTCCGGCAGCCGCCCCGTGGCAGCCCGCTGCTCGGTGAGGTAGCCCGCCAGGTTGTCCGCGGCCCAGGCGTCCAGGCCGGCGGCCCGGAGGTGGGCGCGGCCGGCGGCCGGGTCGGCGGCGAGCGCGTCGTCGGCCTCCCGGACGAACGCCCCGACGGCGCGCCCGAGCGGCGCCGGGCGGCCCGGGGCGTCGCCCTTCCAGAACGGCAGCCGGCCGGGCAGTCCTGGTGCCGGGGTGACGACGACGCGGTCGGGCGTGATGTCCTCGATGCGCCACGTCGAGGAGCCGAGCGTGAAGGTGTCGCCCGCACGGGACTCGTAGACCATCTCCTCGTCCAGCTCGCCGACGCGCTTGCCGCCGCGGCCGCCGTCGTCCCCGGCCAGGAAGACCCCGTAGAGGCCGCGGTCGGGGATGGTCCCGCCGCTGGTGACCGCGAGGCGCTGCGCCCCGGGCCGCGCCGAGAGCCGGCCGGTGATCCGGTCCCAGACGATCCTGGCGCGCAGCTCGCCGAACTCCTCGCTCGGGTAGCGTCCTGCGAGCATGTCGAGGACGGCGTGCCAGGTGGCGTCGCCGAGCCCGGTGAACGGGGCGGATCGGCGCACGAGCGCGAGCAGCTCGTCGGCGGGCCAGTCGTCGACGGCGAGCGCCGCCACCACCTGCTGGGCGAGGACGTCCAGCGGGTTGCTCACGACGTGCAGCGGCTCGATGTCGCCGTCCTGCATGCGCTGCACGACGACGGTCGCGGGCGCGAGGTCGCCGCGGAAGGTGGGCAGCACGACGCCGCGGGAGACGGCGCCCACCTGGTGGCCGGCCCGGCCGATGCGCTGCAGCCCGCTGGCCACCGACGGTGGTGCGCCGACCTGGACCACGAGGTCGACCGCGCCCATGTCGATGCCGAGCTCGAGGGACGACGTCGCGACGACGGCGGGCAGCAGGCCCGCCTTGAGGTCGGACTCGGTGCGGGTGCGCTCGGCCCGGCTCATCGACCCGTGGTGGGCGCGGGCCAGCACGGGCGCGTCGTCGGGCCGGGGCGCCGCCGTACCGGACTGGCCGGGTGCCTGCGCGGCCTGCTGGGCACCGGGGTCGAGGACACCGAGCCCCTGCCGTTCCGTCCACGTCTCGTTGATCCGGGCGGTCAGCCGCTCCGCGCCACGCCGCGAGTTGGTGAACACGAGCGTCGATCGGTGCGCGGCGACCAGGTCGACCACCCGGTCGGTCACGTGCGGCCACACCGAGGCCTGCCGCTGCGGCGCCGCCGCCGCGCCGGACAGGTCCGGCTCGTCCGTCCCCCCGAGGTCCGTGAGGTCGGGGACGGGGACGGCGACCTGCAGGTCCCAGCGCTTGTCGGCCGGCGGTTGCACGACGACCACCTCGCGCCCGCCCTCGGCCAGGGTCCGGCCGCCGCCCAGGAACCCGGCGACCTCGTCCACCGGACGGACGGTGGCGGAGAGCCCGATGCGTTGGGCCGGCCGGTCCAGCAGCTCGTCGAGACGCTCCAGCGTGACGGCCAGGTGCGCGCCGCGCTTGGTGCCGGCGACGGCGTGGATCTCGTCGACGATCACGGTGCCGACGCCGCTCAGGCCGGTGCGCGCCGCGGACGTCAGCACGAGGAAGAGCGACTCCGGCGTGGTCACGAGGACGTCCGGGGGCCGGGTGGCGAACGCCCGGCGCTCGGACGCCGGGGTGTCGCCCGTGCGCATGCCGACCGTCACCTCGTGGGCGACGCCACCGTCACGCGCGGCGGCGTGCCGGATGCCGGCGAGCGGGGCGCGCAGGTTGCGCTGCACGTCCGCGGCGAGCGCCTTCAGCGGGGAGACGTAGAGCACGCGGCACCGACGGGCCGGGTCGGGTGGGGGCGGTACGGAGGTCAGCCGGTCGATCGCCCACAGGAACGCCGCCAGCGTCTTCCCGGAGCCGGTCGGGGCGACCACCAGGGCGTGCCGGCCGCCGCCGACGGCCTCCCAGGCGCCGGCCTGCGCCGCCGTCGGCCCGGCGAACGCGTCGGTGAACCACGCCCGGGTGGCGGGGGCGAACCGGGCGAGGGGGTCGTCGGGGGTCGGGGCCACCGCCCCATCGTGCACCGCACCACCGACAGCCGCGCGCCGCCGGCGTGGCACCCTGGAGGTGTGCGCTACTCCGACTTCTCCCAGCTCGTCGACGAGGTCTTCGGCCGGGCCTTCGGCCGCACGCTCGTGCGCGAGCAGGTGCTGCCCCGCCTCGGCGACCGGACGCCGGACGAGGCGCTCGCGGCCGGCGTGGAGCCCCGGGACGTGTGGCACGCGCTGTGCGACGCGCTCGACGTGCCCGAGGACCGGCGGTGGGGCTCCGACCGGAACCGCCAGGCGCCCCCGCCCCGCTGAGGAGCGCGGGGCCGGAGCACCGGGCATCGGGCACCGGGGCGACCGCGACGGGCGACACGCCGGGTCGGCGGTCGGCGGGTCGAACAGGCGTTCGGGTAGAGTGTGACCACAGCCGGACCTCCGCGCCGGCCGTCCACAGCCTGGTGGTCGGCGCGGGTCGTTGTCGGTGGCCCCGAGTACGGTCGTCGCAACATGAACAGCAAGCCGAAGGCGCGCGGCCGCGCCCAGAACCCGAAGGTGACCAACATGCCAGCATCGGAAGACCGCGAGAAGGCCCTCGAGGCCGCGCTCGCCCAGATCGACCGCAGCTTCGGCAAGGGCTCCGTCATGCGCCTGGGCCAAGAGGGGCGCGCCCCGGTCGAGGTCATCCCGACGGGGTCGATCGCGCTCGACGTCGCGCTCGGGATCGGGGGGCTGCCCCGCGGTCGCGTCGTCGAGATCTACGGCCCGGAGTCCTCCGGCAAGACGACCATCGCGCTGCACGCGGTGGCCAACGCCCAGCGGAACGGCGGCATCGCGGCGTTCGTGGACGCCGAGCACGCCCTGGACCCGGACTACGCCAAGAAGCTCGGTGTGGACACCGACGCGCTGCTCGTCTCGCAGCCGGACACCGGTGAGCAGGCCCTGGAGATCACGGACATGCTCATCCGGTCGGGCGCGATCGACATCATCGTCATCGACTCCGTCGCGGCCCTCGTGCCCAAGGCGGAGATCGAGGGCGAGATGGGCGACAGCCACGTGGGCCTGCAGGCACGGCTGATGTCGCAGGCGCTGCGCAAGATCTCCGGTGCCCTGAGCTCGTCGGGCACCACGGCGATCTTCATCAACCAGCTCCGCGAGAAGATCGGCGTGTTCTTCGGCTCGCCCGAGACGACCACGGGTGGCAAGGCGCTGAAGTTCTACGCCTCGGTGCGCATGGACATCCGCCGGATCGAGACCCTCAAGGAGGGGACCGACGCGGTGGGTAACCGGACGCGGGTCAAGGTCGTCAAGAACAAGATGGCCCCGCCGTTCAAGCAGGCAGAGTTCGACATCCTCTACGGCGTCGGCATCTCCCGTGAGGGTGGCTTGATCGACATGGGCGTGGAGCACGGGTTCGTGCGCAAGTCCGGGTCGTGGTTCACCTACGACGGGGACCAGCTCGGGCAGGGCAAGGAGAACGCGCGTGCCTTCCTGCGGGACAACCCCGACCTGGCCAACGAGCTCGAGAAGCGCATCAAGGAGAAGCTCGGTGTGGGAGCCACGATCGATGCCCCCGCCGAGGGCGACGGCACCGATCCGGTGACGGACGCCGCGGCGTCGACGGCCTCGGCGGCGAGCCCGGACGACGCCAAGACATCGGCCAAGGCGAAGGCAGCGACCCGGTCGCCGGCCGCCAAGGCCAAGAAGGCGCCGTTCTGACAGGCGCGAGCTGATGGCCTGGGGGCAGCAGCAGGGCGGTCGCGGCGAGGGGAAGCGTCGCGGCCGCCCGAACGTGGCGGAGCGCCTCGAGGCGGGGGAGCTCTCCGTCGAGGCGGCCGGAGAGCTGGCCCGCGAGTCCGTGCTGCGGGCGCTCACGGCGGCTCCCAAGAGCCGTGCGGAGCTCGCGCGCTCCCTCGCACGCAAGGGCTTCCCCGAGCACGTCGTCGAACCGGTGCTCGACCGGTTCGAGGAGGTCCGGCTCGTCGACGACGCCGAGTACGCCGAGATGATCGTCCGGACCCGTCACTCCGAGAAGGGCCAGGCGCGACGGGCGATCTCGGCAGAGCTGCGACGCCGTGGAGTCGACACGGAGACGGCCGCGGAGGCGCTCGAGCAGATCGACGCGGACGACGAACGGATCGCGGCGGCCGAGCTCGCCCGCAAGCACGTGGCGCGGACGCGCGGCCTCGACCGCGACAAGCGGGTGCGGCGGGCCGTCGGTTCGCTCAGCCGCAAGGGGCACAACCCCTCGGTGGCTTTCGCAGCGGTGAAGGACGCCCTCGCCGCCGAGGGCGACGAGGGCGCTGTCGACGAGCTCGACGACGTGGTCCTGGACGACTGAGTCGTCGCCTAGGACCAGCGCGTCGGGTGGTCCCGGTCGCCGGTGCCGGCTCCCGGCCCCTCCTCCACACCGGTGGCCGGCCCTGCGGCGACGGCCGTGGCACCCGTGCCGACTCCGGCGTCCAGCCCGGCAGCCATCGTCCCCGTCTTGCCGGAGGTCCGTCGCATGCTGCGGCTGAGTCGCTCCGCCAGCTTCGACAGGCCGTAGTTGATGAGGATGAACAGCACCGCCGCGACGGCCAGAGCCTGGAGGATGTTGCCCTCGCCCGCGCCGAGCTGGCGGGCGTTCTGGAGCAGCTCCCGGTAGGAGATGATCGCGCCGAGCGCGGAGTCCTTAAGGACCACGACCAGCTGGGACACGAGCGCCGGCAGCATGGCGACCAGCGCCTGCGGCACCTCCACCGAGCGCAGGGACTGCCCCCGCGTGAGACCGACGGACAGCGCGGCCTCTCGCTGGCCGCCCGGCAGGCCGTGGACGCCGGAGCGCACCAGCTCGGCCACCACAGCGCCGTTGTAGAGCACGAGCGCGATGACGACACCCCAGAACGAGGAGTTCTCGACGCCGCCGTTGGCCAGCAGCAGCCAGAAGAACACCATCATGAGCAGCACGGGCACGGCGCGGAAGAACTCGACGACGGTGCCGCACACCGTGCGGACCAGCAGCAGCGACGACAAGCGGCCGACGCCGAACAGCAGGCCGAAGATCATCGCGCCGACGATCGCCAGCGCGGCGGCTCGCACGGTGTTGAGGAACCCAGGCCAGTAGTAGTAGCGCCAGGCGTCGGCATCGACGGCGTGCAGCCACAGCGTCGGGTCGAGCTGGCCCCTGTCGGCCAACCGCAGCAGGACGAGGGCGGCCACGCCGGCCACGACGACGGCGCCGACGACGTTGCCGAGCAGGATGCGGCGCCGAGCGCGCGGGCCCGGCGCGTCGAACAGGACGGACTGGGCGCTCATCGGGACACCGCCAGACTCCTCGACAAGGACGTGGTCAACAGCCCGATCGGCGTCACGAGGATCACGTACCCGATCGCGAAGGTGAAGAAGATCGCATAGATGTAGTCGGACCGGAACTCGATCATCGTCTTCATCACGGACGAGGTCTCGGTCGCGACCGAGGCTGCCGCAGCCACCGTCGTGTTCTTGATCAGCGCGATGAGGACGTTGCCGAGCGGCGCGATGGCACCCCGGAAGGCCTGCGGCAGGATGACGAGTCGCGCCGCGGGCAGGAACGACAGCCCGATGGACCGCGCGGCCTCGGCCTGACCGATCGGCACGGTGTTCACCCCGGAGCGGATCGCCTCGCACACGAAGGCCGCGTGGTAGACGGACAACCCGATCACGGCGAGCCAGAAGAAGTTCGTGTTGAAGTCCGTCGAGAGCGACAGCTCGAGCTGGCCCCAGGCGCCGAGCACCATGAAGACCATGATGATCGTCAGCGGCATGTTGCGGAACACCGTCACGTAGGCGCTGCCGGCCCACTGCAGGCTGCCGATCGGCGAGATGCGGAACAGCGCCAGCACCGAGCCGAGGGCGAGGGACAGCATCGCGGCCCAGAACGCGAGCTGGATGTTCACCCAGAACGCGCCGAGCACGTCGTACTGGCGGACGATGTCGAGGTACTCCTGCACGCGGCAGTCGCTCCTTCGGTGAGTGGTTCGGTCGGCGGCGGGTGCGGACGTCGCGCGCCGGGTGGACCGGGCCCGCCGCGCGGTGCGCGACGGGCCCGGACAGGGTCAGACCTGCGTCACATGTCGCAGGGCTCGTACTCCGGCGGGTTGAGCTCGTCGTTCGGCACGTAGCCGGTGCCCTCCGTCGCCGCGTCGAGCGCCTCCTGCCAGGAACCGTCGTCGACCATCTTGGTGATGGCCTCGTTGATGGCCTCGCACTGGTCGGACTCCTGCGGGATGCCGACGCCGTACAGCTCCTCGGAGAAGGTGTTGCCGACGACCTTCACCTGGCCGGCGTTGGACGGCTGTGCGCCCAGGCCCGCGAGGATGATGTCGTCGGTGGTGACCGCGTCCACCTGGCCCGCGATGAGCGCGGTCACGCACTCGGCGTACCCCGGCTGCTCGAGCAGGTTGACGCCCTCGGAGTACTCGTCCTTGATCCGCTGGGCGGACGTGGAACCGGTGACGGAGCACAGGTTCTTACCGTCGAGGGTGTCCGGCCCGGTGATGTCCGTGTTGTCGGCGGCGACCAGGAGGTCCTGGCCGGCGACGAAGTACGGGCCGGCGAAGGAGACCTGCTCGCGCCGCTCGTCGGTGATCGAGTAGGTCGCGAAGATCATGTCGACCTGGCCGGTGGACAGCAGCGTCTCGCGCTGGGCGGAGGGTGCCTCCGTCCACTCGATCTGGTCCTCGGAGTAGCCCAGCTCGTTGGCCACGTACTTGGCGACCTCGACGTCGAAGCCGGAGGGCGTGTCGCCCTCCATGAAGCCGAGGCCCGGCTGGTCGAACTTGATGCCGATGGTGACCGAGTCGTCGCCGCCCTCGGTCTCGCCACCGCCCGAGCCGGAGTCGTCGGAGCAGGCGGCGAGCGTCAGCGCGGCGGTGGCCGCGAGCGCGATCGCCCCGGTGGTGCGTGTGCGCATGGTGTTCCCTTCGTCGGTTGTGCAGGGTGGGGGAGTCAGTGGGTGAGGATCTTGGACAGGAAGTCCTTGGCGCGGTCGCTGCGGGGGTTCGTGAAGAACTCCTCCGGCGTGGCCGACTCGACGATCTGCCCGTCGGCCATGAAGACGACGCGGTCGGCGGCCTTGCGGGCGAAACCCATCTCGTGGGTGACGACGATCATCGTCATCCCCTCGTGCGCGAGCTGCACCATCGCGTCGAGCACCTCGTTGATCATCTCGGGGTCGAGGGCCGACGTCGGCTCGTCGAAGAGCATGACCTTGGGGTGCATCGCGAGCGACCGGGCGATGGCCACGCGCTGCTGCTGGCCCCCGGACAGCTGGGCCGGCAGCTTGTCCGCCTGGTTCTTCACCCCGACGCGGTCGAGGAGGGCCAGGCCTTCCTCGTCGGCCTTGGCCTTGGGGACCCGGCGCACCTTGCGCGGCCCGAGGGTGACGTTCTCGAGCACGGTCTTGTGCGCGAACAGGTTGAATGCCTGGAACACCATGCCGACGTCGGCGCGGAGCCGGGCGAGGTCGCGCCCCTCGGCGGGCAGCGGCTCGCCGTCGATGCGGATGTCGCCGTCGTCGATCGTCTCCAGCCGGTTGATCGCTCGGCAGAGGGTGGACTTGCCGGAGCCGGACGGACCGATGACGACGAGCACCTCGCCCTTGCGCACGGTCAGGTCGATGTCCTGCAGCACGTGCAGGTCACCGAAGTGCTTGTTGACTCGCTCGAGCTCGACGAGCGGAGCACCGAGGTGCTCACCCGCGGCACGAGCCGATCCGCTGCTATCCATCCCTTGAACCTAACCAGTCGATGTTTCGATCACCAGCATCGAGGGTCCTGCGTCGGCAACGAATCGGTAACGACGTCCCGGCGCCGTATCCTGGGTGGCGATGTCCACCACCATGCCTACACCGCACGACACCCGCTCGCCCGTGGTCCCGGCACCCGACGCCCGGACCTACGTGGTCCGCACGCTCGGGTGCCAGATGAACGTGCACGACTCGGAGCACATGGCCGGCATGCTCGAGCAGGCCGGGTACTCCCGGGCGACGGCCGCCGACGACGCGGCGAGCAACGCCGACGTCGTCGTCATCAACACGTGCGCGGTGCGCGAGAACGCCGCCACCCGGCTCTACGGCAACCTCGGTCAGCTCGCGAGCCTCAAGGCCGCGCGGCCCGGCATGCAGATCGCCGTCGGGGGCTGCCTCGCCCAGAAGGACCGTGGCGAGATCGTGACCAAGGCGCCCTGGGTGGACGTCGTCTTCGGCACGCACAACCTCGACGCGCTGCCGGTGCTGCTGGAGCGCGCCCGGCACAACGAGTCCGCCCAGGTCGAGATCGCCGAGTCCCTGCAGGTCTTCCCCTCGACGCTGCCGACCCGGCGCGAGTCTGTCTACGCGGGCTGGGTCTCGATCTCCGTGGGCTGCAACAACACGTGCACCTTCTGCATCGTGCCGCACCTGCGGGGCAAGGAGCGGGACCGCCGCCCGGGCGACGTCCTCGCCGAGGTCGAGGCCCTGGTCGGTGCGGGTGCCGTCGAGGTGACCCTGCTCGGTCAGAACGTGAACAGCTACGGCGTCGAGTTCGGCGACCGCGGTGCGTTCGCCAAGCTGCTGCGCGCCTGCGGCGAGATCGACGGGCTCGAGCGCGTGCGGTTCACCTCGCCGCACCCGGCGGCGTTCACGGACGACGTGATCCACGCGATGGCCGAGACGCCGAACGTCATGCCGCAGCTGCACATGCCGCTGCAGTCCGGCTCGGACACGGTGCTGCGGGCGATGCGTCGCAGCTACCGGTCCGAGAAGTTCCTCGGCATCCTCGAGCGGGTACGGGCAGCGATGCCCGACGCCGCCATCACCACGGACATCATCGTCGGCTTCCCGGGCGAGACGGAGGAGGACTTCGCCGAGACGCTCCGCGTCGTGGAGGCGTCGCGCTTCAGCTCGGCCTACATGTTCCAGTACTCTCCCCGTCCGGGTACTCCGGCGGCGACGATGGACGACCAGCTCCCCAAGGAGGTGGTCCAGGAGCGCTTCGAGCGGCTCCTGGCCCTGCAGGAGCGCATCAGCGGCGAGGAGTCGGCACGGCAGGTGGGCCGCACGCTCGAGGTGCTGGTCGCCGAGGGGTCCGGCAAGAAGGACGGCACCACGCACCGGGTGAGCGGCCGGGCGCGCGACAACCGGCTGGTGCACCTCGCCCTGCCGTCGGGTGCTCTGCCCGACGGCGACGTCCTGGCCGACCAGCCGGCCGGCCTCGCCGACGCTCGCCTCGCCGACCCGGCGGAGCTCGACGCGCGGCTGCCCCGTCCGGGCGACGTGGTCACGGTCGAGGTCACCCGCGCGGCGCCGCACCACCTCATCGCGGACTCTGCCGTCGACGGCGGGACCTACGCCGTGCGCCGCACGCGGTCGGGTGACGCGTGGGTGCAGCGGGAGCGGGCCCGCCTCGGCGGGGGCGAGGACCAGCACTCGCACGGCGCACCCGTGCCGGACGGACCCGTGGTGCTCGGCATGCCGACGCTGCGCGCCTGACCGGCGCGGTCAGGACGGCGCGGTCAGGACGGCGCGGTCAGGACGGTGCGGACGGGTCCGTCAGCGGGCCGACGCTCGCGAAGAACTGTGCGGCCGTGACGAGGCCGCAGGACACCGTCTCGGCGAGCTGGCTGTCCGTCGCGCCGTGCTCCAGGTCGACCGACACCTCGGTGTAGAGCGCGAGGCCGCCGCCCTCCGGGCGGGTGTAGACCTTGGGCCAGATGCGCTCGCGGTTCCAGTCGTTGCACGCCTGCAGCACGGCAGGACGTGCGGACTCCGGCACCGTGCCGGCCCAGCGGCCCCGCACCTGGAGGATCTCCGACTCCTCGCCGAGCAGGAGGAACCAGAACCGGTTGCCGTCCCACGTGCCGGTGATGTCGCCGTCGTCGTCGGTGCGGAACCGGTAGCCGCGTCGAGCCAGGTCGTTGCCGACCCGGGCCAGCGAGACCGGCGTCGGGAGCGGGGGCCGGACCCCGCCCTGACCGCCCCGGCCGCGGAGTCGGGCGGCCTGCAGCACGGCGTCCGTGGCACGCCGCAGCGGGCCGCCGCTCACGGGGCGCTCCCCAGCGGGTCGGCGAAGACGGCATCGAGGTGCTCGAAGAACATGGCCGACGTGGACAGCCCGCACTGCAGGTGCTGGGCCAGCTGGTCGTCGTTCGCGCCGTGCTCGACGCTCACGGTGACCTCCGCGCAGACGACGATCGCGCCGTCGTCGCGCACGCGTGCGTACGTCTTGGGCCAGATGCGCTCCGCGTTCCACTCGTTGCAGACCTCGAGCACGTCGCTGAGACGTTCGATGGTGGCCTCGCGGTGCCACTGACCGCGGACCTGGAGCACCTCACCGTCGGGGCCCAGCGGCAGGAAGTAGAAGAGCCTGCCGTGCCACAGACCGCCGAGGTCGCCGTCGGTGTCGACGAAGTAGGTGAAACCCGACTGGTCCAGCCAGGCGCTGATCCGTTCGTTCGACACCGGGGCGGGGACCGCTCCGACGGCGTCGCCGACAGGGCCGGCGAGCAGGACGTTCTGGACGTCGGCGCGGAGCCGGTCCGGTTCACCGCCCTCGGAGACCGATGGTGCGGACGACCTGGTGGCCCGACGTGATCCGAAGAACCTCACACGACCCACGCTACACGGCCCGGTACCGTGGGACGGTGCCCGTCCACGCCGTGGTCCTGCCTGCCACCGTCCTCCTCGTGCCAGGGGCGGGCGGTGTCGCCCGCCCGCTCGAGCCGTTGCGCCGTGCGGTGCTCGACGAGCTCTCGCAGGTGACCGGGCCGACCGGCGCGTCCCCGGTGCGATGGGGCGTGCTCGCGCCGGCCGCCCGCACCGCCGTCGGGCGACGCCGGCCGTCGCTCGCGGGCGCCGGGATCAGCGACCGCTGGCTCGGCGGCCTCGACGGATGGCCGGCGCACGACGCGGCGGGACCAGGGACGACGCCGGCCGCGGTCCCGGCATCGGTGGCACAGCTCGTGCTCGCCGACGCCGTGGGCCCCGATGCCGCGGCCGACGCGCTCGTCGTCGAGCTGGCCGAGGACGGTGACGACGCGCTGCTGGCCGCCATGGCGGACGAGCTCGGTGACTGCGACGCGCTGCTGGTGGCGGGGGGCGACCCAGGCACCGCCAGGGCGTCGACCTGCACCCCGGGCGTGACCGCGGTCCTGGAGCTGCTCGCCGCACGCGGCGGCTGGACGTCGGCGACGCGGTCCGTCGTCGTGACCGCACCCCACCTGCCCGACCGCTACGACGTGGTGACCTGGAGCGGGCGACCGGCCCCGACGGATCAGACCGCGGCCGCGGCGAACCAGCCGACTCCCGCCAGCAGCAGCCAGAAGCGCACCGTGCGCCCCACGAGGACGGTCGGGACGTAGACGGCCAGGGGCACGCGCAGCGACCCGGCGACGACGGCGATGATCATCAGCGGCGGGAAGCCCAGGCACGCGGAGGCGAGCAAGACCGCCGCAGTGAGGACCGGACGGCCGGTGACGCGGTCGCGCCATCGCTCGAAACCGCGGCGCCACTTGTCCTGAGCCAGCTTGCGCTGCAGCCGCGGGGACTCCATCGACCGCGCGGCCGCGAGGTACCAGGCCACCTTCGCCACCGTCTGGCCGACGCCCGCCGCCAGCGCGAGGCCGGCCAGGAGCAGGGGGGAGCCCGCGGCGTCGGTGGCAGCGGCCACCCCGCCGAGGTACACCTCGACGCTGACCACGGGGACCAGGCCCGACAGCAGGCTCACGGCGAAGGTGGTCAGCAGCAGCACCCGCGGAGCCTACCCGGCGCGGTCCTGGCCCGGCGGGGGCCGGACACCGGAGGCCGGACACCGGGGGCCGGACACCGGGGGCCGATACCGTGGGGCCGTGATCGTCGCCGTCGTAGGACCCACCGCCACCGGCAAGTCGGACCTCGCCCTGGACCTCGCGCAGGTGCTGTCGGAGGCGACCGGTGCCGGCGCGCCCGCCGAGATCGTGAACGCCGACGCCTTCCAGCTCTACCGCGGGATGGACATCGGCACGGCGAAGGTGCCCGTCGCCGAGCGGCGGGGGATCGTCCACCACCAGATCGACGTCCTCGGACCCGACGAGGACGCCTCGGTGGCGCGTTACCAGGAGGCGGCCCGGGCCGACCTCGACGCGATCGACGCGCGTCGCGCACGCGCTGTCGTCGTGGGCGGGTCGGGACTCTACGTGCGAGCGCTGCTGGACCACATGGACTTCCCCGGCACGGACGCCGAGGTGCGGGCACGGCTGGAGCAGCGTGCCGAGACGGAGGGCGGGCGTGCGCTGCACGCCGAGCTCGCGCGCCTCGACCCGGCGGCCGCCGAGTCCATCGGTCCCGCGAACACCCGGCGCGTCGTCCGCGCGCTGGAGGTCATCGAGATCACCGGCCGGCCGTACACCGCCAACCTGCCCCGACAGGAGTACGTCCGGCCGGCCGTGCAGATCGGCCTCGACTGCGACCGCGAGACGCTGGACGCCCGGGTGGCCGGCCGCGTGGACCGCATGTGGGACGCCGGGCTCGTCGAGGAGGTGCGGCGCCTCGCCGCACCAGCCCAGGGCGGCACGGGCCCGGGCCTCGGGGCCACGGCCGCCCGCGCTGTCGGTTACGCCGAGGTGCTGCGCTGGTTCGCCGGGGAGTGGACCGAGGACGAGGCGCGTGCCGCCGTCGTGGCCAACACCCGCCGCCTCGCCCGCAAGCAGATGGGCTGGTTCGGGCGCGACCCCCGCGTGCGGTGGCTCGACGCCGGCTCACCGACCCTGCGCGACGACGCGCTCGCCGTCGTGCGCGCCGCCGACGCGGGCGAGCTGCCCGCACCGGGCGAGGGGCCCGTACGCCGTAGTCTGGGCTCATGACCTTGCGCTTCACCAAGGGCCACGGGACGCACAACGACTTCGTCCTGGTCGCCGACACGCGGGGAGACCTGGACCTGACGCCCCAGCAGGTGCAGCACCTGGCCGACCGCCGCGGGGGCATCGGCGGCGACGGGGTCGTCCGCCTCGCCCCGACGGCCGCCGTCGCCCGTGCGGGCGAACCCGCAGCCGACGCCGTCCTGGCCGAGGAGCCGGAGGCGATCTGGTTCATGGACTACCGCAACTCCGACGGCACGGTGGCCGAGATGTGCGGCAACGGCGTGCGGGTCTTCGCCGCGTTCGCCGAGAACCTCGGGCTCGTCGACCTCTCGGACGGCGGTGAGCTCGCCCTCGGCACGCGGGGCGGCGTCAAGCGCGTCCGCAAGGAGCCCAACGGCTGGTACGCGGTCGACATGGGCCCGTGGTCCTTCCCCGGCGGTCCGGAGGCCGTGGCGGCCGGAGCCGACGCGGCGGTCATGACGGCCGGCTGGGACGCCCCGCGCCCCGCGCTCAGCGTCGACCTCGGCAACCCGCACACCGTCGTCGCGCTGTCCCGGCCTGCCGAGCTCGACGCCCTGGACCTCACCCGCACCCCTGCCGTCGACCCGCCGCCGCCGCACGGGACCAACGTCGAGCTCGTCGTGCCGCTGGGCGAGGAGACGACGCCCGACGGCGCGACCGTCGGCCGGGTACGCATGCGCGTGCACGAGCGCGGCGTGGGGGAGACGCAGTCGTGCGGGACCGGAGCCTGCGCCGCGGCGCTCGCGGTCCGGGCCTGGGCGGCGGCCGGTGCCGCGGAACCGGACCTGGTGCCGACGACCTGGTTCGTCGAGGTGCCGGGCGGCGAGCTGCGCGTACGGCTTCTCGACGGGGGGCACGTGGAGCTGGCCGGACCGGCCGAGCTCGTCTTCAGCGGCGACGTCGAGCTGTAGTGCCGGCGGCGGCGCCGGACCTCAGCGGGTCGTGTGCAGGACGCGGAACCCCTTGGACGAGGTCGCGCGCTGCGTCGGCAGGCCGAGGTCGGCCTGGATCCAGCGGGCCAGGGAGTCCGAGCCGAGGTTCTTCTGGACGACCATCCACCCGCCCCCCGGGGCACCGCCGGGCGCCAACCGCGGCAGCCACCGCCGCAGCATGTCGTGCAGCGCCTGCTTGCCGACCCGGATCGGCGGGTTCGACCAGAGCGCGGCGAACGTGACGTCGTCGGGCACCTCGTCCGGGGTGACGGCGTGCACCTGCCGGGCGACACCGAGCCGGTCCGCGTTGCGGCGCACCAGGTCGAGCGCGCGGAGGTTGACGTCGACGGCCCAGACCGTCGCGCCCGGCGCCCGCCGCGCCATGGTCAGGGCGATCGGGCCCCAGCCGCAGCCGAGGTCCAGGAGGTCGCCGGCGGGCGGTGCGGGCACCTCGTCGAGCAGCACCCGGGTGCCCTTGTCGAGGCCGCCGGGGGAGAAGATGCCCGCCGCGACCTCGACCTGGGCGGAGACGCCCGCGAGGTCGACGGCGACGAGCCGTCGTTCGGCGTCGGAGGCCGGCTCGGCCGTGAAGTAGTGGTCGCTCACGGTGGCCATGGTAGAGCCGTGCGTAATTCCCTTCGGACGGGACGAATCCGCGTGGGATCCTTGTTGTATCCGACGTACCCCATGGAGAGGACCACCTTGACCCACATCCCGACCGATCCCGAGCAGACACCCGCAGCCACCGAGCCGAGCGCGTCCCGTGACGCGCAGTCGATCGCGAACGACGTCGTCGCGCGGGTGCTGGCGCGGGCCGGGACCGCACGGGCCGAGGGCACGACGGTCCACTCCGCCCACGACGGCGAGCAGCTCGACCTGGTCGAGCGGGCCGCGCTGCGTCGCGTGGCCGGGCTCTCGACCGAGCTCGACGACGTCACCGAGGTCGAGTACCGCCAGCTGAGGCTCGAGAAGGTGGTGCTGGTCGGGATCTTCCCCGGCGGGGAGGCCGCGGCGCGCGAGGCCGACGTCTCGCTGCGCGAGCTCGCGGCGCTGGCGGAGACGGCCGGGTCGCAGGTGCTCGACGGCTTGCTGCAGAAGCGCGCCAAGCCCGACCCCGGCACCTTCCTCGGCTCCGGCAAGGCGGCCGAGCTGGCCGAGATCGTCGCGGCGTCCGGTGCGGACACCGTGGTGGTCGACACCGAGCTGGCCCCCTCCCAGCGACGTGGCCTGGAGGACATCGTCAAGGTCAAGGTGGTCGACCGGACCGCCCTGATCCTCGACATCTTCGCCCAGCACGCCAAGTCACGGGAGGGCAAGGCGCAGGTGGAGCTCGCCCAGCTGGAGTACCTCCTGCCGCGCCTGCGCGGCTGGGGCGAGTCGATGTCCCGCCAGGCCGGTGGCCAGGTGGGTGGTGCCGGCGCCGGCATGGGCTCGCGCGGCCCCGGTGAGACCAAGATCGAGCTCGACCGCCGCCGCATCCGCAACCGCATGGCCAAGCTCCGTCGCGAGATCGCGGCGATGGCACCGGCACGGGAGACCAAGCGGCACGACCGCAAGCGGCACGCCATCCCCAACGTGGCGATCGCCGGCTACACGAACGCCGGCAAGTCGTCGCTGCTCAACGCGCTCACCGGTGCGGGCGTGCTCGTCGAGAACGCGCTGTTCGCCACCCTCGACCCGACGGTGCGCCGATCGCGGACGGAGGACGGCCGCGTCTTCACCTACGCCGACACCGTCGGGTTCGTGCGGCACCTGCCGCACCAGCTCGTCGAGGCCTTCCGGTCCACCCTCGAGGAGGTGGGGGACGCGGCGCTGCTGCTGCACGTCGTCGACGCCTCCCACCCGGACCCCGAGGGGCAGATCGACGCCGTCCGCGAGGTGCTCGCCGAGATCCCCGGCATGGACGACGTGCCGGAGGTCGTGGTGCTGAACAAGGCCGACGTGGCCGATCCCACGGTCGTCGGACGCGTGCAGCGCCGGGAACGTCGCACGGCGGTCGTCTCGGCGCACTCGGGCGAGGGCATCGCCGAGCTGCGCGCGCTCATCGCCGACGCGCTGCCACGGCCTGCCGTCGAGATCGACATCGTCGTGCCGTACTCGCGCGGCGACCTGGTCCACCGGGTCCACGAGAACGGCGAGCTCGTCGGTGAGGAACACCTCCCGGACGGCACGCGACTGAGGGGCCGCGTCGACGCGGCGCTCGCCGCGGAGCTGGAGGACGTGGCGCTCTGAACCACGCCGCACCGCCCCGGGCCCACGTCCCCGCCCCGCGGGGCTGTGGACCCGGCGGCAGCGGCGTGCCGTGCGCCCGTAGGATCGTCCGGTGAACTCGTCCGCCGCGTCTGCCGACGCTCCCGAGAACCCGCCCGAGGTCACCGAGCTGCTCGACCTCGCCGTGGCGGCCCTGGGCGGGTCGCGACGCGAGGGTCAGGACCGGATGGCCGCAGCGGTGACGGGTGCCGTGGAGTCGGGTCGGCACCTCCTCGTCCAGGCCGGTACCGGCACCGGCAAGTCCCTCGGCTACCTGGTGCCCGCGGTGCGGCACGCGGTCACGGCCGGCGAGCGGGTGGTCGTGTCCACGGCCACGCTCGCGCTGCAGCGGCAGGTGATCACGCGTGACCTGCCCCTGGTGGCCGATGCCGTCGCGCCGCGCCTGCCGCGGCCGCCCCGCGTGGCGCTGCTCAAGGGCTGGCACAACTACCTCTGCCGACACAAGGTCACCGGCGGGTACCCGGTCGACGGTGCGACGCTGTTCGACCTCCCGGCCGACCCTGGCCCCGGCGAGGGGTCGTCCGCCGAGCAGCACCCCGCCGCGGCGTCGCACGGCCGCTCCGACGACGGCGCACGCCTCGCCGACCACGTCCGCCGTCTGCACGCGTGGGCCCAGGAGACCGACACCGGGGACCGGGACGACCTGGTGCCCGGCGTGCCCGACCGGGCGTGGCGCCAGGTGTCGGTGACGTCCCTGGAGTGCCTGGGGCAGCGGTGCCCGCTCATCGACGAGTGCTTCGGCGAGCGGGCGCGCAACACCGCCCGCGAGGCCGACGTCGTGGTGACCAACCACGCGATGCTCGGCATCGCCGCGTCGGGCAACACCAACGTGCTGCCGGAGCACGACGTGCTCGTGGTCGACGAGGCCCACGAGCTGGTCGACCGGATCACGGCGGCCGCGACGGTGGACCTGTCCGGCGGGACCGTGGAGCACGCCGCCCGCCTCGTGCGTCAGCACGGCGGGACCCTGACGGACGACCTCGACGCCGCCGCCCGGTCGCTGGCGGAGGTGCTCGCACGGGTCCCGGCCGAGCGCTATCCGCAGGGTCTGCCCGCCGAGCTGCAGTCGACGGTCGGTGCGGTGCGCGACGCCGCACGGTCGCTGCTGAGCGACCTCAAGCCGGACAAGGGCGCCGAGCCGGACGCCGGCCTCAAGATGGCGCAGTCGGCCCTCCAGCAGCTCTTCGAGGTCGCCGAGCGCATGGCGGCGCAGGACACGAGCGACGACGTCCTGTGGTGCTCGCGACCGCCGGCCGACGTCCCGTGGGGGGACGGCGTGGGCCGGCTGCACGCCGCACCGCTCGCCGTCGCCGGCCTGATCAGCAGCCAGCTCCTCGGCGACCGGACCGGCGTCCTCACCTCGGCGACGCTCGCGCTCGGCGGGACGTTCGACCCGGTGGCCCGGTCCCTCGGGCTCGCCGCGTCGACGGGCGAGGACGACACGGTGTGGCGGGGTCTGGACGTGGGCAGCCCGTTCGACTATCGCAAGCAGGGCATCTGCTATGTCGCCAAGCATCTCCCGGCCCCTGGCCGTGAGCCGACCACCGAGGCCCAGCTCGACGAGATCGCGGGGCTGATCGAGGCGGCCGGCGGGCGGACGCTCGGGTTGTTCTCGTCCCGGCGGGCGGCCACCGCGGCCGCCGAGGCGATGCGTGAGCGGCTGGACGTCCCGGTGCTCTGCCAGGGGGACGACCAGCTGCCGACGCTGGTGCAGCAGTTCGCGCAGGACCCGGCGACGTGCCTCTTCGGCACCCTGTCGCTGTGGCAGGGCGTGGACGTCCCGGGTGACGCCTGCCGGCTCGTCATCATCGACCGGGTGCCCTTTCCCCGGCCGGACGACCCGGTGAAGGCTGCTCGCGCCCGTGCGGTGGAGCAGGCGGGCGGCAACGGGTTCATGCAGGTCGCCGCGACGCACGCCGCGCTCCTGCTGGCCCAGGGCGCGGGGCGGCTCATCCGGTCGACCTCCGACAGGGGTGTCGTGGCGGTGCTCGACCCTCGTCTCGTCACCGCGCGGTACGGCACCTTCCTGACCCGGTCGATGCCGGACTTCTGGCGCACGACCGACGCGGACCTGGTCCGTTCGGCGCTCCGGCGGCTCGCATAGCGCACCGCCGGAGTGCCGCCTACGCTGGCCGGGTGACAGCACCCCGCAGCACGACCAAGCTCGCCGTCGTCGGTGCCGGAGCGGTCGGTGCCACCCTCGCCTTCACCGCGCTCGCCCGTGGCTCCGCCCGGACGGTCGCCCTCCTGGACGTCAACCGGGCCAAGGTCGAGGCCGAGGTGCTCGACCTGCAGCACGGTGGGATGTTCGTCCCCCAGGCCGAGGTGCTCGGCTCGGACGACGTCGAGGTCTGCCGCGGCGCGGACGTCGTGGTGGTCACCGCCGGGGCCAAGCAGCGTCCGGGGCAGTCGCGCCTGGACCTTGCCGAGGCCACCATCTCGCTGACCCGCGAGATCCTTCCGGGGCTGGTCGAGGCCGCGCCGGACGCCGTGTTCCTCATGGTGACCAACCCGGTCGACGTGGTGACGTACGCGGCGCAGCAGATCTCCGGCCTGCCGCCCGAGCGTGTCTTCGGCTCGGGCACGGTACTCGACTCGTCACGACTGCGCGCTGCTCTCGCGCAGCACTGCGGGGTGGCGACGGCGAACGTGCACGCCTACATCGCCGGCGAGCACGGCGACTCGGAGATCGCGCTGTGGAGCTCGGCGCGCATCGCCGGCGTCCCGCTCCTCGACTGGGAGGCGCTGCCCGGCCGCCCGCCGCTCGACGACGACGCCCGCAGGTCGATCGCGCGCGACGTGGTCGAGTCGGCGTATCGCGTGATCGCGGGCAAGGGTGCCACGAACTACGCCGTCGGCCTCGCCGCGACCAGGATCGTGGAGGCGGTGCTGAACGACGAGCACCGCGTGATGCCCGTCTCCACCCGGATCGAGGACTTCCACGGCATCCGCGACGTGTGCCTCTCCCTGCCGACGCTGGTGGATGCCCGCGGTGCGACGACGGTCGTCGACACGCCGCTGTCCGAGCAGGAGGTGGCCGGTCTGCGGTCGTCGGCGGCGAGCGTGCGTTCCGTGCAGCAGCGCTTCGGCCTGTAGCCGCCGCGGCGACGCGGCCGCAGCAGCCCGGCGTCCTCTCGAGGCCGCCCCGACTACAGGCTGCGCAGGACCGCCACGACACGGCCGAGGACCTGTGCCTCGTCACCTGAGATCGGGTCGTAGGCCGGGTTCTGCGGCATCAACCAGGTGTGCCCGCCGGACTGCTTGAACGTCTTGACCGTGGCCTCTCCGTCCAGCATCGCGGCGACGACCTCGCCCTGCTCCGCGACGTTCTGCCGGCGCACCACGACCCAGTCGCCGTCACAGATGGCGGCATCGATCATCGAGTCCCCGGCCACCTTGAGCAGGAAGAGCTCGCCGTCGCCCACCAGCTGGCGGGGGAGCGGGAAGACGTCCTCGACGACCTGCTCGGCCAGGATCGGGCCACCGGCGGCGATGCGGCCGACCAGCGGGACGTAGGAGGGGGTCGGGGTCGCGTCCTCCGCGCCGTCCGGCATCGGCGGACGCAACGGCGCGACCGGCGCCTCGGCGGGTGAGGCCACGCTCGCGGCGGCGCCACCCGCGGCCGGGTCGACGACCTCCATGGCCCGCGGCCGGTTCGGGTCGCGGCGCAGGTACCCCTTCCGCTCGAGCGTGGTGAGCTGGTGCTTGACCGACGAGGGGCTGGCCAGGCCCACCGCCTCACCGATCTCCCGCATCGTGGGCGGGTAGCCCCGGCTCTCCACCGAGTCGCGGATCGTGTCCAGGACCCGACGCTGGCGCGGCGTCAGCCGGTCGGGGCCCGCGGAGATCTCGGAGACGGACGCGAGCGTGCCGTCGTGCGAACCGGACCCGGCGCCTTCGGTCTCGCGTGTCGTCGTCATGCGTCTCTCCCGTCAAGAACCAGACAAACCTGTCATCGCTCCCGTCAGCGTAGGCCAGATCGCCCCGGACATCAAACGTTTGTTCGAGATCTCTCGACGCGTGTCGGTGTGCCGTGGTACCAATGGGTACAGGTGTTCGACGAACAGGCGTTCTACGGACGGGCGTTCGAGCGCAGCGTCTCGCAGACGGCTGGCACCGGTCGGGGACAGGTCCGAGGGAGAGGACGACGCAATGGCATCGATCGCAGTGGTTCCGCAGGCCGACCCGGGTCCCACCGGTCCGTTCGGCCGTGGTGAGGCCGGCGTGCTGGGGCTCGGCGGCCTGCGGCTCACGGCGCGGGGTCGCCGCGTGCTCGTCGGACTCGTGGCCCTGCTCCTGGCGGTGCCGGCGGTCGCCTGGGGTGCCCTCGCCGTCGCGAACCCGCCCGACCGGGCCCAGGAGGTCCGGCTGGAGACCGTGGCTCCGGGGGAGACCTTGTGGCAGTACGCACGGACGGTGGCGGAGCCGGGGGAGGACCTGCGCGACGTCGTCGCCGCCCTGCGGGAGCTGAACGGTCTGGGCAGCGCCGAGCTCAGGGCGGGCCAGGTGCTGGTGCTGCCTCTCGAGTAGCCGCACCCGGTGTTGCACCGAGGGCTGGCTGGCGCATACTTTCGTCGGGCAGCCGGGCACGGGCCCGGCCTCGACCGCAGGAGACCCCGGATGCACTGCCCGTTCTGCCGACACGCCGACTCGCGCGTGGTGGACTCGCGTACCGCCGACGACGGATCGTCGATCCGCCGTCGCCGTCAGTGCCCGAACTGCCAGCGGCGCTTCACCACGATCGAGACCGCCAGCCTGTCCGTCGTCAAGCGCTCCGGCGCCACGGAACCGTTCAGCCGGGACAAGGTCGTCTCCGGGGTGCGCAAGGCGTGCCAGGGCCGGCCAGTGAGTGCCGACGACCTGGCCCTGCTGGCGCAGCGGGTGGAGGAGACGTTGCGCGGGTCGGGCAGCGCGGAGATCGACGCCTACGAGATCGGGCTGGCGATCCTCGGGCCGCTGCGGGAGCTCGACGAGGTGGCCTACCTGCGTTTCGCGTCGGTCTACCAGTCGTTCGACTCGCTGGACGACTTCGACGCCGCGATCACCTCGCTGCGTGCGGAACGCGCCGAGCGCGAGGCCGGCTCCGGGGCGACACCGGGTGAATCGTCGGAGTCGACGAGCCCGGGGCCCACCTGATCCGAAATCCCCTCGCGCTCGCAGGCCCGGTGGCGCATGCTGAGCCCTATGACAGACGACAAGAGGACCACCGCCCCCGGTGACGAGGCCAAGGCCCGGTTCAAGGAGGCGCTCGACAAGAAGAACGCGGCCCGCCACCGCACGTCGGACTCCGAGCGCAACACCGGGTCCGTGCACGGGTCGGAGACCTCGGGTCCCGTGCAGCCGATGTTCCGGCGCAAGTCCGGCTGAGCTGCCGCTCCGCACGACGGAGGGCCTGCACCATGCGCTGGTGCAGGCCCTCCGCCGTGCTCGGGTGCGGCGGCCGGTCAGCCGGCGGCCGGGCCGGGCGGGAACTCCGGACGTTCGAAGGCGTCGCGGATGCGCAGCCGCACCGTGGTGTCCATCGCCATGAGCTTCTTCGAGGCGCCGCGCTGGGTGACGTCGGAGATATCCGTGACGACGTACCCGAGGTCGCCTCGGGTGGCCAGCATCTGGGCCTCGATGTTGGCACCGTGGTCGGCGAAGACCTGGTTGACGGCCGCGAGCACCCCCGGCACGTTGCGGTGCAGCAGGGCGATGCGCCCCACGCCGGTGTGCTCGAGCTGCAGGTTCGGCAGGTTGACCGAGAGGGTCGTCGACGCCGTCAGGAAGTAGTCGCGCAGCTTCTTCGCGACGAAGTGGCCGATCGACTCCTGCGCCTCGAGCGTCGATCCGCCGACGTGCGGCGTGAGGATGACGTTGTCCAGCCCGCGCAACGGGGACTCGAAGTGGTCGCCGCGCTTCTTCGGCTCGGTCGGGAAGACGTCGACGGCCGCGCCGGAGAGGTGTCCGGACAGGATGTGCTCGCGCAGGGACTCGACGTCGACGACGAAGCCGCGGGAGAGGTTGAGGAAGATCGACCCCGGCTTCATCCGCGCGAACATGTCGCTGGTGAACATCCCGGCGTTGCCGGCACGCCCGTCCACGTGGATCGTCACGGCGTCGGCGACCTCGAGCAGCTCGCCCAGCGTCTCGACGCGACGCGCGTTGCCGAGCGCGAGCTTCTCGGCCGTGTCGTAGAACACCACGTTCATGCCCAGGTTCTCGGCGAGCACCGACAGCTGGGAGCCGATGTTGCCGTACCCGATGATGCCCAGGGTGCGCCCGCGGACCTCGTGGGATCCTTCGGCCGTCTTGTCCCAGACGCCGTCGTGCAGCGCCTTGTCCCGCACCGCGAGGCGACGGGTGAGGGCGATGATCTCCGCGACCGCCAGCTCCACGACGGAGCGGGTGTTGGAGAACGGGGCGTTGAACACGGCGACGCCGTGCGACGACGCCGCGTCGAGGTCGATCTGGTTCGTCCCGATGGAGAAGGTCCCGACCGCCAGCAGGCCGGGGACGGACTCCAGGACGTGGCGGGTGACCTGGGTCTTGGAGCGGATCCCGAGGATCTGGAAGTCGGCGAGCGTCTCGATCAGCTCGGCCTCGTCGAGGGCGCCGGAGCGCGTCTCGACCTCGATCCCCGCATCGCGGAGGATCTCGACGGCAGCAGGATGGACGTTCTCGAGGAGGAGGGCGCGCAGCACGGACCTATGGTGCGCCACCGCGCCCCGCCCCACAAACCCGTCTCATCCTTCGTCCACCAGGCCGTCGGGCAGGCGGCGGGCGTGCACCACGACGAGCTGCTGGGTCGGGCGGGTCATGGCCACGTACAGGTCGCCCCAGCGACCCGGTCCGGCGGCGACGTCCGCCGGCTCGACCAGCACGACGGCGTCGTACTCGAGCCCCTTGGCCTCGCGGGGCGAGGTGACCACGACCTGGGCGTCCTCGGGGCGCTGGGCGGCGAGCCGTGAGGCCTCGGCCGGCCCCAGCGCGTCGGTGAGCGCGGCGGCCACCCGCTCGCCCAGCGCCGGGACCGACTGCTGCGCGGCGATGACGGCCACCCGCCCCGACCCGTCGCGGGAGACGTGCTCGCGCGCGAGGTCGGCCGCGCGCGCGGCCGCGGCCACGACCGGGTCGTCGACCCGCTCGACGTGCAGGGCGTCAGGGAGGTCGCGGGCGGCGGTCAGGGGGGAGACCGGCAGCCCGGCCGCCGTCGCCACGCGCTGGGCGGAGTCGGCGACGGCGGCCGGCGTCCGGTAGCTGACGGTGAGCTCGCTCAGCCGCCAGCCGTCCCGCAGGACGGCGTCGAGCGCCGCGGGCCACGACGTCGCACCCGCTGCGGACGAGGTCTGGGCGACGTCGCCGACGATCGTCAGCGACCGGGACGGGACACGGCGGACGATCGCGTGCCACGCCATGGGGCTCAGCTCCTGCGCCTCGTCGACCACGACGTGGCCGTAGGTCCACGAACGGTCGGCTGCGGCGCGCTCGGCCGTGGTCAGCACGGGACCGGACTCGGCGAACCGCGCCGCGAGGGTCTCGGCGTCGACCAGCCCGCCGCCGGCCCCGGTGGACTCGAGCACGGAGCGGGCGTACTCCAGCTCGGCGGCGCGCTGCGCCTCCGCAGCGCGCGACTCGGCCCTGGCCAGGGAGTCGTCGACGCCGAGCAGCTCGGCCGCCTCGTCGAGGAGCGGGACGTCGGACTCCGTCCAGGGCGCGTCGGGCGAGCGGCGCAGCAGCTGCCGCTGCCGCGCGGTCAGCTCGGGTGCGGCCTCCGCGAGCCGGTGCGGCTTGGCCCAGAGGTCGGCGACGAGCTTCTCGGGAGTCAGCGGGAACCAGGCGAGGTTGATGGCCACCCGGACGTCCCGGTCGGCCCGCAGGTCCTCGTTCAGCACGGCGACGTCGTGGTCGGACAGCTCGGAGTCGGTCCGTGCGCGGTACTGGTCGACGAGCCGCGCCAGCATCTCGCGCACGAACGTGGCCCGCGCCTCGTTGTGCGGCTTGTGGGTCCGCCGGGCGCGGGCGATCGCGTCCCGCACGTCCCGCCGTCGGACCTCGAGGTCGACGCCGTCGACGCGCACCGGCACGTCGCGCTCGGGGATCCGCTCGCGGGCCCGGACGGCGCGGCGGATCGCCGTCCGCCACAGGAGCCGCCCCTTGATCTCGGCGACCGGGCCCTCGTCCACACCCTCGGCCCGCAGCCCCGGCAGCAGCTCGGACACGGTCGTCGAGACCACGCCGGTCTCGCCGAGCGAGGGCAGCACCTGGTCGATGTAGCGCAGGAACGCGCGGCTGGGCCCCACGAGCAGCACGCCCGAACGCTCCAGCACCCGTCGGTGCGCGTAGAGCAGGTAGGCGGCACGATGCAGCGCGACCGCCGTCTTACCGGTCCCCGGGCCGCCCTGGACGACGAGGGCGCCGCCGAGGTCGTCGCGGACGATGCGGTCCTGCTCGCCCTGGATCGTCGCGACGATGTCGGCCATCCGGCCCGTCCGTCGGGTGGCGAGCGACGCGAGCAGCGCGCCCTCCCCGGACAGCGAGGACACGTCCAGGCCGTCCGAGACGGCGTCGAGGTCGAGCACCTCGTCCTCGTAGCCGGTGACCGTCCGGCCTGCGGTGACCACGTGCCGACGACGGCGGATCCCGTCAGGGTGCACCGCCGTCGCGCGGTAGAACGCCTGTGCCGCCGGGGCCCGCCAGTCGGTGAGCAGGGTCCGGTGCTCCTCGTCGGCGAGGCCGATCCGTCCCACGTACCGCACCTCGCCGTCGTCGAGGTCCAGCCGGCCGAAGGCGAGCCGGTCCTCGACGGCATCGAGCTGCGCCGCACGGTCCGCGTACAGCGTGGCGAACGCGTCGCGCTCGCTCCGGTTCTGGGGCGAGCCGGAGGGGCCCACCCGACGGACGTCCGCCAGGCGCTCGCGCGCGACGGCGCGCAGCGTGTCGAGGCGGTCGTACAGCCGGGTCACGACCGCCTGCTCGCGCGCCAGCTCTTCGTGCCTGCCCGCCACACGTCCTCCCGATGCTCCTCGATCCGCGGCCGACCATCATTCCACGCGCGGCGGGTCGAGTGCGCCGCGCGGGGCGGCGGAGCGGCGACGCGCCGGACCGTGGGCGATGACGCCGACCGGTGCGACGGCATAGGATCACGGTCATGATCAGCGGCGACGGGGGACGCGCCGGGTCCGAGGGCGGCGCGTCGGCGGAGCCGACCGTGGTGCTGCTCGTGGAGGACGACGACGGTGACGCCCTGCTCGTGACCGAGCTGCTCGCCGACGCCGAGATCGAGATCGAGGTGCGCCGGGCGACGTCGGTGGCCCAGGCCGCCGACGAGCTCGCCCAGTCGGCGGTGGACTGCCTCATCGTGGACCTGGGTCTGCCGGACGCCGTCGGTCTCGGAGCGGTGGAACGCCTGCGCCGCTCGACCGAGCGGCACCCGGTGCCGCCCGCCCTCGTCGTGCTGACGGGCCACGCCGGGATCGACCAGGGCGTGCGCGCCGTCGCGGCGGGTGCGGACGACTACCTGGTCAAGGGCGAGACGGGTCCTGACCTGCTGGGGCGCTCGCTGCGCTACGCGCTCCAGCGCCGGCGGTCGGCGGCGCAGCAGCGGGCCCTGTACCGCAGCGAGGTGCGGGCCGCGGAGACGGCACGGCTCGAACGCGCCCTGCTGCCCAAGCCGCTCGTCGAGGACGTCGCCGTGTCCGTGATGGTCGGCTACCTGCCCGGGGGCAACGGCCTGCTCGGCGGGGACTTCTTCGACTCCGTCGAGATGGCCGACGGCACGGTGCTGTCGATGGTCGGGGACGTGGCCGGGCACGGACCGGACGAGGCCGCGCTCGGCGCGACGCTGCGCACGGCGTGGCGCACCCTCGTGCTGACGGGCACGCCGCCGGTCGACGTGCTCGGCCACCTGGAGCGCGTCCTGGTCACCGAGCGGTCCCGGCCGGAGACGTTCGTGACCCTGTGCCAGGTGGCGGTCGCGGCCGACCGCGGAGCGATCGACCTCTACCTCGCGGGGCACCCCGCACCGATGCTCCTCACCGGACCCGTCGGCGCCGTCCGCTGCGACCAGGTCGATCCGACGTCCCGCGGGCGCGCGCTCGGCATCCCGATCGACGGCGGCTGGGTCCCGCAGCGCCTGGAGGTGGACGGTCCCTTCGCCGTGCTCATGTACACCGACGGACTCGTCGAGGCCTCTGTCGCGGACCCGGTCGGCGGTCCCGCCGGTCCCGCCGGTCCCGGCGGTCCGGGGAGGCCCGGCGGTCGCGGGCCGGAACGCATCGGTGTGGACGGGTTGCACCGGCTCGTGCAGCTGGAGCTCGACGAGTCGGGGTTCGTCGGGGTCGTCGAGCGGGTCCTGCGCCGCGTGCGCGCCGTCCACGGCGGTCCGCTCGTCGACGACGCCGCCATGCTCGTGATCGGGTGGACCGGTACGAGCGAGGTCGTCGGGGAGCGATCGTCGACGCTGGCGGACTCGGCCGAGTGGGCCCGCTGGTGAGCGAGCGTCCCTCCGTCCTGACGGGCCTGCGCCGGCTGCTGCGCGGGGCCGGCGTGGTGCTGCTCCTGGTGCTGGTGGTGGCGTTCGTCGCGGTCCTCGTGTCGCTGCGGCTGCTCGCGGACGGCGCCGACGCCGAGGCGATCGAGCTCGCCCGGCGCTGGAACGAGGTCGTGCTGGTCGTCGTCGGAGTGCTGGGCGTCGTGGCCGTGGTGCTCGGCTGGATGGTCTGGCAGGCGGTGCAGCGCGGCGTGACCGCGCCGCTCGGGACCCTCGCGGCCGAGGTGCGCAAGGCCAGCGCGGGGGAGCACGACCACGAGATCCCCCGGGTCGGTGCCGGGGAGGTCGCAGCCCTCAGCCGGGACGTCGAGAACATGCGCCGCGAGCTGGTCCAGCAGGTCGCCGAGGCCCGTGAGGCGCACGCCGAGGCCGAGGACGCCCAGGACAGGCTCCAGGAGCAGGCCCGCGAGCTGGAGCGCTCGAACCGCGATCTCGAGCAGTTCGCCTACGTCGCCTCGCACGACCTGCAGGAGCCGCTGCGCAAGGTGGCCAGCTTCACCCAGCTGCTGCAGAAGCGCTACGGCGGCCAGCTGGACGACAGGGCCGACCAGTACATCGCGTTCGCCGTGGACGGTGCCCACCGCATGCAGCGCCTCATCCAGGACCTCCTGAGCTTTTCCCGGGTGGGGCGCAGCGGGGTGGCCCACGAGGACGTCGACCTGGAGTCGGTCCTGCGGCAGGTGCTGGCCGACCTCTCCCAGCGGATCGAGGACGAGGGCGCCGAGGTCACCCACGACCCGCTGCCGGTGGTGCGGGGCGAGAAGGGCCTGCTGACGATGCTCCTGCGCAACGTCGTCGGCAACGCGTTGAAGTTCCGCCACCCGGACCGCCCGCCTCGCGTACACGTCACGGCACGTCGCGGCGAGGACGGGGCGAGCTGGGAGCTCGCCTGCAGCGACAACGGGATCGGCATCGACCCGCAGTACGCGGAGCGGGTCTTCGTGATCTTCCAGCGGTTGCACCCGAAGGAGGTGTACAGCGGCACCGGCATCGGGCTGGCGCTCGTCAAGCGTGTGGTCGAGCACCACGGCGGTCGGGTCTGGATCGACCCGGACGCCACGCAGGGCACGACCATCCGGTGGACCCTCGCCGCGTCCGCTTAGGGTGGCGGGATGACGGAGCAGCAGGTCGGTATCGAGGTCCTCCTGGTGGAGGACGATCCCGGCGACGTCCTCATGACCCGTGAGGCGTTCGCCGAGCACAAGGTCGCGAACCATCTGTCGGTGGTGTCCGACGGCGTGAGCGCGATGGAGTTCCTCCGCCGAGAGGGCGCGTACGCCGAGGCGCCGCGGCCCGACCTCGTCCTGCTCGACCTCAACCTGCCGCGCATGGACGGCAGGGAGGTCCTCGCGCTGGTGAAGGAGGACCCGGTGCTCAAGCACATCCCCGTGGTGGTCCTGACGACGTCGGAGGCGGAGGAGGACGTCCTGCGCTCGTACGCCCTGCACGCCAACGCCTACGTCACCAAGCCGGTCGACTTCGAGCGGTTCATCGACGTCGTGCAGCAGATCGACGAGTTCTTCGTCTCCGTGGTGCGGCTCCCGCGCCACTGAGGCCGGGATGATCCGAGGGGTCGGCCTGGTTGTCCCCGATGGACGCTGCTGCATGGTGGCGGTCGAGACGAGGAGGAACGAGTGCTGGACCCGCAGGGGATCTATGAGGTCGACGACGAGGCGGTCGAGCGCACGTTGGGCGACGAGCCCGCGGCGAACGCCGCGCCGGTCCTGGTGCACGCGCTGCGCGGCTTCGTCGACGCCGGGTCGGCCGGCGAGATCACCGTCGCGCACCTGCTCGAACGGTTCACGGCCACGCGGCTGATCACCTTCGACGTCGACCGCCTGGTGGACTACCGCTCGAGGCGCCCGGCGATGACGTTCGACGCCAACCGGTGGGCGGACTACGACGAGCCGTCCCTCGTGGTCGACCACCTGACGGACGACGACGGCGCAGGCTTCCTCCTGCTGCACGGCGTCGAGCCGGACGTCCAGTGGGAGCGCGTGGTCGCGGCCGTGCGCGAGATCGTCGAGGAGCTCGGCGTCTCGCTGACCGTCGGGGTCCACGGGATCCCGATGGGCGTGCCCCACACGCGCCCCCTGACCCTGACGGCGCACGGCACCCGCGAGGGGCTGGTGGAGGACTACACCTCGTTCTTCGGTCAGGTGCGGGTGCCCGGCTCGCTCGGCGCGCTCCTGGAGCTGCGGCTGGGGCAGACCGAGCACGACGCGCTCGGTGTGACGGTCCACGTGCCGCACTACCTGGCGCAGTCGCGTTACGTCCCCGCTGCGGTGGTCGCCCTGCAGCACCTGGAGAAGGCGACCGGGCTGGCGCTCGGCACGGACGGTCTCGCCGAGGCCGCGGCGGAGACGCAGGTCGAGGTGGCCGAGCTCGTCGCCGAGAACGAGGAGGTCGCCGCCGTGGTGCGCCAGCTCGAGGAGCAGTACGACGCCTTCACGCGCTCCGTCGGCCGGACGAACCTGCTGGCCGAGGAAGCCGCGCTGCCCACGGCCGACGAGCTCGGCGCGGAGTTCGAGAGGTTCCTCGCCCAGCGCGACGAGGACTGATCGGGGAGTGTCCGGCGGGGAGTCCCGCCGGGGGTCGCGTGCGGTGCCCATCGGGTGCACGCCGTTGTGGTCCGTGCCACACTGTCGGGCGTCGCACCTGCTCACCGGCGCACCGACCGGTTCCGGGGCGGTGCGACGGCGGGTGCCCGTCCGGTGCACCCGTGCACCGGACGGAAGGTCGAAGGATCAGCATGGCGCAGGGTTCTGTGAAGTGGTTCAACTCCGAGAAGGGCTACGGGTTCATCGCCCAGGACGGCGGCGGCGCCGACGTCTTCGTCCACTACTCGGCGATCCAGACGCAGGGTTACCGCACGCTCGACGAGGCCCAGCGGGTCGAGTTCGAGATCACCCAGGGGCCGAAGGGTCCGCAGGCGGAGCAGGTCGTCCCGCTCTGAGGCGGGGCGCTCCGCGACAGGCCGCTCCCGGGCTCCCGGGGGCGGCCTGCCGCGTCTCAGGGGAGCGGCGCGGCCGACCCGACGAGCCGAGCGAGCTCGTCGCCGACGAGGACCCGCGCGGGAACGGCCAGGGATCGCAGCGCACGGGCGAGCCCCGCGTCACCCAGGTCCGGCCCGGCCGCCGGGTCCGCGCTGCCCGGGGCGACGGCCGCGATCACGACGTTGCCGTAGCGGCGGCCCTTGAGCACGGCCGGCTCGGCGACCACGGCGAGGCGTCCGTCCGCGACGGCGTCCTCGTCGAGGGACGGCACGATCGAGGCCAGCTCCTGCCGTGTGCGTTCCAGGGGTGGGCGATCGGCGCAGTTGACGAGCAGGAGTCCGCCGGGGCGCAGCACCCGCAGAGCGGCACCCGCGAAGGCGCGGCCCACGAGGTGCCCGGGGGTCGTGTCGCCGTCGAACGCGTCGCGCACCACGACGTCGAACGACGCGGCCGGCAGGGAGGCCAACGCATGGCCGGCGTCGTCGGCCCGCAGTCGGAGGCGGGGTGAACGGGGCAGGGAGAACCACTCACGCACCAAGGTCAGCAGGCGCGCGTCGATGTCGACCCCCAGCTGGCGCGAGTCGGGCCGGACGTGCTCGATCTGACGGGGCAGAGCGCACCCTGCGGCGCCGAGGTGGAGGGCACGGACCGGTCCGGGGGGCAGCAGGTCGACGACGGCGGCCATCTGCTGGAGGTACTCGAAGGCGAGGAAGCCCGGGTCGGCCAGGTCGAGGCACGAGCTGGGCACGCCGTTGACGTGCAGGGTCACCCGCGCGGCGTGGTCGGGGTCCTGCTCGAGGTGCGCCGTGCCGGTGTCGATCGGCACGGGCCCCACCGGGAGTGTCGGTGCCTCGCGCGAGGATCGGTCCGGACGGGTCGTACGGGAGCGTCTGGCCATGGGCACAGTCTCTCGTGCGTCACGGCCTTGACAGGATCGAACAGGCGTTCGAAGATGCGAGGGTGGGAACGTCCCGCCCGGCGGTCAGGAGGTGTGCGATGACAGCACGAGGCGGTGCACCCGTGCCCGACCGCGTGGACAGGCTCCTGGTGCGCGCCGATGCGGAGCTGGCCGCCGCGGTCGCGGCGACCGCACCTCCGGAGCGCTTCGTCCACGCCCACCTGGCGGCGTTGCGCTCTGCCGCCGCTGTCGTGGCGCTCCACGGGGACGCGCCCCGGGGCCGGGCGAGGGCGGTGTGGGAGCTGCTCACGAGGGTGGAGCCCGAGCTGGCGGCGTGGAGCGTCTACTTCGCGTCCGGTGCACGACTGCGCGCCGCCGTCGACGCCGGGCACGGCGAGGACGTGACGCCGGCCCGCGCGGACGAGCTGCTCGCGTGCGCCGAGGACTTCCGTGACGAGGTCGGGCTGCGGCTGGACCCGGACGCCGGCTTCTCCCTGCGGTCCGCGCGCGGCGCCGTGACGGCGGCGTCGTGAGCCGGGGCCCGCGGTCCGCGGACGTGCGACGCGACTGGGGGCACGACGAGGACGGCTCGTCGACCCTGCACGTCGACATGGACGCGTTCTTCGCGTCCGTCGAGCTCGCGCGACGGCCAGAGCTCCGTGGGCGTCCCGTCATCGTCGGCGGGCGGGAGCGGGGGGTGGTCCTCGCGGCCACCTACGAGGCGCGGGCCTACGGCGTCCGGTCCGCGATGTCGATGGCCCACGCGATGCGCCGGTGCCCGCACGCCGTCGTGGTGGCGCCCGACCACCGCCGCTACCGCGAGGTGTCGCGATCGGTGATGTCGATGCTGGGCGACATCACGGCGGTCGTCGAGCAGGTCTCGGTCGACGAGGCCTTCCTGGACGTCGCCGGGGCCCGCCGCCGTCTCGGCCGGCCGACGGAGATCGGCGCGGCGCTCCGCGAGCAGGTGCGCGCCGCGCACGGCATCACCTGCTCGGTCGGCATCGGCCGCAACAAGCTCGTCGCGAAGCTGGCCTCGACGCACGCCAAGCCCGACGGGATGCTGCTCGTCCCGGCGGCGGCGACCGAGGCGTTCCTGCGTGCGCTGCCGGTCGGCGCGCTCTGGGGCGTCGGCGAGAAGACGGAGCAGGTCCTGGCGAGGTGGGGGATCACGACGGTCGCGCAGCTCGCGGACACCGACGTCGCGGTGCTGCAGGCGGCGGTCGGCCGGGTCTCCGGAGCGCATCTGCACGATCTCGCCTGGGGGCGTGACCCCCGTCCCGTGGTGGCGGGTCGCGCCGAGCAGAGCATCGGGGCAGAGTCCACGTTCGGCCAGGACCTCCACGACCTCGGCGAGGTCGCACGGCGGCTGCGCGAGCTCAGCGACCGGGTGGCCGGTCGGATGCGTCACCAGGGGGTCGTGGCGCGGACGGTCGCGCTGAAGGTGCGGACCAGCGACTTCCGGACGATGTCACGGTCCCGCACGCTCGAGGTGCCGACCGACGTGGCGCAGGACGTCTACGGGGTGGCACGCGAGCTGCTCTCGGGAGTCGATCTCGAGGGGCTGCCGGTCCGGCTCGTCGGTGTGCGGGCGGAGAACCTGCGGGCCCGGGCGGACCTCACCTCGCAGCCGTCGCTGTTCGACGACGACGCGCACGTCGGTGCGCGGCGGGACGCGGAGCTGGCGGTGGACGCCGTCCGGGAGAGGTTCGGCTCCGCGGCGATCGCACTGGGGGCGTCGCCGACTACCGTCCAGCGCCCGGCGGGCATATCCTAGAGGCAGGCCACGAAACTACAGCGAGATCGGGGGGCCCGATGCCTCTGTCCGAGTACGAGCAGCGCGTGCTGGAGCAGATGGAGCGCGCGCTCGAGAGCGATGACCCCCGGCTGGCCACGACGCTCCAGCGGTCCCGCCATCGATCGCCGCTGCGGTATGTGCTGGCAGGTCTGTGCGTCGTGCTGGGCCTGGTGCTCCTGGTGATCGGGGTCGCGTCGTCGCTGACCCTGCTGGGGGTCGCCGGCTTCGTCCTGATGTTCGCCGGCGTCGTCTACGCGTTCTCCGCGCCGCGCAAGAAGGGACCGCAGGGAGTCGTCAACGCTGACGGCACCGTCGGCCCGTCGTCCGCGGCGCACGCTGGCTCCGGAGGGCATCGGGGCCGCACGGCGGCGCCGAGCAAGGGTCCGGGCTTCCTGGCCCGCCTCGAGGAGCGGTGGGACCGCCGCCGCGAACAGGGCCGATAGCTCACGACCTGTCGGCCAAGCGCTGTCTCACCCGCGCCGCCACCTCCGCGAGGTCGGGCTGCTCGGGTCCCTCCTCCTGGTCGGTGAGGCTCTCGTCGGCCTCCTCCGGTCTCGCGTAGCGCGCCTGTTCCACGGCCTGCGCCAGGATGGTGAGGTCGTCGTGCACCTCGGGTGCCGGAGCCTTTCCGCGGGCCCTGGTGACGGCGTCCATCACGGCCCGGGGAGCCTGCCGCGGCGTCGTGGGCGCAGGTAGCGCCACGCCCTCGCGAGCCAGTGCCGCGACGACCTGCTGCCAGGCCCGCTCTGCGTCGACCGGGTCCGTGCCCCGGCGGCGCCGCAGCAGGAGGAACGCCGTCGCGCCGGCGCCGACCAGCAGGCCCGCGGCCAGCGCGGCCCAGGCCCAGACGGGCAGGGTGTCCGCGGGTTCCGGCCCGACGGCCACGGGAGGCTCCGTCGGGGCCGCCGTCTGCTCCTGGGGCTCCGGCTGCTCCGCCGCGGGCGGCGGCACCTCCTGCGGAGCGACGGCGTCGGCGGGTGCGTCGACCTCTGCCGCGGTGTAGTCGGGTGCGGTGCCCGTCTGCGTCGCCGGCGTCGGTTCGAAGCGGACCCAACCCACCCCCTCGAAGTAGAGCTCCGGCCAGGCGTGGGAGTCCTGGCCCGTGACCTGCCAGCGGGTGACGTCGCCCTCCGCGTCCTCGACGGCCTCGCCCGGCAGGAAACCGACGCCCAGACGGGTGGGGATGCCCAGGGTGCGAGCCATGACGGACATGGTCGTCGCAAACTGCACGCAGTAGCCGGTGCGGTGCTGCAGGAAGTCCCAGACCGGGTCGCCGGTGCTCCCGCGGGGCAGCTGCGTGGAGTAGGTGAAGGTGGCAGGGTCACGGAGCCACCGCTGCAGGGCCACGGCCTGGTCGTAGGCGGTGTCCGCGTCGTCGGTGACCTCCGCCGCGAGTTCCGCGACCTCCTGGGAGTGCTCGTTCTCGGGCACGGTGAGATAGGCGTCCTCGGTGACGCCCGGGCCGGCACCGCGCAGGATCTCCGGGTCCAGGTCACGGGGGCGGACGCTCAACGTGTAGACGTCGCCCACGTCGGTCCGGTCGCCGACCACCTCGTCACGCAGCGGGTCGTAGCCCCAGGTGCCGCCGGCGTCCACCCGTCGGGGCTCGAGGGTGACGGGCAGCTGGTCGTCGCGCAGCGAGCCCACGGTGACCGACAGGTCCTGGCGGTCCTGCAGGGCCACGCTGCCGAGGTCGTCGGGCCAGAGCAGCTCGTCCGGTGCGAGCGGTCGGCCGTCGCGCTCCTCGCCGCGCTGCCAGCGCCGGCCGTCGAACGCGGTGGCCGTGTAGGTGCGCAGCGGCCCGACATCGTCCTCGACCCCTGTGTAGGTGAGCACCACCTCGCCGGAGCGTTCGGTCAGGCTGCTCAGGACGTCGAGGTCCTCGGAGAGCTGGATGGTGTCGCCCGTGGTCGTGAAGCTCTGGTACCAGGCGCCCGCATAGCCGGGCAGCGTGCTCGACGCCGCGGCCACCAGCCCGGCGGCGAGCGCGACCACGAGAGCGACCGCGGTGGTGACGACGCTCCGTGCGCCCTCGGCGCGACGCACGGCCGCCGGGGGGCTCTCGTTCCCGGGACGCCGCCGCTCCCCGGCGCCGACCGACAGCAGCAGGAGCAGCGCCGCGACCACGACGACGAAGACTGCCGGAGGCACCGACCCGACGAGCACGAGGGGCGGGGACCACAGGGCGAGGAGCGGCAGGCCGACCGCCGCCGGCCAGCGCAGACCTCCGGCGAGGGCGTCGGCGAGGAGCAGCACGGCGAGCGTGCCGCCCACGGTGAGCAGGGCGATCGGCAGGGTCCCCGGCACGGGGGCGACCTCGGAGCGGATGATCTCGCCCGCGTCCCCCAGCCGTTCCAGGACCCGGCCCACGCCGTCCGGCCCGACGAACAGCTGCGCCTCGGAGGTCGGTGCCCCGTAGCGTGACAGCACGTACCACGCGGCGACGGCGGCGCCGACGAGCGTCGGGACGACCGACCCGCCGGCGGTGTCGTCGCGACGGCGACGGCGCGCTCGACGTTCGACCAGGACCCGCGTGAGCCCGGTGGTCCCGGCGACGAGCGCGATGCCGACGAGGCCGGTCCGCACCCAGTCGCCCGGCAGGACGAGGGCGGTGAGGGCGAGCATCGAGGCGGCGACGGCCACCGCCACCAGGGCGGTCGTGGCGACGAGCCGCGCCGTCGGGCCGGCGTACGCGGGGATCATGCAGCACTCTCCGTCAGGAGGGACCACGCCCGCGCCACCGGGGTGCCCGGGGTGCACGACGCCACGTGCCAGCCGGCGGCGCGCAGGTCGTCGGCCGTGGGGTCGACGTCGTGGCGCATCCCGGTCGCGCGGGGGACGACGAGCAGGGCCCACCCCACGCCGTCCGCCCCGAGGGAGGCGACGGCGTGCCGCTGAGGTCCGCCGCCGGTCGGTGCGATGACGGCGACGGTCACCTCCGACCTGGCCCGGTCGGCGCGCAGTGATCGTGCGGTCGTCGTGAGTGCCTCGGCCGCCTCGCTGCCACGCAGCCCGGTGAGGTCCACGGTCGCGTCGAGCAGCTGTGCACGGCCGCTGCCGCGGCCGGCGGCGTGGTCGGTCCGCGCGGGCGTGGTCGTCGTGGCGACCAGGCGCGTCGGGTGCCCGGCGTCGAGGAACGACGTCGCGACGGAGGCCGCGAGCTCGACCGCCCACTCGCCGTCGTCCACGACCTCGCGGACGGGGGGCCGCGCTCCCGGACGCTCGTCGGGCGGTGGTGCCAGCAGGCCCCGGTCGAGCAGCACGGTGACCGGACGCAGCCCGGCGCTCTCGTCGGCGCGGACCATCAGCCGGCCCTGGCGGGCCGACCCCGCCCAGTGCACGCGGCGGGGGTCGTCGCCGGGGACGTACTCCCGCAGCACCGAGTCGTCGCTGGAGGCGAGCCGGGCGCCGACGGCCGCGCGGTCGACGTCCCCGAGCGCCGCGGCCCGGGCCGGCAGCGGGGTCGTCCGTGGCCAGACCGAGACGCGCGTCGCCCCGCCGAGCGGCTGCGTGGTCCGTGCGAGCCCGAAGACGTCGGTCCGGGTGGTGAGCACGGGCCCCAGCGGCCAGCGGCCGCGACGCACGGGCGACAGGGAGTACTGCACGGCGATACGGTCCGGGTGAGCGCGCACGTGCGCCCGGATCCCGGACGGTCCGGCGAGCTCGTGGGCGGCCTGCTCGGACAGCCGCAGGCGAGCGAGCCGTTCGTAGGCCGCCCCGGTCCGGGCGCGGGCGCGGACCGTCAGGCGCGTCGTCGCCGAACGGCCGGCGACCACGGGGTCCGGCTCGATGTCGCGCTCGACGTCGAGCGCGCCACGCCCGGCGTCGAGCCGCTGCCACCCGAGGGCGAGGCACGCGGCCGAGACGGCCAGGACGGCGGCGGCGCCGAGGCCGACGACGTCGGGCAGGTCCAGGACCACACCACCGGCCACCAGCGCCGCACCGGCCACCAGCAGCGCGCCGCCACGTCCGGTCGGTCGTACCCGGGCCAGGCGGCGGAGCGCCGACCCACCTCGCAGTCGTGTCATGTCAGCGGCTCTGGTTCGTGGTCCTGCCGAGCGTCGAGCGGCGCTGCGCCGCCGCGGGTGAGGTGGTACCGGCGGGCACGACCGTGCGGTCGACCACGTCGCGCACGATCTCGGCGGCGGTGACTCCGGCCAGCCGTGACTCCGTGGACAGGATGAGCCGGTGCGCCAGCACCGGTACGGCGAGCGACTGGACGTCGTCGGGCAGCACGTGCTGCCGGCCCGCCATCGCCGCGTGGGCCTTGGCGACGCGGAGGAGCTGGAGGGACGCCCGTGGCGAGGCGCCGAGCCGCAGCCCCGCGTGGCCGCGGGTGCCGACGGCGAGGTCGATGACGTACTGCTTGACCGCGGGCGAGGCGTGGACGGCGCGCGCCCAGGCCGCGTAGCGGGTCATGGCCTCGGCGGTCGTGACCGGCTCGAGGTGCGCGAACGGGTCGGTGGACTGCTGCGAGTCGAGCATCCGCAGCTCGGCGTCGTTGTCGGGGTACCCGATGGCGAGCCGGGCCATGAACCGGTCGCGCTGAGCCTCCGGCAGAGGGTAGGTGCCCTCCATCTCGACGGGGTTCTGCGTGGCCAGGACGAGGAACGGCCGCGGCAGGGTGTAGGTGGTGCCGTCGACGGTGGTCTGGCCCTCCTCCATGCACTCGAGGAGGGCCGACTGTGTCTTGGGCGAGGCGCGGTTGATCTCGTCGCCGATGACGACGTTGTTGAACACCGGGCCGGGGCGGAACTCGAACTCGCCGCTGGACGACCGGTAGATGTTGACGCCGGTGAGGTCGCTCGGCAGGAGGTCGGGGGTGAACTGCACCCGGCCGACCCGGCAGTCGATGGTCCGGGCGAGGGCCTTGGCCAGGGTGGTCTTGCCGACCCCGGGGACGTCCTCGACGAGCAGATGGCCCTCGGCGAGCAGGACGGCGACGGTCAGCCGGGCGAGGTCCGGACGGTTCGGCACCACGGACTCGACGGCCGCACGCACCCGCCCGGTGGCGGCGACCAGCTCCCCGAGCCCCGCGCGCAGCGCCTCGGGGCCGGCATCGGTGTGCGGCGCCGTGACGTGGCCGTTGCTGACGGAGCTGGTGGCGTGGTCGGTCTGCACAGGGTGGCCTCCGGTCGTCCGTCATGGTGCTGCGAGCAGCCTAGTCCGTCCGTGACCTGCACGTGACGTCGATCACGCAGGACGCTGCTCGGCCCTCCACCCCGCTCCACCGTCACCCCGTGCTCGTGACCTGCGGTGATGCCAGCAGAACGGCCGGCACGGGGAGTTCTACCCGTGTCGTCCCGCGCCGGGTGGAGGAAAGTGGAGTAGCGTGGAGGAAGCGGGAGCCCGAGGGGAGGTGCGGACCGTGGCAGCAGCACTGGGGGACCAGTTCCCGGGCACGGGGCTGCTCCTCGGCACGTACACCCCTCGGCTCGACGAGAAGGGCCGGCTCATCCTCCCCGCGAAGTTCCGCGCCCGGCTCGCCGCAGGGCTCGTCATGACGCGTGGCCAGGAGCGATGCCTGTTCCTGCTGCCGATGGACGAGTTCTCCCGCATGTACGAGCAGGTCCGGCAGGCGCCGGTCACCAGCCGGCAGGCACGCGACTACCTGCGCGTGTTCCTGTCGGGGGCGAGCGACGAGGTGCCGGACAAGCAGGGCCGCGTGGTGATCCCCGCGGCGCTGCGCGAGTACGCAGGTCTCGACCGGGACGTCGCCGTGATCGGCGCCGGCACCCGCGTCGAGGTGTGGGACGCCAGGGCCTGGGAGACCTACCTGGCGGAACAGGAGTCCTCGTACTCCGACGTGGCCGAGGAGATCTTCCCCGACCTGCAGTTCTGAACGGCACGTACAACAGCACAGTCACCGACCGGCCCGCACGACGAGGCCTCCTCCCGCGAGGGTCTGGCGCACTTCCCCGGCGCCAGAACGACGCGGAGGGAGACCTGGTCGGGCGGGCCGGACCCAGCACGACGGACGAAGGACCACGCAAGGACCACGCAAGGTTCCCGGAGAGGAGGCAGCATGAGCACGCACGACGACGGCGCGCGGCCCGCGCAGGACCGCCACGTGCCCGTGCTGCTGCAGCGCTGCGTGGACCTGCTCGCGCCGGCGCTCTCCGCGCCGGGCAGCGTGCTCGTGGACTGCACCCTCGGGATGGGCGGGCACACCGAGGCCGTCCTCGAGCAGCTTCCCGGGGTGCGGGTGCTGGGCATCGACCGCGACCCCCAGGCCCTGGAGCTCGCGTCCGCCCGCCTGGCGCGGTTCGGCGACCGGTTCACCCCCGTGCACGCGGTCTACGACGAGGTCGCCGACGTCGCGGCCGAGCACGCCGGCACCCCCGACGGGCTCGTGCAGGGCGTGCTCATGGATCTCGGGGTGTCGTCGCTCCAGCTCGACGAGGCGGACCGTGGCTTCGCCTATGCCCAGGACGCGCCCCTGGACATGCGGATGGACCAGTCGCGCGGGATGACGGCGGCGGACGTGCTCAACACCTACGACGAACGAGACCTCGCGCGGATCCTGCGGGTGTACGGCGAGGAGCGGTTCGCCCCCCGCGTCGCCCGTGCGCTGGTCCGCCGGCGCGAGGAGCATCCGTGGGAGCGGACGGCGGAGCTCGCGGACGCCGTGCGTGCCGCCATCCCGGCCGCCGCGCGCAAGACGGGGGGCAACCCGTCCAAGCGCACGTTCCAGGCGCTGCGCATCGAGGTGAACGGCGAGCTCGAGGTGCTCGAGCGGGCGGTGCCGGCCGCGATCGAGGCGCTGGCCGTCGACGGCCGGATCGTCGTGGAGTCGTACCACTCGCTCGAGGACCGGATCGTCAAGCGCGCGATCGCCGCCGGCATCACGTCCAGCGCGCCTCCTGGGCTCCCGGTGGAGCCCGAGACGCACCGGCCCTACCTCGAGGCCCTCACGCGAGGCGCCGAGGCAGCTGACCCGGCCGAGCTCGAGCGCAACCCGCGGTCGGCGTCGGTCCGCCTGCGGGCCGCGCGCAGGCTGCGCCCCACGCCTGACCACCTGATCAGCAGTCCCCCCCGGAAGGAGCCGCGATGAGCGCTCTGCGAGCACCCGCCACGTTCCCCGAGCGTCGCGGCGAGCCGACGCCCCGGCGCGCGCCGCTCACCGCCGTGGAGGGCGGTGCCGGTCGCCGTCTCGACGCCGTCCGGGCGCCGCTGCAGGCGACGTCGGGCCTGCCGTTCATGGTGCTGTGCGCCCTCGTGCTCGTCGGTGCGCTGTTCTCCGCCCTGCTGCTCAACACCTCGATGGCTCGGGGCTCCTACGAGATGTCTCGCCTGCAGCGGGAGGTCGGTCTGGTCGCCCAGGACGTCCAGGAGGTCCAGGCGGAGCTGCGGGCGGCCGAGTCGTCGTTGCCGCAGCAGGCGACGCGGCTGGGGATGGTCCCGGCGGAGGACATGACGATGCTCTCCGTGGTCGAGGGAACGATCGTCGCGGGGTCCGCGGAGGAGCCGTGAGCGCGACACGCCCGGCGCGGTCCCGCGGCTCCGGGCCCGTCCGGACGCAAGATCGAGGTGTGACGAGACGACCCACCGGTGGGGGCAGGACCGCCCGGCGTCCGGCCTCCACCGCGCGGCCCACCACACGGACCCCGACCCGGCGGCGCGAGGCCGGTGACCCCGCCCGTCGGCAGCGGTGGCTCATCGTCCTGGCGGCGATCGTCCTCACCGTCTTCGTCGGCCGGCTCGTGCAGGTCCAGGTGGTACAGGGTGCCGCGCTGGCCTCGGACGCCCAGCAGGACCGGCTCGCCACCCAGGTGACCCCGGCGCACCGCGGGAACATCCTCGACCGCAACGGCACGGTCCTGGCCACGTCGGTCGACCGCTACACGATCATCGCGGACCAGGACGCGATCCAGAACTTCCGGGGCAACTCCCGGCACGACGCCGAGGGGGAGCCGGTCCAGGACGGCGCCCTGGGCATCGCCCAGCTCCTGGGGCCGGTGCTGGGAGAGTCGAAGGAGACGCTCGCGGCCAAGCTCAACGGCGAGGACCGGTACGTCAAGCTCAAGGAGGGCGTGGTGCCGGAGGTGCAGCGTGCCGTCACCGAGCTGGACCTGCGGGCGTACATCCCCACCGAGCTGAGCTCCAAGCGAACCTACCCCTCGGGAGCCGTCGCGGGGCCGATCCTGGGCTACGTGAACTCCGCGATGGACGGCCAGGGTGGTGTCGAGGCGGCGTACGACGACGTGCTCGCGGGCACGGACGGCACGCGCACGTACGAGCGGGGCCGCGACGGGGTGCCGATCCCCGGCTCGGAGATCGAGTCGGTGGCGGCGGTGCCCGGTCAGGACGTCTGCCTGACGATCGACGCGGACGTGCAGTGGAAGGCGGAGGAGCTGCTCGACGACGCCGTCCGCGACACCGGTGCGTCGTACGCCATGGCCATCGTCCACGACGTGCGCACGGGTGAGGTCGTCGCCATGGCGGACTCGGGGGACGTGGACCCGAACGACCGCTCGACCTCGGCCGTCGCGGACGGGTCGCGGGCCGTGAACGTGGTCTTCGAGCCGGGTTCGACCGGCAAGGTGATCGCGATGGCCGCCGCGCTCGAGGGCGGTTACTGGAAACCCACGGACCAGTTCGAGGTGCCGGACACGTTCACCGTGGACGGCGAGACCTTCCGTGACTCCCACCCGCACCCGGTCGAGCGGTGGACGCTCGCCGGCATCCTGGCGCAGTCCTCCAACACCGGCACGGTGATGATGGGTCAGGAGATCCCCTGGGCCGTGCGGTACGACTACCTGCGCAAGTTCGGCCTGGGTGAGCGCACCGCGCTCGGTCTACCCGGAGAGAGCGCCGGGCTCCTGCCGGACGAGAACATCGACGAGATCGAGAACCGGACCCCGTACACCGTCCTCTTCGGCCAGGGCGTGGCGGTCAGCGCGATGCAGGCCACCCAGGTCTTCTCGACCATCGCCAACGGCGGGGTCCATCTGCCGGCCAGGCTCCTGGCCGGTACGCAGACGACCGACGGCGTGCGGACCGACGCGGAACCCGGCGAGGGTGAGCAGGTGGTCTCCGAGGAGACGGCGGACGACGTGCTGACGATGATGGAGGCCGCCACGAGCGAGGACGGGACGGGATCCGCCGCCCAGGTGCCCGGGTACCGGGTGGCCGGCAAGACGGGCACCGCCCAGATGTTCGAGGGTGGCGGCACCACCTACGTGGCGTCGTACATCGGCGTCGCGCCCGCGGACGACCCGCGCTACACGGTGTCGGTCTTCCTCAAGAGCCCGCGGTCGTCGATCTTCGGCGGTGTGGTCGCCGCGCCGGTCTTCTCCGACCTCATGGGCTACACGCTGCGCAAGGAGGGTGTCCCGCCCTCGGACGAGCCCGTCGACCAGTTCCCGCTGACCTGGTGACCTGCGCACAGCAGGTAGGTTCTACCCCGTGACATCCCCGACCGATCGCATCCGTCCCGCGGATCCCGTCCCGCGTCGGCTGGCCGACGTCGCCACGGCCTTCGGCCTGACCGTCGCGTCCGGCGGGCCGTCGTCCGAGGTCCTCGTCTCGGCCGTCGCCAGCGACAACCGGGCGGTGGTCCCCGGGGACCTGTTCGTCGCCCTGCCGGGCGCTCGCAGCCACGGCGCGACGTACGCGGCGGACGCCGTGCGACGGGGCGCCCCCGCGGTGCTCACCGACACCGCCGGGGCACGCATGCTGGCCGGCATCGGCGTCCCCGTGCTGGTCGCGGACGACGTGCGCGGCGTGCTGGGGCCCGTCGCGGCCTGGGTGCACGGCGAGCCGGCCCAGCACCTGACGACGTTCGGCGTGACGGGGACCAACGGCAAGACCACCACGACGTACCAGGTGGACCACCTGCTGCGCGCCCTGGGACACCGTGGCGGACTCGTCGGCACCGTGGAGACCCGCGCCGGTGACCAGGTCCTGCCGAGCCGGCTCACGACCCCGGAGGCCGCGGACCTGCAGGCGCTCCTGGCCCGGATGCGGGAGATCGGCGTCGACGCCCTGACGATGGAGGTCTCGTCGCACGCCGTGACGATGCGCCGGGTCGACGGCATCGTCTTCGACGTGGCCGGCTTCACCAACCTCAGCCAGGACCACCTGGACTTCCACGGCGACCTGCCCACCTACTTCGCGGCCAAGGCGGAGCTGTTCACCCCGGCGCGGTCGCGGCGGGGTGTCGTCGTGGTGGACGACGCCTGGGGCGAGCGGATGGCGGCGTCGGCGGGTGTCCCCGTGGAGACGGTCCGCACCCTTCCGGCGCCGCACGACGCCCCGACGGCGGACTGGACCGTCTCCGACGTCGCCCCGCACGGGACGGGGTCGGCGTTCACGCTGCGGCACACCGACGGCCGCGAGCTGCGGACCTCCACCGCGCTGCCGGGCGGGTTCAACGTGGCGAACGCGGCGCTCGCCGTCGTCATGGTCCTGGCATCCGGGGCTGCTCCGGAGCACGTCAGCGCCGCCCTGGACGCGGCGGACGGGCTGTCCGCGCGCGTGCCCGGCCGCATGGAGGTGGTCGGCGCCGGTGGCGACGGGCACCCGCGGGTGGTCGTCGACTTCGCGCACAACACCGACGCGCTCGAGCTCGCCCTGGCGGCGCTGCGGCCGACGACGGCGGGTCGCCTCGTCGTGGTCTTCGGGGCCACGGGGGACCGTGACCCGGGCAAGCGGCCCGCGATGGGCGCCGCGGCCGTGGCGGGCGCCGACGTCGTCGTGCTGACGGACGACGACCCGCACGACGAGGACGCCGCGAAGATCCGCGCCGAGGTGCTCGCCGGGGCCGAGGCCGCCCGCGCGAGCGCTCGCGCGGCCGGGCGTGACATCGTCGTGCAGGAGGTCGGGGACCGGGCCGAGGCCGTCCGGCGTGCCGTGCTCGAGGCCGGCCCGACCGACACCGTGCTGGTCGCCGGACGCGGCCACGAGACCATCCAGGAGGTCCGGGGCGTCGACGTCGCCCTGGACGACCGTGTCGAGGCCCGCAGCGCCCTGCGTGCCCGTGCAGAGAGGACCCCTTCCGCATGATCGAGCTCACTGCCGCCGAGGTGGCCGAGGCGACGTCCGGCACGCTGCGGGCCGAGGCCGGCGCGGCCGTGACCGGCCCCGTGGTCGTCGACTCGCGTCTGGTCGAGGCGGGGGCGCTCTTCGTGGCGGTCCCGGGGGAGCACGTCGACGGGCACGACTTCGCCGCCGCTGCCGTCGCAGCAGGCGCCGCGCTGGTCCTGGCCACCCGCCCGGTCGACGGCGTCCCGTGCGTCGTCGTGGCCGACGTCCAGGTCGCGCTCGGCGCGCTCGCCCGCGTGGTCCTGGAGCGGCTCCGGGCGGCCGGCGAGGTCCGGGTGGTGGCCGTGACCGGCTCGGTCGGCAAGACCACCACCAAGGACCTGCTCGGCCAGCTCCTGGGGCCGGACGTGGGGCCGGAGGCGATCGTGGTGCCGGCCGGGTCCTTCAACAACGAGATCGGCCTTCCCCTCACCGTGCTGCGGGCCACGACGGCCACGCGGGTGCTGGTCCTGGAGATGGGCGCCGACGCCCCGGGCAACATCGCCGACCTGACGCGGGTGGCCCCGCCGGACGTCGGCATCGTCCTCGCGGTGGGCACCGCGCACCTCGGCCGGTTCGGTGACGTCGAGACGATCGCCCGCACCAAGGGGGAGATGGTCGAGGGTGTGCGCCACGGCGGGACGGTGGTGCTCAACGTCGACGACTCGCGGGTCGCCGCGATGTCGAACCGGGCCGCGCCTGGCACCGACGTCGTCACGTTCGGCACCATCCCGGCGGCCGACGTCCGCGCCCGCGAGGTGGTCGTCGACGGCGGCCGGGCCCGGTTCGCCCTCACCACCGCCGACGGCACCGCCCCGGTCGAGCTGCGGCTGGTCGGAGCCCACCACGTGACCAACGCGCTGGCCGCCGCCGCGACGGCCCTGCAGCTCGGCGTGCCGCTGGAGGTGGTCGCGGAGCGGCTCTCGTCGGCCACGCCGTTGAGCCCGCACCGCATGGCCGTGACCGAGCGGTCCGACGGGGTGACGATCGTCGACGACTCCTACAACGCGAACCCCGACTCGATGCGCGCGGCGTTGCGTACGCTGGCGGTCATGGCGGGACGCACCCGCCGGTCGGTCGCCGTCGTGGGGGAGATGCGCGAGCTCGGCGACGCCGCGCGCGTCGAGCACGACGCGATCGGTCGGCTCGCGGTCCGGCTCAACGTCAAGCGTCTCGTCGTGGTCGGCGAAGGGGCGTACCACGTCCACGAGGGGGCCCAGCAGGAGGGCTCCTGGGGAGAGGAGTCGGTGTTCGTGCCCGATCTGGAGGCCGCGCGGGAAGTGCTCGCCGCCGAGCTGACCGCGGGCGACGTCGTCCTCGTCAAGGCGTCGCAGGGCTCCGGCCTGTGGCGTCTCGCCGACCAGCTCGTGGAGGCCGACGCGTGATCGCGGTCCTCGCGGCCGCGGGCGTCTCGCTCCTCGTCGCGCTGCTCGGCACGCCCCTGTTCATCAAGTTCCTGGTGCGTCGCAACTACGGCCAGTTCGTCCGGCAGGACGGCCCGACGGCGCACTTCACGAAGCGTGGCACGCCCACCATGGGCGGGGTGGTCATCATCGGCGCCACGCTCCTGGGCGTGGCGGCGTCCATGATCTTCGCCGGTCGGCCGCCGAGCGCGTCCGCGCTCCTGGCGCTGTACCTCATGACCGGGCTGGGGCTGGTGGGGTTCCTCGACGACTTCACCAAGATCCGCAACCAGCGGTCCCTCGGACTGACGGCGCGGGCCAAGATCGTCGGCCAGGGGTTCGTCGGCATCTCGTTCGCGGTGCTGGCCCTGCAGTTCCCCAACGCGAACTCCCGCACCCCGGCCTCCACGCGGATCTCGTTCCTGCGCGACACCAACCTCGACCTCGCGTTCGCCGGTGCCACCGTGGGCCTGCTCCTGTTCGTGATCTGGGCGAACTTCCTCATCACGGCCTGGTCGAACGCGGTCAACCTCACCGACGGTCTCGACGGGCTGGCCACCGGGTCCTCCCTCATCGTGTTCGGTGCGTACGTGCTGGTCGGCATCTGGCAGCTCAACCAGTCCTGCCAGCGGGCCGCCGCCGCCGGGCCGGGCTGCTACGAGGTGCGCGACCCGCAGGACCTGGCGATCGTCGCGGCGGCGATCATGGGCGCCTGCGTCGGCTTCCTGTGGTGGAACGCGAGCCCGGCGAAGATCTTCATGGGCGACACGGGCTCGCTGGCGCTGGGGGGCGCCCTCGCCGGGCTGTCGATCCTCAGCCGCACGGAGATCCTCGCGGCGATCATCGGTGGACTGTTCGTCATCATCGTGATGAGCGACATCATCCAGATCGGGTCGTTCAAGCTCACCGGCAAGCGGGTCTTCAAGATGGCGCCGCTGCACCACCACTTCGAGCTGTCCGGGTGGGGAGAGGTGACGATCGTCATCCGCTTCTGGCTCATCGCCGGCTTCTTCGCGGCGCTGGGGATGGGCGTCTTCTACGCCGAGTGGGTCGTCAGTTGACGGTGGACGGCGCCCGTGCGGTGGTGGCGGGCCTCGGGGTGACCGGTCGTGCCGTCGTCGACGCCCTGGCGGGACGTGCGGCGTCGGTGGTGACGGTGGACGCCCGGGCGGAGGACGCCGACGTCTCCGGGACGGACGCGGCGGACCCCGTGGTCGCCGCACGGCTGGTCGCGGACGCCGACGTCGTGGTGGTCTCGCCCGGCTGGCCGCCCTCGGCGGCCCTGCTCGCGGCGGCCCGCGCGGCCGGCGTCCCGGTGTGGAGCGAGGTCGAGCTCGCCTGGCGGCTGCGGGCCGGTGCGCCGTGGCTCGCGGTGACGGGCACCAACGGCAAGACCACCACGGTACGGATGCTGGCCTCCATCCTCACCGCCGCCGGGCTGCGGACCGCCGCGGTGGGCAACGTGGGCACACCCGTCCTGGCCGCGGCCCAGGACCCGTCCCTGGACGTGCTGGCCGTCGAGCTCTCCAGCTTCCAGCTGCACCACACGGTCTCGATGGCGGTGCAGGCGGGCGCCGTGCTCAACGTGGCGACCGACCACCTCGACTGGCACGGTTCGCTGGACGCGTACGCCGCCGCCAAGGGCCGCATCTACCGCGGGGCGCAGGTCGCGTGCGTCTACAACGTGGCGGACCCGCGGACCGAGCAGCTCGTGCGGGACGCCGACGTCGCGGAGGGCGCCCTCGCGGTGGGGTTCACCCTCGGGGCGCCCGGCCCGGGCCAGCTCGGCGTCGTCGAGGGCGTCCTCGTGGACCGGGCGTTCCACGCGCCGGCCGACGCCCGGGACCGGCTGCGCACCGCCGCCGAGCTCGGCACCCTCGACGACCTGGCGCACCTGGGCCCCGCCGGGGCGCCACCGCACGTCGTCGCCGACGCCCTCGCCGCGGCCGCGCTCGCCCGGGCGCACGGCGTCGCGGCCCACGCCGTGCGCGACGGTCTGCGCGCCTTCCGGCCGGACGCCCACCGGGCCGCCGTCGTGCGGCACGTCGACGGCGTGGCCTACGTGGACGACTCGAAGGCCACGAACGCGCACGCGGCCGCGGCCGCGCTGGCCGCCTGCGCGCCGGGCACCGCCGTGTGGGTCGCCGGCGGGCTCGCCAAGGGCGCGTCCTTCGACGACCTGGTCGCGAGCCGGGCGGACCGGCTGCGGGCGGCCGTGGTCGTCGGGACCGACCCGACGCCGTGGACGGACGCGCTCGCCCGACACGCACCCGAGATCCCCGTCGTCGTCGTCGATCCCGGGGACACTGGCACGGTGATGCGCCGAGCGGTGGGAGCCGCGCGGGAGCTCGCCGGCCCCGGCGACACCGTGCTGCTCGCACCGGCGGGAGCGTCCATGGACCAGTTCTCGTCCTACGCCGAGCGGGGTGACGCCTTCACCACCGCGGTGCAGGACCTGGCGTAGGGAGCACGATGGCGGTCACCCAGGGGGTGCGACGCAGCACGGACCGGCCGTGGCTGGGGCAGTGGAACTCGGCCGCCACGAGCTACTACCTCCTCGTGGGCGCGACAGGGCTGCTGCTCGTCATCGGCCTGGTCATGGTGTTCTCGAGCTCGACCGTGACGTCGATCGCCGCGGGCGACCCACCGTGGGCGGAGGGCCTGGAGCAGGCGCGGTTCGCGCTCATCGGGGTGCCGCTGGCGGTCGTGGCGACCCGCATCCCGGTGCGCTGGTACCGGCGGATGGCCTGGCCGGCGCTCATCACGGCCGTGGCGCTGCAGTCCTTGACCCTGGTGCCGGCGCTGGCCCGTGGCGCGGGCGGGAACGTCGGCTGGATCTACCTCGGTGGCGGCCTGTCGCTGCAGCCCGCCGAGGTCAGCAAGCTGGCCCTGGCGCTGTGGCTGGGTTTCGTGCTCGGGCGCAAGCAGCACCTCCTGGGGTCGTGGGGCCACGCCCTCGTCCCGGCCGTGCCGGGCGCCCTGGTCGTGCTCGGCCTGGTGATGGCGGGCAACGACCTCGGCACCGTGCTGGTCATGGCGGGGCTCGTCGCCGGTGCCCTCTGGGTCGCGGGTGCGCCCACCCGCCTGCTCGGCCTCGGTGCGTTGGCGGCGACCTTCGTCGTCGGGTTCTTCTTCGTGTACGGCAACTCCAACCGCATGGGGCGCATCCTCACCGTGTACAGCGGCTGCACGGACACCCAGGACGAGTGCTACCAGTCGCTGCACGGCCTGTGGGGCCTGGGCACCGGCGGGCTCTTCGGCGTGGGCCTGGGGGCCAGCCGGGAGAAGTGGCGATACCTGCCGGAGGCGCACAACGACTTCATCTACGCCGTCATCGGCGAGGAGCTCGGGCTGCTCGGCACCCTGCTGGTGCTCGCGCTGTTCGCCGTGCTCGGCGTGGCGATGGCCCGGGTGGTCCGCCGGCACCCCGACCCGTTCGTGAAGATCACCACCGCGGCGGTCGCGTGCTGGGTCGTGGGCCAGGCGTTCCTGAACATCGGGGTCGTCGTGGGCGTCTTCCCCGTCATCGGTGTCCCGTTGCCGCTCGTCTCGGCGGGCGGGTCGGCGCTGGTGGCGACGGTGGTCGCGCTCGGCATGGTGATCAGCTTCGCGCGGTCCGAACCCGGGGCGCCCGAGGCGTTCGCCGCGCGGGGCGGGGCCGTGCGGCGATCGCTCACCGTGCTCGGCCGTGGACGTCGCGCGGGCCGGTAGGGTCCGGCGTGTGAACTCCTCCTCCGTACGATCCGTCGTGCTGGCCGGCGGCGGGACCGCCGGCCACGTCAACCCCCTCCTGGCCGTCGCGGACGAGCTGCGCGCGCGCGAGCCCGAGGCGTCGTTCCTCGTGCTGGGCACCGCGACGGGGCTCGAGGCCGACCTGGTCCCGGCGCGCGGCTACGAGCTGCGCGAGATCCCGCGGGTACCGCTGCCGCGTCGTCCCAGCGTCGACCTGCTGCGGCTGCCCGGCCGGCTCGGGTCCGCGGTGAAGGCCGCCGAGGCGGCGATCGACGAGATCGGTGCCCGCGCCGTCGTCGGCTTCGGCGGGTACGTCTCGACACCCGCGTACCTCGCGGCCCGCCGCCGGGGCGTCCCCGTGGTCATCCACGAGCAGAACGCGCGCCCCGGCCTGGCGAACCGGCTCGGTGCCCGCTGGGCCGCTGCCGTGGGGACGACCTTCGCCGAGACCGACCTGCCGGGTGCCACCTGCGTCGGTCTGCCGCTGCGGACCGAGATCGCCGGGCTCGTCGACGAGCGCGAGCGCGACGCCGTCGCCGCGCGGCGACGGGCGGCCGAGGCGCTCGGCCTCGACCCGACGCTGCCCACGCTCCTGGTCACGGGCGGCTCGTCCGGGGCGCTGCGCGTCAACGAGGCCGTCGCGGGGGCGGCCGACGCCCTGCTCGGCGTCGGCCTGCAGGTCCTGCACCTCACCGGTCGCGACAAGTCCGGACCCGTGCGGGACACGGTGGGCGAGGCGGTCACCGCCGGCGGGCACGACCCTGCTCGCTACCAGGTGCGCGAGTACCTGTCCGAGATGCACCAGGCGCTCGCGGCCTGCGACCTGGTCGTGGCACGGTCCGGCGCCGGCACCGTCTGCGAGCTGGCGGCCCTGGGTCTGCCGGCCGTCTACGTCCCGCTGCCGATCGGCAACGGCGAGCAGCGGCTCAACGCCTCCGGGGTCGTCGGTGCCGGGGGAGGGCTGCTGGTCGACGACGCGGACCTCGACGCCGCCTGGGTCGCCACCCACGTCCCGGCGCTCGCCGGTGACCGGGAGCGGCTCGCGGCGATGTCGGCGGCGGCCCGCTCCGTCGGCGTGCGGGACGCCGCCGCCAAGATGGCCGACCTGGTGGCCGACGCCGCCGAGAGTGCCCGATGAGCGGCACGGCCGAGGGGAACGCGCCGGTGCCCGTGGCGGGGCTGGGTACCGTCCACCTGATCGGCGTGGGCGGTGCCGGGGTCTCGGTGGTCGCCCGGCTGCTCGCCGCCCGGGGCCTGGAGGTGCAGGGCTCCGACGCGGTGCGGTCCGCGGCGCTCGACGCCCTGCGGGCGGACGGCGTGCGGGTCTGGGTGGGGCACGACGCGGACCACGTGGTGGACGCGACGGGGGCTCCCCGGGTCGACACCGTCGTGGTGTCCTCCGCGGTGCGACCGGACAACCCGGAGCTGGCTGCCGCACGGGCGGCCGGAGTCCGGGTGCTGCACCGCTCGGAGGCGCTCGCCGCCCTCATGGCCGGGCGGCGCGGGGTGGCCGTGGCCGGGGCGCACGGCAAGACCACGACCTCCGCGATGGTGGCCACCGTGCTGCGCGCCGGTGGTCTCGACCCGTCGTTCGCGATCGGCGGGACGGTGCGGGTCCGCGACGACACCGGGGAGCACGCCGTGCCCGGAGGGCACGCCGGGACCTCGGACCTGGTCGTCGCGGAGGCCGACGAGTCGGACGGCTCGTTCCTCAACTACGCGCCGGCCGTGGCGGTCGTGACGAACGTCGAGGCCGACCACCTCGACCACTACGGCTCGCAGGAGGCGTTCGAGCAGGCGTTCGTCGACTTCGCCGCCCGCATCACCCCGGACGGCTGGCTGGTCGCCTGCGCCGACGACGCGGGCTCGGCCCGGCTCGCGGCCGCGCACCGGCAGGCCGGGGGGCGCGCGGTGACGTACGGCACCTCAGCCGGGGCCGACGTCGTCGTGCGCGACGTCGTGGTCGGGGCGGGGACGGCGCGAGCCACGGTGGGTGGTGGGCCGCTCGGTCCCGAGGACCACGTGCTGGACCTGGCCGTGCCGGGGGCGCACAACGTCCTCAACGCGACCGCGGCCGTCGTGACGGCCGTGCTCCTCGGCGTGGACACGGCCGACGCCGTGCGCGGCGCGGCGGGGTTCGTCGGCACCGGGCGCCGGTTCGAGCCCAAGGGGGAGGCGGCCGGCGTCCGGGTCTTCGACAGCTACGACCACCACCCCACAGAGGTGGAGGCCCTGTTGACGGCCGCACGCCCGGCGGCCGGGGAGGGGCGGGTCCTGGTGCTCTTCCAGCCCCACCTGTACTCGCGGACCCGTGCCTTCGCGGACCGTTTCGCGCGAGCGCTGGAGCTGGCGGACGAGGTCGTCGTGACCGGCGTCTACCGTGCGCGGGAGGACGTCGACCCGACGGTCACCGCACGCACGATCGCGGACCTCTCCCGTGGCACCCGGTCGGGCGGGCGGCTCCGCGCGGTCGAGGACCGGCTCGAGGCCGCGGACGCCGTCGCCGACCTCGCGCGCCCGGGTGACCTGGTGATCACGGTCGGAGCGGGCGACGTGACCGAGCTCGCCGGGGTGATCCTGGCCCGGCTCCGCACCGGGCACGGCGTGGCGGGTCCCGGCGACGGGGCCGACGGCGCGACCATGGGGTGATGCGCCCGCCACCTCGCCCCCGCACGCCCCAGCGCCCGTCGTCCGCGTCGGGTGCCGGCTCGGCGCGCAGCGCGGCGAGCCCGGCGCGGCCGGCGGAGCGTCCGGCGCGTCCGGCGCGTCCGGCCGGCCGGGCGGTCGAGCGCTCGGCGAGCAGCGCGGCGAGCGCCGCGAGCCCGAGCAGCGCCGCAACCACGAGCAGTGCCGCGGGCGCCGCCGGCACCGGCTCGCCCGGGCGCGTGTCCTCGGCGATGGCCGACCGGCTGGCGGAGCGCTCGGCCATGCGGCGCCACCGGTCGTGGCGTCTCGTGGTCGCGGTCGTGCTCGTGCTCGCCCTGCTGGGCGGGGCCGGCTGGGTGGCCGGCTGGTCGGAGCTGCTCGCGCTCGAGCGCAGCGAGGTGAGCGTGTCGGGCGCGGGCACCACGGTCGACGCGGACAGGGTCCGCGAGGTGGTCGAGGCCGCGGCCGGGACGCCGTTGCTGCGGATCGACACCGGGGGGATGCGCCGCGAGATCCTCGGGCTGCGTGGTGTCAAGGACGTGAGCGTCCAGCGGTCGTGGCCCCAGGGGATCGAGGTGCTGCTGACCGCCCGGGAGCCGGTCGCGGCGGTGCCCGACGGGGACCGGTACGTGCTGCTGGACGCGGAGGGGGTGCGGGTGGGATCGCGCCAGAAGGCCCCGCGGAAGCTCCCCGTCGTCTCGGTGCCGCTGGACGACGAGTCGGCGGACAGCCTGCGGGCCGCGCTGGCCGTGGTCGCCGCCCTGCCGGTGGAGCTGGCCCTCGAGGTCGAGCAGGTCAGCGCGCAGACCCAGGACGACGTCGAGACCGTCCTGCGCGACGGCGTGAGCGTGCGCTGGGGCGGGGAGACGAGCCTGCCCCTCAAGGTGGAGGTCGTCCAGACCTTGCGGGAGGTGGCGGCGGACGCGGGGGTGATCGACGTGTCGTCGCCCGAGCTCCCGGTCACCCGGTGAGCCCGAGCGGTCGCGACACGCCGGGCCACGTCCGGCGGGCGCCGCTCCGGGCGACCTACCGTCGTCACAGCAGCAACCTGACATAACTCTCACCTTCAACTACAACCTGAAGGTTGAACGACGGCGGTGGGGTCAGGACCCGGAACGACCCGAGAGGCAACGACGTGGCAACTCCGCAGAACTACCTGGCAGTGATCAAGGTGGTCGGCATCGGCGGTGGCGGCGTGAACGCCGTGAACCGCATGATCGAGGTCGGCCTCAAGGGCGTCGAGTTCATCGCCATCAACACCGACGCCCAGGCGCTGCTGATGTCGGACGCCGACGTCAAGCTCGACGTCGGGCGCGAGCTCACCCGCGGCCTGGGGGCCGGCGCCGACCCCGAGGTCGGGCGCAAGGCCGCCGAGGACCACGAGGAGGAGATCGAGGACGTCCTGCGCGGGGCGGACATGGTCTTCGTCACCGCCGGCGAGGGCGGCGGCACGGGCACCGGCGGCGCGCCCGTCGTGGCCCGCATCGCCCGCTCGTTGGGGGCGCTGACCGTCGGCGTCGTGACGCGGCCGTTCACCTTCGAGGGTCGGCGCCGCTCGGTCCAGGCCGAGCAGGGCATCGAGGCGCTCCGCGAGGAGGTCGACACCCTCATCGTGATCCCGAACGACCGCCTGCTGTCCATGTCCGACAAGAGCGTCTCGGCGATCGCAGCGTTCCACTCGGCGGACCAGGTCCTGCACTCCGGTGTCCAGGGCATCACGGACCTCATCACCACCCCCGGACTGATCAACCTCGACTTCGCCGACGTCAAGTCGGTGATGCAGGGTGCGGGATCGGCCCTGATGGGCATCGGCTCTGCCCGCGGGGAGGATCGGGCGGTGCAGGCCGCCGAGCTGGCGATCTCCTCGCCGCTGCTCGAGGCCTCGATCGACGGCGCCCACGGCGTGCTGCTGTCCATCCAGGGCGGCAGCGACCTCGGGCTGTTCGAGGTGCACGAGGCGGCGCGCCTGGTGCAGGAGGCGGCCCACCCGGAGGCGAACATCATCTTCGGCACGGTCATCGACGACGCCCTCGGTGACGAGGTGCGCGTCACGGTCATCGCGGCGGGGTTCGACGGCGGTCTGCCGAAGACCCGGGAGGACTCCCGCGCCCTGGGTCAGGTGGCCGGGGCCGCTTCGCCGGCCGTCGCCGACAGCGCCCGGACGGCCCCCGCGGCCTCCTCGCCGCAGGGGGGCTCGCCGGCGACCGCCCCGGTGCCCGCCGCCGAGCCGGCGCACGCCAGGCCGAGGCCCATCCCTGCTGACCCCGACGACGTCCCCGCGAGCCTGCAGCCGGTGGGCTCCGGTCAGGCGCGGCCCGCCTTCACCGTGGTCGAGGACGGCGAGGGCGTGACCGTGGAGCGGCCGGTCGAGGTGCCGCGGGTGGCCGAGAGGTCCCGGCCGGAGCCCGAGCTCGACGTGCCCGACTTCCTGAAGTGACGTCGTCGGCCACCTGGGCCCAGGAGGCGCTCTTGCCCGCGGACCTCGGAGCAGGACTGCTGCGTGTGGACCTCGGTCCGGGCGTCGTGGCCGGTTTCACCACGCGGCACGGCGGCGTGTCGCCCGCGCCCTGGTCCTCGCTCGACCTCGGCACGTCGACGGGCGACGAGGAGGCCCGGGTGCGTCGCAACCGTGAGCAGCTGGCCGGATGGATCGGGGCGCCCGTCGCCTTCGCCACCCAGGTGCACGGTGCCACGGTGCTGGCGCTCGGCGGTGCGGAGCGCACCGAGTGGGAGTCGGTGACGCCGCCGCTGAGCGCCGGCGAGGCCGACGCCCTCGTCACGGCCGAGGCCGGGTTGGGGCTCGGGGTCCTGGTGGCCGACTGCGTCCCGGTCCTCCTCGTCGATCCCGTCGCACGCGTCGCCGGTGTCGCCCACGCCGGGCGGCGAGGGCTCGTGGCCGGCGTCGTGGACCGTGCGGTCGACGCGATGGTCGCGCGCGGAGCCAGCAGGGACGGGCTGCGCGCCGCCGTCGGCCCGGCCGTCTGCGGTGCGTGCTACGAGGTGCCGGAGGCCCTGCGCGACGAAGTGACCGCCGTCGTGCCGGAGGCGTGGGCCACGACCGCCTCGGGCACCCCCGCGCTCGACCTGCCGGCCGGCGTGCTGGCCCGCCTGTCGGCGATGGGCGTTCCGGCCGACCGGGTGGAACGGTGCACGCGCACCGACCCGGATCTCTTCTCGCACCGTCAGGCCACGGCCGCGGGCGAGGTCACCGGGCGCCAGGCGGGAGTGATCGTCCTCGCCTGAGTCCGTGCGGCCCCCGGCGTGTCGTGCGCCGCTTACCGCGCGGTGCTGGTTACCGTCAAGTCACAGACCTACCGACGAAACGGAGCAGGGCGATGGGCGGAGCGCTTCGCAAGACCATGCTGTACCTGGGGCTGGCCGACGACCAGCGCCCTGACGGGGAGTACCTCGACGAGTTCGACGAGGAGCTGGAGCCGGTGCGTGACGACGACTACCAGGCCGAGGTCACGCCTCTGCACCGGGACGGAGCACCGATGGACGCGTTCGCCGGGGGAGACCTGCGGCGGATCACGACGATCCACCCCCGGTCGTACAACGACGCCCGGCTCATCGGGGAGGCCTTCCGCGGTGGCACCCCGGTCATCATGAACCTGTCCGACATGGACGACGCCGACGCCAAGCGTCTCGTCGACTTCTCGGCCGGGCTCATCTTCGGCCTGCACGGGTCGATCGAGCGGGTGACGAACAAGGTCTTCCTGCTCTCGCCCGAGCACGTCGAGATCACGGGCGAGGAGCAGGTCGCCGAGCGACCCGACCCCCGTGCCGGCGCGTTCTACAACCAGAGCTGAGACCAACCGCGACGCGCGGCCCGGGAGCGCCCCCCGGGCCGCGCGTCGTGCGTCCGGTAGGTTGCCCTCGTGAGTGTGATCTTCGGCGTCGTCTACTTCGCCCTGTTCCTGTTCCTCGTCTGCCTGATCGTCCGCCTCGTCTTCGACTGGGTGCAGGTCTTCGCCAGGGAGTGGCGTCCGCGCGGCATCGTGCTGGTGATCGCCGAGGCCGTGTACACGGTCACGGACCCGCCGCTGCGTGCGCTGCGCCGCGTCATCCCGCCGTTGAGCCTGGGCAGCATCCGCCTCGACCTGGCGTTCCTCGTGCTGTTCCTGGCCACGTCGATCCTGCTGCGCGTCGCCGGCGCGCTCGCGGCGAGCTTCTGAGCATCCCCGTGCGGCGGCGGCGGCGCGCGCCGACGCGCGCCGACCCGGCGTGCGTCCCGCGACACGCGGGACCAACTGCCGTCGGACCTGTGAAGACACCGTGAGCGCGACCCGCCCGGGGGGCCGTCGCCGCGGGCGTCGGCTACCGTGGGCATCCACGGACGCTCCGGGTCCGTGCACTGGACCGCGCTACGGCAACGAGGTGACACGATGGCACTGCTGACGGCAGAGGACATCCTCAACAAGAAGTTCTCGGCGACCAAGTTCCGCGAGGGATACGACGTCGAAGAGGTCGACGACTTCCTCGACGAGGTCGTCCGCACGCTCACGTCCGTGCAGGAGGAGAACGACGACCTGCGCTCCAAGCTGGCCGCGGCCGAGCGCCGCGTCGGTGAGCTGAGCCGCAGCGATGCCGCGCAGCAGTCCGCCGAGCAGCCTGACGTCGCGGCGCAGGTCCAGGCGGCGGCCGCGGCCGCCGCGGCAGCACCGCCGGCGGGCGACAAGCCGCACGCGGAGCCCGAGTCGGCCACCGGCATGCTCCAGCTGGCGCAGAAGCTGCACGACGACTACGTGCGCTCGGGCCAGGAGGAGGGCGACCGCCTGATCTCCGAGGCGAAGTCCGAGGGCAGCCGCATCGTGCGGGAGGCGGAGGAGACGAGCCACCGCACGCTCTCGCAGCTCGAGCAGGAGCGCTCGCTCCTCGAGCGCAAGATCGACGAGCTCCGGCTGTTCGAGCGGGACTACCGCACGCGGCTCAAGAGCTTCCTGCAGAACCTGCTCGGCGACCTGGACGCGCGCGGTTCGGCGCTCCCGCCCCAGCGGCAGAACGCCAACGCGGGACGTCCCCAGGAACTCTGAGCGGACCTCCGGAGCGGTCCCTGCGCGGACCGGCCCCACCGCAGGACACGCCACGTCGGCGCGTGCTGTTGTGCGGGCCGGTCCGCGCACTTACGCTGCGGTGACCTCACGAACGGAAGGGCAGCGAATGGCCAAGCTCTCCACCTCCCAGCGGGACACGGTCCGGGAAGAGTTCCCGAACCTCGCGCGGGACGTCAAGAACTTCCCCGTCCGTGACGGGGAGGACCCCTGGACCCTCCAGGAGGTGTCCGAGCTCGCGCTGCTCCTGCTGGAGGACCGCGAGCGCTTCACCCGCGAGCTGGCCGCGGCCGACGCCGAGCTGAGCGACCTGCTGCGCAACTCCGGCGACGGCGCCGGCGACGACCAGGCCGACTACGGCTCGAGCGCACTCGAGCGCGAGCAGGAGCTGACGCTGGTCAACAACCTGCGCGACCTGCTGGCGCAGACGACGCACGCGCTCGACCGGATCCGCAGCGGCACCTACGCCACGTGCGAGATCACGAACCACCCGATCGGCAAGGCGCGGCTGCAGGCCTTCCCCCGGGCGACCCTGTCGGTCGAGGCGAAGGCGCGCGAGGAGCGTCGCTGACCGTAGAATCGGGCGCGATGTCCTCCACGCCCACCGGTGCCCAGCCGGTTCCTGAGATCCCCGACGAGCCCGAGGCCGCCTCCTCGACGCCTCCCTCCGAGCCGTGCGCACACCGGGGGCGGCTGGGCCGGTGGGCACTCCTGCTGGCGGGCGCCGTCCTCGTGGTCGACCAGCTCACGAAGTGGTGGGCGCTGACAGCCCTCACCGAGGGCGTGCGGGTCCCGCTGCTGGGCGACCTGCTCGGGCTCACCCTCGTCTTCAACCCCGGGGCCGCGCTGTCCATCATGGCCAACGGCTACACGTGGGTCCTGACGATCGTGGTCGTGGCGGTCGTCGTGGTGATCTTCCGTGCGATGCGGCGGCTCGGCTCCGTGGGCTGGACCGTCGCCCTCGGGCTGCTGCTCGGCGGCGCCCTGGGCAACCTCGTCGACCGGCTGCTGCGCGAACCAGGATTCGCCCGGGGCGAGGTCGTCGACATGATCGCCTACGCCGACTTCTTCGTCGGCAACGTCGCCGACATCGCGATCGTCGTCGCGGCCGGCCTCATCGTGGTGCTCTCCTTCCGCGGTGTGGGCATCGACGGCAGCCGCGAGGCCCGGGACGCCGCCTGATGGTGGCGCGGACGCTGCCGGTGCCGGACGGCCTGGTGGGCGAACGGGTGGACGTCGCCCTCGGGCGCATGCTGGGTTTCTCGCGCACCCAGGCGGCGGAGCTCGCCGCCGGGGGTGCCGTCCGGCTCGACGGCCGCGAGGTCGGCAAGTCGGACCGTCTCACCCCGGGTGGCTGGCTGGAGGTCGACGTGCCGAAACCCACCTCGGCACCGGCGGTCGTCGCGGAGCCCGTCGAGGGGATGCGGATCGCCTACGAGGACGACGACGTCGTGGTGGTCGACAAGCCGGTCGGCGTGGCGGCGCACCCGTCGCCGGGGTGGACGGGGCCGACGGTGGTCGGCGCGCTGGCGGCGGCGGGCTACCGCATCTCCACGTCCGGGGCGGCCGAGCGGCAGGGCATCGTGCACCGGCTCGACGTCGGGACCTCCGGGCTGATGGCGGTGGCCAAGAGCGAGGCGGCGTACACCGGGCTGAAGCGTGCGTTCAAGGAGCGCACCGTGAACAAGGTCTACCACGCGCTCGTCCAGGGCCACCCCGAACCGACCACCGGGACGATCGACGCACCGCTCGGTCGGCACCCGCACCACGACTACCGGTTCGCGGTGGTGGCGGAGGGCAAGCCGTCCGTGACGCACTACGAGGTGCTGGAGATGCTGCCCGCGGCCTCGTTGGCCGAGGTGCACCTGGAGACGGGGCGCACGCACCAGATCCGCGTGCACTTCTCGGCGCTGCGGCACCCGCTCGTGGGCGACCTCACGTACGGCGCGGACCCGGTGCTGGCGTCGAAGGTCGGGCTCACGCGGCAGTGGCTGCACGCGATGCGCCTCGGGTTCGAGCACCCGCTGACCGGTGGTCGCGTCGAGGTCACCAGCGAGTACCCCGACGACCTGGAGACGGCGCTCGAGGTCGTCCGCGGCGCCTACGCCTGACGAGTACTTGTCCGCGGGACCTCTCGCCCGTTAGAGTCGCGACGACGGGTGACACGAGTCACCCGCGACCTCGACGAGGAGGACGCATGTCATCACCTCACGCACCGGCCCGGGCGACCGCACGACGACGGCACCACCGGCTCGTACCCACCGTCGCCGCAGGAGCAGCCCTCGTGACCGCCATCGCCACCGTCCCCGGCGCGCAGGCCGCCCCGCCCGACGCGGCCGCCCCCACCGCCCCGGACTTCGGCCCGAACGTGACCGTGTTCGGCCCGGACACGCCCCAGGACGAGATCCAGGCGACCATGGACGCCCTGCACGCCCAGCAGGTCGACGCCGAGATGGGCACGGACCGGCACGCCGTCTACTTCCTGCCCGGCACCTACGGCTCGGCCGAGGACCCGCTGCAGTTCGGCGTCGGGTACTACACCGAGGTGGCCGGCCTCGGCGAGTCCCCGCAGGATGTGACCGTCGAGGGCGCCATCGAGGTACGCAACCGCTGCTTGTCGGACGACCCCGAGAACCCGAACTGCATCGCGCTGGTGAACTTCTGGCGGACGATCTCCAACCTGGCTCTCGACGTGAACACCGCCGGCCAGGGCGGGTGCGAGGCCACGACCAACTTCTGGGCCGTCTCCCAGGCCGTCTCGATGCGACGCCTCGACGTGCGCGGTCCGCTGTCGCTCATGGACTACTGCACGGCCGGACCGCAGTACGCCAGCGGCGGCTTCATCGCCGACTCCCGCTTCGACACCCAGGTGACCAACGGCTCGCAGCAGCAGTGGCTGACCCGCAACAGCGAGCTCGGCGGCGGCTGGTCCAACGCGGTGTGGAACCAGGTCTTCGCCGGCGTCGAGGGCGCTCCGAGCGAGGACAACTTCCCGACCGAGCCGTACACGACGCTCGACACCACACCGGTGAGTCGCGAGAAGCCGTACCTGTTCGTCGACGACGCCGGCCGCTACCAGGTGCGCGTCCCCGCCGCGCAGACCGAGACCCGCGGGGTCTCGTGGGCCGACGGCGCCACGCCGGGGCGCACCGTGCCGATCACGGACTTCTACGTCGCGAAGCCCGGCGACTCGGTGGCGACCATCAACAGCCACCTCGCACGCGGCAAGCACCTGCTGCTCACGCCCGGGGTCTACGACGTCGACCGGAGCATCGCCGTCAAGCGCCCCGGCACCGTGGTGCTCGGCATGGGCCACGCCACGCTCACCGCCGTCGACGGCGCCGTGCCGCTGACGGTCGCCGACACCTCCGGCGTCGTCGTGGCGGGCGTCTCCATCGACGCCGGCACCGTGGAGTCCCCGGCGCTGCTCCGGGTGGGCAAGGAGCACGGCAAGAACCACCGGTCCGACCCGGTCGACCCGATCACGCTGTCCGACGTGTACTTCCGCGTCGGCGGGCCGCACGTCGGCAAGGCGGACGTCGCGCTGGAGGTCAACGCGCACGACGTGCTCATCGACCACACCTGGGTGTGGCGCGGCGACCACGGCGTGGAGGGCTTCCCGACGGACGGGTCGGCGGGCGTCAACGGCGACACGGAGCGCTGGGCCACCAACGTCGGACGCAACGGCGTCGTGGTGAACGGCGACCGGGTCACCGCGACGGGGCTGTTCGTCGAGCACTTCCAGGAGCACAACACGATCTGGAACGGCGAGGACGGCACCGTGGTGCTCTACCAGAACGAGCTGCCCTACGACCCGCCCACCCAGGCGGACTGGACCCAGCCCGACGGCACCCTCGGCTGGGAGGGCTACAAGGTCGCCGACGACGTCGAGCGGCACCGGCTCTTCGGTGCAGGCGTGTACGTGTTCAACCAGAACAACCCGGAGATCGTCACCGAGAACGGGTTCTCGGTGCCGCAGGTACCGGGCGTCCAGCTGCACCACGTCATGACGGTCAACCTCAGCGCCGGCACCATCCAGCACGTCGTCAACGGCGTGGGTGATGCGGTCCCGCCGTCGACGTCCGGGTCCCCGGAGTACGTGGTGAACTACCCGGCGCCCTGACCTCGCCCCGGCCCCGCCCCACAGCCGTGGGGTGGGGCCGGCTCACGTCGAGGAGCGGACGACGACGCGCGCCGGGTCGTCCGGCCACGGTGGCGGTCCCTGTCCGTCCAGCACCGCCAGCACGCTGGCCGCCAGGTGCTCCGACTGCGGGGTCACGGGCTGCGCCACCGTGGTCAGCGGGGGCGTCGTCACCCGGGCGGCGGGAGCGTCGTCGACGCCGATCACCGCGAGGTCGTCGGGGACCGTCAGACCGGCGTCCCGTGCCCCGGCGAGCACCGCCTGCGCGACCTCGTCGTTGTACGCGGCGACGGCGGTGACCCCTTCGGCGTGCCAGGCGCGGACCGTGCCGGTGGCCGGCTCGTCGGCCGGTACGGCGGCCTGGCGCGGTGCGGGGAGCCGACGAGCCGCGCAGGCGTCACGGACCCCCGCGAACCGGGCGTCCCCGAACCGGCGCAGCCGGTCGTCGGTCGGCGTGGCGAACGCGACGGACCGGTGCCCGCGGGACGCCAGGTGGTCGACCTGGAGCACGGCCAGGTCGTGCTGCGAGCGGTCGAACGCGCCGCCGTCGGCCGGTTCCACCGATCCCACGACGGCGATCCCAGCCTGCTCCATCGCCCGGACGTCCTCGGCGGCGAACGGCGCCAGCCCGACGACGGCACGCGGCGTCACGGCCCGCCACAGCTCCGCCAGCGCGCGGGAGTCGCGGTGGTGGTGGACGAGCACGAACAGCCCGCGCTCGGCGAGCACGTCGGTGAGGTGGTCCAGGAGGGAGTCCACGACGGGCCCGGTCGGCCAGTCGGGCAGCACGCAGACGACCAGGTCGCTGCGGCCGCGCCGCAGCGTCCGTGCGGCCGCCGACGGCGCGTAGCCGAGCCGCGCGGCCGTGCTGCGGACGTGCTCGCGTGTCGCCTCGGAGACCGACGCCCCGGGCGTGTCGTTGAGCACGTAGCTGACGGTCGTGCGGGAGACCCCCGCGGCGCGGGCGACGTCGGCGCTCGTCACTGAGGCCACCGCTCCTCCTTCTCCGGCCGGACGTTGGGAGCACTGTACTGGGCACGGCCGGCCGTGACGGCGATCCGGCGAGGGGCGTCGTCGAAGGTCGGTGGTGCCTCCTAGACTCGACCCCATGCCGGACGCACCTGAGAAGAACGACGACTTCGTCCACCTCCACGTCCACACCGAGTACTCGATGCTGGACGGCGCGGCGCGGATGAACGACCTGTTCACCGAGGTGGCTCGGCTGGGCCAGAAGGCCATCGCGATCACCGACCACGGGTACCTCTTCGGGGCGTTCGACTTCTGGAGCACGGCGCAGAAGTTCGGGGTCAAGCCGATCATCGGGGTCGAGGCGTACGTCACGCCGGGCACGAGCCGGCACGACCGCACGAAGGTCCTGTGGGGGGAGCAGGGCCAACGGCGCGACGACGTCTCCGCGGGCGGCGCGTACACCCACATGACCCTGTGGTCCCGGGACAACACGGGCATGCACAACCTGTTCCGGGCGTCGTCGCTGGCGTCCCTGGACGGCCAGATGGGCAAGTGGCCGCGCATGGACCGCGAGCTGCTGGAGACCTATTCCGAAGGGCTGATGGCCACCTCGGGCTGCCCGTCGGGAGAGATCCAGACGCGCCTGCGCCTCGGCCAGTGGGACGAGGCCGTCCGGGCCGCCGGGGAGTACCAGGACATCTTCGGCAAGGAGAACTACTTCGTCGAGCTGATGGACCACGGGATCGAGATCGAGTCCCGCACGTCCAAGGACCTGCTGCGGCTGGCCGAGCACATCGGGGCCCCGCTCGTGGCGACGAACGACCTGCACTACACCAAGCAGGAGGACTCCCACGCGCACGAGGTGCTGCTCGCGGTCAACTCCGGCTCGACCCTCGACGAGCCGACCTACGACCAGGGTGGCAGCCGGTTCGCGTTCAGCGGCGACAACTTCTACGTCAAGTCCGGCGCGGAGATGCGGCGGCTCTTCGCGGAGATGCCGGAGGCGGTCGACAACACGCTGCTCATCGCCGAGCGGTGCGAGGTCTCGTTCGACACCGGCGCGAACTACATGCCGAACTTCCCGGTGCCCGAGGGCGAGGACGAGATCTCCTGGTTCGTCAAGGAGGTCGAGCACGGCCTGCACCGCCGCTACCCGGCGGGAGTCCCGGACGAGGTCCGCGCGCAGGCGAAGTACGAGACCGAGGTCATCATCCAGATGGGCTTCCCCGGGTACTTCCTCGTGGTCGCCGACTTCATCAACTGGGCCAAGGAGCAGGGGATCCGCGTCGGCCCGGGCCGTGGCTCGGCGGCCGGCTCGATGGTCTCCTACGTCATGGGCATCACCGAGCTCGACCCGCTCGAGCACGGTCTGATCTTCGAGCGGTTCCTCAACCCGGAGCGCGTCTCCATGCCCGACGTCGACGTCGACTTCGACGAGCGCCGGCGCTCCGAGGTCATCCGCTACGTGAGCGACAAGTACGGCGACGACCGGGTGGCGATGATCGTCACCTACGGCTCGATCAAGGCCAAGCAGGCGCTCAAGGACGCGTCGCGGGTCCTCGGCTTCCCGTTCGCCATGGGGGAGAAGCTCACCAAGGCGATGCCGCCGCCCGTCATGGGCAAGGACATCCCGCTGTCCGGGATCTTCGACCCCTCGCACGAGCGCTACTCCGAGGCCGCCGAGTTCCGGCAGGTCCACGACACCGACCCCGAGGCGCAGCGCGTCGTGGAGACCGCGCGGGGGATCGAGGGGCTCAAGCGGCAGTGGGGCGTGCATGCGGCAGGCGTGATCATGTCCAGCGAGCCGCTCATCGACGTCATCCCGATCATGCGGCGCCCGCAGGACGGCGCGGTCATCACGCAGTTCGACTACCCGACGTCCGAGGGCCTCGGCCTGATCAAGATGGACTTCCTCGGGCTGCGGAACCTGACGATCCTCGACGACGCGCTCGAGAACATCATCATGAACGGCAAGGACGCGGTCGAGATCGAGCACGTCCCGCTCGACGACGTCGCCACCTACGAGCTGCTGGCCCGCGGCGAGACCCTGGGCGTCTTCCAGCTCGACGGCGGGCCGATGCGCTCGCTCCTGCGGCAGATGCGCCCGGACAAGTTCGACGACCTCTCCGCCGTCATCGCGCTGTACCGCCCGGGCCCGATGGGCATGAACTCGCACGTGAACTACGCGCTGCGCAAGAACGGCCTGCAGAAGATCGAGCCGATCCACCCCGAGACGGCCGAGCCGCTGTCCGAGGTCCTGGACGAGACCTACGGCCTCATCGTCTACCAGGAGCAGGTGCAGCGCGCCGCGCAGATCCTCGCGGGCTACTCGCTCGGGCAGGCGGACCTGCTACGGCGTGCCATGGGCAAGAAGAAGCCCGAGGTGCTGGCCAAGGAGTTCGTCAACTTCGAGGCCGGCTGCAAGGAGCGCGGCTACTCGGACGCCGCGATCAAGGCGGTCTGGGACGTGCTCGTGCCGTTCGCCGGCTACGCGTTCAACAAGGCGCACTCGGCCGGGTACGGGCTGGTCGCCTACTGGACGGCCTATCTCAAGGCGAAGTACCCGACGGAGTACATGGCGGGGCTCCTGCAGTCCGTGCGGGACGACAAGGACAAGATGGCGCTGTACCTCGGCGAGTGCCGTCGGATGCGCATCACCGTCCTGCCGCCCGACGTCAACGAGTCGGCGGCGAAGTTCACGGCCGTGGGCGACGACATCCGCTTCGGGCTGACGGCCGTCCGCAACGTCGGCGCGAACGTGGTCTCGGCGATCATCGCGGCCCGCGAGGAGCACGGCGACTTCACGTCGTTCACCGACTTCCTGGACAAGGTGCCGGCGGTGGTCTGCAACAAGCGCACCATCGAGTCGCTGATCAAGGCCGGGGCCTTCGACTCCCTCGGGCACCCGCGCCGCGCCTTGCTGGTGGTCCACGAGCAGGCCGTGGACTCGGTGATCTCGGTCAAGCGGGAGGAGGCCAAGGGACAGTTCGACCTCTTCGCCGACCTGGCCGCGACCGACGAGAAGATGAGCTTCAGCGTCGACGTGCCGGACCTGCCCGACTGGGACAAGAAGCAGCTGCTCGCGTTCGAGCGGGAGATGCTGGGGCTGTACGTCTCGGACCACCCCTTGTCCGGCATGGAGCACGTGCTGGCCCGTGCGGCCGACACGTCGATCGCGTCGCTCATGGCCGACGAGGGCCGTCCGGACGGTTCCTCCGTCACCGTCGCCGGGCTGCTGACCTCCGTGCAGCGCAAGATGAGCAAGAACGGCAACCCGTGGGCGGCGGTGACCATCGAGGACTTGGAGGGCTCCGTCGAGGTCATGTTCTTCGGCGAGACCTACCTGGCCTACTCGACGGTGCTCGCCGAGGACCAGGTGGTCACGCTCAAGGGTCGGGTCCGCCGGCGCGACGAGCAGATGCAGCTGCAGGCGCAGGAGGTCACGCTCCCGGACACCTCGGCCGTGGCGGACTCGCCGGTGCAGGTGACCGTGCCGCACACCCGCTGCGTCGAGCCCGTGATGGTCCGGCTGCGCGAGGTGCTGGTCTCGCACCCGGGGCCGGCCGAGGTCCACGTGCACGTGGCCGAGCCCGGCAAGAAGACCGTGGTCCGGGCGGCCGACCGGCTCCGGGTGGAGAAGTCGCCGGCGCTCTTCGGCGACCTCAAGGCACTCCTCGGCCCGAGCTGTCTCTCGTGAGCGCCGGCTGGGACGACGGCAGCGCGGACCACCGGTTCCGCGTGGTGCCGGCCGTCTACCTGCTCCTGCGCCGTGAGGGGCAGGTGCTGCTGCAGCTGCGCGCCGGCACGGGATTCATGGACGGGTACTGGGCGGCCGGCGCGGCCGGCCACGTGGAGCCGGACGAGTCGGTGCTCGAGGCCGCCGTGCGGGAGGCGCGCGAGGAGCTGGGGGTGGCCGTCGCGCCGTCGGACCTCGAGGCGCTGACGGTCTCGCACCGCGGGCTGCCCGGCGGTCCGGCCCTGGAGCAGCGGGTGGACTTCTTCTTCGCGGTGAGCCGCTGGCAGGGCGACCCGGTGCTGCAGGAGCCGGACAAGGCGGCGGACCTGCGCTGGTTCCCGTTCGTGCACCTGCCCGAGCCGGTCGTGCCCCACGAGCTGGCGGTGCTGCGTGCCCTGCACGACGGCGCGGTGCCGCGCATCACGGTCCGCGGCTTCGGTGGCTCGGACGCCGACGCCTGAGCGTAGGCTCGCGTCCGTGATCCGACTCAACCCCGAGCAGCTCGTCTTCGTCACGGAACGACACCTCGCGACGCTGACCACCCTGCGCGCCGACGGCACGCCCCACGTTGTCCCGGTCGCCTTCACCTGGGACGCCGACCAGGGCGTCGTGCGCATCACCGCGCGGCGCACGTCGGTGAAAGCACGCAACGCCCGCCGTCGGGGGCCCGACGGCGAGCCGCCACGGGCTGCGGTCTGCCAGGTCGACGGTGGCCGGTGGATGACGCTCGAGGGCACCATCACCGTCGTCGAGGACGCCGACGAGGTGGCCGAGGCCGTGCGGCGCTACGCGAAGCGGTTCCGGCAGCTGCAGCACGACCCGGACCGGATCGTGCTGCAGCTCGCAGCCGACCGGGTGATGGCGTCCGCCTACATGTCGTCCTGAACGACGACGGCGGTCTCCTCGCCCTCGGGACCGACGACGGTCACGCGTGCTCCGGGGCGCAGCTGGCGGCCGCGCCGGTTCTCCGTCTCGCCGTCGACGCGCACGTCGCCGTCGGCCACGAGGTCGCGGGCATGGTTGCCCGACTCGGCAAGCCCGGCCAGCTTGAGGAACTGGCCGAGCCGGATGACGTCGTCGCGGATGGGGACCTCGAGGGGGGTGTCCATGCTCCGTATTGTCCCAGCGCCCACCGTCCGGGACGACCGGCCGGCCTGCTCCGGCACGACCTAGACTGGTGCGCGTGATCCAACGCATCGACCTCCGTGGACAGGTCCTGTCCCGCACCGAGCTGCTCCGGGTGCTGCCGCGCCCCGAGATCGGCGTGGAGCAGGCCGTCGACGCCGTCGCCCCGATCCTGACCGACGTCCGGGCCCGTGGCGCCGCCGCGCTGCGCGACCTGGGCGAGCGTTTCGACGGGGTGCGTCCGGGCCATCTGCGGGTGCCCCGGCACGCGCTCGACGAGGCGCTGGCCGGCCTCGACCCCGTCGTCCGCGACGGGCTCGAGGAGGCGATCGCCCGGGTGCGCGCCGTGCACGCCGACCAGGTGCCCACCGAGCACACCACCGTCCTGGCGGACGGCGCGGAGGTGCGGCAGCGATGGATCCCCGTCCAGCGCGTGGGCCTCTACGCGCCGGGAGGCCTGGCGGTCTACCCGTCGTCCGTGATCATGAACGTGGTCGCCGCCCAGGAGGCGGGCGTGCCCGCCCTGGCCGTCGCCTCGCCGCCGCAGAAGGCCTCCGGCGGGCTCCCGCACCCGACCATCCTGGCCGCGTGCGCGCTGCTCGGCGTCGACGAGGTCTACGCGGTCGGCGGCGCCCAGGCGGTCGCGATGTTCGCCTACGGTGCGGCCGGGAGCGAGCCCGTCGACGGCGAGGTCCTCTGCGAGCCGGTGGACGTCGTCACGGGGCCCGGCAACGTCTACGTCGCAGCCGCCAAGCGGCTCGTGCGCGGCGTCGTCGGCATCGACGCCGAGGCCGGTCCCACGGAGATCGCGGTCCTCGCCGACCACACGGCCGACGCGGGGCACGTGGCGCTCGACCTGGTCAGCCAGGCGGAGCACGACCTGATGGCGGCGTCGGTGCTGGTCACGCCGTCGGTGGAGCTCGCCGGTGCGGTGGAGGCCAAGCTGGTCGACCTCGCGGAGGCCACGAAGCACACCGCCCGGGTCACGACGGCGCTCGCAGGTCCGCAGTCGGCGGTGGTCCTGGTGGACGACGTCGAGCAGGGGCTGGCCGTGGTCGACGCCTACGGCGCCGAGCACCTGGAGATCCAGACCGAGGACGCCGCGGCGGTCGCTCAGCGCGTCCGGTCGGCCGGAGCGATCTTCGTCGGTCCGTACTCGCCGGTCTCCCTCGGTGACTACATGGCGGGCTCCAACCACGTGCTGCCCACCGGGGGCACGGCGCACTTCGCGAGCGGGCTGGGCGTGCACGCCTTCCTGCGGTCGGTGCAGGTGGTCGACTATTCCCGCGAGGCGCTGGCGAAGGTGGCCGACCGCATCGTGGCCGTCGCGAACGACGAGGACCTTCCCGCGCACGGCGAGGCGGTGCGCGGCCGCTTCTGAGCCGGTCGTGTCGGCGTGGGGTGGGACCATGGGGCCATGCCCGCCCCCTCCTCCAGGCCGCCCCGGCTCGACCCGCTCGTCGTCGGCGGGATCGTGGGCACGACGACGTTCCGCCGTGCCCAGGGGTACCAGCGCGCCGGCATGGTCGCCTCGTGGCGGTGGGACGGTCACGACCTGGTCCTCAGCGCGCGGGTCGCGGGCAGCGGGCCGCAGCCCTACGACTGCCGCATCTGGTTCGTGGTCGACGACGCGGGCCGCTACGCGTTCCACGACTCGTCCTGCTCCTGCCCCGTGGCCGTCGACTGCAAGCACGTCGCGGCCACGCTGCTCCACGTCCGCCCGCACGGCGAGGAGGGCACCAGCGGTACCGACGGCGGCGACTGGCGTGGCCGCCTGGCCGCCGTCACGGGCGTCGAGGGCCCGACGGCGTCAGCATCGGCGGGCGGTGTGCTGCCCGTGGCGCTGCGCTTCCGCCTCGACGGCGCCCTGGGTGAGGCCGCGCCGGGGCTGTCCGTCCGGCCCGTCGTCCCGTCGCGGAACGGGGGCTGGAAGACCGCCCCCGAGGCGAGCTGGGACGCCCTGACCCGCGGGCTCTACGCGTTCGCCGGCGTCCGAGCCACGCCGGCGCCCGAGGTGCGGCGCTGGTTCGCCGACCTCGGCGCCACCCTGGGCGACGGCTCCGTGCGCGCCCGCGACGCGTGGCGCCCGCTGGGCGCCGGCGGGCGCGGCCTGTGGGCGCTCCTGGCCGAGGCGACCGATCTCGACATCCCGTTCGTCGGCCACGGTGCCCGTGACGAGGTCCACCTGGCGAGGACCGCGACGCTTCGGCTGGAGGTGGCGGCCTCGGTCGACGGCGTCCGCCTGTCCCCGGTGGTCGCGCACGACGGGGTCGACGCCGTCGGTGGGGCGCAGCTCGGCGCTGTCGGCGACACCGGCCTGTACGCCGTCGAGGCCGAGGACGGCCGGACCGTGCTCCGGATCGGCCCGACCCCCCGGCGGCTGGGGGAGGGGGCCCGCGAGCTCGTGGGGCTCGGCCCGACGGACGTCCCGGCGTCGGACGTGGACGAGTTCTTCACCGAGCACCTGCCCGCCCTGCGGCGCACCGCCCAGGTCGTCTCGGACGGCAGCGTCGACCTGCCCGAGAACCCTCGGCCGGTGCTCGTGGCCGCCGCCCGGTTCGGCTCTCCCGAGCAGGCCGAGCTGACCTGGTCGTGGCACTACCCGCGGGGCGACGGCGACCCGCGCACCGTCCCGCTGGCGGGTGGGGCGGTGGACCCGGCCCGCGACCCGCAGGCCGAGGCGGAGATCCAGGAGAAGGCCACCTCCGTGGTGCGCGGGATCGTCGGGTTCGAGCGGTTCGAGCTCGCCGACCACCAGCGGTTCACCGGGCTCGACGCCCTCGACCTGGCGCAGGACGTCCTCCCGGCGCTCGCGGCGACCGAGGTGCGCATCGAGGGTGACCCGGCACCCGACTACCACCACCTCGACGGCCCCGCGCGGGTGGTCGTGGAGGGCGCACCCTCGGGCCGTTCCGACTGGCTCGACCTCGGGATCTCGGTGACGGTCGCGGGCAAGGAAGTCCCGTTCACCCGGCTCTTCACGGCGCTCGCCCAGGGGCGCAAGCGCCTGCTCCTCGTCGACGGCTCGTGGCTGCGGCTGAACCAGCCCTCGCTGGGACGCCTGCGCTCGCTGATCGAGGAGGCCACCGCGCTCAGCGACCGGCCGGGCCGGCTCAGCCTGAGCCGCTACGACACCCAGCTGTGGGGCGAGCTGGAGGACGCCGCGGACGAGGTGCGCGTCTCCGACCGTTGGCGGCGCTCGGTGGCGGACCTGCGCCGGATCGCCCACGGAGGGGGCACGCCGGTGCCCGTCGACGTGCCCGACGGGCTGCGGGCCGACCTGCGTCCGTACCAGCACCAGGCGTACGAGTGGCTCACCTATCTGTGGCGGCACGGGCTCGGCGGCATCCTCGCGGACGACATGGGGCTCGGGAAGACCGTCGAGACGCTCGCCTTCCTCGCCCGTGCCCGCGCGGAAGCAGCGGCCGACGGGCGCGCCGCGCCGCCGTTCGTCGTCGTCGCCCCCGCGTCCGTCGTCGGCAACTGGGTCGACGAGGCCACCCGGTTCACCCCAGGCCTCGACGTGGTGGCCCTGCCGGCCACCACCAAGAAGCTCGGTCGCAGCCTGGCGGAGCTCGTCAAGGATGTCGACGTCGTCGTCACGTCGTACGCCGTGTACCGGCTGGAGTTCGAGGCGTTCGCCGCGCTCGAGTGGTCCGGCCTCATCCTCGACGAGGCACAGTTCGCGAAGAACCCGCGCACCCGGGCGAACCAGACCGCCCGCCGGCTCGACACCCCGTTCAAGCTCGCGATCACGGGCACGCCGCTGGAGAACAACCTCACCGAGCTCTGGGCGATGCTCGCCATCGTGGCCCCGGGGCTGTACCCGTCGTTGCACCGGTTCCGGGCCGAGACGATCCGGCCCGTCGACGCTGCCGCGCAGGACGACGACGCCGCGGTCGTCGCGGCGGGCAACCGTGCGCTGGCACGGCTCAAGCGACGTATCCGCGTGCTGATGCTGCGGCGGACCAAGGCGCAGGTCGCTCCCGAGCTGCCTGCCCGGCAGGAGCAGGTGCTGAGGGTCCCGCTCGCGCCGGACCACCGCAAGGTCTACGACACCCACCTGCAGCGCGAGCGACAGCGCCTGCTGGGCCTGCTCACCGACTTCGAGGCCAACAAGGCCGCCATCTTCCGTTCCCTGACGACGCTGCGCCGCCTCGCCCTGGACGCCGCCCTGGTCGACGACGCCTACGCCGGGGTCACGTCGACCAAGCTGGACACCGTCGTCGACCAGCTCGTCGAGGTCGCCGCCGAGGGGCACCGTGCCCTCGTGTTCTCGCAGTTCACCTCGTTCCTGCGACGGGTCGAGCAGCGGTGCGCCGAGGCGGGCCTGCCCGTCGCCTACCTCGACGGGAGCACCCGTGACCGGGCGGGCGTCATCCGCGGCTTCAAGCAGGGCACCGCCCCGGTGTTCCTCATCAGCCTCAAGGCGGGCGGCGTCGGCCTCAACCTCACCGAGGCGGACTACGTCTACCTGCTGGACCCCTGGTGGAACCCGGCGGCCGAGGCGCAGGCGATCGACCGCACCCATCGCATCGGCCAGACGCGTCACGTCGTCGTCACCCGGATGGTCGCCGCCGACACCATCGAGGAGAAGGTGATGGCGCTCGCGCAGCGCAAGGCGGCACTGTTCGACGCGGTGCTCGACGACGACGCCGGAGCCTTCGCCGGGGCGCTCGCCGCCGACGATGTCCGCGGCCTGCTGGATCCCTAGCGCACGCCCAGCACGAAGGGGTGGACCGCCGCTGCTCCGGCCTGGCGCAGGAGCCTCGCCGCGACGGTCAGCGTCCATCCCGACTCGGTCCAGTCGTCCACCAGCAGGACGGTGCGACCCGGGAGTCCCGACAGGGCCGCGTCGCCGAGCTCGAGGCGGAGGCGCCGGGCGACGCCGGCGAGGCGCATGGCGGAGTTCACGTCGTGGCGGCCCGGCTCCTCCGCGCCGGAGGCAGGTCCCACGGCGCCGATGAGCGGCACGCCGAGGTAGGACGCCAGGCCGTTGGCCAGGTGGTACGTGAGCTGCGGGCGCGTCACGGAGCGCACGGCGACCACGCCCTCGACGACCAGCGTCCGGTCGCGTCCGGCGCCGGTGGCGTCCGACGACCCGTCCTCGGATCCCGAGCCCGCCCGGATCGCGTCCCAGTCGTCGAGCACCCGTGCCGCCGCCGTGCGCAGCGCCGTCGGTGTCTCGCCGTCCGGCGTCGTCGGTGCGAACAGCTCACGCACGGGGCCGGCCCAGCCCAGCCCGTCGAACCGCGCCACGGCACGCCCCGGCTCGGCGCGCTCGGTGTCCGGGATCTTGCCCTTGACGTCGAGCCCGAGCGTGTCGAGTCCGGAGGGCCACATCTTGCGGGGCTCGACCTCGACGCCCGGACGGTCCATCTCGGCACGGGCCTCGGCCACCGACTCGGTGGAGGGCGGCGGGGGGAGGGCGACACCGCCGCACCGGTCGCACCGTCCGCACGTCCAGCCGTCCGGCAGCGCCGGGTCGTCCAGCTGCGCGCGGAGGAACCGCATCCGGCAGCCGGTCGTGGCGACGTAGTCGAGCATCGCCCGGGCCTCCGTGCTGCGGGTCTCGGCGACCCGTGCGTATCGGGCGGCGTCGTAGACCCACTCGGCCCCGGTGGCGACCCAGCCGCCCTTGACCCGCCGGACCGCTCCGTCGACGTCCAGGACCTTGAGCATCGACTCGAGGCGCGAGCGCTTGAGGTCGACGTGCGTCTCGAGAGCCGCGGTCGACATCGTCTCGCCTGTCTGCGCGAGCGCCGCGAGGGTGGCCCGGACCTGCTGCTCGGCGGGAAAGGCCTGGGAACCGAACCAGTCCCAGATGGCCTTGTCCTCGTGGCCGGGCAGGAGCACGACGACCGCGTCGTCCACGCCACGGCCGGCGCGGCCCACCTGCTGGTAGTAGGCGATCGGCGACGAGGGCGCGCCCAGGTGCACGACGAACGCGAGGTCCGGCTTGTCGAACCCCATGCCCAGCGCGGACGTCGCGACCAGGGCCTTGACCCGGTTGTCCTTGAGGTCCTCCTCGAGCTGCGCACGCTGCGTCGGATCGGTCCGCCCGGTGTAGGCGGCCACCGCGAGACCGGCGCCACGGAGCTGGGTCGCCACCTCCTCGGCGGCGGAGACGGTGAGGCAGTAGACGATGCCGGAGCCGTCGATCTCCTGCAGGGCCTCCACCAGCCAGGCGACCCGCGTCGGCTGGTCGCCCAGCTCGAGCACCGCCAGGTGCAGGGACTCGCGATCGAGGGCTCCGCGCAGCACCAGCACGTCGTCGGTGGCCCCCAGCGGGCCGTCGCCGTCGGCCACGCCCGCGGTACGCCCGTCGGCCTGCACCGCCATCTGCTCGGCGACGTCGCGGGTCACCCGCTCGTTCGCCGTGGCCGTCGTGGCGAGCACGGGGATGCCGGGCGGAAGGTCCGTCAGCAGGGTGCGGATCCGGCGGTAGTCCGGCCGGAAGTCGTGCCCCCAGTCCGAGATGCAGTGGGCCTCGTCGACGACGACCAGGCCGGCGTCCGCCGCCAGGCGGGGCAGCACCTCGTCGCGGAACGCCGGGTTGTTGAGCCGCTCCGGGGAGCACAGCAGGACGTCGACCTCACCGGCGGCGATCTGGGCGTGCACCTGGTCCCACTCGGTGACGTTGGAGGAGTTGATCGTCACCGCGTGGATCCCGGCGCGGGCCGCGGCCGAGATCTGGTCGCGCATGAGGGCGAGCAGCGGGGAGACGATCACCGTCGGCCCCGCGCCGCGGGCGCGCAGCAGGCTGGTCGCCACGAAGTACACCGCCGACTTGCCCCACCCGGTGCGCTGCACGACCAGCGCACGCCGGTGGAACGCGACGAGCGCCTCGATCGCGCTCCACTGGTCGTCACGGAGCTCGGCGTCGTCGCGCCCGACGAGCGCGCGCAGGGCGTCGGTCGCCTGTTCGCGCAAGGTCCCGCCCTCGCCGCCCGCGGTGTCCATCAGGCCTCGCAGCATGGCCAGCTTGGCCCGCTTGGCCGCCTCGGAGCGGTCGGTGACCGGGCGCGCCGCCGCGGCGTCCGTCGGCGGGGCGGGCTCGTCGTCCGGGGGTGGGACGTCGTCGTCCGGTGGGACGTCGTCGTCGGTCCAGGAGGGCACGAGGTCGGCGTACGGGTCGTCCGAGGAGGTCACCCTGCGATCGTAGGCGGAGCGAGCGACAGACCGCTGCCGCCGTCCACAGGGTCAGCGCGCCTGCTCGCGGACCAGGGCCACGGTGGAGGCCACCACGGCGACCAGCTCTGCGGCCGCCGCGACGAGCTCGTTCACCCCGATGACCTCCGGCGAGATGCCGAGCAGGTCCGAGGTGGCGGACGTGACGAACGCGAGCAGCGTCACGGCGCCGAAGAGGATGCCGCCCACGAGCGGCAGCCAGTGCCGCCAGGTGAGCATCAGCGTCGCCAGGACGACGCCGCCGGCGGCGTTGACCAGGAACAGCGGCCCCACGAGGTCGATGTCGTCGTAGCCGCGCGTCCAGAGGACCAGGTGCACCACCGCCGACACGAGCACGCCCAGCGCCGCGAGCGAGCGCCACAGCCACGAGGGGCCGACGTCGCCTCGGCCGCGCGGCGCTGGCACCTTGCCGGTGGGGGCGTCCATGATGGACATGCTGCCACCCGGTATGACCGACGTCACCACGAGACCCTCCGAGGAGCCCTCCCATGAGCGAGCCCACCGCCGTCCCACGACCCGCCGACACCGCGTGCCGGTCCCGGCGTCAGGTGCTGCACGGTGCGGGCGCCCTGGCGGGCGTGGTGGTCGGTGGCGGCGTCCTCGCGGCGTGCGCCGAGGGGACGGACCCGGACCGGTCGGCCGACGACGTCAGCACGTCCGCGGCGGGCCAGGCCGTGGTGGCGCTCGAGGACGTACCGGTCGGGGGTGCGGTGAGCGCCGAGGTCGCCGGCGTCCCGGTGCTGGTCACGAGGCCGGCCGAGGACGAGGTGCACGCCTTCAGCGCGGTCTGCACCCATCAGGGCTGCACCGTCACCCCCGGCGACGGTGTGCTCGAGTGCCCGTGCCACCGGTCGGTGTTCTCCCTCACGGACGCCTCCGTGCAGTCCGGTCCCGCGCCCGAGCCCCTCGGCGAGATCGCCGTCGAGATCTCCGGGGCCGACGTCGTCGTCTCCTGACGCCAGCCCGGGCACCTTCCGCCCGCTCGTAGACTGGGGCGGTGACCACCCCCGACGCTCCGGCACTGCCGCTGCGCCCCGAGCTCGCCGACGAGGTGCCCTACGGCGCACCGCAGCTCGACGTGCCCGTGCGGCTCAACGTCAACGAGAACCCCTACCCGCCCTCCGACGAGGTCGTGGCGACCGTCGCCGAGCGGGTCGCGCAGGCGGCGCACACCCTGAACCGCTACCCGGACCGTGACTTCGCGGACCTGCGGGCCGACCTCGCGGACTACCTGGCCGTGGAGTCGGGCGTCCGGCTCGACCCCACGCAGGTGTGGGCCGCCAACGGGTCGAACGAGATCATGCTGCACCTCCTGCAGGCCTTCGGCGGCCCGGGCCGGACCGCGGTGTCGTTCGCCCCGACGTACTCGATGTACCCCGAGTACGCGCGGGACACGCACACCCGGTGGGTGACCGGTCGCCGGGCCGAGGACTTCACCATCGACCCCGACGCGGCGGTCGCGCTCATCGAGGCCGAGCAGCCGTCGGTCGTGCTGCTCGCCAGCCCCAACAACCCGACCGGCACCGCGCTGGACCCCGGGACGATCGAGGCGGTGCTCGACGCCGCGACGCGGGTGCCCGCCGTCGTCGTGGTCGACGAGGCCTACGCCGAGTTCCGGCGTGAAGGCACGCCCTCGGCGCTCGCGCTCCTCGACCGGTACCCGCACCTGGCCGTGACGCGCACCATGTCCAAGGCCTTCGCGGCCGCGGGGCTGCGGCTCGGCTACCTGGCGGCGTCGTCGGCGCTCGTGGACGCGCTCCGGGTCGTCCGGCTGCCGTACCACCTGTCCGCCGTCACGCAGGCCGCGGCCCGGGCGGCCCTCGAGCACCGCGAGTCGCTGCTCGCCCAGGTGGCGGACCTGCGTGCGGGACGCGACGAGCTCGTGGCATGGTTGCGCCAGCAGCACGTCGGCGGCCGGCCCCTGCAGGTGGCCGAGAGCGACGCGAACTTCGTCCTGTTCGGCGTGCTCGACGACCGGCACGCCGTGTGGCAGGGACTGCTCGACCGCGGCGTGCTCATCCGTGAGACGGGGCCCGACGGATGGCTGCGGGTGTCGGTGGGAACGCCCGGCGAGACCCAGGCGTTCAAGGACGCGTTGACCGCCGTGATCGGCGAGAAGGAGCAGTGATGGCAGACCGCACCGCGCGCGTGGAGCGCACCACGAGCGAGTCGAGCGTCGTCGTCGAGCTGAACCTCGACGGCACCGGGCGCACCGACATCTCCACGACCGTGCCGTTCTACGACCACATGCTCACCGCCCTGGGCAAGCACTCCCTCGTCGACCTGACCGTCCGGGCGACCGGTGACACGCACATCGACGCCCACCACACGGTCGAGGACACCGCGATCGTGCTCGGCGAGGCGCTCAAGGCGGCGCTCGGCGACAAGTCGGGCATCGCGCGGTTCGGCGACGCGCTCGTCCCGCTCGACGAGGCGCTCGCCCAGGCGGTCGTCGACGTGTCGGGACGGCCGTACCTCGTGCACTCCGGCGAGCCGGCCGGGCAGGAGTACCACCTCATCGGCGGCCATTTCACCGGGTCGCTGACCCGGCACGTCCTGGAGTCGATCGCCCACCACGCCGACATCTGCCTCCACGTGCGGGTCCTGGCCGGCCGGGACCCGCACCACATCGTGGAGGCCCAGTTCAAGGCCCTCGCCCGCGCGCTGCGGGCCGCCGTCGCCCGCGACGCGCGCGTCGAGGGCATCCCGTCGACCAAGGGAGCGCTGTAGGGTGCCCAGTCCCTCGACCCCTGACCAGCCCGGGCACGAGGACCTGCCCGACGTCCTCGGTGACATCGAGATCCCCGACGACCTGTCGAGCCTCACGGACGCACGGCAGGACCCCGAGCTCGCCGTGCTGATCACCCAGGTCGCCGAGGCCGAGCCGCTCGCGGCCGCGTGCGTGCTGGCCGGCCTCGACGTCGACGTCGTCCCGACGCCCGTCGGTGCGCTCGGCGTGCTGCGCGACACCTCGGGCGACCTGCCGAACCGCGCTGCCACCGCCGTCTCCCAGCTCGTGGCGGGCGTCCCGCTCGTCCTCGTCACCCGCCACGGCGAGCAGCTCACCTGCGTGCGCTACACCGACGGGGCGGACGACGGCGAGCTGCCGCCCGGTCTCGTGCTCGGCGGTGCCCCCGACGCCCTCGAGGACCTCCTGACCGGGCACCTCACGCTCGCCGACCTGCCCGGTGTCGTGTCGTCGTCGGGCATCAGCCGGCTCAAGGCCGTGCGGATGCTGTCGCAGGTGGCACGCAAGGGACGGAAGAAGAAGCGATGACCCCCGCACCCGGCCTGCTGCCCGACGACGGCGCCGCCGCGGAGCTCAACGCCCGGCCCGTGGCTCCCGGCGGCCCCGCGGCCCGGCCCCGCGTGGTGGTCCTCGACTACGGCTTCGGCAACGTCCGGTCAGCCGTGCGAGCGCTCGAGCGCGTCGGGGCCGACGTCGAGCTCACGGCCGACCGGCACGCCGCGACCGAGGCGGACGGTCTCGTGGTACCGGGTGTCGGCGCGTTCGCCGCCTGCATGGAGGGCCTCCGGGCGGTCCGCGGCGACCAGGTCGTCGACCGCCGGCTCGCCGGAGGTCGGCCCGTGCTGGGCGTCTGCGTCGGCATGCAGGTGATGTTCGACGCCGGCGTCGAGCACGGCGTCCGGGCGGACGGCCTGGGGGAGTGGCGCGGCGTCGTCGACCGGCTCGAGGCGCCCGTCGTGCCGCACATGGGCTGGTCCGGCGTCGAGGCGGCGACCGGGTCGACGCTGTTCGCCGGGGTGGAGCAGGAGCGCTTCTACTTCGTGCACTCGTACGCGGCCCAGGAGTTCACGCAGGGGCACGACGACTCCGCCGACCCGCGGTACACGCCGCCGCGTGTCACCTGGTCGTCCCACGGCCCCGCCGGAGCGGCCGCGCGGTTCGTCGCCGCGGTCGAGGACGGCCCGCTGTCCGCGACGCAGTTCCACCCCGAGAAGTCCGGCGACGCCGGTGCCACCCTCCTCGAGAACTGGGTGCGGTCGCTCTGAGCCGCCGTCGCCCCGCCATCCCCCACGACTGGAGTACTCACGCATGACCGAACGCCTCGTCCTGCTGCCCGCCGTCGACGTCGCCGACGGCCAGGCCGTCCGCCTCGTCCAGGGGGAGGCCGGCTCGGAGACCTCCTACGGCGACCCCCGCGCCGCTGCGCTCGACTGGCAGACGGGCGGCGCGGAGTGGATCCATCTGGTGGACCTCGACGCCGCCTTCGGCCGCGGCTCCAACGCGGAGCTGCTGGCGAGCGTCGTGGCGGAGGTCGACGTGCAGGTCGAGCTCTCCGGCGGCATCCGGGACGACGCGTCGCTGGAGCGCGCCCTCTCCACCGGCGCCCGCCGTGTCAACATCGGTACCGCCGCCCTCGAGGACCCCGAGTGGACCGCGCGGGTGATCGCCGAGCACGGGGACAAGGTCGCCGTCGGCCTGGACGTGCGCGGCACCACGCTCGCCGCCCGCGGATGGACGCAGGACGGCGGGGACCTCTGGGAGGTCCTGGCACGTCTCGACGACGCCGGCTGCGCCAGGTACGTGGTCACCGACGTCACCAAGGACGGCACGCTCCGGGGCCCGAACGTCCAGCTGCTGCGCGACGTCGCCGCCAGGACCTCGGCCAAGGTCGTGGCCTCCGGTGGCATCTCCTCGCTGGACGACCTGGCGGCGCTGCGTGCCCTGACCGGTGACGGCGTCGAGGGTGCCGTCGTGGGCAAGGCGCTCTACGCGGGCGCGTTCACGCTCCCCGAGGCGCTCGACGTCGCGGGGCGCCCATGAGGTCCATCCAGCCGACCAGCCAGTTTGCCGGTGACGACGGCTCGGCCGACGCCGAGCTCGTGCGCCGGCTCGAGGGCCTGCGCGCCGGCACCACCCCGTTGCGCGACGTCGTGGCTCGGCTCGCGGAGACCCGGGTCCTCGTGCCGGTGCTCGCCGAGCTGGAGGCGACCGGGACGGTCGAGCACGACGGCGTCGAGCACACGGTGGACAAGGAAGCCTCGTCGGGCGTCGTGGCGCTCGAGTCGCCCGACGGACGCCGGGCGCTGCCCGTCTTCACCTCCGTGGCGTCGATGCAGGCCTGGCGTCCCGACGCGCGCCCCGTCCCGGTCGAGGCAGCACGCGCGGCGCTGTCCGCCGTCAACGAGAAGTGGTCCCTGCTGGTCGTCGACCCGGCGGGCCCCGTGACCGCGCTCGTGCCCCGGCCCGCTGTCTGGGCGCTGGCCCAGGGCGTCGAGTGGCGGCCCGCCCTCGTGCCGACGGCCGACGGCATGGTGGTCGACGCCGAGGTGGCTCGCGCCGTCGGCGACGCGGCCGCGCCCGTCCAGCACGTCGTGCGCGCGTCCGCCGAGCCGGGCCGCACGGCCGAGGTCGCCGTCGTCCTGGCGCTCGATCCGGGCCTGGACCGTGCCGGCCTCGACACGGTGCTCGGCCAGGTGAACGCCCGGTTGGCTGCAGCGAAGGTGGTGGCGGACCGGGTGGACTCCCTCGAGCTGCGCATCGCCGCGGCGCGCTGACGCCGGTCCTCAGCAGGGCGTGAGCTCGGTGAAGGCCGAGGTGTCGTCGAGCATCTCGCGCAAGGTCGACTGCGGGACCAGCAGCGACCGGCCGTCCGTGGTCTTGGCGTAGACGACGCCGATGACGTCGCCGTCGTCGTCCAGCGCCGCCGAGCCGGACGACCCGGGCTCGACGGGCGCGTCGGTGACCAGCACCTCGCCGAGGTTCTCGTGCAGGGGGTCGCGCGTCGTGCCGATCACCCGGCCGGCCGTCACGGTCAGGCGCCCGCCCGCCGGGTAACCCACGACCGTCACGTCGTCGCCCTCCTCGGGGTCGTCGTCGGCGATCTGCGGGAAGGACGGCAGCGGGTCCTCGGTCCGCACGACGGCGAGGTCGGCCAGCGCGGCCGTGCTCGCCGCCGACACGTCCAGGTCGCGGCCGTCGTAGGTGCTCACCTGCAAGGACTCGGAGTCCGCGACGACGTGGCGGTTGGTGATGAGCGTGTGCTCGTCGACGGCGAACCCCGACCCGGTCGACAGGCTGGCGCAGCCGACGTTCCGGATCCGCACGGCCATGCGCTGGACGGCGTCGAACCCGTCGGGGGAGAGCTGGTCGGACCCTGCGGCCGACAGCGTCGGCGGGGCGACCGAGGGGACGACGTCCTGGGGCACCGGCGGCGGCAGCTCGGGCACCGCCGCGCAGGACGTGGCCACGAACGTCGTCACCAGGACGGCGAGGAGGCCGCTCGGTCGCCGGGGGTCGCGCGTGGGGGCCCTCACCGCGCGAGCTCCTGCTGCAGCTGGGCGTTGGCGTCGTTGGCCTCGTCGCACAGGGCCTCGACGTCCGCGGCGAACCGGTCCAGGTCGGCCGGGTCGTAGGCGTCGCGGTCCTCCAGGTAACCGATGAGCTGGGACTGCGCAGCGGTGCACTGCCCCAGCGCAGTGGCGACCACACCGGCCGCCTCGCTCACGCGCCGCTGGTAGTCGAGGTACTGCTGGCTCGCGACGTTCTCGTCGCCGAGCTGCGCCTTCTCGTCCGCCAGGTCGGTGATCCGGGCCGTCGCCGTGTCGAGCTGTTCACGCGCCGCCACCAGCTCGGCGGTGACGCCGTCCAGCTCCGCCTGCAGCGCAGCCACCTCCTCGGCGTATCCGCGAGCCTCGGACTCCCACTGCGCGGCGTGGTCCTCCCAGGCCGCGGTCGTCCGCCACAGGTAGCCGGCCGCGACGAGCGCACCGACGAGGAGCACCGCGAGGACCACGGCGGCGACCCGGGCAGCCCGCCCTCGCCGGCGCGGTGGATCCGCCGGCGCAGGCTCGTCCGGTGCGGGGACGCCCGCGGCGGCCGGCGCCGTCGTCGGCTCCCACGGACCCGAGGGCTGCGACATGTCAGACGACGGAGCCCGTGAACTTCTCGCCCGGGCCCTCGCCCGGCTCGTCCGGGACGACGGAGGCCTCGCGGAAGGCGAGCTGGAGGGACCGCAGGCCGTCGCGCAGGGACCGGGCGTGCTGGTTGCCGATGTCCGGTGCCGACGCCGTCACCAGTGCGGCCAGCGCCGTGATGAGCTTGCGCGCCTCGTCGAGGTCGAGGTGCTCGGCCGGGTCCTCCTCGGCGAGACCGCACTTGACGGCGGCGGCACTCATGAGATGGACGGCGGCGGTGGTGATGACCTCGACGGCGGCGACGTCGGCGATGTCGCGCGTCGCCGTGCCGGCGTCCGGGGTGGCACCGGTTTCGGGGGTGTGGCTCATGGGGTCCATCTTGGCACCTTCGGAAGGCGGAGAGAGGCCCGAGGCCGGGCCCGCACGTGGCGGACCCGGCCTCGGGTGCTGCGCTCCGGCTCAGCCGGCGGTGTCGATGCCGGCCGAGCCTGCGCTGCGCGGCGGGCGGGTGCCTCGTCCCTCGGCCCCCACCCTCTGCTGCGCTCCGGCTCAGCCGGCGGCGACCTCGGTGCGGAGCTTGGCGCCCAGCTCCGCGTCGACGCTCGTCCAGTACTGGAAGAACCGCTCACGGATCTCGTCGACGGTGATCGACTTCCCCTGACCGGTGAGGTTCTCCAGGAACCGCGCGCGGGCGGCGTCGTCGAAGACCTCGCGGTACAGGGTGCCGGCCTGGCCGAAGTCGTCGTCCTCGGCGTGCAGGGAGTACGCCGAACGCATGAGCTCGCCGTCCGACTCCCACGTCGCCTCGGTGCCCCGCGCCGGGTCGGCCGCGGGGCCACCGAACGAGTTCGGCGTGTAGACGGGGTGCTCGGGGCCGTTGAAGTGGTACTGCATCGGGCCTTCGTGCATGTAGGTGCTCACCGAGGCCGCGTGCGGCTGGTTCACCGGCAGCTGGTTGAAGTTCGCGCCGATGCGGTGGCGGTGCGCGTCGTTGTACGCGAACACGCGGGCCATGAGCATCTTGTCGGGCGAGATGCCGGTGCCCGGCACCTGGTTGCCCGGCGAGAACGCGGCCTGCTCGATCTCCGCGAAGAAGTTGCGCGGGTTGCGGTTCAGCGTGAACGTGCCGACCTTGATCAGCGGGTAGTCCGCGTGCGGCCAGACCTTCGTCATGTCGAACGGGTTGAACCGGTAGGTCTTCGCGTCCTCGTACGGCATGACCTGGACCTTGACGTCCCACGAGGGGTGCTCGCCGCGCTCGATCGCCTCGTACAGGTCGCGGCGGTAGTAGTCCGCGTCCTCACCGGCGATGCGCTGGGCGTCCTCCGGGGACATGTTCTCCACGCCCTGGTGGGAGATGAAGTGGTACTGGACCCAGAACCGCTCGCCTGCGGCGTTGACCCACAGGTACGTGTGCGAGCCGTAGCCGTTGAGGTGGCGCCACGACGTCGACAGGCCGCGGTCGCCCATGAGGTAGGTGACCTGGTGCGCCGACTCCGGCGACCGGGTCCAGAAGTCCCACTGCATGTCGGCGTTGCGCAGGCCGGAGGCGCCGAGCCGCTTCTGCGAGTGGATGAAGTCCGGGAACTTCATCGCGTCGCGCAGGAAGAACACCGGGGTGTTGTTGCCCACGACGTCAAGGTTTCCCTCGGTGGTGTAGAAGCGCAGGGCGAAGCCCCGCACGTCGCGCCAGGTGTCGGGCGAGCCCTGCTCACCGGCGACGGACGAGAACCGCAGGAGGGTCTCGGCCTTGGCGCCCGGCTGGAACACGGCGGCGCTGGTGTACCGCGACACGTCCTCCGTGACCTCGAACTCGCCGAAGGCGCCGCCACCCTTGGCGTGCGGGTTGCGCTCCGGGACGCGCTCGCGGTTGAACGACGCGAGCTTCTCGACCAGGTAGCGGTCGTGCAGCACGGTGGGGCCGTCGGACCCGACGGTCAGCGAGTACTGGTCGCTGGCGACCGGCGTGCCGGTCTGCGTCGTCGTGTACGGGGTCGTCATATGACGTCCTTTCTCAGGGCTTTCAGGGGAACTCGGGGGAACTCGGGATGACGGTCGGGAGAGGTCGGGGCTGCGGTCGGTCAACGGTGCTCGGCGCACCGGGGGCACGTGCCCCAGAAGGTCACCTCGGCGAGGTCGACGCGGAACCCGTGGGTGTCGCTCGGTGCCAGGCAGGGGGAGTGACCGACGGTGCAGTCCACGTCGGCGACGAGGCCGCAGCCGCGGCACACGATGTGGTGGTGGTTGTCCCCGACGCGGCGCTCGTACCGGGCGGGGTGGCCCGCCGGTTCCATCCGGCGCAGGAGCCCGGCCGTGGAGAGGGCGTTGAGGGAGTCGTAGACGGCCTGCACCGACGCGGTGCCGAGGTCCGCGCGCACGGCACGCACGACGTCGTCGGCCGTCGAGTGCTCGTGTCCGTCCAGCGCACGCAGGACGGCGAGCCGGACACCGGTCACCCGCAGGCCGGCGCCACGCAGGAGCTCGTGCTCCGCGGTCGCCGTGACGGCGGGGGTGGTGTGGGCCATGTCCGCAGCCTACGACGTTCTCTGGAACGATTCCAACATAGTCGGGTGATGAACGTGACACGGCGGGTGTCGCCGGGCTGGCCCGGGCGGCGGTGTCCCGTGCTAGTCTCGTGTGCTGACCGACCCGACCGCTAGACGGCCGGGTGCAGCAAGTGGAGAACATCCCACCCGAGCACCGACGAGCGCCCGCCGCGAGGCAGCGCCGACAGGGGCCGGGTCCGGTCGGGCGACTCAGGTCGTCCTGCCCCGGTCGTCGGCGTTCGCGCTCGATGTCACCGGACCGATGGCCTCCACCTGCTCGCTCAGGTCGGGGGCCTTCCCTCGTTCCTGGCGGTCTCACGACGACTTCTAGGAGCATCACCATCAGCGAGCCTCGCATCAACGACCGGATCCGCGTCCCCGAGGTCCGGCTCATCGGCCCGGGCGGGGAACAGGTCGGCGTGGTCGCCACAGGGGTCGCCCTCAAGCTGGCGCAGGACGCCGACCTCGACCTCGTCGAGGTGGCGCCGGAAGCCCGGCCGCCCGTGGCCAAGCTCATGGACTTCGGCAAGTTCAAGTACGAGTCGGACATGAAGGCGCGCGAGGCGCGCCGCAAGCAGGCGAACACGCTCCTCAAGGAGATCCGGTTCCGCCTCAAGATCGACCCGCACGACTACGCCACCAAGAAGGGCCACGTCGAGCGCTTCCTGTCGGCCGGCGACAAGGTCAAGGTCATGATCATGTTCCGTGGTCGTGAGCAGTCCCGCCCCGAGATGGGCGTGCGGCTGCTGCAGCGGCTCGCGGACGACGTGGCCGAGCTCGGCTTCGTCGAGTCCATGCCGAAGCAGGACGGGCGCAACATGACCATGGTCCTCGGACCGGTCAAGAAGAAGGCCGACGCCAAGAGCGAGCAGCGCAAGCGCTCCGCCGCGGTGGACGCCCAGCGCAAGACCAAGTCGGAGGTCAAGGCCGAGGCTCGCGCCAAGGCCGCTTCGGAGGAGAAGGCGGCCGCACCGGCCGAGCAGCCCGCCGAGGCCCCGGCTCCGGAGCAGGACGAGTCGACGTCGGCGCCGCGGCCCGCACCCAAGCCGAGCCAGCGGCCCAGCTGACGGCTCGACAGACCACCTGACACCGGGCCGGCGCACCGGCCGCGGTCAGCATCACGTCATCCGCCCTCGGGCGGTTGACCGACACGAGGAGAGACGGCAGTCATGCCGAAGAACAAGACGCACTCCGGCTCCAAGAAGCGCTTCCGGGTGACCGGCAAGGGCAAGCTCATGCGCGAGCAGACCAACGCTCGCCACTACCTCGAGCACAAGTCGAGCCGCCGTACGCGTCGGCTCGCCGTGGACCAGGACGTCGCACCCGCCGACGTCAAGCGAATCAAGAAGCTGCTCGGCAAGTGAGCCTCGCCGGCGGCGATCCCGCCGGTAGCCATCTTCCGACCCGAACTGCAAGGAGCATCACGTGGCACGCGTGAAGCGGGCGGTCAACGCCCACAAGAAGCGCCGTACGACCCTCGAGCGCGCCAGCGGCTACCGCGGCCAGCGCTCGCGCCTGTACCGGAAGGCCAAGGAGCAGGTCACCCACTCCTTCGTCTACTCGTACCGCGACCGGAAGGCCAAGAAGGGTGACTTCCGCAAGCTGTGGATCCAGCGCATCAACGCTGCGTCCCGCGCGCAGGGGATGACCTACAACCGCTTCGTCCAGGGCCTCAAGGCCGCGGGCGTCGAGGTCGACCGTCGCATGCTCGCCGAGCTCGCGGTCAACGACATCGCAGCGTTCAACGCGCTGGTCCAGGTCGCCAAGGACGCCCTCCCCACGGACGTCAACGCGCCCAAGGCCGCCTGAGCCTGCGTCGCACCACCCGGACGCCCGGACCCGCCCACCTGCCGATGCCCCGCATCCCCGACGTGACCCTCGCCAACCCGCGAGCGGCGCGCGTCAAGCAGGTCAGGGCGCTGTCCGGGCGTCCTGCGCGTTCCCAGCACGGCCAGTTCCTCGTCGAAGGACCGCAGGGGGTGCGTGAGGCGGTCCGGTGCGCGCCGTCCGCCGTGCGCGACCTCTACCTCACCGAGGCCGCGGCACAGCGCTATCGAGAGATCTACGAGGCCGCCCTGGAGGCGGGCCTGTTCGTCCACGTCGGCACGCCCGAGGTGCTGGCGGCCATGAGCCCGGACGCGCAGGGCGTCCTCGCGGTCGTGCGGGCGGTGCGGCCGACGCTGGCGGAAGCGCTCGGGTCGCTCGCCGAGGGCCGTCGTCGGCCGCTGCTCGTCGCCGTGCTGGCGACCGTGCGCGACCCCGGCAACGCCGGCACGGTGATCCGGGCCGCCGATGCCGCCGGTGCCGACCTCGTCGTCCTCGCCGGCGAGAGCGTCGACGTGCACAACCCGAAGGTCGTGCGCTCCACGGCTGGTTCGCTCTTCCACCTGCCGGTGGTCTCGGGCGTGCCGCTCGCCGAGGTCGTGCGAGCCGTCCGGGCGAGCGGGTGCTCGGTGCTCGCCGCCGACGGCGCCGGCGACCACGACCTGGACGAGCTCCTGGACGTGGCGGGCGCGGCCGGCCGTCCGGCAGCGGTGCCCGACCTGGCGGCGTCGACCGCCTGGGTCTTCGGCAACGAGGCCCGGGGACTGGACGAGGCCGACCGCGAGCTCGCCGACGCCGTCGTCCGCGTGCCGATCCGCGGGGCGGCCGAGTCCCTCAACCTCGCGACGGCCGCCACCGTCTGCCTGTACGCCTCGAGCCGCGCGCAGCGCTGAGCACCGTCCCGGCGGGAAGGTCGCGGCACCGCGACGGCCCCGCCGGGACGGACAGGACTCAGGCCGGGCAGGCGGCGTCGATCGCGGCCCCGACCTCGACACCCGGGAGGAGTACCGCGGCGTAGTCCTTGAGGACGACGTTGGCGGTGGCCGGGTCCGTGCGGTGGATCGCCAGCACGGTGCTGAACGGGATCGTCTCCCCGCTGCCGATCGGGTACTCCAGGCCGTCCTTCGCGACCGCGGTCAGCACACCGGTGTCGCGCAGCACGCCGAGGCCGAACTGCTGACAGGTGACGCCCGCGGGCTTGCCGCCTTGCCCGGCGCCCTCGGGCGGCGCGGCGGCGGCGCCGGCGGCGAGGCCGACGGTGGTGAGCGCCGCCAGGGCGGCCGAGGCTGCGGTGATGATCGTGCGGTGCATGGGACTGTCCTCTCCTTCGGGGGCTGTACGAGGGAACCTTCGGTCCCGAGGTGCTGTGCGGATGCACCTGGGCGAGATGTCGTCCGGCCGCACGAGGGGCCTAGCATCGACGCGTGCGACTCTTCACGGCGGTCTACCCGTCCGCGCAGGCCGCGGCACACCTCGACCTCGCCCTGGGTGGTGTCGGCGGTCCGGCCGTGGCACAGCCGGGCAGCGGGCTGCGCTGGGTGCCTCGGGAGCACCGGCACGTCACGCTCGCGTTCCACGGCGAGGTGCCCGACGGCGCGGTGCCCGGATACGTCGAGGCGCTCACCGCGGCGCTGGGTCAGGTCGACCCGTTCGACGTGTTCCTGGCCGGCAGCGGGACGTTCGGGGGCCGGACCCTGTGGCTCGGCGTGGGCGGCGACGTCGACGGCCTCCGTGCGCTCGCCGCTGGTGCGGCGGAGACCGCAGACGTGTCCGGCGTGGGTGGGCAGGACCGGGCAGGTGGCCGTCCGCACCTGACGGTCGCACGTGCGTCGGCCGCCCGCGTCGGAGCGGCGCGCAGCCGGCGCCGGGGTGGCGCACCATCCCGCGGTGCGGGAGCGGCGCCCCAGGACGCCCCGTTCGCGCACTGGGCGCGTGCGCTGGCCGTCTACCGGGGTCCCGCCTGGCCCGTCCGCGAGGTGCGCGTCGTGCAGTCCGTCCTCGGGGCCGGTCGGTCCGGCGGCCCGGCCCACAGCGAGGTCGCGGTGGTGCCGCTCGGCGGACCCATAGACTGACCCCTGCCGCCACGCTCATCTCCAGGAAGGCCCGCATGTCTGCGCCCGAACCGCTGCCCGATCCGCTGGACGTCGCCGCCCTCGACACGGCCGTCGAGGCCGCGCTGGCCGACATCGCCGCGGCTCCCGACCTCGACGCGCTGAAGGCCGTCCGGACGCGTCACACCGGCGACCGGAGCGCGCTGGCGTTGGCCAACCGCGCCATCGGGGGACTGCCCGGGCCGGACAAGTCCGCCGCCGGGAAGAACGTCGGGCCTCGCCGCGGGCGCATCAACCAGGCGCTGGCCGCCCGCCAGGGCGAGCTGGAGACCGAGCGGGACGCCCGGGTGCTGGCGGACGAGGCCGTCGACGTCACGCTGCCGACGGGCCGTGCGCCGCGAGGGGCCCGGCACCCCATCGAGTCGATCCAGGAGCGCATCGCCGACTTCTTCGTCGGCCTGGGCTGGGAGATCGCCGACGGGCCCGAGGTCGAGACCGAGTGGTTCAACTTCGACGCCCTCAACTTCGGGCCCGACCATCCCGCCCGTCAGATGCAGGACACGTTCTACGTGGCGGGTACCGACGGAGCGCAGGACGCCGCGGCCCCGAACCTCGTGCTGCGCACGCACACCTCCCCGGTGCAGGCCCGGTCCCTGCTGGAGCGCGGGGTTCCGTTGTACATCGCCTGCCCCGGCAAGACGTTCCGTACCGACGCCCTGGACGCGACGCACACGCCCGTCTTCCACCAGGTCGAGGGCCTCGCCGTCGACAAGGGCCTGACGATGGCGAACCTGGTCGGCACGCTGGACGCGTTCGCCCGGGCGATGTTCGGGCCCGAGGCGCGCACGCGCCTGCGCCCGAGCTTCTTCCCCTTCACCGAGCCCAGCGCCGAGATGGACCTGTGGTTCCCCCAGAAGAAGGGCGGCCCGGGCTGGATCGAGTGGGGCGGCTGCGGCATGGTGCACCCCAACGTGCTGCGCGCCACCGGCGTGGACCCCGAGGAGTACTCGGGCTTCGCCTTCGGCATGGGGATCGAGCGCACCCTCATGCTGCGGCACTCCATCGCTGACATGCACGACATGGTGGAGGGCGACGTGCGCTTCTCCACCCAGTTCGGGACGGAGATCTGATGCCCCGCATCGTTGCTGACTGGCTCGCCGACCACGTCGAGCTGCCGGCGGACCTGACGACGGAACAGCTCGCCGCCGACCTGGTGCGGGTCGGTCTCGAGGAGGAGGAGATCCACCCGGCCGCCGTGTCGGGTCCCCTCGTCGTGGGACGTGTCCTCGAGCTGACGGGCGAGCCGCAGAAGAACGGCAAGACCATCAACTGGTGCCGCGTCGACGTCGGCCCGGAGCACAACGACGACGACGGCGCTCGCGGCATCGTCTGCGGTGCCCACAACTTCGGCGTCGGTGACCTCGTCGTCGTCTCGCTGCCCGGCACGGTGCTGCCCGGCGGGTTCGAGATCGCGGCGCGCAAGACCTACGGCCACGTCTCGGACGGGATGATCTGCTCCACGAAGGAGCTGGGGCTGGGCGACGACCACGACGGCATCCTCGTGCTCACGCAGGCCGGCTTCGACGCCGCCGACCTGGCCCCGGGCCAGGACGCGATCGCGCTGCTCGGGCTGGGTGACGAGGTCCTCGAGATCAACGTCACGCCGGACCGCGGGTACGCCTTCAGCTATCGCGGTGTGGCGCGGGAGTACGCGCACTCCACCGGGGCCGCCTTCACGGACCGCGGCCTGCCCGACGCCTTGCCGACGGCGCCGCCGGCCGCGACCGCGGACGGGTTCGCCGTCACGGTCGACGACGGCGCGCCGATCGACGGCCGGGTCGGTTGCGACCGGTTCGTGACGCGCGTCGTGCGCGGCATCGACCCGTCGACCCCGACCCCGGCGTGGATGAAGCGCCGGCTCGAGGGCTCGGGCATGCGGTCCGTCTCGCTGACGGTCGACGTGACCAACTACGTCATGCTCGACCTGGGCCAGCCGCTGCACGCCTACGACCTGACCGAGGTGGCCGAGCCGATCGTGGTGCGCCGGGCCGCACCGTCGGAGCGGCTGACCACGCTCGACGACGTCGACCGCGCCCTCGATACCGAGGACCTCCTGATCACCGACTCGCCGGACGGCGCCCGCGGCTCGCGGGTCCTCGGTCTGGCCGGCGTCATGGGCGGCGCCTCCTCGGAGGTGACGGGGAGCACGACCGACGTGCTGATCGAGGCCGCGCACTTCGACCAGGTCACCGTCGCCCGGACCGCCCGGCGGCACAAGCTGCCGTCCGAGGCGGCCAAGCGGTTCGAGCGCGGGGTCGACCCGCACCTGCCCGCCGTGGCGGCGCAGCGCGTGGTGGACCTGCTGGTGGAGCTGGCCGGCGGCACGGCCGACCCCGCCGTCAGCGACCTCGACGCGACGACACCGCCGCGGCCGATCGTCCTCGACGTGGCCCTGCCCTCGCGGACGGCGGGCGTCACGTACACCCGTAGCCAGGTCGTCGGGATCCTCGCGCAGATCGGCTGCGCCGTGGCCGACGCCTCCGGCGACCTGGTGGAGGTCACGCCCCCCACGTGGCGACCGGACCTCACCGAGCCGGCGACGCTGGTGGAGGAGGTCGTGCGGATCGCCGGCTACGACCAGATCCCGTCGGTCCTCCCGGCCGCGCGCGGCGGCCGCGGTCTGACCGCCGAGCAGCGCACGCGCCGGTCGGTCGCCAGGGCGCTCGCGGACGCCGGACTCGTGGAGGTGCTCACCTACCCGTTCATCGGCGAGGCCGACCTGGACGCCCTCGGCCTGCCGGCCGACGACCCGCGCCGAGCGGCGCTGCGGCTCGTGAACCCGCTGGCGGACGACAAGCCGCTGCTGCGGACGCACCTCCTGGTGACGCTCCTGGACGCCGCACGCCGCAACGTCTCGCGAGGTCTCGACGACGTCGCCGTCTTCGAGGTCGGCCTGGTCTCCCGCCCGACGCCGGGTGCCCCGGCCGCGCCGCAGCTCCCGGTCGGCGTCCGCCCGAGCGAGGAGCAGCTCGACGCCCTCGCCGCCGCCACGCCGCCGCAGCCGCGTCGCGTGGCCGGTGTGCTCGCGGGCCACGCGGTGCCCACCGGATGGTGGGGCGAGGGCCGGTCGGTGGACTGGGCCGACGCCCTCGAGGCGGCCCGCCTCGTCGCCCACGTCGTCGGTGTCGACGTGGTCGTGTCTGCCGATCCGGACCACCAGCCGTGGCACCCCGGACGGTGCGCGCGCCTCTCGCTGCCGGACGGGACGCTCGTCGGCCACGCCGGCGAGCTGCACCCCAAGGTCGTCGAGCGGCTCGGTCTGCCGGCCCGGACGTCGGCCTTCGAGCTCGACCTGTCGGTGCTGGTCGAGGCGTCGAGCGGGGAGCCCGTCGCGGCCTCCCCGGTCTCGGCGTTCCCCGCCGCCAAGGAGGACTTCGCGTTCGTCGTGGACGCGGCGGTCCCCGCGCAGGACGTCCGTGCGGCGATCGTGGCGGGGGCCGGGGAGCTCCTCGAGGACGTGAACCTCTTCGACGTCTTCACCGGCGAGCAGGTCGGCGCAGGCAAGAAGTCGCTCGCGTACTCGCTGCGCCTGCGTGCCGCCGACCGCACCTTGAGCGCCGACGACGTGCGCAGCGTGCGCGACGGCGTGGTGGCGGCCGCCGCCGAGCGGGTGGGGGCGGTCCTGCGTGGCTGAGCACGGCGTCCCGGCCGCCCGGACGGCGCTCGTCACCGGGGCCACGCGGGGCATCGGCCGGGCGGTCGCCCTCGGCCTGGCCGACGCCGGACTCGACGTCGCGCTCCTCGCCCGGGATGCCGTGCGGCTCACCGAGGTCGCGGATCTCGTGCGCGAGCGCGGCCGGACGGCGCTGGCGCTGGAGGTCGACGTCACGGACCCGGAGGGGGTCGCCGAGGCCGTGGGGCGTGCCGAGGCGCCGGTCGCCGAGGGCGGTCTGGGCGGTGTCGACCTGCTCGTCAACAACGCCGGGCGCATCGACACGGAGGTCCCGCTGTGGGAGGCGGACGCCGACGAGTGGTGGTCCGTGGTGGAGACGAACGTCCGCGGTCCCTTCCTCCTCGCCCGGCACCTCGTGCCCGGGATGCTGTCCCGCGGCGGCGGGCGGGTCGTGGACCTCAACAGCGGGGCCGGCACGCACGACATGACGGTGGCGAGCGCCTACAACGTCAGCAAGACGGCGCTGCTGCGTCTCGGCCACCACCTCGACGCCGCCGGTGCCGAGCGCGGCCTGCGGGTCTTCGAGGTGGCACCGGGGACGGTGGCCACCGACATGACGGGATCGATGCCGATGCACGCCGAGCGGACCGAGTGGACCCCGGTGGAACGGACGGTCGAGATGATCGCGGCGATCGCGACCGGTGCCCTGGACGCCTGCGCGGGCTGGTACATCCGGGTCACCCACGACACGCCCTCCTCGCTGCAGGAGATGGTGGCGAGCGGCTCCGGGCCCACAGCACGCCACCTGCGCGTGCTGCCGGCGAACGGCGCGGACCCGTTGGGTGCGGACCTCACGGGGCGCTGAGCCCACCGTGAGCCCACCGTGCGCGCGCCGGCCCGGTGCCGCCCGAGCCGTCAGTCCTGCCGGCGCTCGTCGCGCCAGGCGACCCACTGCTCCACGAGCGACAGGTCGTAGTCCGGTCCGTCGACGCCGATGGTCAGGAGCGTCGCACCGGCGGCGGTGACGGCGTCACCGACCTCGGCCGGCGGCCGCGAGACGCCGACGGACCGCTCGACGAGCCGCGTCGTGTCCCGTCCGACGTCGGCGCCGTGGGCGTCGAGGATCGCCGACTTGCGGCGCAGGACCTCGGCGTCGCCGAACGAGTGCCAGATGTCGGCGTGCTCGGCGACCAGCCGCAGCATCTTCTTCTCTCCCCCGCCGCCGATGAGCAGCGGGACGTCACGCGTCGGTGCGGGGTTCCCGGCGGCGAGCCGTGCGCGGATGCGGGGGAGCGCTGCGCTGAGCTGCGCGATGCGGGAGCCGGCCGTGCCGAACTCGTAGCCGAACTGCTCGTAGTCCTTCTGGTTCCAGCCGGCACCGATCCCGAGGACGAGCCGCCCACCGCTGATGTGGTCCACCGTGCGGGCCATGTCGGCCAGCAGGTCGGGGTTGCGGTACCCGTTGCCGGTCACGAGGGCGCCGATCTCGACCCGTTCGGTCTGCTCCGCCCAGGCTCCGAGCATGGTCCAGCACTCGAAGTGCTTGCCGTCGAGGTCGCCGGTCAGCGGGTAGAAGTGGTCCCAGTTGAACACGACGTCGACGCCGGCTTCCTCGGCACGCAGGACGGCGTCGCGCAGGTCGGCGTACTCGGCGTGCTGCGGCTGGAGCTGGACGGCGATGCGGAGCGGGCGTGAGGTCATGCGGGCACGCTAACGCCCGGCGAGACCCGACTCAATGGCCCAGCGGGCGACCTCGACACGGTTGCGCGTCCCGGTCTTCGCCAGCACCGACCCCAGGTGGGTCTTGACGGTGCTCAGGCTCAGGTGCAGCGCCACGGAGATCTCCCCGTTGGTGCAGCCGTCGGCGACGAGGCGCAGCACGGACGTCTCGCGGCTCGTCAGGGGTTCTGCGGGGGCTGCGGGCCGGGGTGCGGAACGGGCGAAGTGCGACAGCAGCCGCACCGTCACCGACGGGTCGATGAGGGCGTCGCCGGCGGCGGCCGCGCGGACCGCCTGCGCGAGCAGGTCCGGTCCGGCGTCCTTGAGCAGGAACCCGCGCGCCCCGGCGCCGAGCGCGGCGTGCACGTGCTCGTCGAGGTCGAACGTGGTGATGACCACCACCGGGACAGGGTCCGCGACGTCCGGGCCGGCGAGCCGGCGGGTGGCGGCGACGCCGTCGAGGACCGGCATGCGGATGTCGAGCAGGCAGACGTCGGGTCGATGGAGGCGGGCCAGGCGTACCGCCTCGGCACCGTCGGGTGCCGCGGCCACCACCGTGACGTCGTCGTGCGCCTCGAGCATGGTGCGCAGGCCGGTGCGGACGATCTCCTGATCGTCGGCGAGCAGTACCCGGATCACCGCACCGCCCCGGTGGGCAGCGCAGCGGTCACGGTCCAGCCGCCGTCCGGGTCCGGTCCCGCGGTGCACCGGCCGCCGAGCAGCGCCGCGCGCTCCGCCATCCCGACGGTGCCGTGTCCGGCGGTGTGCCGCGCGACCGGCGGTACGCCGTCGTCGTGCACCCGCAGGGTGACCGCGTCGGAGGTGCGCCCGACGTCCACCCGGACACGGCTGGCCGCGTCGGCGTGCCGCCGGGCGTTGGTGACGGCCTCCTGGGCGATGCGGTAGAGAGCCGTGGCGACGGACGGGGCGAGGGCGCCGACGTCGTCGGCCACCCGCACGCTCACCTCGAGGGAACCGGCCCCGTCCTGCCCGGCGAGCGCGATCAGGTCGTCGAGACCCGGTGCGGGGCGTCGGAGCGCGTCGTCGCCGCTGGTGCGCATCGCGCCGACGATCGCGCGCAGCTCGCCGAGGGCCGCGCGGGCCTCGTGCTCGATGGGGGCGAGGGCGTCGACGGCGGCGGCGGGCTCGCGGCGTGCCGCGACCTGACCCGCCTGCGCGCGCACCGCGATCGCGGACAGCGTGTGGGCGAGCGTGTCGTGCAGGTCGCGGGCGATGCGCGTGCGCTCCTGGAACCCGGCCTGCTCGAGATCGTGAGCCCGCGCCGCGACGTGGTGTCGCCGCAGCTCGCCCAGCGCGGCCACGAGGAGGAGGAACGCGATGCCACCCAGGACGTCGTCGAGCCCGGCGGGCTGCACGCCGATCGACACGGCGAGCCCGGCGACCAGGAGCGTCGCACCGCCGAGCACGGCCCGGCCGCTGCCCCAGCGGAACAAGGCGTACGCGGCGAGGATCAGGGCCACGGCGGTGTAGAGGGTGGTCGGCGTCCGTCCGGCGGCGAGCTGGACCAGCGCGAGCGCCGTCCCGCCGAGGGTGGCGACCGCCACCACCGCCAAGGGGTGGACCCGGCGCCACGGCAGGGCGGCGAGCGCGACGACGGTGACCGCCGTGCCGGCCACGGGCCAGACCAGGTCGGTGCGCAGCACGCCCTCGGCGACGGCGGCTGCGACGAGCAGGCCGCTGAGGATCGCGTCGCGCCGGCGCGGTGGTTCCGCCCCGGGCGCCGCGGGCCGGAGGGCGAGAGGGCGCAGCCCGGTCCGCCGCACGACCCCGGCCGTGTTCACGACCGTCGCCGCCGCACGATGACCCACTCGGCCACACTAGCGTTGACGGCCCAGCCGAGAGTCATCAGCAGGGTGTTCACCCACGCCGTGGTCGTGCCGGTGACGATCATCGGGAACAGCGTGACGACCTGTGTCCCCGCCCCGAGCGCGAGGGCGTACGCACGGGTCATCCAGGCGCCGTGGGCACGGTGGTCGTGGCGCACGAGTGCCCGGACCGCCAGGGCGAGCTGCGCGATCATCGCCACGCCGACGACGGTGCGGACGGCAGCGAGACCGGCGTCGTTGTGGGCCGGCATGTCGTAGGTGGCTGTCATCCACAGACCGGAGCCGGCCACCACGAACCCGGCCGGGACGAGGATCATGCCGGCCCCACGGTGCCAGGCGTTGTGGCGACGCCGCAGGCCGGGGGCGAACTGGAGCGCACCGAGCACCGAGTAGACGGTCGCGGCGGCGATGTGCAGCAGCACGGGCACCGGCGCGGCGAGGAACCGTGCGTCGTCGGGGCCGACATCGCCGGCGACGACCTCGCCCACGCGGAGCGCACCGGCCAGGACGGGGACGAGGGACAGCATCAGGAGTCCGGCGACGGCGAGGCGGGCGCGGCGCGCCGAGGGCCCGGACGCCGGACGGGAGGGGTGCGGCTGCGTGGAGGAGAGGGTCATGCTCGGAGCATGCGGCGCCCGTCGGTCCCGGGGCATCGGTCGACCGGCCGGGACTCGCCGGCCGATCGGTCGGCGGGGACGAGCCGGTCAGCCGACGCGCGTCGCGACGACGAAGACGCGCCGGAACGCCAGCGGTGTCCCGCAGGACCGCTCGGGGTAGGCGTCACGGAGCGCCGCGCCGTACTCCGCCTCGAAGGCCGCGTGCAGCGCGGTGCCGTGGGCGGCGTCGTGCGCCGCCAGGGCCTGGAGCGTGGGCTGCGCCCCCGTCGCGGCGATCCACCGCAGCACCGGGTCCGGGCCGTCCAGCACATGGGTATAGGTGGTCTCCCACGCGTCGACGGCCCAGCCGGGCGCGGCGAGCAGGTCGAGGTACTCGGCCGGGTCGGCGGTCGCGCGGCGGGGCACCGCCCCGACGACGTCGGCGTACGGTGCGCGGGCCGCGACCTCGCGGAGCAGGGTGTGGCTGGGGGCGTCGTGGTTGCCGGGTACCTGGAAGGCGAAGGTCTGGGCGGCGGCCGCGGCCAACGGTGCCAGGTACCGGCGGTGGTCGGGCACCCACTGCAGCGCAGCGTTGCTGAGGACGAGGTCGGCGCCTGCCACCGACGCACGGCCGCGGGCGAGGTCGCGCAGATCGGCGATCTCGTACCGCACGTGGGGGTCGGTGTTGTCTGCGCTCGCCCGCTCGATCATGGCGGGGGAGGCGTCGATGCCCAGGACGTCGGCGTCGGGCCACCGGGCGCGCAGCCGCCCGGTGAGGTGGCCCGGCCCGCAGCCGAGGTCGACCACGGTGGCGGGTCGGCCGGGAACGCGCGCGAGGAGCTCCGCGAACGGCCGCGACCGTTCGTCGGTGTATCGCAGGTAGGCGGTGGGGGACCAGTCGGGCACGGCAGGCTCCTTTGACATCAAGTATCTTGACGTCAAGATACAATGCTAGGGGAGCAGGAGCACCTTGCCGGTCGTCGCCCGGCCCTCGAGGGCCGTGTGCGCTGCGGCGGCCTCCGCCAACGGGTAGGTCGCCCCGACGCGCACCTCGAGGTCGCCGTCGGCCGCGGCGCCGAGCACCTCGCCGGCCCGCCACTCCAGCTCCGCGCGGGTCGCGGTGTAGTGCGCGAGCGTGGGGCGGGTGACGTAGAGCGATCCACCCGCGTTGAGCCGCTGCAGGTCGAACGGTGGCACCTGTCCCGACGCCCCGCCGAACAGCACCAGGGTCCCTCGCGGACGCAACGACGCCAGCGAGGCGTCGAAGGTCGCCGCGCCGACGCCGTCGTACACCACGTGCACGCCGGCTCCGTCGGTCAGCTCGTGCACGACGGCGGGCAGCTCGGCCGTGAGGTCGTCCATCGCCGCGTAGTCGATGGTGTGGGCCGCTCCCGCCGCGGACGACAGTGCCGCCTTCTCCGGCGTCGAGACGGTGGTCAGCACCCGTCCGCCCCGCGCCGCGGCGAGCTGTGTCGCGAGGAGGCCGACGCCGCCGGCGCCGGCGGTGAGCAGGACGTCGTGCCCCAGACCGACCTCGAAGGTCGAGGCGACCAGGTAGTGCGCCGTCATGCCCTGCAGGGGGAGGGCCGCCGCCGTTCTCAGGTCGAGGCCGGCGGGCACGTGCACCGCGACGTCGGCGCCGACCACGGCGAGCTCGGCGTACGACCCGGGTGCCTGGTGCCAGGCGACGCGGTCGCCGACGGCGAACCCGTGGACCTGCGGACCGCACGCCTCGACCGTGCCGGAGCCCTCGACGCCGACCACGTGCGGGTAGTCCATCGGGTAGACGCCCGCGCGCCGGTAGGTGTCGATGAAGTTCACCCCCGCCGCAGCCACGCGCACGAGCAGCTCGCCCGGCCCGGGCTCCGGGTCGGGACGCTCGATGTGCTCCAGGACCTCGGGACCGCCCGCCGCACGGGCCACGACTGCACGCATGGTCCGAGCCTACGACCCGCCGTAGCCTGTGGCCGTGACCCTGGAGATCCGCACCGCGACCGACGCCGACTGGCCGCTCCTGTGGCCCGTCGTCGAGGCGGTCGTCCGTGCCGGCGAGACCTACGCCTATCCTCTCGACCTGACGTCCGGGCAGGCGTGCGAGCTCTGGATGGAGCGGCCACCCGGCCGCACCGTCGTCGCCGTGGAGGCCGGGGTCGTGCTCGGCACCGCGAAGATGGGGCCCAACCGCCCGGGCCACGGCGACCACGTCGGCACGGCGTCGTTCATGGTCGCCGAGGCCGCGCGCGGCCGTGGCGTCGGCCGGGCGCTGGCCGAGCACGTCGTCGACCGGCTCCGCGCGGAGGGGTACCGCGGCATCCAGTTCAACGCGGTGGTCGAGTCCAACACGGCCGCGGTGCGGCTGTGGCGGTCTTTGGGCTTCGAGATCGTCGGCACGGTGCCCGGGGCGTTCCGCAGCCCCGCGCACGGCGAGGTCGGGCTGCACGTGATGTACCGCAGCCTGGTATGACCGCCTCGCTCTGACCGCGTCGTGGAATATCTTCGCTGAGTGGCGCATATGTATGTATAGTGCGATGCATGGTCAGCACACCGGACACCCCCACCCCGCTGCGCGTCGCCGTCGCCGGTGCGTCGGGATACGCCGGCGGAGAGTTCCTGCGCCTCGCCGTGGCGCACCCGCACCTGGAGGTCGGCGCCCTCACCGCGCACTCCACCGCGGGCAGCCGTCTGGGTGAGCTGCAGCCGCACCTGCGCTCGCTGGCCGACCGGGTGCTCGAGCCGACCACGGCCGAGGTGCTCGCGGGGCACGACGTCGTCGTGCTCGGGCTGCCGCACGGCGCGTCGGGCGAGATCGCGGCGCAGCTGCCCGACGACGTCCTCGTGCTCGATCTCGGTGCCGACCACCGGCTGGCGTCGGCGGCGGACTGGGAGGCCTTCTACGGCTCGCCCCACGCCGGCACCTGGCCCTACGGGCTGCCCGAGCTGGCCCACGCCGACGGCACCCGCCAGCGCGACCACCTGGCCGGTGCCCGACGGATCGCGGTCCCCGGGTGCAACGTGACCGCCGTGACGCTCGGCCTGCAGCCGGGCGTCGCCGCCGGGCTGCTCGACCCGACCGACCTCGTCGCGGTGCTCGCCAACGGCTACTCCGGCGCGGGCAAGGCGCTCAAGCCGCACCTGCTCGCCGCCGAGGGGCTCGGTGCCGCGGCACCCTACGCCGTCGGCGGCACGCACCGGCACATCCCCGAGATCACCCAGAACCTGCGGACCGCGGGTGCGGCCGAGGTGACGATCAGCTTCACCCCGACGCTCGTGCCGATGTCGCGCGGGATCCTCGCCACCGTCACGGCGCGTCTGGCGCCGGGGCACGAGGACGCGACGTCCGCGCAGGTGCGCGAGACCTGGGCGGGCGCCTACGCGGACGAGCCGTTCGTCGAGCTGCTCCCCGAAGGCCAGTGGCCGTCCACGGCGGCGACCCTCGGGGCCAACACGGCGCTCGTCCAGGTCGCTCTCGACGAGGCCGCCGGCCGCGTCGTTACGGTGACCGCCCTCGACAACCTGGTCAAGGGCACCGCCGGCCAGGCGGTCCAGGCCATGAACCTCGCCCTCGGCCTGCCGGAGACGGCCGGCCTCGGCACCGAAGGAGTCGCACCGTGAGCATCACCGCACCGGCAGGTTTCCGGGCCGCCGGCGTCGCCGCCGGCCTCAAGGCCTCGGGCGGGCGTGACGTCGCGCTCGTCGTCAACGACGGGCCCCGGCGCACGGCCGCCGCGGTGCTCACGACCAACCGCGTGCAGGCCGCGCCGGTGGTCTGGACGCGGCAGGCGGTCTCGGACGGCGCCGCGCGCGCCGTCGTGCTCAACTCCGGCGGTGCCAACGCCTGCACCGGCCCCGAGGGGTTCGCGGACACGCACCGCACGGCCGAGCACGTCGCGGCCGTCCTGTCGTCCGGCGCCTCGACTCCCGACGACGAGGTCGGTGCGGGCGACGTCCTCGTGTGCAGCACGGGCCTCATCGGCATCCGTCTCGACCTGGAAGCCCTGCTCGGTGGCGTGGACGCCGCAGCGGGTTCCTTGGCTGCCGACGGCGGCGCGGACGCCGCGCACGCGATCATGACCACCGACACGGTCGCCAAGACCGCGGTCGCCGAGCGTGACGGCTGGACCGTCGGCGGCATGGCGAAGGGCGCAGGCATGCTCGCGCCCGGGCTCGCCACGATGCTCTCGGTGATCACCACCGACGCCGTGGTGGACCCCGCCGTCGCCGACGCCGCGCTCCGCGCCGCCACCCGCACGACGTTCGACCGCGTCGACTCCGACGGCTGCATGTCCACCAACGACACCGTGATCCTGCTCGCGAGCGGGGCGTCGGGCGTCGAGACCGGTCTCGAGGAACTGACGGCAGCGATCACCGAGGTCACCGCGTCGCTGGCGCGCCAGCTCGTCGCGGACGCGGAGGGCGCGAGCCACGACATCGCGGTCACCGTGCGGAACGCGACCACCGAGGACGCCGCGCTCGCGTGCGCCCGCGCCGTGACCCGGTCCAACCTCTTCAAGGCCGCCGTGTTCGGCAACGACCCGAACTGGGGCCGCGTGCTCGCCGCCGTCGGCACGGTGCCGCCCGAGGTCGCGCCCTTCGACCCGCTGACGCTCGACGTCTCCGTCAACGGCGTGCAGGTCTGCCGGGCAGGAGGTGTCGGCGAGCCGCGGGAGCTCGTCGACCTGGCCGCCGACCGCGAGGTCCACGTGGAGGTCGACCTGCACGCCGGCGACGCCGAGGTCACCGTCTGGACCAACGACCTCACGCACGACTACGTCCACGAGAACAGCGCGTACTCCTCATGAGCGACCACGAGACGATCGGTGCCGCCGCCGGGCCGGGGTTCGACACCCGGACCGGCCTGCGTCCTGACCAGAAGGCGGAGGTCCTCATCGAGGCCCTGCCGTGGCTGCAGGAGTTCGCCGGAGCGCTCGTCGTGGTCAAGTACGGCGGCAACGCCATGATCGACGACGACCTCAAGGCCGCGTTCGCCCAGGACATGGTCTTCCTGCGCCAGGTCGGCCTGCGCCCCGTGGTCGTGCACGGCGGCGGTCCGCAGATCTCGAAGATGCTGGACCGGGTCGGCATCGCCTCCGAGTTCCGAGGTGGCCTGCGGGTCACCACCCCGGAGGCGATGGAGGTCGTGCGGATGGTCCTCACAGGCCAGGTCTCGCGGGAGCTCGTCGGCCTGGTCAACGCCCACGCGCCCCGCGCCGTCGGGCTGTCGGGGGAGGACGGCGGACTGTTCGGTGCGGTGCGCCGCCACGCCACGGTCGACGGCGAGCCCGTGGACGTCGGTCTGGTGGGCGACGTGGTCCAGGTGAACCCCTCCGCGGTGGAGGACCTGCTCGAGGCGGGCCGCATCCCCGTGGTCTCCACGGTCGCCCCTGACGTCGACGATCCCACCCAGGTGCTGAACGTCAACGCGGACACCGCCGCGGCGGCGCTCGCGGTGGCGCTCGGCGCGAAGAAGCTCATCGTGCTCACCGACGTCGAGGGCCTGTACACGAGCTGGCCCGACCCGACCTCCTTGGTGGAGCAGATCACGGCCGGCGAGCTGGCGACGCTGCTGCCCAGCCTGACCTCCGGCATGGTCCCGAAGATGGAGGCGTGCCTGCGAGCCGTCCAGGGCGGCGTGCCGCGGGCCTCCGTGATCGACGGCCGCCAGCCCCACTCCGTGCTGCTGGAGGTCTTCACCTCCCGCGGCAACGGCACGATGGTCGTCCCCGACCCCGACCCCGACCCCGAGACTGCGAGCGTGGACGCATGAGCGAGCTCATCAGCACCGCCCGGGACCTGAGCGCCGCCGGGTGGACCGAGGCGTACACCCGCTCGGTGATGGACACCTTCGGCCCGCCCCAGCGGATCCTGGTGCGCGGCGAGGGTGCGTACGTGTGGGACGCGGAGGGCAAGCGGTACCTGGACCTGCTCGCCGGCATCGCGGTCAACGTCCTCGGCCACGCCCACCCCACGCTCACCGCCGCCGTGAGCGCGCAGCTCGGCACGCTCGGCCACGTGTCGAACTTCTTCGGCACGCCCACGCAGATCACGCTGGCCGAGCGGCTGCTGCAGCTCGCCGGGGCCCCGGAGGGCTCGAAGGTCTTCTTCACGAACTCCGGCACGGAGGCCAACGAGGCGGCCTTCAAGATGACCCGACGCACGGGCCGGACCCGGGTGCTGGCTCTCGAGGGCGGGTTCCACGGGCGGACGATGGGTGCGCTGGCCCTCACGCACAAGCCGGCCTACCGCGAACCCTTCGAACCGCTGCCCGGCGGCGTCGAGCACCTGCCCTTCGGTGACACCGACGCGCTGGAGGCCGCGTTCTCCCCGGACGCCGTCGCCGAGCGGGGCGAGGTCGCGGCACTCGTCGTCGAGCCCGTGCAGGGCGAGGCCGGTGTCCGGGCGCTGCCGCCGGGATACCTGGCGCTGGGCCGGCGCCTCACGAGCGCCGCCGGCGCGCTCCTCGTGCTCGACGAGGTCCAGACGGGCATGGGGCGCACGGGCGCCTGGTTCGCCTTCCAGCAGCCGGAGATCGGCGGGGGCGTCGTGCCCGACGTCGTGACGCTGGCCAAGGGGCTCGGGGGCGGCTTCCCCGTGGGGGCGGTCGTGGCGCTGGGGGAGCGGGCGGCGACGCTGCTGGGCCGCGGGCAGCACGGCACGACGTTCGGTGGGAACCCCGTCGCCGCGGCGGCCGGCCTGGCCACGATCGGCGTGATCGAGCGCGACCGCCTGCTGGCCCGCGCCCCGGAGGTCGGCAAGGTCCTGCGCCAGGCGATCATGGCCGGCGGCAACCCGCTGGTCAGGGGCGTCCGCGGGCACGGCCTGCTGCTCGCCGTCGAGCTCGCGCGTCCCGTGGCACCGCAGGTCGCTGCCGCCGCCCTCGACGCCGGGATCATCGTCAACGCCGTCGCGCCGGACGCCGTCCGGCTGGCACCGCCCCTCGTCCTGACCGCCGACCAGGCCCTGGACGCCGCGCGCTTCTTCGCCGGCGTCACCGTCCCCGAGAACCCGGAGGAGGCATGATGCCCCGCCACTTCCTGCGTGACGACGACCTCACGCCGGCCGAGCAGCGCGAGGTGCTCGAGCTCGCCATGGCGTTCCGCGAGGACCGCACCGTCCGGACGCCGCTGGCCGGGCCCCAGGGCGTGGCCCTCCTGTTCGACAAGCCGACCCTGCGCACGCAGGTCTCCTTCTCGACGGGGATCGCCGAGATGGGCGGCTTCCCGGTCATGGTGGACGGGCGGCTCGCCCAGGTCGGGGTGCGCGAGTCCGTGGCCGACGTCACCCGGGTGCTGGACCGGCAGGTGTCCGCGATCGTCTGGCGGACGTTCGGCCAGGACCGGATCGAGGAGATGGCCGCCGTCTCGCGGGTACCCGTGGTGAACGCCCTCACGGACGAGTTCCACCCGTGCCAGCTCCTGGCCGACCTGCTCACCGTCGCGCAGCACCGCGGTGGCCTCGCCGCCCTGCCGGGCCAGCGGCTCGTCTACGTCGGGGACGCGGCGAACAACATGGCGGTGTCGTACCTGCTCGCCGGGGCGACCGCCGGCCTGCACGTCGTCGTCTGCGGTCCCGCGGGGTACCTCCCGGACGACGACGTCGTGGCCCGAGCGGCCGGGATCGCCGGGACGACCGGCGGCTCCGTCGAGGTCACCACGGACGCCGAGGCCGCCGTCGTCGGCGCCGACGTCGTGGTGACCGACACCTGGGTGTCGATGGGCGACGAGGACGAGGCCGCCGAGCGCGTCGCCGACCTGCTGCCGTACCAGGTCACGCCCGACCTCCTGGCACGGGCCAAGCAGGACGCGATCTTCCTGCACTGCCTGCCCGCCTACCGCGGCAAGGAGGTCGCCGCCGAGGTGATCGACGGTCCCCGGTCCGTCGTCTGGGACGAGGCGGAGAACCGCCTGCACGCCCAGAAGGCCGTCCTGACGTTCCTGCTGGAGCAGCGATGAGCACCGCACCTGCCCACGGGCCGCTCACCACGAAGGCGGCACGGCACGCCCGCATCGTGGAGATCGTGCGCCGCACCGCGATCCATTCGCAGGCCGAGCTCGCCCGCGAGCTCGCCGACGAAGGCCTGTCCGTCACCCAGGGCACGCTCTCCCGCGACCTCATCGAGCTGCGGGCCGAGAAGGTCCGCAGCGCCGGCGGTTCGCTCGTCTACGCCGTGCCCGGCGAGGGCGGCGACCGCAGCGTGCAGGCGGCCGGGGTCGGCGGCCACGACACCGGCTACCTGGCGGCCCGTCTGGCCCGGCTCTGCGCCGACCTCCTGGTCTCGGCCGAGGCGTCCGGCAACCAGGTCGTCCTGCGCACACCACCGGGGGCGGCCAACTACCTGGCCTCCGCCATCGACCACTCCGTCTTCCCCGGGGTCCTCGGCTGCATCGCCGGGGACGACACGATCCTCGTGATCGCCCGGGACCCGGCCGGCGGCGACGAGCTCGCCGCCCGGTTCCTCGAGCTCACGGCGTCACCGGACGCGTGAGCCTGTCAGACTCGACCCTCAACCGCACAGCAAGGATGACCTTTCATGACTGAACGCGTGGTGCTCGCCTACTCCGGCGGCCTGGACACCTCCGTGGCGATCGGCTGGATCGCCGAGGCCACAGGTGCCGAGGTCGTCGCCGTCGCCGTCGACGTCGGCCAGGGCGGCGAGGACATGGAGATGATCCGCCAGCGCGCCCTCGACTGCGGCGCCGTGGAGGCCTACGTGGCCGACGCGCGCGACGAGTTCGCCGACGAGTACTGCATGCCGGCGCTCAAGGCCAACGGTCTCTACCTCGACCGCTACCCCCTCGTCTCGGCGATCTCGCGGCCGGTCATCGTCAAGCACATGGTGCGCGCCGCCCGGCAGTTCGGCGCGCAGACCGTGGCGCACGGCTGCACCGGCAAGGGCAACGACCAGGTCCGGTTCGAGGTGGCCACCACCTCGCTGGCGCCGGACCTCAAGACCATCGCCCCGGTGCGCGACCTCGCCCTGACGCGGGAGAAGGCGATCGACTACGCGGAGAAGCACGACCTGCCGATCGCGACGACGAAGAAGAACCCGTTCTCGATCGACCAGAACGTGTGGGGCCGCGCCGTCGAGACGGGCTTCCTCGAGGACATCTGGAACGAGCCCACCAAGGACGTCTACTCCTACACCGACGACCCGACGTTCCCGCCGGTCGCCGACGAGGTCGTCGTCACGTTCGACGGGGGTGTCCCCGTCGCGCTCGACGGCGTCGCGGTCTCGCCGCTCCAGGCGATCATGGAGATGAACCGCCGGGCCGGCGCCCAGGGCGTGGGCCGGATCGACATCGTCGAGGACCGCCTCGTGGGCATCAAGTCCCGCGAGGTGTACGAGGCGCCGGGTGCCATGGCGCTCATCGCGGCGCACCAGGAGCTCGAGAACGTGACCCTGGAGCGCGAGCAGGCACGCTTCAAGAAGGGCGTCGAGCAGCGCTGGTCGGAGCTGGTCTACGACGGCATGTGGTTCAGCCCCCTGAAGAAGAACCTCGACGTGTTCGTCGACGAGACCCAGAAGTACGTCTCCGGCGACATCCGCATGGTGCTCCACGGCGGCCGCGCCACCGTGACCGGGCGGCGGTCCGACGCCGCGCTGTACGACTTCAACCTCGCCACCTACGACGAGGGTGACTCGTTCGACCAGTCGCACGCCAAGGGCTTCATCGAGATCTACGGTCTCGCCGCCAAGCAGGCCGCCGCCCGCGACGAGCGCTTCGGCAACGGCGTCGACTTCGGCACCGGGGACCTCTGATCATGGGCGAGATCGACAAGCGGTCGGACGACGGCGCGCACGCGACGGACGGCACCCTCGACAGCCCCGCGTCGGTGAGCCTCTGGGGCGGCCGGTTCGCCGGCGGCCCGTCGCCGGAGCTCCAGGCGCTGTCGCAGTCGACCCACTTCGACTGGCGGCTCGCCGCGTACGACGTCGCCGGGTCGCGGGCGCACGCCAGGGTGCTGCACCGGGCAGGCCTGCTCACCGACGACGAGCTCACGGCCATGCTCGAGGCGCTCGACCGGCTGCGGGCCGACGTCGAGGACGGCACCTTCCTGCCCCGGCTCGGGGACGAGGACGTGCACACGGCCCTCGAGCGAGGGCTCCTGGAGCGGGCAGGGGACGAGCTGGGCGGCAAGCTCCGCGCCGGGCGGTCGCGCAACGACCAGATCGCCACGCAGGTGCGGATGTACCTGCGCCAGAACGCCCGCCTGATCGCCCAGCAGGTCGTCACGGTGGTCGACGAGCTCATCTCCCAGGCGGAGGCCGCCGGCGCCGCCGTCATGCCGGGCCGCACGCACCTGCAGCACGCCCAGCCGGTGCTGCTGGCCCACCACCTGCTGGCCCACGCGTGGCCGCTGCTGCGCGACGTGGACCGGCTCATCGACTGGGACGTGCGGGCCGCCCGGTCGCCGTACGGGTCCGGGGCCCTCGCCGGTTCGTCGTTGGGGTTGGACCCGGCCGCGGTGGCCGCCGAGCTGGGTTTCGACGGCCCGGTCGAGAACTCCATCGACGGCACCGCCGCACGGGACGTGGTCGCGGAGTTCGCGTTCGTCGCCGCGATGATCGGGGTGGACCTCTCCAGGTTCTCCGAGGAGGTCATCACGTGGAACACCAAGGAGTTCGGGTTCGTCCGCCTCGACGACGCCTGGTCGACCGGGTCGAGCATCATGCCGCAGAAGAAGAACCCGGACATCGCCGAGCTGGCACGTGGCAAGTCCGGGCGCCTGATCGGTGACCTCACGGGCCTCCTGGCGACGCTGAAGGGACTCCCGCTCGCGTACAACCGGGACCTGCAGGAGGACAAGGAGCCGGTCTTCGACCAGGTCGACACGCTGACCGTGCTGCTGCCGGCCTTCGCCGGCATGGTGCGCACGCTGACGTTCGACACGGACCGGATGGCGGAGCTCGCGCCGCAGGGGTTCTCCCTGGCCACCGACGTGGCGGAGTGGCTGGTGCGCTCCGGGGTGCCGTTCCGGGTGGCGCACGAGGTCGCCGGCGCCTGCGTCCGGGTGTGCGAGGAGCGCGACATCGAGCTGTGGGACCTCTCGGACGAGGACCTCGCGGCCATCTCGGCGCACCTCACGCCGGCGGTGCGCGAGGTCCTGACCGTCGAGGGCTCCGTCGCTTCCCGGGACGGCGTGGGCGGGACGTCGCCGCGGCGCGTGGCGGAACAGCTGGAGGCGGCCAAGGAGCGCGCCACCGAGTTCAGGTTCTGGGCCGAGGGCTGAGTGAGCGTCGGCGCGGAGGTGCTGGCCGCCGTCGTGCAGCGGGTGCACGACGGCGCGCCGCGCCTGCCGGGACCGGGTGCGCCGGCTCCGTGGCGACGCACCCGGCTGGTCTGCGTCGACGGCCCGGCCGGGTCGGGCAAGACGACGCTCGCCACGCAGCTCGCCGTCGAGCTGGCGTGCCAGGTGGTGCACATGGACGACCTCTACGAGGGTTGGGAGGCGGGGCCCGGCGGTGGGGCGGCGCGGCTGCGTTCGTGGGTCCTGGAGCCGCTGGTGGCCGGCAGGGCGGGGGAGTACCGACGGTTCGACTGGGTCACCGGTTCCTACGCCGAGGCGCACACCGTGGAGCCGGCGCCGTTCCTCGTCGTCGAGGGGTGCGGTGCGGCCGCACGGCAGGTGGACCCGTGGGCCGCGCTGCGCATCTGGGTCGAGGCCGACGACGCCGAGCGCCTGCACCGCGGTCTCGTGCGTGACGGGGAGGCGGCACGAGCGCACTGGCAGCGGTGGATGGCCGACGAGGCGGCCCACTACGCTGCGGAGCAGACGTGCGCGAGGGCCGACGTCCACCTCGACGGCCTCGGTCGGCCGCGCGCCACGGCACCGGGTCCTCGGGAGGCGGGATGACAGGCACGACGGCGGGTCCGGCGCAGGTGCCCACCGCGCCGTGGCAGGTTCCCGGGCCGTCCTGGTACGACCGGGACGTGCACACCGTGGCCCGCGACCTGCTCGGTGCCTATGTCACGCGCCGGACGGCGGAGGGCGACGTCACGCTCCGCCTGACCGAGGTCGAGGCGTACGCGGGGGCCGTCGACCCCGCGTCGCACGCCTACCGGGGCCGCACGGAGCGCAACCGGTCCATGTTCGGCGCACCTGGCCGTCTCTACGTCTACCGTCACCTCGGCCTGCACCACTGCGTGAACGTGGTGTGCGGGCCGGCCGGGACCGCCTCGGCCGTCCTGCTGCGCGCCGGAGAGGTCGTCGCCGGTACCGACCTCGCGCGCTCGCGTCGCACGGCCGCGGGGCGCTGCGACTCGGACCGTCAGATCGCCCGCGGGCCCGCGCGGCTCACGGTGGCCCTCGCGCTCGATCGTGAGGACGACGGCGTGGGCGTCACGGACGCCGACGGCGCCGTCGTCGTGCACCTGCCCGTGGACCCGCTGCCGCGCACCATCGCGACCGGGCCCCGCGTCGGCGTCGGTGGCGAGGGCGCCGACCCGTCGCGGTTCGGCTGGCGGTCGTGGCTCGTCGACGAGCCGAGCGTGTCGGCGTACCGGCCGGTGGCACGACGCGTGCGCTGAGACGTGCGGTGACGCGGTGGCCGCATCGGGCACACTAGGTGGGCGGCTCGTCCGGGCCGCGACGAACCACCTCAAGGAGCACACGGTGACCGACGTTCTCGACGAGCTGCACTGGCGGGGCCTGGTGGCGCAGACCACCGACGAGGCTGCGCTGCGCGACGCGCTCTCGGAGGGTCCGATCGCGTACTACTGCGGCTTCGACCCGACGGCGCCGAGCCTGCACCACGGCCATCTCGTCCAGCTCATCCTGCTGCGGCACCTGCAGCGTGCCGGCCATCGCGCCGTCGCGCTGGTGGGCGGCGCGACCGGGATGATCGGCGACCCTCGGCAGTCCGGAGAGCGGGTGCTCAACACGAAGGAGACGGTCGCCGACTGGTCCGAGCGGCTCAAGGCGCAGATCTCGCGCTTCCTCGACTTCGAGGGGGACAACCCCGCCGTCCTGGTCAACAACCTCGACTGGATCGCCGGGATGTCGGCGATCGACTTCCTGCGCGACGTCGGCAAGCACTATCGGCTCGGCACCATGCTGGCGAAGGACACGGTGGCGCGCCGGCTGAGCTCGGACGAGGGCATCAGCTTCACGGAGTTCAGCTACCAGATCTTGCAGGGCATCGACTTCCTGGAGCTCTACCGGCGCCACGGGGTGACCCTGCAGACCGGGGGCAACGACCAGTGGGGCAACCTGCTCTCCGGCGTCGAGCTCGTGCGGCGGACCGAGGGTGAGGCCGTCCACGTCATGACGACCCCGCTGATCACCAAGGCCGACGGCACCAAGTTCGGCAAGACCGAGGGCGGTGCCGTCTGGCTGGCGCCCGACCTGATGAGCCCGTACGCCTTCTACCAGTACTGGCTGAACGCGTCCGACTCCGACGTCGTGCCGTGGCTGAAGATCTTCACCTTCCGCTCGCGCGAGGAGATCGCCGAGCTGGAGCGCGAGGTGGCGGAACGCCCCTTCGCACGCGTGGCCCAGAAGACCCTCGCCGCAGACGTCACGACGCTGGTGCACGGCGCCGCAGCGACCGAGGCGGTCGTCGCGGCGAGCCAGGCGCTCTTCGGTCGGGGCGAGCTCGCCACGCTCGACGCCGAGACGCTCGGGGCAGCGACGGCTGAGCTGCCGCGCGCCGACGTCGCCGTCGGAACACCGGTGCTGGACGCGCTGGTCGACAGCGGGCTGGTCGCCTCCCGCGCCGCGGGCCGGCGAGCCGTCGCGGACGGCGGGGCCTACGTCAACAACGCCAAGGTGGAGTCGGAGGACGCCGTCCTGCGGGCGGAGGACCTGCTGCACGGCCGGTACGCCGTGCTGCGGCGGGGCAAGAAGACGCTCGCCGTCGCCGTCGCGGACTGACGGCCGCGCCTGCGGGGCCTTCTCGAGCACGCGTCGAACGTGCTCGAGAAGGCCCAAGATGCGCACTGACCTGCGGATTTGGTCGTCAGGCCAGAGCGTGTGTAATGTTCTGGTCGTTCGCCCGAGAGGGAGGCACGGACACCGAGGAGACAGCCCACGGGCTGGGTACCGGTGGCCGGTCCCGTGGGTGTTCACCTCGACCTTCAGATCGGGTACAGTAATGTGCCCGACGATCGAGGACCCACCGATGTTCGGCCGGCTGCCGCTCACAGAGCGCAGGTTGACCACGAAGATCGGATCGGGTAAGGTTGAAGGGTTGCCCCGGACGGGGTCGGGACGGTGTTCCGGTCGTGGATGGTGTGCGTCGGTTGTTTGAGAACTCAACAGTGTGCTTGATAGTCAATGCCAAATTTTGAACCTTTTTGGTTCCTTTGGACTGGATTGAACAGCTAGTCTGTTTGGTCTGGCCAGTATCGATAGGCGACTGGTGGCTCCTTCGGGGGTCGTTGGTTGTTTTCTCTCTTTTACGGAGAGTTTGATCCTGGCTCAGGACGAACGCTGGCGGCGTGCTTAACACATGCAAGTCGAACGGTGAAGCCCAGCTTGCTGGGTGGATCAGTGGCGAACGGGTG
>NZ_PVTX01000006.1 GCF_003003075.1 Isoptericola halotolerans | reverse complement strand
TCGGCGAACTCCACGACCTCGTCGAACTTCTCGTCGACCTCCTTGGGCGTCATGCCCAGGGCGAGGCCCCCGATCTCGATGTTCTTCGAACCGGTCATCTGCGGCATGAGCGCCGCGTTCACGCCCAGCAGCGCCGGCTCGCCGTCGACGTAGACGGCCCCGGAGTGGGGCGGGATGAGCCCGGTGATGGCGCGCAGCAGCGTCGACTTGCCCGACCCGTTGATCCCGACGATCCCGATCGACTCACCGTGGCGGGCGGTGAACGACACGCCACGCACGGCGTGCACCTCGCTCACGGCCCCGACGTGCTGCCGCCCCGCCCCGAGCAGCCGCTTGACGATGCTGCGCTTGACGGGAGCCGCCTTCTGGACCTTCACCCCCGAGCGCTGCGCCCGCGCACGCTGCTTGCCGCCGAACACCCGGAAGACGATGTGCAGGTCGTCCACCACCAGGCAGGGATCGCCCAACGGGATGCTCTGCGCGTGCTGGCCGGCGTCGTCCTCCTCGAGCTCCATGTCGAAGTCGAGGTGGGCGTCGGCCTCGCTCACGTCCTCAGTCACGTCCGTACCTCTCTTCGCCACGCCAGAAGATGATGAAGCCCGCCACGAAGAACACGACCGCCCAGACCACGCCGAGGATCCACATGATCGGTTCCTGGACGAACGCCTCCTCCTCCATGAGGGACGAACGCCCCAGATAGAGGTAGACGGCGATCGGCTGGTACGTGAGCACCGGCTCCAGCCAGACCTGCACCGAGTCCGGCAGCCGGCTCACGTAGTGCGCCAGCGGGAAGATCACGCCGGAGCCGTACATGGCGAAGCGGAGGACGAACGAGATGATGTTGTCCAGGTCCGGCGTGATAGCCACGGCGCGCGCCATGACGAAGGCCAGCCCCATGTTGAAGACCCACATCAGCGCGACCGCGGGGATCAGCAGCAGCCACTGCCAGGTGACGTGCACCGGGTCGTAGCCGGGCAGCAGGCCCGACGCGAGGACGATGAGACCCATCACGAAGAGCGCGGGCACGAGCGTCGCGAGGTGCGACACCACGTTGGAGATCGGCAGCACCGCGCGGGGGAAGTGCAGCGAACGGATCAGGTTGGTCCGCTTGTTGATGGACTGCGCGCCGCCGTTGACCGACTGCTCGACGAACCGGAACAGGAAGACGCCGATGACGATGAACGCGATCGTGTTCTCAACCCCGCGGCTCGTCTTCAGGATGATCCCGAAGATGATCACGTACACCGTGGCGTTGAGCACCGGGTTGAGGATCGCCCAGAGCTGCCCGAGATAGGTGTTCTGGTTCTTGGCGTACGCGGTCGCCGTGCCGAGCACCCGGATGAAGGCCCACCGCGAGGCGACGTCCTTGATGTACGACCACAGGGGTGGCCGCACGCCCATCTTCGTCAGGCCGTACCGGTCGGCGAGCGCCCGCCTCTCGGCCGACGACATGGTGGGAGTGATCGGCTCCGGTGGCTCCGGCGGGCTGGGCCGCTCGTCGGGGCGGTCCGGTGTCCCACGGTCACCAGAGGTGGCCCCTGCGGTGATGTCGGTGGTCACGAAGGTTTCTTACCTGTCCTTGGGAGGTGGGGCCGTGGTCTTCCGGCCCCGTCGATCGTACCGTGGCGCCGTCGGTGGCCGACGCCGGTCAGCGTGGAATACTCGGTGTGCCCTCGGCCCCCGCCCCCTCGGAAGGAACGGATGTCCCCCGTCAGCCCGCCGCGTCGCTCGCTCGTCGATCGGGGCCGCGCACGCCTCGGCCGCCTCCTGCTCAAGGTCGGGAGCCTGGCCAACCGCCTCGTCCGGCAGTCGGTGGTCGGTGAGCCTCCGCTGTTCGACCCGGAGCTCGACGAGCTGCCCCGCTACCCCGTCGTCGTCTACTTCGCCGACCCGCCGGAGCTCGGCTACCAGATCCAGCAGTGGTTGCCCGTGCTCGAGCAGGTGGCGCAGCACCGCCCGCTCGCGATCGTCACCCGGAACTGGGCGACGACGACGCTGCTGCGCGCCTCCACGAGCCTGCCGGTGCTCTTCACGCGCAAGCTCGACGGGCTGCGCCGCATCTACGACCAGGTCGACGCCAAGACGATCATCTACGTCAACAACGGCATGCGGAACTTCCAGTCGCTCATCTACCAGCGCGGCCTGCACGTCCACGTCAACCACGGTGAGTCCGACAAGATCTCCATGGTGTCCAACCAGGCCAAGGCGTACGACCACGTCGTGGTGGCGGGTCAGGCGGCTGTCGAGCGGCACCGGCGCGCACTCATCGGCTTCGACCTCGAGCGCCTGGTCGTGTGCGGCCGGCCGCAGCTCGACCTGCAGGTCGAGCCGATCCTCGCGCCGTCCGCCGGGCGCCGGACGGTGCTCTACGCGCCGACGTGGTCGGGCGAGGACGACGCCAACAACTACACGTCGCTCGACAGCTACGGGGTCGCGATCGTGCGCGCGCTGCTCGCGCGCGACGACGTCCGCGTGATCTACAAGCCGCACCCCCGCGTGCTGACGACCGACGACAAGCCGGTGGCGGCCGCCCACAGCGCGATCAAGCGGCTCCTGGCGGAGCAAGGCCCGGCGGCCGGTCACGCCATGCCCTTCGACGCGGACATCCTCGGGCTCTTCGACGGTGTGGACCTCCTGGTCACCGACATCTCGTCGGTGGGCCTCGACTTCCTGTACCTGCGCCCGGACGCCCCGATCGTGCTGACCGACCGGCGCTCCGACCGTGAGCGCCTGCTCGCCGACGCGCCGGTCGCCGGAGCCGTGGACATCGTCGACGCCAGCACGGTCGACGACCTGCCGGCGCTCCTCGCCGCCAACCTGGCGAGCGACCCCCTCCACGAGGCCCGAGCCGGGATGCGCGACCACTACTTCGGGTTCGCTCGTGGTGAGAGCAGCCGCCGCTTCCTGGACTTCGTCGTCGGGTGCGTGGACCGCCGGGACGCCCTGCTCCTCAGCGACTGAGCTCGCGCCCGATGCGAGCGACCTCACGGTCCCGGACGGTCATGAGGTCCTCGCAGGCCGTCACGAACCGCCGCGTCGCCGCGCCGGGAGCGGTGTCCCCGAGGTAGTGCTCGCGCAGCCGGAGCCGTTCGTCACGACCCGGGTCCTCACGGAGCTCTCGGTCGACGAGATCGAGGGCCCCCGCAAGCCCTGCCACGGGCAACGCCGGGGCCAGGTCGAGCAGGGGGCTGGCGGCGATCACGGCCGCGCCGGCGGGCCGGGTGACCACGATCGGCGCGCCCGTCGCGAGCCAGTCCATCGCGACGCCGGAGACGTCGCACACGAGCAGGTCTGCGGCCGCGAACGCCGGCCCGACGTCGCGGTGGGTGTCGGTCGCGTGCGGGCTCCCGCCCGCCGGCGCCTCCGCGCCGTCCAGGAACTCCCGGATCGCTGCGTCGGCGTCGCCGTACGCGGCGTCGCGCACCCCGGTCAGCGGGTGCGGCCGGTACAGCACGCGGTAGCGGCCCGACTCGACGAGGGTACGGACCAGCCGCAGGCCGTGCGAGGCCACGGTGCCGTACTCGGCGGACGGCTGGCCGCCCTCCCACGTCGGCGCGTAGAGGACCGTCGGCACCGGGCCTCGTCGGGTCTCCGCCCGGAGCCGTAGCTGAGCGTCGAGCTGGGGCCGCCCGACCGGCACACAGCGGGCGTGGGCGTCGTACAGGGTGCTGAACCGCGCCATCCGTTCCACGGCGGCCTGGCCCGCGACGAACGAGAAGTCGTAGGCCTTCGTCTGGTTCGACACGGTGACGACCTTGTCGCTGTCGCCGTGCATGAGCGACGCGTGCACCATGCTCCCGAACCGCAGGCAGGTGAAGTTCTCGGGGTTGTGGTTCACGTACAGCGCCAGCCTGGTCGTGGAGCGGCCCAGGACGTCGTCGAGCGTCGTGTAGTGCGCCACCGTGCGGACGGCCAGCCCGGAGTCCCGGCGCACCGCGGCCGCGGTGCGCGAGTCCCGCGTCACGACGACGACGGGATGCGCGGCGTCCAGCGCGCGCAGCGCCTCGTACCACTGCTCGAGCTGGTAGAGCGCCTCCGGGGTGTCAGCGAAGTACACGAGCACCTCGTAGGGCCACGACGTGCCGAGCAGCGCCGCGTCCTCACCACGACCGTCAGGGGTACCGGCGGGCAGCAGGCCGAACCGGCGGATGATCCGGCCGCCGGCGGACCTGACGCGCCGTCGGAACGTGGCACCACGAGGGGTGGCGGGCATGGGACTCCTGAGGTCGGCTCAGCGGGGGGCGCGCCGCAGCATACCGGCCACCCGCCGGACCAGGCTGCGGTCGGCGTCCGGCGACGACGTCGCGGCGGGCGCCGACGCCGGCCGGGGGCGGCGACGCTCGATGTCGGCGAAGACGCCGGCCCACTGCGACACGACCGCCGGGGCGGAGTATTTCTGCGCCGTGTCCATCGCAGCACGCCGCATGCTCTCCATGGCGGCGTCGTCGAGCGTGACGAACCGCTCGATCGTCGCGGCCAGGGCGTCGATGTCCCCCTGCGGCACGAGGAACCCGTCCACGCCGTCGGTGATGATGTCCGCCGGGCCGTACCGGATGTCGTAGGCGATCGGCACGCAGCCCCGCGCCATCGCCTCGGCGAAGACGAGCGGGAGCCCTTCTGCGCGGCTGGTGAGCAGCAGGAACGACGCGTCGGCGAGCCGGTCGGCCGCGCCGCGGACGTAGCCGTGCATCGTCACGCCGGGCACCTTCTTGGCGAGCCGCGTCAGCTTGTCACGATCGGGCCCGTCGCCGTACACGTCGAGCGTGACGTCCAGGCCGGTCCGGGCCGCCGCTCGCTGCACGCCTCGGATGGCGTGCGGCACGCGCTTGCGCCCGTTCAGGCTGGCCAGCATCGCTCCCCGGAGCCGGTCGGGCCGCGCCGTCGTGGTGTGCGACGGCAGGTCGGTGCTGTTGGGCACCACGAACGTGTTGTCGCGCTCGCCCACGCGGTCCAGGACGTCGCGTCGCTGCCCCTCGGTGAGGAACACGACCGCGTCGTAGTCGTCGACGTGCTGCACGAGGGGCACACGTGTCCGGGAGAGCGGACCGTGCGGATCGGTCGCCCCAGCGGTCAGGTGGGCACCGTGCACGAGGTGGGCCGTGTAGATGCCCGGTCGCCGGAGCGCGGCGAAGAACTTCGTCAAGGACTTGCTGTCGACCACCACGTACGCGGGCTCGTCCGCGAGCACGTGGTCGATCCACTTGCGGTACACCGCCCAGACCGAGCTCCACGAGCGGCCCTCGCGCCCGTCGCGGGTGTACAGGGTGACCCGCCGCCCGGAGAGGCGTCGCTCGTCGACGGCCGCCAGCGTGCCGTCCCGACGGAAGTGCAGCTCGCGCAGGGAGCTGCCGTCGTCGTCCTCCTCGACCCGCACGAGCTCGCCGGGGGCTCCTTGCGTGCGGACGGTCGCGACGGCGCCCGGCTGGGGCGCGACCCGCTCGTCGGGCAGCGCGCGGATGTCCTCCCACACGTTGTGCAGCGTGACCCCCGGGACCAGCTCGCCACGCTCGAGGAGCGTGGTCTGCATCGCCTCGACGTCGAGGGTGGCGGAGAAGGTCAGGATCTGGACCGGGACCCCTGCCTCCTCGACGAAGGTTCGTGAGCGGCGCAGCAGCGCCGACGTCATGCCGCCGTAGTCGGACGGGATCGACCAGGTGGCGGCGGCGTAGCTTCCCTGCGGGAACGGGGCGTCCGTGCGGCGTCCGGAGGTTCTGGGCACCGCACCATCGTAGTGGCGGGCCGGGCAGGGCAGCACGAACGCGACCCGGGTGTTCATCCGGGCTCAACCCGCCGGCCACCACGCCGTCGCCCCTGCGTGCTTCCCTGGCCGGGTGAGCGCACTGGTCGAGTCCCCGCTGCAGCTGCTGTGCGCCGTCGAGGCGTACGCGGCCGGGCACGTCACGCCGCCCGCCGCGACGCAGGCCCGGATCGTGGCCCGCTCCGACGTCCCGACCCTCGCCACCGCCGTCGGCGCCGTCCGGGACCTCGGCCTGCCCGACGGTCTCGACGTCACCGTGGGGCCCGTGAGCCGGACGCTCGGCGGCGACCCCGTGCACCTGGTCGGCGACCCCTTCTCCGGCGTCTTCCAGACCGCCCTGGCGCGCGGCACCGCCCCGGGTCGCATCGTGGTCGTCGACGACGGCCTGGCGACGCTCGACATGGCCCGGCGGCTCGTGGAGGCCGAACCGATGGTCCGGCTGTCCACCCCGACGGGCCCCCTGCGCTACACACTCGGCGCGGTCACCACGCGGCGGCTGCGCCGCCTCGCGCGGGCCGGCCGGCTGACGGTGTGCACCATGCTGCCCCTGGACGACGGTCTCACCGCGGGGCTCACCGCGCTCGGCGTCGAGGTCGTCGAGCACTCCTTCGGATGGCTGGCTTCACGGTCCGACGCCGGCGCACCGCCCGCGATCGAGGAGCCGACCGTGGTGGTCGGCTCCGGGCTCGTCGCCGACCGGCTGGTGCACGCCGACCAGTACGCCGCCTGGCTGGCGGGTCTCGCCGCCGACGGGCCGGTCCGCTACATCCCGCACCGCCGCCACGACGCGCTGGTCACCGCGCTCTTCGAGCGGCTGCCCGGGGTCCGGGTCGACGTCCCGGGCGCCCCGGTGGAGATCCGGCTGCGCCGGCTCGGCACCGACCAGCGGGTCGTCTCCCTGCCGTCCACGTCCGCGGTGACCCTCACCCGCCTCCTCACGCCGCGCGGCGTCGCCGTGCTGCCGCAGGACGTGCCCGACTCCTGGTGGACGCCGCGGGCGACCCCTGCCCTGCGCGAGCACCTCAGCGTCGCTGCGGGCCTCGCGCGGGCGGCCGACGCCGGACGCTCCGCCGAGCGCCCGGCCCGGCCGGCCGGCCGGCCGGGGCGGCGCACCAGCCCCGTCGCATGACGGTGCGTGTCCTCGCGGTCGCCGACTCCGACTCCTACCTCAAGTGGGCGGCGTGGAGCCTGGCCCGGCTCCGGGACGACGGCGGCACCCCGGCCCTCGAACCGGCGGCGGTCGTGGTCCGGTCTCCCCTGGCACCGACGCCCGAGCAGTCGGCGGCGGCGGTCGCCAGCACCGGGCTGCCGGTTCCCCCGGTGCTGTCGCCGGGCGCGCTCGCGCGGCTCGTCAGGGCACGCCGGCCGGACGTGGTGCTCGTCGCCGCGACGGGGCCCGTCGCCGAGCTCGTGGCGCGGCGGGTGCAGCGGGCCACGCGCTCCGGACGGCGTCCGGCACTGGTCACGGGGCTGCCCGGCATGGCGCTGCCTGCCACGCAGCACGGCACCGGGTGGCGGCGGTGGGCCGACGCCTTCGTGGTGCACGGCCGCCACGAGGCCGAGCCCTACCGGACCGCGTTCGCCCGGCACGGCGCCGCCCCGCTGGTCCTGCTGTCGCGGCTGCCGTTCCTCGACGTGCCGAGCGCGCCCACCGACCACGCCCCGCGGCCCGACGCCCCGCACCGCGTGGTCCTGGCGGCCCAGGCGAAGGTGCCGACCACCCGCGACGAACGGGTCCGGCTGCTCGACGGCCTGGCACGCCTCGCCGACGACGGCTTCGAGGTCACGGTCAAGCTGCGGGCCCGCACGGGCGAGCGGCAGACGCACAACGAGCCCTACCCGCTCGACGCCCTGTGGACGGCCGAGCACCAGCGGCTGGGGCGGTCGGGCGGCGAGGTGGGCTTCGCCGTCGGCCCGATGTCCGACCACCTCACCCCGGGCACCGCCCTGCTCACCGTGAGCTCGACGGCCGGGCTGGAGTCGCTCGCGCGCGGGCTGCCGACGGTCTTCCTCACCGACTTCGGGGTGGGGCCCGAGCAGCTCAACGAGGCCTACGTCGGCTCCGGCTGCCTGGCCGCGCTGGACGAGGTCGCGGCGATCCTGCGCGCCGGCGGCCCCACGCCCGAGCCCGGCTGGTGCGAGGCCGGCTACCTGCACCGCGGTGACGAGCTGGGCCCGGCGGTGCGCGCGCTCGCCGAGCGGGCCCGGGCCGGCACGCTCGAGCCGCGGACCGCCGTCGTGCCCTGGTCGTGGCCGCGGTACCTGTGGTCGACGACGCGCTCGGCGCTGCCCGTGACGCTCTCCGCCCGGCTCACCCGCTGAGGGTCAGGCGCGGTGGTCGGCGGCCGCCCTGGCCGTCAGGCCGCGCACGAACCCGGAGCCCCAGCACACGTGCATGACCACGAGCACCACGGGCAGCACCAGCGCCGCCCGGCGGCGCAGCACCGGTCGGCGCGACGCCGCGTGACCGGCCGCGACCAGCACGCCCAGCAGGTAGGCCGCCGGTAGCGCGACACCCGCGCCCACCACCACGGCCGAGCCGACGGCGGCGCCGCACGCCACCAGCAGCAGCGACAGGCCGAGGAACAGGACGAGCACCGGTGGGGCCAGGTAGCGCAGGCCCGCCGTGGAGGGGTCCCGCCGCACGACCTCGCGCCGCCACATGCCCGTGCGCCAGAACTGCTTCGCCACCGCTCCCAGCGTGCGCCGCGGGCGGTACTCCACCACCAGCGAGGGGTCGAACCACAGCAGGCCACCCGCCCGGCGCAGGCGCAGGCAGAGGTCCCAGTCCTCCGCCCGGAAGAGGGTCGGGTCGTAGCCGCCCACGGCTTGCACCGCGGCCCGCCGGAACGCGCCGAGGTAGACGGTCTCCGCCGGACCGGCGCGGCCGCCCGTGTGGAACGACGCCGGGCCGATACCGGCCGGGTGGCTCATCGCCCGCGCCGCCGCCTCCTGGACCGTGCCCTCACCCACGGGGGTCATCACCCCGCCCACACCCACCGCACCGGTGGACCGCAGGAGCTCGATGCAGCGCCGCACGTAGTCCGACGGCAGCTCGGTGTGGCCGTCGACCCGCACGACGACGGGGTGGTCGGACGAGTCGTCGGCGCCGGTGCCGTGCTCGATCGCCAGGTTCAGGCCGATCGAGCGCGACCCCGTCGGGTTGTCCACCACGGTGATGCGGTCGTCCTCCGCGGCGAGCCCGGCGGCGATCGCGGCCGTGGCGTCGTGCGAGGGGCCGACGGCGAGCACGAGACGCAGGTCGCCGTCGTGGTCCTGCCGCAGCACCGACCGGACGGCCGCGGCGAGGTAGGCCTCCTCGTCCCGGACGCACGCGACGACGGTCACGCCGCACGTGGGCGACAGGTCCTCGGCGGCCCGCAGCAGGACTTTCTCGTCGGGTTCAGCCATCCATCTCGCCCTTCACGGCGGCGACAGCGGCCCGCAGGTCGTCGCCCGCCCCGGCGTACCGCCGTCGCACGAGCCGTCGCAGCCGGCCGCCCAGGAGGCGCCGGTCCACGGCGTCCGCCATCGCGACGACCCGCGGCGAGCGCCAGCGCGGCACGGGCAGCCCGCCCGGCAGCCCCAGCGCGGTGAGCCGCTTGCGGCGGAACCACAGCCGCAGGCTGGTGTCGTCCAGCTCGCGCAGCAGGTCGGCCGTCTCGTCGCGGAACCGCGCCAGGAGCTGCGGCTGCTGGCAGTAGGAGACGGCGCGGACCAGCCGCTGCATCGCCGCGGGGTCCGCCCACCGCCCGCCGGGTCGGCCGAGCGCGTCGATCGCGACGGCGGGGACCCGGTTGGAGTTCGGGTACGGCTCGAGGCGCTCGAGCAGCATGCGGGTACCGACGTTCTGGGTCGGCACGTCGTAGAGGGCGCCCGCCGTGGCGAGCGCCGTCGAGAAGCACGACACGACGAGGCCGGGCACCGACTCGCCGTACAGGGACTCGGCCAGCACCGCCGCCGGGGCCACCTCCAGCTCGACGCCGAGGGACCGAGCGTGCTCGACCAGCTCGGCGGTGCCCTGGCGGGGTGCCGACGGGTGCGGCTTGAGCAGCACCCGGGTGAACCCGCGGTCGGCGGCGACCTGGACCATCCGGCGGTGCAGCGCGGCCTCCTCGGCCTCGGTGAGGAGGCCGATCGCCGCCATGTACTGACCCAGCAGCAGGGCGTACGAGCCGGCGTCGGGCAGCCGCTCGGCGAGCGTGCGCGGCACGACGGCGGAGTGGCCGTTCGTCGGGCCCTCGCGCTCGGCGCGGGCGACGTCCGCCGCGACGGCGTGCTCGGTGAGCGCACCGACGATCTTGCGGAACGACTCGCCCGGCACGACGACGCCGGGGACGTCCCACTCGGCGAGCAGCGTCGGCCGCACCCCCGGCAGCAGGTCGAGGTGGAGCAGCCGCTCGATCCTCCCGCCGACCTCGTGCCGCAGGTCGAACCGGGTCGGGCCGTACACCATCAGGCCGTCGGCGTACACGGTGACGGCGGCCGAGGCGAAGATCGCGACCAGCGCACCGGTCGGGGGCGTGGCCACGGACTCCCCGACGATCTCGAGCGGACCGGCGCCGAGCTCCCACCGCTCGCGCAGGAGGCGCTCCCACAGCGGTGCGTCCGCGGGTCGCGGCTTCCACTCCTTGGGGTGGAACGGCGTCACGACGTCGTTCCAGGCGACGACGTCGTCGAACCGGTCGGCGAGCGCCGCGAAGGCCGGGCCGGCGGTGAAGGGGTCGGAGCACTCGGGTGCCGGCACGTTGTGCTGCACCACCAGGACGGTCCGCTCCCGCCGGGGCAGCACGCCCGCGTCCCAGGCCGCGGCGACCGTGGCCGCACCGAACAGCGTGGAGGCCGTCACGACCTGCGTGGTCACGTCGCTCACAACGGCACCCCCTGCTTGCGGACGGCGCGCACCCGCTCGGGTCCGAGCGCGGCGACCTGCCGGGCGACGACCTGCTTGTCGAACCGCCCCACCGTCTGCCGAGCCCGGGCGGTCATCGCGTCCCAGACGTCGGCGGGGTAGGCGCTGCGCCGCGAGACGTGGTGGTGGAGCACCGCGAGGACGTCGCGCAGCACCTTGGGCTCGTACTCGTCCAGGCCGTCCCGGCGCAGGCGTTCGAGCACCGTGTCGTAGGCCTCGAGGAAGCCGAGCTGGCGGGCGTCCCCGACGTCGGTGAGCGATCCCGTCACGGCCCGTCGGTACACGTAGCCGGGTGCGTCCACCACGGCGTACCGGTGGGTGCCGAGGAGCAGGCGCCAGGCCCACTCCCGGTCCTCCGCCGTCGGCAGGTGCTCGTCGAACACGGCCAGGCCGTCGTCGACCACCCGTCGGGAGAGGAACCGGGACGACACCTGCACGTAGTTGACCATGGTCGACCGCGAGGTGGGCATGATCCCCGTGCGCGGGTCGAGCGGCACGTGGCGCCGGGGCTCGGGTGCCCGCACCCGGCGACGCTCATGACCGTAGGCCTGCACCTGGTCGCACACGAGGAAGTCGACGTCGTACCGTTCGGCGGCGTCGAGCATCGCGGCCAGGTGGCCGGGGAAGTACCAGTCGTCCGGGTCCAGGAACGTGACCCAGCGGCCCCGCGCCTCGCGGACGCCCCGGTTGCGTGCCGCCGACACCCCCTGGGGGGTGCGGTGGTGGACCCAGCGCAGCGCCGGGAGCCGGGACGAGGCCTCCTCCAGCACCGCGAGGGTGTCGTCGGTGGACCCGTCGTCGACGACGACGACCTCCAGCTCGCACAGGTCGAGGTCCTGGCGCTGCAGGCTCCCCAGGGCGTCGGGCAGGTGCCCGGCGGCGTCCCGCGCGGGGACGACGACGGACACCTGCGGTCGTGAGACGGTCATGCGCTCGGCGTCCCCTTCGGTCCTTCGGTGCTGGTGAGGGGGGAGCTCAGGCGCCGGTGCGGCGCAGGCGCGACATCGGGGCGAGCTCGCCCGGCATGACCTTCTTCTCGCCGTCGCCCAGGGCCTCCTGGAGGATGCGGATGTCGCGCACGAGGTTGGACAGGCCCTTCGGCTCGAGCGACGCGGCGTGGTCGGAGCCCCACATCGCGCGGTCGAGGGTGATGTGACGCTCGACGGCGACCGCGCCGAGCGCGACGGCCGCCAGCGAGATCTGCAGGCCGGTCTCGTGGCCGGAGTAGCCGACGGGCACGCCGTACCGCTCCTGCAGCGTGGTGATCGTGCGCAGGTTGGCCTCCTCGGGAGGCAGCGGGTAGGTCGACGTGGAGTGCAGGATCACGAGGTCGTCGGTGCCGAGGATCTCCACGGCGGCGTCGATCTGTTCCAGGGTCGACATGCCGGTCGACAGGATGAGCGGCTTGTCGGTGTCGGCGAGCGCCCGCAGCAGCTCGTGGTCGGTCACGGACGCCGAGGCGATCTTGTGCGTCGGCACGCCGAACTCCTCGAGGAACGCGACCGAGGGCACGTCCCACGGGGAGGCGAACCACTGCACGCCCTGCGCCTTGGCGTACTGGTCGATCTCGGAGTACTGCTCGTGCTCGAACTCGACCTTGTACTTGTACTCCAGGTAGGTCATCTCGCCCCACGGGGTCTGGCGGATCTTGTCCCGCTGGTCCTTCGGGGTGGAGATCTCCGGGGTGCGCTTCTGGAACTTCACGGCCTGGCAGCCGGCGGCCACCGCGACGTCGATGAGCTGCTTGGCGATCTCGACGTCACCGTTGTGGTTGATGCCGATCTCCCCGATCACGTACACGGGCTCGCCGGTAGCCACGGCGTGCTCTCCGATGTGGACGGGACGTGCCGGGGCGGTGGAGGTGGCGGTCATGACGGGGTCCTTCCGGTGGATGGTGATGCGGTCGCAGATCTCGCGGACGGCGCCGTGGCCGCCTCGCGCTTCGGTGACGACCCGCGCGGCGGCGAGCACGTCGGGGTGGGCGTCGGCGACGGCCACGGGCCAGCCGACGACGCGCAGGGCAGGGAGGTCGTTGACGTCGTTGCCGACGTAGGCGACCCGGTCGGGGTCGAGCCGGTTCGCGGCGCACCAGTCGCGCAGTGCCGTCGCCTTGTCGTCGATGCCCTGCAGGACGTCGACGCCGAGCTTGCGGGCCCGCGCGGTGACGACGGGGTTGGTCTCCTTGGACAGGATGAGCAGGGGGACGCCGGCGGACCGGAGGTGTCCGACCCCGAGCCCGTCGCCGCGGTGGACGCGCACCTGCTCGACGCCGTCCTGGGAGACGTAGACGCCGTCGTCGGTGTGCACGCCGTCGAAGTCGGTGACGAGGGCGTCGACGTCCATCCCCTCCGGTGCCGAGCGTCGAGGTTCTGACCGCTTTGCGCGGTCAATGCGGTCAGAACCTCGACGCTCGGCGTCGGTGGGCTGGTCGAGGAGCGTGCGGGAGAGCCAGAGGTCGCGGGGCTCGTCGATCTCGACGGCCCACTCGGGGGCGACCGGCTGCAGCCCGACCGAGCCGAAGAACCGGGTGCCGTGCTCGCGCAGGCCCGCGGTCCGCATCACGTAGAAGGCCCCGGTCTCGCGGTAGTGCGGCGCGCGGTCCTGACGGCGCGGCCGGTGGTCGGTCGTGTGACCGACCGGCACGGGGCCGTCCGGGTCCATCCGCCACTGGAAGTCGTGGGTGGCCGCGACGGCGACGACGACGTCGTGGGTGCCGTCGAGCACCTGGCGCACCGCGCCGTCGAGGTCGGCCGGGTCGACGAACGGGCTGGTCGCCTGCAGCAGCACGGTGACCGCGGGCTGCGGGGCTCCGTCGGCGGCGAGACCGTCGAGGACGTGCAGCACCGCCGACTCGGAGCTGGCCGTCGCCCCGGACAGGTCCGCAGGGCGTTCGACCACCCGGGCGCCGTGCCGGGCAGCCTCGCGGGCGATCTCGGCGTGGTCGGTCGAGACGACGACGTCGGTCACCGCCGGCGCAGCGGCCGCCGAACGCACCGCACGGGCCACCAGGGAGCTGCCCCCCACCCGCTGCAGGTTCTTCAGCGGCACGCCGGCCGACCCACCACGGGCGGGGACGACGACGAGCACGGATTCGTTCATGGCGGCGACACTATGAGCCCAACACGGCGCATTCGGCCATATCCCGGAAACTGTCGAGGAACACTCCGTGACCCGTCGGTGAACACTTTCCGCTATCTGTCGCACAATGCGATCGGGCGCCATGAAGATGTCACTTCCGACGCATCGAGGGACTAACCTTCCAGCGTCCAGGACCTGGCAAGAAGGAGCCCGAAAGATGCCCGAGGCGCCCCCTCCGGTGGCCGTCCATCTCGGCACCCACCGTCCGACGGTGCGTGCCGTGCGCGCGTGGTGCGGAACGCACCGCGACGTGCTCGCCGAGCGCCACGTGACGACCCGGACCTCCTGGTCCGACCTGCGCGCGGCGGTGCCCGGGCTCGACTGGCGCTCGGACAAGGGGCGTGAGCGGCTGCGCGGGCACCTCGTGGCCGACGAGTCGGTGCTGTTCTCCTCCTCCGCCCCGCTCGGCCCCGCCTACCTGCCCCGCGGCGGCACGCTGTTCCCGCACGCCGACGCCGGCATCGACGGACTCGCCGCGGCGCTCGCCGGCGTGCCCTGGAGCGTGCAGCTCACCCTCGCCGCGCACGCCGACGTCGTCACGTCCGCCTGGGTCGCCACCGTGCGGCACGGCCACCTCGTCGACCTCGACACCTACTGGTCGGCGCTCGAGGCACCCAGCTGGGTCCCGATCGTCCAGCGCCTCGTGGCCACGGTCGGTGCCGACCGGGTCAGCGTCCACGACGCGTCCGCCGTCCGCACCGCGGGCGATCCCGCGGGGACGACCGCCGCCGTCGGGCGCTCCGTGCTGACCTCTGCGTTCGACCGCCTCACCGGCCGGACCGACGACCTGCCGCTCGCGGACGTCACGGGCGTGGCCGACACCCGCTGGAGCGCCCGCCAGATCGAGGTGGCGCTCACCGCTCTGCCGCACCTGCGCTCCCACGACGAGCGCCGCGCGCTGACGCACTTCGTCGACCGGCAGGTGGACGACGGCGGCACGCCGGCCCAGCCCCTGACACCCGACCAGGAGGCCGCGCTCGCCGCCCGCGACGAGGCCGACCTGGCTCGGGTCCGCGACCTGGTGGAGGTCCGATGACCATCGTCCAGCGCCTGCGCGGCGCCGTCGCCGCCCGCCGCCCCCTGCCGCCCGGCCGGCAGGTCGTGCTGCACCTCGGCTCGCAGAAGACCGGCACCACCGCCGTGCAGTCCTGGTGCCGCGAGCACACCGCCGAGCTCGCCGCCGCCGGCGTCGTCACCCGCACCACCCAGCCCGAGATCCGTGCCGCGCTCGACGGCTGGTACGACGTCGCCCGGCCCGGTGCCGACGACAACCTGCGCGACTTCCTCATGGCCGCCTGGCGTGCGTCCCGCGCGCCGGGGCTGTTCTACTCCTGCGAGTCCAACACCGGCCCCGCCTTCGCGCCCGGCGTCCCCGGGCTGTACCCGCGGATCACCGAGAACCTCGAAGGCATCGGCCGGGCGACCGCGGGCGTCCCCCGGCACGTGCAGTTCACCGTGCGGGGCTACGGCGACTTCCTGGAGTCCGCCTACCAGCAGCAGCTCAAGCACGGCAAGACCGTGCGCTTCGAGGAGCTGGCCGAGCGTGTCGTCGCGACCATGTCCTGGCGCGGCGTCGTCGAGGAGCTCGTGCGCGTCTTCGGCGCCGAGCACGTCACCGTCTACGACTACGACCGCGACCGCGCCGGTACCCGGCCGCTCGTCGGGCAGATCGTCACCGACGCGCTCGACCGGCTCGGGGCCACGGGCGTCGAGGTCGGCGACGAGGTGTCACGGCGCACCAACACGCGGTACACGCAGCGCATGGCCGACCTGTCGCTGGACGTGCTGCCGCTGCTGCGGGACGCGGACGAGCGGGCGGCGTTCCACCGGTTCGTCACCGACGCGCTCGGCCGCCACCCCGCACCGGGCGACGTCCCGGCGTCGTTCCTGGACGGCGGCACCGCCGCCGCCCTGGCCGAGCGCTACGCCGAGGACCTGACCGCCATCGGCTCGCTGGTGGAGCTGCGATGACCGTCGTCGTAGCCGAACACCTCCGTGAGCAGCCGCTCGCGTGCGGCCACGCGCCGTCGGGCGTCCGCGGGAACCTCGAAGGCGCCGTCGTCGTCGAGACGACGGCTCGTGTTCAGCCGGCGCTGGGCGCGCAGCGCACCCAGCGCGGCCTCGCGCGACGGGCGCCACGCCAGGTCCTCACGCAGCACGAGCGCCTCGAGGTCCTCCGTGAGCGACTCGTTGCGCAGCACCACGTCGACCACGGTGTGGCGGCGGTAGAGCGCGACGAAGTCCTCCGGGGAGGTCGCCTGACGGATCCAGCGCTTCGAGCGCGGGCTGGACAGCCGCGCCACCCGGAAGGACAGCAGGCCCGTGTGCGCCGCGACGCCCGAGCGGTGGTAGGTGCGCGGGTTGAGCGCCGGGGCGTAGGCGGGGTCGAGCACGACGTCGAGCCAGCGGTCGAAGCCCGCCGCCGTGCCGTCGTACAGGTGCCCCAGCCCGGCCTCCCGGACCGTGCCCGAGAGCCCGCCCTTGCCCTGGCAGCCGTACGAGTACAGCGAGAGGTACGTGTCCAACGGGTCCCGCACGGAGATCACGTGGACCCGGCCCGACGGCGGCCGGTCCTCCAGCTCGACGTGCTTGCGGAACGCCACCTCGTCGTCGTCCAGGAAGTCGCGCAGAAAGTGCGAGACATACGTGGAGCCGGACTTCTCGACGTCGAGATAGGCCAAGGAATGAAAAGCGTGCACGAATTCTCCGGTCGGTCGTCGAGGCGCGAGGATCGAGCGCCGAGTGAATCACATCAACGAGCGGAAAGTCGATGAAATGCTGATGAACACGTCACCAACAACGGCCGTCGACCTCGCCGCCGCCCACCGGCTCGACAACACGGTCCAGCCGTACGACTGGGGATCCCACGACCACATCCAGGGCCTGCTCGGGCTCCCGCGCGACGGCCGGCCCGCCGCCGAGCTGTGGCTCGGGGCGCACCCCTCGGCGCCGTCACGCCTCGGGACGGGCACGTCCCTGGCGGAGCTGGTCGCCGACGCCCCCGCCGAGGTGCTCGGCCGGCGGGTCGCGGACCGGTTCGGCCCCCGCCTGCCCTACCTGCTGAAGGTCCTCGCCGCGCGCCGCGCGCTCTCGCTCCAGGTGCACCCGCGGCCGCACGCCGCCCGGGCCGGCTACCACCGCGAGGCCCGTGCCGGGCTGCCCGTCGGAGCGCCGCACCGGTCGTTCCACGACACGGAGCACAAGCCCGAGATGCTCGTCGCCCTCACGGCGTTCGAAGGCCTCGCCGGCTTCCGCAGCCCGCGAGCCGTGCTCGAGCTGCTCGACGGCCTCGACGGCGAGCTCGTCGCGCGGGTGCGCGGAGCGCTGGCGGGCACGCGGTCGTCGGCCGGGCTGCGGGCCGCCATGGAGCTGATCGTCGCCGCCCGCTCGACGCCGGGGTGCGCGGACGACGTCGCGGCCACCGTCGCGTCGGTGCGGGACCGCGCCGCGCAGGTGTCGCCGTCGGCCCGCGCGGACGCGACCGTGCTGCAGCTCGACGCCGAGCACCCCGGCGACCCCGGCGCGGTCGCGTCCCTGCTGCTCAACCGGGTGTCGCTCGAGCCCGGCGAGGCGATGTTCGTCCCGGCCGGCGAGGTGCACGCCTACCTGTCCGGGCTGGGGGTGGAGGTCATGGCGGCCTCGGACAACGTGCTGCGGGCCGGCCTGACGACGAAGCACGTCGACGCCGACGCCCTCGTCGAGTGCGCGGCGTTCGCCCCCCGCCCGCCGGTGCGGCCGGACACCGTCGTCGCCGGCAGCGAGAGCCTGGTGACCAGCTACCGGGCGCCGGTCTCCGAGTTCGCGCTCATGACCGCCGACGTGCACCCGGCCGAGCCCGTCGCGCTCGCCCCCGACGGACCGCGCATCGTGCTCGTGCTGGACGGCACCGTCCGGCTGCTGACGGACGCGGGCGAGACCGAGCTGCGCCGCGGCGAGTCCTGCCTGGTGCCGGACGCCGCCGGGCCCGTCACGGCCGACGGCACGGGCCACCTCGTCTGCGCCTGGGTCCCCTGACTCCCGCCCTTGGCCGCCGAGTGTCGAGGTTCTGACCGCAATGGCGTCCCATAGCGGTCAGAACCTCGACGCTCGGCGCGCAGAGAGGAAGCGGGAGACATCGCGGCCCACCACGTCGCGGCGGACGTGCTCGGCGGCGAACCTCAGGACGTCGACCCCGTGGCGGGCGAAGTCGTTGTCCCGGTCACGGTCCCGCGCAGCACCGCGCGCGCTGCCGTCGTGCCAGTCGAACCCGTCCATCTCGACCACGAGCACCCGACCTCCGCCACGGAACCAGGCCAGGTCGCCCACCCCGAGGAGCCGGCCGTCCGGGTCGAGGACCGGGAGCTGCAGCGTGTCCGGCAGCACGTCCCACTCGTGGCACTGCCAGCGGCCCGCGGACTCCAGCGGCGAGGCCGACCTCCCGTCCGCCAGCTCCCAGGCGACGTGTCTCGCCGCGACCCCGCGCCGTCCGCGGGCGTGGTCGTGCGCACGCTCGAGCCCCGCCCGGTCGAGCGCCTCCAGCCGGAGCGCCGAGTCGAGCACCGCGAGCGCACTCGCCGGCCACAGCTCGGGCACGCTCTGGGCGAGGGCCCACTCCACCGAGGCGAGGTGGCGTCCGGCGGAGCGGTCGTCACCGAACGGGACGACCGTCATCCCGTCGTCGAACTGACGCAGGACCACGCCGGGGTGCTGACGCCGGGCGGACGCGTCCGGCAGCGTGACCTGTGGCGTGATCCTCCCCGGCACGCCCTCGATCCCGTGCAGCGCCAGCGCACTCGTGCCGACGGCGATCGCCGCGCCGCCGTAGGCGAGCAGGCCCGCCCACGCTGCCCGCCGTCGTCGGTGGTCGTGGAGCAGGTCCGCCGGCGACCGTCGGCGCAGGGCCGCTTCCCGGGCGGTGCGCGACCGTCCGGGAACGTCCTCGCTGACCAGCAACGGAGGGACCGGCCGCGCCGGGACCAGCTCGACCGTGCGCTGCGCGGGCCGGACCGCGCAGGTGTCGAACACGCCCCGCGTCACGGCCAGCCACCGCCCGGATCGCACCAGGCGGCTGCGGCGCGAGCTGCCCACACCGTGCTCGTCGCACTGGCGGCCGGCGACCAGGCCCTCCTGCGCCTCGGCGACGGCGAGCAGAGACTCCGGGATCGGCGCGAAGGTTCTCATGCACGGATGCCAGCAGAACGTCGCCGGTGGGCACGGGGCGATGGGCAGCACCTGTGGACGCCGCGCCCCGAGCGCGCCGCCCGGGCCGCCGAACGTCAAGGTTCCGACCGCTATGGCCCCGCAAACCGGTCCGGAGCTCGACGCTCGGCGACAGGAGGGGGCGCTCCGGACGGAGGGCGGAGAGAGTGGGGAGTCAGGTGAGCTGGTTGTCCACCATCGACAGGGCCGCACCGATCGCCATGTGCATGTCGAGGTACTGGTAGGTCCCCAGCCGCCCGCCGAAGTGCACGTCCGCCTCGCCGCCCATCAGCTCGCGGTAGCGCAGCAGCCGCGCCCGGTCCTCCGGGGTGTTCACCGGGTAGTACGGCTCGTCCTGGCGCGCGGCGAAGCGCGAGTACTCCCGCATGATGACGGTCTTGTCGCCCGGGTAGTCGCGCTCGGGGTGGAAGTGCCGGAACTCGTGGATCCGCGTGTACGGCACCTCGGCGTCGGCGTAGTTCATCACGGTGGTGCCCTGGAAGTCCCCGACGTCCAGCACCTCCGTCTCGAAGTCCAGCGTCCGCCAGGACAGCTCGCCCTCGGCGTAGTCGAAGTACCGGTCCACGGGCCCGGTGTAGACCACGGGCACCTGCCCCACCACGGCGTCCTTGTGCACGGGCTGCGTGGCGTCGAAGAAGTCCGTGGACAGCCGCACCTCGATGTTCGGGTGGTCGGCCATCCGCTCGAGCCACGCCGTGTACCCGTCGACGGGCAGGCCCTGGTGCCGGTCGGAGAAGTAGCGGTTGTCGTACGTGTAGCGCACCGGCAGCCGCGAGATGACCGACGCCGGCAGCTCGCGCGGGTCGGTCTGCCACTGCTTCGCGGTGTAGTGGCGGATGAACGCCTCGTACAGCGGGCGGCCGATGAGCCGCACGCCCTGCTCGTCGAGGTTCGTCGGCTCCGCGTCCCCCAGCTCGGCGGCCTGCTCGCGGATCAGCGCCCGCGCCGCCTCCGGGCCGTACGCCGAGCGGAAGAACTGGTTGATCGTGCCCAGGTTGATCGGCATGGGGAACACCTCGCCGCGGTGCGTGGTGTACACCCGGTGCTGGTAGTCCGTGAAGCCGGTGAACCGGTTGGCGTACTCCCACACCCGCTCGTTCGAGGTGTGGAACAGGTGCGCCCCGTACCGGTGCACCTCGATGCCGGTGGTCGGGTCATCCTCGGAGTACGCGTTGCCCCCGAGGTGGTCGCGGCGGTCGATCATCAGCACGCGACGGCCCGCGTGGGCCATGCGCTCGGCCACGGTGAGACCGTAGAACCCGGTCCCGACGACGACGAGGTCGGCGTTCATGGTCACTCTCCTGAGGGTGGGTGCTAGAGGTCGTCGGGGACGTAGCCGCCGCGGCTGCGGGTGTAGCGGCGGTAGCCGGCCTGGCGCACCCGCTCCGGGACGAGCCGGTAACCCGCCCGGACGACGACGTTGCGCACCATCTGCGGCGTCGACACGAACCCCTCCTCGTGCAGGGTCCGCTGCAGCGCCAGCTCGGAGGCGAGCAGGCGGCGCCCGCCACGACGGGCGTAGGCGCCGGCCCCCACGCGGTAGAGCACGAGCGGGTCGGTGATGTTCTGGGCGTGCGCGCCGGCGGCGAGCATCCGCGCGAACAGCAGGTAGTCCTCCATGAGGTCCAGGTGCTGGTAGCCCCCGACGGCGGCCACGGCGGACTTGCGGTAGACGACGGACGGGTGGTTGAACGGGTCGCGGAACCGGGCGGCCGCGGCGATGCCCTCGCCGGTGGGCGGGACGCGGACCATGCCGCGCTCGTCCTCGTCGTCCTCGAACTCCCAGATGGCCGAGCCGACGATGTCGTAGCCCTTGGCCACGAGCGGCACCTGCACGGCGAACCGCTCCGGCAGGGAGATGTCGTCGGCGTCGGCGCGCGCCACGATCTCGTGGCGGCAGACGGCGAGCCCCTCCTCCAGCGCCCGTGCCAGGCCGAGGTTGTGCGGCAGGGGGACGACGGTGACGGGGACGTCGGTCAGCTCGGGGAGCCGTTCGAGGACGGCCGCGATCTCCGCGCCGACCGGCCCGTCCCGGACGACGACGACCTCGTCGGGCCGCAGCGTCTGGTCGACGGTCGCGGACCGGAACCCGCGCTCGAGGTGCGCGGCGTCGTCGCCCCGGTACACGGGCAGCAGCACGGAGAAGCGCTGGCCGTCGAGCGGTTCGCCGGTCCCGAAGCTTCCCGTCGACGCGGCGGTGCGGTTGACGTGCACGGGGGCGGGCAACGACGCGCCCGCCTCGAGCCGCGCGACGGTGAGGGCCGCGTGCCCGACGCCGGAGAGCACCTCGGTGTCGGGGCGCGGTCCCCGGGTGATCCCGTGCCAGAACCCCCGCCACCCGGCTCCGGCGAGGGTGCGCCGGTCGCTGGAGCGGACGAACGTGCGCAGCCAGCGCCGCACCGTCGAGCCGCCGTACAGCACGCGCTCGCGGAAGGACAGCGCGTCGGACCGCGAGAACATCCAGATCTTGTTGCGCACCTCGTAGTAGAAGCGCGGGCCGGGGTCGGCGTCCGTCGCGCCGAGCTTCTTGGTGCGGTGCTCCACGACGCTGCCGGGCACGGACAGCCCGACGCGGTGCCGCAGCAGGCGCGTCGCGTACTCGAAGTCGTCGTTCCAGATGAAGTAGTCGGTCACGGGCAGCCCCGAGCGCTGCACGGCCGCGGCGTCGATCATCATCGACACGAACGACATGGACCGGACCGGGATCGCGCCGGCCTCCTGCGCCCGCTCGACCTCGGCGGTGCTCGCTCCGGGGCGGCGGCGCGGCGTGTTCATCGGGTGGTCGGAGCCGTCCGTCCACACCACCCGGCTGCAGAGTGCCGCGACCTCGCCGTCGTAGGCGTCGCGGGCCGCGAGCAGCGCGGACAGCGCCGTCGGCGTCGGGATCGTGTCGTCGTCCATGACCCACACGAGGTCGGCGCCCAGCTCGGCCACGGCCGTGGCGATGCCGACGGCGAACCCGCCCGCTCCCCCGGTGTTGCGGGCCAGCGCGACGACGTGCGGCGCGGTGGGGTGCTGCCGCGCGACGGCGAGCGCGTCGTCGGTCGAGGCGTTGTCCACGACGACGACGCGGTCCACGGGGCGGCTCTGGTCGCCGAGGGCGTCGAGCGCGGCACCGAGCAGCTCGGCTCGGTTGTACGACACGACGACGGCGACGACTACGGGGACGGACATCCGGAACATCCTAGTCGGCGTGACCAGGTGCGAAGTCCGCCCGCCAGGTCTCGGTCGAGACCAGGTCGGGGGCGGCCGCGCGCCACGTGCGGGCGAGCGAGCGCCACCTCCACGCGAGGTGGGCGTGGCCGACGACGGCGGCACCCGCCAGGCGCCAGAACCTGCGGCGGTCGCGGCGCAGCCACACACCGCTGGTGGCGTCGGCGTCGAGCACCAGCACCGAGTCGTACGCGGGCACCTGCCACCACCCGGCGTCGGTGCGCGCCAGTGCCGCGGCGGGCTCCCGGCGGGCAGCGGCCGGCACCGGTCGTAGGGTCCGGAGCAGCCCGCGCGCCACGAACGCGGCGAGCCCCAGCGCACCGGAGGGCCGTGCCCCGGGCCGGGCTGCCGCCGTCGTCCCCGCGACCGCGTCGAACGCCGCGTCGCCCGGCCGGTGCCGGACCGTCTCGGGGTGCTCAGCGCCGACGGCGCGCACCTGCCCGACGACGGTGCCGAGCTCCGGGTGCAGCCGCCCCGGCCCGGCGAGGACCTCCCGCAGCGCGCGCACGTGCAGGTCCACCGGGTAGTAGCGCATGGCCAGCAGCAGCTTGAGGTCGGTCGCGAGCAGCGCCGCAGGCAGCAGCCCGGCCCCTCGTGCGTGCACCAGCGCGGTGATCACGCGGTTGCGCACGTGCAGGTAGGCCTGCCACTCGACGGAGTCGTCCTTCTCGGTCCAGGCCATGTGCCACAGGCAGGCGCCCGGCAGGGAGACCGTCGGGAAACCCGCCTCGCCCCCGCGCAGGGAGAACTCGGCGTCGTCCCACTTGAGGAACAGCGGCATGCTGAGACCGACCTCGCGCAGGGCGGCGGCCGGGATGAGGCACATCCACCACCCGTTGAAGTCCGACTCGGCGCGCGCGTGGAGCCACGGTGTCGCGCGCAGACCGCCGGCGAGGTCGTGCCACTGGCGGTCCAGGACGGGCGGGCCCCAGTTGAAGGTGCGGCGGTGGATCACCTCGCTGAACGAGTTGAGCACCGTGGGGCGCGCCAGGTCGAGCATGTGCCCGCCCACGATCACCGGGGTGGTCGCCGACCGGTGGAACCGCACGGCCCGGAGCAGCGCCTCGGGTTCGACCTCGACGTCGTCGTCGCAGATCAGCACCGCGTCGGCGCCGGCGTCGAGCGTCTCGAGCATCCCGCGGGAGAAGCCCCCCGAGCCGCCGAGGTTCGGCTGGTCGACGATCCTCAGCCGGTCCCCCAGCGCCGCGGCGACGTCCGCGAACCCCGGATGCTCGGCGACCTTGCGCGTGCCCTGGTCCACGACCTGGACGCGGACGTCGGCCGCCGCCAGCTCCGACGAGCCGGCCAGGGTCGCCAGGGTGGCGACGCAGTACTCGGGCTTGTCCATCGTGGTGATCGACAGGAGCACCTCACCGTCGCGCCGGGGCGGCACGTCGACGGACCACTCACCACCGGCGACGACGACACCGCCCGATCCGCCGGGACCGTCGGCCGCCGCGGCGCTCACCTCGCACCACAACCAGCCGCCGTCCGGCGACAGGTCCGCCTCCAGCGGTTCGTCGAGCGACCCGGAGGCGACCTCGGTCACGCGGCCCTCGGCGTCGGACCGCAGCAGCCGGACCGTGCCCGCGCCGGACGCGTCCAGGGTGAGCCGGGCCCGCGTCGCCCCGGTCCAACGGGCCCAGTACGCCGCCGGGAACCCGTTGAGGTAGGTGCCCAGGCCCTGCGTGGTGCCGGGGGCCAGGTTCAGCGCGCCGCCGTCGAGCACGCCCGGGCCGTCCTCGACGACCAGCGGTCGCCGTGCGGGGAGGTCGGAGAGGATCAGGCGGTGGGCACGATGCACGACGGCGAGCCTAGTGGCACTCCCCTGCGCCCCGGCGCACCCGTTCGAGATGCCGCCGGCCGACGCCTGATGCACAGTGGCCGAGGGGGTTTCATCATGCAACAGCGTCACTGGTACCACCGGGCCGTCTCCGTGCTGGCCGCACTGTTCGTCACCGCCGCGGGAGGGCTCGCCGCGAGCGCACCGGCGTCGGCCGCCGACCTGCCCGAGAAGTTCACCATCTCCGGGTCGGGCTACGGGCACGGCGTCGGTATGAGCCAGTACGGCGCGTACGAGCTGGCCCGACAGGGGTTCGGCGGCATCAAGATCCTGCAGCACTACTACACCGGGGCGAAGGCGCCCTACACCACGACGCCGAAGCGCATCCGGGTGCAGGTCTACGGGCCCGACCCGTACAGCTTCTCCGGCTACGGCGACTCCGGGCGCACGACCTGGGTCACGGTCTCCGGCGGCGACTGGCGCGTCAACAAGCCGGGCAAGGGCACCGTCGCCCAGGGCAGCAGCAAGGTCACCATGAAGGTCCGGATCGGCGACCGCGGCCCGGTGCGCGTCAAGGTGAACGGCAAGGTCTACAAGGGCGACATGATGCGCATCCAGTGGTCGGGGACCAACCACTGGCGCCCGAACGGCAAGGAGGCCGTCGCCACGATCGACGGCGCGCACGGCGCCTACCGGCACGGACGGCTGACCATCGTCAACCGGGACATGACGCCCAACATCACCAACGACCTGCTGCTCAACACCGAGTACCTGTACGGCATCGCCGAGATGCCGTCCTCGTGGGGCCTCAACGGCGGCAGCCGCGCGCTCCGCGCCCAGGCGATGACCGCTCGGTCGTACGCGATCGCCAAGCACGACGGCAAGCCGGACTGCCGCTGCCACATCGTCGACGACGTCCGCGACCAGCACTTCACCGGCTGGAAGAAGGAGAACGAGGGCTCGGGCGGCCGCTACGGGGCCGTCTGGACCAAGGCGGTCGACCAGACGACCCAGGGCAAGACCCGGGCGCGGGTGCTGCAGGTCGGCGGCCGCCCCGTGACGGCCCACTACTTCTCCTCCAGCGGCGGGCGCACCGCGAACTCCGAGGACGTGTGGTCCTCCCGGCTGTCCTACGAGCGCAGCGTCGACGACCCCTACAGCCTGCGGGCGCCGGGGAACTCCTACGCCTCGTGGACGCGGACCATGACGCAGCAGCAGGCGCGGGACCTCTTCGGGCTCGGGAACGTCGCCTCCATCAAGGTGACCCGCACGTGGTCCAGCGGTCAGGTGCGCACCCTCACGGCGACGCAGCCGAACGGGCGCACGGCGACACTGAGCGGCAAGGCCGACCAGATGCGCGCGTGGGTGGGCCGCGCCACGACCCAGGGCAGCATGCCGGCGTCGTGGATCACGAGGATCCGGGCAGAGTGACCTGACGTTCATCTGACGTTCACCCCGGTCACGGGTGTGGGCGCGCCCTGGGGCGCTAGCGTCGACCGACAGCCTCGCGCTGAGGCCGTCCGACGCAAGGAGGGTTCCAGGTGACGAGACGTCGAGCGTGCGTGCTGAGGATGCACGAGGCGCAGACGAGGGTGAACTGGGGTGGACGTTCCACCAGCCTGGCTCTCGCCGAGATCCTCGAGCGGCACGCCGGACGCACGGTCGTGTCGACCATCGGCGCTCCCCACATCCTGGGCCAGCTCGGTGACACCGACGTCCGCACCGACGGCCACAGCGTGTTCGAGGTGGTCGAGGAGCTCGCCGTCGAGATCGCCGCCCCCAGGCCGGCGACGACGAAGCTCGCCGAGGTCCAGGCCGCGATCTCGGCGGCCGACGAGCTGGTCGTCAACGGCGAGGGCGACTTCATCCTCACCGAACGGCTCACGCTCGTGCGGACCATGGCGATGATGCGTGCGGCCACGCTGCTCGGCAAACCCGTCTACCTCGTCAACAGCATCTTGTCCTACGCCCCGGGACGCACCGACGCGGACGCGCTCGCGCTCGACGAGGTGGGCCGCACGCTCGCCTGCTGCGACGCAGTGGTCTACCGCGACCCCGCTAGTCTCGCGCTCCACCAGGAACTCTATCCGGACGTGTCCGCCTCGTGGCTGCCCGACGCGCTGTTCGCCTGGTCGGCACACGTCCAGGACACGCCCGCAGGTCGTAGTGGCTATACGCCGGAGACCGAGGGCCTCCCCTTGCCGGTCCATCGGCTGCTGGCCGACGGACGGCCGTACGTGGTGCTCTCCGGGACGTCGCGGTTCGGCATCGACACCGAGGTCCTCCGAGAGACGATCGCGGCGCTGCAGGAACGGCTGGCGACGGCTGGCGTCGACGTCGTGTTCGCCGGCTCCGACAAGCCGGACCGGCGTCTGGCCGACGCTCTCGAAGGCCTCCACATCCACCGGGTCGACCCGCAGATCCCGCTCAGCGCGGCGACACGGCTGCTCTGGAGCGCCTCGGCCATGGTCTCCGGCCGCTACCACCCCAGCATTCTCGCCTCCCTGGGAGGGACTCCGTTCCTGCTCATGGAGTCGAACTCGCACAAGACGCGCTCGCTGCTGGACGTGGTGGACAACTGCTGGCGACGTGAGGAGCAGCCCTTCTTCTCCGGGGGCGTCGCCCAGGCGGCCGATCTGGCGGACGCGGTGACCGAGGTCCGCAGCCACCGCGGGGCACGCTCCGTGGTACGGCGCAGCGCCGTTGCCAACGGTGTTGTCGTCTCCGAAGGGATCGCCGCCGTCCTCTCCGGCTAGCTCGGGACGGGTTGTCCATCCTGGACCGAGGCACTCGCCAGGAGGTCGACGGCGGCCTGCTCGATCGGCTCGTGCAGCATCGCCTGCAGATCCGCAACATCAGCCCGATAGCGCTGCTCGTGCTGAAGCACGTCCCTGGCCCGAACCGTGAGAGCGTTTCCCAGGTCCGGGCGGTCGACGTCGAACGCCCACTCCGGCCGGCCGATGTCCTCCAGGAAGTACCGCATCTTCGGGTGCGACACGATGCTGAGGATCGGCGTGCCCAGACCGAACGGGATCATCGAGGCGTGCCCGCGCATGCCCACCACCAGGCTGGCGCGGCGGTAGTAGGCAAAACCCTCCTCCGGGGACATGAGATTCAGGCGGTCCACCGGCAGCTCGCGTCCGTGCTGAGCCGCGATGTCGCGCACGAATCGTTCGTCGCCCGGCAGGTGCGAGGCGAACCGGACCTCGGCCCCGGACGCCGAGAGCTGCGCGATGAAGGACTCCATCCCAGCCAGGAACGACTCGTAGCCGCCGCCGAACCGCCGCGACGACCGGTCGTAGGCGGCGTTGACCAGCACCCGGCCGGTCCCGGCCTCGGCCGGTGGGAGCCCCGTTCGGGTCCGCTGCAGGACCGTCGTCGGGCACGGCACGAATCGCACCTTGTCCTGCAGGCGCGGCGGTAGCATCTCGCGCACCCGGCCGACAGACCCGTGGTTGCGCAGGCCGAGGAACTGGACCTGTTCGGCGAACGCCTCGAGGTTGGAGCGGAACAGGTCACCGTGGAAGGTCTGACCTTTGAAGAGGTTGAAGCCGACGGCGTACGCCGCCACCGGGACCTCGATGCGTTCGAGCATCGCTCGCGGGACGTTCCACTGCCAACCGGAGTTGCCGTTGGGAGAGGTGTCCGGCAGGAACAGGCCACCACCCCCGACGACGAGGGCGCGTTGGGCGTTGGTCAGCTCGAGGCGCTCTTCGTCGAAGAGTTGGTGCACGTGCACGGGCAGCCAGTCGACAGGCCCCCGGGCGTCGACGAACGCCGCCCTGACGGCGACCGGCAAGGCCAGGTCACCGAAGTTACCTCCGTCGGAGACGTAGAAAGCGGCGTGAGCAACGCCGCCCGTCGGGGCCGACGCACGCGACGGCGTGATCGGCGCCTGCACCCGGCGCAGGACCGCGTGTGCGGCTGCGTTGCCCGGGTTGGCCCGGACGGCGTGCACAGCGTGCTCGACACCCTGCTCGTACTGGTGACGGATCCAGGCGATCTGCGCGCGTTCGGTCTCGGCTCGGCTCACCAGGAACGCATCCCTGCGGAGCAGTGCGAGCACGTCGTTGGCTGCGTCGTACCGGCTCGTCGCACGGAGCACGCGGGAGAGCAGGAAGACGTAGCGCGAGCTCGCGAAGACGCCGGGCCGGCCGGCGAGCACCGCGAGAACCTCGAGTGCGCCCTCGTAGTGAGCGTCCTGCGAGAGCTCGTCGGCACGGTCGAGCAGTTCGGCGAAGGGTGCTCCGTCGGCGGTCATGCGGCGGTCCTCGTCTTCTTCATCGAGATGACATGGGCATCGACTGAGGCTGCGTGTGCCATGATCCACTCCTTCTCGGCGCTGGAGTCGTGCCCGGGCGAGTGCGGAATGGCCTTCGCGCCTTCGACGCGCAGCATCCCGGACCGATAGAAGTCGAACCCGATCAGGTCGACGACCGGGCACACGTCCAGATGCAGGAGCAGGCGGAGCAGGTTGAAACCGGCGGTCGGGAGCTTGAACGGGTCGTCCTTGCCGATCAGGCCAAGGCTCGGCGCAGGCCAGCGCAGGCTGAGGTCCCCCAGCATGCGCTGGCGGCCGGGGATCGCCCGGACCTTGACCGACTCTCTCCAGAGCGCCGTCTCCCCCGAGAACAGGATGCGGACGTCCACCGGCACCTCGAGATTGAACTCGTACTTGTGGAAAGCAACGTGGACATCGGTGCGCGCACCAGTATGGACCGGGTCGATCACGAACGAGTTGAAGCGGATCACGACGTCGTAGGAGTCGATCAGCTCGCCGAGCTCCTCCCTCAGGAGCGTCGGCGAGTTGGCGATCAGCGCCACCGACCTGCCGCGGAGGTAGTCGGCGAACCCTTCCACATCGACCCATTTCGTCTCGGTGACGAGCTCCGGTGGCGCCAGGACCACATGTTCGGCCCCGATCTGCGTCCAGGCGTCCATCAGGGGGGTCAGACCGTCGGTGAGCGCGGCGACACTCGAACGGGCGATGAACTCCTCCACGGCTCGGTCGAACGCCCAGGGCCGCAGAACCCTCGGAGCAAGTGCGACCGCTCGGCGATGTGCCGCCGCACCGGGGGCTCCGTCCTGGACGGCAGGCAGGTCAGCGGGCAGCTGGCCGATGAGTCGGCGGACCTGATGGCGAGCCTTCTCGTCGGCCACCCTGCGGCCGACGGCACCGGGGTCGCCGCCACCGCGCCGCTCCGCCGCCTCCCAGCACTCGCGCGCACCCGCCCAGTCGCCTCGCGTCGCATAGAGCCTTCCACGGAGGTGCAGGACCTTGGAGTAGCCCGGCCGGAGATCCTCCATCACGGCCAGCACCGCGTCCGCGACGTCGAGCCGACACGTGTCCACCGCAGCCTCCGCGACGGTGAACAACCGGCTCTCCACTCCCGGGAGGTCCCACCAGCTTGCTCTGCCGAGGGACAGTTGCAGCCAGAGCCGAGTCCCGTACGGGGAGACCTTGCGCACCCGCCGGGCCAGCTCGTCGCGGGATCGGGCAAGTCGGCCGGGCTCACCATCGGTCCGCTCCAGGGCGAGCTCGCGGAAAGCCGCGTTGTTGGCCGCTCGGTGTGCCGACCCGGACCCCGGCGCCACCCGCGGCAGCACCTTCGCGGCTCGCTGCCCGACCGCGCCGACGATCCGTCGCACCATTCGCCGCCGCCTGCTCACGCCATCTCCTTCGTCAGGCCCCGGTCGGGCCCTGCTCCATCGGCCACATCGTGCAGAACACGGGTCCAGCTCCGCCGGTAGCGGTCCGTCGAGAATCGGTCGACGACCTCTCGCGCGGCGTCGCTCAATCGCTTCGCCAGCGCGTCGTCACGCAGGACGGTGACGATCCGGTCGGCGAACGTCTCAACATCTCCCGCCGGGACCAGGTAGCCGTCCACGCCGTCGCGGATCACCTCGGCCGGGCCGTAGTTGAGGTCGTAGGAAATGAATGGCGTGCCGACCGCCATCCCCTCGGTCAGTGTCAGCGGCAGGCCCTCGTAGCGGGATGTCATCACCGCGGCGCGGGCCGCCGCGAAGGCGCCGAGCGGGTCGGTCGTGTGTCCCCGCATCTCGACCGCTCCGTCGAGCCCGCGCTCGGAGATCCAACGCCGGACGTCGTCCTCCTCCGGTCCCGAGCCGTAGATCTCGAGCCGCACGTCCGGCACTCGGGCGCGCGCGGCCGCGACTGCGTCCAGGAGATGCTCGATCCGCTTCTGCTCCGCCAGACGGCCGATGAAGACGAGATGTCGTTCCCGTGGCACCACCACCTGTTCGCGAGGCGTCGGCACCGCATGGTGCACCACCTCCAGTGGCAGATCGCCATACCGCTCGACGAGGTCCTGCCGCTGACGACCCGTCAGGCACACCATCCTGTCCACGTTCGTCAGGTCGTCGAAGAAGCCGTGCCAGTGCGGCTTCGTGCCCGCCGATTCGTCATACGGCTCGCCGAGGTGGGAGTTGTGCAAGACACTGACGCCACGCACCCCGGGATGGCGCATCCGCCGGAGCCCGCGCTGCCAAATGTTCTCTCCGTCGGCAAAGACGACGAGCTGGTCCCACGCGGCGAACTCCCGGTCCAGCCAGCGCGCCAGCACCGTACCCACGTCCGTCTGCTCCCCGGTGGTGTGCAGTGTGGCCGGTGCCGTGCCCAGCGGGGGCTCGTACCCGACGGTCGCCCAGCGGTACCGGCCGTCAGCGATGTAGTCGGAACGGATCCACTGCCCGGTCTCCGGATCGATCATGCTGGCCACCACAGGGACACCGTCGACGTAGAGCCAGCTCTCGGTCCTGCGTCCGTTGTCGTCGAACAGGCTCACGCGTCGCGTCCGACGCCCGTTGGCGGATGTCACCTCCTGCCGACGCAGCGTCCCGTCCACCGAGGTCTCGACCACGCGACGGGACTCGTCCGTCTCGACGTGACGGCCCCAGGGGGTGCCCGGTCTCAGCACGGCCGCGGGTGCCAGCGGAGCTCTCCTGCTGGCCTCCTGCAGGTCTTGCCACGAGGGCGCCTCGCGCAGGTAGGCGTGGACGTGCATCGCAGGGTCGAGCAGCCCGGCGTGCCGGGCCTGCGCGATGTCGTGCTCGTTGACGACGCCCGTCACGACCAGGTGGCTCGACCACCCGCTGCGAGCGAACATCCCGGCGCGCTCCAGGACGGCCCTGGCTCCACCGGCGATGCGGGCGTTCAGGCTGCGGACGAAATGGACGACAGCCGTGTCATGTCGAGGCACGGCGTGAGCGTAACCAGGCCAAACGTCAGCGGAGTATCGATTCGGTGCCCCTCGAGCGAGTTGCCAACCACTGTTTGCTCGGCGGGCACCTACGGTTCACCTGGGGGTCACGAGGACTCTTCAGAGCGCCCGCGCCTCGGTCTCCAGCAGCACCGGGATGCCGGCCCTGACCGGGTAGGCGAGCGGACGCTCGGTGTCGGTGGAGTGCAGCTCGGGCTCGCCGTCGGCGCCGAACGCGTCGACGAGTTCCGCGCCCGTCACCGGGCAGCGCAGCACCGAGCGCACCCACGGGTCCATCCACGGCGTGTCGGTCTCGCTCATGCGTCCTTCTCCTCCCGCACGAGCGACAGGACGTCGTCGCGCAGCTTGGTCATGATGTCGTCGTCGGCTGCCTCCACGTTGAGGCGGAGCAGGGGCTCGGTGTTGGAGGCGCGCAGGTTGAACCACCACTGGGGGTGCTGGCCGTCCCAGTGGGAGATGGTCATCCCGTCCAGGGTGTCCACGACCGCGTCGGGGTAGGCGCGGGTGTAGGCCTCGCGGACACGCTCGACCACCGTCGCGGCGTCGGTGACGGTGGAGTTGATCTCTCCCGAGGCGCTGTAGGGGGTGTACATCTCGGCCAGCGCGGACAGCGGGTGGGGCTGCTCGCCGAGGGCGGCCAGGACGTGCAGGGCGGCGAGCATGCCGGTGTCGGCGAACCAGAAGTCGCGGAAGTAGTAGTGCGCGGAGTGCTCACCGCCGAACACGGCGTCGTGGGTGGCCATCTCGGTCTTGATGAACGAGTGCCCCACCCTGGTGCGCACCAGGTGCGCGTCGGTGGCGCCGAGCAGGTCCGGCACGGCGCGGGAGGTGATGAGGTTGTGGATGATCGTCGCGGTGCGTCCCGCGGCCTGCTCGCGGGCGACCTCACGCATCCCGACCAGGGCCGTGACCGCCGACGGCGAGACCGCGCCGCCTCGCTCGTCGACCACGAAGCAGCGGTCGGCGTCCCCGTCGAACGCCAGCCCGACGTCGGCCTCGTGCGCCACGACCGCGGCCTGCAGGTCGACCAGGTTCGCCGGCTCGAGCGGGTTCGCCTCGTGGTTCGGGAACGTGCCGTCCAGCTCGAAGTACAACGGCACGATCTGCAGCGGCAGCTCGGCCAGCCCCGCCGCGGTGCCCAGCACCGCCGGGACCGTCAGGCCCGCCATGCCGTTGCCGGCGTCGACCACCACCTTCAACGGCCGCACGCCCGAAACGTCCACCAGGGACCGCAGGAACGCCGCGTACTCACCCAGCAGATCGACGTCGCTCACCGCGCCCGGCTCCACCGGACCGGCACCGTCACCCGCAGCACCGGCGTCGAGGAGGCCCTCGGCCAGCTCACGCACCCGCGCCAAGCCCGTGTCCTGCCCGACCGGACGCGCCCCGGGCCGGCACAGCTTGATCCCGTTGTACCGCGCCGGGTTGTGCGAGGCGGTGAACATCGCACCCGCCGCGTCCAACGACCCCGACGCGAAGTACAGCCCGTCGGTCGAGCACAGCCCGATCCGCACCACGTCCACGCCCCGCGACGTCACACCCTCGGCGAACGCCTCGACCAGACCCGGACCCGAGTCACGCATGTCATGACCCACCACCACCCGCGACCCGCCCTCGGGCACCACCACCGCCGCCGCGAACGCCTCACCGATCGCCCGCGCCACCGCCGGCGAGAGCTCCTGCGGGACCACGCCCCGCACGTCGTAGGCCTTGATGATGCTCGAAAGATCGGTCACACCGGACAGCCTACGGCGCAGCCGTGGTCATGCCGCCCGTCGAGGGGCGGCGTCGAGCACGCTTCACCCCTCCGACGCCGTGCTCCTGTGGTTGGCTGAGCCCGTGACCGCGCTGCACCCGCTCGACAACCCGCTGCGGCGCTACGACTGGGGCTCGGCCACCCGCATCCCCTCGTTGCTCGGCACGGCGGCCGACGGCCGGCCCGTGGCCGAGCTCTGGCTCGGCGCCCATCCCAGCGCGCCGAGCCGTGCGGGCGGGGTCCCGCTGGACGAGCTCGTCCGGTCCGCGCCCGACGCGATGCTCGGCCGGCGGGTCTCCGACCGGTTCGGCCCGCGGCTGCCCTTCCTGCTCAAGGTCCTCGCCGCGGACCGCGCACTGTCCCTCCAGGTACACCCCAGGCCGCACCTGGCCCGTGCCGGATACAACCGGGAGAACCGGCTCGGTCTCGCCCCGGGTGCACCGGAGCGCTCGTTCCACGACGACCAGCACAAGCCCGAGATGGTCGTCGCGCTCACCGAGTTCGACGGCCTCGCCGGGTTCCGCACGCCGCGCACGGTCCTGGACCTGCTCGCAGGGCTCGACGGTCCGCTGGTCGCACAGATGCGCGCGGCCCTGGAGGCAGACCGCTCCCCTACCGGCGTGCGCACGGCCTTCACGCATCTCCTGGCCGCCCGCTCCTCGCAGGAGTGCCCCGACGCGGTGGCGGCCACCGTCGAGGCGGTGCGCGACCGCCTGAGGTCGGGTTCGCCGTCGGCCCGGGCGGACGCCACGGTCCTGGCGCTCGCCGACCAGCATCCGGGCGACCCCGGTGCGCTGGCCTCGCTCCTGCTCAACCGGGTCACGCTCGACCCGGGCGAGGCCCTGTTCCTGCCGCCGGGCGAGGTGCACGCGTACCTGTCGGGCCTGGCGGTCGAGGTCATGGCCTCGAGCGACAACGTGCTGCGCGCCGGGCTCACCACGAAGCGGATCGACACCGCGGCGCTGCTGGAGTGCGCGTCGTTCGTCCCGCGACCACCCGCGGTCCCGGAGCGCAGCACGTCCGGCGCGCAGCAGGGCGTGCACACCTACCGCGCACCGGTGACCGAGTTCGCGCTCACCCTCGCCGACGTCGGCGTCACCGCGGGTGCCGACCTGCCGGACTCCGGACCGCGCGTCGTGCTGTGCCTGGCCGGCCAGGTCGAGCTGCACGCCGCCGCCGTACCGCGGCCGACCCCCCTGTCGCGGGGCTCCTCGGTGTTCGTGCCGCACGACGCGGGCGCCCTGCGGGTCTCCGGCGAGGGTCACGTCGTGTGCGCGTGGGTGCCCTGAACCTCAGTCCGGTTCGGCGCGCAGCACACGCAGGTGGCCCCGACGGGCGGTCTCGGTGACGTTGTCCGGTTCTCCCGCCGACGGCGCCGCATCGGTCCGGCGCCCGCGCCCTGCCTCCCGCACGGCCTCCGCGAGCGCCGAGAGGTCGTCCTTCGACGGCGGCGGCACGGCGAACTCGGGCTGCAGCCGGACGACCTCCCAGCCGCGGGGCGCGGTGAGCCGTCCGGCGTGCACGGAGCACAGGTCGTAGCTGTGGGGCTCGGCGTGCTGCGCGAGGGGACCGAGCACCGCGGTGGAGTCCGCGTAGACGTAGGTGAGGGTCGCCACAGCAGCTTCCGTGCATGCCGTGCGCGAGCACTGCCTGGTCGATCTCACGCGGGGAGAATACGTGGCCAGGAGCGTCGCCCGCTCCAGGCGCGCCGGTCGTGGATACGCTCGGACCGTGAGCAGCTTCGACCTGACGCCTCCGCGCGACTCCCCCGCCCCTCGTGGGCAGCGCCGTCGCGACCGCCGAGGCCGGGGCCTGCGCGGCCCGCTGCTCCCGCCGGGAGCCCCCGCCTCCCGGACCCGCGCCGAGCGGTTCGACGACCTGGTGCTGGACGCCCTCGCCCGGGTGGAGCGGTCGTGGCCGGCCGTGAGCGGCACCGAGCTCGCCGTGGAGGACGTGCCGCCGTCGGACCCGGCACCGTGGGAGTCGGGCGGCGTCCAGCTGGGCCGGCTCTTCCCCGCGGAGGCGGGCCAGCCGGCGCGGATCGTCGTCTACCGGCGGCCGGTCGAGTCGCGTGCCCTGGACGGCGAGGACCTCGCGGTCCTGGTGCACGAGGTGGTCGTGGAGCAGGTCGCGCACCTGCTGGCCCGGACGCCGGAGGAGATCGACCCTCGGTTCGGGGGGCACTGAACCGGCGGGACGCGAGACCGGGTCGAGGGCCCGGTCACCATGCGTCGATGCGACGCACCGCGACGCTGCCCGGGGCGACCACCGTGGGTGTCGGGTCGAGCGTCGCGACGAGCGCGTCCGCCGTGTCCGCGGCGTCCGCCGCTGTGAGACGGACGGACCAGGCCAGGGACGCGTCACCGGTCGCCTCGGTGTCCACGGTGACCGCGGTGACGGCACCGACGTCCGCGGCGGGGAGCTCGACCGTCCCGCCGACCGGCACCGTGACCTCCCGCTCGGCGGCGACCGCGCCGTCCTCGCCCAGGCCGCGGACGGTGGCGACCACCTCGCCGTCCGGCGCGTCGTCGGCCCCGCGGTCCGCCGGGACACCGGCGAGCACGAGGGTCGCGCCGTCGGCGCCACCGGGCAGCGCGACCTGTCCCGACGCCGGTTCGTCCGGTGCACCGACCGCCCGGCCCGCGCTCCACGCCACGTCGAACGGCGTGCCCTCGACGACGGCGTCCTCGCCCAGCGCGCCGGGCACGGCGAAGCGCGCGGCCCCGACCACGGGGACGTCGGCGTCCACGACGACGGTGTAGGCACCCGGTTCGAGGCCGCCCAACGGGACGCCGACGACGTCGCCGGCGGCCAGCGGAACCTCCTCGGCACCGCGCAGGGTCACCCGTCCGTCGGGACCGTAGACGCGCACGTCGGCGGCGCCGGGCTCGTCGGGGGCCAGCAGCCACATGGTCGCGGCATGGTCGTCGTCCGTCGCCTCGCCGCGGCTCAGCACCCCGCTGACGGCCAGGGTCGTGGTGGGGGCCGCACCTGCCTCGACGAGGTCGGTCCCCGCCGGGACCAGCCCGTCGATGCCCTGGCTCTGCAGCGACGTCGTCACCCGTGCACCGGTGGCCCGCACGTGCACCGCGAGGCGCCGCTGCTCGGGGGCGAGGGAGTCGAGGCGCGTGACGACCTGCTCCCCCGGTGCCACGGTGAAGGCCGACTGCCCGCCCACGGCGACCCGCCCGGACGGGCCGAACACCTCGAGCGCGACCGACGCCGGACGGGGGCTGGGGTTCTGCACGGCGAGGAGCGCGCTGGCCCCGACCTCGCTGCTGCCGCCCACCAGCCAGTGGGAGGTGCTGGGCGTCGCGCAGGAGGCGGCAGCGAGCCCGCGCAGGTCCCCGGCCGTCGTCAGCGAGGCCACCGCGGCAGAGGCCCGGAGCGGGTCGACCGCCGAGGGCTGGGCGCGCAGCACCCGCACCCCGTCGACCGGTCCGGACGCCACCGCCGCACCGGTGCCCTCGGTGAGGGAATCCTCCCCTGAGCCGTCGAGCGCGGTCAGGCCCGGCAGCTCGGTGGCACCGGCGACGGCCGCGCCCAACGTGGTCCGGGTGCGTACCGGCGCGGCGTCGAACTGGTCGTCGCCGACGTCGGCACCGTCGGGGAGCCGGACCGGCGGCGGGCAGACCTCCGGCAGCTCGGCGGGCTCGACGGGGACCTCCCGCGTGCCGGCGTCCAGCGCGGCCTGCGTCGCGCCGGTCCAGCGGCCCACCCACTGGTCGCCGACGGCGGCGGTCGCACCGAGCACCCCGACGACGGCGAGGCCCGAGACCACGGCCACGGTCGCGCGCCCTGCGCGCGCGAGCCGGGTCACCGGAGCCTCCGGCGGCCGACGGGGAGCGCGAGGAGCACGTAGGAGACGAGCACCAGGCCGGCCAGGGCGAACCAGGGCGGCCGGGAGGACGCCTCGTAGGCCACGGCGACCTGCCCGGCGTCACCGCCCAGCTCGAAGGCCTGGCGACCGTCCGCCTCGACCGCGGTGAGCCGGCGGCCGTCCAGGGTGGCCCGCCACGGCGAGCCCGCCGTCTCGGCGAGCACGAGGACGCGGTCCTCGGAGCCCTCCTCGACCTGGTCGTCGACCGCGGTGCCGTCCGCCGCGAGGGTGCGGGTCGGGGACCCGGTGGCGCCGTCGTCGGGCAGCGCGTCGAGCACCGACGCCCAACCCGGTGGCGGCGCGTCGTCGGGCCCGACCCGCCACAGGAGCACGTCGTCCTCCGTCACCCGGGCCAGCCCGGGGACCAGGTCGAGCGTGGTGACGAGCTCGGGGTCGCCGCCCGGCGGCAGCTGGACGGCGCCGACGCCCAGGGCGGCGAGCCGGGGAGCGAGGTCGGGGGCGCGGCCGACGGCCACCTGCGCGACGAGCTCGTCCAGCCCGGCGACGTCGTCGCGGGCCGGCCCGGGTGCGAGCCCTGCGTCCCGGGCCCGGACGACGACGGACGAGTCGAGCAGGCTGGAGCCGTCCGCGTGCAGCAGCGTGTAGTCGACGATGCCGTCGGCGCGGTCGAGCTGCAGCACCCGGGCGGCCCGCGGCGGGGCCTGCATCTGCTGCCCGACGGCGGGGACGACGGGATCGGCGGTGACCTGCAGGTCGGCCACGGCGGCGCCCCGCGCCTCGTCCTGCCACCACACGGCCAGGCCGGCGACCGGCAGGACGAGCGCCACGGCGGCGAGCGCGCCGACCCCGATCCGCCGGGGGCGGCCCGCTCCGGGGGCGGGCGTGGCCGCGAGCGCCGCGAGACCGAGGCCGAGCAGCAGCACGGACAGTCCCGCTCCGGGCCAGCCGTGGACGGCGGCACCCACCCCTCCGGGCGTCTCACCGGAGGCGACCGTCGTCCCGGCCGCCAGCAGCGCCGCGACGAGTCCGACCACGGCGAGCGCGACGCCCAGCCGGGAGGCCACCACCCGGCGGCGCGCGAGCAGGCCGACGACCGCGAGCACGAGCACCCCGGCGCCCAGGAGCCACGGGCCGGCCGCCAGCACGAGGGCCAGCGGGCCGTCGGCCGGCACGAGTCCCGACAGCCACGGCGTCGGTGCCGTCGGGTGGCCGAGCAGCAGCATGAGCCCGTGCGGCGAGGGGGTCGGGACCGGTACCCCGGGCTCCGCGAGGAGCGGCCGCCACCCGCCGTCCGACCAGGTCGCCACGGCGTGCCACCAGAAGGGCAGCGGGACGACGACGGCCGGCAGGAGCACGAGGAGCAGGCGCCGCCAGTGCCGCCACGTGACCGCGATCGCGCCGACGACGGCGACGCTCGCCACCGGCAGCAGGACAGGCGCCGCGCAGACGGCGACGGCGAGGAGCAGGCCGGCGGCAGCGGCGGCACCCAGCGAGCCGCGCCGGGTGGCGGGCGGACCGACCGTGTCGCGGGCGTGGGCGCCGACGGCGCGGGCGACCGCGACGACCACCCACGGCAGGGTCAGGTGCGCGAGCAGCGCCCCGACCCGCCCGGTACCGAGGCTCTCCAGGAACCCTGGGGCGGCGGTCCAGACCAGCGCGGCGGCTGCGCGCGCCCACACGGAACGGGTCACCGTCCCGGCCGCGAACCAGCCGCCCAGCGCCGCGAGCGGCAGCGCCGCGACGATCAGGACGTTGACCGCGACCTGGGTGCTGCCGCCGGCGACAGCGGTCAGGAGCGTGAGGACGAGCAGCAGCGGGTCGGCAGGGGCGCCGGTCCCGAGACCGTCCCGCACCCAGCCGGAGGTGGCGGCCTCGGCCGCCGTGGCGAGGTCGGCCGGCGCCGGCAGCAGCGCGCCGCCGACGACGCGGCCGCCGTCGGCCAGGACGCCCTGCCAGGGACCGAACGCGGCGGCGGCCACGGCGACGGCGGCGAGGAGGACCGTCGCGAGCGCCGTCCGACGCCGGCGGGCCAGCCCGCGCAGCTCGGTGCGCTCCAGGTCGCTCGGCTGCCAGACGACGCGCTGGGCCTCGGCGCGGGCGAGACGCGCGTCGCGGCGCTCGGCGGCCACCTGCCGCCAGCCCGCCTGGAGGGGACGCAGGACCCGGCGCGGCTGGGTGCGCGTCCGTGCGGCACGTCGTCGTCCGCGGACCCAGGGCACCACCCGCAGGACGGTGACGACCGGGGCGAGGAGCTCGTCCCGGGCCTGTGCGGGGCGTTTGAGGGCGAGTCGGTAGGCGGCGGCGAACGGCGCCCAGACCAGCATCGCCACGGCCGCGACGGGCAGCAGCGGCAGCGGGACACCGACCAGGCGCGCGTACAGCTGGCTGCGTCGCCGCGCGTACGCGGACGCAGCGGACGCCCCGGACCCTGCGGGCACACGGTGGCCGCGCAGGCCGCGCAAGCCACGCAAGGACGCCTGCGCATGGTGGACGACGGCGTCGGGCACGACCACGACGCGGTGCCCGGCCAGGCGGGCACGGCGGCAGAGATCGAGGCTGTCGCCGAACCGGCCGAGCTCGGGGTCGGTGCCGCCCAGGGCGGTCCACACGCCGCGCCGCACCAGCGCGCCGGCGAGCCCCACGGCCAGGACGTCCTCGCGCGCGTCGTGCTGGCCCTGGTCGATCTCCGTGTCGTCGACACCCGTCATGCGACGCCCCAGGGGCGAGACGGTGTAGCCGACCTCGACGAGCAGCCCGGGGCGCGCGGGGTCCGGCGCGGGTGCGTGCCCGTCGTCGTCGACCTGCCACCGGCGCTGCTTGCACCCCGCGACGGCGACGGCGGCCGAGTGCTCGACCGCGCGCAGCAGGCGGCCGAGGGCGTCGGGGGCGGGCACCGAGTCGTCGTGCAGGATCCACAGCCAGGTGGAGGGCGGGAGGTCGGCCACGGCGAGGGCGCGGTCGACCGCCTCACCGAGCGTCCGGGCGCCGGCGCCGCCGACGAACCGGCGCCCGCCCATGCGCAGGTCGGTGTGACCGGCCGTGGACTCGGTCGTGTCGACGTCGACGACGACGACGTCCTCCGGCGCGCGGTCCTGCGCGGCGACGGCGTCGAGCGTCGCCTGCAGGAACGGGGTCCGGCCCTGGGTGACGACCACCGTCGTGACGGTGACCGCGACCCGGCCGAACCCGGCCTGGGACGTCGCCGGGTCGAGGGCCGTGCCGTGCGGCGCGTCCTCGTCGTGCGTGGGTGCCTGGGTCAGGTGCGGAGCAGTCATCCTGTCCGCCATGATGCGGCGCGCAGGGCGGACCGCGTGGGATATCCGTCAGACGGCGCGCCGCTTCAGCTTGCGACGCTCCCTCTCCGACAGCCCGCCCCAGATCCCGAACCTCTCGTCGTTCTCGAGCGCATAGTCCAGGCACTCGGCCCGGACCTCGCAGGAGGCGCAGACCTTCTTGGCCTCGCGCGTCGACCCGCCCTTCTCAGGAAAGAATGCTTCCGGGTCGGTCTGGGCGCACAGAGCTCGTTCCTGCCACCCCAGCAGGGTCGCGTCGTCCTCGACGACGTCCTGGCCGAACAGCGGCAGGACCGGTGCGACCCGGTCCGGCTCGCTCATTACGTCAGACGGGAAGACCTCGTCCCCGTCGAGCAAGTTCCACATGGCGTGCCCCTCCATGCCGTTCTGTCGGAAACTGCATACCTGGAATTACACGCGTGTCTTTCCAGGGCGTCAAGCCGAAATGTGCTAAGTCGCCAAACTGCACGGCGTGTTCACAACTGTCTGAGGTGCCCTTGAGGTGAATCCGGGGGCCTTGCGGCTCGTAGGCTGACGCCGTGAGCACCCCACCGAGCACCGTCACCGACCTCCTCGACCGCCTCGTCGCCACGGGCGGTCGACCGGCTCTGACCTGGTACGGGGACGGCGGAGAACGCATCGAGCTGTCCGGGGCTGTCCTGGGCAACTGGGTCGCCAAGACCGTGAACCTGCTCGTCGAGGAGTTCGACGCCGGGCCGGGCACCGACGTCGTCGTCGACCTGCCCGTCGGCTGGCGCCAGGCGGTCTGGGCGCTGGCGGCCGCACGGTGCGGTGCGACGGTGGTGCTGCGCGACCCCGAAACGGACGGCGCGGAGACGGACGGGGCCGACGTGGTGGTGACCTCCCGGCCCGCGGACTGGGACGGGTCGACCGCCGAGCTCGTCGCCGTCGCGCTGCCGGCGCTGGCCCGCCGGTTCGACGGCGAGCTCCCGCCCGAGGCGATCGACGCCGCCGCCGCGGTCATGACCTACGGCGACGCCATCGGGTTCGACCCCGCCGCCGGTCGCCCGGCACCGCTCGCCGCGCTGCCGGGTGGGCGGGCACCGGCCGGCGGTGCGGCGAGCGGTGCCGGTGACGAGTCCGCGGGGCGCACGCTCGTCCGGGGTGCGGGCTCGGTGCACACGGTGCTCGGCGCGGCCGTCGACGTGTGGGCTCGTGGCGGTTCCGTCGTGCTCACCTCGGCCGCCACGGCCCGTGAGCTGACCGCGGACGGTGCCCGGCTCGAGCGGCTCGTCGCCTCGGAGCAGATCACCCGGGCGTGACCGGTCAGGCGCGGCCCAGCGCCCGGTAACGCCAGCCGGCCGCCTCCCAGACAGCCCGATCCAGCGCCTGGCGGCCGTCGAGCACCGTCCGGTGGGCCACGAGCTCCCCCGTCCGCACGGGGTCGAGATCCCGGAACTGGCGCCACTCGGTCAGCAGCAGGACCACGTCGGCGCCGCGCAGCGCCTCGTCGAGGTCCTCGGTGCAGGCCAGCTGCGGCGCACGCCGACGAGCGGTCGGCACGGCCTGCGGATCGGTGACCACGACGTCGGCGCCCGCCTCGGCCAGCCGGGTCGCGACGTCCAGGGCGGGCGAGTCACGGACGTCGTCGCTCTCCGGCTTGAACGCCGCGCCCAGCACCGCCACGCGGCGGCCGGTGACCGACCCGCCGAGCACCTCGGCGGTCAGCTCGACCATGCGGGAGCGCCGCCGGTTGTTGATGCGGTCGACCTCCCCGAGGAACGCCACCGCCTCACCCGCACCCAGCTCCTCGGCACGGGCGGTGAACGCGCGGATGTCCTTGGGCAGGCAACCGCCGCCGAACCCGAGACCGGCGTTGAGGAACCGGCGCCCGATCCGTGCGTCGTGCCCGATGGCGTCCGCGAGCTGGGTCACGTCGCCGCCGGCGACCTCGCACAGCTCGGCCATCGCGTTGATGAACGAGATCTTCGTGGCCAGGAACGAGTTCGCCGCGACCTTGACCAGCTCCGCCGTCGGGTAGTCGGTCACGATCCGCGGCATCCCCTCCGCGAGCGGGATCGCGTACACCTCGTCGAGGAGACGGGTGGCCCGCTCCCCCGCCGCGCCCCCGGGCACGCCGTACACGATCCGGTCCGGGTGCAGCGTGTCGTCCACCGCGTGCCCCTCGCGCAGGAACTCCGGGTTCCACGCCAGCACGGCGCCCGGCGCGGCGGCCGCGACGACGTCGGCGAGCCGCCCCGCCGTTCCCACCGGGACGGTCGACTTGCCCACCACGACGTCACCGGCGCCCAGGTGCGGCAGCAACGAGTCCACGGCCGCGTCCACGAACCGCAGGTCGGCGGCGGGCGACCCGGCGGCCTGCGGGGTGCCCACGCACACGAAGTGCACCGCGCAGCCGGCGATCGCACCCACGTCCGTGCCCACCTCCAGGCGGCCGCTCCGGATGACGTCGGCGAGGAGGCCGTCGAAGCCGGGCTCGAAGAAGGGGGCCTTGCCGAGCGCCAGGGCGCCGACCTTCTCCGGATCGACGTCCACGCCGACGACGTCGTGCCCCGACGCGGCGAGCGCCGCCGCATGGACGGCACCGAGATAGCCCAGCCCGATCACCGAGATCCGCATGCTCGCGAGTCTAGGCACGTGACGTGGCTCACGGGAGAGCGGTGCGCGTGGAGCCGGTGGCGGCACGATGAACAGGGCCGGAACGAACCGCGCTGGTCCGACATAGAGCCCGGGACGGACCTGCCCCTTGTCGCCCTGCGCAACCAGCCGGCCGAACGTAGCGTGCGCAGTGTGAACCGACTCACTCGCTCCAGGACCCGGTCCGCGCTCGCCACCGGGGTCGTCGGACTCCTCTCCTTCGCCCTGGTCGTCCCGCCGGGCGCCCAGGCGGCGCCCCTGGTCGAGGCAGCCCCGTCGGCCGCCTCGGCCGCTGTCGAGGCGGCCGACGAGACGGCCCCGGACCCGGCCGCCGCCGAACCCGTCGCGCCCGAGTCCGAGGAGGCGGAGTTCGTCCCGGCCGAGGAGCTCGCCGACGCGGAGGACGGCGCCGAGCCGGAGGGCGAGGACGCGACGCCGGAGGAGGACGCCCCGTCCGACGAGGACGTCCCCCTGTTCGCGCCCGAGGCCGAGCCCCAGGTCGCGACCTCGGACGCGACCGGCTTCGCCGTCGTCGGGGTCACCTGGTCCGGGGACGTCAGCGAGGACTCCCTGGTGGTCGAGGTGCGCACCAGCATCGACCCCGAGGCCCCGGCCGACGGAGACGCCGGCTGGGACGCGTGGCAGGCGGTGGAGGCCGAGCCGTCGCCCGACGGCACCCTGGACGGCACCGAACCGCTCGTCGTCGGCGACGTCGCCCGCGTCCAGGCGCGCGTCTCCGGCACCGAGCCGGTCCGCGACCTGAAGCTCACCGTCGTCGACCCGGGCACCTCCCCGGCCGACGACGACGTGCCCACCCCGCCGGAGGGCACGTCGCCCGGCGGGGCGTCCGTCGCCGCGGCGAGCGCGGTGACCACCCGCCCGTCGATCAACTCGCGCCGGGCGTGGGGCGCCGACGAGTCCATCATGACGTGGACGCCGCGACAGGGCTCGATCCGCGGGGCCGCCATCCACCACACCGCGGGCACGAACAACTACTCGCGGGACGACGTGCCGCGCATCATCCGCGGGATCTACGCCTACCACGCCCAGACGCGCGACTGGGGAGACATCGGGTACAACTTCCTGGTCGACAAGTTCGGCCGCGTGTGGGAAGGCCGCTCGGGCGGCGTCACCCGGCAGACCATCGGCGGGCACGCCATCGGCTACAACACCAACTCGACCGGTATCTCCGTGCTCGGCAACTACGAGACCACCACCGTCTCGAACTCCGCCGTGAGCGCCGTCGTCGGCCTCGCCGCCTGGAAGCTCTCGCTGCACGGCGTCCCCGCCAGCGGCACGACGACGATCAACGGCACACGGGAGCAGCGCATCTTCGGGCACCGCGACGTCGCGTCGACGGCGTGCCCCGGGCGCACCCTCTACGCGAAGATGAGCGAGATACGCCGCCGGGCGACCGCCGCGCAGGAGCGGGCGGCCGCCGAGCAGGCCCAGGGCAGCATCGCCGACGGCACCTTCGTCCAGAACCCCGGCGGCAAGGTCGCCCTCGTGGAGAACGGGCGCAAGCACCTCGCGTACTGCTCCGTCGTGCAGGACTACGGCGAACGGTGCGGCAGCGTGCGGAAGGTCAACAGCTCGACCTGGAGCGGACTCGTCAAGAGCAGCCGGCTGCAACGCACCGTCCGCAGCGACGGCCGTCTGTTCTGGGTCGGTCGCGGGACCAAGCGCGAGGTGTTCGACACCGCCTCGCTCCGCCGTGCCGGCAAGTCCTCGCCGAGCGTGTCGCTGCACCCGGACGCGCTGAGCAGGCTGCCCTACGGCAACCCGATCGTGCGCCCCGGCGTGATCGTCACGAACCGCAGCAACGGCAACGACCGGCTGATCATCAACGGGCGCAAGCACAGCGGGCGGGTCGGCAACTACCTGCAGCGGAACACCCCGCTCGGCAACCTCGACCGCGGCTACCTGGACAGCTCGAGCATGGCCCGGCTGCCACGCGTCACCAAGACGACCGGCGTCGTCGAGGGCAAGGGTGGCCGTTCGTACCTCCTGACCACGCGCGGCCTGGCCCGGACCGACGGGACCGGCGGCTTCCGGTCGTCGACGAAGAGCCAGGACTGGCGCAAGGCCCTCAAGGCCGAGGTCCCCCAGGCCGGGGGCTGGACCCGCGTCGTCGCCGTGCGGCAGAACGGCAAGGGCCAGATCTACATCCTGCGCGACGGCGTCCTGCGTCCCGTGTCGAAGGCCCGAGCCCGTCAGGTCAACGGCGGCAGCATGCCGAGGGTCCACGTGATCCTCAAGGTCACCCGGAAGCAGTTCCCGGTGGGCTCGCAGCTCTGACCGTCACAGTTCCTCTACGGCATCGGTCCCGGGAGACCGCAGCACCGACGCCGTAGGCATCTATGCTCACCTATCGTGAACCACACGCCTGCCCGCCACGTCGCTCCCCGGGACGAGCCGTCCCGCGGGCCGGCGCACGCCCGGACGCTGCGGCGGCACTCGCTGACGCGCGTCGTCGGGATGGTGGCGACCGCGGCCGTCGCCTTCGCGGGTGTCGGAGCCGCGACGGCCGCCGTCAAGCTCACCGGGAACATCCAGACCGTCGACGCCGACGCCGCGCTGGGGACCGACCGCCCCGAGGTCGTCGCGCCCGAGGACCCGTCCGCGGGAGCGCCGCTCAACATCTTGCTGCTCGGCTCCGACTCCCGCGGCGGTGCGAACGCGAAGGCCGCCGACGACGGCACCGAGGGCGCCCGGTCCGACACCACGATGATCATGCACATCTCGGCCGACCGCGCTCGCGTCGAGCTGATGTCCATCCCGCGCGACACGACGATCGACGTCCCCGCGTGCCCCACGTCGTCGGGCGGCGAGACGGCACCGTTGTACGGGACGAAGTTCAACGCGGCCTTCGCCCAGGGTGTGCTGACCGGCGGCGACGTCGAGTCGGGCGCGCTGTGCACGATGAAGACGATCGAGACCGTCTCCGACGTCCGCATGGACGGGTTCATCGTCGTGGACTTCGCCGGGTTCGAGAAGATGATCGAGGCGCTCGACGGGGTCGAGATGTGCATCCCGAACGACATCTCCTCCAAGAAGGCGGACAACCTCGTGCTCTCCGCGGGCATGCAGACGCTCGACGGCGAGACGGCGCTGAAGTACGCCCGTGCCCGCACCGGCGAGGGGCTGGGCGACGGCTCCGACATCGGCCGGATCGGCCGTCAGCAGGAGCTCATGGCGGCGCTCGCGCGGACCGTCCTCGGCCAGAACCTGCTCACCGACTCGCCGAAGCTCCTGCAGTTCCTCGGAGCCGTGACGGGCTCGCTGACGATGAGCAGCAACCTCGGTTCGATCCAGGGACTCGCCGGGCTGGCGTACAGCGCCCGTGGCCTGCGACCTGACACGATCGCCTTCATGACGGTCCCGTGGCAGTACGACCCGTCGAACCCCAACAACGTGGTGCTCACGGACGAGGCGACGACGGTGTTCGACAACCTCAGGCACGACCGTCCGCTGAGCGACGTGATCGCCGAGGAGAAGTCCTCGGACGACGGCGCCGACGGGGACGGCACGACGAGCGAGGGCGGCTCGGCGGGCGGCTCGGAGGACGACGCCGCGACCGAGGGCGGCGCGGAGGAAGACACGACGGAGGGGTCCACGGCCGACGCGTCCGACGAGGCGGCAGCCGACGGCGGCGAGGACGCCGCCACGGACACGGAGCCCGAGCCGAAGCCCACCGAGACCCGTGAGGCGGGCGCGGAGGCCTTCACCGGCGCCGACGTCACCTCGGTCTGCGGGTGATCGCATGACGGACGAGCGACGCATCCCCCCGAGCTTCACGCCCACCGGCGGCCACAGCTCCCGTCCCCAGCAGACCGGTGACGCCATCTCCGTCGGCGGCTCGGCGTCCGGCGGGCCGCGCGCCGGCGGTCGTGTCGGGCGCCGGGACGACGCCGTGCCCCTGGAGTCACGCGAGCCCCGCGTCCGGCGGCAGTCGTCCCGCGAGATCCCGGTGACGCCGAAGGCACCGCAGCGGCGGTCCGCGGCACCGGCCCGGCAGCCGCAGTCGTACGCCCCCGCCGTCGGCAGCTCACGGCCGAGGGTCTCGCGGGCGGCACAGCCGCCCGCTGCCCAGCCGCCCGCCGGAGCGTCGGGGACCCGCGTCATGCCGGCCGGGACGCGCCAGGCCTCACCCGCCGCACGGCCCGCCCCGGCACGGGGCGACGGCGGTGGACCCACCGGCCGCGGGCCGGCACGCCCGGACCAGAAGGGCCCGGGCGGGTTCCGCGTGCGCAAGGGACGGGTCGCCGGGCTCGCGTTCCTGCTCGTCCTGGTGCTGCTCCTGGCCTGGCCGATCGGGCTGATCGTCTGGGCCGACGGGCAGATCCAGCACACCGACGCCCTGTCGGACGCCGAGGGGACGCCGGGTACGACGTACCTGCTCGCCGGGTCCGACGCCCGCGGGTCCGGCGGGGTGAACGACGACACGTCCGGGGCGCGCACCGACACGATCATGGTGCTACACAAGCCCCGGAGCGGCCCGACCGCGCTCATCTCCATCCCGCGCGACACCTACGTCGAGATCCCCGGCGAGGGCATGAGCAAGGTGAACGCCGCCTACGCGTGGGGCGGCGCGCCCCTGCTGGTCCAGACCGTCGAGGGTCTCACCGGGCTCACGATGGACCACTACGCCGAGGTGGGTTTCGGCAGCCTCGAGGAGATCGTGGACGCCGTGGGTGGCGTCGAGCTGTGCCTCGACTACGACGTCGACGACCCGAAGTCGGAGCTCGTCTGGGAGGCGGGGTGCCACCAGGCCGACGGCGCGACCGCGCTCGCGTTCTCCCGCATGCGCTACTCGGACCCCCAGGGCGACATCGGGCGGGCCGAGCGCCAGCAGCAGGTGATCGCCGGCATCGCCGACACCGCCGTCCAGCCGAGCGTGCTGCTCAACCCGATCGACCAGGTGCAGCTCGTCGGCGCCGGGACGGACGCTCTGCTCGTGGACCAGAAGACCGGCCTGATCGACCTCGGCCGGCTGGCACTCGCCTTCAAGGGCGCGACCGGGCCGCAGGGCGTCACGGGCACGCCGCCCATCGCCGACCCCGGCTACAACCCGGGCAACGGCGTCGGCTCGACGGTCCTCCTCGCCGACGACGTCGACACCTTCTGGGCCGACCTCCGGGACGGCAACCTGGAGCCCGGCTCGACGGTCGGCGGCCTCTGACCCGAGCCGCCTCTCCCCGCCGAGGTAGTGCGACCCTCGCCGAGGTAGTAGCACTCTGCTCGAGGTAGTGCGCCGGCCGCCGAGGTAGTGCCGCTCGCCCCGAGGTAGTAGCGCGCGGCGCGAGGTAGTGCCCGACGGCGTGGAGTAGCGCCGGGCGGGAACGCTCAAGCCGGGTGTCGGGTCCCGTGCACGGTCGTCAGTCCCGAAGTGGAGGGCGCCCTGCGCCCGTGAACGCGACCGTGTACGGGGCCCGACACCCGGCGGAACCCCCACCGCGCCACTACCTCGACCCGCGAGGTACTACCTCGCGCAACCCGGTACTACCTCGCGCAACGCAGCGCTACCTCGCGCAACCCCGCACTACCTCGGCACGAGCGTTACTACCTCGCGGTGGTGCGGCGGGTCTCGCGCAGGCGCTCGCCCTTGGCGTGCGCGACGTCGCGGAGCTCGGCCTGGAACGCGACCATCCGCTCCCGCAGCGCCAGCGACTCCGGGTCGGTGCCCGCCCCGAGGATCTGCGCCGCGAGCAGACCCGCGTTGCGGGCGCCGCCGATCGACACCGTGGCGACCGGCACGCCCGCCGGCATCTGCACGATCGACAGCAGGGAGTCCATCCCGTCCAGGTGCTTGAGCGGCACGGGGACCCCGATCACCGGCAGGGGCGTGACGGCAGCCAGCATCCCCGGCAGGTGCGCCGCTCCCCCGGCACCGGCGACGATCACGCGCAGCCCGCGGTCGGCGGCCGCCCGGCCGTAGTCGATCATCTCGGTCGGCATCCGGTGCGCGGAGACGACGTCCACCTCGCACGGCACACCGAGCTCGTCCAGCGCCTCGGCCGCGGCCTGCATGACGGGCCAGTCGGAGTCCGACCCCATGACGATCCCGACGACGGGCTTGTTCTCGCTCATCAGCTCTCCTCGATCTCCTCGCCGCGCAGCAGGGCGGCGGCGCCACGCGCCCGACGGCGGACCTCGTCCAGGTCGTCACCGCTCACGTTGACGTGGCCCAGCTTGCGGCCCGGGCGGATGCCCTTGCCGTACAGGTTGACCCGTGCCTCCGGGAACCGCGCGCCGACCTGCGGCAGCGCGTCCGTGAGGTTGTCGAGGGCGGATCCGAGCACGTTCGCCATGACGGTCCACCGGGCGGTCGGGGTGGTGGCGCCGAGCGGCAGGTCGAGCACCGCTCGCAGATGCTGCTCGAACTGGCTGGTCGTGGCGCCGTCGATGGTCCAGTGCCCCGAGTTGTGCGGACGCATGGCGAGCTCGTTGACGAGCACCTCGCTGCGGCCGCCCTCTCCGGGGACCTCGAACATCTCCACGGCGAGCACACCGGTGACGTCGAGCCCTTCGGCCACCTGGACCGCCACCTGGCGAGCACGCTCGGCGAGCTCCGGGTCGAGCCCGGGGGCGGGGGCGACCACCTCGGCGCAGACGCCGTCGCGCTGGATCGACTCCACGACGGGCCACGTCCGCACCTCGCCGGACGGCCGCCGCGCGACGAGCACCGCCAGCTCGCGGGTGAAGGGCACCTTCTCCTCGACGAGGAGCTCGGGGCCGCCCGCGACGTGGGCGGCGACCCAGTCGTCGACCTCGGCGGCTGCGGTCACCACGCGCACACCCTTGCCGTCGTAGCCACCGCGGGCGGTCTTGACCACGGCCTCGCCGCCCGGGGCCTCCCCGAGGAAGGCCTCCAGCGCGGAACGCGCCGCCGGCGGTTCGGTGGGCAGCGCCGCCCAGCGCGGGCACGGCACTCCCAGGTCGGTGAGCCGACGTCGCATCACGATCTTGTCCTGCGCCTGCACCAGGGCACCAGGCCCCGGACGCACCGGCGTGCCGCCGTCGACCAGGTCGGCGAGCAGCGCGTTCGGGACGTGCTCGTGCTCGAAGGTCAGCACGTCCGCCGGCGGCCGCCCGTCCGCGGGAGCCACGAGTTCACGGATCGCTGCCTCGTCGGACGCGGCACCCACCGGGGCGTCGACGACCACCTGTGCCGCGGCCGTCGCGGGGTCCTCGACGAGCACCCGCAGGTGCACGCCGAGCTCCGCGGCGGGCGGGGCCATCATGCGAGCGAGCTGGCCGCCACCGACGACGGCGACCACGGGCGGGACGGGAGCACTGGCGGGGGATGTCACGGACGTCGAGGATACCGGCCGGCCGATAAGGTGGCCCGCATGTCTCGCGCCCCGGCCGCAGCCGCCCCCGGCCCGCAGCGGTGGCCCGCACGCGCGGTGCTCGAGCTGTGGGCGCGGCGCATCGAGCTGCTGCGGTTCGGCTCGGTGGGTGCGCTCGCCTTCGTCGTGGACCTGGCCGTGTTCAACCTGATGCTGCACGGGCCGGTCGACGTGCTCGCGCACAAGCCGATCACCGTGCGGATCATCGCGGCGGCCGTCGCGACCCTGGTGGCCTGGGTCGGCAACCGGTACTGGACGTTCGCCGACCGTCGGACCCGGCGACGCGGTCGTGAGCTGCTGGAGTTCGCCGCGGTGAACGTCGGCGGTCTCGCGATCTCGGCCGGCTGCCTCGCGGTGTCCCGCTACGTGCTGGGCCTGGACTCGGCGCTGGCGGACAACGTCGCGGCGAACGGCGTCGGCCTGGTGCTGAGCACGATCTTCCGGTACGTGATGTACCGCACGGTGGTCTTCCGGGGAACGGACTGACCCACCGTCCGCTGCGCTCCGGGTCAGCCCTCGTGTCGTTGCTCGGCCGACCCTGCACTCCGCGCCCGGCGCGCCCTCGTCCCTCGGCCCCACCGTCCGCTGCGCTCCGGGTCAGCCCTCGTGTCGTTGCTCGGCCGACCCTGCACTCCGCGCCCGGCGCGCCCTCGTCCCTCGGCCCCACCGTCCGCTGCGCTCCGGGTCAGCCTTCGTGGTGGTGGAGCCAGCCGCGGCGGCGTCCGCGCGACGAGATCGTCGTCCCGGGCGGGAGCACGACGCTCGGGTCGAGCGTGCGCGGCACGCCCGCGAGGAAGATGCGGAACACCGGCGGGCGGCGCTGCGCCAGCTCGAGTCGACCGCCGTCGGCGGCGACCAGGTCGCGGGCCAGCGCGAGCCCGAGGCCCGTGCTGCCGCCCGTCGTCGTGCCGCGCTCGAAGATCCGCGGGGCGATGTCGTCCGGCACGCCGGGGCCCTCGTCGGAGACCTCGAGCGCCACGGCACCCTTGGGGCCCGACGGCTTGGAGCGCACGGTCGTGGTGCCGGCGCCGTACTTCAGCGAGTTCTCCAGCAGCGTGGCGATCACCTGCGCGAGCGCCCCGGGGGTCGCCAGGACCCGGTGCTCGCCCGGGACGTCGACGACCAGCACGCGCCCGGCCGTCCGGAACGTCTCGGCCCACTCCTCCTCCTGCTGGCGGACGACGTCGATCACCGTCACCGCCTCGGTGGTGCCGCCCTGCGACCGCCGCGACGTGGAGAGCAGGTCGTCCACCACGGTGACCAGCCGCTCCACCTGCTCGAGGGAGACCCGGGCCTCCTCGACGACGTCGTCGTCGTCGCTGGTCAGCATGATCTCCTCCAGCCGCATCGTCAGGGCGGTCAGCGGCGTGCGCAGCTGGTGGGACGCGTCCTGCGCGAACTGCCGCTCCGACGCCAGGCGGCCGGCCAGCCGGTCGGCGCTGCGCGCGAGCTCGGCCGCCACGAGGTCGATCTCCTCGACTCCGGACGGCTCGAGGCTCGGACGCACCTGACCGGAGCCCAGCTGCTCGGCGGACGCCGCGAGGTACACGAGCGGCGCGGAGAGACGGTTCGCCTGCCACACCGCCATGGCCACGCCGGCCGCGATCGCCACGACGCCGGCGACCACCACCAGCGCGACGGTCTGCGCGGCCTTGATGTAGGCGCCCCACGCGGAGACCTCGATCGAGACCGACGCACGCTCGTCGGTGGTCTGCGCCGCCTTGAAGATCGTCGGTTCGCGCAGCTCGTCACCATACTCGAGCAGCTCGCCGTCGGGCAGGCTGACGGTCACACGCGCCGGGAGGTCGCCGGAGCGGCCCTCGGCCGCGCGCAGGAGCTGCTCCTCGCTGGGGCTCTCCCCCTGCGCCTGGACCCGATCGACGGTGCGGACGAACGCGTCGAGCCGGTCCGAGACGCGGCGCTCCTCGTTCGCGACGACGTACTGTGCCCCGAAGAAGCCCAGCGGCACGCCGAGCAGGACCACTGCGACGGCGACCGCGGAGATCGTCGCCAGCAGGACGCGACGGCGCACCGGACGTCAGGCCTGCTGACCGAGCTCGAACCGGAAGCCGAGGCCCCGGACCGTGGAGACGTAGCGCGGGGAGTTCGCGTCGTCGCCGAGCTTGCGGCGCAGCCAGGAGACGTGCATGTCGAGCGTCTTGGTCGACCCGACCGGGTCCGAGCCCCAGACGTCGCGCATCAGGGTGTCGCGCACGACGACGGAGCCCGCGTTGCCGACCAGCACCCGCAGCAGGTCGAACTCCTTGGTGGTCAGGTGCAGCTCCCGCTCGCCCTGGAAGGCGCGGTGCGCGGCGACGTCGACGCGCACGTCCTGGGCGCGCAGCTCCTCGTCCTCGGCCGTCTCGCCGTGGGTGCGGCGCAGCAGCGCCCGGACCCGCGCGAGCAGCTCGGCCAGCCGGAACGGCTTGGTCACGTAGTCGTCGGCGCCGGCGTCCAGACCCACCACGAGGTCGACCTCGTCGGCGCGGGCGGTGAGCACCAGGATCGGCGTGCTGAGCCCGCGACCGCGGATCTCACGAGCGACGTCGAGCCCGTCGATGTCCGGCAGGCCGAGGTCCAGGACGACGATGTCCGCGTCCCCGGCGTTGTCGATGGCTCCTTGACCAGTTCCTTGCACGACGACGTCGTAACCCTCACGCGTGAGAGCCCGCGCCAAAGGCTCGGCAATCGCCGGGTCGTCCTCGGCCAGCAGTACGTGGGTCATTCCCTCATGCTAGCGGCAATATGCCTGGTCCCGGCACGTCGCGACACGGCCGTCCGATCATCCTGAGGTGGCATGTCGACCGGCCGGCGAGTCCCACCACGGGCTGACGCGCAGGAGCCCTCGACCTGCCTAGGGTGGCGAGCATGGGCTGGTCAGCACGCGTGAGCACGTGGTTCGAGCGCCACCGCTTCATCGTGGACGCCACCGGCACGGCGTTCTTCGCGCTCTTCGTCGCCGGCACGGCCGCGGCATGGGACGGCTCCGGCACCCGGACCGTCCCCGTGACCCTGTGGTCCCTGGCCACCATCGCCCCGCTGGCCTGGCGGCGCACCCATCCGGTGGCGTCGGCGGTCGCCGTCTACGCCGTGGCCCTCGCGCACCTGCTCACCGGGCATCCCCTGCTGCTCCCCGGGGACATCGCCGTCCTCGCCGCGCTGTGGGCCGTCACCGTGTACGGCCCGGGCTGGGCGCACGTCACGGCGATCATCTCGACGATCGTGGGGTCGTTCCTCATCGGTCCGGTCGTGGCGCTGCAGGCGCAGAGCACGGCGCTCCTCTCCCAGCTCGTCGGCGTCAGCATGTTCTGCGCCGTGATCGGCCTCGCCGTCTGGGCGCTCGCGCTCGTGCGCCGCCAACGCCGCGTCACCCTCGACGCGTTGCGCGACCGTGCCGAGCGTCTCGAGCTCGAGCGCGACCAGCAGACCCAGATCGCCACCGCCGCGGAGCGCGCACGCATCGCGCGGGAGATGCACGACATCGTGGCGCACTCCCTGTCGATCATCGTGGCCCAGGCCGACGGCGGCCGGTACGCCGCGGCCAACGACCCCGGGGCCGCCGTGCGTTCCCTCGGCGTCATCTCCGAGACCGGCCGGGCGGCGCTCGCCGACATGCGCCGGCTGCTCGGGGTCCTGCGGGAGGACGACGGCGCGTCCGGCCCCTCGGCCGCCTGGCAGGAAGGCGGCGGGGTCACGGCCGGCCACGGCACGCGCCCCACGGCGCCCGGGCAGGCACGGCGCGCGGACGGCAGCGCCACCGGCGACGGCGCGGCCCGGGCGGGCGACGCCTCCGCCGCCCCGGTGCTGCCCGGGCGGGGGACGTCGTCGGGCACCGCGCCCCTCGCCCCGCAACCCGACGACGCCGACCTGACGACCCTCGTGGCGCAGGCGCGCGACGCCGGCACGCGCGTCTCGCTCGTGCGCGTCGGTGTCGCGCGACGCCTGCCGCCCGGAGCGGGACTGACGTTGCACCGCGTCACGCAGGAGGCGCTGAGCAACGTGCGCAAGCACGCGGGACCCGACCCGCGCGTCACCGTGGTGCTGCGCTGGGAGGCCGAGTCCGTCACGGTCGAGGTCTCCGACGACGGTCGGGGCGCGGCGGCCGGTGACGGCGAGGCCGGGTACGGGCTGCTCGGCATGCGCGAGCGCGCCGCGATGTTCGGCGGCTCGGTGACGGCCGGCCCGCGCCCCGGCGGCGGCTGGCGGGTACGGTTCACGATGCCCGTGCCCGCCGCGACACCGCCGACGACCTCCGCGTCCGCGGGACCGGCCGCGTCCCCCGCACCGCCGGAACGTCTCGGCACCCCTGACGACAAGGAGCCCGCATGAGCGACGTCGTGAAGGTCGCGCTCGTCGACGACCAGCAGCTCGTGCGCGCCGGCTTCCGGATGGTCATCGACTCCCAGCCCGACCTCACCGTGGCGGTCGAGGCCTCCGACGGCGCGCAGGCCCTGCGCCTCCTCGCCGACCACCCCGTCGACGTCGTCCTCATGGACGTGCGCATGCCCACCATGGACGGCCTCACGGCGACCGGGCGGCTGACCGCACGACCGGACGCACCACGCGTCGTCGTGCTGACGACCTTCGACCTCGACGAGTACGTCCTCGAGGCGATCCGGGCCGGGGCCTCCGGGTTCCTGCTCAAGGACGCCCCGCCCGAGGAGATGCTCGCCGCGATCCGCACGGTGCACCGCGGCGACGCCGTCATCGCGCCGTCGTCCACGCGCCGGCTGCTGGAGCACCTCGTCACCGCCCTGCCGACGACGACGGACGGTCCGGCGCACCAGGCGCTCGGCGAGCTCACCGAGCGCGAGCGCGAGGTGCTCGTCCTCATGGCGCGCGGACGGTCCAACACCGAGATCGCCGCCGAGCTGTTCGTGGCCGAGGCCACGGTCAAGACGCACGTGGGCCGGGTCCTGGCCAAGCTCGACGCCCGCGACCGCGTGCAGGCCGTGGTCACCGCCTACGAGACCGGGCTGGTGCGACCCGGTTCCTAGGCTCCGGGTTCGACTCCACCCTGGTGACGGTCCCACTACCCTGGGGCGGTGCTCCCCGACGCCTCCACCTCCCCCGGGACCACGCAGGACGCGGCCGAGGACCGGTGGCAGCGACGGCTCGCCGTCCCCGTGCTCGTCGCGGCGCTGGCGTCGGTCCCCGCCGTGTGGCTCACGCTCCTGGCAGAGCCGTACGCGACGGTCGGCACCGCCGTCAGCCTCCTGACCGGCGCGGTGCTCCTGGGCGAGACGGTCGTGCTGTTCGTCGTCTCGGACGACAAGCGCCGGTGGGTGCGCAGGAACAGGTGGCTGGTGATCGTGACGGCCGCGATCGTGGTCTCCGTGGTGCTCGCCGTCGGGCCCACGCAGCTTCTGCGCCTGGTGCGCGCCGTCGGGGCGCTGCGGGTCCTGCGCGCACGTCACATCGTCCGCGCGGGTCGGCGGCTGATGGGCAACGCCTCCTTGGACTCGCGCTGGGAACGCGTGGCGACGGGGACGGTGGTGGCCGTCGTCGCGGCATTCGTCGCCGTCGTGCTGGCAGACCCCACCTCACGCAGCCGCCTCCTGCTCGAAGACCTGATCGGCGCACCCGCCTCCGTGTGGGCCGTGGTCGTCGCTGGTGCGCTCCTGGCCGGTGCGGTGTTCGTGCTGACCAGGTACCGGCCGCGACGCGACGACCCGCGGGTCGAGCAGGAGACCTCGACCCGACCCTGAGTCCGCCGACCTGTCAGACTCCGGCGCGCGCATACCGCGACCACGTTCTGACAGGTCCGAGGACTACCAGCCGAGGTGACGGCGGGCGATCGCCACCACACGTCCCGGCTCGTGACGTGCCGCCATCGCCGGGAGCCGGATCCGGACCTGACCGACGGCGTCGAGCATCCCGAACTGGTCGTCCGTCGACGCGAGCCGCTGCTGCACGACGGCGGCCATCAGCCCCACGGCGGTCCGCCACGACCGCTGCCATGCCGCCGCGTCGACGGCGGCACGGGCGACCGTGTGCACGGGCAGCCCCTCCCGCGTGGTGACGTGCTCGTCGCACAACCGACGCGACTCGTGGACGACGAGCCAGCGGTAACGGTCAGGGGCCGATCCCCGGTCCACGACCAGATGGACGGGTTCACGGTGCCAGCCCTGCAGGCGGTGCAGCTCCAGGGCCGTCCACGCCCCGAGCACGCTGGTGGTGGGCGCCCCAAGGACCGCCGCCCATCTGCGCGCGGGTCGGGTGAGCGGTCCCCGGTGCGCCACCACGACGGTGCCGCTGAGAGCCCGCCAGCGCAGGGCGCGCAGATGGCACGCCACGTGGTCGTGCCGCACGCCAAGCCGGGAGAGCTGTGCACGACTCAGCACCATGTGCTGGCGCCGGAGCAGGTCCATCAGGCCCGGTACGGCCGTGTACACGCTCGTGGTTCCTGTCATGCCGCCGCACGGTGCCCCATCTCGGTGGGCCCGGCGTGGCGTCGGCCGACCGCTGTGGACGAGCGCCGGCGTCGGGCCCCTGGGGGTGCTCTTCCCCCCGCGAGCTGTCAGACCCACGACCCGGAACACCCGCGGCACGTTCTGACAGCTCAAGCGAACCCGGAGCTGTCAGACCCACGACGTCGTCAACCGGCGCGGCGTCCTGACAGGTCTCGGGGTCCCCCCTCAGGGAGCTCTCAGGGTCGGTGTCATACCTGGGTATGACCTGGACGCCGCCACGACCAGCCCGGGGACCGACGACGGCCCGCCGTCCGCTCCGTAGCGTCGGTGGTGTCATCGAGCTCCCGTCCGGGAGCCGCCGGAGCAAGACCCGTGGAGACACCTCGTGGACACCACCGTGTTCGTCCCCGTCACAGACACCGACACCCCCGACACCGGCCGGCTCGCCGTCCGGGCGCGCGGGCTGACCAAGACCTACGGCTCCGGCGAGGCGCAGGTGCGCGCCCTCGACGGCGTCGACGTCGACTTCGCCGAGGGACGGTTCACCGCCATCATGGGGCCCTCCGGGTCCGGCAAGTCCACGCTGATGCACCTGCTGGCCGGCCTCGACAGCGCGACGGCCGGGCAGGCGTTCTTGGGCAGCACAGAGATCACCGGCCTCGGCGACAAGGCGCTCACCCGCCTGCGCCGGGACCGGGTGGGCTTCGTGTTCCAGCAGTTCAACCTGCTGCCGATGTTCACGGCGCGTGACAACATCACGCTGCCGCTCGAGCTCGCCGGAGCAAAGGCAGACCGCGAGTGGTTCGACACGCTGGTGCGCACCCTCGGCCTCGATCAGCGGCTCGAGCACCGTCCGAGCGAGCTCTCGGGCGGTCAGCAGCAGCGCGTCGCCATCGCCCGCGCGCTCATCGCCCAGCCGGAGGTCGTCTTCGCCGACGAGCCGACCGGCAACCTGGACTCCCGCTCCGGCGCCGAGGTGCTCAGCTTCCTGCGCCGCTCCGTGCGCGAGCTGGGCCGCACCATCATCATGGTGACGCACGACCCGGCCGCCGCCGCCTACGCCGACCGCGTCGTCCTCATCGCCGACGGTCGCATCGCCGGCGAGATCACCGACCCCACGCCCGAGGCCGTCCTCGCCGGCCTCGACGCCCTGCGGTCGCTCGAGGGCCCCGTGGCCGACGACGCCGCGCAGGCGGGTGCCTGATGCTGCGGATCACCCTGGCCCAGATGCGCCGCAGCTCCGGCCGGCTCGCGGCCGCCGGCATCGCCATCGTCATCGGCACCGCGTTCGTCGCCGCGACGCTGCTGGCGGGCGACGTCGTCACCCGCACGACCTACGACTCGATCGCCGCCCGGTACGCCGACGCCGACCTGGTGGTCGGCGCCACGATCGAGGACCCGGTCACGGACGTCGCCGCCCTCGGCGAGGTCGACGGCGTGGACTCCGTGGCCCCGATGAGCGCCTCCTACGCCGAGCTGTCCGCCGGGGCGCGGTCCGTCTTCCAGACCATCATCCCCACCGCCGACGACCGGCTCATGCCGATGGTCGCGACGGTCGGGTCGATGCCGACGCAGGACGACGAGATCGCGCTCCCGCAGGACGTCGCCGAACGCCTCGGCGTCGAGACCGGCGAGCGCATCAACCTGAACCGCAGCGTGCCCGCCGAGGACGGCAGCTGGGAGCAGGTGACCGTCCGACCGGTCGTCGTCGGGATCCTCGACGACCCCTACGGCGCGTACTCGCAGACGGGTGGTGCCGCCGTCGTCGACGCCGACACCTTCGCGACCTGGCGCGCCGAGGAGAACGGTGGCGAGGTGGGAGCCGAGGAGGTCGCGGTCGCCGTCTCGCCCGGAGCCGACGTCGCCGCCGTCCAGGCGGCGCTGGCCACCGCGGTGGGTGGCACGACCGACCCCGAAGACGCCCGCTGGGTGGTGCCGACCGACGAACGGGCCGCCACCGTGGCAGCGAGCCTGACCGGCGGCCAGGACCTGGTGTTCCTCATCTTTGTGCTGACCTTCGCCGCGATCGCCCTCGTCGTGGCCGGTCTGGTCATCGCCAACACCTTCCAGGTGCTGGTCGCCCAGCGTGCCCGCACCCTGGCTCTGCTGCGGTGCGTCGGGGCGAACAAGGCGCAGGTGGGCCGCGGCGTGCTCACCGAGGCCGCGATCCTGGGTGCCGTCGCGTCGGTGGCCGGGGTGCTGCTCGGCACGGCGCTCGGGCAGGGTGCCCTCTGGGTCGCCGGCGCGATGGACCTCCCGGTGCCGCTGCCCGACAGCATCACGCTGACCTGGCAGGTCGTGGTGATCCCGGTGCTCGTCGGCACGCTCGTCACCGTGGGTGCGGCGCTCGTCCCCGCCCGGGTCGCGACGCGCGTCGCTCCGCTGGCGGCGCTGCGTCCCGCCGACGCGCCCTCCGCCTCGCGCCGGGCGGGCCGCGTGCGCCTCGTGCTGTCGATGCTGACCGCCGTGCTCGGCTTCGCGCTGCTCGGCCTGGGCGCGGCACTCGGCACGGTGGCGCAGGAGCCCACGTTCGGTGTCCTGGCCGGGATCGCCGGCGGTGCGCTGTCGTTCGTCGGTGTGGCGGTCGGTGCCGTCTTCTGGCTGCCGAAGGTCGCGGCGCTCGCCGGCCGGCTGGTCGGGGCCTCGGGCCCGACGGCGCGGCTCGCCAGCGCCAACACGTTGCGCAACCCGCGGCGCACGGCGACGACGAGCACCGCCCTGCTCATCGGTGTGACCCTCGTGGCGATGATGTCGACCGGCGCGGCCAGCGCCCGGACCTCGCTGACGTCGGCGCTCGACGAGCAGTTCCCGGTGGACGTCGAGGTGTCCAGCTCGACCTACGACGAGGAGGGCGCCCGGACGGCCCTGTCGGACGGCCTGCGTGCCGACGTCTCGAGCGTGGCCGACGTCGCGGCGATCACCGACCTGACCGACGTGTCGCTGGGCGTGCCGGACATCGTCGACCCAGACGGCGAGCCCGTGTCGGTGGACTTCACGGCGCTCGACCCGGGCGCCGCCCGGGAGGTGCTGAACGCGCCCGACCACATCGACGGCCTGGCGCCCGGCACCGCCCTGCTGGGCTATACCAACGCCGAGTCGCTGGAGCTCGCCGACGGCGACCGGCTGACGCTCACCGGTGCCGACGGCACCGCGACGTTCAGCGTCGCGGTGAACGAGGTGGAGCCCTACGTCAACTACCTCGCTGCCGACGACCTGCCCCAGGTGCAGGCAGGCACGGTGGTCACCGACATGTACGTGGCCCTCGCGGACTCGGCGGACGCCGCCGGCACCGTCGCGACCATCCAGGACGTCGTCTCGGACTCCGGCGAGTCGGCCCAGGTCACGGGGATCGCGGTGCAGCGCGCCATGTACGACGAGGTGATCGACACGGTGCTGGCGATCGTCCTCGGCCTGCTGGCCGTGGCCGTGGTCATCGCGCTGATCGGCGTGGCGAACACCCTGTCGCTCTCCGTGATCGAGCGGCGCAAGGAGTCCGCGACGCTGCGCGCGATCGGCCTGTCGAAGTCCCAGCTGCGCGGGATGCTGGCGATCGAGGGCCTGCTCATCGCGGGTGTCGGCGCGGTGCTCGGCATCGTGCTGGGGCTGGTGTACGGGTGGGGCGGATCAGCGGCTGCGCTGGGGATCATGGGTGACGTCACCCTCACGGTCCCCTGGCTCGACGTGACGCTGGTGCTGGTGGTCGCCCTGGCGGCCGGCCTGGTCGCCTCGGTGGCCCCGGCGCGCACGGCGCTCAAGGCCTCCCCCGTGGAGGCGCTCGCCGCGGACTGACCCGGCTCCGCGCCGAACCCGGCCGCCTGCGTCGTCCACACCCTGTGGACGACGCGGGCGGTCGTGTGCCCGAAGGCGGCACGCTGGTGCCATGTCCGTCCGCCTCACGCTGCACCCCGGCGAGGACGTCGAGCTGCCCGACGGCGCCCGGCTCGGCGACCTCCGCGTCCCGCTGGCCCGGCTGGTCCGCCGCCCCGAGCTGGGGCACGCGCCGCTGACCGCCGACACCACCCCCGTCGGCGACGACGCCGTCGTCGGGCACCGTCCCCTGCTGCCCGGGGCGACCCTCCGCGTCACCGGTCCGGGATCGTCGGCCCCGCCGTCCCCGGACGTCGCCGCGCTGCGCAGTCCCTGGCTCGTCACGCCCACCACCGGTACGGACGCCGGCGAGACGATACCCCTGGCACCCGGGTCTCCCGTCACCCTCGGCCGCGGTGGGAGGCGGGTGACCCTGCGCGTCGACTCCCGCGACCGCGTGCGGGTGCACCCTGACCGCCGTGCCCTGCGGCGCCTGCCCACGGGTCCGCCGCACAGCGCGCTGGTGCGCACGGACGCCGGCCGCGAGCGCCGTCGTCGGCTGGGACCCACGCGGCGTCGCTGGCGGGCCGGCGTGCTCCTCGAGGTGGCCAGCACCCGGTACGAGCTGCTCCGTTCCGGCGACGTCACCGCCTGGCTCGCCCCCGCGCCACCGGAGCGCTCCACCGCCCTGCCGCTCAACCCGGCGATGCTCCTCACCGGGCTGGTCCCCGTCCTCGGCTCGATCACGCTGGCGGTGATGCTCCGGCAGCCGCTGTACGCGCTGTTCTCGCTGGTCGCTGTGGTCGCACTCGTCCCGCAGGTGGTGGCCGCCGTCCGCCGTCGACGCGCACAGGACCAGCCCACGGCGCCCGGGGCGTCTCCGGTCGGCACGGCCCCGGGCCGCACCGCCGCCCGGGTCGCCGCCGTGCACCAGGCGTCGGACGTCGCCTGGCGCCGCGCGCTCGACGCTCTCGCCGCACGGGCCCGCGACGCCGATCACCGGGATCCTGCGCGAGCCGGCCGCACCCCCGCCGACCTGCTGCCGGACGGCGCTCTCGTGGTGCGCGGCGAGGTCGGCGCCGACCGCGCGGCCGCCCGCGCCGTCGTCGTCGATCTCGCCGCGGCCGGGGCCACGGTGCAGGTGACCGGGCAGGGGCACGAGGCCTGGGCGTGGTGCCGATGGCTCGCGGACGCCGACGGTCCCCGCGCGGGTGGGGATCCGGCCGGTGAGGCCCGGGTGCTGGTGGTCGACACCCCGGACCACGCGGCCCACCGTGCCGCGGACGAGGCGGCCCGACGGGGCGACCTCGTCGTGCTGTGCCTGCCGCACGGACCCGACGGCCGGGAGGTGCCCGCCCCGTCCTGGTGCCGGGCGTCGCTGCGGGTCGGGGCGGACGGCCGGGCCCACCGGACGGCTCTCGACGGCACCGACACCACCGGCCCCGGCGTCGGGGTCACGTCCGCCTGCGCCGAACGCACCGCCCGCCGCCTGGCCGGGCTGCGTGGCCTGCGGCGCTCGCCGGCCGACCTCGACACGGCGACGACCGCGGCACCGGCACTGCTCCCGCCGCCGGAGCCCGGCGGTGCGGACGTGACCGACCCCGGCCTGCCCGACGTCGTGCCGCTCGCCGGCCTGCTGGACGGCCTCGACCCCGCTCGGCGCTGGGCCGCGGCCACCGGGTGGCGGGTGCCGCTCGGTGTCGACGGCTCCGGCACCACGGTCACGCTGGACCTGGTCGCCGACGGGCCGCACCTGCTGGTCGCCGGGACCACGGGCGCCGGCAAGTCCGAGCTGCTGCAGTCGCTCGTGCTCGGGCTGGCGCTGAGCCGGTCCCCTGCCGACCTCGCACTGGCGCTGGTGGACTTCAAGGGCGGGGCCTCGTTCGGTCGCTGCGCCGACCTGCCCCACGTCGTCGGTCAGGTGACCGACCTGGAGCCGGGGCTCGCCGGCCGGGCTCTCGCGGGGCTGCGTGCGGAGCTGCACCGCCGGGAGCGCGTCCTGGCAGGATGCCGGGCAGCCTCGCTCGACGACGCGCCGCCCGGCACGCTGCCCCGCCTCGTGGTGGTCATCGACGAGTTCCGCGCGCTCGCCGACGACCTGCCGGACTTCCTGCCCGGGCTGCTGCGGATCGCCGCCCAGGGACGGTCCTTGGGGGTCCACCTCGTGCTCGCGACGCAGCGTCCCTCCGGGGCAGTCAGCACCGACGTCCGCGCGAACGTCTCGGCCAGGATCGCGCTGCGGGTCGTGGACGCGGCAGACTCGCACGACGTCGTGGACCATGCGGCGGCGGCCCGCATCCCCGTCGGCGCACCGGGGCGCGCGGTGCTCCGCATCGGCGCCGGCACGCCCGTCGCGCTCCAGTGCGCGCACGCGGGGACGTCGCCCGACGACGACGGCCCGGCCGTCCGTCGGGCGCCCACCTGGCGGCGGCCCGCCCCGGACGTCGGTGCGCACGACGGCGCGGTGTCCGCCGCCGCGCCGGGACCGCGCGACCGGACCGGTGACGAGCGGCCGACCAACCGTCGCGAGGATCCCGTGGACACCGCCGTGGAGGTCGCCCGCCGGGCCGCCGCACGGCTGGGCCACCGCCCCGGTCCCCCGCCCTGGCTGCCTGCGCTGCCGACCCGCGTCGCCGAGGCAGACCTGGACGGCGCGCCGGCGGTGGACGAGTCCCCCGAGGCGCTCCCGCTGGCGCTCGCGGACGACCCGGACGCCCAGCGGCGCCTCGTCGTGCACTGGCGGCCCACGGCCGGGCACCTCGCTGTCCTGGGACCCACCAGGTCCGGCCGCACCACGGCCCTGCTGTCCCTCGCCACCGCCGCGCTGACCCGCGGCTGGCACGTCCACGCGCTCGTCCCCCCGGCGTCGGGGCGGGCCTTCGCGGCCCTGGCGCACCATCCGGGCCTCGGGACCGTCACCGGACCCGACGACCCACGCCGCGCACGCCGGCTCCTCCGGCTGCTGGACCGACCGCCGGCCCTGGACGGCGGCGCGGCCCGCACCCTCGTCGTCGTGGACGGCGTGGAGGAGCTCCGCGCGGCGCTCGCGGGGCCGGGTGCCTGGGACCCGCTGGTCGGCGCGCTCGCCGCCGGGCACGCGGCCTTCGCCCTCACGGCCGACACGGCCTCGGTCGGTGGCGTCGCGGCACGCGTCGGCCCGCGACTGGTGCTGCTCGGCGCCGACCAGCACTCGGACGTGATGCTGGGAGCGCCGGGGGCGCTGGCCGGCAGCGGCGGGCCGGCGGGGCGCGCGGCCTGGCTCCCGGCGGGCGAGCCCCTGCTCTGCCAGGTGCTCGCGCCGCGTGCGGGCGGACCGGAAGTCCTCGACCACGAGCACCCCGGCGCACCGTCGCGCCAGCCGCCGGCCCGGGTCCGGGCGCTGCCGGCACGGCTGACGTGGGACGACCTCGGGCGGGCCGCCGCCGATCCGGGCGGGCCCCCGGCGGGCCCGCCGGGCGACGGGAACGTCCTGGTCGGAGTGGGGGGCGACGCCGCGGGACCGGTCGCGCTGGACGTCAGCGGCGGGGCGCTCGTCGTGGGTCCCCGCGGCGCGGGCCGGTCCACGGTGCTGCGGACCGTCGTCCGCCGGCTCGCGGCGGAGGGCCGGCTCGCCGCCGTCGTCTCACGGGACGCCGTGCTGCGTACCGAGGCCGGCGGGCACCGGGCGTCGCCGCCCTCCCCGGCAGCGTTCCGGCGGCTGGTCGAGGAGCTGACCTCGGCCGGCCACGGCTCCTCTCCGGACGACAGCGGTGGTGGCACTTCCTGCGTCGTCGTCGACGACCTCGACGCGCTCGCCCAGACCTGCCCCGTGGAGGTCGAACGCCTGGGCACGCTGGTCGAGGAGAGCGGGCTCGTGCTCGTGGCGTCGGCCACGACGCAGAACGCCCTGATGGCGCACCGGGGTCCGTTGGCCGAGCTGCGGGCGTTGCGCACCGGTGTCGTGCTCGCACCGGGTGGTCGGGAGGCCGACGAGGTTTTCGGCACGCCGCTCACCGACGTCGCCGACCCCGGACCTGCGCGGCCTGGACGCGGGGCGCTGCTGACGGCGGGCACCGCCGCCCCGCTGCAGGCCGCCGGGCCCTGAGCGCCCCGCCCGTCGGTGTCAGTCGGCGGTGTGCTCGAGCACCGAGCGCGTCATGAGGCCCAGGAGGGTGCCAGCGGCGAGGACCAGCAGTGCGATGCCGCCCGCGACCGCCGCCGGTGAGCCGCTGGTCAGCAGCGAGACGCCGAGGATGCCCTGGAAGATCTGCCAGCCGGCGACCGGGGACCGCCCTCGGCGTCGTCCGCGCCACAGTGCGCGGCCGCTGCCGACGAGGAGCGCGGCCAGACCGAGGAAGAACAGCACCACGAAGACGCTGACGCCGGTGCTGCCGGAACGGCCACCCACCAGCTCGACGACCACGGCCCCCGCGAAGATGACCATGGCCACCGCCTCGAGCCCGACGGCCACGAGGACCGCGACCAGCGCACCGCCGGGGCGGGTGCCCGGCGGCGGGAGCGGACCGGTCTCGGGGGGAGGAGCGGCAGGACCTGGCATGACACGCCAGGATACGGCCCGCGGGAAAGTTTGTGCAGTGTGATGAAACCCTCAGGGTTCACGGGACAGAAATCTGGCCGTAACCCCTTGTGCCGGCCTTCACGAGGTGTGATTCTGGACAGAGATTCCGCCCCCCCTGAACGATCCGAACCGGAGACGGCTGCCTTGCGGCATGCCCAGTTGGCCGTGCGCCGTCCGGAGCGGATCCACGACCATTGAGGAGATGACATGGACTGGCGCCACAAGGCAGCCTGCCTCGACGAGGACCCCGAGCTCTTCTTCCCCATCGGCAACACCGGCCCGGCCCTCATGCAGATCGAAGAGGCCAAGGCTGTCTGCCGTCGCTGCGACGTCGTCGACAACTGCCTCAAGTGGGCCATGGAGTCCGGGCAGGACGCCGGCGTCTGGGGCGGCATGAGCGAGGACGAGCGCCGCGCCCTCAAGCGTCGCACCGCCCGCGCCCGCCGCGCCGGCTGACGCCACCGCGCACACGCAGAAGGGCTCCCCCGCTCCTGGGCGGGGGAGCCCTTCTGCGTGTGCTCAGCGCTGCGCGTCGCCCCGCAGGTGAACCTGCAGGACGACCTGCGTCCCGCCGCCCTCGCGCGGGAGCCAGTCGATCGTGCCGCGCAGCTCGTTGACGACGAGCGTCTTGACGATCTGCGACCCGAGCCCGCTGCGGGACGCCCGACCGAGCTCGTCGATCCCGTCCCGCATCCCGACGCCGTCGTCCGCCACGACCACGCGCAGCGACGAGTCCTCGCGCTCGACGTCGATCGAGACCGTGCCGGACTCCTGGCCCGGGAAGCCGTGCTCGACGGCGTTGGTCACCAGCTCCGTGAGCACCAGGGCGAGCGGGGTGGCGTCCTGGGCCGGCACGAGCCCGAACGAGCCGCTCTGACGGGTGCTGATCTGGGCGCGTGTCGAGGCGACGTCGGCCGCGAGACGCAGCGCGCGCTTGAGCATGTCGTCGAGCTCGACGCTCTCGTCGAGCGTCTGGGACAGGGACTCGTGCACCAGCGAGATGGTGGCGACGCGCCGCATCGCCTCCTCGAGCGCCGCCCGCGCCTCCGGGACCTCCATGCGCCGGGCCTGCAGCCGCAGCAGCGCCGCCACCGTGGCCAGGTTGTTCTTGACGCGGTGGTGGATCTCACGGATCGTCGCGTCCTTGGTCATCAGCTCGCGCTCGCGCCGGCGCAGCTCGGAGACGTCGCGGCACAGCAGGACCGCGCCGATGCGCTGGCCGCGGTCGGTGAGCGGCAGGGCACGCAGCGACAGCGCGGCCCGGCCCGCCTCGATGTCCGTGCGCCACGGCGCCCGGCCCATGACCACCAGTGGCAGCGACTCGTCGACGGTGCTCTGCTGCTCGGCGATCCCGGCGGTCACCTCGACCAGGGACTGGCCGACCAGCGGACCGATGACGCCCAGCCGGTGGAAGCACGACAGCGCGTTGGGGCTGGCGTAGAGGACCTCACCCTCGGAGTTGAGCCTGATGAGTCCGTCGCCGACGCGCGGGGCGCCGCGCCGTGGCCCGGTCGCCGCGTTCGGCGAGGGGTACTCGCCGCGGCCGATCATGGCCAGCAGGTCGTCCGCGGACTCGATGTAGTTGAGCTCCAGACGGCTGGGTGTGCGCCCCGAACCGAGGTTGGTCTGCCGGGCGACCACGGCGATCGCGCGCCCGTCGTGCACCACGGGCACGGCCTCCTCGCGCACCGCGTAGGCGCCGAACCAGCGTGGCTCGCGGGAGCGCTGCGCACGGCCCTCGCTCATCGCGGCGGCGAGCTGCGGGCGCTGGCCCTCGGGGGCGAACGAGCCGACGACGTCGTCGTAGTGCACGGTGGCCCCGGTGCTGGGGCGGCACTGCGCGACGGCGACGAACCGGCCGTCGGCCGTGGGCAGCCACAGGACGAGGTCGGCGAAGGCGAGGTCGGAGACGATCTGCCAGTCACCGACCAGCAGGTGGAGCCACTCGAGGTCCCCCTCGGCCAGCTCGGCGTGCTCGGCGATCAGATCACTCATGGCGGACACGCCCACCAGCGTACGGGGCACTCCCCCGTGGGGAGCACGCCGGTAGGGTGGGCAGCGTGCACCTGACCGTGGAGCAGATCTACCCGGCGGACGTCTCTGCCGTGGCCGCCATGCTCAGCGACGCGGAGTTCGTGCGGTGGCGTGGCCGACGGCGGGACGCCGGCGCGGCCTCCCACGTCGACGTGAGCGGGGACCCGGCCTCCGGGTTCACGGTGTCCCTGCGGCGCACCCTTCCGACGGACCTCATCCCGGCCCAGGTCCGGCAGCTCGTCGGCGACCACCTCGAGGTGCGCCAGGCGGAGGCGTGGGAGCCGGTGCGCGACGGGCGCCACGTGGGCACCGTCGCGGTCGAGATCGCGGGCGCCCCGGTCCGGATGACCGGCTCGCTCCGGCTCGAGCCGACGGCCGACGGCAGCACCCGCCAGGTCTACGACGGCGAGGTGCGGGCGAACCTCCCCCTCTTCGCCGCGACCGTCGAGGAGGCCGCGGCGGGTGCCGTCCGGCGCACCCTCGAGGCCGAGGAGCGCGCCGGCCGGGAGTGGCTCGAAGGCTCCTGAGCCTGGCCGCCAGCGCGCGAGCACGCCCCCTGCACTCCCCCTGCACGCCGCGGAGGGTGATCACGGTTTGATCACGGGAGCGCTCCCACCACGGCCCTGACCTGCGACGACGCTCGAACGCGACATCACCGTCCGGCATCGATGACTCCGGGGGACTTGACGTAGCACGCTGGCGAGGGAAGCATCATCCCCGGTCGTGGAAGCGCTACCACGTCATGATGCGTCGGCGCTTCCTGAAGCGTCCTACGCATGATTCGAACCAGACAAGGGAGTCACCGTGCTCAGCAGCACCCGCCCCCGCCGGAGCCGTCGCGTCGCAGCGGCCACTGCCGGCATCGCGTCCCTCGCACTCCTCCTCGGCGCCTGCTCGGGCGACACCGAGGAGCCGGGCACCACCGACGGCGACGACGGCGAGATGACCGACGAGGAGATCACCCTCACGGTCGCCACGTTCAACAACTTCGGCTACACCGACGAGCTCCTCGCCCAGTACTCCGAGGAGCACCCCAACGTCACCATCGAGCACGTCACGGCCGCCGAGTCGGGTGACGCCCGCACGAACCTGACCACCAAGCTCGCCGCCGGCGGCGAGGGCCTGGCCGACATCGAGGCCATCGAGGTCGACTGGCTGCCGGAGCTCATGCAGTACCCCGACCTCTTCGCCGACCTCCCCACGATCGACGGCCGGTGGGTGGACTGGAAGGTCCAGCAGGCCACCACGCCGGACGGCAAGCTCATCGGGTACGGCACCGACATCGGCCCCGAGGCCATCTGCTACCGCTCCGACCTCCTCGAGGCGGCGGGGCTGCCCTCCGAGCGTGAAGAGGTCGCCGAGTGGATCGGTGGCGACGACGCCACCTGGGACACCTACTTCGCCGCCGGCAAGGAGTACGTCGACGAGACGGGCAACGCCTGGTTCGACTCCGCCCAGGCGACGTTCCAGGGCATGGTCAACCAGCTCGACGCGGCCTACGAGGACCCGGCCACCGGTGAGCCCAAGGACCTGGCGAGCAACACCGAGGTCAAGGGCCTCTACGACCAGGTTCTCGCTGCCGCGGCCGAGGACGAGCTGTCCGCCGGTCTCGAGCAGTGGGGCGACGACTGGGCCGCCGGCTTCCAGAACGACGCCTTCGCCACGATGCTCTGCCCGGCCTGGATGACCGGTCCGATCGAGCAGAACGCGGGCAACGTCGAGGGCTGGGACATCGCCGACGTCTTCCCCGGTGGCGGTGGCAACTGGGGCGGCTCGTTCCTCACCGTGCCGGCTTCCGGCGCCAACACCGAGGCCGCCACGGAGCTCGCCGACTGGCTGACCTCGCCCGAGGTCCAGACCCAGGCCTTCGAGGAGGCGGGCACCTTCCCGTCGCAGATCGAGGCGCAGGAGTCCGAGGCCGTCCAGACGTTCACGAACGACTTCATGAGCGGCGCCCCGGCCGGCGAGATCTTCTCCACGCGTGCCCAGGCCATCGACGGTGCGCCGTTCAAGGGCGCGAACTACTTCGCGATCCACGCCGAGGTCCAGAACGCGATCAACCGCGTCGACCTCAACGGCGAGGACCCGGAGACCTCGTGGGAGACGGCGGTCACGGACGCCGCGAACGTCATCCAGTGACCTCACCCACCTGGATGTGAGGCGCACACCGCCCCGCTCCACCCTGTGAGACACCGTGTCGGGCCGGTCGCCATCCCCGGCGACCGGCCCGACACGTGCCCAGCCCCGCCCCACGGAGAGACGTACAGGAACTGCTCATGGCCATCTTGTCCCCCAGCAAGCCCGCGCACGCGCGCGGCGAACCGGAACGTCCGCCGCGACGGGTCGGCCTCTCCCAGCGGCTCGGCCGGCTGGACGTGAAGGTCTCGCCCTACCTGTACATCTCGCCGTTCTTCCTGCTGTTCGCCGTGGTGGGCCTGTTCCCGCTCGTCTACACGGCCATCGTGTCGCTCTACGACTGGAACCTGCTGGGCGGGCAGGGCGACTTCGTCGGCATGGACAACTACGTCGCCGTCCTGCAGCAGCCGCTGTTCTGGAAGTCGGTCGGCAACACCTTCTCCATCTTCCTGTTCTCCTCGGTGCCGCAGGTGATCATGGCGATCGCGATCGCCGCGATCCTCGACCAGAACCTGCGCGCGGCCACCTTCTGGCGCATGGGCGTGCTGGTGCCGTTCGTCGTGGCACCGGTCGCCATCTCCATGATCTTCGGGCGTCTCTACGCCGACCAGTACGGGTTCATCAACGAGCTGCTCGGTCTCGTCGGCGTCGACCCCGTCGCCTGGCACGGTGACCGTCTCGCCAGCCACTTCGCCATCTCCACGATGGTCAACTACCGCTGGACCGGCTACAACACGCTGATCTTCCTCGCGGCCATGCAGGCCGTGCCGCGCGAGCTCTACGAGGCCGCGGTCATCGACGGCGCCGGACGGATCCGTCAGTTCTTCTCCGTGACGGTCCCCCAGATCCGCGCCACCGTCATCTTCGTCGTCATCACCTCGACCGTCGGCGGCATGCAGATCTTCGACGAGGTCCGCATGTACGACTCCCAGGGGCTCGGCGGACCGAACCGGGACTGGATGACCACGGTGGTCTACCTCTACGACGTCGCGTGGGGCAACCAGAAGAGCTTCGGTCGTGCCGCAGCGGTCGCCTGGCTGCTGTTCATCATCATCGTCATCGTCGGCATGGCCAACTTCATCATGACGCAGCGGATCGCCACCGGCGGTGCCCGCGGCCCCAAGGTGAGCCGCCGTCACACCAAGGCGCTGCTCGCCGAGGCCAGGGCCGCCTCGAACCGCAGCGGTGCACCGACACCGTCGGCGCCGCCCGGCGCCAACGCCGGTCCCCCGCCCGGCTCGCCGCCACCACCGCCGTCGATCCCGCCCACGCAGCCGTCCAACGGTTCGTCGAACCAGACCCCCGGGGAGGACGTCCGATGAGCTCCGTCGCCGTCACCGCGCAGACCGCCGGCACCCGTGCCGCCCGCGCCGCCGCCAAGCGCCGCGCCCGTGGCAAGGCGCCCCTCGGCGGGTCCGCCCGCCGAGCCGGCCGGGTCACCTACGTCCTGCTGGGCGCCGTCCTGCTGATCTCGATCTTCCCGCTGTACTACACGCTCCTGCTGGGCTCGTCCGACCCGACGTCCATCGCGCAGAACGCGGTCCCGCAGTGGCTCCCGGACGCCAGCCTGTTCACGCAGTTCCAGACGGTCATCACCGACTCCAACATCAACTTCTGGAAGGCCCTCTGGAACTCGACCCTCATCGGCGTGATCTCGTCGGCGTCGGTCGTGCTGTTCTCGACGCTGGCGGGGTACTCGTTCGCCAAGCTGAACTTCCGCGGCCGCGGCCCCCTGCTGGTCTTCGTCATCGCCACCATGGCCGTGCCGGTGCAGCTCGGCATCATCCCGCTGTACATCCTCATGAGCGAGATCGGCTGGTACGGCAAGGTGCAGGCCGTCATCCTGCCCGGCCTGGTCACCGCGTTCGGCGTGTTCTGGATGACCCAGTACCTCTCCGAGGCCCTGCCGTACGAGCTCATCGAGGCGGCCCGCGTGGACGGCGCGTCGATGATCCGCACCTTCTGGTCGGTCGCGATGCCCGCCGCGCTCCCGGCCGCCGCGATGCTCGGCCTGTTCCAGTTCGTGCAGCAGTGGACCAACTACTTCTGGCCGTCCATCATCCTCACCAACGAGAACCCGACGCTGCCGCTGGTCGTGCGCTCCCTGCAGGCCAACTACTTCGTCGACTACTCGCTGGTGATGGGTGGCATCTTCCTCGTCACGCTCCCCCTCCTGGTGCTGTTCTTCTTCGTCGGACGTCAGCTCGTGGCCGGGATCATGGCTGGCGCGGTGAAGGGCTGAGACGCAGACTTCGACCACAGGCTGTCCGGACGTCCCCGGGCGTCCGGACAGCCCGCTCCTCCGACAGGGAAGTACAGCTGAGATGACTCTGAGCATGCCGGGCACGGGCGCCCGGGCCGCCGCACCCGGGACGGCCGCGCCGTTCACGCCGTCGGCCCCGCTGGTGCGGGCGACGCCCAACAGCAGCGGGCGCGTCGAGTTCCCCGCCGGATTCCTCTGGGGCGCGGCCACCGCCGCCTACCAGGTCGAGGGCGCCGGTGCGGAGGACGGCCGCCTCGACTCCATCTGGGACGTCTTCTGCCGGATCCCGGGCGCCGTGCACCACGGCGACGACGGCATGGTCGCCTGCGACCACTACCACCGCTACCGCGAGGACGTGGAGCTCATGAAGAGCCTCCACCTCGACACCTACCGCTTCTCGACGTCCTGGGCGCGCGTGGTGCCGGACGGCCGGACGGTCAACCCTCGCGGTCTCGACTTCTACTCCCGGCTGGTCGACGAGCTCCTCGAGGCCGACATCATGCCGTGGCTCACGCTGTACCACTGGGACCTGCCGCAGGCGCTGGAGGAGCAGGGGGGCTGGCCCGCGCGGGACACCGCCTACCGGTTCGCCGACTACGCCGCCGTCATGGGCGACGCCCTCGGCGACCGCGTCCCCGTGTGGACCACGCTCAACGAGCCCTGGTGCTCGGCGTTCCTCGGGTACACGGCGGGCGTCCACGCGCCGGGCAAGAAGTCGCCCGAGCTCGGGCTCGCTGCCGCGCACCACCTCATGCTCGGCCACGGGCTCGCGGTCGAGACGCTGCGCGAGCGCGCCCCGCAGGCCTCGCTCGGCATCACGCTCAACTTCACGGTCTCCGACCCGGTCGACCCGGACAACCCGGCGGACGTCGACGCCGCGCGGCGCGACGACGGCATGTTCAACCGCATCTTCCTCGACCCGGTCCTGCGCGGCGCCTACCCCCAGGACATCCTGGTCGACGTCGCGCACCTGGGCCTCGCCGAGCTCATCGAGCCGGGCGACCTGGAGATCATCTCCACGCCGATCGACGTGCTGGGCGTCAACTACTACAACGGTGGCGCGGTCGCGGCGACGCCCGACCCGGAGTCCGCCACGGCGTCCGGCGTGCCGGACGGCACCGCGGGTCCCGACGGAGCGCGCGAGCACGACGCCACGGGTCCCGTGTGGGAGACGCGCTCGCCGAACCCGGTCCCCGACGGCGTCCACCCGCGCAGCCGCGGCCTGCCGATCACGGACATGGGCTGGGAGGTGCAGCCCGAGGGCCTCACCCGCCTGCTCGTCCGGATCCAGGAGGACTACACCGGACCGCGCGGCACGGCGCTCTTCGTCACCGAGAACGGCGCGGCCTACCCGGACGTCGTCGAGCAGGACGGCACCGTGGACGACCAGGACCGGCTCGCCTTCCTCGACGCGCACCTGCGCGCGCTGAAGGACGCGATCGACGCGGGCGCCGACGTCCGCGGCTACTTCGCCTGGTCGCTGATGGACAACTTCGAGTGGGCCCTCGGCTACGCCAAGCGGTTCGGCCTCACGCGGGTGGACTACGAGACGCAGGAGCGCACCGTGAAGTCATCGGGTCGCTGGTACGCGGACGTCGCCCGGGACAACGCCGTCCCGGCCCGCGGTTGAGCGAAAGGTAGTCTCCGATCGTGGTCACGAAGCACATCGTTCCGACGCTCGACGACGTCGCGCGCGCCGCGGGGGTGTCCCGGTCGACGGCGTCGCGCGCCATCAACGGGGGCGACCGCGTCTCCCCCGAGGCCCAGCAGGCCGTCGACGCCGCCATCCTCCGGCTGGGCTACGCGCCCAACCGGGCGGCACGATCGCTCGTGACCCGCCGGACGGACTCCATCGCGCTCGTCGTGCCGGAGCCGGACGCCCGCATCCTCACCGACCCGTTCCTCGCCGGCGTGGTGCGAGGCGTCAGCGAGGGTCTGGGTGGCACCGACCTGCAGCTCGTCCTGCTGCTCGCCCGCCCGGGCGAGCGGCCGGGACACATCGCGCGATACCTCAACAGCGGTCACGTCGACGGCGTCATCATCGCGTCGCACCACAAGGACGACCGCCTCGAGCCGGAGCTCCGTTCGGGCACCCTTCCCGGGGTGTTCGTGGGCCGTCCGTTCGACAGCGCAGGCCTGCACTACGTCGACGTCGACAACGCGGCGGGGGCACGCGTCGCGACCCAGCGGCTGGTCGACCGCGGCTGCCGCAGCATCGCGGCGATCACCGGTCCGCAGGACATGACGGCGTCCCTCGACCGCCACGAGGGCTGGCGCCGGACACTGAGCCGGGCGGGCCTGCCGACCGACGCGGTCGCGAACGGCGACTTCACGGTCGAGGGTGGTGCCGCGGCGATGGAACGTGTGCTCGCCGACCATCCCGACATCGATGGCGTCTTCGCCGCCTCCGACCTGATGGCCTCGGGCGCCCTCCAGGTGCTGCGCGACCACGGCAAGAAGGTGCCGGACGACGTCGCCGTCGTCGGCTTCGACGCCCTGGGAGCCGAGCGCACGACTCCCCGGCTCACCACGGTGCTGCAGCCGGTCGTGGAGATGGTGGCGGCGGCGACGTCGACGCTCCTCGACATGCTGGCCGGCGAGGACGTGCACCCGGAGCCCCGGATCTTCGTCCCCCGCCTCGTCGAGGGTGACTCCGCCTGAGGCGGAGGTGAAGCAGCGGGTGGGGCCGAGGAACGAGGCACCCGCCCGATGCGGAGCCGCAGCCTCAGGCGGCAACAGCACCGCCTGAGGCGGAGGTGAAGCAGCGGGTGGGCCGAGGAACGAGGCACCCGCCCGCTGCGGAGGTGGACGGACGTCAGACGGTCGGCGTGCGCTCACCGATCCAGGCGTCGACGACCCGCCACTGCTCGAACAGCCAGGCCTCGCGCGCCACGTCGTCCCGCGGTACGCCGGACGCCGGGTGGAGCCACCCGCCGAGCACGATGGACTTGTCCATCGGGAGCTCCCGCCAGATGTCGCCCACGGTGACGAGGCGCTCGAGGCCGGTGTGCGCCACGACCAGCACCGCGGCGTCCGGCGCACCGTCCAGCGCGGCCTGGAAGCCGCCGGCGTGGGGCGCCATGACGTTGCCCATGGCCTCGGCCTGTCGTGCCAGCTCCTCGTGCCCGCGCTCCCGCAGGGCCGCGATGCGCCCGGTGCGACGTCGGGCGGTGATGTTGCCGCCCTCCGGGAACAGCACCAACGCCTCGTCGCTCGTGAGCCCCGCCGCGATGCGCTCCACGGTCTCGCGCGCGCCGGCCTGACCCTCCCGGCGGCGCGACGACGGCGTGACGAAGGCGGACGGGAGCCGGTGCAGCAGCACGTCGATCGCCGGGTCCCACTGCAGGGTGTCCTTGAGCACGACGGCCGGCGCCCGGCCGGTGAGCCCGAGCAGCCGGTCGATCAGGATGAACGAGTCCCCCGGGCCGGCGTGGCGGCTGACCACGACGAGGGGCGCGTCGGGGATCTCGACGCCGGGTGCGGCGTCGACCACGATGCGCAGGCGCAGCGTCCACCGCACCTGCCAGAAGAACAGCGCGAGCATGCCGCGGGCGAGGCGGACGTGCGCACGCCGGTACCAGGGGCGGCCCGCGAGAAGCCCGCAGCCGGACGCGATCCACAGGCCCAGCATCGCCAGCAGCGCGAGGGCGTCCCACACCACGTAGAACGCGATCATCCAGAGCAGCCGCAGGGTGCGCAGCCGTCCCGGCAGCACCCACGTCAGCGCGGCGCCCACGACGAGCGCGAGCATCAGCGTGGTCGGCACCATGACGAGGGCCAGCACGACCACGAGCGGGGCGACCACGAGCCGGCGCACCCAGCGGGGCGGGGGCGCCATCATGCGCTGTCGGCGAGATAGCGGGCTGCCGCCCGGTACGACTGGTCGATGCGGCGACGCGTCGCGTCGAGGCGCCGGAACGACGTGAGCTTCTCGTCGCCCGGCACGGGACCGCCGGAGGGCAGCACGTGGACGACGACGCCGTCGGGCACGTCGTCCAGCTCGCGGAAGAACCGGTGCCGGCGGGAGATCTCGAACGTCACGCGGGCGACGTCGGCGGGCGTGGTCGGCGCGGTGAGCGGCTCCTCGATGCGCCCGACCTGGAGCACGTAGACCGTGGACGCACCCCGCCGCACCGCCTCCCCGAGCGGGATCGAGTCGACCACCCGCCGTCGACGAAGTTCTCACCGTCGATCTCGGCGGGCGGGAGCGCGCCGGGCACGGAGGCGGACGCGACGATGGCGTCGACGAGCGGTCCGCTGTCGAACCAGCGCTGCGCCGCCCGCTCGATGCTCGCCGCCGCGACCGCGAGCGGCACCTGGAGGTCCTCGAACGTGCGGTGCTCGCCCACGGTCTCGGCGACGAGCGCGCGGAGCTTCGCCGGGTCGAACACGTGGGTCCGGGAACGGGCGAGGTGCGCGACCTGCCGGTACCAGGGCTCGGAGTAGACGCTCGCGGCGGTGGGCGACGCCCAGGCCTCGAGGAGCCTGTCGACGACGGCCAGCGACGGGTCGGCGGCGACGGCCGCCCCGTTGATGGCCCCGATCGACGTGCCGACGAGCAGGTCGGGACGCACCCCGGCCTCGAAGAGGGCCTGGAGCATGCCGACGTGCACGGCGCCGCGCACCCCTCCGCCCCCGAGCACGAAAGCCACCGTCACGCCGACATCGTCGCACGCAACCCCCTCCACCGCTGTGGGTGCACGACACGCCGTCGGCCCGCAGGGCCAGACGGCGTGTCGTGCACCCACAGCGTGGGGGGGTGGGGGTCAGTCGCGGAGGTGGCCGTACCGGTGCTTCGTGCGGCTGACGGCCTGCTCGCGCAGGAACGTCAGCAGCTCGCGGCGACCGGACGCCAGGACGGGGCCGTCCAGCACGGTCACCTCGCCGAGCCGACCCACCGCCGCCTCGCGCAGCCCGGGGGCCGACCCGATCACCCGGATCCGCCCCGTCACGCGCCCGTCCGCGACGGCCGCGGCGAACTGCGCGTGGGAGACCGGCTCCTCGTGCGGCACGCCCCAGCCGGCGTCGGCCTCGGGGACGACGACGGCGCGCACCCCGGCACGCCGAGCCCCGGCCAGGACACGCTGCACCTCGGCCGGCAGCGCGTCGTCCCCGACGCGCACCGTCACCTGGTCGACCGGCCGGTAGCGGAAGGTGTTCTCCTCCACGCTCAGCCCGGTCTTGTCGTGCGGGACGCCGAACTCCTGCTCCCACGCGGCGTCGTCCGAGGCCTCGGCCCAGGTGAGCCAGCCCTGCGGGTCGTTGCCGCGCGAGGGCGGACCACCGGCCGCGGCCGCCGTGTCGCGCCAGGCGCCGAGCTGGGCCACGTAGTTGGGGCCGCCCGCCTTGGCGCCCGGTCCCACCACGGAGGCCTTCCAGCCGCCGAACGACTGCCGCTGCACGATCGCCCCGGTGATGTGCCGGTTGACGTAGGCGTTGCCGACCTCGACGCGGTCGAGCCAGGTGGCGATCTCGTCGGAGTCGAGCGAGTGGATCCCGCCGGTCAGGCCGAACGACACCTGGTTCTGGATCTCGAGGGCCTCGTCCAGCGTGGCGGCCCGCATGATGCCGAGCACCGGTCCGAACACCTCGGTGAGGTGGAAGAACGAGCCGCGCGTCACGCCGTCGCGCAGGCCGGGCGTCCACAGCCGGTCGGGGTCCAGCCCGGCGGCTGCCGCCTGCTCGTCGAGCCGGCGCGGCGCCACGAGCCACGTCTCGCCCGGCTCCAGGGTGGTGAGCGCCCGCTCGAGCTTGCCGGCGGCCGGCTCGGTGAGCGGACCCATCACGGTCGACAGCGACGTGGGCAGCCCGACGGCGAGGGACCGCACCGCGTCGACGAGCTGGCGGCGGAACCGCTCTCCGGTCACCGTCGACGGGTCACCGACGGAGCCCACGAGGATGACCAGGGAGGCCGCGGAGCACTTCTGGCCGGCGTGCCCGAAGGCGCTGCGCACCACGTCGGCCACCGCCAGGTCGAGGTCCGCCGACGGCGTCACGACCAGAGCGTTCTTGCCGGACGTCTCGGCGAGCACCGGACGCTCGGGCCGCCACCGCGCGAACAGCTCGGCGGTCTCGATGGACCCGGTCAGCACCACCCGTGCCACGTCGGGGTGGTTGACGAGATGCTTGCCGGCGTCGCCGTCGGGGACCCGCAGGTACTGCACGGCGTCGCGGGCGACGTCGGGGGCGAGGCCGATCTCGGGCGCCACGGCCTCCAGCGCCTCGTGGACGCACTCGACCGCGAGCTCGTAGCAGCGCGGCGTCGGCGGTGCCGGCTTGGCGAGCACCGTCGAGCCGGCCGCGAGCGCCGCCAGCACCCCGCCGATCGGGATCGCGACGGGGAAGTTCCACGGCGGCGTGACGAGCGTGACGCCGTCGGGCGCGAAGTCCGCGCCCTCGACGGTGTCGAGCGCCTCGGCGGCCGCGGCGTAGTAGTTGGCGAAGTCGATGGCCTCGGTGACCTCGGGGTCCGTCTCCGGGACGGTCTTGCCCGCCTCGTGGACGGCTGCGGCCACCAGGTCGCCGCGGCGGGCCTCGAGGCGGGTCGCCGCCTCGCGCAGCACGCGCGCACGACCGGCGGCGGGCACCGCGGACCAGGCCTCGCGGACCTCGACGGCGCGCGCGACGGCGGCGTCGATCACCGTGGTGTCCGTGATCTCGGGGGCCTGGACGGGGACGAACCCGCTGTCCGGCCCGACGATCCGCTGCGCCCACTCCCGGTGCGCCGCCACGGCCGGGTCGGTGTCGATCGCGTTGTGGAACGGCCCGTGCGTGGCGGGCGCGGGCTCCGCGTCGAAGCGCGACCGGCGGCGCGGTGCGACGTCGTCGGCCGTGTAGTCGACGCCGTGCGTCACGGAGGCGCGGAACGCGACCTCCTGCCGGTCCATCGGTGTGCCGGCCACCCCGGGCACGGACGACGGCGGGGCGAACGAGGCGTGCAGGAAGTTCTGCTCGGCGGCGTTCTCCTCGAGGCGGCGCACGAGGTAGGAGATGGCCACGTCGAAGTCCTCGTCGCGGACCACGGGGGTGTAGAGGACCACCTCGCCGTGCTCGTCCGGCGAGCCCTTGCTGATCTCCGCCCGCACCAGCCGGGCCTCGATCGGCGCCATGCCCTGCAGCATCTCGACGTCGAGGCCCTCGCTGACGCCGCGGCCGCGGGCCAGCAGCACGGCGAGCGCCACGTGGAACAGGTTGTGGGACGCGGCGCCGAGGCGCACGGCCGCCGTGCGCTCGGGCGTGAGGTGGCGGTCGAGGATGCGCACGTAGTTGGCGTCCACGTCGGGCTTGGTCGGGTAGGGCGCGGCGGCCCAGTCGTGCAGCTCCGCCTCGACGTGCTCCATCGCGAGGTTGGCACCCTTGACGAGCCGGACCTTGATCCGCGCGCCGCCGGCCGCCACCCGGCCCTGCGCCCACGCGGTCAGCTCGTCGAGCGCACCCATCGCGTCGGGCAGGTAGGCCTGCAGGACGATCCCGGCCTCGAGGTCGCGGAACTCGTCGCGGTCGAGCACATCGCGGAAGACGGCGGTGGTGAGGGCGAGGTCCTTGTACTCCTCCATGTCGAGGTTGAGGAACACCCCGTGGTCACGGGCGGCGCGGTACAGGGGCAGCAGCTGGGCGACCACGCGCTCGCGCGAGCCGTCGAGGTCCCAGGTGACGAGCTGGGCCGCGACGGAGGAGACCTTGACCGAGACGTAGTCGACGTCGTCCCGCCGGACCAGGTCGATGGTGCGCTGCAGGCGGGCCTGCGCCTCGTCGGCGCCGAGCACGGCCTCGCCGAGCAGGTTCACGTTGAGTGTGTAGCCCTCGTCACGGGTGCGGGCGAGGTGCTTGCCGAGCCCGCGTCCGGCGTCGGCGACGAGGTGTCCGACGAGCTGGCGGAGCCGGACGCGGGCGGCGGGGACGACGACGGCGGGCAGCACCGGGGCGACGGCGGCCCCGACCCGGAACAGGGTCCGGTCGACCGGGGACAGGAAGCTTGCGCTGCCCGCGTCCCGGCCGAGGCGTGCCAGGGCCTTCGCGGCCACCCGGACGTCCTGGGGCCGCGCGACGTCGTCGACGAACCCGACGGCCAGGTCGAGTCCGGCCGGGTCGGCGACCAGGTCGCCCAGGCGCTCGGCGGTGGCGCGGGTGCGGCGGTCGGCGCGGGTGGCGCCGCCGCCGGTGCCCTCGGCGGCCGCGATCCACGAGTGGGCGAGGGCCACGGCGTCCTCGACCAGGGCGGCGGCCCCGAGGCGGTCGGGCCGCTCGGCGCCCGGGGTGGTGGCGCCGCGCTCGTTCAGGTGGGTGCTCATCCCCCCAGGATGCTCCTGACGGCCGCTGCTCGTCTTGTACGGATCCCGCCGTGCCACGGCGCTCCTGCGACAAACTTGCCGTGCGGGCCCCGGCCGGGTAGACCGTCACCGTGCCTCCCCCCGAACCGCCGTCCGACGGACCGACCGGCCCCGGGCCACCGTGGCCCGCCGGGGACGCCGTCCTGGCCGCGATGGCACGGACCATGGTCGCCCTGATGGACGAGCTGAGCGACGTGATGTTCTGCGCCAAGGACGTCTCCGGCCGGTACGTGCTCGTCAACCGGACGTTCGTGCACCGCACCAACGAGCGCTCCCGCCGCCAGGTGGTCGGCCGGCGGGCGCGGGACCTGTTCGTCCCCGAGCTGGCGGAGCGCTACGAGGCCCAGGACGCCGAGGTCCTGCGCGGCGGCCGGCCCCTGCGGGGCGAGCTGGAGCTGATCCGGCGACTCGGTGGCACCCCCGGCTGGTACCTGACCTCCAAGCTCCCGGTGCACGACGACGCGGGGCGGCTCGTCGGGATCGTGTCGGTCTCGCGGGACCTGCGCTCCCGCGACGCCGACGACGTCACGATGGACGCGATGGCGCGGCTGCGGGCCGCCGTGGAGCAGCACCTGGACCGCTCCCCCGAGGTCGCGCTGACCGTCCGTGACCTGGCGGCGCTGGCCGGTTGCTCCCCGGCGGTGCTGGACCGGCGGGTCCGGCAGGTGTTCGGGCTGTCGCCCCGCCAGCTCGTGCTGCGCACCCGCGTGGACCGCGCGGCGGACCTGCTGACCGGCGGCGGCACCCCCATCGCCGAGATCGCGGCCGCCACGGGCTTCTACGACCAGGCGGCGTTCACCCGGGCGTTCGCGCGGCTGACCGGGGAGACCCCGGCCTCGTTCCGTCGTCGGGCGCGCCGTGGGTGAGGACCGGCGGCCGGTCCGGGCGCCAGGCGCGGGGAGGCGGCGTCGTCGCGCCCCCGCCGGTGGGGATACGGTGTGCCTGCGCTCCCCACGACCGGGGTCGCACCGACCCGCCGGGCCGGGCCCGAGCGCCCGGCACGTGCCTTGCAGGAGGTTCTGTTGACGCTGACGTCGACCCCCACGACCCTGGTGGCGGACGCCCCGACCCTGACGGCGGACGCCTCACCCCTGGCGACGGCGCACAGCCAGCTGACGAGGGTCGTCGCCCACCTGGGCTACGACGAGGGCCTCCACCAGATGCTCGCCACCCCCCGTCGCGAGACGCACGTCGCGGTGCCGCTGCGCCGCGACAGCGGCGAGACCGTGCTGTTCCACGGCTTCCGGGTGCAGCACAACGTCTCCCGAGGTCCTGGCAAGGGCGGGCTGCGTTACCACCCGTCGGTGGACATCGACGAGGTGCGTGCGCTGGCCATGTGGATGACGTGGAAGTGCGGGATCGTGGACCTGCCCTACGGCGGGGCGAAGGGCGGGATCGGCATCGATCCGCGGGAGTACTCCGCCGCCGAGCTCGAGCGGGTGACGCGCCGCTACACCTCCGAGATCATGCCCGTGATCGGCCCGGACACCGACATCATGGCGCCGGACATGGGCACCGACGCCCAGACGATGGCGTGGGTGATGGACACCTACTCCGTGAACCGCGGGTTCACCATCCCGGCCGTGGTGACGGGCAAGCCGCTCGCCGTCGGCGGCTCCCTGGGCCGCGGCACGGCCACGAGCGCCGGCATCGTGCACGTCACGGCCGCCGCGCTGAAGGAGGCCGACGTCCCGCTGAGCGAGGTCTCCGTGGCGATCCAGGGCTTCGGCAAGGTGGGCGGCCACGCCGCGACCATCTTCGCCGACCGTGGCGCGCGCGTCGTGGCGGTCAGCGACCAGTACGGCGGCGTGCGGGCCGCCGACGGCCTCGACGTGCCCCGCCTGCAGCAGCACGTGGAGGCCACCGGGTCGGTCGTGGGGTTCGACGACGCCGACCCGATCACGAACGCCGAGCTCCTGGCCCTGGACGTCGACGTGCTGGTCCCGGCGGCGCTCGAGGGCGTGCTCGACGAGTCCACGGCTCCCGCGGTGCGCGCCCGCTGGGTCGTCGAGGGCGCGAACGGCCCGACCACCGCACGGGGTGACCAGATCCTCGCGGACAACGGGGTCATCGTGGTGCCGGACGTCCTCGCGAACGCGGGCGGCGTCGTGGTCTCCTACTTCGAGTGGGTGCAGGCCAACCAGACCTACTGGTGGTCGGAGCAGGAGATCGCCGAGAAGCTGGCGCGCCGCATGTCGTCGGCGTACGCCGACGTCTCGGCGCTCGCCCGCCGCGACGGGATCTCGCTGCGGGACGCCGCCCTGGTCATCGGCGTGCAGCGCACGGCCGAGGCGCACGAGACGCGGGGGCTGTACCCCTGAGCCGCGACGAGGACGCGCTGGTCGCCCGGCTGCGGGCGGCCGGCTGCGTCTTCGCGGAGGACGAGGCCCGGCTCCTGCTCGAGCACGTCGGCCGCACCACCGGAGCCGCGCCCGCAGCGGCGGCAGCACCGGAGGCGGCACCGGAGGTGGCGGCGGCGGACGAGCTGGCGGTCCTCGTCGCGCGGCGCGTCGCCGGCGAGCCGCTCGAGCACCTGCTGGGCTGGGTGGAGCTCGCCGGGCACCGGTGGTCCGTCGGCCCGGGTGTGTTCGTCCCGCGCCGGCGCACCGAGCTGATGGTCCGCACCGCGCTGCAGGGGACGCCGCGCGCGGCCGACGTCGTGGTCGACCTGTGCTGCGGCTGCGGCGCCGTCGGCGGCGCGGTGGCGCTGGGTCTGCAGGGCGGGCCGGGGCCGCGCACCCGGCCCGGCCGGCCCGTCGAGCTGCACGCGAGCGACGTCGACGCGGCCGCCGTCGCCCACGCCCGGCGCAACCTCGCACCGCTCGGGGGCACCGTGCACCAGGGCGACCTGTTCGACCCGCTCCCCGCCCACCTGCGCGGAGGCGTCGACGTGCTGCTGTGCCACGCCCCGTACGTGCCCACCGCGGCGATCCCCGGGATGCCGCCCGAGGCGCGCGACCACGAGCCGGTCGCCGCGCTCGACGGCGGCACCGACGGGCTCGACGTCCTGCGCCGCGTGGTCGCCGCGGCGCCCGGCTGGCTGCGGCCGGGCGGACGGCTGCTGTTCGAGGTGGGCTCCGACCAGGTGGACGGTGCGCTCGCGCTCGTCGCGGCGGCCGCGCTCGTCGGGCACGTCGTCCGCGACGAGGACGACGACGGACCGGGCGGCACCGTGGTCGTGGCGACGGCGGCTGACGCTAGCGCGGCCGGCGGGCCAGCGTGACGACGATCGGGGCCGCCACGGCTGCGACCGCGGTGATCGTGGCGGCCACCGCGACGACGACGTCCGTCAGCGGGCCCTGCGTACGTGCGACGGCGATCCACGCGAGGCCCCATCCCGCGGCGAGCCCGACGGGGATCGTCACGGTGGGCCGCGAGCGGGCGAAGACGGAGATCGCGACGACCACGAGCGCGCCGGCGACGGCGAGGACGGCGCCCCAGACGCTCTCGCCGAGGCCGAGCTCCCCGACCTCGTCGGCGGCGAGCGTCGCGGCCACGTCGGCGATCGTCGCGATGCTGACCCAGCCCAGGTAGAGCCCGATGGTGACGTCGGTGGCGACGGTGTCGAGCGGCCGCCCCGCCGGGATCCGCACGATCCGGACGAGGATCACGCACAGCACGGCGAGCAGCGCGACGATGACGAGCACGCTGCCCCACAGCCAGCCGGCCTGGACGACGCCGATCCAGACGGCGTTGAGCAGCATCGACCCGAGCACCCACCAGCCGAGCGCGCGCATCCGCGGGTCGGCGGCGCGGCCCGGGAGGAGCTGGACGATCGCGAACAGCAGGAGCCCGGCGTAGATGACCGACCAGATGGAGAAGGCCGGCGAGCCGGGGGCGACGACGGTGGCTTCGGCGGAGAGCGCCCCGCCGGCCGCCTCGGAGACCGGCTGGCCGCCGGCCGCGCCGGATCCGACGGCGGCTGCGGCGATCGCCAGGAGCGACCCGAGCAGCACGACGACCTGACGCACCCGGTCGGCGGCGGTGGGCGGGGCTGAGGACGTGATGGCGGCGTTCTCGGTGCTCATGGCTCCAGCATGGCGAACATCAGCCTGCTGAGCATCTGGGCGGGCCCGCACGACGACCCGACGCCGAGGCGTCAGGCGAGGGGCTGCCGGTCCGCCCAGGCACCCAGCTCCACCCGCGGACCGGTGTAGAACGGCACCTCCTCGCGCACGTGGCGTCGCGCCTCGGTGGCACGCAGGTCCCGCATGAGGTCCACGATCCGGTGCAGCTCGTCCGCCTCGAACGCGAGCAGCCACTCGTAGTCGCTCAGGGCGAAGGTGCTCATCGTGTTCGCCCGCACGTCCTGGTACCCGGCGGCCGCGATGCCGTGGTCGCGCAGCATCGTGCGGCGCTCGTCGTCGGGCAGCAGGTACCACTCGTAGGAGCGGACGAACGGGTACACGCACAGGTAGTCCCGCGGCTGCTCCCCCGCGAGGAACGCCGGCACGTGCCCCTTGTTGAACTCGGCGGCGCGGTGCAGCGCCACGACCGACCACTCGGGCACGAGGTGCGCCCCGAGGCCCGAGGCCCGCAACCGCTGGTAGGCGCCCTGCACGGACTCCACGGTGGGGCCGTGCACCCAGACCATGAGGTCGGCGTCGGCACGCAGTCCCGCCACGTCGTACACCCCGCGCACGACGACGCCGCCGTCGGCCCGCTCGGCGTCACGGTCGTCCCGGGGCCGGCCGTCCCACAGCGCATCCTCGGCCGCGGCGACGAGCTCCTCGCGGACCGCGCCGTCGGCCGGCAGCGGCGCAGCGACGGAGAACACCGAGATCATCGCGTAGCGGACGGTCTCGTTGATGGCCCGCGCGTCGACGGCCTCGCCGGTGTCGCCGTGGATGTGCTGGTCGCTCACGCTGTTCTCCTTCGGTTCGTTCGTCAGGACGGCCGGTCAGCGCGAGACGTCACGCGAGCACAGGGCCGGGACACCGCTCGGTTCGCCGTCGCGCCGCAGGCAGCAGTCGACCTCGCAGACGGAGCGGAAGGCGGGCAGGTCGCCCACGGTGGCCTCCTCGACGTCCTCCCCGCGGGCCAGCGCGGCGCGCTCGAGGAGGAGGTCGACCAGGCCGGCCACGAACGGCTCGCGGGTGCCGACCGTCCCCGCGCGCACGGCGTTCATGCCCAGCTCGGTCGCGGTGGCCATCGCCTCGGTGTCGAGGTCGTAGGCGACCTCCATGTGGTCGGAGACGAACCCGATGGGGGACATCACGACGTCGCGCAGGCCCTCGGCGGCACGCTCGGTCAGCAGGTCGTTGACGTCGGGCTCCAGCCACGGCTGGGTGGGCGGACCGGAGCGTGAGCAGTAGGCCAGCTCCCACTCGACGGCGTGGCCCCGCTGCTCCGCGACGCGCCCGGCGATCACGCCGGCGACGTCGAGGTGCTGCTGGGCGTACGTGGCGCCGGAGATCCGGGACGCCGCCTCCATCGTGTCGGGGATGGAGTGCGTGACGAACACGAGCTTCGCCTCGGCCGGGGCGCCGCCCTGGGCCTCCAGCGCGGCATAGGCGTCCAGCACCGCGTCCACGTTCGCCTGCACGAACCCGGGGTGGTTGAAGTAGGAGCGGATCTTGTCGAACTGCACGCCCGTAGAGCCGGTGTGGTCGAGCTGGCCGCGCCGCTCCAGCGTGACGGCGAGGTCCTCTCGGTACTGCCGGCATCCGGAGTACGACGAGTACGCCGAGGTCACGAGCGCGACGGCGCGCTCGGCCCCGAGCCGCTCGAGCTCGTCGACCGCGTCCGCGGTGTACGGCTCCCAGTTGCGGTTGCCCCACACGACGGGGATCTCGATGCCGCGGCGGGCGAGCTCGGCCTCGAGCGCCGCCTTCAGCGCGAGGTTCTGCTCGTTGATGGGGCTCTTGCCGCCGAACCCGTAGTAGTGCTCGCCGACCTCCTCGAGCCGCGCGTCGGGGATCCCCTTGCCGGCCGTCACGTTGCGGAGGAACGGGACGACGTCCTCCGGCTTGTTCGGGCCACCGAAGGAGTACAGCAGCAGGGCGTCGTAGGGGCCGGGATCGGCCGACCGGGGGGTCATCGGCATGACCCTCATCCTCGCACCGGTCGGGCCCGGCGGTGACCCCGGGCACGGACGAACGGACGTGACATTGAACGCACACGGCGTCATCTTCCTGGCCGGCGGTCGCCCGGGGCGCTGGTTCCCGCCGCGCGGCATCGCCATCGGGCCGCAGGTCACGGCCGCGGGTAGGCTCGTGAGCCCGGCCGGACCGTAGCGGAGGAGGCGTCGTGGCCAGCACCCGCACCGCGACCTCCTCCGGCCCCGACCGCACCGCTCCGGCGCGGGTCCCCACCGCTGTGGCGCACGTCCGCACGACGGCGCAGGCGGACGAGCTCGCCGCCCGCCTCCACCACCCCGACCGGAGCTGGCCGGTCGTGGTCGTGTCCACCCCCCGGGACCGCGGCAGCCCCTACGTCGACCCCGCCCGGGTGCTGGACGAGCTGCACGGCCTCGCCGAGGTCGTCGTCATCCACACCGGTGAACCCTCCTGGGCCTTCTCCCACGGCATGCCCCAGGGCACCCAGGTGTACGGCGGGGCGTCACGGGTCTACCCGGTGGGCGTGGAGTGGGTCCACGACCTGTCACGCTCGCCGCTGTGGTTCGCCTACGACGACGCCGAGGGAACCCGGGTCCACGACCGGCTCGTCCAGGACGCCCTCACGGCGGCGGCCGACGCGGGCCTCACCGGCACCCCCACCGCGGCCGCACGGCCGGCGACGACGACGGCCACCGTGCTCGGCGTGGTCGGCACCCGTGCGCTGGTGCAGACCCCCGACGGCACCACCGCGCAGGTCGCCCAGGAGCTGACGCTGCCGATCGTCCCCGTCGACCGGCTCCTGGCGCCGGGCATGCGGGTCCGGGGCACGCTCGACGCCGGCTCGCGGCGCCTCGACGTGCGCGCCATGCTGCCGGACTCCGCCGCACAGCTCGCCCGCGTCCACGACAGCTACCCCGACGGCGCCGTCGTCCCGGCACAGGTGCACCAGGTCACGGCCGACACCGTGCTGCTGGCCCTCACGCCCGCGGTGACGGTGCGGGTCGCCCGCGACCAGGCCACCCGGGGCGACGACGACCTGCGCGACCTCTTCTCCGTCGGCGAGGCCGTCGCCGCGCGGATGCTCCCCGGGCACCCCGTCCCCGGGCCCGGGGGCGGCACGTGGCGGCCCGACCTGCGGCTCGACGACGTGGACGATGCCGACGCCACCCTGGCGGCCCTCAGCCTGCTCGACGGCGGTCCACCCTGGCTCCCCGCCCCCTCCCCCGTCGACGACGACGAGACGTCCGGTGCCTCCGCCGGGACGCCGCCCGAGGCCACGCGGGCTCCGGGGCCGCCGCCCGCTCCCTGGCCGGTCCCCGGCCCCGGGCGTCGGCCCGCCGTCCCGCCGCCCGGTGCCCGACCGGGGCCGGACGGCCGTACCGAGGCCGGCACGCCGTCGTCGGAAGCCGCCGATCCCCCGACGGGAAGCACCGCCGCGGCACCCGGACCGCCCAAGAAGGCCCTGGTGAACCAGCTCGAGCTGTCCGTCCACGAGCACCGTTCCCGGGCGGACCGTGCCGAACGGGACGCCTCCGAGCTGCGCGCCACCGTCCACGCTCTCGAGCTGGAGGTGATCGGGCTGCGCGACCTCGCGCGGGAGCAGCGCGACCGCCTCGACCGGCTGCACGACGACGTCGAGCGGTACAAGGCCAAGATCCGCAGCGCCCGCAAGGACCGGGCGCGCACCCCGGCGCCCGGCACCGTGCGGCGGCTGTTCACCGACCCCGAGGCCCAGCTGCGGTTCGACGTCCTGCGCGTCTGGGCCGAGATCATCGGCGCGGACGAGAAGGACCGGTACCCCCTGCCACCCTTCACCGTCGGGCCGCGGTTCTGCGACTCGCTCGCCGACGTCGGGCGCGGGCTGGAGGACCGGGTCCACCGCGCCGTCGTCCTCGTCCTCACCGGGCGAGCGCCCGACGTGCCGGGGTTCGAGCTGCACCGGCTCCGGCGCGGCGACGGCGGCGGCAGCCCCTACCTGGTGCGCGAGACCGACGGCGCCCAGGCGATGCGCCTCTCCCTCCAGGCGAGCGCGCCGCAGGCCCGGCGCCTGCACTACTGGGTGCTGCCGGGCGGCGACGTCGAGCTGTCCCGCGTCGTCCTGCACGACGACTCCGCGCCCTGACCGGGGGCCCGCCCGCCCCTTACCGCGCGAGCGTGAGGCTCGTGACCGACGCCGCGACCTCGCTGAGCCGCGCGGCCGTCCGTGACATCAGGTCGTCGAGGCCGATCGGCCCGGGGGCGATCGAGAACGCCGCGGCGATCCCCGCCGCACGGGCCTGCTCGGCCGGGAGCAGCACCTGGCCGGCCACCACCACGACCGGGGGTCGGGCCGCGGACGCCGCGGCGAGGCGCGCGACGCCGTCGGCCACCTTGCCCCGCACCGACTGGGAGTCGAACGACCCCTCCCCGGTGATCACCAGCGCGGCGTCCTCGAGCGCCGCCGGCAGACCGACGGCCTCGGCGACGAGCGACGCCCCCGGCTCGAGCTCCGCGCCGAGCAGCGCCACGAGCGCCGCGGGGACACCTCCGGCGGCACCGGCTCCCGGCAGCTCGTGGACGCGGACGCCGGTCTCGCGCTCGAGGAGGTCCGCCCACCGGGCCAGCGCCGCGTCGAGGAAGGCCACGTCGCCCGGGCCGGCGCCCTTCTGCGGGGCGAACACGGCGGCCGACCCCAGCTCACCGACGAGCGGGTTGGTCACGTCGACCGCCAGGCGCCAGCGCACCGCACGGGCGCGAGGGTGCAGGCCCGACAGGTCGAGGGAGGCCACCTGCGCCAGGCCCTCGCCGCCGTCGGGGACGGGGTCGCCGTCCGCGTCGAGCAGCCGGGCACCCAGGCCGGCCAGGACGCCCGCGCCGCCGTCCGTCGAGGCGGAGCCTCCCAGGCAGACCAGCACCTCCTCGACGCCGGCGTCGAGCACGGCCGCCGCGAGCTCGCCGGTGCCGCGCGTGCCGGCGTGCAGCGGCTGGAGCGGGACGTCGCCGACGGCCGGCAGGCCACTCGCCTCGGCCAGCTCGACGACGCCGGTGCGGCCGTCGGGCGAGACCGCGCACCGTGCGGTCCGCGGGCGGCCCACGGCATCGACCGTCTCGACGTGCCGGACGGGGGTCGACCACGTGGTGAGCAGGGCGTCGAGGGTGCCTTCCCCGCCGTCGGCCATGGCCAGGCTCGTCACCCGGGCCCCGGGACAGGCGGCGAGGACGCCGGCTCGCAGCGCCGCGGCGACGTCGGTGGCGCCGAGGCTGCCCTTGAAGGAGTCGGGCACGACCACGACGTGGGGCGCGTCGGGCGTGTCGGTGCGGGTCACGGCGTGCTGGGCGGCGGGCTCGGCAGTCGTCGGCGAGGTCACGGGGCGAGGATAACCGGCGCGATCAATCCTGCGGTGTCCAGTCCGCGATGCCGACCTGTGCGCCGCGCAGCTTGTCGAGCAGGCGCGTCAGCTCCGCCTGCTCCTCGATGTCCAGGGCGCCGCCGACGTACTGCTCCATCGCCCGGACGTGCCGCCGTCCGACGGCTCGCTGCACCCGGCGTCCGGTCTCGGTCAGCGCGACGAGGGTGCCGCGGGCGTCGTCGTCCGGGACGGAGCGCAGCACCAGCTCACGGTCCTCGAGCCGTTCGACGAGCCGGGAGAGCGACGACTGCGCCATGAGGACGCTCTCGTTGAGGTCGCGCAGCCGCATCGTGCAGCTCGCCGCCCGGGACAGGGTGAACAGCACGTCGTACTCGCGCATGGACACCTCGCTCCACACGGAGTCGGCCTGGAACCGGCGCATGAGGGTGACCTGGGTGCGGAACAGCGCCTCCCAGGTCCGCGCGGCGTCACGTGCCGAGCCGGACAAGGTGGTGTCGGGTGTCGTCATGGGTTCTCCTGTCCCGGCGTCGTCGCCGCGAGCGTCTGGCCGTCGTGGCCTATCGTCCCAGCCGGCGCTCGCGCCGGGAGAAGTCGCGCAGCGCCCGCAGGAAGTCCACGCGCCGGAAGTCCGGCCAGTAGGCCTCGACGAACGACAGCTCGGAGTGGGCGCTCTGCCACATGAGGAAGCCGCCCACCCGGAGCTCGCCGGAGGTCCGGATCACCAGCTCGGGGTCCGGCTGACCCTTGGTGTACAGGTGGGCCGCGATGTCCTCGACGTCCAGGCGCTCGGCCAGCTCGGCCAGCGTGGTCCCGTTGGCCTCCTCGGCGCGCAGGTAGGACCGCACCGCGTCGGCGATCTCGTGGCGACCCCCGTAGCCGACGGCGACGTTGACGTGCAGACCGACGACGTCGGCCGTCTCGGTCGCGGCGGCGCGCAGGGCGCTCGCGAGGCGCTCCGGCAGCAGGTCGAGCCGTCCCATCACGCGCAGGCGCCAGCGTCCCGAGCCGGCGAGGTCACGGACGGCGTCCTCGATGATGTCGAGCAGGTTGGCGAGCTCGCCCTTCGGGCGCGCGAGGTTGTCCGTGGAGAGCATCCAGAGGGTCACGACCTCGATGCCCAGCTCCTCCGCCCAGCCGAGGAACTCGGTGATCTTGTCGGCGCCACGCCGGTGCCCCGTGGCCGCCGTCTCGCCGAAGGACTTCGCCCAGCGCCGGTTGCCGTCGAGGATGACCCCGACATGGCGTGGCATCTGCTCGCGGTCCAGGGACCCGGCGAGCCGACGCTCGTACAGGCTGTACAGCGGGTGGGGCAGGCGCACGCTGGTCCTTCGCGGGGTGGGGGGCGGACGAATCGGGACAACGGTACCGCTCCGGGCCGTCCGCACGGGACGTCCGGCGGGCCGGGCGAGCAGGCCCCGCGATCCCGTCGCACGATCTTCACAGGACCCCGGCGAGCGGGGTGTCGGACGACGCCTACGCTGGCGTAACCTACGGAACCGTAGGTTGATCGGTCGAACAGCAGCAAGGAGACATCCAGTGGCAGGAGGAGCCGAGCGTCGTGGTCGGGTCGACGCCCCGGAGCACGGCGAGACGATCGCCGCCGCGAAGGGCGTGGCACAGGACGCGAAGGACGCCGTGCGGCGTCTCAAGCCCAGGCTGCGCGGGTGGATCCACGCGGCCACGACCCCCCTCGCGCTGGCTGCGAGCATCGTCCTCGTCGTGCTGGCCGAACCGGTCGCCGGGAAGGTCGCCGCGGCGGTCTTCGGGCTCAGCGCCTTCATGCTCTTCGCCACCAGCGCCGTCTACCACACCGGCACCTGGTCGCCGCGCGTCGAGGCGGCCCTGCGTCGCCTGGACCACGCGAACATCTTCATCATCATCGCCGGCACCTACACACCGCTGGCCGTCATGCTGCTGGACCCGCGCTCCGCGACGATCCTGCTCACCGTCGTGTGGATCGGCGCCGCCGCCGGCGTGCTCACCCGGCTGCTGTGGATGGGTGCGCCACGGTGGCTCTACGTGCCCATCTACCTGGCCCTCGGGTGGGTGGCCGTCGGCTACCTGGGCCAGTTCGGTGCCACCGGCGGCCCCGCGGTGGTCTGGCTCGTGGCCGGAGGTGGGCTCGCCTACACCCTCGGCGCCGTCGTGTACGGCACCAAGTTCCCCGACCCCTCGCCCCGCTGGTTCGGCTTCCACGAGATCTTCCACGCGCTGACCGTGGTCGGGTTCACCTGCCACACCGTGGCGATCTACCTCGCCGCCGTGTGACGCCGGGCGTCCCCCCGGCCGCCGCCGTCCGCCGCCCGCCGGCCGCCGAACGTCGAGGTTCGGACCGGTTTGGCGCCGCATTCCGGGCCGAACCTCGACGTTCGGCGAGGATCAGCGGGGCACGACGGCGTAGCGCCGGTTCTCCAGCGACGGGTTCGCCCGGCGCACCGCAGCGAGCTCCGCGGGGTCCAGGTCCACCGTGCGGTACTGCGGGCGCTCGTCCAGCTCCAGGCCGACGACGCCGTCCGGCCCCACGAGCACGGACCTGCCCGTCACGCCCTTGCCGGCCATGCCGACACCGATCGCCACGACGGTGTTCTCGATCGCCCGCGCCGCGAGCAGCGTGCGCCAGTGCTCCGCCTTGAGGGGGCCCGCGACCCAGGCGGCGGGGACCACCAGGACGTCCGCCCCGGCGTCGACCACCCGGCGCGCCGACTCGGGGAACCGCAGGTCGTAGCAGGTGATCACGCCGAAGGTCAGCTCGCCCACCCGGAGCGTCAACGGCTCGGCGTCGGCCGGCCCCGGCTCGAGGCGGTCCGACTCGCGCGTGCCGAACGCGTCGTAGAGGTGGACCTTGCGGTAGACGCCCGCGAGCGCCCCCGAGGCGTCCACGGCGACGACGGCGTTCACCCCGCGACGCTCCCCGCCGGCCGGTCCCGGCTCGGCACCCGGGAGCGTCGTGCCGGCGAGCACCGCCGTCCCGTGCTCCGCGGCGAGCGCGCGCAGCATGGACACGAACGGCCCGTCCAGCGGCTCGGCGTGCTCGATGCCGACGCCGTGCCGGTGGTACCCCGAGGCGTACTCGGGCAGGACGAGCAGGTCTGCCTGCACCGCGGCCGCGGCGGAGAACGCGTCCCCGACCATGTACCGGTTCGCCTCGTGGTCGTCCGACACCTCGACCTGGGCGACGGTGACGCGCGTCATGCCGGGTGCCGACCCGGCCCGTCCGGGGCGCCGCCGTCCGGCGACGCGTCCGACGGCGAGACCGGCGTGCCGGCCGCGTCGGGCGAGCTCGCCGACGTGCCGCGGTCGTCGCCCGCGGCCCGGAACCCGATCGAGCGTCGCTCCGGCACCTCGATGCCGTGCGCCCGGGCGTAGGCGTTCGCCTTGCGCATGTGGCGGCTCAGGGAGAAGAACAGCAGCACGGCGGCGACGGCGACGGCGAACGTCGCGAGGAACCCCGTCAGCCCCGGGGTGACCTCCCAGCTCTCCAGCGGCGGGGTGGTCGGGCTGGGTGACGGGCCGACGTCGGCGAGCAGGCCGGCGAGCAGCGCGGCGGACATCAGGACTCCTCCCGGACGCCGGCGAACAGGTCGTCCTCCGGTGTCTCCACGGGCACCCGGGAGTCGGCGAGCTCGAACTCCTCGGTGGGCCACACGTCGACCTCGAGGTCGCGCGGCACCGCGAAGAAGAAGCCGTCGGGATCGATCTGCGAGGCGTGCGCGACCAGCGCCGCGTCCCGCTGGGCGAAGTGGTCGGAGACGTCGATCCGGGTGGTGACCTCCCGCTCGGGGATCTCCCGGGCGGTGCGCGACTCGATCCAGTCGCCGAACGGCGACTCCAGGCCGGCGCCCGTCATGGCCTCGTGCGCCGCGCGGATGCGCTCCATCGAGAAGCCGTGGTTGTAGTAGAGCTTGCGCGGCGCCCACGGCTCCGCACCGCCGTCCACGGCGTAGCGGCCGGCGTCGCCCGCCGCGTGGTAGGCCTCGAACGCGACCTCGTGGCAGCGGATGTGGTCCGGGTGCGGGTACCCACCGGTCGGGTCGTACGTCGTCATGACGTGCGGGCGGAACTGGCGGACGAGCTCGACGAGCGGCGCGGCGGCCTCCTCCAGCGGGACCAGCGCGAAGCAGCCCTCCGGCAGCGGGGGCAGAGGGTCGCCCTCCGGGAGGCCCGAGTCGACGAACCCCAGCCACTGCTGGCGCACGCCGAGCGCTGCCGCGGCCGCGGCCATCTCGAGGCGTCGCACGGCGCGCTTGTCCTCGATCGTGTCGAACGAGAGCCCCTCGGGGGGCACGAAGGACGGGTTGAGCACGTCGCCGCGCTCCCCGCCGGTGCAGGTGACGACGAGGACCTCGACACCCTCGGCCGCGTACTTCGCCGTCGTCGCGGCGCCCTTGCTCGCCTCGTCGTCCGGGTGCGCGTGCACCGCCATGAGCCGCAGTGGTTCGCCGGTCAAGGGTCCTCCTGGGATGGGTTCGGGACGTCCGCCTCGTGGAGGACAATGGTGTCATGACCTCCGAGCAGTCCCCCACCGTCCCGCCCGGCCGCTACGGAGACTCGCCGACCACCCCGGCGACGGCGCGCCGAGGTCCGGGACGCGGCGCCAAGGTCGCCATCGGCGTGGCCCTGGCCGCCGCCGTCGGCGCCACGGCCTGGTTCTCGTTCGCGCGGACCGCCGCGGACCCGGTGACCGCCGAGATGGTGGGGTTCGAGGTCGTCGACGCCGAGCACCTGGACGTCACCTTCCAGGTGCACATGCCTCCCGGCACGACGGCGGTCTGCACCGTCGACGCCCTGTCCACCAGCTACGCGCAGGTGGGCACGCTCGAGGTTCCGGTGGGCCCCGTGCAGGACCGGACCTCGGCCTACACGGTGACCGTCGGCACCTCCGAGGAGGCGACCGCCGCCGACGTCACGGCCTGCGCCCCCACCGGCGGCTGAGCGCGCCATACGGTGCACGTCCGCGCCCGCGTCGGCTATCCTGAGGGATTCACACGCAGTCCTGCGCCGTCCGGCGCGCGTGCCGACGCCCGCCGGGCGCACCGGCGCGCGTCACCCGGGGCAGGCGACGAGCACCACGAAAGGAGAGCCCTCGTGACCGAGAACGTCACCTGGCTCACCCAGGAGGCTCACGACCGGTTGCAGTCGGAGCTGGAGCGCCTTTCCGGACCGGCCCGCACCGAGATCGCCGAGCGCATCGCTGCCGCACGCGACGAGGGCGACCTCAAGGAGAACGGCGGCTACCACGCGGCCCGCGAGGAGCAGGGGAAGAACGAGGCCCGCATCCGCGAGCTGACCGAGAAGCTGCGTCACGTGCAGGTCGGGAAGCCCGCCGACGACGGCACGGTGGAGGCCGGCATGGTCGTCGTCGCCGAGGTGGCGGGCGACGAGATGACGTTCCTCATGGGCTCCCGCGAGATCGCCGGGACCACCGACCTCGACGTCTACTCCCCGACGTCGCCGCTGGGCGCGGCCATCGACGGCAAGAAGGTGGGCGAGTCCACCAGCTACACCGCGCCGAACGGGCGCGAGATCCCGGTGGAGATCCGCTCCGCCAAGCCGTTCTCCGGCTGACCTGCACGATGCCGGGGCGTCCATCGTCGGACGCCCCGGCATCGTGCGGCTGTGGTCAATGTCGCACCCTGAAATCATCTGGGCGGGGTGGGATTATCCCTCGATCGTGTCTATGGTTGTTCGCGGTATGACAATCTCTGACGGCACATCGACCACACCGACCAACCCGGCGACCGCGGACGCGGCAGCCGGGGACGGCGCCACGCCGTTGACGATCCGCCCGCCCACCGTCGACGACGGTGGCGCCATGTGGCGGGTGGCCCGGGACTCCGGCTCGCTGGACCTGAACTCGTCGTACAGCTATCTGCTGCTGGCGGACCACTTCTCCGCCACGTGCCGGATCGCCCTGCTGGGTGACGACGTCGTCGGCTTCGTCACCGGGTACCGCCTGCCGGCCGACCCGAGCCGCTACTTCCTGTGGCAGGTCGCGGTCGACGAACGCGCCCGCGGTCGTCGGCTCGCCGGGCGGCTCATCGACGCCGTCATCGACGAGCAGCCGGAGATCACCTCCCTCGTGACCACGGTCACCGAGGACAACGCCGCCTCCCGCCGCGTCTTCCGGCGCTGGTCCGAGGACCGCGACGCCACGCTCACCGAGGTGTCCGGCTTCGAGGCGCACCACTTCCCCGACGGCCACGAGGCAGAACCGCTGCTCGTGATCGAGGGTTTCCGCAACTGACACGACACCGGGTTGCGCCGGTCCCGCGCGCAGGTGACGACGCAGCCCCCGTTCCACTCGAAGCACCCGCGCGCACCACCTCAGAGGAGTGTCCTCCGTGACGACCCTGACCCCCCAGTCCGACGCGTCGACCGGCGATGACCCGACGGGCTTCACCGCCCTCGAGTCCGAGGTCCGCAGCTACTCCCGCGCCTGGCCCGTGGTGTTCGACCGTGCGGTCGGCGCCACCGTGTACGCCGAGGACGGCACCGAGTACCTCGACTTCTTCGCGGGAGCAGGCTCGCTCAACTACGGGCACAACAACCCGATCCTGAAGAAGGTCCTCCTGGACTTCCTCGCGGACGACCGCATGGTGCACACGCTCGACATGTTCACCACGGCGCGTCGCGAGTTCCTGCAGACCTTCCGCACCACCATCCTCGAGCCCCGCGGCCTCGACCACAAGGTCGTCTTCCCCGGCCCCGGCGGCGCGAACTCCGTCGAGGCGGCGCTCAAGCTCGCCCGCAAGGTGACGGGCCGCGAGTCCGTCATCAACTTCACCAACGCGTTCCACGGCATGACGCTCGGCGCCCTGTCGGTGACCGGCAACTCGATGAAGCGCGGCGGCGCCGGCATCCCGCTGGTGCACGCCACCCCGATGCCGTACGACGACTACTTCAACGGTGACGTCGACGACTTCCAGTACTTCCAGCGGATGCTCGAGGACGGCGGGTCCGGCCTCAACGAGCCCGCCGCCGTCATCGTCGAGACGGTCCAGGGCGAGGGCGGCATCAACGCCGCGCGCGCCGAGTGGCTCCGTGGCCTCGCCGAGCTGTGCAAGGCCCACGGCATCCTGCTGATCCTCGACGACATCCAGATGGGCTGCGGCCGCACCGGCGGGTTCTTCTCCTTCGAGGAGGCCGGCATCGTCCCGGACATCATCTGCCTGTCGAAGTCGATCTCCGGCTACGGCATGCCCATGGCCCTCACCCTCGTGCGTCCCGAGCTGGACGTGTGGGAGCCGGGCGAGCACAACGGCACGTTCCGCGGGTTCGCCCCGGCGTTCGCCACGGCCTCCGAGGCGATCCGGACCTACTGGTCCGACGACACCCTCGAGAAGGAGATCAAGGCCAAGGGCCTGATCGTCGAGAGCCACTTCAACTCGGTCGTCTCGCGCCACCCCGACCACGAGCTGATGGCCAAGGGCCGCGGCCTGGCCCGCGGCCTCCAGCTGCCCGACGGCGAGCTGGCCGGCCGGGTGACGCAGTACGCGTTCGAGCACGGTCTGCTGGTCGAGACCTCGGGTCCCGACGGCGAGGTCGTCAAGCTGCTGCCGCCGCTGACCATCACCGAGGACGAGCTGCGTCGCGGCCTGGCCATCCTGGACGAGGCGTTCGACACCGTCCTGGGCTCCTGATCACGCCGCTCGACCGACCCGACCTTCACGCCTGTTACGACCGAGGAGACACATGATCGTCCGCACGCTCGACGAGATCACCGACACCGAGGCCGACGTCAAGAGCGAGAACTGGCGCTCCAAGCGCATCATCCTCGCCAAGGAGGGCGTCGGGTTCTCGGTGCACGAGACCACGCTGTACGCCGGGACCGAGAGCTTCTTCTGGTACGCCAACCACGTCGAGGCCGTCTTCATCACCTCGGGCGAGGGTGAGATCGAGGACCTCGCCACCGGCGAGGTGCACGAGCTCAAGCCCGGCACGCTCTACCTGCTGAACGACGCCGACAAGCACATGGTGCGCCCCCGCACCGAGATCAAGTGCGTGTGCGTGTTCAACCCGCCGGTGACCGGCCGCGAGGTGCACGACGAGAACGGCGTGTACCCGCTCGTCACGGAGCCCGAGGCGGAGACGACCGCCACGGTCTGAGCTCTCACCGCGCGGGGCGACGCGAGAAGGCCCCCGCGCACGGTCGCGTTCACGGGCGCTGCGCGCCCTGCACTTCGCGTTTGACGACCGTGCGCGGGGGCCTTCTCGCGTCTTCAGAGGGTTCCGGCCGCCGTCCTGACGGGGCCGGCCGCTCGCCCTCAGCCGATGCGGTAGCCGTCGTTGCGCAGCCGGTCCAGGACCGCCGCCCGGTGCTCGTAGCCCTTGGTCTCGAGCTGCAGCGTCACGAGCACCTCGGAGATCTCCAGGGTGGTGTCGGTGCGGCGGTGGTCCACGCGCACGATGTTGCCCTCGGCGGCGGCGATCGTCTCCAGCAGGGTCGCCAGGGCGCCCGGCTTGTCGTCCAGCCGCACCGAGAGCTGCAGGTACCGGCCCGCCGCGACGAGGCCGTGCTGCACCACGCGCTGCAGCAGCAACGGGTCGATGTTGCCCCCGGTCAGCACGGGCACCACGGTCCCGGGGTACGCATGCGGCGTCGCCATCACCGCCGCGACCGACGCGGCCGCCGACGGCTCCACGACGAGCTTGCCGCGCTCGGCCACCATCAGCAGCGCGCGCGACATCTGGTCCTCGGTGACGGTGCGCACCTCGACGCCGAGGCGGGTCAGCACCTCGAAGGGCACGTCCCCCGGCGTGCCGACGGCGATGCCGTCAGCCATGGTGGCCCCCAGGTCACCGGCGAGCGGGCGCCCCGCGGCCAGCGAGGCCGGGTAGGCCGCCGCCGAGGCCGCCTGCACGCCGACCACCCTGACGTGCGGCGCCAGCTCCGCCAGCACCGTGGCGATGCCGGCCACGAGCCCGCCGCCACCGAGCGGCACGACGACCGTGCCGACGTCGGGCACCTGCTCCAGGATCTCCAGCGCGACGGTGCCCTGGCCGGCGACCACGTCCACGTGGTCGAACGGGTGGATGAGCACCTTGCCCGTGCGGGCGGCCTCGGCACGAGCCGCGCCCAACGCCTCGTCCACGCTGGCACCGAGCTGGCGCACCTCGGCGCCGTAGCCCCGCGTCGCCTCCAGCTTGGGCACCGAGGCTCCCAGCGGCATGTAGACGACGGCGGGGATGCCGAGCTGTTCCGCGGCGAGCGCCACGCCCTGGGCGTGGTTGCCGGCGGACGCCGCGACGACGCCGCGCTGCTTCTCCTCCGGCGTCAGGCCCGCGAGCCGCGTGTACGCGCCCCGGATCTTGAACGAGCCGGCCCGCTGCAGGTTCTCGCACTTGAGGACGACGTCGGCGCCCGCGATCTGCGTCAGCGCCCGGAACGGGTGCACCGGCGTGCGGGTCACCACGGGGGCGAGCAGCTCTGCGGCCGCTCGGACGTCGGCCAGCGTCACACGATGGATGGGGTGCGGTGTCGTCACGTCCTGCTCTCTCCTGCCGGTCCGGCGTCGTCAGCCGGTACGGCAGGGTCAGCACCCGGGGTGGTGGGCGCTGCACCGGCGTCGCCCTGCGACGCGCCGGACCGGCTTGGCCACAGGAGCGTACCTGGCAGGTCGGCGAGCGAGGGACGGCGGCGCAGGAGTGGCAGGTGGTCGGCGGTCCCGAGCTCGGGGAACTTGTCGTGCCCGTGCAGGTACTGCATGACGGTGTTGAGGACGGCGGCGAGCGGCACCGCGAACAACGCGCCGATGAGCCCTGCGGCCAGGCTGCCTGCCGCGACGACCAGCACCACGGCCACCGGGTGCAGGGAGACCGCGTGCCCCATGAGGAACGGTTGGAGGATGTGGCTCTCGGCCTGCTGGACCAGCAGCACGATGCCGAGCATGATGGCCGCGGCGACCCACCCCTCGGCGACCAGGACGACGGCGCAGGCGATCGCGCCCGTCACGATCGCCCCCAGGATCGGCACGAACGACCCGATGAACACGAGGATGCCGATCGGGATCGCCAGCGCCGGGACGAAGAAGGCCGAGCCGATGCCGATGCCGAGGGCGTCGACCAGTGCCACCAGGATCTGCGTGCGCACGTAGGACGACAGCGTCACCATGCCGCGCCGGCCGGCCTGGTGGACCTTCTCCCGGGCCGCCATCGGCAGCACGTTGACGACCCAGGTCCAGATGCTGCGGCCGTCCTGCAGGAAGAAGATGGTGCAGAAGAGCGCGATGATGATGCCGACCAGGACGTGGCCCACCGTCGTCGCCGCGCCGAGGGCGCCGGTGATCAGGGAGGAGCTCTGCTCCGCGACCAGGTCCTGCGCCTGGTTGCCCAGGTCGCTCAACGTCGCCGTGTCGAGGCCCAGCGGGCCCTCGGACAACCAGGTGAGGAACTCCTCGAAGCCTGCCACGGCCTGGTCCCACAGGTCCTGGAAGCCGTTGACGATCGACTGGCCCGCGACGACCACGAGCCCGGTCACGAACGCGATGAGTCCCAGGATGGACAGTGCCGTCGCGAGCCCGCGGGGCACGCCCCACCGCTCGAGCGTGAGCCGCAGGGGACGCAGCAGGATGCTGATCAGCAGAGCCACGGCGACCGGGACGACGATCGTCTTGAGCTGGGAGAGCAGCCAGACCAGCCCCGCGACCCCGGCGGCGATGATGAGCAGGCGCCACGACCACGCCGCGGCCCCGCGCACGCTCGCCGGGACCATGTCACGGCCGCTGGCAGAGGCCTCCTCCGGGTTCACCACGGGCCCACACTAGGTGGCCCGTGGCGGCATCGCCTGACGGTCCCTCCGGCAGGTCGGAGGTTCGCCGACGGCGAAGCGGTCAGTCGGGTTCGAGCTTGCGCCGCTGCGGGTACAGCGTCTCGCCGCGCTCCAGCATCGCGACGAACCTGGCGGCGTTGCGCACGCGCGTCTCGTCCTTCTTCACCGTCGCCAGGCGGTGGAGGATGGCGTACCGGTTCTGCGACGTGAGGATCTCCCACATGGCGGTCGCACGGGGACTCCCGGCGAGCGCCGCGGACAGGGCGGGCGGCACCTCGATCGTGGCCGGTCCCGCGTAGGCGGCGTCCCAGCGGCCGTCCTGCTGCGCCCGGTCGATCTCCGCCTGGCCGCGGGGGCGCATGCGCCCCTCGGCGATCAGCCGGGCGACGATCTCCCGGTTACGCACGGACCAGATGCTGCGGCGCCGGCGCGGGCAGTACCGCTGCAGGCTCGTGGCCTGATCCCGGCTCTTCGCCTGCGCGTCGATCCAGCCGCTGCACAACGCCTCCTCCAGCGCCGCGGCGCGGGTGAGGGTGGTCGGCGCGTCCTGGCCCTTCTTCGCCACGATCAGCCACACGCCGTCGGGCGCGGAATCCTCGTGCTCGTCGAGCCACGCCCGCCAGGCGTCCACGCCGGGCAGCAGGAGGGCATCGGGATCGTTCGGTCGGGCCATGCTGCGACGCTACGCCGGGCCCCCGACAGGGTGCACCGCACCCGCCGGAGGGGCAGACTGTGCGCGACCATCGCCGTCGCCCGTCCCCGACCGACCGGAGCCGCCATGTCCTCGATCGCCCTGTGGGGCACGGTGATCGCCGGCATCGTGGTCCTGACCCCGCTGGCCGACCGGATCCGGGTCCCGCTGCCGGTGCTGCTGACCCTGTTCGGCATCGCGCTGCCGCTGCTGCCCGGCACCCCGCACCTGTCGATCGACCCCGACCTCGTGCTGCCCGTCGTCCTGCCGCCGCTGCTGTTCGCCGCGACGCAGCGCTCCACCGCGCGCGAGTTCTCCGCGCAGGCCCGGCCCATCCTGCTGACCGCCGTCGGGCTGACGATCGCGTCCGCGGCGCTCGTCGCCGTCGTCGCGCACGCGGCGGGGGTGCCGTGGGCGGTGGCGTGGGTGCTGGGGGCGATCGTGGCACCGCCCGACCCGGTCGCCGCCACCGCCGTGGCCCGGCGCCTGCGCCTGCCGGGGCGGGTGGTGACGGTGCTCGAGGGCGAGGGCATGTTCAACGACGCCACCGCCCTGGTGATGTACCACGTGGCCGTCGCCGCGGTCGTGGCCGGGTCGGTGACGGCGGGCGAGGTGGGCCTCGACCTGGCGCTCGCGCTCGTGGTGGGCGTCGCCGTCGGGCTGGCCCTGGGCTGGCTCGGCCACGTGGTGCTCGGCCGCCTCCGGGTGCCGGCCGCCGAGACCACGGTCACGCTCGCGCTGCCGTTCGTCGCCTACGTCCTCGCGGAGGAGCTCCACGGGTCGGGCGTGCTGGCGGTCCTCTCCCTGGGCCTGCTGCTGCGCAACGTGTCGCACACCTCGGTCTCCTCCGGCGGCTGGCTGCTGGGCCGCTCCGTGTGGGAGTACGCCGACTACCTCATCACCGGCGTCGTGTTCGTCCTCATCGGGTTCGAGCTGACCTCGGTGCTCGACGGCTCCCCCGTGGGCGCGGCCACGCTGCCGCTCGCGCTCGGTGTGGTCGCGCTTCTGGTGGTGCTGCGGTTCGTGTGGATGTTCCCCGCGGTGTGGCTGCTGGAGCGCGGCCTGGCCGCCCGGGCGGTGCGCCAGGGCGTGCCGGCGGACGTCGCGGGCGTGGGGGCGTTCACGCGGCGCGAGACGACGGTGATCTCGTGGGCGGGGATGCGCGGCGTGGTGTCGGTGGCGTCCGCGCTGGCGCTGCCGCACCTCGTGGGTTCCGGTGACGAGTTCCCGCACCGGGACACCGTCGTCTTCGTGGGGCTGATGGTCGTGCTGATGACGCTGGTCCTGCAGGGGCTGACGCTCGCGCCCGTGGTGCGCCGCCTCGGCGTCGGCAGCACGGTGGACGAGGTGGCGGAGATCGCCCGGCTGCGTGAGGAGGCGACCCGCGCCGCCCTGGAGTCCGTCCTGGCGCGCGACGACGTCCCGGCACCGGTGCGGGAGGCCGTCGCGCTCCAGTACGAGGGCTACCTCACCGCCCAGCGGGCCCTGTCGCAGGCCCGCAGCGCCGGGGACGACGTGGAGGGCCGGTACGGCGAGCTGGTCGACGCGCTGCTGCGCGACGCGACGGAGGTCGAGCGCGGCGTCGTCGTCCGGGCGCGCAACGAGGGGCTGGCGAGCCCGCACGTCGCCGACGAGGTGCTCGCCGACGTCGAGGCCCGCGCCGTCCGCGACCTCGATTGACCCCTCCCCCCTCTCCGCTGTGGGTGCACGACACGCCGATATGACCCTCGTGCCCACGGCGCGTCGTGCACCCACAGCGGAGGACACGGGGCCGACGGCGGAACACCGGGGCGCGCCGCATCGTTGCGCAGGTGCGGGGTCGGCAGAACGGCCCCCGCACCGCACCAAGGAGGCGACGCGATGTTCGAGAACCTGTTCGGCCAGTCGGCGAAGACGACGATGGTGGCTCCCGAGGACACCCTGCCCGGCCGTGAGTCGCCGATCCTGCCCGCCCCCCGCACGCACACCGTCCTGGGGACCTCGCTCACCGGCCCGTGGGAGCCGGGCACGCGGGTGCTCTACCTCGCGATGGGCTGTTTCTGGGGCGCCGAGGAGATCTACTGGCAGGTCCCCGGCGTGGTGAGCACCGCCGTCGGCTACATGGGGGGCACGACGCCGAACCCCACGTACGAGGAGGTGTGCTCGGCCCGCACGGGGCACACCGAGACGGCGATGGTCGCGTACGACCCGTCCCGGGTGAGCGAGGCCGAGCTGCTCAAGATCTTCTGGGAGCGGCACGACCCGACCCAGGGCTTCCGCCAGGGGAACGACGTGGGCACCCAGTACCGCTCCGGCGTGTACTGGACGACGCCGGAGCAGGCCGAGGCGGTCCGCCGCACGGCCGAGCAGTACGGCGAGGTGCTGGCCGCGAAGGGCTACGACCCGATCACCACCGAGATGCGCCCCGCGGCGGAGGCGGGTCCGTTCTTCTACGCCGAGGACTACCACCAGCAGTACCTGTCGGCCGCGAAGAACCCGCACGGGTACCGCTGCCACGCGACGACGGGCGTGCCGTTCCCGGACGCCGCCTGACCGCTGCCGCTGCGTGCGCCGCGGTGCGTGCGCCGCGGCGGCTCAGTGCGCCACGGTGAACCGGGTGCGCCGGTGCGCGGGGGTCTCGATCTCGTCGACGAGCGCGCGGGCGAAGTCCGGGCCGGAGATCGCGGACTCCCCCGCGTCGTCGGTGAGGAGCACGTCGCCGCCGACGCGGTAGCTGCCGGTGTCCTCGCCCGGCGCGTAGGCACCGAACGTCGCGGCGGGGCTGAGGTAGAACCAGTCGAGCTCCGGGGACGCCTCACGCAGGTCGTCGAGGATGGCGGCGAACTCGGCGGCCTCGTCCTTGAAGGCGTCGGGGAACTCGGGGGTGTCGAGCAGCCGCGGTCCGCCCCCGGCGACCTGCAGCGAGGAGGCGCCGCCGACGACGGCGAGACGCACGCCGCGCTCCTGGGCCGCGGCGGCGAGCCGGGCGTACGCGGGCCGGACCTGCCCGGCCATGTCTCCGCGGGGCGAGACGCTGGCGACGACGACGTCGGTGCCGTCGAGCGCGGCGGCGATCGCGGCGTCGTCGAGCACCGAGCCCTCGGTGTACTCGACGCTGTCGACCCGCTCCGCGGGGGCCGACCGGCTGAGCGACCGGACCTCGTGGCCGCGGGCTGCGGCTTCACGGACGATGTGGGTGCCGGCGTACCCGGTGCCACCGATCACGGTGATGCGTGCCATCTGGGGCTCCTCTGATAGTTACTGTTGGAGAGTCGCTCTCCAACGGAGAGGCTAGGACGTAGACTGGCGGCGCGCAAGGAGGACCCGTGACCCAGCTCCCGTTCGACCCGTACCAGCGCGGCTGCCCCAGCCGCACCGTCCTGGACCGCATCGCCGACCGCTGGTCGGTGCTCGTCCTGGGCGCGCTCGACGGCGGCCCGCTGCGCTTCACCGCGCTCGCCCACCGCGTCGACGGGGTCTCCCAGAAGATGCTCACCCAGACCCTGCGCGGCCTGGAGCGCGACGGGCTCGTCGCCCGGACCGTCCATGCCGAGGTGCCGCCCCGCGTCGAGTACACCCTCACCGACGCCGGTCACGGCGCGCTCGCACCGATCCGCGCGATCGAGCAGTGGACCCTCGCCCACGCCGGCGAGGTCCTGGCGGCCCGCGCCGCGTACGACGAGGCGCGCACGAAGGCTTCCTGACCCCACCGGCAGCGGGAGCCGCCGCGCGACTGTCGGTGTGCCCTGCGACGATCGACGGGTGCTGCTCGCCGAGCTCGTCGACACCCACGCCGCCGTCGCCGCGACGCGGTCCCGCCTGCGCAAGCGCGAGCTGCTGGCCGCGGCCCTGCGCTCCGCCGCCGGGGAGGGCGACGTGCCGCCCGAGCAGCGCGGTACCCAGATCGAGGTCGTCGCCTCCTACCTCTCCGGCCGGGCGCGCCAGCGCCGCACGGGGGTCGGCTGGCGTTCGCTCGCCGACCCGCCTGCGGCCGCGAGAGAGCCGAGCCTGACCCCCGTCCAGGTCGACGACGCCCTCGAGACCATGGCCGGGCTGCAGGGGCCCGGGTCCCAGGCGGCCCGCGCCGCCGCGCTGACGGCCCTCTACTCCCGCGCCACGCCCGACGAGCAGCGCTTCCTCACCGGGCTGGTCCTCGGCGAGCTGCGGCAGGGCGCCCTCGACTCCCTGCTCCTGGACGCCATCGCCGCCGCCGCCGACGTCCCGCTGACGTCCGTGCGCCGGGCCGCGATGTTCAGCGCGCTGTCCGGCCCCATCGCGCGGGCAGCACTGACCGGCGGCGCCCCGGCGCTGGAGTCCTTCGGCCTGCGGGTGGGGCGCCCCGTCCGCCCCATGCTCGCCTCCTCGGCGCCCGACGTCGGTGGAGCGCTCGAGCGGTTCGACGGCGTCGAGGTCGCCGCAGACGTCAAGCTCGACGGCATCCGCGTCCAGGTCCACCGGTCCGGTGACGACGTCTCCGTGTTCACGCGCTCGCTCGACGACATCACCGAACGCCTGCCGGAGGTCGTGGCGCTGGCACGGTCCCTCGACGTCGAGTCGGCCGTGCTCGACGGCGAGGCCATCGCGCTGGACGAGACGGGACGGCCCCGAGCCTTCCAGGACACCGCCGCGCGCACCGGCAGCCACGACGCCGAGAGCCACCAGGGCCGGACGCCGTTGACCGTGTTCTTCTTCGACATCCTGCACCTGGACGGGTCCGACCTCATCGACGCGCCGGCCGCCGAACGCCTCGTCGCGCTCGACATCGCCGCGCCGCCGTCCGCCGTCGTGCCCCGCGTCGTGTCCGCCGACCCCGACGCCGTCCAAGGCTTCTTCGACGACACGGTGGCCGCCGGGCACGAGGGGCTCGTCCTCAAGTCGCTCGACGCCCCGTACGACGCCGGACGGCGCGGATCCGCCTGGGTCAAGGTCAAGCCGCGACACACGCTCGACCTCGTGGTGCTCGCCGTCGAGCGCGGATCAGGGCGCCGCGAGGGCTGGCTGTCGAACATCCACCTCGGCGCGCGCGACCCGGCCACCGGCGGTTTCGTCATGCTGGGCAAGACGTTCAAGGGGATGACCGACGAGACGCTCGCCTGGCAGACCGAGCGGTTCATCGAGCTCGCCGACGGGCCGACCGACGGCTCCGTGGTCCGCGTGCGCCCGGAGCAGGTCGTCGAGATCGCGTTCGACGGCGTGCAGCGGTCCCCGCGTTACCCCGGCGGCGTCGCCCTGCGGTTCGCGCGGGTAGTCCGCTACCGCGACGACAAGACGGCCGAGGAGGCGGACACCATCGACCAGGTGCGGACGGTGGGCAGCGTCTAGGGCTGAAGCCGCACCGCGGCCGCACGGCGGTCCGCGACGGTCGGCGCACGGATCCGGACGCACGGATCCGGACGCACGACGGCCCGGTATCGGGAGCGGGTCACGCTCCCGATACCGGGCCGTCGTGGGTGCCGGCGCTCACCGGCGTGGGTCGTCAGGCCGAGGCGCGCCGCGAGCGGGCGTAGAGCACGGCGCCGACGCCGGCACCCACCAGCGCCAGAGCGCCGAGGGTGATCCCGATCGCGCGACCCGGGCCGGTCTGCGGCAGCTCCGCCTGCGTCTGTGCGCGCACCGTCTCCGCCTCGTCGGCGTCGAGCTCGACGGCGACCTCGGAGGCACGCGGCTCGTCACCCTCGCCCGCACCGGGCTCCACGGGGGCCACCGTCTGCGGGCGGGGGTCCGGCGACTCGTCCGTCGTGGGCTCCTCGGTCTCGACGGCCGGCTCGCCCGGCTCCTCGCCCCCGGGGACCTCGGGCGTCTCGTCCGGCAGCTCGGCCGACGGCGAGGGGCTCGGCTGGTCCGACGGGTCGTCCCCGGGCTCCTCGGCCGGCGGCGTCTCGCCGTCCGGGGTCGAGGGCGTGGGCTTCGGCGTCGGGTCCGTCGACTCGTCCGGGACGTCCGTCGGCGTGCCGGCGTCCACGTACGCCACGGCGTAGTGGCTGATCGCCTTGCACTTGCCGCCTGCCACGTAGGAGATGGTCACCTCGGCCACCGGCTCGTCGAGCGTGACGATCTTCGGGCCGTCGCCCTGCTGCGCCGAACCTGCCTTGACGCAGTACGCGGAGATGAGCTTGCCCTCCGGTGCCGTCAGGGTGATCGTCTCGCGCTCCCCGTCGACGTCCGTCTTGGCCACGTCCATGTCCGGGCAGACGTTGTCGCCCCAGGTGCGCGTGTCCTCGGGCCAGCCGTAGGTCTTGCCACCCTTCTCGACCTCGCCGCCGTCCCACCGGTCGCCGATGCGCGAGTCCCCGTGGCCGTCCCAGTGGCGGTCGCCGCCTCCCGTCGCGGCAGCGGGTCCGGCGGTGAGGCCGAGGGCGAGGAGCACGGCGGCTCCGAGGGCTAGGGGCGTGCGCATGGCGCTCCTCTGTGAGTCAGGACGGGGTGTGCCACGCAGGCGTCGGCTCGGTCGTCCGAGCCGGGACGCAGCGGGGTGCGCAGGCGATCCTATCGAAACGGACTTACCGCGTGAAGGGGTACGAGAGAACAATAAGCCTTGTGTCCGTCACGACGCCCTGTCCGCGCCGCGCTCAGCGTCCGCGGCGCCCCTGCCCCGGCCGCCCGCGCCCCCGGCTCCCGCTGCCACGGGGTCCTTGCGCCTTGCCCCGACGAGCTGCCGCGGCCTTCTTGCCCTCGGCAGCGCCCTTGCCGCCCTTGCTCCCGGAGCCGCCCTTGGCCGGAGCCTTCTTCGGCGAGCGGGCCTCGTCGGGAGCACCACGTCCGCGCGAGCTGTTCGCCGTGCGCCCGCGCACGATGCCGACGAGCTCCTCGACCAGCTCCGCCACGTCGTCGGGCAGGCCGTCCCGGCACCAGACCAGACCGACCGGCGACTCGGGCACGCCCTCGACGACCCGGTTCACGGTGTCCTTGCGGTGGTGCAGCCGCGCGAGCGACATCGGCGTCACGACCACGCCGGAGCCGGTCGCGGCCCACGCGATCGCCTCCTCGGTCGAGGCCGGCACCGGCTCCACCAGGGTTCCCGTGCCGTCGTCGTAGGCCTCCGGACGGCGGCCCGGGCGATCGACACCGGCGCCGAGCAGGACGTCGTCGCGCGGGACCCACAGGACGTCGTCGGCGAGGTCGTGGGCCGCGACCCGCTCGGACTCCTCGGTGGCCGCGACCAGGTGGTCCCTCGAGACCACCACCACGGGCAGCTCGGCGTACAGCGGGATGGCGTGGAAGGTCTCCTTGTCGACGGGCAGCCGGCCGATCGCCGCGTCCACCTCGCCGTCGCGCAGGGCGGACGGCACGTCGGCGGCCGCTACCTGGACCAGCTCGAGGAACACCCCGGGCAGCCGCTCGCGCCAGGTCCTGGCCCACTTGCCCGGCGTCGCCCCGGGGACGTACCCCAGCCGGAACCGCGGGCCGTCGTCCGGGCCGGGACCGCCGTCGTCGGGCCCGGTGCCGCCCGGCGCGGGGCGGGTGTCGTCGCTCACGCGACCAGGTTACGGGGCGCCGCGGCCGCCGACCGGCGACTAGGCTGGGCCCATGGCCGGAACCCCCTTCTCCCAGCAGGTCCTCAAGCCGACGAACGCGGCGAAGAAGCTCGGGGTGTACCTGCCCGCCACGCCGCCGGAGTTCCAGGAGCACGGGATCACCCGCGCCGAGCTCGAGAAGCTCGAGGAGCAGCCGCCCGAGTGGCTCGTCGAGCTGCGCCGCAACGGGCCGCACCCGCGCCCCGTCGTCGCCGGCCGGCTCGGCATCTCGATCGCCGGCCTGGCGCGCGGTGGCATCACCGACCCGCTCACGACCGACCAGATCAACGAGCTGCGCGACGACCCGCCCGCGTGGCTGGTCCGCGAGCGCGAGACCGCCGCCAAGGTCCGCGCCGAGGAGGAGCGGGTCGCGGCCGAGGCGAAGAGAGCAGAGAACCGCTGATCCGACCGGCACTTCGTGATCTGATCGGCAGTTCGAGGTGCCGGTCAGATCACGAACTGCCGTCCTGATCCGCGGCGGCCACGCGGTCCGTGTGCCCCAGCGCGAGGTCCGGCGCGACGGCGTCCCGCACCGCCTTCTTCAGCGGCGGGATCTCAGGGAACCCGCCCTCGGCCTTGCGGTCCCACAGCAGCACCGGCTCCGCGCCCGGCGCCGGCACCAGCTCGACGCGGAACACCCCGCCCGTACCCGGCACGAGCGCCACCTCGCCCAGCCGCGTCCGGAACGTCTGCAGCAGCTCCTGCGCCACCCAGGCGGCCCGCATCAGCCAGCGGCACTGCGTGCAGTAGGTGATGGTCACCCGGGCGTCCGACGACGTGGCTTCGTCCATGCGCCCAGACTACGGTCGTCCCGTGACCTCCCCCGCCGTCCCACCGCCGTCCCTGACCACCCTGCTCGACCAGCTCGTCCCGTGGCCCGACGACGGCACGCGCCCTGACGCCCCCGTCGCCGTGGACGCCACCGACCGCCTGCTGCTCGCCGAGGCCGCACCGCTCGTGGCGGACGCCGGACCGCGGGGCGTCGTCGTCGTGGGCGACCGGTTCGGGGCGCTGACCCTGGGAGCCCTGGCCCTGGGGGCGGCCACGGTCCGCACCCACCACGACACGATCGACTCCGAGACGGCCACGCTGCACAACGCCTCCCGGGTGCGGGACACGCTGGCGGACGCCCGCGGCCGCATCGCCACGTCGAACGACCTGGGCCCCACCCTGCTCGACGGCGCCCGGCTCGTCCTGCTGCAGCTCCCCAAGTCGCTGGGCGAGCTCACCGAGATCGCCGAGGCCGTCGCCCGGTACGCCGCCGACGACGTCACGCTGCTCGCCGGTGGCCGCATCAAGCACATGACGCGCGCCATGAACGACGTGCTCGGCGACCGGTTCGAGTCCGTGCACGCGACCCTGGCGCGCAGCAAGTCGCGCGCCCTGGTCGCCACGACGCCCCGGCCCGAGGCACGCTCGGCCACCCCGCTCTACCCGGCCCGCGAGCGGCTCACCGATCCCGAGCTGCTGGCGGCGGCCACACCCACGCACGACGGCGCCGCCCCGGCCGAGCACGTCGACGTCGTCGCGCACGGTGGCGCGTTCGCCGGCGCCGGGCTCGACCACGGCACCCGGTTCCTGCTGACCACCGCGGGGCGCTGGCCCGCGGCGTCGCGGGTGCGTGACGCCGTCGACCTGGGCTCCGGGACCGGGCTGCTCGCCGTGGTGCTGGGCCGCCGCTACCCGGACGCCCGGGTGGTCGGCACCGACCGCTCGGCGGCCGCGGTCGCCTCCACCCGGGCGACGCTCGCCGCGAACGGCGTGCCGGGCACGGTGACGAGGAGCGACGTCGGCGTCGACCTGCCCGACGCGAGCGCGGACCTGGTGCTCCTCAACCCGCCGTTCCACGACCGGGCCGCCGTGAGCACGGATGCCGCCCACCGGATGTTCGCGACGGCCGGCCGGATCCTGCGGCCGGGCGGCGAGCTGTGGTGCGTGTTCAACACCAAGCTGCGCTACCGCGGCTCGCTGGCCCGGGCGGTCGGCCCTACGGACCACGTGGCCCAGGACCCCCGCTTCACGGTCACCCGCTCCCGCAAGCCCTGACCCCGCCGCACGGCTCCCAGCCCAGCGCCCAGACCCAGGACCGCCCCGGGCCGCAGACACAAGGCGGGGCGAAGGACTCCCTGCGAGCTCGTCATCCGCCCGAAGTGGAGCGCCCCCTGGGGCGCGTGAACGCGAGCTCGCAGGGAGTCCTCCGCCCCGCCCGTCACAGCAACGGGTCAGCGCACCCCGACCACATCCACGACGAAGACCAGCGTCGCACCGCCGGGGATGCCGGCCTGCGGCACGCCACGCGAGCCGTAGCCGTGCTCGGCCGGGATGGACAGCAGCACGCGGTCACCGACGTTGCGGCCGACGAGGCCCTTGTCCCAGCCGCCGATGACGGCGCCGACGCCGATCGGGAAGTCGATCGTCTGGCCGCGGTCCCAGGAGTTGTCGAACACGTCGCCGCCCCAGGTCTGGCCGAGGTAGTTGACGACGATGGTGCGGCCGGCGTCGACGACGGGGCCGTCGCCCTCGGCGAGGACCTGGACCTGGAGGCCCGCGGGCGCGTCGCCCTCCGGGAACGTGATCTCGGGCTTGTCGCCGAAGGAGCCGGTGGCGGTGGGAAGCGTGGTCACGGGATACCTCATCCGTTCTCGGGGAGCCGCGGGTCGTGTCTCCCGGCGGCAGTGCGCGTCAAGCCTACGCGGGGTCGCGGACCGGCGCGGCGGCGACCTCGCGCAAGCTCTCCACGGCGGCCCGGACCGGCGGGGTGTGCGCGACGGCGTCCTGCACCACCGCGTAGATGGTCCGCGAGGGCGTGGGGCGCACGGCGGGGACGCCGACCGTGCCGGGCGGCAGGTGCACGGCGCCGAGCGCAGGGAGCACGGTGATGCCGATCCCGGCGGCGACGAACGCGAGGGCGGTCGGGTAGTCGTGGGCCTCGACGCGGAACGCCGGGCTGAACCCGGCCGCACGGCACGCCTCGAGGAGGTTGCGGCGGCACCAGCCGCGGGCGAAGTCGTTGTCGATCCACGCCTCGTCGGCCAGCTCGGCGAGCTCGACCTCGTCGCGGTCGGCGAACGGGTGGCCGGCGGGCACGACGGCGACGTAGGGGTCGTCGAGCAGGTGGTGGGCCGCGGCGCCCACCCCGGGGTCGTAGCTGCGCGGCGCGACGACCACCTGCAGGTCGGCCCGTCGTGCCGGGTCGGCGGGGACGTCCTCGCGCAGCTCGAGCTCGAGCCGCAGCCCGGGGAACCGCTCGGTGAGCGTGCTGACCACGTGCGGCAGCCAGGCGGCCCCCACCGAGGCGAAGTACGCGACGGACATCCGGCCGGTACGGCCGGAGCGGAGGTCCGCGACGAACGACTCGGCCTCGCCGAGCCGTGCGAGCACCCCGTCGGCCTGCGCGGCGAGCGCCTCGCCGGCCGCGGTGGGCCTCACCCCGCGGCCGTGCCGGGCGAGGAGCTGCAGGCCGGTCTCGCGCTGGAGCGCGGTGACGTGCTGGCTCACGGCCGACGGCGTGTAGCCCAGGTTGGCGGCGGCCGCGGCGACGGAGCCGCTCGCCACGACGGAGCGGAAGATGCGCAGGCGGTGGACGTCCAGCATCTCCCCACCGTACAGCGGCACTGAACGGTGCGGTAGAGATCAGGACTGGTGCTGAACAATCGCTCGGGGGGAAGATCACCGCATGACGACCATCAGCACGGCAGCAGCCCCACCGGGGCACGCCACCTCCCGCGCCGGACGCCTCACGGCTGCTGCCATGACGGCGACCGTGCTGCTGTGGGCCTCCGCCTTCGTGGCGATCCGCGCCGTCGGGCACGACGTCGACCCCGGTCCGCTGACCCTGGGCCGCGTCGTCGTGGGGAGCGCCACGCTGACGGTGATGCTCCTCGTCGTACGGACCCGACGGCGCGACCGCGCGGCACGCCCGACCGGCACCCCGACCGGCACCCCGGTCGGCGCCCCGTCCGCAGCGGCGAGCCCTGCCGGGCCGCGGCGCTCGGCCGTCCCGCGCGGCCGCGTCCTGGCTCTCGTGCTGGTCTGGGGCGTGGCCTGGTTCGGCGCCTACAACCTCACGCTCAACGCCGCCGAGCAGCACCTGGACGCCGGCACCACCGCGCTGCTGGTGAACATCGCGCCGATGCTCGTCGCCGTCCTCGCCGGGCTGCTCCTCGGCGAGGGGTTCCCCCGTCGGCTGCTCGTCGGGATCGCGGTCGCGTTCGCCGGCGTCGTCGTCATCGCCGCCGCCACCTCCTCGGGCCGGTTCGACGCCGTCGGCGTCGTGCTGGGCCTGGTCTCCGCCGTGCTGTACGCCGGCGCCGCCACCCTCCAGAAGCGCCTGCTCCCCCACGTGGACGCCCTCACCATGACGTGGCTGGGCTGCCTGGCCGGCACCGTGGCCTCGCTGCCGTTCCTGCCCGGCCTGGTGGACCAGCTGTCCGTGGCGTCGTCGGCGACCGTGCTCGGCATCGTCTACCTCGGGGTCTTCCCCACCGCCATCGCCTTCAGCACGTGGGGGTACGTGCTCACCCGGGCGAGCGCGGGGCGCACCGCGGCCACGACCTACGCGGTGCCCGCCGTCGTCGTCCTGCTGTCCTGGACGCTCCTGGCCGAGGTGCCCGCCCCGGCGGCGTTGCTCGGTGGGGTCCTGGCCCTCGCCGGGGTCGCGGTGGCCACGCTGCCCCCGCGCCGCCGTCGGCCTCCCGCCGGCGCGGTGCCCTCAGCCTGACGGCTCGGCGAGCGCGGCGGCCTTGGCCCCCAGCACGCCGCGCTCGCGCTCGTTGCCGCACCGCTGCGCCGCCAGCTCCAGCTCGGCGCGGGCCTCGGCGCGACGTCCCAGGCGGGACAGCAGCTCGCCCCGCACGCTCGGCAGCAGGTAGGAGCCCGCCAGCGCGCCGGACCCGGCCAGGGAGTCCACGACCTCGAGCGCGGCCTGCGGCCCCGATGCCATCGACACCGCTACGGCCCGGTTGAGGTCCACCACGGGCGACGGTGCCACGCGGCCGAGCGCCTCGTACAACCGGACGATCCGCGCCCAGTCCGTGGCGTCCACCGACGCCGCGACGTCGTGCTGCTCGGCGATGGCGGCCTGCAGCGCGTACGGGCCCAGGCCACGGCCGGCCGCCTCGGCGCGTGCCAGCGCCGCCCGGCCGCGCCGGATCGCCGAGGCGTCCCACCGCCGCCGGTCCTGGTCCGCCAGGAGGATCGGCTCGCCGTCCGGACCGGTGCGCGCCGGGAACCGGGCGGCCGTCAGCTCGAGCAGGGCGAGCAGCCCGGCCGCCTCCGGCTCCTCGGGCATCAGGCGCGACAGGACGCGGGCCAGCCGGATCGCCTCGCGCGCGAGGTCCGTCCGGATCCAGTCGCCGCCACCCGACGCCGACGAGCCCTCGGAGAAGATCACGTACAGCACGTTCAGCACCGAGCCGAGACGCGCGGGCCGTTCGGAGGCCGCCGGCACCTCGAACGGGACACGGGCCGCGCCGAGCTGCTTCTTCGCCCGGGTGATGCGCGCCTGCACCGTCGGGGTCGGCACGAGGAAGGCCCGCGCGATCTCCTCGCTCGTCAGCCCGCCGACCACGCGCAGCGTCAGGGCGACCCGCGCCTCCTTGGACAGCACCGGGTGGCACGAGGTGAAGATCAGCGCGAGGCGGTCGTCGTCGATCCGGTCCGGGTCCCACAGCAGGTCGGGCTCGTCGACGTCGGACGGCGTGGCCCCCGCGTGCGCCCCGCCCTCGCCCAGGTCCCGGGCGAACGCCGCGTACCGCACGTCGCGGCCGGCCCGACGACGGAACGCGTCGATGGCCCGCCGCCGCCCGGTGGCCAGCAGCCAGGCCGTCGGGTCACGGGGCACCCCGTCACGCGGCCAGCTCACGAGGGCCTCGGCGACGGCCTCGGACGCCACGTCCTCGGCCAGCGCGAGCTCGCCGGTGTAGCGGGCCAGGGCACCGACGATCCGCGCCGACTCGATCCGCCAGGTCGCCTCGACGGCCCGGCGCCCGACGTCGGGATCCTCCGGGGACCCGTCGCCGGGCGCCGGTGCTGGTGCCGGTGCTGGTGCCGGGCTGCCGCCGTCGGGCACGCCGTGCCGGGCGCTCACTCGGTCCCGAGCTCCTTGCGCCACTCCTTCTCCTTCTGGATCCACTCGTTGTCGGCCGGGAAGTCCTCGACCCCGTTGATGCGCCGCACCTCGAGCTTGGTGCCCGGTCCGCTGAGCGGCGCGCGCTTGGCCCACTCGACCGCTTCCTCCCGCGACGCGACGTCGAGGATCCAGAACCCGTTGAACAGCTCCTTGGTCTCACCGTAGGGTCCGTCCGTCACCACGGGGGTGTCGGTGGAGAAGTCGACGACGGCGCCCTCGGACGCGTCGGAGAGCCCCTCGCCGGCGGTGAGCACCCCGGCGTCCATCAGGGACTCGTTGTAGCGACCCATCGCGGCGATGACCTCGGTGAAGTCCATCTCCTCGTAGTCGGCCTGGCCTTCGTCGGTCCCGCGCATGATCAGCATGTACTTCGGCATGGTCTCGTCCTCGTCGTCCGGGTTGGTGTGTGGGGGTGTCGTGGTGTGTCGTGATGTCGTGGTGCGCCGGACGCTCAGAGCTGCCCGGTGCGCTCGCGCCAGGCGCGCTCGCGGCGGATCCACTCGTTGTCCGCCGGGAACTCGTCGATGGACGGGATGCGGCGGATCTCGGACTTCATGCCGGGGCCGGCCAGCGGCGCCTTCTTCGCCCATCCGACGGCGTCGTCGATGGTGGGGACGTCGAGGATCCAGTAGCCGTTGAACAGCTCCTTGGTCTCGCCGTACGGCCCGTCGGTGACCGTCGGCTCCTCCGTGGAGTAGTCGACGACGACGCCCTTGTCGGCCTCCTCGAGCCCTTCGGCGGCGACCAGCACACCGGCCTCGATCATCTCCTCGTTGAAGCGCCCCATCGTGGCGAGCATCTCGTCGAAGTCGATGCCCGAGTCGGCGAACGCCGCCGCCGACTCGTCGGTGCTGCGCATGATCAGCATGTACTTGGCCATTCGTCTCATCTCCCGTGATGCGGTGGCCCCCGTCTGGGACCTTCTCACCCCCAGGTCGAACGGGAAACCCCAGGATCGACACGTCACGTCACAAGTGTGTGAAACTTCCGGGCCCACCGGCGCACGAACTGGCGCCGGGACCCCGACCCAGCGCAGTCTGGTCCCATGACGCTCGATGCCCAGCCGACCCCGCGGACCGACGGTCGCAGCACCTTCCCCTCCATCGCGGAGTACGCGTTCCTGTCCGACTGCGAGACCAACGCCCTGGTCGCGCCCAGCGGCGCGATCGAGTGGCTGTGCCTGCCCCGCCCCGACTCCCCCAGCGTCTTCTCCGCGATCCTCGACCGCGGAGCAGGGATGTTCCGCGTGGGCCCGCACGGCGCCCGCGTCCCGGTGGCGCGGCGCTACCTGCCGGGCACCCTCATCCTCGAGACCACGTGGCAGACGTCGACCGGCTGGCTGGTGGTCCGCGACGCGATGGTGATGGGACCGTGGCACAACCTCGACGAGCGCTCGCAGACCCACCGCCGGACGCCGACCGACCACGACGCCGAGCACGTGCTGCTGCGCACCGTGAAGTGCGTCTCCGGCACCGTCGACCTGGAGGTGGTCTGCTCGCCGAAGCCGGACTACGCCCGGGGGGAGCCGGACTGGGACTACCTGGACGACGGCTACTCGTCGGTCATCGCCCAGATGGGTGGCAAGAACCCGGACCTGCGGCTCAGCTCCAGCCTCCGCTTCGGGCTCGAGGGCCAGCGCGCGCAGGCCCGCACCCGGATGAGCGAGGGCGAGACGCACTTCGTGGCCCTGGCCTGGTCCCCGCTGCCGGCGCCCACGTCCTGGGACGAGGCCATCGACAAGATGTGGCGCACCGAGCAGTTCTGGCGTGACTGGATCACGCAGGGCTCGTTCCCCGACCACCCGTGGCGCATCTTCCTGCAGCGCTCCGCGCTGACGCTCAAGGGACTGACCTATGCGCCGTCGGGCGCCCTGCTGGCGGCCGCGACCACGTCGCTGCCCGAGACCCCCGGCGGCGAGCGCAACTGGGACTACCGGTACGCCTGGATCCGGGACTCGACCTTCGCGCTGTGGGGCCTGTACACCCTCGGTCTGGACCGGGAGGCCAACGACTTCTTCGCGTTCATCCAGGACGCCTGCCACGACAACAAGCAGCTGCAGATCATGTACGGCGTGGGCGGGGAGGAACGGCTCACCGAGCAGGCGCTGACCCACCTCAGCGGCTACGAGGGCGCTCGGCCGGTGCGGATCGGCAACGCGGCCTACAACCAGCGCCAGCACGACGTCTGGGGCGCCGTCCTCGACTCGGTGTACCTGCACACGCGCAACCGTGAGCAGCTGCCGGAGGCGCTGTGGCCCGTGCTCAAGCGCCAGGTGGAGGAGGCCGCCAAGCACTGGCACCTGCCGGACCGCGGCATCTGGGAGGTGCGTGGCGAGCCGCAGCACTTCACCTCCTCCAAGCTCATGTGCTGGGTGGCGCTCGACCGTGGCGCGCGCCTCGCCCGTCTCTACGACGAGCCCGACTTCGCCGAGCAGTGGCAGAAGCTGGCCGACGAGATCCACGCCGACATCTGCACGAAGGGCGTCGACGACCGCGGGGTGTTCACCCAGCGGTACGGCGACGACGCCCTGGACGCCTCGCTGCTGCTGGTGCCGCTGCTGCGGTTCCTCCCGCCGGACGACGAGCGCGTGCGCGCCACGGTGCTGGCCATCGCGGACGAGCTCACCGAGGAGGGCCTCGTGCTGCGCTACCGGACCGAGGAGACCGACGACGGCCTGCAGGGCGAGGAGGGCACGTTCACCATCTGCTCGTTCTGGCTCGTCAGCGCCCTGTGCGAGATCGGCGAGATCGACCGGGCGCGGACGCTGTGCGAGCGGCTGCTGTCGTTCGCGTCCTCGCTGAACCTGTACGCCGAGGAGATCGACCCGCGCACGGGGCGGCACCTGGGCAACTTCCCGCAGGCGTTCACCCACCTGGCGCTGATCAACGCGGTCATGCACGTGATCCGGGCCGAGGAGGAGCCCACGGACCACCGCTCGTTCCGCACGCCGCGGGGCTCCTGAGCAGGCTCCGGCCACCGCTCCGGCCGCATCCCCGACCTGTCGGTGGGTGGTGCGGCCGGCGCTCTTGCACTTTTTGGCTAATAGGCGTAGCTTATTGGCTATGAGCACAAGCCGGCACGTCCCGCACCGCTCCCTCCAGCGCCCCGAGGGCCGCCTCGCCTACACCGACACCTCCCCCGACGACGCCGATCGCCCGGTCCTCGTCGCCGTCCCCGGCATGGGCGACCTGAGATCCACCTACGACGACGTCACCCCGGCGCTGGTCCAGGCCGGGTGGCGGGTCGTCGTGACGGACCTGCGCGGCCACGGCGACTCGGACACCACCTTCACCCGGCACGGCGACGACGCCACCGGCTCCGACCTCCTGGCGCTCGTCGAGCACCTCGACGCGGGCCCCGCCGTCCTCATGGGCAACTCGATGGGCGCGTCCGCCGCGGCCTGGGCAGCCGCCGAACGGCCCGACCTCGTCCGGGGGCTCGTGCTGCTCAGCCCGTTCCTGCGCGAGACCGCCTCGCCCGGCAAGCAGCGGCTCCTGCACGCGGCCTATCGCGTGCTGTTCGCCCGCCCGTGGGGCGCCGCCGTCTGGGCCGGCTACTACTCGATGATCAGCAAGGGGCGGCGGTCACCCCGGCACGCCGAGCACGTCGCGCAGGTCCGCGCCGCGATGTCCGACGGCGCCCACCTGCGCTCGTTCCGGCACCTGGCCCTGGCGCTCGACCACAGCGTGGTCGAACGCCGCCTGGCCGAGATCCAGGCGCCCGCGCTCGCCGTCGTCGGAGACCTCGACCCCGACTTCAGCGACCCGGCGGCGGAGCTCGCCTGGGTGCAGGGCGCGCTCGGCACACCGGCACGGCACGCCGTCCTCGTCCCCGAGGCCGGTCACTACCCGCAGCACCAGACTCCCGACGTCGTGGTCCCGGCGGTGCTCGAGTTCCTCGCCGAGCTCCCCACGGCCACCGGTGACCCCCGTGCCTAGGGCCGGGCTGTCGCGCGAGGCCGTCGTCGGCCTCGCGCTGGGGGTGGTCGACGACGGCGGTACGGGCGGGTTCGCCGACCTCACCCTCGCCCGGGTCGCCGCCCGGGCGGGGGTCGCGACCCCCAGCCTCTACAAGCACGTCGGCTCGCTGGCCGAGCTGCGCCGCGAGGTGTCCGTCCGCGCGGTCGGCGAGCTCGCGGGCGCCACCTCGCGCGCGACGGTCGGGCTGTCGGGGCCCGACGCCGTGCGCGCCATGGCGCACGCGTGGCGCGGCTACGCCCGCGTCCACCCCGGCCGGTACGCCGCCGCCCAGACGGGGCCCGACCCGGACGACCCGGCGCACGCCGCCCACCGCGACGCCGCCGCCGAGAGCGTCGCCGTCGCGGTCGCGACGCTGCGCGGCTTCGACCTGCCCGAGGAGTGCGTGGTCGACGCCGTGCGGGCCGTCCGGTCCGCCGTGCACGGCTTCGTGACCCTCGAGCTGGGCGGAGGGTTCCGCGCGCCGCAGGACGTGGACCGCAGCTTCGACGCCCTGGTGGACATGCTCGTCGCCGGTATCGCCGCGCTCGCTCGCCGCGAGCCCGGCTGAGCGCGCAACTACCTCGCGGCGCCCGGCGCTACCTCGGCTGTTCCACTACTACCTCGCCGGGCCTGGCACTACCTCGGCAGGGCTGGCACTACCTCGGCGGACGACGACGGCCGGCCACCCGGGATCGGGTGGCCGGCCGTCGTCTCGGTCGAGCGGGCGCGTGCTACCGCGCCGGGAGGTGCGTCACTCGCGGAAGATCGCGAGGAGACGCAGGATCTCCAGGTAGAGCCAGATGAGGGTGACCAGCAGGCCGAAGGCCGCCGACCAGGCGAACTTGGCCGGGACGCCCTGCTCGACACCGCGCTTGATGGAGTCGAAGTCGACGATGAGCGACATGGACGCCAGCACCACGGCGAAGAGGCCGACGATGATGCCCAGCGTGCCACCGCGCATGCCCCAGCCCTCGAGCACGCCGGTCCACACCAGGACGACGTTGACGAGGGAGAAGACCAGGTAGCCGATCATGCCGATCAGCAGGAAGCGCGTGAACTTGGGCGTCACCCGCACCTTGCCGGAGCTGAACAGCGCCAGCGCGACGGCGAAGACGGACAGCGTCGCGAGGACCGCCTGCAGGACCACGCCGTCGTTCCAGGACTCGTAGTACCGCGAGATCCCGCCGAGGAACAGGCCCTGCGCCACCGTGTACAGCGTGATGAGCAGCGGGCTCGGGTTCTTCTTGAAGGCGTTGACCAGTCCGAGCACCAGGCCCACGACCATGCCGATGATCCACAGCGACGGGATGGTCTCGGTGAGCGACCAGCTCACCGCCGCGACCACCACGAGCAGCGAGAGCAGCCCGGCCGTCTTCATGATGACGTCGGTGTAGGTCAGGCGCTTCGTGTCGACCGGCGTGGCCGACGGCGCGTTGTACATGTTCTGCAGCGACGCGGCGTCGGCGGCCTGCGCGCCGAAGCGACCGGCCTGGCCGGCCGGTGCCGTCGCGGTGCCTCCGGCGCCCCGGCGGGGCTCGCCGAAGACGGCGCTGTTCGAGAAGACGGGGTTGCTCATGAGCTCCTCCTGGTCGCGGCTGCCGGGTGCCCGACGACGGGTCGTCGCGCGGACAGGGCCGGGTCGCTGGCCGTGGCCATCATCCTAGGCAACGCGCGACCCGGCCGACAGGTTCCCGGCCGATCTGTGACGTGTCCGGGACCGTCTCCGGTCCTGGCTGGTCAGCCCCGGGCGGCCTGCGCGGCGGCCTCCCGGTCCTTCTTCTCGACCCGCTTCGTCTCCCGCTTCGCGGCCCGCCGCTCGCGCCGGGCCTCCTTGCGGTCCTTGCGCCCCTCGACCAGCACGTACAGCACCGGGACGATGAGCAGCGTCAGCAGGGTGGACGAGACGAGCCCGCCGATCACCACGAGAGCGAGCGGCTGGGAGATGAAGGCCCCGCCGCCGGTGAGACCGACGGCCATCGGGGTCAGCGCACCGATGGTCGCCAGCGCCGTCATGACGATCGGACGCAGTCGCTTGCGTGCCCCCTCGCGCACCGCCTCGTCCAGCGACCGGCCGCGCAGCCGGTACTGGTTGATGAGGTCGATGAGCACGATGGCGTTCGACACCACGATGCCCACGAGCATCAGCACACCGATGAGCGCCGGCACCCCGAGCGGGGTGTCGGTGGCGAGCAGCGCGACGAGCGCACCGGTCGCGGACAGCGGCACGGAGACGAGCAGGATGAGCGGCTGCACGAGCGACTTGAACGTCGCGACCATGATCAGGTAGACGATCGCGATCGCGGCCAGCAGCGCCAGCCCGAGGTCGGCGAAGGCCTCCTCCTGGTCCGCCGCGACGCCGCCGACCTCGACGGTGGCGCCCGGCGGCAGGTCGAGCCCGTCGACGGCGGTGGCCACGTCGGTGCTCAGCGTGCCGAGGTCCTGGCTCTCCGGGGTGATCGACACGGTGGCCGAGCGCTCGCCGTCGACGCGGCTGATCGAGCTCGGCGTCTCCACCTCTTCGACCGCGGCCACGTCCGTCAGCGGCACCATGCCGGTGGCGGTCGGGATCTCGATCTCCTCGACCTCCTCGACCGACTGCGGCGCCTCGCCGGAGACGACGACGGCGTCCACGGGACCCTCGCCGAGGTCCACCTCGCCGACGGTCTGCTCCGGGTTCATCGTGCCCGAGACGATGCCGGCCACCTGCGTCTCCGTGAGGCCCGCCTCGGCGGCGGCCTCCCGGTCCACGGTGACCTGCAGGACGGGCTGCGCGGCGGAGAGGTCGTTCGTGACCTCCGCGACGCCGTCGAGCCCGGACACCGCCTCCTGGGCCGCCTCGGCGGCCGTTGCGAGGTCGTCGGTCTCGTTGGCGCGCACCACCAGGTCGATGGTGGTGGAGCCGAAGCCGGAGTCACCCCCGGCCACGCTGACCTCCGTCGTCGGGCCCTCCCCCGCCAGCGACTCGGCCGCCTCGCGGACGTCGTCCTGGACGGCGAGGGGGTCGGCCGCCTCGTCGAGCGTGATCGAGAAGGTGGCGGTCGGCGTCGAGCCGCCGCCGAAGAACGCGGCCTCGCCGGCGTCGCCGGCGCCCACCGAGGTCTGGACGGTCTCGATGCCCTCGACCTCGCCGAGCGCCTCCTCCATGTCACGTGCGGCGTCGTCCTGCGCCTCGAGCGACGCGGTGTCGGTGAACGTCTGGGTGACCGAGACGGTGTCCTGGCCCGAGTCCCCGATGAAGTTGGTCTCCAGGCGCGGGACGAGGGCGAGCGTGCCGGCGAGGATGCCGACGGCGATCACCACCGAGATCCACGGGTGCCGCAGCGACGCCGCGAGGCTCGGCACGTACGCGCGCTGCCAGAGCCCGCGGCGCTCCTTGGCCTCGGCGGCCTCCCGGATCGAGGCCCCGCCGTCCGTGGCACCCTCGGTCCCCCGCGGCGCCTTGACGAACCAGTACGCGAGCACCGGCACGATGGTCAGCGCCACGAGCAGCGAGGCGAGCATCGCGATGGCGACGGTGAACGCGAACGGCCGGAACAGCTCGCCCGTCATGCCGGCGACGAGCCCCAGGGGCAGGAACACCGCGACGGTGCAGATCGTGGAGGCGGAGATCGCCCCGGCGACCTCTCCGACGGCGGTGAGGATCGCCTGCTTCTTGTCCTCGCCGTAGGACAGGTGCCGCTTGATGTTCTCGATGACGACGATCGCGTCGTCGACCACGCGGCCGATGGAGATGGTCAGCGCGGCGAGCGTGAGGATGTTGAGCGTGTACCCGGTCAGGTCCATGACGAGGAACGCCGTGGCCAGGGACAGCGGGATCGAGACGGCCGAGACCAGCGTCGAGCGCACCGACAGCAGGAACACCAGGATGATGAGGATCGCGAAGATCAGGCCCAGACCGCCCTCGGTGGCCAGGCCCTCGATCGACTCCTCGATGAAGGGCGCCTGGTCGAACACGACGGCGGTGCTGATGCCGGCGTCCTCGAGCTCGGCGGCGTTGTCGTCGATGACGTCCTGCACCGCGTGCGAGACGTCGACGGTGTTGCCCTGCGGGGTCTTGGTGATCGCGATGCCGAGCGACGGCTCGCCGTCCAGACGGGAGAAGGAGGTCGCCTCGGTGGGGGCGACCGTGATCTCGGCGACGTCGCCGAGGAGCACGGGCTCCGGCACCTCGGGCGGCGCGTTGGCGTCCGGCAGCAGCTCGTCCTGGCCGGGGACGGTCGCCCCGCCGTCGGCACCCGGCTGGCCCCCTGTGCCCGACGGCGGCACGTCCGCCGCGTCGCCGGGCGCGGTGGCGCCGTCGTCGGCTGCTCCGGCACCTGCTGCGGCGTCGGGGCCGGCGGCACCGGCGCCGGCCCCGGTGGCCGACGGGACCAGCGGGATCTCCTCGAGGTCCTCGACGCTCTCCACGCGGGTGCCGGCCTGCAGCGAGTAGGTGGCGCCGTCCTCGGTGACGGTGCCCGCCGGCACCACCACGCCGTAGTCCGCGAGGACGTCGGTCACCTGGGTCAGCTCGAGCCCGTCCTCCGCGAGCTCGGCGGGGTCGACCTCGATGAGCACCTGGTCGGCCTGGCCGCCGGTGACCGCCACCGAGCGCACGTCGTCGATCCGCTCCAGCTCGGGCACCAGGACGGTGTCGATCTCGTCCGCGAGGGCGGCGACGTCGTCGGCCCCCGCCGCGGCGAGCTGGATGACGGGCAGGTCGTCGAGCGAGCCGGTGATGACCTGCGGCTCGACGTCCTCCGGGAGCTGCGACTGGGTCCGCGTGACGGCGGTGGTGAGGCGCTGCGTGGCGGCGTCCATGTCCGTGCCGTAGGCGAACTCGACCGTGGTCATCGACATGCCCGTGGACGCCGAGGAGCTGATCGACTCGATGCCCTCGACCGTCTGCGCGGCGGCCTCGAGCGGCTCCGTGACGTTCTGCTCCACGACCTCCGGCGACGCCCCCGGGTACACGGCGACGACCGCCCCGGCCGGGAACTCGAGCGACGGGATGAGCTCCTGCTTCAGCGAGGTCAGGCTCAGCGCACCGAAGGCGAAGATCGCGATCGTGGCGAGCGCCACGACGGCACGGTTGGCCAGGGACAAGCGGGCAAGGCGGAACACACACACTCCAGGGGAAGCGACGGGGAGGTGCACGACGGCGGCATCGTACGGCTGCTCAACGGAGCCTACGCCGGTGGAGTTCCCGCCGGGTCACGGGCGGATGAACCCTGGACGACCTGTTCGAACATTTGTACGATTGCGGGGCCCGCCCCGCAGATTTCACCGCGTCCGCACACTCGTCTGAGACGAATCCAAAGATCCCGTTGCAAAGGCCTCTTTGCAACGCTATGTTGGTACCACGTCGAAGAGTCGTCCGCCGTCACCGGGAGTCCGACATGCTGCTCGCCATCACCGCCCCTACCGCCACCGATCGCCACCACCACCGCCTGCTGGACGGTCTCGTCGACCGACTGGGTCGCGGGCTGGTCGCGCTCGGAACCCGCATGGCCCGGACCTCGCCCACCCGGCGCCCCGAGCGCACCGGCGCCTGCCGCGCCGCCGAGGCCCGCCGTCGCGCGGGCGAGCACATGCGCGACAACGCTGCGCAGGTCAACCCGCTGGGACTGCGCTGACCGCCTCGCTGTACCGTCATGGGCATGAGCGAGACCCCGGAGCGCCCGGCCGCACCGTCCCGGCGACCCGACCAGCTGAGCGCGACCCGGCTGCGGGGGCTGTCGCACCCGCTGCGCGTCCGGATCCTCGACCTGCTGCAGGTCCACGGCGCCCTCACCGCCAGCGGGCTGGCCGAGATGGTGGGCGAGTCGAGCGGGTCGACCAGCTACCACCTGCGTCAGCTCGCCAAGCACGACTTCGTCCGGGAGGTCGAGGGCCGAGGCACGGCCCGTGAACGCTGGTGGGAGGCCTCCCCCGGCGGCTTCTCGATCGGCCCGGAGGACCATGACGACGCCGGCCTGCGGACCACCAAGTCGCTGGTGAACGCCGAGTTCGAGCGCAACCGCCAGCAGAAGATCTGGCAGCTGCTCGACGCGATCGGTGACAGCGAGCTCGACGCTCCGGGTTTCGCCGACTGGCAGGACGCCGTCACGCTCAGCACCGCGAACCTCTTCGCCACTCCCGAGCAGCTCGCCCGCGTGATCGACGCCGTGAGTGCCGTCCTCGACGAGCAGCTGGCCCCGCTGCGGGACCAGGAGGACGTGCCCGGTGCCGTCCCGGTCCAGGTCCACTTCAACGCGTTCCCGATGGTGGACGCCGTGCGCCGCCGCGACCGGCCGTCAGCGTCGCGCGACGACCAGCCCTGAGGAGCCGCGCCCGCGGGCCGCACCGCCGGAGCCGGACGGCTCCTCGGCACGCGCCCGGCGCCGCGCCCCGCCCCACAGGACCCCGGCCACCACGAGAGCCGCGCCGCCCAGCTCCGGGACGCTGACCGCCTCCCCGAGGACGACCCACGCCGCCGCCATGCCCACGACCGGGACCAGCATCGAGTAGGGCGCCACCACCCCCGCGGGGTGGCGTGCCATGAGCCAGGTCCAGATGCCGGAGCCCAGCACCGTGCCCACCACCACCGTGTAGGCGAGCCCGACCAGCGCGCCGACGGCACCGGGGTCGTCGAAAGACGTCAGGGACCCGACGATCTCGGCCGGCCCCTCGACCACCAGCGCGACCGCCAGCATCGGCACGGGCGGCACCACCGACATCCACAGCGTCAGGTGCAGCGGGTTCTGCGGCCGGGCCTGCCGGTTCGAGATGTTGCCGATCGCCCAGCCCAGCGCACCGGCGAGGGTCAGCAGGAACGGCAGGAGCGCCGCCGTCTGCGCCTGCTGCCAGCCGACCACGGTCAGTCCGGCGACGGCGACCAGGATGCCGGCCACCTGACGCGAGCCGACCCGTTCTCGCAGGAAGGTCGCCCCGAGCACCACCGTGAACGGTCCGGACGCCTGCAGCACCAGCGACGCCAGCCCGGCGGGCATCCCGACGGCCATCCCCCAGTAGAGGAACGTGAACTGCAGGATCCCGAACCCGACGCCGTAGCCGACCAGCCACCGGACGGGCACCTGCGGCCGCGGTACCAGGAAGATCGTCGGGACGGCGATCACCGCGAACCGCAGGGCCACGAGGAACATCGGCGGGAAGTGACCGAGCGACGCATCGATGGCCAGGAAGTTCAACCCCCACATGACGGCCACGGAGGCGGCGAGGAGGCGGTGTCGGAACGGCATGCGGTCATCGTCCGGCCGGAGCACCATGAAGAACAAGCGAAATGTTCTACCGCTATTCGGTAGGCTGCCTACATGGACGTCCGGCACCTCGAGCTCCTCCGCGAGCTGGCCGACCGCGGCAGCATCTCCGCCGTCGCCGCGGCGACGCACCGCACGCCGTCGGCCGTCTCGCAGCAGCTCCGCACCGCGCAGCGTGAGCTGGGTGTCGCGCTCGTCGAGCCCGCCGGCCGGGGCGTCCGGCTCACCGACGCCGGGCGGCTGCTGGCCGACGGCGCGGTCGACGTCGCCACGGCGCTCGCCGAGGTGCAGGCACGCTGGGACGCGTTCCGCGACGAACCGGTCGGCACGGTCACCCTCGCGGCTTTGCCGAGCGCCGCCACGTTCCTGCTCCCCGACGTCGAGCGGGCGATGGCCGGCACCGGCGTCGAGCTGCGCTACACCGACGCCGACGTGGCCGAGGCCGAGTTCGGTGCCCTGGCGGCCGACCACGACATCGTCGTCGCGCACAGCTTCACGAGCCCGCGACCGGCGCGGACGGACGGGCTCGTCGTCGTGCCCGTCGCCGTCGAACCCCTCGACGTCGCGATGTCCCCCGCCCACCCGCTCGCGGCGCGGGCATCGGTCGACGTGTCCGACGTGACCGGGGCCGAGTGGATCGGGGTGCCGCCCGGCTACCCCTTCGACACCGTGCTGCAGAGCATCGAGCGGGCCACCGGTACGCGTCTCGACGTCCGGCAACGCCTCACGGACAACCGGCTCGTCGAGGCGCTGGTGGCCGCCGGCGACCGGCTGGCGATCCTCCCCCGCTTCACCACGCCGGTGGGCGACCGGCTCACGCTGCGCCCGCTCACCGGCATCCCGGCCGACCGGCACGTCTCGGCCGTGCTGCGGCCGGACCGCGCGCGACGGCGCGCCGTGCGTCAGGTGCTCGACGCCGTCGTCCGCGCGGCCGCAGCCACCGCGCGCCGCCACCACGCCGACCCGGCGGACCCGGCCGACCGCGCCGGTGGCACGGCGATCTGCCAGGAGCGGATGCGCTGACGGCAGAGGATCGTTCCCCCACCGACCGCGACGGCGCACGGTGGGGCCATGACGATCACCACGCTCCGCTCGGAGACGCCCACGCCCCCCGCACCGTTCGACGACCAGCTGGCCACACGCCTGCTGCACCAACGCATCGTCGTCATCGGCACCGAGATCGACGACGCCGTCGCCACCCGCGTCTGCGCGCAGCTCCTGCTGCTGTCCGCCGAGGACGCCGCGGCCGACATCGCCCTGTTCATCAACTCCCCCGGCGGCTCCGTGTCCGCCGGCCTCGGCGTGTACGACACCATGCGGCTGCTGCCCAACGACGTCGTCACCGTCGGCGTCGGGTTCGCCGCCAGCATGGGCCAGTTCCTGCTCACCGCGGGCACGGCCGGCAAGCGCTACGCCCTGCCGCACACCCGGGTGCTCATGCACCAGCCGTCGGCCGGCATCGGCGGGACGGCCATCGACATCGCCATCCAGGCCGAGAACCTCGAGCACACCAAGCGGGTCATGGCCGAGCTCACCGCGCAGCACACCGGCCGCACCCTCGCCCAGATCACCGAGGACGCCGACCGCGACCGCTGGTTCACCGCGGCCGAGGCCGTCGAGTACGGGTTCGTCGACCGCGTCGTCGAGTCGGTGGACGACGTCCGCCCGACGGCGCCCGGCCGGAAGGTGGGTCTGTGATGAGCAGCTACACGATTCCCAGCGTCGTGGAGCGCACCCCGCTCGGCGAACGCGCCTCCGACGTGTTCAGCCGCCTGCTGCGCGACCGCATCATCTTCCTCGGCACCGAGGTCGACGACGGCGTCGCGAACGTCGTGATGGCGCAGCTGCTGCACCTCGAGTCCGAGTCCCCCGACACGGGGATCGACCTGTACATCAACTCCCCCGGCGGCTCCGCCACGGCCATGACGGCGATCTACGACACGATGCAGTTCGTGCGCTGCGACGTGGCCACCACCTGCATGGGGCAGGCGGCGTCGGCGGCGGCCGTGCTGCTCGCCGCCGGCACCCCGGGCAGGCGTTCGGTGCTCGAGCACTCCCGCGTGCTGCTGCACCAGCCGTCCGGTCAGAGCCAGGGCACCGTCTCCGACCTGGCCATCCAGGCGCGCGAGATCCAGCGCCTGCGGGACGAGACGGAGACGCTCCTGGCCCGGCACACCGGCCGGCCGGCGTCCCAGCTGCGCCGGGACACCGACCGCGACCTGATCCTCACCGCGGCCGAGGCCGTCGAGTACGGCGTCGCCGACGCCGTCGTCACCTCCCGCAAGCTCGCCGCCCGCGGGCTCGCTGCGTGAGGGCTCGCTGCGTGAGGTCTCGCTGCGTGAGGCGGGCGGAGCCGATGGTCAATTGCGGACGTGCACGTCTGGCGTGATTCGGCACCGCAGCGCGCGCGCAGATCACGCCTGGCGTGAGATTCACGCCAGGCGTGATCGCCGGACGCTGAGCGTGACGGGGTCACGCCGACCGGGCACCCTCGATCCGCGCACCCCAGGTCCCGACCGCACGACAGCGCTGCGGCCCTGCTGAGGCTCGGCCCCGGCAGGACCAGGTAGCGGGCTCCGGGTCGGCTCCGGCGCGTGCCCGCTCAGGCGGCGAGGAGGACGGCGTCGGTCGTGACGACCGGTCCGGCACCGGCCGCCGGACCGACGGCGACGCCCCGCTCGCCGATGTTCTTCAGCACGCGGGCCTCGCCGCGCTGGGCTTCCACGGTGGCCAAGGTGAGGTGCGCGTCGCCGACGAGGTCGACCAGACCTATCCCCAGCGCGCCGCAGACCGACGCCAGCACCTCCGACGACGCCTCCTTGCGTCCACGCTCCACCTCCGACAGGTACGCGGTGGACATCCGGGCCGCCGCTGCGACCTCGGCCAGCGTGCGTCCCTGCCGCAGCCGGGCGCGGCGCAGGATCGCGCCGACGAGGCTCCGCAGCAGAGGTTCGCGCGGTGGGTACGTCTCGTCGCTCATACGTCTGAAGTTACCCGTGGTCGGGGCGGCCGCACCGGACGGACCACCGCCTCGCGGCGCCGTTCTGCTACGGGCAGAAGGGCGCCCGCCCGGCCACGTACCGCCGTCGGGGGCCGCGTGCCGCCGTCCGGGGGCCGCGACGCGCCGGCATCGCGAAGGGTGCCCCCGCCCGGGTTCGAACCGGGACTGGACCGGGTTTAAGCCGGCTGCCTCTGCCAGTTGGGCTACGGGGGCGACGCCGGAGACAGGAGCGGGCGGCCACGTTCGGCACATCCTGTCCCGTTCGGCAGCTCAAGGTACCGAACGGGACAGGACGTGCCGAACGAAGCCGCCCGGCCGGGTCACGCCAGGGCGTCAGCCCTTCTCGGCCCGCGCCGCCGACGCCTCGGCCTTCTGCTCGACCTTCTCGTTCTGGGGCTTCGGCGGCACCGACGCCTTGCGGAACTCGTCACGCGGGTCGTGCAGCGAACCGAGCGAGACGATCTCGCGACCCATGAGGAACTGGCCGATCCACCCGATGAGGATGCGGAGCTTGCGGTTGCCGGTCGGCATCGCCATCACGTGGTAGCCACGGTGCGCGAGCCACGCCAGCGGGCCCTTGAGCTTGACGAAGCCGAAGAGCTCCGCGACGCCCTTGTACAGGCCGAGCGAGGCGACCACGCCGACGCTCTTGTGCTTGTACTCCACGGGCTCGGTCCCCTGGAGCTGCGCGACGATGTTGTCGGCGAGCTGGGTGGCCTCGCGGATGGCGTGCTGGGCGTTCGGCGGGCAGAAGCTGCCCGGGTTCAGCAGGTCCGGCACGGCGGCGCAGTCGCCGGCGGCCCAGGCCCCGGGCACTACCTCGCCGTTCTCGTCCTCGACCTGCAGCGTCGCCTTGACGGTGACGCGGCCCATCTTGTCCACCGGGAGGTCCGAGCTCTCCTTGATGACCGGGTTCGCCTTGACGCCCGCCGTCCACACGATCGTCTCGGTGTCGAACTCGACGCCGGTGGAGGTCACCACGTGGCCGTCCTCGCACGAGCTGAGGAACGTGTTGAGGTGGAATTCGATGCCGCGCTTCTTCATCTCCTCGAGCGCCCACTCGCCCATCGGCTCGGAGACCTCGGGCAGGATGCGGCCGGCGCCCTCGATCATCACGAAGCGCAGGTCCTCGGCCTCGATCGTCGGGTAGTTCCGCGTCGCGTACCGCGCCATGTCCTCGATCTCGGCCAGGGCCTCGATCCCGGCGAAGCCACCGCCGACGAACGTGAAGGTCAGCATCTTGCGACGCAGGTCGGCGTCCCAGGTCGAGGACGCGACGTCCATGCGGTTCAGCACGTGGTTGCGGACCGCGATGGCCTCCTCCACGTTCTTGAACCCGATGGCGTTCTCGGCCAGGCCCGGGATGGGCAGCGTGCGCGAGACCGAGCCGAGCCCGAGGACGAGCTGGTCGTAGGAGACCTCGTAGTCCGGGCCCGACTCCGGGTGGATCGTGATCTTGCGGTCGCCGTGGGAGATCTGGGAGACCTTGCCCTGCAGCACGTCGACGCCCTTGAGCGCGATGCGATGGGGGGCGACGACGTCGCGGGCGTCGATCGAGCCGGCCCCCGCCTCGGGCAGGAACGGCGCGTACGTCATGTACGGCCGCGGGTCGACGACGACGATCGCCGCCTCTCGCTTCCCGAGCTTCTTGCGCAGGCGGCGCGCCACGTAGAGCCCGACGGATCCACCGCCGAGCACGACGATGCGCGGGACCTTGCGCGGACGCGGGGTGGGCGCGGGCGCGTCCTGGGCATGGGTGTCCGTCGACAGAACGTTCTGAGGCATGGATCCAGTCTACGACCGCCCGCGGACCACTCGCGCGCGGGCTCCGCCACAGGGGACGTCAGGGCTGCCGGCTCGCGTCGATCACCGCCGTCGGGCCAGGTCGGGGCAGGTCAGTGGTGCCCGACGCCGGAGCCTCCGAGGGTTCGCCGTCCCGCGACGCGTCGTCGTCCGACGGTTGCGAGGGCTCCTGCGACGGCGTCGGCTCCGGTGCGGTCCCGTCGTCGGGCTCGATCGACACGGGCGCCTTGAGGAAGGGCCACGGCATCGTCTGGGGCTGGACGCCGACGACAGGTGCCATGCCGTCGGCTCCCCACTCGACGCCCGTCTCGGGCAGCGCGCGCAGCGGGTAGACGTTCCAGCGCTCCCGTCCGTCGGTGGCCGTGGCGGGCCGGAAGTACCAGGGCCCCTCGGTCTGGGGCACCTCCCAGACATCGGTGGCCCTGCTCTCGGTCACGGTCCGCACGGGCCGGCCGCGGTCGTCGTAGAGCTGGACGTCCTTGATCGGGTCACCGTTCGCGTCGAACGCGAAGAGGTTGGAGACCTGCATGCCGTCGACCCAGACGCCGTCGTCCCCCGGAGCGCCGCCGTAGGAGACTGCCTGTGCCGTCGATCGCGCATCGTCCTGCCCTGCCTGGTAGCCGGCGGCGAAGCCACCGTCGTTGTCGAGCGCCCCGTACAGGATCTGCGTCTTGGTCTCGCCGAGCGCAGCCGGCAGCAGGAGGATCGCCAGCGCGCTCGTCGCGACGGCCACCGGCAACCTCCACCCGGTCGGCAACCACCGGCCGCGCCCCCACTGGAAGCTGACGAACGCACCCACCGCCAGCACCACGAGCTGCGTCTGGTCCGTCGGCACGAGGCCGACCGGTCCACTCGTCGGAAGCAACCCCACGTAGTCCTGGCCGAACCAGGCGATCACCAGCATCCCGACCAGCCAGCCCCGCGCGAGCCACCACACCGGTCGCAGGTCCCTGGCGACATCGCGCACGGTGCCCCACTGCCGTGTCGAGGCGACGGGCTCGAGGAGTCCGGTCCACTGCTCCCGCTGTCCCGACCACCACGCGGCAGCCTCGTCCCGCAGCCCGGAACGCCGTCGGCCCGGCGGCCCCGCGGGCGGCAAACCCGCAGCGCTGCGCAGCTCGGTCGCATACCCCTCCGCGGTGCCGAAGTACGCGGTGAGGTCGAGCACGACGTCGTCCTGCGGCTCGCCGGCCCTCGTCGCGACCGGGGCGGCGTCGGCGAGCGCCTCGGTGAGGTCGGACTCGAGGCCCCCGGTGAGGTCCTCGGTGACCTCGGGCCCGAGGTCGGCCAGGTGCAGCCGGACGGCCTGGGCGTACCCGCGCACGTGCGCGGCGAGCATCGCGCCGGGGGCGGCGGTCGTGGTGGTGTCGTCGGTGGTCATCACGCGGCCTCGTTCCTGGTCCCGAGGACTCCGCCGACGGTGACGGCGAACTCCTGCCATTCCTTGCGCTGGATCGCGAGCACCTGCCGCCCGTGGGCGGTGATGCCGTAGTACTTGCGGTGCGGCCCGCTCGCGGAGGGCACGACGTAGCTGGTCAGCGCCCCGTCCGCGTACAGGCGCCGGAGCGTGCCGTACACCGACGCGTCCCCCACGTCGTCGAGGCCTTGCGAGCGCAGCCGGCGCACGACGTCGTACCCGTAGCCGTCCTCCGCCTCGACGACGGCGAGCACGGCGGCGTCGAGCACTCCCTTGAGCAGCTGTGTGGTGTCCACGGTCCCTCCCGGTCAGGTCCTGTGCGGACGACACTACTGCGCGATGCGCACTACCGACCCGGCGACACGCCCGGTGAGGCCGGCGGTCCAGGACCGGGCCAGGACAGCGCCAGGAGAGGATCAGGCCAGGGAGAGGGCGATCCCGTCCAGGATGTCGCTCTCGGAGGTCACCACGTGCGTCAGCGCGCCGCCCGACGCCGCGACCTCGTCGCGGACCCGCGTCACCACCTGCGACCACACCAGCGCACCGGCGCCGATGACGTCCGCGCGGCCCGGGTGCATGAACCCGAGGGCCAGCCGCTCCTCGCGCGTGCGGCCGAGCAGGTCCTCGCAGGCGGCGAGCACGTCGTCCACGCTCAGCACGGCGCCGTTGATGGTCTCGCGCCGGTAGCTGGTGAGCCCCAGGGCGTGCGCCGTCACCGACGTCACGGATCCGGCCAGACCGACCAGCGTGGCCGTCCGCCCGAGCGGGACGACGGCGGAGGCCGCGTCGAGCGCGGACGTCACGTCCGCGCGGGCCCGGGAGATCTCCGCGGCCGCGGGCGGGTCGGAGTGCAGGTGGCGCTCGGTGAGCCGCACGGAGCCGACGTCCATCGAGACGGCCGCGTCCGGCGTCGTCGACCCCAGCACGAGCTCCGTCGAGCCGCCGCCGAGGTCCACCACGAGGTAGGGGCCGGGGTGCTCGCTCGCCGAGCCGCTCGTGGCGCCCCGGAAGGAGAGCAGGGCCTCCTCCTCGCCCGAGACCACCTCGGGGTCCACGCCCAGCGCGGCTCGCACGCCGGCGGCGAAGTCGGCACGGTTGCGCGCGTCCCGGGTGGCCGAGGTGGCCACGAACCGCACGCGGGTCGCGCCCATCTCCGCAGCGACCTTCGCGTACTCCCGAGAGGCCGCCAGCGTGCGCTCGAGCGCTTCAGGCGCGAGCTCTCCGGTGCGGTCCACGCCCTGGCCGAGCCGCACGATCTCCATGCGCCGGTCGAGCTCGGTGAGGGTGCCGTCGTCGGAGACGTCGGCGACCAGTAGGCGGATCGAGTTGGTGCCGCAGTCCACGGCGGCGACACGGGTGCTGCTGCTCATCACGACCGCACCCTCTCATCCCGGACCGACACGTGCCCGCGCGGAGCCGTCAGCACGAGCACCGGTCCGGACGCCACTGGTCGCGCACCCGCTCCAGGGCCTCGTCACCCAGCGGGTTCACGCCCGGGCCCGCCGCCAGCGCGTGCCCCATCAGCACGTGGAGGCACTTGACGCGCGTGGGCATGCCGCCGGCCGAGATCCCCGCGACCTCCTCGACGTGGCCCAGCTCCTCGCGCCGGGCGAGGTAGTGCTCGTGCGCCCGCCGGTACGCCGCCGCGAGCTCGTCGTCCTCGGTCAGCCGCTGCGACATCTCCCGCATGACACCGTCGGCCTCGAGCCGGGAGGCCGCGGCGACGGCGCCGGGGTGCGTCAGGTAGTACGTCGTCGGGAACGGCGTGCCGTCGGGCAGCCGCGGCGCGGTCCGCACCACCAGGGGACGGCCGCACACGCAGCGCGCGGCGATGCCCACCACCCCGCGCGGCGCACGGCCGAGCTGCTCGGCGAGCACCTCGAGGTCGCGGGCGGTCACGGCGGTCGGGTCGTCGGCGGGAACCGGAGGCTGCGAGGTCACCTGGTCATTCTCCCCCGTCCGCGCCACCCGGCTCCACGTCCGTACCGTCGTCCTCGTCACCATCGACCGTCGTGGCGCGGGCGTCGGTCACCTGGACCGACTCCCACATCGCCTGGTACCACGGCGCACCGGCCGGCCCGGCGGGCCGGGCCGGCTCCGTCGGCGCGTCGCCCTCCGCCGGGGTGCCGCCGTCGGCCACCTCGTCCGCGTCGACGACCCGCCACACAGTGTCGCCCGGCATCACGTAGTTCAGTCGGGTGCGCGCCTGCTCCACCACGTAGGAGCGGTCGTCCCAGCGGCCGAGCTCGTCCTCCAGCTCCGCGCGCTCCGACTCGTGGGCGGCGAGCTCCGCCTGCAGCCGGTCGATCTCGGCGCGCTGCTGGACGGCGCCGCGCACCGTCGGCAGCAGCAGCACGAAGGCCAGCAGCACCACCACCGACAGCACCAGCAACCGGACGGTGAGGACCTCGGGCAGCACCAGCCCGAGCCGGCTGCGCCGCCGGTCGTCCCGCGCCGGTCCGGCCGGGCGGCGCCCGCTCTTCCCCTGCTGCGGAGCGGCCTTGCTCGCGCCCGTCGCCCGGGAGCGCCCCGTGGAGGCGGCCGGGCGCGCCGTCGTCCGGGCCCCCGGCCGGGAAGCGGGTCGGCGAGATCGTGGGGCGGCGGGACGTCGGGAGGGCACCCCTCGATTGTGCCCAACCCTGCGACGGCGGCGCACGACCGCCGTCGGCGCGCCACCGCGCCGGGGACGACGACGGCCGGTCACCTCCCGCGGGAGGTGACCGGCCGCCGTCGGGCCGTCAGGCCGAGCGTCTCAGCCCTGGAAGCGCGGGAACGCCGAGCGACCGGCGTACCGGCCGGCGTCGTCGAGGGCGTCCTCGATGCGCAGGAGCTGGTTGTACTTGTTGATGCGCTCGCCACGAGCCGGCGCGCCGGTCTTGATCTGACCGGCGTTGGTGGCCACGGACAGGTCCGCGATGGTGGTGTCCTCGGTCTCGCCGGAGCGGTGCGAGGTCATCGTCGTGAAGCCGTTGCGCTGCGCGAGCGTGACGGCGTCGAGCGTCTCGGTGAGCGTGCCGATCTGGTTCAGCTTCACCAGCAGCGAGTTCGCGGCCTTGGTCTCGATGCCCTTGGCCAGGCGCTCCGGGTTGGTGACGAACAGGTCGTCGCCCACGATCTGCACCTTGTCGCCGACCTTCGCGACGAGCCCGGACCAGGAGTCCCACTCGTCCTCGGACAGCGGGTCCTCGATGGAGACCAGCGGGTAGTCGGCGACGAGGCCCTCGTAGAACGAGATCATCTCGTCGGGCGTCTTGGCGCCGCCCTCCCACTGGTACGAGCCGTCCGAGAAGAACTCGGTCGCGGCGACGTCCAGCGCCAGCGCGACGTCGGAGCCCGGGGTGAAGCCGGCCTTCTCGATCGCCGTGATGATGAGGTCGAGCGCCGCGCGGTTGCTCGACAGGTTCGGGGCGAACCCGCCCTCGTCACCGAGACCGGTGGCCAGCCCCTCGCTCTTGAGCACCGACTTCAGCGCGTGGTAGACCTCCGCGCCGGTGCGCAGGGCCTCCTTGAAGGAGTCGGCACCGATCGGCGCGATCATGAACTCCTGGATGTCCACGTTCGAGTCCGCGTGGGACCCGCCGTTGAGGATGTTCATCATCGGCACGGGCAGGACGTGCGCGTTCGGGCCGCCCACGTAGCGGAACAGGTCCAGGCCGGCGCTCTTCGCGGCGGCCTTGGCCACCGCGAGGGAGACGCCCAGGATCGCGTTCGCGCCCAGCTTCGCCTTGTTCGGGGTGCCGTCGAGCTCGATCAGCGTCTGGTCGATGAGGCGCTGCTCCTCGGCGTCGTAGCCGATCAGCTCGGGGGCGATGTCGTCGATGACGGCGTTGACCGCGCCCTCGACGCCCTTGCCCAGGTAACGGCCGGAGTCGCCGTCCCGGCGCTCGACGGCCTCGAAGGCGCCCGTGGAGGCGCCCGACGGAACGCCGGCACGCGCGAACGTCCCGTCGTCGAGGGCGATCTCGACCTCCACGGTGGGGTTGCCGCGAGAGTCCAGGATCTCGCGCGCGCCAACGGCTTCGATGCTTGCCACGGATGCTCCTTTGAGAGGGCACGCGGGCCGCCGCGGCCCGGCTCAGGCATATGGGTGCCCGGGGCCGCCGACGCCCGCGACGATGGTGGGTTGACGCCCCCAGCGTAGCCCCGTCCAGGAGCCGGTGCGCCCGCGCCCACGTGGTGGGCGACGGCCCCGGGCAGCGACCCACTATCGTGATGGCGGTGGACGGCTTCTGGGACTTCCTCGGCTCCTACTGGTGGCTGGTCTTTCCACTGAGCGGCATCGTCGGTGGATGGGCCAAGGGCGCCCAGAAGTGGGACGAGCGCCGGCGCCGCGACAAGATCGAGCTCTACCGGCTCAAGCACGCCGACCAGCTCGCCACCGCCCAGGCCGAGGAAGCCCTCACGAGCGAGATCGAGCGCACCACCGCCGAGCACGACCGGACGAACGAGCGCTGGCTCGAGTACGAGCTGGACGCCGTCAAGAGCCTCGAGTTCCCCGTGATGACGGACATGCGGGAACAGGTCACCGTCGACTTCCACCGGGCGCGGCGCGACGCCGACAGCCTGCGCCCCGACGACCCGGAAGAGCTGCGTGACCGCCGCCGTCTCGAGCGCTACCGCGCGGCGGTCCGCGAGTACCAGCTCACCTTCGACATCGCGGAGCGCGAGGCTAAGCGCCGGCTCGCCTCCGACTTCACCGCCGACGAGCGCCGGGCGCTCGACCGGGCGAAGAAGCTCCTGGCACTGGCCGACGACCCCGGGGCGAGCCACGCGGAGCGCCAGTCGGCGTACCGCCGGGCCACCAAGGAGCTCGAGGGGATCCTCGTCCTCCCGGACGCCGCCACCGACGCGATCGAGCAGCGCATCGCCGGCATGCTGGGGCCGGCGTCCGGCCGCGACGCGGCCACCTGACGCCGAGGGAGTGGCGCGGAGGCTCGTGAACTGCGACTTCACAGCCTGTTCACAGGTCCGCGGCAGGAACGCACCAGGTCCGGCACCTAGGTTGCGGGCGTCCAGGCCAGACGGCGTCGACCGTCCTGGCCCATCGGCCCCACGCCACTTCGAAGGAGTGCCATGTTCCTCACCTACCTGCGCCGCGAGCTACGGCACCGACGCAAGCAGACCGCCGTCGTCGCGGTCGGGCTGGCCGTCGCGATCGCGCTCGTCATGGTCGTGTCGTCCGTGTCCACCGGCGTCCGCGACGCGCAGACGGCCGTCCTCGAGTCCGTCTACGGCGTCGGCACGGACGTCACCGTGTCCCAGCCCGGAGAGGCTGGAGGCGGAAGGCCCGGTCGCTTCGAGTTCGACGCGGAAGCAGGCGAGGCGGACGACGACGGCACACGCTCGCTCGACCAGGCACAGCTGAGCGTGGAACGCGGCACCGCGACCTTCGACGCCGCGTCGCTCGACACGATCGAGGGGGTCGAGCACGTGACGGACGCAGCCGCCGCGCTGACGCTCACCAGCACCTCGTTCAGCGGCGAGATGCCCGACATGGAAGCGATGCAGGAGCAGATGGAGGCCGGCGGCGGGCCAGGCCAGGCCGGCGAGCAGGGCGGCCCCGGCAGAGCGGGGGGGCCCGACGGCGCGGGTGGCAGCGCGTTCGAGGTCGACTCCTTCACCGTCACCGGGATCGACCCGTCCGCCGACGCCGTCGGCCCCCTCACCACGGTCGAGGTCGCCGAGGGCCGCGGGCTCGAGGCGGGTGACGACGAGGTCGCCGTGCTCGACGCGACCTACGCCGAGACCGCGGAGATCACCGTCGGCGACACCCTCTCCGTCGGCGACAGCGACCTCGAGGTGGTGGGCACGGTGACGTCGACCACCGGCGACGGCGTCGCGACCTCCTCGGACGTCTACGTCCCGCTGGTCCTCGCCCAGACGCTCGCCGACCTGGACGGCCAGGTCACCGACGTCTACGTCTCGGTGGACTCCGCCGACCATGTCGACGCCGTCGCGGACGCCGTCGGCGCGGCCCTGCCCGACGCGTCCGTCAGCACGCAGTCCGACCTCGCGGACGACGTCACCGGATCGCTGTCCACGGCCTCGTCGCTGGTCAGCACGCTGGGGACCTGGCTCAGCATCATCGTGCTGGCTGCCGCGTTCGGCCTGGCGATCCTGTTCACCGTCTCGGGCGTCAACCGCCGCACCCGCGAGCTCGGCACCCTGAAGGCCATCGGCTGGGGCAAGCCCCGCGTGGTCGGGCAGGTCGCGGGCGAGTCCGTGGTGCAGGGCCTCCTCGGGGGCGTGGTGGGCGTCGCGCTGGGCGCGGTCGCCGTGCTCGCCGTCAACCTCGCCGGCATCACGCTGAGCGGATCGTCCGGCGGGCTCGCCGTCGGCGGGCCCGGCGCCGGCGGTCAGGCACCCGGCGGCGGTCAGGCAACCGGCGGCGGTCGTGGCGGTGGTGCCCCGTTCGGCCAGGCCGCGGACACCGCGACCAGTGCCGTCGACGTGGCGCTCTCCGCGCCCGTCACCGTGTGGGTCGTCGTCGCCGCCGTGGGCCTGGCGGTCCTCGGCGGGCTCCTCGCCGGAGTCGTGGGTGGTTGGCGCGCCGCGCGCCTGCGCCCCGCCGAAGCCCTGCGCTCGCTCGCCTGACCGACGTCGTACCCGAGAGGAACCCCACCATGTACCAGCTGAAGAACGTGACCAAGACGTACACCGGGAAGCGCACCGTCCATGCCCTGCGGTCCGTGGACCTCGAGATCGGCGACGGCGAGCTCGTCGCGATCCAGGGACCCACCGGCGGGGGCAAGTCCACCCTGCTGCAGATGCTCGGCGGGCTCGACCGACCGACGTCGGGCAGCGTGCTGCTCGCGGGCGACGACCTCGCGAAGCTCTCCGACGGCGCGCTCACCAGCGCGCGGGCAGAACGCATCGGCTTCGTCTTCCAGCACTACAACCTCATCCCGACGCTCACCGCTGCCGAGAACGTCGCGACCGCGATGGTCCCGCTGCACGTGAAGGCGGAGAAGCGCACACGGCGGGCGCTCGAGGCACTCGCGTCCGTCGGGCTCGCCGAGCGCGCCGACCACCTGCCCGGCGAGCTGTCCGGCGGCCAGCAGCAACGCGTGGCGATCGCTCGCGCGCTGGTCAAGGAGCCTCGGGTGCTGCTCGCCGACGAGCCCACGGGCAACCTCGACGAGGCGACACGCGACGAGATCGTCGAGCTGCTCGAGGGGTTGTGGAAGGAGGAGGGACTGACCATCGTCATGGTCACCCACGACACCGCCGTCGCCCGGCGTGCGCAGCGGCGCCTGCGGATCGCCAAGGGCACCGTCACCGAGCGCTGAGGTAGTAGCCCGAGTGTCGAGGTAGTAGCCCGAGCGTCGACTCGGGCACTACCTCGACCGACGGGCTACTACCTCGGCCGGAACGCACCTACCTCGGCGGGGGCGGCACTACCTCGCGAGGAGGGTCCAGGGGCCGTGCTGGGAGCCCGGGGCCTGGTTGCGGGTCCACCACCGCGCCTCGTAGCGGTCGCCCTCATGCACGACGACGTCGCCCTCGACGAAGATCCGCGACGCCGTCCAGACCGCCGTCCCGTCCGGTGCCGTGGCGATCTCCTGCCACGAGCCCCAGGGCGAGGTGCCCGGCTCCTCGGTGGTCCACCACGTCGCGCGGTACAGGGCACCGCCGTGGGTCACCTCGTCGCCGGCCGTGTAGACCTGGCCCTCCTCCCAGTCCGGCGCGGGCGGCGCGGGGGCGGCCACCAGCTCGGCCACGCCCCAGCGGTTCGTGTACTGGTAGCCGGTGCCGGTCGGGTCGGCCCAGGTGGTCACCGAGGTCCGCGCGCCGTCGGTGGCGTCGTTGACCTGCAGGTCCAGGCCGTGGAACGAGCCCACGCCGCCCTGGTCGAGCAGGTCGACCGACAGCTCGACCAGGTAGCCGTCCTCGGTGAGCGAGGCCGCCGAGGTCACGCGAGCCGCCTGCTCGGCCGCGTCTCCCGTGCCGAACGAGACCTCGTTCTCCGCGCTGACGCGGATCTGCGTGTCCTCGGCCCGGTAGCCGCCGTTCTTCGCGTTGCCCGCGTCGACGAACACCTCCACCGAGTCCTGGATCCACGGGTCGGAGCCGCTGACGTCCACGGTGGGGTCCTCGACCTCGGCCAGCACGTACAGCGTGTCGTCGGTCCACAAGGTGCGGAAGGTTCCGACCGCACCGTCCGACCCCTCGACGCGCTGCGCGGTGGTGACGGCGTTCGCCGCGGTCCACACGTCGTCGACGTCGCCGTCCACGGTGGGCGCCGCGGCCGCCTCGACCACCTCGACGTGGCTCAGCTCCTCCAGGAGGGTGAGCGTGCCGTACGCGCCCGGGGTGTTCCACCCGGCGGAGGTGCCGCCGTCGTCCACCCGGACGTCGAGGGCGAGCGTGTCGCCCTCCGCGGCGGCGGCGAGCGGCAGGTGCGCCACGACGTCGTACCCGGCGTCGGTCTCGACGACCTCGGCGGTCGCGTCGCCCGTCACCGTCCCGTCGCGGCCGACGACGGCGGTCGTGCCGCCGAGGTCGAACGTGACGGCGTCGCTCGCCTCGGCCGCACCGTCGGTGACGGACACGTACGCGGTGAGGTGGTCGGCGGCCCAGCGCAGCTGGAACCCGGCGACGGACTCGCCGGCCGCGGTGACCTGGTGCAGCGGCAGACGCTCCCACTGGGGCGAGGCCGTGGCGGATCCGTCCAGCGGGACGTCGCCGGCGAACACGTTCGCCGAGCGTTGCTGCGCCGGCAGGTCGCCGTCGACGACCCCGAGGTACGCCGGCTTGGCCTGGTAGGCGTCGTCGAAGAGGAGCGGCGCACCGTTGTCCGCACGCCACGAACGGCCGTCCGTCAGGCCCCAGACCGTCGCCGCGTGCAGCGAGCCGGCGTGGTCGCGGAACATCCGGAACGCGTCCCGGAACCAGTAGCCCTGCTCGACGAGGTTCGCCTGTGTCTCGGGCGTGCCGATGGTGACGTCGAGCTCGGTGACCGCCTGGGTGACGGGCATGTCCTCGAACCGCTCGAGCGCGACCTCCAGGGCGGAGACCGGCATGGCGAGCGAGACGTGGAACTGGTGACCCACGCCGTCGAGCGGGACGCCGCGCTCGAGCATCCGCTCGACCAGGGCCACGTAACGGTCCTGCTTGCCGCCCTGCTCGGTGTTGTAGTCGTTGATGAAGAGCCGCACCGGGCGGTCGGCGCCCTCGGCCGCGTAGGTGTGGTTGAAGGCCTCGTCCGCGTACTCGAAGGACAGGTCGATGAACTCCTCGCCGAGGATCCGGTACCACTCGCTGCGGCGCAGGCCGTCGTCCGTGGCGCCGTCCGCGACGACCTCGTTGACCACGTCGAACGCGTTGACGGGGTTGTCCGCGCCGAACTCGCCGTACGTGGCGAGCCACTCGGCGACCGCGAAGATGTGGTCCCTCAGGCGGTCGCGGAGCACCTGCTGGTCGGCGGCGGAGTCGGTGAGCGGCTCGCCGGCGTCGTCGGTGAAGAACCAGTCCGGCGTCTGGGAGTGCCACGTCAGCACGTGGCCGTACATCGCGAGATCGTTCGCGGCCGCGAAGTCCATGAGCGCGACCGCCTCGGGGTGCGGGCGGAACGTGCCCTCGTCGTCGTACCAGGCCTCCGGTTTCATGTGGTTCTCGGCGGTGACCTGGTTGAAGTGCCGCAGCAGCAGGTCGGCGGCGGAGCCGCTGGTCTCGCGCGAGTCGATCGCCACCCCGGCCGCGAACGGCACGGTCTCCTGGATCGGCGTGAGGTCCTGGACCACGGCCGGCTCCGGCACCGAGACCACGACGTCGTCGACGAGGAGGTCGCTCGTGTTGGTGCCGTTGTAGTCGGTCTCCAGGTAGAGGTACTGCTCCTCGCCGGCCGGCGCCTGGAAGGTCGCGGTGACCTCGGTCCAGCCGTCCGCCGTCACGCCGGACCACTGCGCCAGCGTGGCGTACGACGTCGAACCGTCGGCCGTGCTGGCGAGCGAGAGCCAGACGGCGTCCGGCTGCTGGCCCGCGGCGAACCGCACCTGGGCGGAGACCTCGTAGCGCACGCCGGGCGTGAGCGCGTCCGAGACGTCCCGGCCGATGCCGTCACCCTGGCTGTCGCGGCCGGTGACCAGCGCGGCGGCCTCGCCCGAGGCGGCGTCCGCCGTCGTGATCTCCACGATCGGGTCCGTGTCGTCGCCCGTGCGCGGGCCCCACCCGTCGAGGCCGTCCTCGAAGTCGGTGCTCAGCACGGGGCCGGACGCCGGGGGCGTGCCCTGCACCGGAGTGAACTCCCAGCCGTCGGCGAGCCGTTCGGTGACCACGGTCTCGACCGCGGCGAGCGAACCGGAACGGTCACCACCGCCGTCGTGCACCAGCACGAGCTCGCCGTCGGTCAGGGCGGCGCGGAGGTTCTCGGTGAGCGTGGCCTCGTCCTGCGTCTCCCAGTCGGCGATCGTGTTCGTCACGGCGAGCGGCTGCATGCCGAGGTTCACCGCGACGCCGGGGGTGGCACCCCAGGACCCGTTGGGGGCGCGCCAGAACGGGACCTCGGCCTGCGGGTCGCCGAGGGCGCCGCGGATGATGTCGAGGTTCGCGATCATGTCGGCCTGCGCCTGCTCGGGCGTCATCGAGCCCATGTCGGCGTAGCCGGTGGAGTGGTTACACAGGGTGTGCCCCTCGGCCACGATCCGGCGCAGGATCTCCGCGCCGCCGTCGGCCTCGATGTTCTGCCCGATGACGCAGAACGTGGCGGGCAGGTCGTGGGCGGCGAGGAAGTCGAGAAGCGCGGGCGTGGTGCCCGGGTTCGGCCCGTCGTCGAAGGTGAGCGCGGCGACCGGGCCCCCCGTGCTGCCGGACTGGGCGGCGGACACCGGGGTGCTGGTGGGGCTCACCGCCCCGCCGGGGACGAACCCGTCGGGCAGGCCGGCGTCGACCTGCTGGCCGGTGATCACGACGTCGTCCACGAGGAAGTCGGGGTGGGCGTCGCCGACGGGCGCGGCCTCGAGGTAGAGCTGGGCGGCGGTGAGGCCGGCGGGCATCGTGTACGTGCCGCCCACCTCGACCCACTCGTCGGCGGTGGCGGTGACCGCCCCGCCGACCCAGGTGTAGGCGTCACCGTCGGCGGACGTCTCCTGGACGGTGACGTGGACGTCGGTGGCGTCCGCGGCCCCGGCGGGCAGCTTGACCCAGGCCTCGACCTGGTACACGCCGCCCTCGGCGAAGAGGCCGGTGACGTCGGTCGCGGGGCCGTTCCACTCCCCCGTCCGTCCGGTCACGGCGAGGGCTCCGGCGCCGGTGCGGGCGTCGTCGGTGATCGTCAGCTCGACGGGGCCGCGGGGGCCCCACGGGTCCACCGTGGAATCGAAATCGTTTTCTAGCATGACGGCGTCGTCCGCTGCCGCCGTCGACGCTCCCACGACGACGGCACCCACCGCGCCGCTCGCCGCCAGCGCGGCCGCGGTGAGCCCCGCGACCGTCCTGGTGATGCTCTGCCTCATCGTCGCTCCCTTGCGATGTGCGGCCGGGGCGCCGGCCTCGATGCTCGGGGCCCCGGGCAGGGCGCGCCGCGCCCCGTCATCGGGAACGCTACGGGGGCGCCCATTTAAGGTCAATGGCTGAACGAACCGGTGCGAAATCGTTATCTCACTGCGACGGCGCGGTCCTGCGCTACCGGGAGCGCGTCGGTCGAAGGGCGACGTGCGTGCCGGCTCGTGACGATGTCCGGCGGGAGCGTCACGGACCGGCACGCACGTCGGTCGGTGGGGACGCCTCAGTCGTGCAGGAGTCCGCGGTGCCGCAGGTCGGCGAGAAAGGCCGTGGTGTCGGTCCGTGCGACCGACTCGTCGATCCCGTACTCCCGCACCAGCGCACCCACGAGCTGGTCCTCGGTGGCACCGTCGGCGTCGGCGAGCGTCCGGGCGAGCAGAGTGCCGGCCGCGTTGGTGGTGAGGTACGTCGACGAGTTCAGGTCCAGCAGCACCAGCTCGCCGTCGATCTCCTGCCAGGTCACCCCGTCTGCGCGAAGCCGCATCGTCTTCCCCCATCGTCGCGGTCGTCCGCAGGCATCAAACCACCGGACGGCGAGCCACACCGGCCGGTTCGTGGATTTCATCCGCGCGGCCACGGCATTCACCCGCTCTCCGGGCCTTTTCACCCCTGCCTCACCTGCCGCGGTCACACCGTGCTCGGAATACTGAAACGGTCCGGCACAACACACAGGAGGCACTTCTATGTACGAGGCACCCAGCATCCGCGAGGTCGGCACGGTCGCCGACCTCACGCTCGAGGCGCAGTTCGACATCGACTACGACGGCGACCTGTTCCGTGGCGACAGGCACGGCGGCGGCGGCGTCTCCTGACGCTCCCCAGCACTCGGTCGGCGGCGCCCGCGGCACGGTCGCGGGTGCCGCCGATCCGTGCGGAGGTCGACATGGCCCTCGATGTACACCGCCCGACCCCTCGCGAGACCGCGTGGGCGTGGCTCCCCGGACTGGTCGACACGTCGCCCGGCCATCGGACCACGGCCGCGCCCCTCGACGTCCTGACGTCACGCATCGCGGACCGTGCCGGCGGCCGGCAGGTCTACGTCACCTTCTCCGGAGGACGAGACTCCTCGGCCGTCCTCGCGGCAGCGTGCCGCGCCACCGCGCTGGCCGGCACCCCGCCCCCGATCCCGGTGACGTTCGTCTATCCCGGGGTCGCCGAGGCCGACGAGTCCGAGTGGCAGCGGACCGTCGTCGACCACCTCGGCCTGCACGACTGGTGGCGGCTCCCCATCACCACGGAGAACGACCTGCTCGGCCCGGTCGCCCAGGACAGCCTGCGGCGGCACGGCCTGCTCTGGCCGGCCACCATGCACGCACGCGGCCCTCTGCTCGAGCGGTGTGCCGGCGGGGTCGTCCTCACCGGCGAGGGTGGCGACGAGGTCTTCGGCGATCGTCGGATCCGAGCCCTCCGGCGCACCGCTCGCCGACCGTTCGCGCCGGGAAGCCCTCGCCGCTCCGCGCTCACGGCAGTCTCACCGGCCGTTCTCCGCCGTCGCCGGCTGCGGGCGCCGATGTCGCTCCCCTGGCTCCGACCTGCCGCCCACGACGAGCTGGTCGAGCGGATCGGTGCCGACGACCTGGCCGAACCGCTGTCGTTCGGCGGCTCGCTGCGCTGGGTCGCGCGCCGTCGGTCGGTCACCGAGTTCTTCCGCACCTACTCCGCCCTCGCGGCCGAGCACCACGCCGAGGTCGCCCACCCGCTGCTCGACCCGACGTTCCTCGCCGCCGTGGCCCGCCGGCACCCGACCGGCTTCTCCTCGCGGACGGAGGGCATGCGCGCGGTGTTCGCCGACGTGCTCCCGGACGCCGTCCTCGCGCGCACCTCGAAGGCGACCTTCACCCTCGCCTACCTCGGCGCGGCGACGCGTGAGTTCGCACGGAGCTGGGACGGCAGCGGCGTACCGCACGACCTGGTCGACGCCGAGGAGCTGCAGAAGGCGTGGCTGGGCGAACGCCCGCCCGGCCCCACCGGCCTCCTGCTGCAGTCCGCCTGGCTGGCGAGCCAGGACCGCACGCGCGCCCGGGACGCGGCATGAGCCCCCGGCGGCAGGTGGGCGGGCTGCTGCGGGCAGCCCGGTCCGGGCTCGTGTACCTGGTGGCCGAGACGGGCCTGCGCACGGTCGGGCTGCGCCGGACCGCCGCCGTGCTGGGTCTGCGGCTCGGCGGAGCACCGGGCACGACACCCCGCGCCGCTTTCGACACGGCGCGGCTCACCGCCGGCGAGCTGCGCCGGCTGCGCATCGACCGCCGCGTGCTGCGTCTGCGGTGGGTGAACGGGACATGCCTGCGCACCGCCCTCGTGCTCGGCCACAGCCTGCGTTCTCGCGACCCCCAGATCGTGCTCGGCGTCCGCCGCGACGACGGCGGCCACATCAGGGCCCACGCCTGGCTGCGGATCGACGGCACGGACCTCGACCCCGAGGGCGCCGCCTGGCTGTACCGCGAGTTCGAGCAGGCCCAGACCACCGGGGGATCCGCATGACGTCGACCACGCTGTACGGGCTGTCCGTCGACTCCGACGTGCCGATGCCCTCGCGGCCGGAGTCCGTGACGGTCGACGGCACGGTTCGCCTCCGCCGCGGCGCAGACCGCAGCCACACCGACGAAGACCCGGCCGGTGAGATCATCCTGCGGTACGCGAGCCCAGAACGCCCCTGGTACACGGCGACCCGGTCGGACGACGGCTACCGGCTCCGGTTCCACGGGACCTGCGACTTCGTGCTCACACCCGACCTCGAGCACGTCACGCTGCACGCGGTGGAGGGCGCGGACTCCGGTGTGGCGCGCGTGCTCGCGTCCGGGGCGCAGATGGCGTTCCAGCTCTACCTGCGCGGGCACACGGTCCTGCATGCGAGCGCCGTGCAGCTCGAGGACGACGTCGTCGGGTTCGTCGGGCGGTCCGGCATGGGCAAGTCGACGATGGCGGCGCTGCTCTGCGCCGAGGGCGGCGCGCTCGTCACCGACGACGTGCTCCGCGTCGACCCGGCGGGCGACGACCACCTCGCTCGGCTCGGGGCGACGGAGCTGCGGCTGCGCAAGGGCGCGGACACCCTCACCGAGCGGTTCGGTGCGGACTCACCGCGCCGGGGGCGCAGCGCTGACGGCCGCGACCTGCTGGCACCGGGGCGTGAGCCGACGGACGCTCGTCCGGTCGGTGCGCTGGTCGTCCCGCTCCCCGACCGCACGTGCGAGGAGCTGCGTGTCGACCGGGTCCGCGGCGGGGCGGCGGCGTTCGCCCTCATGCAGTTCCCCCGGCTGCTCGGGTGGCGGGACCCGCGGGTGACCGCCCAGCAGTTCGCCCGGGTCTCTGCTCTCGCCGCGAGCGTCCCCGTCTTCACGGCGCGGGTGCCCTGGGGACCGCCCTTCCGCGAGCGCCTCGGGACTGAGCTCGTCGAGGCGCTGCGGGCTCAGGGTGCCGAGCTGGACCAGCCGTCGGGGAAGTACGCCCCGGCCTGAAGCTCGAACAGCTCGGCATACAGGCCGCGGCGGGCCATCAGCTCGGTGTGCGTCCCCGACTCGACCACCCGGCCCGAGTCCATGACGTAGATGCGGTCGGCGCCCCGCACCGTGGCGAAGCGGTGGGAGATGAACAGGGCGGACCGGCCGCGCAGCGTCGTGCGCAACGAGCTGAACAGGTCGTGCTCGGCCCGTGGGTCGAGCGCCGCCGACGGTTCGTCGAGGATGACGAGGTCCGCGTCCCGGTAGAACGCTCGCGCGATCGCGAGCCGCTGCCACTGCCCCCCCGAGAGGTCCGCACTGTCGTCGAACATCCTCGACAGCCGCGTCGCATACCCGTGGGGCAGGCGCGAGAGGGCGCCGTCGATGTCCGCGGCCCGCGCGGCCGCTCGGACGTCCTCCCGGCCGGCCGGGTCCTGGCGCGCGTCGATACCGGCCCGGTCCAGGGCGATGTTCTCCGTGGCCGAGAAGGCGTACCGGACGAAGTCCTGGAAGATGACCGCCACCCGGCTGCGCAGATCGTCCTGCGAGAGCTTGGCGTAGGGCGTCTCGCCCCAGAGGACGTCGCCGGCGTCCGGCTCGTACAGCCCTGCCAGCACCTTCGCCGCGGTGGTCTTGCCGGACCCGTTCTCACCGACGACGGCCACGACCTCCCCGCGACCGACCTCGATGGTCACGTCCTGCAACGCCTCGGTGCCGGACCCCGGGTACCGGAAGGACACCTTCTCGATCCGCGCGCCGTCGAACGGGGGAAGGTCGTCGGCGCCTGCGGGACCGGTCGCCTCGTCCGCGTGGTGCCGGAAGAACGCCTCGAGGTCGTCGAGGTAGAGCCCCGACTCGTGGATCTGCTGCACCCCGCCGACGAGGCCCTGGATCTGTCCCTGCAGCGCCCGGATCCCGACGATCGCGGCACCGGCGTCCGCGACACCCACCTCCCCGTTCGCGATGAGCACCACGAGCAGGAGCAGCGTCCCCACGAGGACGACGCCGGAGAGCACCTGCCCGAGGGTCGCCAGCCGCAACCGGCGCCCGAGGTGCTTGCGCAGTGCCTCGAGGTAGCTGTCGTACAACGCCCGGTACCGGTCCCGTAGCCACGGAGAGACCTGGAAGGCGCGGATCTCCTTCGCCTCGTCGCGGTTGGTCTGCACGTAGTTGACGTAGGTGCGTTCGCGCTGGTTGGTGGTCTGCGCCACCGTGAACCGGAACTCCAACGCACTCTCGCGGCGGCTGGTCAGCAGCACCGGGACGGCACCGACGGCCAGCAACGGCAGCAGCCACGGGTAGAGCGCGACGAGCGCGGCCCCGACCGCGACGCTCGACGCCACGGTCCCGATGACGGTGAACAACCCCTGGGTGACCTGGAACGGCCGGGTCATCGCGCTCTGGCGGACGCGCTGGAGGTTCTCGAAGAACTCGGGGTCCTCGAAGTTGCGCAGCGGCACCGTGGTGGCGACGTCCTGCACCTTCTCGTTCATCGAACGGGCGACGAGCTCGCCGAGGAGCCGCCGCACGCTGCCCTGCGCCACGGCGATCAGTGCGCCCAGCGCCATCAGGCCGGCCAGGGCCGCGACCGACCAGACGAGCCCCGGAGTCACCCCGGCTTCCGTCAGGTCGAGGATGCGCTCGAGGACCTGGGCGACCACGAGCACCTGCGCGCCGAGCGAGGCCGCCGCCACGATCTGGAGCGCCACCAGGGCCACGAAGAGCCGCGGGCTGCACGACCACACGAGCCGGGTCGAACGGCGGACCAGCTCGACGACCCGGCGGCCCCTGGACGTCGACGACCGCCCGCCGTGACCGTCACGACCGGAGGTAGCGGACCGGACGCCGCTCATCACCCTCCGCTCATGGCCGTGGCGAAGTAGGCCTCGCGAGCCTGTGGGTCAGGGACGTCCTGCTGCCACGGGCGGACCGTGTTCCGGCCGTGGCGGTGGCGCCAGCCCTGGTAGCGGGCCGCGACATGGTCCTTCCCGAGCCTCCACATGCTCGCCGGCACCGTGGGCCGGGCGGCCCCGTAGATGTTCCCCCCGAGCCTCCGGTCCCCCGGCAGACCAGGGAACGGGAGCAGATCGTCACGGGATCGCGCGAGCCGGCCCCAGACGCCGTCGGCGGCCTGCGCCAGGTCCCGGGACGGGACGCTGCCCCGACCAGCGACGCGGTAGGCCCGGTCGACGACGAGCGCCACGGGCACCGTGGCGTCCGCCCGTCGGCATCGTCGTGCCAGCTCCTCCCAGTCGACGCCCCGCGTCGCGTAGTAGACGTCGGCGAGCCACACCAACCGGTTGGCGCCCGCCTGGGCCGCGTGCACGGCCACATGGAGCGCCTGGTCTTCGGGGTCGAGCACCGGCATCGGCGCCACCGACAAATGGTGGTGGCGGCGCCGTGCGAGCATCGCGTCGACGTCGAGAGGAAAGGCACGCCGCACCGACGGAGCCACGGCCAGGTGCCAGTGCAGGTCGAGGGGTGTGCCGTGCCGCCCGACCATGGCCAGCTCGCCGCGACCCGACGCGCTCAACGCGGGCCAGTTGCGGTCGAGCAGACGGCCGCCCGTGGACTCGACGATCGCCACCGCGTCCCGGAACGACGCCGGTTCGACGAGCAGGTCGAGGTCGTAGTACTCCCGCATGTCCGCGTGCGGCCAGACGACGGAGGCGAGCGTCGCGCCCTTGACCACGACCCAGGCGATGCCGGCTCGGTCGAGGGCAGCACCGACGACCTTGAGATCCTCGAGCGCTCGCAGGTGCCTGAGCATCTGCCGGTGCTGGACCGCCCGCAACGGCGCGCGCCACCCGTCCGAGACCTCGGTCCACCCTCGCGTCGCTCGGGCGATCGCCGGCGAGATCCTGTGGAGGAAGCCCGCATCCACCACGTCGTCGCCGGCGACCGCCGCGAGGCCGTCGTCCCAGGTGGCGCACCGGTCGAAGGCAGCATCGAGGAGCAGCTGGGCCAGCGGCCGCAGCGGGCGACCGGCACCGGCCGACGCCCGTCGTCTCACAAGTACCACCAGCCGAGCATGACGCGCGCTCGGCACGCTCAACACCGCGAAAGCCGATTTCACCCGAGTGAAAGCGTGCCGGCGACCGACGGCGTCGTTCGGCTGAGCTGCGGCTACCGCGCCGCGGCCCCGGCCGACGCCGCGGCCGCCACCTCCCCGAGGATCACGGCGTCGATGAGCTGGCGTGCCCAGGTGAGCAGAGCGGCGCCGCGCAACGGCTTGCCACCGATCCGCGCCGTCGTCGGGAAGGGCACGAGGACCGCGCGGATGCCGGGCTTGAGGATCGTGCCCGGGTAGAGGCGCTTGAGCCGCATCTGGGCGGACTCGGGCAGGTCGACCGGCGCGAACCGGATGTGCTTGCCCTGGGCGGTCACGTCGGTGAGCCCGGCCCGGCGGGCGTGGTTGCGGAACTCCGCGACCTCGAACAGCGCCTCCGTGGGCTCGGGAAGGGCCCCGTACCGGTCCACGAGCTCCGCCCGCACCTCCCCGAGCGCGGCGGCGTCCTGCGCGGCGGCGATCTTCTTGTACGCCTCGAGCCGCAGCCGCTCGGTCGCGATGTACGACTCGGGCAGGTGGGCGTCCACCGGCAGCTCGATCGTCACCTCGGGCTGCTCCTCCTCCCGGTCGCCGCGGAACGCCGCCACGGCCTCCCCCACCATCCGCACGTAGAGGTCGAACCCGACGCCGGCGATGTGCCCGGACTGCTCCCCGCCGAGCAGGTTGCCGGCACCGCGGATCTCCAGGTCCTTCATGGCGATCTGCATGCCCGCACCGAGGTCGGTGTGGGCCGCCATCGTGGCCAGCCGGTCGTGCGCCGTCTCGGTGAGCGGCCGCTCGGGCGGGTACAGGAAGTAGGCGTACGCCCGCTCGCGGCCGCGGCCCACGCGCCCGCGCAGCTGGTGCAGCTGGGACAGCCCGAGGGTGTCGGAGCGCTCCAGGATGAGAGTGTTCGCGTTCGAGATGTCCATGCCGGTCTCGATGATCGTCGTGCACACCAGGACGTCGAGCTCCTTCTCCCAGAAGGCGCGGATGACCTGGTCGAGCTGCTGCTCGCTCATCTTGCCGTGCGCGACGCCGATCCGGGCCTCGGGCACGAGCTCGGCCAGCCGGGTCGCGGCCCGCTGGATCGACTCGACCTTGTTGTGCACGTAGAAGACCTGGCCCTCGCGCAGGAGCTCGCGCCGGATCGCCGCGGAGATCTGCTTCTCCTCGTACCCGCCCACATAGGTCAGGACGGGGTGGCGCTCCTCGGGCGGCGTGGCCAGCGTGGACATCTCGCGGATGCCGGTCACGGCCATCTCCAGCGTGCGCGGGATCGGCGTCGCGGACATCGCCAGGACGTCCACGTTGGTGCGCAGCTGCTTGAGCGTCTCCTTGTGCTCGACGCCGAACCGCTGCTCCTCGTCGATGATGACCAGGCCCAGGTCCTTGAAGTGCACCGACCCCGTGATGATCCGGTGGGTGCCGATCACGACGTCGACGGACCCGTCCTTGAGGCCTTCGAGCGTCTCGGCGGACTCCTTGGCGCTCTCGAACCGCGACAGCGCCCGCACGTTCACCGGGAACCCGGCGTACCGCTCGGAGAACGTGTCGAAGTGCTGCTGGACCAGGAGCGTGGTCGGCACCAGGATGGCGACCTGCTTGCCGTCCTGCACGGCCTTGAACGCCGCCCGCAGCGCGATCTCGGTCTTGCCGTAGCCGACGTCGCCGCACACCAGCCGGTCCATCGGCACGGACTTCTCCATGTCCGCCTTGACCTCGTCGATGGTGACGAGCTGGTCCGGGGTCTCGACGTAGGCGAAGGCGTCCTCCAGCTCGCGCTGCCACGGGGTGTCCGGGCCGAACGCGTGCCCCTGCGTCGCCATCCGCGCGGAGTAGAGCCGGATCAGCTCGCTCGCGATCTCCTTGACGTGCTTGCGGGCGCGCGCCTTGGTGTTCTTCCAGTCGGCGCCGCCCATCTTGGACAGGCTCGGCGACTCGCCGCCCGTGTACTTCGTGACCTGGTCGAGCTGGTCCGTGGGCACGAACAGGCGGTCACCCGGCTGGCCGCGCTTGGAGGACGCGTACTCGATGACCAGGTACTCGCGCGTGGCGGCGTTCGCCCCGGCGCCGAGCGTGCGCTGCACCATCTCGATGAACCGGCCCACGCCGTGCTGCTCGTGCACCACGAAGTCGCCCGCCGTGAGCTGCAGGGGGTCGACGACGTTGCGCCGGCGCGAGGGCATCCGGCGCATGTCCCGGGTCGTCGATCCCTGGCGGCCGGTGAGGTCGGACTCGCTGAACACGGCGAGCTGCAGCTCCGGCACCACGAAGCCCTTGCCCACCAGGGCGGGCGCGACGTGGACGACACCGCCCTCGGGTACGTCCGTGAGCTCGGTGACGAGCCGGGCGGCCGTGTCCGCAGCGCGGAGCTGTTCGGTCATCCGCTGCGCCGGGCCGTGGCCCTCCGTCGTCAGCACCAGGCGCCAGCCGGCCTTCTGCAGCCCCTGCACGTCGTCGAGCGCACGGGCGACGTCGCCACGGTAGGACTCCACGTCCCGCGCCGCGATCGTGAAGGAGGTGCCGTCGTCGGTCACCACCGGCTCCGCAGCCGCAGCGCCGTCGTCGGACGCGTCGGCGCCGGCCGGGTCGGCCCCGGACGCCAGCGAGAAGGCCGAGAGCGTCCACCAGCCGAGCCCGCGGCGCGCGGCGACCTCGCGGGTGTCGGCGAACGTCGCGAACGACGCGGCCGACAGGTCCAGCGGCGCGTCCCCGCCCGCGACGGCGCCCGTCCAGGCCGCCGCCAGGAACTCCTCGGTGGTCGCCACCAGGTCGTGGGCGCGACGGCGCACCCGCTCCGGCTCGTCGAGGACGAGGAGGGAATCGGGGCGCACCAGGTCCAGGACGGGCACCATCCGCTCCACCAGCGCGGGCGCGAGGGACTCCATGCCCTCCACCGCGATGCCGGCGGCGAGCTTGTCGAGCATGTCGATCGCGCCGGGGAGCTGCTCCGTCAGCTCCGCCGCCCGCGCCCGCACGTCCTCGGTGAGCAGGATCTCGCGGCACGGCGGCGCCCAGAGACCGCGGTCGGCGATCTCCAGCGACCGCTGGTCGGCCACGGAGAACCACCGGATCTCCGAGACCTCGTCGCCCCAGAACTCGAGGCGCAGCGGGTGGTCCTCCGTCGGCGGGAAGACGTCGAGGATGCCGCCGCGCACCGCGAACTCCCCGCGTCGCTCCACCATGTCGACGCGGGTGTAGGCCGCCGCGACGAGCCGGTCGCCGATGTCGGTGAGGTCCGCCGTCTGCCCCGTGTGCAGCTCGACCGGTTCCAGCTCGCCGAGCCCGTCGACCACCGGCTGGAGCAGCGCGCGCACGGGCATGACGAGCACCTGCACCGGGCCGGCCTGCGCGTTGCCCGGGTCGGCGTCGGGGTGGGCGAGCCGCCGGAACACCGCCAGGCGCTTGGCCACCGTGTCGGCGCGCGGGCTGAGCCGCTCGTGCGGCAGCGTCTCCCAGGCGGGCAGGACGGCGACGTCGTCCGCGCGGTCGTCGGGCAGGTACGCGCGCACGGCGGCCGCGAGCTCGTCGGCGTCGCGGCCGGTGGCCGTGACCACGACGAGCGGCCGGTGCCGGGCGGCCGCGGCCACGAACGGTGCACGCACGCCCTTCGGGCCGACGACGTCGACCTCGCCGCCGAGCGGCACTGCCTCCAGGGCGGCAGCCGCACCGGGTTCGGCGAGCAGGGCGGGGACGATGCCGGTGAGGTTCATTCAGGTCCTTGGGTCCAGGCCTTGCGGCACGGCGCACGACGACGGGCCCACCTCGCCCCCGGACGGGGCGTGCGGGCTACCGGTCCCAGGCTACGCCGGGCCGGCGACATCGGTCCCCGGAGCCCACGCGTCCCGTTGCCGGGGCACCGCGCCGCATTTCATCCACTGGTCGGATCGACCCCGTGCGGCACGCGGTGAATCATCGACAGGGTGAGGGGACATGCACGTGGGCGCCGCGCCCACTCCGTCCGCGCGGGGATCCTTGCCGGAGCCTTCGCCGCTCTCTTCGGCGTCGCGGTGCTCAGCCCGTGGGGCCAGTGGGCGGACGACGCCCTGTTCGGGGTCGTCGTCCGTAACGGGGAGCTCGTCCGGCCGGTCGCGGGGCTCCTGCGTGAGGCGCTCCCGCTGCTGATGGGAGCGGTCGTGCTCGTCCTGAGCCTCATGGCCCTCCGTCGGCGGACCTGGCCTCAACCGGTGACGCTCGGGGTGCTGACGGCGGGGTCGATCGTCCTCAGCGTCGCACTGCGGGACACGATCCTGGAACGTCCCGACTACGACCACCTGAGCGGCTACGCCTACAACACGTTCCCCAGCACCCACGCCACCGTGGCGGCCGCCCTCGGTCTGGCGACCATCGTGCTGTGGCCCGCGCGGACCCGTCTCGGGTGGACCAGGATGCGTGCCGTCACCCTGGCGACGGTCGCCCTGGCATGCCTCGTCAACGTCGCGACGTTCGCCCACCGCCCGGCCGACGTCGTGGGGTCACTGCTGCTGGTCGCGTGTCTCGCGTCGCTGGTCGGCGCGGCCGCACCGTCCCTCGTGCAGCCGAGAACCGCAGGATTTCACCCCGCGGAGGACGGCACTTCACCCCGGTAGCGGCCGCCACGGCGTGCAGCGCGCACATACGGTCGCCCTATGGCGAAATGGCGTTCTCGGCTCGTGCATGCGCTGATCGTGGCAGTCGGCGTGGCAGCGCTCAGCTCACCTGCCGCCGCAGAAGAGACGGCCGGCACGTCGTCGCCGGTCACGTGGTCCTGCACCGGCGACCCGTGCCCCTGGGGCGCCCAGCTGACCGGCAACGCCGCCGTCTGGCCCGACGGCATCACCAGCCGCTACGGCTACACCACCTCCGCCGGCATCTACCTGCCCGCCATCGCCGCCCACGGCACCACCATCACCATCACCATCGGCAACGCAGCCGTCTACGCCGGCCCCACCGACACCTCGCACAGCCGCCTCGCCCAGCTCTCCACCGGCGACAGCTACACCATCACCAACCTGCCCGACAGCCACGTCGTCTCCGTCCAGAACGACAACAACACCTTCGCCTACACCCTCACCGACGGTGGCGAACCCACCCCGACGCCGACGGCGCCGGAGCCCAGCCCGACGCCGACGCCGACGCCCACCCCGTCACCCGAACCCAGCGAAGAACCCAGCCCGGAACCCACCCCGACGGAGCAGGAACCCACCCCGACGCCCTCACCGACGCCGAGCGACGAGCCCACCCCGCCCCCCTCACCGACACCGTCTTCCACACCGACGGAGCCGGAGCCCACCGCGACGCCCTCACCGACGCCGAGCGACGAGCCCACGCCCACCCCGTCGCCGACGCCGTCGCCGTCACCGGAGCCCAGCGACGAGCCCAGCGACGAGCCCAGCGACGAGCCCAGCCCGGATCCCACACCGCCGCCGATACCCGAACCCAGCCCCGAACCGTCCGCGGCGGCCGGCACGTCGTCGCCGGTCACGTGGTCCTGCACCGGTGACCCGTGCCCCTGGGGCGCCCAGCTGACCGGCAACGCCGCCGTCTGGCCCGACGGCATCACCAGCCGCTACGGCTACACCACGTCCGCCGGCATCTACCTGCCCGCCATCGCCGCCCACGGCACCACCATCACCATCACCGACGGCAACGCAGCCGTCTACGCCGGCCCCACCGACACCTCGCACAGCCGCCTCGCCCAGCTCTCCACCGGCGACAGCTACACCATCACCAACCTGCCCGACAGCCACGTCGTCTCCGTCCAGAACGACAACAACACCTTCGCCTACACCCTCACCGACGGTGGCGAACCCACCCCGACGCCGACGCCCTCACCGTCACCCGAGCCCAGCGAAGAACCCACCCCGGATCCCACCCCGACGCCGACACCCACGCCGACACCCACGCCGACACCCACCCCGGATCCCACCCCGACGGACCCGGCGGCCACGCCCTCCCAGCCGGTGACGTGGACGTGCACGGGCAGCCCGTGCCCGTGGGGGCAGCAGCTCGCCGGCAACGCCGCGACCTGGCCCGAGTCCACGGGTGCGCAGTCGACGCGGCACGGGTACACGACCTCCGCCGCGATCTACCTGCCGGCCGAGTCGGCCAACGGCGACACCGTCACCGTCGCCAGCGGTTCGGCCGCGCTCTACGCCGGCACGCCCACCGGGACCCACCGCAAGATCGCGGATCTGGCGGCGGGCGAGCAGCACTCGATCTCCGGGCTGCGAGCCGGCGAGGTCGTCTCCCTCCAGAACGACGGTGCGTCGTTCACCTTCGCCGTCGTACCCGGCGACGCTCCCACCCCGGGCCCGGAACCGTCCCCCGAGCCCGAGCCCACGCCGTCCGTCCCTGCCGGCGCGGTCGTCATGGAGTCGACGCTGGCGCTGTGGCACTGCACGGACTATCCGGGCTGCGAGGACGACGGCTGGTCGCCCTGGGTGGGCGGAGCCGTGGCGTGGCCCGACTGGGCGGCCTACCCCGACAACGCCCGGGAGGGATCGAACGAGCGCATCGTGAAGTCTCTGGACGGCGAGGTGATCTACCCGTACATGGGGTCCTGGGCGGACGGCTGCGAGATCCTGGTCCTGGACGGTGACGTGCTGGTCGTCGAGTGGGAGCGCGGGACCGACGTGTGGCGATCGACCTATCTCGGCCCGGGCGACACCTACACGATCGACCTGGTCGCGCCGGAGGACGGGGTGCTGATCGAGACGCCCGACACGCCGACCACGTTCCAGGTGGCGCTGTCGAACTGCACGCCGCAACCGCTCCCCTGAGCTCAGACGGCCCCGCGGTAGAGCTCTTCGTAGCGGTCGACGACGCGGCGGAGAGAGTACTCCTGGGCACGCGCCGCGCCGGCCTCGGCGAGCGCCTCCCGGCGGACGTCGTCCGCCAGGAGGTCGGCGAGCGCGACGCCGACGCCGTCGAGGGGCGTGAGCAGAGCGGCACGTCCCTCGGCGCTGACGTAGCGGGCACCGACGTTCGCGGTGGCGACCACGGGCAGCCCGCTGGCCATGGCCTCGACGTACGGGATGCCGAAGCCCTCGTAGTCCGACGGCAGGCAGAACACCCAGGCACGTCGGTAGGCGTCGGCGAGCGCCGCGTCGTCGAGCGCACCCAGCGACCGGACACCCGGACCGGCGTCCTCGGGGACGTCGCGCGAGACCATCCACAGCTCGGCGTCGGGGTGCCGGCTGCGGACGTGCGCGACGAACTGACGCGCGAGCTCGTCACCGTTCTTGCGTCCGTGCCACGCGCCGACGAACAGCACCACGGGGTGCGCCGCCCGGACCTCCGGCTGCGGGCGGAAACGCCGCAGGTCCACCCCGTTCGGCACGACGTCGCGCACCCACGGGTACCAACGGCGCGTGCCGGGCGAGACGACGACGGTCCGGTCGGCGACGACGCTCGCCAGCACCTCCGACAGGCCGAGCAGCACCATGCGGGTGCGCTCCTTGGCGCCGCGGATGCGCCGCGCCTCCTCGAAGCAGGAGCCGTGCAGCGTGCGCACGTGCCGCCCGGTCCTGCGGCGCCACATCCAGTAGTCGTCACCGTGGGCGTGCACGACGTCGTAGCCCGACAGGTCGAGGCGCCGCACCGCCGTCGCGAACCTGAACGTCCGCAGGGACCCGCTCAGCTCGACGTGCCGGTGCCCGTAGACGGCGCCCGGCACCGGAGGGCACTCGCTGATCACGTCGACGTGATGGCCGCGTCGCACGAGCTCGGTGGCGAGCTCGTGCACCTGGTAGCCGATGCCCTGCTTGCTGCCGCTGGGCAGGTAGTAGGAGATCATCGCGATCCGGAGCGGGCGGTCCGGCGCGTGCTCCTCGCTCGCCACCCGGCCCGCCGGCACGGTCACGCCGCGTCCCGCAGGCCGTCGCGCAGGGCCTCCAGCCAGCCGTGCCCGTGCCGCAGGTCCGGTTCGAGGTGGTTGCCCTCGGCCCACTCGTTCCACGACTTGACCCAGAGCAGCTGTTCGTCCGCCGGACGGTGCGCCACCGACGCGGCAGCCTGGCGCACGTTCGCCCGGAACCCCTCCGGCGTCGCGCCGTGGAGCACGACGCCGCGGCGTCCCGAGCGCGGCGTGTTGTCCCAGTTGGGGTAGATGCACGGCTGGATCAGGTCGCCGGTCCGGTTCTGCTCGGCCCACGCCGTGGAGTACGGGTGGATCTGCGGGCCTCCGGCAACCTTCCGGAAGGCCCGCATGCGCAGCATGTCCCACCGTGAGGTGCCGGCCGGCATCCGCATGTACACGCCGGCGTCGAAGCCGTCCTCCTTGACCCGGTCGTAGCGCACGCCGGTACCGAAGAGGTCGCTCATCTCGGCCACCAGGTAGAGGCCCTCCAGGCCCGCGCGGCGAGCCATCGACTGCCACAGGTCCACGAAGCGCGCGGCGTCCGGCAGCTCCTCGGGACGGAACACGTAGAAGACGGGCCGTCCCCCGACGCGCAGGTAGCGCGGGTCGCGGAAGGCCGGCAGGACGGTCTCGAAGTGGGCGGCGTGGTCCTCGTCCCCCGGGTACTCCTGACGCACCAGGACACGGTCGGCGTCGCCGTGCCAGATGCCGCTCCACGTCTGGTTGGCCCAGGCGAGGCAGAACGACAGGTCGGGGCTGCCGGAGCCGAGCACCTCGGCGAAGGGCCGTTCCAGGATGCGCCGGCCGTTCCCGAACCAGTAGTGCCAGTAGGCGAACGCCTCGACGCCGTAGGAGCGGGCGAGCTCGGACTGCGCGGCGCGCGCCTCCGGCACCCGCAGGTCGTAGAACCCCAGGTCGGCCGGCACCACCGGCTGCACGTGCCCCGGGTAGAGGCGACGCGCCCGCGCCACGTTGGTCCACTCGGTGAAGCCCCGCCCCCACCATGCGTCGTTCTCGGGGACGGGGTGGAACTGCGGCAGGTAGAACGCCACCGCGCGCGTCGCCGTCATGACTTGCTCCTCCCCCCAGCCTGGCCTCCCCCAGTCTCGACCGCCGATCACGGCCGCTCAACGCTTCACGAGGCTTTTCACCCCGGTCGGCGGCCCGGAGAGGGAACTTCACCCGAGGCACCCCGCCGGACGGTCGGGTCAGGGCGGCGCCCACGCCTGGACGGCGCTCACCGCGACGAGCCAGTCGCTCTCCGTGGCCACGCCCATGAACGGCTGCGGAGGGCCGCCGAGCACACCGGTGTAGTTGACGTCCAGCACGCGGTGGCCGCGGATCCGTGTCCACGGGACGCTCACCCGCACGGCGGTGATCTCCACCGGATCGGTGCGCAGAAGGGCCACGCGGTCCCACAGCTGGTCCGTCGGCGCGGGGATCTCCCGCCAGTCGCCGTCCGGCGTCCGGACCTCCACGGTGTAGTGCCGCAGGCCCGCGGTGCAGCACCGGATGCCGGCCGTGGCGACGGCGATGCGGTTCACCTCGACGGGAGCGTCCGTCTCGACGGTCACCGAGGGCGCGGGGTCCACCGAACCGTCGTCGAGCCGGCCGGACCGCCACGGGTCGCGGACGGCGAAGGTGCCCGAGGTGACCGTCGTCGGGTCCCCGGCGTCCGGGTGGGTGGAGGACGCCGTCACGGCGGCCCCCGCGAGGACGTCGTCGCCGAACGGCTCGGCGGGCCGCACCGCGAGCGACTCCCCCGCGGGCACGAGCAGCGCCACGGGGCTGCCGTTCACGGGTACCTCCGTGCCGTCCGCGGGGACGTCCAGCGGCGCCTCGGCCCCGTAGACGTCGCGGCGCACCACCTCGACGCCGCCGGCGGAACCGTCAGCGGGGGCGATGACGACGGACGTGCTCAGGTCCTCCGACCACAGCGCCAGCACCGAGGCGCCGTCGTCGGCGACCGCCCGCACGGCGTGCACGCCGGGCACGCCGGTCTCCACCGCCGTCGCGGCGTCGTAGCGCTCCACCAGGGGCGCGGTGGCCGCCATCGCCGCCCCGGCGGGCTTGACGTAGGCGTCGTGCTGCACCAGGGACCACGAGACGCCGTTCTCCCCGAACCCGCCCTCGCTGAAGAAGTAGGTCCACTCGGCGACGTCCTCGATCTCGTACCACCACAGCTTGCGAGCCACGTCCCACCCGGACGCCCAGAAGTTGACGACGCCGTCCGACCACCAGCCGGACTCCGTGTCCCACCAGGGCAGCTCGTCGCAGACGGCGAGGATCTCGCGCAGCTCGTCCAGCTCGGCACCGGGACGCGAGAACCCTTCTTCCTCCCAGGACCGGTTGAACCCGGTGTAGGGATGGATCCCCACGGCGTCCATCGACGAGCACCCGCCCGCGTCCACCAGCCCGCGCCACCAGTCCGGCGCGAGACCGAGCGTGTTGCCCCCGACGACGACGGCCTCCGGGTCGGCGGCGCGCACGGCCTCGGCGAACGGGGCGCCGACTTCCCGCTCGTAGCGGGCGGGATCCTCGTAGCCGGTGTTGTTCGGCTCGTTCCACGGCTGCCAGGCGGTGATCCCGGGGGCGCCCTCGCGCACGCCGTCGACGACGGCCTCCACCCAGCCGCGCCACGTCCCGGCGTCGACGGCGGCACGATCCGCCTCGCTGCCCTGCCCCACCTGGACGACGAGCCGGACCCCCGTGCGCTCGGCCAGACGAGCGGCGGCCGCGAGCTCGGCGAACGGATCGACGATCTCGCCGTCCTGGGCGTGCAGCCCGGCACCGGGCAGGGCGTCCCAGACGATCGCCGCCGGGTCGGGGGTCGCCGTCGGGTCCGGCACGAGCGCGCCGAGGTCCAGCTGCACCCGGTGGGAGCCGACGCCGAGCTGGTCCGCGATCTGCACCCCGCGCAGGGGTGCCGCCCCGCCCCAGTCCGCGCCGTCGGCGAGCGCCGACGGGTCGAGCCTGCTGCCCGGTGGCGTCACCGTGTAGCGCAGGCAGGTCCCCGACACGGGCACGTCGTCCGTGTCCAGCAGCGCGGCGTCGACCTCGTACACGCCGGGACGCGCGGGCGGCAGCTCCAGCTCCAGCTCACCACCGCCGGCCGGCAGGTCCGTGACCCGGACGTCCCCGACGACGGGGTCGGGCACCCGGGGGTCGCCGCGCACCTGGTAGCGCAGCCGGTACCGGTCGGCGTGCGCGCCCCACGCGGGATCGAAGGCGGCGACCACGCGAGGCGTCTCCCCCGCGCCGAAGACCGCGAAGGGGCGGTCGACGAGCAGGCCGGCGCCGAGACCGAGCGTGGCCACCCGGGACTCGGTGCCGGCGTTGATCTCGACGGGGTCGCGCAGCCCGTAGGCCATCCGGTCGTCACTGATCGCGGTGAGCGAGACGCTTCCGCCTCGCCCGTGCGTGAGCAGGTAGTAGTCGCCGCCGTGGTGCAGCACGGGGGTGCGGTCCCACGGCGCGAACGGGCGGTCGACGTCGGTGCCGGTGGCCGGCCAGAATCCGTGCCGCACGCCGTCGGTGCCGAACCGGTGCAGCCCGGTGCCCGGCTCGGCCAGCAGCAGACCGCCGTCCGGCGCGGTCGCGACGCCGGTCGGGTCCGTCCACGGCAGGCTCGGCACGCCGACCGGACGGTCCACCGGTGCGGGTGCGCCGACGCGCGCCTCGACCTCCCCGTCCGGGGACGCGACGGTGAGGCTGCGGCCCTGCGGGCCGTCGGCACGGTAGGCCACCGCGCCGCCGTCCAGCGCACCCAGCACCGACCCGTCGACGTCCACGGGGTCCAACCGTTCGCCGGCTGCCGTCACGCGGTGCAGGACGGCGCCGGCGTCCCCCACCCCGACGACCCGCCCGTCGTCCGGGTCGTCCCAGGCCACCGTGGAACCGGCCAGGTCGGTCACGGCACCGGTGCTCTGGTCCCCGGCGGGCAGCGGGACCCGCCACCGTTCGCTGCCGTCCGGAGCGATCTTGAGCAGGTCGCGGCGGCCCATGAGGGGGTCCACGAGGTACACCGCGCCGTCGTCGTCCACCTCGAACGAGCTGACGCCGAAGAGCTCGTGGGCCGGGTCCCACCGCAGCTCGACGACGGTCTCGCCCTGCGGGCTCCCGTCGTCGACGTCGTAGCGGGCGACGGTGTACGTGGCCTCGTCCCGGGACAGCACGAAGGCCGTGCCGCGGTGCACCCGGAGGGTGACGAGCTCCCCGGCGGCCGGGAGCACGTCGTCGACGACGGTCCGCCACCCCGGCAGCGTCGTGGCGTCGACGCCGTCGTCCACGACCTGCGCGAGGTCCGGGATGCCGCACACGGGCGTCTCGCCCGTGACCACCTCGATGGCGGGCACCTCGACGGCCGGTCCGGCGGCCGCAGGACCGACCGGGCGCGGTCCCGCCTCCTGGGTACGCAGGACGACGGTCGTCACGACCACCGCGCACACCACCAGGAGGACCAGGGCCACCACGACGTGTCGTCTCACGGCGCCTCCCGCCATCTCCGACACCGGCCACGCTAGGCGCGAGGAGCGCGCCCCGGCGAGGACTTCCCGAGAGTTCACCCGGGCGGAACGGGGACCTCCTGTGTTCCCGCACGGGGGCGAGCGGCCATGATGAACCAGGGTGACGGCCACCTGCGCAGACGTCGGACGAGAGGAGGTCGGGGATGAGCAGCTCGCGTCGTGTGGGCGCGTACGTCCTGCCCGGGGACCCCACCTGGCTCGAACGCACGCTCTCGGTCTACTACCCGCTGCTCGACGACCTCGTCGTCCCCGTACCGCAGGACGGCCGCGGCTGGACCGGACGTCCGCTGCCCGTCGACGAGTGCGTGGACATCGTCCGCACCGTCGACACGCGCGGGATCGCACGCTTCGTCCGCGGGAGCTGGATCGACCCCCAGGACCCCCTCGGCGCCGAGACACGCCAGCGCCAGGCGGCCGTCGACGCCATGCCCGACGTGGACTGGGTGGTCCAGCTCGACGGTGACGAGCTGCTCCCCTCACCGGGCCCGCTCGTCCACGCGATGGACCGCGCCGACGCCCGCGACGTCGACGCCGTCGAGCTCCCGATGCGGGTGGTCTTCCGGCGCACCCGGCGGGCCCGCTTCGAGGTGGTGCGTCCCGACGGCGCGCCGCACCTCGAGTATCCCGGCCCGGTCCTGGTGCGCCCGTCGGTACCCCTGACCTCCACCCGCCGGACCGGCGGCGAGTTCCTGCGTCTGATGGTTCCCGGTGACACCTCGCTGCAGTCGGCCCGAGCGCCGGAGCCCGGCGAGATCCGCGAGGAGCTGCCGGCCCAGTTCGAGAGCATCGTGCACAACTCCTGGGGGCGGTCCCCGCGCGAGATCCTGGCGAAGGTCCGCTCCTGGGGCCACGCGAACGACATCCGCCGCTACCGCTACTACGTCGCGGTGTGGCTGCCCACCCCGGCGACCTGGCGGCTCCTGCGGAACTTCCACCCGCTCGTGAGCGAGCTGTGGCCACGCCTGAGACGGGTGGCCGACTGACATGCCGCGGACCGTCCGCAGCCTCGTCGTGGTCCTGTCGTTCCACGGGGCGGACGACACCCTGGCGTGCGTCGACTCCGTGGTCCAGGGATGCCCGGGTCACGACCTGCTGGTCATCGACAACGGGTCGTTCGACGGGGTCCTCGACAAGGTGCGGGGCGAGTGGCCGGACGTCATGACGATGCAGACGGGGACGAACCTGGGCTACTCGGGCGGGATGAACGCCGGGCTCGCCCGCGGGCTGAGCTCCGGGTACGACGTCGTCACGGTGCTGAACAACGACACCCTGGTCGAGGCCGGCGCGCTCGACGAGCTGGTGGCCGTCGCCGCCGGCGGCGCCACCGCGGTGAGCCCCCGTGTCCTGTACCAGGACGACCCGGACCGCGCCTGGTTCGAGGGCGGCCTCCTGGATCCCGACGACGGGCTGCCCCGGCACATGACGACGGCGGAGGCCGTCGCGGCGGGTCGCGAGGTGGACGGCGACCCGTATGCCGTCGACCTCCTGGCCGGCTGCTGCGTCACGGCGTCCGCCACCACGTGGCGGGACGTCGGGCTGTTCGACGACCGGTACTTCCTCAACTTCGAGGACTCGGACTGGAGCATGCGGGCCCGGCGCCGCGGCGTCGCCCTGCGAGTGGTCCCGCGCTCCCGTGTCCGCCACGGCGTCTCGCGGTCCTTCACCGGCGCCTACGCATACCTGGGCACCTACTACTACCTGCGCAACCTCCTCCTGTTCGCCAGGACCTGGCTGCCGGGCCGTCAACGCCGGCGGCTGCTCCGGACGCGGGTCCTGCCCTCACCGGTCCGGGACGCCCGGGAGCGGGGACCGCGGGCGGGCCTGCGCACCGGACGGATCCTCGTAGCGGTCGCCCTGGCGCAGGTGCGCCGCCGGTACGGCCGCGCACCGTCGCGCCTGGAGCGGCGGGCACGGCGCTGGTCCCGGGGCTAGACCCGCGACCGTCCGGTCGGCCGGTCGAGGTTTCACCCCCACCCGGGCGCCGCAGCGACAGATTCACCCGTTCCCGCCGTTCCAGACCTTCCCCACTCCTGTCTACGGTTCACCTGTGCAACCACTGGCCGGATCGGCGATCGTGGCGCGCGGTCTGGGCAAGTCCTACCGCATCGCCACCTCGGGGCGCTCCCACGACCGCCTCACCGAGGCGTTGGTGGCGCGCGCCAAGGATCCGTTCCACCGGCGCGAGTTCGAGACGTTCGAGGCCCTGCACGACATGTCGTTCGACATCCCCTGGGGCGAGGCGGTGGGGATCGTCGGACGGAACGGCGCCGGCAAGAGCACGCTGCTGAAGATCCTCACCCGCATCACCGCACCGACGACCGGACGGGTCGAGCTCGGCGGTCGCGTGGGCAGCCTGCTCGAGGTGGGCACCGGGTTCCACCCCGAGCTCACCGGTCGCGAGAACATCTTCCTCAACGGCTCCCTGCTGGGCATGGGGCGCAGCGAGATCCGGCGCCGCTTCGACGACATCGTCCGGTTCTCCGGCATCGAGAAGTTCCTCGAGACGCCGGTCAAGCGGTTCTCGTCGGGGATGTACGTGCGTCTGGCCTTCGCGGTGGCGGCACACCTCGAGACGGAGATCCTCGCCATCGACGAGGTGCTCGCCGTCGGCGACGCCGAGTTCCAGCGCAAGTCCCTGGACAAGATGCGCGACGTCGCCAAGGACGGCCGCGCCGTGCTCTACGTCAGCCACCAGATGCAGACGGTCACCGCGCTGTGCACCTCCGCGATGTTCATCGACCGCGGGCGCCTCGTCCAGACCGGTTCGGTGGACGACGTCATGACGGCGTACCGCGACAGCTTCGACGACTGGCGGGCACGGCAGGTCGAGGCGAAGCACCGACCCGGCACGGGCGAGATCCGGCTGGAGCGAGTCGACACCACCGAGGTGCGCGACCCGGTCGACGACACGGTCGTGACCTTCGCCGTCGGCGCGAACCCCGAGATCGTGGGCAAGTACTTCGTCTCCTGCCACATCGTCGACCACCAGGGCGCCGTGGTGGCGCAGTGCGACTCCCGACTGGTGAGCCAGTGGTTCGACCCCTCCGAGCCCCGCAGCGGTGAGCTGCGGATCAAAAACCTCTGGCTCAAGCCGGGCACCTACACGATCGACGCGTTCGTGTGCCAGAACGGAGTGTTCGACGGGTGGCGCGGGGCAGCAGCGTTCGAGGTGCTCCCGCACCTGCCGTACCCCGACCTGGTGATGGACGAGGGCGTCGAGCTGGGCGCAGTCTTCGCCGACTTCGACTACGAGGCCTGGTGAGACCGGCATGAGTGCACCGAGGATCGTCATCACCCCGCCCGGGCGGCTCAACATCCCGCGCTGGCGCGAGGTGTGGGAGGCCCGCGAGATCTTCTACCGGTTCGGCATCCGCGACGTGGTGCTCCGCTACCGGCAGACGGCGATCGGCATCGCCTGGGTGGTGCTGCAGCCGCTCGTCACGGCGGGCATCTTCGCGATCGTCTTCGGGCGGGTCGCAGGCCTCCCGACCGGCGGTGTGCCGTACCTGCTCTTCGCCTTCGCCGGCACCACGGCGTGGACCGTGTTCTCCGGCGTCCTGACGCGCGCCGCCCCCTCGCTGGTGGCGAACCAGGCGCTGGTGTCCAAGGTGTTCTTCCCCCGGGTGGTCGTCCCGCTGTCGACGTCCTTGTCGGTGATGCTCGACTTCTGCGTGTCCCTCGTGATGCTCGGCGTACTGCTGGTCGTCTACGGCGTGAACCCGGGGTGGGCGCTCCTCGGTCTCCCGCTGTGGACGGTGTGCGCCGTCACGTTCGGGTCCGGGCTGGGCCTGGCCGCGTCCGCCGTGATGGTGAAGTACCGCGACGTCACCTACGTGCTGCCGTGGCTGGTCCAGGTCCTGATGTACGCCACGCCGGTGGCGTACTCGCTCGACGCCGTGCCGGCGAACCTCTCCTGGCTGTTCGCGGCGAACCCGCTGACCTGGCTCATGGAGTGCTTCCGGTGGTCCATGCTCGGGACGCCGGCACCGCCCCTGTGGCAGATCGCCGGACTGATCGCGGTGTCCGCGCTGGCGCTCGCCGGAGGCCTGCTGGTGTTCCAGCAGCGGGAACGCGAGTTCGCGGACGTGATCTGATGGTCGCCCGCCGGGTCACCGTGGTCATGTCGACCAACCGCGTGTCCCCGTACCTGCCCGAGGCTCTGCAGAGCCTGAAGGACCAGTCCTTCCCGGACTGGGAGCTGATCGTCATGGACAACGGCTCGCCCGATCCGGACGGGGTGCGGGACGCCGTGTCCGCCGTGCCCGGGGCCGAGGTCGTGCCGGAGGCCGGTCACGGCGTCTCGATCCCGCTCAACCACGGCGCCGCGCTGGCACGCGGCGAGTTCCTCACGTTCCTGGACGACGACGACGTCTGGCTCCCGGACCGGCTCGAGCGGTTCGTGACCGCGCTCGACGCGGCACCGGACGCCGGCGCCGCGTACTCCTCGGTCGACTTCATCGACTCCCGCGGGCAGCGGGGCGAGCCGCTGTTCGTCGCCGCCGACGAGACCCGCCGCGACCTGCTGGCCGGCCGGTACCCGTTCCCCAACGTCGTCTCGGTCATGTACCGGCGGACGCAGTTTCTGCGTGTCGGCGGGTTCAACCCGGCACTGCACTACGCGGAGGACACGGACCTCACCTTCCGGATGCTCCAGTACTCGCGGATGGTCGCTGTCCCCGAGGTGCTGACCCTGTACCGGCGTCACGAGCAGAACGTCACCCGGGTGCTCCCGACCGAGCTCCACGACGCGTCACGGCGGATGATCGGCATGCAGCTCTGGGGCGCCGAGCACCACCCGGACCCCGGCGTGCTCGAGGACGTGCGGGCCAACCTCGATGCGCTGGACGCCCGGGACTCCGCGGACTCGGTGGGGGTCGGCCTCGACCGGCTACGCCGGGGACAGGTCGTCGGGGCGGGGCGCATGTTCACGCGCGCGGTGCGGCTCGACGCGCCGGTCGCCGTCCGCGAGGTCACACGACGCGTCGGCAACCGGCTGCGTCGCCCTGCCGCCTCCTGACACCTCTCGCCGGCGGTCAGCCGACGGCGTGGGAGCCCAGCACGAGCAACCAGTCCTGCTCCCCGGCGGCGTTCGCGCCCGGGGTCGCCATCGACTCCTCCAGCTCGACGGACGTCTCCTCGCCGGTCGTCGGGTCCACCCACCAGGCCCGCGCGCCGTCCACCAGGCGGCCGACGTCGAGCGTGACGGTCCGGGCGGTCGGCACGTAGACGAGCGCGAGATCACCGTCCGGGCTGACGGCGGCCGTCGCGAGGTCGCTCTCGAGCTGGTCCGAGGCCTCGTCGCCCCCACCGGCGCCACCGGTCAGCAGCTCACCCGAGTCGGGGACGAGCGTCCACCACGGCAGCGAGGCCACGACGTCGCGGATCCTGGCGATCTGGTCGGCGCCTTCGGAGCGCAGCCGGTCCTGCCAGCCGGGCAGGAACTCCCAGTCGTCGCTGCCGTAGACGTCCCCCGGCGACCCCGACGTGATGGCCCACAGCACCTGGCGCCGGAGCGTCTCCGTCGTCGTGGGCTCGCCACCGGTGTTGTTCTCCCCCTCGTAGTTCGACTCCGCGAGCAGGGCGGGACGGACCGGTGGCGAGTCGTAGGCCTCGCGCACCGCCCCGTGGACGGGCTGATAGGTGTACACGAAGTCCCAGTCCACGAGCGGGTCCCAGTGGGGGTCCTGGCCGGCGAAACGCACCGAGATCAGCTGGGCCGAGAAGGGACGGCTGTCACCGGTGGAACGGATGCCCTCCTGGACCGCCTCGAAGCACTGGTCCGTCTCCGGGACGGGGGTGTAGTCGCCCCCCGCCATCCACAGCACGTTCGGCAGGTCCGCGGCCCACGTACCGACCATCTCGCCGTACCGGTGGCACGTGTCGGCCGACGGCGAGCCGAACGGCTCGTCGATGGTCCAGCTGTCCACCGGGTAGAGCAGCACCGTCAGGCCCAGCTCGGCGGCGCGTGCCACGGTCGCGTGCGCCCGGTCCCAGTAGGGCGCGTTCCAGCGCGTGACGTCGCCGTCGACGAACGGCAGGATGCCGTCCACGGTCGCGCCGTCACCCGTCACCCCGCCGTTCGCGGGGTTGCCCAGGAGCGAGACGACGAGGGCGTTGAAACCCTGCTCCGACCGGGTGGACAGGTACGTCTCCGCCTCCGCCGGCAGGAGGTCCACGAGCATCGACCACGGTGCGTCACCGCGGACGAGGATCGGCCGGCCGTCCTGGTCGACGAAGTAGCGACCGCCGTCCGCGACACCCGTGACCAGTCGCGGCGTGCCGTCCGCGGCGGCGCCTGCCGTCGACGGCGCTACCGGCCGCACGGGTGCACCGGCCGCCGGCGGCTGCTCGTTCCATCCGTCCTGCGTGGGAGTGGACGGCCGCAGGGCGCTGTACACCACGGCTCCCGCGGCGACGGCCAGGACCACGGCGAGCGCCACGACCAGGACCCTGACCGGCCGGCTCATGCGACGACCTGGTCAGGTGCCCGGAGCCCCAGCCAGGTCCGGACCCGGGCGTCCTGGTCCCGGACGGCGAGCCGGTCCCGGGCCGCCACGTCCCGCACCCGCGCCGACTCGGCCGGGTGGTCCCGGAGGATCTCGCGGACCTGGGCCACGATCTCCGCCGCGTCGTAGGTGTCCCGGTCGTGCGCCCGGTCGGCCGGGCCGTAGGACGCCACGAGGGAGGACTGCTTGTGGCTGTAGCCGGTGGCGACGACGGGAACACCCTCGCTCACCGCGGCGACCAGGTTGTGGTAGCGGGCCGCGACGACGGCGTGGCAGCCCGCGAGGGAGCGTGCGACCTCCTCCACCGTGCGTCCCGCACCCTGCTCGACGGCGGCGCCCGGGTCCGCGGCGCGGACGCGGCGGACCACCTCGGCGGCCACCCGGTCGTCCAGGTCCTCGCCGATCACGACCCGGACCCGGATCCCTGCGTCCAGCAGGGCGCGGACCAGGGCGACGCTCCGACCGGTGTACACCTCACGGTCCGCGTCCCGTTCGGTGCCGCCCCAGTCCATGACCCCGACCGCCACGAGCGGATCCGTCCGGGCGCCGTTCGGAGGCGTGGGGGCGTTCACCGGCTCCCGCCCGAGCACGAGGTCCGGCACGACCAGCACCTCGCGTCGCACGCCGAGAGCCGCCACCGCGCGCGCCGACTCCTCGTCGCGCACCGTCACCAGGTCGGACCAGGCGAGCACCCGCGCGAAGAACCAGTTGACGCCCCGGGTCCCCGCGTCGTCGACCCCGACGCTGAGCAGGAGCAGCGGACGACGCCACCAGCGCGACCACGCCGCCAACCAGAACAGGGAGAAGGGGATGCCTCGTGGCCGCACCCCGCGTCCCTCGAAGATCCCCGTCCCGGGCACGATCACGGCGTCGACCGACCGCACGACGGCGCCCAGGTGCAGGACGTCGGCGAAGCGACCCGTCAGGCTGGTGAACCCGTGCCGCAACGGTCCGGGACGCCGGATGTCCACCGCCTCGATGCCGTGCTCGGCGACGACGTCCGCGCACCGCTGCGCCACGGCGACCGGCCGGGCCCCGGTGCCCTCGAGCAGGTGGATCCCGGCCACGAGGGACGCCTCGTTGCCGAAGTTGCCGATCCCGGTCTCGCCGAAGAGCGCCACCCGCCGCACCTGGGTTCGCGTCGTCGTTCGCCGTGCCTCGGCGTCCGGCGTACCGGAGGTCCTCCGATGCCCCACCCCGACCTCCTCCGTCGTCCGTCCGCTCACAGTCTGCGCCGCCCCGGCCACGGGGTGAAGCCGTTCGAGGGGAGTTCACCCGTCCCGCACGGCGGAACTTCACCCCGCGCCCCGCGGTCCGGCCGGGGAGCGCGTCGGTACGATCGCCAAGAACCCTCCTGACGGGACCTGACATGGAACGTCGCCTGATCCATGTGATCACCCCGGGCGACCACTACTCGCCTCGGACGGGCAGCGCCGTCCCGACGGTCGTGCACGGGCTGAGCGCACACGCACCCGCCGGCACGGAGCCCACGGTGCTCGTGGCTCGCGGCACCTACCCCGACCGCTACACCAGCGCGGACGTCGTCGAGTACCTCCCGGGCACGGAGCCCGGCCGCTGGGATCGGCGGCTCGACCCGCTGCGCGGAGCGCTCGGGGTGCGGCGTGCCTCGTCCCGGCCCTGGGCGGCTGCGCTCCACGACCAGGACGAGTGGCCCCCTTCCGTCGTCGTCCTGCACAACGCGCCACAGGCCGTGCCGCTCGTCGACACCACCCGTCACGCGGTCGTCCTCTACGCCCACAACGAGCTGCTGCGGACATACTCGCCACGCGAGGCGGCACTGACGCTGGGCGGTGTGACCGCCGTCGTGTGCGTGAGCGACTTCCTGGCAGAGCGCACGCGGCGCCGCCTGCCCCCCGCCCTGCGCGACCGCGTCGCGGTCGTCCGCAACGGGGTGGACGGCACCGTGTTCCGGCCCGGACGCCGCGATGCCTCCGCGCCCCTCGAGGTCACGTTCGTCGGGCGGACCATCGCGGCCAAGGGGCCGGACGTCCTGCTCGAGGCCGTCGCGCTGATGGATCGCGACGACGTCCACGTGACGATCGTCGGCAGCTCCGGGTTCTCCGCGACGGATCCCCTGACGCCCTACGAACGACGCGTGCGCGCCGCGGCCGAGGGTCTGCGCGACCGCGTCACCATCCGTCCGTTCCTCCCCCGGGAAGCTGTCGCGGACCAGCTCGCCACCACGGACGTGGTCGTCGTGCCGTCCGTGTGGCCCGAGCCGTTCGCCCTCACCGTGCTCGAGGGCATGGCCGCCGGAGCCGCCGTCGTCGCCTCCCGCATCGGCGGGATCCCGGAGGCCGTCGCCGACGGCGGCACGCTGGTCCCGCCCGGGGACCCCCGCGCGCTCGCCGACGCGCTGCAGGTGCTGGCCGACAGCCCCGACCGCCTCGCCGCGGAGCAGGACCGTGCGCGCCGTCGGGCGGCCGAACGGCCCTGGTCGGTCGTGTCCGCCGAGCTCGACGCCCTCCTCGCTGCCCGTCTGGACGGGCAGGTGACCGCGTGATCTCCGCGCCCGTCGTCGCGGTCGTCCTGGCCACCAACCGCGGACCGGACAACCCGTTCCTCGAGGCGGCGCTCCGGTCGGTGGCGCACCAGACCCTGCGGGAGGTCGAGCTCGTCGTCGTCGACGACGGCAGCCCCCGACCTCTGGACGCCGGCCTGCTGCCCCGGGCGCCTGCCGGCACCCGGCTGCTCCGCACGCCCGGGACGGGGCCGTCCGCGGCACGCAACGCCGGCGCACGGGAGGCGCGAGGCACGCTCCTGGCATTCCTCGACGACGACGACGTGTGGGAACCCGAGCGGCTCGCCGCGCACGCGGAGGCGATGCGAGCCGACCCGGGGCTCGTCCTGACGTACTGCCGCATGCGGAGCATCGACGCCGACGGGCGCGAGATCGCCCCGCCCGACCAGGCGGCGGTCACGACGACCGCCGACGTCTTCCGGCGCCGGACGGGCGTGATGCTGCCGAACTCGGTGGTCCGGGCCGACGCCTTCCGCGCCGTCGACGGGTTCGACGAGTCCCGGCGCCTGGCCGAAGACCTGGACCTGGTGCTCCGTCTCGCCGCCCGCGGCCCGGTCGCCCGGGTCGGCGACGGATCGCTGGTCTCCTACCGCCGTCACGGCGACAACGCGACCGGCCGTCACCGTGCGCTCGCCGCGGCGATCCGCGACGTCGTGGGCGACCGGCGCACGGTGGCGCTCCGCCACGGTCAGGACGAGCTGGTGGACGCCCTCGACGAGTCGCAGAGAGCGAACGACCGGTACGCGGCATGGTCGGCGGCGCGGGCGGCGCGGGCGGCGGCAGCGGAGGGCAGGCCCGGCACCGCCGTCCGGGAGCTCGTCTGGGCGCTGCGGTTCGCGCCCGGCGCACCCGGCCAGTGGCTGGTCAGGCGGCTCCACCGCGGCCGCGAGCCAGCCGCTGCACGTTCCGCTTGACGTCGTAGGGGAAGAACCGCCAGTTCTTGATCGTCCAGTCGCGGAGCACCACACCGGCGGCCCGCGACCGTTGGCGGACGTCGAGCGGAGCCCGGACGGCCTCGGCCAGCAACCGATGGTTGAGGTACCACTGCGGGAACGCGACGGGGCGCCGGTGCGTGCGATACGCCTGGACCTGACGGACCGGGTCTGACGCCTGCAGCTTGTTGGTCTGCTCGTCGTGGTTGCGGGCCCAGAAGAGCTGCTCCGGCACCTGCACCCACGGAGCGCGCAACGCCATGCGCACGGCGAGCGCCATGTCGCCACCGTAGAAGTCCGGATGCTTGCCCATCGCCCGCAACGCCTCGGTCCGGAAGACCCCGCCGTAGCCGATCGCCTGGTAGACCTCGCGTCGGAAGAAGAGCCGCACGCGATCCGCGGGAGCGAGCGAGAGGAAGTCGAGGTTCTCGTCGTCGCGCTCGCCGAGCCGCTCCCCGTCGGCGCCGATGAGGACGACCCTCGAGAAGGCGATGGTGGCCTCGGGGTGCGCCTCGAGCGCCTCCATGCAGGCGCGGAGGTGGCCCGGCTGGACGACGTCGTCCGCCGCGTTCCACATGAACAACGGTGCCCGTGCCAGGTCGACCAGCCGGTTGAAGTTCCAGGTGACCCCACGATTGACCGGGCTGGTCACCACCGTGAAGCGCTCGTCGGCGGCCGCGAGCTCCTGCGCGATCTCGAGGGTCGCGTCGGTGGACCCGTTGTCGGCGATCACGACCTCGATCTCGTCCAGGTCTTGATCCCGCAGCGCCGTCAACGCCTCTTCCAGGTAACGCGCGCCGTTCCAGACGGGCACCCCGACGGTCACCGCCGGCGTCCGCGTCACAGCCCGAGCACCGCCTTGTGCAGAGCGAAGGCCTCCGCGAACCGGGAGCGGCACTCCACGCCCCGCATCCGCATCAGACCCTCGAACGTCGCGTGGTCCCACCAGTCGTGGTGGACCTGGGACGGGTAGCAGGCGTCCAAGATCTCGAGCTTGCGCTGCACCGTCTCCTCGTCCAGCGGGACGTACGCCGACGTCCTGCCGAGATCGCCGTCCCACTTCGGGATCTCGTAGTGCAGCACCACGGCGTCCCGCCAGACGGTGGTGACCAGCTCGCCGATCAGGCGGTGGTCCTGGTGGGCGTCGTCGCTCCGGGGGGCCAGCACCAGGTCCGGCGCCGGACGCGCGTCCGCGAAGGCGTGCAGCGCATCCTTGACCGCGCCCCAGAGCTGAGGGAGCCGACCGTCGGGCAGCCGGGCGAACCGTGCGTCGGCGCCCGGCCAGACCTCGGACGCCGCGCGCCGGGCCTCGGCCTCGCGGTCCGGCGTGCCGGTCATCGTCAGGAAGGACGCCGTCGCCCCCGGCCTGCCGGACAGCCGGATCAGCGTTCCCCCGCAGGCGATCTCCAGGTCGTCCGGGTGCGCGGCGAGGCCGACCACGTGCAGCGGTCCGGACCCGGTGTGCAGCTCGATCATCGGCGGGCTTCCTCCGGGTGGGCGACGGGTTCCAGCCCGAGGTCGGCGCGGAGGCCGACTGCCTGCCGCCCAAGGACGGCGCGGGCACGTCCGAGCCAGGCGGCACCTGCGGTCCCGCGCCCGGCGGTGCTCCGTTCCAGGAGGTCGACGACCTGGTCGGCCACGGTCTCAGGATCGAAGTCGGCGACGTCGTGGGCGCGGTCCGCGGCGCCCAGGTCGGTCAGGAGCCACCTCTGCTTCTCCGCATAGCCGATCGAGACCAGCGGCACACCGAGCCGGAGCCCCGCGACGAGGTTGTGGTACCGGGACGCCACCACGACGTCGCAGGCGCTGAGCACGCCGTCCAGCGCCTGCATCGACCTCGCCGGGGCCAGCACCGCACGGGGGTCGGCGGCCTGCGCGACCACCTCGGCGGCCATCGCGTCGTCGAGGCCCGCACCTCCGACGACCCGCACCTCGGCGCCCGCCGCCAGCACCCGCCCGATCAGCTCCCCCATGCGCCGGAGGTAGGCGTCGCGGTCCCAGGAGGCCTCGACGGTCCCCGTGCCGTGCGTGTCGATCACTCCGATCGCCACGCACGGGGGGCCCGACCCGGCGGACGGCGCTGCCGCGGGGTCGTCGGCCAGCACCAGGTCGGGGACGACCGGCGGACGCCGCCTGGTCAGCTCCTGCACGCACGCGGCGGATCCCCCGTCCCGCACCGTGACGATGGTGGCGCTGCGCACCACCGCGGCGAAGAGCTGCCGGGTCAGCCACGACCCGTCGGTGTCGACACCGACGGAGAGCACGTGGAACGGGCGCCGACGCAGCCGGGCGCACAGGGCGTACCAGAACACGGTCAGGGGAACGGCGGTGGCCCGCACCGCCGACCCTTCCAGGAGCCCGGTGCCGGGAACCACCACCGCGTCGACCTCACCGACCTGGTGCCAGGTCCACCGGAGGTCTCGCCCCTTGCCGACGACGCCGCGCCAGCCCCCGCGGGGCGCCCCCGGATCGGTGAGGGACACCGCGGGGAGGCCGCGGGCCGCGTGGACGGCGTCGGGCTCCTCGGTGAGGATCGTCAGATCGGCCGACCCGGCCAGCACCGTGAGCATCGCGTCGAGGGACGCCTCGTTCCCGAGGTTGCCGATACCGAACTGCCCGAGCAGCCCGACCCGACGCCGTCGGTCGGCACTCGGTGTGCCGCGTCCCGCCGTCGTCCCCTCAGGCGCTCGCACGGACGGGCCCCACGACGTCGGGGACGTCGACCTCGGGCACCCTGCGCACCTGGTGCTGCGTCCCTGCGTCCCAGACGGCCCACGGCCGGTTGCCGACACGGTTCATCTCGTCCAGCGCGGACCGCTCCTTGAGCGTGTCCATCGGGGCCCAGAAGCCCTCGTGCGGGTGGACGCGGAAGCGTCCGTCGCGAGCGGCCCGGACGCACGCGTCCATCACGAGGTCCTCGCCCTCGTTCAGGTAGTCGAAGATGCCCTGACGCAGCACGAAGTAGCCACCGTTGATGCACATGCTCATACCGGCCACCGGCTCGAGGTCCTGCATGGTGCCGTCGGGCTCGAAGCGCACCACGTGGAACGAGTCCTGGGGCGCGACGGCCATCAACGAGCCGACGGCGTCGGTCTGCAAGAAGTCGTCGACGATCGTGTCCATCGGCGCGTCGGTGAGCACGTCCCCGTAGTTGGCCAGGAACACCTCGTCGTCGTCGAGGTAGCGCCGCACACGACGCAGTCGTTCACCGATCGCCGTGTCCATGCCGGTGTCGACGAACGTGATGCGCCACTCGCTGATGTCGCTGCCGAGCAGCTCGATCTGCTCGCCGCCCTTGGTCAGGACGAAGTCGTTGGAGTGCGTCTCCTGGTAGTCGAGGAAGTAGTCCTTCACGGCGTTCGCGCCGTAGCCGAGGGCCAGGACGAACTCCGTGTGCCCGAAGTGCGCGTAGTACTTCATGATGTGCCACAGCACCGGGCGCGAACCGATCGGCATCATCGGCTTGGGGAGCGAGTCGTGGCCGGACCGCATGCGCATCCCCAGCCCCCCGCAGAACAGGACGACCTTCATGGCTTGACCTCCTGGGTCGGCGCCCCCAGGTCAGGCAGGCGACGTGGTGCGGCGTGCGTGCGTAGTGCGGGCGCCACCGGTCGGCCCCGGAGGAACCCGTCGGTGGTGCCGTTGTCGAGAGCCTTGGCGTAGACGACGCAGGCCCGTGCCACGGCCTCGACCGTGAGGTCGACGTCGTCGTCGGTGTGCGCGGCGGAGACGACGAACGACTGCCCCAGCACGCCGTGGCGGAGCAGCTCCTGCAGGAACAACGCCCGGAAGGCCTGGCTGGGTTCGCCCTGCGGGTCCCGGGTGCCGAAGACGAGGCAGGACGCCCGGCCGCCGACGGTCACGTGGTCGGCGACGCCGGCGGCGGCCGCGACCTCCTCGACCCCGCGGCGCAGCCGCTCGCCCTGACGTTCCATGATGCCGACGACGTCGTGCTCGGCGTAGGCGTCCGAGACGGCGAGGTAGGCGGCGAGCCCGGTCGTCTCCGCGCCGTGCGTCGTCGACAGCAGGAACACGCGGGGGCGCGCGGTGTCGAGGCCCCCGAGCTCCATCAGGTCGCGCTTGCCGGCGAGGGCGGAGACGGCGAACCCGTTGCCGAGCGCCTTGCCCCACGTCGACAGGTCGGGGATGACGCCGTACACCTGCTGGGCGCCACCGGCGTGCCAGCGCATCCCGGTGATCATCTCGTCGAGGACCATGACGGCGCCGTGCTCGGTGGCGAGACCGCGCACGCCCTCGAGGAAGCCCGGGGCGGGCTCGGCGCCCCCGGTCGCCGCTTCGAGGAACACGGCGGCCACCTGCCCGCGGTGCTCCTCGAGGACCCGGCGCAGCGAGTCGAGGTCGTTGTAGGCGAACCCGACGGTGAGGTCGCGCCCGGCGCCGGGGATGCCGGCGTCCATCCCGGTGGTGGAGATGAACCAGTCGTCGACGGAGAAGAACGGCTGGCTGCTGCAGATCGCGACCATCGCACGGCCGGTCGCAGCACGGGCGAGCCTGAGAGCCGCCGTCGTCGCGTCGGAACCGTTCTTCGCGAACTTCACCATGTCCGCCCCGGGAACCGTCTCGAGGAACCGTTCCGCGGCCTCCAGCTCCCGGACAGAGGGACGAGAGAAGCTCACGCCGTCGGCGGCGGCGCGGGTCACGGCGTCGACCACCGGCCGGTAACCGTGGCCGAGCGTGACGCTGCGCAAGCCCATGCCGTACTCGACGTACCAGTTCCCGTCGACGTCCTGCACCCGCGCGCCGACACCGCGCACCAGGACCGGGGCGACCCCCTCGGGGTACTGGTCGGAGCCGCGCGCGTAGGTGTGCGCGCCACCGGGGACGAGGCGGTGCAGCCGCTCCTGCGCGGCGGCAGAACCTGTCCAGGTGGTGTGCCGCGGAGCCGGCGTGAGACGCCCGGAGATCTCCTGGGGACTTGCCGTGCGGGTCGCACCCATCGTTGGCCTCCAGTCCGCCCGTTCTCCCAGACCATTGTTCGTGCACGAACCGAGCAGCCTCAACGGCCTGACGCCAATTCACCCGGGTGAGGAGCAGTCCGGGCGGGTGCCCGCTGGCTGCTCGCAGGCCGACCGCCTAGCCTCGAGCCATGCGTGTCGAGACCACCCGCCTCGCCGGGCTCCTGCGCCTGGTGCCCACCCCGCATCGCGACGAGCGCGGCTTCTTCACGCGCACGTTCGACGACGCCACGGCGCGCGAGGCGGGCATCGACCCCGCGGCGTTCGTCCAGGACTCGCAGTCCCGCTCGCACCAGGGCGTCGTGCGCGGCATGCACGGACGCGTGGGGTCGGGCGAGGCCAAGCTGGTCCGGGCGGCCCACGGCGCCGTGCTCGACGTCGTGGTGGACGCGCGACCCGGGTCACCGACGTTCGGCCAGGCGGAGTCGGTCGTGCTCGACGACGACACCTTCGTGTCGCTGTACATCCCGCGGGGCTTCCTCCACGGCCACCAGACCCTGACGCCGACGGCGGACGTCTGCTACCGCATCGACGCCGAGCACGACCCCACGGAGGACGTCGCCGTGCACCATCTGGACCCCGACCTGGCCATCGCCTGGCCGGCGGAGATCACGACGGTCAGCGCGCGCGACCGCGCCGCCGGGTCGTGGGCGCAGCTCACCGGTCGCCTCAGCGCGTCGTGATCCCGTCGGGGGCGACGACGACCGGAGCGGGCTCGGCCACGACCCAGCTCCCGCCGGACGCCTCCACCTCCGGGTAGGCCCGGCGCACCTCGTCCAGGAGGTCGGGGACGAACAGCACCACCCATCGGGGCCGGAGCCCGCCCAGCGCGGCCGGCTCGACGATCGGGATCCGCGGTGCGCCGTCGGCCCCTGCGGTCCCCGGCATCGACAGGCCGCTCTTCGCGGCCGACGCGTCGACCACCGCGCGCACGTCGCGACCCGTCACCCCTGCCGCGGCCAGCAGCGCCACCGCCCGGGAGGCCGCTCCGTAGCCGACGATCCCCTCCGCGCGGTGGTCGTCCACCCACGCCCGCAGCGCCGTCGCCGTCGTGGTGACCTCGGCCTGCAACCGTCCCACGGCGTCCGGGTCGGTCACCCCGGCGACCCGCTCGTCGTCCAGGACCTGGTCGAGGTCCGCGAGCGCCGCGGACCCGGCGTGCTCGGCGGCACGCCGCGACCCGGCCGGCACCAGAGCCAGCACCACCGTGCCGCCGTACAGCGCGTACCGCCACAGCCCCACCGGCACGACGCCGACTTCCCGGGCGGCGCGCACGAGCCAGGTCACGGAGTAGTAGGCGTAGTGCCCGTGCCGCAGCGCGTTCCAGGCGCTCGTGCGCAGGATCGTGCCGAGCGGGTGGACGTGCAGGGCGAGCACCCCCTCGGGGGCGAGCTGGTCGGCGCGGTCCGCGAGGGCGGCCCGCTGGTCGGCGTCGTGCATCATGCCGAGCGAGTCGACGAGGAGGTCGACCCGCTCCTCGTCGTCGGCACCCGGCTCGTCCGGGACGACCGTCAGGCCGCGCTCGGCGAGCTGGCCCAGCCAGGATCCGCCGTGGGGGCTGGGCTGCTCGGCCACGCGGGCACCCGAGGCCGCCAGGCCGGCGGCGGCGAGGTCGTCGACCGCCTCACGGGCCTGCGCGACGAGGGCTGCCGGTTCGATCCCTCGCGGCTCGTCGGCGTCGGTCGGGTCCTCCTCGAGCTGGGCCAGGCCGCACCCGGCGCACAGGACCATCCGCAGCGGGTACACGTCGTCCGCTCCCGTGGCCCCGGCGGGAGGGAACGCGTCGGCCGCGGGCTGCTCGCCCAGGTCGAGCACGACGGAGCCGTCGTCCGCTCCGCACCACCGGCACCGCCAGGACGTGACCGGCCGGGCGCCCATCACGTCCCCGGCTCGAACACCTCGAGGTGCGGGAGCGCGACGACCAGCTTCCCTCCCCAGTCGGCGACGGGGGCGAGCTGTGCCGAGATCTCCTTCCGGAGGTTCCACGGCATGATGACGACGTAGTCGGGTCGTGCTGCGTCGAGCGCCTCGGGCGCGTGCACGGGGATGTGCGTGCCGGGCAGGAACCGGCCGTGCTTGTACGGGTTCCGGTCGACCGCGAACTCCAGGAGGTCGGCCCGCACGCCGCAGTGGTTGAGCAGCGTGTTGCCCTTGCCCGGCGCCCCGTAGGCCACGACCCGCTTGCCGGCGCGGCGTGCGTCCAGCAGGAACGACACGAAGTCGTCGCGCACCTGCGCCACCTGCTCGGCGAACCCGTCGTGCCCCTCGACGCTGTGCAGGCCGAAGTCGGCCTCGGCGGCGAGCACCTCGGCGACCGCCGCCGTCGGGACGACGCGCCCGGACTCCACAGTCTCCGTCGGTGCCGACCAGGTGCGCAGCGACCCGCCGTGGCTGGCGAGCTCCTCGACGTCGACCACCGTGAGCCCGGCCGCCGCGAGCACCCGCTGCGTGGTCAGCAGCGACAGGTAGGAGAAGTGCTCGTGGTAGATCGTGTCGTACTCGTTGCCCTCGATGAGGCGCAGCAGGTGCGGGATCTCGATCGTGACCCGGCCGTCGTCGGCCACGAGGGCCCGCAGCCCCTTCGCGAAGTCGACGATGTCGGGCACGTGGGCGAACACGTTGTTCGCCACGACGAGGTCGGCCGGTCCGTGCTCGGCGCGGACCGTGCGGCCGCTCTGCTCCCCGAGGAACTCCACGAGCGTCGGGATCCCCTTCGCCACGGCCGCCTCGGCGACCGTGCGGGACGGCTCGATGCCCAGGCAGCGGATGCCCTGCGCCTGCACGTGCTGCAGCAGGTAGCCGTCGTTGCTCGCCACCTCGACGACGAACGACGACCCGGCGTCGAGGCCGAGCCGGTCGGTCGCCTTCTCGACGTACTGGCGGGCGTGCTCGACCCAGCTCGTGGAGAACGAGGAGAAGTAGGCGTAGTCGTCGAAGATCTCCGTCTCGGCGACGTAGGCGGGGAGCTGCACCAGCAGGCACTGCATGCAGATCCGCACGTTGAGCGGGTAGAAGGTCTCCCCCTGGTCGATCTGGTCCGCCCGCAGGATCGCCTCGCACGGCGGGGACATGCCGAGGTCGACGAACGTGCGCGTCAGCTCCGCGCCGCACAGGCGGCACGCCGGCACCGACGCCGAGGCCGCAGTCCTGGCAGCGGCCGCCGCGGACGCCGTCGCCGTCATGCCGCCACCACCATGCGCAGCGAGGCGAGGTCCAGGCGACCGGCGGCCGCCAGCTCCTGGATGCGGTGCAGCCGGACGAACGTCTGCTCGAAGTCCTCGGTGGTCAGGCCCCGCTGGCGCATGTCCCGCCACAGCTCCTCGATGCCGTCCCGCACGGTCCAGCGGGGGTCGGCCGCCGGCAGCAGGCTGCGGATCTTGCCGAAGTCGACGCGGTAGTTGCGGGCGTCGGCCCCCGCCCCCGGCGCGAAGGTCACGGGCGCCCCGGTGACGTCGGCGACCTGCTCGGCCACGGTGCGGATCTGCACGACGTCCTCGTCGCGGCCCACGTTGAACGCCTGGTCGTGCACCACCTCACGCGGCGCCTCGAGCGCGGCCAGGAAGGCCCGCGCGATGTCCTGGACGTGCACCAGCGGCCGCCACGGCGAGCCGTCGGACTGCAGCCGCACCTCGCCCCGCGTGAACGCCGTGCCCGTGAGGTTGTTGACGACGATGTCGGCCCGCAGGCGCCGCGATGACCCGTACGCCGTCGCGTTGCGCAGGTAGGTGGGGCTGAACGAGTCGTCCGCGAGCGGGGAGATCCCCTGCTCCGCGCGTACCTTCGACTCGCCGTACGGCGTGACCGGGTGGAACGGGCTCTGCTCGTCCACCGGCGCGTCCCCCGCCGCGCCGTACAGGGAGCACGACGACGAGAACAGGAAGCGCGGCACGCCCGCGGCCTTCGCCGCCTCGGCCATGTGGACCGCTCCGCCCGCGTTCACCGAGAACGTCGCGTCCGGCGCGAGGTGCCCGATCGGGTCGTTGCTGATCGCCGCCAGGTGGACCACCGCGTCGAAGCCCTCGAGGTCCTCCGGCCGCGCGTCCCGGACGTCGCCGGTGCGCTGCTCGTAGTCCGCGGCGGGCGTCCCGAAGTCGCAGCCGTCGTACCACCCGACGTCGAGGCCGACGACCTCGTGCCCGTGGGCCCGCAGGAGCGGTACCAGGACGGCACCGACATAACCTCGGTCGCCGTCGACAAGAACCCTCATGGCAGTCTCCTCCGGTCACGGAACGGCATCGCGTCGACAGTAACCAGAAGCCTCGAGGGCAGGACAGGCGTGGAGCGGGTGGAAAAGCGCCCCGGCCGGGTGAACCGCGGCACGGTGGCACGGGTGAAGTTCGGGCGCGCACCGGGTGATTCACCGGCACCTCCGTTCCACGGTCCGGGCGCGCAGGGGACGATCGTCGTCATGAAGGTCCTCCGCGTGTCGCACAGCGCTGTCGTCGACGCGTGGCGCGAACGCGAGCGCGCGCTGCGCCGCCGCGGCGTCGACGTCCGCTTGCTGGCGGCGCGCTCGTGGGACGAGGGGGGCTCGCGAGTCCGGCTGGTCGCCCGGCCGGGCGAACCCGTCCGCGGGGTGCGGACCGCCGGTCGGCACCCCGCGCTCTTCGTCTACGACCCGTTCGCCCTGTGGCGCGCGCTGGGCCACGACTGGGACCTCGTCGACGTCCACGAGGAACCGTTCGCGCTGGCGACGGCGGAGGTCCTGGCCCTGCGCCGGCTCCGGGCGCTGCTGGGTCGGCGCCCGGCACCGCCCGTCGTCCTGTACTCGGCGCAGAACCTGCGCAAGCGCTACCCGTGGCCCTTCCGCTGGCTCGAGGCCCACGCGCTGCGGACCGCCGCGGGCGTGTCGGTCTGCAACGAGCAGGCGGGGCGCATCTGCACCGACAAGGGCGCCACCGGTCGGGTCGAGACGATCCCCCTGGGCGTGGACCCGGCGCACTTCTCCCCCGCCGCGCCGGTCCCGTCGCAGGACGGCGGACGCCCGTGGCGGGTGGGCTACGCCGGGCGCCTCGCCGACCACAAGGGTGTCGACGTCCTGCTGCGGGCCGTCGCGGGAGAACCTGACCTCCGGCTCGAGCTGGCCGGGGACGGACCGGTCCGCCGGAGGCTGGAGGACCAGGCCCGGACGGCGGGACTGGACGTGCGCTTCCACGGGGCGCTCGACGGCGACGCGCTCGTGGCGTTCTACCGCACGCTCGACGTCCTCGTGGTGCCGTCCCGCGAGACGCCGGGCTGGACGGAGCAGTTCGGCCGGGTCGCGGTGGAGGCCATGGCGTGCGGAGTCCCCGTGGTGGCCACGGAGACCGGGGCGCTGCCCGACGTCGTCGGCGGCGCCGGACTGCTCGTGCCGCCCGACGACCCGCCGGCCCTGCGGTCCGCGCTGCTGCGTGTGCGGCACGAGCCGGGGCTCGCCGGCCGGCTGCGGGCCGCGGGGGCCGACCGCGCGGCGTCGTGCTCGTGGCAGGAGGTCGCCCGGCGCTACCACGACCTCTACAGCGAGGTGACCTCCGCCCGGACCCCGAGCGACGTCGTGACCGCCGCACCGGCCCCGCCGGAGGTCGTCGTCGTCGCCTACGGTGCGCCGCACCTCGTGCGCACGGCGCTCGAGCCGCTGGCCGGCAAGCTCACGCTGACCGTCGTCGACAACTCCTCGATGCCGCAGATCCAGGAGATCACCGAGGGCCTCGGCGGTCGCTACCTCGACCCCGGTCGCAACGGGGGCTTCGCCGCCGGCGTCAACCACGCCCTCGCGCACCGGCAGGAATCGGGCGCCGACGTCCTCCTGCTCAACCCGGACGCCGTGGTCGGCCCCGACGACGTCGTCGCCCTCCAGGCAGCCCTGCACGCCCGGCCGCGGACGGCGAGCGTCGGCCCGGCGCAGGTCGGTGCCGACGGCTCGCCGGCGCGGGTGGTGTGGCCCTACCCCTCGCCGACGGCGACGTGGGTGGAGGCGCTCGGGTTCGGTGCGTTGCGCCGCACTCCCGCCGCGCGGTCCTTCGTCATCGGGTCGGTGCTGCTGCTGAGGTCAGAGGCGTTGGACGAGGTGGGCGGCTTCGACGAACGGTTCTTCCTCTACGCCGAGGAGACCGACTGGGCCTACCGGGCCAACCAGGCCGGGTGGCGGCACGCCGTCGTCCCCGAGGTCCAGGCGCTGCACCTCGGCGGAGCGACCAGCGACGACCCGGGCCGGCGCGACGTCCACTTCCACGCCTCGCAGGAGCACTTCCTGCGCAAGCACCACGGCGCCCTCGGCTGGCAGGTGGCGCGCGCAGGGGCCGTCGTGGGCGCGGTGTCCCGCGCGGTGCTGCTGGACGGGGAACGCGGCGCGGCCGCCCGCCGTCGGCTGCGGTCCTACGTCCGGGGCCCGGCCCGCACGGAAGCGCTGCTGCGCCGGACGTCCGCCCGAGCGGTCGGGGCCTCGTGATCCGGCGTTCGATGGCCTGGCTCGCGGGGGTCGCCGCGGTGACGGTGGTGCTCGTCGGCGTCGGCGCCCTCGTCCCGGACTACGCACCGTTCGCCGTCGCCGCGGCGGCGCTGGTGCTCGTCGTCGGCCTGACGCTCTACGAACCGGTCGCGCTGCCGGTCCTGGCGATGCCGGCGCTCGTCGTCGTCGAACGCGTCGGCAGCGGCGCTCTCGACCTGTCGATGTCCGACTTCGCGCTCTTCGCCGCCTTCTGGTTCGCGCTGTTCCTCGCCCCGCGCCCCTACTCCCGACCGATGCGCTCGATGCTGTGGCTCTCGGCCGTCTACCAGGTCGGCACGCTGTTCACGGTCATCGTCAACCCCTACCAGTCCAACACCGTCGAGTGGTTCCACGCCTGGCTGTCCGTGGGTGGGGCGCTCGTCGTGGGCTGGGCCGTGGGGCGTGCCGGGCGGGCGCGGCTCGCCCTCTCGCTGTTCCTCGGGGTGTGCCTCGCCATCTCCGCCCTGACCTGCCTCGTCGCGGTGCAGCAGCTCGCCGCCGGAGCGACCGGACCGGTCTACCTCGACTGGCCCTACCCGATGCACAAGAACCTCATCGGGTCCGTGGTGGCCTTCGCCGCCCTCGTGGCGTACGCCCGGCCGTGGTGGGTCGGCTGGCCACGGTGGTTCGCGCAGTCGGCCTTCTGGCTCTGCTCCCTGGCGGTGCTCGCGTCCCAGGCCCGGCAGGCGCTCGTCGGCCTGGCCGTGGGCGTCATCCTCATCACCCTGCGGGCCGACCCGGACCGCAAGCGCTCCAAGCTCATCCTGCTCGCCGCGATCCCCGCGATCTACTTCGTGTGGGGCGCGGTGCAGGAGCAGCTCTCGCAGGACAACGAGTTCAACTCCGCCAACCAGCGGCTGACCTGGTACCAGGACGCCATCGAGGTCTGGCAGAGCAGCCCGTGGTTCGGCGTGGGCCTGCGCTGGTGGACGGCCGACCGCACGGAGTTCGTGTTCCAGCCCCCCAACGCCGAGCTGGAGATGTTGTCCTCCGCCGGGATCGCGGGGCTCGCCGGGTTCCTCGTGCTGTTCCTCGGCGGGCTGATCGTGCTCTGGCGGATCGATCCGCGGTTCGGCACGCTCGCGTTCTCGATCCTGCTGATGCGGCTGATCCAGGGGCAGTTCGACCTGTTCTGGACCGCGGTCGTGGTGTCCGTGCCGTTCGCCGTCATCGGCGTCTGCCTCGGCGCCGAGGACTACGCCCGTGCGCGCCGCGAGGCGCGGGAGCAGACCGGTCAGGCACTGCCCGTGGACGAGCTGCGGTCGGTGCAGGAGATGGCGGCCCGATGAAGATCCTCCAGATCGCCCCGACCATCGGCCCCGGGACGGGTGTCGGTGCGGTGGCCCATCACCTCGAGCAGGAGTGGCGTGCGGCCGGCGTGGACGTGGACCGCTTCACCCTGGACGACGCGGGCGGTGGCTGGCTCCCCGAGCCCGGCCCCGGCCTGCGCGGCCGGCTGGTCCTGCTCGGCCGGGTGGTGTGGTTCTCCACGGTCGGGTCGGTGCTCGCGCGGCGCAGGCTCGCCGGTGAACCGGGCACGGTCGGGGTGTGCCACAACGACGCCCTCGCCGGCGACGTCTACGTCAACCACGGGATCCTCCGCGTGGCCATGGCCGCGCGCGGAGGCTACGCGTGGCGCATGCTGCGCAACCCGCTGCACCTGTTCACGTCCGTGCGCGACACCTGGCGCTACCGGAGCGGGACCCACCGCGTCGTCGTGAACCTCACGCCGGCCGAGCGCGACGCGCTGGTCAGCACCTACTCCCGGGTGCGGGCGCGGACCCAGGTCATCGGCAACGGCGTCGACGTCGAGAGGTTCCGACCACCCACGGCCGCGGAACGCCGGCGCGCACGGGCCGGCCTTCCCGACGGCGCGACGAACGTCGTGTTCGTCGGGCACGAGTTCGCCCGCAAGGGGCTCCCGCTGGTCCTCGAGGCCGTCGTCGACCTGCCCGGCGTCCACGTCACGGTCGTGGGAGGCACCAGCACGATGCTCGACGCCCTGCGCCGCGACGTCAGCCGGCTCGGGATCGCCGACCGCGTGCACCTCGCCGGCCAGGTCGTGGACTCCCGACCGTTCCTGCACGGCGCCGACCTCCTCGCCCTGCCCAGCGCGTACGAGGCGAACGCCCTGGTCGTGCTCGAGGCCCTCGCGTGCGGTGTCCCGGTCGTGGCGACCCCGGTCGGCTACGCACCCCAGGTGGTCCGCGACGGCGTCGACGGATATCTCGTCGATCGCACCGTCGAGGACGTGCGACGGGGCGTCGCGGCGATCGGCGCAGCGACCCCCGGCGAACGGGCGGCGCTCGGGCGAGCCGCGCGCCGGGAGGCCGAGGCGCACACGTGGGGCCGCGTGGCCGGGCAGTACCTGGACCTGTTCCGCTCGCTCGCCCGCGGCACCGACCGGACGGCGGCCCGCTGATGCGGATCGTGCACGCCGTCCGGTCCGACGGCTTCGCCGGGGTCGAGCGGCACGTGTCCCGCCTCGCCGCCGCCCAGGCCGCAGCAGGGCACGACGTGCGCGTCGTCGGGGGCGCCACCGAACGGATGGCCGCGGCGGTCGCCGACCCGTCCGTCCGCCTGGTCCCGGCCGCGACCACGGCGGACGTGGTCCGGGCGTTGCGGGCCGCCACCGACGCCGACGTGGTCCACACGCACATGACGGCCGCCGAGGTCGCGGCGGCGCTCGCCGCCTGGACGACGCTGCCGGGCCGGTTCCCCCCGGTGGTGGCCACCCGCCACTTCGCCCGCCCGCGAGGGTCGGGACCGCTGGGGGGCCTGGCCGCCGCGCTGGCGCGCAGGACGGTCCGGGCACAGCTGTCGATCAGCGAGTACGTCGCTGCCCACGTCGACGGCGCCAGCACCGTGGTTCCCCCCGGGATCCCCGGGCGCCCCGACGGCCCCGTGGCCGCGCAGCGGCTCCCGGTGGTGCTGATGGCCCAGCGGCTCGAGCCGGAGAAGCGTGCCGACGTCGGGCTCGAGGCGTTCGCGAGCTCCGGGCTCGCGGCCGGCGGGTGGCAGCTCCTGGTGGCGGGCGACGGCTCACGACGACCCGCTCTCGAGGAGCAGGCGCACCGGCTCGGGCTCAGCGGGTCGGTGACGTTCCTCGGGGAGCGCGCCGACGTCGACGCGCTGATGTCGCAGGCGGCGCTGTTCCTCGCGCCCTGTCCCGTCGAAGGGCTGGGGCTGAGCGTCCTCGAGGCGATGGCGGACGGGCTGCCCGTCGTCGCCGCCGGCGCGGGGGGGCACGTCGAGCTGCTCGAGGGCCTCGACCCGCTGGCCTGCTACCCGCCGCAGGACCCCACCCTGGCGGGCAAGCACCTGGCGGAGCTGGCCGCCTCCCCGGAGCGTCGTGACGCCTACGGCCGGGCCGCGAGGCAGCGTCAGCACCGGCACTTCTCGCCCGCGGCGCAGGCGTCCGCCACAGAGGCGGTGTACCGCCAGGTGCTGGGGTCCGCCCGGCGTGCGGGGGCACGACCGCAGCCGGGCACCGGGCACGACGTCGTGGTCGTCTCGTTGGAGGACTGGGACCTCGTCCGACGACGCAACCAGCACCTGGTCACCGAGCTGCTGCGGACGGACCCCGACCTGCGGGTCCTGTTCGTCGAACCGCCCGCCGACCCCCTGCACCAGCTCAGCCGGCGGTCGCGGCCGCGCGCGGGCCGCGGACTGCACCGACCGCCCGCCGGGGACCCGGGTGCTGATCGACTGCGGCTGTACCAGCCGACCAAGCTGCTGCCCCGGCGCATCGACCCGCGCGCCGACGAGCGCCTCGCACGCGGCGTCCGGCGGGCCGCCCGCACCCTCGGGTTCGACGCGCCGGTGCTCTGGGTGAACGACCCGGCCGCGGCCACCCTGGTGCGGTCCAGCGGCTGGCCGGCGCTCTACGACGTCACGGACGACTGGGCCGCCGCCGAGCGCACGCCTGCCGAACGCGCACGGCTCGACGCCGACGAGGACCTGCTGCTGAGCCGGTGCGTCGCGGTGACCGTGTGCTCGCCGGACCTGCTCCGCACCAAGGGCGGACGACGCCGAGAGCTCGGTGGCGACGACGCGCTCCTCGTCACCAACGGGGTCGACGTCGCACGGTACCGGACACCGGTCGCCCGGCCGTCCGACCTGCCCGACGGACCCGTCGCCGTGTACCTCGGCACCGTCCACCCCGACCGGTTCGACGTCCCGCTCCTGGTCCGGACCGCCCGGGCCGTCGCCGGGGAGGCGACGGTCGTCGTCGTCGGACCCGTCGTCGACGTCGCACCCGCCGTACGGGCGACGTTGCGGGACGCCGGGGTCGTCCTGCTCGGCCCCCGGCCCTGGACCGCCGTGCCCGCCTACCTCCAGCACGCCGACGTGCTGCTGGTCCCGCACCTCGTCAACGACTTCACCGGGAGTCTCGACCCGATCAAGCTCTACGAGTACCGGGCGGTGCGCCGACCCGTCGTCGCCACGCCGGTCGCCGGTTTCCGGGACGCCACCGACCCGCTGGTCACCAGCAGCGACGCCGCCGGTTTCCCCGCCGCGGTGCGAGGGGTGCTGCAGGGCCCCCGGCCCGCGGACGGCGGAGGGGCGGACGACATCCCGACCTGGCGCGACCAGGCGGCTCGGATGGCCGGGGTCATCGACGCCCTGCGGCGGCGCGGCGCCACACAGCGGTGACCACCGCCGCGGTCCGTCCCACGGCGAACCGCTCCACGGCCACCTCACGCGCCCGCCGCGCCCGCTCACGCGCCGCGACGGGATCGTCCAGGACCGCCAGGACCCCGGCCGCGAGCGCGTCGACGTCGCCGGGCTCGACCAGCACCCCGAGATCGCCGTCCGGGTGGGACAGGATCTCCGGCACGCCGCCGGCCCGGGTCGCGACGACCGGTACCCCGCGCACCATCGCCTCGACGACCACCTGCCCGAAGGGCTCGGGAACCGGGGACGCGTGGACGCAGACGTCGAACCGGTCGAGCTCCTCGGCCGGACTCTCGACGTGCCCTGCCCACTCGACGTGGGCGTCGACACCGAGCCGTTCGGCCTCGGTCCGGACCTCGCGGGCGTGGTCCCCGGCGCCGAACAGCGCCCCGCCCACGACCCTCACGGTCGCCCGCGGATACCTGGCCAGGACGGCGGGCAACGCGCGGACGAGCTCGAGCTGCCCCTTCGTCGGGCTGACCCGACCGACGATCCCCACCACGGGCGCGTCCCGTGGCGTGTCGTGCGGCGTGTCGTGTGGCCCGTCGTGTGGCGTGTCGTGCGGCCCGTCGTGTGGTGCGTCCGGTGACATCTGGTCGGCAGAGAAGCCCGGGTAGGCGATGGTCGCGTGCCGCGGCAGCGTCCGCGCGGTGGCCCGGGAGTTCGCGATGAGGGCGCGAGGGAGGTACGCGGCGACACGGACGAGGGAGACCAGCGGGCGCGGCAGGTAGTCGGGGGCGATCCGGTCGTGGACGTACCAGACGACCGGTCGTCCGGCCAGGGTCGCAGCGAGCGTCCCGAGCAGGTCGGCCTTCAGCGACGTCGTGTGGACCACGTCAGGGCGCAGGCGCCGCAGGAGGCGGACCAGCCGGACCAGGAACGACACCGTGCCCCGGACGCGTCGGAGCCCCCCGAGCCCGCCGCGCAGGACGTCACGACGGCCGACCGTCGCCACCTCGGGATCCAGCTCGAGCACGTCGACCGGCACACCGACGGCCTGCAGAGCGGGGCGCAGGGGTCCGTCGGCGAACAGCACGGCGCGGACGCTGACGTCCGGGCCGAGCGTCGCGCAGAGCCGCACCAGCGCGAGCTCCGCACCGCCGGGTGCCGCCGTGTGGTCCAGCACCAGCACCCGCACGGGGGCGGGCGGCGGGCCGTGACCGGGGGCCGTGCTCACCGACGGGACGGGCGGGGTCCGTCCACCGGCTCGGGAGCGCTGCCTGCCCCGACGACGGCCGGGCTGTCGGCGGACCGGTCGGCCGCGCTGCTGCTCGTGCTCCCCTCACGCGGCGTGACGACGGCGTCCCACGCCGGGACCTGGTTCGACGACGGCGCCGGCCCTGCCGTCGCGGGCTCGGCCGCCGCACTCTCCTGGTCGGGTACCGGCGCGGGGTCCGAGCGGCGCACGAGCGAGCGCACCCGCGACGGGGCGCCGTCGTCCTCGCCGTACGTCGAGGCGTAGAGCATCCTGCGGTCGCTCTTGACCCCCTCGAGCGCGACACCCGTGAGCCGGACGTTCGTCGTCCGGAGTCGCTCGGCCGCCTCGCGGAGCACGGCGGCGTCCGTCCGGCCCGCGGACGCGATGAGCACCACGCCGTCGGCGTACCGCCCGAGGATCGTCGCGTCCGCGGCGGCGAGCACCGGCGGTGCGTCGATGACCACGACCTCCGCCCGTTCCCGCAGGCCGTCGATCATCGCCGTCGCCCGCGCGGTCGCGAGGAAGTCCGCGGGGTCCATCGCGTCCTCGGTGATCGTGAGGACACCGAGGTTGGGCACCTTCGTGCCCCGCACGCCCTTCCGTCCACCGTGCCAGCCGTCCGGGAACGGCAGCATCCGGTCGAGCTGTGGGCGGCGCAGGTCGGCGGAGACGGCGATGGTCCGCCGGCCGCTCAGCGCGAAGGACGCCGCGAGGTTCGCAGCGATGAAGGACCGTGGGGCATGAGGGTCCGCCGCGGTGACGGCGATGACCATCGGCTCGGACGAGTCCAGCGAGACCTGCACGGAGGTCCTCAGCTCTCGGATGGACTCGGTGAACGGCGTGGCGACCTTGCTCGAGACGGGCAGCATCTGCGACGCGGCGAAGTCTCGTCGGGCATCGCGGACGGAGTAGAGCTCGGCGAGCACCGGGGCGTCGGCGAGCCGTGCGGCCTCGCTGGTCGTGCGCACGCGGAAGTCGAGACCACGTCGGGCGAAGGCCAGCCCGATGCCGGCGAGCAGTCCCACCAGCGCGGCGACGGCGACGACGACCGCGGGGGCCGGCCCGAGTTCTGTCGCTCCCTCGGCCGGCGCGACCACCTCGGCCGGCTCGGTGATCGACCCGAGGGTGTTGAAGCGCTCGGTGAGCGTCGTGTACTCCGTCACGATCGTGTCCTGCTCGGCGAGGGCGAGCGGGTCCTCAGGCCGGCGTTCGATCCGTTCGGTGACGCCCTCGAGCTGCTCCGAGAGAACGTCGCGGCGTTCGTCGAGGATGGCGAGCTGCTCCTCCTGGAGGACCGGCACGTGCGCGACGTACGCCGCGGCGACGGCGTTCGCGATCGCCACCGAGCGCGCCGGATCGGTCGTCTCGGCGCTGACCGTGACGACCGAGGCGTCCTCGTCGTCGCCGCCGACGGTCACGACCGCCGAGAGATCGGGTGCGGAGGTCTCCCCCACCTCCTCGGCCGCCGCTTCCAGGACCGGTGCTGCCAGGGCGTCGTCGGCAGAGGTGTCGACCGTGACCTCGACGAGCTCCTCGCTGCTGCCCTGAGCCGTCTGCACCCCGAGGACCTGCACCTCGGCGCTGGCGCTGTACATCGTCTCCTGGCGGTCGAGGTAAACCAGCGCGCCGGCCACGACCACCACGACGGCGGCCAGCACCAGGTACTTGGCCGTCCACACCGTGCGCAGGAACTCTCTGATGGTCATGGGGCGTCCTTCCCGATCATCGGCCCGCACCGGCCGTCGTGCGTTGTTCAGCGACGACGGCCTGGAGCCGTTCCTCGAAGCGCGCGGCCGAGAACCGGTCCACGTGCTCGGCGATGCGCCCCTCGTCCCACCGGGACGATGCCGCGAGCTCGATCGCGGCGGCGACGAGGTCGGCGCGCGGCGCGTCGAAGAAGACCCCGTTGACCCCGGCGACGACCGTGTCCAGGTATCCCCCGTCGTGCAGGACGACGCTCGGCCGGCCGAACGCCCCGGCCTCGAGCGGAGACAGCCCGTAGTCCTCGTACGAGGCCGCCACGAGCAGGGAGGCGTGGCGGTACAACCAGCGCAACGTCGCGTCGTCCACGCGACCCATCAGGTGCACGCGCCCGGTACCGCCGCTGCGCGCTGCGAGCGTGGCGAGGCGAGCGCGGTCCGGTCCGGCGCCCACCACGACCAGCTCGCGGCCCGCCGCCTGTGCCGCCTCGATGACGACGTCGACGTTCTTGTACGGCAGCAGCCGTGCGACGCAGAGCAGGAATCCGGGCTCGAGGGCCGGCACCTCCTGCTCGGGACCGACGGGCAGCATCGCGGGCGGCGGCGGCAGGACCTCGGCATCGATGCCGTACGCCTCGCGGACGGCGCGCTGGGTGACGGTGGAGTTCACGAGGTAGGCGTCGGCCCGGCCCGCGGCCGCGGCGTCCCAGCGTCGCAGCCCGGGGGTGACGGCTCCGAGGCCGGCCGCGACGACGGCGCGTCGCGCGCTGCGGGCCAGGCCCCCTCCGGGGGGGCCCAGGTAGCGGTCCCGTTGGTACAGCCAACGGGCCGGGGCGTGGCAGTAGACGACCGTCCGACGAGCGCCCCGGTAGCCGTGCGCCCATCCGGTGGACGACGCCACCAGGACGTCGGCGTCGACCCGCTGTCCGTCGACGGCGCCGGCGAGCAGGGGCAGGGCGAGACGGTGGTTCCGGCGCAGCACGCCCGACCGGTCGAGGCGGGAGGTGCGCAGGTCGAGCCGGTCGAACTCCGGGAACGTCCCGTCGGGGTCGTGCAGCGTCGTGTACAGGGGCGAACCGGGGAACGCCTCCGCGAGCAGCAGCGCGACCCGTTCGGCGCCGCCACGCTGCGTCGCGTAGTCGTGCGCGAGCGCGACACCTGTCGTCATGTGCCCTCCCTCGCGGACCGACAACCAGCGTAGGCAGGTGTCGGTCGCCCGAGGCCGCCGTCGGCGGGTGAATCAGGGCAGGACGAGCGGGTGAAACTGGCGCCCACGGCACACGTCAGGCCCTCGGGTGGTACTTCCCCTGCGCGGCCAGCAGCCCCTCGGTGACGACCATCTCGACGGCGTCGGCGGCGTCGTCGACCAGGATCGGCAGGTCCTTGCGCTCCGTGGCCGAGAAGTCCCGGAGCACGTAGTCCGCGGTGTCCATCCGGCCGGGCGGGCGCCCGACCCCGACGCGGACCCGCAAGTAGTCGCGCGTGCCCAACGCCTTGGAGATGTCGCGCAGGCCGTTGTGCCCGCCCTCTCCCCCGCTCGCCTTGAGCTTGAGGGTGTCGAACGGGATGTCCACCTCGTCGTGGACCGCCAGCACGTGGTCGGCGTCGATCCCGTAGTACTGCGCCAGTGCCGAGACCGGGCCGCCGGAGGTGTTCATGTAGGTGGTCGGCTTGGCCAGGACGACGCGTGGTCCGGGGGCGCCGCCGGGCAGCGTCCCGAGCCGGGCCTCGGTGACCACGGCCTGCGCCCGCGGGTGCTTCGCGAACCGGCTGCCGGTGCGCTCGGCGAGCAGGTCCAGCACCATCTGGCCCACGTTGTGGCGGTTGCCGGCGTACTTCGGTCCGGGGTTGCCGAGCCCGATCACGAGCCACGGACTGTCGGCCATCCCACCTGCTCCTTCGTGTTGTGGGCGCGAAAACTGGCCCGAAACATGCTTTTTATCCGCTTATGGGCACACAGATTTTCCGCCCACAACGTCGGAGCCTAGTCGGCACGACGCAGAACGCCCGACGGCGGCGCGTGGCCGCCGTCGGGCGTTCGGGTGCTGCTACCTCGTCAGGCGAGGGTCACTCGGGGGACGAACCGCTCTCGGGGGCGGCGGACGCGGCCGACTCCTCGTCGGCGGACTCCTCGCCACGCGGCTCGGTGATCGTCACGACGGTGTAGGAGGCGTCCGTGAGGAGCTCGACGCCCGCGGGCAGCTGGACGTCGCCGGCGACGATGTGGTCGCCCGCCTCGCGGCCCTCGATGGAGACCTCGACGTACTCCGGGATGTTGGTGGCGTCGGCCTCGACGGACAGCGTCTGCTCCTCGACCAGGTGGATGGAGCCCGGGGCGGACTCGCCCACGACGTGCACCGTGATGTCCACGGCGATCTTCTCGCCCTTGTTCACCAGGAGGAGGTCGATGTGCTCGATCTCCGGACGGACCGGGTGCCGCTGGACGTCCTTCACGACCGAGAGGTAGCTCTCGCCGTCGACGTCGAGACCGATGAGCGCGTTCGTGTGACGGACGGCGAGCATCGTCTCGTGGCCCGGCAGGTTGATGTGCACCGGGTCGGCGCCGTGGCCGTAGAGGACGGCGGGGATCTTGCCGGCACGGCGGGCGCGACGGGCGGCCCCCTTGCCGAACTCGGTGCGGGCCTCGGCGGCGAGCTTGATCTCGGCCATGTGGATCACTCCTGCGATGAGTCTGTGCGTGCCGACGACCAGAGGGAGCCATCGGCTGTCCGCGATGGGGAACCGGCGCGGACGGGCGGCTGCGTCGGCGTGGGACACGTGACGGACGCGATCGTGGGCGCCGCACGGTCGGCGCGGTGCGCGCCCTACCGGCAGCCGCCCAGTCGATCACGGAAATCCGACGGATCCAGCTCTGCGGGCGATTCTTGCGAAAAGCCGGCGCCCGTCAGACGTCCCTCGCCGAGGCAACCTGACTACTGTACCCGGAGGGACGGGACAGAGGGAAGTCGGCTGCCGCCCGCAGCGCTGTCGTCCTCGTCTCAGCTGTTGCCGTCGAACAGCGAGGTGACGGATCCGTCGTCGAACACCTCGCGGATCGCCCGGGCGATGAGCGGCGCGATGGAGAGCACCGTCAGGCCGTCGAACCGCTTCTCGGGCGCGATGGGCAGGGTGTTGGTGACCACCACCTCCGACGCGCCGCACTCGCTGAGCCGCTGACCGGCCGGGTCGGAGAGCACGCCGTGCGTCGCGGCGACCACCACGGACTTCGCACCGGCGGCCATGATGACCTTGACCGCCTCGGCGATGGTGCCGCCGGTGTCGATGAGGTCGTCGACGAGCACGCACTCGCGGCCCTCGACGTCGCCGACGACGCGGTTGGCGACCGCCTGGTTCGGCCGCGTCACGTCGCGGGTCTTGTGGACGAACGCCAGCGGCCCGCCACCCAGCTTCTCCGCCCACTGCTCCGCGACCCGGATGCGCCCGGCGTCCGGGGACACCACGGTCACGTTCGAGGTGTCGACGCGGGTGCGCACGTACTCGGTGAGCAGCGGCATCGCCCACAGGTGGTCGACCGGGCCGTCGAAGAACCCCTGGATCTGCGCGGTGTGCAGGTCGACGCTCATGATGCGGTCCGCCCCCGCGGTCCGCAGCAGGTCCGCGACCAGACGCGCGGAGATCGGCTCGCGACCCCGCGACTTCTTGTCCTGGCGCGCGTAGCCGTAGAACGGCGTCACGGCGGTCACCGTGCGGGCCGACGCACGCTTGGCGGCGTCGACCATGAGCAGGTGCTCCATCAGCCACTGGTTGACCGGTGCGGTGTGGCTCTGCAGCAGGAAGATGTCCGCGCCACGGACCGACTCGCCGAAGCGCACGTACGTCTCGCTGTTCGCGAAGTCGTACGCCGACAGGGGCAGCAGGCCGATGCCCAGCTCCTCGGCGACGGCGTCGGCGAGCTCGGGGTGCGCCCGGCCCGCGGCGAGGACCAGGTTGCGCTCTCCGGTACCGGGGATGGAGGTGTTCATCAGGGGGGCTCTTCCTTCGTACGAGGGCACAGGTGCGGGCGGTGTCAGGCGGACTCGGACGACTCCGGCGACCCGGCGTCGTCGTCGGGCACCACCGGGACGGCCCCGGTGAGGGCATTGTGCTCGGCCAGCTCGCGCTGCGCCTGCGCGCCGAGGGCGTCGGACCCTTCGCCGGCGCCGTTCGCCCGCGCGGCCGCCTCGGCAGCAGCCGTGCCGGGGCGGCGGCGCTCGACCCAGCCGTCGACGTTCGTCTGCTGGGACCGGCTCACGCCGAGGGCGCCCGCGGGCACGTCGCGCGTGATGATGCTGCCGGCTCCGGTGTAGGCCCCGTCGCCCACGGCGACCGGCGCGACGAACATGTTGTCCGCGCCCGTCCGCGCGTGCGAGCCGATGACGGTGCGGTGCTTGTGCACGCCGTCGTAGTTCACCGTCACGGAGGCCGCACCGACGTTGCTCTGCTCGCCGATCGTCGCGTCCCCGATGTACGACAGGTGCGGCACCTTCGAGCCTGCGCCGATCTCGGCGTTCTTCGTCTCGACGAACGTGCCGATCTTGCCCCGTGCCCCCAGGACCGTGCCGGGGCGCAGGTAGGCGAAGGGCCCCACGCTCGCGCCCTCGCCGATCACGGCCAGCGAGCCGTGCGTCCGCACGACCGTCGCGTCCGGGCCGACCTCGACGTCGGTCAGCGTGGTGTCCGGGCCGATGGTGGCGCCTGACTCGACCCGCGTGGCCCCGTGCAGCTGCGTACCGGGCAGCAGGGTGACGTCCTGGGCGAGCTCGACGTCCGCGTCCACCCACGTGGTGCCCGGGTCGACGACGGTCACGCCCGCGCGCATCCAGTCGGCCAGGATCCGCCGGTTGAGCTCGGCACCGAGCGTGGCCAGCGCGAGGCGGTCGTTGACGCCCTCGACGAGCATCGGGTCGTCGCTGAGCAGCGCGCGCACGGACCCACCCTCGGCCCGGGCGGAGGCGATGACGTCGGTGAGGTAGACCTCGCCCTGCGCGTTGTCGGAGCCCAGCCCGCCGAGCCCGCGGCGCAGCACCGCGGCGTCGAACACGTAGACCGACGAGTTGATCTCGCGGATCTCCCGCTGCTCGGCCGTGGCGTCGGCGTGCTCGACGATCGCGACGACGTCACCGGTGCCCTGCTCGCGCACGATGCGGCCGTAGCCGGTGGCGTCCTCGAGCTCGGTGGTCAGGATGGTCACGGCGTTGCCGTCGGCGTGGTGGGCGTCGAGCAGCTCGGCCAGCGCGGCGCCGTCGAGCAGCGGGATGTCCCCGGCGAGGACGACCACCGCGCCGTCGAGGCCGTCGCCGAGCGGGTGCTCCCCGCCGTCGTGCACGACCGCGGTGGTGTCCAGGCCCGCGGCCACGGCGGCGTGGGCGCGCGCGTCGAGCGCGTCCAGCGCGCACTGCACGGCCCGGCCGGTGCCGGGGATCTCGTCCTGGTCGACGACCAGGGCGGCCTCGTCGATCTCGAGCGCCGCGGCGGCGACGCGCTCCCGCTCGTGGCGCACCACGACGGCGACGTGGACCGGGTCGAGCTCGCGGGCGGCCGTCATCGCGTGGCCGAGCATCGAGCGGCCGCCGAGGGCGTGGAGCACCTTGGGGGTGGCGGACCGCATGCGGGTCCCCTGCCCCGCCGCGAGGACGACGACGGCGGCCGGTCGTGGCATGCCGTGCGTCGCGGGCGTCGAACCGTGGGCTGCGTGCAGGTCGCCCTGGGGGGCCGTGGGAACCACCGGTGCTCCGTCTCTGTCGGGTGTCGCGAGCTCCGCCCCCAGGACTCGAACCTGGACCAAGGGCACCAAAAACCCGTGTGCTGCCGATTACACCAAGGCGGATCGGTGCGCCACGACGGTCCGGGATCCTCCCCGCAGCACGCGGTACCGCCCACCTGCTGCGCACCGCCGTCACGCGTCCGGGCCCCAGTCTGCCAGGTCGCCAGGGGTGGCTCGCGCACATCCGGGCGAACCGGACGCCGGTGCGACGTGGTGCGGGCCACAGGGTGGCCGGCACGGACCAGGCATGATGGACCCATGCCTGCCGACTCCCGCGCGTCCAAGCGTGCCCCGCGTGCCCGGATGACCGCGAGCCAGCGCCGGGAGCAGCTCCTGGCGGTGAGCCGGGGCCTCTTCGCGGCCAAGGGGTTCGACGGCACCAGCGTCGAGGAGATCGCCGCCACGGCGGAGGTCTCCAAGCCGGTGGTGTACGAGCACTTCGGCGGCAAGGAGGGCATCTACGCCGTCATCGTGGACCGGGAGGTGCAGGGCCTGACGTCGGCCCTCACCGGTGCGCTGGCCGAGGGCGGCCACCCCAAGCTCATGGTGGAACGGACCGCCCTGGCCCTGCTCGGCTACATCGAGGCGTCCGAGGACGGCTTCCGCATCCTGGTGCGCGACTCCCCCGTGGCCCAGGCGACCGGCACCTTCTCGTCGCTCATCGGTGACGTCGCCGCGCAGGTCGAGCACATCCTCGCGGACCAGTTCAAGGGCAACGGGCTGGACCCGAAGATCGCGCCGCTGTACGCCCAGATGCTCGTCGGGATGGTGGCGCTGACCGGTCAGTACTGGCTCGACGCGCGGCGGCCGAAGAAGGCCGACGTCGCCGCCCACCTGGTGAACCTGGCGTGGAACGGCCTGGCGGGCATGGAGCGCAAGCCCGGCCTCATCGGCCCCTGACCCGCCCCCACCTTTCGCCGTTGTGGGTGCACGACGCGCCGCTCGGCCGAAGCCCGAACCGGCGTGTCGTCCACCCACAACGCCGGGGTCACGGGGTTGTCCACAGATGCGGGATCGGCCCTCCCGCGGCGCCGGGCGCACGGGCACCGTGTGCCCATGCCTCCCCCACCGCTCGACCCGCGCATCCCTCTCGACCGGCCGTTCCTGGTGTCCGACGCCGTCCGTCGCGGCGTCCCGCGCCACCGCCTCCGCTCGTCCGAGCTGGCGACCCCGTTCCGCGGGGTCCGCTCCGCGGTGGCGCCGGAGAGCCTGGCCGACACCTGCCGCGCGCTCGCCGAACGCCTCGGTCCCGACGTCGCCTTCTCGCACACGACGGCGCTCGACCTGCTCGGCGTCGAACGCCCCTGGACGCTGGAGCACGACGACACCCTCCACGTGGTCACCGCCCGGCAGCAGGAACGCCCGCGGTACGACGGCGTGGTCGCGCACCGCTCCCGGCAGTCGTTCCTGGAGGTCGTCGAGCACGACGGCCTGCTCGTCACGACGGCGGCGCAGACGTTCGTGCACGTCGGTGTCGGGCTGCGCCGCCCCGACGACGTCGTCGTCCTCGGCGACGCGATGATGCGCCGCCAGCGCCCGCTCACCACCGTCGCGAGGCTGGCCGACCTGGCCGAGCGCACGCGCAAGGTCAAGGGCATCGCCCAGGTACGCGAGCAGATCCCGCGCCTGCGGGCGGGTACCGATTCCGGCCCGGAGACCGTGACACGACTGGGCCTGGTCGCCGGCGGTCTGCCGTGCCCGCAGGTGAACGAGGTCGTCACGGACCTCGACGGCCGCTACGTCAAGCGCGTGGACCTGGTCTACCCCGCCGAGCGTGTCGCTATCGAGTACGACGGTGACCAGCACCGCACCGACCGCGCACAGTGGCGCGAGGACGTCCGCGCCCGGCGGCGTCTCGAGGAGCTCGGCTGGATCGTCATCGTCGTCGTCGGCGACGACCTGCGCGACCTGCGCCCCGTCGTCGCGCGCGTCCGTGCCGCCCTCCGCGCCCGCTGATCCCCGCCCCCCTCCCCGCTGTGGGTGCACGACACGCCGCTGGCCAGCACTGCGAGACGGCGCGTCGTGCACCCACAGCAGTCGGGGGGTGCGCGTCAAGAGTCTTGATGTCGAGAGACCCGCGATAGTCTCGTCGCATGGACAGCACGCGCACCGGGGACGAGGTCGACCGCATCGTCGCGGCCTGGCAGCGCGAGCGACCCGACCTGGACGTCGAGCCGCTCAGCGTCTTCTCCCGGATCAGCCGGCTGGCCCGCCACCTCGACCGTGCGCGGCGCGGCGCGTTCGCCCGCCACGAGCTCGACACCTGGGAGTTCGACGTGCTGTCCGCGCTGCGTCGCGCCGGCGACCCCTATCGCCTCTCCCCGGGCACCCTGGTCGCGCAGACCCTCGTGACCAGCGGCACCATGACCAACCGGATCGACCGCCTCGAGCGCCGCGGGCTCGTCGAGCGGCACCGCTCGCCCGACGACCGCCGCGGCGTGCTCGTCCAGCTCACCGCCTCCGGTCGCAGCCGCGTCGACGCCGCGATGAGCGACCTGCTCGACGTCGAGACCCGCGTGCTGGACGCCCTGCCCGCCACGGAGCGACCCCGCCTCGCCGACCTGCTGCGCACCCTCGGTGCGCAGTTCGATGCGTAGCGCCTCCGACGGCGGCACCCGCCCCGGCAACGTCCTCACCACCAGCGCCGGCTGGGGCGCGCTCGGCGCGCTCCTCCTCGTGGCGCTCAACCTGCGCGCCCCGATCACGTCCCTGCCACCCGTGGTCGACCAGGTGGCCGCCGGGCTCGGGCTGTCCTCCGCCGGCGCCGGGCTCCTGACGTCCGTCCCGGTGCTCTGCTTCGCCCTGTTCACCCCGACGGCGGCGGTGCTAGTGGGCCGGCTCGGTCCCGAACGGACCATCCTGCTCGCCCTGCTCGGCGTGCTGGGCGGGACGCTGCTGCGGTCCACCGGATCCGTCCCCACCGCGCTCGCCGGAACCGCCGTGCTCGGACTCGGCATCACGCTCGGGAACGTCGCCGTACCGGTGGTCATCGCCCGCGACTTCCAGCGGCGCGCAGCCGCCGTCACCGGCGCCTACACCGCCACGATGAACGTCGGCTCGACCTTCACCACCCTGCTCACCGTCCCCCTGGCGGTCGTCTTCGGGTGGCAGTGGGCGCTGGCCGGCTGGGGGCTCCTCGCCGTGGCAGCACTGGCCGTGTGGGTTCCCACGGGTCGGGCGCTCGCCGCCCGCCACGCCGGGGCACCGCCGTCGGCCACCGCTGCGCCGACGGCCGGTGCGCTCGGTGCACAACGGCGGCTCGTGGTGCTGCTGGCGTTCGCGTTCGCCGGGCAGGCGTCCGGGTACTACGCGATGACGGCGTGGCTGCCGGCGATCCTCGCCGACCGGCTCGGGATCGACGCCGCGGCGGCAGGCGGGGCCGCGGCTCCCTTCCAGCTCGCGGCCGTGGCGGGAGCTTTCCTCGTGCCGATCGGCATGGTCGGGAGGCTTTCCGCGCGGACGGTGGCCACCGGGCTCTCGGTCATGTGGCTCTCGCTGCCCGTCGGGCTCCTGGTCGCACCGGGCGCCTGGTGGCTCTGGGTGTGCCTCGCGGGCGCCGCGCAGGGCGGCAACTTCACGGTGATCTTCACGCTGATCGCCCAGCGCTCGCCGTCCGTGGCGACCGCCCGGCGAGCCTCCGCCGTCGTGCAGACCGCGGGCTACGCGTGCGCGGCGACGGCCCCGACCGTGCTCGGCGCGGTGCACGAGGCGACCGGTGGCTGGACGGCGCCGCTGCTCGTGGTGGCGGTGTTGCTGGCGATCATGGCGGTGACCCTGTGGGTCGCGTCGGCGCGGCCGCGCACTCCCTCTTCGCTGTGGGTGCACGACACGCCGCCGGATTGATCGGCTCAACGGCGTGTCGTGCACCCACAACGACCGGGGCTACTCGGCGAGCTCGGCGGCCTCCAGCCACTCCATCTCGACCTCGTCCTTCTCGGCCAGCAGCTCCCGCAGCCGGGCGTCGAGCTTCGCCGTGGCCTCGAAGTCGGTCGGGTCGGCAGCCATCGTCTCGTGCAGCCGCGCCTCCTCCTCCGCCAGCCGGGTCAGGCGCTTCTCCAGCCGCTGCACGGTCTTCTTCGCGGCCCTCTGCTCAGCGGGCGACGCCTTGGGCTCGGCCGTCCCGCTCGCCCCCGACGACCGGACGGCCTCGCCACCACGGGGCAGGCCGGACGCCGACGGCGCCGCCGCCGCAGCACGGCGCAGCTCCAGGTACTGCTCCACTCCCCCGGGCAGGTCCCGCAGCGTCCCGTCGCCCAGCAGGGCCCACTGCCGGTCGCACACCCGCTCCAGCAGGTACCGGTCGTGCGAGACCACGATGAGCGTGCCCGGCCAGCCGTCGAGCAGATCCTCCACCGCGGCGAGCGTGTCCGTGTCCAGGTCGTTGGTGGGCTCGTCCAGCAGCAGCACGTTCGGCTCCGAGACCAGCAGCCGCAGCAGCTGCAGCCGACGGCGTTCCCCGCCGGACAGGTCGCGCACCGGCGTGTGCGCCCGCTCGCGGGTGAACCCGAGCCGCTCCGTGAGCTGCCCGGCCGTCATCTCCTTGCCGTCGACGACGACGGTGCGCTTCTCGGCGTCGACCACCTGCACGGCGGTGAGGTGACCGACCTCGTCGAGCTCCGTCACCTCCTGGGTGAGCTCGGCGACCTCGACCGTCTTGCCGCGGCGCACGCGTCCGCCGTCGGCTTCCCGCCGGCCTGCCAGCAGGGCGAGCACCGTCGTCTTGCCGGCACCGTTGACGCCGACCAGCCCGTAGCGGTCGCCGGGGCCGAGCCGCCACGTGACGTCGTCGAGCAGCGTGCGCCGGCCGCCGTCGGGCTGCGGGACCGTGACGGTGACGTCCTCGAGGTCGAGCACGTCCTTACCGAGCCGCTTGGTCGCCATCTGGGTGAGCTCGAGCGTGTCGCGCGGCGGCGGCTCGTCGTCGATGAGCGCGGCGGCCGCGTCGAGCCGGAACTTGGGCTTGGAGGTCCGGGCGGGCGCGCCGCGCTTGAGCCACGCGAGCTCCTTGCGCAGCAGGTTGTTGCGCTTCTCCGCGGCGGCCGCCGCCTGCCGGGACCGCTCCGCGCGAGCCAGGATGTAGGCGGCGTACCCGCCCTCGTAGCCGTCGACGGCGCCGGTCCCGTCGCCGCGCACCTCCCACATCCGCGAGCAGACGGCGTCCAGGAACCAGCGGTCGTGGGTGACGACCACGAGGGCTCCTTGACCACCGGAGCGCCCGGCCGTCCCGTACCGGTCGCGCAGGTGCTCGGCCAACCAGGCCACGCCCTCGACGTCGAGGTGGTTGGTGGGCTCGTCGAGCAGCATCACGTCCGGGTCGGTCACCAGCAGCGCCGCCAGCGCCGCCCGACGGCGTTGCCCGCCGGAGAGGGTCGACACCGGCTGGTCGAGGTCCAGGTCGGCCAGCAGGCCGGCGTGCACGGCGCGGATGCGGGCGTCGGACGCCCACTCGTGGGTGGCGTCGTCGCCGTGCACCAGGTCCAGCACCGTGGCCCCGGGCCGCGCGTCGTCGCGCTGGTCCAGCATGCCGAGCCGGGAGCCCCCCACGCGGGTGACCCGTCCGCCGTCGGGCGTCGCGGTCCCCGCGAGGAGGCGCAGGAGCGTGGACTTGCCGGCGCCGTTGGGGCCGACGACGCCGATGCGGTCGCCGTCGTCCAGCCCGAGCGAGACGCCGTCGAGCAGGGTGCGGGTGCCGATGGTCAGGGAGATGCCGTCCGCACCGAGAAGATGAGCCACCGCAACAGCGTAGTGGCCGGACGCGGACCGCCCGGCGCCCTGTGAGCGGGCTAACCTCGTCCCGACCCCGCCGTCCGCACCCGTCCGAAGGAGAACCCGCATGGCCCAGTTCGACCTCCCCCTGGCCGAGCTCGAGCAGTACGAGCCCACGCTCGACGAGCCCGCCGACTTCGACGAGTTCTGGGCCGGCACCGTCGCCGAGGCCCGCGGGCATGGGGACGGCGTGCGCGTCGAGCGGGTCGACTCCGGGCTCACGGAGGTCACGGTCGACGACGTCACGTTCCCCGGGTTCGGCGGGCACCCGGTCAAGGCGTGGCTGGTCCGCCCGGCCCGTGCCGACGGGCCGCTGCCGGCGGTCGTGGAGTTCGTCGGGTACGGCGGAGGCCGGGGTCTGCCGCACGAGCAGCTCGGGCTGGCCGCCGCCGGGTACGCGCACCTGATCATGGACACGCGGGGTCAGGGCTCCGGCTGGGGATCCGGCGGGGACACCCCCGACCCCGTGGGCCACGCCCCGGCCTCGCCCGGCTACCTGACGCGCGGCATCCTGGACCCCGCCGAGCACTACTACCGCCGGGTCTTCACCGATGGCGTGCGCGCTGTCGACGCCGTCCGGCACCTCGACGGGATCGACCCGGCGCGCGTCGCGGTCGCCGGCACGAGCCAGGGCGGCGGGATCGCGACCGCCGTCGCCGGCCTGCTGCCCGACGTCGTCGCCGCGGCGCCGAACGTGCCGTTCCTCAGCGACTTCCGGCGCGCTGTACAGATCACCGACGCTCATCCGTACGCCGAGATCACGCAGTACCTGTCCGTCCACCGGGAGCACGAGGACGCCGTCTGGCGCACCCTGTCCTACCTGGACGGGGTGTCGTTCGCCCGCCGCGCCCGGGCCGCCGGACTGTACTCGGTGGCGCTCCGGGACGACATCTGCCCGCCGTCCACGGTGTACGCGTCGTACAACGCCTGGGGCGGATCGGACAAGAGCATCGACGTGTACCCGTACAACCGCCACGAGGGTGGTCAGCACTACCGGTTCGCCCCGACCCTGGCGTTCCTGCGCAAGCACCTCGGCCAGGCCTGAGCCGGCACTACCTCGGCCAAGTCGGCACTACCTCGGCAGAACCGGTACTACCTCGGCGGGGTCAGAGGACCCGTGCGCCGGGCGCGGGCGCCGTCGTGCACCACACCGCGTCGGCGGCGTCCTCGGCGGTCCACGTCGCGGCCAGCGCCAGCGCGTGCTGGCGTGAGCGGGCGAGCGCCGCGACCGTCGGCCCGGAGCCGGAGACCATCACCCCGAGCGCGCCGCCGTCGCGCGCGATCTGCAGGGTGCGGGCGAGCTCGGGACGCAGGTCGAGCGCCGCCGCCTCGAGGTCGTTCTGCAAGGCCTCGCCGAGCGCCGTCGGGTCGCCGGCGCGCAGCGCCTGCATCAGCCCGTTGTCGTCGGCGTCGTCGACGGAGGGCGCGGTGGGGCCGGTGAGCTCGTCGAACCGCCGGTACACCGCCGGGGTGGAGAGGCCGTCGTCGCGCGTGGCGAACGCCCAGTGGAACTCCCCGCGGGTCATCGCCGGCGTGAGCAGGTGGCCCCGGCCCGTCCCGACGGCGGTGTGCCCGAGCAGCGCGAACGGCACGTCGGAGCCGAGGGTCGCGGCCAGCCCGGCGAGCTCCTCGCGCGGCAGGGCGGTGCCCCACAGCGCGTCGCAGGCCAGCAGCGTCGCCGCCGCGTCCGCGGATCCGCCCGCCATCCCGCCGGCCACCGGCACGCCCTTGGCGATGTGCAGCGCGACGCTGGGGTCGAGCCCGACGTGCCGGGCGATCGCCTCGACGGCCTGCCAGGCGAGGTTGCTGGCGTCCAGCGGGACGCGGTCGGCCTGCGGGCCCTCGACGGTGAGCGAGATGCCCGCACCCTCCGGGACCTCGGTGGCGGTGATCTCCTCGTGCAGCGCGACCGCCTGGAAGACGGTCACGAGCGGGTGGTAGCCGTCGTCGGCGACCGGCCCGACGCGCAGCGTCAGGTTGATCTTCCCCGGGGCACGCACACGGACGGAGGGCGCGGGGGCGGCAGCGAGGTGGCTCACGCGTCCACCGTGCCAGCACCGGCGTCCAGGCGCTCGGCGATGCGGGCGAAGTCGCCGATCGCCAGCCGCTCCCCGCGCAGCGTCGGGTCGACGCCGGCGGCCCGCAGCGCCTCCTCGGCGGCGGGTCCGGAACCGAACAGCCCGGAGAGCGCGGCCCGCAGGGTCTTGCGGCGCTGGGCGAACGCGGCGTCGACCACGCGGAACACCTGCTCGCGCGTCGCGGTGGTCGACGGCGGCTCGTGCCGCTCGAACGCGACCAGCGCCGAGTCCACGTTGGGCACGGGCCAGAACACGTTGCGCCCGATGGTCAGCGACCGGCGTGCGGACCCGTACCAGGCGGCCTTCGCCGACGGTACGCCGTAGGTCCGGGACCCGGGGGGCGCCGCCAGGCGGTCGGCCACCTCGGCCTGCACCATGACGAGCACCGAGCGCAGCGAGTCGAACCGTTGGAGGAACGTCAGCAGCACGGGGACGGCCACGTTGTACGGCAGGTTCGCCACGAGGGCCGACGGCGGTTCACCGGGCAGCGCGGTGACGTCCAGCGCGTCGGCGGTCACCACCTCGAGGTCGGCGCCGGGCAGGTGACGCTGCACGGTCTGGGCGACCTGACCGGCCAGGACCGGGTCGATCTCGACGGCGACCACCGACGCGCCGGCCTCGAGCAGCCCCAGGGTCAGCGACCCCAGGCCGGGACCGATCTCCACGACCCGGTCGCCGGGCTGCACCCCTGCCGCACGGACGATCTTGCGGACGGTGCCGCCGTCGTGCACGAAGTTCTGCCCGAGCGTCTTGGTGGGCCGGACGCCGAGGCGCCCTGCCAGCTCGCGGATCTCCGCAGGGCCGAGCAGGGCGCCAGGGGTGTCAGTCATGGGGCTGAGTATCGCCCGTCGGGGCGGCTCAGTACCAGTTGTTGGCCTGCGAGTGGCCCCAGGCCCCGCACGGGGAGCCGTAGCGGCCGGCGATGTAGTCCAGCCCCCAGGCGATCTGCGTGGCCGGGTTGGTCTGCCAGTCCGCACCGGCGGTGGCCATCTTGCTGCCGGGCAGCGACTGCGGGATGCCGTAGGCGCCGGACGAGGGGTTGGCGGCCGTGTGCGACCAGCCGGACTCCTTGGTCCACAGGCTCTCCAGGCACGTCCACTCGCCACCGGTCCAGCCGCGGGCCGCGGCCATCTGCTGGCCGATCTCGCGGTTGGAGCCCGAGTAGCTGCCGGTCGAGGCGGCGACGCCGGACGAGGAACCGGACGACGACCCGGACGAGGTTGCCGGCTCCGGCTCGGGCTCGGGCTCGGGCCGCTCCTTGGTGCCCTGCACGAGCACCTCGGTCACCGGCTCGGCGGTCACCAGGGAGGTGACCTTCTCGTCCGAGACCGTCTTGCCGTCGATCGTGGTGATCTCCCGGACGACGGTGCGCGAGCCGGGCTCGCCCTTCGTGCGGACCTTCGGGTCGAGGTCCTCGAAGCGCTGGGAGCTCTTCTTCGTCTTCGTCTCGAAGTCGATCTCCTTGACCTTCGTGACCTGCTCGACCTCGACGCGCTGCACGACGACGGCGACCTGCGGCACGTCCGTGCCCTCGGGCAGGTCGTCGGCCCGGACCCCCGCGTCGGCGGCGGTGGACAGCGTGACCGTGTCGTCCTCGTCGACCTCGACCTCGACGTCGGCGAGGACGGCGTCGAGCTCGTCGGAGCCGTCGGCGACGTCCACGGTCTCGTCGTGCACCACGGCGACCTGGTCGCCGTCGTGCACCTGCAGGGGGAGGTCGGCGCGGTCCTCGGAGCGGGACGCGACGAGCGCGACGTCCTCACCGCGCTGGGCCAGCAGGTTGAGCGCCTCGTGGGCGTCCGCCGCGGTGACCCAGGCGGTGCTCTCCCGGCCGTCGATCGCGACGTCGACCTCCTTGCCGGTCCGCACGACCACCTCGGCGTCGCTGGACAGCGGGCTGTCGGCCGCCGGGGCCACGAGGTCACGGTCGCCGACGGTGATGCCCTCGGCGGCCAGCAGGCCGTCGACGTCACCGGCGAAGGTCCCGACGGTGCGGGTCTCGCCGTCGACGTCGAGGGTGACGGTCTTGTGGGCCTGCGACACGGCGACGGCCGAGCCGACGCCGAGGACGAGGGTGCCGGCGGTGGCGCCGGCGATCAGCGCCCGACGTCGCCGGGAGCGGTGCGTGCGGACGGCGCGGGTCTCGGCGGTGGTGGGCCGAGGCTCGGTGTTCTCCGGTGCGGAGGTCATGGATCTCCTGGGGTGGTGTGGGGGGTCGGCTCTCGGGAAGGCGGCGTCTGCCGGGCAGGAACGCCTCGCGGTGCGCGAACGACAGCCGACCGTAACGGATTCGTGATCGGGGGCAAGAGGGCGTGGGTCACACCTGACGGCACCGGCACCACGTCTTCACAGCCCTTCACAGGGCTTCACGGGCGGGGCACACCGAAGGCCGCCGGGAACGCTCCCCGGCGGCCTTCCGTGGGTCAGAGCAGCCCGAGCTGGCTGGCGCAGTGGGGCCACTGGCCCCACCCGGAGCGCTGCTGGAGGATCTGCGCACGCTTCGTCTGCTCGGCGGCCGAGGCGTCCGAGGGGAGCCCGGAGCCGCCCACGGCCTGCCAGGTCGGCAGCGAGAACTGGTACAGCCCGTAGTAGCCGTTGCCGGTGTTGGTCGACGGGTTGCCGCCGGACTCGCACTGGGCGAGCTGCGCCCAGACGCCGGCCGGGGCGCTGCCACCGGACGAGCTGGTCGACCCGCTGGAGCCGGACGACGAGCTGCCGGACGACGAGCTGCCGGACGACGAGCTGCTGGACCCGGAGTCCGCGGGCTGCGGCTCGGGCTCCGGCTCCGGCCGCTCCTTGGTGCCGGTGACGACGATCTCGTCGACCGGCTTCGTGGTGACCTTGTTGGACACCTTCTCCCGCGACTCGACCTCACCGTCGACGCGCGTCACGCGCTTGACGATGGTCCGCTCGCCGTCCTTGCCCTCCCGGGAGACGGTCGAGCCCTGGTCGCGGTAGCGGTCGGGGTCCGTCCTGGTGACCGTGTCGTGGGCGATCTTCTTGGTCTGGGTGACCTTCTTGACGTCGACCACCTGCACGACGACGCGCACCGTCGGGTCACCGGCCTCGGCGGCCTCGATGCGGTCCACGTGGACGCGGTCGTCGGCGTCGATCTCGACCGACTCCGCCTCGAACAGCTCCGAGAGCGTCGTGGCGCCGTCGTCGACCACGGTCTCCTCGCCGCCCACGACGAGCGCGACGGGCTGCTCGGCGTCGAGCCGGATGGGCAGCGTGGCGCGGTCGGCGGACCGGGAGGGCAGGAGGCGGACCTGCTCGTCACGCGTGGCGAGCTCCGCCAGCGCCTCGTCGGCGTCGAGCGCGGCGACCCAGACGTCCTGCTCCTCGCCGTCGGCCTCGACGGTCAGCTCGCGGCCGTAGCGCACCTCGACGACGGCCCCGTCGCGGAGCTCGTCACCGGCGGCGGGCGTGACCTCGTCGTTGGCGCCCACGCGGACGCCCTCCTCGGCCAGGACGTCGTCCACGGTCCCGGCGTAGGTGGTGACCGCGACGAGCTCGCCGTCGACGTCGAGGGTGACGTCCTTGCGGAGCTGCTCGACGACGGCGACGCTCACGCCGCCGGCGACCACGAGGCTCAGCGCGACCACCATGGTGATCAGGGGCCAGCGGCGACGGCGCAGCGCCGTCGCGGCAGCGGCCGCCCCGGTGGTCGACTCGGGGGCGGTTGCGTCGGGCGGCGTGACGGAGTCGTCGGACCAAGCGTTCACGAGGTGTTCCAGACGTCGGCAGGTCCGGGCACGACGAGAGGTCACCGACTGGCGGTCGGGCCGGACGTCGATCCGGTGGCTCCGAAGACCGTAACCGCATCGTGATCTTCAACCAAGACCACTTGTGGTATGTATGCCCGGCTCCGACACGGTATGCCGGAAAATTGACCCGCCTCTCGCGACCGACGTCACACGGTTGACCGGGGCCACGGCGCCCGCCGCGCCCCGCGTGCGCTCAGTACCAGCCGACCGACATGGAGTGGTTCCAGGCGCTGCACGGGGTGCCGTACCGCCCCGCGATGTAGCCCAGCCCCCACGTGATCTGGGTCGCCGGGTTGGTGCGCCAGTCGGAGCCGGCCGTGGCCATCTTCGACCCCGGCAGGGACTGCGGGATGCCGTACGCCCCGCTCGAGGCGTTCTCGGCGTTCCAGCGCCAGTTGGACTCCTTGGTCCACAGCTTGTCGAGGCAGACGAACTGGTCGTCGCCCCAGCCGCGCTCGGCCGCCAGCGCCCGGCCCAGCGCCCTCGCCGAGCCCGGGTCGGCCTGCACCTGCGACACGTCCAGCGTGCCCACCACGACGACCTCGTCGACGGGCTCGACGGTGACCGACCGGTCGACGACCGTGCGCTCCACCTCCGCACCGTCGAGCGTGTGCACCTGGTACGTCGTCACCCGCTCGCCCGGGACGCCCCGCGTGCGCACCGTCTCGTGGCCCTTCGGCAGCTCGTCGGACTCGATGCGCTCCGTCTCGAACGGGATGACCTCCGTGACGATGTCGGAGGCCGTCTCGCCGCGGTTGACCACCACGACCATGCCGTCGACGGCGGCGGCACCCAACGGCACCGACGTCCGGTCCTCGTCGCCCAGGGAGATCTCGACCTCGGCGAGCACGTCGCGGACGGTCGCCTGCGTGGTCCGCAACGGCAGCACGGAGCCGTCGACCGACACGTAGACGGTCTTGCGGGTGGAGACCCGCACCGGGCCGCGGCCCAGCGGGTCGCTGCGGGACGCCGTCGTCACGGCCCCGTCGCCCCGCGGCCCGAGGGCGGCGAGGAGCTCGCCCACCGTGTGCGCCGTCGTCCGGAAGCTCGTGGTCTCGCCGTCGACCTCGAGCGTGACCTCCTTGCTCGTCCGCACCACGACCTCGCCGTCCCGCGGTGCGGGCGCGGAGGCCACCGGCTGCACGAGGTCGTCCGGACCGGGCCGGATGCCGTGGAACGCGAGCACCTCACCGACGGTGCTCCCGTAGCCGTCGAGGGTCTGCACGCGGCCGTCGACGTCGACGGTGATCGTGCTGTGCGCCGCGACCACACCCGTCGCGCCGAGCGCCACCGCGGCGACCACCAGGACCTGCAGGGCACCACGGGCGATCCCGGGCAAGGGGCCACGGCGACCGACGTACCGTTCCGAGGGACGACGCCGCCGGGTGCTGTCCAGCCGTCGTCCCGCCTCAGGTGTCGCCACGGTCACCAGACCGTAGTCGAACCGGGGCAGAAGCGACAGGGGTCACCACGACCCGTAGACCCGGCCGCTGTTGTCCGAGATCGCTCGGCACACCTCGTCGAGCGGTCGTTCGAGCACCTCCGCCATCGCGCGCACGGTGTGCGCGGCGACGTACGGCGCGTTCGGCTGCCCCCGGAACGGGTGCGGCGGCAGGTAGGGGGCGTCGGTCTCGACGAGGACGAGCTCGAGCGGCACCGTCCGCAACGCCTCGCGCAGGTGCGCGTTCTTCGGGTACGTCACCGGCCCGGCGAAGGACAGGTACCACCCGTGCTCCGCGGCGAGCTCCGCCATCTCCGCGTCGCCGCTGAAGCAGTGGAACACGGTCCGCTCGGGCGCGCCGTCGGCGAGGAGGACCTCGATCACCGGGGCGTGTGCGTCGCGGTCGTGGATCTGGAGGGCCAGGCCGAGCTCCTTGGCGAGGGCGATGTGGGCGCGGAACGACTCCCGCTGTGCCTGCTCGCCCTGCGGGCCGGTGCGGAACAGGTCCATGCCCGTCTCCCCCACCGCCCGCACGCGGGGGTTGTCGCGGGCGACCTGCGCGACCCGGGCGATCGCGTCGTCGAGCGGGACGTCGTGGTGGGCCTCGGGGTGCGGCTCGAGACCGTCCGGGCCCACCTCGCGGACGCCCGCGTGCAGCACCGCCTCGTTCGGGTGGATCGCGACCGCGCCCAGCAGCGCCGCGGCGTCGGTGCCTCGCAGGAGCGCGTCGGTCCACCCGACGGACGGTAGGTCGCTACCCACCTGCACCATCCGGTCGACGCCGACGGCGCCGGCCCGGCGGACGTGGTCGGCCACGGTCGGGGCCGGCTCGCCGCCGCCGCCGGCACGCTCGGGCAGGACGTCCGCGATCGCGTCCAGGTGCGTGTGGTTGTCGACGACGGGGACGGGCAGCGGTTCCGGGTCGCGCGGGAACCCGCGCTCACGCTTGCGGCCCACGCTCAGGCCTTCTCGCGCAGCCGCTCGAGCTCCTCCTCGACGATCGAGTCGTCGAGCTTGGTGAACACCGGCGACGGCTTCGCGATCGGCGTCCCCGGGGCCACGGGCCTCGACTCCCACGCGGGGAACCGGTAGCCGCCGTCGTGGTCGCCGGTGATGACCGGGTAGTGCCGCGAGTCGTCGTCGAGGTCGGTGACCTCCTCGATGCGCGGCTGCGGGGCGAACTGGCCCGTGCCGCCCAGCACCTCGTGCACCGACTGGGCCGAGTGCGGCAGGAACGGGGCGAGCAGCGTGTTGCAGTCGCTGACGGCCTGCGTCGTCGTGTGCAGCACGGTGGCGAGACGGTCCGGGTCGGTCTTGAGCTTCCACGGCTCCGTCTCGGAGACGTAGCGGTTGACGTCGCCGACGACGCGCATCGCCTCCGCGATCGCGGCCCGCTGCCGGTTGGCCGCGATGAGCGAGCCGATGTCGCCGAACGCCTTGCGCGTGGAGGCCAGGACGTCCCGGTCGGTGTCGGTCAGCTCGCCGGCGGCCGGGATCTCGCCGAAGTTCTTGTGCACCATGCTCGCCGTGCGGTTGACCAGGTTGCCCCAGCCGGCGACGAGCTCGTCGTTGGTGCGGCGCAGGAACCCGTCCCACGTGAAGTCCACGTCCTGGTTCTCCGGGCCTGCGGCGGCCACGTAGTAGCGGAACGCGTCGGGCTGGTAGCGCGCGAGCATGTCGCGCACGTAGATGACCACGCCGCGCGACGACGAGAACTTCTGACCCTCGACGTTGAGGAACTCGCTGGAGACGACCTCGGTGGGCAGCTGGAGCGAGCCGAACTGGCCCGGTGCGCCCCCGCGCGACCCGCCGCCGTCGTACGCCAGCAGCTCGGCCGGCCAGATCTGGGAGTGGAAGGTGATGTTGTCCTTGCCCATGAAGTAGTACGAGCGGGCGTCGGGGTCGGTCCACCACTCGCGCCACGCCTCGGGCGTGCCCTGGCGGCGGGACCACTCGATCGAGCTGGACAGGTAGCCGATGACGGCGTCGAACCACACGTAGAGCCGCTTGGCGGGGTTGTCCTCCCAGCCCTCCAGCGGCACGGGGATGCCCCAGTCGATGTCGCGCGTCATGGCGCGCGGACGGACGTCGTCGAGCAGGTTGCGGCTGAAGTTCAGCACGTTGGGCCGCCACCCGTTGCGGGTCTCGAGCCACGACGACAGCGCGTCGACGAGCGCCGGCAGGTCGAGGAAGAAGTGGTTCGACTCGACGAACTTCGGCGTCTCGCCGTTGATCCGGCTGCGCGGGTTCTTCAGGTCGATCGGGTCGAGCTGGTTGCCGCAGTTGTCGCACTGGTCGCCGCGCGCGCCGTCGTAGCCGCAGATCGGGCAGGTGCCCTCGATGAAGCGGTCCGGCAGCGTGCGGCCCGTGGACGGGGAGATGGCGCCCATGGTCGACTTCTCGACCATGTAGCCGTTCTTGTGCACCGTGCGGAACATCTCCTGCACGACGGCGTAGTGGTTGCGCGTCGTGGTGCGCGTGAACAGGTCGTAGGACAGGCCGAGGGACGTCAGGTCCTCGACGATGACGCGGTTGTAGCGGTCCGCGAGCTCCTGGGGGGTCACGCCCTCGGACTCGGCCTGGACGAGGATCGGCGTGCCGTGCTCGTCGGTGCCGGACACCATCAGGACGTCGTGACCCGCCATCCGCATGTGCCGGCTGAAGACGTCGGAGGGAACGCCGAAGCCGGCGACGTGGCCGATGTGCCGCGGGCCGTTGGCATAGGGCCATGCCACGGCCGAGAGGATGTGGGTCATGCCCCGAATCCTAATGGTCGACGCCGGAGGCCGGCCGGGGCGTCCAGGGTGCGGCCTGCCCTGATCCCGGCGGTGGTGGCACAGTGGGAAGCATGAGCACTCGCGCACTGATCGTCGTGGACGTCCAGCCGACCTTCTGCGAGGGCGGCGAGCTCGGTGTGGAGGGCGGCAACCAGGTCGCGGCCGACGTCGCCACGTACGCCGGCACGCACCGCGACCGGTACGGGCTCGTCGTCACCACCCAGGACTGGCACGTCGACCCGGGCGAGCACTTCAGCGACCGACCGGACTTCGTCACCTCGTGGCCGGTGCACGGCGTCGCGGGCTCGCCGAACGCCCGGCTCCACCCGGCGCTCGCCGACCTGGCCGCCGACGTCGCCGTGAAGAAGGGTCAGTACGACCACGGGTACTCCGGCTTCGACGGGGCCGACGACGAGGGGCGCCGGCTCGTCGACGTGCTGCACCAGGCCGGCGTCGACGCCGTGGACGTCGTGGGGCTCGCGGAGTCCCACTGCGTCAAGCACACGGCGCTGGACGCGGCGGGCCTCGGGTTCGCCACGCGCGTGCTCACCGACCTCACGGCACCGGTCTCGCCGGAGCTCGGCGAACAGGCCCGCACGGAGATGGCGGCCGCCGGGGTCGAGCTCGCCTCGTCCGGCGGCGACCCGCTCGCGCCGAGGTAGTGCTACCTCGGCCGAGGTAGCACTACCTCGGCGGGAGGGGTGCTACCTCGGCGGGCGGGCGGCGAGGGCGGCGGCGTAGAGGTCCCGCTTGGGGACGCCGGCCGCGGTCGCGACCTCGGCCACCACGGCCTTGAGCCGTTCGCCGGCGGCCACCCGGTCCATGACCTCGGGCACCAGGTCCTCCACGCGCGGGGCCTCGGCGGCCGGCGCCCCGCCGACGACGACGCAGATCTCGCCGCGCAGACCGGCACCGGTCTCGGCGCGCTCGCCCGCGAGCGCCGCGAGCTCGCCGAGGGTGCCGCGCAGCACCTCCTCGAACGTCTTCGTCAGCTCCCGGCAGACGGCGGCGGGCCGGTCGGCGCCGAGGGCGTCCGCCATCGCGGCCAGCGTCTCGACGACGCGGTGCGGCGCCTCGAAGAAGACCATGGTGCGCGGCTCGGCCGCGAGCGCGCCGAGGAACCGGCTCCGGTCCCCCGCCTTGCGGGGCACGAACCCGTCGAACGTGAAGCGGTCGGTCGGCAGCCCGGACAGCGCGAGCGCCGTGAGCACGGCCGAGGCCCCCGGCGCTGCCGTCACCGCCAGCCCGCGCTCGACGGCGCGCTCGACGAGCCGGAACCCCGGGTCGGAGACGGCCGGCATCCCGGCGTCCGTGACGACGACGACGGTCCCGCCGTCGTCGACCACGTCCAGCAGGTCGTCGGCCCGGTCGCGCTCGTTGTGCTCGTGGTACGACACGACGCGGCCACCGACCTTGATCCCGAGCCGGCCGGCCAGCCCGTGCAGGCGACGGGTGTCCTCCGCGGCCACGACGTCGGCCTCCTGCAGCAGACGCACCAGCCGGGGGGAGGCGTCCTCGACGTTGCCGATGGGGGTGGCGGCCAGCACGACGGACCCGGCCTCGGCGTCACGACTCATGTGGCCAACTGTCCCACGCCGACGTCATGACCCTCTAAAGTGGCCGAGGTGACCGCCCCCGATGCCGACGCTCCCGCCACCGGTGAGAACCCGGAGATCGACTCGCCGTCCGCGCCCCGCCAGTACCCTTCCCGGCGCGACATCCACGGCCACCGCACGGACACCCGCGGCATCCCCCTCGTGACGGGCGCGATCCGAGCCGTCACGGGCGCCGTGCCGAGCGTCGGGCGGAACGGCGCACAGCGGGCACAGACCACGACAGCGACCGGGGCGACGACCGGGACGCCGACCGGGGCGACGACCGCGACACGGACCGCCGAGGACGGCGGCACCCCCACGGCGGGTGGGAGCGCTGCCGGTGCGGTCGGCCCGGCCGGGCCGGCGCCGTCGGGCACGGACGACCCGTCCGAGGACGGCACCACGACCCCGCCGGACGGCCCCGTCGTCACGGAGCAGACGCTGCTGGTGCGGCTGCTGGGCGAGCGCCGGCTGGCGCTGGGCGCCACGTGGCAGGCCCGTGCGTGGGGGTGGATCGGCGCCGTGCTCGTGACGCTGGTCGCGGCCGCCACCCGGCTGTGGGAGCTCGGCAGGCCCGGCACGCTCGTGTTCGACGAGACCTACTACGTCAAGGACGCCTACACCCTCGGCAAGGAGGGCGCCGAGAGGCAGTGGCCCGACGACCCCAACCCGGCGTTCGAGGCGGGCGACGTCGACACCTACCTCGACCAGGCCGCGTACGTCGTCCATCCGCCGGTGGGCAAGTGGATGATCTGGCTCGGCATGGAGGCCGGGGGCGGACCGACCGACCCGTTCGCGTGGCGCCTGGCGAGCGCCGTCGTCGGCATCCTCGCCGTGCTGCTGCTGGCCCGGATCGCGCGCCGGCTGTTCTCCAGCACCGTGATGGGGCTCGCGGCCGGGTTCCTGCTGGCGATCGACGGCCAGGCGATCGTGCACTCGCGCACCGCGCTGCTGGACCAGTTCCTCATGTTCTGGGTGCTGGTGGCCTTCGGTTGCCTGCTCCTCGACCGGGAGCAGGCCCGACGGCGGCTGGCCGCCCGGGTGGCGGCGATCTCCTCGGCGGGCGGCCCGGTCGCCGGGTGGCCGCCGGCCTGGCTGGGCGTGCGGTGGTGGCGGCTGGCAGCGGGTGTCTCGCTCGGCCTGGCCTGCGGGGTCAAGTGGTCCGGGCTGTGGTTCGTCGCGGTGTTCGGACTGCTGACCGTGCTGTGGGACATGACCGCACGGCACCGCGCGGGCCTGCGCGGCGGGGCCGCAAAGTCGCTGCTCCTCGACGCCCCCTACGCCTTCGTCCAGATCGTGCCGGTCGCCCTGGTCACGTACGTGGCCTCGTGGTGGAGGTGGTTCGCCAGCGTCGGCTCGCCCACGCCCGCCTACGACCGCACCTGGGCCGCGGACAACCCGGGCCAGACGGCCTCGTGGGTGCCGGACTGGTGGGCGAGCTTCTGGCACTACCACCAGCAGGTGTTCGGCTTCCACACGGGTCTCGACTCGGAGCACGCCTACGCGGCGCACCCGCTGGGCTGGATCGTGCAGTGGCGGCCCACGTCGTTCTTCTGGGAGCGCTCCGCCGCCGGCGAGAACGGCTGCCCGCCCGACGGCGGCGCGTGCGCCGTCGCCGTGACGGCGCTCGGCAACCCCCTGCTGTGGTTCCTCGCGGCGATCGCGATCGTCGTGACGATCGTGCTCGGCATCTGGCTGCGGGACTGGCGCGCGATCGCCGTCCTGTCCGGCACGGTCGCGGGCTGGCTGCCCTGGTTCCTGTACACGGAGCGGACCATCTTCGCGTTCTACTCGATCGTGTTCACGCCCTGGGTGATCCTCACCCTGCTGTACCCGATGGTGGTGGCCCTGGAGCGCACCGGGCGCCGGGCCGGACGCGGCGGCACCGTCGCCGTGATCGCCGGCGTGCTGCTGGCGATCACGGCGGTGTCGGTGGCGTTCTACCCGTTCTGGTCGGCAATGCAGGTGCCGTACGACTACTGGCGCGAGATCATCCGCTTCCAGAACTGGATCTGAGGGCTACCAGGCCACCTGCGGCGTCGGGTGGTACGCCCACCCGGCCGAACGCCACGCCGGCGCCTGCGCCGCCGTCCGCCTCGTGAACCCGTCGAAGTCCTTGGCGTCCCCGGCGGTCCAGGCCACCTCGGCCACGGCACCGAGCCGCGGGAGCAGCATGGAGAACAGCTCGTCGCGGGTGGTCAGCGTCTCGGTCCACACCGCGGCGGAGACACCCTCCACGGCCTCGGCGGGCAGACCGGCGATCACCTCCGTGGGCTCCCACTCGTAGGAGTCCCGCAGCTCCACGAAGCCCGCCCACTGCAGGCCCAGCGGGTGCTCGGCGGTGTACTTCATGTCGAGGTAGGCGTGGTCGCCGGGCGACATGATGAACCGGGCGCCGGCCTGCGCCGCCGCCACGAAGCGGTCGAGGTCCTCGCCCTTCGGCTCCCAGTACTGCAGCAGCGTGCCGGGCTCCACGGGGCCGCGCGCGCCCTCCTGCCAGAAGATCGGCGTCTTGCCGTGCTCGCGCACGATGCGCTGCGCCAGGTCCACGAACCGCGCGAACTCGTCGCGCTCCATGGTGAGCACCTCGTCGCCGCCCACGTGCACCCACGCGCCGTCGGTCATGCGCGCGAGGTCGCCGACGACGTCGCGCACGAACGGCTCGGTGGCGGGGTTGTCGAACCAGAGCCGCGAGAAGCCGACCTCGATGCCGTCGTAGGCGTCGGTGGCGACGCCGTCGCTGGTCAGCCCGCCGTAGACGTGCGTGGCGGCGTTCACGTGCCCGGGCATGTCGAACTCCGGCACGATCGTCACGTGACGCGCCGCGGCGTACGCCTGCAGGTCCCGGTAGTCCCCGACGGTCAGGTAGCCGGCCGAGCCGCCGCCCACCTGGTTGTCGGACGCCTTCTCCAGCTCGGGGCGTGACGGGATCTCGATGCGCCAGCCCTGGTCGTCCGTGAGGTGCAGGTGCAGCACGCGGAACTTGAACGCGGCCACGAGGTCGATCACGGCGCGGATGTCGTCGGGACCGAACCAGTGGCGCACGACGTCGAAGCTCAGCCCGCGCCAGCGGAAGCGGGGAGCGTCGTGGACGACGACGGCGGGGACGGTCGGGTGCGTCCCGGCCGGGGCGCCGTCGGCGGCGCGCACCACGAGCTGGCGCAGGCTGCGCGCGGCGTGCAGCAGGCCCACCGGCTCGGCGGCGGTGGCGCTGATCGCGCCGCCCCCCACCTGCAGCGTGTAGCGCTCGGGGCTGTCCGAGCCCTCCGGACCGGCCGCCGCGTCGAGGCGCAGCGTGAACGGCACGGCGTCCGTCTCGGCGACGGGGACGCCCGCGGCCGCGAACTGTTCGGCGACGAGCTCGGCCAGCGCCGCGTCGGGCGCGTCGATGCGCACGGCCGCCAGCTCGAGGGCGGGTGCGGCGGGCTGCGTGACCTCGGTGGGCCACGGGATGAGGGGAAGCATGCGGGTTCTCCTGGTCAGGGCCCGGCGACGAACAGCGGCGCCGGGTCCGTGGGGACGAGGTCGGCCGCCTGGTCGGGAAGGTAGGTCGGTCCCGCCCAGCCGGTGTGCACCCCGTCGGGGACGTCGTCGGACACGCGGTTCCACACCCATTCGCCCGTGGTCGGCCCGCCGGTACGGTCCGCGGCGAGGACGATCTCGACCGCGTCCGTGGCGGCGGCCACGTCGGCGAGGCGTTCACGGCCGACCACGGACTCGGGTCGCGTCTGGTGCACGACCACCGTCGTCGGGGGTAGACCGTGATTAGTAACCACCCCTTCAATATAGGTGATGACGGCCTCGACCTCGTCCACCGACACCTGCTGCGGCGGCAGCACGCCGTCGGAGACCCGGTCCTCCGGGTGCAGCGCCACCCCGACCCCCGGGCGTGCGAGCAGCTCCTCCAGCGGCTTCACCTCGTCCAGCAGCGCCGAGTCGCCCGCGGCGACGTCGAGCACCACGTACTGGCCCGCCTCCCGCGCCGCGGCGACCAAGGGTGCGAGCTCGGCGACGCGTTCCTCCGCAGGACGCCCCTGCGCCGCACCGGCCTGCACGACGACGGTCGGCACCACCGGTCCGTCGCCCAGCCCCGCGTACGCCTCGGCCGCGACGGCGGCCCGTGCCGTCACGTCGTCCGGCTCCTCCCACGCCTCGGCCTCCGTGGTCACGTAGCGCGCCGGGAGCAGCTGCTGCGTCCCCGTGGGCAGCAGGTCTCCCCGCTCGGCCGCCTCGACCCGCCACGCGAAGTCGGCGGCGTCCCCGAACGTCGGACCCACACCCACCACGGCGAGCGCCTGCGCCAGATCGATCTCCGCGATCGACTCCGGCGAGGCCGCGATGTCGCCCCCGGGCACCTCGTGGTCGACGGCCCCGGCGGCGCGCAAGGTAGCGATCGCCGCCTCCTGGCCGGGCTGCGGGTCCGTCAGCGCCAGCACCTCCCGCAGCCGCACCTCGGCCGGGTCCTGCGGCGCGGGCGACGACGGGTCGCTCGCGAGCACAGCGTCCACGTCGTCCTGCAGGCTCGCCGCCTCGGCCGCGCTCAGCGCCCCCGGCTCCTCGTCGCCGGTGTCCGGCAGTGCGCTGACCCGCAGGTGCACGACGTCGGCACCCGCCGTCGCGGCGGCCTGCTCGGCCCCGCTCAACGCGTCGGGCACCGCGGCGCCGTCGTCGGACCACGAATCGCTCTCCGCGTCGTCTCCATCGACGCGCTCTCCGGCGCCTCCCGCACCCTCCGCCATGCCCGCGCCGGGCGACTCCGGGCTCACGACCACGGCGACCTGCACCCCCAGCCGGTCCAGCTCGTCGGCCACGCCGTGGGCGGAGACCGCACCGCCGACCACCAGGGCGGGAGCACCGAGCGTCTCGGCGGCCGAGGCCTGCGCCGCCCGCACCGCTGCGCCACCGTCGGAGGCACCGTCGGAGGCACCGTCGGAGGCGCCGTCGTCGGACGCCTCGCCGCCCTTCGGCGCACCGCCGTCCGGTGTGCCGCCGTCGGCGACGACCGCCACCGGGGAGCGGTCGTAGATCTGCTGACTGGTGGTCAGCGCGAGCTCGGCGGGGTCCTCGGCGCCGAGCAGCAGGGTGTGGGCCGGCGGCGGGGAGACCACCGTCTGCACGGCCGGGCCGTCAGCAGGGTCGGGAGATGGGTCGTCGGGGCCGCAGCCCGCGACGAACGCGGCCACGCAGACAACAGGAAGGACGAATCGGGCGTTCCGTACACGCACGGGCTCCATCCTCGCGCATTCCGGGCGGAAGGTCGATGCCCCGCTCCGCCTCCCCGTCAACCGACCCGGCGCAGCGGGAGCACGGCGTCGCCGACTGGCGCCGGGCCGGGCGGCTGCTCGTCGGGCACCGGGCGGCGGGAGGGCTCCGGGACCGGTGCCGCTCCCGGAGACCGGGCGAGCCGGGACTCGGCCTCGCGGACGAGCTCCTCCGCGACGGCGGCGCCCGTCACCGACCAGACGACCGACGAGCGCAGCTCCGGCCACACCAGGACGTCGACGGCGCCAGTCGGCTCGGCCAGGTTGGCGAGCACGTGGCGGCGCAGGTGGTCGGCGGACGCGGCGGCCTGGATGTCGTCCATCGGCGGCAGCGTCGCGAGCACGGCGAACCGGTCGCCGTCGACCCGCCCGGCCTCGCAACCGCGCGGCAGCCCGCCGACGAGGCGGCTCGCGAGCTCGACGAGCACCGTGTCGCCCGTCGTGTAGCCGTGGCGGGCGTTGAGCGTGGACATGCCGTGCACGTCCAGCAGCACCAGCACGACCCGGGTCCGGGAGCCCTGCACCAGCTCGCAACGGCGCGCCAACGAGTGCCAGGTGGCGGCCCGCGTGGGCAACCGGGTCTGCGGGTCGTGCGTGGACCGCTCGGCCAGCGCGGCGACGAGCGCGCGCATCAGGTCGGCCGTCCCGGCGCTGAGCCACCGGTCGGCGGCCACCAGCACGTCGTCGTAGCGGTGGGCGTCCGTGCGTTCCATCGCGCGCGTCGCCACGGAGGACACCGGGTCCTGCGGGTGCACCACCATCGGCGACCAGTCGGTGACCGCGGACGTCGGCTTGCGCTCGAGGACGGCGCGCCCGTAGCCGAGCCGCCCCGTCAGCGCGGCCGTGAGCCCGGACCGCATGACGATCCCCGCCCGGCCGGACTCGTCGTCGGAGACCACGACGCAGCTCACGTCAGGGTTGCGGAACATCACCTCGAGCTGCCCCACGGGCATCGTCGAGCCGACGACGTCGACGGGGCGCGCCAGGTCGGACGCGACGCCCGCGAGTCGGGAGCCTCCACGGACCTGCCGGTGCCGGGCCACCTCGGTGATCTCGTCATGCACGGGGCCACCTTGGCGCACCCGGTGCCCGACATGCCGGGCCTGAGCGATATCGACCGGAGCTGTTCGGCCGTCGTTCACGCTGTTCACCGCCCGGACACCGTCCCCCTGGCTGGCGTTCGGCGGATCCTGAGGAGGCCCTGAGGCAGCGTCGCGGTGACCCTGAGACTACGCCGATAGCTTGACAGCAGACGCCCCGCCGGGCGTTATCCCCCGTCTCCGCCCGGCGGGGCGCCGACATGTCCGAGGACGCCGCGCCGGACGCGAGCGCCGCACGGAACCCGGACCGCAAGCAGCCCGAGAGCGCCGGCGCCACCCCCTGCGGCACACCTTGACGGAGTCCTGAGGTTCCGCCAAGGAGCCCCTGAGCACCCGTCGATACGTTCTTCCCAGACGTTCCGCCGGACCTGCCCCCCATGCGGTCCGGCGGAACGTCCCCAGACCGGCCGAGCGCCGCCCCACACCTGATCATCCAGGCGCAGGCAGAGCGCCGCCACCCCCTCGACAACGACGAAGGCCCGGAACCTTGGCGGTTCCGGGCCTTCTGCGGGTGGAGCTAGGGGGATTCGAACCCCCGACCTTCTCATTGCGAACGAGACGCGCTACCAACTGCGCCATAGCCCCGTGGAGCGGTAGCAAGATTAACACCCCGCCACGGCTCCTGACCAAATCGCACCGCCGGTCGGCGCGGTGACGTGCACCGCACCGCCGGCCGGACGAGCCGGCGCCCGACTCTCAGCCGGCGGCGCGGCGACGCGCCAGGATCTGTTCGAGCGGCAGCCCGAGCGTCTCGGTGCGCGGGCGGGGCTCGTCGGCGGTGAGCGAGGCGTCCTGCGGGTCGCGCGCCGCACCCGCCGGGGCGACCGGGGGCGACGCCGCCGACGACGCGGCGGCCGGTCCGCCCTCGCGCACCGGCTCCGGCGGCTCGACGTCACGCGTCTCGTGCGTCGGCACCGTCGTCGCCTGCTCACGCCGTGGCGCCGCGGGCTTGGTGACGTACGTGGGCAGCGGCACGGGCACCGGCTCCCACGGCTCGCCGCCCACCGGCTGCGCCGTCGTGCCCGAGCGCGTGGCCTGCGGTGCCCCCGGCGCACGCTCCGTGTCGTCGCTCTCGCCGGCGCCGTCGCCGGCGGTCCGCGCGCTCGCCGACGCCGTCGGCTCCCGCGAGGTCGCTCCGCGCCCGGCCGGGTTGACGGGCGCGTCGGCAGCCGGAGCAGGCCGCGCGGCGGGCTGCACGCGCGGGATCATCCGGGTGCTGGTGTCGGAGGGGTGCACGGCGCGCCCGGTGATCCGCGCCCGGTTGCGCGGGGCGTACGGCCCACCGTGCGCCAGCGTCCGCTGCTGGGTCGCGCGCTGCTGCTCCGCCCGGCGCTCAGCGCGCCAGCGCGCGTCCGAGCGCCGCGCCGCGAGCACGGCGAAGCGGCCCAGCAGGAGCACGACGGCGAGCACCGCCGACGGGACGGCCGCACCCCACCACAGCAGGTACCCGAGTCCGACGGCGACCCACGCCCCGGCGGTGACGAGCGCGAGCACCAGGGTCACCACCAGGCGACGGCGTGCTCGCGCCGCCCGGCGCTCCAGCACGGCCAGCCGCTGGGTCCGCACCCGCGGCGTGGCGCCCGACGGCGGCCCAGAGGTCCGTGCGCCCACGAGCGGCACGCTGCCGGTCACCGGCGCGATGCCGTCGCGGTCCTGTCGCATCGCACGCTCCTTCCGTCGTCGTCCTGGCCGAGCTCCACCCGCCACGTCCCCGTCCGCCACGGCGAGGACGCGCAGCCCGCCGGAGAAGCGGTCGTCGATCTGCGCGTCGATGAGCTGCTGACGGTGACGCAACCGCTGCGGGACCCAGTAGCCCAGCCACAGCACGAACAGCGCGAGGGCTGCGAGTCCTGCCGGCGACGTCTCCACACGCCGACGGTAGGCGAGGCGGGGCGAGGCGTCCCGCACCGCGCGGCGGCGTGTCCGCGACCTGACCCGTTCAGGCGCCGTCGCGCGCCTGCTGCCACCGCGCCAGCAGACCGCCGGGCACGTCCTCGGTGGTGAGCGCGAAGGTCCGGTGGTCGCGCCAGTCGCCCTGGATGTGGAGGTAGCGCTCGCGCAGGCCCTCGTCGCGGAACCCGAGCTTCTCCACGACCCGCAGGCTCGCCGCGTTCTCGGGGCGGATGTTGATCTCCATGCGGTGGAGCCCGAGCACGAGGAAGCAGTAGTCGGTGGCCATCGCCACCGAGGTCGGCACGATGCCGCGGCCCGCGTACTCGCGCGCCACCCAGTAGCCGATGCTCGCCGAGCACAGGGAGCCGTACTGGATCGAGGACACGGTGAGCTGGCCGACGAGCGCCCCGTCGAGCTCCACGACGAACGGCAGGGTGGTGCCCGCCCGCGCCTGCGCGCTGAGCGCCCGCACGTAGTCGCCGAACGACGTCGCCTCGGGCCGCTCCCCCGGGGTGGTCGCCTCCCAGGCCCGCAACCAGGACGCGTTGAGCTGACGCAGCCGCATCCACTCGCCGCCGTCCCGGCGTCGCAGCGGGCGCAGCACCACCGCGCCCGACGGCGTGTCCTCCCGGAGCGTGACCGGCCAGGGCCTGGTCACCGCCCACCTCTTCGCATCGTTCATCCCGGTTCCCTCGTCCACCCGGCGCGCCGGGTCCCCGTGGCACCGGACCCTGCCACAATAAGGACATGCACGGCGACCTCAAGGCCTCGACAGCGCATCAGCCGTACCCGGTCGTCGCGGGGATGGAACCCGAAGACGCCAAGGACGAGCTGCGGCGCGCGATCCGCCACCACCGCACCGAACGCTCCCAGCGGCTGCGCGACCAGGCGGCGGAGGCGTTCGCCGAGGTCGTCGCCGGGGTCCCCGCCGTGCAGGAGGCGTCCGTCGTCGTCGCCTACGCCGCCCGGCCCACGGAACCCGGCACCCTGCCGCTGCTGGAGCTGCTCGCCGAGCGCGGGGCACGGGTGCTCCTGCCCGTGCTCGGTGCGGGCCTGGCCCGCGACTGGGCGGACTACACGGGACCGGACGACCTCCTCGAGCGCGCCCCGGGCCGGCCGCCGGAGCCCGGCGGACCCAACCTCGGGGCGGAGGTCATCACGCAGGCCGACGTCGTCATCGCGCCGGCCCTCGCCGTCGACACCAGCGGGACCCGGCTCGGACAGGGCGGCGGCTGGTACGACCGCGCGCTGAAGCAGGTGCGCCCCGGCGTGCGGTCCATCGCCATGGTGTTCCCGGAGGAGCTCTACGACGCCGTCGAACGACCGCTGCCGGTGCTGAAGCACGACGTCGCGATCCATGCCGTCGCGACCCCGGACGGCTGGCTGCCGCTCCCGGCGGCGTAGTCGGCGGGAGCGGCAGCGGGCCCGGGTCCGGGCCTACGGCACCAGGGTGGCGGTGTCCTGCGCCGCCTCCTCGACGGCCGGGCGGCTGAAGGGCCAGGGGAACGTCTCCCCCACGGCCCAGGCCGAGAGCTGGTCGGTGTAGTGCGACGAGGCCGGGTGGCCCGACGTCCCGGTCACCGTCACCCAGGTCGAGGCGTCCAGGTCGCCCAGGTCCACGACCATCCGCATCGAGGGGCCCGTGGTCACCCGGAAGCTCCCCGTCGAGGCGTCCCACGACGTCGCGTTGACGATCGAGCTGCCGCCGGGCATCTCCACCGGCCGCGGGTTGACGTAGTCGCGCACCAGCGCCGGCACGGACTCCCCGCCGATCACCGGGTGCTCCAGCGCCAGCGTGTGCAGGGCGCCCCACCGCCACTCCGAGGCGTCCTTGGAGAGCTCCACGGTGAGGTCGCCGCGCGCGGTCACCAGCGCCTGGGTGAGCGCCTCGTCGCGGGTCTCGACCACGTTGACCGTCGAACGGTCGTCCCAGAACGGGTCCTCCGGGCGCTCGAGCATGTCGCGGACCACGACGAGCCAGCGGGACCCGCCGGTGGGCCGCATGCCCACCGGCACGTCGTCCCAGAAGGTGGTGCGGAGCAGGTTGCGCCACACCGCGCTGAAGTAGGCGGCGGCCGCCGAGTCGGTCCCCGTGGTGTAGTCCCACCCGGCCAGCAGCTCCTGGCCGGCCGCGTCGTACGGGTCCTCGATCTCGACGTCGAGCAGCACGGGCACGAGCGCGGCGGCGAACGGCGACCAGTCGTCGTTCTGCAGGGCGTTCATATCCGCGACGGTGAAGGGCCGCCCGGCGGCGACCTGCTCCGTGATCAGCCCCCGGATGCGCTCGGAGCGGAACCCGTGGTCCCAGTCGCGCGAGAGGTCCGGCCCGACGCCGCGGGGCAGCACCGCCTGGTTCGCCGCGACGATGAACCCCTCCTCGGGATCCAGCGCCCGCGGCATCTCCTCCGCGTCGACCCAGCCCTGCCACTCGTAGCGGGGGTCCCAGCCGGGCCGCGGCCAGGTGCCGTCAGCCGGCACCGGCCCGGAGACCCGCCGCCGTTCCGGGATGCGGCCCGGCGCCTGGTAGCCGATGTGCCCGTCCGTCGTGGCGAACACGATGTTCTGGGCGGGCACGTCGAACAGCGCGGCCGCCGCCTGGACGTCGTCGGCGTCGGCCGCCGTGCTCATCGCGAAGATGGCGTCCGCCGTCCGGCCCGGCTCGAGCGCGGTCCAGGCCAGCGACACCGCGTACTCGCCGAAGTCGGTGCCCACCTCCGTCGGGGAGCCGACGACGGCGCCCACGTCGAGCACCGAGGACACCACCGGCCCGTGGTCGGTCGAGCGCACCTCCAGCTCGACGGGCGCAGCGCCCGCGACCCGGATCGTCTCGGTGCGGACGTCCATGGGCACCCACTCCTCGGCGTCCGCGTCGCGCAGCCAGGTGTCGTCGCGCACGCGCTCGACGAAGAAGTCGGTCACGTCCGCGCCCATGTTCGTCAGCCCCCAGGCGAGCTCGGCGTTGTGGCCGATGATCACTCCCGGGAAGCCCGCGAACGAGAAGCCGGCCACGTCGAACGGGCACTCCTGCGACACCTGCTCGCAGTGCAGGCCCACCTGGGACCACAGGCTCGGCACGTCCAGCGCGAGGTGCGGGTCGTTGGCGAGGATCGGCGAGCCCGACTCCGTGAGGTCGCCGGAGACGACCCACGAGTTGGACCCGGCGCCGTCACCGGTGCCGACGAGCACGGGGACCGCGTCCAGCGCCGCGGCGGCGGAGGCGACGGCACCGTCGAGGGCCCCGCTGCCCCAGGCCAGGTCGGTCGGCGCGGTGCGCGAGCCCTGACGCCCGGTCTCCCGGACGAGGTCGCTCTCGGCCAGGATCGGGGTGTTGCCGCCCTCGGCGAAGCTCGGGAAGAGCTCGTCCACGAGCTCGACGTCCTCCAGCGCGCCGTACGCGAGCGCCCGGTCGAGCTCGTCGTCGTAGTTGCCGCGCAGGTCCCAGGCCATCGCCTTGAGCCACGCGAGCGAGTCGACCGGGTCCCAGGGGGCCGGGGCCGCGACGTCGACCGTGGCGCCGAGCACCGTGTACTCGAGGGCGATCTGGTCCGGGCTGCGGTCGGCGAGGTAGGCGTTCACCCCTTGCGCGTACGCCTGCAGGTAGCTGCGCGACTCCGGCGAGATGAGGTTCCACTCCTGCTCGGCCACCTCGCGCCAGCCGAAGGTGCGGATGACCTTGTCCGCGTCGATCGCGGTGGGGACGTCACCGACGAGCTCGGCGAGCCTCCCGGCCGTGACGTGGCGGCGGTAGTCCATCTCGAAGAACCGTTCCTGGGCGTGGAGGTAGCCCTGGGCGGCGAAGAGGTCCTCCGCGGTCGAGGCGTACACCTGCGGCACCCCCTGCTCGTCCCGGTGGACGGTGACCTCCCCGGTGAGACCGGGGACGTTCTGGGTCCCGGAGGTCTCCGGCAGCGGCTTGCGGACGGTGACGACGGTGAACGTCACGGTCGCGACGAGGGCGAGCGCCACGACGACCGCGACCCCCACCGCCGTCCGGCGCAGGCGCGAGCGGGGCGCCGGGGCGGTCTCGTCCTCGCCGGTGTCCTCCGTCGTGGGGGTCTCGTCGGGCTCGTTCGCTGAGGGGAGGTCGCTCGCTGACACGCAGGCGAGACTACCGTCCGCGTATGATTGGCACTCGCATCATCTGAGTGCCAGCCCGACGAGGAGAACCCGTGCCCACCTACGCCTACCGGTGCGCCGACTGCGGCCACGCCTTCGACATCCACCAGGCGTTCACCGACGACTCGCTGACCGTCTGCCCCGAGTGCTCCGGACGGCTGCGCAAGCAGTACGGCTCGGTGGGCGTGACGTTCAAGGGCTCCGGCTTCTACCGGACCGACTCGCGCAGCGGCGCCAAGAGCTCCGGCGGCTCGTCGTCCGGCGACTCGGGCTCGTCCGCCAAGAAGTCCGGCGGCTCCGACAAGGGTTCGTCCTCGAGCTCGTCGGGCTCGAGCACGTCGGGTTCCGGCTCGTCCGGCTCGTCCGGCTCCTCGGGGTCCGGCTCGAGCTCGTCGAAGGCCGCCTCCGCCTGACCCGGCCGGCCGAGGCCACCCCCGGCCGAGGTCGTCCACCGACGAGCGCCACGGCGCCGCGGCTGCCGGCTCGCCGGCCCTAGCGTGCCCGGCATGGAGCCCTCCACCACCTCCCGCCTGGCTCGTCTCGCGCGTACCCTCGCCTGGCGCGGCCGGTTCGTCGTCGCCGCCCTGTGCTGCGGCCTGGCGGCCGGCGCGACCGTCCACGCGGTGCGGCCCGAGGCGCCGCCCACCCGCGAGGTGGTCGTCACCGCCCGGGAGGTGCCGGCGGGCGAGCCCTTGCGCGCGACCGACCTCGCCACGGCCACGGTGGCGGCCGAGCTCGCGCCCGACGGCCTGCTGACCGACCCGGCCGACGCCGTCGGCCGCTCCCCCGCCGTCGACCTCGCCCCCGGCATCCCCGTGCACGCCGACCTGGTCCCGGGCGGCGGCCTGGCCGACCGGGCGCCCGAGGGCACGGTCGTCGTCGGCGTGCGGCTGGCCGAGGCCGCGTGGCTGCGCCCCGGCGACCGGGTCGACCTGCTCGGCACCGACGACGCCGCCGACCGCCTCGCGCGGCGGGCGCTCGTCCTGCCGCGGCTCCCCGCCGACGACGGCGCACCGGGCGCGGGCGGCCTGCTCGGCTCGGCGGCACCCGCCACCGCGGACGCCGCCGTGACGCTGGTGGCGGTGGATCCGGACGAGGCGGCCGCTGTGTCGGCCGCGGCCGGGTGGGGCGCCGTCGCCGCCGTGCTCGTCCCGTGAGCGTGCTCGTACCCTGGTCCGGCGGGAGCGACACGCGCTCCCCCACCTCGGGAGGACACACCAAGCATGCTGGCCGGATTCAAGACCTTCATCCTGCGGGGCAACGTCGTCGACCTCGCCGTCGGGCTCGCCATCGGGGCCGCGTTCGCCGGCGTCGTCACCGGCCTCATGGACGGCCTGCTCAACCCGCTCATCGCGGCGGTGTTCGGCCAGCCCGACATCTCCGGGGTGTGGTCGTTCGAGGTCAACGGCGCGCTGTTCAGCATCGGCATCTTCCTGCAGGCCGTGCTGAACTTCCTGCTGGTCGCCGTGGCGCTCTACTTCCTGGTCGTCATGCCGATGAACAAGCTCGCCGAACGCCGCCGCCGGGTCGAGGACGAGGTCGCCGAGGAGCCGGAGGCGGACCTCGCCCTGCTCACCGAGATCCGCGACCTGCTCGCCGTGCAGGCCCGCCGACCCTGACCTGGCCCGCGCCGGGACGGGTCACCAGTGCGGCGGCACGTCCCGGCGCAGTCGCTCGTCGTTCGAGTCGTGGCCACCTTCGTCGTCGGTGGTGGCCCCCCACACGGTCTCGCGCTCGCTGCCCCGGCGCACGGCGCGCCGCGGACCGCGCCGACCCGCTCGGGGCGTGTCCGGCCGGTCCGGTGTCCCCGGGCTCGCGGGGGCCGTCGTGTCGCTGTGCGGGGTCTCCTCGGAGGGCGTCACGGCCCCATTGTCTCCCGCGGGTCCTTGACGACCTCGTCCGGCTCGTCGTCGGCCAGCACCGGCACCACGACCTCGGGCGGCACCGGCACGCCGCCGGGGGTCCCGACCCGGTCGTCACGGACCTGCTGCACCAGCCGGCGCACGCGGTCCGCCTCGCCCTCCGGGTCCAGGAACGCCGCCGCCGACCACACCTGCGCGACGGTCCAGCCGAGGCCCTCGAGACGCTGGGCCAGCTGCCGGTCACGGACCCGCACGGACGGCTCGGCCACGTACTCGGCGTCGTCGGTGAGCACCGCCACCAGCAGCTCGCCCGGCAGGTCCGGGTGGCCCACCACCAGCGGGATCCGGTCGCCGTCGCCGGTGCCGTAGTCGGTCTCGACGAGGTAGCCCAGCCGCCACAGCCGTTCGCCCAGGTCCATCAGGAGGCGGTCCGGCACGCGGCCCGCGTCGATCCCGTTGCCCAGCTCCACCTGGTCCGCGACGCCCGAGCGTCGCTCGGCCAGCTCGAGCACGTCGCGCAGCAGCCGCGGTCCGGCGCCCCGCAGACGGTCCGGGTCGAGGGCGTCCGCCGGGAAGCAGGACACCACGTGCAGGCGACGCCGCGTCGCACCGAGCGCGCCCAGCAGCATCGCCGCCCCGCCGTCGTCCCCGAGGACGCCGAACCGGTGCAGCACGCGCCCGTGGGGTGTCCGGCCGAAGCCGAGCGAGAGCAGGATCGTGTCGCGCGAGAGCCCGGCCACCCCCGTGATGTCGGCGACGACCACGGGCTCGGCGCGCCGTCCGGAGAAGAACGGGGCGAGCGCCGGGTTGGCGCGCACCTCGGCCAGCAGCGCCTCGCGGATCCGGTCCGCGTGCGCGGCGGTGACCGTGACGATGCCCAGGGTCTCCTCGGGCCGGGTCAGGGCGTGCTCGATGGACACCTCGACGACGCGGTCCACCTCGGCCCGCGTGCTCTCGACGGCCCCGGAGGTCGGGTCCGGCATGCCCGTGCCGTCCACCACGTCGAGCTGGACGAGCGCCTCCGGCCGCGGCAGCGGGGCGGGCCGCAGCAGGCCCTCGTAGCCGTGCGCCGCGAGCAGCCGCGTGAGCTCCGGGTCGCGGCGGTTCTCGCGGGGCTGCAGGGTCACCGTGGGCAGCAGCTGCGACAGCTCGCGCACGCTCGTGCCCGACGCCGTGCGGGGGTCACCGACGACGACGACCTGCCGGCCGCGGGCCAGGCAGGTGACGACGACCTCGATCGGGACGTGCTGGACGGCGTCGAGCACCACCAGGTCGACCGTGCGGTGCGTGGGCAGCAGGTGCGGCACCAGCGTGGGCGTCGCCAGGACCACGGGTCGCAGCCGCCGCGCCACGTCGCCGTAGCTCTCGACGAGGTCGCGCAGGGAGGTCATCCGGCCCTCGATGAGCTCGGCGAACAGCGCCTCGGACCCGGCACGGTCCTCGCGCATCGCCGTCCCGAGGTGCGCGCGGGCTGCCACCCGCGCCGGCTGCGAGAGCGCGGCGAGGTGCCGTGCGTCCAGGTCGCGGAACCGGCGCGCCAGCGCGTCCAGCCCGGCGCCGTCCTGGCCCGCGAGGGTCTGGTCGCCGCCGAGGATCTGCTCGAACACGCTGGTCCACCACGCGAGGTCCAGCTCGGCGGCCACCTGGCCGGCGTCGACCCGGCGCGAGGTGAGCTCGTCCACCAGCTCCCCCAGGCCGGCCTCCCGGGCCCGCCGGAGAAGGTTGGTGCGCTCGGGCAGCGTCTCCAGGGCCTGCGGGTCCTGGGCGAGCTGGTGCAACCGCTCGGCGAGCGCGTCCAGGTCCAGGTCGAGCAGCCGGGCACCGTGCACCGTCGGGCCCAGCACGGGCTCGAGCGCGGTGAGGTCGATGCGCACCGCCTCGTAGGTGTCCTCGATGGTGGCCAGCCCCTCGGGAAGGGTCGGCCACCCGCCCCGGGGCGAGTGCTCGGCCCACACGTCGCGCTGCTCGGCCACCTCGATGAGCGCCGTGTGCAGGTGCGGCACCCGCACGCCCGGTCGCACCATGTCGCGGGCCCGCTTGCGCAGCCGCCGGCGCGTGAACCAGCCCATCTCGACGCCGTGCTCGGTGCGCCACCGGCGCGTCGCCGTCGCCTGCACCAGGTCCGTCGCGGTGCGCTCGAACACCATCGGGTGGAACACGTCCAGCGTGCTGCGCATCCCGGAGAGCATCGCGAGCTGCGTGCCCCACTCGTTGATCGTGGCGGGCGCCTCCAGGCCCGTCACCTCACCCGTGTACGCGATCTGACGGCGCAGCTGCGGCAGCGTGGCCTCCTTCAGCCGCCGCACGCGTGCCAGGGCGTCACGCGCCTCGTCCATGCTGGTCAGGTGCGCGCCGAACCACGCCGTCGAGGACGGCCGGAGGGTGAACGCGCCGAGCGCGGCCGCGCGCTCCAGCTCTGCCGCGAACCGCCGTCGGGCGTCCCCGTCGAGGGCCACGGCCGTGCGCGCGTCCAGGCGCACCGACGTCGACGGTGCGGGGCGCTCCGAGGTGAGGCGCGCCAGCTCCTGCAGCGCGTCGTAGGCGGAGACCCCCCACGGCTCCCGGCGGGCGTGCAAGGCGTCGATGTAGCCCGTGAGCTGTGCACGCGCGCCGATCAGGGCGTCGCGCACCTGCGCCGCGGCCGAGGCGTCCACGGCCTCCGGCTCCGTGGCCATCGCGGAGAGCAGCCGCTCGGCCATGTCCTCGCGCCAGGTCTGGCGTGGGGTGACGTCGAGCGAGAGACCGTCCAGCCCGAGCTCGTCGAGGCGCTGCGCCAGCCGGTCGGCGGCACGGCGATGACCGGTCACGTACAGCACCGACCGCCCGGCGGCGGCCGCCTCGGTGACCACGGCGGCCAACGTCCCGGCGACGTCCGCACCGAGCGGCGCGTCGACGAAGAAGTGCTGCCCGGTGCCCAGGACGTCCACCACGTGGCGCTGGTACGGGTCCAGGTCGCCGACGCCGCGCTCGCGGGCCGGGTCCGCGTCGCCCCGGCGGGGCGCGGGCAGCTCTGCCGTCGACACGCGCGCCACCGCCTGGTCCGCGCCCGCGAGCGCCGCCACCAGCTCGTGCCGGCCGAGCGCCGGGGCGACCTCGTCCAGGTCGTCGACGAGGGCCTGGCCGGGGTGCACGAAGGTGCCGACCAGGACCCGCTTCTCCCAGCGGAAGTCGGCCAGGTGCTCGGCGCCGAGCGCGGCGACCCGGTCGAGCACGTCGTCGGGGTCGAAGCCCGCGGCGGTGAAGGACGCCTGGGCGAGCGCGGCCAGGTCCTCCCGGACGCCCCGGGCGCGCAGGGTGCGCGCCAGGACCGGGTTGATCTCCGCCGTCGGCCCCAGCGTCAGGTCGTAGTCCGTCTCGCCGTCGCCCCGCGGGGCCAGGGTCACCGGCCGCAGCAGGATCGGCACGTGGACCGTCCGCGTGCCGGGCGTGACCTCGTCGGGCGGCGTCGGGCGGCGGGCCGGGCGGCTCTGCCGCCGTGCCACGCTCACCACGGGGATCGACGTCGTCACGGCGGGCGCCGAGTCGGTCGCCGCGTGGTCGGCGACCGCCCGCGCGGCCCGGGCGAGCTCCGCCGGGGACGCGGCGGAGGCGGAGCCGATGTCGTCGGGCGAGGCGGCGGAGTCCGGCCCGGCGGGCGCGGGCGAGGCCGCGCTGGCGCCGCTGGCCACCTCGGCGAGCGCGGTGAGGTCGCGGTGGCGGTCCTGCGCTGTCTCGCCCACCTCGACCGGCTCGGTCCAGGAGGCCACGCCGATCGCCAGCGAGGTCGGGGCCAGCCCGTACTGGGCGGCGTGCTCCGCGGAGCGCACGACGACGGCGCGCGCGTGGCGCCGTGCCCGGGGGAAGGTTCCCGGCTCGCGCACCAGGTTGGACAACCGGGTGGAGCGGCCGGCGAAGAGCTGGGCGACGCCCGACGGGTGCGCGGCCGAGAGGTCGACCACGGCCTCACCCAGCATCCCGACGTCCGTCAGGGTGGAGCCGCCCACCATCTCGGCCAGGCCGGCGCGCCAGCGGCGGACCGCGTCGACCAGCGGGGTCGTCGTGGTCGCGCCGCCCGGGGTATGGCCCGCGCGACCACCGGGCGCCTCGGAGCCGGCCGGGGCGGCGCCGTCGGTACTCGGGTGGTCGGGGCCCGCGTCCGGGGCGCTCCCGTCGGGGCGCTCGCGGGCGTCGTCGCGACCGAAGGGTCGGCGCGCACTGTCGTCCTGCGGCTCGACCGAGGGCTCGGCCGCGGCCGCGGCTGTGGATCGGCGGAGGACTCTCACGCCAGCACGGTAGACCGGCTCGCCGTGGCGACGGCGCCGGGCACGCCGAGTCGACCGGGATCGTCCATGGATCGACCGTGGATCCTCCGGGAGGGGAATCGTCGACGCCCCCTCGGCGGGGGGTCCGAGGAGGCGTCCGACCGGCAGACCGGTCAAGGACAGCGCGCACCGCGCAGGGGGCGGGCGATGCGCGCTGCCACCAGGCAGTCTGCCCCGCGCGCGGCTGACCAGTCAATACTCCGGGCACCTTCCGTAGGCCTTCCTGCGAGAACGCTCCCACGGCTGTGACGTCCGTCGACGTTCGGCACCGAGGTGGCCGCATGCGGCGCGGTCCGCCTACGCTCCAGCGGTGAGGAGAGTGCTCGAGGCCATCGTTCCCGCCCGGATGGGTGTCCCGTTCCGGTGGATGCTCGCCTCGAGCTGGACCAGCAACATCGGCGACGGCATCGCGCTGGCCGCCGGGCCGCTCCTCGTCGCGTCCCAGACCGACTCCGCCACGCTGGTCGCGCTGGCCGCGATGCTGCAACGGCTGCCGTGGCTCCTCTTCGGGCTGTGGGCGGGGGCGCTGGCCGACCGGGTCGACCGCCGGCGGATCGTCATCGTCGCGAACGCGCTGCGCGCCGTCGTCGTCGCCGTGCTGTGCGCCGCGATCGTCACCGGCGCCGCGAACGTCGTCGTCGTGCTCGCCGCGATGCTGCTCATGGGGGTCGCGGAGGTGTTCGCCGACACCACCTCCCAGACGCTGCTGCCGATGCTGGTGGACAAGCGCGACCTCGGCACGGGCAACGCACGGCTCCAGGCCGGGTTCCTCACCGGCAACCAGCTCGCCGGGCCGCCGGTCGGGGCGTTCCTCTTCGCCCTCGGGATGGCCTGGCCGTTCCTGGTCCAGGTCGTGTGCGTGCTGCTGGCGATCCTGCTCATCAGCCGTATCTCGCTGCCCCCGGTGCCCCGCCCGGCCACCCCGGCCCCGGCGCGCCGGGAGATCCGCGACGGGCTGCGCTGGCTCTGGACCCACCCCCCGGTGCGGACGCTCGCCCTGGTCATCTTCTCGTTCAACGCCACGTGGGCCGCCCCCTGGGGCGTCCTGGTGCTGTACTCGCTCGACCGGCTGCAGATGGGCCCGGTCGGGTACGGCCTGCTGATCACCGCCACCGGCGTCGGCGGGGTGCTCGGGACGCTGGTCTACGGGCGCCTCGAGCGGCGGTTCTCCCTGGCGACCCTGATGAAGACGGTCCTGTCGATGGAGGTGGCGTTCCACCTCGTGCTCGCGCTGACCACGTCGGCCTGGGTCGCGATGGCCACGGTGTTCGTGTTCGGCGTCTACACCTTCGTGTGGGGGACGGTGTCGAACACGGTGCGCCAGCGGGCCGTCCCGACGGAATACCAGGGCCGGGTCGGGTCCGTGTACCTCATCGGGCTGTTCGGCGGGATCGTCGTCGGCAACGCCCTCGGCGGCGTCCTGACCGACCTGTGGGGCATCACGGCGCCGTTCTGGTTCGCGTTCGTCGGCGCCGGGCTCACCCTCGCGCTGGTGTGGCGCCAGCTCGACCACATCGCCCACGCCGAGGCCGACTGACGAGGTAGTAGCGGCCCCGCCGAGGTAGTACTACCTCGGCCGAGGTAGTACTACCTCGCGGCGGGCGCCACTACCTCGGCGCGCCCGGCACTACCTCGCGGCGGGCGCTACTACCTCGCGGCGGGCGCCACTACCTCGGCGGCGTGGGGAGCTCGAGGACCGGCCGGCCGGCCTCCCACACCAGCGGCACCCCGTACAGCTCCCGCTCGACGTACGCCCCGTCCCACGCGTGGAACAGGAACATCTCCCCGTCCGGCGTCGGGACCACGTCCTGCCCGCCCGGCCCCCGGTACATCCCTCCGGATCCCACCGTCGAGAGCAACGGCTCCGGGTCCTTGGTCCACGGCCCCGTCAGCGACGGCGCGGTCGCGTGCCCGACGGCGTAGGTGTCGTCGCCGTAGAAGCTCGCCGAGTACAACGCGTGGTAGGTCCCGTCGCGGCGCACGACCGTCGGCGCCTCCACGAGGTCGCCCTCCCACGCCTGGTCCTGGCGGAACAGGCGGACAGGGTCGCCCGCGAGCGACAGCCCGTCCGCCGTGAGCGGGGCGGCCTGGATCCAGGTGTCGTGCCCGCAGCAGTTGCCGTCGTTCTTCCACAGCAGGTAGGTGGTGCCGCCGTCCTCGAAGGTCGCGGCGTCGATCGCACCGCCCTCGGCCTCCGGGCAGACGAGCATGCCGTCGCCGACGGCTTCGAACGGCCCCAGGGGGTCGTCCGACGTCGCCGCACCGAGGCACTGGACGCCGTGCTCGGCGCTCGCCGCGGTGAAGTAGAGGACGTACGTGCCGTCGTCGGCCCGGGTGACCTCCGGAGCCCAGGTCCTGCCGGGGATCACCCAGCGCGGGAGGTCCGGCATGGCGTCGTCGTGCTGCTCCCACGTCACGAGGTCGTCCGACGTCGCGACGCGCACGTTGGTGTGGGGCCCGTTGGTGGCGTACGCGACGTACCCGTCGTCGGTGACGAGCACGTCAGGGTCCGGGAAGTCCTGGGAGATCAGCGGCTCGGGACGCCAGGGCGCGGCTGCGGAACCGCTGTCGTCGGCGGCGCCCTCGGCGCCCGGTGCGCCGCCGCTGCAGGCCGCCAGGCCCACGACGACGGCGCTCACCAGCGCCCCGCACGCCGCCCCGCGCCGGGCCCCGGGCCGCCCGACCGACCGGGACGGCCGCCGCGCACCGGCCGTCACCCCTTGAGCCCCGACCGCGAGACCCCCTCGATGATGAAGCGCTGCAGGAACGAGAACAGCACCATGACGGGCACGCTCGCGATCACGGCGCCGGCCATCAGCAGGTCGTACCGCACCTGGTTGGCGCCCTGCAGGGTCGCCAGGCCCGCGGGCAGGGTGCGCGTCTCAGGGCTGAACAGGACGTACACGGGCCACAGGAAGTCGTTCCAGTTGGTGAGGAACGCCAGCAGGGCGAGCGTCGCCATGGCCGGTCGCGCCAGGGGCAGGACGATCTTGACGAACACCTCCCAGCGGTTGGCGCCGTCGAGCAGCGCCGCCTCCTCGAGCTCGACGGGCAGGTTGACGAAGAACTGTCGCATGAAGAAGACGCCGAACGCGGAGGCCGCCGTCGGCACGATGATCGCGAGCAGGGAGTTCAGCCAGCCGATCTCGGACACGATGAGGTAGTTCGGGATGACGAGGATGACGCCGGGCACCAGCAGCATGGCCACCACCAGCCCGAAGACGATGCCCTTGCCGCGGAACTGCATGCGCGCCAGCGGGTAGGCCGCCATCGACGCCGTCGCCACGACGAGCACGGCGTTGGCCGTGGCCGCGATCATCGAGTTCGCGAACCAGGTCAGCACGGGGGTGTCCGACGCGGAGAAGAGCGTCTGGAACGCCTGCGTGGTGAACGGGTCCGGGATCCAGCTCGGCGTGACGCCGGTGGCGTCGGCCCGCGTCTTGAACGACGTCACCAGCATGTACAGCAGCGGGCTGACGAAGACGAGCGCGAGGGCGTAGAGCGCCACGTAGCGGGCGACCCGCCGTCGGACGACGCTGCCGGCGCGGTGGCCGGCGACCCGCACGGTGCGGTCGGGGACGGGTGCGGTGGGAGGAGCGGCGGTCATCGGCGCACCTTCTTTCCTGTGCGGCGGGCGTCCTTGTCCCGGAAGAGCCAGAAGATCGCGGCGCTGAGGATCATCAGGCAGACGGTCAGGATGTAGCTCATGGCTGCCGCGCTGCCCATCTGGAACGAGCTGAGGCCCGTGTCGGCGATGAGGTAGATCGCGGTACGGGTGCTCCGGCCGGGTCCGCCCTCGGTCATCAGGTAGGACTGGCCGAACATGTTGGCGGAGAGGATCAGCGTGTTGACGACGACGAACATCAGCACCGGCTTGAGCCCAGGGAAGGTCACCGCCCAGAAACGTTGCCAGGCGCTCGCGCCGTCGACGTGCGCCGCCTCGTAGAGCTCGGCGGGGATGTCCTGCAGCGCCGCCAGGTAGATGACGGCGTTGAAGCCGAGGGTCCACCACACGGTGACGCCCACCAGCGCGACCCAGGCCCAGGGCAGGGACGTCAGCCACGCCGTGGCGTCGGGCAGCCCGACGAGGCCGAGGTAGTGGTTGACCAGCCCGATGTTGGTGTCGAGCAGGTACCGCCACAGGACGGAGACGACGGCGACGCCGAGCACGAACGGCGCGAAGTAGACGGCCCGCAGGAAGTTCCGCCCGGGGAACCGCGCGTTCATCATCATCGCGACGAGCAGCGGGATCACCAGCAGCAGCGGGACGCTGGCCAGCGTGAAGATGCCGGTCGCGCGCATCGACTCCCAGAACGGCCCGCTCGCCGTGGACGACGGGTCGATCAGGGCCTGGTAGTTCTCGAGCCCGACGAACGGGTGGTTCGGGAACGTGTAGTCCCAGTCGTGCAGGGAGATCCACACCCCGAGCGCCGCGGGGAGCAGGACGAACGTCCCGAACAGCAGGAGGAAGGGTGCGAGGAACAGCCAGGGCGTGGCCGGGGCCGGGTCGATCGGACTCCGGCGGCGGCGAGCGCCCCGGGCGGACGCCCTCGCCGTGGCGAGGGCGTCCGTCGGAAGGGTGGCGGTCATGCGTCAGCCTCCGAACCTGGCCAGGTTCTCTTCCATCAGCGCGGTGGCGCGCTCGGCCTCCTCGGTGAGGGCGACGTCGGGCGCGCGGTCACCGAGCACGCCGTCGGCCACCGCGACCTCGAGGGTCTCGGCCTGGATCGTCCCGAGGCCGGGGACCGGCGGGAGGAACCGCATGGTGTCGATCGCGTCGGCGATGGGCTCCTGCACCGTGCCGTCGAGCACGCCGCTGGTCCGCACGGACTCCCGGGCGGGGATCATGCCGGCGCCGGCCCACTCCCCCGAGTGCTCGCTCATCCACGCGACGAACACCTGGGCGGCGGCGACCTTGTCCTCGTCCGGGTCGTTCTGGTGCGGCAGGAAGAACTGGTGCGAGCTCGCCCAGGTCGCCTGCTCCCCGAGGAGCGCGGGGACGGGCACGGCCGCGTACGGCAGGCCCGACTCCTCCAGGTCGTTGATCTGCCAGATGCCGTCGAACGTGATCGAGGTCTCGCCGTTCTTGAACGCGACGTACTGGGCGTCGGCGTCGACGCTGGCCGGGCTGTACCCGTCGTCGACCATCGACCGCATCCACTCGAGGGTCTCGACGCCCTCGGCGGAGTCGAAGGTGGCGCTGGCGCCGTCGGCGGCGTACGGCTCGCCGCCGCCCTGCCAGACTCCCGAGAGGAACATGAGGTGGGCGGGCCACCGGGCGGGCATCCAGAACGGGTGCTCGTGACCGGCCTCCTGCAGCGCGTCGAGCGCGGCGCCGAACGACTCGGCGTCCGTCGGCGGCTCGGTGATCCCGGCCTCCTCGAAGTGCTCGGTGTTGTAGTACATCGCGAGCGAGTGGACGTCGAGCGGGACGCCGTAGTGCTGCCCCTCGTACTCGGTGGCGTCCCAGATCTCCTGCGTGAAGTCGTCGGCCGTCAGCCCGATGCCCTCCAGGAGCGGGTCGACGGGGTCGATCACCTGGCGCACGGCGTTCGACGAGAGCTGCTCGATGTGCATGACACCGACGTCCGGACCCTCGCCGGCGGTCACCGCGGCGGGCAGCTTCTGGTAGAACTCCGCCCACTCGATCGTGTTCGACTCGACGGTGATGTTGTCGTGCTCGGCGTTGAACTCGTCCACCATGCTCTGCATGAACGGGCCGTCGCCGCCGGTGAAGCCGTTCCAGTAGCTGAGCGTGACCTCGGGGCCGTCGTAGGTGCCGGTGAACTCGGCTGCCTGCTGCTGGCCCGGGGTGTCGCCGCCGCCGGAGCACGCAGCCAGGGCGAGTGCTCCGGTGGCGGCGAGGGCTGCGGCGCGGACGGTGCGTCCGCGCCCGGTGTGGTTCGTCATGAGTGTCGTCCTCCTCGTCGAAAACGCCTGCGCTCTGCGCGCTGGCGACGAATGTACAGCGCTGTAACGCAGGTTGTCGACCCCCGCCCCCGACGGCGGCCCCGCGGGCACTACGATCACGACAACGAGCGGGCAGCGGCGGCGGGCGAGGGAGGCGGCATGGCACGGGTACGGCTGGTCGACGTGGCCGAGCGGGCCAACGTCTCGATGAAGACGGTGTCCAACGTGGTCAACGGCTACGCCCACGTGCAGCCGGCGACGCGGGCCCGGGTGCAGGCGGCCATCGACGAGCTCGGCTACAAGCCGAACCTCACCGCACGCCGGCTGGCGACCGGCAGGACGGGCATGATCGCCCTGGCCATGCCCGAGATCGACCACCCGTACTTCGCCGAGGTCGCCCGGCACGTCGCCGAGGTCGCGAGCGACCACGGCTACCGCGTCATCATCGAGCAGACGCTGGGCGACGAGACGGCCGAGCGGGCCGTGCTGCGCGACCGGGACGCCGGGCTCGTCGACGGGGTCATCTTCCAGCCGCTGCGCATCGCCACGCTCGACATCGCACGGTTCCACCAGGATCTGCCCCTCGTGCTGCTCGGCGAGGTCGAGGCCCCGGTGACCACGGACCACGTCATGGTGGACAACGTGCGCGGGGCCGCGGACGCCACGTCCCACCTGCTCGCCGCGGGGCGCACCCGGATCGGCTTCCTGGGGCTGGTGGAGGGCGACATCACGGCGACGAACAGCCGCCGCCTGCTCGGCTACCAGGAGGCGCTCGTGGGCGCGGGCGTGCCCCTCGACCCGGGCCTGGTGCTCACCACCTCCGGGTTCGGCTCGGACGCCGCCGCCGTGGCCGTGGACGACGCCCTGTCGCGAGGACTCCGGTTCGACGCCCTCGTGTGCCGCGACGACCGCTTCGCGATCGGGGCGCTCACCGCGCTGCGCCGCCACGGCCGCGAGGTGCCCGGGGACGTCGCGCTCGTCGGGTGGGACGACTCCGCGATGGCGCAGTGGGCCTGGCCGCCGCTGACGTCGCTGGCCCCGGACAAGCACGAGCTCGCCCGCGTGGCGTTCGAGCTCCTGCTGGAGCGGATGCAGGGCACCACCGGCGTGGGCCGGCACCGGGTGGTCCCGCACACCTTGCAGGTGCGGGAGTCGGCCCCGGGCGCCTGACGGCGCTTTACAGCGCTGTATTCATGGTCCATGCTCTTGCCATGCGTGAGACCTCGACGACGAGCACCGACGACGGCACCTACCCACGACCCCAGCTCGCACGACCCCGATGGCACGACCTGTCGGGCGAGTGGGAGTTCGCGATCGGCGACGACGACGCCCCCGCACGCCGAGCCGGCGGCACCGCGCTCCCCCGCCGTATCCAGGTGCCGTACCCGCCCGAGTCGCCGCTGTCCGGGATCGGCGACACCAGCCCCTACGACGTCGTCTGGTACCGGCGCACCGTCACCGCCGACGACGTCGCCACCGCCGGTCTCGGCACGCAGGGCGACGCTCTGGTGATCCACTTCGGCGCCGTCGACCACGACGCGCAGGTGTGGGCCGACGGCCACCTGCTCGGCACCCACACCGGCGGGCAGACCCCGTTCACCCTCGAGGTGCCTGCCGAGATCGTGCAGCGGGGCGCGTTCACGCTCGTGGTCCGGGCGTACGACGACCCCCGCGACGTGACGCAGCCCCGCGGCAAGCAGGACTGGCGCGACGAACCGCACAGCATCTGGTACCACCGCACCACCGGCATCTGGCAGCCGGTATGGCTCGAGGCCGTGCCGCGTACCGCCGTCGTCCGCCTCGACTGGCGCCCCGACGTGCCGGCCGGCGCCGTCGAGCTCGGCGCGCTCCTCGCGCACCGTCCGGAGCGGGGCACCCGGCTCACCGTGGAGATCAACGCCGGCGAGGAGACGCTCGCCCGCCAGGAGATCCGGATCGACGACGCCGAGGTCTCGCTCACGGTCCCGCTGCACCGGCAGGCCAACGGCCAGGCGTACGAGGAGCTGCTCTGGAGCCCCGAACGACCCACCCTGCTCGACGCCCGGGTGACCGTCACGGGCCCCGACGGCGCGCTGCTCGACGACGTCACCTCCTACCTCGGGCTGCGCTCGACCGGGGAGGCGGACGGGAAGTTCCTGCTCAACGACCGGCCGTACTACGTGCGGTCCGTGCTCGAGCAGGGGTACTGGCCGGAGTCGCACCTCGCGGCCCCGAGCGCGCAGGCGCTCCGTGACGAGGTGCAGCTCATCAAGGACCTCGGGTTCAACGCGGCCCGCGTGCACCAGAAGGCCGAGGACCCGCGGTTCCTCTACTGGGCGGACCGGCTCGGCCTCCTCGTCTGGGGCGAGGTCGCCGCCCCGTTCGCCTTCACGCCGCGGGCGGTCGAGCGCACCGTGCGCGAGTGGACCGACCTGGTGCTGCGCGACCGGTCGCACCCCTGCATCGTCACGTGGGTGCCCGTCAACGAGAGCTGGGGCGTGCAGCACATCGCGCACGACCCGGCGCAGCAGCACCTCACCCGCGCGCTCTACCACCTGACCAAGGCCCTCGACCCGACCCGACCCGTCATCTCCAACGACGGCTGGGAGCACACCGAGTCCGACCTGCTCACGCTCCACGACTACGCCGCCGAACGAGCGGTGCTCGAGCCGCGGTACGCGACCCGCGAGGCCCTGGACGCGCTGCCCGGGTCCGTCGGCCCGGCCGGGAGGCGCGTCACGCTGCTGCCCTGCGCGGCCGAGGGCAAGCCGGTGATGGTCACGGAGTTCGGCGGCGTCACCTGGGCGCCGGACGCGGACATCGACACGTGGGGCTACTCGGTGGCGAGCTCGCCCGAGGACTTCGAGGCACGCGTGCGTGCGCTGTTCGACGCCCTCTACGCGAGCCCCGTCCTGGCCGGCGTCTGCTACACCCAGCTCACGGACACGTTGCAGGAGGCCAACGGGCTCACGGACGAGCACCGCAAGCCCAAGCTCCCTGTCGAGACCATCCGTTCGATCGTCCGGGGCGCGCCCGCCCGCTGACCTGCTGCCGCTGCCCGACTACTCGCCCGTGGCGCCGTCGTGCAGCTCGCGCGCGACGTCGAGGTGCCCGGCGTGCCGCGCGTACTCCTGGAGCACGTGGAAGCAGATCCAGCTCAGCGTCGGGGGGTCGTCGTCGAACCGGCCCCCGACGGCGCCCCGTGCGGTGAGGTCGTGCCCGGTGAGGATCTTCCGCGTGCGCTCGCCGCCCGCGTGCAGCGCGGCGACCAGCTCGTCGCGCGTGACGTCGTCGGGCACCTGCCAGGGACCGTCAGGGATGCCACCGGCGTGGTCGCCCCACGGGTCGGGGACCTGCTCGCCGAGGAAGCCCCACACGAACCAGCGGCGCTCCATGTGGACCAGGTGGATCAACAGCTCCAGCGGGGTCCAGCCGGACGGCAGCCTGCTGGTGCGCAGCTCGGCCCCGGTGAGCCCGTCGAGCTTTCGCTCGACGGCGGCGCGGTAGTAGTCGAGGTAGGCGACGAACTGCGCCTTCGGGTCGGGTGAGTCGAGGCGTGGTTCGACGGCGGAGAGCGGCATGGGTGCAGCGTACGGCGACCGTGCGCGCCCCCCGCCCTCGCCGCCGTGGCCCGCGTGAGAGCGCCCGGTGGTGGCCCGGGGGCTCAGTCCACGCCCGCGGCGAGCGCGTCGGTGAGCAGCCCGACCAGCGCTTCGAGCTGGACGTCCGTGGACGACGGGATGTCCTCGTCCGCCGCCCCGTCCAGCGCCCGGGCGGCCAGCCCCGACTTGCTGTCGATCAGCTCGGCGATCTTGGAGTCGATGGTCTGCGCGGCGATGATCCGCCATGCGGTGACGGGTTCGGCCTGGCCGATCCGGTGGATCCGGTCGATGGCCTGGGTCTGCTCGGCGTCGGTCCAGGACAGCTCCGCCAGCACGAGGTTGGAGGCGACCTGGAGGTTGAGCCCCACGCCGGCGGCCATCAGGGAGCACACGGCGATCGACACGTCGGGGTCGCCCGTGAACGCCGCGACGTTCTTCTCGCGCACCGCGGGCGTCTGGTCGCCACGGATCGAGGCAAACCGGATGCCGCGGTCGGTGAAGGTCTGCTCGGCCTGGTCCATCACGTCGACGTGCTTGGCGAAGAACACCACCTTGCCGACGTTGCGGGCCAGCTGCGCAGCGTAGTCGGCGGCCAGCCCGGCCTTGGCCTGGCCGATCCGGCGGACCATCGTGAACACGTTCTCGCCGCGGGACTGGGGGCTCGAGTCCTTGAGCTCGGCCGCCGCGACCCGCCGGGCGAGCTCGATGTCGATGCCCTCCACGGCGACGTCGTCGGGGCGGGCGGCCACGGCAGCCCGGTAGCGCTCGACGAGCCGCTGCTGGAGCGCGGTCTCGGCCGCTCGGACCGAGCGGCCGACGGCGCCCTCGAGCTCGACCGGCAGGTCCGCCACCCGACGGGCGGGGATGTCCGCCGCCACGTCGGCCTTCCGACGACGCACGATGCCCTCGTCGATGACGGTGGCCCGGGCCGAGGCGTAGAACCCCCGGTCCGCCGGGGTCAGGCCGGCCTCCTCCAGGGCAGCCATCAGCCCGCCGATCGGCTTCGTGTCGTCGATCCAGCCGAGGAACTGCCAGATCGCCCGGAAGTCCTCGACGTCGTTGATCAGCGGGGTGCCGGTGAGGGCCATCAGGAGCGGCCGGGCGGTGCGCTCACGAATCCGCTCGGAGAGCGCCAGGACGTGCTGCGACCGCTGGGAGGTCTTGTTCTTGATGAAGTGGGCCTCGTCGACGACCATCCCGCGGAAGCCGAGCTCTCCGAGCCACCCGACGTGCCGGTTCAGGATGTCGTAGTTCACGATCACGACGTCCGCGAAGGCGTCGACCCGATCACCGTCACCGTGGACGACCGTCGCTCGCCGCAGCGGCGTCCACAGCTCGACCTCGTGGGCCCAGTTCGTCTTGACCACGTTGGGCGCGACGACCAGCAGCGGGAAGGCGTCCGCCGCCTGCGCCGCGAGGAGCGCCTGGGCGGTCTTGCCGAGCCCGGGCTCGTCCGCGAGCAGGAACGTGCGGTGCCCGCGCGCCGTCGCGGCGACGACCTGGGCCTGGTGCGGCATCAGGGCGCGGCCGTGGGGAACCGGTACGGAGGCCGGGTCGGGCAGCGCCATGCAGGAGGGCGTGCCGGGAGACGCCTTCTCGAACGATCGGAAGAGGGGTTCGAGCAGCTCCCACCCGGCCAGCCGGCGGGGACGCGCGGGGACCCGCTCTGCCGCCGCCTCGAAGTCCGGTGCGAGGAAGGGGTTGGCCAGCCGCTGCGAGATCGCCGACTGGGGCACCACTCTCTTCTCGGCGCCGGGCGGCGGCGCGGCGGGGGCGGGCGGCTCCGGGTCTTCCTCGGGGGGCTCGATCCCGCCGGCGCGCATCACGCTGGCCCGGTACTCGCGCGCCGCGTCGGAGACCCGAGCATCGTCCGCGAGCAGCTCGAGCAGCGAGGTGTCGCGCGCGGCGATCTTCGCCAGCATCGTCGCCACCCCGTCGAGCCGCTTGAGCTCCTGGTCCCGCTTCGCCGCGGTCAGAGCACCATCGGCCTTCACGCGGGCCCGCTCCTCACGCACGAGCAGCGCCACCACCTGGAACTTCGTCCGGACGACGGGGCGGGTGGGAGGTCGCTTCACCGCGTTGTCGACGTCGCGAGCGATGTCGGCGAGCACGGGGATGATGCCACGCTCGGCAGGACGGGGAGCACGGCGCCGCTGAGCGCCGCCGTCAGGGCGCGCTCCACCGGACCGGCGTCGGCCTGGTCTTGCCACATGCACTCCTTCGCTGTCCTGCACCTCGGCCACGACGCGGCGCGGGTGTCCACGCGTGCTCGCGCCGACGAGTCGGGCGCAGCGTCGCCACGCCGGTTCCCCGGCGGCGACGCCGGTGGGCCTCAGGCCGACGGCGAGACGCCGTCGTACCTTTCGGCGCATCACCGCGAGCACGGTCGCGGCCCGGGGAGAGCCACGTCGCCAAGGCTGCCGGTGACCTTGACACCCTGTGCGCCTGGGCAGATTCGAACTGCCGACACCCGCTTTAGGAGAGCGGTGCTCTATCCCCTGAGCTACAGGCGCTCCCAGCGTCCTCGGACGATGGTGACCCGGCGCCGAGCACGAGGCACACGGCCCGGGTCGCCCCACAGCCTAGCGTGCATGGCGGCATCACCGAGGCAACGACAGTCCGGTGGGCTGCCGTCCCGGCGCACTCGCCGTGCACGGGGCCCGCATCGTCGTCGGCCGGCTCTCGCGAGTCACACCCACGCCGCCGGGTCGGCCACGACCTCGCGCAGCACCTCGCGCGCTCCCCCGGTCAGCGCGGCGTGCTGACCCGCCCGGGCGGCCCGCACGTCCGGCTCCGCGAAGGGCGAGGCCAGCACCCGCTCGCGCAGCACCGCGACGACGTCGTCGCGGAGCCACGGCTCGAGCTCGGCGTAGACCCCGCCGAGGACCACGGTGGACACCCCGGTGAGGTTCACGAAGTCCGCGAGCGCCGACCCCAGCGCCCGGCCGGCGCGGTGCAGCGCCGCGCGTGCGGCGTCGTCGTCGGCCTCGAGCGCGGCGAGGAGGGACCGGAGCGGGGCGTCGAGCGGCAGCCCGGCGGCGCGCAGGACGGCCTCCTTGCCGGCGTACTGCTCGAGGCAGCCGTGCGCGCCGCAGGAGCAGCGCGGACCGGCGGGGTCGACGACGACGTGGCCCACCTCGCCGTTCCAGCCCCGCTCGGCGAGGAAGAGTCCGCGGTCGACGACGATGCCGGCACCGATGCCGACGTCGCCGGAGACGTAGAGGAACGAGTCGGGCACCTCGCCGGCGAGCTCGGCGAGCGCGGCGAGCTTGGCCTCGTTGGCGACGTGCACGGGGAGGCTTGCGAGGCTCAGGAGCGGCACGGGGTCGAGCGACGACCACCCGAGGTTGGGTGCGACCTCGAGCTCACCGGTCCGGACGTCGACGAGGCCGGGCAGCGCGAGCCGGGCACCGGCGACCCGCATGCCGTCGGACTGGAGCAGCTCGACGACCTCGGCCGCGAGCGTGCCGAGCCGGCCGAGCACCGTCGCGGGCTCGGAGTCGTGGAAGGCGCCCTGCTCGACGACGTCGGCGACGGTCTGCCCGGCCAGGTCGAGGGCACGCACGCCCAGGTAGTCGACGTTCACCTCCAGCCCGAGGCCGACGACGGTCCGCGCGGCCGGCACGAGCGGCACGGCGGGGCGCCCGGCGCGCTGGGCGGCGGCGGGCGGGAGCTCGGTGATGAGGCGGGCGGCCACGAGGTGGTCGACGAGCGTGGAGACGGTGGCGCGGGTCAGCCCGGTGGCGGCGGCGACGTCGGCGCGGGACGGTGGGACGGCGTCCGGCGGTCCGGACGTCCCGGCGGCGGCGTCGTAGATCGCCTTGGCCACGAGGCGGAGGTTGCGCTCGCGCAGCGTGTGCTGGCGGGAGGCGCTGCTGCCGCCCGGGGGCGCACCGGTGGTGCGCTGCGTCGTCGTCGGCTCGGCGGTCACGTCTTGACTCTAGACCAACGACCGGCAATAGTTCAGCCGTACAACAAACCGCCGCGGCGTCGCCCGGCACCCAACTCGACGAGGAGAACCCGTGAGCGACATCAAGTACTCGTTCGGCCTGTGGACCGTGGGCTGGCCGGCGAACGACCCCTTCGGCACCGCGACGCGTCCCGAGCTGGACCCGGCCGAGTCGGTCCGCAAGCTCGCGGACCTCGGCGCGTGGGGTTTCACCTACCACGACAACGACGTCTTCCCCTTCGGCGCCTCCGAGGCGGACCGCCAGGCCGGCATCGACAGCGTGAAGAAGGCCGCCCAGGAGTCCGGGCTGGTCTGCGAGATGGTCACGACCAACACGTTCTCGCACCCGATCTTCAAGGACGGCGCGTTCACCTCGAACAACCGCGACGTGCGCCGTTTCGGGCTCAAGAAGGTGCTGCGCAGCGTCGACAACGCCGCCGAGATGGGCGCCTCCACGTTCGTCATGTGGGGCGGCCGCGAGGGCACCGAGTACGACAACTCGAAGGACCTCGCCTCCGCGCACGCCCGCTACGCCGAGGGCATCGACACCGTCGCCGCCTACATCAAGTCGAAGGGCTACGACCTGCGCATCGGCCTCGAGCCGAAGCCGAACGAGCCCCGCGGCGACATCTTCCTGCCCACCATCGGGCACGCCATCGCGCTGATCAACACGCTCGACAACGGCGACATCGTGGGCCTCAACCCGGAGACCGGGCACGAGCAGATGGCGGGCCTCAACTACACGCACGGCCTCGCGCTGGCGCTGTACTGCGGCAAGCTTTTCCACATCGACCTCAACGGCCAGCACGGCCCGCGCTACGACCAGGACCTCGTGTTCGGCCACGGCGACCTGCTGTCCGCGTTCTTCACCGTGGACCTGCTGGAGAACGGGTTCCCGAACGGCGGCCCCCGCTACGAGGGCCCGCGGCACTTCGACTACAAGCCGAGCCGCACCGAGCACCTCGACGGCGTGTGGGAGTCGGCCAAGGCCAACATGGCCACCTACGACATGCTCGCCGCCAAGGCGAAGGCCTACCGCGAGGACCCGAAGGTCCAGGCGGCGTTCGAGCACGCCGGCATCTTCGAGCTGGGCGAGTCGACGCTGGGCGCGGGCGAGTCGTTCGAGGCGTTCCTCGCCGACGAGTCCGTGGACGGCATCGACGTCGACGCCACGGCCGAGCGCGACTACGGTCTGGTGAGGCTGCACCAGCTCGCGCTGGAGCACCTCATCGGCTGAGCCGAACCACCTGTGTGATGTTGTGGGCGCGATTTCTGGCCCGGAATGCCGGCTTTGCCGGGCTTCCAGGCCCAGAAATCGCGCCCACAACGCTCGTCGTCGGAACAACCTAGGAGCGAAGATGCCCCTCGTGGCAGGCGTGGACACCTCCACGCAGTCCTGCAAGATCGTCGTGCGCGACGCCGAGACCGGCGCCCTGGTGCGTTCCGGCTCCGCACAGCACCCGGACGGCACGGAGATCCACCCCGACCACTGGTGGACGGCCTTCACCGAGGCGGCCCGCGCGGCAGGCGGGCTCGACGACGTGGCCGCGATCGCCGTCGGCGGCCAGCAGCACGGCCTGGTCGCCCTCGACGCCGAGGGGAACGTCGTCCGCGACGCCCTGCTGTGGAACGACACCCGCTCCGCACCCGCCGCCGAGGACCTGATCCGCGAGCTCGGCGAGGGTGACCGCGAGACCGGCGCCCAGCGCTGGGCGGACGCCACCGGGTCCGTCCTCGTCGCCTCGCTGACCATCACCAAGCTGCGGTGGCTGCGCGACGCCGAGCCCGACAACGCGGCCCGCGTCGCCGCCGTCGCGCTCCCCCACGACTGGCTGACCTGGCGCATCGCCGGCTACGGCCCCGCGGGCGAGTCGCCGCTCGGTCCGGACCTCACGGCGCTGTGCACCGACCGCTCCGACGCCTCGGGGACCGGCTACTACGACGCCGAGGCACCGGCCGACGACGGCGCCCCCGGGACGCTCGGCGCCTACCGCCGCGACCTGCTCGCCCTCGGGTTCGGCCGTGACGACGTCGTCCTGCCGCGGGTGCTGGCGCCCTCGGAGCCGGGCGGCGTCGCCCACCCGTCCGTGGCCGGGTCCGCCGTCGAGGGCGGCGCGCTGCTGGGCCCCGGCGCGGGCGACAACGCGGGCGCCTCGCTCGGACTCGGCATGGGGCCGGGCGACATCGCGATCTCGATCGGCACCTCCGGCGTCGTCTCGGCCGTCGCACCGCGACGCACCGCCGACGGCTCCGGCGCGATCAACGGGTTCGCCGACGCCACCGGCAACGCCCTGATGCTCGCCGTGACGCTGAACGCGGCGCGGGTGCTCGACGCCGCCCGCACCGTGCTCGACACCGACTTCGACGGTCTCGCCCGCCTCGCCCTGTCGGCGCCGCCCGGGGCCGACGGCCTCGTGCTGGTGCCGTACCTCGAGGGCGAGCGCACGCCGAACCGCCCCGACGCCACCGGCACACTGCACGGCCTGCGCCTGGCCACCTCGACCCGCGAGCACCTCGCCCGCGCCTACGTCGAGGGGATGCTGTGCGGGCTGGCCGACGGCCTCGACGCCCTGCGGGCCCAGGGAGTCCCGGTCGAGCGCGTCATGCTCATCGGGGGCGCCGCGCAGTCGCCGGCGGTCCAGGAGATCGCGCCCCAGGTCTTCGGGGTGCCCATCTCGATCCCCGCTGCCGGCGAGTACGTGGCCGACGGCGCCGCACGGCAGGCGGCGTGGGTCCTCGCCGCCGCGTCGGACCCGGACGCCGCGGCGCCCTCGTGGTCGACGTCGGTCACGGCGACGCTCGAGGCCGACCCCCGTCCGGTGGTGCGCGAGCAGTACGCGGCGGTCCGCGACCTCGTGTAGCGCCGAGAGACATGAGAGAGGTCTGAGAGAGGCCTGAGAGAGCCCGGGAGGATCTGTCCTCCCGGGCCTCTCCGCGTGCCGGCACTCCTGGTCCGGCGGGCAGTCCTAACCGTTTAGGCCGCTGACCGCGGTGGGCCTGCGTCACTACCGTGGCCGGGATCCCGCTTCCCTTCGCAGATCGGAGCCCGCCATGACGCAGGTACGACGACGAACCCGCTGGACGGCACTGCTCGCCACAGCCGGCCTGGTGACCACCGGCGCCGTCGGCGTGGTGGCGGCCACCAGCGCCGCGGCCGCCGAGGGCTGCTCGGTCGACTACCGGGTCACCAACGAGTGGTCGGGCGGCTTCCAGGCCGACGTCACGGTCACCAACCTCGGCGACCCGATCTCCTCGTGGGAGCTCGGGTGGACGGCCGCCTCCGGCCAGTCGGTGACCCAGGCGTGGAACGCCGAGGTCACCCAGTCCGGGAGCACGGTCACGGCCTCGGGCGTCGGCTGGAACTCGAACCTCGTCGCGGACGGCTCGGCGAGCTTCGGCTTCATCGGCACCTGGTCCGGCAGCAACCCCGTCCCCGGCGCCTTCACGCTCGACGGGGTGGCCTGCACGGGTGACGTGGGCGAGCCGGACCCGACGCCGGACCCCACCGACGACCCCACACCGGACCCCACCGACGACCCGACGCCGCCGTCGTCGGAGCTCTACGTGGACGTGACGAACCAGTCGTACGAGGCCTGGCAGGCCGCGAGCGGCACCGACAAGGACCTCCTGGCCAAGATCGCGCACACGCCGCAGGCGTACTGGGTCGGCAACTGGAACGACGCGACGACGGAGCGCGAGGCGGTCGCCGACTACACCGGTCGCGCTGTGGCCGACGGCACGACGCCGATCCTCGCCGTCTACGCCATCCCCGGCCGCGACTGCGGCAACCACTCCGGCGGCGGCGTGGAGCAGAGCGAGTACGCCCACTGGATCGACGAGGTCGCGGCCGGCATCCAGGGCAGCCCGTACATCGTCCTCGAACCGGATGCCCTCGCCCAGCTCGGGGACTGCGACGGCCAGGGTGACCGGGTCGGCTACCTGCGGTACGCCGCCGAGCAGCTGACCGACGCCGGTGGTCGGGTGTACATCGACGCCGGCCACTCGGGCTGGTTGAGCCCCTCCGAGGCGGCGGACCGGCTGAACCAGATCGGGTTCGAGCACGCCGTCGGGTTCGCGCTCAACACGTCGAACTACAACACCACGGCGGCCGAGCGGGCCTACGGCGAGCAGATCGCGGCGCTGACGGGCGGGGCACGGTTCGTCATCGACACCTCGCGCAACGGCAACGGGTCCAACGGCGAGTGGTGCAACCCGCGCGGTCGCGCGCTCGGTGAGCGGCCCGCGGTCGTGACCGAGCCCGGTGGCCTGGACGCGCTGCTGTGGGTCAAGCTGCCCGGCGAGTCGGACGGCACCTGCAACGGCGGCCCGTCCGCCGGCGCCTGGTGGCAGGAGATCGCCCTCGAGATGGCGGAGAACGCCTCCTGGTGACGCCCCACCGTTCGCGGGCGTGAGGCCTGCGGTCCCGGACCCCGTCCAGGACCGCAGGCCTCATGTCCGCGACGTGCGGTCGCCGGCCGGACGGCGCACGTACGTACGGATGCGGTAGCGCAGCCCGTCCGTGCCCGACGACGTCTGCCAGGCTGCTGCCGGTCCGTCGACGAACGACCACTCGGCAAGGTCGAGCTCCGGCGCGAACGCGTCCCCCGCCACCTCCAGGTCGATCTCCGTGACCACGCACCGGTCGGCGAGCGCCACCGCCTCCGCGTAGACCTGACCGCCGCCCATGACCCACACCTCGTCACCACCGGGCGCCTCGCTCGCGACGTCCAGCGCGGCAGGCAGCGACGACGCGACGACGGCGCCGTCGTCGGACCACCCGGGCTGCCGCGTCACCACCACGTTGGTGCGTCGGGGCAGCGGACGGACGCGGGGCGGCAGGGACGCCCAGGTGAGCCGGCCCATGACGACGGGGTGCCCCGCCGTCGTGCGCTGGAAGTGCGCGAAGTCCTCGGGGACGTGCCACGGGATGGTCCCGCCCGCGCCGATCACCGGCCGGCCCGCGGCGTCGCGGGCCTGCGCCCAGATCAGACCGATCACACGGCCACCGGAGCCTTGATGCCGGGGTGGTGCCGGTAGCCGACCACCTCAATGTCCTCGTACTCGTAGGCGTCGATCGAGTCGCGCGGCGCGAGCCGCAGCGTCGGGTACGGGTAGGGGTCGCGCGCGAGCTGCGTGGTCACCTGGTCGACGTGGTTGTCGTAGACGTGGCAGTCACCACCGGTCCACACGAAGTCGCCCACCGCGAGCCCGGTCTGCGCCGCGACCATGTGCGTGAGCAGCGCGTAGGACGCGATGTTGAACGGCACGCCGAGGAACAGGTCCGCCGAGCGCTGGTAGAGCTGGCAGCTGAGCCGGCCGTCGGCCACGTAGAACTGGAACATGACGTGGCAGGGCGGCAGCGCCATGTTGTCGATCTCGGCCACGTTCCACGCCGAGACGAGGTGCCGCCGCGAGTCGGGGTTGTGGCGGATCTGCTCGATCACCGCCGCGATCTGGTCCACGTGCCGGCCGTCCGGCGTCGGCCAGGAGCGCCACTGCACGCCGTAGACCGGGCCGAGCTCGCCGTCGACGTCGGCCCACTCGTCCCAGATGGACACCCCGCGCTCCTGGAGCCAGCGCACGTTGGCCTCGCCGCGCAGGAACCACAGCAGCTCGTACGCGATCGACTTCAGGTGCACCCGCTTGGTGGTGACCAGCGGGAAGCCCGCCGAGAGGTCGTAGCGGATCTGGCGCCCGAACACGCTGCGGGTGCCCGTCCCGGTGCGGTCGGCCTTGCGCGTGCCGTGCTCCAGGACGTCGCGGAGCAGGTCCTCGTACGGGGTCGGTACGGTGCCCGACGGCGCGGGCTCGCCCGCGGGCGAGGGAGCGGTCGGGGCGGTCGTTGCGTCGAGGGCCACACGCGTCAGTGTCGGCCGTCGCACCACGCTGGTCAAACACCCTAGTCGGCCGGTCCCCGCATGGACTGCGCGGCCGCCGACCTGGTGGTCAACGGGTCCCGGCCGGCCCGCATCCGCGCGTCGTCACGGTGCCCGGACTCTGCGGCAGGTCGTCGAGGCTGCGCATGCTGCCCGCGAGGCCAGCCTGGCCCGGCGGGGAGAGGGCGCCTCCACGTCAGGCTGCTCGGACGTGACGCACGCGATGTCACAGATGAGCGTGCCGCACGGTCGAGAGGGTGAGAGCGCGCACGGTGCGCGCCGTACAGGAGGCGGTCATGGAACGCATCGTCATCGTCGGCGGGGGCTACGCCGGGTTCACGGCGGCCCGCGAGCTCGAGAAGCACCTGCGGCCCGAACTGCGGCGCGGCGACGTCGAGCTGGTGCTCGTGGACCCGCGCCCGTACATGACCTACCAGCCGTTCCTGCCCGAGGTGGTCGGCGCGTCGGTCGAAGCCCGGCACGCCGCCGTGGCGCACCGCACCCACCTGCGCCGCACCCGGCTCGTCGACGGCACCGTGACCCGGATCGACCACGCCGCCCACCAGGTAGTCGTGCGCCCGCGGAGTGGGGCCGAGCAACACATCGACTACGACACCGTGGTCGTCACCGCCGGCGCCGTGACCCGGGTCTTCCCCGTGCCGGGCGTGTCGGAGCACGGCATCGGCATGAAGCACGTCGAGGAGGCCGTCGCGATCCGTGACCGCCTGCTGACGTCCTTCGACCAGGCCGCGGTGCTTCCGGCCGGCCCGGAGCGCCGACGGCTGCTGACCGTGACGTTCGTGGGCGGCGGGTTCTCCGGCGTGGAGGGGTTCGGGGAGCTGCTCTCCCTCGCGCACGACCTGCTGGACCGCTACCCCGAGATCCACGCCTCGGAACTGCAGTTCCATCTCGTGGAACGCAGCCCGCGCATCCTGCCCGAGGTCACCGACCGTCCCGGGCGCTGGGTCGTCAGCGAGCTCGAACGACGTGGCGCGAGGGTCCACCTCGGCACCGGTCTCGAGTCGGCCACCGACGGCGTGGTCAGGCTGTCCACGGGCGAGTCGTACGCGACGGGCCTGCTCGTGTGGACGGCCGGCAACGCTGCCAACCCCGTGGTCGCCACGCACACCGACCTGCCGGTCGACGAGCGCGGCTACGTCGTCGTACGACCCGACCTGCGGGTCGGCACGGACGACGTCCCGATCGACGACGCGTGGGCTGCCGGGGACGGTGCCGCGGTGCCCGATCTCGCCGTTCCGCGTCCGGGCGCGCTCGCCGTCCCGAACGCCCAGCACGCGGTGCGCCAGAGCCGCCGGCTGGCGCGCAACCTCGCCGCCACGCTGCGCGGCCGGCGCACCCGTCCGTACGTGCACGGCAGCCTCGGAGTCATCGCGACCCTCGGCCTCGGGTCCGGCGTCTTCGAGCTCCGCCGCCTCGTCGTGCGCGGCCGCCTCGCCTGGATGATGCACCGTGGGTACCACGTGCTCGCCATCCCCACGTGGGAGCGGAAGGCTCGGGTCCTGGCCGTGTGGCTCACGGCCGCCGTGTTCGGCCGCGACGTCGTCTCGCTCACGTCGGTGCAGCGACCCCGTGCCGCTTTCGTCGCTGCGGCACCGCGCTCGACCACGTCGATCCTGGCGGAGGACGGCACCCCCGGGCAGGAGACGCGGGGTGCCGCGGAGCCGGCGCACGTCGCCTGAGGGCGTGCTCACCCCGTGGCGGCGTAGCCCCCGAGCTTGTCCGGGTTGACCTGGACGTAGACGTGCTCGATCCCCCGCGTCGTCACGTCGAGCGCGAGGAGCGCGAACGGCGCGCCCTCGCGCGAGACGAGCAGCGCCGGGAGGCCGTTGGCGTCGACCTCGCGCAGCGTCGCGTCAGCCCAGTACTTGCGCCAGACGTTGTCGAAGAACAGGGAGACGCGCGCCACGCCCACGAGCTCCTTGCGCGAGGCGTGCACCTTGCCCCCGCCATCGGGTCGGGCGACGACGGTGTCGGCCAGGTACCGCTCGAACCGGCCGAGGTCACCGTCGTGCGCGGCCGCGACGAACTCGTCGAGAAGGCGCCTGTGCTCCGCCGCGTCCACCCGCGCCGGAGCACGCCGGTTGATCCGCTCCCGCGCACGGCGGGCCAGCTGACGGGCGTTGGCCTCCGACGTCTCGAGGATCTCAGCGACCCGTCGATAGGGATAGCCGAAGGCCTCGCGCAGCACGTACACCGCGCGCTCGGTCGGAGCCAGGCGCTCGAGGAGCATGAGGGTCGCGAGCTCGAGTGCCTCGGCTCTCTCCGCCCCCAGGGCCGGGTCCTGCGCGGTGTCGACAGGTTCGGGGAGCCACGGACCGACGTACGTCTCACGACGTGCGCGGGCCGAGCTCGCGGCGTTGATCGCGAGCCGTGTGGTGATCGTGGTGAGGAACGCCGCGGGATTGCTCACCACCGACCGGTCCGTGCGCTGCCAACGGACCCACGCGTCCTGCACCACGTCCTCTGCCTCGGCGACGCTCCCGAGCATGCGGTAAGCGATGCCGAACAGCTGGGACCTGGCCGCGACGAACGCCTCCAGCGCCCCGGGTTCCACGTGGACACCGGGGCGCTCGGGGCTCTCGCTCGCCGTCGTGCGCGACGTCATGCGGTCACGGTACGCCGAGGAGGGCAGCAGCGTCGGTGGTCAGCCCGAGAACCGAGCCCAGGTCACCTCGCCTCGCCGAAACTCGCCCCGGGGGACGATCGAGTCCTCGTCGAGCAGAGCACCGAAGTACGTGGCCTCGGGATCGGCGACGACCTCCCGGCCGTCGTCCTGCGCGGCGAGCGCGAGCCGGACGAACTCGTCGAAGCGCAGGCGCTCTGGTCCCGCCACCTCGAGGATGCCGTCCGGCGGCTCGCCGGTCACCACGTCGGCGACGGCGCGTGCCACGTCGGCTGAGGCGACCGGCTGGAAGGCGACCGGCGGGAGGTGGACCACGCCGTCGACCGTGGAGCCGTCGGCGATGGTCTTCGCGAACTCGAAGAACTGCGTGGCCCGGACGATCGACCACCGGCGCCCCGCGTCCTGGACGAGCTGCTCCTGAGCGAGCTTGGCGCGTAGGTAGCCCGCGTCCGTACGGTCTGTTCCCACGATGGACAGGACGACGTGGTGCCTCACCCCGGCCCGCTCCTCGGCGTCGAGCAACCTCCCGGTCGACGTGGTGAAGAAGCGCATCACGTCGTCGTCCGCGAACGACGGCGAGTTCGACACGTCGACCACCGCGTCCGCCCCTGCCAGAGCGTCGTCGACCCCCGCACCGGTGAGCGTGTCGACGCCGGTGCTCGGCGCCGCCACGACCCCGTCGTGCCCCGCCTCCCGCAGGAGCGCCACGAGCTGGCTGCCGACGAGGCCGGTACCTCCGATGACCACGATCTTCATGCGACTCTCCCTTTTCGTGTGCAGCGGCCTGCAGCCGCCTGACACCCTCATGACCGAGCAGCAGCGCGATCCGTGACAGCGCGCCGGGATCTGCGGCTACCGTGGCGCCATGGGTCCCCGACGTCTCGCGACCACCGGCGGGCTCGCCGCCCTCGTCAGCGTGCTGATCGTGCTGCTCTACGCCGCGCGGATCGGCCGCCGGATCGGCGAACCGGCCGTCGTCTCCGGCCTCGTCGTGGTGCTGCTGGTCGCGGCGGTCGCCGTCGCGGCGTGGTTCGCCGTGGTCTCGGCGCGCGTGCGCGGCCAGGTCGCGCGGGTGGCGCGGCACCGGCCCGGCGCGCCTCTGTTCGTGGGGCGCCCGACGACGGCACTGACGGCCGAGGCGCGCAACCTGCGGGCCGGGACGCGCGGCCTCCCGCCCGACTGCCCGGACCGGGAGCACGTGGTCTACGCGATCCTCACCGACCGGGTGGAGCTGTGGGTGCGCGGCGACGACGCCCCGCGCTGGTGGGTCACGCTGCCCGCCCCGGTGGCGGCCGGCACCGTCCGGTCCGGCCGGCGGGAGCTGGACGCCCTGACGGTCCGGGACGCCTCGGCCCGGCTGCAGCTCGTCCCGACCTCGGACGCCGCGCGGGCCTGGCCGTCCCGAGCGCACCGGGCTGCCGCCGTCGCGCACGCCCGGGAACTGCTGCAGCGCTGAGCGCCGGCTACTCCGCGTCGGCGGGCCGCGCGTGCTTCGGCGGGTGCGGCGGGTCGAGGGGCTCGTCCGGGACGTCGGCCGGCTCGTCGGCGCGCAGGTGGGCGCCGCGTTCCACCGAGGAGGCGTGCGAGGCGCGGTCCGCGGCCTCGGCCGCCGCGATGTCGGGCCCGGTGGCCCCGGGGCGCTCGGGGTGCACGTCGCCGTCGTCGCCGTCGTGCTCGCCGCTGTCGCCGTCGGACAGCTCGCCCGGCAGGATCTTTCCTGACCCGAAGTCGGACTTGTCCCGTCTGCTCATCCTCTGATCCAAGCACCGTCCGGCGGCACTCGCGCGGTGTGACGGACGCCGTCGCGCACGGCAGCCGTGCGGTGCGAGGATCGACCCATGACCGACCAGACCACCACCGGCGACGACATCGCCGCCGTGACCCCCTCCCCCACCGACCCGCTGTGGGTCGAGCGCACCGGCACCCGGACCTACCGTGGGCACACCGCCCGCGGGGCCAGCGTGGAGATCGGACCGGCCTCCGAGGGCGCCGTCTTCACCCCGGGTGAGCTGCTGAAGATCGCGCTCGCCGCCTGCGCGGGCATGGCCAGCGACCTGAAGTTCTCGCGGGTGCTCGGCGACGACTACGGGGTGACCATCCGGGTCGAGGACCCCAAGGACATGGCCGACGACCGCTACCCCGTCCTGACGGAGAAGTTCGAGATCGACCTGTCGGGCCTGGACGACAAGACCCGGGAGAAGACGCTCCTGCTCGCGCAGCGTTCCATCGACCGCGCGTGCACCGTCGGACGCACCCTCAAGGCCGGCGCCGAGGTCCCGCCCGCGGAGTTCGCCCAGCCGGACGAGGCCTGAGCATGTCCCCGCGACCGCCGCACCGCGTCGAGGTGTCCCGGCTGGTGCCCCTCGACGCGGAGACGGCGTTCGCCCGGGTGACGGACCCGCGCCTCCACCCGCGATGGATCCCCCTCACGCGCTTCGAGGGTGACCCGACGGTGGCACCAGCGCCCGGCGTCGCGTTCACCATGGTCAGCGGGCCTGGCGCGCGGCGCGGCCGCGACGGGTTCGTCGACCGCATGACGACGCTGGAGCACCTCGCGCCGTCGACGGAGGACGCGGTCGTCGGGCGCAACGTCGTGCGCAAGGACGGGCCGGCCCTGCTCGGCACCGCGGGCCTCGACGTCGTCCCCGTCGACGAGCACCGCTCGCGGGTCGTCTGGTGGGAGGAGGCGTACCTCGCCGGGCCGTGGCCACGGCGGCTGAACGCCGCCGCCGTGGGCGTGTTCCTGCGCGGGATGCTGGCGCTCGCGCTGTGGCGGTTCGGCCGTGAGGTCAGCAGAGGCGGTCGCAGGTAGAGTCCCGGAGGTGAGCACGCCGGACGTTTCACCGCCGAGCGGCGGCGAGGTCGAGAGCTGGACCCGCTACCGCCCCACTCCCCTGCTCGACTCCCTCCTGGACAAGGCCGTGACGATCCCCTCGGCCGCGATCCACAAGCACGTGGACGTCGTCCGGCGGCGCAACCCCGAGGCGGACCCGGCGCGTGTCATCCGCATCCTGGAGCGCGAGTACCTCACCGTGGTGGCGACCACCGGCGGCGCGGTGGGCGCAGCGGCCGCCACGCCCGCGGTCGGCACGACGGCCGCCGCCGTGCTCACCACGAGCGACATCGCCACCTTCTTCGCGACGTCGGCGGCGTTCTCCCTCGCCGTCGCTGACGTGCACGGCATCCCCATCGACGACGTCAACCGGCGTCGTGCCCTGCTGCTGGCGACCGTGCTCGGCGAGTCCGGGGCGCGCGACGTCCAGCGGGCCGCCGAGGGGTCGCAGCTCGCCTGGGGCAAGGTGCTGCTGACGTCCATGCCGCAGACGGCGATCAAGCGGGTCAACCGCGTGCTCACGCACCGGTTCCTCAAGCGGCAGGTGGCCAAGCAGGGCACGCTGGCGCTGGGCCGGATGATCCCGTTCGGCGTCGGCGCCGTCGTCGGGTTCGCCGGTGGGCGCGCCCTGGGGCACGGTGTGGTGTCGCAGTCGCGGTCCGCGTTCGGGACACCGCCGGACCACTTCCCCCGGGTGATCGAGAACGAGCGCCCGGCTCTCGAGGAGGGTGGCGGCGAGAGCCGCCGGACTGTGCGGTTCCGCCGATTCCTCCGGCGAGGTTCGGCCAACTCCGACGACGACGGCGCCCGCCCCGGCGCGTAGTCTCGTGCGCGTGAGCATCTCACCCGACCAAGCAACCGCCGTCGACCCCGCGCTCGCCGCCCGCCTGCCGGAGCTGCGCGAGCAGTACGCCGCCCTGCAGGCCCGCGGACTGAGTCTCGACCTCACCCGCGGCAAGCCCTCGGCCGAGCAGCTCGACCTCTCCGAGGAGCTGCTGTCGCTGCCCGGCGCAGGGAACCACACCTCCGCGTCCGGCACCGACGTGCGCAACTACGGTGGGCTCGCCGGGCTGCCGGAGCTGCGCGAGATCTTCGCCGAGCTCCTCGGCGTGCCGACCGAGCAGCTCCTCGCCCAGGACAACGCCTCCCTGCGCCTCATGTACGACTGCATGGTCCAGGCGATCCTGTTCGGCGTCCCGGGCGGCGACGGCCCCTGGTCCGCCGCCGAGGGGCCGATCACGTTCATCTGCCCGGTCCCCGGGTACGACCGGCACTTCGCGATCTGCGAGGAGCTGGGCATCCGCATGGTGACCGTGCCCATGACGCCGGACGGCCCCGACGCCGAGGCCGTCGCCGCCCTCGTGGCCGACGACCCGTCGGTCAAGGGCCTGTGGGCCGTGCCCACGTACGCGAACCCGGACGGCTCCGTGGTCTCGGAGGCGGTCGCCCGGCGGCTCGTGTCCATGCCCACCGCGGCCGGCGACTTCCGCATCTTCTGGGACAACGCCTACGCGGTGCACCACCTGACCGAGCACGAGACCAAGACGGCCAACGCGATCGAGCTGGCTGCCGAGGCCGGCAACCCCGACCGCGTGCTGATGTTCGCCTCGACGTCCAAGGTGACGTTCGCGGGCGCGGGCGTGTCGTTCCTGGCGTCGTCGCCGGCCAACATCGCGTGGTTCACCGAGCACCTGTCGTTCCGGTCGATCGGGCCGGACAAGGTCAACCAGCTCCGGCACGCGCAGTTCTTCGGCGACGCCGCGGGCGTGCGGGCCCACATGGCCAAGCACCGCGAGATCCTCGCGCCGAAGTTCGCGGCGGTCGTCTCGATCCTGTCCGAGCGGCTGGGCGACACGGGCGTCGCGACGTGGACGGACCCGGACGGCGGCTACTTCGTCTCGGTGGACGTGGTGCCCGGGACGGCATCGCGGGTCGTGGAGCTGGCCGGCGAGGCCGGCATCAAGCTGACGCCGGCGGGCGCGACGTTCCCCTACGGCCAGGACCCGCAGGACCGCAACATCCGGCTCGCCCCGTCGATGCCCCCGCTGGACGAGGTGCGGGTGGCGATGGACGGCGTCGCGACCTGCATGCTGCTCGCCGCCGCCGAGAAGGCCGCCGCCTGACCCGCGTCTGACCCGCTCCTCGCGCCGCCCGCCTGTGCCGTTGTGGGTGCACGACACGCCGTCCTTCCGTTCGGAAGGACGGCGTGTCGTGCACCCACAGCGGACGCCAGGGCGGGGACGACAACGGCCCGTATCGTCCCTGCGGAGGGACGGTACGGGCCGTCGGCCGTGCGGGTGAGCCTCAGCCGAGGACGGCCTTGAGGAACTCCTGGGTGCGCTCGTGCCGCGGGTTGGTGAACATCGTCTCGGGGTCGGCCTCCTCGACGATCTGACCCTTGTCGAACATGAGCACGCGGTCGGAGACCTCCCGCGCGAACTGCATCTCGTGCGTCACCAGGAGCATCGTGATGTCCGTGGTGTCCGCGATCTCCTTCAGGACCCCGAGGACGTCGGCGACGATCTCCGGGTCCAGGGCCGAGGTGACCTCGTCGAGCAGCAGGATCTCCGGGTCCATCGCCAGCGCCCGGGCGATCGCCACGCGCTGCTGCTGACCGCCCGAGAGCTGGTTCGTGTTGAAGTCCCGCTTCTCCGTCATCCCGACCTTGTCGAGCAGGCGCTCGGCGTCGGCGACCGCCTCGTCCTTGGACTTGCCGAGGACGTGGACGGGGGACTCGATGATGTTCTCCAGCACCGACATGTTCGGGAACAGGTTGAACTGCTGGAACACCATGCCGACCCGGTTGCGGACCACCCGGCGGCGCTTCTCCGGGATGGAGACCCACTTGTCACCCCGGTACTCGTGGGTGTACGGGTCGCCGTCGATGAGGATGAGTCCGCCGCTGAGCTCCTCGAGCGTCATGAGCAGGCGCAGGATCGTCGTCTTGCCGGATCCTGACGGGCCGATGAGCGTGATGCGCTGGCCCTGCGGGACGGAGAAGTTGAGTCCGTCCAGGACGACGTTGTCGCCGAAGCGCTTGACGACGTCCTTGAACTCGATGGCGGGCACGTCGCCCGAGGCAGTGGTCATGGTCTGGCTTCCTGTGGGACGAGTCGAGTCAGGCAAGACGGATCTCCATCCTGCGCACCAGCAGCGACGTCGGATAGCTCACCGCGAGGAAGAGCAGTCCGACCATCGTCAGGGCCTCGATGTAGGAGAACGTGCCGGCGCCGTACTGCTGCGCCGCCGTGTACATCTCGACCACGGAGATCGCGAAGAGGAACGGCGTCTCCTTGAACATCGAGATCGCGTAGTTGCCCAGGCCGGGCAAGGTGTTGCGGATGGCCTGCGGCAGGATGACGGCACGCCACGTGCGCCCCCGTGCCATGTTCAGGGCGGTCGCGGCCTCCCACTGTCCCCTCGGGACGGCCTCGATGCCGGCGCGGTACACCTCGGACATGTACGTCGCGTAGTGGACGCCGAGCACGATGAACCCGATGACGAGCCCGGGAACCCACGGCGGGGAGAGCAGGTAGACGAACACCAGCTGCACCAGCAGCGGCGTCATCCGGATGAAGTCCACGACGAACTTCAACGGGACCCGCACCCACCGGGTCGGGGCGCGCATCGCCAAGGCGATGAAGAGCCCGAGGATCGAGGCGATCACCATGCCGACGACAGTGGCCTCGATGGTGACCACCAGTCCCCTGAGCAGCTCGGGGAGAACCTCCCAGGCCCGCTCCCAGCTCCAGATGTCGCCCATCAGATCGCCCCCCTCGCCTCAGGGACCTTCGGGGCGTACATAGCCTTGGGCTTGAGCCCCAAGGTCTCACGCAGGCTCGGCCGGGTCCCTCGACCCAGACGCCGCTTGGCACGCTCCTCGAGCAGGTTCATCCCCCAGGTCAGCAGATAGGCGATCACGAAGTACACGAGCAGCCCCGCCGTGTAGCTGAAGATGGTGTCCGCCGTGGCCCGGCGTAGCTCGACCGTCCAGAAGTTCACGTCCTGCAGGGTGATGTAGTACGCCAGGGCAGACCCCTTGAGGAGCTGGATCAGCAGGTTCGCGAGCATGGGGATCATGAGCGCCCACGCCTGCGGGAAGATGACCCGCCGCACCTTGTGGAACCAGGTCATGTTGAGCGCCGTCGCGGCTTCCCACTGCCCCTGCGGCACCGAGGCGATCGATCCGCGCACCACCTCGGAGGCGTAGGCGCCGTAGTTGAGCCCGAGAGCGAGGATCGCGACGGCCAGCGCTTCCATCTTGAAGCCGAACTGGGGCAGCACGTAGAAGACCCAGAAGAGCTGGACCACGAGCGAGGTGCCACGGAAGAACTCCACGACGACACGGGACGGCCCGCGCACCCAGAGCGTCTGGGTGCGCGAGCCGAATCCGAGGACCACGGCGACGAGCATCGCGAGGACGGCACCGCCGAGCGTCATCTGCAGAGTGACGAGAACACCGTCTGCGAGGCCGGGGAGCCTGTCGATCAGTGTCTGGAAGTCATCTGACATGTGGTCAGTAGTCCAGCCCCAGCTCGTCCGCGAGGTCGGAGAGGTCCTGCTCCGGGTCGCAGAGCTGGTCCACCGTCAGACCCTCGGGCGGGAACTCGGCCGCGCTGAAGCCGAAGGGCTCCATGACCTCGAGCCACGCGGCCTCGTCACCGAGGTAGGTGGCGAGCTCCTCGTTGTAGGCGTCGAGGAGTTCCGTGTCGTCCTGGCGGAAGACCTCCGCACCGGCGCCGATCTGCGGCTCGCCGTTGATCGTGGCGACGAACGCCTCGGTCGCCTCGACGGGCTGGTCGGTCTCCTCGGCCATCGCCCGGATCGAGATGCCGGTGAGGGCGAAGGCGTCGGCGCGACCGGAGGAGACGGCGTCCAGACCGGCCTGGCGGTCCGGGACCTCCATGGCCTCGACGTCGGTCTCCTCGGCGTAGCCGGCCTCGATCGCGCCCGAGGTGACGGCGAGCGTCAGACCCGAACCCTCGACCGACTGCCAGTCGGTCAGACCCTCGGGGTTGCCCTCGGGCACGAGGAACGCCGTGGTGTACATGATCGTCGGGTCCGCGAACGCGACCTGCTCGCACCGCTCGGGCAGGATCGACATGCCGGCGCTGACGGCGTCGAACCGGTCGGCCGTGACGCCGGGGATGAGCGAGCCCCACTCGACCTGGGTGCCGGTGACCTCGTCGATGCCGAGCTCGCCGTAGATCTGCCGGCCGAGCTCGATGGTGGCGCCGGTGAGCTCGCCGCCCTCCTCGTAGCTGTAGGGCACCTCGCCGAAGAAGCCGACGTTGATCTCGCCGGCGTCCTGGAGCTCGGAGAGCGTCGAGCCGCCCTCTCCGTCGCCACCGCCGTCGCCGGAGCCTCCGTCGTCGACGCTCGAGCAGGCGGTCAGGGCGGTCAGAGCGAGGACGGAGCCGGCCGCGGCCAGTGCGCGGCGGCGATGCGTGGTCCTGGTGGACTGCACGGGAGTCTCCCTTCCGTGGCCCCGGCGCCTGCTGGAGTCGCGCGGGACTGAGATGTGTGGACGATTCGCCACGGTAGCGGCGATATGGACGTCCCGACAATCTGCACGTCGGTCTGTCTGATTGTCCTACAATCGCACAATCGGCGGGATCTTGCCGCTACCTGCGGGTCGACTCGTACGGCGACATGCGCCAGAAACGTCGGAGACCTGTGATCGTTGTCGTGTCGTGACCTAGGAAGGAGCTCAGATGCCCTCGGCGTCTCGCCCCGCGGTCGGAACCGCCCCCGCCCTCTCGCCCGTCACCCGCCCGTCCACCGTCGACCTGATCACGGTCGAGCTGCGCAACGCGATCTACTCGGGCGCGCTCCGGGTGGGGTCCGGCCTGCGGGAGATCGAGATGGCCCGTCAGCTCGGCGTGAGCCGGGGCGCCTTCCGCGAGGCGGCCCAGCGGCTCGTCGCGGAAGGCATCGTCGTGGCCACCCCCGGCCGCGGCCTGTCCGTGCGCACCATCGGCCGGGACGGCATCCGTCCGCTCTACACCGCCCGGACGATGGTCGAGACGACGGCCGCCCGGCTCGCCGTCGACCGTGCGAGCGAGCAGCAGGTCGCCGCCGTCCGCTCCGCGCACGACGCGCTGGTGCAGGCGGAGGCCGCGCACGACGCGCTGCGCGTCGGGGCGGCAGACCTCGCCGTGCACTGGGAGCTGGTGGCCGCGAGCGGCAACGCCTGGCTGCAGCAGTGGATGAGCACCCTCATCGTCGAGGTGCGCATCGCCAGCTTCACCGTCAGCGACGAGTACACGGTGCGCACGGACGCCGCCGAGTCGCACGCTCCGCTCGTCGAGCTCCTCGAGGCCCGGGACGCCGACGCCCTGGAGGCGGCGATCCGCGAGAACCTCGACGACGCCGTCATGCGCCTGCTCGCTCCCGACGCCGTGGGCGTCCAGACCCTCGAGGAGCCGCGCCCCCTGCCGGCCCCGCGCCTGGAGCCCCTCGACCGCTGATCCCGAGCGTTGTGGGCGCGATTTCTGGGCCGAGCACGACGACAAAGCGGACATCACGGGCCAGAAATCGCGCCCACAGCGCTCGACGCGGCCGCAGCGCTCGACGCGGCCACGACGGTCAGCGGGTGAGCGGCTCCGCCTGGGCGCGCCGCTCGCGCTCGTAGTCCGCCGCGCGCCACGACGTCATCCCGCCGACGACGACGCCGACCGCCTCGCCCGCGTCGTCCCGCAGCACCTCGATCGCTTCACCCACCGGACCGAACCCGTCGTGCACCGCCGGGCGCAGCACCGAGCCGTCCACCGACAGCTCCTCGGCGCCGACGAAGGGGTCGGCCTTGCGCGGGTCGATCAGCCACAGCTGCTCCCCCAGCCGCGCCACGTCCACCATGCCCCACAGGTTCGCGAAGCAGCCCGTCCACCGGTCGAGCGCGTGCGGTGCGGGCGAGCCGTGCGCGGCCGCAGCCTGCCCGGCCCGTGCCGCTCCGCCGTCGTCGGCGACATCGCCGAGAGCCTTGCTGACCAGGGAGAACAGGCCGCCGGCGATCTGGTCGGCGGGGCCGTCGACGGCGTTGGTCAGGACGGCGACGGCGATGCCGCGCTCGGGGTCGAACCAGGTCCGGGTGATCTGTCCGGGGAACCCGCCCGAGTGCCCGACGACGCGACGGCCGGCGATCTCGCGCGACTCGAACCCGAGCCCGTACTCGCGGCGCGGAGCGCCCGGGAGCTCCACCACCGACTCGGCCCGCTGCAAGAGGCGCCGCGTCGCCGGGCTCAGCAGGTCGGACCCGTCGCAGTGCGCGGCAGCCCACCGGACCAGGTCGCGCGCCGTGGAGCAGAACCCGGTGGCGGCGGCGAGCGCTCCGGTGGTCGCGGCGGCCACGGGCAGCCGCCCGTCGGCGAACCGGACGGGCAGGCCGGGCTCGGCGAGCACCGGCGCCGAGTGCCCGACGACGGCGCGCCGGTCGATGTCGTCGTCCAGCTCGGGGTGGGTGTCGGCCAGGCCGAGCGGCTCGAGGAGGTCGGTGCGCACGTGCTCGGCGTACGGGGTGCCGGTCACGGCCTCGATCGCGAGGCCGAGCAGCCCGTAGGCGAGGTTGGAGTACTTGAACGCCTCCCCCCGATCCAGCACGTCGCCGCTGGTCAGCACGGAGTCGAGCAGGTGGGCACGGTCCGGGAACGGCGCCGCCAGCTGCCAGAAGTCGGCGTCCTCGCCGTCGCGCCGCAGCCCGCCGGTGTGCCCGAGCGCCTCCCGCACGGTGACCTCGCCGGCCCGCGAGCCGCCGAGCTCGGGCACGTGAGCGGCCAACGCGTCGTCGAGGCGCATCTCTCCTCGCTCCACGAGGCGCGCGACGGCGGTGGCCGTGAACGTCTTGGAGTGCGACGCGACGCGGAACAGGTGGTCGCCGCGCAGCGGGGTGCCGGACGTCAGGTCGGTGACGCCCCATGCGCCGTCGAGCACGACCTCGCCCCGGACGAGCACGGCGTACTGCACGCCGGGCGTGCGGGCGATGCCGGCCTGGGTCGCGACCCAGTGGTGGAGGTAGGCAGGGTCGAGGTGATCGACACGCGTGAGGGGCATGCGCGGCACTGTACTGACAGGGACCGGCCACGACGACCGGTACCCGTCTGCCGAGCGATGAATTCCCTGTCGGTACCGAGTCGTAGGTTCTAACGTGAGGACGAGGCGACCGAGGAGACCCCTGAGATGACCGACACCCCTGACTCGAGTCCCGCCGTCCAGGCGACCGGGCTCGTCAAGCACTTCACCTCCGGCAAGAAGACCACGAAGGCCGTCGACGGCGTCGACCTGACGATCCCCACCGGGAGCGTCTTCGGCCTGCTCGGACCCAACGGCGCGGGCAAGACGACGGTCGTGCGCATGCTCGCCACGCTCCTGCGGCCCGACGGCGGCTCCGCCCGCGTCCTGGGGCACGACGTCGTGCACGACGCGGACGCCGTGCGCAGCGCCGTCGGGCTCACCGGCCAGTACGCGTCGGTGGACGAGGACCTGACGGGTACCGAGAACCTCCTCATGCTCGCCCGGCTGTACGGGTTCCGCGGGCGGGCCGCCACCGATCGCGTGGCGAGCCTGCTCGAGGCGTTCAGCCTGACCGACGCCGGCCCGCGTCAGGTCAAGACGTACTCGGGCGGCATGCGCCGTCGCATCGACCTCGCCGCGTCGCTGGTGCTCTCCCCGCGTGTGCTGTTCCTGGACGAGCCCACCACCGGGCTCGACCCACGATCGCGCAACCAGGTGTGGGACATCGTGCGGGTGCTGGTCGACGACGGCGCCACGGTGCTGCTCACCACGCAGTACCTGGAGGAGGCGGACCAGCTCGCCGACCGGATCGGCGTCATCGACCACGGCAAGCTGATCGCCGAGGGCACGTCCACCGAGCTCAAGCGTTCGGTCGGCCAGGGCGCGGTCGAGATCCGCCTCGCCGACGCCGCACAGCGCGCCGAGGCCGTCGCCGTCGTCCAGCGTGTGCTCGGGACCGCACCGACGCTGCCCACCGACCCGTACGCACTGAGCGCACGCGTGCCCGACGACGGAGCCCACCTCGTGGCGCAGGTCCTGCCCGCGCTCGGCGAGGCAGGGATCGCCGTCCCGGAGTTCTCCCTCGGGCAGCCCAGCCTGGACGAGGTGTTCCTGACCCTCACCGGCGCACCGTTGCCGGCGGACGAGACGAGCGACGGCGCGGCCGTCGAGCAGGAGGTGGCACGATGAGCGCCGTCGACATCAGCACGACCACGATGCGCGAGGCCGTGGCGCTGGAGGAGCGGCCGGCACGCCCGTCGGCCGTCTCGACCTCGCTGACCTTCGCCTGGCGGGCCCTGCTGAAGATCAAGCACGTGCCGGAGCAGCTCTTCGACGTGCTGGTCTCCCCCGTGATCTTCACGCTGATGTTCACGTACCTGTTCGGCGGGGCGATCGCGGGGTCCACGGACGCCTACATCCAGTTCCTGCTGCCGGGCATCCTGGTGCAGACGATCATCATCGTGACCGTGTACACGGGCTACACGCTCAACACGGACATCACCAAGGGCGTGTTCGACAGGTTCCGGTCGCTGCCGATCTGGCGTCCGGCACCGATCGTGGGGGCGCTGCTGGGTGACACGGTCCGGTACACGATCGCCTCGATCATGTGCATCGGGCTGGGCCTGCTCATCGGGTTCCGGCCGGACGGTGGGGTGCTCGGCGTGGTGGCCGGCGTGGCGCTGCTGCTGGTCTTCGCCTTCGCGCTGAGCTGGATCTTCACGATCCTCGGCCTGCTGCTGCGCACCCCGAACGCCGTCATGGGCGTGTCGATGATGGTCCTCATGCCGTTGACGTTCGCGTCGAACATCTTCGTGGACCCGTCCACGATGCCGGCGGGTCTGCAGACCTTCGTGGACCTCAACCCGGTGTCTCACCTGGTCACCGCGGTCCGTGGCCTCATGGCCGGCACCGCGGGCTGGGGCGACGTGACGACGGTGCTGATCTCCGCCGTCGTGATGACCGCGGTGTTCGCCCCGATCACGATGTACCTCTACCGCAACCGCCACTGACCGCCCGCCGCGTGCCGCGTGCCGGGCGCCGGCTCGCGCCGAGCACCGTGCGCGCGTCGTTGTGGGCGCGATTCTTGGCCCGTTATGCACCTTATGGGCGCATACCGGGCCCAGATATCGCGCCCACAACGGTTATCGGAGGGCTCGGCGCGTGCGCTCCACCAGCCTGGTCCCGTCCCGGACGATGTCGTCGGCCACCGCGACGATGACCGTCAACCCGAGCTCCTCGAGCCATCGGCGACGACGGACGTCGTCGCGCCACTGCTCCTTGTCCGTCCGGTGCTGGTCGCCGTCGTACTCGATCACCACCTGGTGGTCCGGGTAGAGCAGGTCGCACCGTTTGACGTAGGTGCCGTCAGCCAACCAGACGACCTCGTTCACCTGGGGGCAGGGTAGCCCCGCGCCGGTGAGGAGCATGCGCGTACGCGTCTCCATCACGGAGTCCGTGCCCGGCCGGACCCGTGAGAGCTGCTCGCGGACCTGTGCGATGCCCTTGACCTTGCGGGTCGACTCCGCCTTGCGGGCCATCTCTGCCACCGAGGTGAGCATCCGCTTGCGGCGGAGGAACGAGTCGCCGAGCACCACCACGTCGTCCGGGCGCCGCAGACCGACGCCGACATGGACGAAGGTCTGTGCCGGTGCGGTCACCCGCAAACCGCCGACGTCCACGACGTCGAGACTCTCCTGCCTGCTGCGGTGCGCGACCACCCCGGGCCTCTGAGCGCGTTCCGCCGGGTTCGACGAGATCACGTGCAGCGCGTCCTCGCCGGCCATCGTCCAGGGCAGGTCGACCCCGAGCAGACGGAGCGCGGTCCCGTGACTGAACGCGACGGAGTCGTCGAGCACGGTCGCCAGGGCGCGGCAGCGCGTCAGGAAGTCGTCGCGCCGTGGACCCGGGACACGGACACCTTGGAACGGGGCCGTGAGGGCGTCGCCGACGCGCAGCGACTCGGCCGACGTACCCCGGGCCAGCGCTGACCGCACGGAGAACGGCGAGGCAGCTCCTGGATCGGGCGTCGGCATGCACCGACCGTGCCAGAGCCGACGCCACGGGGTGAACGCTCGTCCACAGGCCCGCTCCCGTTTCGTGTTGTGGGCGCGATTTCTGGGCCGAAGATGCCCCCTTAAGGGGCATATCGGGCCAGAAATCGCGCCCACAACACCGCACCGGGGGGTCAGGCGGCGGGGTCGGCCTGCATCTCCTCGTCGCACCGGCGGGTCACCACGAGCACAGGGCACTGCGAGTGGTGCAGCACCGCCTGGCTGGTCGAGCCGAGGAGCAGACCGCGGAAGCCGCCACGGCCGCGGGAGCCCACCACGACGAGGTCGGCCGCCGCGGAGAACTCGGTGAGCAGCTCGGCCCCCGACCCGTCCAGCACGTGGCGCTTGATCTTGACGCCGGGGTGCTCCGCCTGGATGCGGTCGACGATGACGTCCAGCCCGGCCTCGACGTCGGCCAGCACCTGCTCGTGATCGATCTGGGACGGCAGCCAGGCGAGCACCCCGGCACCGGAGCCGAGCGGCACGCCGGCGACCGCGACCAGCTCGGCGTCCCACGACTCCGCCTGCCCGACGGCGTGCCGCAGGGCGACCTCGGACGTCGGCGAACCGTCGACACCGACGACGATCCGACTCACCTCGTGCACCGTGTCACCGTCGCGACGCTGCGGGTCGTCCGCGCCGGCACGGTGCGGGACCACGACCGTCGGGCAGTGCGCGTGCGCCGGGAGGGCCGAGGACACGGTCCCGAGCAACCGCTCGGTGAAACCGCCCCGGCCGCGGGTCCCCACCACGGCGAGCGAGTGCTCGGAGGACATGTCGACGAGGACGCCGGCCGCGTCCCCCGTGGCGACCGTCCCCTGGACCGGGATGCCCAGCGGGGCGACCCGCGCCTCAGCCTCCGCGAGCACCGCCTTGGCCCCCTCGGCGATGGCGGTGTCGTCGAGCGCCGCATAACCACCGTCGAGCGACGCCGCCGTGAAGGAGGGCAACGAGTAGCTGCACACGATGTGCAGCCCCCACCCGACCCGCTGGGCGTACGTCGCGGCCCAGTCCAGGGCGTGCAGGCTCGCGGTCGAGCCGTCGACGCCCACCAGGACGACCTCTGGACGTGTCATGTCGCGCCTCCCGTCACGTCCGGACCTCACCGTCCGGAACAACCTTGGTTCAAGGGTAACGAAAGACGCCCGCAAGGTGTAGCAAAGGGAAGCACGACGCCCCGACGTTCACGAGGAACGTCGGGGCGTCGGTGGTGCTGCAGACGGAAGCCTCAGCCGGTGACCCGCAGGAAGGTGGGGCTGGACTGCCAGATGGCGGACTGGCGCACGACCCAGCCGCCGGGCCGCGTGGCCTCGATCTGCTGGCCGTTGCCGATGTAGATCGAGATGTGGCCGGGCGACCAGATGAGGTCACCGGGCTGTGCCTCGGCCGCCGAGACCACCGTGGTGGCCGAGGAGCCGTACATCTCGCTGGACGAACGCGGCAGCGACGTCACCCCGACCTGCGCGTACGCGTAGGTGACGAGGCCGGAGCAGTCGAAGCCCGACGGCGAGGCGCCGCCGACCACGTACTTGACGCCGATGTAGCGGGCCGCGATCGAGGCGACCTGCGCTCCGCGCGAGCTGTCCGCGGCGGGAGCCGCAGGCGCCTCGGAGGTCGACTCGGTGCTGGTGCTGGAGTCGATCGCGGTGCGCTCTGCGGAGCGCGACGGGGCCACCTCGCGGACGGGCTCCGGCGCCGCCTTGATCTCGGCCGCCTTGGCGATCTTGGGGGTGACCTTCTCGACGGTCATCGTGGCCTCGGCGTCCACGGTGACCACCGGGGCCGACTCGAGGGCCGTCCGCGCCTGGTCCGTCAGCGCGCCGAGGTCGACGGTGCTGAGCTTCTTGGCGGCGTCGTGGTCGACCGGCGCGGCGTGCGCTGCGGTGGCGCCACCGATGGTCGAGACCAGCAGGCCACCGGCGGTGGCCATGACGGCTGCCCGACGGCCGGCAGCCGCGGACGGCGCGGCCAGCATCGGACGACGTGCGGCACGGTGCTTGCCGCGCGCCCTGGTTGTTGCGTTCACGTGTTCCCTCTCCTGTCGCCTACGAGGTCAGCTGTCGGGTTCGGGTGGGAGAAATCACCCGGCCGCACAGCGCTTGCGCCCTGTGCGACTTCACCCCAAGGACACCGTGTCGATGCCCGGAAGTGGGTCCCCCGCTCCTGCCGGCGGTCTTGGTTCCCTGACCGGTGGCAGGACTCGGCGTCCGGTCAGGGTCCGGAAGAGTGCTCTACCGGACGGGGAAACCGTAGCGGATCCCGGCGGGCATGTCACGTTTAGGTCACGGCGACGTGCGACACGTGCCCCCATACCCCTCCCGGAGCCTCTGGGCGTCCCGCTGAGGCCCTCGATCTCACCGCCCGGACGACCCCTCGTCGGAGCGGCGTCGCCGCGCCGAGCGACCCCTGCGGGCCCCGGGACGCGACGAGGCCCCGCCGCACACTGGCAGGTTCTATCGATCCCCGCAACACCCAGAGTTTCTGGGGGTTGCGGGGACCGTGTCGTTTCGGGACGGGCGTGGGGCGCTCAAGGAGAGGTTCTTCGAGGTCTTCGATGAGGTGGGTAGCGCCACGGTCGCGGCCCGAAGAGTCGGGGTGAACCGGCATACCGCGGCAGGTTGGGTCCGCAAGGCAGGACGCAGGTCGGACCCGCCGTTGCGACGTCATCCACGGCGGAGCGAGTACGAGCAGTTGCGTGCGCAGGGGGTATCCCGGCGGCGGGCAGCGCAGCAGGTCGGGGTCCATGTGCGCACCGCGAAGGACTGGGACTACGGGGTCCGCAAGACTCGCAACTCGCGCACGTAT
>NZ_PVTX01000005.1 GCF_003003075.1 Isoptericola halotolerans | reverse complement strand
TAGGGTCGTGCTCGACGACGGGCGGCCGGCAAGGGGGCCGGCCGAGGCGACGAACGAGGAGTTTTGTCATGGCGAACATGAACGTGACGTACGACGAGCTGCGGTCCCAGGCGGGGCAGCTGCGCAACGGTCAGCAGCAGATGACCGACATCCTGCACAACCTGCAGACCCAGGTGAACAACCTGGTGTCGTCGGGCTTCGTGACGGACCAGGCCTCGGGGGCGTTCCAGACGTCGTACGAGGAGTTCACGACGGGGACCACGCAGGCCATCGAGGGTCTCGAGGGCATGGCGTCGTTCCTGGAGCAGGCGGCGCAGACGCTGTCGGACGCGGACGCGCAGCTGGCGCAGGGTATCCGCGGCTGACGTCGTTCAGCTCGGTCGGCCCGGTGGGTCGGCTTCTCGAGGGGTGGTCCGGTGCGTCCGGGCCGCCCCTCTGCGTCGTCAGCTGGGGGGAGGAGCCGGGTGACGCGCTGCTGACACTGCGTGACCATCTGCTGCTCGCTATGTGAGATGACCTGTTCACCTCTCGGGACAGATGTGAGAACCTGGGCGTCGAGCCAGCATCCTGGGTGCCAGAGTGAGGTAACCCTCACCAACAAGCCCGGTGAGCCTCGTAGAATCGACACCCACGCAAGCCCCGATCCGGAAGGCGTACCTCGCAGTGAGCAGCTCCCGTCCTCTGCGCGTCGCAATCGTCGGTGCAGGTCCCGCGGGCATCTACGCCGCGGACATCCTGTCCAAGACCGACCTCGACGTCAGCATCGACCTCTTCGAGCGTCTGCCCGCCCCGTTCGGTCTCGTGCGCTACGGCGTCGCCCCTGACCACCCGCGCATCAAGGGCATCATCGGCGCCCTGCACAAGGTGCTGAGCAAGGGTGACGTGCGCCTGCTCGCGAACGTCAACTACGGCGTCGACCTCAAGCTCGAGGACCTGCGCCAGTACTACGACGCGGTGATCTTCTCGACCGGTGCCATCCGGGACGCCGACCTGACGATCCCCGGCATCGACCTCGACGGCTCCTACGGCGCCGCGGACTTCGTGTCCTGGTTCGACGGGCACCCCGACGTGCCGCGCACCTGGCCGCTGGAGGCCCAGGAGGTCGCCGTCCTCGGCGCCGGCAACGTCGCCCTCGACGTCGCGCGGATCCTCGCCAAGCACCCGAAGGACCTCATGTCCACGGAGATCCCGGCCAACGTGCAGGCCGGTCTCGAGGCGTCCCCGGTCACCGACGTGCACGTGTTCGCCCGCCGCGGCCCGGCCCAGGTGAAGTTCTCCCCGCTGGAGCTGCGCGAGCTCGGGCACGTGCCCGACGTCGACATCGTCGTCTACCCGGAGGACTACGACTTCGACGAGGGCTCGATGGCCGCCATCGAGGCGACCAACCAGACCAAGCAGGTCGTCAAGACCCTCACGGACTGGACGCTCGTCGACCCGTCGCAGCAGACGGCGTCGCGGCGCATCCACCTGCACTTCCTGCAGGCGCCGGCCGAGGTGCTCGGCGAGGACGGCAAGGTCGTCGGTCTGCGCACCGAGCGCACCGCCCTGCAGGGTGACGGCACGGTCAAGGGCACCGGCGAGTTTCACGACTGGCCGGTCCAGGCGGTCTACCGTGCGGTGGGCTACTTCGGTTCGCCGCTGCCGGAGATCCCGTTCGACGACCTCAAGGGCGTCATCTCCAACCGGGAGGGCCGCGTCGTCGACCTCGACGGCGAGCACCTGCCCGGGGTGTACGCCACCGGCTGGATCAAGCGTGGGCCGGTGGGCCTCATCGGGCACACCAAGTCCGACGCGTCCGAGACGGTGCGCCACCTCGTGGAGGACGTCGCCGACGACGGCCGGACGGCCCCGCACGGCGAGCCGCAGCAGATCCTCGACTTCCTCGCCGAGCGCGGCGTCGACGTCGTCACCTGGGACGAGTTCTCCCTGCTCGACGCGCACGAGCTGTCGCTCGGCGAGCCGCACGGGCGCGAGCGCATCAAGGTCGTCCCGCGCGAGGAGATGATCGACATCGCGAAGGGCCGCGCCTGACCGCTCTGCTGCCCTCGGTCGAGCTGCACATCGAGGTCCTCGGACGCGAAGACGTCGTGGACTGAGGTCCGCGCATGCGGACCAAGTTCGCTACGTGGTCTCGATCATGTCGTCCATGGGCGGTTGCTCACCGGGGCCAGATCTCGTCGCACCTCTAGTCTGGTCGGATGCCTACCATCTGGCACCTGACCGACCCTGATACCTGGACGCAGGCCCAGGTGCGAGGTGTGTTCAGCGAGTCGACCCGCGGCGCGTCGATCGAGCAGGTGGGCTTTCTCCACGGCTCCTACGCCGACCAGCTCGCGCTGGTCACGAGCTTCGTCTACGGCGACGTCACCGGCCCGATGGTCGCCCTGGGCATCGACCCCGTACTGCTGTTGGCGCGCGGGCTCGAGGTGCGTGAGGAACCGGGCGACCCCGACGACCGGACGCACTTCCCCCACGTCCATGGCGGCGACCTGCCGCTGGACGTCATCACGAAGGTGATCCCGGTGACGGTCACCGACGGGGTCCTCGGGGGGTGGGCGCTGTCCAGGGGCCCCGGAGACTGAGCCCAGGGTCGACCGAGACGGCATGACACCGTTCACGGTCGACGCGACCGTGCAGGACGGGTTCGACGTCTGGTGGGCCGCCGGGCGACCTGACGGGTTCCCCGTGCCTCCGGATGACGGGATCGGTGCGCTCGGTTGGGGTGGTCTGGTGATCGCGATGGCGGCGGTCGTGTGGGGGATCTCCTCCGTCCTGCACGGCTTCCGGCGGTTCGGCTCGGGAAGGCGGGCGGTGGTCCGCACGCCCGCGTGACCCGAACCCGCTGCGCGGCACGGGAACCGGCGACGTAGCCTGCGCGTTGCACTGGTGTCGTCACGGAAGGAGAACAGCGGTGGGTCGTCAGCACTTCAACGGGCTCAAGACGGTGCTCCTCTTCGGAGTCCTGTGGGCGGTTCTCCTGGGCCTGTGGGCGGTGTTCTTCCGCGGCAGCCAGGGCATGCTGTTCCTGTTCACGGCGCTGGGCCTCATCGGCACGTTCGTCGGCTACTGGAACTCGGACAAGATCGCCATCAAGGCGATGCACGCCTACCCGGTCACGGAGCTCGAAGCGCCGGAGATGTACCGGATCGTGCGTGAGCTCTCCACCGTGGCGCGGCAGCCCATGCCCCGGCTGTACATCTCGCCCACCCAGGCGCCCAACGCCTTCGCCACCGGCCGCAACCCCAAGAACGCCGCGGTGTGCTGCACGGAGGGCATCCTGCGCATCCTCGACGAGCGGGAGCTGCGCGGCGTCCTGGGCCACGAGCTGATGCACGTCTACAACCGCGACATCCTCACGTCGTCCGTGGCCTCGGCCCTGGCGGGCGTCATCACGTCGCTCGCGCAGTTCCTGCTGATCTTCGGCGGCGGCGACCGGCGCGAGGGCGGCAACCCGCTGGCCGCGCTCGCGCTCGCGATCCTCGCCCCGTTCGCCGCGATGCTCATCCAGATGGCGATCTCCCGCACCCGCGAGTACGACGCCGACGAGGACGGCGCGAAGCTCACGGGCGACCCGCTGGCCCTCGCCTCCGCGCTGCGCAAGCTCGAGCAGGGCACGGCCGCGGCCCCGCTGCCGCAGACCCGCGACCTCGAGAACGTCTCGCACCTGATGCTCGCCAACCCGTTCCGCGGCGGCGGCCTGGCCAAGATGTTCGCCACCCACCCGCCGATGGCGGAGCGCATCGCCCGCCTCGAGAAGATGTCCGGCGGCACCGGGTTCGGACCCGGCGGCATCACCCGGTACTGAGCTCGGAGGTCAGGTCGACCGTGGTCCGGGCTTCGTTACCCTGAGGCGCGATGACCGACCACACCTCGCCACCGTCCCGTGCCCTGCCGCCGCACCTCGCCGAGGATCCCCGCGTCGCCGACTGGGAACGCCGCCTGGAGTGGCCGCTGATCGCGGTCGCGGGCGTCTTCCTCGTCGCGTACGCCGTCCCCATCGTGTGGCCGCAGGCGTCCGCCACGGTGCAGTCGGTGTGCTCGGCCGTCGTCTTCGGATCCTGGCTCGTGTTCGTCGTCGACTACCTCGCCCGGCTGCTGCTGTCTCAGCAGCGCTGGCGGTTCGTGCGGGGGAACCTGCTCGACCTCGCCGTGGTCGCGGTGCCGCTGCTACGGCCCCTGCGGCTGCTGCTCCTGGTCAAGGCGATCAAGCGGCTCAACCGCGCCGGCGCCACGGCGATGCGCGGGCGTGTCGTCCTCTACGCCGTGGCCGGGTCGGCGCTCCTGGTGCTCGCCGGGGCGCTGGCCGTCACCGACGCCGAGCGTGGCGCCGCCGACGGCACCATCGAGAACGTCGGGGACGGGTTCTGGTGGGCGCTGGTGACGATGGCGACCGTCGGGTACGGCGACACGTACCCGGTGACGATCACCGGGCGGTTCGTGGCGGTCGGCATGATGCTGGGCGGCATCGCCGTGCTCGGCGTGGTGACGGCGACGCTGTCGTCCTGGCTGGTGCAGAACGTCGAGGAGCGCAGCGAGGAGCAGCGCGCCGAGCGTCGGGACGGCACGGACGACCTGTGGGCCCGCCGCGGCGACGTCGAGAGTCTCGTCGCCGAGGTCCGCGCCCTGCGCGAGGAGGTGTCGAGACTGCGGTCCGACGACGGCCCTGGAGTCGGCGCGGCGAGCGGCGCGGCGCGGGGGCACCACCCGCCCGGCTGACTCAGCCGCGCGCCAGCAACGCCTCGAGCGCCTCGGCGACGCCGTCCTGGGCGTGGTGCCCGACGACGACGTCCGCCTCCGCGAGCACGTCCGGGTGGGCGTTGGCGACGGCGTGGCCCCGGCCGGCCCACCGCAGCATCGGCAGGTCGTTCGGCATGTCGCCGAAGGCCCAGACATCGGCGGCCGCCACACCGCGGCGGGCGCACCACCGGGCCAGAGCGGCGTCCTTCGTGACGTGCGGCGCGAGCAGCTCGGCCAGGCCCGCGGCGCCCGAGAAGGCCAGGTGCGCGCGGTCCCCGACGGCAGAGCGCACCGCGGCGAAGAAGGCCTCCTGGGCGTCGTCCGGGGCCGAGCCGCCGTGCTGCACGTCGCCGGGGCGGGTCGAGCCCGCCGCCCGCGGTCGCACGGCGAGCAGCTTGCCGACCGGGGTGCCCAGCGCGGCCGGGGTGCCGCCGTCGGGCAGCGTCTCCTCGACCGGGACGGCGCGCACCGTCGCCGGCAGGCCCTCCTCGTCGCGCGGGAACCACGGGTCGAACGCCGGGCCCTCGGTCCGCTCGAACGCGAGGGCGACGTCCGGCACCGCTGCGCGCAGGTCGGCGACCAACCCGCGGAGGTCCTGGTCGGCGAAGCCGCCCACCTCGAGCGCCGCGCCCGTGGCGAGGTCCCACACGGCGGCGCCACCGAGGCAGACCACGCGACCGTGACCGCCCACGCAGTGGGCCAGGCCGGGCAGCCAGCGCGGTGGTCGGGCGGTGACGAACACGATCTCGACCCCGGCCTCCTCGACGGCGCTCAGCGTCGCGCGGGTGCGCTCGGAGACGGACCCGTCGGGCCCGAGCAGCGTGCCGTCCAGGTCGGTCGCCACCAGCCGGGGGAGGGGGAGGGGCGTCGTCACCGGGCGGTCACCTGTAGTTGACGAACTGCAGCGCCACGTCGAGGTCCGCACCCTTGAGCAGGGCGATGACGGCCTGCAGGTCGTCGCGCTTCTTGGAGCTGACGCGTACCTCGTCGCCGGTGATCTGGGTCTTGACGCCCTTGGGCCCCTCGTCGCGGATCAGCTTGGTGATCTTCTTGGCGTCCTCGCTGCTCAGCCCCTCCTTGAGGGTGGCCGGCAGGCGGTACTCCTTGCCGGAGGGCTGCGGCTCACCCTCGCCGGTGTCGATCGCCTTGAGGGAGACGCCGCGCCGGATGAGCTTGGTCTGGAAGACGTCCAGGACGGCGTTGACCCGGTCGGCGGAGTTGGCGACCAGCACGATCGCGTCACCGCTCCACGAGATCGAGGCACCGACGCCGCGGAAGTCGTAGCGCTGGTTGATCTCCTTGGCAGCCTGGTTCAGGGCGTTGTCGACCTCCTGGCGGTCGACCTTGGAGACGATGTCGAACGACGAGTCGGCCATGGCGTTGCTCCTTGCTGTGTCGGGTGTGTGACAACCGTAGTCGGCGCGCTGGCCGTACCGGGCTCAGCCCGGCCGCGCGGCCCCCGTGGCGACCGCGGCGGCGGCCAGCCGCGTGGCCCGTGCCGAGCGGGTGCCGTCGACCGTGAGGACGACGAGCGCGACCCAGACGAGGGCGAACCCCGCCCATCGGGACGGCGACATGTGCTCACCGAACAGGAGCAGGCCCACGAGGAACTGCAGGGTCGGCGTGAGGTACTGGAGCAGCCCCAGCACGGACAGCGGCAGCCGGCGTGCGGCGGCCCCGAAGAGCAGCAGCGGCACCCCGGTGACGATGCCGGCACTGACCAGGAGCAGCGCGTGGCCGACGCCCTCCTGGCCGAAGGTGGAGACGCCCGTGACGGTGAGCCAGGCGAGGTAGCCCAGGGCGAACGGCGTGGCCACCGCGGTCTCCACCGCGAGGCTCGGCAGCGCGCCGACGGTGCGCCCGACGCGGTTCTTCGTCAACGAGTAGCTGCCGAACGAGAACGCCAGCACCAGCGAGATCCAGGGCAGCCCGCCGACCCCGGTGGAGATGACCACGACCGCGGCGGCGCCGAACCCGAGCGCGACCCACTGCGCCGGGCGCAGCCGCTCGCGGAGCACCAGCACACCGAGCAGGACGGTGACCAGCGGGTTGATGTAGTAGCCCAGCGCGGCGTCCAGGACGTGCTCGCTGAGGACCGCGTGGACGTACGTCACCCAGTTGGTGACGATGAGGACGGCCGCCACCGTGAGCACGCCGAGGGTGCGCGGGCTGCGGAACACCGCGGTGAAGGTCCGCAACGACCGGGTGACGCTCAGCAGCAGCACGCAGAACACGAGCGACCACACGATCCGGTGCGCGATGATCTCCACGGCGCCAGCCGGCTCGAGGAGCGGGAAGTACAGGGGCATCGCGCCCCAGAGGAGGAACGCTCCGAGCCCCAGCGGGAGGCCCCAACGGGCCGCGGGAGGGGCGGCGGTGGTGGTCACCAGCGCAGGATATGCCGTGGGGTGACCAGTGCCACCGCGGACGGATTTCCGCAGCGGCCGACGGGCCGCTATGGTTGTCTCCGCAAGGTCGTCCGCGGCCTTGCTCGGCAGGTTGCCCGAGCGGCCAAAGGGAGCTGACTGTAAATCAGCCGTCATCGACTTCGGGGGTTCGAATCCCTCACCTGCCACCGCACGGAGCGGTCCTCATCTCGGTGAGGTTGCTCCGGCACCCGGGGAGGGTGCAGGTGCGGCCACGCGAGCTGGATTTCGTCCGGACCGCCCAGGCCGTGTAATGTTCTCTCCGCGCCCCGATAGCTCAGTCGGTAGAGCATCTCCATGGTAAGGAGAAGGTCAAGGGTTCGATTCCCTTTCGGGGCTCTGTGACACGACGCGGGTCCGCCTCCCGAGACAACGGGTGGACGGTCCCGCGCTGAGTCACGCGCGGCGGGGTAGCTCAGCTGGTCAGAGCGCACGACTCATAATCGTGAGGTCGCGGGTTCGAGCCCCGCCCTCGCTACCAACCACACGGCAACACACGGTTCGACGGCCGGCGTCGGACCACCCAGATCCTTGACGCACGTTGCGCCTTCCGGGGGCGCGAGAGGTGACACACCATGGCTTCCAAGAGCGCGGACGTCCGCCCGAAGATCACGCTCGCCTGCGTGGACTGCAAGGAGCGGAACTACATCACCAAGAAGAACCGCCGCAACAACCCGGACCGCCTCGAGATGGCGAAGTTCTGCCCGCGTTGCGGCAAGCACACCGCTCACCGCGAGACCCGCTGACGCGGTCTCGTCGCGAGACTCCACACCGACGTGGCGAACACCCAGCCCGACACCGCCTTCGCAGGCCGTGAGTACCCGGCCACCGAGCCGTACCAGGTAGGGCGCGAGAAGATCCGCGAGTTCGCCGCCGCCGTCGGCGCCCAGCACCCCGCGCACCACGACATCGTGGCGGCGCGGGGTCTCGGCTATCCGGACCTCGTCGCGCCACCCACGTTCGCGGTGGTGATCGCCCAGCGTGCCGAGTCCCAGTACGTCGCCGACCCCGCGGCCGGGATCGACTTCTCGCGCGTGGTGCACGCGGACGAGAAGTTCGAGCACCATCGCCCCATCGTCGCCGGCGACGAGCTGGTGACGATCCTGCACGTCGACTCCGTGACGCAGCGGGCCAGCATCTCCATGGTCACCACGCGGTGCGAGATCTTCGCCGCCGGGACCGACGGCGCCGCTCCGGGCGAGCACGTCGCCACGGTGACCTCCAGCCTGGTCGTCCGCGGGGAGGACTCCTGATGTCCGAGCAGGGACCCGAGCTGGCCTCGCTCACGGTCGGCGACGTCGTCGCCTCCCGCGCCATCGAGCTCGACCGCGCCACGTTGGTCCGCTACGCGGGTGCCAGCGGCGACTTCAACCCGATCCACTGGGACGAGGGGTTCGCGACCGAGGTCGGGCTCCCGGGCGTGATCGCTCACGGCATGTGCACGATGGGCTCCGTGATCGGCGTCGTCACCGACTGGGTCGGCGACCCGGGCGCGATCGTCCGGTACGGCACACGCTTCACCAAGCCCGTGCCGGTGCCGGCCCGCGGCACCGCCGTCGTCGACGTCGTCGCGACGGTCGGCGCGGTCGACCCGGACGCCGGCACGGTCCGCGTCGACCTCACGGTCACCCACGAGGACGTCAAGGTTCTCGGCCGGGCGCAGGCCGTCGTCCGCCTGGCCTGAGCCCTCCTGCGAGAGCAGCCCCTCCGGAACCGCCCGGTGACGCCTCTTCACGCCGGCGGGTGACACGAGTAACCTTTGAGTGCTGCCCCCAACGGTGGGGGTGCGGACCATCGAAGGAGATGCTCATGTCCAGTTCGTCACGCGTCCCACCCGCCCCGACCGCCGAGGTCGTCCCCGCCCCGCCCGCGGCGATCTCACGCCGCGGCGTGCTCGTCGCGGGTGCCGCCGGAGCGTTCACGATCGCCACCGGTGCCGAGGCGTGGGCCGCCGGGCGCACCGGCCGAGGTGGCCCGCCGTGGCCCGGCCACGGCGGCGGGCACGGCGGGTCCGTCCGGCGGGCCCACGAGTTCCTCGGCGTGATGACCGACGCCTACCCCGAGGTCAACACCGGTCCCCGGCTGGCTCAGTCCTACGCCGACCAGCTCGGCCTGTTCTCGACCGCCTTCGTCTACGACGTCGCCCTGACGATCTGCGCCTCGCTCGCCGGTGGCCACGTCGAGCGTGCCGCCGTCTTGGCCGACGGCCTCGTCTTCGCCCAGGAGCACGACCCGGCCTACGACGACGGCCGCCTGCGCCAGGGGTACAACGCCGGCCCGTACACGTTCTACGACGGTTCGGAGCAGGCCTACGGACTCGAGCTGCCTGACGGCACCGCGAACATCGGCTGGCAGTTCGGGTTCCTCGGGACCGCGGTCGGCGACATGGCGTGGCCCGGGATCGCGCTGCTGCACGCCTACGACGTGACGGGCGAGCGCCGCTACCGGGACGCCGCCGTGCGGATCGGCGAGTGGATCCTCGACAACACCTGGTCCGAGCGCCCGCTCGGTGGATTCTCCTTCGGCGTCGACGCCGCGAACGCCCCGGTGCCCAACGGTTCGACCGAGCATAACGTCGACTGCGTGGCGTTCTTCCGCCAGCTCGACGCCCTCGCGGGTGGACGGCGGTGGCGCCGGGCGGAGCGGCACGCGCGCGAGTTCGTCGACCGCATGTGGGACCGGCGCGGCGGGTACTTCTACACCGGGACGAACGACGGCGAGGAGATCAACCCCGACCCGCTGCCCCTGGACCCGGCGACCTGGAGCTGGCTCGCGCTGCGGGCGAACCGGTACGGCCGGGCCGTCGACTGGGCGGCCGCGGACCTCGCCGCCCGCGACGTCGCGGGCACCGGGAACTCGCAGCTACCCGAGGGAACCTCCATCTCCGGCGTGACGTTCTCGAGCGCGAGCCTCACGACGACGGCCTCGTACGAGGGCATCCCGGCGCACCAGGACGCCGTCTGGCTGGAGGGCACGGCGCAGCTCGCCTGCGCGCTGACCGATCGCGGGCGCGGGCGACGCGACGCCGGACGCGCCGAGGACCTGCTGGCCGAGGTCCGCCGGACGCAGGACCTGCTCGGCGGCGGCCAGACGGTGGGCGGCGCCCCGCTGCCGGCGCGCTCCGGCGTCGTGGCCGCCTCGAGCCTCGTCGACACCGGGTTCGGGTTCGGCTACTTCCAGGTGCAGCACACGGGGGCCACGTCCTGGTACCTCATGGCAGCCGCCGGGGCGAACCCGCTGCAGGTCGGAGGCCTGCGCCGGGGCAGGTGACCGGCGGGCAGGGTGCCTGAGCAGGGCGGCGGTGCGTCGTGCTACGTTGCGGGTGATCCCACGGGAGCCTCACGCAGGGGCTGAGATCGGGCTGACGCGGCCCGGACCGTCGAACCTGACCGGGTCATGCCGGCGTAGGAAGATGGAGTACACATGTCGCACGACGCACCGTCGCGCGCGCTCGCCTTCGAGCGCGACACCGAGACCGGGATCGTCGTCCCGGTCACCGAGATCACCCTGGCCGACGCCCCCGACGGGTCGGCCAACCCGCCGGTGCGGATCTACCGCACCGACGGCCCGGGCGGCGACCCCACGCAGGGGATCCCGGGCCTGCGCACGGCGTGGATCGCCGAGCGGGAGGACACCGAGGAGTACGAGGGGCGCGAGCGTGACCTGGCCGACGACGGCCGGGGAGCCCGCCGGCGGGGCGCCGCGTCCGCCGAGTGGCAGGGCGAGCGGCGCACCCCGCGTCGTTCGTTGCCGGGCCGCACGATCACCCAGATGCACTACGCCCGCCGCGGCGAGATCACCCCGGAGATGCGGTTCGTCGCCATCCGGGAGGGCGTCGACGTGGAGCTGGTGCGTTCGGAGGTCGCGGCCGGACGCGCGATCATCCCCAACAACGTGAACCACCCCGAGTCCGAGCCGATGATCATCGGGCGCGCGTTCACCGTGAAGGTCAACGCCAACATCGGCAACTCCGCGGTGCACTCCACGATCGCCGAAGAGGTGGAGAAGCTGCAGTGGGCCACGAAGTGGGGCGCGGACACGGTCATGGACCTGTCCACCGGCGACGACATCCACACCACCCGCGAGTGGCTGCTGCGCAACGCCCCGGTCCCGATCGGCACGGTGCCGATCTACCAGGCCCTCGAGAAGGTCGACGGCGACGCCTCCCGGCTCACCTGGGAGATCTACCGCGACACCGTCATCGAGCAGTGCGAGCAGGGCGTCGACTACATGACGGTGCACGCCGGCGTGCTGCTGCGCTACGTCCCGCTGACGGCGAACCGGGTGACCGGCATCGTCTCGCGCGGCGGGTCGATCATGGCCGGCTGGTGCCTCGCCCACCACCAGGAGAACTTCCTCTACACCCACTACGACGAGCTCTGCGAGATCTTCGCGCGGTACGACGTCGCGTTCTCCCTCGGGGACGGCTTGCGGCCCGGCTCGATCGCGGACGCCAACGACGCCGCCCAGTTCGCGGAGCTGGACACGCTGGCCGAGCTGACCAAGCGGGCCTGGGAGCACGACGTCCAGGTGATGGTCGAGGGCCCCGGTCACGTCCCGCTGCACCTGGTGCGCGAGAACGTCGAGCGGCAGCAGGAGCTGTGCGACGGTGCCCCGTTCTACACGCTCGGGCCGCTGGTCACGGACATCGCGCCGGGCTACGACCACATCACCTCGGCCATCGGCGCCACGGAGATCGCCCGGTACGGCACGGCGATGCTCTGCTACGTCACGCCGAAGGAGCACCTCGGCCTGCCGAACCGCGACGACGTGCGCACCGGCGTCGTGACCTACAAGATCGCGGCGCACGCGGCCGACGTCGCCAAGGGCCACCCGGGGGCCACGGAGCGGGACGACGCGCTGAGCAAGGCCCGGTTCGAGTTCCGGTGGCGCGACCAGTTCAACCTCTCGCTGGACCCGGAGCTGGCCGAGTCGTACCACGACGAGACGCTCCCGGCGGAGGCGGCCAAGACGGCGCACTTCTGCTCGATGTGCGGGCCGAAGTTCTGCTCGATGCGCATCTCGCAGGACATCCGCGACGAGTTCGGCGACGCCGGTGCGCAGCAGGACGTCGTGGCCGCCGCCGAGTCGGAGATGGTGGCGGGCATGGCCGCCAAGTCGGCGGAGTTCCGCGCCGCCGGGGGAGAGGTCTACCTCCCGACCCCGACGATGCCCGCCCCACCGAGGTAGTGCCCCGCCCGCCGAGGTAGTAGCGCTCGCTCCGAGGTAGTGGGTCGTCCGCCGAGTTAGTAGCGCTAGGCCCGGGGAGTGGGTCGGTCGCGCGAGGTAGTAGCGCGCGGCGCGAGGTAGTGCCCGACGGCGTGAGGTAGCGCCGGGCGGGAACGTCGAAGCCGGGTGTCGGGTCCCGTGCACGGTCGTCAGTCCCGAAGTGGAGGGCGCCCTGCGCCCGTGAACGCGACCGTGCACGGGACCCGACACCCGGCGGAACCCGAACCGCCCCGCGCTACCTCGGCACGAGCGCTACTACCTCGGCACGAGCGCTACTACCTCGGCACGAGCGCTACTACCTCGGCACGAGCGCTACTACCTCGCGCGACGCGGCGCTACCTCGCGCAACCGCGCACTACCTCGGAGCGAGCGCTACTACCTCGCGCAACCGCGCACTACCTCGGCGCGAGCGCCACTACCTCGCGGTCTCAGATGGTGGCTCGTCTGGACCTGCGACTTAGGGGAGGCTAAGTTAGGTGAGCCTGACCAACCCATCCCCTCCTGCGAGGAGCACACGGACGTGTCCACCACTCCGCCCGACGCGACGCTGACCTGCACCGACGCCCTTCTGAACAGCAGCACGGCGGGCACCTACGCCCGCACCGTCGGCCGCGTCGTCGACGACGTCGCGGCCCGTCTCGCCGTCGTCGACCAGCCCTGGAGCGGGGCGAGCCGCACCGAGCTGGCCGCCCTCGTGGACGGTGTCGACCTCGACGCGCCGGGCATCGGTGCCGACGACGCGCTGCGCGAGACGGCAGACCTCTACGCGACCCACGCGGTGTGGTTCCACGACCCCGCGTACGCGGCGCACCTGAACTGCCCCGTGGCGATCCCGGCCGTCGGCGCGGAGGCGATGCTCGCCGCGATCAACACGTCGGTGGACACCTACGACCAGTCCACGGTGGCGACGCTCATGGAGCGGCGCCTGATCGCCTGGACCAACGAGCGCATCGGCTTCACCGGCGGGGACGGCGTATTCACCTCCGGCGGCACCCAGTCCAACCTGCACGCCCTCCTGGCGGCGCGGGAGAGCGCGCTGACGGGGCCGGACGGCACGCGCCTGCGGGGTGTCGCGCGGCACGGCCTGCAGGACCGGCTGCGCATCCTGACCACGAGCAGCAGCCACTTCTCGGTGGCGAAGTCCGCCATGATCCTGGGCCTGTCCGACGACGCCGTGGTCACTGTAGGTGGGGACGCCGACGGCCGCATGGATCCGGGGGCGCTCGCCGCGGCGCTGGCGACGACGGCGAGGGCGGGCGACGTCGTCATGGCGGTGGTGGCCACGGCGGGCACCACGGACCGCGGCTGCCTCGACCCGATCACGGCGATCGCCGAGCTGTGCGACGCCACCGACGTGTGGCTGCACGTCGACGCGGCCTACGGTGGCGGACTGCTCGTCTCGAGGGAGCGGCGCCACCTGCTGCGGGGTATCGAGCGGGCGCGCTCGGTCACGGTCGACTTCCACAAGACGTTCTTCCAGCCGGTGTCGGCCAGCGCGGTGCTGGTGCGTGAGCCGGCCGACCTGGCGCGGACGTCCTGGTACGCCGACTACCTCAACCCGGTGCCGGAAGCGGGCGCGGCCGACGCCGAGATCAACCAGGTCGACCGGTCGCTGCAGACCACGCGCCGGTTCGACGCCCTCAAGCTGTGGGCGACGCTGCGGGCGGTGGGTGCCGACGGGATCGGCGAGATGGTCGACGCCGTCTGCGACCTGGCCGCCGCGGTGCACGCGGACCTGGCGGGCGACCCGGAGCTCCACCTGATCGGCCGCACGGACCTGTCCACGGTGCTGTTCCGCTACCAGCCCGAGGGGGTCACGGACGCCCAGGCGGACGCCCTGGTGGCCCGCGTGCGCCGGGTGCTGTTCGACTCGGGGCGCGCGAGCGTCGCCCGGACGGTCGTCGACGGCCGGCCGTGCCTCAAGCTCACGCTGCTCAACCCGGAGGTCACGCTTGCCGACGTCCGCCGCGTCCTGGGGCTGGTGCGCGGGGCGGCGCACGGCATCCTGGCCGGTCAGGCGCTCGCCGACGAGCAGGAGCCGCCGTGCCGGGACGTGCACCCGCACCTCGACCGCTACGACACCGTGGAGGCCGCGCGATGAGGACCTACGACGTCGTCGGCATCGGCATCGGCCCGTTCAACCTGGGTCTCGCCGCGCTCGCCGACCCGTTGGCTGACGTGGACGCCGTGTTCCTGGACCAGGCGGACGGGTTCCGCTGGCACCCCGGCATGATGCTCGAGGGCGCCACCATCCAGGTGCCCTTCCTCGCGGACCTGGTGACGATGGCGGACCCGACCTCGCCGTTCTCCTTCCTGGCGTTCCTCAAGGCGACGGGACGGCTGTACCCGTTCTACGTCCGCGAGTCCTTCTACCCGCTGCGGGCCGAGTACGACCAGTACTGCCGCTGGGTGGCCGGGCAGCTGGACACCCTGCGGTGGGGCCGCCGGGTGGTGGCGGTCGAGCACGATGCCGCGCGGGACCTGTACGTCGTCACGGCGGAGGTCACGGCCGGCGACGCCGGCACCCCGGGGGCTCGCCGTGAGCAGTACCTCGCCCGCCACGTGGTGCTCGGCGTGGGCACCACGCCGCGGCTCCCCGCCCCGCTGGCCGAGCTCGCGCGGTCCGCCGCCGGTCTCCCCGGTGCGGGCCCGGTGGTCCACACGGCCGACTACCTGCCGCACCGGGACGCGCTGCGGGCGAGCGGCGCGGTCACGGTGGTGGGCTCGGGGCAGTCCGCCGCGGAGGTGTACCGCGACCTCCTCGAGGACGCCGGCCCCTACCGGCTCGACTGGGTGACCCGGTCACCACGGTTCTTCCCGATGGAGTACACCAAGTTGACCCTCGAGATGACGTCGCCGGAGTACACCGACCACTTCCACGGTCTCGCGCCGGAGCTGCGCGACCTGGTGGGCCGCGAGCAGCGCAACCTCTACAAGGGGATCAGCGGCGACCTGATCGACGACATCTACGACACGCTGTACCGCCGCACCGCGCTGGGCCGCGAGGTCCCGACCACCCTGCTCAGCGACACCGAGGTGGTCGCGGCCCGCACCGAGCCGGCCGACGACGGCGGGCTCGAGCACGTGCTGACGCTGCGGCACGCGCAGCTCGGCCGCACGGTGGAGCACCGCACCCGCGCGGTGGTGGCCGCCACGGGCTACGGCGCAGGCGTGCCGGGGTTCCTCGACCCGGTCCGCGACCGGCTGCTCCTCGACGACCGCGGCCGGTTCGACGTCACCCGTGACTACGCGGTGAGCGCCGACGGTCGCCTCCACACCCTCAACGGGGAGGAGCACACGCACGGCGTCACCGCGCCGGACCTCGGGTTCGGGCCCTGGCGCAACTCCGTGGTCCTCGCGAAGATCACCGGGCGCGAGCCCTACGCGGTGGAGCGGCGCATCGCCTTCCAGCAGTTCGGCCTGCCCGACGGCGGCACCGCGGTCGCGTCGTCCGCGCCGGCGACGGAGGTGGCCCGGTGAGCGCCACCACCGCCTCCGCCGTCGTGCCCGCCGCGGAGCGGGCCGTGTTCGTCGCGCCCACCGGGCTCGGGGACCTGACGTTCACCGCGGTGTCGCCGGTCCGGGACGCCGCGACGGTCCAGTCCTGGCTGACGCACCCGGCGTCGTCGGCGTGGGCGATGGCCGATCTCGACGTGGACGGCGTGCGCGACTACCTCGCGGCGGTGGCCGCGGACGAGGCGCAGGAGGGCTGGCTCGGCCGGCTCGACGGCGAGCCGGTCGTGTACACCGAGACGTACGACCCGGCCCGGGTGCTGCTCACCGCGGTGCACGCCGCGGAGCCCGGGGACATCGGCATGCACCTGCTGGTCGCACCGCCGCCGGACGAGCCGGCCCGCCGCCGCACGGGGCTGACCGACGCCGTCATGGGCGCCGTCGTCCGCTTCTGTCTCACGGACGTCGCAGCGGGAGGTCGTGGGGGAGCGCGCGTCGTGGTCGAGCCCGACGTGACGAACGCGAAGATCGCCGCGAAGAACGCGGCGGCCGGGTTCCGGGTGCTGCGCGAGGTGCCGGTCACCGACGCGGGCCGCACGAAGACCGCGGCGCTGAGCGTCTGCACCCGGGCCGACTTCGCGGCGTCGCCGCTGGGTGCCGGTACCCCGGTCGCTGCCCACCTGCGCGGCGACCTCGCGGAGGTGGCCCACCGGCACCTGGCCGCCAAGGCGCTCGCGGAGCTGGCCCACGAGCGGCTCTTCGCGCCGGCCCCGGACGGCCCGGCCGGTTCCGGGAGGTACCGGCTCGACCTGGCAGGGGCGAGCTACGCCTTCGCAGCCCGGACGTTCGCGCTCGAGCACTGGGTGGTGGATCCGGCGTCGATCACCCGGACCTCCCCGGACGGGGCGGCCCTGCCCGTGGACGTGCTGGACCTGGTCGCCGAGCTCCAGCCGCTGCTGCAGGTGCCGGACGCGCTGCTCGCCACGTACCTGGAGGAGCTGTCGAGCACGTTGGCCGCGGCGATGGCCAAGCGGGAGCGGGAGCTGACGGGCGTCACGCCGAACGCCGCCCGGCTGGTCGCCGGCCTCACGGCACCGGTCCCCGCGGCGCGGGAAGAGGACCACCGCCGGACCGCAGGCACCTTCCAGGCCGTCGAGGGTGCGATGAGCGAGGGGCACCCCGGCTTCCTCGCGAACAACGGGCGCATCGGCTTCTCCCTGGACGACTACGCGGCGTTCGCGCCCGAGCGCAGCGGCCGGCTGCGGCTGCAGTGGGTCGCGGCACGCCGCGAGCACACCCACCTGGCCCTCGGGGGGGACCAGACCGAGGACGCGCTGTACGGCGCCGAGCTGTCCGGCGCGGAGCGTGCCGCGTTCGCCGGTCGGCTCACCACGCGCGGGCTGGACCCGGCCGACTACCTCTACCTGCCCGTGCACCCGTGGCAGGCGCAGCACCGGTTGCCGATCACGTTCGCGGCCGACGTGGCACGCGACGACCTGGTCCCGCTCGGGCCGGGCGCCGACGAGTACACGCCGCAGCAGTCCATCCGCACGATGTTCAACCGCACCCGCCCGGAGCGCCACTACGTCAAGGTGGCGCTGGCGATCCAGAACATGGGGTTCCTGCGGGGCCTGAGCCCGGCGTACATGCGGGCGACCCCGGCGATCAACGACTGGGTCGCCGGGCTCGTGGAGGGCGACAGCACCCTGACCGGCTCGGGGTTCGGCGTCCTGCGCGAGCTGGCGTCGGTCGGGTACACCGGCGACGTCTACCACCGCACCCCGCAGCCCAACGCGCACCGCAAGATGCTGGCCGCGCTGTGGCGCGAGTCCCCGCTGCCGCGCACCGCGCCGGGCGAGCGGCTGGCCACCATGGCGAGCCTGCTGCACCGGGACGCCTCCGGAGCGGCGGTCGTCACGGGGCTCGTCCGGGCGTCGGGCGTCGGCGCCGAGGCCTGGCTGCGCGCCTATCTCGACGCCTACCTGTACCCGCTGGTGCACTGCCTGCGCGCCCACGACCTGGCCTTCATGCCGCACGGCGAGAACCTGGTGCTCGTGCTGCGCGACGGCGTCGTACGGCGGGCGTTCATGAAGGACATCGGCGAGGAGGTCGCGCTGCTCTCCGACCGTGCGCTGGCCGCCGGCACGCTGCCGGACGACGTCGCCCGGGTCGTGGCGCCCGTGGACGACGCCGAGAAGGCGCTGGCGATCTTCACCGACGTGTTCGACGGCGTGCTGCGCCACCTCGCCGGGATCCTGGCGGTCGACGGCGTGCTCGGTGAGGACCGGTTCTGGGCGCTGGTGGGCGAGTGCCTCGACCGGCACGACGCCGAGCACCCGGGGCTCGACTCCGGGGTGGACCTGCGGGCGGCGCGGTTCGCGCACTCGTGCCTGAACCGTCTGCAGCTGCGCAACACGCTGCAGATGGTGGACCTGGCCGACCAGTCGAGCTCGCTGATCTACGCCGGCACGCTGGCGAACCCGGTGGCGCGCCCGTGAGGTTCGAGACCTTCCGGGACGCCTGGGGCGTGCCGCACGTGCGGGCCGCCACGGAGCCGGACCTCGCCTTCGGCCAGGGGTACGTGACGGCCCGCGACCGGGGCTGGCAGCTCGAGTCCGACCGCTGGCGCGCCGAGGGTCGCCTGGCCGCCCGGATCGGCCCGGGCGGCCTCGCCTGGGACCGGTTCGCCGTGCAGGTCCGGCTCGCCGACACCGCCCGGCGGGTCCATGCCGCGCTCGCCGCGCCCGAGCGGGCCTGGCTCGCCGCCTACACGGCCGGGGTGAACGCGGGGCTGGCCGACGGCGGACGCGACGTGCCCGAGCTCGACGTGCTGGCGAGCGGTGGTGCGGTGCCGGGAGAGCTGCCGCCGCACACGCCGTGGCCGGACTGGGCGCCGCTCGGGGTGTTCCTGACCAACCACGTCCTGTTCAGCGGCTGGCCGCACCTGCTGTGGCGCGAGCACGTCGCCCGGACGTTGGGCCCCGACCACGTGCTGCTGGGTGGTGCCGACGGTGAGGCGGGCGCGTCCTCGGGCTCCAACGCCTGGGCGCTCGCGGGCGGGCGGACGGCGAGCGGGGCCCCGCTGCTGGCCGGCGACCCGCACCGGTTGCTCGAGCTGCCGGGGGTCTACCAGCAGGTGCGTCTCGCCTGCGACGAGTACGACGTGGTCGGGCTGGCCTTCCCGGGCGTCCCCGGCGTCCAGCACTTCGGGCACGCGACGGTGCGCGACGGCGCCCCACCGGACGGTCCGGACGGGTCGGTGGCGTGGGGCATCACCAACGCGATGGCGCACCACGTCGAGCTGTTCACGGAGACCGCGGACACGCTGTCCGGCTCCGCGGGGGAGGTCACGACGGTCCGCGAGACCGTCCCGGTGCGGGGCGCCGAGGACGTCGAGGTCGCCTGGACCGAGACGCCCCGCGGCCCGCTGGTCACGGACCGCCACAGCCTGCGCTGGCCCGCCCGGGTCGACGCCGACCTCGGTGTCGCGTCCTGGCGCCGGCTGCTGCGCTCGCGGACCGCGGGGGACGTGGCGGAGGCGTTCGCCGGCTGGGTGGATCCGGTCAACCGGGTGCTGACGGCCGACTCGGCCGGGACGGTGCTCAGCCTGACCGCCGGCCGGGTGCCGGACCGCGCACCCGCCGAGCGCGTGCTGCCCCACGCCGTCGGCCCGGGCTGGCGGCCACCCTGGCGCTCGCTGCCGGGCGCGGTGGAGGTGCACGACCTCGCCGTCGACGCGAACGACCGTCCCGTCCCCGGCGGCCGGGCGCCCGACCTCGGCCATGCGTACGCCCCGCACCGCGCCCGGCGGATCGCAGCGTTGCTCGCCACGGCGCCCGACGACGGCGAGCGGCCCGGCGGCCAGTCCCGCGTGTTCGGCGACGTGTCCGACGGCGGTGCAGCCAGCCTGGTGAGCCTCCTCGCAGGGGTGCGGGGGTCCGGTGTCGGCCCTGCCGCCGCCCGGCTGCGCGACTGGGCCGCGAGCGGCGCGCGCATGGACGCCGGGTCGGTGGACGCGGCGCTGTTCGTGCGGTGGCGGGACGCGCTCGCGCGACGGGTGTCCGCCCACCCTGCGCTCGCCCCGGTGCACGCGCCGACCGGGCTGCCGGCGCTGTTCGACCCGTGGTGCGACGTGGTTGCGCGGGTGGCCGGGGCACTGGAGCCGCTCCTGCGTGCCGGCGCCACCTGGGACCCGCCGCAGGACCCGGCCGCCGAGGCGGAGGCCGCGCTGGCCCAGGTGACCCGGCGGGCCGCGGTGGGACCGGCCGGCGGTGCCTCGAACGTGCCGGTGACGTGGGGTGACCTCCACCCGGTGCTGCCGCTGCACGGGCTGGCCGAGGTCACGGTCCTCGACCCGGCCGGTGTGCCGCGGGTGCCGGACGTCCACCGGGTGCCCGTCGGCGGGGCTGCCGACACGGTGTGCTGCACCGGCTCCGTACCGGGGGTGGCGACCGCGTCCTGGCGAGGCTCCGTGGCCCGCTGGGTGTGGGACCTCGCCGACCGCCGCCGCAGCCGGTGGGGGGTGCCGTTCGGGTCGAGCGGCGACCCGCGTTCGCCGCACTTCACGGACCAGCACCCGCAGTGGGCGGCGGCCGGCACGCACGAGATCGAGACGGACTGGGCGCGGCTGCGCCCCGAGACCTGGGAGACACGATGACCCGACGGCTGCACGAGGGGACACCGGGCGAGGAGGTCTGGCGCTCGTCCGCCGGGTCGGGTCTGCGGGTGACGGTCCTCGACCCGGCCGCCGACGTCGACGTGCTGCACGACTGGGTGACGCGGCCGCACGCCGGGTTCTTCGGCCTGGGCGAGCTGACGCGCGACGAGCTGCGCGCGACGTACGAGTTCGTCGACTCCTTGCCCACGCACCACGCCTACCTGGTGCGCGCTGGCGACGACCCGGTCGCGCTCGCGCAGCTCTACCACCCGGAGGACGACCCGGTCGCCGCGGCGTACGACGTCGAGCCGGGTGACGTCGGCGCGCACTTCTTCCGGGGCGGCGACTCCGTGGGATGGGGGGTGCTCGGACCGGCGCTCGTCGAGTTCGCGTTCTCGCTGCCGGACGTCGAGCGGATCGTGGTGGAGCCCGACGTGCGCAACCGCCCGGCCGTCGCCCGGACGGCGGCGATGGGGTTCGAGCTCGCCGGCGAGGTCCGGTTCGAGTCCCCGCACGGCCCGAAGCACGCGATGCTGGCGTTCCTGACGCGCGAGCGGGCCCTCGCCGCGGTGACCCAGCCGGCGTCGGGCTGAGCGACTACCGGGGCACCGGCCCCGTCGTCGTCCCCGGCGTGAGGCCCACCGGGAGGGTCACGGTGGTCGGTTCCTCGCCCGCCAGCAGCCCGATGACGGCGCGGCCGAGCGCGGCGCCCTTCTCCCGCAGCGGCTGGTGCACGCTGGTGAGCACGTCGGGGGAGAGCCAGGGCAGGTCGATGCCGTCGAACCCGGCGATCGAGACGTCGTCGGGCACGGACAGTCCGAGCTCGCGTGCGGCGATGACGGCGCCCGCCGCGAGCAGGTCGGAGTGCGCGACGATCGCCGTCGGGCGCTCGGTGGCCGGGACCCAGGTGGACAGGATCTCCGTCGCGGCGTCACGGCCGTGCTCGACGAGCGAGGCGGGCGTCTCCCACGTCAGCACGGGGTCGACGGCGTCCCGCACGCCCGCGAGACGGTTCGCCGTGGGCGTCCGCTCCACCCGGGTCAGCCGCTCGGCGTCGACGGGACCGGAGCGCTCGCCGTGCCCGAAGGGCAGCGCGATCTCCGCGATGCGGGTGTGCCCGAGCCCGACGAGGTGGCGGGTGGCCTCGGCGATCCCGGCGCGGTCGTCGAGTGCGACGAGCGGCGCGCCCTCGACGGCACGGCCCTCGCCGACGGCGACAGGGACGTTGCGCCGCTGCAGCGCGGTCAGGATCGGGTCGTGCGTCAGCACGCCCCAGACGAGGACGGCCACGTCCATGGCCGCCGTCTCCAGCAGGGGGTCCACGCCGTCGGCGGACGGGCTGACCCCGGGGATGAGCAGCACGCCGAGCCCCTGGGTGCCGAGGACGTCGACGAGACCGTCGAGGACCTGCACGGCGACCGGGTCGCGGAAGGCGCGGCCGGGATGGTCCCCGATGACGACACCGACGATGCCGGACCGCCCGCGCCGGAGCTGGCGACCGAGCGGGTTGGGACCGGTGTAGCCGAGCTCTGCCGCGGCGGTGAGCACCTTGTCGCGCGTCTCGCCGGTGATCGGGCCGGACCCGGAGAAGGCGAGCGAGGCCGTGGACACGGAGACGCCGGCGTGCTCGGCGACCCGTGCGAGGGTCGGGCGGCTGCCCGGTGTGCGGCCCATGCGGCTCCTTCCGCCGTCGGTGCGGGCCGCCAGCCTATCGGTGCGGGACCCGACCCGCTCGAAACGATTTGACCGAACGGTCGGTGCTCCTGGATCGTCGTGCCGTGAACAACTCTGTCCCCGCTGCGGCCGCCGACGAGCGCCGCCTCCGGTCCGCCCTGTGGGCCGTCTTCGGCGTCTTCACGACGGCCGGGTTCGGCATGGCCACCTGGGCCTCGCGGATCCCGGCCGTCCGGGACGGCCTCGGCTTCTCCGAGGGGCAGATGGGGCTGCTGCTCCTCACCGCCTCCATCGGGTCGATCTGCGCGCTGCCGCTGTCCGGCATGATCAGCTCGCGCCTGGGGGCGTCGCGCACGGTGCTGTTCTTCGCCGTCGCCTCGGCGGTCGGGTTCGCCGTCGCCTGCTTCGGGGTCGACGCCGGGAACCACGTGTGGGTCCGCGTCGGCCTGTTCCTGGCGGGCATCGGCGTCGGGGTGTGGGACGCCGCGATGAACCTCGAGGGCGCGGTCGTCGAGCAGCGGCTCGGCCGGGCCGTCATGCCGCGCTTCCACGCGGCGTTCAGCGTCGGCACCGTCGCCGGCGCCGGCGTCGGGGCGCTCGCGGCCTGGCTGCAGGTGCCCCTGACCCCGCACCTGGTGAGCGTCGTGGTGCTGGACTCGATCGCCGTCGCCCTCTGCGTGCGAGCTTTCCTGCCGGCGCACGACGCCGGTCCCACCACCTCGCAGGCCGGCGCCCAGGACTCCGTCGCGGACCCCTCGACCGCCGTCGAGCCGTCGCACGGCCACTCGCTCCGGGACACGCTGGCCACGTGGCGCGAGCCCCGCACCCTGCTCGTGGGCCTCATCGTGCTCGGTGCGGCGCTGACCGAGGGCGCCGCCAACGACTGGGTCGGCCTGGCCACCGTCGACGGGTTCGGCGTCGGGGACGGGCTCGGGGCGGTCGCGCTGGCGGTCTTCCTCGTGGCGATGACCGTCACCCGGATGGTCGGCACGGCCCTCATCGACCGGTTCGGCCGGGTGTGGGTGCTGCGGGCCAGCGGCCTGTCCGCCATCGCGGGCGTGCTCGTGTTCGCCCTCGTGCCGCACCTGCCGACGGCGCTGGTGGGGGTCGCGCTCTGGGGTGCCGGCTCGGGCCTCGGGTTCCCGATGGGGATGTCGGCGGCGTCCGACGACCCGCGGCGCGCCGCCCTGCGTGTCGCCGTCGTGTCCACCGTCGGCTACTCCGCGTTCTTCGTCGGGCCGGCGCTCATCGGGTTCCTGGCCGAGCACACGGGCTACCGGCTCGCGCTCCTCGTGCTGGCCGCGCCCGTCCTGCTCGGCATCCTCGTGGCGGGAGCGGCGAGGCCCCCGCAGGACGACACGGCCGCGGTGCGGCCGTCTACCCTGGACAGGTGAGCCAGACCGTGCCGAGCGCCGCCACCGAGCCGACCGCCACCGAGCCGACCGCCGCCGTCGGGGCCGACGCCGCCCCGACCCTTGCCGACCTGACGACGCTGCGCGTCGGGGGACCGGTCGGCCGCTACGTCGAGGCCACCACGGAGGCCGAGCTGATCGACGCGGTGCGGGGCGCCGACGACGCCGGGGCGCCGCTGCTCGTGGTGGGCGGCGGGTCCAACCTGCTCGTCTCGGACGAGGGGTTCGACGGCGTGGTGGTGCGCGACGTCCGCCAGGGCCTCGACGCGGACCTGGCCGACTCCTGCGGGACGGACGGTGCCTGCGGCGGCGCGAGCCTCAGCCTGCCCGCGGGCCAGGACTGGGACGCGTTCGTCGCCGAGGCCGTCGCCAACGAGTGGGTGGGCGTCGAGGCGCTCTCCGGGATCCCCGGGACCGTCGGGGCCGCTCCGGTGCAGAACATCGGGGCGTACGGGCAGGAGGTGTCGGGCGTCGTGGCGTCGGTGCGGACCTGGGACCGGGCGACGGGGCAGCGCAAGACCCTGACGCTGTCCGAGCTCGAGTTCGGGTACCGCTCGAGCCTGCTCAAGCGGACGATGCGGGCCGACCCGACGGGCGGCGACCTCTGGTACCCGACACCGCGGTACGTGGTGCTCCAGGTCGACCTGCAGATGCGCCTCGGTTCCCTCTCGGCGCCCATCGGCTACGGCGAGCTGGCGCGACGCCTCGGCGTCGAGGTGGGCCAGCGGGCGCCGTCGGCCGAGGTGCGCGAGGCCGTGCTCGAGCTGCGGGGCGGCAAGGGGATGCTGCTCGACGGCGTCGGCCCGGACGCACGGTCGGGCGACCCCGACCGCTGGTCGGCCGGCTCGTTCTTCACCAACCCGGTGGTGCCTGTCGAGGCGGCCGAGGTGCTGCCGGCCGACGCGCCGCGGTTCCCCGTGCGGTCGGCCACGCCGACCACGACGACGGGGCCGGCGCTGGGCGAGGTCGACCCGTCGCTCGTCAAGACGTCCGCGGCGTGGCTCATCGAGCGCGCGGGGTTCACCAGGGGCTTCGGGCTGGCGGGGGAGCACTCGCCGGCGCGGCTGTCGACGCGGCACACGCTGGCCGTGACGAACCGGGGCGGCGCGACGGCGCAGGACGTCGTGGCGCTGGCCCGCGCCGTCCGCGACGGGGTGCGGGACGCGTTCGGCATCGAGCTGGAGCCGGAGCCCGTCCTGGTCGGCCTCACCCTCTGACCTCGCACGCCACGACGGTCAGTAGACGACGACCGGGGTGCCCTGGGACATGCCCCAGGTGTCCCAGAGCCAGTTCATCGCGGAGTTCGACACGCGGACGCACCCGTGCGACGCCGGCCACGGCGGGATCGACCCCGACCCGTGGACCGCGAACGACCCGTGGAAGTACTTCGGCCGGTACATCGACCCGAGCTCCAGCGTCGACTCGTGGAGGTAGTCGCGCTCCATGTACACCGCGAACGACCCGCGCGGGGTGCTCGCGGTGTAGGTCCGGCCCTTCGCCTCGTACGTCTCGCCGTTGCCGGAGGACGCGTTGAGCACCCGGGTGACGCGGCCGTCCTCGACCGTCATGAGGAGCTGCCGGGCGAGGTCGATCTCGACGACCTTGCCCGACGACGACTGCGGTGACGGCCGGGCGCCGGAGTCGAGCGCCTCCTGGGTCCGCGGCCCGACGACGCCGTCCCGCCCCAGGCCGGCGGCCTTCTGCAGCGCCCACACCGCCTGCTGGGTCGCGGGGCCGAACTGCCCGTCGACCTCCGGCAGGAAGTAGCCGAGGTCGACCAGCCGCTGCTGGAGCGCGGTCACCTGCTGGCCGGACGCCCCGTAGGCCGGCCAGTCGGGCTCCTCGTCCTTCTTCTCGGCCTTGTCCTTCGGGGCCTTGTCCTTCTTGTCCTTCTCGTCGTCGCCGGCCTGCTCCTCGGCGCCGCCGTCGCTGGTCTCGTCGTCCTGCGCGGCCTGGCCCGTACCGTCGTCGCGCCTCTCGTCGTCAGGGGCCGCCTCGGCAGCGTCGTCGTCCGTCCCGGTGCCCGACGACGGCGACGCGGCTGCCGAGGGACGCTCGGCGGGCGGTTCCTCGACCGCCGGCGCGTCCCCGGTCCCGGCGTCGTCGGCCGGGGCGGGTCCCGCGGGCGGGCTCTCCGGGCTGCTGGAGGCGTCCTCGGTGGCCGTGCTCGACTCCGCCGCCACCGGCTGCGGCCCGGCGACGTCCGACAGCGCCGCGCAGCCGGGCACCAGCAACAGGGCGAGGCCGATCGCGGCGGCGCTCAGCCGCCGTCGCCTCGTCGTCGTGGTCGTCGTCATCGTGCACACCTTTCCCGGAGCGGCCGTCGTCGGGCCGGGCCCGCGACCGCGGACTCCTACCGTGCCGTGCCGATGACGGCTTGGCGAGCGCGCGGCGCCGTCCGGCCCGCGATCGACACCGTCTCGTGACCTGGGACGCCGTCGCCGTCGCGGATGAGAGGACTCTCATCGGCCTCTCACCGCCTGCACGCGCGGGCGCGCTGCGATGGCCGCATGACCGTCACGACGTCCGGCACCCGGACCTCGCCCCACGACCACGGCGCCTGGCGCGAGCTGCTGACCGGGCCCGGGGCGGAGTCCGTCCTGGCGGCGGCGCTCGGCGCCGACGGGGCACGCCTCGACACCTGGCACGTGCGCGAGCTGCACGCCCGCCCGGGTGCCGAGCTCACGGTCGCCTACGACGTCGTCGCGCGCCGCCGGCACGGGAGCACGGAGAGCACCGCGCACGAGCACCTCTTCGCCACGAGCGCTGCAGGCCTGGACCCCGGTGCCACCGCGCCGGACGACGGCGTGGTGCGGCTCGACGACGGCACGCACGCCCTGCTCGTCTGGCGCCACCCGCACGACCCGGCGCTGCCCGGCCTGGCCGTCGGCACCACGCCGGCGCGGCTGACGCAGCGGCTCCGGGAGGACGGCGTGACCGCCGAGGTGCTCTCGCTCGAGACCGTCACCTACCGCCCCCTGCGGCGGGCCGTGCTGCGCGCGCGGACCACGGCCGGGACCCTGTACGTCAAGGTGGTCCGGCCCACCCGGGTGGCTGCCCTGGTGCAGCGGCACGAGCTGTTCGCCGCCGGGGACGGGCTCGTCGCCCCGCGGGTGCTGACCCGCGGCGAGGACGGCGTCGTGGTGCTCGCCGAGCTCTCCGGACCCTCGCTCGCCGACCACCTCGCGGCCACGCCCGCGCACGGGCAGCCGGACGCCGTCGACCCGGCGGAGATCGTGCGCGCGGCCGCGTCGTTGCCGCCCGCAGGTGTGGGGCTGAGCCGGCGTGCGCCGTGGGCGGACCGGCTGGGCCGCTACACGGCGGCGCTCGCCGACGCGCACGGGGTCGACGCCGACCGGCTGGCCCGGCTGGCGGCCGGGGTGCACGCCGCGCTGCGTGGCCGTGACCTCGGGCCGGTCGTGGCCACCCACGGCGACCTGCACGCCGCGAACGTCGTGCTCAGCACGGCCGGGGCCGACGGTGCCGGCCCGGGCGCCGCGCCGCGGGTGGTGGGCGTCCTCGACGTGGACACGCTGGGTCCCGGCCACCTGGTCGACGACCTCGCCTGCGCCGTCGCGCACCTCGCGGTGCTGCCCGCCCTCGCGCACGGCACGTACGACGGCGTCGAGGGCCTGGTGGAGCGCTGCCTGACGGTGTTCGGTGCCGAGGTGGACCCGGTGGTGCTGCGCGCCCGGGCGGCCGCCGTCGTCGTGTCCCTGGCCGTCGGGGCGCCGGACCGCGCGGTCGCCGACGCCTGGATCACCGTCGCGGAACGGTGGGTGGCCGCGGCCGACGGTTTCTGAGAGTCCTCTCACCGAGGCCTCCTCGAGGTCTCACCCGGGCCGACGAGTCTGGGGCCATCAGGCAGCCGCAGGGTTGCGCACCCGGGACCGACGGTCCTCGTCACGAAGGAGCTGGAACTCATGAAGGCACGCAACGTCTGGATCGTCAGCGGAGCGCTCGGTGCGGTGGCGCTGGGCACCACGGTCGCCGCGGCGCAGGGCACGTTCGACGGGCCGGCGGACAGGGTCGTCTCCTCGGCCGTCACGGTCGGCGACGCAACGACCGGCCCGGTGCCCGACGCGCGCACCAGCACGGCTCCGAGCACCCAGGCCGCCTCGCCGTCGCCGGCCGCCGTGCAGAACAGCACGTCGATCACCACGGTCACCGCGGGCTCGGTCGCCAGCGCGACCACCGCGCCGACGACGGACACCCCCGGCTCGCCGATCAGCCCGGTGACGGCCACCAGCCCGGTCAGCCCGGCGACCCCCCAGTCGGCGCAGTCGCCCCGGTCGGCCGCGAGCGCCCAGAGCGCCCAGTCCGCCCGGAGCGCCCAGTCCGCCGCCTCGGCGGACTGACGCCGGACCACGAGCCACCCAGAGGGCGAGGACGGAAGCCGCCGCGCGGTCGTCAGGCGGGAAGCGCAGGTCGCGCAGCGACCGTGAGCGCGACCGCGCGGCGGCTTCCGTCCTCGCCCTCGACCGCACAGGGCAGGGCGGACATCACGCCAACCGGTACCCCATCCCCCGGACCGTCACGAACCGCTCCGCACCGAGCTTGTTGCGCAGGTAGCGCACGTACACGTCCACCACGTTGGACCCGGGGTCGAAGTCGTAGCCCCACACCCGCGAGAGCAGCTGCTCGCGGCTGAGCACCTGCCCAGGGTTGCGCAGGAACGCCTCGGCGAGCGCGAACTCCCGGGCGGAGAGGTCCACCTCGACGTCACCGGCGCGGGCACGTCGGGTGCGCAGGTCGAGGCTGAGGTCGCCGTGGCTCACCACGGTCGCCTCACCGCCGGGCTCCGTGCGCAGCCGGAGGCGGATGCGGGCCAGGAGCTCCTCGAAGCGGAACGGCTTGGGCATGTAGTCGTCGGCGCCGCCCTCGAGCCCCGCCACGGTGTCCGAGACGGAGGTGCGCGCGGTCAGGATGATCACGGGCATCGTCACCCGCGCCTCCCGGAGCCGGCGCAGCACGGTGAAGCCGTCCTGGTCGGGGAGCCCGAGGTCCAGCACGAGCAGGTCGAAGTCGCCGGAGGCCGCGAGGTCGAAGGCCTCGCGAGCCGTGGCCACGGTGGTGCTGGCGTACCCGGCGGCGCGGAGCCCCTTGGCGATGAACGAGGCGATGCGGGACTCGTCCTCGGCGACGAGGATCTGGCTCACGGGTCGGTCCTTCCGTCGGTCGGCGCGCCGTCGGGGGCGCCGGGCAGCACGGGCAGCACGGGCAGCTCGATGGTGAAGGTCGAGCCGAGCCCGGGCTCGGACTCCACGCGGACCGTCCCGTCGTGTCCCTCGGCGATCGCGGCCACGATGGCGAGGCCGAGCCCGGAGCCTTCCCGGTGCGCGCCGCCGTGCCGGCCCCGGGCGAACCGCTCGAAGATCGTGGCGACGTCGTCGGCCGCGATGCCCATGCCCTCGTCGCGCACCCAGAGGTGGGCCCGCGAGCCGTCGGCAATGGTGCGCGAGCCGATCGCGACCACGCTGCCCGGCTCCGAGAACTTCACGGCGTTGGCCGCGAGCTGCAGCCACGCCTGGGTGAGCCGCTGCGCGTCGGCCAGGGTCGACACGTCGGTACGGGCGTCCACGAGCCACGTCCGGTCGCCGAGCGTGCGCACCTTGTCGAGCACGTCGTCGGTGAGGCGCCCGAGGTCCACGGGGGCGAGGCGGACGAACTCGGGCTGACCGACGGTCGCGAGGGTCACGAGGTCGTCGGTGAGTCGCCGCATCCGGTCCAGCTCGTCGAGCGTGAGGGCGCGGGTCTCGGCCGCGTCGTCGGCGTCGTGCGGGTCCATGAGCTCCAGGTGCCCCTGCACGATCGTCAGGGGCGTGCGCAGCTCGTGGCCGACGTCGTCGAGCAGCCGACGCTGCGCCTCGAAGGATCCCTCGAGGCGGCCGAGCATCCCGTTGAAGGCGCGCGTGAGGTCGGTCAGGTCGTCGTTGCCCGTCTCGGGCAGGCGTGCCGACAGGTCGGTGTCGCCGATCCGTTGCGCGGTTCGGGCGAGGAGGCGGATGGGTCGCAGCAGGCGCCCGGCCACGAGCCAGCCGACGACCCCGGTGACCAGGAGCGAGGCGAGCGCCACGGCCGCGTAGGTCCGGAACACGGCCTGGGTCTCGGCGTGCTCGGCCCGCCGGTCGTAGGCCAGCACCAGGGCCGCCGGGGCGTCCGCGGCGCTAGCCGCGTCGCCGGCAGCGGTGCCCGCAGCAGTGGAGGTGACCGGCACGACGACGGCACGGTAGTCGGTCGTGGCGGTGTGCACGAGCCGCAGGACGGAGCTGTCCGCCTCGACCAGGGGGGAGACGGCCTCGACGAACGCCGCGTCGTCCTCCAGGTGCACGGTGACGGCCTGCTGGCTCACCAGCGGGCTCCGGCCGGTGCGCAGCCCGATGATGCCCTCGTTCCGGCTGGGGACGGTGAGCTGGATGGCGGCGACGACGACGTCCTCGGGCGAGGTGAAGCGCTCACCGGTCACGGGGTTGACTCCGGACTCCGCCAGGGCCTCGAGCTCGCCGATGTCCTGGACGAGGTCGGCGTCGATACGGGTGTCGACCTGCCGGTACGCGAGCCAGTAGGCGGTCCCGCCCGCCAGGGCGAGCGCCAGCAGGGTCAGGGCCAGCAGGGCGGCGAGGATACGCGTGCGGACCGTCAGGCCGCCGGTGGAGGTCCGGGCCATCACCCGTCCCCGTCGTCGTCATCGTCGTCTGTCTCGCCGTCGTCGTCCCCGTCGCTGGCCCCGCCGTCGTCATCGTCGTCTGCATCGTCATCGTCGTCCGCCGGTGGCACCGGCGCGACCTCGCCGTCGTCCCGCTCCGGGCCGCCCGAGGGCGTGGGGTCGCCGGAGGAGTCCGGGCCGGCGGAGACCGACGGCGCGGGAGCGGGGGAGATGACGACGACGGGCCCGACGTCGAGGTCCTCGGGCTCGCCGGTCGTGGCGGCGGCCACCGCCACCCCGGCCGTCCCGAGGAGCAGCCCGACGAGCACCCAGGCGAGCAGGCGGATCGTCGGACGCGTCATGAGGAGATCATCCCGCGGCGGGATGAGACGGAGATGAGAGCCAGTCGTCGATCCCCGCGAGGAGGCGCTGCTTGGTCGCGGCGGAGGCGCGAGAGCCCCGGACGGAGGCGCGGGCGAGGTCCGCGAGCTCCGCGTCGGTGAAGCCGTGCACGGTGCGTGCCGTCTCGTACTGCTGCACCAGCCGTGAGCCGAACAGCAGCGGGTCGTCCGCGCCGAGCGCCACCTGGGCCCCGGCGTCGACCAGCGTGCGCAGGGGGACGTCGTCGTCCCGCTCGTACACGCCGAGGCTCACGTTGGAGGCCGGGCACACCTCGAGGGTGACGCCCGACTCGACGAGGGACGCCAGCAGGGCGGGATCCTCCACGGACCGCACCCCGTGGCCGAGACGGTCGGGTGCCAGCGTCCCGACGACCTCCTGCAGGTGCGCCGGGCCCAGCAGCTCGCCCCCGTGCGGCACGGAGGCCAGCCCGGCACGGCGCGCGATGCGGAACGCGTGCGCGAACTCGGAGGTGTCGCCGCGGCGCTCGTCGTTGCTCAGCCCGAACCCGACGACCTCGCCGGGGCCGTCCCCGGCGTACCGGGCCGCCAGCCGGGCGAGCGTCCGTGCGTCCAGGGGGTGCCGCATGCGTGAGGCCGCGACGACGACGGCGACCTCCAGCCCGTGCGCGGCGCTCGCGGCGCGGGCCTCGTCGAGCACGATCTCCACGGCCGGAGTGATGCCGCCGACGAACGGGGCGTACGACGTGGGATCGACCTGGATCTCGAGGCGGCCCGACCCCTCGGCGGCGTCGTCGGCCGCGGCCTCGTCGACGAGCCGGCGCATGTCGGCCTCGGACCGGACGCAGTGCCGGGCGGAGTCGTAGAGCCGTTGGAAGCGGAACCAGCCGCGCTCGTCGGCGGGGACGCGCAGGGCGACGCCGTCGGTCAGGGCGGCGGGCAGGCGCATCCCGTGCTCGGCGGACATCTCCCGCAGGGAGCTGACCCGCAGCGATCCCGTGAAGTGCAGGTGGAGATGAGCCTTCGGGAGCTTTGCCAGGTCGCGCACCCGGACAGTCTGGCACCACTCGCACGAGCCGGCCGCGCCGCCGCGACCGTGGTGGACGAGCGTGTGACCGACGTGTCGCCAGGGCGGTTCGACCCACGGCGCGGGTTCGCGTACAGTTGTCCCTCGGTGGTTGACGGCCGCCATGCTGGACCGCGCCCTCAGGGGCTCGACCGGTGTGACGTCGTCGGGCACGAAGGGTAGTGGCGCAATTGGTAGCGCAGCGGTCTCCAAAACCGCAGGTTGCAGGTTCGAGTCCTGTCTACCCTGCCAGCGTGATCCCCCGCGGGGCCGCGCGCAGCGGGGCCATGCGACACGTATGACCCGAACGCCAGGAGTCTGTGCCGTGGGTACGTCGCCGGCAGGCGGCGTGGCTGCGGTGTGATCGCGAAACGGGGTAGGTCGAAGTGAGCGAGTTGCCGGCTGAGGCCGCTGGGACGCACGATGCCGGAACGGGCAAGGAGCGTCGCGGCATCTTCGCCCGCATCGCGCTGTTCGTCCGTCAGGTCGTGGGTGAGCTCCGCAAGGTCGTCACCCCGACCCGGTCGGAGCTGATCAACTACACGATCGTCGTGATCGTGTTCGTCACGGTGGCGATGCTCTTCGTCACCGGGCTCGACCTCGTCGTCGGTCAGGGCGCCGGCTGGCTCTTCGGGAACTGATCCCGACCAGCCGTCGAGCACCCGGGCCGCAACCCACATCCGAAGTCAGAAAGCAGGTTCGTTCGTGTCCCAGGACCCTCTGGAGCAGGCGGAGAACGTCGACCCCACGCAGCCCGACGCCCCCGGCGTCGAGGCCGACAACGACGTGCCCGGAGCCCCCGAGGGGACCGCGGCCGCATCTGACGACGTCGCGGACGCCGCGGACGCGCCCGGCACCGACGCCGAGGCGGCGGACGAGGCCGAGTCGGCCGACGAGGCCGACGTCACCGCGGAGATCGAGGACCCCGCCGACGAGCTCCGTCGCACGCTGCGTGCGCAGCCGGGTGACTGGTTCGTCATCCACTCCTACGCGGGCTACGAGAACCGGGTCAAGGCCAACCTCGAGAACCGCACCCAGAGCCTCAACATGGAGGACTACATCTTCCAGGTCGAGGTCCCCATGGAGGAGGTGACCGAGATCAAGAACGCGCAGAAGAAGACCGTCCGCCGCGTCCGGATCCCCGGTTACGTCCTGGTGCGCATGGACCTGACCGACGAGTCGTGGGGCGCCGTGCGCCACACGCCGGGCGTCACCGGCTTCGTGGGCCACACCCACCAGCCCGTCCCCCTGTCGCTGGACGAGGTCTTCGGGATGCTCGCCCCGACGATGCTCGAGCAGTCGCCCGCCAAGCCGGCCACCGCCGGCGCCGGCGCGGGGACCGGCGGAGCGTCCGCGCAGCCCTCCATCGAGGTCGACTTCGAGGTCGGCGAGTCGGTCACCGTCACGGACGGTCCGTTCGACACGCTGCCCGCCACGATCTCCGAGATCAACGCCGAGGCCCAGAAGCTCAAGGTCCTCGTCTCCATCTTCGGCCGGGAGACCCCGGTCGAGCTGTCGTTCAACCAGGTCGCCAAGATCTGACCGGAGCGCCGGGACTCCGGCGCTCCGCGCGAACGACGTCATGCAACCGGGTCATCGCCCACGGCGTCGGCCCACGACACAGAGAGGGGAAGCAGCATGCCTCCCAAGAAGAAGGTCGCCGGTCTCATCAAGCTCCAGATCCAGGCCGGGGCCGCGAACCCCGCCCCGCCGATCGGGCCCGCGCTGGGTCAGCACGGCGTGAACATCATGGAGTTCTGCAAGGCCTACAACGCGGCCACCGAGTCGCAGCGCGGCAACGTGGTGCCGGTGGAGATCACGGTCTACGAGGACCGCTCCTTCACGTTCATCACGAAGACCCCGCCGGCCGCGGAGCTCATCAAGAAGGCCGCCGGTGTGGCCAAGGGCTCGGCGACGCCGCACACGACCAAGGTCGCGCAGCTCACCCAGGACCAGGTCCGGGAGATCGCCGAGACCAAGATGCCGGACATCAACGCCAACGACATCGAGGCCGCGAAGAAGATCATCGCCGGCACCGCTCGTTCGATGGGCATCACCGTCCAGGGCTGACGTCCACCCCCGTCCGTCACGGACGGACAAGTCCCGACGACAGTCGTCGGGCACGTGGGAGGGTCTGCGCAGACCCGACGAACCACGACTGCAGCAAGGAGACATGCAGATGGCACAGCGCAGCAAGGCGTACCGCGCCGCCGCGGCGAAGATCGACCGCGACAACCTGTACACGCCCCTCGAGGCCGTGAAGATGGCGAAGGAGTCGGCCTCCTCGAAGGCTGACGCGACCCTCGAGGTGGCCTTCCGCCTCGGCGTCGACCCGCGCAAGGCGGACCAGCTGGTCCGCGGCACGGTCAACCTGCCGCACGGCACCGGCAAGACGGCCCGCGTGATCGTCTTCGCGAACGGCCCGAAGGCCGAGGAGGCCATGGCGGCCGGCGCCGACGAGGTCGGCGGCGACGACCTCATCGCCAAGGTGGCCGGCGGCTACACCGACTTCGACGCGGCCGTGGCCACGCCGGACCTCATGGGCAAGGTCGGTCGTCTCGGTAAGGTCCTCGGTCCCCGCGGCCTCATGCCGAACCCGAAGACCGGTACCGTGACCATGGACGTCACCAAGGCCGTGAACGACATCAAGGGCGGCAAGATCGAGTTCCGCGTCGACAAGCACGCGAACCTCCACTTCATCATCGGCAAGGCCTCGTTCTCCGAGGAGCAGCTGGTGGAGAACTACGGCGCCGCCCTCGACGAGGTCCTGCGGCTCAAGCCGTCGTCCTCGAAGGGTCGCTACATCACCAAGGCGACGCTCGCGACGACGTTCGGCCCGGGCATCCCGCTCGACCAGTCGCGCACCACGCGCCTCATGGAGAGCTGACCCCGGTCTCCGCACCACGACGGCCCGGCACCTTCCTCGCGAGGGTGCCGGGCCGTCGTCGTCCCCGGGCGCCGAGCCGGCCGCCCGGCGCCCGCCCGATGTATCAGGGCGGCGGGCCGCGCCTCCCTCCCCACGACAGAGCCGATCGTGCGGAGGGTGAAATCTCATGGGCGGACCCGGAGGGCGCCGCGCGTCACCGCGTCCCGCCCTACGCTCGTGGGGAGCCGCCGGAGCGTCCGGCGCGCGGGACCACGAGGACGCGCGACGAGAGATGACCAGTCCCCCAGAGACGGAGAGCCTCGGTGACCGAGCCGCGGCAGCGCTGCTGGGATATCGCGAGGGCCGCGCGGACGCCATGAGCGAGTTCGTCCGTGAGGCGACCCCGCTGCTGTGGCGCACGGTGCGCGCCCAGGGCGTTCCTCGCGAGGCGGCCGACGACGTCGTCCAGCAGACGTGGGCGGCGCTCGTCGGGCACGTGGAGTCGATCTCCGAGCCGAAGGCCACGCTCAAGTGGCTGCTGGTGACGGCGCGCCGCGCCGCCTGGGAGGTCGTCCGCAAGGGACGTGCCGACGAGCAGCGACGCACGGAGCTGCCCGACGACGACGCCGAGACCTCCGCGACGCTGCCGGACCCGACCCCGGGCCCGGAGGCCGAGCTCCTGCGCGACGAGCGGGACCGGCTGCTGTGGGGTGCGTTGCGCCAGCTGCCGGACCGGTGCCAGGAGCTGCTGCGCCTGGTCTCCCTCGCCGACCGTCCGGACTACCGGTCCATCTCCGCCGCGATCGGCATGCCGGTCGGGAGCATCGGCGCCACCCGGGGACGGTGCCTCGCCAAGCTGCGCGCCGTCCTCACCGAGCAGGGGGAGACCTCATGGACATGACCTACTTCGACGACGTCCCCGGTGCCGAGGAACCCCTGGACGCCTCCGACGTCGCGCTGCTCGCCCGCGTGGCGGAGCTGAGCGAGCGCGCGGACCCGGTGCCGGAAGGGCTCGTCGAGCGGTCGCTGTTCGCCATGACCCTCGCGGGCCTCGAGTCCGAGGTCATGGAGCTCATGGTCCTGGAGGCGCCGGCGGGCACGGTGCGCAGCGACGCGCCACCGCTGGAGACCCGCACCATTACCTTCACCCACGAGCGGCTCACCGTGATGATCGCGCTGTCGCCCGGGAACACCCCGCGCACGGTGCGCGTGGACGGCTGGCTCGCCCCCGCGGACACGCTGACGATCGTGCTGCGCCGGCCCGACGGCGACCACCGCACCACCGCCGACGACGACGGACGGTTCGTCCTGGAGGACGTCCCCCGCGGCCTGGCCAGCCTGCTCGTGGAGCAGGACGACGTGCCGATCACCACGCCCGTCATCGAGCTGTAGACCTGACCGTCCCTGACCTGACACACCGGTGGGCACGTCCGTGCCCGCCGCCGAGGAGGAGCACGTGAGCGAGACGACCGTCGCCGACGCCGCCGGAGGGCGGCGTCCCGTCCGGCACCTGGACCCCGACCGGGTCCGCCGGAGCCCGGGCGCCTCCCGGGTCGACGCGACGACCTATGTCGCCGACCGGCTCATCGTCCGGGGAGACCTGCCGGACGCGCTCCGCGAGGCGGTAGCCCCCGAAGTGGAGCGACTGACGGCCGGCGGCGAACGTGCCGTGGCCGTTCTCGACCCCTGGCCCGTGGACGCGACGGAAGAGCCGCAGACCTGGATCGACGGGGTGCGACGCATCGCCACGGAGATGGGCTACCGACTCACCTACGACGGCACCCTCGGAGACCTGGCGGTCGACGACGTCGACGACGAGACGTTCGGCTACGCCCTCCGGCTGGTCCCGGAGAGGGACGACGACCTCGAGGTCGACACGTGGCAGGTGCTCGAGCGGATCACCGCCGAGCTGAGGGACCTCGACGAGCGGGACGAGCTCGACGAGGGGGAGGAGCGGACGCCGCGCGTCGGGCTCGACCACGTCCTGCGGGCGCAGCGTGGCAGGACGACACCCCTGCCCTTCGTCCCGGTGGCACGCCCCCGGACGACGCCGCTGCCCGTCAGTGCCGTCGACGAGTACGGTCGCCCCGGCACGGGCGGTCTGACGCCGGTGCGCTACCTGGGTGGTCCGCCGCGTCGCGCCCTGGACGACGGACCCACACCGTGGGTCGCTGCCGACGGGACGCGACGCCCCGTCGTGGCCATCGTCGACACCGGCATCGGGTCGCACCCGTGGTTCGGCGAGTACGACCCGCAGGATCCTCAGGACAGCGCGGTGGTGGTGCGGACCGCCTCGCTCGACGGAGCTCCCGTGGGGACGTTTCCCGTACCGCGCTTCGATTCGGAGGACGCGGAGTTCGGTGGCCTCAGCGTCGACCCGCTGACGGGTCCGCTGGACCCGGTGGCGGGGCACGGGACGTTCATGGCCGGGATCGTGCACCAGGTCTGCCCGGACGCGGTACTCATGGCGGTCCGCGCATTCGGGGGCTCGGGCGAGGTCTCCGAGTGGCAGGTGCTGCACACCCTGTGGCGGGTGCTGCGCTATCACCGCCGGGGGGCCCAGGGCGACGACGGCTACCATCGCGTCGACGTCGTCGTGCTGGCCATGGGCTACTACCACGAGCAGCCCCTGGACTACGGGTACGACGGTCCGCTGCGCCGCGTGCTTCGGGCGCTGCGCCGCGCCGGCGTCGTCGTCGTGACCGCGTCCGGCAACGACGGGACGACGAGACCGATGTTCCCCGCCGCCTGGGCCCCGCGCCTCCACCGCGAGGGTGGTGCGGTGGCCCCGGTCGACGACCGGCAGCTCTCGGCGGCGTACCCCCCGCTGATCGTGGCCGGGGCAACCAACCCGGACGGGACGACAGCGATCTTCAGCAACGACGGTCCTTGGGTCACGTGCGTCCGTCCGGGTGCCTCCGTGATGTCGACGATGCCGACGACGGTCGACGGTCCCGAGACCCCGGCGGCACGAGTGGCGGAACGGCTGCGCCCGGGGGTCCGGGCCACCGTGGACCCGGACGACTTCACCGGGGGGTACGCCACCTGGAGCGGGACGTCCTTCGCCGCGCCGTACCTCGCAGGCGAGGTGGCGGGAGCGCGGCTTGCCCACGGTGGTGCGGACACCGGGGTCCCCGCCGCGTGGGATGCTGTGACCAGCGCGACCACCCTGACGGGGCGTGGCGACGACGGCAGGTAGGGGGCAGGAATCGACCGGGCGGCGTACGACGAACGGCTCCGTGAGGCGCAGGAGCTCAACGCGGCGTCCCGCGTTCGGCCGGCGTCGCGGGCCTATCGCTCGTTGCTGCGTGACATCGCCCCACTCGATCCGGAGCGGCACGGCGTCTGGGTCGTCGAGCTGCGTGTGCGGGCGCTCGTGGGGGAGGCAGCCTGCGTCTACGCCCTGACCGGGTCGCTCGGCAACGCGCGGCGGCTGGTCGGTGAGGCACTGGCGGTCGCGACCGCCGCGGGGGAGCCGCGTCTCGAGGCGCTGGCCCACGGGCAGGAGGGCCTGCTGCACGTCAGGTCCGGGAATGCCGGCGCGGCACTGGACGCGTTCGACCGGGCGCTGCGTTCGGTCGAGCCGTCGAACCATCGTGATCTGGCGGTGCTCCACATCAACCGCGCGGCCGCTGCCCTGGAGATCGGCGACCTCGCGGCTGCCGTCCGGAGCAACGAGTCGGCGCTGGCCCACGCCCAGGCCGGTCAGTACGACCGGTACGCCGCCTTCGCGCAGCTCAACCTCGGACTCGCCCGCTACCGCGAGGGCGACTTTCCCGCGGCGCTGCGCGAGCTGGAGGCGGCCGCAGCGCGGCAACCGGGTGGTCCGGACGGCTGGTCCGAGGTGAGCAGGGCCCAGATCCTCCTCGACGCCGGCCTGGTGTCGGAGGCGGAGCAGGTCCTCGCCGACGCGGCGGACCTCTTCGTCACGGACGACCTGACGGGAGAACGCGCGGACGCGCTGTACGGCCGGGCCCAGTGCGCTCTGCTCCTTCGTCGGTTCGACGACGCGATGCGATGGGCGGCGCAGGCCGCGCGTGCGTTCACACGTGTCGGCAACAGCGTGTGGGCGCTCAGGGCGACGGTGGTCCGGCTCGAGGGCAGACTGGCGGACGACCGCGAGCGCGCCGGCCTGAGTCGCTCGACGCTGCGCCGGCGGGCTGAACGGGCGCTGAGGCTGGCCGACGACGGCGAGGCGCACGGTCCCGGGACGGGCCGAGACGTCGCCGTGGCCGCCCGTCTGCTGGCGGTGGAGTGGGCTCTGCTTGCCGGCGACGTCGCTCGCGCGGTGGAGATCGCACGCGCTGTGCCGCGCCGGCTGAGCTCTGACAGCCCTCTCCCGCTGCGCGTCCACCACCGGTCGGTGCTGGCCCAGGTGGCCTTCGCGCAGGGCGACCGGCGGGCCGGGTTGCGGGCGGTGCGCGGAGGCCACCAGATCCTGGCGGACCACCGGGCGCGGGTCGGTTCCGTCGACGCGGTGACGGCCGCCGCCGCGCACGGCGGAAGGCTCGCGCGGGTCGACGTCGAGGCGGCGATGGCCACGGGTCGCGCTTCCGCGGTGTTCGACGCCACCGAGCGTGGCCGTGCCGCCTTCGCCGGCGCGGCGCGGGTCAGACCGCCGAACGACCCGGGGCTCGCCGAGCTGCTGGTCCAGGCCCGGCGGGCCGGCGAGGACGCACGAGAGCTGGCCGCCGGCCCCGAGGCCGACGACCGCACTCGCTCCGCGCAGCGGGCGGCGGAGTCGTACCGCCTGCAGGAGCAGGCACGGCGCCGGTCGTGGCAGCTCTCGGGGTCCGCGGGAAGCCTGGTGCCCCGGCCGGCCACGGCTGCCGCGACCGTCGACCGCCTCCGCAGGGCGGGAACCGAGGAGGTCGTGGTCTCGTACCTGCTGACCGAGCGCATCACGGCGCTGCGTGCTGACGGCACGGGGGTGCGGTCCGTCAACCTGTGCCCGGCCGCTGAGCTCCTCGAGCTGGTCCGTCGAGTACGCGGGGACACCGAGGTGCTGGCCAACGGACTGATCCCGCCGCGGATGCGGGATGTGGCCGCTGCTTCCGCACGCCGGTCCCTCGCACGGATCGACGACCTGTTGCTCGCGCCGCTCGAGGTCTCCGGCGCGCTCTACGTCGCTGCCCGGGGCGATCTCCTCGGCGTCCCGTGGGCGGCGATGCCGTCACGGGCGGGCCGGGCGACGTCGGTGAACTCGTGGGTCGACCTGAGCAGCATCGGGCCGGCCCCGGCTCCGCCACGGGTGGTGGTCGTCGCCGGACCGGATCTCGCCGCCGCGGAGGAAGAGGCACGGCTCGTCGCCGATGTCTGGGACGATGCGCTGCTGCTCGCCGGTCCCGACGCCACGTGCGGCAGGACCGGGGCAGCGCTCGAGGGTGCCACGGTGGTGCACCTCGGTGCGCACGGCAGGCACGAGCCGGACAACCCGCTGTTCTCGGCCGTCCGGCTCGCGGACGGCTCTCTCTATGCTCACGAGCTCGACGGGACGGACCTCAGCGGCGCGGTCGTGGTGCTCTCCGCCTGCGAGGTCGGTCGCGCCTCCACCCGGGTCGGCGGTGAGCCGCTCGGCCTGACGAGCGTGCTCCTGCGGCTCGGGGCAAGGGCGGTGGTGGCCGCGGTGGCCCCGTTGCGCGACGACGTCGCCGTGCGCGTCATGCCCCGCCTGCACGCGTCGCTCAGGGAGGGCCTCGAACCGGCTGCGGCACTCGCCCACGCGCTGGCGGACGAGGTCGAGCCCGTCCCGCTCGTGTGCTTCGGCCCGATGCCGCTGGTGAGCCCGTGACCGTCGTGAGCGGTCCCCTGGCATGCGAACGCCGCTGACCTGCGGCGACGACCATGACGAAGAAGCTCCGCCGTGCCGCCGTCGGGGCGAGCGCTGCCGCGGCGATGCCCATGACGGCGAGCCGCTGACGTGGTCGGCGGCGTGCGGCCGCTCCGGAGGCACACCGCCGCTGTGACGCGTGCCTCCCGCCTCGGGTGCCGCACCGCCGTCGTCGTCGTGTAAGGTTCTCGGGTAACCCAAGACCGCCGGTCGTCAGATGCTGCCCGGAGCCCCGCTCCGAACGGCTGAAGACCGAAGTCCCGCGAAGAGCGGGGGCCTGCGCAGGTGACACGACGACGATCCACAGTCCTGCTGTGAGCTCCGAGCCCCGTGCGCCTGCGCCGGGGCTCTTTCTCTTTCCCGGGGTGACCGGTGGCTCCACCACCGGAAGGATTGCCATGGCGAGGCCGGACAAGGCAGCCGCCGTCGCGGAGATCGCGGACAAGCTCCGTGAGACCAACGCGGCCGTGCTGACCGAGTACCGCGGGCTCACCGTCACGCAGCTCCAGGAGCTGCGGCGGTCGCTGCGCGGCAACGCAACCTACGCCGTGGTGAAGAACACGCTGACCACGATCGCGGCCAAGGAGGCGGGTGTCGAGGGTCTCGACGCCGACCTCAAGGGCCCCTCTGCGATCGCGTTCGTGACCGGGGACCCGGTCGAGGCCGCCAAGGGCCTGCGTGACTTCGCCAAGGCGAACCCTGCACTGGTCATCAAGGGCGGTGTCCTCGACGGGAACCCGCTGACCGCTGCGGAGATCACGAAGCTCGCGGACCTCGAGTCCCGCGAGGTTCTCCTGGCCAAGGTGGCTGGTGGGCTGAAGGCCACGCTGACGCGTGCTGCCTATGCCTTCTCGGCCAAGCCTGCCCAGGTCGCCCGAGTCATCGATGCCCTGCGTCAGAAGCAGGACTCGGAGGGCGTCGCCGCCTGACCTGGCGGACGCCCTGACACACAAACCCCTGCTTCTGGCGGGCCGTCCGGCCCGCGAAGCGCTGATTGAAAGGAACGCCACATCATGGCGAAGCTCAGCACCGACGAGCTCCTGTCCGCCTTCGAGGAGCTCACCCTCATCGAGCTCTCCGAGTTCGTGAAGGCCTTCGAGGAGAAGTTCGACGTCACCGCCGCCGCTCCGGTCGCCGTGGCTGCCGCGGGCGCCCCCGCCGGTGGCGGCGAGGCCGAGGCCGCCGAGGAGCAGACGGAGTTCGACGTCATCCTCGAGTCGGCCGGCGACAAGAAGATCCAGGTGATCAAGGAGGTGCGCGCGCTCACGTCCCTCGGCCTCAAGGAGGCCAAGGACCTGGTCGACGGCGCGCCGAAGCCGGTCGTCGAGGGTGTCGACAAGGACGCTGCGGAGAAGGCCAAGGAGGCGCTCGAGGGCGCCGGCGCCACCGTCACCCTCAAGTGAGCCTCGCGGCCTGAGCCGCACTCACGGGTGATGCCGCGACCCCGGTCGCGGTGAGTCTCCGGTCCGAAGGCCCGTTCCCCTCCGGGGGAGCGGGCCTTCGGCGTGCCCGCGTGGGGATCCTGTGAGGGACCGGGGGAGTGTGAGCAACGGCTCCGCCCGACGGCTGGCCACAGTGCCTGGAGGGCGGTAACGTCGGTGGGTACCGTTTCTTGGGCGGCATATGGCGGCCACCGAGACAACGTCCTCACAACCAGCGAAGCCGAGGACGTCTGCTCGCGCGCCCACGCGGGTGGACAGGTTCCTCGGTTTCGGCTACGCTAGCGCTTTGCGCTCGCCTGTGCCCTGACGCCCCTCCCGCCGACGATGTCCCGCCTGCTGAGACCACCGTGGTCACCCCCCGGATGGCTCGTGGAGCGGCACCTTCGCCCGCGGCTCGGCGCCCGTCGCAGCACGAGCGTACAGCGTGCCATCGAACTGCAGGGAAGGACCCCTCTTGGCTGCCTCGCGCACCCCTTCTGCTCCGTCCGCCGACGCCATCGCGAACCGCACCGCCTCCCGCCGCGTCTCCTTCGCCCGGATCCACGAGCCGCTCCAGGCGCCCGACCTCCTCGGGCTCCAGGTCGAGAGCTTCGACTGGCTCCTCGGCAACGAGGCCTGGCAGGCCCGGGTCGAGGCCGCGGTCGAGGCCGGTCGCCACGACGTCCCGGACGCCTCCGGTCTGGAGGAGATCTTCGAGGAGATCTCGCCGATCGAGGACTTCGGCCAGTCCATGTCCCTCTCGTTCTCCAACCACCGCTTCGAGCCCCCGAAGTACACGGTGGACGAGTGCAAGGAGAAGGACTTCACCTACGCGGCCCCGCTGTTCGTCACGGCCGAGTTCGTCAACTACACCACCGGCGAGATCAAGAGCCAGACGGTGTTCATGGGTGACTTCCCGCTCATGACCGACCGCGGCACGTTCGTCATCAACGGCACCGAGCGCGTCGTCGTCTCGCAGCTCGTGCGCTCCCCGGGCGTCTACTTCGAGCGCACCCCGGACAAGACGAGCGACAAGGACGTCTACTCCGCGAAGATCATCCCGTCGCGCGGTGCGTGGCTCGAGTTCGAGATCGACAAGCGCGACGCCGTCGGCGTGCGCGTCGACCGCAAGCGCAAGCAGCCGGTGACGGTGCTCCTCAAGGCGCTCGGTCTGACCGAGTCGGAGATCCGCGAGGAGTTCGCCGAGTTCCCGACGATCCTCGACACCCTGGAGAAGGACCACGTCCACACCCAGGACGAGGCCCTCGTCGACCTGTACCGCAAGATCCGTCCCGGTGAGCCGCCGACGGTCGAGGCCGGTCGCGCGCTCGTCGAGAACTTCTACTTCAACCCGAAGCGCTACGACCTGGCGAAGGTCGGCCGCTACAAGATGAACAAGAAGGTCGGCGTCTCGGCCGAGCTGAGCGAGAGCACGCTCTCGGTCACCGACGTCGTCGCGACGATCAAGTACCTCGCGGCGCTGCACGCGGACAAGGCGACCCTCGACGGCACCCGCGACGGCGAGCCCTACGAGGTCCGCGTCGAGACGGACGACATCGACCACTTCGGCAACCGCCGCATCCGCGCCGTGGGCGAGCTCATCCAGAACCAGGTCCGCACGGGTCTGTCCCGGATGGAGCGCGTCGTGCGCGAGCGCATGACGACGCAGGACGTCGAGGCGATCACGCCGCAGACCCTGATCAACATCCGCCCCGTGGTGGCGTCGATCCGCGAGTTCTTCGGCACCTCGCAGCTGTCGCAGTTCATGGACCAGAACAACCCGCTCGCGGGCCTGACGCACAAGCGTCGTCTGTCCGCGCTCGGCCCGGGTGGTCTCTCCCGCGACCGTGCCGGCATGGAGGTCCGTGACGTCCACCCGTCGCACTACGGCCGCATGTGCCCGATCGAGACCCCCGAGGGTCCGAACATCGGTCTGATCGGCTCGCTCGCGTCGTTCGGCCGCATCAACCCGTTCGGGTTCATCGAGACGCCGTACCGCAAGGTCGTGGCGGGCAAGGTCACGGACGAGGTCGTCTACCTGACGGCCGACGACGAGGACCGCCACGTCATCGCCCAGGCGAACACCACGCTGAACGAGGACGGCTCCTTCGCGCTCGACCGCGTCCTGGTCCGCACCAAGGGCGGCGAGACGGACGACATCCTGGCCGCCGACGTCGACTACATGGACGTCTCGCCGCGCCAGATGGTCTCGGTCGCGACCGCGCTGATCCCGTTCCTCGAGCACGACGACGCCAACCGTGCGCTCATGGGCGCCAACATGCAGCGCCAGGCCGTGCCGCTGGTGCGCTCGGAGGCTCCGCTGGTCGGTACCGGCATGGAGCGCCGTGCCGCCGTCGACGCCGGTGACGTCATCGTCGCCTCGAAGCCCGGCGTGGTCTCGCAGGTCTCCGCCGACCTCATCACGGTCCAGAACGACGACGGGACCACCACCACGTACCGCGCGGCGAAGTTCCGCCGCTCGAACCAGGGCACGAGCTACAACCAGCGGGTGCTCATCGATGCCGGCCAGCGGGTCGAGGTGGGCTCCGTGCTCGCCGACGGCCCCGCGACCGACGAGGGCGACCTCGCGCTCGGCCGCAACCTGCTCGTGGCGTTCATGTCCTGGGAGGGTCACAACTACGAGGACGCGATCATCCTGTCGCAGCGCCTCGTGGAGGACGACGTCCTGTCCTCGATCCACATCGAGGAGCACGAGGTCGACGCCCGCGACACCAAGCTCGGGCCCGAGGAGATCACGCGGGACATCCCGAACGTCTCCGAGGACGTCCTGGCGGACCTCGACGAGCGCGGCATCATCCGCATCGGTGCCGAGGTCGGCGCCGGCGACGTGCTGGTCGGCAAGGTCACCCCCAAGGGTGAGACCGAGCTGACCCCGGAGGAGCGCCTGCTGCGCGCGATCTTCGGCGAGAAGGCCCGCGAGGTCCGCGACACCTCCCTCAAGGTGCCCCACGGCGAGTCCGGCACGGTGATCGGCGTGCGCGAGTTCAACCGGGAGGACGGCGACGAGCTGCCCGCCGGTGTGAACCAGCTGGTGCGCGTCTACATCGCGAACCGACGCAAGATCACCGTCGGCGACAAGCTCGCCGGCCGCCACGGCAACAAGGGCGTCATCTCGAAGATCCTGCCGCAGGAGGACATGCCCTTCCTGCCCGACGGCACGCCCGTGGACATCGTGCTCAACCCGCTCGGTGTGCCCGGCCGCATGAACGTCGGTCAGGTGCTCGAGACCCACCTGGGCTGGGTCGCCAGCCGAGGCTGGGACGTCGAGCTCGCCGAGGGCGACGACCTGCAGTGGCGCGAGAAGCTCCCGGAGCACGCCAAGCGCTCCGAGCCGGGCACCCCGGTGGCGACGCCGGTGTTCGACGGCCTGGAGGAGGACGCCCTGCGCGGCCTCATCTCGACGACGCTGCCGAACCGTGACGGTGACCGCATGGTCGGTCTCGACGGCAAGGCGGCGCTGTTCGACGGCCGCTCCGGCGAGCCGTTCCCGGACCCGGTCGCGGTGGGCTACATGTACATCCTCAAGCTCCACCACCTCGTCGACGACAAGATCCACGCGCGCTCGACCGGCCCGTACTCGATGATCACGCAGCAGCCGCTGGGTGGTAAGGCGCAGTTCGGTGGTCAGCGCTTCGGCGAGATGGAGGTGTGGGCCCTCGAGGCGTACGGCGCGGCCTACACGCTGCAGGAGCTGCTCACCATCAAGTCCGACGACATCCCGGGCCGCGTCAAGGTCTACGAGGCGATCGTCAAGGGCGAGAACATCCCCGACTCGGGCATCCCGGAGTCCTTCAAGGTCCTCCTCAAGGAGATGCAGTCGCTCTGCCTGAACGTCGAGGTGCTCTCGAGCGACGGCATGCAGATCGAGATGAAGGAGTCCGACGACGAGGTGTACCGCGCCGCGGAGGAGCTCGGTATCGACCTCTCCCGCCGGCCCAACTCCGCCACCACGGTCGACGAGATCTGATCCAGCGACCAGCTGAACTACGGAACATCCGAAAAGCTTTGAGGAAGTAGGACATCTTGCTCGACGTCAACGTCTTCGACGAGCTGCGTATCGGCCTGGCCAGGGCCGACGACATCCGTGCCTGGTCGCACGGCGAGGTGAAGAAGCCCGAGACCATCAACTACCGCACCCTCAAGCCGGAGAAGGACGGGCTCTTCTGCGAGAAGATCTTCGGCCCCACCCGGGACTGGGAGTGCTACTGCGGCAAGTACAAGCGGGTGCGCTTCAAGGGCATCATCTGCGAGCGCTGCGGTGTCGAGGTCACGCGGTCCAAGGTGCGCCGTGAGCGCATGGGTCACATCGAGCTCGCCGCCCCCGTCACGCACATCTGGTTCTTCAAGGGTGTGCCCTCCCGCCTGGGCTACCTGCTCGACCTGGCGCCGAAGGACCTGGAGAAGGTCATCTACTTCGCGGCCTACATGATCACGTGGGTCGACGACGAGGCGCGCCAGGAAGACCTCCCGAACCTCCAGAACGAGATCGACCTGGAGAAGAAGGAGATCACCGACCGCCGCGACAACGACATCAACACCCGCGCCCAGAAGCTCGAGGCCGACCTGGCCGAGCTCGAGGCCGAGGGTGCCAAGGCCGACGCGCGCCGCAAGGTGCGCGACTCCGCCGAGCGCGAGATGGCGCAGCTGCGCAAGCGCTCGGACGCGGAGCTCGACCGCCTGGAGCAGGTCTGGGACCGGTTCAAGAACCTCAAGGTCGCCGACCTCGAGGGTGACGAGATGCTGTACCGGCAGCTCGTCGACCGCTACGGCACCTACTTCGAGGGCTCGATGGGCGCCGCGGCGATCCAGAAGCGTCTCGAGAGCTTCGACCTGGAGGCCGAGGCCGAGACGCTGCGCGAGATCATCCGCAGCGGCAAGGGGCAGCGCAAGACCCGGGCGCTCAAGCGCCTCAAGGTCGTCAACGCGTTCCTGACGACGACGAACTCGCCGTCGGCCATGGTGCTCGACGCCGTGCCGGTCATCCCGCCGGACCTGCGCCCGATGGTGCAGCTCGACGGTGGCCGCTTCGCGACGTCGGACCTCAACGACCTGTACCGCCGCGTCATCAACCGGAACAACCGCCTCAAGCGGCTGCTCGACCTCGGTGCGCCCGAGATCATCGTCAACAACGAGAAGCGGATGCTGCAGGAGGCCGTCGACTCGCTGTTCGACAACGGCCGCCGCGGCCGCCCGGTCACGGGTCCCGGCAACCGTCCGCTGAAGTCGATCTCCGACATGCTCAAGGGCAAGCAGGGCCGGTTCCGCCAGAACCTGCTCGGCAAGCGCGTCGACTACTCGGGCCGTTCGGTCATCGTGGTCGGCCCGCAGCTCAAGCTGCACCAGTGCGGCCTGCCGAAGCAGATGGCGCTCGAGCTGTTCAAGCCGTTCGTGATGAAGCGGCTCGTGGAGCTCAACCACGCGCAGAACATCAAGTCGGCCAAGCGCATGGTCGAGCGGACGCGTTCCGTGGTGTGGGACGTGCTCGAGGAGGTCATCACCGAGCACCCCGTGCTGCTGAACCGTGCGCCCACCCTGCACCGCCTGGGTATCCAGGCGTTCGAGCCGCAGCTCGTCGAAGGCAAGGCCATCCACCTGCACCCGCTCGTCTGCGGCGCGTTCAACGCCGACTTCGACGGTGACCAGATGGCCGTCCACCTGCCGCTGAGCGCGGAGGCGCAGGCCGAGGCCCGCATCCTCATGCTCTCGAGCAACAACATCCTCAAGCCGTCGGACGGCCGCCCGGTGACCATGCCCTCCCAGGACATGATCATCGGTCTGCACCACCTGACGGCGGACCGTCCGGGGGCCAAGGGCGAGGGCCGGGTGTTCTCCTCGCAGGCCGAGGCGATCATGGCCTTCGACCGTGGCGAGCTCGACATCAACGCGTCGATCAAGCTCCGGATGTCGGACCTGGTGGCGCCGACGCGCGGCTTCGAGGCCCCTGAGGGCTGGGAGCCGGGGCAGACGCTCCTGTTCACGACCACGCTCGGCCGGACGCTCTTCAACGAGGCGCTTCCCGTCGACTACCCGTTCCAGAACGAGATCGTCGGCAAGAAGGAGCTCTCGACGATCGTCAACGACCTGGCGGAGCGCTACCCCAAGGTCGACGTCGCGACGTCGCTGGACGCGCTCAAGGACGCCGGCTACCGGTGGGCGACCCGCTCGGGCGTGACGATCTCGATCACCGACGTCGCGATGCCGGTCGAGAAGAACGAGATCCTCGACGAGCACGAGGCGCGTGCGCTCAAGGTCCAGGGCCAGTACGAGAAGGGCCTGATCACGGACGACGAGCGCCGTCAGGAGCTCATCGAGATCTGGACCCAGGCGACCGACAAGATCGCCGCGGTCATGCGGACGCACCTCGAGAACGACGAGCGGAACACGCTGTACCGCATGGTCTCCTCGGGCGCCCGTGGTAACTGGATGCAGGTCCGTCAGATCGCCGGTATGCGCGGTCTCGTGGCGAACCCGAAGGGCGAGATCATCCCGCGCCCGATCAAGTCCAACTACCGCGAGGGCCTGTCCGTCCTCGAATACTTCATCGCCTCCCACGGTGCCCGCAAGGGCCTCGCGGACACGGCGCTGCGGACGGCGGACTCCGGCTACCTGACGCGTCGTCTCGTCGACGTCTCGCAGGACGTCATCATCCGCGAGGAGGACTGCGGCACCGAGCGCGGTCTGCCGCTGCCGGTGGCCGAGCGGATCGGCGACCAGCTGGTGCCGGACGCTCGCGTGGAGACCTCGATCTACTCGCGCACGTTCGCCACGGACGTCGTGGCGGAGGACGGCACGGTCATCGCCGAGGCCGGCTCCGACGCGGGCGACATCATCATCGACAAGGTGATCGCCGCCGGCATCGAGGAGGTCCGGGTCCGCTCGGTCCTGACCTGCGAGTCGCGCGTCGGCACCTGCGCCAAGTGCTACGGCCGCTCCCTGGCCACGGGCAAGCTCGTGGACATCGGCGAGGCCGTCGGCATCATCGCGGCGCAGTCGATCGGTGAGCCGGGCACGCAGCTGACGATGCGTACCTTCCACACCGGTGGTGTCGCCTCCGCGGAGGACATCACGCAGGGTCTGCCCCGTGTGACCGAGCTCTTCGAGGCCCGTACCCCGAAGGGTGAGGCGCCCATCGCGGAGTACACCGGTCGTGTCACGATCGAGGACACGGAGCGCACGCGTCACCTCGTGCTCACGCCGGACGACGGCGGCGAGGAGATCCGCTACCCCGTCACCAAGCGTGCGCGCCTGCTGATCGCCGACGGCGACCACGTGGCCGTCGGCACGCAGCTGGTGCAGGGTGCGGTGGACCCGAAGAAGGTCCTGCGCATCCTCGGCCCGCGTGCCGCCCAGAAGCAGCTCGTCGACGCGGTGCAGGACACGTACCGGTCGCAGGGTGTGGACATCCACGACAAGCACATCGAGGTCATCGTGCGGCAGATGCTGCGTCGCGTGACCGTGCTGGACGCCGGGGACGCCGCGCTGCTGCCGGGTGAGCTCGCCGAGCGCACCCGCTTCGAGGACGCGAACCGCAAGGCCGTGGCGGAGGGTGGCCAGCCGGCTGCCGGCCGTCCGGAGCTGATGGGCATCACGAAGGCCTCGCTCGCCACCGACTCGTGGCTCTCGGCCGCCTCCTTCCAGGAGACGACGCGGGTGCTCACGGAGGCGGCGATGAGCGGCCGTCGGGACCCGCTGCTGGGCCTCAAGGAGAACGTCATCATCGGTAAGCTCATCCCGGCCGGTACGGGTCTGCCCCGCTACCGGAACATCGAGGTCGAGCCGACCGAGCAGGCCAAGGCGGAGCTCTACCCGAGCTTCGGCTACGACGAGATCGACTTCCCGACGCTCGGCATGGGCTCGGGCGAGGCGATCCCGCTGGAGGACCTGGACTTCGGCGACTTCCGCTGATTCCTGTACGGCGCGGGGAGACCCGCCGTCGTTCCGGTCGCGTTCACGCGCCCCTGGGGGCGCTCCACTTCGGGAATGCGGACGACCGGAACGACGGCGGGTCTCCCCGCGCCGTCGTCGTTGCTGCGGAACGGTCGCGGGACGACGGCGGAGGCGGCTGGGGTGCATCGGTGCGGGTAGGTGCGGGTAGGTGCGGTCGTCGGGGTTGTCGCCGGGCGGGGCGACGGACGTCACAGCGGGGCCGCCGTCTCGCCCTTTGACCCCGCTTGTTTCCGGCGGTAGCCTAGGAAGCCGTGCCCGTGCCGTCGCACCGTGCATCCCGCTGGTCGCCCGAGGAGTGCTCCACAGCACCTCTCGGGAGAGCCGCCGGAGGCGCCGCCGATGCGTGCACGAGCATCCCGGATGACCGCTCGGACCGTTCGCAAGGACGGGGGAGCGGACCCGGGCCATCGAGCCGGTGGTAAGTGGCGTTGCGGTCCGTGAGGATCGCGGGTGCCGCCTGCGATCGGCACGCACAAGCCAGACAGACCACCGTCGAGGGCCACCAGGCCCTCGTGAGCTCGAGAGACGACGGAGACGTAGTGCCTACGATCCAGCAGCTCGTCCGCAAGGGCCGGACCTCGAAGGCCGGGAAGTCGAAGACCCCGGCCCTCAAGGGTTCCCCTCAGCGGCGCGGCGTGTGCACCCGTGTGTACACCACCACCCCCAAGAAGCCGAACTCCGCGCTCCGCAAGGTCGCGCGTGTGAAGCTTTCCTCCGGCATCGAGGTCACGGCCTACATCCCCGGTGTCGGTCACAACCTGCAGGAGCACTCGATCGTGCTCGTGCGCGGCGGCCGTGTGAAGGACCTTCCCGGTGTCCGCTACAAGATCGTGCGCGGCGCGCTCGACACCCAGGGTGTCAAGGGCCGTCAGCAGGCGCGTTCCCGGTACGGCGCGAAGAAGGAGAAGGCCTGATGCCTCGTAAGGGTCCGGCCCCCAAGCGGCCGCTCATCGTCGACCCCGTCTACGGGTCGCCCGTCGTGACGCAGCTGATCAACAAGGTCCTGCTCGACGGCAAGAAGTCCACCGCCGAGTCGATCGTCTACGGCGCCCTCGAGGGCGTCCGCGACAAGACCGACCAGGACCCGGTCGTCGTCCTCAAGCGTGCGCTCGAGAACGTCCGTCCGGCCCTCGAGGTCCGCTCCCGCCGAGTCGGCGGCGCGACCTACCAGGTCCCGGTGGACGTCCGGCCGTCCCGGTCGACGACGCTGGCGCTGCGCTGGCTCACCGACTTCTCCCGCGCTCGCCGTGAGAAGACGATGACCGAGCGTCTGATGAACGAGATCCTCGACGCCTCGAACGGCCTCGGTGCCGCGGTCAAGCGCCGCGAGGACATGCACAAGATGGCCGAGTCCAACAAGGCCTTCGCGCACTACCGCTGGTGATGCGCTGGGACGACCCCGGGAGCATCCCGGGGTCGTCCGCGGATCTGGAGCCGGCAGACGCCGGGTCTCCGCACCGGTTCCGACGTCCCACTGACCCGAGGGGTAAGACACCGTGGCACTCGACGTGCTGACCGACCTGAAGAAGGTCCGCAACATCGGCATCATGGCCCACATCGATGCCGGCAAGACCACCACCACCGAGCGCATCCTGTACTACACGGGTGTCAACTACAAGATCGGTGAGACGCACGACGGTGCGTCGACGATGGACTGGATGGAGCAGGAGCAGGAGCGCGGCATCACGATCACGTCCGCCGCGACGACCTGCTACTGGAACGACAACCAGATCAACATCATCGACACCCCCGGGCACGTGGACTTCACGGTCGAGGTGGAGCGTTCGCTCCGCGTCCTCGACGGTGCCGTCGCCGTGTTCGACGGCAAGGAGGGTGTCGAGCCGCAGTCGGAGACGGTGTGGCGTCAGGCCGACAAGTACGACGTCCCGCGCATCTGCTTCGTCAACAAGATGGACAAGCTGGGTGCCGACTTCTACTTCACGGTCAAGACGATCGTCGAGCGCCTCAAGGCCAAGCCGCTGGTCATCCAGCTGCCGATCGGTGCCGAGAACGACTTCACCGGCGTCGTCGACCTGCTGCAGATGAAGGCGCTGGTCTGGCACGGCGAGACCGCGCTCGGCGAGAAGTACGAGATCGAGGACATCCCGGCCGACCTCCAGGAGAAGGCCGAGGAGTACCGCAGCGAGCTCATCGAGGCCGTCGCGGAGACGGACGAGGAGCTGCTCGAGAAGTACCTCGGCGGTGAAGAGCTCACGATCGACGAGATCAAGGGCGGCATCCGCAAGCTCGTCGTCAACTCCGAGGCGTTCCCGGTCCTGTGCGGTTCGGCGTTCAAGAACAAGGGCGTGCAGCCCATGCTCGACGCCGTGATCGACTACCTGCCGTCGCCGCTGGACGTCCCCGCCGTCCAGGGCCACGACGCCAAGGACGAGGAGAAGATCATCGAGCGTCACTCCGACGCCTCGGAGCCCTTCTCGGCGCTGGCCTTCAAGGTCGCCTCGCACCCGTTCTTCGGCAAGCTCACCTACGTCCGGGTGTACTCGGGCAAGGTGGAGCAGGGCGCCCAGGTCTACAACACGACCAAGGGCAAGAAGGAGCGCATCGGGAAGCTCTTCCAGATGCACTCCAACAAGGAGAACCCGGTCCCCGAGGCCCAGGCCGGCCACATCTACGCGTTCATCGGGCTCAAGGACACCACCACCGGTGACACCCTGAGCGCGCCGGACTCCCAGGTCATCCTCGAGTCGATGACCTTCCCGGAGCCCGTGATCGACGTGGCCATCGAGCCGAAGACCAAGGCGGACCAGGAGAAGCTCTCCACGGCGATCCAGAAGCTCGCCGAGGAGGACCCGACGTTCCGCGTGAAGCTGGACGAGGAGACCGGCCAGACCGTCATCGGCGGTATGGGCGAGCTCCACCTCGACATCCTGGTCGACCGCATGAAGCGGGAGTTCAAGGTCGAGGCCAACGTCGGCAAGCCGCAGGTCGCGTACCGCGAGACGATCCGTCGCAAGGCGGAGAAGATCGACTACACGCACAAGAAGCAGACCGGTGGGTCGGGTCAGTTCGCGAAGGTCCAGGTGACCTTCGAGCCGCTGGAGACCACGGAGGGCGAGCTCTACGAGTTCGACAACGCGGTCACCGGTGGTCGGATCCCGCGCGAGTACATCCCGTCGGTGGACGCCGGTATCCAGGCGGCCATGCAGCAGGGTGTGCTGGCCGGCTTCCCGGTGGTCGGCGTCAAGGCCACGCTCATCGACGGGGCGTACCACGACGTCGACTCCTCGGAGATGGCGTTCAAGATCGCCGGCTCCATGGTGTTCAAGGAGGGTGTCCGCCGCGCCGACCCGGTGCTGCTGGAGCCCCTCATGGCCGTCGAGGTGCGCACGCCCGAGGAGTACATGGGCGACGTCATCGGCGACATCAACTCGCGTCGTGGACTGATCCAGTCCATGGAGGATGCCACGGGCGTCAAGGTCGTGCGCGCCCAGGTACCGTTGAGCGAGATGTTCGGGTACATCGGGGACCTGCGTTCCAAGACGCAGGGCCGCGCCGTGTACTCGATGCAGTTCGACAGCTACGGCGAGGTTCCCAAGGCCGTGGCTGAGGAGATCATCAAGAAGACCCGGGGCGAGTGAGTCCCCACAGGTCGAACACCTGCACAACCATCAACCTGTAGGAAACCGCAACGCCCCGAGGGTTAGGCTTGATCGGCCGACACTCGCAACGTTCGGAACATCTACCCAAGTCCCAGGAGGACCCCAGTGGCTAAGGCCAAGTTCGAGCGGACCAAGCCGCACGTCAACGTCGGCACCATCGGTCACGTCGACCACGGTAAGACGACGCTGACGGCCGCGATCTCGAAGACGCTCGCCGAGACGTACCCCGACCTCCCGTCGAACACCCTGAAGAACTTCGACGAGATCGACGCCGCGCCGGAGGAGAAGCAGCGCGGCATCACGATCAACATCGCCCACATCGAGTACGAGACGCCGAACCGTCACTACGCTCACGTGGACGCGCCGGGGCACGCCGACTACATCAAGAACATGATCACGGGTGCGGCGCAGATGGACGGCGCCATCCTCGTGGTCGCCGCGACGGACGGCCCGATGGCCCAGACGCGCGAGCACGTCCTCCTGGCCCGCCAGGTGGGCGTCCCCTACCTGCTCGTGGCGCTGAACAAGTCCGACATGGTCGAGGACGAGGAGCTCCTCGAGCTCGTCGAGATGGAGGTCCGCGAGCTGCTGTCGTCGCAGGAGTTCGACGGCGACAACGCTCCGGTCGTGCGCGTCTCCGGTCTGAAGGCCCTCGAGGGTGACCCCGAGTGGACCAAGAAGATCCTGGAGCTCATGGAGGCCGTGGACGAGAACGTCCCCGAGCCCGTCCGCGAGCTCGACAAGCCGTTCCTCATGCCGATCGAGGACGTCTTCACGATCACCGGCCGTGGCACGGTCGTCACCGGCAAGGTGGCGCGTGGCACGCTCGACATCAACTCCGAGGTCGAGATCGTCGGCATCCGCTCCCCGCAGAAGACGACGGTCACCGGTATCGAGACCTTCCACAAGCAGATGGACCAGGCGCAGGCCGGCGACAACACCGGTCTCCTCCTGCGTGGTCTCAAGCGTGAGGACGTCGAGCGCGGCCAGGTCGTCGTGAAGCCGGGTTCGATCACCCCGCACACGAACTTCGAGGCGCAGGTCTACATCCTGGGCAAGGACGAGGGTGGCCGTCACAACCCGTTCTACTCGAACTACCGTCCGCAGTTCTACTTCCGGACCACCGACGTCACCGGTGTCATCACGCTGCCCGAGGGCACCGAGATGGTCATGCCGGGCGACAACACCGACATGTCGGTCGAGCTGATCCAGCCGATCGCCATGGAGGAGGGCCTCGGCTTCGCCATCCGTGAGGGTGGCCGCACGGTCGGTTCCGGCCGTGTCACCAAGATCATCAAGTGATCTCCTGATCACTCGGTGACCTCGGGGAGCTGAGCTCCACCGGTCCGTCCGAGGCCCGGGCCCCCTTCGCGGGGCCCGGGCCTCGGGTGCGTCCGGCGTCACACCCCTGAGGACTTGGTCTCCCGGGTCCTCGTATGGCAAGATGGTCAAGTTGCCTGTCACGGGCGCGTTCTTTCTCGTGTCGAACAGTGTGTAGCACCGCGGTGCACGCCACGGCCTCCAGGCCGGTGGTGTCACCAGGAGCGGTCACCCTCCTCGGAGGGGGTCGTGGGGATGCCTGCTGTCGATACGCGGAACGCCCCACGCACACACGTGTTTCGACAGGCTGGACATACGTCGTGGTCCGCGCAGCGGTCCACAATCAACGGCCCCAACGCCGGACAGGCGTGCGCCCGAGCGTCTCGCACTATGCGACACGCCCGAGCGCGGGGGTCGGACATTAGCGGTTCGAGAGAGAGAGTCAGACGACGCCATGGCGGGACAGAAGATCCGCATCCGGCTCAAGTCCTACGACCACGAGGTCATCGACAGCTCGGCGCGCAAGATCGTCGACACGGTGACACGCGCTGGTGCGACGGTCGTGGGTCCGGTGCCGCTGCCGACGGAGAAGAACGTCTTCACCGTCATCCGGTCGCCTCACAAGTACAAGGACAGCCGTGAGCACTTCGAGATGCGCACGCACAAGCGCCTGATCGACATCATCGATCCCACGCCGAAGGCGGTCGACTCGCTGATGCGCATCGATCTGCCGGCTGACGTGAACATCGAGATCAAGCTCTGAGGCTGGAGATCATGACCAACCAGCAGAAGAACATGACCGCGGTGCTCGGCACCAAGCTCGGCATGACGCAGACGTGGGACGACGCGGGCAAGCTCGTGCCGGTCACCGTCGTCGCCGTCCCCACCAACGTGGTGACGCAGGTCCGCGACGCGGAGGCCGACGGCTACGCCGCCGTCCAGCTCGCTGCCGGGCAGATCGACCCCCGCAAGGTCACCAAGCCGCTCAAGGGCCACTTCGAGAAGGCCGGCGTCACGCCGCGCCGTCACGTCGTCGAGGTCCGTACCGACAACGCCGGTGAGTACACCACCGGCCAGGAGATCACCGCCGAGGCCTTCGAGGCCGGGGCCGTGGTCGACGTCGTCGGAACCACCAAGGGCAAGGGCACCGCCGGCGTCATGAAGCGTCACGGCTTCTCCGGCGTGGGCGCCTCGCACGGTGCGCACCGCAACCACCGCAAGCCGGGTTCGATCGGCGGCGCCTCCACGCCCTCGCGCGTGTTCAAGGGCATGCGGATGGCCGGTCGCATGGGCCACGCCCGCAAGACCGTCCAGAACCTGACCGTCCACGCGGTCGACGCGGAGAAGGGTCTGCTGCTCGTCAAGGGCGCGGTCCCGGGTCCGAAGGGCGGCATCGTCCTCGTCCGTACCGCCGCGAAGGGAGCCTGAGACAGATGGCTAACCTGAACGTCGACGTGCTCGACGCCACCGGCAAGAAGTCCGGCACCGCCGAGCTCCCCGCCGAGGTCTTCGACGTCGCCACGAACGTCCCGCTGATCCACCAGGTGGTCGTCGCCCAGCGCGCTGCGTCGCGTCAGGGCACGGCGTCCACCAAGACCCGCGGCGAGGTCCGCGGCGGTGGTCGCAAGCCGTACAAGCAGAAGGGCACCGGCCGCGCCCGTCAGGGTTCGACCCGCGCCCCGCAGTTCGCCGGCGGTGGCACCGTCCACGGCCCGCAGCCGCGCAAGTACGACCAGCGCACGCCGAAGAAGATGAAGGCGGCCGCCCTGCGCGGTGCCCTCTCGGACCGCGCTCGCGCGGGTCGCGTGCACGTGGTGTCGGGCTTCGGCATCGACGGTGTCCCGTCGACCAAGACCGCGCTCAGCACGATCGCGAAGCTGACGGACCGCAAGCACGTGCTGGTCGTCACGGAGCGCTCGGACGAGCTGACCATCAAGTCGCTCCGCAACGTCGAGCAGGTCCACCTGCTGACGGCGGACCAGCTGAACACCTACGACGTGCTCGTCTCCGACGACGTCGTCTTCACCCAGGGCGCGCTCGACGCGTTCGTGGCGGGCCCGACCACGGGCAAGTCGGTGAAGGCGGTCGCGACGGAGGCAGAGGCCGAGGTCGAGGCAGCATCCGAGAAGGAGGCCACCAAGTGACCGCCGTGACGAAGGACCCGCGCGACATCCTGATCGCGCCGGTCGTCTCCGAGAAGTCCTACAACCTCCTCGACGAGGGCAAGTACACCTTCGTCGTGGACCCGGACGCCAACAAGACCGAGATCAAGATCGCGGTCGAGCAGGTCTTCGGTGTCAAGGTCGCCTCGGTGAACACGATCAACCGCAAGGGCAAGACGCGTCGTACGCGTTACGGCCTGGGCAAGCGCAAGGACACGAAGCGTGCGATCGTCACCCTCCGCGAGGGTTCGATCGACATCTTCGGTGGTCCGGTCGGCTGAGCCGGACGAGAGCAGATCGAGGACAACTTCCATGGGAATCCGTAAGCACAAGCCGACGACGCCCGGCCGCCGCGGCTCGAGCGTTGCCGACTTCGTCGAGATCACGCGCTCTGAGCCGGAGAAGTCGCTGGTTCGTCCGCTGTCGAAGACCGGCGGTCGCAACAACTCCGGTCGGATCACGACCCGCCACAAGGGTGGTGGCCACAAGCGCGCCTACCGCGTGATCGACTTCCGTCGTCACGACAAGGACGGCGTGCCGGCCAAGGTCGCGCACATCGAGTACGACCCGAACCGCACGGCGCGCATCGCGCTGCTGCACTACGCGGACGGCACCAAGCGCTACATCGTGGCGCCGAACAAGCTGTCGCAGGGTGACACCGTCGAGGCCGGTCCCGGCGCCGACATCAAGCCCGGCAACAACCTGCCGCTGCGCAACATCCCGACGGGTACCGTCCTGCACGCCGTCGAGCTCCGCCCCGGTGGCGGCGCGAAGATCGCCCGCTCCGCGGGTGCCTCCGTGCAGCTCGTCGCGAAGGACGGCCCCTACGCCCAGCTGCGCATGCCGTCCGGCGAGATCCGCAACGTCGACCTGCGCTGCCGCGCGACGGTCGGCGAGGTCGGGAACGCCGAGCAGTCGAACATCAACTGGGGCAAGGCCGGCCGCAACCGCTGGAAGGGCATCCGCCCGACCGTCCGCGGTGTCGTCATGAACCCCGTCGACCACCCGCACGGTGGTGGTGAGGGCAAGACCTCCGGTGGTCGCCACCCGGTCAGCCCCTGGGGACAGCCCGAGGGCCGGACCCGCCGTCCGAACAAGTCGAGCGACAAGATGATCGTCCGCCGTCGCCGCACCGGCAAGAAGCGCTGATAGGAGCCTGACAGATGCCTCGTAGCCTGAAGAAGGGCCCCTTCGTCGACGACCACCTGCAGAAGAAGGTGGACGTCCAGAACGAGAAGGGGACCAAGAACGTCATCAAGACCTGGTCCCGTCGGTCGGTCATCACGCCCGACTTCCTCGGTCACACCTTCGCCGTGCACGACGGTCGTAAGCACACCCCGGTCTTCGTGACCGAGGCGATGGTCGGCCACAAGCTCGGCGAGTTCGCTCCCACGCGGACCTTCCGCGGCCACGTGAAGGACGACAAGAAGGGCCGCCGCCGCTGAGCGGGGCGACCCTGACGGTCTGAGAAAAGGAAGCAGGACAGCAATGGAAGCCAAGGCGCAGGCGCGGTTCGTCCGTGTCACGCCCCAGAAGGCCCGGCGCGTCGTGGACCTCATCCGTGGCAAGCAGGCCGTCGAGGCCGTCGCGGTGCTCAAGTTCGCGCCGCAGGCCGCGAGCGAGCCGGTCCGCAAGGTCGTCGAGTCCGCTGTGGCGAATGCCCGGGTCAAGGCCGACCGCGCGAGCGAGCGCTTCGACGAGACCGAGTACGTGGTCTCCGAGGTGTACGTGGACGAGGGCCCGACTCTCAAGCGGTTCCGACCGCGGGCCCAGGGGCGTGCGAGCCAGATCCTCAAGCGCACCAGCCACATCACCGTGGTCGTCGCACCGCGTGAGCAGAAGGAAGGGGCCCGATAGTGGGGCAGAAGATTCACCCGCACGGGTACCGCCTCGGCATCACCACCGACCACCGGTCGCGCTGGTTCGCCGACAGCACCAAGCCTGGGCAGCGGTACCGCGACTACGTCCGTGAGGACGTCGAGATCCGGAAGCTCATGAGCACCGGTCTCGAACGGGCCGGCATCTCCAAGGTCGAGATCGAGCGCACCCGCGACCGCGTCCGCGTGGACATCCACACGGCGCGTCCGGGCATCGTCATCGGCCGTCGTGGTGCTGAGGCCGACCGCATCCGCGGTGAGCTCGAGAAGCTCACCGGCAAGCAGGTGCAGCTGAACATCCTCGAGGTCAAGAACGCGGAGATCGACGCCCAGCTCGTCGCGCAGGGCATCGCCGAGCAGCTGGCGAGCCGTGTCTCGTTCCGCCGTGCCATGCGCAAGGGCATCCAGTCCGCGCAGCGTGCCGGCGCGAAGGGTATCCGCGTGCAGGTCGCCGGCCGTCTCGGCGGCGCCGAGATGAGCCGTTCGGAGTTCTACCGCGAGGGCCGCGTGCCCCTGCACACCCTCCGCGCGAACATCGACTACGGCTTCTTCGAGGCCCGCACGACCTTCGGCCGCATCGGCGTGAAGGTCTGGGTCTACAAGGGCGACATGACCGAGAAGGAGTTCGCCGCGCAGCAGGCCGCCGCCGGTCCCCGCCAGGGCCGTGGTGGCCGTGGTGGCCCCGAGCGTCGTGGTGGCCCGCGCCGCAACGACCGCAACGAGCGTCCGTCGCAGCCGAAGCAGCAGTCCGCTGCCGAGGGCACCGCAGCGTCCGACGCGCCGGCCCCGGCCGAGCAGGCCGCGGCCCCCGAGTCCGGAACGGAGGCCTGAGTCATGCTGATCCCGCGCAGGCTCAAGCACCGCAAGCAGCACCACCCGAAGCGCTCCGGCATGGCCAAGGGTGGCACCACGATCTCGTTCGGCGACTACGGCATCCAGGCTCTCGAGCCGGCCTACGTCACCAACCGTCAGATCGAGGCTGCTCGTATCGCGATGACCCGCCACATCAAGCGTGGCGGCAAGGTCTGGATCAACATCTACCCGGACCGGCCGCTCACCAAGAAGCCTGCCGAGACCCGCATGGGTTCCGGTAAGGGTTCGCCCGAGTGGTGGGTCGCCAACGTCAAGCCCGGCCGTATCGTCTTCGAGCTGGCCGGAGTCCCTGAGGAGCTTGCTCGTGAGGCCCTGCGCCGTGCGATGCACAAGCTCCCGATGAAGTGCCGTTTCGTGGTGCGCGAAGGTGGTGCGAACTGATGGCTATCGGTACCCAGGGGCTTGCCCCGGCCGACCTCGACGGCTTCGACGACGAGACCCTCGTCGCGAAGCTCAAGGAGCAGAAGCAGGAGCTCTTCAACCTGCGCTTTCAGGCCGCCACCGGCCAGCTCGAGTCGCACGGCCGCCTCAAGGCGGTCAAGCGTGACATCGCGCGGATCTACACGGTCCTGCGCGAGCGCGAGCTCGGCATCCGTACGGCCCCGAGCGTGAGTGAGTGAGGCACTGATGAGCGAGAACACCGAGACGGTGACCACCGAGGAGCGGGCAACCCGCAAGGTGCGTCGCGGATACGTCGTCAGCGACAAGATGGCCAAGACCATCGTCGTCGAGGTCGAGGACCGCGTGAAGCACCCGCTCTACGGCAAGGTCATGCGCCGTACCAACAAGGTCAAGGCGCACGACGAGCAGAACAGCGCCGGCATCGGCGACCTGGTCGTCATCATGGAGACCCGCCCGCTGTCCGCGACCAAGCGGTGGCGACTGGTGGAGATCCTCGAGAAGGCCAAGTAAGACTGTCCTTCCCGGTGGGGGCGCGGTGTGACACACGTATGCGTCGGGTCCCCACCACAGCAACTATCCGTTCGGCAAGGCTCGCCCGGGAAAGCCCGGGCCGAGAACCGGCTCGACGACAGGAGATCAATCGATGATCCAGCAGGAGTCGCGACTGCGGGTCGCCGACAACACGGGTGCCAAGGAGATTCTCTGCATCCGCGTTCTCGGTGGGTCCGGACGTCGCTACGCCGGTATCGGCGACACCATCGTCGCCACCGTCAAGGACGCGATCCCGGGCGGCAACGTGAAGAAGGGCGACGTGGTCAAGGCCGTCATCGTCCGGACCGTCAAGGAGCGCCGTCGTCCCGACGGTTCCTACATCAAGTTCGACGAGAACGCCGCCGTGATCCTCAAGACCGACGGCGAGCCGCGCGGTACGCGCATCTTCGGCCCCGTGGGTCGCGAGCTGCGCGACAAGCGGTTCATGAAGATCATCTCGTTGGCCCCGGAGGTGCTCTGACCATGGCGAAGATCAAGAAGGGCGACCAGGTCCAGGTGATCTCTGGTCGCGACAAGGGCCAGACGGGCCGTGTGCTCGAGGTGCTCACCGACAGCGACCGTGTCGTCGTCGAGGGCATCCAGCGCGTGACCAAGCACGTGAAGGCCGGCCAGACGTCGCGTGGCACCCGCACGGGTGGCATCGAGACCGTCGAGGCGCCGATCCACGTCTCCAACGTGATGCTGGTCGACCCCGAGACCAAGAAGCCGACCCGCGTCGGGTTCCGCCTCGAGGAGGTCGAGCAGGACGGTCGCACCCGTACCGTGCGCGTCCGCTACGCCAAGCGTTCCGGGAAGGACATCTGATGACCGAGACGACTGTCGAGGCCCCGGCCCTGCCGCGCCTCAAGCAGAAGTACCGCGAGGAGATCCTGTCCGCGCTCCAGGAGGAGTTCGGTCACTCGAACCTCCACCAGGTCGCCGGTCTGACGAAGATCGTCGTCAACATGGGTGTCGGTGACGCGGCCAAGGACTCGAAGCTCATTGAGGGCGCGATCCGCGACCTGACCGCGATCACCGGTCAGAAGCCGCAGATCAACCGCGCGAAGAAGTCCATCGCGCAGTTCAAGCTGCGTGAGGGCATGCCGATCGGCGCGCACGTCACGCTGCGCGGCGACCGCATGTGGGAGTTCCTCGACCGGCTGCTGTCGGTCGCGTTGCCGCGAATCCGCGACTTCCGCGGTCTGAGCCCGAAGCAGTTCGACGGGCACGGCAACTACACGTTCGGTCTCACGGAGCAGTCGATGTTCCACGAGATCGACCAGGACAAGATCGACCGGGTCCGTGGTATGGACATCACGGTCGTGACCACGGCGACGACCGACGACGAGGGCCGCTCCCTGCTGCGCCGTCTCGGTTTCCCCTTCAAGGAGAACTGACATGGCGAAGAAGGCCCTGATCAACAAGGCGAACGCCAAGCCGAAGTTCGCCGTGCGCGCCTACACCCGGTGCCAGCGGTGCGGTCGTCCGCACTCGGTCTACCGCAAGTTCGGCCTGTGCCGGATCTGCCTGCGGGAGATGGCCCACCGTGGTGAGCTCCCCGGCGTCACCAAGAGCAGCTGGTAAAACAACTACGCCGTAGGTCCGTGCGGTGCTCCTCCGAGCACCGCACGGATACCCCGGCGAGGAAGGGCTGGAGCCCGATATGACTATGACCGACCCGATCGCAGACATGCTGACGCGTCTGCGCAACGCGAACTCGGCGCACCACGACACGGTCACGATGCCGTTCTCGAAGCTGAAGTCGCGGATCGCGGAGATCCTGCAGGCCGAGGGTTACATCACCGGCTGGTCCGTCGAGGACGCGACGGTGGGGCAGAACCTCACCATCGACCTCAAGTACGGCCCGAGCCGCGAGCGCGCCCTCACCGGCGTGCGCCGTGTGTCCAAGCCTGGTCTGCGTGTCTACGCGAAGTCCACCAATCTGCCCAAGGTCCTCGGCGGCCTCGGCGTGGCCATCCTGTCCACCTCCTCCGGCCTTCTGACTGACCGTCAGGCGCAGGACAAGGGTGTGGGCGGCGAAGTCCTCGCCTACGTCTGGTAATCGGAAAGGAGAGACGCCAATGTCTCGAATCGGCAAGCTCCCCGTTCCGGTCCCGGCCGGCGTGGACGTCACCATCAGCGGCGCGCTCGTGACTGTGAAGGGCCCCAAGGGGTCCCTCGAGCACACGGTGCCCGCCCCCATCACGGTCGAGCAGGAGGACGGCACCCTCAGGGTCGCCCGTCCCGACGAAGAGCGTGAGTCCCGTGCCCTGCACGGCCTCACCCGCACCCTGCTGGCCAACATGATCACCGGCGTGACCAACGGCTACGAGAAGAAGCTCGAGATCGTCGGCACCGGTTACCGCGTGACCGCCAAGGGCAGCGACCTCGAGTTCGCCCTCGGCTTCTCGCACCCGGTGAAGGTCACCGCCCCCGATGGCATCACCTTCGCGGTGGAGAGCCCGACGAAGTTCTCGGTGTCCGGCATCGACAAGCAGCAGGTGGGCGAGGTCTCGGCGAACATCCGCAAGATCCGCAAGCCCGAGCCGTACAAGGGCAAGGGTGTGCGCTACGCCGACGAGGTCGTCCGTCGCAAGGTCGGAAAGGCTGGTAAGTGATGGCTCTCAAGGTTCTGGGCAAGGGCAAGAGCGTCGCTCGTCAGCGCCGTCACCTTCGCCTGCGCAAGAAGATCAAGGGCACCGCGGAGCGTCCCCGCCTCGTCGTGACCCGCTCCTCGCGCCACATGGTGGCGCAGGTCGTCGACGACACGCTCGGCAAGACCGTGGCGTCCGCCTCGACGCTCGAGGCCGACATGCGCGCCTCCGGCGACGACAAGACCGCCAAGGCCCGCAAGGTCGGCGAGCTCGTCGCCGAGCGCGCCAAGGCCGCCGGGATCGACGCCGTGGTCTTCGACCGCGGCGGCAACAAGTACCACGGTCGGGTGGCTGCGGTCGCCGACGGCGCCCGCGAAGGCGGTCTGGCGCTGTGATGACGACCACTTTCGCACGGAAGATGAGGATCCTCTGATGGCTGCAGGGCAGCGCAACACCGGCGCCCCCCAGGGCGCCAACGAGTCCAAGAACGACGGTCGCCGCTCCAAGCGCGACGACCGCCGCAACAACCCCCGCGACGACAAGAACGCCTTCGTCGAGCGCGTGGTCACGATCAACCGCGTCTCCAAGGTCGTCAAGGGTGGTCGTCGCTTCAGCTTCACCGCCCTGGTCGTCGTGGGTGACGCCGACGGGACCGTCGGCGTCGGCTACGGCAAGGCCAAGGAGGTGCCCTCGGCGATCGCCAAGGGTGTCGAGGAGGCGAAGAAGAACTTCTTCCGCGTCCCGCGCATCCAGGGCACCATCCCGCACCCCATCCAGGGTGAGGAGGCCGCCGGCGTCGTGTTCCTGCGTCCGGCCTCCCCGGGTACCGGTGTGATCGCCGGTGGTCCGGTGCGTGCCGTGCTGGAGTGCGCCGGTATCCACGACGTGCTGAGCAAGTCGCTCGGTTCGTCGAACGCGATCAACATCGTCCACGCCACCGTCGCGGCCCTCAAGGGCCTCGAGGAGCCGGCCGCCGTGGCCGCGCGTCGTGGTCTGCCGCTCGAGCACGTGGCCCCGGCCGCGCTCCTGCGGGCCCAGGCCGCCGGTCTCGCCGCCAAGAGCGAGAAGAAGGCCGACGAGAAGGTGGGTGCGTGATGGCTCGCCTCAAGGTCACCCAGGTCAAGTCCGCCATCGGCGGCAAGCAGAACCAGCGTGACACGCTGCGGACCCTCGGCCTCAAGCGGATCGGCGACACCGCCGTGAAGGAGGACCGCCCGGAGATCCGTGGCATGGTCACCACGGTGGCGCATCTCGTCACCGTCGAGGAGGTCGAGTGATCATGGCCGACAGCACCGACAAGAAGGCGGCCCAGCCGCTGAAGGTCCACCACCTGCGTCCGGCCGCCGGCGCCAAGAAGGCCAAGACCCGTGTGGGTCGTGGTGAGGCGTCGAAGGGTAAGACGGCGGGCCGCGGTACCAAGGGTACGAAGGCTCGTTACCAGGTCCCCGCGGGCTTCGAGGGCGGGCAGGTCCCCCTGCACATGCGCCTGCCGAAGCTCCGTGGCTTCAAGAACCCGTTCCGCGTCGAGTACCAGGTCGTGAACCTGGACAAGCTCGCCGCGCTGTACCCGGAGGGTGGCTCCGTCACCGTCGAGGGCCTCGTCGCCAAGGGCGCGGTCCGCTCCGGTCAGCCGGTGAAGGTGCTCGGCACGGGCGAGGTCACCGTGAAGCTGGAGATCGCGGTCGACGCGGTCTCGGCGTCCGCCAAGGAGAAGATCCTGGCGGCCGGTGGCTCCGTCTCGGAGGACTGAGAACTGACAGAGGGCCGGTGGCGCGCGTGCGCCGCCGGCCCTCCGTGCTGTCCCGGGACGGGTGACGACCGGCTCGGGACGGCCTCGGGGAACGACCGAGATCGGCCGATCTGCTACTTTCGTTCGACGCACGTGGCCCAGGTCACTTCCCGAGGCACGTAGAATCCGTCACGGTCCGATCTGTTCGCGACGTTCGCGACGCGAGCGGTGATCGTCGGGGATCCCGGCCGGACCACGACCGAGTCGGTGCGCCGACGCCGCGGCCACGGCCGCGACGGGGCGCACCACACCTCGCCGGACTCCGGCGACACGACACCCCGCCGCGGCGGGTCAGGAGGATAGGTGCTCAGCGCATTCGGCCGGGCTTTCCGGACACCGGACCTGCGGCGCAAGCTGCTGTTCACGATCGCCATCATGGCGTTGTTCCGCGTGGGGTCGTTCATCCCGACGCCGGGCGTCGACTACGCCAACGTCCAGCAGTGCGTGGCGACGATCGAGAGCGAGACCTCGCTGCTCGGCCTCGTCAACACCTTCAGTGGTGGCGCGCTCCTGCAGCTGTCCGTCTTCGCCCTCGGCATCATGCCGTACATCACGGCGAGCATCATCACGCAGCTCCTGCGCGTGGTCATCCCTCGCTTCGAGGCGCTCCACAAGGAGGGGCAGTCGGGCCAGGCGAAGCTGACGCAGTACACGCGCTACCTGACGATCGCCCTGGCGATCCTGCAGTCGACGACGATCATCACGACGGCGCGCACCGGCCTGCTCTTCCCGGGCTGCGGCCTCGACGTGGTCGTCGACGACCGCTTCGTGACGGCGGCGCTCATGGTCGTGACCATGACGGCAGGCACCGGCCTGGTCATGTGGATGGGCGAGCTCATCACCGAGAAGGGCATCGGCAACGGCATGTCGCTGCTGATCTTCACCTCGATCGTGGCGAGCTTCCCGACGGCCCTGTGGTCGATCGCCGGCGGCGCCAACGGCCCGCTGAACTTCATCATCATGATCCTGGTCATCATCCTGGTCATCGGCATGGTCGTGTTCGTCGAGCAGTCGCAGCGCCGGATCCCCGTGCAGTACGCCAAGCGCATGGTGGGGCGCCGCATGTACGGCGGGACGAGCACCTACATCCCGATCAAGATCAACATGGCCGGCGTCATCCCGGTGATCTTCGCCGCGTCGATCCTCGCCATCCCTGCTCTCCTCGCCCAGTTCGGCGACCAGACGGCGGACTGGGTCATCTGGATCTCGAACAACATCGCTCAGCAGAACCAGCCGCTGTACATCGCCCTGTACGTCCTGATGATCATCTTCTTCGCGTTCTTCTACACGTCGATCACGTTCAACCCGGACGAGGTCGCGGACAACATGAAGAAGTACGGGGGCTTCATCCCCGGTATCCGCGCCGGCCGGCCCACGGCCGAGTACCTCGACTTCGTGATCACCCGCATCACGTCGGCAGGCGCGCTCTATCTCGCCATCGTCGCGCTCATCCCGACGCTGGTGCTGGTCCTCCTCGGTATCACGACGAACATCCCGTTCGGTGGCACGTCGATCCTCATCATCGTCGGCGTCGGCCTCGAGTTCGTGAAGCAGGTCAACTCCCAGCTCCAGCAGCGACACTACGAAGGGTTCCTCCGTTGACCGAGACGAACACCCCGACCACCCGCCGCGAGCTCCACGGTGCCCCCAGCGCCGAGGGACGCGTCACGCGTCTGGTGATCATGGGCCCGCAGGGGGCCGGCAAGGGCACCCAGGCGGCCCGCCTCGCGGAGATCTTCGAGATCCCCGCGATCTCCACCGGAGACATCTTCCGTGCCAACATCGCGGGCGGCACGGAGCTGGGCAAGCTCGCGCAGGAGTACTCGGCCAAGGGTGAGCTGGTCCCCGACGAGGTCACCGACTCGATGGTCCGCGACCGGCTGGCGGAGGACGACGTCCACGCAGGTTTCCTGCTGGACGGCTATCCCCGCAACGCCCACCAGGTCGAGGCGCTCGACGCCATCCTCGGTGACCTCGGCTGGGAGCTCGACGGCGTCATCGAGCTGACGGCGGCGCGCGACGAGCTGCTCGAGCGCATCGCCAAGCGCGCGGAGGTCGAGGGCCGGGAGGACGACACCCCCGCGGCCATCGAGCGTCGGCTGGACATCTACGACGCGGAGACGGCACCGCTCACGGCGGCCTACGCCGAGCGTGGCATCCTCGCCCAGGTCGACGGCCTCGGCGAGATCTCCGAGGTCACGGACCGCATCGTCGCCGCGCTCGCTCAGCAGCTCGGCTGAGCCGGCGTGTTCCGTTCGCGCCCGCGGATCGAGCTCAAGAGCCTCGACCAGGTACGCCTCATGCGACGTGCCGGGCTGGTTGTGGCGGACGCGCTCGCCGCGGTGCGGGCAGCCGCTCGCCCGGGGATGACGACGGGCGACCTGGACGTCGTCGCCGCCGGTGCGATCGCCGAGGCCGGCGCGGAGCCGTCCTTCCTGGGCTACCACGGGTTCCCGGCGTCGATCTGCACGTCGGTGAACGAGGAGGTCGTCCACGGCATCCCGGGCCGGCGGGTGCTCGCCGCCGGCGACCTGGTCTCCGTCGACTGCGGTGCGGTCGTGGAGGGCTGGCACGGTGACTCCGCGCTCTCCTTCCTCCTGGGGGAGCACGGAGCGGTCGACGACGACGCGCCCGGCGTCGCGGACGCGGAGGGGCAGGGCCTCGTGCGGACCACCCGGACCGCGATGTGGGCCGGGATCGCCGCGCTCGCCGAGGGCCGGCGCGTCGGTGACGTCGGCGTGGCCGTCGAGGCCTCCGTCGAGCTGTCCGCCGAGCTCCTCGGGGCCGAGTACGGTCTGGTCGAGGAGTACACAGGCCACGGGATCGGAACGGCCATGCACCAGCCGCCCGACGTGCTCAACTTCGCCGCCACCGACCGCGGGCCGCGGTTGCGTCCGGGGATGTGCCTGGCCGTGGAGCCGATGGTCACGCTCGGCGGCCCGAGGACCGACGTGCTGCCGGACGGCTGGACCGTGGTCACCACCGACGGTTCGCGGGCCGCGCACTGGGAGCACACGGTGGCCGTCGTGGACGGCGGGGTGGCCGTGCTGACGGCGCACGACCTGGGCGCAGCAGGGCTCGAACCCTTCGGCGTCCGGCCGGTGCCCCTGTGACCGAGGTCAAGGTTGCCGTCCGCCCCGGATGGAGTAGGATGGCCTGTCGGGTGTAGTCCGTCGTGCGTGCCGACCCGAGCTCGCGGAGTCGACCGAGTCGTTCCGCCGGGCAGAGGATGTCGGCGTGTCGCGCGGAAGCACGCGATCCACGTTCCCGACGTCCTGTCCTGGTGCCGCCACGGCCGGCCGGAGGCGCGTGGCAGCAGTCCGTCGAGAGACACAGACGAGAGTTAGCGGAGGACATGGCAAAGAAGGACGGTGTCATCGAGATCGAGGGCAGCGTGGTCGAGGCCCTGCCGAACGCGATGTTCCGCGTGGAGCTGGCCAACGGGCACAAGGTTCTCGCGCACATCTCGGGCAAGATGCGGCAGCACTACATCCGGATCCTCCCCGAGGACCGGGTCGTCGTGGAGCTCAGCCCGTACGACCTGTCCCGTGGCCGGATCGTCTACCGCTACAAGTAGTCGTCATCCCCCCACCCGATCTACATCGCCGCCTGTGCGGCCCGGCCTCACGGCTCGGCCAGGGAGGCGGCGGAGGAACACTGATGAAGGTCAAGCCGAGCGTCAAGAAGATCTGCGACAAGTGCAAGGTGATTCGCCGGCACGGTCGCGTCATGGTGATCTGCGAGAACCAGCGCCACAAGCAGCGCCAGGGCTGATCGCAGCAGCATGACTTCGTGGCCGTCCTGATCCAGGACGCCACGCACAGCGCACCAGCACGAACCCGACCGCCCTCCGAGGCGGCGGGGGAACCTCCGGTCCAGGGGCCGGGGCCCGCGGTCCTCGCGGGATGCCGGTGCGGGAGACCTCTGGAGAGCAGTACAGGAGCCGAGAGGCACATGGCACGTCTTGTCGGCGTCGACCTCCCCCGCGAGAAGCGGATCGTGGTCGCGCTCACCTACATCTACGGCGTCGGTCGTACCCGCGCCGAGCAGACCGTCGCGGCGACGGGGATCTCCCCGGACGCGCGCGTGAAGGAGCTCGGCGACACCGAGCTCGTCGCGCTGCGCGACTACCTCGAGGGGAACTACCAGCTCGAGGGTGACCTCCGTCGCGAGGTCGCTGCCGACATCCGCCGCAAGGTGGAGATCGGTACCTACCAGGGTCTGCGTCACCGTCGCGGACTGCCGGTGCGCGGTCAGCGCACCAAGACCAACGCGCGTACCCGCAAGGGCAAGAAGCGCACCGTCGCGGGCAAGAAGAAGGCCCGCTGACGTCAGCAGTCCGTGGAGCGCGTCAGCCTGGCTGACGTCCGCCCCGGTCCGACGACCTCAGACCAGGAGTATTTGCAGATATGCCTCCCAAGACCCGCGCAGGCGCTGCGCGCAAGCCCCGCCGCAAGGACAAGAAGAACGTCCCGCTCGGCCAGGCGCACATCAAGAGCACCTTCAACAACACCATCGTGTCGATCACGGACCCGTCGGGTGCCGTCATCTCGTGGGCGTCCGCCGGCCACGTCGGCTTCAAGGGCTCCCGCAAGTCGACCCCGTACGCCGCGCAGCTCGCCGCGGAGTCGGCCGCCCGCCGCGCCCAGGAGCACGGCGTCAAGAAGGTCGACGTCTTCGTCAAGGGCCCGGGTTCCGGTCGTGAGACCGCCATCCGCTCCCTGCAGGCGACCGGCCTCGAGGTCGGCTCGATCCAGGACGTGACGCCCCAGGCGCACAACGGCTGCCGCCCCCCGAAGCGTCGCCGCGTCTGATCATCCGGACTGCCGGCCGGGCCTGCTGACACGCAGGCTCGGCCGGCACTCCGCCCGGACGGGTGGACCGAGTCCCGCCCGGGACCGCGCGAGACCGCGGATCCGTGATGCGTCATATAGCGGACGCACACTGAAAGGACCAACACAGTGCTCATCGCACAGCGCCCGACACTGACCGAAGAGGTCATCTCGGAGTACCGTTCGCGCTTCTCCATCGAGCCGCTCGAGCCTGGCTTCGGCTACACGCTCGGCAACTCCCTGCGCCGCACGCTGCTGTCGTCCATCCCGGGCGCGGCGGTCACCTCCATCCGCATCGACGGTGTGCTCCACGAGTTCACCACCGTGCCGGGTGCGAAGGAAGACGTCACCGAGATCATCCTCAACATCAAGAACCTCGTCGTCTCCTCGGAGAACGACGAGCCGGTCGTGATGTACCTGCGCAAGCAGGGCGCCGGTGCGGCGACCGCGGCGGACATCGTGCCGCCCGCGGGCGTCGAGGTGCACAACCCCGACCTGCACATCGCCACGCTCAACGACGAGGGCAAGCTCGAGATCGAGCTCACCGTCGAGCGTGGACGTGGCTACGTGTCCGCCGCGCAGAACAAGGCCATGGACGCCGAGATCGGTCGCATCCCCGTCGACTCGATCTACTCGCCCGTCCTCAAGGTCACCTACAAGGTCGAGGCGACCCGTGTCGAGCAGCGCACGGACTTCGACAAGCTGATCGTCGACGTCGAGACCAAGCAGGCCATCGCACCGCGTGACGCGCTCGCGTCGGCCGGCAAGACGCTCGTCGAGCTGTTCGGCCTCGCCCGGGAGCTCAACGTCGAGGCCGAGGGCATCGAGATCGGCCCGTCGCCGACGGACACCGCGCTGGCCGCGGACCTGGCGCTGCCGATCGAGGAGCTCAACCTCACCATCCGGTCGTACAACTGCCTCAAGCGTGAGGGCATCCACCAGGTCGGTGAGCTCGTCGCACGCAGCGAGGCCGACCTGCTGGACATCCGTAACTTCGGTGCGAAGTCGATCAACGAGGTCAAGGAGAAGCTGGCCGAGCTCGGCCTGGCCCTCAAGGACTCGCCCCTCGACTTCGACGGCTCCGGCGCGCAGTACTTCAGCGGCGGGGACGACGAGGCCTCGTACACCGACGAGCAGACGTACTGACGCACCGCGCCCGCAGCGGCCCCGCTCGACATGACGGGGCCGCGCGGCGCGGAACCACCCTCAAGGAGAACCAGAAATGCCTACCCCCACCAAGGGTCCGCGGCTCGGTGGCAGCCCGGCTCACGAGCGCCTGATCCTCGCGAACCTGGCGACGGCGCTCTTCGAGCACGGCCGCATCACCACGACCGAGACGAAGGCCAAGCGCCTGCGTCCGACCGCCGAGCGTCTCATCACGCTCGCCAAGCGCGGCGACCTGCACGCCCGCCGTCGGGTCCTGACCATCGTGCGTGACAAGTCCGTCGTGCACACGCTGTTCACCGAGATCGCCCCGGCCATGGCCGAGCGCAACGGTGGCTACACGCGCATCACGAAGGTCGGCAACCGTAAGGGCGACAACGCCCCCATGGCGGTCATCGAGCTCGTGACGGAGCCGGTCAGCCCGAAGCAGGCCGTCGTCGCCGAGGCCACGAAGGCCACCGAGAAGTCGGCGAAGGACGAGAAGCCGGCCAAGGACGAGAAGGCCGCCGAGACCCCGGTCGAGTCGACCGAGTCCGAGGCCCCGGCCGAGGAGAAGAAGGAGGACTGAGTCCTTCCTCCGCCTGATCCTCGAGGGCCCCGCACCACCTGAGGTGGTGCGGGGCCCTCGTCGTCCCTACCGTGGGGGCATGCTCCCGGTGGTGCTGCTGCACGGCTCTCGGACCTCGTGCACCATGTGGCGCCGTCAGGTCGGGGTGCTGCGGGACGCCGGCATCCCGACGACCGCGCCGGACCTTCCGGGCCATGGCACGCGACGCGGCGAACGGTTCCGCCTGGACGAGGCGGTGGGCACGGTGCACGACGCGGTGGCCGACGCCGGCGGCCGGGCACTGGTGGTCGGCCTGTCCCTCGGCGGATACATCGCGATCGAGCACCGTGCCCGGTTCCCCGAGCAGTCGGCAGGACTCGTGGCCGCGTCCTGCAGCACCAGCACGGACGTGCCCCTGCGCCGGGGCTGGCTGCGGCTCGCCCGCTGGATCGAGCGGTGGCCGGACTCCGGCGCGCGGCTCAACGAGGCCTTCGTCCGGGGGCTGCTGGACGCCGAGTCCGGTCAGGACCTGGCGGCGGGTGGCTTCGCGCTGGAGGTCATGGCGGACGTCCTGGCCGAGGTGGGCCGGATCGACACCCGCGCGGCGCTGCGAGCCGCGGACAGCCCGGTGCGGCTCGTCAACGGGCAGTGGGACCACTTCCGGGGCCAGGAGCGCTCACTGCTCGCCGCGGCCCGCGCCGGGGGAGCGCAGGCACGTCTCGTCGTGGTGCCGCACGCCCGCCACCTCGTGAGCCTCGATCAGCCGGTGGCGTTCAGCCGTGCGGTCCTCGAGGCGCACGCGGACATGGACGCCGAGGAGCGGACGCGCGACGCCGTCGGGCGGCAGGGCCTCAGTCCACGAGCAGGTCCCACGCCCGCGCACCGCCCACCAGCGCGGCCGAGTTCGGCACCACCACCACGTCGTCCCCGAGCCGTTCGAGGGCCGACGGCGTGATCCGGCGTGCGTTGCCGCCGCCCAGGTAGAGCCGGTCCCACCAGAACACCGGACGGAGCCCCTCGACGACGGCCACCACGCGGCGGGACCAGAGGCCGTCCCCGAGGCGACGCCGTTCCGGCTCCCCGACGTAGGCGTCGTACGTGGTGCTGCGGCGTACCGGTGCCCGGGACCACTCGAGGTGCGGGGCGAGCCGGCCGCCGTCGAACAGCGCGGAACCGAGACCGGTGCCGAGGGTGAGCACCAGCTCGACCCCCGACGACGAGATCACCCCGGCGCCGTGCACCTCGGCGTCGTTCAGCACCAGCGCGGGCAGACCCAGCCTGGCGCCCAGCGCGGCGCGCACGTCGAAGCTGCTCCAGGCCGTCACGAGCTCGGGCAGGACGCGGGAGCGGGGACCGGAGCGCGTGACGTAGTGCGGGGTGTGCACCACCACGCCGTGCCGGACCATGCCCGGCATGCCGAGGGTCAGCCGGTCGGCGCGCGGCAGGCCCGCGGCGATCTCCGCCACGGTGTCGACGAGCAGCGCGGGCGGGAGCGGGTACGGCGTCGGGACGCGGACGGGTGCGGCATGAGCGGTGCCGGCGGAGTCGAGCACGTTCGCCTTGATGCCGCCGCCGCCGCAGTCCACCGCGAGGGTCATGAGATCGGCCACCGCCCCATCATCCGGTCAGAATGGTCCGGTGAGCACCCCGACACCCGCCGACGCCTCCGGCCCCTCGACCCCCGCACCGGCTCCGGCGCCCGACGGCGGCACGGTCCGGGTGCGACTCGACCTCGCCTACGCGGGGACGCACTTCGCCGGCTGGGCGACCCAGCCGCGGCTGCGCACGGTGCAGGGCGTGCTCGAGGACGCCCTGGCGACCATCGTCCGCACCGAGCCGCTCGGACTGCCGCGCCCCCGCCTGACGGTCGCGGGCCGGACCGACGCGGGCGTGCACGCGCGCGGACAGGTGGCGCACGTCGACCTGCCCGTCGAACGGTGGGAGGCCATGCCCGGCCGGTCGGACCGGTCGCCGGGCCGTGCGCTGGTCGACCGCCTGGCCGGTGTGCTGCCACCCGACGTCGTCGTGCACCGGGCGGCCCCCGCCCCCGAGGGGTTCGACGCGCGGTTCTCGGCCACGGGGCGGACGTACCGGTACCGCATCGCCGACGACCACGGGCTGCGCGACCCGCTGACGCGCGAGTGGGTGCTGTGGCACCGGCGCGAGCTCGATGTCGCGGCCATGCACGCCGCCGCGCAGCCGCTCGTCGGCCTGCACGACTTCGCGGCCTACTGCAGGCCGCGGGAGGGCGCGACGACGATCCGCGAGCTGACCCGGTTCGACTGGTCACGTCCCCGGAGCGGTCCGGACGCCGGGCTCGTCGTCGCCGTGGTCGAGGCGGACGCCTTCTGCCACTCGATGGTGCGCGCCCTCGTGGGGATGTCGCTCGCCGTGGGCGAGGGTCGACGGCGCCCGGACGACCCGGCCCAGGTGCTGGCCGGCCGGAGCCGCTCGGCAGCGGCCGCGGTGGCACCGGCACGGGGGCTCACGCTCGAGCGCGTGGACTACCCGCCGGACGCCGAGCTGGGGGAGCGGGCGGCCCGCATCCGGGCCCGCCGGTCCGAGGACGAGCTGCGGTAGCCGGCGGGCGCCGGCCTCGTTCCTCGGCCGCCACCCTGCGCGACGCTCCGGCTCACGGCTCCTCGACCCAGTGGACGGCGGCCTCCTCGGCGGTCGCACCCGCGCCGTCGATCCCGGCGTCCGTCCCGTACACGTCGTTGTCGCGCGCGCCGTCGGCGTTGGGGTCGGCGTCGTCGTCCTCGACGAGGCGGCCGGCCCGGGCGGTGTCGGGCCGGTCCAGCGGGTCCCGTTCCCACACGTCGGGCTCCTCCTCGGCGAGGCGCTGGTCCAGGGGTTCACCGTGGGTCTCCTCCCAGGACGTCTCGCCCCAGTGGTTCCGGCGGGGACGCTCCGGCGGCGAGTAGCCCTCGTCGAGCGCGTCCTGGGTGCCACGGTCGAGGAGCGTGTCCTCCGTGGAGAGCTGGTTGCCGTCGCCCTCGGCCGCGAGCTCGGGGTCAGATCGTGTCCCTGGCGTGTCTTCGGTCATGACCCCACGGTGCACCTGGACGGCCCAGTCCGCAGCCCGGCGCCGGGGCTGCGGAGCTCCCGGAGGCCGTGACGCAGGTCGCTTTGACCGGCACGACGGCGTGCCGCTAGACTGACCAGTCGTTGTGCTATGCCCCGGCGTCCCGTGCCGTCGACGTTCCCACCGTTCGACGGCACAAGGCCAGGACGCCGACCTGGGGCCCCGCGCACAACATCTGACTCATCGGGCGCCGCTTCTCGCCCGACGACACCGACCACGAAAAAGGTTACGAACCGTGCGTACGTACACCCCGAAGCCCGGCGACATCCAGCGCGACTGGTACGTCGTCGACGCGACCGACGTCGTCCTGGGCCGCCTGGCCAGCCAGGTCGCCACGCTCCTGCGCGGGAAGCACAAGCCGACCTTCGCGCCGCACGTCGACGGCGGTGACTTCGTCATCGTGATCAACGCGGACAAGGTCGCCCTCTCCGGCAACAAGCGCGAGGACAAGCTCGCCTACCGCCACTCCGGTTACCCGGGCGGCCTCCGTTCCGTCAAGTACGGCGACCTCCTCGAGAACAACCCCGAGGAAGCCGTGGAGAAGGCCGTGCGCGGCATGCTCCCCAAGAACACGCTCGGGCGCGAGCAGCTCATGAAGCTGAAGGTCTACCGCGGTGCGGAGCACCCGCACGCGGCCCAGACGCCCCAGCCGTTCGAGATCACCCAGCTTTCGCAGCAGGCCTGAGCCGCTGCCCGATGCCGAGCGAAGGAAACACCGTGGCTGACACCACTGTCGACACCGAGCTGGACGAGAACACGCCCAGCAACTACACCACCGAGACCGCCGCCCCCGTGGCCAACGGCGGTCAGTCCATCACTGCCCCGGGCCAGGCCCTGGGTCGCCGCAAGGAGGCCGTGGCGCGCGTGCGCCTCGTCCCCGGCACCGGCCAGTGGAAGATCAACGGCCGTACCCTCGAGGACTACTTCCCGAACAAGGTGCACCAGCAGCTGGTCAACGACCCGCTGAAGCTGGTCGAGGTCGAGGGGCGTTTCGACGTCGTCGCCCGCATCACGGGTGGTGGCCCCTCCGGCCAGGCCGGCGCGCTGCGCCTGGGCATCTCGCGTGCGCTCAACGAGATCGACCGTGACGCGAACCGTGCCGCTCTGAAGAAGGCCGGCTTCCTCACCCGCGACCCGCGTGCCGTGGAGAGCAAGAAGGCTGGTCTCAAGAAGGCCCGCAAGGCCCCGCAGTACTCGAAGCGCTGATCTGTCGCTTCCGCGCACGGCCCCGTCGGTACACCGGCGGGGCCGTCCGCATGTCCGGACGCACTACGATCGTCCGAGCGCCCACCCGAGAGGACGACAACTGATGGCACGACTCTTCGGCACCGACGGTGTCCGTGGCCTCGCCAACCGCGACGTGACGGTCGAGCTCGCGCTCGACCTCGGCAGCGCCGCAGCCCACGTGCTGGGCTCCCGCTCCATGCCCGGCCACCGGCCGAAGGCGGTCGTCGGGCGTGACCCGCGCGCCTCGGGCGAGTTCCTGTCCGCCGCGGTCTCGGCGGGCCTGGCGGCCTCCGGCGTCGACGTCGTCGACCTCGGCGTGGTGCCGACGCCGGCGCTCGCCTACCTGGTCAGCGCGATGCACGCGGACCTCGGGGTGATGGTCTCCGCCTCGCACAACGCCATGCCGGACAACGGCATCAAGTTCTTCGCCCGCGGCGGCCTGAAGCTCGACGACAGCGTCGAGGACGAGATCGAGGCGGTGCTCGGCAACGGCTGGGAGCGCCCGATCGGTGCGGACGTCGGGCGGATGCGCGTCGACACCGGCATCGCGGCCGAGCAGTACGTCGAGCACCTGACGGCCAGCATCGGGACGACGCCGGACCACCGGCCGCTCGAGGGCCTGCGGATCGCGGTGGACGCCGCCAACGGCGCGGCGAGCCAGGTCGGGCCGGACGCGCTGCGCGCCGCGGGTGCCGACGTCGTCGTGATCAACGCCAGCCCGGACGGGCGCAACATCAACGAGAAGGCCGGCTCCACCCACCCCGAGCAGCTCCAGGCGGTCGTGGTGGCCGCCGAGGCCGACTTCGGCGTGGCCTTCGACGGGGACGCCGACCGCTGCCTCGCCGTGGACCACGGCGGTGTCCTCGTGGACGGCGACCAGATCCTCGGCATCCTCGCCAAGGCGCTGAAGGACGAGGGCCGGCTGCCGGGGGAGACGCTCGTCGTCACCGTCATGAGCAACCTGGGCCTGCTGCTGGCCATGCGGGACGCCGGGGTCCGGACCGTCCAGACCGGGGTGGGCGACCGCTACGTCCTGGAGGAGATGCGGGCGCACGGCTACGGCCTCGGCGGCGAGCAGTCGGGCCACATCATCCTGGCCGAGCACGCCACCACCGGCGACGGCGTCCTCACGGCGCTGCACCTCGCCGCCCGGATCAAGGCGACGGGCAAGCGGCTGGCGGACCTCGCCACCGAGATCCCGCGCCTGCCGCAGACGCTCGTCAACGTCAAGGGCGTCGACAAGGCGCGGACCGACTCGGACGAGGACCTCCGCATCGCGGTCGAGAACGCCGAGTCGCTGCTCGGGGAGACCGGCCGCGTGCTGCTGCGCCCGTCGGGGACCGAGCCCGTCGTGCGGGTCATGGTGGAGGCGGCGACCCAGACGCAGGCCGAGGGCGTCGCGGAGACGCTCGCCGCCGTCGTGCGGGAACGTCTCAGCCTGTGAGCCCGTGGTCGGGCGAGGTCGTGCCGGCGCTGGCGGACGCCGTCGCCGACGTGCTCGACGTCGCGTTCGGTCGGCCGGAGGCGCCCGGGGTGCTCCCGATCGTGCAGGCGGGCGACCCGGTGCTGCGCGCGTCCGCGGCGCCGTACACGGGCCAGCTCGGCGACGAGCTCCCGCGTCTCCTGGAGGCCATGCGGCGCACGATGCGGGCGGCGCCCGGCGTCGGCCTGGCGGCGCCCCAGGTCGGCATCGGCCTGGCCCTCGCGGTCTGCGAGGACGCGGGGATGCCGGGCGACGACCGGGAGCGGACGCCGCTGCCCTACCGCGTGCTCGTCAACCCGCGCTACGAGGCCGTGGCCGAGGACGGCACGCCGGGCGAGCGCGTCGCGTTCTACGAGGGGTGCCTGTCGGTGGACGGCTGGCAGGCCGTCGTCGCGCGGCCGCGCCAGGTGCGCCTCACCGGCCAGGACGAGACCGGGGCCGCGCTCGACGAGGTGCTCACCGGCTGGCCGGCGCGGATCGTGCAGCACGAGACGGACCACCTGCGCGGTGAGCTCTACCTCGACCGCGCCGAGTCCCGGTCGCTCACGTCGAACGCCAATCTCGCACGGTTCTGGTCCGCCTCGCCCGACCCGGCGCCGGCCGCCGCGGCCCTCGGTTTCACCCTGCCCTGACCCGCCGGCGGCGGACGCTGGACAGATGCTGTGAAACCCGCGTGAACGTTCCTGGCTCAGGGTCGGACGGGGGGCATCCCTGATGTCTCGGGCCGCGCGGGGGCCCTACGCTGGTGTCCGTCGCGCCGTACGGTGCCGATGCCGCCGCCGGCCGGGCCGGCTGACGAACGAGGGACCGCGTGCCGGGAATCACCATGATGCTGAGCCAGGTGGAGGCCTGGATCCTCGAGATCGCCGCCTCCGTCTGGATCTATCCCGCGATGTTCGCCTCGGCCTTCATCGACGGCTTCTTCCCGCCGGTCCCCAGCGAGTCCGTCCTCGTCACCCTCGTGATCTCCGCCCAGGCCACCGGGGTCCCGTGGCTGTGGCTCATCATCCCCGTCGCGGGCGCCGGGGCCTGGCTGGGCGACCAGGTCGCCTACGTCCTGGGCCGCCGGTACGGCACCGAACGGCTCACCGGGATGCGCAGCGCACGGGGTCGCAAGACGGTGGCCTGGGCGCGCCGGGCGCTGGCCCGACGCGGCGCCGTCTTCATCATCGCCGCCCGCTACATCCCCGTCGGCCGGGTGGCCGTGAACATGACCGCCGGGGCGCTCGCCTACCCGCAGCGGCGGTTCATGACGTTCTCCGGCGTCGCCGCGGTGCTCTGGGCGGCCTACTCGACGCTGATCGGCATCGCCGCCGCCGAGGTGCTGGGTCACGACCCGTTGCTGGCGATGGTGGTGGGCGTGGTGGGCGGCGGGCTGCTCGGTCTCGTCGTCGACCGGGTGGTGCAGGCGTTCACCCCGCGCGAGGAGGTCCTGGAGGAGATGCGCAACCAGGTCCCGGTCGCGGTGCCGGACGCCGACGAACCCTCAGAGCTTGCGTAGGCGCACCCGCTGGACCGAGTGGTCGGAGCCCTTGGTCATCACGAGCGTGGCCCGGCCCCGGGTGGGCAGGACGTTCTGCTCGAGGTTCGGGGCGTTGATCGACTCCCAGATGCTCAGCGCCCGCGCGGTGGCCTCGGCGTCGGACAGGTCGGCGTAGCGGCGGAAGTAGGACTCGGGCCGGCTGAACGCCGTCCGGCGCAGCTTGAGGAACCGGTCCACGTACCACTGGCGGATGTTGCGGGTGCGGGCGTCGACGTAGATGGAGAAGTCGAAGAAGTCGCTGACCGCCACCGTCGGCTCGGTGGCCGAGAGCGAGCGTGCCGGTTGCAGCACGTTGAGGCCCTCGACGATGAGGACGTCGGGCCGGTGCACCACCGCCTCCTCTCCCGGGACGATGTCGTAGACCACGTGCGAGTACACCGGGGCGTACACCTCCGGCTGGCCCGCCTTGACGCGTGACAGGAAGCGGATGAGCGCGCGGCGGTCGTACGACTCGGGGAAGCCCTTGCGTTCCAGCAGGCCGCGCCGCTCCAGCTCGGCGTTGGGGTAGAGGAAGCCGTCGGTGGTGATCAGCTCGACGTTCGGCGTCTCCGGCCAGCGGGCCATCATCTCGCGCAGCACGCGCGCCGTCGTCGACTTGCCGACCGCGACCGAACCGGCGACGCCGATGACGTACGGGGTGCGGGGCGGCTCCTCGCCGAGGAACGTCGACGTGGCACGGTGCAGGCCCGCGGTCGCCGTGACGTACAGGTTGAGCAGCCGCGACAGGGGCCGGTAGACGGCGTCGACCTCCGCGAGGTCGATGGGGTCGCCCAGGCCGCGCAGGCGGGCCACGTCCTCGTCGGTGAGGGGCAGCGGCGTCTGCTCCGACAGGCCGCTCCAGGCGGTCCGGTCGAAGTCGACGTAGGGGGAGGCCGGCGCCAGCCGGGGGAGGTGCTCCGACAAGGGAGGGAGCGACGTCGGATCACCGTTGCCGGGGACGGACGTCGCGGACGAGGAGGTCACCTGGTCGATTCTGCCCGAGGCACCCACCGGCGACGCAAACCGTGACCGGCTGCGCTCGGCGGACGACCGGCCCCGCGCGGGCCTGGGTAGACTCCCGCGCATGTGTGGCATCGTCGGATATGCGGGCCTGGGGCCGTCGGAGAATCGCGTCGAGCAGGCTTCGGCCGCCCGGGATGGGGCGTCGGACCGCCCGCTCGAGGTGGTGCTCGAGGGCTTGCGGCGCCTCGAGTACCGCGGGTACGACTCCGCGGGCGTCGCGCTCGTCGGGCCGGGCTCCGCCGAGGTGACCTCGGCCAAGAAGGCCGGCAAGCTGGCCAACCTGCTGGCGGAGCTCGCCGAGCGTCCGCTCCCGGCCGCCACCGCCGCCGTCGGGCACACGCGGTGGGCGACGCACGGCGGACCGACCGACGGCAACGCCCACCCGCACGTGGCTGACGACGGGAGGCTCGCCGTTATCCACAACGGAATCATCGAGAATTTCAGCGAGCTGCGCGAGATGCTCGCCGCCGAGGGCGCGACCTTCCTGTCCCAGACGGACACCGAGGTGGCTGCCCACCTGCTGGCCCGCGAGTACCGCGCCGCCGGCGACCTGACCGCCGCGATGGCGGCCACCGCGCGGCGCCTGCACGGCACGTTCACGCTGCTGGCCGTCCACGCCGACGCGCCGGACACCGTCGTCGGTGCCCGGCACGACTCGCCGCTGGTGGTCGGCCTCGGCGAGGGGGAGAACTTCCTCGGGTCCGACGTCGCGGCCTTCGTCGCGCAGACCAAGGAGGCGCTGGAGCTCGGCCAGGACCAGGTCGTGACCATCACGCCGACGACGGTCGAGGTGACCGACTTCGACGGCGCGCCCGCCGAGGGCAAGCGGTTCACCGTGGACTGGGACGCCGCCGCCGCCGAGAAGGGCGGCTTCGAGTCCTTCATGGACAAGGAGATCCACGACCAGCCGCACGCGGTGGCCGACACCCTGCTGGGGCGGACGGACGCCTCCGGGCGGATCGTGCTGGACGACCTGCGGATCGACGAGTCCCTGCTGCGGGCGGTCGACAAGATCATCGTCGTGGCCTGCGGGACGGCCGCCTACGCCGGGCACGTGGCGAAGTACGCCATCGAGCACTGGTGCCGGATCCCGGTGGAGGTCGAGCTGGCGCACGAGTTCCGCTACCGCGACCCGATCGTGGACGCCGGGACCCTCGTGGTCGCGATCTCGCAGTCGGGCGAGACGATGGACACCCTGATGGCCGTGCGCCACGCCCGCGAGCAGGGCGCCAAGGTGATCGCCGTCGTCAACACCAACGGGTCGACGATCCCGCGGGAGTCGGACGCGGTGCTGTACACGCACGCCGGACCGGAGATCGCCGTCGCCTCGACCAAGGCGTTCCTGGCGCAGATCACGGCGGCCTACGTGCTCGGCCTGTACCTGGCGCAGCTGCGCGGCAACAAGTTCCCCGACGAGATCGCGGCCACGTTCGACGAGCTGCGCGACATGTCCCGCAAGGTGCAGACCGTCATCGAGCGCGGCGAGTACGTGCGGGCCACGGCGCGGTCCATGGCCGACGCGGACAAGGTGCTGTTCCTCGGGCGGCACGTCGGCTACCCGGTGGCGATGGAGGGTGCGCTGAAGCTCAAGGAGCTCGCGTACATCCACGCCGAGGGGTTCGCGGCCGGAGAGCTCAAGCACGGCCCGATCGCGCTGATCGACGAGGGCCAGCCGGTGTTCGTCGTCGTTCCCTCGCCGCGCGGCCGCGACCAGCTGCACTCCAAGGTGGTCTCCAACATCCAGGAGATCCGGGCCCGTGGGGCGCGCACCCTCGTCATCGCCGAGGACGGGGACGACGAGGTGCGCAAGTACGCCGACGAGGTCTTCTGGATCCCGAAGGCCCCCACGCTCCTGCAGCCGCTGCTCGCCGTGGTGCCCCTGCAGATCTTCGCGATGGCGCTCGCGACGGCCAAGGGGCTTGACGTCGACCAGCCGCGCAACCTCGCCAAGTCCGTCACCGTCGAGTGACCCGGAGGCGTCGCGGAGGGTGGAGCCCGACGGAGGAGGGATCCGCCTGGAGCAGAGCGGCAGGGTCGCTCGACGACGAGAACGAGTGATCCGCAGGGCATGATCGACACCATGGATGACGCGCAGGACGGCCCCGCGGGCGGCCCGACCACGCTCGGGGCCCTGGCCGACGAGGTCGAGATCATCTCGCGCGTCTACGAGCGCCGGTTCGGCGTCCCCCGGTCCGACGACTGGCTCGTGCTCAAGCTGCACGAGGAGGTCGGCGAGCTGACGCAGGCCTACCTGGCGCGTTCGGGGCGCTCGCGGGACCGCGGCGCGGGAGCAGGTGCCGTGGACGCCGCGTTCCGGTCCGAGCTCGCCGACGTCCTCGCGCAGCTGCTGCTGGTCGCCCGCCGGTTCGACGTCGACCTGGAGGCCGAGCTCGAGCGCAAGTGGTTCCGGTTCCGCCATCTCGTGGAGCCGCAGGACGAGGACGGGGTGCGCCGGTGATCGTCGGGGTGGGGATCGACGTCGTCGACGTCGCACGGTTCATGGCCACGCTGGAGCGCACCCCACGGCTCCGGGAGAAGCTCTTCACCGAGGCGGAGCGGGACCTGCCGGCGTCGTCGTTGGCGGCGCGGTTCGCCGCGAAGGAGGCGATCGCCAAGGCGCTCGGGGCGCCGGGCACCCTGCACTGGCACGACGCCACGGTGCATCGCGTGGTGGGCGGGCCGCCGGAGGTGGAGCTGCGCGGCACGGTCCAGGCGCGTGCCGACGAGCTCGGGGTGCGGCACTGGCACCTGTCGATCTCGCACGACGCGGGGATCTCCTCGGCCATGGTGGTCGCCGAGGGGTGACCGGGTTGATGCCGACCATGCCGTGACGCCCGTCCGTGGAGACAGACGGGCCGCCACGGCAGGGTCGGCACCCGGCGTGGGTCAGCCCTGGAGCTCGGGGATGACCTTCCGCTGGAACAGCTCGATCTGCTCCCGGTCGCCCGCCGCGTTCGCGAAGTAGGTGATCGCGTAGGTCATGCCGAGGTTCTGGAGCTCCTGGAGCTTCTCGACGATCTGCTCCGGGGTGCCCACCATGAGGCCGTGGCGCCAGAGCGAGCTCTCCCGGTGGCCCTGGTCGCCCGGCGCGTACTGGGCGAAGTGGGCGTCGATCCACGCGAGCTTGTCGTCGATCTCGGCCTGGTTCTCGCCGATGACCATGTTGTAGTTCGCCGACCGGGTGATCTCGCCGAAGTCCCGGCCGATGTCGCGGCAGTGCTGCTCCAGCACCTGGGACTTGTGCTGGAACTCCTCGGGGCTGCCCGAGAAGTTCGTGTACTGGGCGTGCTCCGCGGCGATGCGCAGCGTCTTCTTCTCGCCGCCACCGGCGATCCACAGCGGGATGCTCGGGACCTGCGCGCCGCCGTCGCCGACCGGCAGCTGCTGGAGCGGCTGGGGGTAGGACAGTGCGCCGTCGACCTGGTAGAACTGGCCGTCGAACGTCCCGGACGAGCCGGTGCGCCACATGCGCTCCATGATCTGCACGCCCTCGTCCAGGGCCCGGAGCCGGTCGCCGGCGCTCGGGAACCCGTAGCCGTAGGCGCGCCACTCGTGCTCGTACCAGCCGGCGCCGATGCCCATCTCGGTGCGTCCGCCCGAGATCGCGTCCACGGTGGACGCGACCTTCGCCAGGTACGCGGGGTTGCGGTAGGCCATGCACGTGCACATCTGGCCGAGGCGCACGCGCTGGGACGCTGCGGCGAACGCGGCCATGAGGGCCCACGCCTCGTGCGTCGCCTCGGTGCTCGGCACGGGGACGGTGTGGAAGTGGTCGTACACCCACACCGACTCCCAGGCGAACTCGCCGCCCGGGACGGCCTCGCCGGCGGCCGCGTTGTCCGCGTAGTGAAGGAGGGACAGCATGGTCTCCCAGTGCTGCTCCGGGGGCACGTCGGTGAGCGACATGCGCCAGCCCTGCGGGATGAAGAGTCCGAATCGCATGGTCCTGAGCCTATGCGGTCCGGCCGCGCCGCGTATGTTCGGACCATGATCGAGGCATGGAACGCTGCCGACGTCCGCGCTGCCGAGGCGCCCCTGCTGGAGGCCGGCGAACCATTGATGGAACGGGCGTCGTTCGCGCTCGCGATGCAGGTCCTGGCGGACCTCCGGGCCCGACGCCGGCACCTGCGCGGCGCTCGCGTCGTGCTCCTGGTAGGAGCCGGCAACAACGGGGGCGATGCGCTGCACGCCGGTGGCGTGCTGGCGCGCCGGGGCCTGGCCGTCACGGCAGTGCTGGTCTCGGAGCGGGCGCACACCGGTGGGCTGGCCGCCCTGCGCTCGGCCGGCGGCCGCGTCGTCGAGCTGTTCGCCGACCCGGCCCGCACCGCGGCGGTGGCCGCCGACGCGGCGAGCGCCGACGTCGTGCTCGACGGGATGGTCGGGATCGGCGCCCGCGGGGCGCTGCGCGGACCGGCCGCCGACCTCGTCACCGCCCTCACCGACGCCAGGGGTGGGAGACGCGGCTCGGGCGCACGGGTGGTCGCCGTCGACCTCCCCTCGGGGATCGGGGCCGACGACGGCACGGTCGACGGCCCCGTCCTGCCCGCGGACCGCACGGTCACCTTCGGCGCGGCCAAGCCCGGACTGCTGCTGCCGCCCGCCGCCCACCTGGTCGGCGAGCTCACGGTGGTCGACATCGGGCTGTCGCTCGAGGGCGCACCGGCGCTCCGCCGGCTCGAGGCGGTCGACGTCGGCCGGGCCTGGCCCGTGCCCGGACCGACGGACCAGAAGTACAGCCGCGGCGTCGTCGGCCTGGTCGCCGGGACGTCGACGTACCCGGGGGCCGCCGTGCTCTCGGCGTCGGCGGCGGTGCGGGCGGGCGCCGGGATGGTGCGCTACCGCGGGCCGGGTGCTGTCGGGCACGCGGTGCTGGCCGCCCGCCCGGAGGTGGTCGCCGCGCCCGGCCGCGTGCAGTCGTGGGTGGTCGGTCCGGGGGTGCCGCCGTCGGACGAGGACGACGGGCAGCACGGCCGGGGCGGTGGCGGGCTCGCCGCGGCGCGGGGAGACCTCGGGGGGATGTCGCAGGGAGCCACGCCCGCCGTGGTCGACGCCGGCGGGCTGTCCCTGCTGGAGCCTCCGTGCCCGCCCTGGTTCGTCCTGACGCCGCACGCCGGCGAGCTGGAGACGTTGCTGCGGCGGCACGGCGAGGACGTGCACCGCCGCGACGTCGAGGCCGCACCCCTGCGGTGGGCGCGCCGGGCGCACGAGCTGACCGGTGCGACGGTGCTGCTCAAGGGTGGGGTGACGGTCGTCGTCGGGCCGTCGGGGGCGTACGCCCAGGCCGACGCGCCCGCCTGGCTGTCCACGGCTGGCGCTGGCGACGTGCTGGCGGGGCTGCTGGGCGCGATGCTCGCGGCTCGCTCGGCCGAGGTGGTCGAGCGGCCCGGGCTCGCGGCCGAGATCGCGGCGGCCGCGGCGCTGGTCCACGGGCGCGCGGCGGAGCGGGCGAACCCCGGTGGTCCGGTCGCCGCGCTCGACGTGGCCGACGCCCTGCCCGCGACCGTCGCGTCGCTGGTCGCGCAGGCGTAGCGCGACGGTCGCCACGTCATGGGAGCTTTCGCAGAGTTCGCACCGCACCGGCACGGCACGCCGGCCGCGGTGGCGGTCCGGGTCGCGACCGTGGACGACCTCCCGGCGGTCGAGCGGGTGCAGGACGCGGCGGGGCAGACGTTGCTCCTCGACGGCATCCGCGCGGCGATCCTCGACAGCGGGCGGCAGGTGCTGGTCGCCGAGACCGGTGCGGCCGGTGACGACGAGCGTGCCGCCGTCGTCGGCTGGGCCAAGACGCACCTGCACCCGCGGTCCGACGGCGTCGCCCCGGCCGGGCACTATCTCGGTGGGGTGACGGTGCACCCGGCGTGGCGGCGGTGCGGTGTCGCGACGGCGCTGACCGAGGCGCGGATGGGATGGATCGCAGGCCGTGCGGCCCGGGCGTTCTACGTGGTCAACGCCCGCAACACCGCCTCGATCGCGCTGCACGAGCGCTGGGGGTTCCGGGAGGTCGCGCGAGCCGCGTCGTTCCACGGCGTCACGTTCGCCGGCGGGGCAGGGCTGCTCCTGGCGGCCGACCTCAACGCGTCGTGAACGCGCCGCCGTCCACGTGCAGGGTCTGGCCGGTGAGGTGTCGCGCCCCGGGGGACGCGAGGAACGCGACGAGGGCGGCGACGTCGTCGGGGGTTCCGGCGCGCTTGTCGTGGGTGGCGGCGACGAGGCGCTCGCGGCGCTGGTCGGTGAGTCGACCGCGGAAGTAGTCGGTCCCCTCGATGTATCCCGGTGCGACGCAGTTCGCGGTGATGCCGCGCGGTCCCACCTGCGCCGAGAGCCCGGCGGTCCATGCCTGGACCGCGGCCTTCGCGACCCCGTACGAGCCACCGGCGTACTCGGCGCCGATCGATCCCACGGTGACGATCGTGCCGCCCGGGCCCATGGTGCGCAGGGCGGCCGTGACGGTCAGGACGGTGCTCACGAGGTTGGCGTCGAGGTTGGCGCGCCAGGCCGCAGCGACGTCGGCGAGCGTCGGGTCGGTCGAGGCGGCGTCGGACGGCCGGTCGAAGTCCGTGTTGCCGCCCGCCATGGCGACGACGATCTCGAGGGGCGCGTCGAGCCCGCTGACGAGGGCGTCGACGGCGGAGGGGTCGGCGGCGTCGCACACGACCGCCCGCGCACCGGTCTCCGCGGCGGCCGCGTCGAGCGGCCCGGGCCGGCGCCCGGTGATGACGACGTCGTCCCCGGCGTCGACGAAGTGGCGGGCGATCGCGCGGCCGATGCCGCCCGAGCCCCCGGTGATCAGTACCTGACGGCCCACGTGCTCCTCCTTCATCGGCTATGTTTAGATCTAAACATAGAGGAGGACGAGATGTCTGACTACCCCCTCGACGCGACGGCGGCCCTGCCGGCGGGCGAGATCGCCGCAGCGTGGGACCGCGAGCTGCCCGGGGTGCCGACGTCGTCGATCGGCGTCATCACGCCGCTGTGGCGAGCCGCCAAGCGCCTGGCCGACGAACGTCGTCGGACGCTGGCCCGGCTCGGCGTCGACGGCGCGACGCTCGACCTGCTCAGCACGCTGCGTCGTTCCGGTGAGCCCTGGACCCTCACCACGCGTGAGCTCACGACCCAGACCCTGGTCACCGCCGGGGCGGTCTCGCAGCGGGTCGCGCGCGCAGAGCGCGACGGGCTGGTCGCGCGGGCGCCGTCCGACGCCGGACGCCGGGCGGTCGCGGTGACGCTGACAGGGGAGGGGCACGCCGTCGTCGAACGGGTGGTGCGCGAGCTGCTCGAGCACGAGGAGCGGCTCCTCGGCGTCCTCGGAGCCGACGAGCGGGACGCGCTCGGGCGCCTCCTCGGAGCCCTGCTGGACTCGCTGCCGGGGCGCGACGGCGTGGGCTGACGTGCCCACTACCTCGGCCGGGCCGGTACTACCTCGGCAGGTGGGCCTCGATCGCCTCGATGATCTCGGGGGCGTCGGGGACCGTCTTGGGGGAGTAGCGGCGCACCTCGCCGCCGGGCAGCACGAGGAACTTCTCGAAGTTCCAGCGGATGCGCCCGTCGTGCCCGCCCGCGTCGGGGGTCTTGGTCAGCTCGGCGTACAGCGGGTGCGCGTTCCTGCCGTTGACCTTGACCTTCGACACCACCGGGAAGGTGACCCCGTAGGTGGTGGAGCAGAACTCCGCGATCTTCTCGTCGCTCGACAGCTCCTGCAGGAACTGGTTGCTCGGGAACCCGACGACGGTGAAGCCGCGGTCCGCGTACTTCTGCTGCAGCTGCTCGAGGGTGTCGTACTGGGGCGTCAGACCGCAGCGCGAGGCGACGTTGACCACCATGACCACGTCGTCACGGTGCTCGGCGAGCGTGGCGGACGTGCCGTCCATGCGGTCGAAGGGGATGTCGTAGAGGCTCATGCGTCCATCTTCGCCCGCCGACGGCGGTGCCACCACGCCCCGAGCCCCGTGGCGACGACCAGGGTCACCAGCAGCCCGACCCACCCGACGCCCTGAGCGGCCTCGGCGAGCCAGCGCTGGACCGACGCCGCGGCCTCGACGACCGGGTCCGCGCCGGCGCCGCCGGCCAGCACCCGCAGCTCCCAGAACCCGTACCAGGCCACGTAGAGGCCGGCGACCAGCAGGATCGCCCCGCCGATGCGGGCGAGCACGGGCCCGGCGCTACGGGCGCGTCCGACGACGCCGGCCCCGGCGGTCGCGACGACGACGGCGGCCGTCCCGACGAGCAGCGCCATCCCGGCGGCATAGGTGGCGAACAGGGCGACGCCCTGCGCGACGGACCCGGCGCGGAACGCGGTGACCACGACGGCGAGGAACGGCGCGATCGTGCACGTCAGCGAGGCCAGCGCGTACGAGGCGCCAAACCCGACGACCGACCACCAGCGGTCCGTCAGCGGCTTGCCGCTGCCGGTACGCAGCAGCCGCAGCCCGGGCAGCTCGCGACCGGCCATCACCCAGACGCCGGCGGCCGCGAGGACGACCCCCAGCACCAGCGTGAAGGCGGGCAGCCAGCGCTGCACCGAGCTCGCCACGGGGGCGACCACCAGGCCGAACACCCCGAAGACCGCCACGAAGCCGAGCGTCAGGGCCGCCGTCGAGCGCAGCGCGCGCCCGACGGCGGAGGCGCGGCCGTCGTCGGGGCGTACCAGCGTGGCCAGGTAGGCGGGCAGCAGGGCGAACCCGCAGGGGTTCACGGCCGCCACCAGGCCGGCACCCAGGGCGAGCGCGAACGCGCCGTCGTCGAGCACCGGCTCAGCCGGCGAGGTCGGCGACGGCGGACTCGAGCTCGGGCTCGGTGAGCACGCCCTCGGCGACGATCTCGCCGTCGGCGTCCAGGACCACGAACGTCGACTGCTGGGTCATGCCGAAGTGCTGCCAGACCTCCCCGGCGTCGTCGACGAGGTGGGTGATCCCGTCAATGTTCTCCTCGGCCATCTCGCTGATGGCCGAGGCGTCGTCGAGCCCGCCCACGCCGACGACCGCGACGTCGTCGCCGTACTCCTCGGCGAGGCCGGTGACGGCCGGGATCTGCATGATGCAGGTGGGGCACCACGGGGCCCAGAACCACAGCACGGCCGGGGAACCGGCGAGCGACGCCCCGTCGAACTCCTCGCCGTCGAGGGTGGTCGCGGCGAAGTCGTAGACCGCGGGCACCGCCTCGTCGGCCATGGTGTCCTGCTCCGACATGTCCTCGTCGGCCATGGTGTCCTGCTCCGACATGTCCTCGTCGGCCATGTCCTCGGTGTCGCTCGTCATCTCGTCCGCGGTCGCGGTGCCGGCTGCGGGCGCCGGGTCGTCGGCGGCGCACCCGGACAGGGCGAGCGCGGTGGCCAGGGCCAGGGCGGCGGGAAGAGGTCGGCGCGTCATGCACCCAGTCTTGCCCGGCAAGGTGCTCCGCGGGACCCCCGGACGTCTTACGGGATGGTGACGGCGCGGGAGAATGGCCGCATGCCCCGCGTGCCGCCACCCCCGGACTCGCCACCTCCCGGCTCGCTACCTCCCGGCTCGCCGCCCCCCGACCCGCCGCCGCGTCGCGGACCCCGCAAGCACGTCCCCCCGCTGCCGGTGCGGGACGGGCTCAACCCGACGCGTCTCGTCCTGCCGCACGACGCCGCCACGGTCGCGCGGCACCGCACGGCGTTCGACTACCTGCTCGCCAGGTTCCCCGACGACGCCGTCCGACTGCGCGAGAAGGTGGCGGCCGGCGAGGTCGTCACCGGCGGCGGCACGGTCGTCACCCCGAGCACGCCCTACGAGCCGCGCGGCTTCCTCTACCTGTACCGCGACCCGCCGTCGGGCGAACCGGAGGCGCCCGGTCTGGCCGAGATCGAGGTGCTGCACCGCGACGAGGACCTGCTCGTGGTCGACAAGCCGCACCTGGTGGCGACGATGCCCCGCGGACGCTGGGTCACCCGCACGGTGCTCACCCACCTGCGCCGCTCGCTCGACCTGCCCGACCTCGTCCCGGCGCACCGCCTCGACCGCCCCACGGCCGGCGTGCTCGTCCTCACCGTGCGTCCCGCGGTGCGCGGCCCCTACCAGCTCGTCTTCCAGGAACGCCGGGCGGAGAAGGTCTACGAGGCGGTCGCGCCGCTCCCGCCGGCCGACGGCGGCGCGCACGACGGCGGGCACGACGGCGAGCAGGGCTTCCCCCGCACGGTGCGGTCATGCATCGTCAAGCGCCGCGGGGTGGTCCGGGCCGAGGAGGTGCCCGGCGAGCCGAACGCCGAGTCGTGGATCGACCTGGTGGCCCGCGACGACGGGCGAGGCCTGGGGCTGTACCGGCTCCGGCCCCGCACCGGCAAGTCCCATCAGCTCCGGCTGCACATGGCCTCGCTCGGCCTGCCGCTGCTGCACGACCCGTTCTGGCCCGAGCTACGACCGGACGCCCCGGACGACCCGGAGCGCCCGCTGCAGCTCCTGGCACGGTCCCTGGCCTTCGACGACCCGCTCACCGGCGAGCCGCGGCTGTTCACGTCCCGGCGGGCGCTGTCCGAGTGGTGAGAGAATCGCCGTCGTGAACCTCCCGCCCCTCGACGACGGCACGCCGGCACAGGCGGTCGTCGACCTCGACGCGATCAGCGACAACCTGCGCGCCCTGCGGGGCCACGCGCCGTCGTCGGACGTCATGGCGGTCGTCAAGGCCGACGGGTACGGGCACGGGATGCTGCCCGCGGCGCGGGCGGCGCTCGCGGGCGGGGCCACCTGGCTCGGCGTCGCCACGGCCGCCGAGGCGTTGGCGCTGCGTGCCGGGCTCTCGGGTGCCGACGTGCGCGTCCTGGTGTGGCTGCTGACCCCGGGTGCGCCGTTCGCCGACCTGGTCCGCGCGGACGTCGACGTCACCGTGGCGGCGCCGTGGGCGCTCGACGAGGTGGCCGCCGGCGCCCGGGCGGCGGGCCGGGCGGCACGCGTGCACCTCAAGGTGGACACGGGGCTGTCCCGGGGCGGCGTGGCCGCCGGCGACCTGCCGGAGGTGGCGCGGCGCGCCGCGGCCCTGGAGGCCTCCGGCGAGCTGAGCGTCGTCGGGGTCTTCTCCCACCTGGCGTGCGCCGACGAGCCGGGACATCCCTCGATCGCGCGGCAGGCGACCGCCTTCGACGCGGCGCTGGCCGTGACGGGCGACGCGGGTCTGCGACCCGAGGTGCGCCACCTGGCGAACTCCGCCGCGACGCTCACCCTCCCCGAGCTTCACTACGACCTCGTGCGGCCCGGCATCGCGGTGTACGGGTTCGCACCCAGCCCTGCGCTCGGCGTGCCGGGCGACCACGGGCTCCGGCCCGCGATGACGTTCCGGTCCCGCCTGGCGAACGTCAAGCAGGTCGCGGCGGGGGAGGGCGTCTCCTACGGGCACCTGTACACCACGTCGCAGGACACCACCGTCGGGCTCGTGCCGGTCGGCTACGGCGACGGCGTGCCGCGCCATGCCTCGGGCGGCTCGGCCGGTCCGGGCGGACCTGTCGCCGTCGGGCAGGGGCCGGGCGCTCGCGTGCTCCGCGTGGCGGGCCGCGTGTGCATGGACCAGCTCGTCCTGGACCTCGGGCCGGACGCCGCGGAACGTGCCGGGGACGTGGTCACCCTGTTCGGCTCGTCCGACGGCGTCGCGCACGGCGCCGACGTCCCCAACGCCCAGGACTGGGCCGACGCCGCCGGCACCATCAGCTACGAGATCGTCACCCGCCTCGGTGCGCGCGTGCCGAGGGTCTACGTGTCAGAAGGAGATGTGCACCAGTGAGCGACGTCGTCGTGCAGACCGAGACCGACCTCCCGGACGCCGCGACCACGCGGGCGCTCGGCGCGGCGCTGGCCGGGGTGCTGCGGGCCGGGGACCTGGTGATCCTCACCGGTGACCTCGGTGCGGGCAAGACCACGCTGACCCAGGGGCTCGGTGCCGCGCTGGGGGTGCGGGGGCAGGTGGCCTCCCCGACGTTCATCGTGGCGCGCGAGCACCCGCCGCTGCCGGGGTCGACGGGCTCCGACGGAGCCCCGGGGCCTGCCCTGGTGCACGTGGACGCCTACCGGCTCGGCGACCTGTCGGAGCTCGACGCGCTCGATCTCGACTCGTCGCTCGACGAGTCGGTGACCGTGGTGGAGTGGGGCCGCGGGCTGGCGGAGGCGCTCACCGACGAGCGGCTCGAGATCGACCTCGAGCGCCCCCGGGGTGGTGTGGGCGACGACCTCGAGGTGGACGCGGAGGCCGGCACACGGCACGCGGTGCTGCGCGGGATCGGCGCGCGGTGGGAGGGCGTCGACCTCGCCGCGGTGGTGCGCTCCGCGCTGCTACCTCGGCCGTAGCGGTACTACCTCGGCCGTCAGTAGGCTGGGGGCGTGGCAGTTCTCGCTCTCGACACCTCCGCGGCCGTGGCCGTCGCACTCGTGGACGACGACGGCGCACGCCTCGCCGCGCGCACGTCCACCGAGCGCCGCCGGCACGCCGAGTCGCTCGCACCCCTGATCGCCGAGGTCCTGGCCGAGGCCGGCCTCGAACGCACGGACCTGACCGCCGTCGTCGGCGGGACCGGACCGGCTCCCTTCACCGGGCTGCGCGTCGGGCTGGTGACGGCCCGCACGCTGGCGCTCAGCCTCGGCATCGACGTCCTCGGCGTGCCCAGCATCGACGCCCTGGCGGTGCAGACGGTCGCGGACCTCGGCCTGCGGCCGGGGGACGAGGTCCTCGCCGCGACCGACGCCCGCCGCAAGGAGGTCTACTGGGCGCGCTACCGCGTCGTCGCGCACGAGGGACCGCACGGGGTGCCCGTCCTGGAGACGCTCCACGGACCGGAGGTGCAGAAGGCGGCCGAGGTGGCCGCGGCACAGCTCGACGTCCCTGCCGAAGCAGGCGCGCGGCTCGCCGTCGTCGGCGAGGGCGCAGCGCTCTACCCCGAGGACCTGCCGCCCGCCGACGACGCCCCGCTGGTCCCGGACGCGACGGTGCTGGCGCGGGTCGCGCTCGCCCGGCGCGCGGCCGGCGCGGACCTGCCGACCGAGCCGCTGTACCTGCGCCGCCCCGACGTGCAGGAGCCGGCCGGGGCCAAGCGGGTGCAGTCCGCCGCCGGAGGCGCGGCATGACCCAGAACGCGCTGGAGGTCCGGCTGCGACCCCTGGAGAGCGCCGACTTCGACCGCGTTCTCGAGCTGGAGCGCGAGCTCTTCGGGGCGGGCGCGTGGACGTACGGGATGCTCGCCGACGAGCTCGCGGGCCTCGGCCGGTGGTACGTCGTGGCCGAGCCCGCCGACGCCGCGGAGCGCTACGGACTCGGGCGGCGACCCGTGATCGGGTACGCGGGCCTGTGGTTCGACGGCGAGGTGGCGCAGGTGATGACCCTCGGCACCGCGCGGAGGTACCAGAGCCGCGGGGTGGGGCGGCTGCTGCTGCAGGCGCTGGTCGACCGGTCCCGCGAGCTGCGCGCCCGGGCGCTGTTCCTGGAGGTCGCGGTGGACAACGCCCACGCGATCGCCCTGTACGAGCAGTTCGGGTTCGAGCGCCTCGGGGTGCGCAAGCGCTACTACCAGCCCGAGGACAAGGACGCCTTCACGATGCGGATGAACCTGGCGCAGTCGCAGACGGGTTCGACGGCGCCCGGGGACGCCGCGTGAGCGGAGGGCCCGCGGCGCGCGAGCAGGTCCTGGTCGACGTCGCCACGCTGGCGGCGGACCTCCAGCTCGGAGGGCTGGAGGACCCGGCCGGAGGCGCGCCGGTGCTGCTCGACGTGCGCTGGGAGCTCGGCCGGAGCGACGGCCGCGAGCAGTACGAGGCCGGGCATCTGCCGGGTGCGGTGTTCGTCGACCTCGAGACCGGTCTGGCCGCGCCGCCGTCGCCGGCCGAGGGACGCCACCCGTTGCCGTCGGCGACCGCCTTCCAGGAGGCAGCACGGAGCTGGGGGATCGGGACGGGCTCGCGCGTCGTCGTGTACGACGCCGTCGGCGGCACGTCCGCCGCGCGAGCCTGGTGGCTCCTGCGCTGGTTCGGGCACCGGCAGGTGCAGATCCTCGACGGCGGGCTGGCCGCCTGGGTGCGGGCCGGCCACCCGCTCGAGGCGGGCTCCGTCGAGCGCGAGCGCGGCGACGTCGTCGTGCGCCCCGGCGGGATGCCCGTGCTGGACGTCGACGAGGCGGCGGAGCTCGCGAGGAACGGTGTCCTGCTCGACGCGCGGGCGGCCGAGCGGTACCGCGGCGAGGTCGAGCCGGTGGACCCCCGGGCGGGCCACGTCCCGGGTGCCGTCTCGGCCCCCACCGCCGGCAACCTGGCCGACGACGGGACGTTCCGCCCGGCGGCGGAGCTCACGGAACGGTTCGCCACGCTCGGCGCGACGGCGGACCGATCGGTGGGCGTCTACTGCGGGTCCGGCGTGACGGCGGCGCACGAGGTGGCCGCGCTGGCCTCCGTGGGTGTCACGGCCGCCCTGTACCCGGGGTCGTGGTCCCAGTGGTCGAACGACCCGGCCCGCCCGGTCGCCACCGCCTGACCCCCCGAGGGGCCAGGCGGGGGAGGGTCAGAGGACCTCGGCGACCTGGTCGAACGCGAGGCGCGGGTTGCGCGGGTACGGGGACCCCTCGCCCTCGGCGACGCCGACGTTCACGACCATGAAGGACTTCCAGCCGGTCCCGGCGAAGAACTCGCCGTCGACCCCGTCGAAGTCCATCCCGTCCATCGGCCCGGCAGCCAGACCGACCGCACGCAGCGCGACGACGAGGTAGCCGGCCTGCAGCAGCGCGTTCTTGCGGGCCATGCCCTCCCGCACCTCGGTCGCGGGCGCGAGCTGCTCGCGGATGCCGGGGTAGACCGGGAAGAGCTCGTCCAGGTGCTCGTGGAACGCCGGGTCCGCGGCGAGGACCAGGGAGACCGGAGCGGCCTCGACCTTGGGCCTGTTCCCCTCGGCCATGTGCGGCACCAGCCGCTGCCGGGCCTCGGCGGAGCGGACCACCAGCAGGCGCAGGGGCAGGGTGTTCATCGCCGTCGGGCCGAGCTTGGCGAGGTCCCAGGCAGCCTGGAGCTGGGCGTCGGTGACCTCGGCGTCGGTCCACTGCGAGGTGGTGCGGGCCTGGCGGAAGATGCGGTCGGCCGCGGTCTCGTCGATGGCGAGGGGAGCGGTCTCGAGAAGGGTGTCGGTCATGCCCCGAGCAACGTGTTCATGCTTGCGGATGATTCCTGCCGCAGCGGTGACGTGCGACACGGTCGGCGGGCCTCAGAGCTCGGTGAGCAGCTCGAAGTCGACCCCGTCGGCGCGTGCCAGGTAGAGGCGCTGGGCGGCGTGGTTGCCGCTGAACTGCATCGGTCCGCGAGGCCCCTCGTAGACGAGCCCGTCCACCGACCGGTCCGTGGCGGCGACGGCGGGGCTCCCGGCCCGCTGCACGATCGAGCGCAGGGCGAAGATCCCCTCGTAGCACGCCTCCGCCGCCGCTCCCACGGCCGGCGCGTGGAGCCCGTGGTGGGCCGTGTACCGCCCGATGAGGTCGAGGGCCTCGCCCGTGGCGAGGCTGCGGAACCAGCCGCCCGCCGAGTAGAGGTCCGTCGTGGCGCCGGCACCGCTGCCGAGCAGCATGTTCTCCTCCATGAGCGTGCTGAGCCGCAGCATCCGCTCGTGCAGGCCACGGCGGGCGAAGGCGCGGTTGAACCGCACTCCGTTCTGCCCGACCATCAGCAGCAGCACACCGTCCGCCCGGGCCGCCTCCACCGCGTCCAGGGTGGCCGCCAGGACGGGCGCGCTCGCGCCGGCCGCCGGCAGGAACCGCGCGCCGGCGAACTGCGCGTCGAGCCCGGCGATCTGGCGCGTGAGCACCCGGAACGTCCCGCGCGGCCAGGCGTAGTCGTCCCCCACCACGTACCAGCGCCGGACGCCGCGGGTGGCCCGGAGGCGCCGGATCGCCGGGAAGAGCTGCGCCGAGGGCACCTCGCCGGTCACGTACAGCCCGGACCTGCGTTCCGCGCCCTCGTAGGCGGCGGGGTAGACGTACGGCACCCGCTGCTGCACCACCGGCACGACGGCGTTGCGCACGGCGGACGTGTGCCAACCGGTCAGCGCGTCGAGGCGACCGGCGTCGAGGGCGGCGCCCAGCTCGCGCCGCAGGACCGGCGGCGGCTGACCGGCGTCGAACAGCTCGGCCCGCACCGGTCTGCCGAGGACACCACCGGTCGCGTTGATCTCCGCGACCGCGAGCTCGGTGACCGCCTGGCACGACGGGCCGTAGATCCCGCCGGGCCCCTGGAAGTGCAGCAGGACGCCGACGACGAAGTCAGACATGACGCCCCGTCCCCGCGGGGGACCCGCGGGCCCCGGCCTGTGTTGGCGGGTATTCTACGAGCACCGAGAAGGAGAGATCAGGATGCGGACACCACCTGGGACGGTCGGCCGGCGCCGCACCGACGTCGAGTCGGCCATGGCCGCCGCCGTCCTGCGCGAGTCGGTGCTGGGCGCCCGCCGGTCCTCGCGCCGCGCGGGCGACGTCCTGCGCACGGAGGGGTTCACCCTGGACGAGTGGCTCGTGCTCGGCACCCTGGAGGACGCGGACGGCCTGACGATGAGCGAGCTGCGCGAGGCCACCGTCACGGACAAGGCGACCCTCGGGCGCCGGGTCGACTCCCTGGTCACCCGTGCCCTGGTCTACCGCGAGGTCGACGGGCTCGACCGCCGGGTGATCCGGGTGTTCCTCTCCGCCCGCGGCCGTGACGTCCTGTCACGCCTCACGACGCTGCTGGCGCAGGACTAGCACCCCGGCGCCCCACGCCACGACCAGCACCACGGTCAGCGCGACGCCGTAGGGGGCGAGGTCGACGGACGCTCCCGGGACGGCCGCTGCGCTGGGAACGTGCTCGGCGAGGGTCTGGACCAGGGTGACCACCGCGATCCCCAGCGCGGCGGCCGCGGAGACCCCCGTGACCAGCACGTCGTAGCGCATCCGTCGGCGCCCCGTGGGCCGCGCGCCTGCCGTGACGTAGACCCGCCGGGCCACGGCACCCTGGGCCGAGTCGAGCAGGGACATCCCCGCGGCGAAGAGCAGCGCGAGCGGCAGGGCGGCGTACCAGCTGCTCTGGTCGAGGGTGGCGGCGCCGGCCACCGCCAGCAGGCCGATCGAGGTGGCGGTGTCGAAGCCGAGACCGAACAGCAGCCCCACGCCGTACATCCGGGCAGGTCGGTCGGTGGCCCACTCGAAGCGGCGCAGGAGCCAGGAGACGGGACCGCCGCCCACGCCGTCCGGGGCCGTGGTGGGGGAGCGCAGCGCGCGGCGCAGCAGGACGACGTTCACGGCGCCGATCACGAGCAGGAACGTGCTGGCGACCAGCGGCCCCCACACCCCGGTGACGCGGCGCAGCAGCGAGGAGTCGTCGTCCAGCATCGGCGCCAGCGCCTGCACGCCGAGGGTGAGGAGCGCGGCGGCCACGACCACGACGGTCGAGTGACCGAGGGAGAACCACAGGCCGACGCCGCGGGCGTCACGCTCGGTGCGGACGAGTCGTCGGGTGGTGTTGTCGATCGTGGCGATGTGGTCCGGGTCGAACGCGTGCCGCAGGCCGAGGCCGTACGCGGTGAGACCGAGGGTGAGCAGCACGGCGGTGCCGCCGTCCTGCAGGACCACGACGGCGGCGAGGCCGGCGAGGCCGACGACGTGCAGCGCCGCGACAACCGGCACCGTCAGGTGCCGGCGTGCGGTGCGGGCCGGCAGGCGGGTGGGCACGTGGGTGGGCACGTGGGTGGGCCGGTGGGTGGGCATCCTGGTCATCCGTCTTCTCCGGGTTTCGGTCGGTGGTGGGCGAGCGCGCGCTCGACCGGGCTGAGGTGCGTCGCCGCCCCCAGCCAGCGGGTGACGGTCCCGCCGCGGTCGAGCCGCAGGGTGGTCGCGCCGGGGACCGGCCCCGGCAGGTCCGACTCCTCCAGGGCCTCGAGCTCGTCGGTCGCGTGCACGTCGGTGAGGGTGTCGAGCACGCGGTACGGACCGAGCACGCCCGGGACGGGGGCCGTGCCGGAGGCGACGACCTCCTCGACGAGCACGGGCCCGACGTCGTCGGCCACGTCGCTGCGGACGACGACGCGGCCGCCGTGCTCGCCGTCGCGGCCCAGCACGACGGTCTCGCGCAGGACCAGGCGCGCGCCCGCGCCGAGGCGGACGGTGGTCGCCCGGACCACGTTGGCGCCGCCGGCGACGACGAGCGGCATCCCGGCCCAGTCCAGCCGGGCGCCGCGCCCCAGGCGGACCTCGACGTCCCAGCGGCAGGCCGCGCCCTCGCCGTCGTAGGCGACCGTCCCCCCGACGTCGGTGATCCGCAGCGCGCAGCCGTCGGCCACGTCGACCCGTACGACGACGTGGTCGCCGCCGAGCAGCACGGCGCCCGTGGCGACCAGCGCGACCTCCGCCCGGACCGCGCCGCGGGAGACGGTCCGCACGGCGAGCAGCCCGTCGGTCGCGTCCACCCGCACCGGCGAGCCGGGAACGGTGCCGCGGCTCAGGCGGACGGCGGTCGTCGCCCGGGTGTCAGCGAGCGACGACGTCGTGGTCATCGGCGTGCGAGTGCGCGTGATCGCCGTCGGCGTGGCTGTGGAGCACGCCGCCGTCCTCGTCGGCGTGGAAGTGCGGTGCCATCGGGCCGGGGTCCTGGGCCACGTGCGCCCCGGAACGGTAGGCGGCGAGCACGTCGAGCACCCACGCGCGCAGCGCCGCCACGGAGCTCTCGTCGGTGCGGGACAGGGCGATCACCGCGCGACCCTCCCGTGCCGCGGAGGCGTCGGCCACCATCCGTTCGACGTCGACGCCGACGTGCGGGGCCAGGTCGGTCTTGTTGACGACCAGCAGGTCCGCCCGGCCGATGCCGGGGCCGCCCTTGCGGGCGACGTCGCCGCCACCGGCGACGTCGAGGACGAAGATCTGCGCGTCGACCAGCGCCGGGGAGAAGGTGGCGGTGAGGTTGTCGCCGCCGGACTCGATGACGACGAGGTCGAGCGGTGCGAAGTCCGCCGCGAGGTCCTCGGCCGCGAGAAGGTTCGCGGTGACGTCGTCGCGGATCGCGGTGTGCGGGCAGGCGCCCGTCTCCACGGCGCGGATCCGCTCCGGTTCCAGCACGCCGGCGGACCGCAGGAACCGGGCGTCCTCGTCGGTGTAGATGTCGTTGGTGATGACACCGATCTCGAGCTCGGTGGCCAGGGCGCGGCACACGGTCGCGATGAGCGACGACTTGCCGACGCCCACGGGGCCGGCGACGCCGAGGCGCAGCGGCCGGGCCGTCGTGGTCGGTGCGGTCTCGGGGAGCGGGTTCTCAGGCACGGAACAACCTCTGCTGGGTCAGGGCGTGGGCCTCGGCCCAGCCTTCGGTCAGGGGAGCGCCGGACGACGGGATGTCGTCCGGGGTGGTGCACGCCGCGACCCGGGCCACGTGGGGCTCGGCGGCGGCGCAGGCGTCGAGGACCCATCGGGCCGGGACGAGCGGGTCCAGGGGCTCGAGCTTGAGCAGGGCCGACGCCGCCGTCTGGGCGTCGTCGTACACCGTCAGCCGGACGAGGTCGGCGGGACCGAGCCCGCAGGCGGCGGCGACCGCCCCGAGCACGACGGCGCGAGGCACGCTGCCGTGCCGGACGGCCAGCCCGGCGGCGGCAGCGACGGCGTGGTGGTCGGCCCACAGGGTCCGGGCCACGCGCAGGTAGCCCCGTCCCAGCAGGCGGGCGGCGTCGCGCAGCGCGCCCGAGGGCGTCCGGGCCGCCCACGCGCGGGCGACGGCGTCGAGCCCGTGCGCGCCGCCGGTCGTGAGGACATGGGCGGTGACGACGGCCGTGCCCGCCTCGACGAGGCTGACCGTCGTGGCGCGGCCGGCCATCCAGGCCGGGACGTCGTCGACGGGGAGTCCGCCGAGCAGGGCCGGCTCGAGGCTCGCGGAGTGCGCGTGACCGCCGCCCGGCAGGCGGGCGTCGGCCAGCAGCAGGGCGACCGTGCCCGGGGCCGGGGCAGTGCGCTCGGCGGATCGGGTGGTGGCGGGAGGAGGTGTCGGCACGGGTCAGAACATCGAGTAGAGCTGCGCCAGGGGCAGCTGGACGGCCGGTGCGGGCTCGACGCGGTCGCCGTCGATGCGGATCTCGAACGTGTCGGGTCGGATGTCGATGCGGGGCAGCGCGTCGTTGTTGCGCATGGCGGACTTGCCCACGCCGCGGGTCGAGGCGATCGGCGCGAGCCGGCGGCGCAGCCCGAGCCGGTCGGCCAACCCGTCGTCGATCGCGGCAGGTGCCACGAAGGCGAGCGAGGTGTCGGCCGCGAGCGCGTCGCCGAACGCGGGCCGCTGCAGCACGGGCTGCGGGGTGGGGATGGAGGCGTTCGGGTCGCCGAGCGCCGCCCAGGCGATGACGCCGCCCTTGATCACCAGCTCGGGCCGGAACCCGAAGAACCGCGGGTCCCACAGCACCAGGTCCGCGAGCTTGCCCGGCTCCACCGAGCCGATCTCGGAGTCGACGCCGTGGGCGATCGCCGGGTTGATCGTGTACTTGGCGACGTAGCGCCGGGCGCGCTCGTTGTCGGCCGGCTCGCTGCTGCCGAGCGGGCCGCGGCGATGCTTCATGACGTGCGCCACCTGCCAGGTCCGGCAGATCACCTCGCCGATGCGGCCCATGGCCTGGGCGTCGGAGGAGGTGATCGAGATCGCGCCCATGTCGTGCAGCACGTCCTCGGCGGCGATGGTGGTCGCCCGGATGCGCGACTCGGCGAACGCGAGGTCCTCGGGCACGGCGGGGTTGAGGTGGTGGCAGACCATGAGCATGTCGAGGTGCTCGGCCACCGTGTTGACGGTGTGGGGCAGCGTCGGGTTGGTCGAGCCGGGGATCACGTGCTCGAGCCCGGCGATCTCCAGGATGTCCGGGGCGTGCCCGCCGCCCGCGCCCTCCACGTGGTACGCGTGGATGCCGCGGCCCGCGATGGCGTCGATCGTGGACTGCACGTACCCGGTCTCGTTCAGCGAGTCCGAGTGCAGCGCGACCTGCAGGCCCCACTCGTCGGCGGCACGCAGCGCGGCGTCGATCGCGGCCGGGGTGGAGCCCCAGTCCTCGTGGACCTTGTAGCTGCCCGCCCCCGCGAGCGCCTGCTCGGCCAGGGCCGCCGCGCTGACGGTGTTGCCCTTGCCGAGCAGCAGGACGTTGAGAGGGATCGGGTCGAGGGCACGCAGCACCTGTCGCAGGTGCCAGGCGCCCGGGGTCACCGTGGTGGCCTTGGACCCCTCCGAGGGTCCGGTGCCGCCGCCGGCGACGGTCGTGAGGCCGGTGGCGAGCGCCTCGTGCAGCGCGGACGGCGAGAGCAGGTGCACGTGCGGGTCGAACCCGCCGGCCGTGAGGATCCGCCCCTCGCCGGAGATCACGTCCGTGGACGGCCCGATCACGAGGTCCGGATGCACGCCGTCGGCGACGTCGGGGTTGCCGGAGCGCCCGAGCGCGACGATCCGGCCGTCGCGCAGGCCCACGTCGGCGCGGACCACGCCCCACCAGTCGAGCACGACGGCGTTGGTGATCACCGTGTCCAGGGCACCCTCGGCCCGGGTCCGGGTGGACTGCGCCATCGACTCCCGGATCGTCTTGCCGCCGCCGAACACCGCCTCCTCGCCGCCGACCGTGCGGTCCTCGGTGACCTCGATCCACAGGTCGGTGTCCCCGAGGCGGACCTGGTCGCCCACGGTGGGGCCGTAGAGGGCGGCGTAGCGCTCGCGGTACACCCAGACCATCAGCGCACCGTCCCGGCGTCGGCCGTGGTGCTGCCGTGGGAGGCCACGGCAGTGGGGTCGACGGCGCCCAGGCGGCCGCCGTCGACCTTGTCCCGCTGCAGGCCGGGCACCCGGCGGGCACCGCGGACGGCGACGGCGTCGACCTCGCGGCTCACCCCGGGCTCGAACCGCTGCGAGGTGCCGGCGGGGACGTCGAGGCGGAAGCCGTGCGCGGCGGCGCGGTCGAGGCGCAGGGCCGGGTTGGCGTCCGGCAGGTGGACGTGCGAGCCGACCTGCACGGGACGGTCGCCGGTGTTGGTCACGACGAGCCGCAGACGCTCGGCGGGGGTGCGGTCGGCGTTGAGCTCGATCCGGCCCGGAACGACGCGGATCGCGCCGGGGCCGGTGGTGCTGTGGGCGCTCACGGTGCTCCTACGGGATCGGGTGGTGGAGGGTGACGAGCTTGCGGCCGTCGGGGAACGTGGCCTCGACCTGGACGTCGGTGAGCATCTCGGGCACACCGTCCATGACCTGGTCGCGCGCGAGCACGCTGCTGCCGTCACGCATGAGGGTGGCGACGTCGGCGCCCTCGCGGGCACGCTCCAGCACCCAGCAGGACAGCAGGGCGACCGCCTCGGGGTGGTTGAGCCGGACGCCGCGGCCCAGACGGTCGCGGGCGACCATGCCGGCGACGGCGAGCAGCAGCTTCTCGGTGTCGGCGGGGGTCAGGTGCACGGTGCCTCCGGCGTCCGACGGGCGGGGTGGCCGGTCACAGCGCCATCGCCTCCCGGGCGTCGTGCACCGCCGCGGCCCCGCCGGGCGCACGGTGCGTGATCCGGCCGGACGTCATGACGAGGTACTCCCCGGCGTGCTCCACCGCGTAGCCGATGTGCTGCTCGACGAGCAGCACGGACAGCTCGCCACCGCTCGACAGGTCGGTGATCGCGTCGTAGATCTCGCGCACCACGTTGGGCTGGATGCCCTCGGTCGGTTCGTCCAGGACGAGCAGCCGCGGCCCGGTCACCAGGGCGCGGGCGATGGCGAGCTGCTGGCGCTGCCCCCCCGAGAGGAGTCCCGCCTGCCGGCCGAGCAGCGGCCCCAGGGCGGGGAAGAGGTTCAGGGCCTCGTCGGTCCGACGGCGGCCCGCGGCGCCGTACGCGTCGGCCACCACCTGCAGGTTCTCCCGGGCGGTGAGCTGGCCGAACGACTGCTGGCCCTGCGGGACGTAGGCGATACCGCGACGCACGCGGCGGTGCGGCGGCCAGCCGGTCACGTCCGTGCCGGCGAGGCGGACCGTGCCGGCCCGGGCGGGCAGGAGCCCGAGGACCGCGCGCAGCAGGGTCGTCTTGCCGGCCCCGTTGTGGCCGAGGACGGCGGTCAGGCCGCCGTCCGGCACGGTGAGGTCGACGCCGTGCACCACCGTGGTGCGTCCGTAGCCGGTGCTCAGGCCGGTGAGCTCGAGCGTCATGCGTCCTCCTGGGTGGTCAGGGGTCCGGCGGCCTGGGTGGTCGGGGGCTCGGTCGAGACCGGGCTGCCGAGGTAGACCTCGACGACGGCGGGGTCGTTCTGCACCTCCGCGACCGTGCCCTCGGCGAGGACCTGGCCCTGGTGCATGACGGTGACCGAGTCGGCGAACGACCGCAGGAAGTCCATGTCGTGCTCGACGACGACCACCACGCGCTGGGACCCGATGCGCCGCAGCAGCTCGCCGGTGGCCTCCCGTTCCGCGTGGGTCATGCCCGCCACGGGCTCGTCGAGCAGCAGCAGGTGGGCGTCCTGGACCAGCAGCATCCCGATCTCGAGCCACTGCTTCTGGCCGTGGGCGAGCACGCCGGCGGCAGTGTCCCGCAGAGCCGTCAGCCCTACGAGCTCGAGCGCCTGCTCGACGGCCTCGGGTACCGCGCCGCGGCGGCGCAGCATGGTCAGCGGTCCACGGCGGGCGCCGGCCGCGATGTCCAGGTTCTGCAGCACGGTCAGCTCCTCGAAGACGCTGGCCGTCTGGAACGTGCGGCCGACGCCGTCCCGGGCGATCCGGTGCGTGCCCCGCCCGAGCAGCTCCTTGCCGCCGAACCGGGCCGAGCCCGTGGCGCTCGCCAGCCCGGTCACCGCGTCGATCAGCGTCGTCTTGCCGGCGCCGTTGGGTCCGATGAGGAACCGGAGGTCGCCCTGGGTCACCGTCAGGTCGACGTCGCGGACGGCGACGAAGCCACCGAAGGCGACACGCAGCCCGCGCACCTCCAGGTAGTCGTGCCGGAACCGTGTGGAGTCGGTCCCGAGCAGGGCCTCCGCGGCGGTGCCGGTGGGCTCGGCGCCGGCCGCGGTCTCGGCGGTGGGGACGTGGGTCATGGGGTGCTCCCCTCGGTCTGCGTGACAGGTGCGGGCGGGGCGCTCCGGGCGGCGCTCCTGCGCCGTCGGCGGCGCACGAGGGAGGCGAGGCCGCCCGGCAGGAACGCGACGACGCCGATGAACAGGGCGCCCTGGAAGTAGATCCAGCCGGAGGGGAACTGCTCCGAGATGGAGGTCTGCGCCCAGCTGACGGCGATCGAGCCCAGCACCGGGCCGAGCAGGGTGGCCCGACCGCCGATGGCGACGCCGACGAGGAACCCGATCGAGGGCACCACCCCGACGTCGGCGGGGGAGATGATGCCGACGACCGGCACGAAGAGCGCCCCGCCGACGGCCGCCATCACGGCGGCGACGACGTACGCCACCGTCTTGACCAGGGCCGGGTCGTACCCGAGGAACCGGACGCGGTCCTCGCCGTCGCGCACGGCGACGAGCAGCTCGCCGAACCGCGAGACCATGAGCTGGCGGGCGACCAGGACCATGGCCAGCAGCGCACCGGCCGCGACGAGGTAGAGCATCCGCTGGTTGACGGGGTCGGTGAGGTCGTAGCCGAAGAAGGCACGGAACCCGTTGAGCCCGTTGGTCCCGCCGGTGGTCTGCTGCTGGCCGATCAGCAGGATCGCGAACGCGGCAGCGAGCGCCTGGGAGAGGATCGCGAAGTAGGCGCCGCGGACCCGCCGGGTGAAGACGGCCCAGCCGAGCAGCCCGGCCAGCAGCGCGGGCACCAGCGCGATGAGCAGGATCGTGGCCACGGGCGACCGCAGGGGTTCCCACCACCACGGGACCTCTCCGGTGCCGTACAGGCTCATGAAGTCCGGCACCCCGCCGGGTCCGGCGTCGGCCAGCTTGAGGTGCATCGCCATGAGGTAGGCGCCGAGGCCGAAGTACACGCCCTGGCCGAGGGTCAGCAGGCCGCCACGTCCCCAGGCGAGACCGATGCCGACCGCGACCATCGCCAGGCACAGGAACTTGGCGAGCAGGCTGAGCCGGAACGGGCTGAGCAGCAGCGGTGCCACGGCGAAGAGGACGACGGCGGCGAGCGCGAAGCCGGCCAGGGCCCGGGAGCGGCCGGGGCGCAGCAGGGCGGCGAGCCGGTCGGTGGTGCGGTGCGTGGTGGTCATACCAGGCTCCTCGTCCGCACGGTGACCAGCCCCTGGGGCCGCACCTGCAGGAACGCGACGATCACGACGAAGACGAGCACCTTGGCCACCGAGGCCGTCGTGGAGTACTCGAAGAACGACTGCATCAGGCCGAGGGCCGTCGCCGCGATGACGGTGCCCTTGATCTGACCGATACCGCCGGCCACCACCACGAGGAAGGCGTCGACGATGTAGCTGGTCCCGAGGGTCGGGCCGATCGAGCCCAGCAGGGTGAGGGCGACGCCGGCGATCCCCGCCATCCCGGACCCGATGAAGAAGGTCAGCCGGTCGGTGCCCCGGGACGAGATGCCGGACGCCTCCGCCAGGTCGCGGTGCTGGACCACGGCGCGGATCCGTCGGCCGAGCGGGGTGGCCTGCAGGACGAGGGCGAGCGTGGCGACGCAGACGACGGCGACCGCGAGGATGAACAGGCGGGTCTTCGGCAGGGCGACACCGCCGACGGTGACCGCGCCGGAGAGCCACTCCGGCGCGGTCACGTCGACGTTGGGCGCACCGAACACGTCGCGCGCCACCTGCTGGAGGACCAGCGCGACGCCCCACGTGACGAGCAACGTGTCCAGCGGCCGGTGGTACATCCGGTGGATGAGGGTCGCCTCGAGCACCAGCCCCAGGACGCCACCGACCAGGAAGCCGAGGGGCAGCGCGACCAGCAGGCTCACACCGGCGCTCCCGACGACGCCCTGCACCACGAAGGCCGTGTAGGCGCCGGCCATCATGAACTCTCCGTGGGCCATGTTGATCACCCCCATCTGGCCGAACGTCAGCGCGAGGCCGAGCGCGGCGAGGAGGAGGACCGAGCCGAGGCTCAGGCCCGCGAAGAGCTGGTTCAGGATGTCCATGGTCGATGTCCCGTCGTCGTCGGCGTCCGGACCGGGTCAGGAGAGGCCGTCGGCCCAGTCGTAGCCCTCGAGGAACGGGTCGGGCTCGATGGGGCCGTCCGAGCTCCACTCGGTGTGGATCAGGCCGTCGGCGCCGATCCGGCCGATGAGCGCGGTCTTGGCGATGTGGTGGTTGTCGCCGTCGACGGTGACCGTGCCCTCCGGGGCGTCGAAGCTGACGCCGTCGGCCGCCTCCTGGACGTCCGCGACGGCGAACGACCCGGCCTTCTCGACCATGCCCTTCCAGAGGTGGAGGGAGTCGTAGGCGGCCTCCATCGGGTCCGAGGTGACGCGGTCCTCGCCGTACTCGGCCTTGAACGCCTCGACGAAGGCGGCGTTCTCCGGGGTGTCCACCGTCTGGTAGTAGTTCCAGGCGGTGAGCTGGCCCTCGACGTTCTCGACGCCGATGCCGCCGATCTCCTCCTCGGCGATCGACACCGACAGGACGGGCATCTCGTCGGCGGCGAGTCCCGCGTTGGAGTACTCCTTGAAGAACGCGACGTTGGAGTCGCCGTTGAGCGTGTTGAACACGGCGTCGGCGTCCGCCGACCGCACCTTGTTGACGATCGTGGAGAAGTCGGTGTGGCCCAGCGGCGCGTACTCCTCGCCGAGGACCTCGATGCCGTGCGCCTCGGCGTAGGCGTTGATGATCTTGTTCGCGGTGCGGGGGAAGACGTAGTCGGACCCGACGAGGAACAGCGACTCGACGCCCTGCTCGGCCAGGTAGTCCAGGGCCGGGACGATCTGCTGGTTCGTCGTGGCGCCGGTGTAGAAGATGTTGGGCGAGGCCTCCAGGCCCTCGTACTGCACCGGGTAGAACAGCAGCGAGTCGTTCGACTCGAAGACGGGGAGCATCGCCTTGCGCGAGGCCGACGTCCACCCGCCGAAGACCGCGGCGACGCAGTCGCTGGTGATGAGCTTGGTCGCCTTCTCGGCGAACACCGTGGGCTCGGACTGCCCGTCCTCGGTGACGACCTCGAGCTGCTTGCCCAGGACGCCGCCGTCGGCGTTGATCTCCGCCGCGGCGAGCTGGAGCGAGTCGTGCACCGTCTGCTCGGAGATGGCCATGGTGCCGGACAGCGAGTTGAGGAAGCCGATCCGCACGGTGTCGCCCGAGGTGTCGACGCAGCTGTCCGCGGTGCCGGCCGACGGGTCGGCGCCCGCGGCGTCGACCTGTGCCCCGCAGGCCGTCAGGGCCGTGACGGCCAGTGCTGCGATGGAGAGGACGCCGAGACTTCTCGTGCCGGCGTGTGTCCGTAGACGCATGACGTGCTCCGTTCGTGGCGGGGTTCCGGGTGGCTCCGGGACCGGGACTTAGGTTCAGATGAACCTAAGTACGCCGAGGTGTCCGGTCTGTCAGCCCCGCGTAACTTTCGTGTTTCCACCCACGGGCCGACCTGACCTGCCTCGACGTCGGGCCGCCCCGCGCGCGATGCGATCATGGGTGCCATGACTGACCAGACCGGTGGCGAGCCCCTGGTGCTCGGGATCGAGACCTCCTGCGACGAGACCGGCGTCGCGCTGGTGCGTGGCGACACGCTGCTCTTCGACGCCGTCGCGAGCTCCATGGACGAGCACGCCCGCTACGGCGGCATCATCCCGGAGGTGGCCAGCCGCGCCCACCTCGAGGCGATGGTCCCGACGATCCGGCGCGCGCTGGGCGAGGCCGACGTCGACCTGTCCGAGGTCGACGCGATCGCCGTGACCGCCGGGCCGGGGCTGGTCGGGCCGCTGACCATCGGTGCGAGCGCCGCCAAGGCGCTGTCGATCGGTCTCGGCAAGCCGCTCTACGGCGTCAACCACGTCATCGGGCACGCGGCGGTCAACCAGCTCGTCGACGGCCCCTTCACCGGGCGCTCGATGGCGCTGGTCGTCTCCGGCGGCCACAGCTCGCTGCTCCTGGTCGACGACATCGCGACCGACGTCACCGAGCTCGGGTCCACGCTCGACGACGCGGCGGGCGAGGCCTTCGACAAGGTGGGTCGCCTGCTCGGCCTGCCCTACCCGGGCGGTCCGCACATCGACCGGCTCGCCCGCGAGGGTGACCCCGAGGCGATCCGGTTCCCGCGCGGGCTCACGGCGCGCAAGGACCAGGAGAAGCACGCCTACGACTTCAGCTTCTCCGGGCTCAAGACGGCCGTGGCCCGGTGGGTCGAGTCGTGCCAGGACGCCGGCCGCGAGGTGCCGGTGGCCGACGTCGCGGCCTCCTTCGCCGCCGCGGTCGTCGACGTGCTGACGGCCAAGACGATCGCGGCGTGCCGGGCGCACGACGTGGACACCCTGGTGATCGGCGGCGGGTTCTCCGCGAACAGCCAGCTGCGCGACATGGCGGCCGAGCGCTGCGCCGAGGCGGGCATCGACCTGCGCATCCCGCCGATCCGCTACTGCACCGACAACGGGGCGATGATCGCGGCGCTGGGCTCCGCCGTCGTGCGGGCCGGGGTGGCGCCGTCGGACCTCGACATCGGGGTCGACTCCTCGATGCCGCTGACCGCGATCACGGTCTGACCGCGTGCGGGCGCTGTACGTCGAGGTGACGGTCCGCACCACGATGGACCGGATCTGGGAGCTCACCCAGGACCCCGAGCAGCACGCGCGCTGGGACCTGCGGTTCAGCCGGATCGTGCCCACCGGCACCACGGCCACGGGTGCCACCCGGTTCCGCTACGAGCGAGCGCTCGGACCGCACACGATCCGCGGCACCGGCACCTCTCTGGGGGAGCGCCACGGCCCCGACGGCACCCGTACCTCCGCGCTGCGCTTCGGCACCGACGACCGCACCTCGCCGTTGCGGGACGGGCGTGGGTACTGGAGGTACACCCCGGTCGAGGGCGGGGTCCGCTTCGTCACCGGGTACGACTACACCCCGGGGTTCGGCCGCGCGGCCGACCGTGTGCTGCGTCCGCTCGTGCTGTGGATGACGGCGTGGAGCTTCGACCGGCTGCGGATCTGGGCCGAGACGGGCGTCCCGCCCGAGCGGTGGCCGCTCGCCTCGGTGCTGGCCCTCTGGCGCCGGGACCGCCCGCGAGCGTCCCGCTGCGTCACCCGGCGCCCGGGGCGGGACCCGATGCGCGACGCCCCGCGCTCCCTCGACACCCTGGAGGCACCGTGACCGGGACACCGCACGAGACGCCGGCCGCGACCCCGGCCGAGGCCGGTGCGAGCATCTTCCGCCGGGCCCTGGGCGCGGACTTCGACCGGCTGCACCCCGAGCTCCGGCGACGCTTCGGGGTGTCGACCGACGGCGGGTACGCGTGCGTGGGGCGTGGCGTCATGCGCCGCATCCGCCGCGGCCCCTGGTGGACGGTGCCGTTCCTGCAGATCGGCCGGCTGCGCAACATCCTCGTCGCGGACGTCGGCGAGGACGTGCCCTTCACCGTGGAGAACTACCCGTACCAGGACCCGTACGGGCGCGAGACCGTCACGTTCGTCCGCGAGTACCGGGTCCCGGGGCGGCGGCGGCCGAGCCGCTTCGACGCGACGATGGTCCTCGACGCGGGCCGCGGCACGATCGTCGACTACCTCGGCACGCACCAGCACCTGGCGGTCGACCTGGACCTGCGGGTGGAGCCGGACGGGTCGCTGCTCCTGCGCTCGGGCGCCCAGCGCTTCTACGAGGGTGTGCTCGGGTTCCGCTTCCCGATGCTGTTCTCGGGCCGGGCGACGCTGCGCGAGCGCTTCGACGACGAGGCCGGCGTCTTCCGCATCGACCTGGAGGTCCACCACCGGCTGTTCGGCTTCCTCTTCGGCTACGACGGCACCTTCACCTGCGAGTACCCGGAGGCGTCGACGGCGCCCCAGCGGCTCCGGCCCGTCCGGCACGAGCGCCGGCTCTGACGCGGCTCCGCGCGACGCTGCGCGGCCCCGGCCAGGCCCGGTGGGCCCCGATGTGCGGGCATCGGCCGGCTGGCGTGTCCTGGACGCGAACGTGCCGCCAGCCCGGGGAGTGCCATGAAGGTCAAGGGTTCCGTCGCCGTCGTCACCGGTGCGTCGTCGGGCATCGGCCGCGCCACCGCGCTGCGGCTCGCGAGGTCCGGCGCCGACGTCGTCCTCGCCGCCCGCCGCCCGGGCGCGCTCGAGTCGGCGGCCGCGGAGTGCCGGCGCCACGGTGTCCGCGCGCTGGCCGTCCCCACCGACGTCTCGGACGCCGACGCGGTCGAGCGCCTGGCCCGGCATGCCGCGGCGCGGTTCGGCCGTATCGACGTCTGGGTGAACGACGCCGCCGTCAGCCTCTTCGGACGCGTCACCGACGTCCCGCTGGAGGACTTCCGCCGGCTGGTCGACGTCAACGTCATGGGGACCGTGCACGGGGTCCGTGCCGCGCTGGCCCACATGCGGCCCCAGGGGCGGGGCGTGATCGTCAACATCGCCTCGATCCTGGGCGAGGTCCCGCAGCCGTACACCGCGGCCTACTGCCTGTCGAAGGCCGCGGTCCGCTCGCTGTCGGTCTCCGTGCGCTCCGAGCTGGCGCTGGACGGGCTCACCGGCATCGAGGTCACCACCGTGCTGCCGCCCACGATCGACACGCCGCTGTTCGACCAGGTGGCCAACGACAGCGGCCGCGCGGTCAGAGCGATGCCGCCGGTGTACTCCCCGGAGCGGGTGGCCCGGGCCGTCGTCGGTGCCGTCCGGTCGCCCCGGCGGGAGGTGGTCGTGAGCACCGCCGGGCGGCTGATGGCGTGGCAGCACCGGCTCTCGCCGCGAGCGGTCGAGGCGACGATGGCCGCGCAGACGGACCTGCTGCAGCTGTCCCGCCGGCAGGCCGCCGAGGCCACCTCCGGCAACCTCTTCGAGCCCGGTCCCGAGTCCGCCGGGGCGGTCCACGGTGGCTGGGGCGGGCGGCGACGGACGGCACAGCGCCGGCTGCTCACGGTCGGTGTCGTCGTCGGCGGGGCGGTCCTGGCGCGAGGCGCGCAACGACGTCGGCGAGCGTGAGGTGCGCGCCCGGGACCGGCTGCGTGGCGGTCGTCAGCCCACGGGCAGGGGGCGTCCGGCCCGGAGCTCGGCCACCAGGGACCGCACGACGGCCTCGAGGCCGGGCTGCCCGCCGCCGTGCGCGGCGGCGACGGCGCGCTGGCGCTGGTAGGAGGCGCCGGCCCGCACGATCTCGTGGACCCCCTCCAGCTCGGCGGTGCACCCCAGCCGTGCGGCGACCGGCGCCAGCTCGTCCAGCAGGCGCGGCAGCGCGTCGGTGATCAGCTCCTCGTTGCCGTCGGCGTCGAGGATGATGATGGCGTCCATGCCGTAGCGGGCGGCGCGCCACTTGTTCTCGTGGACGAACCAGCGCGGCATGGCGGGCAGCTCCCGTCCCTCGTCGAGCAGGGTGGAGAAGTGCTCGACGAGGCAGTGCACGAGCGCACCGAGAGCAGCCAGCTCCAGCACGTTCGAGGTGCCGTCGCAGACCCGCACCTCCACCGTGCCGAAGTGGGGCGCCGGTCGCACGTCCCAGCGGACCTCGGTGAAGTCGTCGATGACGCCGGTCTTGAGCATGTCGTCCACGTACTGCTCGAGCTGCCCCCATTCGGCGAACTGGTACGGGAGCCCGGCCGTGGGCAGCTGCTGGAAGATCAGCGCACGCATGGAGGCGTAGCCGGTGTCGTCGGCGCCCCAGTAGGGCGACGACGCCGACAACGCCTGCAGGTGGGCGACGTAGACCAGCAGGGACCGTACGATCGGCAGCACCTTGGCGCGGTCCTCGATCCCGACGTGCACGTGCACGCCGTAGACGACCTGCTGGCGTCCCCACACCTGGGTGCGGTCCACGACCGTGGCGTACCGCTGCTTGTCGGTGACCTGCTGCTGCGACCAGTGCGCGAACGGATGGGTGCCGGCGCCCATGATCTCCGCCCGCATCGGCTCGATGACGTCCCGGATCGCCGCGATGCCGGCCTCCAGGTCGCGGACCGCGGACCCGACCGTGTCGCACACGTCCGAGACGACCTCGAGGGTGTTGCGCAGGAACTCCGGCTTCACGTACCGGGCCCGCTCGTCCGCGGCGAGCGCGTCCATCACGGCGGGCGCCACCTGCCGGAGGTTGCCGGAGTCGGCGTCGACGAGCGCGAGCTCCCACTCGAGGCCGACGCTCGAGCGAGGGGACGGCGCGAAGTCCAGCGGCATGGGGCCATGGTTCCACGCCGCGGGGGTGGCCGCTGCCTCCTAGCGGCCGCCGGCGAGCGGCTCGACGACGAGCACGTGCTGGCGGCCGGCCACCCGGGTGAGGACGAGGGTGGCCGCCGCGTCGCCCTTGAGGGCGAGCTGGGCGCGGAGCTGCTCCGGGGTCACGGCCGTGCCGCGCTTCTTGACCGTGAGCCGCCCGACGCCGCGCTCGCGCAGATAGGCCTTCAGCTTCTTCAGGTTGAACGGCATGACGTCCAGCACCCGGTACCCGGTCGCGATCGCCGCGGTGCCCGACGGCGGCGCGGGGGCAGGCGCGTCGGTGGTGACGTAGGCGATGGTGCGGTCCACGAGCCGGCCCCCGAGCTCGTCGGCCGCGTGCGCCACCAGCCCCGCCCGCACGACGGCGCCGTCCGGCTCGTACAGGTAGGCGCCGACCTGCCCGACGTCGGGCACCAGGTCGGCGTCCTGCGGTCCGGTGCGCAGGGTGCGGGTGATCGTGCCGGAGCTCTCGGCGCCGTCGTGTGCGCCGCCGTCGGCCGGTACGGCGACGGCGCGCAGGACGTGCGCGGAGCGGCCAGGGCCGTCGGGTGCGAGGGGACCGAACCAGAGCCCGGCCTCGACGACGTCGCCGTCGACGGAGACCCACTGGGTCTCGGCGTCCGCGGGCAGGCCGTGGTGCGGGATGCCGGGGCCGACCTTGATGCCGAGGGCCGGCACCTGATCGCGCAGCGCCCACACGGCGTCGAGCGGCGGCGCGTAGGCCGCCGGGTCGAAGATGCGCCGCCCGCCCCGGGTCCGGCGGGCCGGGTCGGCGTAGACGCCGTCGACGCCCTCCGCGACGAGGTCGAGACCGAGTCCGTCGGCGTGCCGGACCGACGCCTCGGGGAAGGCGCGCAGGTTGACCGTGGCCAGCGCGGCGGTGACCTCGTCGAGGTCGGTGGCCAGCACGTCGAGGCCGACGCCGGCGAAGGCGAGGGAGTCGGCGCCGATGCCGCAGGTGAGGTCGGCGACCCGGGTGACGCCCGCGGCGAGGTAGCGGCGGGCGTGCTGCGCGGCGACGACGAGGCGGGTGGCCTGCTCCAGGCCGTCGGGGGTGAGGAGCATCCCCTCGGCGAACGCTCCGAGCTTGCCACGGGCCTTGGCGCGCAACCGTGACTGGGTCAGGGCGGCGGCGGCGAGGTCAGGATCGACCCCCTCGGCACGGAGCCGCGTGGCCAGCACCATCGCCTGCTGGTCGTCGTACGGTGGCAGGGCGTTGAGCAGCGCCCAGCCCTCGGGGCTGAGCAGCTTGCTGAGGGAGGCCGCGTCCATGGCGACATCGTCTCAGGCGTGGCGGCAGGGGTGCGCCGATGACGCCCGCAGAGGAATCCTGGCACTCGACTTGTCAGAGTGCTAACGGCTGCCTAGATTTGGTCCCAGCGCTCACGCTGAGCCGGCACCCGCGACGACGGCCAGCGACAGGGTGCGTCCCAGTCCAGCTAGTCATCGCGAACAAGGAGGTCCGACGTGTCGGTCCCCATCAAGCCGCTCGAGGACCGGATCGTCGTCAAGGCCGTCGAGGCCGAGACCACGACCGCTTCCGGCCTGGTCATCCCGGACACCGCCAAGGAGAAGCCCCAGGAGGGCGAGGTCCTGGCGGTCGGCGACGGCCGTTTCGACGACCAGGGCAACCGTGTCCCGGTCGACGTCAAGGTCGGCGACAAGGTCATCTACAGCAAGTACGGCGGCACCGAGGTCAAGTACGCGGGCGAGGAGTACCTGGTGCTCTCCGCGCGCGACATCCTCGCCGTCGTCGTGAGCTGATCCCAGCTCTCGACGCTGACGCACGAGGCCCCGCATCATCCGTGATGCGGGGCCTCGTCATGTCTCCGGGGGACTCCCGGCTCAGCCGACCTTGCGGTCGCGACCGACGAGCGCGGCGCTGCGCTCGTCCTCGCTGAGCCCGCCCCAGACGCCGTACGGCTCGCGGACCCGCAGCGACTGCTCGCGGCACTGCATCATCACCGGGCACGAGTGGCAGATGGCCTTCGCGGCCTCGGCCCGTCGTCGTCGCGTGGACCCGCGCTCGCCCTCGGGGTGGAAGAACAGGGTGTCGTCCGCGTCGCGGCACGCGCCCTGGTACTGCCACTCCCACAGCTCCATGACCGGTCCGGGCAGTCTTGAGATCTCCGTCATGGCGAACAACCTACAAGTTGTGCAGAGGTTGTTCAAGGGGGTAGCGCAAGTTGGCCACCATGAGGAGCGGCGACAGGGTTGACCAGGTCATGAACCGGTTTCGTCGGACCGATGACCTGCTTTGAGACGGGATCCCGTCTCGGATCGTGACGCGCCGGGGGCCGCAGTGGCGGTCGGGCGCAGCCCTGGCAGAATCGAGGCATGACCTCCTCGCGACCGGCCCAGGACTCGGGCGGGTCACGCCCGTCGGGCCCCGGCCTGGCAGTCGCGGCGGTCGCACGCCGCCTCGGGGTGGCCCCGGCGACCCTGCGGACCTGGGACCGGCGGTACGGGCTCGGGCCCTCCGACCGCACGGCCGGCTCGCACCGGCGGTACACCCCCGACGACGTGGCCCGGCTGCTGGTCATGCGCCGTCTCACGCTCGAGGGCGTCGCGCCCGTCGACGCCGCGCAGGCGGCGCTGGACGCCGACGTCGACGAGCTCGAGGAGGCGCAGCGGTCCGGCCCGCCCGCGCCCCCGGAGGCGGCCGAGCCGGAGGCCGAGCCGGCTCCGGCCGGCGACGACGGCGGGGCGCGTCCCGGCCGTGCCCACCTGCGCGCGATCCCCGGCGGCGGGCAGGGTGCGCAGACCGCACCCGGCCACGGCGGGCCCGGGCAGAACGCCTCGGGCAAGGTGTCGGCGGTCGTCGACGCCGCCCTCGCCTACGACCAGGCCCGCTGCGACGACCTCCTGCGGATCCCCGCCCAGGGGGACCCTGCCGTCTGGTGGGCGCACCTCCTGGAGCCGGCCTGGAACCGCGTCGCCGAGCGCACCGTGCTCGCCGGGCCCGGGGCCGTCCCCGAGGTCGTGCTCGCCACCGCCGCGCTGCACGCGCTGCGCTCGTTCACGGAGGCCTTCGAGCAGGCGGTGGTGCAGAACGGCGGGCCGCCGGCCAACCACCCGAGCCGCATGCGCAACATCGTGCTGATCTTCGCCGCGCCCGACGAGGTCGTGCCGCTCTCCGCGCACGCGCTCGCCGCCGCCCTGACGGCGAAGGGCAAGACGGCGCGGATCGTCACCGGCCCGGCGAGCACACGCCGCTCCCTCGAGCTCGTGACGATGGTGCGCCCCGCAGCCCTCGTGCTGGCGACGACGCAGCGGCGGCCCGATCTCGACGTGGTGCACGCGGTGCACGAGGGCTTCCCCGACCTGCCGATCTTCGTCGGCCTGCGGCGTGACGACGCCGCGAGCGAGATCCCCCTGGCCGCCCAGGTGCAGCGCGTGCGCTCCTTCACGGGGCTGCTGCACGAGGTGCTCGCCGTCGTCTCCTCCTGAGCGGCGGACGGGGCGCCCGCCGTCCCGCGCGGGGGAGCGTCCGGCGTGACGGACGGCACCCCGGAGGCCTCGGCGCGCGCCGTAGACTCGGGACATGACGGAGACGACCTCGCCTGCGCACGACCCGTTCGGGTTCCTCGGCCTCACGTACGACGACGTCCTGCTGCTGCCGGGGTACTCGGACCTCGCCCCCACGGACATCGACACGACCTCTCGCCTGACGCGGGAGATCTCGCTGAAGGTCCCGCTCGTGTCAGCCGCGATGGACACCGTCACCGAGTCCCGGATGGCGATCGCCATGGCCCGCCAGGGCGGCCTCGGCGTGCTGCACCGGAACCTGTCGATCGCCGACCAGGCGTACCAGGTGGACCTCGTCAAGCGCACGCAGACGGGCATCATCTCCAACCCCGTGACGATCGGCCCCGACGCCACGCTCGAGCAGCTCGACGAGCGCGCGGGCCAGTACCGCGTCTCCGGCTTCCCCGTCCTCGACGCCGCCGGTCTGCTCGTCGGCATCGTGACCAACCGCGACCTGCGGTTCACCCCGGTGGCCGAGTGGGCCACCACCACCGTCTCGGAGGTCATGACGCCCCAGCCGTTGATCACCGGCCGCGCCGGGATCTCGCGGGAGGACGCCACCGCGCTGCTGCGCAAGCACAAGCTCGAGCGGCTCCCGCTCGTCGACGACGAGGGTCGCCTCGCCGGGCTCATCACCGTCAAGGACTTCGTCAAGTCGGAGCAGTTCCCGGACGCGTCGAAGGACGGACAGGGCCGCCTCATGGTCGGCGCCGCCATCGGCTACTTCGGCGACGCCTGGGAGCGGGCGACCACGCTCATCGACGCCGGCGTCGACGTGCTGGTCGCGGACACCGCGCACGGCAACGTGCGGATGCTCATCGACATGGTCCGCCGGCTCAAGTCGGACCCGGCCACCAAGGACGTCCAGGTCATCGGCGGCAACGTCGCGACCAAGGAGGGGGCGCAGTCGTTCGTCGACGCGGGCGCGGACGGCATCAAGGTCGGCGTGGGCCCGGGATCCATCTGCACCACCCGCGTCGTGACCGGCGTCGGCGTCCCGCAGATCACCGCCGTCTACGAGGCCTCGCTCGCGGCGCGCGCGGCCGGCGTGCCGGTCATCGCCGACGGCGGCATGCGGCACTCGGGCGAGATCGGCAAGGCCATCGTCGCCGGGGCCGAGGCCGTCATGCTCGGCTCCATGCTCGCCGGGACCGAAGAGGCGCCGGGCGACCAGATCCTCGTCAACGGCAAGCAGTTCAAGGCCTACCGCGGCATGGGCTCGATGGGCGCGATGTCCTCGCGCGGCAAGAAGTCCTACTCCAAGGACCGCTACTTCCAGGCCGAGGTCGCCAGCGACGACATGATCGTGCCCGAGGGCGTCGAGGGGCAGGTGCCCTACAAGGGGACGCTCGCCACGGTGGCGCACCAGCTCGTGGGCGGGCTGCACCAGACCATGTTCTACGTCGGCGCGCGCACCGTCCCCGAGCTGCAGGCCAACGGGCGGTTCGTGCGGATCACCTCGGCCTCCCTCAAGGAGTCCCACCCGCACGACATCATGATGACCGTCGAGGCACCCAACTACACCGTCTCCTGACGACACGGTGTCCTGACCGGGCTCAGCCCGCCACGGGCGGCTCGACCGGCCACGCCGTCGACGCCCCCGGCCCGTCGAGGCCCTTCGTGCGGCGCCACTCGTTGAAGCTCGTCGCCCAGCGGTGGTGGGCCTCCTGCTGGGCGGAGTGCAGGGCGTCCAGCGCGACGGCCCGCAGGTCCGGGTAGCGGTGGAGCTGCGCGTCGAGCACGTCGAGCGTCGCCAGGACGTCCACGTCGGCGCTGTGCAGCTCGCCCTCCCCGGTGATCCCGTACAGCTCGACCAGGTCACCCAGCCGCCGCTTGCCCCGGCGGTAGCGGTCCTGCCACCGGTCGATCACCAGCGGGTCGAGCACCGGCGACACGGGCCGCCCGAGGCGCTCCGGCAGCGTGGCGAGCCCGTGGCGGACCAGCTCGGCGTCGAGGAGAGTGAGGTCGAACGCCGCGTTGTACGCCACGACCGGTACCCCGGCGCGCGTGTGCTCGGCGAGGACCGCCGCGATCTCGGCCAGCGCCTGCCGCGGAGGGATGCCGTGGGCGCGGGCGTGCTCCGTCGTCACGCCGTGGATGGCCGCGGCCTCGGCGGGGATCTCCACGCCCGGGTCGACCAGCCAGGTGCGCACGTCCGTCGTGGTCGCCGTGCGCAGCACGACGGCCGCGGTGACGATGCGGTCGGTGTGCACGTCCACCCCGGTGGTCTCGGTGTCGAAACCGAGCAGCGGGCCACCCGCCCAGGCGGTGTCGTCCATGTCGGACTCCTTCCTCGTGTCCTCGCCCGTGACGATGCCACCAGCCACCGACAGCGCCCCTGCGGTCCCGGGTCCGGCCTGCCCGGTACGCTTGCGGGGTGAGCAACGAGATCGAGATCGGACGTGGCAAGCGCGGTCGCCGTGCGTACTCCTTCGACGACGTCGCGGTGGTGCCGTCGCGCCGCACCCGCGACCCGAAGGACGTCTCCACCGAGTGGCAGATCGACGCCTACCACTTCGACCTGCCGATCATGGCGGCGCCGATGGACTCGGTGATGAGCCCGGACACGGCGGTCGCGCTGGGCAACCACGGCGGTCTCGGCGTGCTGGACCTCGAGGGCCTGTGGACCCGCTACGAGTCCCCGGAGCCGCTGCTCGCCGAGATCCGCGAGCTGCCGGCCGACCAGGCGACGCGCCGCATGCAGGAGATCTACGCCGAGCCGATCAAGCCCGAGCTCATCACGCAACGCATCAAGGAGGTCCGCGCGGCCGGCGTCACGGTCGCCGGCGCGCTCACCCCGCAGCGGACCCAGGAGCACTACCAGACGGTCGTGGACGCCGGGGTGGACCTGTTCGTCATCCGCGGCACCACCGTCTCGGCGGAGCACGTCTCCGGGAACGCCGAGCCGCTGAACCTCAAGCGGTTCATCTACGAGCTCGACGTCCCCGTCGTCGTCGGCGGGGCCTCGACCTACACCGCGGCCCTGCACCTCATGCGCACCGGTGCCGCGGGCGTGCTCGTCGGCTTCGGCGGCGGGGCCGCCCACACCACCCGCGTCAGCCTCGGCATCCACGCCCCCATGGCGACCGCCGTCTCCGACGTCGCGGCCGCGCGCCGTGACTACCTCGACGAGTCCGGGGGCCGCTACGTGCACGTCATCGCCGACGGCGGCGTGGGCCACTCGGGCGACATCGTCAAGGCCGTGGCCTGCGGCGCCGACGCCGTCATGCTCGGCGCCGCGCTGGCCCGCGCCTCCGAGGCGCCCGGGCAGGGCTGGCACTGGGGGCCCGAGGCGCACCACTCGCAGCTCCCGCGCGGCGAGCGGGTCTCGGTGGGCACCGGCGGCACCCTCGAGGAGATCCTCTTCGGGCCGGGCCGCCAGGCGGACGGCACCACGAACCTGGTCGGTGCGCTGCGCCGGGCGATGGCCACGACCGGCTACTCCGACCTCAAGGAGTTCCAGCGGGTCGAGGTCGTCATGTCGCCCTACCAGCCGCGGTGACCCCGGAGCCCGCACCGCAGGTCCTGGCCGGCACGCTCCTGCGGGAGATCACGGACGGCGACGTCGAGCAGGTCGTCGCCCTGTGGCGCGAGTGCGACCTCACGCGTCCGTGGAACGACCCCCACCGCGACATCGCCGACGCGCGGCGCAACCCCACGTCCACGGTGCTCGTCGCGCTCGACGCGACCTCCGGCGTCGTCGGCTCGGTGATGGCCGGGTACGAGGGCCACCGCGGGTGGCTCTACTACGTGGCCGTGGCCCCCTCGCTCCAGAGGTCAGGGCTCGGGCGGCGGCTCGTCGAGGCCGCGGAGGACTGGTTGCGGGGCGCCGGGACCAGCAAGGTCATGCTCATGGTGCGCACGGCGAACGAGCACGTGCATGACTTCTACGGGAGTCTGGGTTACACCGCCCAAGATGTCGCCGTCCTCGGTCGATGGATGGACGAGTCCCGCTGAGAGCGAACGACACGGAGATCTGACGCCTCGTTCACCGGGCCGTCACCGGCGCCGCATAGAGTGTCGCCCATGGCAACCGCGCACGAGAGCGACGGCGCTCTGGGCGATCTCATCGATCCCGAGCTTCCCTCGTCCACCTACGTCCTCGAACCCGAGGTCGTGTCCCCGCTGGTCAAGAGGGTCGTGACTTCGCACGACGCCGGCACCCACCGCAGCACGTCGCCGTTCACCGGCGCACCGCTCGCCGCGGTGCCGCTCTCGAGCACCGACGACGTCGCCGACGCCGTGGAGCGCGCCCGGGTCGCCCAGCACGACTGGGCCGCGACACCTCTCGCCGAGCGCGCCCGGGTCCTCGACCGGCTGGGCACGCTGGTGCTCGACCGTCAGTCGGAGATCCTCGACCTCATCCAGATGGAGTCCGGCAAGTCGCGGCGCAGCGCGTTCGAGGAGGTCGCCGACATCGCCCAGGCCTGCCGCCACTACGTGGTGCGCGGGCCGCGCTACCTGGCGGACCGTCGCGTGCCGGGTGCCCTGTCGGTCCTGACCGGCGCCCGCGTCCACCGGCGCCCGGTCGGGGTGGTGGGCGTGATCTCCCCCTGGAACTACCCCCTCACGCTCGCGCTCTGCGAGGCGATCCCCGCGCTGCTGGCGGGCAACGCCGTCGTGCTCAAGCCCGACCCGCAGACCACGCTGTCCGCGCTGTGGGCCGCCGAGCTGCTCGCGGAGGCCGGGCTGCCCGACGACCTGTTCTCGGTCGTCGCCGGGGGCGGTGAGATCGGGGCGGCGCTGGTGGACCACGTCGACCACATCGCGTTCACCGGGTCCACGGCCGTGGGCCGCACGGTGGCGGCGCGCGCGGGCGAGCGGCTCATCGGCGCGACGCTCGAGCTGGGCGGCAAGAACCCGTTGTACGTCGCGGCCGACGCCGACCTCGACGCCGCCGTGCCGGGCGTGGTCCGCGCCTGCTTCTCCAACGCCGGGCAGCTCTGCATGTCGATCGAGCGTCTCGTGCTGCACGAGCGCATCGCCGACGCGTTCCTCGAGCGGTTCGTGCCCGCGGTGCGCGAGCTCGCGCTCGGCGCCGGGCTCGACTACACCGCGGACATCGGGTCGCTGGTCTCGGCCGACCAGCTCGAGAGGGTGGCCGCGCACGTCGACGACGCCCTGGCCAAGGGCGCGCGGGCCCTGACCGGCGGCGTGCACCGTGCCGACGTGGGTCCGTACTTCTACGCACCCACGGTGCTCGACGACCTCCCCGAGGACGCGGTCTGCCTGCGCGAGGAGACGTTCGGGCCCGTCGTGGCGGTCTCGCGCGTCGCGAGCGACGACGAGGCGGTCCGGGTCATGAACGACACCGAGTTCGGGCTCAACGCGTCCATCTGGTCGCGCGACGTCGTGCGCGCCCGCCAGGTCGCGGCGCGGGTCGAGGCCGGCACCGTGGTCATCAACGACGGCTACCTCCAGGCCTGGGGTTCCGCGAGCGCGCCGATGGGGGGCATGAAGGCCTCCGGCCTCGGACGGCGCCACGGCCGCGAGGCGATCGAGGCGGTCACGGAGGTGCAGAGCGTCGTCGCGCAGCGCGGGCTCAGCGCGGGACTGTCCCTGGACACGCTCTACGCGCTCGGCGGGGACGTGCCCAGCCGGGCGCTCACCCAGGCGTTGCGGGGGATGCGGCGGCTGCGCCTGCCCTGATCACCGCAGCGCGGCGAGCTCGGCGCGCAGGTTCCGCTCGGCCTGGTCGGCCCAGCGGTGCCGGGCGGCCGGCGTGCGGAACAGACCGGGACCGGTGTGCAGGGTGAGCAGCTGGTCGAGCACCGCGCCGCGCCCGGCCCGGAAGTCGGCGTCGGGCACCTGGCCGTACTCGGCGCGCACCTGGGCCACGTAGCGCGCGTAGCGGCCGGCGTCGCCGCCGAGGACGGCGAGGTCGGCGTCGCTGACCAGACATCCCGCCAGATCCTCGGGAGCCGGGTCGTGCCCGGCCGTCACGAGCACGAGACGTCCGATCTCCGCCACGTCCCCGGCCGAGAGCACCCGGCGTCGCTCGAGCGGTGCCAGAAGGACGCCGACCAGCGCGGCGGAGCGTTCCTCGTCGTCCGGGGTGGCGCCGTCGTGCACCGCGTCGTGGAACCACAGCGCCACCTCGGCGCGCCATGCCTCCCGGGCGGGTGCGCCGGTCTCGCGCGCGAGAGGGCCGATCGCGTCGAGGACGTCGGCCAGGTGGAGGCGGCCGTGGTAGACCCGGTGCGGCTCGCGCCACCGGTCGACGACGTCCTCGCCGACCGCGGTGATCCCGCCGGCGTCGTGCGCCGCCGGGTCAGCGCCCGCGGCCCAGAGCGCGGCCCATCGTGCCAGGAGGGCCGGGCGCTTCGCCCGTCGTCGTTCGTGGCCCGGGACCCGCAGGGGAGTGGCGGCGAGCCGCCGGGCCAGCTCACGGCCGTCCACCGGCGTCGCCCCGGCGGCGACGAGTTCGTCGTACCGCTCGTCCGGGACGTCGTAGTGGTCGAGGTCGAAGGCTCGGTCGGGGATGCCGGCCGCGCGCGCGAACGTCCGCAGCTCGTGCAGCGACGCGTCCGAGACGAGGTGCGACCAGAGGCGGTCGTGCGCCGGCCAGGCCGGCGGGTCGACGAGGACGGTCACGGCGTCTCCTCGGCGGGCGTCGCGGTGTCGAGGGCACGGCGGACCTCGCCGACCAGTGCGGCCATGGCGGCCTCGGCGGCCGGCGCGTCGCCGGCGGCCACCGCGTGCGCGACGGCCTCGTGCTGGTCGAGCGCCTCCGGCACGGGGGAGGCCGGCATCAGGCCGAGATGCGTGCGGCCGGCCAGCACCTCGGCGACCACGACGGCGAGCGCGCCGAACATCTCGTTGCCGCTCGCGCGCAGCAGGAGCTCGTGCATCCGGACGTCGAGCGCGAGGAAGTCGGTGAGGTCGCCGCGGGAACCCAGCACGCGCATGCGGGCGGCGAGGTCGACGAGCTCGGCGCGCTCGGCGGCGGAGGCGTGCCGGGCGGCGCCCGCGGCGGCCAGCGGCTCGACGGCGTGACGCAGCTCGGTGAGGGTGCGGAGCTGCTCGTCGCGGCCCGGGCCGGCGAGGCGCCACCGGATCACCCGCGGGTCGAGCACGTTCCACTCCTCCCGGGGCAGCACGACGAGACCGACCCGTCGGCGTGAGCGGACCAGCCCGAGGCCTTCGAGCATCCGCATGACCTCCCGGGCGACGGTGCGAGAAACGTGGTGCTGTGTTCCGATCGACTCGAGGGTCAGCGGGGTGCCGGGTGCCACGTCGCCGCTGGTGATGGCTCGCCCCACGGCGTCGAGGACGGCGTTGTGCAGGGCGGGGGGTGGCATGGGGGGAGCCTACCGAGACCGGCACGGGCCGCAATTGGTCACACCAATGGCTTGCCAAAGGTGCTACCAATCATGCATCCTCGTGGAACTGACCCGCCGACACGGAAGTCGAACCGATGGACACCGACGTCACACCTGCCGAACCCGGCCCCGCGCAGGACCTCCGCGACGAGGCGGCCGACGCCGTCACGCACGTCGTCGTCATGGGGGTCGCCGGCTCGGGCAAGACCACCGTCGCCCGGATGCTGGCCGACCGGATCGGCGTCGAGTACGCCGAGGCCGACCAGTTCCACTCCGAGGCGAACATCGCCAAGATGAGCGCGGGCACCCCGCTGACCGACGAGGACAGGGCGCCGTGGCTGGCCGCGATCCGCGACTGGCTCAGCACCGAGGCCGACGCCGGACGCACCGCCGTCGTGACCTGCTCCGCCCTCAAGCGTTCGTACCGCGACGTGCTGCGTGCAGCGCGGGGCCGCGTGTGGTTCCTGCACCTGCACGGGTCGCCCGAGCTGCTGGCCGAACGGATGACGGGGCGGTCCGGCCACTTCATGCCCACCTCGCTGCTCCCGTCGCAGCTCGCCACCCTCGAACCCCTCGACGACGACGAGGACGGGCTCACCGCCGACGTCGCCGCACCGCCCGAGGAGATCGTGGACGACGTCGTCGCCCGATGCTCCGCCCCGACCTCCGGGAGGACCACCCATGACGCCTGACGACTGGACCCAGACCCTCACCGCGGGGCCGCTGCTCGCCATCGCGGCGGCCGCCGTCGCCCTGCTGCTCGTCCTCATCATCAAGGTCCACCTGCACGCGTTCGTCGCCTTGATCCTCGTCAGCCTGCTGACCGCCGTGGCAGCCGGCCTGCCGAGCGGGAGCGTCGTCGACGTCCTGCTCGACGGCTTCGGGTCCACGCTGGCGGCGGTCGCGCTGCTCGTCGGGCTCGGCGCGATGCTCGGCCGGCTCGTCGAGACCAGCGGCGGGGCGAAGGTGCTCACCGACGTGCTCGTCGACCGGTTCGGCGAGCGTCGGGCCCCGCTCGCGCTGGGCGTCGCCTCGCTGCTGTTCGGGTTCCCGATCTTCTTCGACGCCGGCCTCGTGGTCATGCTGCCCATCGTGTTCGCCGTCGCGCGGCGGCTCGGCGGGTCCGTGCTGCTGTACGGCCTGCCCGTCGCCGGCGCGTTCTCCGTGATGCACATCTACGTGCCCCCGCACCCGGGGCCGGTGGCCGCCTCGGAGTTCCTCGGGGCGGACGTCGCGACCGTGCTGCTCGTCGGCCTCGTGGCCGCGCTGCCGACCTGGTACGTCACCGCCTACCTCTTCGGTCGATGGGCCGGCCGTCGCTTCGAGCTGCCCGTGCCGGAGATCCTCGGCCGCGCCGACGACGCACAGACCGCGAACCCGCCACGCTTCGGGACCGTCGTCGGCATCCTGCTGCTGCCGCTGGTGCTGATCTTCGCCAACACCGGGCTGGAGACGGCGGCATCGGCCGGCTGGGTCGACGGGGACTCGACGGTCGTGGCGGTCGCCGGCCTGGTCGGCGCGACCCCGGTCGCCCTGCTCGTCACGGTGCTGGTGGCCGCGTGGGTGCTCGGGCGTCGCCGGGGGATCGAGGGCACCGCGCTGGAGAAGACGCTGGACTCCGCGCTCGGCCCGGTCGCGTCGGTCATCCTCATCACCGGTGCCGGCGGCATGTTCGGCGGGGTGCTGCGGGCCACCGGCATCGGCGACGCCCTGGCGGAGGTCCTCGGCGACCTCGGCCTGCCCGTCATCGTGGCCGGCTTCCTCATCGCCGCGGTGCTACGCGTCGCCCAGGGCTCCGCGACGGTCGCGCTGACCACCGCGGCAGGGCTCATCGCCCCGGCCGTGGCCGCCGGCGGCTACGGAGCGGTCGAGCTGGCGGCGATCGTCGTCGCCGTCGCCGCCGGGTCCGTCGTGCTCAGCCACGTCAACGACTCCGGCTTCTGGCTCGTGGGCCGGTTCTTCGACATGGACGTGCGGACGACGCTGCGCACGTGGACCGTCATGGAGACGGGCATCGGTGTGATGGGCTTCGCGATCGCGGGCCTGGTCTTCGCGGTGGCCTGACGCGAGGCGTGGGGGCCCGGCGGTGCGTCGGGCCCCCGCACCGTCGCCTGCCCGGCGAGGGGATCAGCGCGCAAGCGTCACCCGGTGGTGACCGCCGCCGTCGGCTCCCGGCCGTCGACGGCCTCCACGCACTGGCGGGCGATCGCCAGCTCCTCCATGGTCGGGACCACCATGACGAGGGTCTTCGCCCAGTCCGGGGAGATGATGCGCTCGCCACCGCGCGCCGCGTTGCGGTCGGCGTCGACGGCGATCCCGAAGTTCTCCAGGCCCGCGCAGACGGCGGCGCGCACCGCCGCGTCGTTCTCCCCGACGCCCGCGGTGAAGGCGATGACGTCCACCCGCCCGAGCAGCGCCGCGTAGGCGCCGACGTACTTCGTGAGCCGGTGGACGTAGACGTCGAACGCGAGCGCCGCGTCATCGTCGCCGTCGTCGATGAGCTGGCGCAGCTCGCGGAAGTCGTTGACGCCCGAGAGCCCCAGCATGCCCGAGCGCTTGTTGAGCAGCGTGTCGAGCTCGTCGATGCTCATCCCGGCGTTGCGCGCGAGGTGGAACACGACGGCCGGGTCGATGTCGCCGGACCGCGTGCCCATGACCAGTCCCTCGAGCGGCGTCATGCCCATGGACGTGTCGACGGGGACGCCGCCGCGCACGGCCGACGCCGAGGCCCCGTTGCCGAGGTGCAGCACGATCGTGTTGAGGTCCTGCACGCGCCGGCCCAGGACGCGGGCCACCTTGCCCGCCACGTACTGGTGGCTGGTGCCGTGGAACCCGTAGCGGCGGACGTCGTGCTCGCGGGCGATCTCCCGGTCGATGGCGTAGGTGTAGGCCTCGGCGGGCAGCGCCTGGAAGAACGCCGTGTCGAACACGGCGACGTGCGGCACGTCACCGAGCAGCTCGCGAGCCACGCGGATGCCCTGGACGTTCGCCGGGTTGTGCAGCGGAGCGAGCGGCACGAGCGCCTCGATGCGGTCCACGACGTCGTCGTCCACCACCACCGGCCCGGAGAACTCCGCGCCGCCGTGCACCACGCGGTGCCCGACGGCGTAGATGCCGGCGTCGGCGAGGCGGGGCCCGATCTCGTCGAACATGCCGAGGGCCAGCCGCAACGCCTCGCCGTGGTCGGGCACCTCGAGCTCGCGCCGGGTGCGGTTGCCGGCGAAGGTGTGCGTCACGATGCCGGTCGAGCTGCCCGACTCGCCGATCCGTTCCACCGTGCCGGCGGCGATCGCCTCGCCCCCGACGGGGTTCACGAGCTGGTACTTCAACGATGACGAGCCCGAGTTGAGCACCAGCACCGAGCCGTGCGCCCCGTACGCGCTGTACGGGTTGGGCCGGTCGGACTCGGGGACGATGCTCATGCTCGGGCTCCGTTCGAGGGGGCGGACTGCGCCTGGATCGCGGTGATCGCCACGGTGTTGACGATGTCCGGCACCAGCGCGCCGCGGGACAGGTCGTTGACCGGCTTGTTGAGGCCCTGCAGCACCGGCCCGATCGCCACGGCGCCGGCCGACCGCTGCACCGCCTTGTAGGTGTTGTTACCCGTGTTGAGGTCCGGGAAGATGAACACGCTGGCCCGTCCGGCCACCGACGACTCGGGCAGCTTCGAGGCCGCGACCGAGACGTCCACGGCGGCGTCGTACTGGATCGGGCCCTCGACGCTCAGCTCCGGGTGCCGCTCGCGCACCAGGTCGGTCGCGGCGCGCACCTTGTCGACGTCGGCGCCCGTGCCGGAGGTGCCGGTCGAGTAGGACAGCATGGCGACCTGCGGCTGCACACCGAACTGGTCGGCCGTGGCCGCCGAGGACGCGGCGATGTCGGCGAGCTGCTCCGCCGTCGGGTCCGGGTTGACCGCGCAGTCGCCGTAGACGAGCACCCGGTCGGGCAGGCACATGAGGAACACCGACGACACCACGGACACGCCCGGCTTCGTCCTGATGATCTCGAAGGACGGCCGGATCGTGTGCGCGGTCGTGTGCGCGGCGCCGGAGACCATGCCGTCGGCCAGGCCGAGGTGGACCATCATCGTGCCGAAGTAGGACACGTCCGTGACGATCTCCCGCGCCCGCTCCACGGTCATGCCCTTGTGCGCGCGCAACCGGGTGTACTCGGCGGCGAACCGCTCGACGTGCTCCGCGTCGGTGGGCGCGATCACCTGGGCGGCGTCGATGTCGAGGCCGAGCTCGGTGGCCCGTCCCCGGATCGCCGTCTCGTCGCCGAGGATCACCAGGTCGGCGATGCCGCGGGCCAGCACCGTGGAGGCGGCGCGCAGGATGCGGTCGTCGTCGCCCTCGGGCAGCACCACACGACGGCGGTCACCGCGGGCGCGCTCGATCAGCTCGTGCTCGAACATGAGGGGCGTGACCACGGGGGTGCGCTCGACGGCGAGCCGGGCCAGCAGCTCGGCACCGTCCACCCGCTGCTCGAACATCGCCCGGGCGACGTCGTGCTTGCGCTGCGCCGTCGCCGTCATGGCGCCGCGGGTCCGTGCCGCGACCCCTGCGACCTCGTAGGTGTCCATGGTGGTGGCGATGATCGGCACGTGCGGTTCGAGCGCCGCGGCGAGCTGGCCCGACCGGCCCGACGGCCGGTACCCACCGGTGAGGATCAGGCCGGCGAGCGACGGGAAGCGTTGTGCGGCCTGCACCGACAGCAGCCCGAGCAGCACGTCCGTGCGGTCGCCGGGCGTGATGACCACGGTGCCGTCCGCGAGGTGGCCGAGCATGTGCTCGAACGTCATGGCGCCGACGATGACGTCGAGCGCCTCCCGCGCGAGGAGGTCGCGGTCACCGAGCAGCAGCGTGCCGTCGACCGCGTCGGCGAGCTGGGCCACCGTCGGTGCGCCGAGGAACGGCTCCTCCGGGATGACCCAGGTGGGCAGGTCCTCACCGGAGATGCCGGCCCGCACGGCCGCGGGCGCGTCCGTCACGGCCTCTTCGGCCCGGTTCACGACGACGGCGATCGGCTGGGCGTGGCTCGCGCGCAGCTCCGCCACGCTCAGCCGGGTCAGGGTCGAGACGTCCTCGAGCCCCCGGCCGCGCCCGGAGACCACGAGCAGCACGGGGGCGTCGAGGTTGGCCGCCACCCGTGCGTTGAACGCGAGCTCCGTCGCGCCCGACACGTCCGTGTAGTCCGTGCCGAGCACCACGACGGCGTCGGACCGGGCGGCGACCGCGTGGTACCGCGCGACGATCCGCGCGAGCGCCTCGTCCGGGTCGGCGTGGACGTCGTCGTACGTGACCCCGACGGCGTCCGCGTAGTCCAGGTCGACGCCGTCGTGCGCGAGCATCATCTCCAGGACGTGGTCCCGGACGCCCGTCCCGCCGTCGGCCGCGGGGCGTTCCGGGACCCGGGAGACCGCCCGGAAGACGCCCACCCGCTGGACCTGGCGGACCAGGAGGTCGAGCACGCCGAGCGCGACCGTCGACTTGCCGGTGTCCCCCTCGGGGGACGCGATGTAGATGCTGCGTGTGCTCACTGCCTGCCTGTTCGCTCGCGTCGGGCGGTGGTCACGTCCATTCCACCGCATGCACGACGGCGGCGCACCGGTACCGCGGCGTCGGCTTGGTCACTCCCGGCGGGTCACTCGTTGTCACCGCCGGTCGCCGTGGCGGCGTCGTACATCGGGCCGGCGTCGTCCGTGGCCGTCTGTCCGGCGTCGGGCCACACCCAGTCGCGCACCTCGGGGATGTCCTCGCCGTGCTCGCGGGTGTACTGCCGTGCCGCGAGGCGCGCGTCCACCATCCGCTGGCGCAGGCCGGCGACCTTCGAACCCAGCCCCGGCACCCGGTCGATGACGTCGAGGACCAGGTGGTACCGGTCGATGTCGTTCAGCATCGCCATGTCGAACGGCGTGGTGGTGGTGCCCTCCTCCTTGTAGCCGCGCACGTGGATGTTCGGGTGGTTGCGGCGGCGGTAGGTGAGCCGGTGGATGAGCCACGGGTAGCCGTGGTAGTTGAAGATGACCGGCCGGTCGGGGGTGAACAACCCGTCGAAGTCCTTGTCCGACAGGCCGTGCGGGTGCTCCCGCTCGTCCTGCAGGCGCATGAGGTCCACCACGTTGATGACCCGGACCTTCAGGTCCGGCAGCTCCTCGCGCAGGATGTGCGCGGCGGCCAGCGTCTCGAGGGTGGGAACGTCGCCCGCGCAGCCGAGCACGACGTCGGGGTCCTGCCCGGGAACCTCCGTGCCGGCCCACTCCCAGATGCCGAGCCCCCGCGTGCAGTGCGCGATCGCGTCGTCCATCGGCAGGAACTGCGGTGCGGGCTGCTTGCCGGCCACGACCACGTTCACGTACTGCCGGCTGCGCAGGCAGTGGTCGTACGTGCTGAGGAGGGTGTTGGCGTCCGGCGGCAGGTAGACCCGGACGATCTCCGCCTTCTTGTTGACCACGTGGTCGATGAACCCCGGGTCCTGGTGGGAGAACCCGTTGTGGTCCTGCCGCCACACGTGGCTGGACAGCAGGTAGTTGAGGGACGCGATCGGCCGGCGCCACGGGATGTGGTTCGTGACCTTGAGCCACTTGGCGTGCTGGTTGAACATCGAGTCGACGATGTGGATGAACGCCTCGTAGCTGGTGAACAGGCCGTGGCGTCCCGTCAGGAGGTAGCCCTCCAGCCAGCCCTGGCACTGGTGCTCGCTGAGCATCTCCATGACGCGACCGGCGCGGGCGAGGTGCTCGTCGACGTCGGGCCCGTGGAAGTCCGCGTTCCACTGCTTGTCCGTGACGTCGTAGACGGCCTGGAGGCGGTTCGAGGCGACCTCGTCCGGCCCGAAGATCCGGAAGGTGTCCGGGTTGCGGCGGATGACCTCCGTCAGCCAGGTGCCCAGAACCCGGGTGGACTCCGCCATGGCGCCGGCCGGCTGGGGGACGTCGACGGCGAAGTCGCGGAAGTCCGGCAGCCGCAGGTCCTGGAGCAGCAGCCCGCCGTTGGCGTGCGGGTTGGCCCCCATGCGCAGCTCGCCCTCCGGGGCCTGCGCGGCGATCTCGTCGCGCAGCCGGCCGGCGTCGTCGAACAGCTCGTGCGGCCGGTACGACTGCAGCCAGCCGCGCAGCACGTCCAGGTGCTCGGGGGTGTCGCGCGCGCTGGCGAGCGGGACCTGGTGGGCCCGCCAGGAGCCCTCCGTCCGGTGCCCGTCGATCTCCGGCGGGCAGGTCCAGCCCTTGGGGGTGCGGAAGACGATCATCGGCCAGGCGGGCCGCTCCTGCTCGTCCGCCGGCGAGTCCTGGGCCGCCGCCTTGATGCGGGCGATGTGGTCCATCACCTCGTCGAGCAGCTGCGCGAACCGGCGGTGGACCGCAGCGTGGTCCTCGCCGTCGAACCCGCCGGTGAAGAAGTAGGGCGTGTGCCCGTAGCCGACCATCAGGTCGCGCAGCTCGTCGTCGCTGATGCGGGCGAGCACCGTCGGGTTGGCGATCTTGTAGCCGTTCAGGTGCAGGATCGGCAGCACGACGCCGTCCGTGCGGGGGTTGACGAACTTGTTCGAGTGCCAGCTCGTGGCCAGCGGGCCGGTCTCGGCCTCGCCGTCGCCGACGACGGCCGCCACCAGCAGGTCGGGGTTGTCGAACGCGGCGCCGTAGGCGTGCGACAGCGCGTAGCCGAGCTCGCCGCCCTCGTGGATCGAGCCGGGGGTCTCCGGCGCCACGTGCGACGGGATGCCGCCGGGGAAGGAGAACTGCTTGAACAGCCGCTGCATCCCCTCGTCGTCCTGGGTCACGTCGGTGTAGATCTCGGAGTACGTGCCCTCGAGGTACGTGCTGGCCACCAGGCCGGGACCGCCGTGGCCCGGGCCGGCGACGTAGACCGTCGACTGCCGGCGCTCGCGGATGATGCGGTTGAGGTGCGTGTAGAGGAAGTTCAAGCCAGGGGTGGTGCCCCAGTGCCCGAGCAGGCGGGGCTTGACGTCCTCGCGCTCCAGCGTGCGCCGCAGCATCGGGTTGTCGAGCAGGTAGATCTGGCCGATCGACAGGTAGTTGGCGGCACGCCACCACTGGTCGAGGCGTTCGACGTCCGTGTCCGAGAGCTCCGCGACGCCCGTCGCGGGCCAGGTCGGGGAGTCGGCGGTCGAGGTGCTCATCTGACGCTCCTACGGGGAGAGGGACGATCGTGCTCGCTGCTCATTCCATCGCACGCCGCGTCCCGGCGCAGCATGACGCGCGGGACCGGCGGCGGCGACGGACGCGCGTGAGGTTCGCCACGGGATTCCTGGTCGGCCTCCGCGCGCGGATACCGTGGTGCCCGTGCCGAACCCGCCTGTGCGCCGATCCTTCGGGGCGGTCGCCCGCCAGCCGCGGATGATCGCGATCCTGCTGGTCTTCCTCGCCGCGGCGGCCGTGTGCGGGCGGCTGGGTGTGTGGCAGATCGACCGGGCCTACGAGCGGGCCAACCTCGCTGCGCAGCAGGAGGCGGCGGAGGCGGCCGCGGCGGCGCCCGTCGACCTCGGCGAGGTGCTCGCGCCGCAGTCGTCGTTCCCGGGAGATCTGGTCGGGCGCGAGGTGGCGGTGACGGGCTCGTACGAGCCGGAGGGGCAGATGCTCGTCGCCGGCCGTTCCCTGGACGGGGTCGACGGCTACCTGGTCCTCACCCCGCTGCGCGTGTCCGACGACGGCACCGACGGCGCGTCGTGGGCGTCGCTGTCCGGTCCGCCCGTGCTGCCGGTGGTGCGGGGCTGGGTCGACTCGGCGACGCCCGGGGACGCCGCCCTCGAGGTTCCGGCGGGCCAGGTGACGCTGGACGGCTGGCTGCAGGCCTCGGAGTCCACCGCTCGCACCGGCGTCGTGCCGGAGAACCCGGGCGGCCCGCCCCTGACGCAGGACATCGCCTCGAGCGCGCTGGCGAACACCTGGGAGGGCCCGATCTACACCGCCTACGTGGTGCTCACCGACTCCACCCCGGAGCAGACGCCCGCTGCCGCCGGTGGTCCGGCACCCCTGCCCCGACCGGTGCTCGAGGGCGGCGCGGACGTCAACCTGCAGAACTTCTTCTACGCCCTGCAGTGGTGGGTCTTCGGCCTGTTCGCCGTGGCCCTCTGGGTCCGGCTGGTGCGGGACGAGATGGCCGGCGGCGTGCGCGAGCGCCGGTCCCGTCGCGGCGGTCGCGGCCGGGGCGGCGATGCGGGCGACCCGGTGGGCACCGGCATCGCGGGCCTGCCCGCCGGGTAGGTGCCAGGCTGGGCCCCGTGGCGTCCATCGACCTGAAGAAGTCGTACCCCGACTACCGCGCGACGACGACGCCGTCCCGGGTGACCGTGCCGTCGCGTCCCTACCTGCTCGCCGACGGGGAGGGCGACCCGAACACCGCGGGCGTCTACCGTGCGTGCGTCCAGTCGCTGTACCCGCTGGCCTACGCGGTGCGGGCCGCGGTGAAGGAGGCCACGGGTGACGCGTACACCGTGATGCCGCTCGAGGGCCTCTGGTGGGCGGACGACATGAGCCGGTTCAGCGTCGAGGCCAAGGACGACTGGCGGTGGACGCTGATGATCTGCCTGCCCGACGCCGTCGCCTCCGTCGACGTCCCCGACGTCCTGGCCCGCACGACGGCGACGAAGGCGCTGCCCGCCGGCGACCGCGTCCGCTACGAGCACTTCGGCGACGGGGACACGGCGCAGGTACTGCACGTGGGGCCGTATGCCGCGGAGGCCCCGACCGTCGCCGGGCTGCACGAGTTCGTCGCGGCCGAGGGCCTCGTGCTGGCCGGCACCCACCACGAGATCTACCTGTCGGACCCGCGCCGGGCCGCGCCGGAGAGGATGCGGACGATCATCCGCCAGCCGGTCCAGCCCCCTCCGCCGCTGTGGGTGCACGACGCGCCGCTGGCCTGAATGATCCGACGGCGTGTCGTGCACCCACAGCGCTGGGGGGGAGGGGGCTGGGCCGCTAGCCGGCGAGGCGCTCGCGCAGCGCGCGGGCGGCCCGCTCCGGGTCCGGCGCCTCGGTGATCGCCCGGACGACGACGACGCGGCGCGCCCCGGCGTCGAGCACCGCGTCCAGCCGGGCCCCGTCGACGCCCCCGATCGCGAACCACGGGGTGGCCGGCTCCGACGCGGCGACCTGGCGCAGCAGGTCGAGCCCGACGGCGGTGCGCCCCGGCTTGGTGGGGGTGGCCCACAGCGGGCCCACGCAGAAGTAGTCGACGCCCGGGTCGGCGTCGGCGGCCGCGGCCTGCTCCGCGGAGTGCGTGGAGCGCCCGAGCACGGGGCCCGCCCCGAGCAGGCGCCGCACCCCGCCGGTCGGCAGGTCGCCCTGACCCATGTGGACCACCGGCGCCCCGGTCAGCGAGGCGACGTCCGCCCGGTCGTTGACGGCCCACAGGGCTCCGTGGCTCCCCGCGACGCGCGCCACCAGGTCCTGCAGCTCCAGCTCGCGCGCGACGTCCAGCGTCTTGTCCCGCAGCTGGACCACGTCGACGCCGCCGCGCAGGGCCGCGTGCAGGAAGTCCTCGAGGTCGGCGGCCGACGAGCGGGCGTCGGTGCACAGGTACAGGCGGGCGTCGGCGAGGCGGGCGCGGGGGTCGGCGGGCGCCGTGGCAGGTGTGGGCACGGCGGCCAGCGTAGCCACGCGGCAGTAGGGTGGGCGCAGCACGGGAGCCCTGAGCCAGGGCTGAGAGGGCGAGGTCCGCCGACCGTCGAACCTGATCTGGGTCATGCCAGCGAAGGGAGCACGCATGAGGACGTCGGGCACGTCGCCGGACGTGGTGGTCGTGGGCGCCGGCATCGTCGGCGCGGCCGTGGCCTGGCGCGCCGTCGGCGCCGGCCTGACCGTCACCCTGCTCGACCCGCGCCCCGGTGACGGGGCCACCCACGCCGCCGCCGGGATGCTGGCGCCGGTGAGCGAGTCCTGGTTCGGTGAGTCCGCGCTCGCCCGCCTCGGCATGGCCGGGCTCGCCGCGTGGCCACGGTTCGCGGCGGACCTCCGGCGCGCGACCGGCCTCGACACCGGCCTGCGCGAGGCGGGCACGCTGGTGGCCGCCTACGACGCCGACGACGTCGCGCACCTGCGGCGCTGGTTGGCGCTGCACGCCGAGCTCGGCCTGGAACCCACGGAGCTGACCGGCACCTCGGCGCGCCGCCGCGAACCCCTGCTCGGGCACCGGGTCGCCGGTGCCGCCTGGGTCCCGGGCGACCACGTCGCCGACCCCCGCGCGACCTGCGCCGCGCTCGACGTCGCCCTGCACGCGCACCCCGGGGCCGCCGTCGTGCGCCACGCCGCCGTCCGCCTCGAACGCGACCGGGGCACCGTCGTCGGTGTCCACGACGACGCGGGGACGCTGCACCGGGCCGGTGCCGTCGTGCTGGCCGCCGGGTGGCGGTCCGCCGGCCTCGCCGACGTCCCCGTCCGTCCGGTGCGGGGGCAGACCCTGCGGCTCGACGCCCCGCCCGGGACGGCTCCCGAGCACGTGGTGCGCGGCCGGGTGCAGGGCCGCCCGGTGTACGTGGTGCCGCGGCCCCTCGGGACGGGCAGCGGTCCGGGGACGACGCCGGAGCACCGGGAGGTCGTGATCGGTGCCACGAGCGAGGAGGGTCCGGACGACCGCCGTCCGTCGGCCGGGGGAGTGTTCGCGCTCCTGCGTGACGCCCGCGCCCTCGTGCCCGCCCTCGACGAGGCCGCGTTCGTCGAGGCGACGCTGCGCGCGCGGCCCGCGACCCCCGACAACCTCCCGCTCGTCGGGCCGTCGGCCACCCCGGGCCTGCACCTGGCGACGGGCCACCACCGCGGCGGCGTGCTGCTCGCGCCGCTGACGGCGGACGCCGTCGTCGCGGGCCTCACCGGTGCCGCCCTGCCGGCGGCGCTCGCCGACGCCGCCCCTGACCGATTCGCCCCGTCCTCGAAGGAGCCTGAGACATGGCCGAGACCCTGCCCGCCCCGCACGCCCTCGTGAACGGCGAGCCGTTCCCGCTGGACGCGCCGGTGCCCCTGACCGACCTCGTCGCCCGGCTGGTGCCGGGCTGCGTCGTCGACGGCGTGCCGCAGGGCGTCGCCGTCGCGCTCGACGACGCCGTGGTGCCGCGCGGTGCGTGGGGGGCCACCACCGTGGGCCCGGGCGCCCGCGTGGAGGTCGTCACCGCGGTGCAGGGCGGGTGAGGGGGATGCTGACGATCGCCGGCGTGGAGCTCGGCTCGCGCCTCGTGATGGGCACCGGCGGCGCGCCCAGCCTGCTCGCGCTGGAGAACGCGCTGGTGGCGTCCGGCACCGAGCTCACCACCGTCGCGATGCGGCGGGTGGCGCCGCCGGGGCCGGGCGCGGCGGCCGGGGACACCTCGATGTGGGGGCTGCTGGAGCGGCTGGGGATCCGCGCGCTGCCCAACACCGCGGGCTGCTTCTCGGTCCGCGAGGCGGTGCTCACCGCGCAGCTCGCCCGCGAGGCCTGCGGCACCGACTGGGTCAAGCTCGAGGTGATCGCCGACGACGTCACGCTCCTGCCGGAGCCGCTCGGCCTCGTGGAGGCCGCCGAGGAGCTGGTGCGCGACGGCTTCACGGTGCTGCCCTACTGCGGGGACGACCCGATCGTCGCCCGGCGCCTGGAGGACGTCGGTTGTGCCGCCGTCATGCCGCTGGGAGCGCCGATCGGGTCGGGGCTCGGCATCCTCAACCCGCGCAACATCGAGGCGATCGCGGCGGCGGCGTCCGTCCCGGTCATCCTCGACGCGGGGATCGGGACGGCCTCGGACGCCGCGCTCGCGATGGAGCTCGGCTGCGACGGGGTGCTGCTGGCCACCGCGGTCACGCGGGCGGCGGACCCGGAGCGGATGGCCCGGGCCATGCGGCTGGCGGTGGAGGCCGGGCACGCGGCGGCCGGGGCGGGCCGGATCCCGCGGCGGGAGCGTGCGCTGGCCTCGTCGTCGCCGGAGGGCCGGCTCGACCTGGCCCTCTGACGTCGCCCTGTTCGGCAGTTCCTGCTCGGTTCGGCACCTTGAACTGCCGAACAAGGCTGGAACTGCCGAACGAAGCCCCGGTCAGTACGCCGGCACGGACGGGTCGACGTCGCGCGACCACGCGAGGATGCCGCCCGCGATGACGCGGGCGGGCAGCCCCTCCTCCCGGAGCACGGCGGCCGCCTGCGCGGCGCGACCGCCCATCTTGCACAGGACGTGCACCGGGCGGCCCTGGGCACGCTCGGCCACCCGCAGGACGGCGCCGTCCCGGTCCGGGCCGAGGAGCTCGCCCAGCCCCACGAGGTCCGCGCCGGCGACGGCGGCGAGCTCCACCTCCCACGGTTCGCGCACGTCGAGGACGTACGGCTCGACGCCGTCACCCTCGGCAGCCGCCGCGCGCAGGGCGGCCACCGCCGCGGGGCTGACAGATTCGTCCTCCATGGTGGCGGGCCCGACCGGACCGAGCCCGCAGAACGTGGCGTACGCGGCGTCGTCGGGCAGGGCGGTCACCGGTTCCCGCGACGGGTCGGGCCGGACGTCGAGGTGGCGCCACGTGAGGTCGAGCGCGTCGTAGACGGCGAGCCGCCCGAGCAGGGTCCGGCCGGCACCCGTGATCAGCTTGATCGCCTCGGTCGCCATGACCGACCCGACGGTGCCGCACAGCGCACCGAGCACCCCACCGGTGGCGCAGTCGGGAGCCAGCGCGGCCGGCGGCGGCTCGGGGAACACGTCGCGGTACGTCACGCCCTGCGGTTCGCCGTCGGCCCCGGCCGGGGGCGCCGCCCAGAACGTCGCCACCTGCCCCTGGTACCGGTAGAGCCCGCCCCACACCACAGGGACGCCGGCGATCTCCGCCGCGTCGGAGACCAGGTACCGCGTCGCGAAGTTGTCCGCCCCGTCCAGCACGAGGTCGTAGCCGCGCAGCACCTCGAGCGCGTTGGCCGCGGTCAGACGCTCGCGGTGCTCGACGACGGTCACCGCCGGGGCGACGTCGGCCACGGCGTCGCGCGCGGAGGCGGTCTTGGCGCGCCCGACGTCGGCCGTGCCGTGCAGCACCTGGCGCTGCAGGTTCGAGGCGTCCACGACGTCGTCGTCCACGACGCCCAGCGTGCCGACGCCCGCCGCGGCGAGGTAGAGCAGCGCCGGGCTGCCGAGCCCGCCGGCGCCGACCACCAGCACCCGCGCCGCCGCGAGGCGCCGCTGGCCCTCGACGCCGATGCCGGGCAGGGACAGGTGCCGGGCGAACCGGCCGACCTGCTCGACGGTCAGCTCGGGACCCGGCGCGACCAGCGGCGGGAGGGACGGGGCGGTCGGGAGGGCGCTGCGCACACGCCGAGCCTACGAGGTGCCGCCGCCCTCGTGCTGCCAGCTGTGCCACAGCCGGGCGTAGTCGCCGCCCGCGGCCACCAGCTCCTCGTGCGGGCCGATCTCCGCGATCCGGCCGGCGTCGACGACGGCGACCCGGTCGGCGTCGTGCGCGGTGTGCAGCCGGTGCGCGATCGCGACGACGGTCCGGCCGGTGAGCACGGCGTTGAGCGAGCGCTCGAGGTGCCGGGCCGCGCGGGGGTCGAGCAACGAGGTGGCCTCGTCGAGCACCAGCGTGTGCGGGTCGAGCAGCACGAGCCGGGCCAGCGCGACCTGCTGCGCCTGGGCCGCGCTCAGCGGGTGCCCGCCGGACCCGACCTCGGTGGCGAGCCCCGCCGGCAGGTCGTCCGCCCAGGCGCGCGCGTCGACCGCCTCGAGGGCTTGCCGCAGCGCGTCGTCGGAGGCGGCCGGGTCCGCCAGCCGCAGGTTCTCCGCGAGCGTGCCCACGAACACGTGGTGCTCCTGGGTGACCAGGGCGACGTGGCCGCGCAGGTCCTCCAGCGGCAGGTCGACCAGAGGGACGTCCCCGACCGTGACGGAGCCGCCGGTGGGCGGGTGGATGCCGGCGAGCATCCGGCCGAGCGTCGACTTGCCCGCGCCGGACGGGCCGACGACGGCGAGCCGCTCGCCGGGCCGCAGGTCCACCGAGACCCCGTGGAGCACGTCGTGCCCCTCCCGGTAGGCGTACCGCACCTCGCGGGCGTGCACCTCCTCGGAGGTCGGGACGGCACCCGAGGTCACGCGGTCCGGCCCGACCAGGCCGACACCGACGACGCGGGCGAGCGCGACGGCGGCGACCTGGAGCTCGTCGAGCCAGAAGACGAGGTCGAAGACGGGTCCGCCCATCTGGTGCGCGTACAGCGCGATGGTCGCGACGGTGCCGACGCTCGCGAGGTCCTGCGAGGCGAGCCAGGCGCCCCAGAGCACGACGGCGATCGGCGCGATCGCCACGGCGGTGTCCAGCGACGGGATGAGGCGCAGCCGCAGCCCGAGCGTGTAGCTCTCGGCGGCGAACGCCTCGGACAGGTCACGGCGCAGCCGCCGGCGCACCCGTGACCCGAGCCAGAGCAGGTCCGTGGTGCGCGCACCCTCCACGGCCTCGGTGATGGTGCCGTTGAGCGTGGCGTAGGCGGCGGACTCGCGCAGGTAGCCGGGAGTGGCCCGCCGCAGGTACCACCGGGTGGCCGCCCAGATGATCGGCACGCCGACGAGCAGCCCGAGCGCCACCAGCGGGTCGGTCAGGAACGACGCGACGAGGGTGAGCCCGATGGTGACGACGCACACCAGCACCCGGGGCACGCCGAAGCGCACCGCGTGCTGCAGCTTGTTGACGTCGTTGGTGGTGCGGGCCACGAGGTCGCCCGTGCCGGCCTTCTCCACCGTGGACAGCGGCAGGCGGGTGACGGTGTCCATGAACTCCTCGCGGAGCTCGGCGAACACCCGCTCGCCGAAGACCATGGACAGGCGCTGCGCGAACCGGGTCACCACGGCCTGGACGACCACGGCGGCGACCAGGACCAGGGCGAGCGTGTCGACCCGCTCCGTCGTGGTGCCGCCCGCGACCTCGTCGATGAACCGGCCGAGCAGGAACGGCCCGGCGAGACCGGCGACCGCCGCGACGGTGTGCAGGACGGCGACGCCGCCGAGCTCCCCGCGGTGGCGACGGAAGAGACGCCCGACGGTGCGCCGGACCTCGCTGCTGTCGGCGATGGGCAGGCGGCGCGGGTCGGCCGCGGACGGCGGTGCGGTGGTGGCGCTCATCGCGCGGCTCCTTCCAGGGTGGGGTCACGGTCGTCGCCGGCGGCAGCCGCGGCGTCAGGGTCGGGCTCCTCGGCCATGCTGCGGCCGACGACGGACCGGTAGGCGGCGCCGTCCGCGTCCGGGCGGGCGAGCAGCTCGCCGTGGTGGCCGGAGGTGACGACGGTCCCCGCGGCGGACAGCAGCACGACCTCGTCGACGTGGTCGAGGACGAGGGGGCTCGCCGTGACGACGAGGGTGGTCCGTCCGCGCCGGGCCGCCGCCACCCGCTCGGCGATCCGCGCCTCGGTGTGCGCGTCCACGGCGCTGGTGGGTTCGACGAGCACCAGGATCTCGGGATCGGTGAGCAGGGCGCGGGCCAGGGCGACCCGTTGACGCTGGCCGCCCGACAGGGACCGGCCCTTCTCGGGCAGCTCGCCGGCCAGCGCGCCGGGCACGGAGTCGAGCACGTCGCGGGCGTCGGCGACCAGGACGGCCGCCATGAGCTCGGCCTCCGTCGCGCGCCCGCGCGCGTCGAGCTCCTCGCCCAGGATCCCGGAGAACAGGTGCGGCGTGGCCTCGGCGACGACGAGGCGCTGCCGCAGCGCCGCCTTGTCCAGCGCGGCGAGCCGCACCCCGCCGAGGGTCACGGGCGTGGCGGCCTCGGCGTCGTCGTCGACCCTCGCGAGCCGCGTCGCGAGCCGTGCCGAGACGTCGGGGTCGGCGCAGACCAGCCCGACGACGCGGCCGGGGCGCAGCACCAGTCCGCTGGTCTCGTCCACCAGCTCGCTGCCCGACGGCGGCGCCGGCGCCGGGGCGGCGGGCTGCGGCGTCGCCTCGGTCACCCGCAGGACGTCGAGGATCTTGCGGCCCGAGACCACCGCGTTGGTCGTCATCTGCAGCATCTGGGTGGCCATCTGCACCGGCCAGGCGAGGAACGCGGCGTAGCCGTAGAACGTGACGAGCTGACCGCTCGTGAGGTCACCGCGCACCACGGCGCGGGCCCCGAGCCACAGCACGAGCGCGACCAGCAGGCCGGGCAGCAGCACCTGCAGCCCGTCCAGCACGGACTGCACGGCGGCGACCCGCACGCCACGACGCCGGACCTCCTGCGACTGCCGGGCGTAGCGGCCGGCGAAGACCTCCTCGCCGCCGATACCGCGCAGGATCCGGAGCCCGGAGACGGTGTCGGCACCGAGCGCCGTGAGGCGCCCGGTGGACTCGCGGTGCACGCGCTGGCGTGCCTGCAGCGGACGGACCAGGAGGGCGAGGACCGCCGCGACGACGGGGATGCCGAGCGCGAGGACGAGCCCGAGCCCGAGGTCCTGGGACAGCATGTAGGCCGCCACCACCAGGTAGGTGACGACGCCGCCCGTGAAGCGTCCCGCCATCGCGAACATGTCGCCCACGCGCAGCGCGTCGTTGGCGACGGCGGCGACGACCTCGCCGGTGGGCAGGCGCCGGGTGATGGCGTGGCCGGCGCGGGAGGCCTTGTCCCCGACCAGGCCCGAGAACGAGAACGCGGCCCGCAGCCAGCTCTCCACGTCCGCGCTGTGGCTGAAGACGCCCGAGACGACGATGGCGGCGGCGGCGACGAGCATCCACCCGCACCACATCAACAGCTCGGGCCCGAACCCGGAGGCGAGACCCGAGTCGACGGCCTCGCCGAGCAGCAGCGGCGCGCTGCCGGCGGCGAGCATCGAGACGGTGCCCACGGCCATCGACCGGAGCAGGACGTCGCGCTGCCGCCACGCCTGCCAGGTGAGCAGCCGTGACGCGGACGTCAGGGGAGGGGTGCCCGGGTCGGGCAGGGGGAGGGGTCGCACAGTTCTCGAGCGTAGGTCGCGCGACCGACATCGGGCACCGCATTTTCCCGCCTACCATCGGGGGGTGACTGCCGCCCCCGAGCCCGCCGCCCCCACACCGACCTCCGAGCAGGCCGCCACCGCGATCCGCAAGGCCCGCGGATCCCTGGCGCGCTACCGCTGGCTGGCGCTGGTGACCGGCACGATGCTCCTGGTGCTCTGCGTCGAGCTGACCATCAAGTACGGCGTCGGCTCCTTCGTGGACGTCGACGGCGTCATGGCCTACCTCGAGTGGGTGCCGTTCGCGCACGGCTGGGTCTACGTCGTCTACCTCGTCACGGTGCTCGACCTGTGGGCCAAGATGCGCTGGGGCTACGGCCGCCTGGTCACGATGGTGATCGCCGGCGTCGTCCCGGTCATGTCGTTCGTCCTGGAGAAGAAGGTGCACGCCGAGGCCGAGACGAAGCTGGCGGCGCTCGCCGAGCGGTACGGCGTCCGCTGACCGCCGGGCCGCCGTCTCACGCACCGGGCGACCGCGTCGGACGCGGACGGGCGTGGCACGATCCCGACCACCTGCCCGACCGACCCGAGGAGCCCCATGACGTCCCGTGCCCGTCTCGCCGTACCGCTGTTCGCCGCCGTGGTCGCCCTCGCGGGGTGCACCGCGGACGACCCGACGTCCGCCGGCGCGACCGAGGGGTCGCAGGCGGCCGCCGACGGCGGCTCCGAGGCCGTGGTGACCGACCCCGGCACCGCGTCGGTCGCGGACCAGGTCATGGGCGAGCAGACCATCGCCACACCGCACGGCGGCGGGGACTCGTGGGGCGGTGAGGTCACGGTCACCCTGCGCTCCGTGGAGGTGGGCGGCGAGAACATGACCGTGCGCTGGGCGCTGCGGTGGGACGACGACGAGGCGCCCGCCGACGCCGGGGCCAGCTACTACGACATGGGTGTCGTCCCGACGACGACCGTGACCGACCGTGACGCCCTCAAGGCCTACAAGCCGTACTGCACCGAAGGTGCCTGGCAGGCGGACACGACGAGCGCCACCGACGCGAGCCTGGAGCGGTTGAGGTGTTCCGAGTCGATGCTCGTGTCGCCGCTCGAGAACATCGGCTTCAAGTTCCCCAACCACGGCACGATCGAGGCCTGGGCGGTCCTGCCCGCCCCGGAGGGCGAGCCCGCGACGCTCGACGTCGCGCCGGCGGAAGGGCTCCCGCTGTTCACCGACGCCACGGTGACCTACCTCGACGGCTCCCAGGAGTGACGGTGCGACGTCCCCGGAGCGCGGCGGTCGTGGCCGTCGCCCTGGTCGTCACCGGTCCCGCGGCGGCCGCGGCGGGTACGGGTACCGACCCGAGCTCGTCGCCGTCGCCCGGCGCGTCGACGCCGGACCCGGCGCTCGTCGAGGAGGCGGCCGAGCACCTCGCCGCGGACCGTGAGCGCATCGAGAGCACCGAGGTCACGGACGCGATGCGTGCCGCCGCCGTCGTCGACCTCGCCGCCGACGACGCGACGCACCTCCTGCGCGCTGACGACTCGACGTTCCCGCTGAGCCCGGACGACGCGACCACCACGCTGGAATCGACCGTCGAGGAGGAGGGCGACACCGTCACCACCCTCACCTCCGACCTGCTGTTCGCGTTCGGCTCGGCCGAGCTGACCGGTCCCGCCCGGGCCGCCGTCGCCGAGCTCGCGGCGCAGATCCCCGACGGTGCCGAGGTCGGCGTCGACGGGCACACCGACTCCATTGGCTCGGCGGCCGACAACGACGAGCTGTCCGAGCGGCGCGCGAAGGCGGTCGCCTCGGTGCTGCGCGACGAGCGGGACGACCTCTCGTTCACCGTGCGCGGCCACGGCGAGGACGACCCGGTCGCGGAGAACGAGGTCGACGGCGCCGACAACCCGGCGGGCCGCGCGTTGAACCGTCGCGTCGAGGTGACCTACCCGACGTCCTGACGCGCGGACGGGCGTCCGAGGCCCGGCGTCGGGCCACTATCCTGGTGCGGTGACGTCTCCCGCCGCCATCTCCGAGTCCACGCCCCGGCCCGTTCTCGTGGTCGACTTCGGCGCCCAGTACGCCCAGCTCATCGCGCGGCGCGTGCGCGAGGCGAAGGTCTACTCCGAGATCGTGCCGCACACGTTCACCACGGAGCAGATGCTCGCCAAGGATCCGGCCGCGATCATCCTGTCGGGCGGACCGTCGTCCGTCTACGCGACGGGAGCCCCGTTCGTGGACCCGGAGCTGTTCGAGGCGGGCGTGCCGGTGCTGGGCATCTGCTACGGCTTCCAGGCGATGGCGCAGGCGCTCGGCGGGAAGGTGGCGCAGACCGGTGCCCGGGAGTACGGCGGCACGGAGGTCGAGGTCTGCTCGGCCGGCGTGCTCCTGGCGGACACCCCGGAGCACCAGACGACCTGGATGAGCCACGGCGACTCCGTGCACGCGGCACCCGAGGGCTTCGAGGTGCTCGCGACGTCGTCCGGCTCGCCCGTGGCGGCCTTCGAGGACGCCGGCCGCCGGCTCTACGGCGTGCAGTGGCACCCGGAGGTCAAGCACTCGGCGCACGGGCAGACGGTGCTGGAGCACTTCCTCTACGACGGAGCCGGGCTCAAGCCCGACTGGACGCCGGACAACGTCATCGCCGACCAGGTCGCCGCGATCCGTGCGCAGGTGGGCGACGCCCGCGTCATCTGCGGGCTCTCCGGCGGCGTCGACTCCTCGGTGGCCGCCGCGCTGGTGCAGCAGGCGGTGGGCGACCAGCTCACCTGCGTGTTCGTGGACCACGGTCTGCTGCGCGAGGGCGAGGTCGAGCAGGTGGAGCGCGACTTCGTGGCGGCGACCGGCGTCAACCTCGTGGTGCGTGACGAGCGTCAGCGGTTCCTCGACGCCCTGGCCGGGCACAGCGACCCGGAGACCAAGCGCAAGATCATCGGTCGCGAGTTCATCCGCGTGTTCGAGGACGCCGCCCGCGACATCGTCGCCGAGAGCCACGAGCACGCCGTGCACGGTGCCGGGAGCGAGGTGAAGTTCCTCGTGCAGGGCACGCTCTACCCCGACGTCGTGGAGTCCGGCGGCGGCGAGGGCGCGGCCAACATCAAGAGCCACCACAACGTGGGCGGCCTGCCCGACGACCTGCAGTTCGACCTGGTGGAGCCGCTGCGCACCCTGTTCAAGGACGAGGTGCGTGCCGTCGGTCGCGAGCTCGGGGTGCCCGAGGAGATCGTCGCCCGCCAGCCGTTCCCGGGGCCCGGCCTCGGCATCCGCATCGTCGGCGAGATCACGGCGGACCGCTTGGAGACGCTGCGCAGGGCGGACGCCATCGCCCGCGAGGAGCTGACGAAGGCCGGCCTGGACGACGACATCTGGCAGTGCCCGGTCGTGCTGCTCGCGGACGTCCGCTCGGTGGGCGTGCAGGGTGACGGCCGCACCTACGGCCACCCCGTCGTGCTGCGCCCGGTCTCGTCCGAGGACGCCATGACGGCGGACTGGACACGCCTGCCGTACGACGTCCTCTCGGTGATCTCGACCCGCATCACGAACGAGGTGAGCGAGGTCAACCGGGTGGTGCTCGACGTGACGAGCAAGCCGCCGGGCACCATCGAGTGGGAGTGAGGACGGCGGGCTCCGGGTGTCCTGACCTGGTCCCCTGACCTGGGGCCCTGCCCGTGCCGGTCCGTGCCGGGAGCGCTATGTTGGCGGTGATCCGCATCACACCCACTGCGTGACCGACGGAAGGCACCGCCATGTCGAGCACTGTCACGGTCCGACCCGCCAAGGGAGTTCGCGGGATCGGCATGTTCTCCATCATCGCCGGCATCGTCCTCGTCCTGGCCGGCATCGCGGTCTGGATCGTCGTCTCGATGACGCTCTCCGACGAGCAGATCGTCGTCTCGGACGATGCGAACATGTTCGCGGGCCAGCAGGTCGCCGGCCCGTTCACGGCCTACGCCCAGGCGGAGGTCATCGACATGCACGCGCTGGAGATGGCCGACGGCCAGACCTACGCCGAGCTGGACCAGGACGACCCCGTTCGGGCGACGGTCATGAACGCGTCGTTCCTGCGGGCGTCGCTGTTCACGTCGGTCGTGGCGTTCGGCGTCTGCGCGCTGGTGATCGGCCTGGGGCTGCTGTTCATCCTCATCGGTGCCGCGCTGCGCAAGCTCGCCGGGGGACCGGCGGTCGCGGTGGAGACGCCGGGCAGCACGTCCCAGGGTGATCTCTCCGCCCCGCCCCGGCACGCCGAGTCGTCGGCCGGCACCGCCGCGCCGCCGGAGCGGCACACCACCCGGCCCGACGCCGCGCCGCCGTCGGGCCGGACGGACCCGCCGCGCACCTGAGGTCTCCGTAGCGCGGGACGCACGAGGCGCGGGGCCCCACCGGTCGGTGGGGCCCCGCGCCGTGTTCGGTGCAGCGGCCGGCTCAGGCCGCGGTCGTGCGCCGGCGGCGTCGGACGCCACCGGCCACCGAACCGACCACGAGCAGCAGGCCGGCCGCGCCCAGCAGCAGGATCGCCGCGAGCTCGACGTCGATCGTCGCACCGGCGCTGCGGGCCAGCAGGCCGACGCCGATCGCGACGACGACGAGCCCCCACACGATGGTGGTGGTCCGCGGTCCGGAGCGCACCAGCGGCGGCGAGCCGGCCGGCACGTCCGTGGCGGGTGCCGGGTCAGCGGAACGCGCCGGCTCGTCGAAGACGGCGAGCGGGTCCTCCGACGCGCGAGCCGAGGAGCGCGGGGACGCGGTCGTCGGCACCTCTCCGGACGGGAGCTGCTGCGTGGCGGGCACCTCTCCGGACGGGAGCTGCTGGGTGGCCGGCACCTCTCCGGACGGGAGCTGCTGCGTGGCGGGCACCTCGCCGTCGGTGATGCGCTCGTCGTGTTCGGGGCCGTCGGGTCGGGGCTGGGGGTCGGTGCTCATCGTTCCTCCTTGATGACGATCTCGCCGGCACGGGCGTCGATGTCGAGCTGCAGCACGGCGCCGCCGAGCTCGGCGACCTCGTCGGTCTGGTAGTCGGCGGGGCCGCCGGTGAAGCCGGACGTCACCGCGCGCTGGTCGTCCACGTCGATCACGAGGTTGCCGGCGTTGACGTCGGCGGAGATCTCGACGGCCGTGTCGGCGGGGATCTCCACCACGGTGCGGCCCGCGGTCATGTCGATGGGGACCTCGACCGGGTCGCCCGGGGTGACGCCGGACAGGTCGAGCTGCGTGAGGTCGATGTCCGCCTCGCCGAACTGCACGCGGATGCCGTCCTCGGCCGCGGCGACCGACCGTGGCGTGACGGTGCCCTGGCTGATCACGGTCCCGGACATCGTGGTGACCTGGGGCTCGTCCCAGGGCCACGGGTCGTCCTCGGACGCGAACGACCACGCGGTGGCCGCCGTGACGATGCCGAACCACGCCAGGACGGTCAGCCAACCGCCGCGCAGCCCACGCAGGCCGCCGATGACGATGCCCACGCCGACGACGACGACGGCGGTGCCGACCCAGACGGGCCACAGCGGCAGGGTGACGTCGAGGACGCGGTCCGCCACGAGCAGGGCGGCACCGGCCAGGAGCACGAGACCGACGACGGCGCCGACGGTGCCACCGCCGACCGTGCGGCGTGGCCGCGGGGCGGGTGGGGCCGGCGGCACGGAGGGTGCCGGCGGAGCGGGCGGTGCCGCGTACTGCGGGACGCCCGGCCGCACGGGCGGGGTCGGCGGAGCCGCGTACGCGGTCGAGGAGGTCGCGCCGACGCCACCGGCCGGCGGCGCGGCCGGCACGTAGGAGGCGCGGGGCGCGGGGGTGAAGGGCTCGGACGGGCTCATGCCGGTCTCCTGCGGGAAGGGTGCCGACGGCGGGGCGCCCGTCGGGTAGCCGGGTGCGGCGGACGACGGCACCGGGCGGGGGGACTGGCTGCGCGAACGCACCAGCTTGACGATCAGCCACACGACCGCGACCCAGAACGCGATCCACAGCAGCACGGAGACCCACTCGGCCGGTCCGCCCCACCACGGCCAGAAGCCGCCGCCCCAGATCAGGCCCAGCAGGGTGGTGATGCCCGCGCCGACCATGGCGACGTCGAACGTGCCGCGGATGGCCTCCTGGAGGTGGATCCGCCCGTCGGACCGCTCGGGCAGCAGCGCCCAGGCGACGCCGTACAGGACGAGTCCCGCACCCGCGACGAAGAAGCTGAGGATCAGCAGGCCGCGCACGAGGAGCGGGTCGAGGCGGAACCGGTCCGCGATGCCGGCGGCGACGCCACCGACCCAGCGGTCGTCGGAGCGGGTGACGCCGATGCGGCGCACGGAGTCGAAGAACCCGTCGCCGGCCGGTCGGGACGGCGGCGCAGGGGGTGGCGGCGCGGCGGCGCCGTCCGTGCCGCCGGGTCCGGCGGCACCGCCCGGGGTGTCCGGGCCGGGGGTGTCGTTCGTGGTCATGTCTCCATGCTGGCCCCCCGGTGCCCGCGGAACCATGGGGTGTACCCCTGAACCGACCCTGAGACCACCGCTACGAACCCCGGATCTCGCACCGCGGACGTCCCTGACGTGCCACGATCAGGGGGTGACGACGATCCCGACGCCCGTGCGGCTGCCGCTGCGCCGTCCCCGGCAGGGGCGGTGGATCGGTGGCGTGTGCGCCGGGGTCGCGGCGCACCTGGGCGTCTCCGTCCGGCTGGTCCGCCTGGTCATGGTGGTGCTGCTCCTGCTCGGTGGCATGGGCCTGGCGCTCTACGTGTTCTGGTGGCTCACCGTGCCCGCGGGCGACCCGCGCGACGTGGCGCAGGAGGCTCGGCCGGCAGCGCTGGCCCGGCTCGCACCGCGGCTGCGGCGCGGCGGACCGGTCGCCGGGCTCTCGCGGCGCGACGTCGGCATCGGGGTGGCGCTGCTCGTCGTGGCGGCGCTCCTGGTCGCCCTGCGTTCGGGCTGGGACCTGCCGACGATGTGGCTGCCGCTGCTCGTCGTCGCGGGTGGCGCGGGCCTGGCGTGGAGCCAGCTCGACGCCGTGCAGCGCTCCCGCGAGACGGGCGCGTCGCCGTCGCGCTCCAGCACGCTGCTGCGGCTGATCGGCGGACTGGTCCTCGTCACGGCGGGCGTGCTGCTGCTGTTCGTGCAGGGCACGCCCCCGGCCGAGCTGCTCACCGTGACGCTGGCGTCGCTGGCCGTGCTGGTCGGCGTCGCGCTGGTGCTGGCGCCCTGGTGGCTGCGCCTGGTGCGCGAGCTCGGCGACGAGCGCGCCGCACGCGAGCGGGAGGCCGAGCGCGCCGACATCGCCGCGCACCTGCACGACTCCGTGCTGCAGACCCTCGCCCTCATCCGGGCTCGCGCGCACGACGCGGACGAGGTCGCGCGCATGGCCCGCGCCCAGGAGCGCGAGCTGCGCGAGTGGCTCTACGACGACCGGCAGGCGCCGGGCACCTCGTTGGCGACGGACCTGCGCGACCTCGTCGCCGAGGTGGAGGACGGCCGGGCGGTCGAGATCGAGCTGGTCGCCGTCGGGGACTGCCCGCCGACCGCCACGACCCACGCGCTGCTGCAGGCCACGCGCGAGGCCCTCGTCAACGCCGTCGTGCACGGTGCCCCGCCGGTGACCGTCTACCTCGAGGTGACGGACGCGGCCGCGGACGTGTTCGTGCGCGACCGGGGCGACGGGTTCGACCTCGACGACATCGCCCCGGACCGGTTCGGGGTGCGCGAGTCCATCTGCGGGCGGGTGCGCCGTCGTGGCGGCACCGCCGAGGTGGTCAGCCGGCCCGGGTGGGGGACCGAGGTACGGCTGTCCGTGCCGCGGGACGCGGGCCGGGAGCACAGCGCCGGGACCCCGGACGCGCCGCCGGCTGCCGGCGCGGCGGACACCCACGACACCACAGCCGACGAAGGAGCCCACCCGTGAGCGAGAACCCTGTCCCCGTCGTCCTGGTGGACGACCACCACATGTTCCGCACGGGAGTGCGGGCGAGCCTCGACGGCCGGGTGCGCGTGGTGGGGGAGGCCGCCGACGTCGACGAGGCGGTCGCCGTCGTGCACGCGGAGAAGCCGCCCGTCGTCCTGCTCGACGTGCACCTCCCCGGGGGCAGCGGGGGCGGTGGTGCCGAGGTGGTGCGGCGGTGCGCCGACCTGCTGGCCGGGACCCGGTTCCTCGCGCTGTCGGTCTCCGACGCCGCGGAGGACGTCGTCTCCGTCATCCGCGCCGGCGCGCGCGGCTACGTCACGAAGAACATCTCGGCGTCGGACCTGTCCGGCGCGGTCGTGCGGGTGGCCGCGGGGGACGCGGTGTTCTCGCCACGGCTCGCCGGGTTCGTGCTGGACGCGTTCGGCACCGCCGCGGGGGACGTCGCGGTGGCCGACGACGAGCTCGACCGCCTCTCCAAGCGCGAGCAGGAGGTGATGCGGCTCATCGCCCGCGGGTACACCTACCGGGAGGTGGCGGGCGACCTGTTCATCTCGGTCAAGACGGTCGAGACCCACGTCTCGGCGGTGCTGCGCAAGCTCCAGCTGTCGAACCGCAACGAGCTGACGCGGTGGGCCGCGGCGCGCCGCCTGCTCTGAGCCGCTAGGCCGGGCGGGTCGCGCGGTAGCGCTCGATCACGATGTCGACCATCTCCTCGGGCGCCTCGCCGTCGGCCGGCAGCAGCGGGTCGGTGGTGACGTCCCCACCGGCCTTCTCGGCCAGCGTCTGGAAGTACCCCGGCGCCATGAGGTAGCTCGCCGTGACCACGCGTGCGCCGGGGTGCTCCGCCCGCACCGACGCGACGACGTCCGGCACACGGGGGGTGGCGTTGGCGATGTAGCCCACGCTCACCGGGTGCCCGGTGCGGTCGGCGAGCAGCTCTCCCGTGCGCTCGCAGTCGGTCACGGCCCGGGCGTCCGAGGAGCCGGCGGCGGCGAGCACGACGACGTCGCCGGCGGCCAGGCCGGCCTCGGTCAGCCGGCGTTCGAGCAGGTCGATCAGCCGGCGGTCCGGGCCGAGGGCACCGGCGAGGCGCACGTCGATGCCGGCACCGACGGCGTCGTCGATCTCGTGGCGCAGGTCGACGTGCACGTGGAAGCCCGCGGAGAGCAGCAGCGGCACGATCACGGTGCTCTCCTGGCGCAGCCCGTCGAGGCAGGTCGCCACGTCGGGCTGCTGGACGTCGACGAACCCGGCGTGCACGGGCGCCTCGTCGGCCAGCCGTGCGGCGACGGCGTCGACGAGGGTGGCCACGGCGCCGGCGCCGACGGGCGACGAGGTGCCGTGGGAGATGGCGAGGAGTGTCGGTGCGGCCATGCCCGCCACGCTACGCGCCGGATCGAACACCGGGGTGACGTCCGCGTGACCGTGTGTCACGAGGTGCTCACGGACCGGTCGTCGGCGGTGTGAGCGGCCCAGCCCGGCGCGAGGCGCACGACGTCGCCCACCACGGTGACGGCCGGCGGCTGCACCCCGGCGTCCGCGGCGCGCCCGGCGATGTCCGCCAGGGTCCCGAAGGTGGCCCGCTGGCGGGGGCCGTAGCCGTCCTCCACGACGGCTACCGGGGTGGACGCCGGCCGTCCGGCGGCGACGAGCGCCTCCGCCGTCCGGGCCAGGCGGGTGACACCCATGAGGAGCACGAGCGTGTGGTCGGCCCCTCCGGGGACGTGGGCCACCGCCTCGTGCGCCGTGAGCACGCTGAACCCGCCGGCGACGCCGCGGTGCGTCACCGGGATGCCGACGGCGGCGGGCACCGAGACGGCCGACGTCACCCCGGGCACCACCTCGACGTCGATCCCCGCCGCGCGGCAGACGGCCAGCTCCTCGCCGCCGCGCCCGAACACGTAGGGGTCGCCGCCCTTGAGGCGCACGACGTCGCGCCCGGCCAGCGCGTGCTCCACGAGGAGCTCGTTGATGCGCTCCTGCGGCACGGGGTGGTTGCCCGCGGTCTTGCCCACGTCGATCACCTCGACGTCGTCGGAGAGCGTCCCGAGCAGCGACCGCGGCCCGAGCCGGTCCACGACGACGACGTCGGCACTCGCCAGGAGGCGGCGCCCGCGGCCGGTGACCAGCCCCGGCGCGCCGGGCCCGCCGCCCACGAGGGCCACCCGCCCGGGGTGAGCCGGCGTGGCGCCGGGTCCGTCCGCACCGCGCGGACGGACCCGGCGCAGCGGCAGCTCGCCCGCCTCGAGCGCGGCCGCGATCCCGTCGCGGAGCCGCACGGCGCGGCGAGGGTCGCGGCCGGCGTGCACCGCGACGACGACCTGCTCCTCGGCCAGCGTGGCGGACGCCGGGATCCAGGCGGAGGCGGCCGCGGCGTCGGCGGCGACGACGCAGAACGTGCGGAGGCCCTCGGCGTCGTCGGCCACGGCGGCGTCCACGGCCGGGACGCCGGTCGCGGTGTGGACGAGCCACGCGCCGTCGAGGTCGCCGGGGGCGTACTCGCGTGCGCGGTGCTCGACGGCGTCGGCCGCCGCGAGCTCGGCGAGGTCACCGGCGAGCGCGGGCGCGACGACGCGCACCCGGGCACCGACGTCGAGGAGGCCGCGCACCCGGCGCGCGGCGACCGGCCCGCCGCCGACGACGACGACGAGCCGGCCGCGCACGCGCAGGCCGAGGGGGTAGAGGTCGCTCACAGCGCTGATCCTCGCAGCCTCAGATGTGCAGGCCGCACTCGGACTTGTCCACGCCGGACCAGCGGCCGGCGCGGACGTCCTCGCCCGGGGCGACCCGGCGGGTGCAGGGCTCGCAGCCGATCGACGGGTACCCGTCGTTCAGGAGCGGGTTGACGGTGAGCCCGTTGGCCAGCGCGTAGCCGACCAGCTCGTCGTCCGACCAGGCGGCGATCGGGTTGATCTTCACCAGGTTGTTCGACGCGTCCCAGGAGACGAGCTCGGCCGAGGCGCGCGAGCCGGAGTCCGCGCGGCGGACGCCGGTGGCCCAGGCCTCGTAGCCCGTGAGGATGTCCCGCATGGGCTCGACCTTGCGGATGCGGCAGCACGCCTCGGGGTCGCGGGCGAACAGGTCGGGACCGTAGGCCTCGGCCTGCTCCGCGACGCTGAGGCGCGGGCGCACGTCCACGACCGTCACGTCGAGCTGGTGCGCGACCGCGTCGCGGGTGCCCAGCGTCTCGGCGAAGTGGTAGCCCGTGTCGCCGAACAGGACGTCGACCCACGGCAGCTGCTCGCTGACCAGCGCGGCCAGGACCGAGTCGGTCATGGAGGACGCGACGGCGAGGGAGTCGCCGAACTGCTCGACGGCCCACGCGATGACCTCGTGCGCCGAGGCCTCGTCCGCCGAGCCGATCCCCGAGCCGCCGAGCTCGCGGCGTCCTCGGGCGGCGATCTGGCTCAGCTCGGAGTCCGAGCGGCGGCGACGCTCGCGCCCGTCGACGCGTGCGCGGCGTCGGGCGCGGGACTGCTCCCGCTCCGCGGCACGGCGCTTGGCCGCCGCGGCGGCACCGGCCAGCGAGGAGCTGGCCGGCGCGGGTGCGCCGCTGGCGTTCGGGCCGACCCCGAGGGCGACGGAGACGGCGGTCACTGCAGGGCCTCCTCGTCCGCCCGGTGCGCCCACTGGGCGAACGTCTCGGTGCCGTCCCGGTCGGACTCGTAGCGGCGCACGACGCGCTCGACGTAGTCGGCGACCTCCGTGGCCGGGACCTTGAGCCCGCGCACGGTGCGGCCGAGCTCGCCCGCCTCGCGGCCCTCGTCGACGAGCCCGCCGCCCAGGTGCACCTGGAAGCCGGGCACCTGCTCGCCGTCGACGGTGATGATCTGGCCCTTGAGGCCGACGTCCGCCGTCTGGATCCGGGCGCAGGAGTTGGGGCAGCCGTTGACGTTCAGCTCGATGGGCTTGCCGAGGCGGTCCTCGATGTCGCCGAGCCGCTCCTCCAGCTCACCGATCACGCGCGTGGCGGTGTCCTTGGTGTCGACGATGGCCAGCTTGCAGTACTCGATGCCGGTGCAGGCGATGGTCGAGCGGCGGAACAGGCTGGGCCGCGCCGTCAGGCCGAGGGGCTCCAGGCCGGCGACCAGGTCGTCCACCCGGTCGGCGGGCACCCCGAGGATCACGACCTTCTGGTGCGCGGTGAGCCGGGCGGACTCCGCGCCCACGGACTCGATGAGGTCGGCGAGACCGGTGAGCGTGCCGCCCCCGACCCGTCCCACGACGGGCGCCGCGCCCACGTAGAACCGACCGTCCTTCTGCTCGTGGACGCCCACGTGGTCGCCGGGCCGCGTGGCCGGTGCGGGCGGGGGACCGTCGGGGAGCGCGTAGCCGAGGTACTCGTCCTCCAGGACCTGGCGGAACTTCTGGGTGCCCCAGTCCTTGAGCAGGAACTTCAGACGAGCCTTGTTGCGCAGACGGCGGTAGCCGTAGTCCCGGAAGATCCGGATGACGCCGTGCCAGACGTCGGGCGCCTGCTCGGCCGTGACGAACACGCCGAGCCGCTCGCCGAGCCGCGGGTTGGTGGACAACCCGCCGCCGACCCACAGGTCGTAGCCCGCGCCGAGCTCGGGGTGGCGCACCCCGACGAGCGAGATGTCGTTGATCTCGTGGACCACGTCGAGGCTCGGGTGCCCGGTGATCGCCGTCTTGAACTTGCGCGGCAGGTTCGCCAGCTCCGGGTCGCCGATGTAGCGCTTCTTGATCTCGAGGATCACCGGGGTGGGGTCGATGATCTCGTCCGCCGCGACGCCCGCGACCGGGCTCCCGAGGAACGCGCGGGGCGAGTCGCCGCAGGCGGTCGTCGTCTCCAGGCCCACGGTGTCGAGGCGGCGCCAGATGTCCGGCATGCTCTCGACCTCGATCCAGTGGTACTGGATGTTCTGCCGGTCGGTGATGTCGGCGCTGCCGCGGCCGTAGTCGGCCGAGATGCCGCCGAGCACGCGCAGCGCGGCCGGGTCGAGTGCCTGGCCGTCGGTGCGCACGCGGAGCATGAAGTAGCGGTCCTCGAGCTCGTGCGGCTCGAGCGTCGCGGTCCGGCCGCCGTCGATGCCGGGCTTGCGCTGGGTGTACAGGCCCCACCAGCGGAAACGACCGTGCAGGTCGTCGTCGGCGATGGAGTCGAAGCCCTCGTGGGCGTAGATGTTCTCGATCCGCTCGCGCACGGCGAGGGAGTCGGACTCCTGCTTGAACTCCTCGTTGTGGTTCAGCGGGGTCGTGCCGTCGATCTTCCACTGGCCGTTCGGCCGCGCGGCGCGGGCCGGACGAGCGGGGCGCGCGGGTGCGTCGGCGGGGTCCTGCGTGGCGGGGGTGGTCTGCGTCGTCATCTCTGGGGGTTCCTCGGGTCCTCGGGGGCGGGACGCGCGACGACGAAGGCTCAGCAGGGGTGGGCCGAGACCGACGGCGCGCGCCGGTGCTCAGGTCCGCGGGTGCGGGTGGGGCTGAGGTGGGGCGCGATCAGCGACAGCAGCACTGACAGCTGCACATGCGCATGCGCAGGCAGGGGCGCGCCGACATCCCACGACGGGTGGTCGTGAGGGAGCGGGGCGCGGCCGTGGTCATGCCGAGGAATCTAACCCGGGATGCCCACCTCGCGAAACCCCGGGTCCGCATGCTGGGACGAACGCCACAGGGTGAGACGAGCCGGGCCTCGGCGCCCGGCGCCGGCGTCCCCTGACGACGGACGGGGCGGTCTCGGCACGGACCACCCCGCGGATAGGCTGTCGCCCATGGAATTCCTCTACAACGTCTTCACCGTGCTGCACTTCGTCGGGTGGGCGATCGTCCTCGGCGGCTACCTCGCCTCGATGCGCAGCCCCGGGCTCTACCGCGGGGTCTTCCACGGTGCGGCGACGGCGCTGGTCGCGGGCATCCTCATGGTCGGCACCGCGGAGATGAGCGGGATGTGGGACGACGGCGGTCCCTCGATGGCGAAGATCGGCGTCAAGCTGACCGTCGCCCTGATCATCACGGTCCTGGCGTTCGTCGCCAAGCGGCAGGGGAGCAAGGCGGACAACGGGACGGGCGCCGTCAGCCCCGCCCTCAAGCACACGATCGGTGCCCTGACGCTCGTCAACATCGTCGTCGCCGTCTTCTGGTGACCGGCCCCGGCACGACGCCGGCCCCCGCCCCGGGCGGACGCGCCCGATGAGCATGCTCGGAGAGGTCCTCGTCGGCCTGGCGATCGCCGTCGGGCTGGTCGGCATCGTCGTCCAGGTCCTGCCGGGCAACGCCCTGGTGCTCGGCGCGGTGCTGGTGTGGGCCTGGGCCACCGGCGGTACCGCAGCCTGGGTCTGCTTCGCCGTCGCGGCGCTGCTGATCGTCGTCGCGGAGGCCGCCCAGTGGCTGCTGGCGGGACGCCACATGCGCCGCGCCGAGGTGCCGTGGTCGACCCTCGCGGTCGGGGGCCTGGCCGGCATCGTCGGGTTCTTCGTCGTCCCCGTGGTGGGGCTGTTCCTGTTCTTCACGCTCGCGGTGCTGGTGATGGAGTACCTGCGTCGCCGGGACGCCCGGGCCGCCTGGCGCGCCACCGTCGCCGCGCTGCAGGCCACCGCCATCACCATCGGCGTGCAGCTGCTCGGCGGGCTGCTGGCGACCGGGGTATGGGTCGTCGGCCTCGTCGTCACCTGACCAGGGCACCCGGCGCGCGTGTGATCATGGCGCCGTGCACACCCTGACCCAGGCCTTCGAGGCGCTCGACCCCCGCACCGCCTACGGCGTCTGGCGGCTGCGCCAGGACGTGTTCGTCGTCGAGCAGGACTGCCCCTACCCGGACCTCGACGGCCGGGACCTCGAGGCCGACACCCGGCACGTGGTCCTGCTGGACGACGACCGGGTGGTCGGCACCGCCCGGGTCCTCGACGACGGCGAGGTCCAGCGCATCGGCCGCGTCGTGTGCCACCCGGACGTGCGGGGGACCGGCGCGTCGGGCGAGCTGATGCGCGCGGCGCTCGCCGCGGCGTCGGCCGCCGCCCCCGAGGCGGACGTGGTGCTGGGCGCGCAGGCCCCGCTGGCCGGCTGGTACGGGACGTTCGGGTTCGCCGTCGACGGCCCGGAGTACCTGGAGGACGACATCCCGCACGTCCCCATGCGCCTGCGGCGGCGAGCGGCGTGAGCGGTGCCGGCCGCCCGGTTCAGCCGGACGCCGGCAGGCGCTGCGTCACCACGGGGGTGACGGCGACCTCGACGGCGTAGCTGCCGTCCAGCGCGTCGTCGAGGGCCGACTGCAGCTCCTCGAGCGGCGGCAGGTCGTCCGCGGACCCCGCCAGCCCGACCGTCACGGTGGCGTCGGTGACGGCCACGTCGGTCGTGCTGAGCGCGGGGTCGTCGCCGAGCCAGTCGCTCACGGCGGTCTGCGCCGCCCGCTCGTCCGCCGACGTGGAGAGCAGGCCGTCGGTGGTCAGCAGCAGCGGGAAGAGGATCAGCAGGGCCGCCGCGACGAACGGCGTGAGGGTGAGCAGCACCCGCCGGGCGTCACGGCGCAGGCGGTGGGCGTTCGTCAGGCCCGCGAGGACGAACACCACCGAGGCGGACAGCACGATCGACACGAAGTTGGTCGAGAACAGCAGCAGGGCGCCGGCGGCGTCCCCCGGCCGTCCCGCGCTCAGCGCGACCCCCACCACGGACAGCGGTGGCACCAGGGCGACGGCGATCGCGACCCCCGCGATCGACGGCGCGACGCGGCGGTCGACGGTGGCGAACGCCCCGGCCGCACCGGCCGCCACCGCCACGAGCATGTCGAGGAGCGTCGGGTCCACGCGCGAGCTGATCTGGCTGTTCGTGTCGAACGGCACCACGGCCGGCACCCACGACGCGATGACGAACGCGATGACCACGGCGACCGTCGCGCCCGCCACGATGAGCACCAGGGAGCCGATCGCCCGGCGTGGCCAGCCGCTGACCACGGCAGCGGCGAGCCCGAGGATCGGCGTCATCAGCGGTGCGACGAGCATCGCGCCGATGACGACGGCGGTGGAGTCCTGGAGCACGGCGAGGGTGGCGATGCACACGCTCAGCACGAGCATGGTCCACCACGCCACCTGCTTCGCCGCCCGTTCAGGCCGCTCGAGGTAGAGCTGCTCGGCCAGCAGGGTGCGCCGCTGGGTCCCGACGTCGACGTGCTCCACCCAGGACCACAGGATCTCGGTGAGCGACGGGTACATGCCCTCGGGCGCGGGCACGAGGCCGGCCGCGACGCGGTACCCGTAGGCGAGCGTCACGGCTCCGCCGCACAGTGCCGTCAGGCCCAGCGTGACGGTGAACCAGTCCACGATGACTTCCGGCGCGGCGATCACGAGCGCACCGAGCACCAGCCCGATCCCGCCGCTCGCGTACCGCGGCGCGCGGCGGTCCCGGTCCCGGCTGAAGAGGGCCAGCAGGAGCGTGACGAGACTGCGGAACAGCAGGTAGGCGCCGCCGAGCAGCAGGGTCGCGGTGAGCGCGTCGCGTCCGGAGAGCAGGAAGACCCCGGCCAGCACCAGCGACGCGAGGCCACGCAGCAGAGCGGCGGCGCGGGCCGTCGCACGGGCCTGACGGCGCCGCCCGACGTTCCACCAGTCGTTCACCCCCGCGACGAGCAGGCCGAGGCCCACGACGGTCTCGGTCAGCCCGACGGAGATGGCCGGGACCAGCACGAGCACGAGGCCGACGGCGACGGCGACCGCGCCACCGACCGTGGCCGGGTTGACCAGGTGCGAGGGGCTCCGCAGCAGGTCGGGGCCGCGGACCACGGGATCCATGGCGCGACAGTAGCGGAGGGCGGCTCCGTCGTCCTGCGCAGGTCCCGCGATGTCGGCGCCGGCACCTACGCTTGGTCCACGATGACCTCTCTCTTCGACAGCCTCTCGCTGCCCGGCTTCGACGCTCCGCCGTCCGACGACACCGCCCGCCTGCCCCGGACCGCGCCGCGGTGGGACGACGACGGCGCCCCGGACTGGGCGCAGCCGGTCGGGTCGGAGCGGCAGGGCCGGCGCGAGACGGCGGAGAACGCGGCGGCGGACGCCCTGCTGGAGGGCCTCAACCCGAACCAGCGTGCCGCCGTCGTGCACGCGGGTTCGCCGCTGCTCATCGTGGCGGGGGCCGGGTCCGGCAAGACACGGGTGCTGACCCACCGCATCGCCCACCTGCTCGCCACGCGACGCGCCCACCCGGGCCAGATCCTGGCGATCACGTTCACCAACAAGGCCGCGGCGGAGATGCGCGAGCGCGTGGCGCAGCTCGTCGGCCCGGCGGCGAGCCGCATGTGGGTCTCGACGTTCCACTCCGCGTGCGTGCGGATCCTGCGCCGCGAGGCCACGACCCTCGGGCTGCGGTCGAGCTTCTCGATCTACGACGCCGCGGACTCCCAGCGGCTCATCACGCTCGTGTGCCGCGAGCTGGACCTGGACACCAAGAAGTACCCGGCCCGCTCGCTCGCGCACCGGATCAGCGACCTGAAGAACGAGCTGATCGATCCCGACACCTACGCCCAGCAGGCGGGCGGCGACGTCACGCCCGACGGCTGGCGGGAGCGCGCGCTGGCCGGCGGTGGCCTCGCCGACGCCGGGGCGGTCGAGTTCGACGCGGTGCTCGCCGACGTCTACCGTCGCTACCAGGCGCGGCTGGCGCAGGCGAACGCGCTGGACTTCGACGACATCATCGCCACGACGGTCCACCTGCTGCAGGCCTTCCCCGCCGTGGCGGAGCACTACCGCCGCCGGTTCCGGCACGTCATGGTGGACGAGTACCAGGACACGAACCACGCGCAGTACGTGCTGGTGCGGGAGCTCACCGGCGTCCCCGCGAGGAGCGAGCCGGGGAGCGCCGCGGGCGGGGCGCCCGACGGCACCGGTGGTCCGGACGACGTGGCCGGGCTGGACCCGGCCGAGCTCACCGTCGTGGGTGACGCGGACCAGTCGATCTACGCCTTCCGCGGCGCCACGATCCGCAACATCGTGGAGTTCGAGGAGGACTACCCGGACGCCACGACGATCCTGCTCGAGCAGAACTACCGGTCCACGCAGAACATCCTGTCGGCGGCCAACGAGGTCATCTCGCGCAACCCGGGCCGCAAGCCGAAGCGGCTGTGGACGGACGCGGGGGCCGGGGCGAAGGTCGTCGGCTACGTGGCCGACGACGAGCACCACGAGGCGCGGTTCGTCGCCGAGGAGATCGACCGTCTCGGCGACAGCCACGGTGTGCGGCCCGGCGACGTCGCCATCTTCTACCGGACCAACGCCCAGTCCCGGGCGCTGGAGGAGGTGCTGATCCGTGTCGGCCTGCCCTACAAGGTGGTCGGCGGGACGCGCTTCTACGAACGCCGGGAGGTCAAGGACGCCGTCGCCTACCTGCGGGCGCTGGCCAACCCGGACGACGACGTCAACCTGCGTCGGGTCCTCAACGTGCCGAAGCGGGGCCTGGGCGACCGCGCCGAGTCGCTCGTGGCGGGCTTCGCGGACGCCGAGCGGATCTCGTTCGGGGCGGCTCTCGAGCGCGTCGACGAGATCCCCGGGATGACGACCCGCTCGCTCAAGCCGCTGCGCGTCTTCGCCGCGATGATGGGCGAGCTGCGGGCGCTCGTGGACGACGGCGGCGCCCCGGCGGAGATCCTCGGTGCGGTCCTGGACCGCACCGGCTACCTCGCCGAGCTCCGGGCGAGCGACGACCCGCAGGACGCGTCGCGCGTGGAGAACCTGGCCGAGCTGCACGCCGTCGCGGCGGAGTTCACCGAGATGGACCCCGAGGGGGACCTGGCCGACTTCCTGGAGCGGGTCTCCCTGGTGGCCGACGCCGACCAGATCCCCGACGAGGACGTCGCGGACGGCGGCGCCGAGCACGAGCACGACGAGGAGCCGCAGGAGGACCCGGGCGTCATCACGCTCATGACGCTGCACACGGCGAAGGGCCTGGAGTTCCCCGTGGTGTTCCTCACGGGGATGGAGGACGGCACGTTCCCGCACATGCGGTCCCTGCACGACGACGCCGAGCTCGCCGAGGAGCGGCGTCTCGCCTACGTGGGGATCACCCGCGCCCGGGAGCGGCTGTACATCTCCCGGGCGGGCACACGCTCCGCGTGGGGCATGGCGAACGAGTTCCCGCCCAGCCGGTTCCTCGACGAGATCCCGGACGAGCTGTGGGACTGGCGGCGGGCCGAGTCCGCCACGCAGTCGCTGCGACGCGGCGCGTCCGCCTGGGGCGGCGGGTACGGCGGCCCGCGGGCCGGCCGCGTGACCACGACGTCGTCGGGCGAGCGCCGCGCGTCCGCGACCCGGTCTGCCCGGGCGGGCGCTCCGTCGTCGGGCGGCGCGAGCTTCGGGTCGGCGACGCCCCGCGACGACTCGGACATCCCCTCGCTGGACGTCGGCGACCGCGTGACCCACGACGCCTACGGGCTCGGCACGGTCGTGTCCCTCGAGGGTGCCGGCCGCAACGCCGTGGCGAAGATCGACTTCGGTGCCGACGGGACGAAGCGCCTGCTGCTGCGCTTCACCCCGGTCACCAAGCTCTGACCCGACCGTCCGCGCCGCCGCGGGCACCCGGGCCGCCCGTCTCGGGCCGCCGCGGGCACCCGGGCCGCCCGTCTCGGGCCGCCGGTGTCAAGCCGCCGGTGTCAGGCCGCCCGGCGGCGCTGCTCGACGGTGGCGCGCAGGGCGGCCACGTCGGTGCCCGCGCCGTGCAGCGCCCGCTCCAGCGCGCGCCCGCCGGAGCAGTCGGCGCGCAGGATCCCGAGCAGCAGGTGGCTGCCGTCGATGCCCTTGTCACCGAGCCGGACCGTCTCTCGCAGGGCGAGCTCGAGCGCCTTCTTCGCCTCCGGCGCGAAGGGCACGTGGCCCGTGCGGGCTCGGCGGCCGGCACGGGCGAGCGCACCCCGGCCGAACGTCGCGTCGGTCTCCCGGCGCACGCTGTCGAGGTCGATGCCGATCGAGGAGAGCGCCTCGGCGTCGAGCGCGCCGGCCTCGACGTCGTCGCGCACCGTCCGGGCGACGGCGGCGGGTTCCAGGCCGGCGTCGTGCAGCCCCGCCGCGGCCGCGCCGGGGGAGCCGGCGAGCGCGACGAGGACGTGCCGGGTGTCGACGGCCGGCGAGCAGGCCTCGCGCGCCACCGTCTGGGCCGCGACGACGACGGCGCGCGCTTCCTTGCTGAACCTCTCGAACATCACTGCCTCCCGTGCTTCTTGTGGACCGCCTGCTTGCTGACGCCGAGCTGGTCGGCGATCTCCTGCCACGACCAGCCGAGCTCGCGGGCGCGGCGGACCTGCAGCGTCTCGAGCCGGTCGGCGAGCTCTCGGAGCGACCGCACGGCTCGCAGTCCCTGCGTGGGATCGCCACCGGACGCCGCGGCGAGCGTCTGTTCCGTCATGCGTCAACCTTCGTTGACGCTCGCACCGTTTGTCAACCGAGGTTGACGGACTCGGCCACCGTCGGCGGGCTGTGGAATCGGTCACGGTCCCGTCGGGATTTCCCCCGGGGCGTACCGCCGCCGAGCGGGGGAGGGCTACTCTGGACAAGATGTCTTGACGTCGAGACATCGCTCAGGCCGGCCTCTGCCGACCCAGGGGCTCACACCGATGGAAGGACGCAGCAGGGTGGACCTGTTCGAATACCAGGCTCGCGACATCTTCGAGAAGCACGGCGTGCCCGTGCTCGGGGGCGTCGTCGCGACGACCCCGGAAGAGGCTCGCGCAGGTGCAGAGAAGCTCGGCGGCGGCACCGTCGTCGTCAAGGCCCAGGTCAAGACCGGCGGCCGCGGCAAGGCCGGCGGCGTGAAGCTGGCGCACTCGCCCGAGGAGGCGGCGCAGAAGGCCGAGGAGATCCTCGGCATGGACATCAAGGGCCACACCGTCCACCGGGTGATGGTGGCGGCCGGCGCCAAGATCGCCGAGGAGTTCTACTTCTCGGTGCTCCTGGACCGTTCGAACCGCAACTACCTGGCGATGTGCTCGGTCGAGGGCGGCATGGAGATCGAGCAGCTCGCCGTCGAGCGCCCCGAGGCGCTCGCCAAGGTCGCGGTCGACCCGATCGTCGGCATCGACGAGGCCAAGGCTGCCGAGATCGTCGACGCCGCCGGCTTCGCCGACGAGCTCAAGGCCCCCGTCGCCGACGCGATCCGAAAGCTGTGGACCGTCTTCACGGCCGAGGACGCCACCCTGGTCGAGGTGAACCCGCTGGTCCGCACCGAGGACGGCGAGATCATCGCGCTCGACGGCAAGGTGACCCTCGACGAGAACGCCTCCGAGGTCCGGCACCCGGACCACGCGGAGCTCGAGGACAAGGCGTCGGCCGACCCGCTCGAGGCCAAGGCCAAGGCCAACGGCCTCAACTACGTCAAGCTCGACGGTGAGGTCGGCATCATCGGCAACGGCGCGGGTCTCGTCATGAGCACCCTCGACGTCGTCGCCTACGCCGGCGAGGAGCACGGCGGCGTCAAGCCCGCCAACTTCCTGGACATCGGCGGCGGCGCGAACGCCCAGGTGATGGCCAACGGTCTGGACGTCATCCTCCACGACCCGCAGGTCAAGTCGGTGTTCGTCAACGTGTTCGGCGGCATCACCGCCTGCGACGAGGTCGCCAAGGGCATCGTCGGTGCGCTGGAGATCCTCGGCGACGAGGCCACCAAGCCGCTCGTCGTCCGCCTGGACGGCAACAACGTCGCGCTCGGCCGCCAGATCCTGGCCGACGCCGCCCACCCGCTGGTGACCCTGGCCGAGACCATGGACGGTGGCGCGGACGCGGCCGCCGCCAAGGCCGCCGCGGCCTGATCGCCCCCGAGACGACGTCGAAAGCAGAGACACAACAGCCATGTCGATCTACCTCAACTCCGACTCGAAGATCATCGTCCAGGGCATCACCGGCGGGATGGGTGCCAAGCACACCGCCCTGATGCTCGACTCGGGCGCGCAGATCGTGGGCGGCGTCAACGCCCGCAAGGCCGGCACCACGGTCGAGCACAAGGACCACGACGGGAACCCCGTCACGCTGCCCGTCTTCGGCACCGTCAAGGAGGCGATGGCCGAGACCGGGGCGAACGTCTCCGTGCTGTTCGTGCCGCCCGCCTTCACCAAGGACGCGGCGATCGAGGCCGTGGACGCGGAGATGCCGCTCATCGTGGTCATCACCGAGGGCGTCCCGGTGCAGGACACGGCCGAGGTGTGGGCCTACCTGCAGGGCAAGAAGACCCGCATGATCGGCCCGAACTGCCCGGGCATCATCACGCCGGGCGAGTCGCTCGCCGGGATCACCCCGCACACGATCACCGGCAAGGGCCCCGTGGGCCTGGTGTCGAAGTCGGGCACGCTGACGTACCAGATGATGTACGAGCTGAAGGACTTCGGGTTCTCCACGGCCATCGGCATCGGCGGCGACCCGATCGTCGGCACCACGCACATCGACGCGCTGGAGGCCTTCGAGAACGACCCGGAGACCAAGGCGATCGTCATGATCGGTGAGATCGGCGGCGACGCCGAGGAGCGTGCCGCGGCCTACATCAAGGACCACGTCACCAAGCCGGTCGTGGGCTACGTCGCGGGCTTCACCGCCCCCGAGGGCAAGACGATGGGCCACGCCGGCGCGATCGTGTCCGGCTCGGCCGGCACCGCGCAGGCCAAGAAGGAGGCCCTCGAGGCCGTCGGCGTCAAGGTCGGCAAGACGCCGTCCGAGACGGCCGAGCTCATGCGGGAGATCCTGCAGAACGCCTGAGCACCGCGCCGCACGACCGACGCCCGCCCCGTCCGGAACCCCGGACCGGGCGGGCGTCGTCGTCGCCGGAGCGTCCCGGCAGGGCGGGGCCCGGCGTGGGACGACGACGTCGCCCCGGCCGCGGGGGACGATGAGCGCGTGAGTGCAGCGCCCCGGACCGGAACCGCCCCCGTCGTCGAGCAGCCCGCGCCGGGTCGGCTGCGGGAACGGTTCGCGCTCGGCTCGAGCGGGGTCTGGGCGGCGGTGCAGGCGATCGGTCTGTCGTACGCCGTCGTGGGCCTGCTCGCCGTGGTCGCCGTCCTCGACGCACCCTCGGCCTCCGGGGTCGACGGCGGGCTCGGCGCCGGCGTCGCCGTCGCGACGGGTCTGTGGCTGCTCGGCCACGGGGTGCCGTTGTCAGCGGCCGGGGCGACGGTGACCGTGGTTCCCCTCGGCATCACCGCGCTGGCCCTGTTCTCCCTGCACGTGGCGGCCAAGCGGTCCGCGGTGCCGACGCTCGCGGCGTGGGTCGCGGGCACGCTGACCTACACGGCGGTGACCACGACCCTCGCGATCGCCCTGGACGTGGCGGGCGGGACGGCTGCCGCCAGCGGGGCGCTGGACGTCGTCGTCCAGGTGGGCGCCGCCGTCGTCGGCGGGCTGGTCGTCGGCGGGGGCGGGCTCGCGCTGGGCATGTTCTCGGCGCCCGACGGCCCGCTGCTCGCCGGTCTCGCGCCGCGGATGAATCCCTACCTGCCCGACACCCTCCGCCTGGGGATGCGGGCCGCCGTCGTCGGCGTGGCGCTGCTCGTGGGGCTCGGCGGCCTCCTCGTCGCCGCGTGGGTGGTGCTGGGGCGCGAGACGACGTCGCTGGTGGCCGCCGGCCTCGGGGCAAGCGGCCTCGGCGCGGTGCTCCTCGGTCTCGGGCAGGCGGCGCTGGTGCCCAACCTCGTGGTGTGGGCGACGGCGTGGATCGCCGGGCCGGGGTTCGTGGTGGGAGAGGGCAGCACCTTCTCCACGGCGACGACCGAGGCGGCCGCGCTGCCGGCCGTGCCCCTGCTGGGCGTCCTGCCCGGCGAGTCCTGGTCGACGCCGGCCGCGGCCTGGGCGCCGGTGCTGGTCGTGGCGTGCGGAGCCGTCGGTGGCTGGTTCGCGTGGCAGCGCCTCGAACCGGGCCTGGTCCGGCCCCGCGACATCGCCTGGATCGCCGGGGGTGCGACGCTCGCCGCGGGGGCGCTGACCCTCGGGCTGCAGTGGGCGGCCGGCGGCTCCGTCGGCGGGGACGCTCTCGCCGTCGTGGGTGCCGACGCGTGGGTCACGGGCGGCCTCGTCGCCGCGGAGATCGGTGGAGGCGCCACCGTCGTGCTCGTGGGGTGCCACCTGCGGGAACGGTGGCGGCGCGGGGACGGCGGCGGCCCCGCGACGTAGGGTGGGGGCCGTGCAGACCCCTTCCGGACACCCTGTCGACCCTGCGCCCGGTGCGCGTCTCGTCGTGCTGGCCTCGGGCGGAGGCTCCAACCTCGCGGCGCTGCTCGCCGCCCACGACGATGCCGCCTACGGGGCGCGCGTCGTCGGCGTCGTCTCCGACAAGCCCGGGGCCGGGGTGCTCGAGCTGGCTCGCCGGGCCGGCGTGCCGTCCGTCGTGGTGGCCCCGGGAGACTTCGCGGACCGCGCCGCGTGGAACCGCGGGCTCGGCGAGGCCGTGGCGGTGTTCCAGCCCGACCACGTGGTCCTCGCCGGGTTCATGCGCATCCTCGCCCCGACGTTCCTCGAGCAGTTCCCCGGCCGGGTCGTGAACACCCACCCGGCGCTGCTGCCGGCGTTCCCGGGGGCGCACGGCGTCCGGGACGCCCTCGCCTACGGGGTCAGGGTCACCGGCTGCACGGTCCACGTGGTCGACGACGGCGTCGACACCGGGCCGATCATCGCCCAGACGGCGGTGCCCGTGCTGGACGGCGACGACGAGGAGACCCTGCACGAGCGCATCAAGGTCGCCGAGCGGTCGCTGCTCGTGGAGACCGTGGGGCGCATCGCGCGCGAGGGGCTGCGTGTCGAGGGGCGACAGGCCGTCGTCGGCCCCTGACGCGACGTTGTGGGCGCGAAATCTGGCCCGAAATGCACCGTAGGGGCGGATTTTCACCCCAGATTTCGCGCCCACAACACCCGGGGGTCAGGCGGCGGACCACCCGCCGTCGGAGGCGACGACCTGACCGTTGACGTTCGTGGAGTCGGCTGACAGCAGGAACGTGATCGACGCCGCGAGCTGCTCCGGCATCGCGATGTCCGCCATGATCCCCATCGCCGACCGGACCCGGCCCATGCCGAACTCGTCGACGTCCCGCGGCTGCATCCCGGTGGCCACCCCGCCCGGGGCGACGGCGTTCACCCGCACCCCCGTGCCGGTGTACATGAAGGCCGCGTTCCTGGTCAGGCCCACCACCGCGTGCTTGGACGCCGTGTAGGCCGCGCCGGACGCCGACCCGCGCAGGCCCGCCTCCGAGGCGACGTTGACGATCCGGCCCTCGGCGGCCGCGAGCATGCCGGGGACGACCGCGCGCATGAGCTTCATCGTGCCGGTGACGTTGACCGCGAACACCTTCTCCCACGTCGCGTCGTCGACGGTGTGCACCGCCGCGAACCGGTCCATGATCCCGGCGACGTTCGCCAGGGCGTGGACCCGGTCGCCGGCGGCCTCGACGATGCGGGCGACGCCGGCGTCGTCAGTGATGTCCGCGACGACGGTGACGATCGTCGCCCCCGCCGGGAGCTCGGTCTCCGCCACGAGCTCGTCCAGCCCGGCCCGGGTCATGTCGACGGCGACGACGCGGCCACCCTCGCGTGCCACGCGAGAGGCTGTGGCGCGGCCGATGCCGGAGGCTGCTCCCGTCACGACGACGGTCTGGCCCGTGAAGCGTCCGGCAGAGATGTGCTCGACCCACTCGGCGGGCTCGGGGCTGCCGGTGCTCCCGGCCGCCGCTGCGGTCACGTCCGCACCGTCGCCGTCGCCGTCGGCCTCGGCCGTCGCGGGCGCGTCGGCTCCGGCCGCCCGCAGCTCCGCGGCGCGGGCGACGAGGGCCTCGGCAGCCTGGACGGAGAACTTGCCGCGTGACAGCTTCACGAGCTTGGCGAGGCTGAGCCGACGGGCCGGTGCGAGCGAGCCGACGCTCGCGCCGGCCTCCGTCAGCATCTCGGTGAGCGCCTGCTCCCCGACGGGGTCGGCGAGCCACTGCGCGACGGTGTTCTTCAGGGTCAGGTCGGACATGGTGACGCACTTCCTCCGGATCGCACCGGACACGCCTGTCCGGTTCTTTCCACCTAAAGTAGCACCGTGAGCACACAGGCGGGCGAGGCCTCGCGGAGGGCGAACGCGGGCCCCCGGGCGGCCGCGCGCAACCGGGCGGCGCTCCTCGCGGCGGCGCGGGAGATCTTCGCCGAGCACGGGGCCCATGCGCCGCTCAACGCCGTCGCCCGCCGGGCCGGTGTGGGGCAGGGGAGCCTCTACCGCCACTTCCCCGACCGGATCGCGCTGGTGCTCGCCCTCTTCGAGGAGCAGGTCAGCACCGTCGAGGAGATCGCGAACGACCCCGAGGTGACCCTCGCGGACCTCCTGGGCCTGGTCACCCGGCACGCCATCGAGTCCGTGGTCAGCATCGACCTCGCGACGGCATCGCCCGAGTCGCGCCCCGACCCCCGGCTCGTCGACCTGCGGGACCGCACCGCCGACGTCCTCGGCTCCCGGCTCGACCGGGCGCTCGCCGACGGCGACGTCCGGCCGGGGACCACCGTCGAGGACGTCCTCCTCGGCGTCGAGATGGTCGCCGCCGCGCTCACCCGCCGACCCGCGGCCGACCGGGAGCGCTACGCGCAGCGTGCCTGGCAGCTCCTCGGGATGAAGGTGACGGCCCCCGGCCGGTAGGATCGGCCCCGGTCGTGACTGGCGAAGGTGGACAACCACCGGGGAGCGGCCGATCCGACCGGCGTGCACGGCGTCGGGACGGACCACCGTGCGCGCCGCCCGCCTGGGTGCCAGGGTTTCCGCGAAGGCCACACCCGAGGAGACCACCACGATGTCCGGTGCCCCCACGTCCCCCGACGTCCAGCTCGCCGACGACGCCCGGCGACCCGTCCGCCGCGCGCTGCTCAGCGTCTACGACAAGTCCGGGCTCACCGAGCTCGCCACCGCCCTGCACGCCGCGGGCGTCGAGCTCGTGTCGACCGGGTCCACGGCGGCACGCATCGCCGACGCGGGCGTCCCCGTGACGCGCGTCGAGGAGCTGACCGGGTTCCCCGAGTGCCTCGAGGGCCGCGTCAAGACGCTGCACCCCCGCGTGCACGCCGGCATCCTCGCGGACACCCGCAAGGAGGACCACCTGCGCCAGCTCGCCGAGCTGGAGATCGACACCTTCGAGCTCGTCGTGGTGAACCTCTACCCGTTCGCCGAGACGGTCGCCTCGGGTGCCGCGCCGGACGACGTCGTCGAGCAGATCGACATCGGCGGCCCCTCCATGGTCCGGGCCGCCGCGAAGAACCACCCGAGCGTCGCCGTCGTCGTCGACCCCGCGCGGTACGACGACGTCGCCGCGGCCGTCCGGGACGGCGGCTTCACCTTCGCCCAGCGCAAGCGGCTCGCAGCGGCGGCGTTCGCGCACACCGCGGCGTACGACGTCGCCGTCTCGTCGTGGTTCGCCTCGGTGTACGCACCGGACGAGGCCGCCGTCGAGTCGGGGCTGCCCGACGTCACCGGCGCCACCTGGGAACGCAGCGACGTGCTGCGCTACGGCGAGAACCCGCACCAGCGGGCAGCGCTGTACGGCCGGACCGACGGCACGGTCGGCCTGGCGCAGGCCACCCAGCTCCACGGCAAGGCGATGAGCTACAACAACTACGTCGACGCCGACGCCGCCTGGCGGGCAGCGCACGACCACGCCGAGCCGGCGGTGGCCATCATCAAGCACGCCAACCCGTGCGGCATCGCCGTCGGCGCCGACGTCGCCCAGGCGCACGCGCGCGCCCACGCGACCGACCCGGTCTCCGCCTACGGCGGCGTCGTCGCGGCCAACCGCGTGGTCACGAGGGCCGCGGCCGAGCAGATCGCCCCGGTGTTCACCGAGGTCGTCGTGGCCCCCGGGTTCGAGCCCGCGGCCCTCGAGGTGCTGCAGGCCAAGAAGAACGTGCGCCTGCTGACGATCGACGCTGGGGCCACCCCCGCCGCCGTCGAGATGCGTCCCGTCTCGGGCGGTCTGCTCGTCCAGGAGGTCGACCGGTTCCAGGCCGACGGCGACGACCCGGCGTCCTGGACGCTCGCCGCCGGTGAGGCGGCCGACGACGCCACGCTCGCGGACCTGGTGTTCGCCTGGCGCGCGGTCCGGGCGGCCAAGTCCAACGCGATCCTGCTCGCCCACGACGGCGCGGCCGTCGGCATCGGCATGGGGCAGGTCAACCGCGTGGACTCCTGCCGCCTGTCCGTCGAGCGCGCCAACACCCTCGCGGACGGCGCCGAGCGGGCCCGCGGCGCGGTCGCGGCCTCCGACGCGTTCTTCCCGTTCGCCGACGGCCTGCAGGTGCTGCTCGACGCCGGGGTGCGCGCCGTCGTCCAGCCCGGCGGATCGATCCGCGACGAGGAGGTCGTCGCGGCCGCACAGGCGGCCGGCGTGACCATGTACCTCACGGGGACCCGCCACTTCGCGCACTGACTACAGGGGCAGGTCACGCCAGCGCACGGCCGGGTCCGCGGCGCGGTCGAGGTCCACCTCGACCGCGCCCGCCCCGCCCAGCAGGCGGCGCAGACCGCCGACGTCGCGCGGCGAGTCGGCGACCACGGCCGCGCGGAGCACCCGTCGCGGCCCGGCCCCCGGGGCGAGGTACAGCGCGGCCCAGCCCGCCCCCAGCGGCCGGACCACGACGTCCTCGTCACCGTGCCGCACGCCGAAGAACGCGAGGTCGTGCCCGAGCTGCTGCGAGAACACGTACGGCGCCGGCGGGTGCGGGACGGCGGGCAGTGCCAGGAGCTCGCGCACGGTGGCGTCGGGATCGGTCAGCGCGCTGCTCCAGTGCCCGCCGGGGACCGTGCCGAACACCGGGTGCGGGCGGGCGGCGCAGTCGCCGACCGCCCACACGCGCTGCCGGAGCTCCGGCGCGGCGTCGGAGCGCCACCGGCCTGCACCGTCCACCGGGACCCGTCCGTCCGCCGTCAGGGCGAGGTCGGGCCAGGAGGCCTCGAGCCACGCGGTCGCCGGGCGGGCACCGACGGCGGCCAGGACGACGTCGGCGCCGAGGCGCCCCGTGGCCGTCCGGACCCCGCCGGCGTCCACGTCCAGGACCGGGGTCGCGAGCCGGAGGCCCACCCCCGCCTCGGCGTACCACGGCACCGTCCGCGCCCCGACGTCGCCGAGCTGGCGCTCCAGCGGGGCGGCCGCCGCCTCGACGACCGTCACGTCGACGCCCCGGGCGGCGGCGACCCCGGCGACCTCTGCCCCGACCCAGCCGGCACCGACCACGACGAGCCGGCTGCCGGGCCGGAGCCTGTCGCGCAGCCGGTCCGCGTCCGCGGCGGAGTGGAGCGTCAGGGCGTCGGCCCAGGGGGAGACCGCGCGGGAGCCGACGGCGAGCACCACCGCGTCCGCCGTCACGTCCCCGTCGTCGGTGCTGACCCGCACGCCGTCGTCCCGGACGTCCAGGGCGGTCGCACGCGCGGCCAGCCGGGCGTCGGCGAGCTCGGTCACGTCGGTGTCGAGCTCCCCGGAGAGCCAGGCCGGCTCGGGGCGCGCGAAGAGCTCCTTGGACAGCGGGGGACGGTCGTACGGGGGGACGCCCTCGTCGCCCAGCAGGGTGACCGGTCCGTCGAACCCGTGGTCGCGCAGCGCGCCGACCGTCCGGGCACCGGCGAGACCGGCGCCGACCACGACGACGGAACGAGGGGTGGGGGAGGCGTCAGGCAGCACGGACCCACGCTAGCGCGGGCCGGCGAGCGTCCCGTGGCAGGTAGGCTCGAAGCCGTGGTCCCTGATGCCGACGCCCGCGCGCAGCCGCACTGGCACGCCGTCGACGCCGCCCCGCACGCCGGGGCACGTCCGGTGCGCAGCCCCGTGCCGGCGATCCTCGTCGTCCTGGCCGGCATCGTCCTGGCCGTGCTGCTCGGTATGACGGTCGGCGCGCGGCTCGGCTCGCTGACGATCGCCGCGACCCTCGCCGTGGCCGGAGTCTGGCGGGCCGTGTCGCCCTCCGGCCCCGTGGGCCTGGCCATCCGCAGCCGCGGGTTCGACGTCTTCCTGTGCTTGTCCGTGGCCAGCGTGATGGGCGTGCTGGCGCTGACCGCTCCCGGGGTCTGACCGGCTCGGTGCCCCGTCAGCCCTCGCGGCGACGCTCGGAGCGCCGCCGCGAGGGACGAGCAGGGACCGGGTCAGGGCCGGGTCGGGGGCTTCGGCTCGTCGCCGGTCTCCGACGCGTCGACGGGGGTCGTCGAGTCGGTGGTCTCGGTGCCGGCGGTCGCGGGGTCGGAGGTCTCGGCGACGGTGGTCTCCGCGGCGACCGGCTGCCCGGTCTCGTCGGCGACTACCTCCGTCTCCTCGACGACCTCCGTCTCGGCCACCGTCGTCACGGCGGCGTCGTCGGCCACCGCCTTGGCGGCGGCCACCTCGGCGACCTCCTCCAGCGTGCCCTCGGGCGGGTAGGTCGCCGTGCCCGGCTGCTCCTCCCAGCCGTCCGCCGGCGTGAGGGCCGGCATCGGGGCGAACGCCCGGGCGAAGAGCGCGGCCAGGGCCGCACCGGCCAGCGGCGCGACGAAGAACAGCCAGAGCTGCGGGCCGACGCCGCCGTCGCCCCAGGCGTCGGGGGAGATGACGGAGGCGAGCGAGCGGGCCGGGTTGAACGACGTGTTCGTGACGGGCCACGAGACGATGTGCAGCGCCGCGAGGGTCAGGCCGATCACCACGGGGGCGTAGGCCACCTTGGCGCGGGCGTTCGTCACCGCGAGGATGACGCCCACGAACACCACGGCGATGAGGACCTCGACGATCGCGGCGGTCGCGAGGTCGAACGTCGACTGCCCCTGGGTGAGCGTGAACAGCGGCGAGTGGTCGCCGTACCCGTTGGCGGTGGCGGCCAGGACCTCGCCCTTCGACGTGGAGCCGACCAACGCCGGGAAGGAGCCCGGGATGATGAGCAGGAGCAGCGCACCGCAGGCGGCGGCGCCGACGAGCTGCGCCAGCCAGTAGGGGGCGAGGTCGGCCCAGCTCGACCGGCCGGCGAGCGTGAGGCCGAACGTCACCGCGGGGTTGAAGTGGCCGCCCGAGATGTGGCCGAGGCCGGCGATCACCGCGATGAGGGCGATGCCACCGGCGAGCGCCACCGGGATGATCTGGCCACCGTTGAGGGCGTTGAACGTCGCCGTGCCGACGATGCCGAGCACGAGGACGAAGGTGCCGAACGCCTCGACGCACATCCGGGTGAAGAGTCGTGGCACCGGGGCGGCCTCGAGGTCGGTCTGTGTCGCGGTTGCCTGGGACATGGAGGTCCTTTGCTGGTCGTCGGGTGAAGGTCTCGTCGCGCCCTGCGGGCGCGGCGGCGATGCTGGCACCGGTTCCTGTGAGCCCCCTGAGCCTTCCGACTCCCCGAGTCCCAGGTCACAGCGCGGTCCCTCGGGGGCACGCTACCGGCTCGCGCCCTCGGCGGCAGCCCATCGCGCCGACGGGGACCGGACGAGCCAGGGGGTGACGGCACGGGCCAGGTGCGCCAGAGTAGGGGCCATGACGACACCTGTGAACGTGACCGTGACCGGTGCCGCCGGCCAGATCGGGTACGCGCTGCTCTTCCGGATCGCGTCGGGCGCGATGCTCGGCCCGGACACCCCGGTGCGGCTCCGGCTCCTGGAGATCCCGCAGGCCGTGCGGGCCGCCGAGGGCACGGCGATGGAGCTCGACGACTGCGCGTTCCCGCTGCTGGCGGGCATCGACATCCACGACGACCCGGCGCAGGGGCTCGCCGGGACGAACATCGCCCTGCTCGTGGGTGCGCGTCCCCGCGGGCCGGGCATGGAGCGCGCCGACCTGCTGGAGGCCAACGGCGGCATCTTCGGCCCGCAGGGCAAGGCCATCAACGACGGCGCGGCCGACGACGTCCGCGTCCTCGTCGTCGGCAACCCGGCGAACACCAACGCGCTCATCGCCGCGGCGCACGCTCCCGACGTGCCGGCCGAGCGGTTCACCGCGATGACGCGGCTGGACCACAACCGTGCGCTCTCCCAGGTCGCCGCCCGTGCCGGTGTGCCGGTCGCCGACGTCCGGCGCCTCACGATCTGGGGCAACCACTCCGCGACGCAGTACCCGGACCTGTTCCACGCCGACGTCGCCGGCACGCCCGGCGGGACCCTGACGGCCGACACGGCGTGGCTCACGGACGAGTTCATCCCGACGGTGGCCAAGCGCGGCGCGGCGATCATCGACGCCCGCGGCGCGTCGTCGGCGGCCTCGGCCGCCAACGCCGCGATCGAGCACACGCGCGACTGGGTCCTGGGCACCCCCGAGGGCGACTGGACCAGCGCCGGCGTGGTGTCGACGGGCGAGTACGGCGTGCCGGAGGGGCTCGTGTGCTCGTTCCCCGTGACGTCGTCGGGCGGCGACTGGCAGGTGGTGGAAGGTCTCGAGATCGACGCGTTCTCCCGCGAGCGCATCGACGCCAGCGTGGCGGAGCTGACGGCGGAGCGGGACGCCGTGCGGAGCCTCGGCCTGGTCTGACCCGCCGGACGGCGGCCCGGGCGCGGAAAAGGCGTCGAGATCCGTCGGCCCGGCGACCTAGTCTCGGGAGGTGATCGACGCGACCACCTCAGCACCGCCGATACCGGACGTCCCGGTCCCGGCCGACGACCCGTCACGCCGGCTGGACTGGCGGCGGCTGCGCAGCCCGGTCTCCACGGCGGCCGTCGTCGCCCTGACGCTGGGTGCGGTCGGTACCGCCGTCGGGACGGTGGTGGCCGGCGAGCTCGCCGCGTCGCCGGGGACCACCGGCGTCGTGCTGCTCGCCCTCTGCCTGGTGGGCGGCGCGCTGCTCGACGCCGCGGGTCAGGTCGCCTGGGCCGGTGTCGTGGACCGGGCCGAGGGTCGCCTGCGCGGCGACCTGCTCAGCGCCGCGCTGCACCAGCCGATCGAGGTCCTCGGCGAGCAGGCGGTGGGCGAGGTGCTGGACCGGGTCGACGACGACACGCACGCCGTCGGCGCGCTCGCCCGCCGCCAGCTGTGGAGCATGGGCCGGACCGTGGTCGGGGTGGTGCCGATCTGGGTGGTGGCCGGGGTCACGTGGTGGCCCGCCTTCTTCCTGTTCCCGGTGCTCGGGGTGGGCACGTGGTGGACGGTGCGGTCGCTCCTGGGGGAGATCGCGCGCCGCAAGGTGGTCGAGGAGCGGGCCTGGACGGACGACGCCGCCGTCCTGGAGGAGGGCGTCGCAGCGCGCGACGACCTGCGGACCGCGGGTGGTCAGGCCTTCGCGCTGCGCCGGCTGGCCGAGATGTCCGCCGTCGTGCACGGGGCGCTGCTGAACGTGGTGCGGGTGGAGACACGGATGATGGCCCGGGTCGGTGTGCTGCTGCACGCGCTGCTCGCCGGTGTCGTGGTGTCGGGCGTGGCGCTCGCCGTCGCGGGCGACATGTCCGTCGAGCGGCTCGTCACCCTGTTCCTCGTCACCTCGCTGTTCGTCGGGCAGATCGACCGGCTGGCGCAGCACCTGCCCGACCTCCAGGAGGGGCTCGGCGCGGTGGTGCGCATCCGCCAGCTCCTGGACACGGAGCCGGAGCCGGTGGGCGGGCTCCCGCTGCCGGAGCGGCCGCTCGAGATCGAGGTGCGGGACCTGGACTTCGCCTACACCGAGGGCACGTTCGCGCTGCGAGGCGTCTCGCTGTCGGTGCCGGCGGGGCAGACGGTGGCCTTCGTGGGGCGCACCGGGTCGGGCAAGACGACGCTCGCGTCGCTGCTGTCCCGTGCCGTCGAACCGCCCCGGGGCGCGGTGCTCCTCGGTGGCGTGGACGTCCGTGACGCCGACCTGCAGCAGCTGCGAGCCGGGATCGGGGTGGTCACGCAGCGCACCGAGATCGTCGCCGGGACGCTCGCGGAGAACATCGCCCTGTTCGCCGACCTGCCGCGTCGCGACGTCGAGGAGGCCGTGGTCGAGCTCGGCCTGACCGAGTGGGTGGCCGGTCTGTCCGACGGCCTCGACACCCTCCTGGGTCCGGGCGGGACGTCGCTGTCCGCGGGCGAGGAGCAGCTCGTGGCGTTCGCGCGGCTCCTGGTCCGGGACGTCCGCGTCGTCGTGCTGGACGAGGCCACGGCACGGATGGACCCGCACACCGAGGCGCGCGTGGTCGCGGCGGCCGACCGCCTCCTGACCGGGCGGACCGGCGTCGTCGTCGCGCACCGGCTCGGCACCGTGGAGCGCGCGGACCGTGTGGTGGTGCTGGACCACGGCCGCGTCGTGCAGCAGGGCCCGCGGGCGGAGCTCGCCGGGCAGGAAGGCGCGTTCCGGGACCTGCTGCTGGCGAGCCGCACCGGCGGGGACGACGTCCTCGACGGTCCCGCACCGCGCGCGGCGCACGACGTCGACGACGGCGACACGACCGCCGCGCGCCCCGGGGGGATCGGCGCCCGCCGGCGGACGGGGGAGCCGCCCGTGCTCGACGAGCCGGGCCACGGTCCGAGCCTGACCCGGAGCGTCCTGCACGCGCTGGTGACCAAGCCTCGCTGGGGCGCCGGCGGCGCCGTGCTGTTCCTGCTGGCGAGCTTGTTCGCCGCGCAGGGGGCGCTCGCCGGGTTCCTGTGGGGCCGCTCCGTCGAGTCGTTGGCGGAGGGCGGTGAACCGTGGCTCCTGACCGGGCTGCTCGCGGTGATGCTGATCGTGGCGCCGCTGTGCCTGGCGCTGGCGGTGCGGCTGTACCCGTCGTGGTGGATCGAGCTGCTCCTGCGGGTGCGGGTGGCGGTGCTCGAGGGCCAGACGCGTCAGCGTCGGCTGCGGCGGACGCCGCCCGGCGAGGTGGTCGCCCGGGCCCTCGACGCCGACCGGTTCGTCCTCTACGTCGACCGGTGGGTCGACCTGCTCAACGGGTTCGTCGTCGTGCTGGTCACCTGGCTCGTGAGCGGCGAGGCGCTGGCCGGCGTGGTGCTGCTGGCGGTCATGGGGGTGACGGCGGTCAGTGCGCTGGCCGGCCGGCCGATCGCCGGGCGGACCGCCACGCGGTCGGCAGAGGCCCGGGCCGGCTTCGGGCGAGCCCTGGTCTCGGCGCTGGACGCCGCGCGCACCGTGAAGCTCGCCGCCCGCACCCCGGACGTGCACCGGCACCTGCGGCAGGTGGACGCGGGCCGCGTGGGGGCCGCGATCCGGGAGCACCGGGTGCAGGCGGTGCTGGACGGCATCCCGACGGTCATGGTGCAGGCCGGCGTGGTCGCGGCGTGGGCGCTGCTGCTCGCCGGGACCTGGGACCTGGCGACGACGCTGCTCGTCACCGCCGCCGTGGGCGGGTTCGCCTACTTCGGCGTCGTCGCGGGCGCGGTCATCACCGAGGCGCCGGGCACGCGGAGCTGGTTGCGCGCGACGTCGTCGTTCGCGGCGGGCGCCGACCTCACCCGGCTGCCGGCCGGCGTCGACCTGACGGCAGGGACGGCGCCGGCGCCGGCACGGGTGCCGACGGGCACGGCGGTCGGTGCCGACCGGTTCGAGCGGCTCGCGCTGCGCGGGCTGGAGGCCGTGCACGACGACGGCACGATCGGTGTCACCGGCGTCGAGCTGGAGGTGCGGCGCGGCGAGCTGGTGCTGCTGCTCGGGCAGGTCGGGTCGGGCAAGTCCAGCCTGCTGTCCGCCCTGGCGGGCCTGATGGCGCACCGGGGCACGATCGCCTGGAACGGGACGGCGGTGACCGATCCCGAGGTGTTCCTGCGGCCGGGCCGGGTGGCCCACGTCGCCCAGGTGCCCCGGGTGCTGTCCGGGACGTTCACCGAGAACGTGCGCCTGGACCACGACCGGCAGGTGGCCGGACCGCTCGAGGCGGCGCGCATTGGCGCCGACGTCGCGGACGCGGGAGGCCCGGACGCGCTGGTGGGGCACCGGGGCGTGCGGCTCTCGGGTGGTCAGGTGCAGCGGCTGGCTCTGGCGCGGGCTCTGGCGACGGACGCCGAGGTGCTCCTCGCGGACGACGTGTCGAGCGCCCTGGACGCCGCCACGGAGATCGAGCTGTGGGTGTCGCTGCGCGAGCGGGGCACCACGGTGATCGGCTCCACCTCGAAGCGGGCGGCGCTGGCCCGGGCCGATCGCGTCGTCGTGCTGACCGAGGGCCGGGTGGCCGCCGTGGGGCCCTGGCGCGAGCTGGCGGCGAGGTGGTCGCACCTGGCCGGGTGACGCTGAGGCCTTGCTGCAAGCGTTCTGCAAGGTTACAGTCAGGGCGGCCAGTCGACGAAGGAGTCCCTCATGCGCCCACCCCTGCGCCGCGGTGTCGCGGCGCTCGCCGCCACCGCCCTGCTCGCCACCACCGCCGCCGGAGTCGCCGTGGCGACCACGGCGGCCGCCGACGAGGAGCGCACCGCGACGCTCGTCGGCGACCTCCAGACGGCGCTCGGGTGCGCCGAGGACTGGGACCCGACCTGCGCGGCGACCACGCTGGAGCCCGCGGGCGACGGCACCTACACCGCCGAGTACGACCTGCCGGCCGGCAGCTACGAGTACAAGGTCGCCCTCGACGGCGCCTGGGACGAGGCCTACGGACGCGACGGCACCGACGCCGACGCCCCGCTCGTCCTCGGCGGTGACGCCCGCGTCCGGGTCACCTACGACGACGCGACGCACCGCACCGCCCTCACCCCGCTCGGTCTCGCCGGGGAGTACGACGACGCCGCGGACGGCGGGCTCGTGGTGCCGCCCGTGCGCCAGGCCGGGTCCGACGAGCGGTTCTACTTCGTCATGACCGACCGGTTCGCCAACGGCGACCCGTCGAACGACACCGGCGGGCTCGAGGGCGACCGGCTCGACCACGGGTTCGACCCGACGGACAAGGGCTTCTACCAGGGCGGCGACCTGGCCGGTCTGCACGAGAACCTCGACTACATCGAGGGGCTGGGCACGACGGCGATCTGGCTGACGCCGTCCTTCCTCAACCGCCCCGTGCAGGGCACGGGCGACGACGCCAGCGCCGGCTACCACGGGTACTGGATCACCGACTTCACGCAGATCGACCCGCACCTGGGCACCAACGCCGAGCTCGAGGCCCTCATCGCCGACGCCCACGAGCGCGGCATCAAGGTCTACTTCGACATCATCACCAACCACACGGCCGACGTGGTCGACTACGCCGAGGGCGAGTACTCCTACGTCGACCAGGCCACCTCGCCGTACACGGACGCCGACGGCCAGGTGTTCGACCCGGCCGACGTCGCGGGCACCGCCGACTTCCCCGCGCTCGACGCCGCGACGTCGTTCCCGTACACGCCCGTCGTCGCCCCGGAGGACGCGGACGTCAAGGTCCCGGCCTGGCTCAACGACCCGACGCTGTACCACAACCGCGGCAACTCGACCTGGAGCGGGGAGTCGGTCACCTACGGCGACTTCGACGGGCTCGACGACCTGATGACCGAGCACCCGACGGTCGTGAACGGGTTCGTCGAGGTGTACCAGGGTTGGATCGACCTCGGCATCGACGGCTTCCGCATCGACACGGTCAAGCACGTGAACCCGGAGTTCTGGGAGACCTGGTCCGCCGAGGTCATGGACTACGCCCGCGCGCAGGGCAACGACGAGTTCTTCATGTTCGGCGAGGTGTACGACGCCGACGCGCGCCTGCTCTCGCCGTACGTGCGTGACACGGAGATGAGCTCGGTGCTGGACTTCGCCTTCCAGGCGTCGGCCACCAGCTTCGCGAGCGGCAACAGCGCCAAGGGCCTGGCGAGCCTCTTCGCGAGCGACGACCGGTACACCACCCCGGACACCTCGGCCGCGGCGCTGCCCACCTTCCTGGGCAACCACGACATGGGCCGCGTGGGCTTCATGCTCGCCAACACCGACGACCCGCTCGCCCGCGACGAGCTCGCCCACGAGCTGATGTACCTCACCCGTGGCCAGCCGGTCGTCTACTACGGCGACGAGCAGGGCTTCGCGGGCTCCGGCGGCGACAAGGACGCCCGCCAGACGCTCTTCGCCACGCAGGTGGACTCGTACGCGGACCAGCCGCTCGTCACCGGCGAGACCGCCGGCAGCCAGGACCGCTACGGGACCGACGCCCCGCTGTACGCGCACATCGCCGAGCTCGCCGCGCTGCGTGACGCGCACCCGGCGCTGGCAACCGGCGCGCAGGTCGAGCGGCACGTCGCCGACGGCGCGGGGGTCTACGCCTTCAGCCGCATCGACCGCGAGGAGAAGATCGAGCACCTCGTCGCGCTGAACAACGCGGCGGAGGCGCGTGCGGCGACGTTCACGACCCTCACGCCGGGCGCCTCGTACGACGTGCTGCACGGCGACGCCGAGCCCGTCACCGCGGACGCCGAGGGCACCGTGACGCTGGACGTCCCGGCGACCTCCGCCGTCGTCCTGGTCGCCGACCGCGCCGTGGGTGCCGACGCCGACGGCAGCATCGCCGTCGAGGTGCCGGCCGCCGGCGCCGCCGTGACCGGCACCGCGCCGGTCGCGGCGACCGTCGACGACGCGTGGGCCGAGACGTCCTTCGCCTGGCGCGAGGTCGGCACGGCCGAGTGGCAGCACCTCGGCACCGCCGAGGACACCACGCCGCGGGTCTTCCACGACGTCGACGGCCTGCCCGAGGGCACCCTCGTGGAGTACCGCGCGGTGACCGTCGACGCCGACGGTGACCGGTCGGCCGCCTCGACGTTCGCCTCCGTCGGGGTCGACGTCTCGGGTGCCGTCGGCGACGTCGAGCCCGAGCCCGAGATCGACATGGTCACGGTGCCCGGCAGCCACAACAGCGAGATGGGCTGTGCGGGCGACTGGACGCCGGACTGCGAGGGAGCCCGGCTGACCGAGCGGGCCGACGGCGTCTGGTCCGGCACCTTCGACGTGCCGGCCGGGGAGTACGAGTACAAGGTCGCCCTCAACGGCTCGTGGGACGTGAACTACGGCGCAGGCGGTGTACAGGGCGGAGCCAACGCGACGTACACCCATGACGGCGGCGAGATCACCTTCTTCTGGGACCCGGCGAGCAAGGACTTCTCCTCGACGGCCCAGGGGCCGATCGTCACCCTCCCTGGTTCGTACCAGGACCAGGTGGGCTGCCCCGCGGCGTGGGCGCCGGACTGCCTCGCCACCTGGCTCAAGGACCCCGACGGCGACGGCACGTACACCTGGTCGACCGACGCGCTCGACGGCGGCGCCTACGAGACGAAGGTCGCGCACGGCCTGAGCTGGGCCGAGAACTACGGCGTCGGCGGAGCGCCGGACGGCGCCAACTACTCCTTCAGCGTCGGCGACGGTGAGACGGTCGAGTTCTCCTACGACCTCGCCACGCACGAGCTGACGATCGAGGTGGCGAACCCACCGCTCGCCGGCACGGGGCAGCAGGCGGCGCACTGGGTGCGCGGTGGCCTGCTGCTCGCGCCCGCCGACCTGGGCACGGGCGACGGGTGGACGCTGTGGACGGCCCCGTCCGGTGGCCTCGAGGTGACCGACGGCGCGGTGACCGGCCCGGACGGCGGCGACCTGCCGGACGGCGCGGCCTCGTACGCCCTGGAGGCGGGCGGTGACGTGCCCGACGACGTCGCCGCCGACTTCCCGGCGCTGGCGGGCCACGCGACGCTCGTGCCGACGTCGGACGGCGAACCGCTGGACCGCGAGACCGTCGAGGCGCTGATGACGGGCCAGCTGCTGCTGACCCGTTCCGACGGTGACACGCTCACGGCCGCCACCGGCGTGCAGCTCCCCGGCGTGCTGGACGACCTGTACGCCGAAGCCGCAGCGAACCGTACATGGGGCACCGTCGTGCACCCGAACCGCAAGTGGGCGTCCTTCGCGCTCTGGGCACCCACGGCCCAGGACGTCGACCTGCTCGTCTGGCCGGAGGGCCGGGACCTGGACGCCGACCCCGACCGGTTCGACACCGCACGCCAGAGCGACGGGGCCTGGACCCTCGACGGCAAGCGGGAGGACAAGAAGTACCCCTGGGTCGGCGCCCGATACCGGTTCGCCGTCGAGGTGTACGTCCCCGGCACCGGTCAGGTGGAGACGAACGTCGTCACGGACCCGTACTCCGTCGCCCTGACGCGGGACTCGACCCACTCGGTGGTGGTCTCGTTGGACGACAAGCGCTGGCAGCCGAAGGTGTGGCGGACCACGCCGCAGCCGGTCGTGGAACGCCCCGTCGACCAGACGATCTACGAGCTGCACGTGCGGGACTTCTCGATCGCGGACACGACCGTGCCCGCCGAGCGGCGCGGCACGTACCTGGCCTTCGCCGAGGACGGCTCGGACGGCATGACGCACCTGCGCGAGCTGGCCGCGGCCGGCATGACGACGGTGCACCTGCTGCCGACGTTCGACATCGCCACGATCCCCGAGGACCCGGCCGACCAGGAGACCACCGGCGACTTGAGCGGCTACGCGCCGGACTCCGAGGAGCAGCAGGCCGCGGTGGCCGAGGTGCAGGCCACCGACGCCTTCAACTGGGGCTACGACCCGTACCACTTCACGACGCCGGAGGGGTCGTACGCGGTCCGGGCCGACGGCGGGGCCCGGGTGGCGGAGTTCCGCACCATGGTGGGCTCGCTCCACGACTCCGGCCTCCAGGTGGTGCTCGACCAGGTGTTCAACCACACGGCGGCCAGCGGGCAGGACGCGAAGAGCGTGCTCGACCAGGTCGTGCCGGGCTACTACCACCGGCAGGACCCCACCACGGGGGCCGTGGAGACCAGCACGTGCTGCCAGAACGTCGCCACGGAGCACGCGATGGCCGAGCAGCTGATGGTGGACTCCGTGGTGACGTGGGCCCGCGACTACAAGGTCGACGGGTTCCGGTTCGACCTCATGGGCCACCACAGCCGGGAGAACATGCTCGCGGTGCGCGAGGCGCTGGACGAGCTGACCCCGGCGGAGGACGGCGTGGACGGCTCCGCGGTCTACCTCTACGGCGAGGGCTGGAACTTCGGGGAGGTCGCCGACGGTGCCCTGTTCGAGCAGGCCACGCAGGGCAACCTGGGTGGCACCGGGATCGGCACGTTCAGCGACCGGCTGCGCGACGCCGTGCACGGCGGCTCGCCGGTCGACGGGTCCTCGACGTTCACGCAGGGCTTCGGCACCGGGCTGTTCACCGACCCGAACGGGCGGGAGGCGCGCACGGGTGAGCCCGGCACGGTGAACGACGGCGGGGACGACGAGGCGGCCGACCTCGGCCACCAGACCGACCTGGTGCGCCTCGGGCTGGCCGGCAACCTCCGGGACTTCTCGTTCGTGGCCTCCGACGGCGAGCCCACCCGGGGCGAGGACCTCGACTACCGCGGGTCGCCGGCGGGGTACGCCGACTCCCCGGAGGAGGTGGTCACCTACGTCGACGCGCACGACAACGAGACGCTCTTCGACCTGCTGGCGCTCAAGCTGCCGACCGAGACGTCGATGGCCGACCGGGTGCGCATGAACACCGTGTCCCTGGCCACCACGGCGCTGGCCCAGACGCCCTCGTTCTGGCACGCGGGCACGGACCTGCTGCGGTCGAAGTCCCTCGACCGGAACTCCTACGACTCGGGCGACTGGTTCAACGCCATCGACTGGTCGGGCCAGGACAACGGGTTCGCCCGCGGGCTGCCGATGGCCGCGGACAACGCCGAGAAGTGGCCCCTCATGGCGCCGCTGCTGGCCGACCCGGCGCTGAAGCCGGCACCGGCGGACATCGAGGAGGCGTCCGCGCAGGCGCGCGAGCTGCTGGCGCTGCGTGGGTCCACGGACCTGTTCCGGCTCGGGTCGGCAGAGCTCATCGAGCAGAAGGTGTCGTTCCCCGCGTCCGGTCCGGACGCCCTGCCGGGCGTGATCGCGATGTCGGTCGACGACACGGCCGGCAGCACCGACGTCGACCCGGCGCTGGACGGGCTGCTCACCGTGTTCAACGCCTCGCCGGAACCTGTGACGGTGACGCTGGACGAGCTCGCCGGTCGCGACTTCGCGCTGTCGCCGGTCCAGCGTGACGGGGCAGACGCCGTCGTGCGGGAGGCCACCTGGGACGCGGCGACCGGGCAGGTCACGGTGCCGGCCCGGACGGTGGCGGTGCTGGAGGACCCGCAGGGCTGAACAGCACGAGCTCGCTCGGAAAGCCCGCACCTTGACTTCGCGCAACGAAGTCAAGGTGCGGGCTTTTGCCGGTGAATGCCCGAAGTGTCGCGTCGTAGGTCGTGACCAGATCGTGATGCCCGCGCGTTGACTTCGAGACTCGAAGACAGGAAAGTTGTCCCCGGCCTCCTTCCGGAGGCTTCGGTCCGGCCCAACGGGCACTGGTGGTGAAGGTCGCCGCCGGAGGACCCTCGACGACGAGAAGGAGCGCGAGGATGCGACTCGGCAAGAAGATGGGCGTGGTCGCCGCGGGTGCGGCGCTGGCGCTCACCCTGACTGCGTGCGCGGGCGAAGGCGCGGGCAGCGACAGCGGCAGCGAGGACAACACCGAGGCTGCGGCCGACGGCGACCTCTCCGTGGGTGTGGCGATGCCCACCGAGACCTCGGAGCGGTGGATCGCCGACGGCGACGCCGTCAAGTCCGGCCTCGAGGAGGCCGGCTACTCCGTCGACCTGCAGTTCGCGGGCGACGACATCCCCACCCAGACCCAGCAGATCGACGCGATGATCACCGGTGGCGCCGACGCGCTCATCATCGCCGCGATCGACGGCACGGCCCTCACGAGCCAGCTCGAGGCCGCTGCCGCCGCGGACATCCCGGTCATCTCCTACGACCGCCTGATCCGTGACAGCGAGAACGTGGACTTCTACGTCTCGTTCGACAACTACAAGGTCGGCGTCGCCCAGGCGACCGCCCTGCTGTCCGGGCTCGGCCTGACGGACGAGGCCGGCGAGCCCACCGGTGAGGAGGGCCCGTTCAACGTCGAGCTCTTCGCCGGCTCGCTGGACGACAACAACGCGCACTTCTTCTGGGACGGCGCGATGGACACCCTCAAGCCGTTCATGGACGACGGTTCGCTCGTGGTCCCCTCGGGCCAGACGGACATCGACCAGGCCGCCACCCTGCGCTGGCAGCAGGAGACCGCCCAGAAGCGCATGGAGGACCTGCTCACCTCCACGTACAACGACGGCACCGAGCTGCACGGCGTGCTCTCGCCGTACGACGGCCTCTCCCGCGGCATCATCACGGCGCTCCAGGGCGTCGGCATGGGCCCGACGATGGAGGAGGGCCTGCCGGTCGTCACCGGTCAGGACGCCGAGATCGCCTCGGTCAAGCTGATCCAGGACGACGTGCAGCAGTCCACGATCTTCAAGGACACGCGCAAGCTCGCCGACCAGGCCGTCGTCGCCACCGAGGCCTACCTCGCGGGCGAGGAGCCCGAGGCGAACGACACCGAGACCTACGACAACGGCGTGAAGGTCGTGCCGTCGTACCTGCTCGAGGTCGACACCGTCTACGCGGACAACATCACGGAGCTGCTGGTCGACAGCGGTTACTGGACCCAGGAAGAGATCGACGCCGGTCAGGCCGAGTGATCCGATCCTGACCACCGGGCCCGCCGCCGGCACCCACCGGGTGCCGGCGGCGGGCCCGGCCAGGGCTCTGCCGTCGGCGTGGTCGCCGGCGGCAGGCACACCCCAGAAGGAGGGACGAGGGCGCACATGAGCACCATCCTGGAGATGCGCTCCATCACGAAGGAGTTCCCGGGCGTCAAGGCGCTGGCCGGGGTCGACCTCGATGTCACCGAACGCGAGATCCACGCGATCTGCGGCGAGAACGGCGCGGGCAAGTCCACGCTGATGAAGGTGCTGTCGGGCGTCTACCCGCACGGGACCTACACCGGCGACATCGTGTTCGAGGGCGACACCATGCGGTTCGGGTCGATCAACGACTCCGAGGACCGCGGGATCGTCATCATCCACCAGGAGCTCGCCCTGGTGCCGTACCTGTCCGTCGCGGAGAACATCTTCCTCGGCAACGAGACGCGCAACCGGTTCGGGCTGATCGACTGGAACGACGCCAACCAGCGCGCCGCCGAGCTGCTCGCACGGGTGGGGCTCCACGAGAACCCCACGACGCCGGTCTCCCAGCTCGGCGTGGGCAAGCAGCAGCTCATCGAGATCGCCAAGGCGCTGTCGAAGAAGGTCAAGCTGCTCATCCTCGACGAGCCGACGGCCGCGCTGAACGACACGGACTCGGCGCACCTGCTCGACCTGCTGCGCACGCTGCGCGCAGAGGGCATCACCTGCATCATCATCTCGCACAAGCTCAACGAGATCGCCGACATCGCCGATCGCACCACGATCATCCGTGACGGGCAGACGATCGAGACGATCGACATGGCGGACCCCGCCTCGACCCAGGACCGCATCATCCGCGGCATGGTCGGGCGCGACATCGAGAACCGCTACCCGCACCGCACGCCGGACATCGGCGACGAGGTGCTGCGCGTCGAGGACTGGAACGTCGACCACCCCACGCAGGCGGGCCGCCAGATCATCACCGACGCCTCGTTCCACGTGCGCGCCGGAGAGGTCGTCGGCATCGCGGGCCTCATGGGCGCCGGTCGCACCGAGCTGGCGATGAGCATCTTCGGGCGTTCCTACGGCCGCAACATCCGCGGCAAGATCTTCAAGGACGGCAAGCAGATCCAGGTGCGGGACGTGGCCGAGGCGATCAGCCACCACATCGCCTACGCCACCGAGGACCGCAAGCAGTACGGCCTCAACCTCCTGGACGACATCCGCCACAACGTCTCCTCCGCCGGGCTCGGCAAGCTGTCCCCGAACGGCTGGGTCAACGGCAACGAGGAGCTGAAGGTCGCGGAGGAGTACCGCGAGTCGCTCAACATCAAGACGCCCCACGTGCTGGTCAACGTCGGCAAGCTCTCCGGCGGCAACCAGCAGAAGGTCGTGCTGTCCAAGTGGCTGTACACCGACCCGGACGTGCTGATCCTCGACGAGCCGACGCGTGGCATCGACGTCGGCGCCAAGTACGAGATCTACACGATCATCAACAAGATGGTCGCGGCGGGGAAGGCGGTCATCGTCATCTCCTCCGAGCTGCCCGAGCTGCTGGGCATCTCCGACCGTGTCTACACGCTGGCCTTCGGCCGCATCACCGGTGAGGTCCCGGTCGCCGACGCGACGCAGGAGCGCCTCATGGAGCTCATGACGATCGAGCGTGACCAGCCCCTGCCCACGAAGGAACTGAAATCATGAACGTCATCGCCGGAGCCCGGGACCTCATGACCCGGCACCTGCGCGAGAGCGGGATCTTCGTCGCGTTCGCGGCGCTCGTGATCCTTTTCGCCGCGCTGAACCCGAACTTCCTCAGCGCCAACAACCTGACCAACATCATCCTGCAGTACTCCTACATCCTGATCCTCGCGATCGGCATGGTGATGGTGATCGTGGCGGGCCAGATCGACCTGTCCGTCGGGTCGGTGGTCGCGTTGACGGGCGCGGTCTCGGCCGTGGTCGTCATCCGGATGGGCATGCCGTGGTACGTCGGCGTGATCGCGGCCCTCGTGGTCGGGCTGCTCGTCGGGATGTGGCAAGGGTTCTGGGTCGCGTACGTCGGCATCCCCGGCTTCATCGTCTCGCTCGCCGGCATGCTGCTCTTCCGCGGCCTGACGTACCTGGTGCTGGACAACGTCTCGCTCTCGCCGTTCGGCGGCACGTACTACGAGATCGCCAACGGGTTCTTCAACGGGCTCCTCGGCGGCATGGGCTTCGACGTCTTCACGCTCGTCATCTTCGGCATCGCCGTGGCGGGCTACGCGGTGTCCCAGTGGCGCTCGCGCCAGGGCAAGATCGCCTACCAGCAGTCGGTCGAGTCGATGCCCACGTTCATCGTGAAGATCGTCGCCGTCGCCGCCGTCGTCATGTGGTTCGGCTACCAGCTGTCCACGTATCGCGGCCTGCCGCTGGTGCTGGTCATCCTGGCCGTGCTGATCATCGTGTACGCGCTGGTGACGCAGAAGTCGGTGTTCGGCCGGCACATCTACGCGGTCGGCGGCAACCGGCACGCGGCCGAGCTGAGCGGTGTGAAGGTCCGCCGGATCAACTTCTGGGTCTTCGTCAACATGGGTGTCCTCGCCTCGGTCGCGGGCGTCGTGTACTCCTCCCGCATGAACGCCGCGCAGCCCGCTGCGGGCAACATGTTCGAGCTGGACGCGATCGCCGCCTGCTTCATCGGTGGCGCCTCGACCACGGGTGGTGTGGGCCGCGTCGGCGGCGCCATGATCGGTGGTCTGATCATGGCGGTCATGTCGAACGGCATGCAGCTCATGGGTGTCCCGCAGTCGATCCAGCAGGTGGTCAAGGGCCTCGTGCTCCTGCTCGCCGTCGCGTTCGACATCTGGAACAAGCGCCGCGCCGCGGCCGCGCGCTGATCCACCCGACGACGGCGGGCGGGCGGTTCGACCGCCCGCCCGCCGCCGTCGTCTCCTACACTCCGGGGCGTGAAGGGACGGCACCCGATGGCGGGATCCCAGTCGTCGCTGCGCGAGGCCAACCGAGCCCGCGTCGTGGACGCGGTCAAGAGGCACGGCGGCCTGACGCAGGTCGAGCTGGCCGGTGCCACCGGGCTGTCCGCCGCGACCGTCTCGGCGATCGTCAAGGAGCTCGTCGCCGCCGAGATCGCCGAGGTCCGCAGCACCGTCCGTTCCGGGCGCCGGGCACAGCTGGTGACGCTGTCGCACCGCGTCGGGCTCGTGGCGGGCGTGGTCGTCGGCTACCGGCACCTGTGGGTGGCGATCGCGGACGTCTCGCACGAGGTCCTCGCGGAGCAGGTGCTGCCGTTGCCGGCCGACCACCGCTCGGACACCAGCCTCGACCGGGTCGCCCTGCTCGTGGTGGACCTGGTGGAACGGGTCGGCTCCGACCTCGGCGAGCTGCTCGGCATCGGCGTAGGGCTGCCCGCCCCCGTCAACCCCGCGACGGGCATGATCGGCCTGCGCGGCGTGCTGCGCGGGTGGGACTCCGTCCAGATCTCCCAGGTGCTGGAGAAGCGCCTGGCCCGCCCCGTCTTCGTGGACAACGACGCCAACCTCGGGGCGCTGGCCGAGTCGACGCTCGGCGCCGGCCGTGAGCTGCGCGACATCCTCTACGTCAACGCCTCCCAGGGCGTGGGCGCCGGCCTCGTCGTCAACGGCCGCGTCCATCGTGGCGCGGACGGGACCGCGGGCGAGATCGGGCACGTGCAGGTCGACCCCGCGGGGCGGATCTGCGCCTGCGGCAGCCGCGGCTGCCTCGAGACGGTCGTCGGCGGCGCGGCGCTCCTGGAACCGCTGTACGCCAGCTACGGCCACCTCACGCTGCGGGACGTGGTGCGCCTGGCCAAGGACGACGACCCGGGCTGCCGGGAGATCGTGGCCGACGCCGGGGCGACCGTCGGCGGGGTCGTCGCGGCGCTCGCCACGGGCCTGGGACCTCAGCGCGTCGTCGTCGGCGGGGAGCTCGCCGAGACCGGCGAGGCGTTCCTCGCCCCGCTGCGCGAGGCCCTGCGGCGTCGCACGGTGCTGAGCCGGTCCGGTGGTCCCGACGTGGTGCCGGCCGCGCTAGGGTTGCGTGCCGAGCTCCTGGGTGCGATCGCGCTCGCCCTGGCGAGCACCGACCTGTTCGAGCGACCCGACAGCACCGACGACGAGGGAGCGGGACGATGACGCTGCCCACCGACGGCACGCGCCGGCGCTCGCCCCTGCTCGCGCTGCGTGAGGTGAGCAAGAACTTCGGTGCCGTCGAGGCGCTCGTCGGCGTCGACCTCGAGGTCCGCTCGCACGAGGTGGTCGCCCTGGTCGGGGACAACGGCGCCGGCAAGTCGACGCTCGCCAAGATCGTGGCGGGCGTGCTCACGCCGGACGCCGGCCAGGTGGAGATCGCCGGGAAGCCGGTGACGATCCACTCGCCGTCGGCCGCCAACGCCCTGGGCGTGGCCAGCGTGTTCCAGGACCTCGCCGTCTGCGAGAACCTGGACGTCACGGCCAACGTGTTCCTCGGCCAGGAGATCCGTGGCCGGGCCGGCATGCTCCGTGACGGGCAGATGGAGGTCGACACGCGCCGTCTGCTCGAACACCTGACGGTGCGGATCCCGTCGGTGCGCACACCGCTGCGGAGCCTCTCCGCGGGCCAGCGGCAGGCGGTGGCCATCGCGCGGACGTTGATCGGAGAGCCGCGCATCGTCGTGCTCGACGAGCCGACGGCGGCCCTCTCGGTGGCGCAGACGGCGGAGGTGCTCACCCACATCGAACGGCTGCGAGAGCTGGGCCTGGGCGTCATCCTCATCAGCCACAACCTCAACGACGTCCGGGCCGTCTCCGACCGGATCGAGGTGTTGCGGCACGGGCGCAACAACGGGTCCTTCCCGGCCTCGGCCAGCCACGAGTCGATCCTGGCCGCGATCACCGGGGCCGCCTGACCGATCGATGTGATCAGCGCACGCCGCTCGGCGTGCGATCGAGACACGGAGTCCGCCCCAGGTGCGGCGGACTGAAACGGAGGAACGCGATGAATCGACGACTGGCAGCAGGTGCTGCCGTCGTGGGGACGGCCGCTGCGCTCGTCCTGTCGGGTTGCGGGGCCGACGAGGAGGAGGCCACCGGAGCGGGCACGATCGGTGTGGCGATGCCGACCGAGACGTCCGAGCGCTGGATCTCGGACGGCGAGACCCTCGCGGCCGGTCTCGAGGAGGCGGGCTACGCCGTCGACCTGCGGTACGCGGGGGACGACACCGCCGGCTTCAAGCAGGCCGACCAGGTGCAGGCGATGATCGACGGCGGCGCCGAGCTCCTGATCATCGCGGCCGTCGACGGCGCGGGGCTCACCGACCAGCTGGAGGCCGCCGCAGCCCGGGACATCCCGGTCATCGCCTACGACCGCCTGCTGCTCGAGAGCGAGGGCGTGGACCACTACGTGACCTTCGACAACTACGAGGTCGGGGTCGCCCAGGCCACCTCGTTGCTGCAGGGCCTCGGCGTTGTCGACGCCGACGGCGAACCCACCGGCGACGAGGGCCCGTACAACATCGAGCTGTTCGCCGGCTCCCTGGACGACAACAACGCGCACATCTTCTGGCAGGGCGCGATGGACACGCTCCAGCCGTACCTCGACGACGGCGTCGTCACGGTGCCGTCGGGGCAGGTCGACATCGTCGAGGCCGAGACCTGGCGCTGGTCCAAGGACCTGGCCCAGGACCGGATGACGAGCCTCCTGGCGCAGTACTACGCGGACGGCACCGAGCTGCACGGCGTCCTCTCGCCGTACGACGGCGTCTCGCGCGGTGCCATCACCGCCCTCGCCCTCGAGGGCCACGGCCCGAAGATCGCGGACGGGATGCCCGTGGTGACCGGCCAGGACGCCGAGGCCGCGTCGGTCAAGCTCATCCGCGAGAAGATGCAGTACTCCACGGTGTTCAAGGACACGCGCGCGCTGGCCGAGGAGGCCGTCAAGGCGGCGCTGGCCTACCTGGACGGCGAGGAGCCCGAGGTCAACGACACCACGACGTACGACAACGGGGTGAAGGTCGTGCCGACGTACCTGCTCGGCGTGTCGACGGTGAACCGCGGCGACATCGACGAGGTCCTGGTGGACAGCGGGTACTACACGGACGACGAGATCACCGTCGGCTGACCCGGGGGCCGCGCCGCGTCGGTCGGCCTCAGTGGAAGACGACCGTGCGGTGGCCGTCGAGCAGCACGCGGTGCTCGGCGTGCCACCGCACGGCACGGGCGAGGGTGCGCCGCTCGACGTCCTCGCCGAGGGCGACGAGGTCGGCCACGGCCCGCGAGTGGTCCACCCGCTCGACGTCCTGCTCGATGATCGGCCCCTCGTCGAGGTCCCCGGTCACGTAGTGGGACGTGGCACCGATGAGCTTGACGCCGCGTTCGTGCGCCTGGGCGTAGGGGCGGGCGCCCTTGAAGGACGGCAGGAACGAGTGGTGGATGTTGATGACCTGCCCGGACAGGTCGCGGCACAGCTCGTCCGACAGGATCTGCATGTAACGGGCCAGCACGACGAGCTCCACGTCGAGCTCGTCGACGAGCCGCCGCAGACGGTCCTCGGCCGCGGCCTTCGTGTCCTTCGTGACCGGCACGTGGTGGAACGGCTTGCCGTAGAACTCGGCGATGTCCTCCAGGTCGCGGTGGTTGCCGACCACCCCGACGACGTCGATCGGCATGCCCTGGTCCCGCTCGCGGTAGAGCAGGTCGACCAGGCAGTGGGCGGCGCGGGAGACCATGACGAGGGTGCGCACGGGGCGACCCACGACGTCCAGGGTCCACGTCATCTCGAAGCTCGCCGCGACGTCGGACATCGCGGCCTCCAGCTCCTCGCGCGAGGCGTGCGACTCGACCTGGACCCGCATGAAGAAGGTGCCCGAGCCGGGGTTGCCGAACTGCTGGGACTCCGTGATGTTGCCGTCGTGCGCGGCGAGCATCCCGCTCACGGCGTGCACGATGCCGGGGCGGTCCGGGCACGACATGGTCAGGACCCACTCGGTGGGGCGCCCGGCGGGTGCCGGCGTGCTCGAGGGCGGGGAGGCAGGAGCGGGCGGTGTGGTCACGCACGCCATTGTCGCCCACGGTCTGCCACGATGGGGCCATGAGCGACACGACCGCCGTCCCGGACGGCGCCGCGGGCGGCGCCTCGGCGCCCGACAAGTCCACCCGGATCGCCCTGGTCACCGACGACCAGGCCGGCGAGCTGCTGACGCTGCGGCGTGCGGCGTTCGTCTCCGAGGCGCAGCTGTACGACGACCCGCACATCCCGCCGCTGACCCAGACGCTGGCGGAGCTGCGCGAGGACATGGCACGCGACGACATCGTCACGATCGGCGCGTGGGAGGGTCACCGGCTGGTGGGGTCGATCCGCGTCGAGGTCGAGGGCCCGAAGGCGACGCTGGGCCGTCTCGCCGTCGCGCCCGACCAGCAGGGCAAGGGCCTGGGCACCACGCTGATGTTCGCGATCCTCAACTACCTGCCCGAGCACGTCACCGAGATCTGGGCGTTCACCGGCAAGGACTCCAAGCACAACCTCGCGCTGTACACGAAGCACGGCTACGAGGCGCAGTACGACGAGGCCGCCGGCCAGCTGACGATGACCTACCTGCGCCGGGTGCTGCACGCGGTCGACGCGCAGCCGGTGGACGACTCCGCCGCGGGTTCCTCCGCCGACCGGCCGTGAGCGGCCACGGGACCGACCGGGTCCGGCGGCCGTCGATGGCCGACGTCGCGGCCGTCGCCGGGGTCTCGCACCAGACCGTCTCACGCGTGCTCAACGAGCACGCGAGCGTCCGCGGGGAGACCCGCGAACGGGTGCAGGCCGCGATCCAGGAGCTCGGCTACCGGCGCAACAGCGCGGCACGGGCCCTGGCGACGTCCCGTTCGGGCACGTTGGGCGTGGTGACCACGGGGTCGGCGCTCTTCGGCCCGACGAGCACCCTCATCGCGGTGGAGGAGGCAGCCCGCGACAAGGGCTACTTCGTGTCCGTCGCGACGCTGCGCACCTACGACACGAGGTCGATGCACGAGGCGCTCGAGCACTTCATGGCACAGGGCGTGGACGGCATCGTCGTCATCGCCCCGCACGACGACGTGGCCGCGGCGGTCGAGTCGTTCCGCGCACCGGTCCCGGTGGTGGTCGTGGCGGCTCTGGGAGAGGCCACGGCGGAGACCAGGGCGGGCAGCGCGGCCGCGGAGCCGGCGTCGGCCACGATGTCCGTCGCCGTGGACCAGCGGGCGGGGGCACGGGCGGCGACCGAGCACCTGCTCGGCCTGGGCCACGCCGACGTGGTGCACGTCGCGGGGCCGCAGGACTGGTTCGACGCGCGCGAGCGCGCCGCGGGCTGGCGGGAGGCGCTGGCGGCGCACGGCATCGAGCCGACCCGGCCGCGGACCTGCAGCTGGTCGGCCGAGGACGGCTACCACGCGGGGCAGGACCTGGCGGAGGCCGTGGTGGCGGGGGAGGGGCCGACGGCGGTGCTCGCCGGGAACGACCAGCTCGCGCTGGGGATCCTGCGGGCGCTGTGGGAGCGCGGCCTGCGGGTGCCCGACGACGTCTCGGTGGTCGGGTTCGACGACGTGGCGGGCGCGGCCTACTTCGTACCGCCGCTGACGACGGTCCGGCAGCCCTTCGCGGCGCTCGGCGCGCAGTGCGTCGCGATGGTGCTCGCGTCGCTGGCGGGCGAGACCGTGGCGGTGGAGCGGATCGAGCCGCGCCTGGTCGTGCGCTCGTCGACGGCGCCGCCGCGCTGACGGCGTGCCCGGCGGGACGGCGTCCGGTGCCGCGACCAGCGCCGTCGGGGCCGGGTTGGAACCGACACCATGTGAGCGCTAACATCATCACGACCCGATTCAAGGAGTGAACACGGCGATGACGCTGCAGGACCAGGCGACCGTGCGGGACGCCATCACGGCCGGGCGGACGACGCTCGGCATCGAGCTCGGCTCGACCAACATCAAGGCCTGTCTCGTCGGCCCGGACCACACGCCGATCGCCGGTGGGTCCCACGCCTGGGAGAACGAGCTCGTCGACGGGGTGTGGACGTACTCCCTCGAGGCGGTGCACGCCGGGATCCAGGGCGCCTACGCGGCGCTCGTGGCCGACGTCGAGGAGCGCTACGGTGTCCGGCCCACCACGTACGCGGGGTTGGGCGTCTCCGCGATGATGCACGGCTATCTGCCGTTCGACGCCGCCGGTGAGCTGCTCGTGCCGTTCCGCACGTGGCGCAACACGAGCACCGGGCCCGCCGCCGCCGAGCTCTCCGAGCTGTTCGGGTACAACATCCCGCTGCGCTGGTCGATCGCGCACCTCTACCAGGCGATCCTCGACGACGAGCCGCACGTGCCGCAGATCGCCTCGTTCACCACGCTGGCCGGCTACGTGCACCGGGCCCTCACCGGCCGCCACGTGCTGGGGGTCGGCGACGCCTCGGGCATGTTCCCGATCGACCCCGCGACGCGCGACTACGACCAGCGGATGCTGGGCCAGTTCCGCCACCTGGTCGCCGCCGAGCGGCCCGGCCTGCAGGTCGAGGGCCTCCTGCCCGAGGTGCTGACGGCCGGCACGGAGGCCGGGCGGCTCACCCCCGCCGGCGCCGCGCTGCTCGACCCGACCGGCACCCTCGAGCCCGGGGTCCTGCTCTGCCCGCCCGAGGGCGACGCGGGCACCGGCATGGTCGCCACCCACGCGGTGGCGCCCCGCACCGGCAACATCAGCGCGGGCACCTCCGTCTTCGCCATGGTCGTCCTCGAGCAGCCGCTCACCAGCGTCCACCACGAGCTCGACCTGGTCACCACCCCGGCCGGCGACCTCGTCGCGATGGTGCACTGCAACAACGGCGCGAGCGAGCTCGACGCATGGGCCGGGATGTTCGGCGAGCTCGCCACCGCGCTGGGGCACGACGGCGGCGCGGACGAGGTGTTCGGCGCGCTCTTCCGCGCGGCCCTCGAGGGAGAGCCCGACGGCGGTGGCCTGCTCGCCTACAACTACCTCGCCGGCGAGCCCATCACCGGTCTCGACGAGGGCCGGCCCCTCGTCGTGCGCACGCCCGGCAGCCGGCTCACGCTGGCCAACTTCATGCGCGCGCAGATCTACGGCGCCTTCGGCACGCTGGCCCTCGGCATGCGCGTGCTCCACGGCGAGGGTGTCGCCATCGACTCGTTGTTCGCGCACGGCGGGGTGTTCCGGACCGCCGGCGTGGCCCAGCGGCTCCTCGCCGCCGCGGTGGGCGCGCCCGTCTCCGTCGGGCAGACCGCGGGGGAGGGCGGCGCCTGGGGCATCGCCGTGCTGGCCGCGCACGCCGCCGCGGCCACCGCAGCCGGTGCCGACGCGGAGTCCCTCGCCGACTACCTCGACGAGCGCGTGTTCGCCGACGCCGTCCTCGAGGTCGCCGAGCCCGACGCCGACGACGTGGCCGGCTTCGCCACCTACCTGGAGCGGTACACCGCCGGCCTCGCGGTCGAGCGGGCCGCCACCGCGGCGCTGTAGCGCCGTCCCGACCGAGGAACGGAGAACCACCCCGATGCCGATCAACGGGCCCATCACCGAGGTACCCGCCCACCTGCGGGCCGCCGTCGACGCCGCCAAGGAGAAGGTCGCGGCGCTCCATGCCGAGCTGCCCCGCTGGGAGCTCGTGGTGTGGACCGCGGGCAACGTCTCCGAGCGCGTGGCCGACGACCAGGCGCCCGGCACCGACGGCGACCTGCTCGTCATCAAGCCCTCGGGGCTGTCCTACGACGACATCACGGCGGACGCCATGGTGGTGTGCGACCTGGACGGGAACCTCGTCGAGGGCGACCGGGCGCCGTCGTCGGACACCGCCGCGCACGCCTACGTCTACGCGCACATGCCCGAGGTGGGCGGCGTGGTGCACACGCACTCCACCTACGCCACGGCGTGGGCCGCCCGCGGGGAGGAGATCCCCTGCGTGCTGACGATGATGGCGGACGAGTTCGGCGGACCGGTCCCCGTGGGCCCGTTCGCGATCATCGGCGACGACTCGATCGGCCGCGGGATCGTCGAGACGCTGCAGGGCTCCCGCTCGAAGGCCGTGCTCATGCAGAACCACGGCCCGTTCACCATCGGCTCCGACGCCAAGGCGGCCGTCAAGGCCGCCGTCCTGTGCGAGGAGGTCGCCCGCGCGGTGCACGTCTCGCGCCAGCTCGGCGAGCCGCTCCCCATCGCGCAGGAGCACGTCGACTCGCTGTACGACCGCTACCAGAACGTGTACGGCCAGCGCTGACCCCGGCCGGCGTCGGCCCCGAACGTCCCTCTCGAAAGGAAGCACATGAGCAAGCCCTACGGCGACCGCGAGGTCTGGTTCCTCACCGGCAGCCAGGACCTGTACGGACCCGAGACCCTGGAGCAGGTCGCGCAGCAGTCGCGCGAGGTCGCCGAGGCCCTGCACGCCGCCGGCGAGGTCCCCGCGAACATCGTGTGGAAGCCGGTCCTCAAGGACTCCGGCTCGATCCGCCGCGCGATGCTCGACGCGAACAGCGACGACAACGTGCTCGGCGTCATCACCTGGATGCACACCTTCAGCCCTGCGAAGATGTGGATCGCCGGGCTCGACGCCCTGCGCAAGCCGCTGCTGCACCTGCACACACAGGCGAACGTCGAGCTGCCCTGGTCCGAGATCGACATGGACTTCATGAACCTCAACCAGGCCGCGCACGGCGACCGCGAGTACGGGTACATGCTGTCCCGCCTCGGCGTCGCGCGGACCACGGTGGTGGGCCACGTCTCGAACCCGGCCGTGCAGCGCCGGGTCGGCACCTGGGTCCGGGGCGCCGCCGGCTGGGCCGCCACGCACGAGCTCACCCTCGTCCGGTTCGGCGACAACATGCGCAACGTGGCCGTCACCGAGGGCGACAAGACCGAGGCCGAGCTGCAGTTCGGCGTCTCGGTCAACACCTGGGGGGTCAACGAGCTCGTCGCCGCCGTCGCGGAGGTCTCGGACGACGCCGTCGACGCGCTGGTGGCGGAGTACGAGGAGCTCTACGACGTGGCGCCGGAGCTGCGCGCGGGCGGGGAGCGCCACGACTCGCTGCGGTACGCCGCGCGCCAGGAGATCGCCATGGAGGCGTTCCTCGTCGAGCGCGGGGCGAAGGCCTTCACCACGAACTTCGAGGACCTCGGCGACCTGCGCCAGCTCCCCGGCATCGCGGTGCAGCGGCTCATGAGCAAGGGCTACGGCTTCGGCGCCGAGGGCGACTGGAAGACGGCAGTGCTGGTCCGCGCCGCCAAGGTCATGGGCGAGGGCCTGCCGGGCGGTGCCTCCCTCATGGAGGACTACACCTACGACCTGACGCCCGGCAACGAGCTGATCCTCGGCGCGCACATGCTGGAGATCTGCCCCTCCCTGACGACGTCGAAGCCCCGGGTGGAGATCCACCCGCTCGGCATCGGTGGCAAGGAGGACCCGGTGCGCATGGTGTTCGACGCGGACCCCACCGAGGGCGCCGTCGTCGTCTCGCTGGCCGACATGCGCGACCGGTTCCGCCTCACGGCGAACGTGGTGGACGTCGTGCCGCCCACCGAGGAGCTGCCGAACCTGCCCGTGGCCCGGGCCGTGTGGCGGCCGCGACCGGACTTCGCGACGTCGGCCGAGGCCTGGCTGACCGCCGGCGGCGCGCACCACACGGTGATGTCGACCGCCGCCGGGATCGAGGCCTTCGAGGTCTTCGCCCAGATCGCGGGCACCGAGCTGCTGGTGATCGACGAGTCGACGACCCGGCGCGGCTTCACCGACCAGGTGCGCTGGAACCAGGTGTACTACCGGATGGCCCGGGGGCTGTGACCACCCACCCCTGACGCCCGCCCCACCCCACTCCACCCCACCCCGCCCTCCGCTGTGGGTGCACGACACGCCGCCGAACCTTCGGGTTCGGCGGCGTGTCGTGCACCCACAACCGGGGGGTGGGCGTGGGGTCGTTCGCTGCCGGCGGTATCCTGTGGTCGCCGCGCCGCCCGTCGGCCGTCCGGCGGAATCCGATGGAGGCCTCATGGCGAGTCCCGGTGTCGACAAGCCGAACATCCGGCAGGTCGCGCAGCTCGCCGGCGTGTCCCACATGACCGTGTCGCGGGTGCTCAACGACCACCCCAACATCCGGGAGGCCACCCGGCGTCGCGTCGAGGAGGCCATCGAGGAGCTCGGCTACCGCCCCAGCATGACGGCGCGAGCCCTCGCCACCCAGCGCAGCCGCCGCATCGGCGTCCTGGTGGAGAGCGCGATGACGTTCGGCCCGACCAGCACGCTGTACGCCGTCGAGTCCGCCGCCCGTGCCTCGGGCTACGAGGTCAGCTCGGTCCTCCTGCGCGCCGGTGAGGAGATCAGCCCGCAGGAGGCCGTCGACCACCTCATCGCGCTGGGCATCGAGGCGCTGTGCGTCGTCGCGCCGCGGTCGTCGTCGATCGCGGCGCTGCGGCGCATCGCCGTCGGTGTCCCCGTGCTCGTCGTCAAGCCCGACAAGGACCCGACGTTCCTCACGGTGACGGTGGACCAGCAGGCCGGGACGGCGCTCGCCGTCGACCACCTGGTCTCGCTGGGGCACCGCGACATCCTGCACCTGGCCGGTCCGCTCGACTGGCTCGACGCCAGGACGCGCGAACGGGCCTTCCGGGCCCGGGCGAAGTCGTGGGGCCTGCGCGAGCGCCCGATCGTCGTCGGCGACTGGACGGCCGACTTCGCCTACGACTTCGCGCGCGGGATCCGCGAGCTCCCCGAGTACACGGCGGTCTTCGTCGCGAACGACGACATGGCCGTGGGGCTCGTCCACGGCCTGCACGAGCGGGGGTTCTCGGTGCCCGACGACGTCAGTGTCGTCGGGTTCGACGACATCCCGCTGGCGCGACACGTCATCCCTCCGCTGACGACCGTGCGACAGAACTTCGACGCGCTCGGTGTCTCGGTGGTCGACGTCCTGCGGGCCGCCATCGAGGAGCGTGAGATCCCGGAGCTGACCCGCATCCCGGCCGAGATCGTCGAGCGCGCGTCGAGCGCGCCGCCGCGGAAGGGCGACTGATGGCGGCGCGGACGGCACCGATGGAGCAGCCGGCGGCGCCGGTGGTCGAGATGCACGGGATCACGGTGGAGTACGCGGGTGTCCGGGTGCTCGACTCGGCAGACCTGGTCCTGCGGCCGGGCGAGGTGCACGCGCTCATGGGGGAGAACGGCGCCGGGAAGTCCACCCTCATCGGTGCGCTGACGGGGACGGTGCCGATCGTGGCCGGTCGGATCCTCGTCGACGGCGTGCCCCTGACGCCCACGGGCGTCGCGCGCAGCCGGGCGGAGGGCATCGCGACCGTCTTCCAGGAGTCGCACCTGAGCCCGCACCTGTCCGTGGCGGAGAACATCATGATCGGTCACGAGGTGCGTGGGCGCTTCGGCATCAGGTGGGCGAGGTGCCGGGAGCGCGCCGCGGCCGCGCTGGCCACGCTGGGCATCGAGGACGTCGACCTGCGGACTCCCCTGGAGGCGTTGTCGCCGGCGACCAAGCAGCTCGTGGCTGTCGCACGGGCGATCGTCCTGGAGCCGCGGGTCCTCGTGCTCGACGAGCCCACGTCGAGCCTCGACGAGGCGGAGGCCGCCCAGCTGCTCGGCGTGGTCCGCCGCCTGCGCGACCAGGGAGTGGCGATCCTGTTCGTCTCGCACTTCCTCGAGCAGGTCTTCGAGGTGAGCAACCGGATGACGGTCCTGCGGGACGGCCGGGTCGTGGCCGAGTACTGCACGGCGGAGGTCGAGCGGGCCGAGCTGATCTCGAAGATGATCGGCGAGGACATCGACGCGCTGCAGGCGCTGCACTCCCAGCGGTTGTCGCACCACTACGCGGGCTCGAGCCAGGTGGCGTTGCGGGCGACGTCGATCGGACGCCACGGGACGCTCGAGCCCACCGACGTCGACCTCGTCCGGGGGGAGGTCGTCGGGTTCGCCGGTCTGCGCGGCTCGGGACGCACCGAGCTGGCCCGCCTGATGAGCGGGGTGGAGCGCGCCGACCGGGGCGAGCTCTGGCTCGACGGCTCCCGCGTGCAGCTGCGCGGCCCGGCGGCCGCGCTGCGGCACCGGATCGCGGTGTCGAGCGAGAACCTCCGCAACGAGGGCATCGTCGCCGGGCTGACGGTGCGCGAGAACATCGTCCTGGCGCTGCAGGCGCTCCGGGGCTGGACCCGGCCCCTGTCCCGCGCCGAGCAGGAGGCGGTGGTGGACACGTACCTCGACGCCCTGCGCCTGTCGCACGAGGACCTGGACCGACCGGCCGGCGAGCTGTCGGGCGGGACGCAGCAGAAGGTCATGCTGGCTCGCCTGCTGGCCACGCGGCCGCACGTCCTGATCCTCGACGAGCCGACCCGCGGCATCGACATCGCCGCCAAGCTGGACATCCAGCGCCGTGTCGCCAAGCTGGCCGGCGAGGGGGTCGCCGTCGTCTTCATCTCCTCCCAGCTCGACGAGGTGGTCCGGCTGAGCGACCGCATCGTGGTGCTCAAGGACAGGGAGAAGATCGGCGAGCTGAGCAACGGGCCCGGTGTCACCGTCGACACCATCGTCGAGATGATCGCGGCCGAGCTGGACGGGCCGGCCGCCGGCGACGCGGACTGACCTGTCGCTGTTACGGGATCGTGATGTGTTGTGCGCTCAGGCCTCTTTGTGACCGGTCACATCTGCGCTATGTTAGCGGTCACAAGCCAAGGGTCGGAGCTGACCCGCGGACCGGGAGCACCGGTGGCCTGGCGTCTCGAGGAGGAGAACACACATGACACGGAAGATGTGGATGCGCGGCACGGTGGCGGCCGTGTCGGCGGCGGCGATGCTGACCCTGGCCGCCTGCAGCAGCGAGCAGGCCCCGTCCGGCTCGAGCGAGGAGACCGCGAGCGGCGAGGAGGAGATGGCCGAGGGCGACGACGTCATCTCGATCGGCTTCTCGCAGGTCGGCGCGGAGTCCGGCTGGCGCGCGGCGAACACCAAGTCCATCCAAGACACCCTGACGGCGGAGAACGGGTTCGACCTCAGCTTCTCCGACGCACAGCAGAAGCAGGAGAACCAGATCCAGGCGATCCGGTCCTACATCGCGCAGGGCGTGGACGTCATCGCGTTCTCCCCGGTGGTCGAGAGCGGCTGGGACCCGGTCCTCCAGGAGGCGCAGGCCGCGGACATCCCCGTGATCCTCACCGACCGTGCCGTCGACTCCCAGGACGACACCCTCTACGAGTCGTTCATCGGTTCCGACTTCGTCCTCGAGGGCGAGATGGCCGGTGAGTGGGCCGTCGAGCAGTACGACGGCGAGGGCTACAAGATGGTCGAGCTGCAGGGTACGACGGGCTCCGCGCCGGCGATCGACCGCAAGGAGGGCTTCGCCGCCGCGATCGAGGGCAGCGACATCGAGGTCATCGACTCGCAGACGGGCAACTTCACCCGCACCGAGGGCAAGCAGGTGATGGAGGGCTTCCTGCAGAAGTACGACGACATCGACCTGGTCTTCGCCCACAACGACGACATGGGCCTGGGCGCGATCGAGGCGATCGAGGCCGCGGGGATGGTCCCGGGCGAGGACATCAAGATCATCACGATCGACGCGGTCAAGGACGGCATGCAGGCGCTCGCCGACGGCAAGATCAACTACATCGTCGAGTGCAACCCGCTGCTCGGCCCGGACCTCGCGGAGATCGCCCAGAAGGTCGTCGCGGGCGAAGAGGTCGAGAAGCGCATCGTGGTCGAGGACCTGGCCTTCGACCAGGAGGCGGCGGCCGAGGCCCTGCCCGACCGCCAGTACTGACAGGCACCCCCGCGGAACGGGTCCGGCCCGTCCCGCCGGGGTCACCCCTCGAACCCGCGGCGGGGTGCGGACGCACCCCGCCGCGATCCACGGAAGGTCAACGATGACGAGCTCCGAGACCGCGGAGCGGCCTGTCGTCGAGATGACGGGGATCTCGATCGAGTTCCCCGGCGTCAAGGCGCTCGACCAGGTCGATCTCCGCCTGTTCCCGGGTGAGGTCCACGCCCTGATGGGCGAGAACGGTGCCGGGAAGTCGACCCTCATCAAGGCGCTCACCGGCGTCTACGGCATCGACGCCGGCGAGATCCTCGTCGACGGCAGGTCCCACCGCTTCTCCGGTCCGGGCGAGTCCCAGGACGCGGGCATCGCGACGGTCTACCAGGAGGTCAACCTCTGCGAGAACCTGACCGTCGCGGAGAACATCATGCTGGGCAACGAGCCCCGGCGGCTGGGCGCCATCGACTGGCGTGCCACCCGGCGCGAGGCCGCCCGGCACCTGGCCACGATGGGCCTCGACATCGACCCGGCGTCCTCCCTCGGAGCGCACTCGATCGCCCTGCAGCAGCTCGTGGCGATCAGCCGGGCGATGGTCGTCGAGGCGAAGGTCCTCATCCTCGACGAGCCCACCTCGAGCCTCGACGCCGGGGAGGTGGCGCAGCTCTTCGCCGTCATGCGGCGCCTGCGCGACGAGGGGGTGGCCATCCTGTTCGTGTCGCACTTCATCGAGCAGGTCTACGAGATCTCGGACCGGATGACGGTGCTGCGCAACGGCCGGCTCGTCGGCGAGTACGCGACCGCGACGACCGACCGCGTCGAGCTCGTCTCGACGATGATCGGGCGGTCGATGGAGGTCCTGGAGGACCTGCACGTGAGCACGGACCGCACCGTGGAGATCGAGCGGGGCTCGACGCCGTACCTCCAGGCCGTCGGCCTGGGCCGCAAGGGCAGCGTGCAGCCGTTCGACCTCGACGTCTACTCGGGCGAGGTGGTGGGCCTCGCCGGCCTCCTCGGGTCCGGGCGCACCGAGGTGGCGCGCCTGCTCGCGGGAGCCGACCGGGCCGACAGCGGCACGACGCGCATCAAGGACGCCCCGGCACCGCTCCGCAACCCGCGGGCGGCGATCTCCCGCGGCATCGCGTTCTCCTCGGAGGACCGCAAGGCCGAGGGCGTCGTGGGCGACCTGACCGTGCGCGAGAACATCGTCCTCGGCCTGCAGGCGGGTCGCGGCTGGATGCGGCGCCTGCCGGGCCGGCAGGTCGACGAGATCGTCGACAAGTACGTCGCGGCGCTCAACATCCGCCCCGCCGACCCGGACGCCCTGCTGCGCAACCTGTCCGGGGGCAACCAGCAGAAGGTGCTGCTGGCTCGTTGGCTCGCCACGGCCCCGGAGCTGCTGATCCTGGACGAGCCGACGCGCGGTATCGACGTCGGCGCCAAGGCCGAGATCCAGAAGCTGGTCGCCGAGCTGGCGGGGGAGGGCATGGCCGTGGTCTTCATCTCCGCCGAGCTGGAGGAGGTCCTGCGGCTGAGCCACCGGATCGCCGTCATGCGCGACCGGGCGAAGGTGGCCGAGATCGTCAATGGTGAGGACGTGGGGGTCGACGAGGTCGTCGGTCTCATCGCGAGCGGAGGAGACCACTGATGCGTGAGATCACGCGGCACGCCCTGTTCTGGCCCGTCGCGGCGCTGATCGCCCTGCTGGTCGCCAACACGGTCTACCGGCCGGACTTCCTCGCGGTGACGGTGCTGGACGGACACCTCTTCGGCGCACCGATCGACATCCTGCGCAACGCCGCACCCCTGATGCTCGTGGCGCTCGGCATGACGCTGGTGATCGCGACGCGCGGCATCGACCTGTCGGTGGGCGCCGTGGTCGCCATCTCCGGGGCGCTCTCGCTGAGCTTCATCGCGACGTCGCCGGACCCGGGGTCCGTGTCCACGGTGCTCCTCGCGATCGCCATCGCGCTCGGGGTCTCGCTGGTGCTCGGCGTGTGGAACGGGTTCCTCGTCTCGGTGGTGGGCATCCAACCGATCATCGCGACGCTCATCCTCATGACGGCGGGCCGGGGCATCGCCATGCTCATCACGGAGGGGCAGATCACCACCGTCACGAGCGCGCCGTTCAAGACCCTCGGCTCGGGCTTCTGGCTCGGGCTGCCGGTCGCCACGCTGGTGGCCGGCGGGGTGTTCCTCCTGGTCGCGCTGCTCACCCGGCGCACCGCGCTGGGCATGCTGGTCGAGTCCGTGGGCATCAACCCGGCGGCGAGCCGGCTCGCGGGCGTCAAGGCACGCACGATCGTGTGGACGGTCTTCGCGCTCTCGGGCCTCTTCTCCGGCCTGGCGGGACTCATCCTCGCGTCCAACGTGATGGCGGCCGACGCCAACAACGCGGGGCTCTTCATCGAGCTCGACGCGATCCTCGCCGTCGTCATCGGCGGCACCTCGCTGCAGGGCGGCAAGTTCTCGCTCTCCGGCACCCTGGTCGGCGTCCTGATCATCACCACGCTGACCCTGACCGTCACGATCGTCGGCATCTCGCCGTTGGTGACGCCGCTGTTCAAGGCTCTCGTCGTGATCGCGGTGACGCTCCTGCAGTCGCCCCGCATCCGCGAGACGTTCGCCGCCCGCGCCCGGCAACGGGCCGCCCGTCCCGAGGAGGTGGCTGCCTGATGGCCGCCGTCGCCCCTGAACAGTCCACGACCGGCTCGCCCGGGCCGTCCCGACCACGCCCGCAGGAGTCGCGGCTGCGAGCGATCGCCCGCCGGCTGCGGATCGACCGGCGCTACATGCCCGTCGTCGGGACGTTCGTGGTGCTCGCCCTGATCCTCGTGATCGGTGGTGCCCGCTACGAGAACTTCCTGTCCGCCGGCGTCCTGGCGAACCTGTTCATCAACAACTCGTTCCTCATCGTGCTCGCGGTCGGCATGACGTTCGTCATCCTGACCGGCGGCATCGACCTGTCCGTCGGCGCGGTCCTGGCGCTGTCCGCGGTCAGCGCCGCGTACCTGCTCGACGCCGGGGTCCCAGCGGCCGTGGTCCTGCCGGCGGTGGTGCTGATCGGGTCGGTCATCGGGCTCCTCATCGGCCTGATGGTCCACGTCTTCGACGTCCAGCCCTTCATCGCGACGCTGGCGGGCATGTTCTTCGCCCGCGGGCTCTGCTTCGTCATCGCCCCCGAGTCGATCCCGATCACCGACGAGACCTTCGTGGCCATCGCCGGCTGGGACACCTGGGTGGGCGGGCAGTGGCGCATGACCTCCAGCGTGGTGGTCTCCCTGGTCGTCGTGGCGCTCGCGTTCTTCCTGCTGCACTACACGCAGTTCGGACGCACGGTCTACGCGATCGGCGGCGGCGAGCAGTCGGCCCGGCTGATGGGCCTGCCGGTCGCGCGGACCAAGGTGCTCGTCTACGTCGTCTCGGGCACCTGCGCCGGGCTGGGCGGGTTGCTGTTCGCGATGTACTCGCGGTCGGGCTACTCGCTGACCGGTGTGGCGATGGAGCTCGACGCGATCGCCGCCGTCGTGATCGGCGGCACGTTGCTCACGGGCGGCACCGGGTTCGTGCTGGGCTCCGTGCTCGGCGTCCTGGTGCTCGGGCTGATCCAGACCATCATCACGTTCGAGGGCACCCTGTCGTCGTGGTGGACCAAGATCGTCATCGGCGCGCTCCTGCTGGTGTTCGTGGTCCTCCAGCGGGTGCTCACGCTGCGGCGCACATAGCGTTCGTCCGGTCCGGACCGCCGACTGCCGGTGGTCCGGACCTGCCTCATCCGCCCGCTTTGATCGGAGGTGGACCTCGCTCACTGATGTGAGCGCTAACATCGCACGAAGTGGACGGGGCGACGACGCCCCGTCGGTCTGCCCGGCATCGCCCGGGACGCACCGAGACACGCTCAGCGAGGAGTAGTCACGATGTACAGAGCAGTACGACGATCGACGCCCGTGGCGTTGGCCCTGGCCCTGGCGATACCTGCCACCCTGGCCGGTCCATCCGCGGCCGGGCCCGCGACCACCGCACGGTCCACCCTCCCCACCGCCGTCGACGTGGACGACGCCGACTACGACGCCTACGTCTTCCCGTACTTCGCCGGTGAGGGCGAGGACGGCGAGAAGATCTACCTGGCCGTCAGCGAGTCCGACGACCCGACGACGTGGCACACGCTCAACGACGGCGAGCCGATCCTCGAGTCCACCCTGGGCGCCGAGGGCCTGCGCGACCCGTTCCTCGTCCGGCACCCGGAGACGGGGGTCTACTACCTCATCGCCACCGACCTGCAGATCTACGGTGGCGGCAACTTCGGCGACGCCCAGGAGACCGGCAGCCGGTCGATGATGGTGTGGGAGTCGCCGGACCTCGTCAACTGGTCCGAGCAGCGCGAGATCGAGCTCGCACCTGAGAACGCCGGCAACCTGTGGGCGCCCGAGGCGCACTGGGACCCCACGGCGAACGACGGTGCCGGCGCCTTCGTCGTGTACTGGGCCTCCGCCCTGTACCCGGAGGACGTCGCCCCCGCCGACCGCGACATCAACACCTCCTACCAGCGGATGATGTCCGCGACCACGCCCGACTTCACCGAGGGCAGCTTCTCGGAGCCCGAGCTCTGGATCGACATGAAGCGCGGCACGGGCCGCGGCATGATCGACTCGACGATCGCCGAGCTGCCCGGGGACGGTGGCAGCACCTACTACCGGCTCACCAAGGACGAGGCGGACATGACCGTCCGTCAGGAGGTCTCGGACGACCTGCGGCTCACGCAGGGCGTCACCGAGGGTGACGGCTGGGAGCTCATCGGCGAGCAGATCGGCGTCGGGGAGCCCAACCCGTGGGGCGGGACCTTCACGTCCGGCGAGGGTCCGACCATGTTCCCCTCGCTCACCGACGACTCCTGGTACCTGATGATCGACCAGCCGTCGTACCACGGCGGCGAGGGCTACCTGCTGTTCCAGACCCAGGACCTGTCGTCCGGGGACTGGACCTCGCGGCCTGAGGTGGAGCTGCCCAGCAACCCGCGGCACGGCACGGTCCTGCCGATCACCGCCGAGGAGCAGACCGCGATCATCGAGGCCTACCAGCCGGACCTCCTCGCCGAGGGCGTCGCGCTGGACCGGTCCGAGCTCGCGCTCGAGCCGGGCGACACCGCCGACCTCGACGCCACGGTCACCCCGATCACCGCCGAGGACAGGGCGGTGACGTGGTCCTCCGACGACGAGGCGGTCGCCACGGTCGACGCCGACGGCGTGGTCACGGCGGTGGCCGAGGGGTCCGCCACGATCACCGCGACGTCGAACGGCGGCCACGGCGCGGCGTCCGCGACCGTCACCGTCGCGGCGGCCGCACCCGCCCCGCTGCCGGAGGGCGCCTGGGTCGACCAGTTCGACGGGACCGAGCTCGACGCCCGGTGGACGATCGACCGCGAGGAGGCTTCGGCCTGGTCACTCGGTGACGGTGCGCTCACGCTGCAGTCGCAGCCCGGCGACACCTACCAGGGTGACAACAACTACGAGAACATGTTCCTCGTCGACGTCCCCGCCGGGGACTTCGTCGCGCAGACGTCGCTGGAGGCCACGCCGACGGCGGACTTCCAGGGCGCCGGCATCATGGCGTGGCAGGACGCCGACAACTACGTGCGTGCCGGCCTGACCCACGCGTCCGTGTTCGAGACCGGCCCGGTCGGCATCGAGACCGGCACAGAGACCGCCGCGACCTATGCGGCGACGTTCCTGGCCCGCGAAGGCTCCACCGGTGAGACGCTCCGGATGGAGCGGACGGGTGACGACTTCACCGTCTCGGTCTGGGACGGCGCGGGGTGGACCGAGGCCGCGACCACCACGCTGGCACCCGGCACCACGCAGATCGGCCTGTACGCGCTGGCCGCGGGCAGCGCCCCGAGCCACGAGGTGGTCTTCGACTACTTCGCGCTCGTCGAGCCCGAGGGCGCGGACGTCGTGCCGGACGGCGAGTTCACCCTCGCCGGGTCGGACGGCCGCTACCTCGTCGACGACGGCGGCCTGACGCTGGTCGACCAGCGTCCGGCGTCCGCCACGAGCTTCGTGGCCACGCCGGTCGAGGGTGACGGTTCGCCGCTCACCCTGGCCACGCCGACCGGGCTCCCGCTGGTGGTCGACGGCGACCGGCTGACCGTGGGCGCCGAGGCTGACGACGCGGCCGTCGTCCGGCTCTCCGACGTGGGCGGTGGCAAGCTCGCCGTGCTGGTCGGGGACCGGGCGCTCGCCGAGGGCACCGACGGTGCGCTCGTGCTGGGCGACCCGGCGGACGCCGCTCGTCTGGTGCTCGTCCCCGTCTCGGTCAGCGAGCACACGCTCACCGTCGACGCGGACGCCGAGCGCACCGAGATGAGCGACGACCTCTACGGCGCGTTCTACGAGGACATCAACTATGCGGCCGACGGCGGCATCTACGCCGAGCTCGTCCGCAACAGGTCCTTCGAGTTCAACAGCGCGGACAACGCCGCGTTCACCGGCCTCACCGCCTGGGAGCAGGTCGGCGGCGGCGACATCGCCGTCGAGTCCGACGAGGCCGAGTGGCTCAACGAGTCCAACCGCTACTACCTCACGGTGGACTCGGACGGCAGCACGGGCGTGTCGAACTCCTCCTACAACGAGGGTGTCGCCGTCGCGGACGGCGAGTCGTACGACGCGTCGGTCTGGGCCCGCACCCCCGTGGCCCAGGACCTGACGGTGCAGGTGGTCTCCGGCGACGGCGGGACCACGTACGCCACCGGCACGATCGCCGTCGACGGCTCGGACGAGTGGAAGCAGTACGAGACCACGCTGACCGTGTCCGGTGACGCGAACGACGCACGCTTCCAGGTCGTCTCCGGCGCCGAGGGCACGCTGCGTCTCGACATGGTGTCCCTGTTCCCGCAGGACACCTGGGTCGGGCCGGTCAACGGCCGGAGCGTGCTGCGCAAGGACCTCGCCGAGATGGTGGAGGAGCTGAACCCCCAGTTCCTGCGCTTCCCCGGCGGCTGCGTCACGAACGTCGGCACCTTCGACACCTACGTCGGGTCCGACGGGCAGGACCGCACCCGGACGTACCAGTGGAAGGAGACGATCGGGCCGGTCGAGGAACGACCGACCAACTGGAACTTCTGGGGCTACAACCAGTCGTACGGGCTCGGGTACCTCGAGTACATGGAGTGGGCCGAGGACCTCGGCGCCACGCCGCTGCCCGTGGTCTCCGTGGGCGCCAACGGCTGCGGGTCGACGATCCCCGAGATGCACGGCGGGGACGAGAACTTCGACCGTTGGGTCCAGGACACGGTGGATCTCATCGAGTTCGCCAAGGGTGACGTCGACACCGAGTGGGGCGCCGTGCGCGCCGAGCTCGGTCACCCCGAGCCGTTCGACCTGCGGTACATCGGGCTCGGCAACGAGGAGAACACCGACACCTTCCAGGAGAACTTCCCGGCCTTCCGCGACGCCGTCGCCGAGGCCTGGCCCGACGTCACCATCATCTCGAACTCGGGTCCGGACGACGCGGGTGCCCGGTTCGACGAGCTGTGGGAGTTCAACCGGGAGCAGGGCGTCGACATGGTCGACGAGCACTACTACAACGACCCGGCGTGGTTCCTGCAGAACACCGAGCGCTACGACGCGTACGACCGCGAGGGTCCGCACGTGTTCCTCGGCGAGTACGCCTCGCGCGGCAACACGTGGGGCAACGCGCTCGCGGAGGCGGCGTACATGACGGGGCTGGAGCGCAACTCCGACCTCGTCGAGCTGGCGTCCTACGCCCCCATGTTCGCCAACGAGGACTACGTGCAGTGGTCGCCGGACATGATGTGGTTCGACAACGACGAGTCCTGGGCCTCGGTCAACTACTGGAACCAGCACCTGTTCATGAACAACGTCGGTGACCAGGTGGTGCCCAGCACCCACACCGGTGCGACCGACGCCGCGCCCCTCGACGGCGGCGTCTTCCTGTCGACGTGGGCCACGCAGGCGGCCTACGACGACGTCGTGGTGACGGACAACGAGACCGGCGAGGTGCTGTTCTCGGACGACTTCGCCGACGCCTCGCAGTGGTCGCCCGTGGGCGGCCGGTGGGCCGTCCAGGACGGCGAGTACGTCCAGTCCGGGACGGCCGAGGACGCGCGCACCGTGCCGAGCGGTGCCTACGACGTCGACTGGTCGGACTACACCCTCGAGCTCGACGCCCGGAAGACTGGCGGGAACGAGGGGTTCCTCGTGGGCTTCGCCGCCGGCGGGCCGAACGACTACTACTGGTGGAACCTCGGCGGGTGGAACAACACCCGCTCGGTGCTCCAGCGGGCCTCCGGCGGTGACGCCGGTGAGGTCGCCGCGATCGAAGGATCGTCGGTCACCACGGGCCAGGACTACCGCGTCAAGGTCGTCGTGGAGGGGCGCACCATCGAGCTGTACCTCGACGGCGAGCTGCAGATGACCTACACGACACCGGTGGAGAAGTCGCTGTACCAGGTGGTCACCCACGACGACGACACCGGCGAGATGATCGTCAAGGTCGTCAACCCCGGCGCCGCGACCGCACGGACCGACGTGGCGGTCACCGGCGCGTTCGAGGTCGCCTCCGACGTCGCCGTCACCGAGCTGGTGGCCGACCCCTCGGCCACCAACACCAAGGCGGACAAGACCGCCGTGGTCCCCGTCGACCGCACCTGGGACGGGGGAGCGAACGAGTTCTCGTACGACTTCCCGGCCCACTCGGTGACGTTCCTCCGCCTCGCGCAGGCCGAGGAGGAGCTCGTCGAGGTGACGCCGGAACGTCCGACGTGGACGGACGAGTGCGGTCCGGCGAACATCACGGGGGCACCGCTGCCCGTGGTGGAGGGCGTCGAGTACGTCGAGACCCGCAAGAACGACGGCGGGGTGAAGGTGGTGGCCACGCCGCTGGCGGGCTACGTCCTGACCGACAAGCCGTCATCGACGAAGAACCCGGAGTCGTGGACGTGGACGAAGGGCGACTCGGACGAAAAGTGCCCGCCGGAGCACCCGGCGTGGGACGCCTCGACGGTGTACACCGCGGGGGACCGGGTGACGCACGACGGCGCGGTGTTCGAGGCCACGTGGTGGACGCGGAACCAGGAGCCGGGGTCGTCGCCGTGGGGGTCGTGGCAGGAGATCGCCGCGACCTCGGACGGTACGGCCCTCTGGACGGAGTCGCGGATCTTCGTCGCGGGTGACGTCGTCGAGCACGACGGCGCCAGGTACACGGCGAGGTGGTGGACGCGGAACCAGGAACCGGGTGGTTCGCCGTGGGGCCCCTGGGAGCTGATCACCGGCTGACCGTCTGACCCACCGGCCGGATCGCCCCCGTGCGGCGGTGGGGAGGGAATCTCCGAGGATCTCGCACCGAGATCCGGAGATCTCCTCCCCCCCAGCGGCACGGGGGCGCGGTTGTCTCCCCGGACGTGTGATCGGTTCTGATCATCACGCGGAGCCGCGCCTCCGGTCCTGTTAGCGTTAACAACAGCGTCCGACGGCGGACGCGACCCGCACCGGCGACGAGGCCGGGCACGATCACGAGGAGTCATCGATGACCTCACGTCCACCCTCTCCACGCGCCCGGACCGGTCGCGGACGTCGGACAGCGGCCGGCCTGCTCGGGTTGGCCCTGGCGTCCCCGGTGGTCGCCACGGCACCCACGGCCCACGCCGCCGAGCCCAGCGAGGACGGCCTCGTCGCCTGGTATCCCCTGGACGGCGACGCGACGGACGCCTCCGGCCACGGCGCCGACGGCACGGTGGACGGCACCGCCGACTGGAGCGGCCTCGGCCTCGGGTTCGACGGCGACACCTTCGTCGACCTGCCGGACGACCTGGTCGCCGGGGTCACCGACGTGACCGTCGCCGCCGACGTCTGGATCGAGCCGGAGCTGACCGGCAGCTACTTCCTCTACACGTTCGGCAACCCCGCCGTCGGCAGTCCGCAGTCCGGCGACGGCTACCTGTTCAGCACGGGAGACGCCAGCTATCGCGCCACGATCTCCGACGCCGCGTGGGGCGCCGAGCAGAACACCTCGGCCGACGAGGCCCTGCCCCGAGGTGCCTGGGTGCACGTGGCCTACACGGTGAGCGAGGGGACGGGCACGCTGTACCGGGACGGTGAGGTCGTCGCGAGCAACGACACGGTCACCCTGACCCCGTCGGACATCGGTGGCGGGTCGACCGTCTCGAACTTCCTCGGGCGGTCCGCGTACGACGCCGACGGCCTCTTCGAGGGCCGGATGAAAGACGTCCGGCTCTACGACCGCGCGCTCGACGGCACCGAGGTCACCGACCTGGTGGTCGCGAACGCGGCACCGGTGCTCGCTGCGGACGCGACGGCCCTCGACCTCGGGGACACGACGGCGGTGCGTGGCGACCTCGACCTGCCGACCACCGCGCCGGGCGGCTCGACGGTGACGTGGGCCAGCTCCGACGAGTCGGTGCTCGCAGCCGACGGCACCTACGGGGCACCCTCCGAGGCCTCGGACGTCACGCTCACGGCGACCCTCGACAGCCGAGGTGCGACCGCGACGGCGGACTTCGCCGTGACCGTGCTGCCGGCCGCGGGAGACGCCGAGAAGGCGCAGGCGGCGGCCGACGCCCTCCAGGTGACGAACCTCGACGACGTCCGGGGCAACCTGACGCTGCCCACCACGGGGGACGACGGCGCGAGCGTCACCTGGGCACCGTCGTCGGACACCATCGCCCCCACGGGTGAGGTGACCCGGCCGGCTCACGGGGAGCCGGCGCAGGACGTGGAGCTCACGGCCACGGTGACCGTGGGGGAGGCGACGGCGGAGCGCACGTTCACCGCGCACGTCCCGGCGCTGCCCGCCGAGGAGGACTACGCGGGCTACCTGTTCTCGTACTTCCTCGGGGAGGGCTCCGCGGACGGCGAGCAGGTCTACTTCGGCCTCTCCCGGGGTGACGACCCGTTGAACTACCAGGACCTCAAAGACAACGAGCCGGTCCTGACGTCCGAGCTGGGGGAGGAGGGGCTGCGCGACCCGTTCATCATCCGCTCCCCGGAGGGCGACAAGTTCTACCAGATCGCCACCGACCTGCGGATCTACGACGGCGACGGGTGGGACGCGGCGCAGCGTCAGGGCTCGAAGTCGATCATGGTCTGGGAGTCCACGGACCTCGTGAACTGGACCGACCAGCGGCTCGTGCAGGTCTCGCCGGACACCGCGGGCAACACCTGGGCCCCTGAGGCGTACTACGACGAGAGCATCGGCGCCTACGTGGTGTTCTGGGCCTCGAAGCTCTACGCGGAGGACGACCCGGAACACACCGGCAGCTCCTACAACCGGATGATGTACGCCACGACGCGCGACTTCGTGACCTTCACCGAGCCCCAGGTGTGGATCGACCCCGGCTACTCCGTCATCGACTCCACCGTGACGCTGCACGACGGCGAGTACTACCGCTTCACCAAGGACGAGCGGAACAACACCTCGTCCACACCGTGCTCGAAGTTCATCACCGCGGAGAAGTCGACCGAGCTGCGTTCGACCGACTACGAGCACATCACCGAGTGCATCGGCAAGGAGAACTCGATCTCGGACGGGATCAACCAGGGCGAGGGCCCGACCATCTTCAAGTCGAACACCGAGGAGAAGTGGTACCTGTTCATCGACGAGTTCGGCGGTCGCGGCTACGTGCCGTTCGAGACCACCGACCTCGACGCCGAGGAGTGGACCATGTCCGCCGACTACGAGATGCCCTCGCGCCCGCGTCACGGCACCGTGCTGCCCGTGACGCAGGCCGAGCACGACCGGTTGCTGCGCACCTACCAGCCCGACGCGTTCGTCGAGTCGGTCGACGACGTGGCGGTGACGGTGCAGGTGGGCGACACCCCGGTGCTACCGGACGAGGTGCCGGTCGCGTACGCCGACGGATCCGCCGGCACGGCTGCGGTGACGTGGGACGACGTCGATCCGGCGGCCGTGGCGCAGCCCGGGACGTTCGAGGTCGCCGGCACGCTCGGCGTCGGGACGTCGCTGCCGGCGCGGGCCGTCGTGACGGTCACGGCGGAGCCGGTCCCGGTCGCCGACCTGTCCGTGCGGCCGGAGAGCCTCGAGCTCGCGGTCGGCGGCGAGCGGTCGCTCACGGCGACCGTGACGCCCGCCAACGCGAGCGCACGCGGGATCACCTGGTCGGTCGCCGACGAAGCCATCGCCTCCGTCACCGCGGACGGTGTCGTGACGGGCGTGGCCGAGGGCACCACGACGGTGACGGCGACGACGGCGGACGGTGGGTTCGCCGTCGACGTCCCCGTCGACGTCACCACGCAGATCCCGGGGCTGGTGGTCCGCTATCCGCTCGACGAGACGACCGGGACGACGGCGGCCAACACCGCACCGGACAGCACGTTCGGCGCCGCGACGCTCGCGGGCGGCGCGTCGTTCACCGGTGACGGCGTGGCGCTGGACGGCACCGACGACTTCGTGGACCTGCCGGACGACCTGCTCGCCGGCGTGCACGACGTCACCGTGGCGCTGGACGTGCGCATCGACGACTCGCAGCCGACGCCCTACTTCGTCTACGGGCTGGGCAACTCCAGCGGGTCGGCCGGCGACGGCTACCTGTTCACCACGGGCAACGCCTACCGGACCTCGATCGCGACGGGGAACTGGAGCACCGAGCAGACGGTCTCGACGGGGTCGAACCTCGCCCGCGGTGTGTGGAAGCACCTGACCTACACCCTCGAGGGGGACACCGCGACGCTCTACGAGGACGGCATGGAGGTCGCCCGGCAGACCGGCGTCACGATCGACCCGGCCGACATCGGCGACGGGCAGACCGCCGCCAACTACCTCGGGCGGTCGCTGTACTCCGGCGACCGGTACCTGGCCGGCGACGTCGCGGACTTCCGCCTCTACGACCGGGCGCTGACGCCGGACGAGGTCGCGGCGATCGGCGTCGACCACACCGGCGTCACGGGCGCCGCGCTCGACGAGCTGAAGGTGGACGCGATCGTCGACGACGCCGGCAGCACCGTCACGCTCCCCGTCGAGCCCGGTACGGACCTCACCGCACTCGCGCCGACGCTCGCGGTCTCCGGCGCGACCGAGGTGACTCCGTCGAACGGGTCTGTCCAGGACTTCACCGCGCCGGTGGAGTACACGCTGACCGGCCCCGAGGGGGCGGAGCGCACGTGGACCGTGCGGGCCGTCGAGATGGGCAGCCCCGTGCTGCCGGGTCAGTTCGCCGACCCGAACATCGCCCAGTTCGGCGACACGTTCTACCTCTACGCGACCTCGGACGGCTTCGCGGGCTGGGGCGGCAAGGAGTTCTACGTCTGGAGGTCCACCGACCTGGTGGACTGGGAGCGGTCGGACGCACCGATCCTCACGCTGGACGGCGCGGACGGGGACGTCCCGTGGGCCACGGGCAACGCCTGGGCGCCGACCGTCACCGAGCGGGACGGGAAGTACTACTTCTACTTCTCCGGCCACAACCCGACCTACGACCGCAAGACCATCGGGGTGGCCGTCGCGGATCACCCGGAAGGTCCGTTCACGGCCGAGCCCGAGGCGATGATCACGAACACCGAGGCCGTGACGTCGGGGCAGGCCATCGACCCGGCGACGTTCCGGGACCCGCAGACCGGCAAGCACTGGTTGCTCTGGGGCAACGGCGGTCCCGGCGACGGTCCGGTCATGGCCGAGCTGAACGACGACATGGTCTCGGTCGACGAGGCCACGCTGCAGCGGATCGAGGGGCTCGACGGCTTCCGTGAGGGGCTGTTCGTCAACCACCGTGAGGGCGTCTACCACCTGACGTACTCGATCGACGACACGGGGTCGGAGAACTACCGGGTCGGGTACGCCACGGCCGCGAGCATGGCAGGCCCGTGGACCTACCAGGGCGTCATCCTGTCGAAGGACGTCTCGCAGGGCATCCTCGGGACCGGCCACAGCTCGATCCTCGAGGTGGCCGGCACGGACGACTGGTACATCGCCTACCACCGGTTCGCGATCCCGGGCGGCGACGGTACCCACCGGGAGACCACGATCGACCGGCTGACGTTCGGCGAGGACGGGCTCATCGAACAGGTGGTGCCGACGCTGACGAGCGTCGACCCCGTCGTGGTGCACCCGGCGTGGGACGCCTCGGCCGTGTACACCGCCGGGGACCGGGTGTCGTTCGACGGGCGGACCTTCGAGGCGACATGGTGGACGCGTGCTCAGGAGCCGGGTGCGTCGCCGTGGGGTGCGTGGCAGGAGATCGCCGAGGCCTCCGACGGGACCGCGGTCTGGACGCCGTCGCGGATCTTCATCGCGGGCGACGTCGTCGTGCACGGCGATCTCCGCTACGAGGCCCGGTGGTGGACCCGGAACTCCGAGCCCGGCGCCTCGCCGTGGGGTCCGTGGGCGCTGACCGAAAGCTGACGGGTGGGCGGGTCAGGAGCGGCGGGTGACGCGGAGCCCGCCGCTCCACCCGGGGCCGACACCGACCCGGTCGGCGGACAGGCGTCCGGTCTTGGCGAACTCGACCCACGCGGCGCGCAGGGCGCGACCGGCCTCGACGAGGTGCGTGGCGCCGTCGGGCCCGATCACCGGGGCCTCGGCCCACCGCTCCGCGTTCGGGAAGAGCAGCCCGAGCTCGACGGCGTGGGTGGCCCCGAGCGGGTTGCCGTCGGGGCGCGTCGACAGCTCGGCGGCGACGACGGCGGCACCGGCGGCAGCCATGTTCTTCGCGAACGCCCGGGCCCCCCGGCGGAACAGGGTGTCGGTGACGCGGCGTGCCACGAGCCGGAACAGCAACGGGCCGACGACCGGCCTCGCCCGCAGGGCGCGACCCCTCGGGTCGAGCTGGACGAACGCGCTGCCGTCCTGCCTCGTCCAGGTCACCAGGAGCTCCAGCCCGGGTGCCCGACGGCGCCACGTGGCCAGGAACTCGTCCTCCGGCGGCAGGGGAGCGCGGCCGTACTCGGGGGCGAACGGCATCCCGGCACGGTCGTTCATCCCCGCCACGGCGGCGGCCGCACGGACCTGCGCGGCCACGACGTCGGTGACCGGGGAGCCGGCGGTGAGGTCGCCCGCCGCGCCGACCAGGGCGTCGTGGATCTCCGCGCGGCCGCCGCGGACGCCGAGCGGCGGACTCTGCAGGATGGCGCGCCGCAGCAGCCCCTCGGTGCCGTCGGCACCCAGGACGTGTGCGAGCAGGTCCGCCCCGGCGGACTGACCGAACGCCGTCACCTGGCCGGGGTCGCCCCCGAAGGCCTCGATGTGCTCCCGGACCCAGCGCAGCGCCTCGATGACGTCGAGGAGGCCGAGGTTGGCCGGCCGGGATGGCCGTCCGTCCGCTCCGCCGTCGTCCCCGAAGAACCCGAGGGCGCCGAGCCGGTAGGTGACGTTCACGACGACGACCCCGTGCTCGCGGACCAGGGCGACCGGGTCGTAGCCGGGGAGGTCGCCGGCGCCGGAGACGTAGGCGCCACCGTGGACCCACACGAGCACCGGGAGCAGTGTGTCGTCGGCCGGGCTGCGGACGGGACGGGTGACGCTCAGCCGCAGGCAGTCCTCGGTGAACGTCATGCCCGCGAGCTGGGGTCCGTACACCTCGTCGGCGGCGCTGGGTGGTTGAGGGCACGCGTAGCGGTCGAGCTGGCGCGCCGCGGACTCCTCGGGTTCCGGGGGGACCGGAGTCGGCGGTTCGAACCGCCCTGCGCGGGCGTAGCGGATGTTGCGGACCTGCTCGACGTCGTGGCTGTGACGCAGTGCGGCGAACGTGCCGAGCGGGGTCTCGATCCGGGTCTGGTCGCCGGCCGTGCCGGCATCGTGCGGGGCGGTGGACCGTTCGGTCATGGCGTCCTCCTCGACGGCGTGGGGCCACCGTAGCGAACCGACCGGGCGGTATGTCCAGTGCGGCTGCGGGCGAAAACGGGGTCTGTGTGGCCCGCGGGTCACGATCGGCTCCCGATCGCGGCACGAGCGTTGACTTCCCGAGCGACGACCTGTTGATATATGGAGTCATCACCATATTTCGGAGGAATACGTGACTCAGCAGGACGTGTCGGCGACCACGGCGGGCGACGCCACCTCGAGACCCCGCTATCGCGGCCGGCACCTGCCGATGGTGGCCGTGGTCATCGCCGCCTTCATCGCGACGGCGCTGGCCTACAGCGGCATGGTGCTGTTCGGCCTCGAGGTCGCCCACATGGAACCGCTCGAGGCCTATGCGCTCGCGGGATTCCTGGAGGTCAGCCTCGTCGCCGTCGCCCTCATGGCGCGCAACGCCGCGCTCGAGGGGCGGCCGTACGGGGTCCTGCTGACCCTGACGTGGGTCCTGTCCGGCACCTCCGGCGTCTTCGCGGCGCTCCACGAGGTGGCGGTGCCGACCGCCAGCACGCCCTACATGGTGGTCTTCCGCTTCGTGCCGCCGCTGGTCGCGGCGCTGATGTGGCACCTGGCGCTGGTCGGCGAGCGGCACCTCGTCACGGGGCACACCCTGGACGAGCGCCGTCGCGAGCACCGCGTGCACCAGTACGTCACGGCCCTGGAGATGTGGCGCGACGCGCGGCTCGACAGCTCGGGCAGCCGTCGTGCCACGAAGAAGATCCGCGCGTCGCACGAGCGCCAGCGTGCCGCGCGCGACCGCGCGCTGAAGCTGCTGACCGTGGAGGACTTCGAACGGCGGATGCAGGTCTGGGTCGAGCGGCTGGAGGCTGCCGAGCGTCACGGCAGCCGGCTCGACACCATCGGCGCGAGCTCGGTCAAGCGCGGTATGGCCCGCGGAACCGTCCTGGCCGAGGACCCGGCACCGGCCGATGCGCGGCCGGCAGGCTCCGCGTCGACCGTGGCCGCCACCGAGCCCGTCGCCGCTGAGCCCGTCGCCGCTGAGCCCGTCGCCGCTGAGCCCGTCGCCGCTGAGCCCGTCGCCGCTGAGCCCGTCGCCGCTGAGCCTGTCGAGGCCGAGCCGGTCGTCGAGCCGGTCACGACGGCGGCCGTCGCGTCGCGCGACGAGGACGACGGCGAGCGGACCGCCGAGCCGGAGCCGTTCGCCGAGGACTTCGGCGCCGCACTGGGCGGTGAGCCCACGGGTACGCACGGCACGGGTCCGCGCGAGACCGAGGACGAGCCGGAGACCGTCGCGCGCGAGCACGGCCCGGCGGAGGCGCACAGCGAGGCGCCGCAGCCGTCCGAGCCGCTGCCGGAGACCGGGCACACCCGCCGGGTCGAGGTGTTCGACCTGGTCGGCCGTTCCGACACCGCGACGGGCGCGATCCCCCGGGTGCCCACCTGGTCCAACCTGCACGGCACCTCCGAGCTGCCGACGGACGCGCCGAGCGCAGCCCCCGAGGACGCCGAGAGCGCCGAGAAGCCGTCGGAGGACGACGAGAGCACGGCGGTGACCGACGGCGCGGGCGAGGGGAGCGAGGAACCGTCCGGCCGCGACCGCCGCATCCTGATGCTCGCCCGCGCCGGCCTGAACCAGCGCGAGATCGCCGACGAGGTCAAGGCGTCCCGGTCGACCGTCAGCCGGGTGCTGCGCCGGTTCGAGGACCAGAAGCCCGGCTCCGAGCAGCCTGACGACGAGCTGGCGCTCGCCCCGGCCTGACCTGCCCGCCGCGAGAGCGACCCGCGTCCCGGGATCCACCGACCGCGCCGGTCGGTGCCGGTCGGTCCCGGGACGCGGGTCGCTCTCGCGGGTGCTCAGGCGCGCGCGAACGTCCCCGCGAACGCCGTCCACGACTCCGGCGCCAGACGGACCGTCGTGGTCCCGTCCGCGGAGCCGACGAGGGCGCCGGCCACGTCGACGGCCGACCAGGACGCCTCCGCGACCTTGGCGGCGTGCTCCGGGCCGTGCACGGCCGTCTCGTGGTCCGCGAGCATCTGGTGCCCCTCGGTCAGGGAGAGCGTCGCCCCGACGTGTGCGAGGTCCACCTCGACGACCTGGTCCGACCGGTTGGTGAGGAACAGGCCCAGGCTGCCGTCGTCGTCGACCGTCGCCGCCGCGGTGACCACGGGGGCCTCGCCGTGCCGCTCGGTCCGGAGGCTGGGCGCGTCCACCCGCACGTCGAGTGCCGTGCCGCGGGCCAGGCGCGCCGTCGTCGCGAACGGGTAGAAGGTGGGCTGCCGCCAGGCCTCGCCGCCGGGCTCGGTCATGATCGGTGCGATGACGTTGACGAGCTGGGCGAGGGCCGCGACGGGGACCCGGTCGGCGTGGTTGAGCAGCGTGACCAGGAGGTCGCCGACGACGACGGCGTCGAGGGCCGAGTAGACGTCCTCGATGATGCGCGGGGCATCCCGCTGGATCGGCAGGTTGGCCTCACCCGGGAAGCGGGTCTCGAGGTACCAGACGTTCCACTCGTCGAACGAGATGGTGATCTTCTTGTCGCTGCGGCGCTCGGCACCCACGGCGTCGGCGGAGGCCACCACGCGGTCGATGAAGCGGTCCATCGCGGTGCCGGAGGCCAGGAAGGACGCGCGGTCGCCGTCGTGCTCCTCGTAGTAGGCGTGCATGGAGATGTGGTCGACCAGGTCGTAGGTGTACGACAGGACGGTGCGCTCCCACTCGCCGAACGTCGGCATCTGCATGGAGCTGGAGCCGCACACGACCAGGGAGATCGACGGGTCGACGAGCTTCATGGCCTTGCCGGCCTCGGCGGCGAGCTTGCCGTACTCGTGGGCGTCCTTGTGGCCGATCTGCCACGGGCCGTCCATCTCGTTGCCCAGGCACCACAGCGTGACGCCGTAGGGCTCGGTGCGCCCGTTGGCGATCCGCAGGTCGGCCCACCGGGTGCCGGCCTCGCCGTTGCAGTACTCGACCAGGGCCGCGGCGGCCGCGACCCCGCGCGTGCCGAGGTTGACGGCCATCATCGGCTCGATGCCCTCGCGCTCGGCCCACTGCAGGAACTCGTCGGTGCCGACGAGGTTCGGCTCGACGGTGCGCCACGCGAGGTCGAGGAACGGCTTGCGCTCGGCGACGGGGCCGACGGCGTCCTCCCAGACGTAGTTCGAGACGAAGTTGCCGCCGGGGTAGCGCACCATCGACACACCCAGCTCGTGGGTGAGGTCGGCGACGTCGCGGCGGAAGCCGTGCTCGTCGGCCGCGGGGTGGTCGGGCTCGAAGATGCCGGTGTAGACCGCACGGCCCAGGTGCTCGACGAACGAGCCGAACAGGCGGCGGTCGACGACCCCGCGGCGGAAGTCGGGGTGCAGGGTGATGCGGGCGTCAGCCATGGTTCTCGGTGTTCCTCTGCGAACGGAGCGGGATGTGCCGCCGATGGTTACAACGATGTAGAGTGAACCACGACACAGGTGTCCGGCACCAGTCGGCCGCCCGTGTCCTACGCTGGGCGCGTCGATCAGGAGGAGAGTCACGTGGCAGTGACCATGCATGACGTGGCGCGCAGGGCCGGCGTCTCGATCAAGACGGTCTCGAACGTCGTCAACGCCTACCCGCACATCCGGCCCGAGACGCGCCGACGGGTCCAGGAGGCGATCGACGATCTCGGCTACCGGCTGAACACGACGGCGCGGAACCTGCGCCAGGGGCGCACCGGCATGATCGGCCTCGCGCTGCCCGAGCTCTCGCTGCCGTACTTCGCCGAGCTGGCCGACTCCGTGATGCGCGCGGCCGAGGCGCGCGGCGTGGTGGTGCTCATCGAGCAGACGGGCGCCCAGCGCGAACGGGAGCTCCAGGCGCTCGACTCCGCGCAGCGTCGGCTCACGGACGGCCTGCTGTTCTCGCCCCTCGCGCTGGAGCCCGAGGAGACCGAGAAGCTCGAGGTCGACTACCCGATGGTGCTGCTCGGCGAGCGGATGTTCGGTCCCGTCGACCACGTCACGATGGCCAACGTCGAGGCGTCGCGGGCGGCGACGCTGCACCTCATCGAACGGGGGTGCCGACGGATCGCGGCCATCGGCGCCCACCCGGGCGAGACGATGGGCTCGGCGCGGCTCCGGTACGACGGCTACCGCAAGGCGCTGGCCGAGGCGGGCGTCCCCTTCGACCCCCGGCTGGTGGTCGAGGCGGGCCTGTGGCACCGCGCGACCGGCGCGGAGGCGATGTCCACGCTGCTCGACTCCGGCGTGCCCTTCGACGGGGTGTTCGGCATGAACGACGCGCTGGCGCTCGGTGCGCTGCACGTCCTCCATGCGCGGGGGGTCTCGGTGCCCCACGACGTCGCGGTCATGGGCTTCGACGACGTCGACGACGCCCGCTACTCGGAGCCGTTGCTCAGCACGATCGACCCCGGCCGGGAACAGATCGCGCAGACGGCGGTGGACCTGCTCCTGGACCGCATCGGCGGGTCCACCGTCGAGCCGCGCCGTGTCGTCGCGGAGTTCCAGGTCGTGGCGCGCGAGTCCAGCATGCTGGGCCGCCTGGTGCCGCAGGGCGGCTGACGGTGCGTCAGGTTGCGCGACGGTAACGGTTGTCGGCCGCTGCTTGCATCCGTCTCTACAACGGTGTAAAAAAGTGCCATCCCGTTGTTGTACAACGATGGAGAGAGTGCCATCGGCGGCACCCTCACTGAGGGCCAAGGTGGCCCCGGCGCACTCATTCAAGGAGGACATCGAATGCGCATCTCACAGCGCCGTGGTGCAGCAGCAGCTGTTGCCACACTGACGGTCGGAACGCTCCTGGCGGCCTGCTCGTCCGGGGGGTCCGCCGACGGCGGGGCCACCGCGGAGGGCGGCGGCGACGCCGCCGCCTGCACCAACGAGATCAAGAAGCCGGACGCCACCGAGGTGAGCGTGTGGGCCTGGTACCCCGCGTTCGAGTCGGTCGTGGACCACTTCAACGAGACTCATGACGACGTCCAGGTCTGCTGGACCAACGCCGGCCAGGGCGCCGACGAGTACAACAAGTTCTCCACGACGATCGAAGCGGGCTCCGGTGCTCCGGACGTCATCATGCTCGAGTCGGAGATCCTGCCCACGTACACGATCCTGAACTCGCTCGCCGACCTGTCCGAGTTCGGTGCCAACGAGCTGGAGAGCCAGTTCACCACCGGTGCCTGGTCCGACGTCACCAGCGGTGACTCCGTCTACGCGATCCCGGTCGACGGCGGCCCGATGGGCATGCTGTACCGGGCCGACATCTTCGAGGAGTACGGCGTGGAGGCGCCGACCACCTGGGAGGAGTTCGCCCAGGCCGGCCAGGAGCTGCGCGACGCCGGCTACGAGGGGTACATCACCAACTACCCGACCAACGGCAACGCCCTGAACTACGCGCTCTTCGCGCAGAACGGGTGGAGCCCGTTCGAGTACGACGCCGCGAACCCGCAGGAGATCGGCATCGACGTCGCCACCCCCGAGGCGGAGCAGGTCCTGTCGTACTGGAAGGACCTCATCGACCAGGGCCTCGTCTCCACCGACGACGCCTTCACCTCGGACTACAACACGAGCCTCGTCGACGGCACCTACGCCGTCTACCTGGCGGCCGCGTGGGGCCCCGGCTACCTCCAGGGCCTGTCCGACGCCGACAGCGAGGCCGAGTGGAAGGCCGCGCCGCTGCCCCAGTGGGACGCGGACGACCCCACCCAGGTCAACTGGGGCGGTTCCACGTTCGCCGTGACGGAGCAGGCCGACGACAAGGCGGCCGCGTACACCGTGGCCAGCGAGCTGTTCGGCGACATGGACGCCTGGGAGCTCGGCATCGACGAGGCGGCGCTGTTCCCGCAGTGGAACGAGGCGCTGGAGTCCGACTACTTCGTCAACAAGGAGTACGAGTTCTTCGGCGGCCAGCAGATCAACAAGGACGTCTTCATCGAGGCGGCCAACGGCTACGAGGGCTTCTCCTTCAGCCCGTTCCAGGTCTACGCGTACGACCAGCAGACGCAGGCACTGTTCGACATGGTGGAATCCGGCGGTGACGCCACCACCACGCTGCAGACCATCCAGGACGCTCTCGTGTCCTACGCCCAGCAGCAGGGCTTCACCGTCAAGTGATCGAACGGCCGCCGGCCCGGTCAGCCGGGCCGGCGGCCCTTCTTCCACGCAGGATCGCGCAGGGAGTACACCATGACATCGTCGACGGCCGTCGACCGGCCCACCGGGCCCGCCCCGTCCGGCGCCCGCGGCACGAAGCCTCGCCGCAGCACCTCGACCAGCACCATCGACAGCAAGCGCCAGTGGTGGGGATGGCTGTTCGTCGCCCCGTTCACCGTCGTCTTCGTGCTGTTCCTCATCATCCCGCTCTCCTACGCGTTCTGGATGAGCCTGCACAACAAGGGCCTGGCGACCGGCGGCGAGTCCGTGTTCGTCGGTGCCGACAACTACGTGCGGGCGTTCACCGACCCGGTGTTCCTCGAGGGTCTGCTCCGGGTGGCCAAGTTCGTGGCGGTGATGGTGCCCGTCCAGATCGGCCTGGCACTGGTCTGCGCCCTCGTGCTCGACACGCTCGCTACCCGGTTGTCCAAGGCCTCCCGGCTGCTGATCTTCGTGCCGTACGCCGTGCCCGCCGTCATCGGTGCGCTGATGTGGGGCTTCCTCTACAGCCCGCGGTTCGGCCCTGCCACCGACGTCTTCGGCCTGTTCGGCCTGACGGCCCCGGACTTCCTCAGCTCGTCGATGATCTTCGCCTCGCTGGTCAACATCGTGACCTGGCAGTGGGTCGGCTACTACATGATCATCATCTACGCGGCGCTGCGGACGATCGACCCCTCGGTCTACGAGGCCGCCCGGATCGACGGTGCGAACGGCCTGCAGACGGCGCTGCGCATCAAGGTGCCCATGGTGTCGTCGTCCATGGTCATGGTCGTCGTCTTCTCGTTGATCGGCACGCTGCAGTTCTTCACCGAACCGACGGTGCTGAGGTCCGTGGCGCAGGGGGCGATCCCGTCGGACTACACGCCGAACATGTACGCCTACTCGCTGGCGTTCTCCTACAGCCAGTTCAACTACGCGTCCACGATCGCGTTCGCACTCGGCATCTTCGTGTTCATCGGGTCGTACATCTTCCTGTACGTCACCCGCAAGCAGAGTGGACTCAAGTGATGACTACGGACACCCAGACCAGCCCGACCGCGACGAGGCGCCCCAGCCGCTCCGGGACAGGCGCGAACGGCGGTCGCCGCATCGGTTCGCACGCGTTCCTGGTGCTGATGGCGCTGTACTTCGTCGTCCCCCTGTGGTTCCTCGTGGTGGGCTCGACCAAGTCGAACAGCGGCCTGTTCGTCGGCTCCGGCGGGGCGTTGTGGTTCAACGACGAGTTCTCGCTCGTCGACAACATCCGGGGGCTCTTCGAGCACCAGGGCGGCATCTACTGGATCTGGCTGCGCAACTCGTTCATCTACGCGTTCGCGGGCGGTGTCGGCGCGACGGTGCTCGCCGTCCTCGCGGGGTACGGGCTGGCGAAGTACCACTTCCGGGGACGCACGGCCTACTTCACCGTGCTGCTCGGTTCGGTCATGGTGCCGCTCACGGCCCTGACGATCCCGACGTTCGTGCTGCTGAGCGACATCGGCCTCATCAACACGATGTGGGCCGTCATCCTGCCGTCGCTCCTGAGCCCGATCGGCGTCTACCTCATCCGCGTCTACTCCCAGGACGCGATCCCGAGCGAGATGCTCGACGCCGGCCGCGTCGACGGCGCCGGCGAGCTGCGCCTCTTCTTCCAGGTCGCCCTCCCGCTGCTGCGGCCGGCGATCGTGACGGTCCTGCTGCTGGCCACGGTGTTCAGCTGGAACAACTTCTTCCTGCCGCTGGCGGTGCTGCGCGACACGGACCTGCTGCCGGTCACGGTCGGCCTCAACCAGTGGCAGGCCCTGTCGAACGCCGGTGCGGGCGGCGAGCAGGTCTGGAACCTCATCGTCACCGGCGCCATGGTCTCGATCATCCCGCTCATCGCCGCGTTCCTCGGCCTGCAGAAGTACTGGCAGGGCGGGCTCTCCCTCGGCTCGGTCAAGTAGACCGTTCCCTCCCAGCTCCCGGTGGGCACCGGCACGGTGCCCACCGGGCTCCATCGTCGACCGCCATCACCCCTCACACGGGAGGTCTCATGCTGCCCGCCACCGTCACCGTCGATCCGGCCTTCGTGGTCGGGCCCGTGCGTCGTCGTACCTTCGGCTCGTTCGTCGAGCACCTGGGCCGGTGCGTGTACACCGGCATCCACGACCCCGAGCACCCCTCCGCGGACGCCGACGGGTTCCGCGGCGACGTGGTCGAGCTCACCCGGGAGCTCGGGGTGTCGACCGTGCGCTACCCGGGCGGGAACTTCGTCTCCGGCTACCGGTGGGAGGACGGCATCGGGCCGGTCGAGGAGCGGCCGCGGCGCCTGGACCTGGCGTGGCACTCCACCGAGCCGAACCTGGTGGGGGTCGACGAGTTCATGCGCTGGGCCGCCAAGGCCGGCGTGGAGCCGATGATGGCGGTCAACCTCGGCACGCGCGGCGTCCAGGAGGCCCTCGACCTGCTCGAGTACTGCAACGTGCCCGGCGGGACCGCGTGGTCCGACCTTCGGCGGGCCAACGGTGCGCAGGACCCGTACCGGGTCACGATGTGGTGCCTGGGCAACGAGATGGACGGCCCGTGGCAGATCGGGGCGAAGACCGCCGCCGAGTACGGCCGCCTCGCCGCCGAGACGGCACGCGCGATGCGGATGATCGACCCGGACCTCGAGCTCGTGGTGTGCGGATCGTCCAACTCCGCCATGCCGACGTTCGGGGCGTGGGAGCACACCGTCCTGACCGAGGCGTACGAGCACGTCGACCACGTCTCGGCGCACGCCTACTACTACGAGACCGACGGCGACCTGGCCTCGTTCCTCGCCTCCGCGGTCGACATGGACCACTTCATCGACTCGGTCGCCGCCACCGCGGACGCGGTGCGCGCCGCGGGCAAGCACAGCAAGCGCACCAACATCTCGTTCGACGAGTGGAACGTCTGGTACCAGCAGCGCGCCGAGTCCCGTCCGCCGTCGGGCGACGACTGGCCCATCGCGCCCGTGCTGCTCGAGGACCGCTACAACGTGGCCGACGCCGTGGTGGTCGGCAACCTGCTCATCAGCCTGCTGCGGCACACCGACCGGGTGCACGCCGCCTCCCAGGCCCAGCTCGTCAACGTCATCGCCCCGATCATGACCGAACCGGGCGGGCGCAGCTGGAAGCAGACCATCTTCCACCCGTTCGCCCTGACCTCGCGGCACGCCACGGGCGACGTGCTGCGCCTGGCGATCGACTCACCCGTGACCGAGACCGCCCGCTTCGGCGAGGTGCCCGTGCTCGACGCCGTGGCCACCCACGACCCGGACACCGGCGAGGTCGTGCTGCTCGCCACCAACCGCTCGGTGACCGACGCCGTCACTCTCGACGTCGACCTGCGCGGCTTCGGCGCGCTGCGCCTGCTCGAGGCGCTCACGCTGTCCAACCCCGACCACACCTGGACCGCGACCGCCGACGACGACACCTCGGTGGCGCCCCGGACGAACACCAGCGCCAAGACCGCCGACGACCGGGCGTACGCCGAGCTGCCACCCGTGTCCTGGACCATCATCCGGCTCGGGCGGGCGTGAGCCGCGCCGGGCGTCGCCGTCGGCCCGTGGTCGTCGCCCTCGCCGTGCTCTGCGTCGCCGCGGTCGCCGGTGGCATCGCGCTCGGCGTCCTGCGCCCCTGGGCGGAGCCGGCGACCGAGCCACGACCGATCGCGCTCGACGGCGACCTCGCCACCCACGACCCGGCGCTCGTCGTCGGTGCAGCGGGGGAGCCCTGGTTCGTCTACTCCACCGGGGTGCCCAACAAGGCGCTGGGCGCCCCCGTCGTGAACCGGTCCGACGACGGCGGGGCCACCTGGGAGCAGGTCGGCCCGGCCTGGGGGAGCGACGAGGACCCGCAGTGGGTGCGCGAGTCGATCGAGGGCGTCGAGCACTACTGGGCGCCGGAGCTGGTCGAGCACGACGGCACCTGGTACCTGTACTTCTCCGCCTCCACCTTCGGCTCCAACACGTCCGCGATCGGGCTGGCCACGGGCTCCACGCTCGACCCCGCCGACCCGGACTACGGCTGGACCCACCGGGGTGCCGTCTGGCGCTCACAGGCCGGCGACACCTACAACGCCATCGATCCCGGCGTCGTGGAGGACGCCGACGGGAACCCGTGGCTGTTCTTCGGGTCCTTCTGGGACGGCATCCACGCCGTGCCCCTCGAGTGGCCCTCCGGGATGCCGGCGGACGGCGCCGAGCCGGTGCTGGTCGCGAGCCGCGGCGACGGGGAGAACCAGATCGAGGCGCCGTACGTCGTCGAGCGCGACGGCTGGTACTACCTCTTCGTCTCGTGGGGCAAGTGCTGCTCCGGGGTGAGCTCGACGTACTCGATCCAGGTCGGGCGCTCGCGCGACGTCACGGGCCCGTACCTCGATGCCGAGGGGCGGGACATGGCCGACGGCGGCGGCACCGAGGTGCTCGCCAGCGACGGCTCCATGATCGGTCCGGGCGGGCAGTCGGTCTCGCAGGGACACCTCGGGTACCACTTCTACGACGGCGACGCCGCGGGCGCGTTCCGCCTGGCGGTCCAGGAGCTCGGCTGGTCGGACGGCTGGCCCGTCGCGACCCCGGAGGTCCCCGTCCCACCGGGGTAGGCACCTCTGCCCCGCCGACCGGCCATCGGCTACTATCGGACCGTCGCGACTGGCGTACAGGTGGATCACCACCGGGGAGCGACGCGCTGTGCTGACGACGGGTCGGTCGCCTGGGCCCGGTCGGTATCGACAACCCGTGCACCCGCCGACACAGCAGGAGACGCCATGAGCACTCCCGACCCCATGAACGCGCCGCTCGCCGAGCTCGACCCGGAGATCGCCGCCGTCCTCGACGGCGAGCTGGCCCGGCAGCGCGACACCCTCGAGATGATCGCGTCGGAGAACTTCGTCCCGCGCGCCGTGCTGCAGGCCCAGGGCTCGGTCCTGACCAACAAGTACGCCGAGGGCTACCCCGGCCGCCGGTACTACGGCGGCTGCGAACAGGTCGACATCGCCGAGAACCTGGCGATCGCCCGCGCCAAGGAGCTCTTCGGCGCCGAGTACGCGAACGTCCAGCCGCACTCCGGCGCCCAGGCCAACGCGGCCGTGCTGCACGGGCTGATCAACGCCGGGGACAAGATCCTGGGCCTCGAGCTGGCCCACGGCGGCCACCTCACGCACGGGATGAAGATCAACTTCTCCGGCAAGCTGTACGACGTCGGCGCCTACGGCGTGGACCCGACGACGCACCGCATCGAGATGGACGAGGTCCGCAAGCGCGCCCTCGAGCACCGCCCGGACGTCATCATCGCGGGGTGGTCCGCCTACCCGCGCCACCTCGACTTCGCGGCGTTCCGCGAGGTCGCGGACGAGGTCGGCGCCAAGCTCTGGGTGGACATGGCGCACTTCGCCGGCCTCGTGGCCGCCGGGCTGCACCCGTCCCCGGTGCCGCACGCCGACGTCGTCTCCTCCACGGTGCACAAGACCATCGGCGGCCCGCGCTCCGGCTTCATCCTGGCCAAGGAGGAGTACGCGAAGAAGCTGAACTCCGCCGTCTTCCCGGGCCAGCAGGGTGGTCCGCTCATGCACGTCATCGCGGGCAAGGCGGTGGCGTTCAAGGTCGCGGGCACCGACGAGTTCCGGGCCCGTCAGGAGCGCACCGTGCGCGGCGCGCAGATCATCGCCGAGCGGCTGCTCCAGGCCGACGTCGCCGACACCGGCGTCTCCGTCCTGACGGGCGGCACCGACGTGCACCTGGTGCTCGTCGACCTGCGCCACTCCGCGATGGACGGCCAGCAGGCCGAGGACCTCCTGCACGACGCCGGGATCACCGTCAACCGCAACGCCGTCCCGTTCGACCCGCGCCCGCCGCGCGTCACCTCGGGGCTGCGCATCGGCACGCCGGCGCTCGCCACCCGCGGGTTCGGCGACGCCGAGTTCACCGAGGTCGCCGACATCATCGCCACCGCGCTGAAGGACGGTGCGGCGGCCGACGTCGACGCCCTCCGGGCCCGCGTCACGAAGCTCACCGCCGCGTTCCCGCTCTACCCGGAGCTGCAGCAGTGAGCGCACAGAAGCTGGACGGCAAGGCGACCGCGGCGGCCATCAAGGACGACCTGCGCGAGCGGGTCGCGGTGCTGCGCTCCCGAGGTGTGGTCCCCGGCCTGGGGACCCTCCTCGTCGGGGACGACCCGGGCTCGCAGTGGTACGTCGCGGGCAAGCACCGCGACTGTGCCGAGGTGGGCATCGAGTCCATCCGCGAGGACCTGCCGGGCGACGCCACGCAGGAGGACGTCGAGGCCGCCGTGGCGCGCCTGAACGAGGACCCGGCCTGCACCGGCTACATCGTGCAGCTGCCGCTGCCCGCCGGGATCGACACGCACCGTGTGCTCGAGCTCGTGGACCCCGCCAAGGACGCCGACGGCCTGCACCCGACGAACCTCGGCCGGCTCGTGCTGCGGGTGGACGGGGAGCTCGACTCGCCGCTGCCCTGCACCCCGCGCGGGATCGTCGAGCTCGTCGAGCGGCACGGCGTCGACTGGGCGGGCAAGGAGGTCGTCGTGCTGGGCCGCGGTGTCACCGTCGGCCGGCCGATCGGGCTCCTGCTCACCCGCAAGGCCGTGAACGCCACGGTCACGCTGACGCACACCGGCACCCGGGACCTGCCGGCGCTCGTCCGGCGTGCCGACGTCGTCGTGGCCGCGGCGGGCGTCGAAGGGCTCGTGACGGCCGACATGGTCAAGCCCGGTGCGGTGCTCGTCGACGTGGGCGTGTCGCGCCGGACGGACCCCGAGACCGGGAAGTCGCGGGTGGTCGGCGACATCGCACCCGACGCCCGCGAGGTCGCGGCGTGGTACTCGCCGAACCCGGGCGGCGTCGGACCGATGACCCGCGCGATGCTGCTGGCGAACGTCGTCGAGTCGGCGGAGCGTTCCGCGGGGTCATGAGCCTGCGGCCCGGCCCGGCCCCGTGAGGGAGCCGGGCCGGGCCCCCGGTCAGCTGCAGCCGAGCTCCGCGGTGGCGTCCTGGCCGGCGGTCTGCACGGCATCGGCCTGCTCCGAGACCTGCGAGGCGGCGTCCGCCAGGGAGGCGTCGTCGTCGACGTCGTCGATCGCGTCCTGCAGCGACTCCCACGCGTCGTCGAGCGCCTCGGTGCGGTCGTCGGCGACGGACCCCAGGGAGTCTTCCAGATCGGCGTAGGCGTCCCCGACCGCTTCCCGTGCCGTCTGGACCTCGCCCACGGTCGGTTCCGACGTCAGGGTGGTCCGCAGGTCCCCGAGCGCGGTCCTGAAGGCCTCCCAGTCCGCGCACGCGGTCGCGGTGTTCTCCTCCGGAGAGTCGCTGCAGGCCGCCAGGGTCGGGACGACCAGTGCCGCCGCGGACGCCGCGGTCCACAGAGTGTTCTTGCGCATCGTGTCTTCTCCTGTCGTCGCTGGTGAGATGGTCGGGAGGTACGGTCGTGCGCCTGCCGGACCGATAGTGCGTCACGGAGGACCGCCGCGCACGTGGAACGCCCGACCGATGAGTCCCGGACCCCCGGGGCGTCGTACCTCTCGAGACCCCCGGACCGCGGGGGCGACGGAGGGAGTCGACATGGTCACCGTGCGACCGCACCTGTGGTTCGCCGACAACAACGCCCACGAGGCAGCGGTCTTCTACGCCGAGCACGTGCCCGGCTCCCGGGTCGGGTCCGTGCTCACCGCGTCCGAGGGCATCCCGGGCGTCACGGCCGGCGAACCGTTCATCGTCGAGTTCACGGTCTGCGGGCTCGACGTCGTCGGCCTGAACGCCGGCCCGGACCTCCGGCTCGACGAGGCGTTCAGCTTCTACCTCCTGTGCGACGGGCAGCAGGAGGTCGACCACTACTGGGACCTGTTCACGGCCGACGGCGGCAAGCCCGGACCGTGCGGCTGGTGCACCGACAAGTTCGGGGTCAGCTGGCAGGTCGTCCCGAAGCAGCTCGAGGAGCTCAGCGGCGACTACTCCACCGCGGCGAACCAGCGGACGGTCCAGGCGATGCTGAAGATGTCCAAGATCGACGTCGCCGCCCTGGAGGCCGCCCACGCGGGCACCTGACGGGGGTGCGGGCGACCGGTGCGTGAGATCCGCCGCTGCGGCCGTCGGCGGCTGGCCGCCTGTCGGCGGCGTGTGGTGGTATTGCCCGCGTGCTGACCATCGCGACCGCCAACGTCAACGGGATCCGTGCCGCCTTCCGCCGGGGCATGCACGACTGGATCTCCCACCGCTCGCCCGACGTCCTGCTGCTGCAGGAGGTCCGCGCCCCGGACGCGCTCGTGCGCGACTACCTCGAGGGCTGGCACGTCGCGCACCTGCCGTCCGAGCTCAAGGGCCGGGCCGGCGTCGCCGTCGCGTCGCGCCTCCCGATCGCCGCGGTGCGCGGCGGGCTCGCCCGGCCCGACGGCGGCACCGAGCCCGACGTCGACACCGGGCGGTGGGTGGAGGCCGACCTGACGCTGCCCGACGGCGGGCCGCTCACCGTGGTCTCGGCGTACCTGCACTCGGCGTCGTCCAGCCCGGGCCAGGAGCACACCCTGGTGGCCAAGTACGCCCACCTCGAGAAGGTGACCGCGCGGCTGGCGGAGCTCGCGTCCGGTGGCGTGCCGGCCCTCGTCGCGGGGGACCTGAACATCGCGCACCGTGAGGTCGACATCGCGAACTTCAAGGGCAACCGCAAGAGCGCCGGGTTCCTGCCGGAGGAACGTGCCTACGTCGACCGCTGGCTCGACGCCGGGTGGACCGACCTCGGGCGCGCTCACGGGGGTGACGGTCCGGGTCCGTACACGTGGTGGACCTGGCGGGGGCAGGCGTTCACCAACGACCGGGGGTGGCGCATCGACTACCAGCTCGCGAACGAGGCGCTCGCGGGCCGGGCGGTGAAGGTCGAGGTCGACCGGGCGCCGTCGTACGAGGAGCGGTGGAGCGACCACGCGGCGGTGGTCGCGACGTACTCGCTGCCGCTGTGACCAGGGCGAGGTGAACGTGTGATGCACGAAACTGCGCCTGTTCATCTGCTGTTCACCTGGCATCCGTGATGGCGTCATCCGGCCCTGGTTCTCTCGGAGAGCAATGACGAGTAGTGGTCGCCGCCGGGGTGACCACCTCACCTCGACGGGAGACTCCATGACCGACGTCCTGCCGCAGGCGTCCGTTGCCTCCGCCGCACCGGCCGAGGTCGCACAGCGCGACACGCGGCTGGTCAGCCCGTTCGAGCGCCTGGGCCTGTCGGGCCGTGCGCTCCGCACCGCCAACTGGCTCGGTGTCGTCGTGGGCGTCTATGTCCTCATCACCGCCGTCGAGCTGATCGGCTCCGGTTTCAAGGTGGCGACGGGCGGCACCGCCGAGTCGCTGTTCGCCTTCGCGTCGAACCCGTTCGTCGCGCTGATGGTCGGCGTGCTGTTCACGGCGGCCACGCAGTCGAGCTCGACGACGACGTCGGTCACGGTCGGCCTGGTCGCCGGCGGTCTGCCCATCAGCATCGCGATCCCGATGCTCATGGGCGCCAACATCGGCACCACGCTGACCAACACCCTGGTCAGCCTCGGCATGGTCCGGGACAAGGAGAGCTTCCGCCGCGCGTTCTCCGCCGCGACGGTCCACGACTTCTTCAACCTCATCGCGGTGGCCATCTTCCTGCCGCTCGAGCTCGCGACCGGCTTCCTCGAGAAGTCGTCGGCCTGGCTCGCGGACGCGACGTCCGGGTCCGACGGCGGCGTGGTCGCCACGGTGTTCGGCGCGCTCGGGACCGTGGTCGACACCGTCACCGAGCCGCTCGCGGACCTGCTCGGGTGGACGACCTCGTTCCTCCCCGGTGCGTGGCACGGCGTCGCGATGATCGTGCTCGGGGTCGGCCTGATCCTGGCGGTCATCAACTGGCTCGGCAGGCTGCTCAAGGTCCTCATGGTGGGCCGGGCGGCGGAGGTCCTGCACGCCTCGGTGGGTCGCGGGCCGCTCAGCGGCATCGCGAGCGGGGCCGCGATGACCATGATGGTCCAGTCCTCCTCGACCACGACCAGCCTGATGATCCCGCTCGCCGGGTCGGGCACCTTCTCGCTCAAGCAGGTCTACCCGTTCACGGTCGGTGCCAACATCGGGACCACGATCACCGCGCTGATCGCGGCCTTCGCCTTCACCGGGGCGGAGGGCACCCTCGCCCTCCAGGCGGCCTTCGTGCACGTGCTCTTCAACGTGTTCGCCGCGCTGGTCGTGTTCGGTCTGCCCGGCCTGCACCAGCTCCCGCTGCGTGGTGCGACCTGGCTCGGTAACGTCGCCGCCACCAACAAGGTGTGGGCCGCGGCCTGGGTGCTGGGCGTGTTCGTCGGGATCCCGCTGGCGCTCATCGGCATCACGACCGTGCTGTGAGCCCGCACGGACGGGCAGGTGACCCCATGACGGCCGGGAAGCCGGAGGACGCCGTCGCCGTCGAGCGCGAGCTCGAGCGGATCGTGGCCGAGGCGGAGGCCAAGCTGGCCGAGGTGCGCCGCGAGCTGGCCGAGCGCCGCCGCCAGGACGCGCAGCACGCCGAGATCGACCGTCTCGAGGAACACCTCGCCAACGCCACCGTCCGGTGGGAAGAGGTGCGCTCGTTCTTCGACGACGTGCTCGCCCAGCTCCGCCGGGGCGAGGGTCGCGACGACCCGCCCGCATGATCTCCTGAGGCGCGGCGGGCGGGGACGGCAGCCCGGTGCCGACGTGCGCTCAGTGCGCGGGGTCGGACGGCGGCGCGAGCAGGAACCCCGGCGCCGTGAGCCCGGCGTCGTCGAACGCCGCCTGCACGGCCGCGGTGACGCCGTCGACGTCCCCGGCGCGGACCAGCGCGATGGCCGAACCGCCGAACCCACCACCCGTCATGCGGGCGCCGAGCGCTCCGGCGCCGAGCGCCGCGTCGACCACGAGGTCGAGCTCGCGCGCGGAGACCTCGTAGTCGTCCCGCAGCGAGGCGTGGGAGGCGTTCATGAGCGGGCCGACCTCGGTCACCCGGCCGGCCCGAACCAGCTCGGCGAACTCCGCCGTGCGCGCGATCTCGGTGACCACGTGCCGGACCCGGCGACGCAGCACGTCGGCCTCGGCGTCGCCGCCGAGCTTGTCGAGGGCGACGTCCAGCTCCTCCGGCGCGATCTCGCGCAGCGAGGCGATGCCGAGGATCTCCGCCGCCTGCTCGCAGGCGGCGCGGCGCTGCGCGTACTGGCCGTCGACCAGCGCGTGCTCGGCACGGGTGTCCACGACGAGCAGCGTCAGGCCGGCCGCGGCCAGGTCGAAGGGCACCCGGTCGGCGGACTCGAGCGGGGTGAGCCCGGGTCGGCAGTCGAGGAGCAGGGCGTGCCCGGCCGAGCAGCGCAGCGAGGCCGCCTGGTCCATGCCGCCGGTCGGGGCGCCGGCGATCTCGTTCTCCGCCCGCACGCAGGCCGTCACGAGGTCCGCCCGTCCGGCGTCGTCGGCCGCCAGGCCCAGCGAGTGCACGGAGTCCAGGGCGACGGCGACCGCGCACTCGAGCGCGGCCGAGGAGGACAGGCCGGCGCCGAACGGCACGCAGGAGTCGACGACGGCGTCGAACCCGGAGACCTGGTGGCCCGCCTCGTGCAGCGCCCACGCGACGCCGGCCACGTAGGCGCCCCAGCCGCTGGTGACGCCGGGGGCGACCTCGTCGAGGGTCGTCTCCCACCGCTCGTCCGGCGCCTGGGCGGAGGCGAGGCGGACCCGCCCGTCGGTCCGAGACCGGAGCGCCACGTAGGTGCGGTGGGGGAGCGCCACGGGCAGGGCCAGCCCGGCGTTGTAGTCGGTGTGCTCGCCGATGAGGTTCACGCGGCCCGGGGCGGACCACACGCCGTCCGGGGCGCCGTCGTCCCCGAAGACCTGGTCGAACAGGGTGCGGACGCGCGCGGCGCCGTCGTCGGCGGTCCAGGAATCGAGCCACTGGGGAGACGTCATGGCGCCCAGTATCGCTGATCCGCCGGTCCCTCCGGGACGGCATCTCGGCCGAGCGGTCGGCAGGCCCGCCGGTCTGCCGGGCCCGCGGCTCAGCCGACGGGTGTGACGCCGAGCTGCCTGCCCGCCAGGCCGCGTGCCCGACCGGCCAGCCGGCGCGCCACGTCGCGCAGCACCTGTGCGCCGGGGGAGTCGGGTGCGGTGAGCACCACGGGCGTGCCCTCGTCGCCGCCCTCGCGGACGGACACGTCCAGCGGGATCTGGCCGAGGAGCGGGACCTCGGTGCCGACCGTCTCGGTGAGGCGCTCCGCGACCCGCGACCCGCCGCCGGAACCGAAGATCTCCAGCCGGGTCCCGTCCGGCTGGGCCAGCCACGACATGTTCTCCACGACGCCGACCACGCCCTGCGACGTCTGGGTGGCGATCGACCCGGCGCGCTCGGCCACCTCCGCGGCGGCCACCTGGGGCGTCGTCACCACGACGATCTCGCTGCCCGGCAGGAGCTGCGCCACGGAGATGGCGATGTCGCCGGTGCCGGGCGGCAGGTCCAGCAGCAGCACGTCGAGGTCGCCCCAGAACACGTCGGCCAGGAACTGCTCGAGCGCCCGGTGCAGCATCGGGCCCCGCCACACGACGGGCTGGCCGGCGGGCACGAACATGCCGATCGAGACGACCTTCACGCCGTGCGCGATCGGCGGCAGGAGCATCGAGTCCACCCTGGTGGGCTGCCGGTCGACGCCCAGCATCCGGGGGATCGAGAAGCCGTAGATGTCGGCGTCCAGCACGCCGACGTTCAGGCCGTCGGCGGCCATCGCCGCCGCGAGGTTCGCGGTCACGGACGACTTCCCGACGCCGCCCTTGCCCGACGCGACGGCGAAGACCTTGGTGAGGGAGCCCGCCTGCGCGAAGGGGATCACCGGGTCGCCGGCACCGCCGCGGAGCTGGGACCGCAGGGACTTGCGCTGCTCGGGGGTCATGACGCCGAGCTCGACGTCGACCGTGCCGACGCCCTCGACCCGCGCGGTCGCCGCCGTCACGTCGCGCACCAGCGTCGACTTCATGGGGCACCCGGCGATGGTCAGGTCCACGCCCACCGTGACGTGCGCGCCGGACGTCTCGCCGCCGTCGGCCGCCGTCCCGGTGGTGCTCGCTGCGTCCACCGTGACCGAGCGGATCATGTTCAGCTCGGTCAGGGGGCGGCGGATCTCGGGGTCGACGACGGCGGACAGTGCGTCCCGGACGCGCGCCTCGAGGTCGGGGGTGGGTGAAGCCATGCCCCGATCCTACGGACCGTGACCGGGCGCGAGGGTCGGTGCAGGGGCGCCGTGCGCGCAAATCTAGTCCAGTGGTCTTGATCTGATCCCCGTTCTGTGACTCAATGGCCCGGTGACCAAGTACCACGCCGTGCGTGACCAGATCCTCGACCGCCTCGACACGATGGCGGCCGGGGAGCAGCTCCCGCCCGAGCGCGACCTGGCGCAGAGCCTCGGCGTCTCGCGCATGACGCTGCGGCGCGCCATCGACGAGCTCGTGGTGCGCGGAGCCGTCCGCCGCCGGCACGGCGCCGGGGTCTTCGCCCTCGGGCCCAAGCTGTCGCAAGGCCTCATGGCCAGCTCGTTCTCCGAGGACATGCGGGCCCGCGGGCTCCGACCCGGGGCGCGCACGCTCACCTTCGAGGTCGGCCCGGTCGGTGCTCGCACCGGTCGGCGGCTGAAGGTCGCGGCGTCGGACGACGTCGTGCAGATCACCCGGCTGCGCCTCGCCGACGACGAGCCGATGGCGGTCGAGGAGCTGCACGTCCCGGCCGCTCTGGTGCCCGGCCTGGTGGCGGCCGACCTCGAGGACCGGTCGTTCTACGAGCTGCTGGGCGAGCGCTACGGCATCGTCCTCGCGCGCGCCGTGCAGACCGCCGAGCCGACGGTCGTCGACGCGCAGGAGGCGCGCGACCTCGACGTCCCGGTGCACACGCCCGCCCTGCAGTTCGAGCGGACGTCGTGGGGACGGCACGGCGAGGTGATCGAGTTCGTCCGGTCCGTGTACCGGGGCGACCGCTACAAGATCCGTACGGAGCTGTCGGTCCCCGGCAGCCAGGAGGAGGACCGATGATCGTCGCCGGACTCATGGCCGGGACCTCGGCCGACGCCCTCGACGTCGCCCTGGTCGAGCTCACGCTCGACGAGTCCGACGACACCGCGCCCGGCGGCGAGCTGGCGATGGACGTGCTCGACTTCCGCGAGGTGGAGTTCGACGAGGAGCTCGGGCTCGACATCCTGCGGCTCCTCGAGCCGCGGGACGTGCCGCTCGCGCTGGTGAGCAGCGTCGACACACGGTTCGGGCAGGCGTGCGCGGACGCCGTCGCGGACGCCTGCGCCCGCGCCGGCGTGACGGCGGACCTCGTGGTGATGCACGGCCAGACGGTGCGCCACGACGTCCACGACGGAGCCGTCACGGGGACGTGGCAGATCGGGCAGCCCGCCTGGGTCGCGGAGCGCACCGGCAGCCCCGTGCTGTCCGACGTCCGGTCGCGCGACGTCGCCGCCGGCGGCCAGGGCGCGCCGCTGGCGGGGATGCTCGACCACCTGCTCCTCGCCGGCGCCGACGTGCCGACGGCGGCCCTGAACCTCGGCGGGATCGCCAACGTGACCGTCGTGGCGCCGTCCCGCGACACGGTCGCGTTCGACACCGGACCGGCCAACGCGCTCATCGACGTCATGGCCCGCCGGATGAGCGGCGACCCGCGCGGTGTCGACACCGGCGGCGCCCTCGCGGCGCGCGGCGTCGTCGTGCCGGCGCTGCTCGATGACCTCCTCGCCGAGCCGTACTACGCGCTGCCCGCGCCGAAGTCGACCGGCAAGGAGCTGTTCCACGCCGCGTACCTCGACCGCTTCCTCGCCGCGCACGGCGGCCTGGACGACCACGACGTCATCGCGACGCTCACCACGCTCACCGCACGGACCGTCGCGGACGCGTGCCACCGGTACGGCGTGCGGTCCGTGGTCGCCTCCGGCGGCGGCACCCGGAACCCGACGCTCATGGCGGCCCTGCGTCGCGAGCTGGGCTCCGGCGTGGCCGTCGGCACCACGCACGACGCTCTCGGTCTGCCCGAGGCGGCCAAGGAGGCCTGCCTCATGGCGCTCGTCGGCTGGCTGTCCTGGCACGGCCTGCCGGCCACGCTGCCCAGCGTCACCGGGGCCTCGCACGGCACCGTCGCCGGGAGGTTCACCCCCGGCTCCGCGCCGCTGCGGCTCCCCGAGCCGCGCGACGACGGCCCCCGGCGCCTGCGCCTCGCGCGCTGACCCGAGCACCCTCACCGCTACCCCCCATCGACGCATCCTGACGAAGGAGACACGGCATGCTGCAGACACTCGACCTGCTGGTGATCATCGCCTACCTCGGTGCCACGGCCTGGTTGGGCCTCCGGCTGAGCGGCAAGCAGAAAGGGCTCCAGGACTACTTCCTGGGTGGGCGCAACCTGCCGTGGTGGGCCGTCTGCCTCTCGGTCGTCGCGACCGAGACCAGTGCCCTGACGGTCGTCGGCATCCCCGTGATGAGCTTCTTGGGCGACATCTCCTACCTGCAGGTGGCGCTCGGCTACATCATCGGGCGCGTGATCGTGGCGTTCTTCATGCTGCCGCGCTACTACGACGGTGAGATGGTCACGGCCTACGCCTACCTCGGCAAGCGGTTCGGCCGGAGCACGCAGACGACGGCGGGCGTGACGTTCCTCGTCACCCGCCTCCTGGCCGACGGCGTCCGCGTCCTGGCCGCCGCGATCCCCCTGAAGCTCATCCTCGACGGGATGGGTATCCAGGCGAACTACTTCACGATCATCGTGGTGCTCGCCGTCGTGACGATCCTGTACACGTTCATCGGCGGCATCCGGGCCGTGGTGTGGGTCGACGTCGCGCAGATGTTCCTCTACGTGCTGGGCGGGGTGCTGACGATCATCGTCGTGTCCGTGACGACCGGCGGGGGCTGGTTCGCCGACGCGGCCGACGCGGGCAAGCTCACCATGTTCGTCTTCTCCGGCAACCCGATCTCCGACGCGTCGTCGTTCGTCCCGTCGCTGATCGGTGGCGCCGTGTTCGCGATGGCCTCCCACGGGGCGGACCAGCTCGTGGTGCAGCGCCTGCTGACGTGCCGGTCCAAGGTGGAGGCGCAGAAGGCGCTGATCTGGTCCGGCGTCATCGTGTTCTTCCAGTTCGCGGTGTTCCTGCTCGTGGGCCTCGCCCTCTGGGGCTACTACCAGGGCATGAGCCCCGACCAGCTCGGCCTGACCCGCGACGACGAGGTGTTCCCGAAGTTCATCGTCGAGGGGCTGCCGCAGGGCGTCTCGGGCCTGCTGCTCGCCGGCATCCTCGCCGCCGCGATGTCGACGCTGTCCTCGTCGCTGTCGGCGCTGTCCTCCTCGACGGTCACCGACGTGTACGGACGCTTCAAGAAGACACCCGTCACGGACGCCCAGGGCCTGCGGGTGGGGCGCTGGGCCACGATCGGCTGGGGCCTCGCGTTCATCGCGCCCGCCGCGTTCTTCCGCTCCGACGAGGGCAACATCGTCATCCTCGCCCTCGGCATCGCGGGCATCACCTACGGTGGTCTGCTCGGTGCGTTCGTGTTCGGCATCCTCAACAAGCGGGCGGACGCCCTGGACGCGAACGTCGCGTTCGTCGCCGCCGTCGCCGTCAACGCGTTCTTCTTCGTCATGGAGAAGTTCGTGACCGGCGAGGTGTGGGTGGCCTGGCAGTGGTACCCGTTGCTGGGCGTGATCGTCACGTTCGTGGTCGGCGGGCTGCTGTCGCTGCGCCACCGCACACCGGCCGCCGAGGCGGCCGAGCCCGCACTGACGCGGTGAGCCCCGGCCACCCCGAGACGAGAGAACAGGACGACATGGACACCGACAACCCCGACGCGCTGCCCCCGACGGAGGGGCGCAACCCCGCCACCGAGGACCTCGACGCGCTCGGCACGCTGGAGGTCCTGCGCCTGCTCAACAGCGAGGACCACGTGGCCGTCGGCGCGGTCGCCGCGGTCCTGCCCGAGCTCGCCCGCGTCGTCGACCTCGCGGCCGAGCGGTTCCGGCGCGGCGGGAGCGTCCACTACTTCGGTGCCGGGACCTCCGGACGCCTCGGGGTGCTCGACGCCAGCGAGCTCCTGCCCACGTTCAACCTCGAGCCGGGACGCGTCGTCGGGCACGTCGCGGGCGGGGCTGAGGCGCTGGTGAGCGCCGTCGAGAACGCGGAGGACTCGGTCGAGGACGGGCGCCGCGCCGGAGCCGCCCTCGGGCCCGACGACCTGGCGATCGGTCTGGCCGCGAGCGGGTCCACGCCCTACGTCGGCGGGGCGCTGGAGGCCGCCCGGGCGGGCGGCGCGTACACGGTGCTCGTCTCCAGCAACCCGCGTGCGCCGCTGGCACGGTTCGCGGACACCGACATCGCGCTGGCCACCGGGCCCGAGGCCATCACCGGCTCCACCCGTCTCAAGGCCGGCACCGCCCAGAAGCTCGTGCTCAACGGGTTCTCGACGGCGCTCATGATCGCCGTCGGCCGCACGTGGAGCAACCTCATGGTCTCCGTGGTCGCGACCAACGCCAAGCTGCGCGAGCGGACGGTGCGGATCCTGTGCGAGGCCACGGGGCTGGACAACGCCGCGGCGCACGAGCTGCTCGGCCGGACCGACGGCGACCTGAAGGTCGCCATCGTCGTGGCCCTCGGCGACGTCGACGTCGAGCGGGCGCGCGAGCTGCTGGGGCGGCACGCCGGGGCCGTGCGCGAGGCGTTGCGGGCCGTGCACGCACCGGCGGGAGAGCCGTGACGGTCCTGACGGTCCTGGGCCTCGACGTCGGCGGGTCGGGCAGCCGGGTCGCCCTGCGCCGGTCCGACGGCGCCACCCGCGACGAGCTCACGGGCGGCCCCGTCGAGATCGGGGTGCAGGGCAGCAGCGTGACCCGGGTGGTGCGAGGGCTGCTCCGGGAGGCCGCCGCACGGTGGCCGCGGGAGACGGCGGCGCTGGACGGCGTCGGCGTCGGGGCGACGGGCCTGGCCTCCCTGGTCGAGCACCCCGAGGACCTCGTGGCCGCCGTCGCGCAGGAGGTGTCGGCTCCGGCCGCCGTCGCGGTCGACGCGGTGACGGCGCACCTCGGCGCCCTCGGCGGCGCCGGCGGTGCCGTCGTCGCCCTCGGCACCGGGGCGATCGCCGTCGGGCACGGCGGTCCGGGCAGCGGGACCCGGTGGCGTCGCGTGGACGGCTGGGGCCACCTGCTCGGTGACCGGGGCAGCGGTGCGTGGGTCGGGCGCCAGGGCCTCGAGGCCGCGTTGCGCACGGCCGACGGCATCGACATGGCCGGCGCCGCGCTCCTGGAGGCGGGACGCCGGCGCTTCGGCGAGCCGTCGACCTGGCCGGGCCAGCTCTACCCCCGGCCGGACCGGGCGGGGGTGCTGGCGGCCTTCGCCGCCGACGTCGCGGGACTGGCCACGGCCGGCGACGCGACCGCGCGCGCCGTGCTGGCGGCGGCCGGCGACGCGGCAGCCGTCAGCGTGCTCGCCGCGCTCGGCGACGACCTGCCCCCGCTCGTCGCGCTCACCGGGGGGATGGCGCAGGCCGGGGGAGCGCTCACCGCGGCGTTCGCGGACGGCGTGGCCGCGCGGCGCCCCGACGTCGAGGTCCGTGCCGCGCAGGGCGACCCGCTCGACGGCGCGCTGCGCCTCGCCCGGCTGGCCGCCCAGGGCACCGTCGTCACGCAGGAGGACTTCGTATGGACCTGATCGACGACCTGCGGGCGGCGCTCGGTGGCGACCGGGTGCACGCCCGGGCGATCGACCGGCACGCCCGCGCCCGGGACGCCTCCCACTACCTGCTCGTGCCGCAGGTGGCGGCGGTGGCCGAGGACGCCGGAGCGGTCGCCCGGGCCCTCGGCGTCGCGTCCCGGCACGGCACGCCGGTGACGTTCCGGTCCGGAGGCACGAGCCTGTCCGGGCAGGCCTCCGGCAGCGGGCTCCTGCTCGACACCCGGCGCGGGTTCCGGCGCGTCGAGGTGCTCGACGCCGGCGCGCGCGTGCGGGTGCAGCCCGGCGCGACGGTGCGGGCCGTCAACGCGCGACTGGCGCCGTTCGGCCGGGCGCTCGGCCCCGACCCCGCGAGCGAGGCGGCCTGCACGATCGGGGGAGTCATCGCCAACAACTCCTCGGGCATGGCGGCGGGCGTCGAGCACAACAGCTACCGGACGCTGGAGTCGCTGACGGTGGTGCTCGCGTCGGGCACGGTCGTGGACACGGCAGCGCCCGGCGCGCGGGACCGGCTGCGCTCCGCGGAGCCCGGCCTGGTGGCGGCGCTCGAACGCCTGCGGGACCGGGTGCGCGCGGATCCCGCTTCGGTCGCCGAGATCCGCGAGCGGTTCGCCATGAAGAACACGATGGGCTACTCGCTCGACGCGTTCTGCGACTTCACCGACCCGCTGGACCTGCTTGTCCACCTGCTCGTCGGTTCCGAGGGCACGCTCGGGTTCGTCGCCGAGGCCGTCTTCCGGACGGTCTCCGTGCAGCCCTGCGCCGCGACCGGCCTGCTCGTGCTCGACTCGGTGGAGCGGGCGGCAGCCGCGCTGCCGGCCCTCGTCGGGACCGGTGCCGCGGCGCTCGAGCTGATGGACGCCACGTCGTTGCGCGTGGCCCGCCGTGACCCCGGCGCCCCCGCGGCCGTCCGCGGGTTCGACATCGACCAGCACGCCGCGATCCTGCTCGAGTACCGGGCCGACGACGAGTCGTCCCTGGCCGACCGTGTCGCCGCGGCGGGCGTGGTGCTCGACGCGCTGCCCGCCGTCGTCCCCGTCGAGCTGACCCGCGTCCCGGCCGAGCGTGCCGCGCTGTGGAGCGTGCGCAAGGGGCTCTACGCGGCGGTCGCCGGTGCGCGTCCTCCGGGCACGACCGCCCTGCTCGAGGACGTGGTCGTGCCGGTCGAGAGGCTGGCCGACACCTGCCGGGAGCTGGCTGCGCTGCTGTCCGCGCACGGGTACGTCGACCCGGTGATCTTCGGGCACGCCAAGGACGGCAACCTGCACTTCATGGTGACCGAGGAGATCGGCGACGCCACCGACCCCGCCGCGCTCGACCGGCTGGCGGCGTTCACCGAGGACCTCGTGACCCTGGTGCTGCGTCAGGGCGGCAACCTCAAGGCGGAGCACGGCACCGGGCGCGCGATGGCACCGTTCGTCGAGCGACAGTACTCGGCCGGTCTCGTCGCCGTGCTGCGCGAGGTCAAGCGCGCCTTCGACCCCGCGGGCATCCTCAACCCCGGCGTCGTGCTCACGGACGACCCGCGGGCGCACCTGGCCGACCTCAAGCCGGTCGACCACGTGGACGCCGAGGTCGACCGGTGCGTGGAGTGCGGCTACTGCGAGCCCGTCTGCCCGAGCCGCGACCTCACGCTCACGCCGCGCCAGCGCATCGTGGTGCGACGGGCGCAGGCCAGGGCCGCGGCCGAGGGGGACGAGGCCCTGGCGGCCGAGCTCGCCGAGCAGTTCCGCTACGACGGCGTCGACACCTGCGCCGCCGACGGGATGTGCGCGACGGCCTGTCCCGTCCGTATCGACACCGGCGCCCTGGTCAAGCGGCTGCGCGCCGAGGACCGTGGCGGCGTCGGGCGACGGGCGTGGCGGACCGCCGCCGCGCACTGGGACACGGTGACCGCGGCCGCAGGCACGGGGCTCGACGCGGCGGCCCGGGTCCCCGCACCGGCTGTCCAGGCGCCGAACCGGGCCGCCCGGAGCCTGCTCGGCGACGACGTCGTGCCGCTGTGGTCACCGGACCTGCCGGGCGGCGGGCGAGGGCGCAGCGGCACCCGCGGTGGGACAGGGGTGCCCGGCGACGTCGCCGGGGTGTTCCTGCCGAGCTGCCAGGGGGCGATGTTCGCACCGGGCGAGCCCGGCGGCGACGGCGTGCAGGCGGCGACCGCCGCGCTGTGCGAGGCAGCCGGCGTCGGACTGGTCGTGCCCGCCGGGCTGGACGGTCTGTGCTGCGGCACGCCGTGGTCCTCCAAGGGGTATGCCGACGGCCACGCGGTGATGGCCGAACGCGTGCTGGCCGCGGTCGACGCCGCCCGTGCGGCCGCCCGCGAGCGCACCGGGGCCGACGTCCCCGTGGTGGTCGACGCGTCGTCGTGCAGCGAGGGCGTCGCGGCGATCATGGCCGCCGCGCGCGCGGCCGGGGACCCTCGGGCGGCGGACGTGGTCGACGCGCTCTCGTTCGTGGTGCGCCAGGTGCTGCCGCGCCTGACGGTCGACGACGGGCGCCGGGTCGCGTCGGTCACGCTGCACCCGACGTGCTCGTCGGTCAAGGCGGGGACCGACGGCGACCTGCACACCCTCGCGCGCGCCGTGGCCCGGACGGTCCACGTGCCGGTGGACTGGGCGTGCTGCGGGTTCGCGGGGGACCGCGGGATGCTGCACCCCGAGCTCACCGCGGCGGCCACGGCCGCCGAGGCCGCCGAGGTCGTACAGCTCGCGGCCGCCGAGCACGCCTCCTCCAACCGGGCCTGCGAGATCGCGATGACCCGGGCCACGGGCCGCACGTACCGGCACCTGCTCGAGGTCGCGGCGCAGGTCGTGGGGCCCCGGGCGCGCAGGTGAGCGTGCCCGAGCGGTCGACCCGCGCCGCCACGACGGGCAGTCACCACGTGTAGCCGTCCCGTGGTCCCGTGCGGGATACTGGGCAGATGAGCATGAGTCGTCAGTCCGTCGTGCCCCGCGTGCCGACCCTGCCCAAGGGGGAGGAGATCGCCGCCTACGACTCCTACCTCGAGGCGCAGAAGGCGGTCGACTACCTCTCGGACGAGAAGTTCGCCGTCCAGCACGTCACGATCGTGGGCACCGACCTGCGCATGGTCGAGCGCGTCACCGGTCGGCTCACGTACGGGCGCGTGGCGCTCGCCGGCGCCCTGTCCGGCGCCTGGTTCGGGTTCTTCGTCGGCCTGCTGCTCACCCTGTTCGCGGGCGGGGCGACGAGCGTGCTGCTGGTCGCGCTCGGCCTCGGTGCCGGGTTCGGCCTGATGTTCTCCGTGCTGTCCTACGCGTTCACCGGCGGGCGCCGGGACTTCACCTCCCAGTCGCAGATCGTCGCCTCGACGTACGCGATCCTCTGCGCCCCCGAGCAGGCCGGCGAGGCGCGGCGGATGCTCGCGGGCTCGCCCAGCGGACTCGGCAAGCAGCGCACGCCCGAGCGCCCCGTGGCGCCGGCCGCGCCGGCGGCTCCGGACCCGCGGTGGACCATGCCTGACGGCGCCCCGCGCTACGGGGCGATGCGCCCGGGCGGCACGCAGGCTCCCGGACGGTCCGACGAGGGGAGCGCGCCTGACGCGGGCTCGCGTGACGCGGGGCCGGGTGAGGCGGGCACGAGCGGCTCCTCGACCACCTCGGTGGCCGGCGGCGAGGGGCCGTCGCACCCGCAGCCGCCCGCCACCGGTCCCGACCTGCCCGAGGACCCGTCCCGCACCGGCCCGCAGCCGCCCGCCACCGGTCCCACCGCGGCGCCGGGCCCCTCCGCGGATCCGGACGACCCGTACGCGCCCCCGCGCGACCGGTGACGACCACCGCGCATCGGATCGGCAGGAAGTGACCTGTTCGGCAGGCTTCTCTGCCGAACAGGCGACTTCCTGCCGACGTGAACGGCACGGTGCCGCCGCCGGAACCTGACCACAGGTCCGGAGTGTCCACCGACCGCCAGAGGTCCGTGGTGCGGGCGGGCGAGGTTCGTCAGTCTGCCGGCATGATCCAGCCGGGACAGCTCGTCATCGCGCGTGAGGCGCATCGTCAGCAGCTCGTGCGCGCGGTCCGCCGCGGCACCGCCGAACGGATTCGCGTCGGCGCCTACGTCGGCACCGAGGAGGCGCCCGAGTCGTCGTTCACCGCCGCGCGCCGCCGTGCCGTCCGGCTGGCGGAGGCTGTGCACCGTCAGCTGCGCGCGACCCACTTCTTCAGTCACCAGACCGCGGCCCTGCTGTGGGGGTGCGCTCTTTGGGACACGCCGGAGCAGACCCACCTGTGGCAGGCCTATCGCCCGTCGGGCAGGGCGGCCGCCGATCTTCGCCGTCACACCGGTGTCATCGCACCCGGACAGCAGGCCCGGGCCGCCGGCCTGCCCGTGACGTCGCTCGAGCGCACGGTCGTCGACTGCGCTCTGGCCATGCATCCCCTGGAGGCGCTCGTCGTCGCCGACTCCGCGCTCCGTCTCGTCCCGGCACTCGACGTGGACGCGGCACGCTCGATCCTGGCCACCGTCACCAGGCGCAACGGGACCCGCCGTGCCCGATGGGTGCTCGACCACGCGGACGCCGGCGCCGAGTCACCGTGGGAGACCTGGATCCGCTACGTCTGCCTCCGGGTGTCCATGCCGCGGCCCGTCACGCAGGTTCCCGTGCAGACCCGCCGGAGGATGTACCACTGCGACCTCGGCTGGCCCGACCACGGTGTCTACGTGGAGTTCGACGGGCGGGTGAAGTACGTCGACGACGGAGTGCGTCGCGGCCACGACGCCCGCCGGGAGATCGAGCAGGAGAAGCGGCGGGCCGATGCGCTCCACGAGGCCGGCATCCATCCGATCCGCTTCATGGCTGCGGACGCAGCGCCACGGCGAGGGGAGGAGTCGGTGGTGCAGCGCATCGCCCGACAGTTCCCGGCCGGGATGGTCAGGGGCTTCCGGACGGTTCCGTTCCTGCCGCCTCCGCCCGCGACTCGGTTCGGCACGAGGTGACCTGTTCGGCACCCATGAGTGCCGAACAGGTCACCTCGTGCCGAACGGAGTCGGCTGCCCGGACGGTCAGCCGCGCAGCCGGGCCATCCAGGCCTCGACGTCCTCGGGACGTCGGGGGAGCGCCGCCGACAGGTTCTCGTTGCCGTCCGCGGTCACGAGCACGTCGTCCTCGATCCGCACGCCGATCCCGCGGTACTCCTCCGGCACGGCGAGGTCGTCGGCCTTGAAGTACAGGCCCGGCTCGATGGTGAAGACCATGCCCGGCTCCAGCACCCCGTCGAGGTACATCTCGCGGCGGGCCTGCGCGCAGTCGTGCACGTCCAGCCCGAGGTGGTGCGAGGTGCCGTGCACCATCCAGCGGCGGTGCTGCTGCCCCTCCGGGGTCAGCGCCTCCTCGGCCGTGACGGGCAGCAGGCCCCACTCCTCGAGCCGCGCCGCGATGACCTCCATGGCGGCCGCGTGGACGTCGCGGAACTTCGCCCCGGGCTTCGCGACGGCGAACGCGGCGTCCGCGGCGTCCAGCACGGCGGTGTAGATGCGGCGCTGGACGTCGGTGAACTCCCCGTCCACCGGCAGGGTGCGGGTGACGTCGGCGGTGTACAGCTCGTCGACCTCGACCCCGCCGTCGAGCAGGACCATGTCGCCGGAGCGGACCACGCCGTCGTTGGTGATCCAGTGCAGGGTCGTGGCGTGCTCGCCGGCGGCCGCGATGGTCTCGTACCCCACGGCGTTGCCCTCGAGGCGCGCGTGGGCGTCGAACGTGGTCTCGACGACCCGCTCGCCGCGGCGGTGCCCGACGGCGCGCGGCAGCGCGAGCACCACGGCCTCGAAGCCGTCGATCGTGTGCCCGACGGCGGCGCGCATGAGCTCGATCTCGAGCTCGTCCTTGACCAGGCGCAGCTCGGAGGCGGCCTCGGCGAGCGCCTCGTCGGACGCGTCCTGCTGGGTGCCGGCCTCGGTGCGGATCGCCTCGACGAGCGCCGCGATCTCCTCGTCCGCCTCGGTGATCACCAGCAGCTGCACGCCGTCCTCGCCGACGTCCTTGGCGAGCGCCTCGCGCAGCTCGTCCACGTGCCGCGCCTCGATGCCCGTCAGCGTGGTGACGTCGTCCAGGCTCGGACGGGCGCCGACCCAGAACTCGCCGTAGCGGGCGTCGGCGTAGAACTCCTCGGTGTCACGCGGGGCCAGCGGCCGCACGTACAGCACGGCGTGGTGGTGCGACCCGCTGCCGTCCGCGCCGGGGTCGCCCTCGCCCTCCGCCACCGGGTGCAGCACCAGCACGGCGTCGGGCTCCTGGTCGGTGCCCAGCCCGGTGAGGTGGGCGAACGCCGAGTGGGGACGGAACCGGTAGTCGGTGTCGTTGGAGCGCTGCTTGAGCGGTCCCGCCGGGAGCACCAGACGGGTGCCGGCGAAGCGGGCGGACAACCTGGCGCGCCGCTCGGCGGTGAAGGGTGCCGCGCGGCCCGGCGTGACGCCGAGATCGGGGCGCGGACCCCACTGCGAGGTGATGAAGTCCTTGAACGCCTGCGAGTCGGGGCGGTGGGAACGGTTGCTCCCGCGGTCCTCGACGGCGTCGTCACGGGTCTGGTCGACCGGGGTGGTGTCGCTCATGGGTCCAGTCTCCCACCTGCCGCACGGCAGGTCGAAGGCCGGGTCACCTGCGGGCGAACTCGTGCAGGGCCCGGGTCAGGGTGTGGTTGAACGCTGCGGGCGCCTCGGTGTTGACGTCGTGCCCGGCCTCGGGGACGACGACGAGCGCGCCGCGGGCGGCCGCGGCCAGGTGGCGCGACTCCTCGAGCCGCATGCGGTCGCGGGCGCCGTTGACGAGCCAGACCGGCGCCCGGATGGCACGCAGGCTCGCCACCGACGACCGGCCGGCGAGCCCGGTGAGGGCGTCCGTCACGACGTCCCAGCCGGGCCGGTACGCCGGGTCCGGCACCTCGGTCCCGCCAGGTCGGCCTCGCCCCGCGCCCACCGGTCCGCGCCAGGTCCGGAGCGCGACCCGCCGTGCCGCCGTCGTCCCCGAGACGGCCAGCCGTGCGGCGTCGCGGAACAGGGCCACCGGCTTGCCGCGCGGGTCGGCGGTGCACCCGGCGGCCACCAGGCCGGCGAGCTCGGGTCCGTTGTCGGCGGCCCCTTCCTGGCTGCGGTGGGCGGCCCAGGCCAGCGAGGTGTAGCCGCCCAGGGACAGGCCCACGACGACGACGGGGGTGCCGGGGCGGAAGGAGCGCGCCGCGTGGTCGATCACCTCGAACGCGCGGGGCATGGAGAAGCGTTCGGTGCGTCGTGCTCCGTGGGCGGGCAGGTCGACGGCGACCGCCTCGTGGCCGGCGTGCCGGACGTGGTCGACCTGCGCGTGCCAGATCGCGGACGACGTCCGCATGCCGTGCACGAACACGACCCCCGGTGGCGGCGTCGTGGGCCGCGCGACCGGCGGGTGGGCGTCGCGCTGCATCAGAGCGGTGTGCTGGTCCATACCTTTCGATGGTCGCGCGCGCCTCGGCACCGCTGGCGGACGCGAACGGCGGGGGCCGTGGAGAGGTTGTGCGCATCGCCGTCCGTACACTTGCCGAGTGATCGACCTCCACACGCACTCGCGGGCGTCCGACGGCACGGACACGCCCGGTCAGGTCCTGGAGGCCGCCGCCGCCGCCGGCCTGGCCGTCGTGGCGCTCACCGACCACGACACCACGAGCGGCTGGGCCGACGCCGCCGCCACGGTCGCGCGGACGGGGGTCGCGCTGGTCCGCGGCACCGAGATCTCCACCCGGATCGCGACGCCCGACGGCGGCATCAGCGTCCACCTGCTCGCCTACCTGCACGATCCGGCCCATCCGGCTCTCGTGGCCGAGCTGGCCCGCACCCGCGACGACCGGTTGACCCGGGCCCGCCGGATGACCGACCGGCTGGCGGAGGACTTCCCGCTGACGTGGCAGGACGTCCTCGCCCAGACGCACGACGGCGCCACGGTGGGGCGCCCGCACCTCGCGGACGCGCTGGTCGTGGCAGGTGTCGTCGCCCACCGGGACGAGGCGTTCGCGACGATGCTGCACCCGGGCGCCCCCTACTACGTGCCGCACTACGCCCCGGACACCGCGGACGCGGTCCGGACGGTGCTGGCCGCCGGCGGGGTGCCGGTCATGGCCCACCCGCGGGCCGGGAAACGGGGCCGCGTCGTCGACGAGGAGACGCTGGCGGCGCTCGCGGACGCGGGCCTCGCCGGACTCGAGGTCGACCACCGCGACCACGACGCGGCGGACCGGGCACGGTTGCGGGAGGTCGCCGCCGAGCTGGGTCTGCTGACCACCGGCTCCAGCGACTACCACGGCGCCGGCAAGCGCAACCTGATCGGCGAGAACACCACGGATCCCGCCGTGCTGGCCGAGATCGAGCGGCGGGGGAAGCTGGAGGTGCTGCGGCCGTGAGCCAGGTGATCGACCTGACCCTGTTCACGCAGGCGTTCGTGACGCTCTGGGTGATCATGGATCCCCCGGGCACCATCCCGGTGTTCCTGGCGCTCACGTCCACGATGGGTTCCAAGCAGCGCAGCCGGGCGGCGCTCCAGGCCGTCACGGTCGCGTTCGCCGTGATCGTGGTGTTCGCGCTGTTCGGCCAGCAGCTGCTGCAGTACATGGGCATCTCGCTCGCGGCGCTCCAGGCCTCGGGGGGCCTGCTGCTCCTCATCGTCGCGATGCAGCTCCTCACCGGGAAGTTCGACTCGGGCGAGGCGACGGCAGCGACCCCGGGCGCCAACGTGGCGCTGGTGCCGCTCGGCACGCCGCTCCTGGCCGGGCCCGGTGCCATCGTCGCCACCATGGTGTTCGTCCAGCAGGCCCGCTCGGAGGACGAGGGCGTGCCGGGGATCGTGGCGATCTCGGTCGCCATCGTGCTGGTGCACGTCAGCCTCTACCTGGCGATGCGCTTCGCCGACGTGCTGCACCGCGTCCTGAAGGACTCCGGGGTCACGCTCATCACGCGGATCGCCGGCATCCTGCTCGCAGCGATCGCCGTGCAGCAGATCGCCGACGCCATCATCGAGTTCGTGCAGACGGCATAGCGCTGCGTCAGGCGTCGCGGGGCGCGAGGGTGACGTGGACCGGGGCGTCGGCCACGAGGTTCTCGGCCTGCCGCACCGACTTCTTCATCGGCAGCACGTAGCCGTTCTGCTCCCGGGATGGGAACACCGACGTGCTCCAGGTGGTGGCGCCCACCGTGACGCGTACCCGGATCGAGCCGAAGCCCCGCGGCGGCAGCGGCAGGTCGGCCAGGACGTCCGACGCGTCGGGCGGCACGGTGACGAACCACCACGCGTCGTCCTGCCGGGCGTCCCATCGCCACAACGGCGCGGTGAACATGAGCTCCACGGGTGCGAGGTTACGCCTCGCCGCCGACACCGGCCGGGAGCCTCAGAGGATCCCGAGCGAGGTCCCGGTCGCCTCGATCTGCTCCATGCGGTGGTGGGCGTCCGGGCCGCGCGCGGTGAGCACCCCCGACACGACCGCCTCGACCACGGCCATCGCGGGAGCCATCGTGTCGTAGGGCGAGGACGACCCCGTGTCGCTGGGCAGGACCGCGTCGGCCAGCGACGCGACCGGTGAGAGCCAGGCGTCCGTGAAGAGGACGATCGAGGCCTTCCGGTCGGCGGCGAACTGGGCGAGCGTGAGCGACTCCTGCTCGTACCGCCGGTAGTCGAAGACCACCAGCACGTCGCGGTGGTGGAGGTCGGTGAAGGCGTTGGCCCGCCACTCGGGCCGGTCGGACACGAACTCGACGTCGGGCCGCATCTGCTGCAGGTGCTGCACCAGGTAGAGGCCGAGGAGCCGGCTGAACCGCCCGCCGACCACCAGCACGCGGCGGCCCTCGTGGGCGAGGAGCTCGACGGTGCGTGCGACGTCGCTCGGCGGCAGCCGGTCGAAGGTGTGCTGGACCGCCCGGACGGCAGCCGGCGCGTACCGCGCCAGCGCGTCCTCCGTCCCGGAGGTCGCCGCGACGTCGCGCGTCTCGTACAGCGCCAGCGGCGAGGCGCTGCGGTCGTCGAGGTCTGCGCGCAGCGCCGCCTGGAAGTCGGGGAACCCGGTGAACCCGAGCCGGGCGACGAACCGGACGACGGTCGGTCCGCTCACGCCGGCCCGCGCCGCGAGCACGGCGACCGTCTCGAACCCGGCGGACGGGTACGCCGAGAGGAGCACCCGGCCGACCTTGCGCTCGGCGGGGGTGCAGTCGCCGAGGCCGCGCCGGATCCGGTCCGCCAACCCGGACCGCGGGTGGCTGGTGGTCTCCACCGAGGACTCCTGTCTGTGCGGGTGCCGGGCAGCGTAGCAAGGGGTCGCGGACCCGTCGCCACGCCACCCGGCACCGTCCCGGGATCGGTCAGCGGGTCGCGCGGACCGACACCCGGAGGGACTCGTAGGACGACGCCTGCGACCCGTCGGTGGTGTAGGCGCGGAACCCCGGTCCCTCCACGAGCCCGACCTGGAAGCGCGGGTCCGTCTCGAACGTGGTGCCGGTCGTCCTGCGGTCCTTCGACGAGGCCAGCGCGCGCGCCAGGTCGGACAGCACGAACTCGGTGCCGTCACCGGCGAGCGAGGAGAACACGTCCGTGCGCTGCGCGTCCGTGCCGCGCACCGTCGGGCGCAGCTCCCGGGCAGCCGCCGACGGCGTGACGTCCCGTCGTGCGGCGTCGTACCGGTCGCCGTCGGCCAGCCAGGACCACCGCACGCCGCGGATGCTCCACTCGCCCCGGGAGATGCGGGGACGGGCGTCCCGCAGGTCCAGCAGGTTGACACCGTTCTCGCCGAGGACGGAGAGCTGCTCGTGGTCGGTCCCGGCGTGGTCGACCACCAGCGCCGTGTTCGGGTCGACGCCGAACACCCGCTCCTCGTCGGTGTCGCTCGCCAGGCGGATCGCACGCCCCTGGCGGCCCCACGCGCCGAAGTGCGTGTCGAGCAGCCCCGAGGCGAAGAACCCGAAGCCGCCGCGAGGGAGGTAGCCGAGCTCGGTGGGGTCGTCGAAGTAGCCGGGCGCGCTGCCGTTCGCGAGCGCCTCCCAGCTCTCGCCGCCCGTGACCATGTTCGCCCCGGCCATGATCTGCATGCCGGCGGAGGTCCCCGCGACGACGGCGCCGTCCTCGAAGCGGTCCCGGACGGCGGCGAGCAGCGGGGTGTCCTCCTGCTCGGGGCCCTGCGTCATCAGGGTCACGTAGCGGTACTGGTCGCCCCCGCCGAAGAAGAAGCCGGTGAGCTCGCCGACCTGCTCCACGACGGCCGGGTCGTGCGCGACCTCCGGGTGGTCGAGGTCGAGCGGGATCCAGGTCGTCTCCCCGGCACCGAAGCCCTCGAGGAGGTCGGCGTAGTAGGTGCCGTTGTCGACCGAGTTGTTGCCGTCCTCGGTGCCCGCGTCAGGGTCCTGGGACGCCGGGACGGCCGCGGCGGTGATGATCCCGATCCGGGCGTCGGCACCACCGGCGCGTTCGACGATCTCGCCGTAGACCTCCGCGTTGTCGTCCGCGAGGCTGCCGCCGACGAGGACCAGCTGGCCGCCGTCGCCCGCCTCGGGCTGGGTGGCCCCGGCGGGGCCGGCGAGAAGGAGGGGCACGGCCACGGCCGTGCCCGCGAGGAGGGCGGCCAGACGGGCACCACGTGGTGACGTCGTCATGGGTGTTCCTTTCGTGAGGGCGTTTCCTGCGGGGCGAGGAGCCGGCCGGCGTCGAGGACGAGGCCGGCCAGGAGGGCGATCCGTGCGGGTGCTGTCGCGACGTCGAGCCACTCGGCGGCGCTGTGGTCGCCGCCGCCCACGGGCCCGAGGCCGTCGAGGGTCGGCGTGCCGGTCGCCGCCGCGAAGTTCGCGTCGGACACCCCTCCGGTCAGGGCGCCGTCCACGGCGAGGCCGGTCCGGCGGCCACGGCGCACGGCGAGGTCGAGGAGGCGGCGGGACGCCGGCGTCGGCTCCAGCGGAGGGCACGACCCGCTGCGCTCCGTGGTCCCGGAGACGCCGCCGACGGCCACCGCGTCCACCAGGTCGTCCACCGCCAGCAGGGCCTCGTCGAGGGCGGCGGCCGACGGCGCCCGCACCTCGATCTCGAGGCGCGCGCGGTCGGCGACGACGTTGGGCCGGGTGCCGGCGCGCAGCACACCGACGTTGATCGTCACGCCGGGCCGTGCGGCGGCGGCGTCGCGCACCGACAGCACGAGCGCGGCGGCTGCGGCGGCGGCGTCGATCCCGCGCTCGGGCTCGATGCCGGCGTGCGCAGCCCGCCCCCTGAGCTCCACCGTGACGTCGCACGCCCCCTTGCGACCGAGGACGAGGTCGCCGTTCTCCCGGGCGCACTCCAGCCCGAGGACGACGTCGGCCTCCCGGGCCAGCGCTGTCAGCAGGCTCACCGTCTGGGGCGACCCCACCTCCTCGTCGGGGCTGAGCAGCAGGACGACCTCGCCGTCGTGCGGGCCGGGCAGGTCGGCCAGCAGACGCATGGCGTGGATGCCGGCGAGCACGCCGCCCTTGTCGTCGCTCACGCCGGGGCCATTCAGCCGGTCCCCGTCGCGGACGGCCGGCCGGGCGGCGGCGGTGCCGTCGGGGTAGACGGTGTCCGTGTGGCCGACGAGCAGGACCGTCCCGGGGCCGGGCACGGGGAGCCGCGCGACGAGGGCCGGGCCCACCGGCGGGCCCGTGCGGTGGACCTCGACGATCTCCGTGCGGGCCCCGAACGACCGGAGGCGGTCGGCGCACCACGTGGCCGCACGGCGCGTGCCGGCCGGGTTCCACGTCCCGGAGTCGAACGACGTGAGCTCGACGAGGTCCGCGACGAAGCCTTCCGCGGCCTCCCGGGCGCGTCCGAGCAGGTCCGTGGCGTCGTCCGTGCCGAGGACGCCGGCAGGGCCGGGCGCCGTCACAGCACCCTCGCCAGGAAGGACTGCGTGCGCTCGTGCTGCGGGTCGTCGAGGACCTGGCGGGGCGGGCCGGTCTCGACGATGACGCCGTCGGCCATGAAGGCGGCCACGTCGGCGACCTCGCGGGCGAACCCGACCTCGTGCGTCACGACCAGCATCGTCATGCCGTCCCGGGCGAGGTCGCGCATGACGTCCAGGACCTCCCCGACGAGCTCGGGGTCCAGGGCCGAGGTCGGCTCGTCGAACAGCAGCAGCCGCGGTTCCATGGCGAGCGCGCGGGCGATGGCCACCCGCTGCTGCTGACCGCCGGACAGCTGCGACGGGTAGGCGGAGGCGCGGTCGGCGAGTCCCACCCGGTCGAGGAGCTCGCGCCCTCGCTCGAGCACCTGGGCGCGGGAGCGCCGACGGACCACGACGGGCCCCTCGACGACGTTCTCCAGAGCCGTCCGGTGCGGGAACAGGTTGAACCGCTGGAAGACCATGCCGATCTCGGCGCGCCGACGGGCGATCCTGCGCTCGGTCAGCTCGTAGAGCTTGCCGTGGCGCAGCTCGTAGCCGACGTCCTGGCCGTCCACGAGCAGGCGGCCGCCGTCGATGCGCTCCAGGTGGTTGACGCAGCGCAGGAACGTCGACTTCCCGGAGCCCGACGGTCCGAGCAGGCAGACGACCTGGCCCGGGTGGACCTCGAGGTCGATGCCCCGCAGCACGGTGTTGGTGCCGAAGGACTTGGTGACGCCACGGGCGTCGATGACCGGGGCGGGGGGTGCGGAGCTCATCGGCGGGCCTTCCAGGTCTCGAGGGCACGGGCGAAGGGTCGCCGGGCCACCGCGCTGCCTGCGACGCCACGACCGAACCGCTGCTCGAGCCGGCGCTGGGGGATGGTGAACAGGGTCGTCAGGACGAGGAACCAGATGCTCGCCACGATCAGCAGGGGGATCACCTTGAAGTTCTGGGCGTAGACGGCCTGCAGGTTGGACAGCAGGTCCTGCCCCGCGATCACCGACACGAGCGCGGTGGTCTTGAGCATGGTGAGGGTCTCGTTGCCCATGGGCGGGACGATGACCCGCATGGCCTGCGGCAGGACGACCCTGCGCAGGGTCTGCGCGGGGGTCATGCCGAGCGACTTCGCCGCCTCGGTCTGGCCGTGGTCGACCGCCTGGATGCCGGCCCGGACGATCTCGGAGCCGTAGGCGATCTCGTTGAGCCCGAGCGCCAGCAGCGCCGCGACGGTGGCCGGGATCAGGGTCGAGGTCTGTGCCGAGTACAGCACGACGTCGGTGAACGGGATGCCGAGGGTGATCGTGGGGACGAACGCACCGAGGAAGCCCCAGAAGATGATCTGGATGAGGATCGGCGTGCCCCGGAAGACCCACACGTAGAGCCCGGCGACGGTGCGCAGCACCGGGTTGGCGGACAGCCGCATGACGGCGACGACGACGCCGCCGACGATCCCGATCGCCATGCCGGCGAAGGTGAGCCAGAGGGTCACGACGAGCCCGCGGAACGTCAGGGGTGCGAACAGGTACTCGCCGACGGTCGGCCAGTCCAGGTTCGGGTTGCCGGCGACGTTCACGAGGAACGAGGCGGTCAGGACGAGCACGATCAGCCCGGCGACGAAGCGCCCGCGGTGCCGCAGGGGGACGACGGGCAGGGCCGGGTCGGCCGGGTCGGCCGTGACGCCGGGAGCAGGGGTCATGGTCGAGCTCATGTCAGGACTCGGCGCCGTTGATGGTGGCCTCGTCGACGGCGATGCCGGTGAGGCCGTACTTGTCGAGGATCACCTCGTAGGTGCCGTCGTCGATGAGGGACTGCAGCGCGACCTGGATCGCCTCGGCCAGCTCGGGCGTCGTGTTGGACACCCCGATGCCGTTGGGGGTGGCGCCGTAGCCGTTGGGTGCCGCCGGGTCGTCGATGCTGTCGAACGTGGCGCCGTCGCCGGCGGTCTTGGCGACGTAGCCCGCGGCCGGCTTCGTGAGGAGCGACGCCACGACGGCGCCGCTGCTGATGGCGAGCTGGGCGTCGGAGTCCTTGGGGTACTGCTTGAGGTCGACGGGCTCCGCACCCAGGTCCTCGCACTCGGCCGCCCAGCTCTCGACGAGGTCGACCTGCTGGGTCCCGCTCTGGACCCCGACGGGCAGCCCGCACAGGTCGGTGTAGGTCTCGATGCCCTCCGGGTTGCCGTCCGCGACGAGCATCCCGGTGCCGGACGCGGAGTAGTCGACGAACGTCAGCGCACCCTGGCGCTCGACCGTGTCCGTCATCGCCGAGATGGTGATGTCGTACTTGCCGGCCTGGATCGCCGGGATGATGCCGTCGAACTTCTGCGCCTCGAAGGCGAACTCCAGGCCCAGCACGGCGCCGATCGCCTGGCCGAGGTCGTAGTCGAGACCGGTGATCACGTCGGAGCCCTCGTCCTCGTACATCTCGAACGGCGGGTACGGCACGTCGGTCGCGACCCGGACGGTTCCGCTGTCGAGGAAGGTCTCGGGCACCAGTGCCCGGGCCTCCGGGTCGACGGCGATCTCGACGCCGACCACCTCGCGGGCCTCGGGGGTGGTGGTCCCTGCCGCGGGTTCCGCCGTCGTGGCGGCGGTCGAGCAGCCGGCGGTCAGGGCGGTGAGGGCCACCGCTACGGCGGCGATCGTGCGGCGGGCGGGGGGAGTGCTGTGCATGGTGGCTGCTCCTCGTCGAGTGGACCTGGTGTAACGCAAGTTACATAGGCTGGCCATGCACGTCTAGATGTAACACGTATAAGTAACATGTTCGTGACGTCGCGGTCATCAGGTCCCCGCACGACGAAGGGCCCGGACCAGTCGGTCCGGGCCCTTCGGCCACCTGGGCGTCAGGCGGGTGCGCGGCACGCCGCGTCGCCGGTGCGGAGACTACGCGCCGTCAGCCGACGTGGAGCCGTTGCTGGTGCGGCGGCGCCGCCGACGACGGCGCTGTCCCTCGCCGGAGCCCTCGCCGGCCGCAGGCTTGTCGTCCGGCCGTGCCGCGCCGTCGGACCGCTGGCCGTCCGAGCGCTGGCCCTCCGACCGGCGAGCCTCACCGGAACGGCCGCCACGTCCCTGCGATCCACGGCCCTGACCGCCGCGTCCGCCGTCGCGCCCGCCCTGGCCACCGCGGCCCTGACCGCCGCGTCCGCCGTCGCGCCCGCCCGCCGTGCGCTTGCCGGTCTCCCCGAGGTCCTCGAGCTCCTCCGCGTCGAGTCCGCCGAGCTTCTGGGCGCCCTTCGGCAGCCGGCCCTTGGTCCCCTCGGGGATGCCGAGGTCGCTGAACAGGTGCGGCGAGGACGAGTAGGTCTCCACCGGCTCGGGGTGGCCGAGGTCCAGCGTGCGGTCGATCATCTGCCACCGCGGGACGTCGTCCCAGTCGACGAAGGTGATCGCGGTGCCCTTGTTGCCCGCGCGACCGGTGCGGCCGATGCGGTGCAGGTAGGTGCGCTCGTCCTCGGGGCACTGGTAGTTGACCACGTGCGTCACGTCCGTGACGTCGATGCCGCGGGCCGCGACGTCGGTCGCGACGAGCACGTCGATGTTGCCGTGCCGCAGCGCCCGCAGGGCCTGCTCACGGGCGCCCTGGCCGAGGTCGCCGTGGATCGCGCCGGCGGCGAACCCGCGGGTGCGCAGCTCGTCGGACACCTTGGCCGCGGTGCGCTTGGTGCGGGCGAACACGATGGTGCGGCCGCGACCCTCCGCCTGGAGGATGCGGGCCAGCACCTCGACCTTGTCCAGGGCGTGCGCGCGGTAGACCACCTGGCGCGTGTTCTTGACCGTCGCGCCCTCGTCGTCCGGGTCGGCCGCACGGATGTGCGTCGGCTGGGACATGTAGCGACGGGCCATGGAGACGACGGGACCGGGCATGGTCGCGGAGAAGAGCATGGTGTGGCGCACGGCGGGCGTGCGGGACAGGATCTTCTCGACGTCGGGCAGGAACCCGAGGTCGAGCATCTCGTCCGCCTCGTCGAGCACCACGGTCGCGGCGCGGGTGAGGTTGAGGTGTCCCTGGTTGAGCAGGTCGACCATGCGGCCGGGCGTGCCCACCACGACCTCGACGCCGGTGTTCAGGGTCTCGATCTGCGGCTCGTACGCGCGGCCGCCGTAGATCTGCACGATCCGCACGTTGCGGTGCTTCGACGCGGTCTCCAGGTCGCGGGCCACCTGCGAGGCGAGCTCGCGGGTCGGCGCGACGACGAGGGCCTGCGGCTTGCCCGGCGCGGGGAGCTCGTCGAACCCGGGCTCGCCCGGCGCGACCACGCGGTGCAGGAGCGGCACGCCGAACCCGAGGGTCTTGCCCGTACCGGTCTTGGCCTGGCCGATGATGTCGTGGCCCTGGAGCGCGACCGGGAGGGTCATGGCCTGGATGGGGAACGGGTGCGTGATGCCGGAGTCGCTGAGCGCGCGGACGATCTCCTCGCGCACGCCGAAGTCGGCGAAGCTGACGTCCTGGGCCTGGATGGCCGAGGCCGACGAGTAGTCGACGTCGGCGGGCGGCTGGTCGCCGGCCGGGGCCCCTGCGGCGCCGTCCGGGGTGATGTCTGTGGTGGTCACGTGATGCCTTCGCTTGTCGTCGGCGCGACGGACCGCGAGGGCTGCCCAGAGGGCCTGCCGCGGGTCGCACGCTGCGCCGAGGTGGTCGGCAGCCGATCGCGGAAGTACATCGCGCGGTGAGCGCGGCGGGTCAGCATCGAGACGACCGGGCAACCGAAGTACCACACCATCGTATCGGAACGCACACCGACCGGCGGGAGGCGTCGGTCACGTCGCCGCCTATCCTGGTTCGGTGATGAGCCCCCGCACCGCCGCCGGCGTCGACCCCACCGTCCCCGCACCGGTCGTCGAGCTCGTGGGGCTCGCCGCCTACACCGAGCTCGCGGAGTTCGGCCTGCTGGCGGCGCGCTCCGTGGACGCGCCGGACCTCGCGACCCGGCAGGCGCTGGCCGACGGCGCCGACCGGGCGCTCGCACGGCAGCGCGCGCTGTTCGCGCTCGTGAGCGCCGACGACGGCGTCGTGCCCGGCGTGGTGGGCGCCACCGTCATGGCGCCCTTCGAGGACGCGCTCGCCGACTTCGACGCGCGGACGGACACGGACGACTGGGCCGAGGGTCTCCTCAAGGGGGTCGTCGGCCACGGCGTCGCGCAGGACTTCTGCCGCATCCTGGCGGGCGGCCTCGACGGTTCGAGCGGCCGGGCGGTGCGCAAGGTCCTCGAGCGGCCCGCGCCGGGTCCGGAGGCGGGGGCCGACGCCGGGGCGGACGCCGAGGCGATCTGGCTGCTGGCCCGCATGGCGGCGGCTGACGAGGTGCTCGCCTCGCGGCTCGCGCTGTGGGGCCGGCGCGTCGTCGGCGAGGCGCTCGGCGTCGTGACCGCGCTGCTCGGCCGGCGACCGCAGCTGGTCGTGCTGGCCGCGGAGGCGGCCACCCGGCTGGGTGCGGAGCTGCCGGCAGGCCGGGACACCGCGAGCTCGGACACGGAGGTCGCGGTGCGGTCCTGGCTGGTCGCGCGGCTCACGGGGGAGCACACGCGCCGGATGGACCGCATGCGGCTCGCCGCGTAGCGCGACGACCCCGACGACGGCGGCCCGGCGGTCGCCGGGCCGCCAGGACCAGGGACCGCCGGGCCGCCGTCGTGCTGCGCCGGTCGGGGCTCGACGCCTCAGAGGCTCCCGAAGCCGACCGGGCGCTGCTCGCCGCTGCCGATCTCGACGTATCCGATGGTGGCCGACGGCACGATGATCAGCCGGCCCTTGGCGTCCTTGAGCTCGAGCGCGGGAGCCCCGTCGAGTGCCTTGCGGACCGCCTTGGCGACGTCCTCGGCGGTCTGGTCGGTCTCGACGACCAGCTCGCGGCTCAGGTTCTGCACACCGATCGTGATCTCCACGTTGACTCCTTCGCGCGTGGCGCCGCGGCCTGCGGCACCGGATGGACGGGCTGCCACGATCCTATGCACGGCCGCGGCTCCGGGTGGCATCGTCCGCGCAGGGTGAACGCACAGGTGACGGAGCATGTCGGTGGCTCGTGGTCGAATCGCACCCGTGACAGCCACCGCGACCGTCCGCCTCGTGCCGCCGGCCCCTGCGCAGACCGCCGGGGCCGCCGTCGTGCTGGACGAGTCGCAGGAGACGGCGGTGGCGACGGCGCTCCGCGGACCGGCGACGCTGGTGGTGGGTGCTCCGGGGTCCGGCAAGACGACGGTGGCCCGGGAGGTCGCCGTGCGGGCGATCGCGTCCGGCACCGACCCGTCGCGCGTCCTCGTCCTCGCTGCCACGCGCCGGTCGGCCGCTCGGCTCCGTGACGAGGTCGCCGCCGGTGCCGGGCGGACGATCGGCGCACCGATGGTGCGCACGGCCGCCTCGGCGGCGTTCTCGGTGCTGCGCACGCGCGCGGCTGCCCTCGGCGAGCCGCCACCCACGCTGGTCTCCGGCCCCGAGCAGGACCTCGTGCTCGCGGAGCTCCTGGCGGGTCACCTGGCCGGTGAGGGGACGCCGCTTCCGCTGCCGGACGGGTTGCCCGAGGAGTCGCTCGGTCTGCGCGGGCTGCGCCAGGAGCTGCGTGACCTGCTGATGCGCGCCGCCGAGCGTGGCCTGGCCCCCGTCGACCTGGACGAGCTCGGCCGCCGCCACGAGCGCCCCGAGTGGCGCCTGGCCGCTCGCCTCTACGAGGAGTACCTCGACGTCACCGCGCTGCGGCTGGGCACGCCCGACGCGGGGGCACGCTACGACCCGGCCGTCGTGGTCGACGAAGCCGCCCACGCGCTGGCCACGTGGGACGTGCCCGGCGCTGCCGCACCGACGTGGGACCTGGTGGTCGTGGACGACCACCAGGAGTCGACGGTCGCGACGGCGCGGCTGCTCGGGGCGATGCACGACGCCGGGGCGCGGCTGGTGCTCCTCGCCGACCCCGACGCGGCGGTGCAGGGATTCCGTGGTGCGGCCCCGGCGCTGGTCGGCCGCGCCGCCGCCCGCCCCGGCGAGACCGGCGCGTTCGACGCCCGCACCGTCGTGCTGCAGACGGCCTGGCGCCAGCCGGAGCGGCTGCGCGAGGTCACGCGGGCGATCACGTCGCGCGTCGCCACGGTGTCGGGAGCGTTGCACCGCGGCGCAGCACCCCGGCCGGACGGCGACCCGTCCGCCGTCGAGGCCCGTGGGGCCCGGGCCGAGGTCGCCGTCCTCGCGGGCACCGCCCAGGAGGCGGCCTACATCGCCCGTGAGCTGCGAGCCGAGCACCTGCTGCACGGCACGCCCTGGGAACGCATGGCGGTGCTCGCACGCAGCGGCGACCGGCTCGCCGCGCTGCGCCGTGACCTCGTCGCCGCCTCGGTCCCGGTGGCCCTCCTCGGCTCGGACGTGCCGCTGCGCGACGAGCCCGCCGTCGTCCCCCTGCTCGCGGCCCTGCGGGTCTGCGCAGCCCCGAGCGGGCTCGACCGGATGCTGGCCGAGCTGCCGGACGGCGACCGCCCGGCGGCGGAACCGATGCCGGGCCTGGACGCCGAGACCGCGGCGCTGCTGCTCACGTCGCCGATCGGTGGTCTCGACGCGGTGTCCCTGCGCCGGTTGCGCCGTGCCCTGCGCGCCGAGGAGCTGTCCGGCGGCGGTGGGCGGTCCTCGGACGCGCTGCTCGTCGAGGTCCTGGCCGACCCGGCACGGGCGGCGACGCTGCCGTCCACCGTCCGCCGCGGCCCGGTCGCGGTCGCGCGGGTGCTGGCCGCGGGTCGCGAGGCGGCGGACGTCGCCGGCGCGACGGCGCAGACGGTGCTCTGGTCCGTCTGGGAAGCGACCGGCCTGGCCGAACGGTGGCGTGACCTGGCGCTGGCCGGCGGGCCGGCAGGCGTGCGGGCGGACCGCGACCTCGACGCCGTGCTCGCGCTCTTCCGCGCGGCCGAGACGTACGTCGAGCGTATGCCGGGCGCGTCGGTGGCGGCCTTCGTGGACTACCTCGCCTCGCAAGACCTCCCCGCCGACTCCCTCGCCGCCGCGGCCAGCGGCGCTCGCGCCGTCGAGGCGCTCACGCCGGCCGGCGCCGCCGGGCGCGAGTGGGAGGTGGTGGTGGTGGCCGGTGTCCAGGACGGCGTCTGGCCCGACCTGCGGCTGCGCGACTCGCTGCTCGGGTCGCAGGCCCTGGTCGAGCTGCTCGCAGGCCGCGCGCAGGACGCTCACGGCGTCGGCAAGGAGGCCCGGGCCCAGGTGCTCGCGGACGAGCTGCGGGCGTTCGCCGTCGCCGTGTCCCGGCCGAGCCGCCGGCTGCTCGTCACGGCCGTCGAGGACGCCGAGGACAGCCCGTCGGTCTTCTGCGACCTCGTCTCGCCCCGCGACGACGACGCCGCCGAGGGGCCAGACCCGCGACGGGTCCCGGTCGGGCCTCCGCTCGACCTCCGCGGCGTCGTGGCCGCCGCGCGCGCGGAGCTGGTGCGGTCCGCGACGGCGCTCCTCGCCGGCCCGCGAGGAGCGTCGGTCGGCGTGCCGCCGCGATCGGACGATCGAACGGCCGACGGCGGGACGGACGCGCGCTCCGGGACCGCCGCCGCGCTGCTGGCGCGGCTCGCCGAGGCCGGCGTGCCGGAGGCCGATCCCCGCACCTGGTACGGCGTGGCGGAAACCTCCAGCGAGGCGCCGCTGTGGGGACCGCAGGACGAGGTCGTCGTCTCGCCGTCCAAGGTCGACACGGTCACCACCTGTGCGCTGCGGTGGGCCTTCGAGTCGGCCGGCGGGACGGCGCCCGACGCCACCCACCAGACGCTCGGGACGCTCGTGCACAGCATCGCGGAGGAGCACCCGGAGGGCTCGCTGAGCGTGCTGCGGGCCGAGCTCGACCGCCGGTGGCCCGAGCTCGCCCTGCCGGAGGGCTGGCCCAGCCGTCAGCTGCGCCGTCGCGCCGAGGAGATGGTCGCTCGCCTGGCCGACTACTACCAGGACGCCGGGGAGCCGGTGCTCGTGGAGCCGGCCTTCGACCTGACGCTCGGCCGGGCCCGGCTGCGCGGCAAGATCGACCGGGTCGAGGCCGACGGCGAGGACGCGGTGACCGTCGCGGACCTCAAGACCGGCCGGACCGCGCCGTCGAAGGACAAGGCGGCGGAGAACCCGCAGCTCGGCGCCTATCAGCTCGCGGTGGAGGGCGGAGCGCTCGACCTGCCGGAGGGCACGCGCAGCGCCGGCGCACGACTCGTGTTCGTCGGCACCCCGACCAAGGGTCCGTCGGTGCGCGGGCAGGGCGCCCTGGAGCCCGGAGCGGACGGTTCGAGCTGGGCACGGTCGCTCGTCGAGCAGGCCGCGGACAGGATGGCGGCCTCGGCCTTCGTCGCGCGGGAGAACGACCTGTGCGGCATGTGCCCCGTGCGGCGCAGCTGCCCCGTGCAGGCTGAAGGACGGAGCGTGATCTCGTGACCACCCCGCAGGCGCCGGAACCGGCGCGCGGCACCGGGGACCCGGGCGACGTCGAGCACGGCGCGGACCTGCTCGGCGGCGTCGACTGGGCGGCGCTCGGGAACGAGGCGCGCAGCCTCCGGCTCGGGTTCCCGGAGCTCGACGAGCCGGGCACCGACCGTGGCACGGCGGGTGACGCCGTCGCGGGCGCGGCGCGGCCACGGCTCTCGGCGCGCGACATCGCGGACCTGCTCGGCCGGCCGGCCCCCACGGACGAGCAGGTCGCGGTCATCGAGGCTCCGCTCGAGCCGGTGCTCGTCGTCGCCGGCGCCGGGTCGGGCAAGACGGAGACGATGGCGGCACGCGTCGTCTGGCTCATCGCCAACGAGCTGGTGGAGCCCGAGGAGGTCCTCGGGCTGACGTTCACCCGCAAGGCCGCCGGGGAGCTCTCCTCGCGCGTGCAGTCGAGGCTCGGGCAGCTCGCGCGCGCCCAGGGCCGGTCGGCGGGCGACCTGGACCTGCTGTCCCGCCCCACCGTGGCGACCTACAACGCGTACGCGGCCTCGCTGGTCGCGGACCACGGGCTGCGCCTCGGCGTCGAACCCGGTTCCCGGCTGCTGGGCGAGGCCAACCAGTGGCAGCTCGCGGCAGAGGTCGTGGAGTCGTGGGACGGCGACCTCGGCACCGACAAGGCCGTGAGCACCGTCGTCGGTGCGGTGCTGTCCCTGTCCGGAGCCCTCGGCGAGCACCTGCTGGACGTCGACGCGGCCCGTGCGGCGCTGGACGACGTCGTCGAACGCCTCGACGAGCTGCCGCTCGGACCGAAGCAGCGCGCCCGCACCAAGGACGTCGACCAGCTCGTCGGCTCGGTGGCCGAACGGTCGAGGCTGCTCGGGCTCGTCGCCGAGTACCGGCGCCGGAAGCGGCACAGCGACTCCCTCGACTTCGGCGACCAGGTGTCGCTCGCCGCCGAGCTGGCCCGCACCGTCCCCGCCGTCGGTGCCGCGGAACGCGCCCGGTACCGCGTGGTGCTGCTCGACGAGTACCAGGACACGTCGTTCGCCCAGGTCGAGCTGCTCGCCGGGCTGTTCAGCGCGGGCCACGCCGTGACCGCCGTCGGGGACCCGCACCAGTCGATCTACGGCTGGCGTGGTGCCTCGGCGTCGGGGTTGTCCCGGTTCCCCGAGCGGTTCCGCCACGCCGACGGCGCGGCTGCGGCCGTGCGCTACCTCAGCACGTCGTGGCGCAACGACGCCGCGGTGCTGGCCGCGGCCAACATCGCCTCGGCACCGCTGCGCGAGGTGGCGGGCGCGACGACGGCGGTCCAGGTGCCGCCGCTCGACCTGCGTCCGGGCGCGGGGAGCGGGTCGGTGACGGCGCACGTGGCCACCACGCTGGAGGAGGAGGCGGAGGCCGTCGCGGACTTCGTGGCGGCCCGGTGGCGGCGTGCCACCCGGCCCGACGCCGCGGACCGGGTCACCGCCGCGGTGCTGTGCCGCGCCCGCTCCCAGTTCGCCGCCCTGGAGACGGCGCTGCGCCGGCGCGGGCTGCCGGTGGAGGTCGTCGGCCTCGGCGGGCTCCTCACGACGCCCGAGGTGGTGGACGTCGTCGCGCTGCTCGAGGCGGTGCACGACCCCTCCCGCGGCGACTCGCTGCTGAGGCTGCTCACCGGCCCGCGGGTCAACCTCGGTGCCGCCGACCTCCACGCCCTCGGCTCGTGGGCGGCCGACCTCGCACGGCGCGACGCACCCCGCCCTCGGTCTGCCGCCGACACCGCAGCCCCCGCGGACGAGCCGGACCTCGACGAGGAGCAGGCGCCGGTGGTCGAGGGCGACGTCGTCGACCACCGGTCGATCGTCGACGCGCTCGACGACCTGCCCCAGCCGGGCCGTCCCGCCCGGGACGGCCGGGTCCTCACACCCGACGGGCGCACCCGGCTGACGGCGCTCGCCCGGCTGCTCCGCGAGCTGCGGTCGCTGACGTACCTCTCGCTGCCTGAGCTGGTGGTCGCCGCCGAGCGTGCGCTGGGCCTGGACGTCGAGGTGACGACCGCCGAGATCCTGGCCGGCGCCGTCGCCACCGGACCGGGCGGGGCGCCCGCCGCCGAGGGGATCAGCCGTCGGGGGCGCGAGCACCTCGACGCCTTCCGTGACGTCGCCGCGAGCTTCGCCCAGTCCGCCGACGTCGCGACGCTCGGCGCGTTCCTCGCCTGGCTGGGCGTCGCCGACGACCAGGAGCGCGGGCTCGACATGCCCGTCCGCGAGCCCGACCCCGACGCGGTCCAGGTCATCACGGCGCACGCCGCCAAGGGCCTGGAGTGGGACGTGGTCGCCGTGCCAGGACTGGTCGACGGGGTCTTCCCCACGCAGGCGGAGACGTCGAAGGGCCGCACGAGCAGCGGCTGGCTCACCGGCCTCGGCGAGCTGCCGTACCACCTGCGCGGGGACGCCCACGACCTGCCGGTCTTCCGGTTCGACGCCGCCACCGACACCAAGGACCTGGTCGCCCGACGCGACGAGTTCCGGCTCGACTGCGGAGCGCACCAGCTCGCGGAGGAGCGCCGCCTGGCCTACGTGGCGTTCACGCGTGCGCGCCGCGAGCTCCTCTGCACCGCGCACTGGTGGGGCACGGGCTCCCGGCCGCGGCGCGTCTCTCCGTTCCTCACGGAGCTCGCGGAGGCCGGGCTCGTCGACCCCGCCGGCTGGGTGCCGGCACCCGACGCCGAGACCTCCAACCCGCGCGACGACCACGACCGGACGGACGTCTGGCCCGCACAGCAACCGGACCCGGCGAGCGCCGAGAGTGGCGCCGCGGGTGCCGCGCCGAGCCCGCGTGACATCCTGCGCGAGACCGCTGCCCGGGTGCACGAGGCGGTCCGTGCGGGCACGGTCCCGCCCGACGGTGTCCTGCTCGACGGCGCCGAGCACGACCTCGTCGAGCTGGCCGCGATCCTGCTGGCCGAGCGCGGTGAGCGCGACGAGCCGACGGTCGAGATGCCCGCGCACGTCTCGGCGTCCGGGCTGGTCCGGCTCGCTCGGGACCGCGAGGCGTTCGCCCGGCAGCTACGCCGCCCGGTCCCGAGCGAGCCGACCGTGCACGCGCGTCGCGGCACCCTGTTCCACGCCTGGGTCGAGCAGTTCTACTCGTCGGCCTCGCTCATGGACGTCGAGGACCTGCCGGGTGCGGACGAGCTCGACGTCGCGACCGACCTGGCGCTGTCGGACCTGCGCGCCCGGTTCGAGCAGACCCCGTGGGCCGGCCTGACGCCGGTGGCGATCGAGCAGGACGTCGAGACGCCCATCGGTGGCGTGATGGTGCGCTCCCGCATGGATGCCGTCTTCGTCGATCCCGACGTGCCGCCGCCCGCACCCGGCGAGCCGCTCGCCGTCGTCGTCGTCGACTGGAAGACGGGCCGCGAGCCGCGCGACCCGGACGACCGCGCCCAGCGCGAGGTGCAGCTCGCCGCGTACCGGCTCGCCTGGGCCCGCTGGACGGGCCTGCCCGTGGAGAAGGTGAGCGCTGCGTTCGTGTACGTGGCCTCCGGGACGACGGTGCGGCCCGCCGAGCTGCTCGACGAGGCGGGGCTGGAGGCGCTCGTCAGGGGCGCATAGGCCGCGGCGCGCCCTGACCCAGACGGTGCACTCACGCCTGAGGCTGCGGTTCAGGCGGGGGTGTCCTCGCGGGTCGCTTCGTCCAGGTCCGCCAGCATCGACTCGGCGTCGGCGACGACCTCGGGGAGCCGACGCCGCACGCCGTGCATGAGCCATCGCGCGAGCGCCAGCTCGCTCACCAGCAGCGCGCGGTCCACGAGGCGTGGGTCGGTGAGCTCGGTCCGCCGGAGCTGATAGGCCTCCATGATCGCGTCCACGCACTCCGGCGGGGCGGCGGCGAGCAGCCAGGCGAGGTCGTCCGCGGGGTCCGCGACCCGGGCGTCGGACCAGCCGCTGATGCTGGTCACCCGGTTGCCCGAGACGAGCACCTGGTCCGGGGCGAGATCGCCGTGCACCACCACGGGCTGGAACCGCCACAGGCTCACGTCCTCCAGCGCCGTCTCCCAGCGGCGCAGCAGGTCGCGGGGGACGCGCCGGGTCGCGGCGGCCTCGTCGAGCTCCACGAGCCGGCGCTCGCGGTACTCGGCGGAGGTGTAGGACGGCAGGCCGCACGCCTCGACGACGGCGGCGGGCAGCTCGTGGACCGCCGCGAGGGTCCGCCCGAGGTCGGCCGCCAGACCGGGCCCGGGCCGCAGCGCCGAGATGTCCAGGGGTGCACCGCCCAGCCGTTCGTGGACGACGGCACGCCCACCCTCGGGCAGCAGGGCCGAGCCGGCGAGCCGCGGGACGGTGAACGGCAGCACACCGGCGTCGACGTAGAGGTGGAGCGACTCCAGCAGCTCGATCTCGGCCTCGAGAGCGGCACCGGCCAGCGCGGTGGTCGGCGCCCGCACCATCCACTCCTCGCCGGAACCCGTCGTGACGACCGCGACGTCGTAGTCACCGGGCACGTCCTCGCGCCGCACGGTCCGGGCGTCGAGGCCGGGGACGGCGGCCGTCGACAACGCGGCGAGGGCGAGCTGGCTGCGGGGCACGTGCCCACCGTAGTGCGGCCGCGGGCCCCTGCCGCGCTGCGTCGCCGGGCGTGTCCGGCGGCCCGCCCGCACTCGACGGACCGGCGCCGCCGGAGAAGAGGTGACGTAGCGTCGTGCCGTGCACCCTCTCGACCTGCCCTTCTCCCGTGCCGCCCACGACCGCGCCGCGCACCGCCGCGCCGAGCCGGACCTGGTGGCGGCACTGCGGGACGACCCGACCACCGGTGTGCTGGTGGTCCATCGCGGGCGGCTCGCCGTCGTCGGGCACGAGGCTCCGCGTGCCGCGCTGCTCCCGGCCGCCGGGTTGCCCGACGGACTGTGGTTGTTCCTGGGGGAGTCCGACGGCGCGGCGCACCTCGCGCTCGTCCTGCCGGAGACCGACGACCCGCCGCCGCCGGCCGGTGCGCAGAGCTGGGCGGGTCTGCGTGACGTCGCCCAGGGGCAGGTCGACGCGCTCGCGGCCGGCGACCTCGCTGCCCGGCTGGTCCACGGGCTGGCGGTGGAGGCGGTCGCGCTCGCAGGCTGGCACGCGACGCACCGCCGCTGCGGGCGCTGCGGCGAGCCGACCGCCGTCGTCCAGGCGGGCTGGGCGCGCCACTGCCCGGTCGACGCGCGCGAGACGTACCCGCGTACCGACCCGGCCGTCATCATGGCCGTCGTCGACGACGCGGACCGGCTGCTGCTGGGGCACGCGGCGACGTGGCCCGAGGGGCGGTTCTCCACGCTCGCGGGATTCGTGGAGGCCGGCGAGGGTCTCGAGGACACGGTGCGCCGCGAGGTGGCGGAGGAGACGGGGGTGGTGGTCGGCACCGCACCCGGCGACGTCGTCTACCGCGGCAGCCAGGCGTGGCCGTTCCCTGCCTCCCTGATGCTCGGCTTCCGGGCGCGCGCCGTGGGGACGGCCGTCCAGACCGACGACGAGGAGGTCACGGAGGCGCGGTGGTTCACCCGGGCGGAGCTGGCCGCCGCGGCGTCCGCCGGCGAGGTCAGCCTGCCGGGACGGCACTCGATCGCCCGTGCGCTCATCGAGGAGTGGTACGGCGAAGGGCTGCCGGGCTCCTGGTAACCCGGCCGGCGCTCAGCGGTCCAGGGCCGCCTTGACGTCCGCCAGGGAGGGGTTGGTCGCCGCCGAGCCGTCCGGGAAGACGACCGTCGGCACCGTCCGGTTGCCACCGTTGACCTGCTCGACGTACTCCGCCGTCTCCGGCTGCTCCTCGATGTCGATCACCGTGTAGCCGATGCCCGCGGAGTCCAGCTGGGTGCGGAGCCGGCGGCAGTAGCCGCACCAGGCGGTCGAGTACATGGTGACGGTGCCGAGGTCCGGCAGGGCGGGACGGGCGGTCATGCGAGCCTCCTGTGGATGGTGCTGCGTGCGTGTCGGGGACGCCTGCGACAATCGCAGACGATGCCAGTACTGACCAACTCCCCGGGCGCCCCGCTTCATCCCGACGCGATCCTCGACGCGCTGGACCCCGAGCAGCGCGAGGTCGCGCTGGCCCTGGCCGGTCCCGTGTGCGTGCTCGCGGGCGCAGGGACCGGCAAGACCCGGGCCATCACGCACCGCATCGCGTACGGCGTGCGGACGGGCGCGTACCCCCCGACGTCGGTCCTCGCCGTGACGTTCACCGCGCGGGCCGCGGGCGAGATGCGCACCCGGCTGCGCGAGCTCGGCGTCGCCGGGGTGCAGGCGCGCACCTTCCACGCGGCGGCGCTGCGGCAGCTCGGCTACTTCTGGCCGCGCGTGGTCGGCGGCGCGCCGCCGCAGATCCTCGAGCACAAGGCGCCCGCGGTGGCCGAGGCGGCACGCCGCATCGGTGCCAGCGTCGACCGGGTGGCCGTGCGCGACCTCTCGAGCGAGGTCGAGTGGGCCAAGGTCTCCCTCGTGACGGCGGAGGACTACGTCAAGGCGGCCGCCGCGGACGACCGGCCGGCGCCGTCGGGGTTCGACCACCAGACGGTGGCGCGGCTCGTCGCCGCCTACGAGGACGTCAAGACCGAGCGCGGCGTCATCGACTTCGAGGACGTGCTCCTCATGCTGGCCGACATGCTCGGCTCGCACCCGCACATCGGCGACCAGGTGCGCTCGCAGTACCGGCACTTCGTGGTGGACGAGTTCCAGGACGTCTCGCCGTTGCAGCACTTCCTCCTCGACCAGTGGCTCGGCGGGCGCCAGGAGCTCTGCGTCGTGGGCGACCCCTCGCAGACCATCTACTCCTTCACCGGGGCGACCCCGCACTACCTGCTGGACTTCACGCGCACGTACCGCGACGCCCAGGTCGTGCGGCTCGTCCGGGACTACCGCTCGACGCCACAGGTGGTGCACCTCGCCAACGACGTCCTGCGGCGCGGCCGCGTCACCGGTGCGCTCGAGCTGGTGGCGCAGCGTCCGGCCGGCCCGCCGGTGTCCTTCACGACCTACGACGACGACGAGGCCGAGGCCGCGGGGATCGCCGCCCGGGCGGCGCGGCTCGTCGCCGACGGGGTGCGGCCCAGCGAGATCGCGGTGCTGTACCGCACCAACGCCCAGTCGGCGGCGTTCGAGTCCGCCCTGTCGGACGCCGGCGTGAGCTACCAAGTCCGCGGCGGCGCCCGGTTCTTCCAGCGCCGGGACGTGCGGGACGCCGTCGTGCTGCTGCGGGGCGCCGCCAGGTCGTCCGACCCGGACCAGCCGATGCCCGAGCAGGTCCGCGACGTCCTGCTCTCGGCGGGGTGGGCGGAGAAGCCGCCGGCGGCCCGGGGTGCGACCCGTGAGCGCTGGGAGGCGATGCAGGCCCTGGTGGGCCTCGCCGACGACCTGGCGGCCGCTGCCTCCGAGGACGCTCCCGCCACCCTGCAGGGTCTGGTCGACGAGCTCGCCGAGCGGGCGTCCGCCCAGCACGCGCCGACGGTCGACGGCGTGACCCTCGCGTCCCTGCACGCGGCGAAGGGGCTCGAGTGGGACGCCGTCTTCCTCGCCGGCATGAACGAGGGGCTCATGCCGATCTCTCTCGCCGAGACGGACGAGGGCGTCGCCGAGGAGCGCCGCCTGCTCTACGTCGGCATCACGCGGGCGCGCGAGCACCTCGACATCTCCTACGCGCGCTCGCGCAACCCCGGCGGTCGCGCGACGCGCAAGCGCACCCGGTTCCTCGACGGCATCTGGCCCGACGACGGCAGGGGGCGCGGGCGCACCGGCACGGGACGCGCGCAGCGCGGCCAGGCGCGGGCCCAGCTGACCGGGCACGCGGACGTCGAGCTCTTCGACGCGCTGCGCGAGTGGCGCCTGTCGGTGGCGCGGGAGACCGACAAGCCCGCCTACACGGTGCTCGGTGACGCGACGCTCGCTGCCATCGCCGAGCTGCGCCCCACCTCGACGGCCCAGCTGGCGCGGATCAACGGCATCGGTCCGGCCAAGATCGACCGGTACGGACCGACCCTCATCACCCTCGTCGAGAGCGCTGCGGAGAGGGACTGAGAGCCCCGGAGGAAGTTCTCCGAAAAAGTTGGGAAAAAGATGTGGCGAGCGCGGCCGAGCCGTCTATGCTCGTCATGACCGAGTTGGAGCGGCACCTGCCGAGAGGCAGAGGCCCGAGATGACGAAGGAGGTGGGCACGACGATGAACATCATCACCACGCAGCTGACAGGCGGCACCGGGATCGCGACGGGGAAGAACTCTGTCCCGACCACGCTCGTGCCGGCCTTCCGCGTTCGTACGCGTCCCGGCGCTGGGGCAGCCCTCGTCGATCTCGCACCCGACTCCGCACCCTGGAGACATCCGGTCCACTGACCGGTCCAGGCCGCGGAGTCCACCAGGACCCGCGGCCTTCGTCTTTTCCCCACCGGGAATCGGCCCTCATCGGCCGGACGATCCGTCCCTCTGACACCAGAGGGCCGTCCGCAGGTCCTGAACACCGACGTTCACACCACACCCAGGACCTGACGGAGGAACATCGTGCGTCTCGCACAGCTGTTGGACGAGCGGCTGCTCGACGCTGCCCCCGCCGGTGGCACCAGTCGCTGGACCCCCCACCAACCGGTGGCACAGACCCCCGAGGAGGCGGCCGAGCTCGAGCGACAGTTCGCGGCCCTCCTGCCCTGCCGCACCAACGACCCCGAGCTCTGGTTCGCCGAGCACACCGACCAGGTGGAGCGTGCCAAGGCGCTCTGCCGTGCCTGCCCGCTGCAGTCCGGCTGCCTGGCCGGTGCTCTCGAGCGCTCGGAGCCCTGGGGCGTCTGGGGCGGCGAGGTCTTCGTCGACGGCGTCGTCGTCGCCCGCAAGCGGGGTCGTGGCCGTCCCCGCAAGACCGACCAGGCCGCGGCCTGACCATCGATCGATGCCCCACGAGGTGCTACCTCGTGGGGCATCGTGCTACCTCGGCGGGACGGTGCAGGGGCAGGCCGGGTGCGCCTCGACCGGCCGGGTGCGTGCGACCGCCTCGGGCAGCGTCACCTCCAGCACGGCGCCGGCGGTCGCCGGCCGGGTGCCGTCGAGGTGGGCCAGCACCTGACCTGCCGCGAGGGCGGCCGCCGTGACGGACAGCACCGTCTCCTGGCCGGGGGCCGCGGGGAGGTCCGCGAGCTGGTCGACCAGCTCCGGCCAGCGCTCGTCGGCGTCGGTGGCGTGCCGGTGCCAGCAGGCCGTGCACGCGGTGCTCCCCGGCAGGACGAAGGGGCCCAGCGTGACGTCGGCCTCCCCGACGACGACCGGCAGGTGGGGGATGCCGGCGCTCATGAGGAGCGTGAACGTCTCGGGGCGGACGACGCGGTCGCACACCGCCACGACGACGTCGGGCAGGGCGTCCGCGTGCCAGGTCCGGGCCCACGCCGTGCGCGGGTACCTGGCCCCCAGCGCCGCCTCGAGCCGTGCAGCGCGCCGGTGGCCGACGTCGGTCTGGCGGTAGGTGCCGGTCCCGAGATCGGTCACCTGGACGGGCGAGTCGTCGTCGAGCACGAGCGTGCCGACGCCTGCGGTGGCCAGATGGGCGGCGAGCATCGCGCCGATCCGGCCCAGCCCGCTCACACCCACCCTCCGCACGGCTCGCCGGGCGAGCGTGACCATGCCTCCGCCGTCGGGCAGCAGGGCGCCGAGGACCGGGGCGTCCGCGGCGCCCCCGGCCGTGGCGAGCACGTCGGGCGTGCGTCGCGGCGACGGCACGAGGAACCCGCAGTCGGCGAGGAGCGTCCCGATCTCGCGACGGCGCTCGTCGTCGACGCGGTGCCGCGCCGCGGTGCGTTCGAGGGAGGCGTGCTGCGTCGTGGCCGACGCCGTGAGCCAGCGCGTCTCGGCGTCGGCGAGGCCGGACAGCACCAGCGACCAGCGGCTGTCGGTACCGAGCTGGACCTCGCCCGGGCCGCGGCCGAGCACCGGCGCGCCGGGGCGCAGCCGGAGAGCAGCCGGTTCGGGGGACGTGCTCGAGGACGCCATGGCGGCACGATGACACGGCCGCACCTGGCCGCGCCGACGCCGTCCACAGGGCTGTGGAAAGGCCTGCGAACTGGGCCGTCGGAGTGTCCCGACATGCCCTTGACGCAATCCCGGTATGGTCATGGTGTGGCCCACGACACCATGCCGACCGTCGAGGTCCGGCGGAGCCGTCGTCGGACCGCGACGGTCAGCGCGTACCGCGACGGTGACCGCACCGTCGTGGCCATCCCCGCGCGCTTCTCGCGTGCCCAGGAGCGCGAGTGGGTCGAGAAGATGGTGGCGCGCCTCGAGGACAAGGAACGTCGCCGCCGCCCGTCGGACGAGGAGCTCGTGGACCGGGCGCGCGAGCTGTCCGACAAGTACCTCGACGGCCGCGCGCACGCGACGAGCGTGCGGTGGGTCACCAACCAGGAGCGTCGCTGGGGCTCGTGCACGCTGGTGGACGGCTCGATCCGGCTCTCCACCCGCTTGCAGGGCATGCCCGAGTGGGTCATCGACTACGTGCTGCTGCACGAGCTCGCGCACCTGCTGCACGCCGGCCACGGGCCTGACTTCTGGCGGCTGCTCGAGGCCTACCCGCGCACCGACCGGGCGCGCGGGTTCCTCGAGGGCGTGGCGTTCACCACCGACGGCTCGCGGGACGACGACGCCGACTCCGGTTCGTCCGCCACCTGACGGACCCGGCTACCTCCCGTCGCCGGGCGCACCCTCGTCCGTCCCGGGCTCCTCGCCCGGCGAGGCGTCCCCGGGCTCTTCGCTCTCGGTCGACTCCGAGAAGATCTGGGCGAGCGCGGCGTCCACGTCCGCCTGCTCGTCCGCCTGGGCGGCCCGGCGCGCGGCGTAGCCCGGCGGGTCGTCCAGGTCCTCGGTGCCGGGCAGCAGGTCCGGGTGGTCCCAGACCGCGTCGCGCGCCTCCGGGCCGCCGGTCGCGAGCAGGTGGGCGAACAGCGCCGCGGCGTCGCGCGAGCGACGGGGCCGCAGCTCGAGGCCCACGAGCGACTTGAACGTCTGCTCGGCGGGGCCTCCGGCGGCCCGGCGCCGGCGGATCATCTCGCGCAGCGGCACCGAGTGCGGCAGGTGCGGCAGGGACGCGGTGGCGGCGACCTCGGAGACCCAGCCCTCGACGAGCGCCAGGGCCGTCTCCAGGCGCAGCAGCGTCGCCTGCTGCTCGGCGGTGTTGTGCAGGCCGAAGACGTCCCCCGACAGGGCGCCGCGCAGCGACTCCGGGTCGGCCATGTCGATGTCGCGGACCTGCGCCTCGAGGGCGTCGAGGTCGATCGTGATGCCACGGGCGTACTGCTCGACGAGAGCGTGCAGGTGTGCCCGCAGCCACGGCACGTGCACGAACAGCCGGGCGTGGGCGGCCTCGCGCACCGCCATGTACAGCTGGACCTCGTCGAACGGCGAGTCGAGGCCGTCGGCGAAGGCACGCACGTTCGTCGGGACCAGCACGGTGGCGGGCTCCGAGAGCAGCGGCACGCCCACGTCCGTCGCGCCGAAGACCTCGCGGGACAGGGTGCCCGCGGCCTGGCCGACCTGCATGCCGTAGACCGCCGACCCGAGGCTGCGCATCATGGTCGCCGGGTCCAGGTCGCCCAGGCTCCCGCCGGGGAACACCGGCATCCCGGGCAGATCGAGGCCGGACATGTCGCCGTCGCCGACCTGGTCACCGAGCACGGTGGCGAGGGCGTCGGCCGCCGAGGCCGCCACGGGTGCGACGAGCTGCTGCCAAGCCGGCAGCGTCGCCTCGACCCACTCGCTGCGGCTCCAGGCGCGGGCCGGCCCGCCCGACGGCGGAAGGTCGGTCGCGGCGTCGAGCCACAGCTCCGCCACGCTGAGGGCCTCCTGCGCCGACCGGCCCTGGGCACCGGTCAGCGACGGGTCTCCCTCGGCCACCGCGACCTGGCGGGCCAGGTCGTGCGCCACCTGGGTGTTCACCGGTCCCTCGCCGGAGGTGAACAGGCGCTGGAGCTGGTCCATGAGGTGCTGCATGGTGGCGGGGTCGGGGGCGACCCCGCCCATCAGCGCGGCCGGGTCGAGGCCCTGGGAGCGCATCTGGCCGAGCACCTCGTCGGTCCGCTCGCCGAAGATGCCGTGCAGGGCGTCACGCAGCGCGCGCTCGCGCTCGTCGGGGTCGTCGGGCAGGTCGCTCATCGCAGTCCTCGGCTCCTTCCGGTGCGGCATCCACCGCACGCTCACGGTATCCATGACCGACGACGACGCGCGGTGCCGAGTTCCGTCGTTCGCTCACGGCGCACCGGTCGCCCGTGGATCGGCGATGATGGGCCGGTGAGCTTCGATCGCAGCCATCATCCGGCCGAGCTGTACGGGCACGCCCAGGCGCACCCGCTGCCCGAGGACCGCGCCGTGGCGGGCACGGACGACGCGGACGGCCACGACCCCCGGATCCGGCACCGCCCGACGTCCCGCCGCTCGGTGACGCTGGTCGTGTCGTTGCTGGTGACCGCCGTCGTCGCCGCGGTGCTCCTCGTGCTGCCGACGCCCTACGCGGTCCGCACCCCGGGGCCGACGGAGGACACCCTGGGCGTGCAGGAGCAGGGCGCCGGGCAGAGCGCGACGGAGATGCCGTTGATCGAGATCTCCGGTGCCGAGACGTACCCGGCCTCGGGCGAGCTGCGCCTCACCACGGTCTCGGTGTACGGCGGGCCCGGTGGCGACGTGCTGATGGGCGACGTCCTGTGGGGCTGGTCGTCGGTCGAGCGCTCGGTGCAGCCGGTGGAGCTCATCTTCCCCGAGCCGGTCACGCCCGAGGAGCAGCAGGAGCAGGGCCAGGCCCAGATGATCAGCTCGCAGGAGTCCGCGACCGTGGCCGCCCTCACGGAGCTCGGGTACGAGGTGCCGACCACCATGACGGTCGTGGCCGCCGCGGAGGGCACGGGCGCGGAGGGCGTGGTCGAGCCCGACGACGTCATCGTGTCGATGGACGGTGAGCCCCTGGAGAGCTATCCGGAGCTGCTCGCCGTGCTCGACGACGTCACCCCGGGCGACGACGTCGTCCTCGGCGTGGAGCGGGCGGGCGAGCCGGTCGACCTGACGGTCACGACGGGGGAGGGCGACGGCCGTGCGCTCCTCGGCGTGCTCATCGACCCGGTCTACGACTTCCCGGTGGACGTCACGATCCAGATCGAGGACATCGGCGGGCCGAGCGCGGGCACCATGTTCGCCCTGGGCATCGTGGACCTCATGACGCCGGAGGACGAGCTGGCCGGGGCGGTCGTCGCCGGGACGGGCACCATGGACGTCGACGGGCGGGTGGGCCCCATCGGCGGCATCGGCCAGAAGATGTACGGCGCGCAGCGCGACGGCGCCGAGTGGTTCCTCGCCCCGGCGGACAACTGTCCCGAGGTGGTCGGCCAGGAGCCCGAGGGTCTCGAGGTGGTGTCGGTCAGCACGCTCGCCGAGGCGCGGGCGGCGATGGAGGCGATCGGCGCCGGCGAGGGGCAGGACCTGCCGCGCTGCTCCTGACGCGGGATCGTGACCGGTTCGTGAGGGCTCGGGTGCCCCCGTGTGTCGGAATCGTGGGAACCTGGGCAGACGTTCGAACGTTGTCCTGACGTCCCTGCGTGCCTGCACGTGTCCCGTCCCGAGCACGAATGAGGTGCCCGCACCGTGTCCTTCGCCCCACCCCGACGACCGGACGGACCGCCAGCAGCGAGGCGTCGGAGCCCGCTGCTGATCACGGTCGTGATCCTGGCGGTCCTCGTCGCCGCCCTCATCTTCCTGGCGACCTTCTGGACCGAGGTCCTGTGGTTCACGCAGGTCGGCTACGCCAACGTGGTGTGGACGCAGTGGATCGCCCGGGTCGTGCTGTTCCTGGTCGCCTTCCTGCTCATGGGCGCGGCCGTCTACAGCTCGTTCACGATCGGCTACCGGTCGCGACCGGTCTACGCGCCGTCGACACCGGAGCAGGCCACGCTCGACCAGTACCGCGAGGCCGTGGAGCCGCTGCGCAAGCTCGTCACGTACGCCGCGCCGGTGGTGATCGGCTTCTTCGCGGGCGTCGCGGCGTCGTCGCAGTGGCGCACCGTGATGCTCGCCCTGAACGGCCAGTCCTTCGGTGAGACCGACCCCGAGTTCGGCATCGACATCGGGTTCTACGTCTTCACGCTCCCGGTGGTGCGTTTCGCCGTCAGCTTCCTCATGGCGGTCGTGGTCATCTCGGCCATCGCCGCGGTGGTGACCCACTACCTCTACGGCGGCCTGCGGATCGGTTCGCTGCCGGCCGGGACGCCCCGGACCACGACGGCGGCCCGCATCCATTTGGCGGTGCTCGGCGCCGTGCTGATGCTGCTCATCGGCGCGAACTACTGGCTCGACCGTTACAGCATCCTGACCAACTCCAACGAGCGCTACGACGGCGCCTCGTACACCGACGTGCACGCCGTGATCCCCTCCAAGGAGATCCTGATGGGCGTGGCCGTGCTGGTCGCCGCCCTCTTCGTGGTGGCGGCGTTCCGCGACACGTGGCGCCTGCCCGCGATCGGTGTCGGCCTGATGGTCGTCTCGGCGATCGCGATCGGCGGCATCTACCCGTCGATCGTCCAGCGCTTCCAGGTGGACCCGAACGCCCAGTCCCTCGAGGCCCCCTACATCCAGCGCAACATCGACGCCACGCTCGACGCGTTCGCGATCGACGACGTCCAGTCCGAGCAGTACGACGCGACCACGGAGGCGGCCGAGGGCCAGCTCCGGGACGACGCCGAGACGACGGCGTCGGTGCGCCTGCTGGACCCGCAGGTCGTCAGCCCGTCGTTCCGCCAGCTCCAGCAGAACAAGCAGTTCTACAACTTCACGGAGAACCTGTCCGTGGACCGGTACGACATCGACGGCGAGTCCCGCGACACCGTGATCGCGGTGCGCGAGCTGAACCTGGACGGGCTCGCCGACCGCAACTGGATCAACGACCACACGGTGTACACGCACGGCTTCGGCGTGGTCGCGGCCTACGGCAACCAGCCCGGCCCGGACGGCCAGCCCGCCTTCTTCGAGGGCGGGATCCCCACCGAGGGCGCGCTGACCGAGATGTTCTCGGACGGCTACGAGCCGCGGATCTACTTCAGCCCGGAGGCGCCGGAGTACTCCATCGTGGGGGCCCCGGAGAACACCGACGGCTGGGAGCTGGACTACCAGGCGGACGACGAGGGCGGCCGCCAGGTGCTCTACGAGTTCCCGACCGACGAGACCTCGGCCGGCCCGGAGATCGGGACGTTCCTGGAGAAGCTGCTCTACGCCCTGAAGTTCGGCGACGAGCAGATCTTCTTCTCCGACCGTGTCACCGAGGAGTCGCAGATCCTCTACGACCGCGACCCGCAGGAGCGCGTGGCCAAGGTCGCGCCGTGGCTCACCCTGGACAACAAGGTCTACCCCGCGGTCGTCGACGGTCGAGTGAAGTGGATCGTGGACGCCTACACGACCACGGACGCCTACCCCTACTCGACGTCCGCGCCGATGCAGGAGGCGACCACGGACTCCCTCACCCTGGCCGCCCAGGGCGTTCCCGTGGACCTGCCTCCCGAGGTCAACTACATCCGCAACTCGGTCAAGGCGACGGTCGACGCGTACGACGGCACGGTCACGCTCTACGCCTGGGACGCCGAGGACCCGCTGCTCAAGGCGTGGAGCCAGGTGTTCCCGGACTCGCTGCGGCCGATGGAGGAGATCTCGGGCGACCTGATGTCGCACGTGCGCTACCCGGAGGACTTCTTCAAGGTCCAGCGCACCCTCCTCGAGCGCTACCACGTCACCGACGCGGTCCAGCTGTTCTCCGGCTCGGACGAGTGGGTGACCCCGGACGACCCGGTCGCGTCGTCCGAGGCGGCGGCGTCGAAGCAGCCCCCGTACTACCTGACGCTGAAGATGCCGGAGCAGGAGGAGTCGTCGTTCTCCCTGACGAGCACCTTCATCCCCGGCGGGATCACCGACCGGGAGATCCTCACGGGCTACCTGGCCGCCGACGCCGATGCGGGGTCGACGGCGGGCGAGGTCGCCGAGGGGTACGGCACGCTGAGGCTCCTCGAGCTGCCACGGGACTCGACGGTCCCGGGGCCGGGTCAGGTGCAGAACAACTTCAACTCCAACCCGACGATCTCCGAGCAGCTCAACATCCTGGGCCGCGGCGACTCCGAGGTGGTGCGCGGCAACCAGCTGACGCTGCCCGTGGGTGGCGGCCTGCTGTACGTGCAGCCGGTCTACATCCAGTCGGCGGAGGGGACGCAGTTCCCGCTGCTGCGGCGAGTGCTGGTGGCGTTCGGTGACCAGACGGGCTACGCCGAGACGCTGGACGAGGCCCTGGACCAGGTGTTCGGCGGTGACTCCGGTGCACAGGCCGGTGACGCCGACGAGGCCGAGACCGACGTGCCGACGGACGTCCCGACGGACGAGGTCACGGATCCTGCGGCGGAGCCCACGGCCGAGCCGGAGCCGACCGAGACCACCGAGCCGGCCGAGCCGACGGAGGAGCCCGCCGCGCCGGCGGGCGACGCGCAGGCTCGCCTGAACGCCGCGCTGGCGGACGCCAACCAGGCGCTCACGGACAGCCAGGAGGCGCTGCAGAGCGGCGACTGGACTGCGTACGGCGAGGCGCAGGAGCGGCTCCAGACGGCGCTCGAGCAGGCGCTCGCGGCCGAGGAGGAGCTCGAGGGCTGATGCCTCGCGCCGGGCGGATGGGACGCAGTTGTGACCTGCGTCCCATCCGCCCGGATCGGTTGGACTTCGACCGAATCCATGACGTAATGTTGCAGACATCGACGCGGGGTGGAGCAGCTCGGTAGCTCGCTGGGCTCATAACCCAGAGGTCGCAGGTTCAAATCCTGCCCCCGCTACCACTGTGATGTCTCAGGACATCGGCAAGGCCCGGACCCACGAATGTGGGTTCGGGCCTTTGTCTTGTGTCGGTGGTGGTGGTGCCGCGTGGCTGGTAGTCGCGGGTGAGTTCGATGGTGAGCTCGCGCAGGATCTCGCCGGTGGCGGCGTTGATGATGCGCACGTCGTGGTCGTGGACGAGCAGCAGGACGTGGGTTCCTGCGTGGGGTCGTCCGATGCCGATGTGTCGGAGTTTGCCGGCGATGCGCAGGGTGACGCATCCGGTCTTGTCGATCTTGTCGCGGCGGAGCCGGTCGTGGCTGTCGGTTCGGTTGGTGGGGTCGGGGGCGGCTTTCGG